>OZ243918.1:0-3194592 GCA_965213895.1 Rubrobacteraceae bacterium | reverse complement strand
TCGACAAGCTCGAAGCCGAGAACTTCGCCTAAAACCATAAAGATCTGAAAAGAGCACCGACCTTTAGATACCGTTTCCTCCTGCCCGCAGGTAGAGTTTTGATAGTGGTTCCCATTGTTCTCGTATAATGCGGGTATAGAAGTCTGGAGATCGTGGTTAGACGGAAGGGCCGGACGATGTTTTCAGAGGAGTCGGTAGTATCTCCGGTTTATCGCATGGTTGCCGGGACGTTTATGGAACGTATAGACGACGGCCGGCTGGCTCCCGGAAGCCGGCTGCCGTCGGAGCGACGGCTGGCTTCGGAGTACGGGATCTCCCGCATGACGGCCCGCGCGGCGATGAGCCTACTGGCCCAGAGAGGGTACGTCGAACGGAGGAACGGCTCCGGAACGTACGTCACCGAGCCGAAGGTAGAATTGGATCTCTCCGCTGTCGCAGGCTTTACGGACCGCGTTTTGCGCCACGGGGTTACGCCGGGGGCCGAGGTGATCGAGGCCCGCACGGTCGGCGCCGTCGAGTTGGATGTCCGTGTGGCGACGGCCCTGGAAGCGAACGCCAAAGAGCCGGTTCACAAGCTCGTCCGCACCCGCACCGGCGATGGAGAGCTGTTGGCCCTCGAAGAGTCTTACTTCCCCGCCGGCTACTGCCCGGACCTTTTGGACAAGGAGCTAGACGGTTCGATCTACGAGCTCTTGCGGATCACGTGCAAGCTGGAGCCAGCATACTTGCGCCAAGAGACCGTGGTGACCCAACTCAGCGCGTCAGTAGCGGAGATACTGGGTACCTACCCCGATGCCCCGGCCCTGCGCGTTACCCGCACCACATGGGATACTGACGGGCGCGTGATCGAGTTCGCCCACGACGTTTACCGCGGAGACCGACTGCTCTTTATCACCGAAACCCCCACTGAAGGCAAGTAAGACCGCAATCAACACCCCCGCGCTGTTTCCCAAAAATTTCGTAAAAACATTCACTAAACCTTGACACGCCCGACGACTTTGATTAACGTGGTACATACCATAGTGGTATAGACCAATTGTAGGTTTAGGGGAAAAGCAACGATTGCTCGGAATTGAATTCAAAGGGGTAGTGGGATGACGCTTGAGAATATAGAGCCGGCTCTCAGGGCCGTGGTGGATTTCAGGTCGGAGTGGGCGGATGCGGAGGAAGTGGAGGCCGAGTACATTTCTGGTGGGATCACCAACCAAAACTACTACCTGCTGGTGGATGGAACCCCGTACTTCGTCCGCCTCGCCGGGGAGAAGACCGAGCTTCTCGGGATAGACCGCGACCATGAGCGACAAGCCGTGGAGGCGGCGGCCGACGTGGGAGTCGGTCCTGGCGTCGTAGATTTCCTGCCGGAGCACGGGTGCCTGATCACCGAGTGGATCGCCGGCAAGCAACTGTCGCCGGAAAAGGTCCGTCGGCGTGATACTCTGGAGCGGTTGGTAAGCTCGATAACCGCCTTCCACGGACACTCCGAGATACCCGGAACCTTCTCTCCCTTCCGGATTGTGGAAGAGTACCGGGAGTCTGCGGAGGAAAGAGGGGTAGAGACCCCGGACGCTTACTGGGAACTACGGGAGCGGGCGCAAGAGATTGAGGAGGCGTTTCAGCGGCACCCGATGCCGGAACGTCCCTGCCACAACGACCTGCTCGACGCCAACTTTATTATGCACGATGACCGGGTAATGATCATTGACTACGAGTACGCGGGCATGGGAGACGCGTTCTTCGATCTCGGCAACCTCTCCGTCAACAACGAGTTCGACGAGGAGACCGACCTGGCGCTACTGAAGATGTACTTCGGAGACGAGCCTACCCAGGCGCGCGTCGCCCGGCTAAAGCTCATGCGCCTGATGTCGGACTTCCGCGAGGCGATGTGGGGTGTGATGCAACAGGCGATCTCCACCCTGGACTTCGACTACGAAGATTACGCCACCAAACACTTCGATAGATGTAAAGAACTCGCCGAGGACGGGCGGTACTCGGAGTGGCTGCGGGACGCCGCGTCGGAGCCGGTGTAAAGGAACGCGCCTGGAAGGGCAGCCTGAACGGCTGAAAGGAGAAGCAGGTGGCGGTACTGGGACAAGTAGTCATCTTCATCATCGTAGGGTTCGGGGTCATCGGGGCCATAGCGGCTATCCGGGACGACGAACACGGGATGGGCAAGGAGTGGAAAGAAGGTCTGCACTCCATAGGGCCCATCTTTATACCGGTGGCGGGAATTATGGCTTCTATTCCTTATCTTTCGAGGTTCGTCGAGGTCGTGGTCGGGCCGCTGTTCAACCTCGTGGGGGCCAGCCCGGCGATGGCGGCCACGTCCATAATTGCCGTGGATATGGGAGGGTATCAGCTCGCCCAAGCCATAGCGGATAACACGGCCAACTGGATCATGGCGGCGATAGTCGGTTACATGGCCGGGGCGACTATCGTCTTTAGCATTCCAGTTGGGCTTGCCATGCTAGATCATCGCGACCACAAGTACATGGCGCTGGGGGTCATGTCCGGCATCCTCACCGTTCCAGTCGGCGTGCTTATCACCGCCAGCATCTTGACTCTCAGCGGTACGAACCTGCGGGACGAGGTCTCTACCACGAGTGACTCGACCTTCTCGTTGGCCGTGTTGGGGTTCTCTCAGATATTCGTGAACCTGATACCGCTGGTCATCTTCGTGGTGGCTATGGCTGTGGGGTTGTACTTCTATCCGAGTCTGATGATCACGGGATTTATGTGGTTTGGTCGGATCATGGACGCTGCCATCAAGATCATACTGGCCCTCTCCATAGCGCAGTACTTTACCGGCATCTTCACCACCATCTTCGGGGCCTGGGGCTTCAACCCGATCATCGCCGACGCCCAAAACCAGTTCCGGGCGTTAGAGATCGCGGGCTACATCGGGATTACGTTATCCGGCGCTTTCCCGATGGTCTATGCGATCCGGACTTACCTCGCGCGGCCTCTGGGAGCCATAGGACAACGGTTCGGCCTCAGTTCCGAAGGTAGCGCCGGGGTCTTGGCCGCGGCCGCCAACATCCTCGCCCTGTACCACCTGATCAAGAGCATGCCGCCCAAAGACAAGGTCCTGTGCATAGCCTTTGCCGTTTGCTCGGCGTTCCTGCTAGGAGACCATCTGGCGTTCACGGCCAACTTCCAGCCCAACATGATACTGCCGCTGATAATCGGGAAGTTTACCGCCGGGGTGCTGGCTATAGCGCTGGCCTTCTGGATCGCCGTCCCCACTGCCCTGCGCCTGGAGGAACAGGACAGGGAAGATGGCATTATAGGCGAAGAGGAGTACAGAGAGCCCGTCGGGGCGCTGGCGGCCGACGAACCGGTTAGCTAAACGACAAGTCTACTGACGGATCACCATTTAGGAGGAACTCGGTTGAGAGATGAAGCTCGGGCTGTAATCATAGGCGGTGGGGTGGGTGGAACGAGTATCGCTTACCACCTGGCCGCTTTGGGCTGGCAGGACGTGGTGTTGCTGGAGAAGGGCGACATCGCCGACGGCACGACCTGGCACTCGGCGGGGCTGGTCGGCCAGCTCCGGCCCTCGAAGACGCTCACCGAGATGAACATGCACAGCGTCGAGGTCTACCGGCGGTTGGAAGAGGAGACCGGCGTGGACCCCGGCTGGCAGGAGGTCGGGAGCCTACGCCTGATCTCCTCTCAAGACCGGGCCGAAGAGTTGGACCGGCTCGCCGGCATGGCGACGGCCTTCGGTCTCCCCCTGGAGATCATCAGCACCGAAGAAGCCCTGGATCTCTTCCCGCTCTTCGACCCCGAGGGCGTAAGGTGCGCCGCCTACGACCCGACCGACGGATACATAGACACGGACGCCCTCGCCCGGGCCCTGGCCGAAGGCGCGCGCTCTAAAGGAGTAGAAATCTGCACCGGAGTTTGTGTAACCGGGTTCGGAATAGAAAATGGGCGCGTGCAGGAAGTCATCACAGATCAGGGAAACATCCGTACCGAAGTCGTCGTAAACGCCGCCGGCATGTGGGCGCCCCAAATCGGCAAGCTCGCCGGCGTGGAAGTACCATTGGTCCCGTTCCAACACCAGTATGTGCGGACGCGCATGGAGGAATCTGTTTCCACAGACCTTCCCACCCTCCGGGATCCGGACGACTTGGTGTATTTCCGTCCGATGGAGGGAGACCTCGTAACGGGTGGCTACGGCCGCGACCCGGCACCCTGGTCCGTAGACGGGGTGCCGGAAGGTTTCGGCCGGGAACTTCTCTCTCCCGACTGGAAGCGATTTGGGCCGCTGTTCGAAAATTCCAAGCAGCGTGTCCCGGACCTTCGAGAGGCTGAGGTAGTCGAGCTCGTCAACGGCCCGGAGTCCTTTACGCCGGACGGGGAGTTCGTTCTGGGCGAGTCGGAGGTTTGGGGATTTTTCGTGGCGGCGGGGTTCAACGCCCACGGCATTGCGGGGGCCGGTGGGATCGGGCGCATCATGGCCGAGTGGATTGTGGACGGCGAACCGAGCATGGACGCCTGGGAGATGGACATCCGGCGTTTCGGAGACCACTACCGCAGCCGCCGGTACACCCTGGAACGCACCAGGGAGTCGCTGTCCATGTACTACGACATCTCCTACCCCAACCAGGAGCCGCTCAGCGCGCGCGGGCTCCGTCTCTCCCCAGCGTACGAACGCCTCAAAGCCCTTGGGGCGGACTTCGGGGAGAAGGCAGGATGGGAGCGGCCGAACTACTTCCGGTCCAACGAAGACCCGACCCTGGAGCGTCTGAGGCCACGGGGCATGGCAGGAAGGTACTGGTCCACGGCGATCCCGGCCGAGCACCGCGCCGTCCGGGAGCGCGCCGGCTTGTTCGACCAATCATCTTTCGCGAAGATCGAGGTATCGGGTTCCGGCGCTCGCGAGTTCTTGCAACGACTCTGCGACAACGACGTGGACAAAGAGCCGGGAACGGTAACCTACACCCAGATGCTCAACCCTGACGGTGGCATCGAGTGCGACTTCACGGTCACCCGCCTGGAAGAGGAGCGGTTCCGCATCATAACCGGCACGGCCTTCGGAAGACATGATATGTCCTGGATGACGTTGCACCGGCCGGATGATGGGTCCGTGGAGATCCGGGACGTAACTCCGAGCCTAGCCTGCATCGGTCTACAAGGACCGCGTTCTAGAGACATCCTCTCTTCCGTTTGCCAGGAGGACGTCTCGAAGGAGGCTTTTCCCTACATGCGGGCGCGGGAGATCACCGTGGGAGATGTGCCCTGCACCGCGCTTCGCGTAACCTACGTCGGAGAGCTAGGATGGGAACTTTATCCCCCGATGGAGTTCGGCCGCCGGCTGTGGGACGTGCTCTACGAAGCGGGACAGCAGTACGGCCTCGTGCCCGCCGGATACCGGGCCATCGAGTCGTTGCGGCTAGAGGGCGGTTTTCTCGCATGGGCCGCGGACATCACACCGGAGGAGAACCCCTACGAGGCCGGTCTCGGGTTCGCCGTAAAGCTCGACAAAAACGACTTTATCGGCAAAGAGGCGTTGGAGAAGGCCAAAGCCTGCGGGGTAGAGCGCAAGCTGTGTTGCCTGGTACTGGAGGACTTCGGCGTGGCTACCCTGGGGAACGAGTCCGTCAAGTCCAACGGAGAGGTGGTTTCGAGGGTTATGTCCGGGGGGCAAGGCTACTCGGTCGGCGAGAGCATCGCCTACGCGTACCTGCCGGTCAGGCTATCTGAGGCCGGCACGGAGCTTTCGGTGGAGGTGTTCGGGAAAGAGGTTCCGGCAGAGGTCATTTCGGGTCCACTCTGGGACCCAAAACACGAGCGGGCGAGAGGGTAGGCGGGTGATCGAGCAGCCAGAGGTCGGCGCAGACGAAATCCTCCTCTCCACCATCCGGCACGGCCTGACCGAGTTGAACCGGGACAGGAGGGTAGGAGGCCGGGTTGACGCCCCGCTCATAGAGGAGGGCCGCGAACAGGCGCGGGAGGCTCGGCAGAACTTCGACGGCACGCTGTTCGACGTGGTGGTTTCCTCTCCCCTGTCCCGGGTACTGGAGACCGCCGAGATCGTCGCCAAGGTGGGCCAAGACGAAATTCAGATAGAAGATGGTTGTATAGAACGCTCTTTCGGGGAGATGGAGGGGATGTCCCCGGAAAAAATCCGGGAGCAGCTACCGCAGGTCCGCTACACGCGGATAGACGGGGTGGATTACTCTCTGAACCCCCCCGGCGGGGAAACTTTCGAGCAACTGCACGAGCGGGCCAAGGAGTTCTTCGAAGAGACCGTGGTGTCCTATCTGGGCAAGAGGGTAGTTCTTTTTTGCCACGAGAACTTCCTGCAGCAACTGCACGGGGTGATCCGGGGTCTCGGACCAATGGAGTCGCTCGAAGGGGGCATCTTGAACTGCGAGTTGAACCAGTTTCTCCTCGACTCCGACGGCAATCTCGTGTCCCACGACTCGATCCAGCTCTGTCCGTCGGCGAGCGATCATCCCTCCTTCTGATGCGGCTTCAAGAGGCGTCCGTTTCCAGGGCCCTGGTGGACATAACGGAGAGGTTCGCGGCGGGCTTTCCAACCAAAGCGCCTCCTCTGAGAACGGTAGGTCGGGAAGCAGAGTTCCCGCTGGTCACGCCTGACGGACGTGCTGGAAACATCTTCCAGGTACTGCCCCTGTTGCTGGAACAGGGAGGTTACGAACCGACCTACGACCTGGGAAACGACGGCAATGAGTTCCTGAGCGGCGTGGAATTCGGGGAATGGTCTTGCGCAAGCGAGGTGGGTATTTGTACTGCGGAGCTATCCGCCGGTCCCAAATCTACCCTCCACGAACTCGCCTGGGACGTGGGACGGGGTTTAGAGCGATTGACAGAAGCCGTGCATCGGGCGGGTTTCCGCCTTCTTGGATTTGGCATCCAGCCCAGGACCTCTGCACATCTAGGTCTGCTCACGCCCAAGAAACGGTATTCGGTGCTGCTCGAAGCTATCGGGAGCCAGTGGCTGAAGTTCTGTGTTACAGCCGGAGACCAGCTACAGGTAGACGTGGGACAGGACGATCTGGTGAGGATCATGAACCTCATGAACGCGGCCTCCGGGGCGATCATAGCCCTCACGGCAAACTCTCCTATATACGGTGGCAGACTGGGCAAGTTCGTCTCGGGTCGGGAGGGTCTTACGGCGAACATGGTGGGTGAACCCCGCCGGCACGGCTCTCCCGCCGGTCCGTATTCCGACCTCGAAGAGTACGTGCGGTTTCTCGCCGGCCTGCAGTGTCTGTGCCTACCGGATGGTGAAGAGGGTTTCCGAGTGATCGGGGTTCCGTTCGTCGAGCAACTGCGCCGCGACCCGACGTTGCAAGACCCCGAAGCGGCTTTCGAGGCTTTCTTGTTCCATGAGCACTACATCTGGCCCAGCGCGCGGCCGAGGTCCAGGATCGGGACGGTGGAGATCCGCCCGGCCTGCCAACAGCCACCCGACTCGGCCTGGGTCCCTGCTGCTCTAGGTCTGGGTCTCATAGAAGCCGCTGACGCACTGGAGAGCTATCTGGAGGACTCTCTCGGCAAGTTTTATTGGGAGGCGCTGCAAGAGCATCGCGAATTCGCCGTAAAACACGGCATCATTGCCCCGGAACCGGCACCTCATTTTCTCGATACCATAGTCAATATTGCCGAGGAAGGGTTGTGTCACCGGGGCGAGGGAGAGGAAATCTTCTTAGAGTCTGTACGAGACCGACTCAAACGGCGTACGGGACCAGCCGACGAAGCAAGAGCTTTGTTCGAAAGGAGTGGTCCCGCTGCGCTGGTGTCCGAGTTGTCGCTAGGGGATCAGAGGTAGAGTTTATTCAGACCGTAAGGCAAGGTGGTGCTCTTCTGCGACGAAGGTGAGAAGTACATCTCCGAGCACGAAAAAGGACGAAGCAAAAAGCTCCGTCCCTTCATACTGCTATAGAGAATTGACTGTGCCCTTACTTCAAGAGTTTTTTGGCGGCCTTTTTCGCCTTGCCGGCGCCCGACCCGCCGCCTTTTTTGCCGCCGCCCGTCTTACTGTTTGCGGCCTTCTTTACGGCCCCTTTCGCTTTCTTCTCTATTCCGGCCATTGTACGTCCCTTCCTCGATGAATAATTACCGAAGTTTCTACCCTTTTCTGCAGGGTGCAAACGCTCTTACGGACCTTAGAAAGCAAGGACTTCGGGCCTACACTATGGTAGCCTTATAGTGTGCCTTACGAGGGCTACGGGAGAGGGCCGCTGAAGAAGATGCGGCCGCCGAAGGTGAAAGGTCCGGGGTATTGGCCGCGGGCTGAATCTCTCAGGCAAAAGGACCGTAACCGGAGGGCTTCCTGGAAAGATCGGCTTCCTTTCGGGGTGTCGGCGCCGACGGGGTAACACTCTCAGGTCTGGGACAGGGCGAAAATAGGACGCTCACCCAACATAAGGGGGTATAACCGCGTGGCGCGATTTACACCGCACACCGAAGCCGACGTAGAAGAGATGCTCGACGCTATCGGAGTCGAAACGCTCGATGACTTATTCGCCGACGTCCATCCCAAGTTCGATGCAGAATTGGACCTGCCGCCCGTGCTCTCCGAGTACGAGGCGTTAAAAGGTGTGGACGAGTTGGCGAAGAAGAACGTTACCGGGGCGCCGATCTTCCTCGGGGCCGGGGCTTACGATAGGATCGTGCCCTCCGCGGTCGGCTCCGTCATCTCTCGCGGCGAGTTCCTGACTTCCTACACGCCCTACCAGCCGGAGATCAGCCAGGGACACCTTCAGGCGATCTTCGAGTTCCAGTCCGTCATCTCCGAGCTAACCGGCCTCGAACTCTCCAACGCCTCCGTCTACGAAGGCGGCAACGCCGTCGCCGAAGCCGCTCTCATGACCGCCCGCCTCACCAAACGCGACCCGAAAGTGGCGGTCTCCGCCGGCCTCAACTCCCGCTACCGCGAGGTCATAGAGACCTACGGCGTCGAACTCGTCGAGCTACCATTCGACGGGACTACAGACTACTCGGACGTTTCCGAAGATGTCTCCGGCGTCTTTGTCCAGAGCCCAAACTACTTCGGCATCGTCGAGGACGTTGAAGCCGCATCGGAGGCGGCGCATGGGGTAGGGGCGCTCTGCGTGGCGGTCTGCGACCCGACCTCGCTCGCGGTACTGGAGGCTCCCGGAGAGCAAGGGGCTGACGTGGCGGTCGGAGAGACCCAGCCGCTAGGCATGCCGCTCCTCTACGGCGGTCCCTACGCCGGCTACATGGCGACCCACGAGAAGAATGCCCGCCAGCTACCGGGCCGCATAAGCGGGGAGACCGTGGACGAGGACGGCAGGCTCGCCTACGTCCTCACCCTCCGCGCCCGCGAACAAGACATCCGGCGCGCCCGGGCCAACTCGAACATTTGCACCAATCAGGCGCTCACTGCCCTCGCCGCGACCGTCTACACTGCCCTCATGGGGCCTGAAGGGCTGCGCGAGGTGGCGGAACTCTCCATCTCCAAGGCGCATTATCTGGCGAAGAGGCTTCAGGCCTCAGGTTTCAGGCTTCGGTATCCCGACTCGCCGTTCCTGTGGGAGTTTACGGTCGAGATGCCGGACGTGGCGGCTGCCAGCGAGGCTTTGCTGGAGAACGATATCGTCGGTGGGCTGGACCTGGGAGATGGGGCGATGCTCGTTGCTGTAACGGAGAAACGAACTAAAGAAGAACTAGACGCTTTCGTGGAGGTGGTGGCGAATGTTGGATAACCTGATCCGGACGAAAGGCCGCGAAGGCCGCCGGGGCTACACGCTCCCGAAGCTCGACGTGGAGAAAACCGAGCTAGAAGGTGTGCTCCCCAAGAAAGCGATCCGGGACGAGAAACCGGACTTGCCGGAGGTGGACGAGCCGACGGTCATCCGGCACTACACGAACCTCTCCCGCAAGAACTGGGGCATAGACACGAACTTCTATCCCCTCGGCTCCTGCACGATGAAGCACAACCCCCGCGCCAACGAGGCTGCGGCTGCAGTCCCGGGATTTGCCGGGCTGCATCCGCTGCAGCCGGAATCTCACGCCCAGGGCGCGCTACAGGTCATGCACGAGTTGCAGGGCTTCCTGAAAGAAGTCTCTGGTCTTCCTGCCGTCTCGTTGCAGCCGATGGCCGGCGCCCAAGGCGAGTTGACGAGCATCCTGATGGTCAAGAAGTTCTTCGAGGACGCCGGGGACGAGGGACGCACCACCGTCATCGTGCCCGAGTCGGCACACGGCACCAACCCGGCGACCGCCACGATGGTCGGCTTCAAGGCCGTCGAGGTCGGTGTTGACGAGCACGGCTGCGTCGCCGTCGAAGAGTTGCGGGACATGGTGGACGAGTCCACCGCGGCGCTCATGATCACCAACCCGAATACTTGCGGCGTCTACGAACGCAACATCGCCGAGATCGCCGAAGTCCTCCACGAAGCCGGCGCGTTCCTGTACATGGACGGCGCCAACATGAACGCCAACCTCGGCCGGATGCGCGCCGCCGACGCCGGCGTTGACGTGATGCACTACAACCTGCATAAGACCTTCTCCACCCCCCACGGCGGCGGCGGACCCGGCTCCGGTGCCATCGCCTGCTCCGACGTCCTCGCCCTCTTCCGCCCCGACCCGGTCGTAGAGAAAGACGGCGATACCTACACGCTCGCCCGGCCGGAGAAGAGCATCGGGCGCGTCGCCACCTTCCACGGCAACTTCGGGGTTCTGCTCAAGGCCTGGAACTACATCAGGATGCACGGCCCGGAACTGCGTGACGTAACGGACATGGCCGTCCTGAACGCCAACTACGTCCGGGCGAAGCTCCGGGGCACCTACCGCATCCCCTACGACGAGCTTTGCAAGCACGAGGTCGTGGTGCAGCCGCCCGAGGGAAAGAAGGCGCTGGACATCGCCAAAGGGCTCATAGACCACGGGTATCATCCGCCAACGATCTACTTCCCCCTCGTCGTAAAGGACTCCATGCTCATCGAGCCGACCGAGTCCGAGTCCAAAGAAACCCTCGACGACTTTATCGGCGCGATGCTGGAGCTTGCCGAGACCACACCCGAAGAACTCGAAGCAGCCCCGACCGGAGCCCCCACAAAACGCCTCGACGAGGCCCGCGCCGCCCGCCAGCTCAAGGCCAAGTGGTAGCGCGATGGCTTCCGGAAGACTGCGCCACACCCCACTCTACGACGAGCACAAAGCATCTGGCGCAAAGCTCGTGGACTTCGCGGGCTACGAGATGCCGGTCCAGTATGATGGCATAAAAGCCGAGCACAAAGCTGTACGCGAGAAAGCCGGTCTCTTCGACGTTTCGCACATGGGCGAGGCTGTGTTTCGCGGACCGGACGCCGAAAAGGCCGTGCAGCGGCTCGTCACCCGGGACGTCTCGCAGCAAGAAGAGGGGCAGGCCGGCTACTGTGCGGTCTGCTACGAGGATGGCGGAACGGTGGACGACGTGATCGTCTACAAACGCCCGGACGACTTCCTCGTCGTCGTCAACGCCTCCAACCGCGAAAAAGACCTGCAACACTTCCACGGAAACATAGAAGACCTCGACGTAGAACTCACCGACGAATCCGAGGACTGGGCGCTGCTCGCGCTCCAGGGACCGGAGGCCGAGAGTATTCTGCAGCAGTTCACGGACGAAGATCTCTCAGCGATAAAGCCTTTCCGTTTTGTCGAAGGTGAGATAGACGGCGCCCCGGCTATCATTTCCCGCACGGGTTACACGGGCGAAGACGGCTTCGAGCTCTACGTTGGCCTGGACTCCGCGCCCGGCATCTGGCGCAAGCTCGTCGAGGCTGGGGCAGCGCCCGCGGGCCTCGGGGCGCGGGATACGTTGCGCCTGGAGGCCGGGATGTGCCTCTATGGCAACGAGCTAGATCCGGAGACAACACCTTTGGAGGCCAACATCGGCTTCGCCGTCCACCTGGATAAGGAAGAGGAGTTCATCGGCCAAGACGCGCTCAAGCGGGAAAAAGGACAGGGCCCCCGTAAGAAGCTCGTCGGCTTCGAGTTGGAGGAGCGGGGCATCGCACGCCACGACCATGCCGTGAAAGTGGACGACGAGACCGTCGGCAAAGTTACCAGCGGAACTATGTCTCCGACGCTGAACGAGGCGATAGGGCTTGCGCTCGTCGCCCCGAACGTAGAAGATAGTTTCCGGGTAGAGATCCGGGGCCGGACGATCCCGGCCCGCACCGTGCAGGTGCCGTTCTACAAACGTGAAAAGCGATAGCCAGGGGGACAGAGTGAGCGTACCGCAGGAGCTTCAATACACTAAAAGCCACGAGTGGGTCCGCGTGGAGGATGATGTGGTCACCGTCGGTATTACCGACCACGCCCAGGAGGAGCTCGGCGACGTGGTCTTCGTCGAGCTGCCGGAAGAAGGCGACAGCCTCGAAGCCGGCGATACGTTCGGCACCATAGAGTCCGTCAAGGCCGTCTCGGACCTCTACGCGCCGATGGGGGGCGAGGTGGTGGAGGTAAATGGCGCTTTGAATGACTCGCCCGAACAGGTCAACGAAGACCCTTACGGGGAGGGTTGGATCCTGAAGATCCGGACCTCCGAACAGGCCGACCTACTCTCCGCCGGGGAGTACGAAAAGGTCGTAGAGGAAGAAAGTTAGTATCTCTTTACGTCAGATAGCTCCGCCGCGCAGCATGCGTCCGTAAAGAGTCTGCGTTTCCACTGCGGGTGACGTGCCGTACAGGCGACCGAGCATGCGCCGGCACAACTCGTACTGTTGAGCCGCCCGGCTTTTTAGTCCGAGGCGTGAGTAGCAGCGCATGAGCCGCCGGTAACTCTCCTCGTGGTAGGGATCTTTCCGGAGGATTTGGTAGCAGAATTCGGCACTTTCCTGAAGCTGACCGTCGTCCAGGTAGTAATCGGAGAGCCTCTCCAGCACGTTCACGTACCCGCCGGCGAGCCGCTCGCGCTCGATCATGGTCCAATCTTCGTAGAGGTCCTCGACCAGGTAATCGCCCCGGTACAGTCCTACAGCAGCTTCATATTCCCCGATGGCCTCCTCTATCTCTCCGGTCCGCTCTAACCGCAGCCCCCGCTCACGGAGGACGTCGAACTCCCGAACGTCTGAATGGGTCCGCAACCCCGGCGACAGGTGGTAACGGCCCCCATCGAGCACCACGCAACCAGAGAGGTCGACCGGCAACTTCTCACCCAGTACCTTGCGGAGCGCGTAGACGGCGGAGTTCAAAGACCATCGCGCCCTCCGCAACCCGGATTCCGGCCACAGCCACTCCATCAGGATGTCTTGAGAAACCGGATGAGGACTCTGGGCCAACAACCGCTTGAAGATCTCCACCGCTCTGGAGTTACGTCCCAAACCCGCGACCTCGCCCCGGTAAACGACCTCGAAGCCACCGAAAAAGCGCACCCGTAACTCTTCCCGAGTATGCCCCTCGGCGCCCAAGCTCTCTTCTCGACCGGCTTCCAACACCTTCCTCAACCCTTCTCCTTTCGGTTGGTAAACCGTCCCCAAACGGAGAATCGTGGGATGAGGCGCGCCGCCACCTACGGTATAATCCGTAACAGGGCGAGCGTCTTCATCCCCTCAAAAACCTCTGGAGAAACCGCTCTTGGTTGGTAGCCGGACGGGCAGATTTCCCCAGAGGTCCCGGATCGGAGACGCTCCTCTTTCTCGTTTTCCCATCTAGTCTACAGCATGTACCTTAGAGTAAGCAAATGTTTACTTTTGGGTGCGCAACGAGTAGAATTATTTATTCGAGGTATTTGGCAAGGTTTTGGGCCGGATTTGTACGGACGGGGAGGTATATTGGGCGAGGAGCTAGGGACGAGGGGAGCAGAGATCCTCGGCTTCTTGGCGCGTCGCAGCATGCGGGGAGAGGGTTCTCCTAGCCAGCGGGAGGTAGCATCCGCGATGGGATTTAAGAGTTCAAGGAGTGCCCACGTACACCTGACGAAGCTAGAGGAGGCTGGCTACGTCGAGCGGGTATCCGGCCGGGCCCGAGGAACGAGGTTGACCCATAGAGGATGGGGCGCCGCCCTGTCGGGAACGCCGCTATTGGGAAGAATAGCCGCCGGACGCGGGCTAGAAGCCGTATCCATCGGGGACGACGCCTATTCGCTGGTCGCCGAGCTCTTGATCTCTAGCTCCGGCAGGGAGCGCTACCTGTTGCGGGTGGTGGGACAGAGCATGGTAGATGCCGGCATAGAAGAAGGAGACCTGCTCGTCGTCGAGGAGAACGAATCCCCGCCGTCAGGGACCGTCGCCATAGTGCTCCTGGACGGGGGCGAAGAGGTCACGGTAAAGCGCCTCTTCCGGGAGAACGGCCTGATAAGGCTCCAGGCGGAGAACCCCGGCTACGACGATATCGTGGTCCCCGCGGATAAAGTGCTCGTACAAGGACGGGTGGTCTACGTGATACACCCTCCGAGAACCTAGAGACCGTAATGTGGTACATTAATATGTGCAACCCGCAGATATTTACGAAAAGTTTCTAGATTTCCTGTTCCAAGGCCTTTACAAAGTGTGACGAGCACGTTAATATACTCGTAGTCGGTTGGTGCGAAACCAAATCGACACAATTAAAGAGCCTGGGGCGCTACTCCTCCTTTCCCTTTCCCCACCTATCACCCCTTAGTGTCTCAGGCTCTTCCTCTTTTTCAGGATTCAGGTAAACCCAAATAGTCTCCGCCAAGCGCATCATACTGCAAACGTACTGCAAAAAACGGCTACCGGTAAACTTCCACCGGTAGCCGTTTGGCTGAAGTCTGAGACCTGAAGTCTGAAACCTCTAGGACGCTTCTCCCACCTGGGTGAGATAATATAGGGTATGCATTAGTTGGGCCGTCGGGTCTATGCGGTGGACATCGACGTTGGGGGGAACGTGGAGCAGCACGTCGGTGTAGTTGAGGACCACCCGAATACCGGCGTCCACCATCTGGTCGGCGACGTCTTGGGCGGCCGCCGAAGGGGTGGCGACGATGCCGATAATCTCGTCGGCCTCCGCAACGCTTTTCTTTAGCTCGTCTATGTGCTTGACGACGACGTTTCCGACGGTCCGGCCGGCCTTGTCCGGGTCGTTGTCGAAGACGTCGTGGATGACGAACCCACGCTTGGGAAGAATGGTGCTGCTGGCGATGGCGCTGCCGAGGTTGCCGGCGCCTACCAGGGCGATGTTGTAGGTCTGGCGAAGCCCCAAAATATTTCGCACGGCCTCCACGAGGTCGTAGGCCTGATAGCCGACCCCCCGCGTCCCCGAAAACCCGATGGCGTTCAGATCCCGGCGTACCTGTACGGGGTTTATGCCGGTAAAATCCCCGAGCTCCTTGCTAGAAACCGCGTCCCGGCCTTCTTCTATAAGCTGCTGGGTGACCCGAAGGTACTTGGTAAGCCTGTTTGTCAGGCCCGGTTGCAGAGTGGTTCTCACCTTGGTGCTCCTTTTGCAGGTAGATTGATCGGTGGTGCGCGCATTGTAACAAAATAGTACACTCTTGCAATAAAGGTGCTCTTAACCGCCGACAACGCAGTAAGCAAGGTAGGTTACAGAATCCCGAAAGACCTGCGGACCTGCGCGGTGGGTTTCGGGCCAACAGCTCATTCGGAGAGTTCGGTAAACTACCGGGATGAAAACTCGGAGTAGTGCGGTGATGTTCGGTGCGAGACGACATAACACGGTCTGTACGACAGACACCTGACGAAAATGCATTAAATAAGGCGTTTCGCAACCTTACCGAAATACTTCTTCAAGCCTCGCGCAAAAATTATCCTCTATAATCCCCGGCATGAAATGCGAGGGGGATCATTTACCGGCATGAAACAGCGGGTCTTTTTTCCACTGTTTACACTGCTCGCGGCTGCGTTCGTTGCCGGCTGCTCCAGCGCAGGTTCTGTTGGCGGCGAACTGGGGTCCACCGGCGAGGTAGTTTCCGGAGAGGTGGTGGAACGGACCGGGACCCCAACTACCGCGGGCGTCTCCTCGGGCGCGTTTTCTGAGGTAGAGGCGACGGTAGGGGTGTCTTCTACCGCCGGGCAAACCGGGGTTACGCAGATGGAACAGGTTGAGCGGCCAGAACGAGCGACATCTTCTTCAGCGGCTTCTTCGGCATCTCCGGCTGGAGAAGACTTTGCGGCGCCACCGGGGACACAGCCATCAGTTCCTTTCGTCGCGGACCCGCGAGTTCGCGGAGGGGAAGGTTACGGGGCGGACGGCTTGCTCGGCGTCCGGTACGGGGTCCACGAAGGTTTCGAAAGGGTCGTAATAGACCTTAGCGCCGGGGGCCGGCCGGCCGGATCCGTGCCGGAGTGGGTTTTGAGTAGTCCGGATGGGGATGGTTTATTGCGCATCGCGGTGCCTTCGGCCAGCATGACCCAAGTCTCCGGTGGCATGTTCGGCGGTCCCCTGCTAAAGAACTTTCACGTCGTGCGGGCACCGGAAGGCGGCCTGTTCGTGGATGTTTTCGCGGCGGCGGCCTTTACTTACCGGGTGGTGGAGATGTTGGGGCCGGCCCGGATCGTCGTGGACTTCAAGCCGTCGGAGGCTACATTAGATTTCCCGCTCCCGGCCGAGGGCGAACGTACCGTGTTGGTCGAGCCACGGCGGGATACGGTGGTGGGTGGCTCGTTGACTATTAGTGGATACTCTCGTAACCCGGAAGCGTCGAACACGGTTGTCCTGACCGATGATTCCGGCAGGGAACTCATCCGGCAGACCGTTATGAGCAACGACTGGACGGCCACCTGGGGATATTTCGAGACTACGTTGGACCTGCCCCGGTTCCGCGGTCGGGCGACGCTCGAAGTAGGCGCCGAGAGCGCCCGCGACGGGACTTTCGAGGGAGTCAAGATCCCGGTGTCCGGGACCGGCTGATTTCGCCGACCGAAAAGACTCGAACGCAGGAGATCTAGACATCGTACGCGTACTGCGGTACGTTTTGCTCCATGCCCCGTAGGATACAGAATTTATCGGTCGAGCAGGCCTACGCGGTCACCTGGAGTATCACCCTCCTGATACTATTTTGTCTCTCGGCCCTTGTCTCCGGTTTTGTCATTATGGAGTTCAGAAACGGTAGCAATGCAAACGGCGGCTAGGTGAGTAACGTCACGCATCCCTACTCTGAAGATATAGCATCTCCCAGCCTGGAAGATGCGTCCGCAGACGGCGTACCGGAGAACGGCGTACCGGAAGACACCACACGAGAGATTGCGCGGACCGCTGACTGTGCGGATGTGCTGTTAATGGTAGGCCCGGACCATACTCTAACCGCCGACTACGTGCCCCCGGACCTGGTCTACTTGAGCAACTACAGAGTATACGCCCGTGGGGCCGAAGACCTGCTGCGCCGGGAAGCTGCAGTACAGCTCGGAGACCTGGTTTCTAACGCCGCCCAGGATGGTGTGGAAGTTCTGGTAGCTTCCGGGTACCGGTCATATTGGGAGCAAAGCGGAACATTCGAGTGGTTCAAAGACGAGTACGGTGAAGATGCCGGCAAACTGAGCGTGCCCCCCGGTCAGAGCGAACACCAACTCGGGACTGCGGTAGACTTCGCAAGCTCCGAGACCAATTACGAGTTGGTTCCCGAGTTTGCCCAAACCAGCGCGGGACAATGGCTGGATGAGAACGCCGCCCGGTACGGGTTCGTTGTGTCTTGCGGAGAGGACCGGGAACAGGAAACGGGCGTCGGCTACGAGCCCTGGCACTACCGGTATATAAGAGTCGAAAACGCCCTCCAAGCCAAAGCGGGCGAAGGGGATCCAACATCTTTCTACCGCGAAGGTCCCTCGCCCTGCTATGAACCCTGAAGAGTGGACTCATCAACCCACTACCGGAGCGACTCAACAAAGTGATCCGGGTCAAGAGGGGCGCCGGTGGCCCGCGTGATGGTGGTCTGCCAATCGTCGCGGGCGCCGGGGCCGAAAACTGCTTCTAACAGGTAGCGTCCTGCCACCTCGCTCATAAAGAACGGACCGCGGGTAATATAGCTCTCCATGTAGCTCCTCAACTGGGCGGCGGTGAGATGCCCGAGCGCGTAGTTATGGTAGTAAACCGGCGCAAGAGCAACGTGCAGCTTCGCGGCCCAATCGGGTTCGTTTCGGCCGGGCGGACGCTTCACTAGCTGTATGCGTTCGACCAGGTCCCACCACACGTCGTTCAAGTCATCGCGGTCGGGATCAGCGTAGAGCGCCTGCTCAAAATGGAACATTACGAGCGCCCAGCGGGTAAAGACCAGACGATCCGCTTTCTCCCGCCCAATAATGTACTCGCGACTCGCGCCGAGTTCAGATTCCGGAACCCCAGCGACGGATGAAAGCCAGTCCGGATCATCCGCCAGAGAGCCCATCATCAGCGCAATAGCCTCCGTAGTATTAATGTGTGCGATGGACCGCAGGAGATAAGGGAGCTTCGGGTTGATGTGCTTGTCGTACACAGCATGCCCGAACTCGTGCAGCATCGTCTCGGCCCAGTACGAGTCAGACTTTACGTTGGCGAGCACCCGCACGTCGTAAGGATAATTCCGTCCGACACCAAGACAAAAAGCGTGCTGGCTTTTGCCCTCGCGCTCATAGAGATCGCTCCTCGCCAGGACATCCCGGACCTCCAAACCCATGTTGTCGTAAGTCTTGCGGGTCAGGCCTTCGAGGTCCTTGTCCCGAAAGAAACGATCCACATCCAGCTCGGCATTTGCGTTCCCATTGTTATCTACTCCAGCTTCACCCCTCGAACCCTCTCGCGAATCCGAATACGCAGTCGGGTCTTGTTTGCAGCTTTGAAAAAACGGGTCCGAAAAATGCCACGGCATGAGAACTTCAGCATCGAACTTCTCTTCCAGGTCGGCATCTAGGTTCTCTTTCAGTTCACGGAACGGAATCTCGGTCGCGGATTCGAGATCGGCCATAATACGGGCCAGCTCTCCGGCGTCTATCTCTTGCAGGTCGAGGGAACGATAGTAGTGGTTCTCGTACCCGGCTTCGACTGCCAACTGGTTGCGGAGGCGGGCCAACTCGCGCACCGTCTCCTCCACCTCGCGGCCGACGGTCTTTGAGGCTTCCCAAGCCTCCTGGCGCAGCGCAACGTCCTCTGAGGCGCGGAGTATGTTCCGGACTTCGTTCTCCCCGATCTCCTCGCCGCCAACCTCCGCCCGGTGGTTGCTGTAGGTCGCGTTCGCCTTTGCTTCTAGGTTCTCTATGCGCTCCAGAACTTCAGGATTTCCCTGGTTGCCGGCGTAAGCGCGGTAGAGTACCTCGACCTGTCGCCGGAGCAGAAGGTTTTCGAGGGAACCCCGGTCTTCGTACCAGCCCAACACTTTTTCGTACTCGGCTTTGTCGGAGAAGAGGCGGTTGTATTCGTTTCCGGCGCGGACCAGTTCCTGCTGGGCTTCTTCCGTGCCGGTGGTAGCCAGGCTCCACCAGGCTTCGCTAACGGCTTTTTCGACCGGAGCGGTGCGCTCTTCGAAACGGCGTAGGAAGGTTTCGATCTCGACGGTAGAAGTCATGCGGTTCCTCGATTCGGGTATTCGGGTGTGAGATATTCTTTAGCGGCGGGAGTTCTGGTCGCGGCGGTGGCCGAGCCAGATCACCACGAGCAACGCTATTATGCCCAGGGTGGTGTATTGCAGCAGCCCTTCGGGACCACCCCCGGCCGTCTGCTGGTTCCCGACGATGAGACTTGCCACAAAGACTAGCGCCATCGCCGCGTAGCCCGCAGACCGGAAAGCGAAGTACGCCAGGATCACCCCGGCCGCGGTGTAGAGGATGGGCATGAGCGGCGAGAGAAGCTCGGCCCACGACATAAAGCCGGCAGATTCCGGGTTGGCGGCCCACAAACCGACCTGGCCCATAGCCACGAAAATCACCAGCGCGACAATAAACGAGGTGGCGCCGGTCTTCCAGGTTATGGGTTCGGGGTCGAAGTCTTGCGGCTCGTACCAGCGGGCCTCGCTCTCGACCCGATAACGGCCCCGAGTTTGGCCCCGTCCGCGGCTTCGTCCCTGGCTCTGACCGTTGTTTCCGCCGTCGGGTTGCTCTTTGCGCCCGAAGCGGCCCCGCAGTCGCTCACCGAGCCCCGGACCGCTCTGCGACTGGCGCTGCCGACGGCGGCCGGAGAGCTCGTCCTCGGCCGAGTCGAAGTCTAGTTGCAGGCCGGCGAGCTGGTCGGCGGCATGGGCGAGGTCCAGGGCCTCGTCGTGTTGGCGGCGACGGTCCGGGTCCGAGAGGACGGTGTTCGCCTCTTGCAGCAGGGCAAACTCCCGGGCGTTTCCGTCCGGCCGGTCCGGGTGGCGCTCCTTGGCGAGCTGCCGGTAAGCATTCTTGATCTCGCTTTGCGAGGAGCGTCGGGAGACGCCGAGCACCTCGTAATAGTTTACTTGATCCGCCATAGCCTTCCTATTCTAACCTACCGAAGCGTCTCGGTCCGCTTTTTTCGACGCTAACGCCAACTCTTCTTTGCACCAGTCGTCCTCTTCGCCCTCTGTAGCTTCTTTCAGGGCCGCGAGAGCCTCCGGACCACCGACTTCACCCAACGCCCAGGCCGCGTGCCCCCGGACGAGCGGCGATGGGTCCTCACCCAAACATTCCGCCAATACCGGGACCGCCTCTTCGAGCCGCAGGTTTCCGGCGGCCACGCAGCAGTTCCGTAGGAGACCGGCCCGGCCCGGCCGGGTGAGCGGCGTGCCGGCGAAGTGCCTCTCGAACTCCTCCTCGGTCCGAATGCCCAGCACCTCGATTATTTGCAGGTACGGCCCCGCGCCCGTTCCGGCGCTGAACTCCGGCCACCGGCTGCGAGCGGCTTTCGTCTTGTTGTACGGGCAGACTTCCTGGCAGATGTCGCAGCCGAAGGCCCAGTCCCCGACCAGTGGGCGCAGGTGGCGCGGTATCTCGCCGCGGTTCTCGATGGTGAGGTATGAGATACACAGCCGGGCGTCCACCACGCCGGGGGATTTTATGGCGCCGGTCGGACAACGGTCCATGCAGCGGGTGCATTTGCCGCAAGTTCCGGAGCCGGGCGGGTCGGGTTCGAGTTGCAGGTCCAGGATCAGGTCCGCGATAAAGAAGTACGAGCCGATCCCCCCGTTGATAACACACGAGTTCCGTCCGAAAAAACCGAGCCCCGCGTGCTGCGCCGCCGAACGTTCCAGCAGCGGGACGGCGTCGGTAAAAGCCCGGGCCTTTACCTTCGTCCCCAGCTCTTTTTCCAACTCTTTACGCAAACGATACAGTCGCTCTTTTATAACCTCGTGGTAGTCGCGGCCCCAGGCGTACCGGGCGACCTTTCCGCCACCCGGGTTTTCCGGGTGGTCGCCGGGATAGTACGAGACACCCAAAGAGACGACGCTCCGGGCGCTCTTCTGCAACTTCTTCGGGTTCGAGAGAAGTTCCACCGGACGGTGCATGTAGCCCATGTCGGCGGCCATCCCGGCCTCCTGCCACTTCCGCAACCGCTCGCCGCCTTCCCGCAGCGGCTCCGCACCCGTGATGCCGACGAGGTCGAAGCCCGCTTCCTGGGCCCGGCGCACCAGAACGTCCCGGGGGTTTTTGGAGAGAGTCTCTTGCATGGACCATCAATTGTAACCGCCGCGGTCGTATGACGGGCTACGGGCGAGGCGGTAGTATTGCGCCGTGAAGCGGTCCCTGGATAGCGCGGCGCGAAGAACGGACGCTTCGGGCGACCGTGAGATCCATCGCTTCCCGACCAGCCGGCCGTTAGACCTGGCCGCCCTCGTTCCGGCGCTGGGGCTCGTTCCCGGGACGGACCCGTTCGTTTTGCTCGAAGGCGAAGGATGGGGCGCTTCGGTGCTCGCCTTCGAGCCCGAGAGAAATCTGATCCCGGAAAACGACGTTTCGCCGTTCGGGATGCTGCGAGATTCCCTAGCTTGGATCTCTGGAGACACCCACCCGTTGGAGGGCGGTGCGGGTCTCTTCGGCTACCTTTCCTACGATGCGGTGCGACATTTGGAGCGTCTATCAGCCCTTGCCGAAGACGACCTGAAGCTTCCCACCGCGCAGTTCATGCTGCCCCGCTATACGGTAGGCGCCGAGAACGGTGAGGCCTGGGTCTCCGTTCCGGCCGGAGAGGACCCGCAGCCGATACTCTGCACGCTCGAAGGAGCGTCGCCACTTCTCGCGAAAAGTCCCGATCCGGTATTGGTGGTCCGGTCGAGCATGGGGAACGGCGGATACGAGCGGGCTGTTAGGAGGATAAAAGAGTACATCCGGGCCGGGGACGTTTTTCAGGTAAACGTCGCCCAGCGCTTCGAGGTGCCGTTCGACGACGACCCGGTCGCGCTCTACGGTACACTACGGTCCGTTAATCCTTCTCCTTACGGCGGGATGCTCTCTTTCCCGGGCTTCGCGGCGGTCTCCAGCTCCCCCGAACTGCTCGTGCGGCTCTCGGAACGGACGGCCACCACGCGGCCCATCGCCGGAACGTATCCGCGGGGAGAAGCATCGAACGGGCTGCTGCTGGACCCCAAAGAACGGGCGGAGCACGCCATGATCCTGGACCTGGAGCGTAACGACCTCGGACGCACCGCGGCTTACGGCACGGTCCGGGTACAAGAACTCATGACGACCGAGACTTACTCGCACGTCGTCCACATAGTCTCCGAGATAGCAGGAGAACTCGCGCCGGAGAAAGACGCGGTTGACCTGCTCTCTGGGATGTTTCCCGGCGGCACCATAACCGGCTGCCCAAAGGTCCGCTGTATGGAGATCATAGAAGAGCTGGAACCCGTCCGCCGATCCCTCTACACGGGCTCCTTCGGCTGTCTTGGCAAGAACTCTATGGACATGAACATCATTATCCGCACCATCCTGCTGAAAGCCGGCGTCGCCTACGCCCAGGCCGGCGGCGGCATCGTCGCCGACTCGGTCCCCGCCCGCGAATACCGCGAATCCGTCGCCAAAGCCGCGGCCCTTCTGGAGTGCCTCGGGGCGGGCCCGCCGTGAACCTCGTCTACCTGAACGGGGCGTACGTGCCCGCAGACGAGGCGCGCGTCCCCGTTACCGACCGGGGACTGGCTTATGGGGACGGCGTCTTCACTACCATGCGGGTCTCCGGGGGTGGCCCGGACTTTCTGGAGTGGCACCTGGAGCGGTTGCTAAAAGACGCGGCGGCGCTGTATCTGCAACCGCCTCCTATCGAGGAACTGACGGACGCGTGCCAAAGACTACCCGTGCGGCTCGAAATGGCGGAGGGCGTGTTGAAGGTTACCGTTACCCGCGGTGTCGGGGGGTGTGGGCCTTCGATGAGGAACGCCGGAGAACCCACGGTGATCGTTGCGGCTTCCGGCCTACCGGAGCCCCGTCCGCCACTCAAGGCGATCACGGTCCCTGACGCCCGCGGCCCTCTCGCGGCCCATAAGACCTTGAACTACCTCCCGAACGCCCTGGCGCTGCACCAGGCCGAGGCCGCTGGTTGCAGCGAGGCTGTATTCGAGCGGGACGAGAGGATCGTAGAAGCTACGGTCTCCAACCTGGTGGGTGTGGCCGGTGGCGTAGCCTGCACCCCGCCGCTGGACGGTACGGTTCTGGATGGTGTGGCCCGTCGTGCGCTGTTGGAAGCCGGGACCGTCCGGGAGGGTGAGCTTTTAAATACTTTCGGTGGCCCGCTCTACTGCGTCAACAACGTCCGCGGCGTAGAGGAGGTCACGGAGTTGGATGGTCGCCCGGTGGGCCGCGATGCCGAACTCCACGAACTGCTAAAGGCGGCTTTGGAAGACCAGGCGCGATGTAGGGCGGTGGATTAAAGGTCGGAACCCCAGGGTACACGCCAAACAAGGTGTATATTTACCTTTGTGGGAATTGACGACCAGTTATAGGAGAGCTAAAAAATGGCTATATCCACGATCAACCCGGCGACCGGTGAAGAAGTAGAGACCTTCGAGCCGCTCTCAGACGAACAAGTCGAAGAGAAGCTCCGGCGCGCCACCGAGACCTTCGACGAGTACCGGAAGACTTCTTTCGAAGAGCGGGCGCAGATGCTGACACGGGCGGCGGAGATCTTGGAAGAAGAAGCCGAGGAGTTCGGCCGCATCATTACGGAGGAGATGGGCAAACCGCTCGCGGCGGCTGTCGCAGAGGCCAACAAGTGCGCCCGCGGCTGCCGCTACTACGTGGAGAACGCCGAGCGCTTTATGGCCGACGAAGAGATAGAAATGGAGGGTGCCAAGGTCTACGTCCGCTACCAGCCCATCGGGCCGGTTTTGGCCGTGATGCCGTGGAACTTCCCGTTCTGGCAGGTTTTTCGGCACGCCGCGCCAGGGCTCATGGCGGGGAACGTGATCCTGCTAAAGCACGCCTCGAACGTCCCGCGGTGCGCGCTTTCCATAGAAGACATCATCCACCGGGCGGGCTTTCCGGAAGGGGCTTTCCAGACGCTCCTGATCGGGAGCGATCAGGTCCAGGCCATCGTAGACGACAAGCGGGTAAAGGCCGCCACCCTTACCGGCAGCGGACCCGCCGGTAGCAAGGTCGCCGCCGCCGCCGGGGAGAACGTAAAGAAGTCCGTGCTGGAGCTCGGCGGCAGCGACCCGTTTATCGTGATGCCGAGCGCGGATCTCGACGAAGCCGTAAGCACCGCCGTGACAGCCCGGACGCTAAACAACGGCCAGTCGTGCATCAACGCCAAACGCTTTATCGTCCACGAACAGGTTGCCGAGGACTTTGAGAGCCGCTACGTGGAGGCGATGTCGGCGCTCACCGTTGGGGATCCGATGGACAAGGACACGGACATGGGACCGCTGGCGACGGAGCAGATGTTAGAAGACGTGGACCAGCAGGTCCGGGACTCGGTCGAGGCCGGGGCGCGGGTGCTCACGGGCGGCAAGCCGCTGGACGGTCCCGGCAACTTCTATCCGCCTACGGTGCTGACGGACATCCCTAAGGACTCGCCGGCTTATGCGGAGGAGATCTTCGGCCCCGTAGCCTCCATGTTCCGCGTCGGAAACGTAGACGAAGCGATCCGGCTCGCCAACGACAGCCCCTTCGGACTTAGCTCCAGCGCGTGGACCAACGACGGGGGAGAACGGGAGCAGTTCATAGAGGAGATCGAGGCCGGCATGGTCTACGTCAACAAGATGACCGAATCCACCCCGGAGGTTCCCTTCGGCGGCGTAAAGGAGTCCGGCTACGGTCGCGAACTATCCATCTTCGGTATCCGGGAGTTCGTCAACGCCAAGACCGTCTGGGTCGAAGAGAATACCGGGGGCGAGGGCGTGGAGTAGAGGCTCGTGAAAAGTATTGCTGACGTTCGGCGGCGGGAAGTGTATTTATAGCGGGGTAATGGTAAGTTCCACCCGCAACCTTCTGCTCGCCGCCGGCGCCCTCTGGGGCTTCGTGCTGGCCCTGGTACCGGCGATGGTCGCGTTCGACGGCCCGTTGAACCTTAGCCCGTTCCTGGTTTCCGCGCTGCTGTGCGCTGCTTCGAGCGGTGCTTTGGGGACCTGGACCTCCGGCCGGTGGGCAAACCAGACTCGAAGCCACCGCAGTAAAGAAGGCTGGCCGAAGTGGTTGCTCTCCGGGTTCCTGACCGGGAGTTTGCAGGCGCTCGCGGTCGGGGTTCTCGCAACCCTTTCCATTTGGCTGGCGATGACCATAACCATGACCGGGTTCTCTACCGCCACCCCGAAAGCTATTTATCTCCTGGTATCACAACCGAGCATGTTCCTGCAGAGCGCCATCGTCGCGCGCACCGTCCTCGTCTACGCCCTGCTGGCCGGCGTCGCACTGGCGCCGCTCACCGGCCTTTCCATAAACCGGGTGGCGGGCAGAGAGGTTGCGGCGCGGTGACGTTCTTTGCCCGTAACCGGTTCTCGGGGCCGGACGCCTTGTGGAGGATGTCGCCCGGTGCCGCCTTCGAAACGCTGTTCAACCGGGCCGCAAGGCCCGATGTGAAAGGAGGGCCATGACCTTCGTCCGGCTCTTGGGCCTCGGTGCCCTCTATGGTTTGGGCTTCGCGCTAATAAAGTCCCTTTTCCCGAGCCCCATCATACTTCTTCTACTGCAAGACGGAGAAGGTTTTACCCGGCTCGTAGCCGTGTACATGGGCGTCGGCTTGCTGGCCGGCCTGATCGCCGCGCCGGTCTTCGGCGGCTTTCTGATCGCCCGACAAGGCTCCGGCCCCGATGAAGCCTCTGCCTCGCTCGGCACGCGCTTTACCCTGAGCGTGGGACTCGGGCTTTTGATGGGCCTGATCTCCGGCCTGCTAACCCTCGGCGTCTACGCTTCGGGGATACTTCCCGGTGGCGGCGTCCTCGACCCGCTAAACCTCATACGCAGCTCCAACTTCGCCCCCGGCACGCCCTTGCTCGTAGCCTGGACCATCGCCCGCGACCTCCTACCCGCCGGCCTCGCCGGGCTCTTTCTCGGTCCTCTCGGCGGCGGACTGCTCTTCCATCTGTATACCGGAGGACGCCAGCCCGCGCAGAAACACTACGAATACGAAGACGTGTAGGCTTCAGGTGTCAGGCATCAGCCCAATGACTGCTCTCGTAGTTTGTGGCGACCGCCAGAATATACGACAGTCTTCTTAACTTCCAATTTAACTATGTGAGTTGCTGGATCTCTTACCTCAACTTAGTGTGGTGCTCACATCGGTATTGCCACGAAGCGAGCTACGTCAGGCTAGAATATTATCGTGACGTGCGCATCCGTAGATGAAGTTGGCAATGGACGGTAAAGGCTCGGGAGAAAATAAATCTCCAGTGATGCCTAACCTGGCACGGGCGCTGCCCGGCTCGGCCGTCTCGCAGAGTCCAGGGCGCGTGTGGGACGACGTCGAGGTGGAGCGGTTCCGCCCGGCATCTGGGAAGATCGTAGTGCCACCCTTGTCGAATCACCTCGTCGTCTTACACCTTGGTCGTCCGGTTGACATAGCTCAGAGGTCAGGCGAGGGACGTGAGCGTGAGAAGCTCGTGGTCGAGGGAGACTCAGTAGTTGTCCCGGCGGGGCTTGCTAGTGAATGGCGCTGGGGAGAGCAGGACAAGAGCGGGGCGGACAGCCTACACGTGTATCTTGCGCCAGCGTTGATCAGTGAGGCAGCCGAGGGAGCCGGAGTGGATGCCGATGCAGTCGAGATCGTTGGTGGTCTAGGACCGCGCGACCCACAGATAGAGCGGATTGGACGATCCTTTCTTCCCGAGCTCGAGGCTGCACAACCACCTGGCGGAGGTCTGTTCGCAGAGGCTTTGGCAAGGGCGCTCGCCGTGCATCTCCTCAGAGAACACTCCACACTCGGATGGAGCGCCCGGCGCAAAGCCTCCGGTGAGCCCGAAGGTGGCCTTTCCGGGCTCGCCCTCAAGCGGGCCACCGACTATGTAGGCGACAACCTTGCCGGCAATCTCACGCTTGCGGAGATCGCGCGTGCAGCCAACATCAGCCCCTACCACTTCTCCCGCTTGTTCAAGGAATCTATCGGCCTGTCGCCTCACCAGTACGTTATCCGAGAGCGAGTCGAGAGGTCAAAAGAGCTCTTGGTAAATACGGACTTGCCACTTCACCAGATCGCCGCAACCGCGGGCTTCGCAGACCAGAGCCACATGGGCCGTCACCTCAAACGTCTTGTCGGCGTCTCTCCTACCCGCCTGCGCCGCGGATAGTCCTCTCCCGAACCTAATAACAGAACAACAGCAAGATTGTTCCACGAAACGCAAAAATGTTAGAGATGAGTACGACCGCTCCTTTTAATCTCCTTCTAGCGACGTTAAAGGTGGTCCGGCGTCAACGAGGATAATTCGGCCGCCAGTACGAAGGGAGACTGAATATGACGCTGAAGGAAAGCAATGAGCTTATGGAGACCGTCCTGGCAAAGAGTTTTGGGGCCCCCGATGTTCTGGTGCTTGAAGAGGTGCCGGTCCCGCAACCCGGACCGGGACAGGTGTTGATCAGGGTCGAGTCAGCCGGGGTCAACTTCTCCGACGTGAAACGACGGCGCGGCGACGTTTATCCGTTTCCGACTTCGCTGCCTTACACGCCGGGGGGCGAAGTGGCGGGTACAGTAGAGGCGCTCGGAGATGGTATCGACGATCCGCTGGTCGGCACCCCGGTGTTCGCACTGGTTGGCGATGACGGTTCGACCGGCTACGCGCAGTTTGCGTTGGCAAACGCCCCGCAGGTCGTCCCGACCCCTAAGGGCTTGAGTCCCGATGTCGCCAGTGGACTAGTGATCGCAGGCTCGACCGCCTTGCTGATCTTGAAGGACGCGGCCCGCCTCCAGCCCGGCGAGGCTGTTCTCGTGCAAGGCGCGGCAGGAGGAGTTGGAAGCTACGCCGTGCAGCTAGCAAAGCTCGGCGGTGCAGGAACTGTGATCGGCGCGGCCAGCACGCCCGAGAAGCGAGAGAAAGTCCTGGAACTAGGCGCTGACTACGCCGTCGACTACACACAAGAAGGCTGGCCCGAGCGTGTCCGCGGGTTGACCGGCGGTCATGGGGTTGACGTGCTACTAGAAATGGCCGACGGCGCAACTTTCGGGCACAGTCTGTCCTGTCTCGCACCGTTCGGACGCGCGGTGATCTACGGGAGCTCCAGTGGAGATTCCCTCCAGCTCGACCCGGAGATGACCCAAGCTCTGTTCTACGATCCCGCGCCCAACCAGTCGTTAATAGCGTTCAACCTCGGGCTCTGGTTCGGGATGCGACCTGAAACCGCAGTAGATGCGATGCAGAGATTGATCGGGCACGTTTTGTCGGGGCAGGTGAAGGTCCCGGTAGGACACGTGCTGCCACTAAGTCAGGCGGCAGAGGCGCACCGGATGCTCGAAGAGCGGCGTACTACGGGTAAGATCGTCTTGAAGCCTTGGGCGACCACCTAACGAAACCGATCAGGGGAAAGCAGAAAACATGCCCGACTATATGGTTGCCGCCTCGTTCACCAGCGAGCCTGACGCGGCGATGCTGCCGGACGAACGAGAGCGGCTGAAGGAGCTAGCGGACAGAGAAGTACTGCTGGCAGCGTACTTGTCCACTGACCGTTCGGCGGCATGGCTCATGTTGCGCAGTGACGGGCCAGTAGATGCCCAGAACACTATGGAGTCGCTACCCTTGTACCCATACATGGAGATCCAGGAGATCGTGGAAGCGCAACAGATCACTTTCTCCAGTACCTGATTTTGTTGGATAATGCGGTAAGCTGCAATGCTGCCTCCGGTGCGGCTTCCGTGAATAGCCTTCGGTACTTTCGCAAGCAACTTCACGCATGCTTCGATGGACGCGCCGACGCTCTGTTCGAGCTCTGCGACGCTATACTGACCACTGGTAAGGTTCCCTCTTCCGTTCACCTCAGCCTCACCTCCGTACACCGCCGTGGCTGGGGCAGTCTCTACGCGGCCCTGGATCGTGGACGCATCGACGAAGGGAGAGTGCGGGATCTTCTCACCGGGCTGCGGCGCGCAGACAATCCCAACCGCGCTCGCGTCTATGCGGTGGACCGCAGTTCCTGGCCTCGCTGCGACGCCGAGTGTAGCCCCGACAGAGGCTACTATTACCATCCGAGCCGGCACTCTGCGGGCCAACCGATCGTCGCAGGTTGGTCTTACCAGCTTATTGCCGAACTTGGCTTTTGTCGTGACAGTTGGGTCGCTCCCGCAGACGCCTGGCGTGTGAGTCCCAATGAGAATGCTGACCTCATTGCCGCCGGGCAGATCCGTAGCTTACTTGGTCGGCTACCGGAGCAGAGCGTCGATCCACTGTTCGTATTCGACGCTGGCTACGATCCGGTGAGATTGCAGCTAGAGCTAAGAGTCTGCCCTGTTCAGATCCTCGTGAGACTGCACTCAGACCGTGTCTTCTACTTCGATCCTGAACCTCTGTTGCAGAGGACGGTAGGAAGGTCATTTCGCCACGGAGAGAAATTCGATCTCAAGAATCCCGAAACGTGGCCGGAACCTACCACTGAACACCACAGCCAAACCGAGGGCTATGGAGCTGTAAGAGTAAGAGCGTGGACGGGTTTGCATCCCAAGACCCGTCGGGCGTCAGAGCGCTATGGTAGCGAGAGTGCCGCCGTCGTACGAGGTACAGTCGTGCTCGTGGAGGTAGAGCGGCTACCCAGCGGAGAGCGACGCCGACGGCCAAAAAAGCTCTGGCTGTGGTGGCACGGTAGAGGCGAGCCCGATCTTCAACTACTATGGCGTGCATACTGCCGCAGGTTCTCCGTAGAACACGCGATCCGATTCTGGAAGGAGCGGCTGGAATGGGTGAAGCCAAGGGTTGTCATCCTGAGCAGGCCGACTGCTGGACCTGGCTGATCCTCGCCGCCTACGCACAACTGCTTTTGGCTCGTGGGATAGTGGCCGACCGAAGGCTGCCGTGGGAGAAGCCATTATCTGTAGAGAAGCTCACGCCATACCGCGTACTGCGTAGTTTCGTAACGCTCCTGCCCCTGCTAGGCACACCAGCGAGTGCTCCGAAACCCTGAGGAAGATCACCCGGCAGACCGAAAGGCAGCCTCTCTGGTCAGGCGAAGCGCTACCCGGCCATAAAGAAGACCGTCTGAAGGCACTATACGCGGAATCTAACTACTCTCCCGAGGCTACGTCGCCGCTGCATGCTCTATGCTAGTTAAAAGCGAAGCTTAATGGAGAGACACTTTTCGTGCTGAAGGCTTCTCTTGAGGTAAACCTACCTGAAAGCTGAGACCTGTAGCCCAACCCTTACAGCTAAAGAATACTTACGAGCGCGGAGATCTTGCACTCCGCCAACGAGTAGCCTTCATTGCGGCGGGGTTCCCGTACCAGGTATTCCAGGCAGTTGCTCCGGCAATCCAGCTTGCCGCAAGGGATCTCGACCGTCCCCAGGTTCTCTTCGATACGCACTATGGGGTCCAACTCATCGCCCGGCATCGCATCTGTGCGACGCGCGAACTCACCCTCCTCGTAGTACGTCTTCCCGTAACGAAAGATCGTCATGGATAAATTGTACACTGCTTTGATCTGGGTCACATCTTGCAGCGTAGTGAACGTCGAAGTGAGGATATTATGAACGGCATGGAACAGATAGACCGTTACCGAGGCTCCCTTCTCGGCCTCGCCGTCGGAGATGCGCTCGGCGCGCCGCTAGAGGGGTTGCGGGCCGGGTGGTTCGAGCCGGTGGAGGAGATGACCGGGGGCGGGTTTCACGGCGTCGAGCCGGGACAATGGACGGACGACACCTCGATGGCGCTGTGCCTGGCAGAGAGCTTGGCCGAGCGCGGCGGCTTCGACCCGACCGACCAACTCGAACGCTACCGGCGCTGGTACCGCGAAGGATACCTGAGCAGCAAGGACCACTGCTTCGGCATCGGCGGCACGACCCGCGAGGCCATCGAACGCTTCGAAGAGATAGGGGAGCCGTACTGCGGCGTCGAGAACGCGAACAAGGCCGGTAACGGCTCCCTTATGCGCCTCGCCCCGGTCCCACTCTTTTTCGCCCACGACCTGAAAGAGGCAATCGAACGTTCCGCAGATAGCTCCCGCACGACCCACGGGGCCCGCAACGCTGTGGACGCCTGCCGGTACTTCGGCGGCCTGCTGGTCGGGGCGGCAAACGGGGCCGAGAAAAAAGCGTTGCTCTCTGAGCGTTATAGCCCCATGCCCGGCCTCTGGGAAGAACATCCGCTCGCGCCGGAGATAGACGAGGTTGCGGCGGGCTCGTTCAAGGACCGGCAGCCGCCGGAGATAGAGGGTTCGGGATACGTGGTGCGTTCTCTGGAGGCGGCGCTCTGGGCTTTCTGCAACAGCAGTTCGTTCGAGGGAGGATGCCTGCTAGCCGTCAACCTGGGCGATGACACCGACACCACCGGAGCGGTTTACGGACAACTGGCGGGGGCTTTCTACGGTGTGGAGGATATTCCCGAACGTTGGATGAACAAAGTCTTCCGGAGGGCGGAGATCGAGAGCTATGCCGGAAAACTCTACGACCGACGCCCCGAAGCCCCGTAAGCGGGCGCGGGTTTCGCGTTCCGGCACCGTTTAGTAATTGGTGGTACAATGCTCGTGTTGTGGCACGACCAACGTTTGTTGCACGGGCTTGCACGGGCCGGCGACTGCCGACTCCTTACAGGAGCGGCTTCGCCGGTCCGAACATTTGTCTTCAGGGCTAGCCTCAGGAAGGAAACGCCATGCACAAAGATCAAGAGACAACCGACATGGCGGATGGGTCGCCCGGTGGGCCGGCCGATAACGAGAGCCCACAGCGTCGGCTGGATGACCCTTCCTGGAAACGGGAACAGGAACTGGCCGCGGAGCGAAATCGGGTTCAGAATGAAGAGCGCCGTCTAGTCAAGCAAGAGGAGGCCCGGCGAACCAGGCTCGCCGCCTGGAAGGCATTCGTTCAGGCGGAGCATAGGGAACTGGAACTGCGCAAAGACGGCCAACTCGCCCGGGTACTAGGCGAACCGCAACCGGGGGAACCACCGGCCGCGCTGCAACGGTTGGCCACCGCGGATCAGCGGCAGGCAGAGAAAGGGCTCGTCACCCTGATGAGCGGTGGAAAGACTTTCTACAAACACGTAGACGAGCTCTCGGAAGAAGATATGCCGGCCCGGCAGGCGGCCGAGAGGCTGCGCACGACGTGGCTCAAAGAGCGCCGGGACGGGTGGCTCGGCCGTGCGGGGGACCATCAATAACGTCTACAAAAGCTGATGCGGATACCGGGGTTCCGGCCCGCGGCGGTAAACGCAGGGAACGCTCCGTAGCACTCGCCGCCGCGAGAGTTTTATGAATTTCACCGAGGTGTCTGAGGTGTCAGCGCCCGTATCGGTTCGGCGAGTTCGCCGGTGAAGAAGTCGAAAAAGCCGTCCGGGTCCGGACCGGCGTTCACCAGCGCGAGATGGTCGAAACCCGCGTCCACGAACTGCTGGGCGACGGCGAGGTGCTGCTCGGCGTCCGGCCCGCAGGCGAACGTCCCGGCCACGTCTTCTTCGGTGACGAGCGAGGTGGCGGACTCGAAGTTTTTAGTGTTCGGCAGTTCCGCCAGGACTTTCCAGTCTAAGAGGCCGAAGCGGAACTTCTCGTGGGCCGAACGGACGGCGTCGCCTTCGTTTGGCGCCCAGGAGAGCGGTATTTCGGTGTACCTGGGGCCGGTTCCACCCGCCTCGGCATAGGCACTCGTCAGTTCCGGGTCCGGGTCGGTCGTAAAGATGCCGTCGCCGAGTTCGGCGGCGATGCGGGCCGAAGCAGGACCACCTATTGCCACGATGATCTGCGGCAGCGTCTCCGGCAGGTCGAATACCCGGGCGTCTTCGAGTTTTAGGTGCTTGCCGTCGTAAGAGTGGAACCCGCCGGACCACAGCAGATGAATGATTTCCAACGATTCCCGGAACATCTCGTGCCGCGGGCCAACCGCCGGCCAGCCCTGCCCGACGATGTGCTCGCTGAGCTGCTCGCCCGCCCCGACGCCCAATGTAAAACGTCCCTCAGAGAGCAACGCCGTCGTGGCCGCCGCCTGGGCGATTATCGCCGGGTGGTAGCGGACAAACGGGCAGGTAACGCCGGTTGCGAGTTCGATGCTCTCGGTGTGGGCCGCGGCGGCGGCGAGCATAGACCAGGCAAAGCCCGAATGGCCCTGGCTGTCGAACCAGGGGTGGAAGTGGTCGCTGACCTCGACGAAATCAAAGCCGGCTTCTTCGGCGCGCACGGTTTGGCGCACGATCTCCTGCGGTGAGTAGCATTCGGCGATCAGCTTATAACCTATTCTCATGCAATTCCTTCCTGAAATTCTTAGAGCCGACGACAAAAAAGACTTCGGAGTCAGCTACTATTCGTGCAGCATCCCGTTTCTACCATTAGAAGCCTAGATTCAAACCGCGAAGGTATCGGCCCGAACGAACCCTGAGAGCCCGGAGGAACACGAAGTGAATCACTTAGAAGAAACACCAGAAAAACTCCCAGACTTTCAGCAAACAGTAACGGACTTTGTCGAAGAGCACGGGATCGAGGCGCCGATCCACGCCCGTCTTTTGGACCTTTCGTCAGAGGTCGGAGAGTTATCAAAAGAACATTTGAAGAGCACGAACTACGGCCGTGAGCCGTTCGAAGAACCGGCGGACGGTTGGCAAAACGAACTCGGCGACGTTTTCTTCTCCCTCGTCTGCCTCGCCAAAAGCACCGGCGTAAACCTGGAGACGGCGCTGCGAAGGTCGCTAGATAAGTACGAAGAGCGGCTCCGGCGTGGCGGCGACGCGGGCTCAGGAGGTGGAAGCGGTTGAGCCGGGACCTATCCGGCAAGGTGGCGATCGTTACCGGCGCGGGCCGTCGAAAAGGGATTGGCGCGGCCATCTGCCGGGCGCTCGCCGCCCGCGGCGCGGACGTGCTTTTCACCTACTGGAAAGGCTACGACCGCGAAATGCCCTGGAATGCGGACGAAGAAGGCCCGGAGGCCCTGTTGAAAGAGCTGCGACAGACGGACGTCCGGGCGGAGAGCGTGGAGGTGGATCTCTCCCTCCCGGAATCTCCGGAACAACTGCTGGACGCGGCCGAAGAACGTCTCGGGCCATCCTCCATTCTTGTAAACAACGCCGCCCATTCGACGCGCGACGGTTTCGAGCAGTTGGACGCGGCCACCCTCGACGCCCACTACGTCGTCAACCTGCGCGCCACCGCCCTGCTGTGTGCCGGGTTTGCGCGGCGGTATTCTGGCGGACCGGAAGGTAGGATCGTCAACCTCACCTCCGGACAGTCTCTCGGGCCGATGGTCGGGGAGTTGGCCTACGCCGCCACTAAAGGCGCCGTCGAAGCCTTCACCGTAACGCTCGCCGTCGAGGTCGGGCACAAAGGCATAACCGCAAACGCCGTCAACCCCGGCCCAACAGACACCGGCTGGATGTCGGAAGAGCTAAGAGAAGAACTGGCGCCGAAGTTCGCCGCCGGACGGATCGGGGAGCCAGGGGATGCGGCGCGGCTCGTGGCGTTTCTGGCGGGTGGGGAGGCGGCCTGGATCACGGGCCAGATCATCAACTCCGAGGGCGGATTTCTCCGCGATTGAGACGTTGAGACCCCCCGGTTCGTGCATTACCGTGTCCAGGCTGTCCGGGCATGAAAGAAACCGCGACGCCCGAAACTCTTCAAAGACCCGCCGAAAACGCTCTTCGAGGACGAAGAAGACAAATCGAACGCCTACATCCGAGGCCCGCTCTTCCCGGCCCGTGGTCTATGCGCTGCTCGCCGTCTTCGGGCTCTCCGCGATGTTGGCCGTGGACTGGTTCGCGCTCCTGTTGCTCAACTCCGATGGTGTCGTGGACAGCATAGGCATACTGAACGTACTCCGGGTGATGGCCGTGTTCTTGGCGGGCATCTTCGGGTAGCTGAAGGCCGACAAGCTTTTTATCCCACGGGCCAAAGCGCGGGAACTCCCAGACCTTTATGCTTCTTCGGTATATAAAGAGATCGTTTCGTCCAGAGAGGCGCATTCTATGAGGTTTGATCGGGGACAGTCAGGACCGAACGAGATTTTCGCAAAGAACGGCGAGCCGCACGAGCACTACCGGCCCGTGCTGCAGGAGATCCGGAACATGGGATCGGAAGAGTGGAACCGTCGTACGAGCGAGGCCCACGATAAGCTCTTCAAAGAACAACAGGATTTCGGCATTGCCGACGGTGACAAGACTCACCCCGTAGACTACCTGCCGCGGGTGATACCGGCCTCCGACTGGGAGAAGCTGGAGCGCGGCACGGCCCAGCGGATGCGCGCCATAAACGAGTTTCTCCGCCGCCTCGAAGCCGGAAAAGAAGAGGTCGTCCCGGACGAAGTCATAGCCTCCAGCACCCTTTACAACCCCGACCTCCCGACCCGCTTCGGTGAAGTCCCCGCCCGACAAGCCGGCTTCGACGTCGTGGCCCTCGAAGATGGCGGCGGTTGGAACTACGTCTACATCGAAGACAACATCAAAATGCCCATCGGCTTCGTCCCCATGAGCCGCATGCGCGCCCGCACCGCCGAAGTGCTGCCGAATAGCTACTCTAGCCTCGGGGTACGCCCGCTGGAGGGTGCGCTGAAACGCCTCGGGGACGCCCTGCGCGCCGCCTCACCGGACCCGGACGCGACGCTCACCGTGCTCACCGACGGCCCCAGCGACCAATACTACCTCGACCACAACATACTCACCGAAGAGACCGGCGCGGTCCTGGCTGAGCGGCACGAGTTGGAAATGGACGACGGATATCTCCTCCACAAGCCCACCGGCCAGAAACTCGACGTCATCTACGAGCGCATCGAGGAGGGCCGCATCTACGACGACTTCCCGGATCTTATGCAATCTCACGCCGAAGGCAAAGTCCACGCAATATTTCCGCCAAACGCGGACGTCGCCGACGACAAAGGTGTCTATCCGTTTATCCCGGACATGATCCGGACCTACCTCGATGAAGAACCCGTCATAGACAACGCCCAGACCTACTCCCTGGCCGTCGAAGACGACTACAACTACGTCATGGAGCACTTCGAAGAACTCGTCACGAAAAACCGCGCCGGGTGGGGCGGCAAAGACGTCCTCATAGCCCCCGACGAATCCAAAGAAGACATCGAAGCGTTCCGCAAGCAGGTAGAGAAAGATCCCGTCCAATACATCGCCCAGACTATCCTGGACTTCTCCACCCACGTCTTCTGCACCACGGAGCAGGGCGAGTTTGTCCTGCGCGACTCCTACGCCGATTACCGGATGCAGGTCCTCTGCCCGGACCCCGAAACCATCGAGGTCATCCCCGGCGTCCTCACACGCGTCGCCGGCGTCGGCAGCCGTTTGGTTAACATCTCAAGCGGCGGCGGCATGAAAGATACCTGGGTTCTGGGAGGCTAAACGGGCCTGTGCTTCGGCGCGTAGTCGAGGTGGGCGCCCAGGTTCCCTTCGTCGAGGGCTAGCGGGACCAGCCACCGCAGGTTCGGTATGGTGTCCAGTATAGGGATGTCGTCCACGTTTACCGTCACAACCTCTTCAGCTTCGGCGCTGTATAGGGTGTCGAGATCCCCGCAGGCGGTGAAGAAATGCAGCCGGTCTTCTTCCACCGTTGCGGTGCAGAACAGCCGCCAGCCTTCGACGCGGGCGCCGGTCTCTTCCTTGAACTCCCGTACCATGGCTTCGTAAAGATCTTCGTCGGGCTCGACCTTGCCGCCGACGCCGTTCAGCAATCCGCGCTGCCATTCGGGGTTGAGCTTGCGGATCAGGGCTACCAGTTCGCCGTCCTCCGAAAAGCAAAAACCGGCTACGTAGTCCAAAAACCGGCTCCACACCCGGGTGGCTCCACCCTGCCGGAGAGATCGCTAACTCTCATCCAACCCTTGTTGGAAAGCCGTCCAGGCAAGGGTGGCGCACCGGATCCGGGATGGATACTGGATGACGCCTTTCAATGCGGAAAGTTCGTCGTGTTCCGGGAACTCTACCTCGCCGGTCATCATAGATCTGAATTCACTGATCTCCACCTCCGCCACTTCACGGCTCTTTCCGATGAGCCGTTCCGTCATCATCGAGGCCGAAGCCTGGCTTATGGAACAGCCCCGGCCCTCGAACTTTACGTCCACGACCTTGCCTCCGTCGAAGACGGCGTAGACGGTTACTTCGTCCCCACATAGCGGGTTGAGTAGGTGTTCTTCGAGGTCGGCGTTCTCTAACGCGCCCCGGTTTCGAGGGTTTTGGGAGTGGTCTAGCAGTATTTCTTTGTAGAGCTCTTGCATGGTGCGGAAAATTTTAGCAGCCGCCGGTGACAAAGGAAGCTTTATTCGTCCTCGTACAAGCCGTGCCGGCGATGCCAGGCCTCAAGAGATTCGTCCGGGTACTCCCGAAAGTGCCGCTCGGCTCTGTTCTCCAGAATGTCACACCACGGCGCCGCGTAGTTCAGCATCAAACGCACCTTCTCCGGCGGCTTCGGGAGCGGGGTATCAATAGCCGAGGCAAGGGGGTGTACTAACCCGGGCCAGCGCGGATCGTAGAGCCAGAGCGCGGACCCGCACAGACTGCAGAAGTTCCGCCCCGCCTCGCTGACCGGTGTCTCGTCGGCCCCTCCCCGGTCGTAGAGCCTGGCGTTGTAGACGCGGAGGTTCTCTCTACCTTCGACTTTCATCGTCTCCGAGAGCGCGCCGAGGTTTATGGCGAAGCCTCCACCGCCCGCCGTCTTGCGGCAGATGGAACAGTAACAAGCCTGATAAGGATACGGTTCCGGAGACTCCACCCGGAAGCGTACTGAACGGCAATGGCACGACCCTTCGAGCAACACGGAAACCGAACCTCCTTACCCAGAGCTTGCGGACTACCTCCTGCGCCGCCGGCCCCCGACCTTGACCTGCTTCGGGTTCAGTGCAACGTAGATGTTGCCGTCTTCGACCTTTACCTCGTGCTTCGGGACCGGCTTTACGGCGGGGAGAGATTTAGGTTCGCCGCTCCGCACGTCGAACGTTGCGCCGTGGAGCGGACACTTGATCCGTCCGTCCTCCAACCCACCTTCCGTGAGATACGCGAACTGGTGGGTGCAGATGTCCTCGAAGGCGTGGAACTCGCCGTCCACGTTGCACAACGCCACCGGCCGACCCTCGACGGTGTACTGCTTCGCCTCGCCAGGTGTGACCTCTTCGGTTGCGGCTATCTTGTGGAATTCGGCCATCTTGCTACGCTACACGCTCCTCGAAGCCGAGCCCGATCTTGCCTTCTATCGCCCGATCCAACTTCTCCTTGAGCCCCTTGAGCGGGATGCGGCTCGTCACCTCGCCGAAGAAACCGAAGACGACTAATTTCTCGGCCTCACGACGCGGGATGCCGCGGCTCATCAGGTAGAAGAGTTCCACCTCGTCCACCTGCCCGGTGGTCGAGCCGTGGGAGCACTTCACGTCGTCGGCCTGAATTTCGAGGCGCGGGAGGCTCACGGCCATCGCGTCGTCGGTGCCGAGGATCAGGTTCCGGTTCGTCTGGTAGGCGTCGGTCTTCTGGGCGCCGGGCTCTACCCGGATCAGGCCGGAGAACACCGCGAGCGACTCGTCGCGCAACGCGCCCTTGTACAAGAGGTCCGAGTAGGCGTTCGGCGCCAGGTGATCCTGGAGCGTATGGTGGTCCAGTACCTGCTCCTCGTCGGCGAAGTACAGACCGAGCATCTCAGAGTCGCTGCCGGCCTCGGTGAGACCCGCCTCCACGTTGGTTCGTGAAAGCTCGGAGCCGAGCGCCACGACGAGGCTGTTGATGGTCGAGTCCTTGCCCGCCGAAGACCGGATGGTGTTGAAGTGCAGCACGTTCCGCTCCCAATTCTGCAAGGAAACGTAGCGCAGGTTGGCTCCTTCGCCAACGAACAGCTCTACGGCCCCGTTTGAGAGCGCCGGTTCTTCGCCGGAGGCGGAGGCGTACTCGTCTATGTACGTCACTGATGCGCCCTCTTCGACCACGACGAGGGTGCGCGGCGTGATAGAGCCGGTGCCGTCGAGCCAACGATAGCTCTGGATCGGGACTTCAACGTCAACCCCGCGCGGCACGTACAGGAACGAACCACCGGAGAACACCGCCGCAGAGAGAGCGGCGAACTTGTCGTAATCCTCCGGCACGAGCCCGAAAAGATATTCTTTGACGATCTCCTCGTGCTCTTCGAGCGCCGCGTGCAAATCCGTCAGGACGACACCCTTGCTCTTCAACTCATCATCTATCCTGGTGTAGGTCGTCTCGGAGTTGTGCTGCACGATCAGGGCCGAGTTCTCCTCGCCCTCCTTTATCAGCCGCTGCACGGCGTCCGGTAGCTCGGACTCGCTCGTCACGTCCGGGCTCGGGGTGTAGGCGGTGAAGTCCTCGACGTTCACGTCCGAGATGTCCGTATAGCGCCAGGCTTCGTCGCGCATAGTCGGCATCGGCAGCTTCTGGAACGTCTGCCAGGCGTGCAGCCGCTTCTCCGTTAGCCAGCCGGGCTCGTTCTGCAGCGAGGAGAGAGCTTTGACCGTCTCCTCGCTTACTCCCTTGTTCTTCAAAACCTCCGGCACGCCGTTCGCGCTCATATATCACCTTTCTCTGTTCTACTGGTCTCTACTTCCTTGGGCGGGCTCCCTGGCCTCCGTCGCTAGGCGCGCGGTTCTTCGTCTCGCACGACCATCACGGGACAGTGTGCGTGACGGACCACGTCTTCGGAGACGTTGCCCATTACGGCGCGCTTCCAGATGCTATGTCCGCGGCTGCCAATTACGACCAACCCAACCCGCAGGCTCTCGCCGAGGGTGATGATCTCCTCCGCCGCGTTGCCCGCTTTCATGTGCGCTTGCTCGACCGTTCCACCGCCGGCTTCTACCTGCCGGGCCTGCTCCTCGAGCCGATCCCACGCCACCTGGCTGATGCTCTCCGGATCCACCTCCATGCGGGACAGTGGAATGGGTATATCCGTATCCACGTGTACCACATGCAACTCCGAACCGGTCTTATTCGACAACTCGACCGCCGTTCGGGCGGCTGCGATAGCGCTCTCCGACCCGTCGGTCGCCAGCAGGATCTTCGTGGGGAACACGCTCATCTTCGCTACTCCTTCCGCATCGCCGGTTCTACACCCAAAGCAGACTTTCATCGAGTGGGGCGGCCTCCCGAGAGAGCCCGCCCCGATAAAAACCGCCCTAGCCTTACAAAGTGTGGCTCTTAACCGACGGAGCCTTCCATCTCCAGTTGAATCAAGCGGTTCAGCTCGATCGCGTACTCCAGCGGAAGCTCTTTGGCTATCGGCTCGATAAAGCCGTTTACCACCATCGCGATGGCGTCTTCCTCGGAGAGCCCGCGGCTCATCAGGTAGAAGAGCTGGTCCTCGCCGACCTTCGAGACCGTGGCCTCGTGCTCGGTGTTGACCTTTTTCTCCTCGATCTCGATGTACGGATACGTGTCCGTCCGCGCCTGCTCGTCCAGCAACAGCGCGTCGCACTCGACCCGGCTCTTGGAGTCGTGGCAACCCTCGTGCACCTTCAAGAGCCCGCGGTAGGTGCTCCGGCCCGTCCCCTTGGAGATGGACTTGGAGGTGATGAGGCTCGAAGTGTTCGGCGCGGCGTGGACGACCTTGCCGCCAGCATCCTGGTGCTGGCCGTCGCCGGCGTAGGCGACGGAGAGGATCTCACCGCGCGCCCCTTCGCCGGTCAGGTAGACCGCCGGGTACTTCATCGTCAGCTTGGAGCCCAGGTTGCCGTCTACCCACTCCACGGTGGCGTTCTCTTCCGCGACCGCGCGCTTGGTAACCAGGTTGTAGGTGTTGTGCGACCAGTTCTGGATGGTCGAGTACCGGATACGGGCACCCGGCTTCGCTATAAGCTCGACGACCGCCGAGTGCAGCGAGTTCGTGGTGTACGTCGGGGCGGTGCAGCCCTCGATGTAGTGCACGTAGGAACCCTCGTCGGCGATGATGAGCGTCCGCTCGAACTGGCCCATGTTCTCTGCGTTGATGCGAAAGTACGCCTGCAGCGGGATGTCGATGTGGACCCCCGGCGGCACGTAGACGAACGAACCGCCCGACCAAACGGCCGAGTTGAGCGCGGAGAACTTGTTGTCGTCGTAGGGGATGATGGTGCCGAAGTACTCGCGCACCAGGTCTTCGTGCTCGCGCAGTCCGGAGTCCATGTCCATAAAGACGACGCCGCTCTTCTCCCACTCCTCTTTCAGCGAGTGGTAGACGACCTCGGACTCGTACTGGGCGCCGACACCGGCGAGCGTCTCGCGCTCGGCCTGCGGGATGCCCAGCTTCTCGAACGTGTTCTTGATGTCGTCCGGCACGTCGTCCCAGGTGCGGCCCTGGTTCTCCATCGGCCGGATGTAGTAGTAGATCTCGTCGTAGTCCATATCGGAGAGGTCCCCGCCCCAGGTTGGGGTCGGCTTCTCCATAAACGACTCCAGGGCATTCAGCCGGTACTCCAGCATCCACTCCGGCTCGTTCTTGTGCTTGGAGATCATGGCGACGATCTCCGGGTCTATCCCCTTGCGCGGGGTCCTGAAGAAGTACTCCTCCGGGTCGGAAAAGCCGTACTTGTACTCGTCTAACCCGAGCTCCTGAATAGTCTTGTCTTCGGGCATTCGCTCCTCCTTAAACTAGCTTTGCCTAGCTCTGCGCGGCGGAGCCGAACTCCTGCCGCACCCAGTCGTATCCGCGTTCTTCTAGCTGATCCGCCAGCTCCTTGCCGCCCGAGGTAACCAGCCTTCCGTCCAGCATCACGTGTACCCGGTCCGGCTCGATGTACCGCAAAATCCGCTGGTAGTGCGTGATGATAACGGCGGAAAACTCGGGGCCACGCAACTCGTTTACGCCCTTCGCAACGACCTGCAAGGCGTCGATGTCGAGGCCGGAATCGGTCTCGTCCATAATGGCGAGCTTCGGGTCGAGCATGAGCATCTGCAGGATCTCGTTCCGCTTCTTCTCACCGCCGGAGAACCCTTCGTTCAAATACCGCTCGGCGAACTTGGGGTCCATCTGCATGATCTGCATTTTTTCCTGGATGAGCCGGTACATCTCCATCGGGGAGAGCTCTTCCTCCCGCACGGAGTTGACGGCGGTCCGCAGGAAGTTTGCGACGCTGACGCCGGGGACCTCGCTCGGGTACTGGAACGCCAGGAACATACCCAGCTTCGCCCGCTCGTCGGCCTCCAACTCGAAGATGTCCTCGCCCATAAAGGTGATCGCACCGTCCGTAACGTCGTAGCGTGGATGACCCATGAGGACGTTCGAGAGCGTACTCTTGCCCGAGCCGTTCGGCCCCATTATTGCGTGGATCTCACCCTTCTCTATCTCGAGGTCGAGGCCTTTGACGATCTCGCTGCCATCAATCTCTACGTGCAAATTCTCTATCTTTAGCATCGAACCCCCGCCGTGCATATATAAAACTTTGCTACAGTGCAGCTATTTAACCACAGCCCCTACAACCTAACAACGGAACCAGATCACAACCAAGAACTTTTCCTGAAAACCGCAGAAAACCGCATAAACACGGGAATTCTGAACCCGAAGCCCACCTGACAACATCTAGTTGACAGTGGTTCGCAAAGGGTGCCAACGAGAGGACGCTTGTAACAACTCAGCGGGGTTTCGAGTGGGTTTATTGAGAAGGATTGTCAATAGTCGGCGGGCTACCGATCGGTACTTTTCCAGTCTTCCATCTCACGGTTCACGAAGTATGAGATCAAATCTTTGTACAGGCCTTCGACCATGTCCGGGTCCAGATCCTCTTCCTCAGCCCACCGGCGGCGCTCACCGATCATCTTCTTTTGACGTTCCGGGGCACGGACGCTCTCTTTACCGGTCTTGAACCGGGCCGCCGCTTCCACGTATCGGGCGCGCCGTCCGATAAGGCCGACGATCTCCCGGTCCAGGGCGTCCACAGCTTCACGAACGTGCTCGATGTTTTCGCAATCTTCGGGCGGTTTCAAGACGACGTAAAAGGTACGATGGCCGCACCGCCAACCGCCAGGGGCGATTTCAGATCCGCGTTGCGGTGCAGATAGCCGAGCGCCAGCGTTTCTCCGTTCACGAGCAGGGGTGTGACGCTCGTTACTTTGCCGACTTGTTTTTCGTCTTGAAAGATTGGGGTGGCCGGCGGAGGCGGAGTTCCTTCTACTTTGAGGCGGTGCAACGCGCGGTTCGGGTGGCCGCGGTAGTACATCCGGGCGACGGTCTCCTGGCCGGGGTAGCAGCCTTTGGCGAAGCTCACGGCCCGCTTCAGGATGCCGGCCTCGGCGGGGAAGTTCTCGGGTGTTATATCCGCTCCGAAGCGAGGAGTGCCGACCTCTACGCGAGCGGTTTCGTAGGCCTGGAGGCCAACAGGCACGGCACCTTCTGCTACGAGGTGTTCACGGGTTTTCCGGACCGCCTCAGAAGGACCTAGCAGATCGTAGCCCGGTAAGGGGTACTGGACGCTCGCCACGAGAACTGCCGTACCGCCGACCTCTACTACCTTGGTCTCGTGTTCTTTTAGGCCCAAGCCGCCGAGTAGCTTTGGGGCTTGGGAGCCGTAGAGACCGAGAGTCGTCCAACCGTCCGGCTCATCGAGCTTTACCCTGGAGAACGGGGCGTACCGGCCCAAGATGCCGCGTGCGGCCTCGACGCCTTCGGGCTCGGTGACAACCAGGATGTCTTCTCCACTCTTCAGTACGCGGAGGTCGGTCTGGACGCGGCCCTTCGGGTCCAAGAGCAGGGCGTAGACGCCCCGGCCGCCTTCTTTCGGCACGTCGTTGGTCAGGATAGCGTTTAGCATCCCGATAGGATCTTTGCCGGAGAGCCGGAGAGTATTCTGCGGGCGTTCCGTGAAATTGATCTCGTTTTTCAGCGCGACGTACTCAGCCGCCGGGTCCCCGTAGTGGGCAGGGACTGGACGTCCGGCAAAGTGGGTATACTCCGCTTCGGCGTGGGAGCGGTCCCCAGATGTAGAGCTGCTTAGTTTCTCCATGCCGGTTATTTTAAGCCATGAATCGTTTGTAGGAGGTTGAAAGTGGTAGAGGCTGTAGTGCTGGACGTTGACGGCACGTTGATGGACACGAACTACCTGCACGTTGAGGCTTGGGCCCGGGCGTTAGAAGAGGTCGGACACCGGGCGCCGCGGGTGGAGATCCACCCAAAGATCGGCAAAAGTTCCAGCATGCTCATCTCCGAGTTTGTGGGGAACGATGAGGAGGCCGCGGAGAAGACGGCCGAACTGCACACGGAATATTACTCCGAGATACAGAAACACGCTTACCCGCTCCCCGGGGCCAGAGAGTTAATAGACTCGCTTTCCAAGCAGGACTATCAGGTCTGGCTCGCCACGAGCGCCGACCCAGAGGAACTGAAGGTTTCTCTGAAGGCGCTGGAAGCCGAAGGCAAGCTCGCCGGTATCGTGAACTCCAGCGACGTGGAGGAGTCTAAACCCGCCCCGGACATCTTCGAGTTGGCGCTGGAGCAGGCCGGGGTCGAGGCGCAGGAGGCCGTCGCCGTTGGGGACGCTATCTGGGATGTGGAATCCGCCAGGGCGGCCGGGTTACGGTCCGTGGCCGTGCTTACCGGCGGGGCGTTCAGCAAGGAAGACTTGAAAGAAGCCGGCGCCATCGGGGTCTACGGAGACTGCGCGGAGCTTCTGGAATCCGGCTTCCCGGAATGGGTCAGATAACCGACCCGGATCCCCGCCAAAGACTCGGGAAAGATCCGCCGCAACGGTCGCCGGCGTTTGTATTACAATTTTGCCCCGTAACTGGTAAGAGGGCTGGACCCGGAAAATGTTGCCCGAAAGCGTGAAGCGGCATCCCGGCGGCGTAGGCCCGGAAAGAAGAAAGGTGGGCGCTGCATATGGCCCAAGAAGGAACGGTAAAGTGGTTCAACGACGAGAAAGGCTACGGTTTTATCTCGCCCGACGATGGTAGCGAAGACGTTTTCGTCCACTACACCGGCATAGAGGGAAGCGGCTTCAAGAGCCTGGAAGAAGGCTCGAAGGTCACCTACGAGGTTACTCAGGGCCAGAAGGGCCTGCAGGCGGAGGGCGTTACGCCCGCTTAGCCGTCGGCCACAGTCGCCGGCCGCGTAAACTAGGGAAGCAATGGGCCGGGGAACGTCTCCTCCGGCCTTTGCCGTTCGAAGGCTGTCCGGGCTTCGTGGTACACCCGAACTAGCGGCACTCCCTCTTCCCTGGAGAGCCGGATCGCGTCCTCGTATTCGGGGGCCACCACGTAATCCTGCCCGTCCAAACTCCCTACCTTTACCCGGCACTTGCCGTAAGGGAGGCTCACCTCTACGATACGCCGCCCGGCGGCCGTCCGGCCAACACCGAAGTGCCGTACGCCCAGGGTGCCGGTCTCCCACATCAACAACCGGACCATACGGTCCCGGTCAGCGGCCCGCACGAGGGCGCATACCTTATACGCCCCACGGCCTTTCTTCATGATTACGGGCTCCAACCAGGCATCCAGCGCGCCGGCTTCCAAAAGGCCCTCCACCGCGGCGCCGAACAACTCCCCCGGAACGTCGTCCACGTTCGCTTCTAGCACCACGACTTCTCCGGCGGCGTTCCCGGCCTCCCCGACCGCGGCGCGCAACAGGTTGGGAACGCTGTCGAACCGTGCGTGGCCCGCCCCGTAGCCGATTTCCCGGAGCTTCATCGGTGGGGCAGCCTCGGTAAACTCGCCGCCGGTAAGGGCGTGCATTACGGCGGCGCCGGTCGGCGTGGTCATCTCGTAGGCTTCCTCTGTCCAGCGCACCCGGGAGCCTTTCAAAACTTCCAGCGTCGCCGGTCCCGGCACCGGTAGAACGCCGTGGGTGGCCCGGACTGTGCCGCTACCCATCGGCAACGGCCCGCAGCTCACGGTATCCACCCCCAGAAGCTCCAGGGCGATGCAACCGCCCACCACGTCCACGATGGAATCTACGGCGCCGACCTCGTGGAAGGTAACCTCTTCCGGCTTTCTCCGGTGGACCGTGCCCTCCGCGACGGCCAGACGATAGAAGGCTTTCGTGGCCCTCTCGACGGCCCGGCCCGGGATGTTGGAGTTTTCGATCAGGTTTCCGATGTCCGCGAAGTTGCGGTGTGCGCCCCGGTGTGCGTCCTCTTCGGGGTAGTCAACCGTTACCCGGATGGCTCCTACGCCGTTTATCTCTACTCTTTCGGTTTGCAGTTCGAATGGAACCCCGAGGAGCTTCAAGTTCCGCGTTATCTCTTCCGGTGGCCCGCCGGCCGAGATGAGGCTAGCGAGGATCATGTCGCCGGCAGCGCCGCCGATCGGCTGGAAGTGAACGTGTGTCAGACGGGTGTTTGGCGTCTAGCCGTCGGAGGCCGCTTTGCGACCCGCGGCCAGGATAAAGAACATCACGACGGCGAGCACGGCGGCCAGTACGACGAACGGACGGGGGTCGCTTTTGACGGCGTCAGTGAGCGTTGAAGGGTCCCGCTTCTCACCGGCTTCTCGCGCTTTACCGGCCTGGTACTTCGCCGAATCAAGAAACCCTTGCGCAAGCTCTGCCAGCGACTTCCTGGCACGCTCTTTGACCTTGTTGCCGACGGCCTGGGGGTTTACGTGCTGCTTCAAGTCCCTAACATCCGGGGCCATCTTGCTCCGGATCTCGAACATCTCCCTTTCCATGCGCTCCGGTATCTCGGTCATGACTTGAACTGTCCCTTCACCCAGTTGACGTTCTGCTGGAATGTCCTGATCGTGTGGTGCGGTTTGGGGTCTAGGCTTCCGAGCATTCCCGCACCCGCGCCGGCGAGTATCCCGCCGATGATAAGCAGTATAAGGGTCGTTATACCGGCCGCGGCCCAAAGTGGAAAGCCTGCGGCGACCATCACGTACATACCGCTTAGAAAGAAGAATGCCAGAAACAAAAGTAGAAAGACCGCGCCTACCACCACAAGCCCTATGGCGACCCCGGCTTTCTTGCCGACCGGCGCCAACTCGGCCTTTGCCAACTCTACCTGCTTGTTGGTGAGTTCCTGAAGTTGGGGCCGCAGCACGTCTATTATCTCCGAAATGTTCCGGTCGGAGGGTTCGGGACCTTCCCTGAGTTCCTGGGAGAACCCCGCAACCCGTTCTCTTTGATCTGTCACCAACGCTCCCTTCTCTACTTCAAGACCCAGTATTTCAGTTTCTTAGTACCCTTACCGTCTTCCGACTAATCCCCTCCTGACCTCATAAAGTGCGGTACTCGAAACCCCGACGCACTTTGCCGCTTGTTTTCGTATCCAAGATAGCATAAAGCACGCGACACTACCCAGTCTGGGTTAGTATGTAACCACGGGTGTAACCGCAGGGAAGGTTGACTGGTTCCAGGGGTGGAGCAGGGGCGGAGGATGACGTTTTGAAGTTGCGGGCGGCACTGGGGATCTTCCCCGGAGACGTAGTCGCGTTTGCCGGCGCGGGAGGAAAGTCCGGCGCCATCCTAACGCTGGTCCGCGAGTTGAAACAAGACGGCCTGACCGCCCTCGTCGTTCCCACGACCAAGATGTTTTTGAAGGAAGCAGAAGAGGTCGGGCCGCTCGTTACCTCTGAAGACGTCGTGAAACTCGGCCCGCTAGTCAACGAAGCCCTGTCTAGTACGCAAGCCCTGGTCGCCGGAAAAGGGCTGATCTCCAAAAAGCGGGTCGAGGGGGTCGAACCTGACTGGGTGTCCCGGTTGGCCCCGCCCGCGGGCGTCACGCTGGTAGAAGCCGACGGCTCGCGCCGCCGGCCGTTAAAAGGAACCGCGGCCCACGAACCCGCCTTGCCCGGAGCCTCGACCCTGGTAGTCGGCATCGGCAACCTCGAAGCCCTCGGCAAACCACTCGACGAAGAGCACGTTCACCGGCCGGAGGTCCTGGCCGAACTGACCGGCCTCGACGCCGGACAAAGCATAACCGCCCGGGTATTCGCCCGGGCTCTGGCCCGCGGCACGCTCGGCAAAGTGCCTCGGGGCGTGAGGAAAGCCGTCCTGCTCACCGGGGTAAAACCCGGAAAAAGCATGGCTGACGCCGCCGTGATAGCCCGCGAGCTCTGGCGCCTCGAAATCCAAAGAGTGCTCCTCAGTTCCCTGCCCGTCGAAAACCCCCCGCAAGTCTGGCTTCCGTAAGCCAATAGAACTCCAGCAAGACTTGACCCAAATATACGAACTCTGTACGATTGTGTTGTTGTTATAAAACAAATACGGAGGCTAGCGATGGCGGCGTTGTGGTTGAAGGTGGACGCGAGGAGTGGGGTACCGATCTACGTTCAGGTCGTGGATCAGGTCCAGCACGCCGTCGAGGTGGGGAGTCTGGAGGCCGGTGACCGGTTGCCGACGGTGCGGGCGTTGGCGAAGGAGCTGACCGTGGCGCCAAATACCATCGTAAAGGCGTACAACGAGTTGCAGCGGTCAGGACTCATAGAGAGCCGTCCCGGTGTGGGAACGGTGGTTACGGAGGGCGTCGGGGACGTGGCACGCGAACGCCGGGTAGCAGCGCTGAACGAAAGGCTGGCCGTGCTCGTGCGCGACGCGGTGGGTTTGGGCGTTACAGAGGATGAGCTGTGGGAGCGCTTCGACGCCGAGTTCGAGCGCATGAGTTCACAGGCCAGTCGCGGGTAGCCGCCGTGGAAGAGTTGGCCGGTCGTGAGGCGGTAGAAGGCGAAGAGTTCGAGCCTGCTATCGAGATAGAAGACCTCGTAGTCAGCTACGGCCGTAAAAAGGCGGTAGACGGTTTGAGGCTCACGGTCCCACGGGGATCAGTTTACGGGTTTCTCGGCCCTAACGGCGCGGGCAAGACGACCACTATAAAGACCTTGATGGGTTTCAAGAGGCCGGACGGCGGGCGTGCCAAGATTCTCGGGCACGACGTGGTGGAAAAAGGCTTGAGGTCGCGGACCAGGGTTGGGTTTGTCGGGGAAACCAGCAGCCTCTATGGGTACATGACTGCCAGGAGGCACGCCAAGCTCTGCCGAAGCCTGGATAGGAGATGGAATCAGGATCTTTTCGCGCATCATTTAGAATCTTTCCGGCTGCCGCGCGGGGTGAAAGCCCGGAAGCTCTCCAAAGGTCAGAAGGCTCAGTTGGAGCTTTGCTTGGCGCTTGGTAGTGATCCGGAGCTTCTGATCCTGGACGAGCCCGCCTCCGGTCTCGACCCTTCGGCGCGGCAAAAGCTGCTGAAGGTAATCGTGGACGTCGCTACCGAGGGCAAGACCGTATTCTTCTCCACCCACATCCTCTCCGACGTAGAAGCTGTGGCAGACGTGGTGGGCATTATAAAAAGCGGTCGGCTTTTGGTCGGCGACGAGGTGGACTGCCTCCGGAAAACGCACAAAATCTTCCGGCTCGTCTACGCCGAAGAACCACCGGACGAAGAACTATGCTTGCTCCGTTACCTCCCCGACGTACTCCGCGTCGAGAAAGAGGGCCGCGGCGTGCGGCTTCAGGTCCGGGGAGAAGCTGAAGCCGTCCGCAAAATCCTGGAAGAACGACCATACAAGGTGCTGGACGTAGACTGCACGGGTATGAGCCTGGAAGAAATTTTCTTGCAGTATGTAGGAGATAACGATGATCGCTAAAGAGTTGCGGGAGGCCTGGTGGAAGTTTGCTGCTGCGGCGGTGTTAGTGTTGCTGGTCGTTCTGACTTCTCCTACTCCCATGCCTTACGAAGAGATTGTCAAAGCCTATGACTCTTCCATAGGACCTTTAGAAATTGCTGTGCAGGAGATGTTTGCACTCTATACGGCTGGTGGTTTCTTTGTGCTGGTTCCATTAGCCGCGTTTCTTGGAGGAACTCTAGTATCGTCTGAGGTAAGCAGAAATACTATTTGCCTACTGCTCTCGAAGCCGGTAAGCCGCCGGCGGCTGCTATTGAGCAAATACGCGGTCTGTGCGAGTATCTTGTTGGTTGCCGCCATTTCTGGCGCCGTTCTGCTTATCTTTGTAGGGGCCGCTAAGGGCTATCCACTCGATTTTTTGAACATGGCCGGGCTAGGATTTTCTGCCGGATTGATGTGGTTAGGGTCTCTTTTTGTTCTGGGTGTCGGCTTACTTTGTTCAATTTTCCTGCGAAGCGTTCTGGGAAGCATCGTAACTACTGTATTGGCAGTGTATGCTGTTTACGCGCTTCCTTTGGCTATTACGGAGTTTTTGTTGTACACCCGAGTCTATTTCATGAACTTGGATTCTATAAGCCTAAATTACGAACTAGCTTTGAGGTTGACGCTGTTCAATTACTGGAGCAGTGAAAGTTTATTCGTCGGCGAAGGTCTTATGCTGTCTTATTTCGTAGTCTGTGTAGTCGCAGCAACACTCCCGTTGCTCGTTGCGCTCTGGTTGTTTGACCGCAAAGCTTACTGAGACAAAACGTCGGAGCCGGTAGACTTTTCGGGCATGGTTGGAGAGCGGAACGCTGACGGACGCTTCGCCCCGAGCCCGACGGGGTCGCTCCACGTCGGGAACTTGCGGACCGCACTGCTGGCGTGGTTATTCGCCCGTTCGGCGGGGGCGCGCTTTCTGATGCGGATCGAGGACCTGGACCGGGCGCGGGTGCGACCAGGGGTGGAGGAGTCACAACTCACGGATCTCCGGTCTCTAGGCCTCGATTGGGATGGTCCAGTCGTACGCCAGTCCGGGCGTGTGGGGTTGTACGAAGAAGCCATAGGGCGGCTCGACGACGATGGGTTGCTCTACCCTTGCTATTGCACCCGGGCGGAGATCCGGGCTGCGGTCTCCGCCCCGCACGGCATCTCGGCCACCGACCGTTACCCCGGCACGTGCCGCGGGCTAACGGCGAGAGAACGCGCCGACCGCCGGGCCGCCGGACGTCCTCCCGCACTGCGGGTGAGGGCGGAGGGTATACGCCTGGAGTTCGGGGACCGGCTTCTCGGGAGGCAGGAGGGGACGGTAGACGACTTCGTGGTCCGCCGCAACGACGGCGCTCCCGCTTACCAGCTCGCGGTGATCTTCGACGACGCGGCGCAGGGTGTCGGGGAGGTGGTACGGGGAAAAGACCTCGCCGACTCTACCCCGCGGCAGATCCTGCTCGCCCGGTTGCTCGGCTTGCCGGTCCCCGGCTACGCCCACGTCCCGCTCGTACTAGGCCCCGACGGAAAGCGGCTCGCCAAACGGCACGGCCCGGTAACGCTCGCCGGGCACGCTTCCCTGGGCGAGAGCCCGCTGGAGGTGCGGGGCCGGATGGCCCAGACCCTCGGCCTGGCCGAACCCGGTGAAAGTCCTACCCTGGACCTGTTGCTCGACCGCTTCGATCCCACGAAGTTGCCAAAAGATTCCACCTTATGGCCTTCCGCAGCCCTTTTGTAAACCATCTTTCACAACGACCAAAAAGAGGTGTCGAGGCCATTCTGTGGTAATTTTCTCTTACGCTTTATCCAGTCTACGCCCTCGAAGGTTCTAGCAAGGAGGTGTCTATGGAAACGACACAAAAGTTCGAAGGTCTCATCGAAAGCGTCCGGGAAGATTTCGGTGGAAGGATCTCGGCGTTGCGGCGCGACATTCACAAAGAGCCGGAACTGGGCTTCAACACCGAAAAGACCGCCCAAAAAGTCCTCGACGCGCTGGACGGATTGCCGCTCGAATTGCAGACCGGCGTGGCGAAGAACGGCATCGTTGCGACTCTGGAAGGCGGGGGAGACGGCCCGACGGTCGGCCTGCGCGCCGACATGGACGCCCTCCCGATCCACGAGGAGACGGGCCTCCCGTTCGCCTCGGAGACGGACGGCAAGATGCACGCCTGCGGCCACGACGGCCACACGAGCATGTTGGTCGGTGCGGCGCACGCCCTTTCCGGAAAGCGGGATCGGCTGAACGGCACCGTGAAGTTCTTTTTCCAGCCCGCCGAAGAAGGCGGTGGTGGAGGCCGGGTCATGGTAGAAGAGGGCGCCGCGGACGGCGTAGACTACATATTCGCGTTGCACCTCTGGCCGGGATTGCCCTTCGGAACGGCGGCAACGAAACCCGGCCCGATCATGGCCGCCGCCGACGCCTTCGAGATGACGGTGAAGACCGGCGGCGGGCACGGCGCCATGCCGCACCTCTCGGTAGACGCAATCGCGGTAGCGGCCCAGATCTTTACCGTCCTCCAAACGATCGTCTCGCGGGAGGTGGACCCGGTTCAGCCGGCGGTCCTGACGGTCGGTGAAATAGAGGCTGGAACGGCCTTCAACATTATCCCCGGCGAAGCCCGCCTGGGCGGCACGGTCCGTACCCTGGACGCAGACCTCCGGGAGAGTATTCCCGGGCGGATGGAAGAGCTGTCCCGGGGCGTTGCAAACGGAATGCGCGGTGACGTCGAACTCGACTACACGTTCTCCTATCCGGTGACCAAGAACAACGAAGCAGCGGCCCGTCGGGCGCTCGGTGTGATCGGGGGACTTTTCGGCGAAGAAAAAGCCCTGGAACTAACGAACCCCTCGATGGGCGGCGAAGACTTCGCCTTTTTTCTCGAAAAACTTCCCGGAGCTTTTATCTGGCTCGGCATCGGGGAAGATGCCTCCGGCCTGCACACCCCGACGTTCGCCTTCGACGAGGAGATCCTCCCGCAAGGCGCGGCCCTGCTGACAGCCCTCGTCCTGGAGACACTATCAGGCTAGGTTCTAGCCCGAGGAGCCCTTTCTCCGACCGCGCCGGCCTCCGCTGCAACTAACGCAACCTACCGGGTCCCAAGAAAATTCTGGCCGGGACTTGACAGCCCAACGTGTGTGCGGTAAACATATAGGTGTCTGGTGTCCATATTTGATTTCCTATTCCTCCTTTCCCTTTCCCCACCTATCACCCCTATAGGAAAGGGCACCGGACTCCTTCTCTCCTAGCTTTGTGGCGGGTTGACGAGCACTTCGTAGGCGTCGGCGGGCCCGAGGAGCGCGAGTAGGATAAGGAGCAGGGTGGCTATTGGTATCAGGGCTCCGGTGGCGGCCCGTTTCCAGTTTATGCCGAGGGTTTCCTTTACCGCGAGGGTGACGACGTAGGGACCGTAGACAACGACGAGGAACGAGGCGTATGGGATTGGCGTCAGGATCAGGATTCCCGAGGCGTAGCCCAGGGCGCGGAAGAGGGGGCCGAATTTCGCCCGCGAAGGCGCCCCGTCCAGGACGACGAGGACGAGCGTCGTGAGGCTGGCGACCAGCAGCGGTCCCAGAACCACGGCCACCACGAGCCCGAGCAGCAAAACGTACAGTAGCCCGGAGTCGAACTCCCGTATCCACACGGCCTGGAGGGTGGCCTCCAGAAGAAGGGCCAGGTACACGATCAGCGCGGCAAAGACCGCCGGGCCGATGGTCCCCCCTTCGGGGTCCAGGCCCCGGAAAAACCGGCGCGGTGAAAACCACACGCCGCGCAACGACGACCAGAAACTTTCAGAGGAACGGTGGGCTGAACCGCGGGACAAGTTACTCTCCTCTAGTTTCGTGGGAGCCAGGCACGACTCCGCCAGCATGGGTTTCGACGATGTCTCCCGTCTGTACCGGCTCGTGTCCGCTGCGGGAGAAGCGGTCGTAGAAACTGATGTTTCCGGTCTCGAACCGAACGTCGGGCGTACCCGCGGCCGGTTCTCTCAGTGCTGCATTCTTCAAGCCCACACTCGTTACGCACCTGTTTGGTGATGGTGTCCGCCCCGGGGTCTTTATGGTCCCACGCGGCCGTAGACGTCTTCCAGGCGGACGATGTCGTTCTCGTCGAACTCTCCGAAGGAGATCTCCAGTACCCTTACCTCGTTCTCACCGTCGGCCGAGAGCCGGTGGATCGTCTGCCGGGGGATAAAGAGCTTTTCCTCCTGTTCCGGGTGAAAGACTTTATCATCGAGTTCTACACGGGCCCCGGGGTCTAGGACAACCCAGAGTTCGTCCCGCTGGTAATGGTACTGGCGCGAGAGCACGCCACCCGGGGCGACCGTAATGACCTTGACCGTACACGGCAGGTTGTGGGTGTACTGCTCGAAACGTCCCCACGGTTTGTCTACTTTTATCGACGGCGGCTTGTAGTCCACTTTGGTGCTCCTCCCTATCTTAGAGGTAGAGTAGTTTAGAATATTTTCCTTTGCCTGGGCAGCCGGTCGAGTTAAGCGAAGTATTCGCTTGTGCGAATGCTTTTAGTGTGGCATTCTTATTGAACCACCCGAAAAGAAGGAGGGTCACGTGCCCAGGTTAGAGGTAGAAGGTGTCGGGGAGTTCGATGTCGAAGAGGGCAAGCGGCTGGTTCTCGCGATAAAGCAGGACGCCGGGGTGGACATTCTCCATCGCTGTGGTGCGTATGCCAAATGCACCACCTGCCGCGTCGAGTACCTGGAGGGGGAGCCGGATCTGATGACGCAGGCTGAGCTCGAAGTTTTGGAGAGCCGGGACCTTCTCGGCGAAGTACGGCTCTCGTGCCAGGCCGCCTGCGACCGCGACATGACGGTGCGCCCGCTCATGACGGTGACTTCCACCGGCCTCGACGGACCCGGCGCGGAGCCGGAGCCGGAGATCACACCCGAGCCCGAATGGGTTGAGAACCCTTCTTAAAAAAGAAGGCTTACCGCAAGCGCCGGATCAACCAACCAGCTCGACTTTAGCCCTCGGTCTCTAAGGCTGCGAAGTTGCGCTCGATCCAGCCGACTGCGTGCTCGCACAGCCTTTGAGCGTCGAACAGGTGAGCCGTGGCCTCTCCGACTGGTCCGCTCTCGCCGGCGCTGGCCGCGAGTGCGGAACGTGCGATGTGTTCGATGTAGCCCTCTTTGCCCAGAATGCTTTCGTAGGGTAAGGCTCCTTCTGAGGTGTTGATGTCCGAGAAGGTTCGCCACACGCGCTCCCCGGCTATCGTTACGGGCATACCGTAGCTCACGCGGCGCTTGCCGGGTACATCCGTGATGGCTTCCGCATGATGCACGAGCGTCACGGTCTCCAGCGGCGCACCGAGGACTACGATCTGGCCGGCGAGTTTGACCAGCCGGGCGTAGGGCGTGCCGGCCCCGTAGGCGTCGTCGTAGGGATGTTCGGCAGTGAGAATCTCGGCGCGAGGACCAACGGCTGCCACGCCTGCCTCCGGGTGTCCGCTGTGGAGGGCACCGGGCCAGGTTCTCAAGACTTCGGGGACACGTCCGTGCTCGCGGCGGGCGAGGGCGACGCGCGGGTCGTAAGCTGGATGTTCTTCGAGGTAGGTCCGCCTGGTCTTCTCGTCTAGGGCTTCGAGGTCGTCGGGTGGTTCGTCCTGCCAGCCGGTGTAGGCCACGAGCGTGCCGTCCGGCCCTAAAGTGTCGAGCAGGGCGCGCACTACGGTCTCCGCGCCGCCGACCACGTGGCCGAGGGCGGACATCTGGCAGTGGACCATCGCCACCCCGCCCGGCTCTAGCCCGAGGTTTCCCAGATCACGGACCAGTCGTGAGCGCGACACCAGCATAGGCCAACATTAGCAGGAACTTCGAGAATAAGACAGTGGTTTATGAGACGCATTTCTTCCGTGAAGACGTTGTAGTATGATCTTGCATAGAAGGATGCTAAAAAGGTCGCGATAAGGCTGCGGGGTGGCGAATGGCGAAGGTACGACAGCGGGCACAAGAAGCGGTAGAAGAGTTTACGGACGAGCAGTTCGGGGAGTTCGAAGCTGACCCGCAGGACTTTCTCTCGGCGCGGGAGCGTGGCGGGACGTCCGGGACCGAGATCGAGCAGCAGACCGCCTCACTCTCCGAAGCGCCGGAGATCCTCAACCGCAGCTTCCCCACGCAAACTTCCTCTGGTGAGTTCGTAAACGTTATCTCGCCGGTAGTGATCCCAAACCGGCAATCGCTTTTTTGGAGGCTGCTGCCTATCGGACTGCTGGTGGTGTTCGTCGTGGTTGGCATCATTGCCATGCTGTCGTTGAGTGTTATACCGGTGGTCGGGGATCTGGGACTAGCGGTCTTCGGGCCGCATTTCTGGCTGTTACTGATCGCCCTGGCCGTCTTCGTTTGGTGGCGCCAGAGCGTGGTGATGGTCCCAGACGGAAGCCAGGCCGTAATTACGCGCTTTGGGAAATTGGAGGAGGTCGTGGACGCGGGACGCACGCTGCTCTTTAACCCCTGGAAACAGGTCAGCTACATCGTCAACACGGCAAAAGAGTACCCATACAACGCCCCGATCCGGGAGGCCCCAACGGCCGGACGGGTGAACGCTTCGGTAGACCTCTTCTTGCAGTTCCGCATCGAGGACCCGGCGGAGTACATCTTCACCGTCGGCGGGGTGCGGGGCTTTTCGGACAAGCTGGAGAACGCGATCAGCGAGATGACCCGGGCCCTGATCTACGAGCAGAACGCCGAGGATATCTACGACCTCGTAGGCGAGAGCACCCAGAAGTTCCTCGAATCTCTGAACAAACAGTTCCTCCCCGCCGTCCGCTTCACAAACGCGAACATCACGCACGCCGAACCCTCCAGCCAGGAGTACCGGATGGACCTGGCCTCGCCGGAGATGGTGCGGGTGGCGAAGGAAGCGTACACGTACCAGTACGAGCTACGGCTCCGCAAAGAGCAAGACGAGGGCGAGTTGAACAAAGAGCTTGCGTCTCTGCGGGAGACTTTGTCCGCGATACAGGCCGAGGTTGCCAGCTACCAGGCCCAGATAGACATTGCCCGTGAGCGGGAGACAAACCGGGCCAACGCCCGCGCCCGCCAGCGGATGGTCGAGGCGGAGAGCACGGCCAACGCCAACGCGGCGCTCCTGGAGGCCCAGGCGCTCGATATCCGGGCGGTGAGCGGGGCGGGGGCGCCGGAGATCCTGGAGTACCGCTTCCAGCAAGACGTATTGGACCGGCTGGAGTCGGTAGCCGGAAGGCTGCCGCAAGTTGTCCAGGTCGGGGAGAACGGCGGGCAGAGTCTAAACTTCCTCTCGATTGCGAGGGAGATGATCGGGACCAGCGGCGAGTCGATTTACACGCCGGAGGACATGCAGGCCATCCGGGAGCGGATGGGGGAGATACAGGACCGGATAAAAGAGCGGGAGACGGAGATCGAGGACCTGATCTCGGTCGAACAGGCCGTTACCGACGACGAACCGCAGGAGCCGCAGGCCGCCGAAGAAGAGACCTCAGAGAGGCTGGAGGAGATCCGGCAGTCCGTCACCGATGAGGCCGTAAAGGAGCGCGTCGAACGCATCGGTCAGGGAGAGGAAGTAAACGGGGCGGGCGAAGCTAATGGGTCCGCCGGGCGAGAGGAGGACGAATAATGGCTATGGCGTCTAGTGTGCCGGAGTTCTCCAAGATAAAAGAGGTCGTAACCGGCTGGTCGGGCGTCCGGCGCTACCTGCGCGGGGGTGATGAAGGACAGATCGTGCCGGTCGTCATCCCGAAGGACCGGCGGCGCTACGGCTGGCTGTTTTTGCTGGGTGTGGCGGTGTACCTGATCGGGGTGGCGATATTCGCCGGCAACATGGCTTTTACGGGCCTCGCGCTGGCGGGAGCGGTGTTCTTTATACTCATCGCCGCGCTGTGGTTGTGGCGGAGCGCCATCGTGGAGATCGAGCAGGGTACGACCGGCGTGCTTTCGAGCTACGGCAAGATCACCGGCACCCTCTCGCCGGGCCGCCACTACCTCTGGTGGCCGTGGCAGAAGGTGGAGTTCGTCGTGGATACGGCGACGGAGATCCCGTACTTGGCACCCGTGGCCGTCTGCCCGACCCAGGAGAACGTACCACTAAAAGCCATCGAGTTCTTCCTGAAATTCCGCATCCAGGAGCCCATCGCCTTTGTCCGCACCATCGGGGCCTCGAACTTCGACCTGGTCCTCTCCAGCGCGGTGCAGGACGCCATCCGGCAGCGCAGCCGACGCGTCCGCACCGAGCGGGCCTATGACCTGCGCGGCGGCGACGTGGGGGACATGCAGGACTACCTCAACCGCCAGCTAGAACGCTACGGCGTCAGCATCCTGGGCGCCAACATCCCGGACGTCCAACTCCCCGACCAGTACCAGCAACACCTCGCCACCCGCGAGCGCGTCGCAAAAGAACTCGCCGCCTACGAGCGGGAGTGGGAGCTCACCCGCAAGCGCCGCATAGACCGCCTGCTCATGGAGATAGAACGCTCCAAAAAAGAGCGCGACGCCCGCCTCATAGAAGTAAAAGAAGCCCGCAACAAAGCCCGCCAGGACGTCGCCCGGATGCTGGAAGAAAAAGAGACCGAAGCCCAGCGGGTGCGTCTGGAGATAGAGACCCGCGGCCGCGCCACGCTCACCGAGGCCGAAAACGAAGCGACCGCCCTCCGTCGTCTCGGCCAGTCCCACCGCGACAACCGGGCGATGGTCCAGTACGAACTGGCCCGCCGCCGGGTCGAAGTCGGCGAAAAGCTCCTCCAACAGGCCCCACGCCCGCTCCTCGTCCGCGGCGAAGGCGGCGAGTCCTCTACCCTATCTACGCTCTTGTTGGCTCGAATGCTGCCACAACTCGCGACGGCAGATGGGCCGTCGGACGGAGGTCCGTCTATAGCGAAGATACGCGAGGCGCTGAACTTCCGGTCTGACGGCGAAGATGTGGAGTAAGTTCTAAACAACCTTACGTTAGCTGGAAATTGGGTGATTAAAGTGAAGGTTTAGGGCTTGCGTTTGACTCGCGTAAGAACTGTGCAAACAATGCGGAACACGCAATATTCTGGACTATGTGATAACAGTCAAACGGCCTTACAGTATACGATGGTTCCAATTGACCTTCCAGTTTCCTCCCTGTATAATGTTGATAAATGGATAACCGGATCGGTTATCGGCGCTTCACCTTCCGGGGTGGAGCGCTTCTCTTTTGTATTACATATTAGTTAGAAGCCCCACAGCGAATCCTATGAGCGTCAATTAAATCTCGTATATCGGAGTCTGGAAATACTTTCACTCCAAATTTCCCCATCCGACCATCGCCACGACAGTAAATTTCGTCGCTAAAGGTTTCCCATCGCTTCGGTACTGTGGAGCACCCATCCCGAATCCATTCGTAGAGATCTCGCGACAACATATCGGAGAGTTCCATTGGGTCGGAAGCGTGGGGTTTTGGTTCAAACCTCAAACCAGTTTCAAGCCAATCACGAAAAGCTCCCTCAGGCACAAACTGCGAACCGCCCATCAGAACTCTGGCGTATTCGAATTGGTGGTAAGCATCTTCACGAGGTCCCTGGCTCTCAAACGTTACGCGCCCGAAGCGTGGTTGTGATTCGTGTGCCAAAAAGTCGATGTAGCGTTCCATTAGCAAGAGTACCGCAAGAGGATAAACATCAGTAGGCAAGTAAGGATCAATCCCAGTTTCAATAAATTCCTTCTGAAGCGGAGCCTTTCTAACCCCAACGCCGAATGCTACGAACTTCGATTGCCCTACCAGTCTATCTAGCGCTAAGTCAAACTCCTGCTGACGATTTACATCACCGCCGAAATGGTAGTTGACGCCAAAACGGTTGTCGTTTTCTCTGTGGCGCATTAATGGTTCGTGAAAGCTGAAATCTTTTCTTCCGAAAAACTCGAGTTTGATTTCGTCAGCGGCTATGCAGTAATTGTCTACCTCTTCTTGCTGCATGGCTACGGCACCTAGTGCAAAGAATGGGGGATGCTGAAACGTCAGGGGCTGAGGAACCGACTTACCGCTCTCATCAATGTAGAGTAGATTTCGCGGCCTTCTTTCCAGTAGAGGTGCCCCCGTGCCTTTTTTCTTGAAGCGCTTTCGGGACTCGATCCGCCCATAGCCCCTATGAAGCTCAAACTCTTCGCTTTTGGCGAGGTCTTTAACGAGTTTCTCGCAAACCTCTGTGTCGTAGTTGGCGCGATCGAGCAATGCCTCAAGCGCAAGAGCAACTCTTCCAGCCTCGGAGAGCAAAGCTGCTCTCTGTTGGGCAAGCCTACGTCCTTTTGGGTCACCAGGATTTTCTTTACTCATAACGGGTATTCAGTTTACTATACGAACAGATTACTCCTACTCCGCTCGCTTCTTCGTAATGTGTCAGAGATCGAAGAGATCAGCGCTCTACTTTTGGAACAACCTCTTCCGCAAACCGCTCTACAGGTGTGGGATCGTAGGCGATGCGGGGCATGTGGACGATGAAGTATTCGACGCCGGCTTCGACCTTTGGCTGCAGGACTTTCATGCCCTGACCGGCATGATGAGCCTGTTCTCTAAGGAGGAAGCCAGGCGCTGCGTCCCTCCAACGGAGATCTTTTCTCTGAAGGCCGAGCACCCTGGGACATCCTCGAAGAAGCGGTTTGATCCCATGGTTCTTATAACGATCGCTTATTACAGAACATCGAAAAGTGATTGGACTATCCGCGGGTAAAGCCTAAAGATACTTAGAGCAACGTCTGGCTGATTGTCTGAGAGTAGGCTAATGAGGAGGGTGTATGGATTCCACGGTGTCAGAGAGTATGAACTTTGCTTTGTCCGAGGAGCATCGCGCGCTAGAGAACAAGGCGCGGGCTTTTGTGGATGAGGCCCTGATCCCGTACGAGCTCGAGTGCGAGTTCGAGAACGGGCTGTCGGAGGAGAGTGTCTCGCAGATCACGCAGGCCGTGCGCGACTGGGAGTTTAACGCGGTCAACCACTCCACGGAGGACGGTGGCCAGGGCTTCGACGTGTTCGAGCAGATGCTCCTCAACGAGCAACTGGGCCGGGCGACCAATGCCTTGTGGACCGTGCCGCACCAGCCGGCCTCCGCGCTACGGTTCAGCACCCCGGAGCAGAAGGAAGAGTACCTTATCCCGACGTGTCAGGTGAGGCGCCGGGACGCTTACGTCATCACCGAGCCCGGGGCTGGCTCCGACGTGCGCTCGGTACAGACCCGCGCCGATAGGGTCGACGGTGGGTTCCGGATCAACGGCGAGAAGTGGTTTACCGACGGCGGTGGGGCGGATTATTTCCTCGTCCACGCCCACGTTGAAGGCGACCCGGACAAGTCCGCCCTTTTCTTCGTGGACCGGGACACGCCCGGGGTGAGCATCAAGAAGATCGGCAACCCCACCTACAACTACGTGTGGAAGCGCCCGCAGTTCCTGTTCGAGGACGTCGAGGTCGGTGAGGAAAAGCTGCTCGGCAACGTCGGCGAAGGCTTCGACCTGACCAAGGACTGGTTCGTCGAAGGCCGGCTCGCCATCGGGGGCCGTTGCGTGGGGGCCGCGACCCGGGCGACGGATCTCGCCAACGAGTTCGCTTCCGAGAGGGTGCAGTTCGGGCAGTCTATACGCGACTTCCAGGCCATCGAGTTCATGCTCGCTGACATGGCGGTGGACATATTGGCCGCAAAGAGCATGTTGCATCGGGTGTGCTGGGAGATCGCCTACCACAACAGCGACCCGAAGCTGGCCCACGCCCGCGCCTCGGCCGTCAAACTCTACTGCTCGGAGATGGCGAACCGGGTCTGCGACAAGGCCCTGCAGATATTCGGCGGCAGGGGCTACCAGCGCGAGAACCCCGTGGAGCGGCTGTGGCGCGACACCCGGGCCGACCGCATCTGGGAGGGCACCTCCGAGATACAGCGTGGGATCATCGGCGGCCAGATCAAGAAGCGCGGCCTGTCCGTGTATACGGGATAGCCGTCTCTCTAGATCGGAGCACCGGAATGACACGACGAGATAACTTGAAACGGCTCCTCTACCCGAGGCACATTGCCTTTATCGGCGGCAAAACCGAGGCGGCCCGCATCCGCAACTGCCGGCAGCTCGGGTACGAGGGTGAGATCTGGGTCGTCAACCCCAAGTACGAGGAGATAGCCGGGTATCCGTGCTATCCCTCCGTCGCCGACCTGCCGGAGCCGCCGGACGCCGCATTTATCGGTATCCGGCGGGAGCGGGCCATCGAAGCCGTGCGCGAGCTCGCGGCCGTTGGCGCGGGCGGCTGCGTGGCGCACGCTGCGGGCTTCGCCGAGCTCGGCCCGGACGGGAAGTTGTTACAGGACGAGCTGGTTCGGGCGACCGGGGAAATGGCGCTTATAGGCCCGAACTGCCAGGGCTTTCTCAACTACCTGGACGGGGCGGCGCTGTGGCCGGACCTTCACGGCGGCGGGCGCGTCGAGCAGGGCGTCGCCGTTATCAGCCAGAGCGGCAACGTAAGCCTGAACGCGACGATGGCCGACCGCTCCCTGTCCATAGGCCACGTACTGAGCATCGGCAACCAGGCCGTGCTCGGCGTCGGTGACTACGTGGACGTGTTGCTGGACGATCCGCGCGTACCCGCCATCGGGATGTACATCGAGGGGATAGAGGACGTAGACGGCTTCAGCCGCGCCGCTGCCCGCGCATTGCGCAAGGGCGTACCCCTCGTCGCCTTGAAGTCAGGCTCCTCCGAACCCGGTAGCCGGCTCACCATGAGCCACACCAGCTCGCTCTCGACGCCGGATGAACTGTACGACGCCCTCTTCCAACGGCTCGGCATCGTCCGGGCCGATTCGTTGCCCTCGTTTCTGGAGACGTTGAAGCTTTTGGCGGTATCAGGGCCTCTGGAGGGTAGGGATCTCGCGGTGCTCGGGGCGTCCGGCGGCGACTCCGCCCTGCTCGCCGACCTCATGACCCCACTGGGTTTCAAGTTCCCGGACTTCGGCGACGAGCAAAGCCAGAGCTTGAAAGAGCAGCTCGGCGACTTCGTGAGCGTCTCCAACCCGCTCGACTACAACACCGCCATCTGGGGGGACCGCGAGAGGGTGGAGCGTTGCTTCACCACCGCGATGCGGGGCAATTTCGACGCCGCCGTCCTGACCCTCGACTACCCGAAGCCGGGCTGCGGGGACCGCGAGGCGTGGGACGTCGCGGCTGATTCCCTGGTCACCGCCAGCAAAAGTACCGGCGTTCCCGCCTTCGTGGCGTCCACCCTCCCGGAGCTGCTGCCGCAGGAGGTCCGAGAGAGATTGCTGGCCGGCGGAGTGGTGCCGTTGCAGGGTTTGCGGGAAGCCGTCTCTGCTTTGAGAGCCGCTGTGTGGTACGGCGAGCGGCGGCGGGAGATCCCGGACGAGGGCTCCGCCGAAGCCCTGCCGCCCTCCGGCCCGGGAAATGTGCCGGAGAAGCCCCTACTCCTCGATGAGTGGGACAGCAAGCGTCGGCTCGCAGGCTTCGGCCTCCAGGTGCCAGAAGGCCGCATCACCTCCGGCGAAGATGCGCCCGAGGCGGCGTCCGAGATCGGGTTTCCCGTCGCGGTCAAGCGGGTGGCCCCGGGCCTTGCGCACAAGAGCGAGCTCGGCGCCGTGGAGTTGGATCTGGATAGCACCCAGGCCGTGAAAGAAGCGGCGGAACGCATCGGCAAGGCGGGTCGCGTGAACGGAAACGGACGCTACCTGGTCGAACGCATGGCCAAAGGCGCCGTCGCCGAGCTGATCGTGGGCCTCAAGCGGGATCCGCGCTTCGGGCTGGCGCTCGTCATCGGCTCCGGCGGCACCCTAGTAGAGCTAGTCGAAGACACCGCGACCGTGCTCCTGCCGGCCCGCCGTAGCGACGTGTCGCGCGCGCTGGACTCACTTAAAGCGGCCAGCCTGCTAGACGGCTACCGCGGTAAGCCGGAAGGGGATCGGGAGGCCGCGATAGACGCCATACTCGCCGTCGCGGCGTTCGCCAGAAAGCACCGCGACCGCATCCAGGAGCTCGACGTGAACCCTCTGCTCGTGCTGCGGCGCGGCGAGGGAGTGGTGGTCGCAGACGTCCTGATCCGGATGCAGCCGGAATGATCCACGAGGACACCACAAACCCCGTGTGTACCGAGCGGCGCGGCGGGGTGTTCGAGATCACCCTGGACCGTCCCAAGGCGAACGCGATAGACGCGGCCACCAGCCGCAAGATGTCGGAGGCTTTCCTGACGTTCCGCGATGACCCGGGGCTACGGGTGGCCGTGGTCACCGGAGCCGGAGACCGGTTCTTCTCCGCGGGCTGGGATCTCAAAGCCGCCGCCGAGGGCGAGGCGGCGGACGCGGATCAGGGCCCCGGCGGGTTCGCCGGGCTGACCGAGATGTTCGATCTCGAAAAGCCGGTGATCGCCGCCGTCAACGGGGTCGCGGTGGGAGGTGGGTTCGAGCTGGCGCTGGCCTGCGACCTGATCGTGGCCGCAGACCATGCGGAGTTTTTTCTGCCCGAGGTCGGCCTCGGCATTATTCCCGACGCCGGCGGGGTATTTCGGCTGCCCCGCCGTCTGCCCCGGGCAATCGCCGTAGAGATGCTCTTTACCGGGCGCAAGATGCCCGCCGACGAAGCCGCAAGCTGGGGTCTCGTCAACTCGGTAGTCCCGGCTCCCGAAGTGATGGAGACGGCCCGCTCCTTGGCGGAGAGCGTCGCGCAGTCCGCCCCGCTCGCGATCTCCGCCGTGAAGGAGGTGCTGCGCTCCACCGAGCATCTGGGGGTCGAGGACGCCTATGCTACTCTGCGAAGCGGCCTCCCCACATACGGGCGGATGCTGGCCTCCGAGGACGCCAAAGAGGGTCCCAGGGCCTTCGCCGAGAAGCGTCCGCCCGAGTGGCGGGGTAGGTAGCGCACAGGTGCAGGTTTTCTACAAGGGGTCGAGATGAACACAGAGGTAATAATCAGTTGCGCCGTCACCGGGGCGGGCGACACCGCCGGAAAGAACCCGAACGTCCCGGTAACGCCGAAGGAGATAGCCGACTCGGCCATAGAGGCTGCGGAGGCCGGGGCCGCAATCGCACACATCCACGTCCGGGATCCTGAAACCGGCCAGGGCAACAACGACCCGGCGCTTTTTCGGGAAGTTGTAGAGCGCATCCGGGAGTCGGAGACGGACGTGGTCATAAACCTAACCGCCGGGGGCGGGGGGGATTTCTTTCCGAACGACGATGAGCCAGGGGTCGGGGCTCCGGGCACCAGCGTGCAGAGCCCCGAGGAGCGCCACGCGCACGTGGGGGAACTGCTGCCGGAGATCTGCACGCTAGACTGCGGCTCGTACAACTTCGCGGACTTCGTATACCTGAACTCTGAGGGGTGGATCCGGCGCCAGGCAAGCCTCATACAAGCGGCCGGAGTAAAGCCCGAGATAGAGTGTTTCGAACTCGGCCACATACGGCTCGCCCGCCAGCTCGTGCAAGATGGTCTCGTAGACACCCCGCCGTTTTTCCAGCTATGCCTCGGGATACCGTGGGCCGCGGAGGCCAACACGGAGACGATGCACGCCATGCGCGACATGCTGCCGGAAAACGCCCAGTGGTGCGGCTTCGGCGTCGGCCGCATGCAGATGCCAATGGCCGCCCAGTCGGTGCTGCTCGGCGGCAACGTGCGTGTCGGGCTCGAAGACAACCTGTACCTCGAAAAGGGCGTACCGGCCACCAACGGCCAACTAGTAGACAAGGCCGTGGGCATCATAGAAAGCCTCGGCGCCCGGCCGGTCACCCCCGCCGAGGCCCGCGAGAAGCTCGGCCTGAAGGTTCAGAAGGCCCGAGTCTAAGCGACCCCGCAGTCCATTCGAAAGAGACCGAGAAAACCTGAGAAGAACAAGAGGAGCGAGGTTGACTGACGAATACAAGAGCGACGTGAGCAAAGTCTGTCTAGTAGGAACGGGCGTCATAGGCTACGGCTGGGCGGCGCGATGCCTCGCGAGCGGCCTCGACGTGGTCGCCACGGACCCGGCCCCGGGCGCGGAGGAGAGCATGAGGGCTAGTGTAGAGAACGCTTGGCCCGCGCTCGAGCGCGTCGGCCTCGCGGAGGGGGCGAGCAAGGAGAGGCTGTCTTTTACCCCAGATCTCGACGAAGCTGTGGACGGCGCGGACTTCGTGCAGGAGAGCGTGCCCGAGCGTGAGGAGCTAAAGCAGGACGTGCTCGCCCGGGTAGACGCGTCGGCGCCACCGGAGACGCTCATCGCTTCCAGCACCTCGGGGTTCTTGCCGTCCATCCTGCAGGCCAGGTGCCGGCGTCCACAGAGGGTAGTGGTCGGGCACCCGTTCAACCCGGTGTACCTGCTTCCCCTGGTGGAGGTGGTCGGCGGAGACAAGACCTCGCCGGAAACGATACAGAAAACGATAGCTTTCTACGAGTCAATAGGTATGAAGCCCCTGCACGTAAAGAGAGAGATAGAGGGGCATATCTCCGACCGGCTGCAGGAGGCACTGTGGCGGGAGAACTTGCACCTGGTCGCCGAAGGGGTCGCCACGACCGGGGAGCTCGACGACGCCATCGTCTACGGTCCCGGACTGCGGTGGGCGCTGATGGGCGTGAACCTCACCTTCCACATGGCCGGGGGCAAGCAAGGAATGTCGCACATGCTGGAGCAGTTCGGGCCTGCTCTGAAGGCTCCCTGGACAAAGCTAGAGGCCCCGGAGTTGACCGAGGAGCTCAAAGGGAGGATGGTCGCGGGGACAACCGTACAGGCCGCGGGACGTTCGACCGCCGAGCTAGAACGCCGCCGGGACGAGTTCCTGATCCGGCTGTTAGAGCTAGTCAGGGAATACTGGAACGACGAAGAGGGCGGGGGCGCAAACGACAATGGCACCGGCTGAGATGAACTCAGAGGCCCCATTACGCCTCTACGATACGGAGGTAATGCATGAGTGGGTGGACTACAACGGGCACATGAGCGAGGCTTTCTACGTGCTGGTCTTCGGCCATACCACCGACGCACTGCTCGACTACATCGGCATGGGTTCCGAGTACCGGGAACGTAGCCACTGCTCGCTGTATACGCTCGAAGCACACGTATGCTATCTCCGGGAGGCCCGTGAGGGGGAGCCCCTCACGGTAGAAACCCGGCTTCTGGAGGTGGATCCCAAACGCGCCCACGTCTTCCATTCGATGTACCACGCCGGAGATAGGAAGTTATTCGCCACCGGGGAACTCATGTTGTTACACGTGGAAAACGAAGAGGAATCGGGGCCGCGCCCGGCGCCGTTCCCGGAAGAGGTGTCGGAGCGGCTGTGGGGGATCCAGGAGTCCCAAAGTAGCCTGACCCGACCGGAACAGGCCGGGCGCTCCATCGGGATCAAACGCTAGAAAACGTTAAAAGGAGACCCTCTGTGGCAGCGCTCCGTGTCTCAGTAAATACTTGGCGAGACTGTACACTAGATCAATCGAAAACTTGCAACCTCTGATCGGATAGGATCGTGGAGCTCAGGCGGCTTAGATACTTCGTAGCGGTAGCGGAAGAGTTGAGCTTCAGCCGCGCGGCCACCAACCTGTATCTGTCCCAGCCCGCTCTTAGTCAGCAAGTCCGCAAACTGGAGGCCGAGCTCGGCGTCAAGCTGTTGGAACGCGACAAGCGCAGTGTCGATCTGACGCAGGCGGGCGAGATGCTATTGCCGGGCATTCGGGAAGCTTTGGTGCGGGTAGATCAGAGCATCCGCGCCGCGCGCGAGATAAGCGGTATTGGACAGAACCAACTCAGGGTCGGCTTTCCGGAGTACGTGAACTACACGCCTGCCGTCCGTATCTTCCAGGAATTCAAACGGCGCGCCCCGGACGTGGAGCTGGAAGAACACGAGGTGCCTACGCTACAGCACACGCGCCAGCAGGTAACCGAGCTCATAGGTGGCAGGTTGGACGCAGGCTTCACCTTGACCCCGATCGAGGGTAGAACACTCGAGTGGGAGCGCATCTTTACTATTGGGCTCGTGGCCGCGCTTCCAGAGGAACACCCTCTAGGCGCCTGGTCGAAGATTCCGATGCGCAAACTGCGCCACGAGACCCTGATCCTGTTTTCCAGCCGGTTGGACCCCGTTAGCTACGATTACATGATCTCTTGCTGTAGAGAGGCCGGCTTCGACCCTGGAATCGTCCAGAGGGTAGACTCACAACTGTATTCCCGGTCCACCACTTACAGACAGGTGGCAGACGGTACGGGTATAGCCATAGTAGCTCCGCCACCTGAACCACCGCCGGAGAACAACGGCGTTATCTTCAGGCCTCTCGTGGAGCCAACACCAGAGCTGGACCTGGTCGTGGCTTGGAAACGCGACAATCCTTTCCCCAACCTGGCTGCCTTTCTAGAGCCAGTCTATAATTTCGTGGGGTCCGAATAGACAGAAGCAAGACAACCTGCATCATCTAACTTTCACCCGAAATTTGGAATGACCTCTTCAGCAAACCTCTCTACCGGCGTGGGGTCGTAGGCGACGCGGGGCACGTAGACGATGAAGTATTCGACTCCCGCTTCGACTTTTGGTTGTAGAGCCTCCACGACCTGATCCGGGGTCCCGACGACGAACTCTTTGCTGTACTCCTCGTAGCTGCGGCCCATGCGGGCTTGCTCCGTAGCCTTTTCTGGATCTTCGCCCTCGTTTAGCAGGTAGACGTTGACGCTGGTGGAGCGGGTGATCTCCTCGTAGTCCCGGCCAACATCCTCGCAATGGCCGCGCAGCACGTCGAACTTGTGTTTTAGCGACGCTACGTCGCCGCCGACGTTGCAGGCGTCGCCCCACTTCGCGACGAGCTTGAGGGTAACTTTCTCGCCGCCGCCCCCGACCCAGAGCGGCGGGTGCGTCTCGCCCGCGCTCTTGGGCTCATTTATTGGTTTGTCTAACGAGTAGAATTCGCCGTCGAAGGTCACGTCGTCTTCGGTCCACATGCGGTGCACGATCTCGCACGCTTCCTTGAAGGCCCGCATCCGCTCGGGGACTTCGGGGAAGCCGTAGCCGTAGGCCTTCCACTCGTGCTCGTACCAGCCCGCGCCGAGGCCGCAAATTAGTCTGCCGTTGCTCATCGCGTCTACGGTGGAGGCCATCTTCGCCAGAAGTGCCGGGTTGCGGTAGCCGTTTCAGGTAACCATCTGGCCGACTTTTACGTTTTTTGTGTCGCGGGTGAGCCCGGCGGTGGAGGTCCAGCACTCGAAGACCGTCTCTTTCTCCGGGGTGGGGACGGTGTGGAAGTGGTCGTAGAGCCAGATTGAGTCGTAGGCTCCGGTTTCGTCGGCGGCCTTCGCCACCCGGGTCATCGCCTCGTATTGCTCTACAGGATCTTCTATCTCTACCAGATCCATCCGCCAGCCCTGCGGGACGAATACGCCGAAATCTACTGTCATCCTCTACCTCCTCCGGAATAGTTTGTTACCGGTAATAACGTTCCGGCCTACGGCCAGATCCTCAACACGCCGTCTTCTCGTCCCGCGGCGATCTGGGCTCGACCGTCTGGGTTCGTGGCGGAGGCGAGGTTGGTAACGATGGTGCCGTCCGCCGGCAAAGTCCACGCAACGACGCCGCCGGCTTCTTCGTGCCGGATGGCGCCGAGTTCCGTGTAGGCGTCGTTTGGAACGAGCAGCTCCCAGCGGCCGTCGCCGTCGAGGTCTCCGGCGCGGGCGGTGTCCAGGTTGCGGCTGTTTATGCGGTGTGAGGTATAGCCCGGCTGGGTGGCGACGACGTTCAGGGAGCCGTTGGCGAAGTTCGGCTGGTAGAACTCGATGGTCCCACCGATGTGCGGCGTGAGGGTGTCTATCAGCTCGATCTCTCCGTTTGGGCCGAACGGGCCGACCGCCAACAAGTGCCGCCACTTGTACGGCTCCCCAATATACGGCCCCGCCGCCAACAGGCTGCCATCCAGGCTGTAGACGGAGATCCTGGTAGCCAGCTCCGGCGTGCTCTCCGTTACGGCCAACAGCTCTCCCTCGATACCCGGCATCTCGAACCACAGCGGCGCGATGCCTTCGAAGACGCCGCCGGAGGCCGGAGCAACGAACCCGGCCTCCAGGTTTTGCTCATCGCCCGCCCGGAGCAGCGTCATGTTATCGGCCTCCAGACCGTCGCCCAGAACGGCGTGATCGTAGCGTTCTGTGGGCGACGCGAAGGCCGCCAGCGTACCGTTGACGCCCCGAACGAATCGGGCGTCCGGAAGCGTGGCTATTCCCAGTTGTTCTGAACCGCCACCGCGTTCGAAAAAGGTAGTCCCGTCCTGCTCTATGCCGAGTAGACCGCTCTCCGTCTCCAGCGAGAGCGGCATAGGGTGCGTGAATTCGGAGGCGCGCCGGTTTTCGGAGGTTACCAGCTCTAGAGAATCGTCCCGGACCTTTACCAGGGGCGGCTGCCCGGGCGTGAGTTGGTCGGGTGAGATCGGGACGGGCTCCGCGTCTCCAGCCTCGTTCAACCGGAGAGCCTGCACCCGGCCGTCGGCGAGGGTAACGACCCAGGCCGTACCCTCTCCCAACGGGACCCCCACCACCCAAACAGGCACACCGTCGAGTTGTACGTCCACCGGCACAGAATTCGGGAGATCTCCGATTCCGTCCACGACCCTGTTGCCCGATGCCCGGCCGTAGGTGTACCCGTAATCGGCCGGAGCAGACCTCGCGGCGGTATCAGGGGCAGTGGGCTCCCCGGTTGCCGAGGGCTCGGACGTCGTCTCACTGCTGGACGGCGCGGTTTGAGTCCGGCCCGTGGTCTCTTCTGCGGACGGAGCGTCGTTAGTGGGTTCTGTAGGAGAGTTGGCGGAGTCCCGGTTCTCTCCACAGCCGGTGAGCAGTAGTGCGAGCAACAAAACCGGCCAGAGTCTCTTCAAGCCCCCGAGCCTCTGGAGAGCGGGCTCTCGCCGTCGGCGTTGCGGGCGAGAATAAAGAGCAGGTCGGAGAGCCGGTTGACCACGCGGATGGCGTAGGGATGCTCTTCCGCGTACCCGGCGGCGACCAGGCTGCGTTCGGCGCGGCGGACGACCGAGCGGGAGACGTCCAAAAGCGCCCCGAGCCGGCTCTCACCGGGTATGACGAACTCGTTGGGGAGTTCTGTCCGGTCCCGCCATTCCTCGAAGGCATTGTCCACAAACTGCAGGTCTTGCTCGCCGACGAAGTTGTCTTCTTTAGGCATCGCCACGTCGCCCATGACGCGGTAGAGGAGGCGCTGGGTCTCTACGAGTAGCCCGCCGAGATCCGCGTCGCCGGTTTCGGCGCGGGCCAGGCCGAGGAAAGAGCTGGCTTCGTCCACGTCACCGAGAACCGCTATTCGGGGATCGTCTTTGGGCATCCGGCCGGAGCCGAGCAGGGTCGTGGTACCGTCGTCGCCACGGCCGGTAGAGACCGGCGGGTTATTGTCGCTCAAAGAGACTCCTCTTTTGTGTGATGGATGTAATTCCCGGAAGGTATCGTGGAACACTAGCGGGCGCAAGCCCGACCACGCGTTTGCCGTCTCTGGGTTAGAATCTGATGGTTATGAAGGTAAAGGTCAGCTTCCCACTGAAGAGCGAGGGCGTCCTGGGACGGGCGGCCTCCGTGGCATCCCGCCATCCTTCGTACCAGGTCGAGGGCCGTAACGGCCCGGCCCGGGCGCAGGTCGAGTTGGACCTGCCCGCCGACTGGCGTCCGCTGGATGAGTTCTCCGGGCTTCTGCGCGGCGAGAAGGAGGCCGAGTACACGGCGGACGGGACCGTTGTACCCGGTGAGGAACTTTTCTCTGGCCTGAGATGCTTTTTGCGCAAACAGCGATCCGGTTCGGCGGCGAAGGAGTGGTGTACGCCGCGGCCTTTGGATGAGAAGCAGCTCTTTCCGTGCAAGCAGATCCACGTCTACGATAACGACCACCTCACGAACAACTCCTGGTACGGTTTCGGTGAGATGGACGAGAACGGCGTCTTCGAGGTTGACAAGGAGGCCATAACCGACCGCGTCTTATCCGACCTCGGTCCGTGTGTCCGGTGCCCGATCCTGGACCTCGACACGACGGCGGAACTCGTTGCGCGCCTGCCGGAGAAGATAGACCCGGGCCGGGACACCGACTGGCGCTACAAGGAGAGCGGCCCCGTAGAGAACTGGGCCGTGAGCAAGTCCCACGACGGAACCGATCCGGAAAAGCCTTCCTCCGCCCAGGACAAACAGAGCCTCCTGGAGCGCCTGGCGAGCAGCGTGCGGAGCGGTGGCGCGGGGGTTGCGGCGGCGAGTGGGGCGACGCCCGGCAGCCGCAACGTGCCGGAGACCCGCTACGAGGACGTCGGCGGAATGCGCGAGACCATAGCAATGGTGCGCGAGGCCGTTGAACTTCCTATAACGCACCCGGAAATCTTCGAGCGCCTCGGCATCCGGCCGCACAAAGGTATTCTCTTCTACGGCCCGCCGGGGACCGGAAAGACACTTCTGGCGCGGGCGGTAGCCCGGGAGTGCGGGGCGCATTTCATCGCCGTGTCGGGGCCGGAGATCCTGAACAAGTATTGGGGCCAGAGCGAGGCCCGCTTGCGCAACATCTTCAACGAGGCCCGGACCAAAGCCCCGGCGGTGGTCCTCTTCGACGAGATAGACTCCTTCGCCTCTTCCCGCGACATGATGAGCGAGAGCTTCGAGGCCACGCTGGTCTCACAGCTACTCTCGCTGATGGACGGCATGAACGACTTGGGCCAGGTATGCGTGATCGCGACCACCAACCGCCCCGGCGCGCTGGACTCGGCGTTGCGGCGGCCGGGCCGCTTTGACCACGAGATCGAGGTAGGGTTGCCCGATGCCGAAGCCCGGCTTCACATACTCGGCATCCACACCAAAGACATGCCAACCGACCCGGACCTGGACCTGGAGCAGGTCGCCGGTGTCACCGGCAGCTACTCCGGCGCCGACCTCGAAGGCCTCTGCCGCGAGGCCGCCCTGGTCTGCATGCGCCGCAGCGTCAACCTCCGCGACTTCGGGCACCGCATCGCCTCCCACCAACTCTCCGCCCTCTCCGTCACCACCTACGACTTCCGCACCGCCATGAAGCGCGTAGGACCCAGCATCCGGCGTTAGAAAAATGACCGGCTCGAACGCGGAGCTTGTCTGCAAACTGTACGACGCCCGCGCCCGGGGCGACCTGGAAACCGTTCGCGAGATGCTCCACGAGAACGTTGTTTGGCACGAGCCGGACCTGGATAACCCGCACACCGGCGACTTGCACGGCCCGGATGCGGTGCTCGGCATGATCCAGGAGGCCCAAAAGCTTACGGACGGCACGTTTCGCCTCGTGCCCCGGGAGGTGTTGGACCACGGGGAGCACGCTATTGCCCTGATCGAGTGGTCCGCAGAGCGTGACGGAGAGAGGATCGAGGGCAAAGAAGTAGCCGTCTACCGGGTGCGCGACGGCAAGATAGTCGAGGTTTCGTTCCATTTGGACAACCCTGCCTCGGACGAGGCGTTCTGGGAGTAGGGTGAGCCGGGCGGCTCAGACGGCGACCTTCGCGCGGGTCGAAAGCCCCGAGATTTCCCATGCTGCGTGCAGAGCTTCCGAGGCTTCTGTAAACAGACCGGGTGAGAGTTCAACGCAACAGCCCGGATCGGCGGGGAAATCCACCCGCTGAAACAGCCCAGTAAGAGGAATGGAGCCGCGGCCCGGCGGCAAATGCAAGTCTCCTACACCGTAGGTAGGGTTCCCGTAGTCCAGGATGTTCACGCTCTCGCAGTTCTCTCCGAGGTTGTCGTGGAGGTGGACGTGGCGGACGAGCGGCGCGGCTATGGCACACTCTTCCACGTAGTCGAAGCCGAAGAAGCCCGCCGCCAGCGCCGCGTGTCCCACGTCCAGGCAGATGCCAACTGCCGGGTGGTCGACGGCGGAGATCTGCCCGGCCAGATCCGAAGGCCAGGCGGAGTAATCGTAGACCTCGCCGCGCAGGACATGCTGGTCCGGGAAGTAGTTCTCGACCGCGAGGGTAACGCCGAGTTCGGCGGCCGTGTCGCCGATCTCTCTGAGGGCCGCCCGCTCGGCGGCGAGTTGGTCTTTGAGGCGGTACCGGGTGTCGCGGGAGGCTACCCGCTGTCCGGCGTGGCAGACTACCGTGCCGGCCCCGATCCCACCCGCGAACCGGAGGCTGCTCATCAGGATTTCCTTTTGTAGCTCTTGCCGGTTCAGGTCCATCAGGTCGGCTTCCAGCGGGACGTGAACCGTGTAAGAGAGGTTCGCTTCGAACAACGTCTCGCTGACCCGTGCCGTGCGAACTTCGTCCAGACGGCCACCGAGGATAACGCCCAGGTCCGTCAGCAAGAGTTCCACGAAATCCGGGCTGGTTTCTCTCAAGTTTCCGAGGGTGTCGGAGAGGTTCGAGGAACCGCCCGGATAGTTGATGCCCACGCTGCGAAAAGCCATACGGGTCCATCCTCCCATAGAAAGCCGTGAAGTCGCGGCCAGTATAGGAGCGGGCACCGGCTTTTGGGTGAAACCTCGGTTAAACGTCGGTAAACCTTTGGTTAACCACTCTGTAGAATAGACCCCATCGAGAGTTCAGCAGTAAGGTTCAGCAGCAAGAAAGGTGTTTTGTGAGTAGCTACGAGAACTATACGGAGACCTCCAAAAATTACGACAGGACCCGGGAGCCGGCGGGCATGGAGATCATCATCGGTTGTATGGCCCAGACGCCGGTCCCGCTGGACCGGGCCATGGTGCTGGATGCGGGTTGTGGAACCGGGAGTTACTCACAAGCCTTGCTCCCCCACGTTGGTAGGATCGAGGCGGTAGACCTGAACGAGGGGATGTTAGCTGCGGCCAGACAAAAGCTCGCGCAGGCCGAAAAGGAGGGTAGGGTCTCCTTCCACTCCGCCCGGATAGACGAGCTTCCCTTCGAGAACGACACTTTCGACGGCGTGATGATCAACCAGGTCCTCCACCACCTGCCCGACGATGCCTCTGAAGGCTTCCCCGAACACCGAAAAGTCTTCGAGGAGTTCGCTCGGGTGCTCAAGCCCGGCGGGGTCCTCACCGTCAACACCTGCTCCCAGCAGCAGCTAAGAGACGGATACTGGTACTACGCCCTGATCCCACAGGCCGCCGAAACCCTCCGCCGCCGCTTCGCCCCCGTCGAGAGCCTCACGAAGATCCTCCAGGAACTGGGTTTCGATTACCGGGGAAGATTCGCCCCGACCGACGCCACCATCCAGAGCGGCTCCTACCTCGATCCCCACGGTCCGCTCAAAAAAGAGTGGCGGGACGGCGACTCGACCTGGTCACTGGTGAAAGAGGACGAACTGGACCGCGCCCTTTTCAGAGTACGCGAGCTGGACAAAGAAGGCGGCCTGGAAGACTACGTGGACCACCACGACGCCCGCCGGCGGGACATCGGCCAGGTGACGATCCTTTCCGCCACCCAAGGGTAGCGCCACCCCAAACGTCGGCAGATTTCACAAGGGTTTCACATGAATTTTACATAAATTTAACAAACATGCTACAATGCCTCCAACCTGATTTTCAACTTAGGATCACGGACGGAGGAGGCGACGCTTGCTATCTGATGGGGTACGGAAAAACAGAAGACTAGAAAAAGCATATAAGATGCTAAAGCGGGCGCCGTTTTTCGGCGGCGTGCGGCGGGAGGACGTCGAGATCGAGCCGCTCGGCTCTCTCACCAACATGAGCTACAAGGTGACTTTGGATGGGGTGGCTTACGCGCTCCGGCTCCCGGGTCATGACACGTGGGAATACATAGACCGGGCGGCCGAGAAGCACAACGCCGGGATCGCGGCCGCCGCCGGTATAGGGGCGGACGTGCTCTACTTCGACTCCCATAGCGGCACGATGGTATCCGGCTTTGTCGAGGGCGAGACCCTGGACGCGGCCTGGCTGGTCCGGGATGCGGAAGCGTTGGGCCGCGTTTCGCAGACGCTCCGGCGGGTCCACGATCTCGGGCGGAACTTCCGGTTCCGGTTCAACGTTTTCGGGATGATCGAGCGTTACCAGGACCTCCTTCACGGGCTGCGACAGCCACTGCCGGCGGGCTACGGCGGGGTGGAACGCGGTACGGAGGCGGCGCGCCGGGCGCTAGAGGCGCATCCCGCCCGGCTCGTACCGTGCCACAACGATCCGTGGCCGAACAATTTCATAGATGCCGGCGACCGCATGTATCTGATCGACTGGGAGTTTTCCGGCATGAATGATCCCTTATGGGACCTGGCAGACCTCTCCGTCGAGAGCGGGTTAAACCCGGAGCAAGACCGGACGATGATAGAAGCGTACTGGGGCGGCGAGGCGCCCGAAGAACTCTACTCCCGCCTGGAACTCTACAAAGCAACGAGCGACCATCTGTGGTCTCTTTGGGGGTTTATCCAGCACGCGAACGACAACCCGCTAGACGACTTTCTAACCTACGCGCAAGAAAGGCTCGGGCGGTGCGAAGAGCGAATGGACGACGTGAATTTCGGACGCCACCTGAAAGTCGTTCGCAAAGGCCGGGGATACGTCGCGTAAACAGACCGGCGGCTACGGGTTGCGTAGTCCGGGCGTCACTTACCTTCCACGGGCCAGCCAGCGATGAGGGAGCCGATATGTTCCCCCCGGTCCTCTTGGAGAAAGTGACCGGCGTCCTCGATCACGGTGAGTTCTTTGGCGGCCGGGAGTAGCCGCTGCATTCCCCTCCCCGCGTGTTCCAGCGGCAGAACCGGGTCCGAGTCGGCCCAGAGCAGGAGCGTGGGACGGGTGTCCCGCGCGAGCGCTTCGGCGACGGCCCGGCCTTCGGCGGCGCCTGGGGCGTCCGGTTCGAGCGGCACGAGTTGCGGGAAGACGCGGACGCCGGCTTTAGATTCTTTGTTCGGGAACGGGGCTTCGTAAGCGGCGAGGACTTCCGGCGGGGGCGGAGTATGGCAGGCGCCCCGGATCAGGCGCTTCACCGGCGTGTCCGGTACCCGGGCAACGAAGTCCCGGAAGCGGAGCCAATCGTCGCTCATCCGCTGCTCTCCGGTAAAAATGCCGGTATCCATAACCGCGAAACGATTCACCCGCCCGGGAAGCTCCAGGGTCGCCAGCCGCAGGCCGATCGGGCCTCCCCAATCCTGCATCACCAACGTGACGTTCCGCAGGTCGAACTCCTCGAAGAGCGAGGCTACGGCTGCCGTGTGGCCTTCGTAGGAGTACCAGGCTTCGTCGGTCGGCTTGTCAGAACGTCCGAAGCCCGGGAGGTCGGGGACGACGCAGCGGTATCCGGCGTCTAAAAGCGGTCTCATAACTTTTCGGTAGAGAAAAGACCAGGTGGGTTCGCCGTGGAGCATGACCACCGGCGGGCCTGTTCCCTCGTCTATGTGGGCGAGGCGCATACCGCGCCACTCGCGGTAGTGTGCCTCGTAAGGGAAGCCGGGCAGGTTCTCGAAGCGTTCTTCCGGGGTTCGGTAGACGTTCATTCCGCTACGCGGGCTCCCGGTAGTTTGGGAATGGGATCTCGTACTTCAAGCATGGTTTACGTACAAAGTTGGGGCTTTTGGGGCGTGGATCACTTTGTAAAAAGCGCCTCCTTGTTGGGGGATCAGTTTATAACCTTCTTCTTCCAGGAGTGCGTAGGGGTCCGCGCCGATGCCGTGGGGGGCGACGATGTACACGGGTTTGTCGCCCGGAGCGTGTTTCTTTACGAACCTCAACCACTGGATCTCTGCCCCGCTCTCGAAGTCGTCTTCTAGAAAAGGCGAGACGAGGTCGAGGTCCGTCCGGCGGTCCTCCACCAGGTTCATGTACCACATGCTGCTGTCGTCGGTAATGACGGTTGCGCCGGACGGGACGTTTCCCGCTACGGATTCTATGGTGTCGCGTCCTTCGTACTGTTCGCTGTAGTCGGCGGTGACGTAGGTGCCGTTCGTCCCGACCAATGGTATTAGGAGCGCCAAAAAGCCGAGCACGACGATCACCCCGGGGGCGGCCCGCAAAGTAGAAGATAGCGTTACGGCTGAAAGGATCAGCCTGGTACCCTCGATCAGGGCTATAATTCCCGGCGCCACGAGGACGCAGATGATCAGGTAAGTCGGTATAAAGTAGACCCAGATGTCGGCGATGTTGTACTCCAGGGCGTAGAACAACCAGCCGGCGTAGAGTAGACCGAGCAGGGCGAAGACCGGCCGGTCCCGGTAGAAAATACTCATCAAGCCTATAACGGCCACGACCACGAAGAGCCAGTGGAACTGCTGCGACAGGTACACCCGGTACATTTCCAGACGATGGTCCAGGCTGCCGGGCCCGAAAGCCAGCATGTGCTTCCCGAACGGTATCCCCGAAACGTAGATCAGGAACTTCAGAGGGGTGTTCGGGTCGTAGGCTGCGAAGGGTGGTTCTGCGAGCGCCCTTACCGGCAGATACAAGTACGGCGTGAGCCCCAGCACGAAGAGCCCGGCGCCCTTTAGCCTTAGCCTCCGGTCGGAGAGCTTGCCGCGTTCCGTGAGCCACACGAAGAGCAAGCCAACGGGTAGTAGCAGCCCGCTCGTCATGTGGTTGGTCATCGCCAGCCCCACGAGAAAAGCCCACAGCAGCAGGTAGCGGTCGCGCCGCGTATCCCGCCACAGCAGCAAGACGAAGATAGAAAGCCCGATAAAAAGGGCGTTCAAAGTGTAGACCTCGGCTATTACGGACTGTTCCCAAAAAGTCTGGCTTACCGCCAGGAGCATCGCCGCCGCGGCGGAAGGAAGTACCCGGCCCGTGATCTGGCGGGCCACCACGAACACTAGAAACACCGCCACCGCCCCGAAGACGGCCGAAGCCAGGTTGATCCGGTAGGCCACGTCGCCCACCGGCAGGTAGGTAAAGAGCTTGGCGAGCAACAGGTAAGACGGGTATCCCGTAGGATGCGAAATGCTCAACACGTAGGCCCGGATCTGGAAAAGTCCGGCGTCGTAGAGGCCATCCTCCGCGACGCGGGACAGCACGGTGGGGGCCAGCGTACTCAGGTACAAGATGAATGCGGCCAGGGCTACCCCGGCCCCGACGACTACACCGGGAACCCTGGCAAACAAAGCCTTCGTGAAGCTCAAACCGTTCCGCACGGCACGAATTTAACTACACGCTACCGGCTTCGACCACTTGCGCGAGCCTTTATCCCCGGCGAAAAAGGCCTGGAATCAACCTTTGCGGCCTACACCGGATGCCACACCCCCACGAATCAGCCCTATGCCAAGTATTAAAAGCCCCGCTGCCAGAAAGACCGCTCCGAGGTAGGCGAGATAAATAAAAGAGTTCGGCTCGGTGGCGCCGGGCGAGAGGACCGAGAGAAAGAATGCCGCCGGTAACAGGACCGCCGCGGCCGGTATCGAGTGCCGGGCCACCCGTTTCATGGACCCAGGAAGACGTGCTTCGTCCACATACCGGAGCGTCACCAGCGACAGGACTAGCAACACGCCCGCATGGGCGTGGCCCGCCCGCCAAAGGTCCTGACGGAGCGCGTTCTCCGAATATGCCGGGTCCCCGATCAACATAGAGAGGATGCTCGCTCCCCCGAAGACGACCGTGGGAAGTAGGATCAGCAACAGGCCCGCCGTAATACGGGATTCATGGCTCATGTAGCTTCTCCCACGTAAGTCTCTCTCTGTTTTGGGTGGCGGAGCATGGTCCAGTTCGGTGGCCCTCCCGGGGTGAAGCTGACGCTGGGGTTTATGACTCTGAAACCGAGCTTTTCGTACCAGGCGACGTTTCTTTTCGTGTTCGTCTCAAGGTAGCAACGCTGTTGGGTCTCCTCCGTGTGGCCGAGGATTGGTTCCAGGAGTCGGGTGCCTATACCCGAGCCTTGCGAGGTGGGATCCACGCCGATCATCTGCAAATACCAGTACGGTTGCGTGGGACGAAATCTCGCCGCTCCGGCTTGAAAACTCACGAGCCGCCGTACCGAGTGCGGGGCCGTGGTTAGCATGCGGGCCAGGCCCGGCAGGCTTCTGAGCTGCCGGCGAAGTGAGAGGGTAGATTTACCCGGCGGCAGCCAGGCGGCGACCCCGCAGAGTCCACGGCCACTGCTCGCCGCGTAGACAGACCCGAAACTGAGTGCGTCCCGCAGGCCTGTGGCGAACACGTGCGGCAGCACGCGCCGGCGGACATCTTCGTCCGGGAAGAGATCTACGAAGTTCGGGTCGGCATGAAAACTGCTGGTTAGCAGCGTAGAAGCCTCCGATACCTGATCCCTCCTGAGCCCGGAGATCCAGACCCCGGCATCCACTTGGTTATCACCGCTCATAGCCCGCACTGATCTCATCCACAGAACCCCATAAAGAGTAGAATAGCCCGCCGCCGCGCACCCGAACCTCTAGATGTCCGCCCTCGGCCAGTTCCTTGAACTTCTCGTCAGCCTCGGAGACCGAGAGCGAAGTCTCCATCGCGGCCTGGGCCGGCGTGAGTTCGCCGTGATCTTGTAGTGCCCCGAGCAACTCCCGCTCTTTTGTTGCGGCAGAATCCTGCTCCAATTGCTTTGCCGAAGGAGCCGAGGTTAGGCCCGCCATTCCGCTCGCCAGCAGGCCGAAAGCCGGGAAGATCATCCACCCGAACGTGAAGACCAACCAGAACATCTGCCCGAAAAAGAGCAGCACGACGGCCACACCCAGCGCCACCGGCGCGAGCACCGAAAGCGCCAGCGCAACCCGGGCCCGAGGGGCCAAATCTTTGGTCTCGATGCCGAAGAAGTCCCCGGAGTTGCAGGAACCGTGTCTTATTGAGTGTCTACGATGCATCTAGATCTCCTTTCCGCTGACTTTGCAGGACAATTCGCGAGGTTGACCCTCGGTGGGCGAACTTTCGCTGGTAGTAACCGGTCCAGACGAAAATGCCGATGCCGCCGATCACCGTAGGCCAGAGCCAGCGCACCAGCGGGGGCAGGAAGTCGAAGTTCACCGCCGAGAACGCCGAAACGGTGGCGATGTAAGCCCCGAGCATGTTGCCCATGTGGACAAACCACCATTGTTTTTCTTGAGGTGGGTGAATCATCTGCTTGAGGTCTCTGCCTGAGAACGCGCACCCTGCTGCGCCGAACGCTGTGGCGACCGCACCGAACGTCGAGCCCGTGGAAACCTGCACTATCCCGTAGAGGGCGAGGGCGGTAGAAGCCAGAAGCGTCCCGAGCGTCACCGTCCAATCAAGGACTGGGGCGCTTTCTCCATCTTGCGGCCGCTTGCGGTAGAGAACCCGGTAGCCGGAGAAAGTCAGGTAGAAGCTAAAAACAGCGACCAAAAACAAGAATGGGTCGCTGCCTGCGGAGGCCAGGAAGGCGGCGCTCACCGCCACGACGGTCATAGCCCAGAAAAAGACTTTGCCCCACCTCCTGTGCCATCGTCCGCCCTTTCTTGCCACCATAGCGCCCGGCGCGACGAACAGGGCCACGAAGCCGGCCGAGATGTGAAGCGTGAGCATCGGTCCTATCAGCCAGGCGAGGCTCGATGTCATGGGGCGCTCTCCTGTTCTTCAGGAGTCGGTACGGCGGGTTCGCTTTCACCACCGAGCCGGCGGCGGGCGGTCTCACGGCGACCGGCTGCCGGGGCCGAACCGGTGGCTTCCGAGAGGCCGAAGGGCGGCATGTTGTTGTAGACGGTTTCGACATTACCGGGCTCGACCAGATACGACTCGTGCCAGATGCCTACGCTGCCATCCGAGCCTACCCGCTGGTTGAACTTGCGCCACGCGGGGAAGTGAGCCTCGTCCGGGTCGCGGGCGTAGCGTTCGAGGTCTTCAAAGGAGCGCCAGTACTGAACCACCGCGACGCCGGGCCAGTATAGGAAGGTCTCTGCGCCGAGGAAGCCTTTGTCCGGGTTTTGGTATAGCTCACGGAGCATCGGCCCCATCGCGTAGGCTGTGGGGACCCACTTCCTGAACTCCAGCGGGCGATTTATGCGCATCCCGATCAGGAACACGACGAATGGTTCTTCCGCTTTTGCCGTGAACCGACGATTTACGACTTGCGCCATCAAGCATCCCTTTCCTCTCCGACCTCATTCGCGGGACGGATCTCCAGGACTACTTTTCCGATGTCCTGCCTTCCGAAGAGGTTGAAGAGTCCCAAGCCCAGCCGGTACTTTTTGTAGAGGGCGGCTTCGGCTTCCGGCGTTGGCTCGTCTTCGACCGAGCGTGCCAGGCCTTCGACCCTTTCGCCTTTCTCTCGTCCCCAAGCGTTGCACGGCGCCAGCAGCACGCTGGGGTTGTTCCGGATGCGTTTCATCTTTCCGGAGTCGGGCTCGGTCGTGGCGTGGAGCCGACCGCCGTGCGGCGCGAACCAGATGGGGGTCGAGACCGGCTCCCCGTTCTTGCGGAAGGTGGTGAGGTTAATGTACTGGTGTCCTTCCAGGTAAGCGAAAGGATGCGGGACGCTTCGTTCTTCCGAGACGATCAACTCTCCTACTCGCAGCCGGCGCACGTCGAGCTCGTCTATAGAGAGCCGCTGCACTCTGGCGCGTTTGATCGCCAAAGACCGGATCGCCAACGCCCCAATCGCCACGGCTCCCGCTGCCGACGCCCCCGCAGCAAACGCCCCTACGCTGCCCGCTCCGAGCGCCGAAGCCCCCCGGGCGAGCGCCCCTTGGGCATCCGCTTTCGCGTACCGGACCACGCTACGATGCTTCATTCTCTACCCCCTGCTCCTTTTCTCTCGCCAACGCCTTTACCTGCGCCTCTGTCTCGTCCAGCCATGCAAGGGTAGCCTCGAAAGCCGTAACGCCGTACCGGAGGCACATCATCTCGTAGGGATCGGCGACATCCTTTACCGCCGCTTCGATGCCTCTCAGCGCCCCCAATTTCGCCTTCCGGGTCGTGCGATGCTCCGAGAGCATCGCTAGAAGCCGGTCGCTGTCCTGGTGTTGGCCGAAAAAGAGTTGCATCAAAAACTCCGAGCGGAAGCTATCCATGGCGGGCCGCTCCTTTAGCTGCTCCCGAAAATACGCTTCTCCTTCGGGCGTGATGGTGTAGATCTTCTTGTTCGGTTTGCCGGACTGCACGACCTCCCGTACCCGCACCATTCCCCCAGACTCTAGAGCTTTGAGGGCCGGGTAGATCGAACCATAACTCGCCCCGAAGAAGAACCCTACACTCTCGTCCATCGCCGCCTTCAACTCGTAGCCGGTGTAATCCCCCCGCCGCAAAAACCCTAGCAATACCGATTTGAGATCCATGCTGCTCATTATAACGGCAGAACATATATCGTGTCAACATATAAAAGATAATTCTGTGGGTGGGGACGAGGGTAGCTAGAATCGGGTGGGTGTGAACGAGAGGAGAGTTTCGTGGGCTTACGGAAGTTCGAAGAGAAAGATCTTGAAGCGCTGGGCTCGCTGATGCAGTTGGCTTTCGGGGGCGACATCGCGCCTGCGGAGCGGTACTTCGACCCGGAGCGGAACCCGCGGGTAGACCTGGAACACGTCCACGTCATCGAGGAGGATGGTGAAGTCCGTTCCAGCGCGACGGTGTTACCGCTGGAGATGTTCGTCGATGGTGAGGCAGTGCCGATGGGCGGCATCGCGGCGGTCGCTACGCATCCGGCATACCGGAGGCGGGGTCACGCCGGAGAGTTGATGCGGGCCGTTCTCGAAGACCTGCGCGGGCGGGGGGTGCATCTCTCGTTACTGGCTCCCTTTGCCCACGCTTTCTACCGGGCCTACGGCTGGGAGCTTGCCACGGAGGGGATCGGGTACACCCTCAAGCCGGACGAACTGCCGACGAGCAAAGAACAGCGGTTTATCCGGGACTACCGGGAAGAAGATCTGCCGGAGATGCAAGGGCTGCTGGAATTGGAGACTTCGCGGCATTCGTGTGGGGTGCGACGGAGTGAGGGAAGGTGGCGGCAGATCCTCGCTGGGGACGACGATTGGTCCAAAAACCTACACGCTGTCGTCTACGAAGAAGAAGGCGAAACAAGAGGCTACTTGCTCTACAAGCAGTCCGAACGCGAGGGGCAGACGCCGCCGCGACGGCTCACGGTCTACGAAATCGTTGCGATCACGCCGGAAGCCCGGGCAGGATTGATCTCGTTCGCCGCCGCCTACGATCCCCTAGAGTACGAGATCAAGTACGAAACTTCTCGTGGAGAGCCGTTACATCCCCACCTGAACAGCTCCTACGTCAATGCCCGCGTAAACCCGGACATGATGCTCCGGGTCGTTGATGTGGAAGGCACGTTGGGTTTGTTGCGGCGTGAGATCGGCGAGCCCCTGACGCTACACATAGCGGACGACATCGTCCCGGAGAACGCCGGCGATTATACTGTCGGAGGCGGCGAAGTTATTCGGGGTGCAGAGGCCGGGGAGCGGGTCTCGCTGGACGTGCGGCAACTGGCGCAACTCTACGCCGGATACTTGCCGGCCGGGCAACTCGTTCGTCTGGGGCTCGTGTGGCCGGGTTCGGAGAAGGCGCTGAGGTTGCTGGAGGAGTTGTTCCTCGCCGGGGACCCATGGATTCTACCTCTGGATCGCTTTTAAGTCCTGGGCAGCGGTTGCTGGGCTACAATCATCAGCGAGCGAAGATAATTAGGAGGCGCTATGAAGACTACCGGCACGGTCGGCTACGCGGCGATGTTCGAACAGTTCCACCCGACAGAGCTTCTGGAGTGGAGCAAGCTCGCGGAAGAGAACGGGTTCACTTCGGTGATGGCCTCGGACCACTTCCACCCCTGGACCCCGGAGCAGGGCCAGAGCGCCTTCGTGTGGTCCTGGCTCGGTGCTTTAGGCGCAACGACCTCCCTACGTTTCGGGACCGGGGTGACGCCGCCGGGCTTCCGCTACCATCCGGCCATCATCGCCCAGGGTGCGGCGACCCTGGAGGCGATGTACCCGGGACGCTTCTGGCTCGGTCTCGGGGCCGGCGAAGCCCTCAACGAGCACGTCGTCGGAGACTACTGGCCCGAAGCCCCAACGCGACTCCGAATTTTGATGGAGTCCATTGAGGTCATCAACAAGCTCTTCTCCGGCAAGGTCGTCAAGTATTCCGGGGACCATATAAAGTTAGAGAGCGCGAAGCTCTACACCCTGCCCGATACGCCGCCGCCGGTGTACGTGGCGACGGCCGGGCCGATCCAGAGCAAACGTACCGGCCGGCACTGCGACGGCATCATCACCGTCGGGGCGCCGGACGACAAGATAAACATGCTCATGCAGAAGTTCGAAGAGGGAGCCCGCGAAGAAGACAAAGACCCTTCGCAGATGCCGCGCATGATACAGCTCCACGTCTCCTACGCCGAAAGCCAGGAAGAAGCCGAACAGAATGCTGTAAAGGAGTGGCCTAACGGCGGTATGCCGTTCCCAAAGGCCGACATCCGCAACCCCGAAGACTTCGCGGCGATGGCAAAACAAGTAAGCGTAGAGAACTTCAAGAACCGCGTCCTCATGAGCGCCGACATAGACGAGCACCTGGAGCACGTCCAGCACTACGTGGACCTGGGCTTCGACGAAGTCTACGTCCACAACGTCGGCCGTAATCAGGAAAAGTTCATCCGGGCTTACGGCGAGCGCGTGGTCCCGAAACTGAACTGGCCGGAAGAGCAAGGAGACTAAGTGCGCGCGATAGCGATTGAAGAGTTCGGTAGCAGCGACAAACTGCAGCTCGTGGACTTGCCGACGCCGGAGCCCGGCTCGGATGAGGTCCTGATCCGGGTCCACGCGGCCGGCGTCGGGCCGTGGGACGTTATGTCCCGTCAGGGTGTCTTCGGTGACCGGGAGTTCCCCTTCGTGCCGGGCTTCGAGCCCGCCGGGATCGTGGAGGCTGTCGGTGCGCAGGTCGAGGATTTCAGCGAGGGAGACGAGGTCTTCGCTTATCGTTTTCCCGGTGGGGGATATGCGGAGTACGTGACGGCGTCTCAGGGCATTACCGCCCGCAAGCCGGGCTCGCTCTCGTTCGAGGAAACGGCGGGTGTGCCGGTTGCGGGGACGACGGCGCATCAGGGGTTGGTAGATGAGTTGGGTGTGCAGGAAGGGGAGACGGTGCTCATTACCGGCGCTTCCGGGGGTGTCGGGACTATGGCCGTTCAGATCGCGGCGAACGTTCTTGGGGCGCGCGTGATCGGCACCGCCAGCACCCGCAACCACGAGTACCTTCGGGACCTCGGGGCCGAAGATGCCATTGACTACAACGGCGACTGGATTGCTACCGTAAGAGAGATCGCGCCGGAGGGCGTGGACGCCGTGCTGGATTGCGCCGGGGGCGAGACGCTCTCTCGCGGCTTCGAGACGGTGAAGGACGGGGGACGGGTGGCGTACATCGTGCCCGTCGAGGAGGAACCGGAGCCGCCGCGGGGAATAAGCGCCCACTTCTTCAGTGCGCAGCCGGATGGTGGACGACTGTCGGCGTTGGCGAGCATGTTCGATGCGGGCCAGCTTCGGATGAATTTGCAGGAGGTCGTGCCGCTGGAGGAGGCTGCGCGGGCGCACGATATTGTGGAGGAAGGCCACACCCGCGGTAAGATCGTCTTGAGCGTAGATTAGGGAGGAAGACATGACGGAAGTAATGACCGGCACGGTCGAGGGGATCTACATGGCCCCGGAAGGCAGCGTCGAGATGCAAGAGGTAGAAGAGGTCCGGGCTATCGAAGGTTGCGGCCTGGAAGGCGACCGCTACTGCGAGGGGACCGGGTTCTGGACGCAATACGGCGATGTTTGCCAGGTAACGCTCATAGAGGCCGAAGATATGGAGGAGATCGAGGAGGAACTAGGCCTTCACGTCGCGGACGGCCAGCACCGGCGCAACATCGTTGTTCGCGGCATTCGGCTCGGGGAGTTGCGCAAGAAAAGGTTTCGGGTCGGGGAGGTAGTGCTGGAATATGATCGCTCCCGGCCGCCCTGCAAGCACGTCCAGGACGTGACCGAGCCAGGCATGACCCGCGCACTCAAGAACCGCGGCGGCCACTGCGCCCGCGTGATCGAGGGCGGGCTCATTCGGGCACAGGACGAGATCACACTGCTGTAAAGATAGCTAGACGGGAGAACGAACATGGCAGGAGAAGGACAGAGGCTCCTCGGAGGTTACTATGACAACGACCACCTCACCTACGCGGAGATAGATGAGTTGGGCCTCAAGGTGGTGACGGAGAAGGGCGAGGAGATCGAGCCGGATGCGATGCAAGACAGGATCTTCCGCATCGCCGACCGGAACGAGCCGAGTGGTTACGTCGTCCGCAGCATGGAAGACGCTGAGGCGGCGACGGAGCTATCTTACCTCCAGGAGAGATAGCCGCCTATGCAACCAGAAGGCCTCGCGGACGAGGACTACTGCTACCTCACGACTACGGGCCGGGTAACGGGAAGTCCGCATGAGATAGAGATCTGGTTCGCGCTCGGAGGCTCCACCCTCTACATGCTCTCCGGCGGTGGTGATCGTGCCGACTGGGCAAAGAATATCCGCCGAAACCCTGAGACAAGTGTAAGAATATCCGGCTCGACTTTCGAGGGCCGGGGACGTTTTGTAGATGGGCAAGAAGACGAGTTGGCGCGCAAGTTGCTCTTCGAGAAATACCAGCCGCGTACCGGCGGGGGCCTGTCCCGCTGGCGCGACTCCGCGTTGCCGGTCGCGGTAGACCTTTCCGGCGGATAGCCGTGTTACGGGTAGCGGTCATCGGCGCCGGGATAGTGGGCGCATCTGTAGCCTTCCGGTTGTCCCGGAGCGGGGCCAAGGTGTGGGTGCTCGACCGGGGACAAGTAGCCTCCGGCACCACGGCTACCAGCTTCGCCTGGGTGAACTCTAACAACAAGATGCCCCGCAAATATTTCGAGTTGAACCGCGCCGGCATGAAGGAACACTTCCGGTTGGCCGACGAGTTGTCCGGCACGCCGTGGTTGCATCGAAGCGGCAACCTGATCTGGGCCGAAGAAGGCAGAGATCTGGAAGAGTTAAAATGCCGCGTCGAACGCCTCCGTTCCTGGGGCTATGCCGCCGAGTGGCTGACCGCTTCGCGGGTGCAAAAAGAGTTGGAACCGCACGCAACCTTCCCGGAACCCGACGCCCCGGTCGCATTCTTTCCGGGCGAAGCGTGGGTCGAGGCGCCGCGCCTCGCCAAACTCCTGCTGGAACGGACCGTCGAGAACGGGGCTGTGGTACGAGTCGGGGCCCGCGTCGTAGGTATAGAGGCGGATGCCGGGCGGGTGTCGGGGGTGAGGGTCGCGGGCGAGGAGCTTATCCCGGTAGACGCGGCGGTGAACGCCGCAGGCCCGGCTGCGGACGACGTCGCCGCGCTGGTAGGCCGCGAATTGTCCCTGGAATCCAAAGATGGGCTGTTGGTCCGCGTGGCGGCGGAACGCGGACTGCTGGGACGGTTGCTCCACACTGCACGGATCAACCTGCGACCCGACGGGCCGGGACACGTGCTGCTTCACCACACCTCGACGGACGAGATGCTCGCCGAAGAAGACGGGGCTCTCCTCGCCAGGGAACTGCTCGGTCGCGCGCGGGAGATCATCACGGGTCTGGCAAACGCCAGGATCGAAGGGATTCGGCCCGGCACACGCCCCGTACCGGCTGACGGTCTTGCCTGTGCCGGCGGCGTCGCAGATTTGCCCGGCTACTACGAAGCCGTAACCCACAGCGGCGTAACGCTTGGACCACTACTCGGGCGACTACTGGCGCAGGAGATACTCACCGGCGAGATAGACCCTCTCGCCGCGCCGTTCCGGCCGGACCGCTTTTCCTAGTTCCCGGTTAGCTTGTCCTTGATCTTGTCTAGCAGGCCTTTATCTTCTTCTTCACGGTCTTCTCATACTCGGCCTGCGCGGAAGTGACAAAGCGAAGACCTCCCGGGGCCCCAGCCATGCCCGTCGGAGAGCGGGTCCAGAAAGAGGCTGAAGCTCGTGCGCAGGCCATAGGTAATTAGCGCGATCAGGCACCCGGCGGCCAGAATCACCGCCGGAGCCTGCCACCACGCCGGAGGCTTACTGCCCACTGTCTCGCTCATCGAACTACATCCATCGGATCAGGCTACGTACTGCGCCTCACCGTTTCCGTAGGACCAGTTGGCCTTCTCCACCTCAACCAGGTTGATGACCACGTCCTCCGGCCTCACGCCCGGATCTTCCGCGAACAACTCGACGATCTTCGCATACAGGGCTTTCTTCTTCTCGCCCGAACGGCCTTCGTTTAGCGTGATCTGTACGAAAACCACGTCGTCTGTCCGCTCCACGTCCTGATAATCGGGGCTGTAGATCAGACCCTCCGGTCCGTGCTCGGAGACGATCGCGAACTGGTCCTTCTCCGGAGCGCCGACCGCTTCCACCAGCGCCCGGTAGACGCTGTCTAACAGGGTTCTCTTGTACTCGAGGCTCTTCCCCTCCATCAAGTCTACGCGTGCCAGCGGCATCTATTGTCTCCTCGTATCTTTTTACGGTCTTACACCTTGTATAGCCGCGCCCGAAGGAAGCTAGACTAAAGGCCCATCTCGCCTGCCACAGGTTACCGGAGATTAGAGTGAGGTCGTCTTCTTCAGCCGTCTAGCAGGAATCTTCTGACCCGGCGAGCCACTCGTTGGCCCACTCGCCGATTGCGTCTACCACGCCTTGTAAAGAGTAGCCCTTCTCCGTGGGACGATACTCGACCCTGACGGGCGTCTCCGGGATCACCACCCGCTCCACGATGCCGTCGGCCTCCAGCTCCTTTAGCCGCTCCGAGAGCATCCGGTCGCTGATGTCCGGTACGGCATCCCTCAACTCGCAGAACCGTGTAGACCCATCCAATAGAGCCAAAAGCACAACACCCGTCCACCGGCGCCCGATCAACTCCACCGCCCGGTGATAATAAGGACATACCGTGTCCGACCGCCCCCGTTTTCCCCGCATTTCACTCATGATCCTATTCTAACCTTTCGTAAGCTACTTGACATTAGTAAGATAACTCTGGTATAGTCGCTTACGTTGGGTAAGTAAGGATCGGCGTTCCTTGCTGATCCGTTCGAGAAGAAGGTGGTTGTAGGGATGGATTTTGGTTTTGAGGGCAAGGTCGTGGTCGTCACAGGAGGCAGCAAGGGTATTGGGTTGGCGATGGCTAAAGCGTTTGCGGAGGAAGGGGCCAAGGTAGTCGCCGGGAGTCGGCAGCCGGGTGAGGATCTGGAAAAATTGGCCGGTAGCTATCCGGTAGTTCCGGTTTCCGTGGACTTGAGCACGGCTGAAGGGCCGGGGAAGCTGGTTGTGCGGGCGGTGCACGAGTTCGGTGGGGTGGATGTGTTGGTCAACAACGTCGGTGGCGCGAAGCCCCATATGGAGGGTTTCTTGTCGATCACGGACGAAGACTGGCTCGGCACCCTGGAGTTCAACCTGATGAGCGCCGTGCGGACCTCGCGGGCGGCGTTGCCTCATCTGCTGGAAGGTGGGGGTGCAATAGTCAACGTTTCCTCCGTAAACGGCCGCCTTCCCAGGCCTGCGGTGGCTGATTATGCGGCCTCCAAGGCGGCGATGACCAACCTGTCGAAAGCTTTGTCCGAAGAGTTCAGTCCTCAGGGGGTGCGGGTCAACGCGGTCTCTCCGGGGCCGGTGCGCACGCCGCTTTGGGAAGAAGAGGGAAGCTTCGGAGACCAGTTGGCCGACGCAATGGGCGTCGAGCTCGAAGATTTCCTCGACGCCATACCCGAGCACGACGGTCTGACTATAGGACGCATGATCTCACCGGAGGAAGTCGCCTCAACGGTGCTCTTTCTCGCCTCAGAGAAGTCCGGCGGCGTTACCGGGTCGGATTACGCCATAGACGGCGGCCTGGCGAAGATGATCTGATGCAACCGTATTAGAAGCCGGAGTACTGGTCTAACTCTCCTTGTAAACCGGGGCATATTCTCTGTAGACCCCGGAGACGAGGTTAATGCGAGCTTGGTAACAAAGCCCAGCTCCTTCGGGAAAGGATTTCCGAGGGCGCATTTGAGGCTGCAAGCAATGGTTTACAGTCGGCATCCGTACCTCCTATACTGGGTAACTTAGGGAATAGGAGGGGCGGTACCGCTGGGACGTTTTCACAAAAGTTTCTGGAAGATCCCGGCGGCATACTACGGGCGGCCAATTTTTGCCCGATCTTGCCACCTTATGTTGTTCCCGAAGGATAAAGCATTGTCCCCGAGAGTTGGTCCATAGTGTCAGGCCTGGAGAGCCTCTGGCTTCTCCCGCGCCTAGAAAGGAGCTAGGGTTTTGAGCAAGTTACTTTTTACCGGCGGGACGGTCGTTACCGCCGCCGGCAGCTACGAGGCTGACGTGTTGGTCGAGGAAGAGAAGGTCGTCGCGGTCGGCATGGAGCTGGACGCGAACGGCGCGGAGGAGGTTGACGCCTCCGGCAAGCTCGTGATGCCGGGCTTTATAGACGCGCACACGCACATGGACATGCCCTTCGGGGGCACCATGACCGCCGACGACTGGGCCACCGGCACCGAGGCCGCTGCGGCGGGTGGGACCACCATGATCATCGACTTCGCCCTCCAGGAAGTCGGCGGCACGCTCGCCGGAGCCTTCGACGCCTGGACAGAGAAGTCCCGCGACAAGGCGGTCATAGATTACAGCTTCCACGTCGCCATCACCGACCTGCGCGACGACATAAAGAGCGAGCTTCCGAGCCTAGCAGAGAAGGGCGTCGCATCCGTCAAGATCTTCATGGCCTACAAAGGCACCCCACTCTACAGCGAGGACGAAGACCTCTTCGAGACGCTGCAACTGAGCCGTGATGCCGGCGTGCTGGTAATGGTCCACGCCGAGAACGGCGACGCCATCGCCAAGCTCCAGCAGCAGGCTCTGGAGAGGGGAGACGTCGAGCCCCGCTTCCACGCCCTGACCCGGCCCGAGGCGGTCGAAGCCGAGGCGACGAACCGTGCGATCCGGCTGGCCGAAGTTGCTAGTGCGCCCATACTCGTCGTTCACGTCTCCTGCGCGCCGGCGCTGGAGGCCATCCACCTGGCCCATGAGCGCGGCCAAACCGTCTACGCCGAGACCTGCCCCCAGTATTTCGCCTTCGAGTACGAAGACCTGGCGAAGGAAGGCTTCGAGGGCGCGAAGTACGTCTGCTCCCCACCACTGCGCGACCCGTCCAACCGCCCGGCGCTGTGGAACGGGCTGAAGTTCGGGGACCTGCAAATATTCGGCTCGGACCACTGCTCGTTCAACTACGAGGGCCAGAAGGATCTCGGCAAGGACGACTTCACGCTCATCCCGAACGGCCTGCCCGGCGCCGAGGAGCGGGCGATGGCGCTCTGGACGCTCGGCGTGCGGGAGGGGAAGCTGAACGAGAACCAGTTCGTCGCGGTCCTGTCTACAAATCAGGCTCGCATCTACGGCGCCTACCCGAAGAAGGGCGCGCTCGTGCCCGGCGCCGATGCGGACGTCGTGCTCTGGGACCCGGAGTTGGAGGTCACCGCGACCGTGGACAACCGTCACTCGAACGTGGACTACACGCCCTACGAGGGGCGGAGTTTCCACGGCGGGCCGGCATCCGTGTACGTGCGGGGAAATCTGGTGTACAAGGACGGCGAGGTCGTCGGGGAGCGGGGTTCTGGCAGGTTTGTAGAGCGGAGCTTTACCGCACCGAGTGTGGGGGTGGGAGTATGAACTCGAACGAGTTGCTCAAGCGGCACAAAGCCGTCATACCGGAGTGGATCTCGCTCTACTACGACGAGCCGATGGAGCTTTCGCACGGCGAAGGCTTCAAAGTCTGGGACTCGGAGGGCAACGAATACCTGGACTTCTTCGGCGGCATCGTAACGACCATCAGCGGCCACAACATCCCGGAGATCGTGGAGGCCGTGAGGGAGCAAGCCGGCAAGATCCTGCACTCCTCGACGCTGTACCTGATCGAGAACCAGGTCAGGCTGGCGGAGAAGCTGATCTCGCTCTCCCCGATAAGCGGCGACCAGAAAGTCTTTTTCGTCTCCAGCGGCTCGGAGGCGAACGAGGCGGCGCTGCTCTTCGCTACGCAGTACCGCCAGTCCAGCGAGATCCTTGCGATGCGCGGCTCTTATCATGGAGGCTCTTTCGGAACGATGGGCATAACGGGCCAAAGCTCGTGGCGTCCGACGAGTCGCTCGGCGCTGGACGTTACCTACGCGATGCCCCCGCACCACTCCTACAGCTCGCTCTATGGTCCGTTCGAGAAAGACGACCCGGACTTCGCGCGGGCGTGCGCCGAGGACTTGCGGGACATCATCCGCACCGCCACCACCGGCCACGTCGCCGCCCTTATAGCAGAGCCCATTCAGGGCGTCGGCGGGTTTATCGAGCTGCCGCCGGAGTACATTCAGGGCGTCAAAGAGGTTCTGGACGAGAGCGGTATTTTGTACATCTCCGACGAGGTGCAGACGGCATTCGGCCGGACGGGCTCTCACTTCTGGGGCATCGAGGAGTCGGGGGTGGAGCCGGACATGATCACGATGGCGAAAGGCCTCGGCAACGGCCTCGCCATCGGCGCCGTCATGGGTCGCTCCGAGGTCATAGACTCCATATCCGGCAACCTCCACGTCTCGACCTTCGGCGGTAACCACGTCGCCTCCGCCGGCGCTTTAGCGAACATCGAATACATCCTCGAAAACGAACTCCAGAAGAACGCCGACGAGGTCGGCGGCTACCTAAAAGACCGCCTCACAGAGATGGCGAAAGACAGCCCGCTCGTCGGCGAGGTTCGCGGGCGCGGCCTTATGCTGGCCCTGGAGATGATAGATGCGGACGGCGCGCCGAACCCGCCCGCAGCGGTGAGGTTCATGCAGGCGTGCCGGGAGAAGGGCGTGCTCGTCGGTAAGGGCGGCATTGGGGCGAACGCCATCCGCATCTCGCCGCCGCTAACCATCACCCGCGAGGCTGCCAAGGAAGCGGCGGATGTCTTCGAGGAGGCGCTTGCAGAGATCGGAAGCAGAGAGAAGGTGGGATAGATGGAATCCGTCAAGGACGTAGACTACCGCCGCGCGATAGAGGAGCTGCACGAGATCGCCAACCTCACCGGCGGCCCTGACGGCGCCCGCCGCGTCGCCTGGACCGACGAGTGGGCGAAGGCGCGTGACTGGCTCAAGGGCAAACTGGACGACATAGACTGCGAGGTGGAGACCGACGAGGCCGGAAACCTCTGGGCCACCTCCCCCGGTGACTCGGAGGAGTTCGTCATCCTCGGCGGCCACGTAGACTCCGTCCCCCAGGGCGGCTGGCTCGACGGCACGCTCGACACCATAAGCGCCATGGAGTCCTTCCGGGTACTCGCAGAGCAGGAAAAGCCCGTGACCGTCCGACTCGTGGACTGGGCCGACGAGGAGGGCGCCCGCTTCGGCCGCAGCCTGCTCGGCTCCAGCGCCACCTCTAACACCCTCGTCCCCGACGAGGTGCGCGGCCTCAAGGACAAAGACGGCGTCGCGTTGCCGGACGCTTTGCGCGAGCACGGCGTGGACCTCGACCGGATGAACGACTCACACAAGCAGATCGAGAAGGCGCTGGCGTACCTGGAGCTGCACATAGAGCAGGGTCCGGTGCTCGAGAGGTTGGATCTGCCGGTCGGCGTCGTGCTCGGGACGTTCGGAGTGGAGCGGCACGCGATCCGGTACACCGGCTTCCACGCCCACTCCGGCTCGACCCCGATGGAGGTCCGCCGGGACGCCTTCCTATCCGCCGCCCGCGCCGCGGTCGCCTTCCGCGACGACGCCGCGGGGCGCGAAGATGTGCGGGCCACGACCGGCTTCGTCAACGTCAGCCCCGCTATCGTGACGGCGTTCAACGGCCTTTGCGAGATGTCCCTCGACCAGCGCGCCCTCGACGCCGACGTGCTCGCCGACATGCTCGAAGCAGCAAAACGCGAGAGCGAACGGGTCGCCGAAGAAGAGGGCACCGAGGTCGAGTGGGAGAAGCTCTGGGAGATAGAGCCGCTCCTCTTCAACGACGACCTCATCGCAATGGCCGAGGAATCGGTAAACGAAGTCGTCGGGAAGTCCCACCGGCTCCCGAGCGGGCCGCTGCACGACGCGGCGGAGATGGCCCGGCACATGCCGACGGTCATGCTCTTCGCCAAGAGCCTGCGGGGTCTCAGCCACACCAAAGAGGAAGATACGCCCGAAGAAGACCTGGAGCTTGCGGTGCAGGCGTTGCACCGGTTGGCGGTAAAGACGGTGGATTGGGCGGCTAAGCCCACTTAGGGAGGAGAACACTTGGAACGAGAGCAGTTCAGAGATCTCGCGGTGAGGGATCAGGCCGAGTTAGGGCGCATAAAGTCGGCGGCCAGCGCATCGAAGTTGTACAACGAGGACCTGGCACCGATGGGTCCGGAGCAGCGCACCTGGACGACGTACAACTTCGTGGCGCTCTGGGTCGGCATCTCGATAGTCATCACGACTTATACACTGGCGTCCGGCCTGGTCGCGGCCGGCATGGTCTGGTGGCAGGCGCTGTTTACCATCGGGCTCGGGAACGTGATCGTCTTGGTACCCTTGCTCCTGAACGCCCATGCCGGCACTAAGTACGGTGTTCCGTTCCCGGTCTTTGTCCGCTCTTCGTTCGGCACAACCGGCGCGAACTTCGCCGCGATGGCCCGGGCGCTGGTTGCCTGCGGTTGGTTCGGGATACAGACCTGGATCGGAGGCCTCGCCCTCGACGCCATGCTGACCGCGTTCTGGGGTGGCTGGGGCGAAGTGCCCGGGCATCAGGGGATTACGTTTTTCGTTTTCTGGCTCGTGCAGGTCGTCATTATTCTGACCGGAATCGAAGGGATCAAGGTCTTCGAATCTTTCGCCGCGCCCTTGTTGCTGGCCGGTGGCGTTGTCTTGCTCTTCTGGGGTTTTACCGCCGGGGGTGGTATCGGCAACGTGTTCTCGTCGTCCTCCCAGCTTCAGGATGGAAACACTCCGTTTTGGGCGCTCTTCTGGTCCGGGCTGGCCGCCAATGTCGGCTACTGGGTAACGCTCTCCTTGAACATCCCGGACTTCACCCGGTTTGCGAAGACCCAGCGCTCGCAGACTATAAGCCAGGCGATCACGCTGCCACTAACGATGACGTTGTTCAGCTTTATCGGGATAGCGGTCACGGCCGCGACCGTCGTTGTTTACGGCGAGGCGATCTGGGACCCGGTAGAGCTCGTCACCCGAATCGCCGGGCCGATCCCCGCGTTGCTCGTCGGCGCCATGATAATCATCGTCATAGCCCAAATCTCGACGAACATGGCCGCGAACGTCGTCTCTCCGTCCAACGACTTTTCGAACCTTGCCCCGAAGTACATCTCGTTCAAGACGGGCGGCATGATCACCGCCGTCATCGGCATTATCTCGTTCCCGTGGGTGCTGTTCAACAACACCGGGGCCTACATCTTCACCTGGCTCGTGGGATACGGTAGCCTCCTCGGGGCCATCGGGGCGGTCATGATCGTGGACTACTGGCTCTTGCGCCGCACCGAACTGGACCTCGCCGACCTCTACAAAAAGGACGGCCGATACGCCTACTCCGGCGGCTGGAACTGGAAAGCGATCGTCGCCGTCTTCGTCGGCGTCATCCCGGTCGTCCCCGGTTTCCTCAAAGCCTCGACCACCCCCGGCGGCCAGATAGAGAACCCGACCTTCATAGACAGCCTCTACACCTACGGCCTCTTTTTCACCTTCACCGTGGCGGCCGTAGCGTACCTGCTCATGGGCCTCATCCCGAGCCGCAAGCCGGAGACCACCGGCGAACCGAAAACTACGTGAGGAGCCGCCGATGCCCGACTCGATAACACTCGGTATCTTCGCCCTGGCCGCACTGGCGCTGCTCATCGTGCCCGGTCCTTCGGTGCTGTACATCGTCGCGCACAGCGTGGAGGGTGGAAGGTCCGCCGGCTTGACTTCGATGCTCGGAATACAGGTCGGCGCGTTGGTACACGTGCTCTTCGCCGCAGTTGGTCTGTCGGCGATCCTGGCCTCTTCGTCGGCCGCCTTCTCTGTGGTGAAATGGATGGGTGTGGCGTACCTGATCTACCTCGGGATCAGCCGCTTCCTCGCCCGAGAAGAAACATCCCCCACCACAACCATCAGGCCGGAACGCCTGACGCGCATCTTTTCTCAAGGCATCATCGTCAACGCTCTAAACCCGAAAACCGCGCTCTTTTTCCTCGCCTTCTTGCCCCAGTTCGTAGACCCCTTACGGGGTGCAGCCTGGGTTCAGATCCTGGCCCTCGGCCTCACGTTTATAGCCCTCGCTATCTGTACCGACAGCCTCTACGCACTGCTCTCTGGCACGGCGGGCAACTGGCTGCGCCGTAGGAACGAAAGGCCCGGTCTCCGGCGCAGCCAGCGCTACTTCTCCGGCAGTGTCTACCTGGCCTTGGGCGCGGCCACCGCCGTCTCCGGCTCAGGAAAGGATTGAGAGAATGGACTTCGGAGTAACCTTTCAAACCGATCCTCCAGCGAAACGTGTCGTTGAACTAACACAAAAAGCCGAAACTTTAGGCTTCACCCACGCCTGGACCTTCGACTCTCACATCCTCTGGCAGGAGCCCTACGTCATCTACTCACAGATGCTCGCCGCCACCGAAAATATCACCGTCGGTCCGATGGTCACGAACCCGGCGACCCGAGATCCTTCGGTAACGGCCTCGGTCTTTGCCACGCTCAACGAGATGTTCGGCAACCGGACCATCTGCGGTATCGGACGGGGCGACTCGGCCCGTCGCGTAATGGGCAAAAAGCCGACTACCCTCGTCCAACTCGAAGAGGCCATGCACGTCATAAAAGAACTGGCCGAAGGCCGGGAGATAGAGGCGCCGAACGGCAACAAGGTGAGCATCCCCTGGGTAGAGGACAGCAAGCTCGACGTGTGGATGGCCGGCTACGGCCCGAAAGCCCTCAACCTTATCGGGCGCAAGGCTGACGGATTCATCCTGCAACTCGCGGACCTTGTGATCCTGGAGTGGACCATGAAACACGTCCACGATGCGGCCAAAGAAGCGGGCCGCGATCCGGCGGACATAAAGATCTGCGTCGCTGCTCCGGCCTACATCGGCGAGAATCTGGATCACCAGCGGGATCAGTGCCGGTGGTTCGGAGGGATGGTCGGCAACCACGTGGCGGACCTCGTCTCCCGCTACGGCGAGAGCGGGGAAGTACCGACCGCCTTGACCGACTACATAAAGGCCCGTGAGGGCTACGACTACAGCCACCACGGCAAGGCCGGCAACCCGAGCACCGACTTCGTGCCGGACGAGATCGTGGACCGTTTCTGTGTCCTCGGCACAGTAGAAGACCACGTCGCCAAGCTAAACGCGCTAAAAGCGCTTGGTGTAGATCAGTTCAACATCTACCTCATGCACGACGCGAGGGAAGAAACGCTGGAGGCTTACGGGGGAGAGATCATACCGGAGTTGGAGGCACGGTCGGCAGTTTAGGGACAACCCGGCTTTACTCCAGACAATCCAAATCAGCCAGGTCTTTCAGGCGGCCGCTGGCACGTTTGTTGCTCTTTAGCTTTGGGAGGCTGATGACGCTTACCTGCACGTCGTCCCATCGCTCGACGATCCGCTCTTCGTAACACTCGTCGAAGTCGACGCCCGAAATAGAGGTTAGTATCTCTATCCGCACCGGCGGCACGCCCATCCGGATCACACGCTCTTTTTCTAGGAAAAGTTCCGAACTGAGGTCCTCAACACCGAAACCAAATTCTTGGAGAGTGTCTACCAGACGCGGCGCGTTTTCATTGTCACGGGCAACCCAAACATCCATGTTCGCCGTAGCTCTCACGTAACCGTGGTACCCGACGGCATAGCCACTAACTAGAAGGTACCGTACCTCATTCTCGTTCAACAACCTCAAGAACTCGCTGAAGTCTGGTGGAAGCGGGATCGTAGCCATAGATCATCTGCCTCGTTATTTCGACAGCCTGCAAACGCTCGTGAGGTGACTTATGTCGCCAGTAACTTTTCTCATCTTCCTGCTGGTCTTTCAGCGCGACTACAGAGAAAGCGTGGCGGTCCATCTTGGGTTCCATACCCCTATTTTACTTTCTCAATTGCGTACTTGTTGTGGAAGCACGAGAGGACTCATCGCTCCACTTTTTGCTTGTTAAGTACAGCGTTCGACTTTAAAAAACGTATCAGAATAGTTTCGATCTTTCTTCTGAGTTCTCTATCGTTTATTTCCACGTAAGCTCCGGTTTCGACAATGGGCGCGCGGAATCAGAACTTTTCCCTATGGTCACGCAGTCTGTGTTTTATGTTATTACTTTCCCACATAGATTGGACGTTCACTCACATCGTAGAGAACATAAATTCCTTTGACAGCCGGGGCATCGTCATCAAAGTGAGGGTCAAAGCCAATTAGTTCTCCTAAACCTTCGATACGTGCCTGTTCTTCTGTTTCAGCGGCAGCGTCGGCAGGTAATTTGGAGCCGAGCGCCTTTTCAAGTTTTCTAACTGTTTTCTGTCTGGGATTGACCATACGTCCATTTTCGATTGCATAGATAGTAGGAGCTGCAACTCCCGATCTACCAGCAAGTTCAGCTACCGAAAGGTCGTTCTCAATGCGAGATCGTGTAAGCCAAGCACCAAAAGCAGGAGGACCTTCATTAGAATCGTAGAGAGTTCCCGGCACTTTCTCAAGTTCCTCTTTTTGTTGGTCATTAGGTGCAGTTTGGTTCGTTTCCCAGTTCGAAATCGTACCTTGAGCAACAGACAAGCGGTCCCCGACTTCCTTCTGGGTAAGACTACTTTGTAATCTTGCTCGTCGAATAGCATCGCCGTATGACTCGGAATCCAACACTGAATTTTGTGTCCTCCAAATTTCTGTCTTTGCTGACCTTGAACTATAACGAACCCTTGGTTTTTGCGCTTCTCTAGCGAGATGCGAGTATGCATTAGTTGAATCCATCAATGTCTAGCAATATCTTCCAACGGTGTGCTTCTCGTGTAGGATGCGTGTTGTTTGTATACGGAACTAGGATGGATTTTTGGAGCAGACCGAAAGCAGAGCACCTATCATCAGTGTAATCATGGGCAGTACCTCCGACTGGGAGACGATGCGGCACGCGGCGGAGACGCTGGAGCGGTTTGGGGTGGCGTACGAGCGAAGGGTGGTCTCGGCGCACCGGACGCCGGACCTCATGGCTTCGTATGCGAAAGAGGCGGAGGATCGAGGCTTAGAGGTGATCATCGCCGGAGCCGGTGGCGCGGCCCACCTGCCGGGCATGGTCGCCGCCCACACCACCGTGCCCGTGCTCGGCGTGCCGGTGGAGAGCCGGACACTCTCGGGCGAAGACTCGCTGCTCTCCATCGTCCAGATGCCCGCCGGGGTGCCGGTCGGGACGCTCGCCATCGGCCGGTCCGGGGCCACGAACGCCGCCCTGCTCGCCGTCGCCATCCTCGCCAACAGTCGTCCGGAGCTACGAAAGAGGCTGCACGAGTTTCGGGAGGAGCAAGCGCAGAAGGTTCTAGAATCGGAGCTTTCGTGAGCGGGCCTATTTTGCCGGGGGCGACGGTCGGGGTGCTCGGGAGCGGGCAGCTCGGGAGGATGCTGACGCTCGTCGCCCGGCGGATGGGCTACCGGGTTCAGGTCTTTTCGCCGGACTCGGATAGCCCGACGGGGCAGGTGTCGGACAGGGAGTGGAGCGCCGCCTACGGCGACCTGGATGCCGTTGGGGAGTTCGCCCGGAGCGTGGACGTGGTGACGCTGGAGTTCGAGAATGTCCCTGCGGACACCGTGGGGGAGGCTTCGAAAGTCGTGCCGGTTCGTCCCGGCTCCAAGGTGCTTCACACGGCGCAGAACCGGCTGCGGGAGAAGACTTTCCTGAGAGAAGGGGGATTTCCGGTGGCGCCGTTTCAAGAGGTTCCAGAGTGGGCGGCGCTGGAAGGGTCGCTGCAGGAGATCGGGGCTCCGGCGGTGCTCAAGACGGCGGGGTTCGGCTACGACGGCAAGGGACAGTCGAAGATCGAGGCTGCGGAAGATGCGGATGCGGCATGGAATGCTCTGGGCGGCGAGGCGATCCTGGAGTCCTGGGTGGATTTCGAGAAGGAGGTCTCGGTGGTGGCGGCCCGGGGTCTGGACGGTTCTTTCGCCCACTACGGCACAGTGGAGAACACACACCGTGACCACATCCTCGACGTTACCGTTGCGCCGGCTGACGTTACCTCGAAGATAGAGCGGGAGGCGGTCGAGATAGCGCGCGGCATCTTCGAGGAGTTGGAGGTAGTAGGGACGGCTTGTGTGGAGTTCTTTGTTACGGGCGATGAGAAATTGCTCGTCAATGAGATCGCGCCTCGTCCTCACAACTCGGGGCACTGGACCATCGAGGGCGCGGCGGCTTCCCAGTTCGAGCAGCAGCTACGGGCCGTCTGCGGGTTACCGCTGGGAAGTACGGAGCGGACGCGGCCGGCGGCTATGGCGAACTTGCTGGGGAATCTTTGGGAGCACGGCGAGCCGGACTGGGAAGCTGTTTGTTCGCTTTCGGAGGTAAAGCTGCACCTGTACGGGAAAGCGGAGGCGCGACCGGGGCGCAAGATGGGGCATCTTACGACCCTCGCCGAGACACCTGAAGCCGCCGCAGAGCGAGTCAGGGAAGCACGGGACGCAGTCGCCCCCGACACTACTAGAAGGTTTTAGAGCAACCCCCCGATAAGCATCACCGGATGACGCGGATTCCCGGCTCTTCGACGACCTCGCCGACTACCGCCGCCAGTGTGTCACCCTCTTTCAACGCGCGGACGAGGTCATCCCGGCGTTCCTGGGCGACCGAGATCAGCAACCCGCCGCTCGTCTGCGGGTCGTAGAGTGGCAGCAGGTCTTCCTGGGATACGCCGTCCGCCGTTACAGCACCCCCAATGTAGTCCCGGTTGTTTACGAGGCCACCGGGGTAACAGCCGTCGGCTGCCAGCGGCGCTACCCTATCCCAGACTGGTGTGTCCCCGCGGCGGACCATTGCCCCGATCCCATTGGGCTCCAGCATTTCAGAGAGGTGACCGAGGAAGCTGTAGCCGGTTACGTCCGTGGCGGCGGAGACGCCCACCGACTGCATGGCCTCGCAGGCGGCCCTGTTGAGCGTGGCCGCCGCCTCGATAGCGCTTTCTATCTCCGATTCGGGGAAGATGTCACGTTTTACCGCTGTGGTGAGAATTCCCGTGCCGAGTGGTTTGGTGAGCACCAGGGCGTCGCCGGGTTTTGCGCCGGCGTTACGGACCACTTGGTCTTCCTCGACGAAGCCGGTTACCGAGAGGCCGAACTTGGGCTCGTCGTCCTGGACGGAGTGGCCGCCGCAGAGCCTCGCGCCGGCCTCGTCTATCCGGGACTGTCCGCCGGCCAGGATCTCGCGCAAGATGCCCATGTCCAGCGAGCAGGGAAAGGCGACCAGGTTCATCGCCGTCAGCGGGTAGCCGCCCATGGCGTAGATGTCGGAGAAGGCGTTGGCCGCGGCGATCTGGCCGAAGCGGTAAGGGTCGTCCACGATCGGGGTGAAGAAGTCCGCGGATTGCAAGAGCAGGCCGCCGCCGAACGGTATATACCCGGCGTCGTCCCGGGTCTCCATGCCGCTCATAAAGCCGTCGGCCGCAGCGGGTGCGAGCCCTTCGAGTGCTCTCTCCAGGTCCCCTGGAGAAAACTTGGAGGCTCAACCAGCTTTGGTGGAATACTTCGTTAGCCGTATACGCGTTCGTTCGTCCATACGGACGATTATATGTCCGCAGCCTGGTTTTTGCTCTCAGGTATTGATTGGGCGATTGTTGAGAGCTTACAAGCTCCGGCGCATAAACACCAGAGCAGTTGCCCCCACGGCCAGCGCTCCGATGACGACCAGGGCGTAAATAAGGCCCAAGCTCATTCCACCAGTTTCGGGCATGGACGGGGGGGTGGCGCTCTCTCCCGCGGGTGTGATCTCGCCGCAGGCCACTGACATATCCAACATATACTCGCCGTTCATGGTTATGCTATGTGCCATGACTACCCGATTTTCTCTCGGTGCCAGGTCGTCCACGCCTTCAGTATAGGTTTTCTCGAAACTAATGTTGCCATTAGCATCAGCGGTCGGGTAGGGCTGCAGGTTGAGCAAATGCCCGCCGACTTGTTGCTCGGATTCCTCGTGTTACACCATGCTGTCACCGTCGGTATCAGTTGGACAACTGACGGCCTGGCCTTCTATACCGTGTACGCGAAGCTCATGGACCTGACTGGGCTCGAGGCCGCTGGCTTCGACGCTGACGGTCACCTCGTTTTCCCCAAATTCCACGGTACCTTTACCTTATGCGCTGGATCCGTTGAGCGGACTGAACGTAAAGGTATGACCTTCACCGTGGTCGGCTATCGCCGGCGCGGTGCTAACGGCAACCAACATCATGCAGTCCAGCAACAGGTACAGTTTCTTTGGCAAGGTGTTCTTCTCCCTCAGCTACTAACCTATTTGTGCAACTCGTACGTGCGAGCGGTCTACTCGCCAACAACGAACGGCAACCCGGAATTCTCCTGTTAGGGCGGACACGTTGAGCTTACGCAACACACGTCTGCCTATCCTTCTCGAATTCAACGGTACTCCTCTAGATGTCTGTTGTCAGGTTTATGCCCACAACTCCTTAATGTGCCCTTGAGAACGATCCAGAAGGCGGTTGACCACCATCGCGTAGGTGTAGGCTGTCATCTTCGCTGCGATCCTGGTAGCCAGTCCCACCAGGGTCGTCGCCAGCGTCTTGCCGAGACCCAAAACCCTCTTGAGGCTCGAAAAGGCAATCTCGATGCGTTGCCTTGCGCCGGGTCTCCTCTTTGCCCGGTTAGTCTGAAGTAGGACTCCCACTTCGGCCAGGGCCTCTTCAAGAGCCTCGCTTCCGTAGGCGAGGTCCCCATACAATCTCCGGGCGACGCCATCTCCGAGAGCCGCCTCTTCGAGAAGCTCTTCGGTGAGGGTGATGTCCGCGACATTGGCGGGAGTGAGCTCATAGGAGACCGGGACCCCGTTGGTCGTCGACAGGAGATGGAGCTTCACCCCGTAGACGCTGAAAGATCCCCACCTAACCCATGCCGCGCCCGCAAAGCCCGCCGACTGCTTCACCTGGCGCGGATGGAGAAGAGAAAGCAGCGTCGAGTCGATGAGTAAGGTCTCCGGTTCTCCCACAAGTTCGGAGAGCACCGAACGCCTAATGGGCTCCAGGAAGCGCCTGAGCCTCCTCAGGCGGCGATGGAACGAGGAGGGATGCAAGCCCACGACGCCGGGGAACAAGTGCGAGAAAAAGCGTTCGCAGTCGCGCAAGAAGGAACGCTCCGACTCGATGCACCGCAGTTGTTGGAAGAGGGAGAGGGTGATCACTTCCGAATCCGAGAGCTTCTTCAAAGACTCGTAGCTGCTTGCTCTGGGGTTCACAGAGGCGTAAGTGTCATCCACCCGGCAGAATAAAATGCTCACCGCTTCTTCCAGAAGCTCAAAGCGTGGGGTATGGTGAGAGCGGGCCATCCGGTGCTCCTTTGGTCGGGACTACGGATGGCCTTCGTTTTATCTCGACAATCCACGCAACACACATCTAGCGTAAAGAAGACCGCTACCTAGAAGCATTGTAGTATGGTCTCCAGGTAGCCTAAGATGGGTGTTCTCGTCCGATCTCAACGTCCACCTTCGCAACTATTCCATGTTGCGGTGAAACTCGAATCAGATGGTCTAAAGATGGAAGCTCGGCTCACAGTGATCAGGCCTGTGGTGAATATACGGGGCTGGTAAGATTGCCCCTCGTATATGAGGTCTTATGAAAGATGTGGAGGCGGCTTCGGGTAGCCAGAGAGGATATGAGGCTGGGCCTTCAAAGGTATTCCCTATCCTGGACGGCAAAGTCTACTCCGAACCCGCCGTCTTTACGCCGGCCAATCTGCTGCGGGAAGCCCGGCGCCAGAAAGGACTTCCCGAAGGAGCGGTGCCCCGGGTTTGCATCCTGGACCCGGACGGCGATATCGTCGAACATCTGTTGGAGACGGGCCGCGCCGGGCAGAACCCGTACTGGACCTGCTACCACACCCGGATGTACGATTTCGTCCAGGACGGAGCATCTTACGGCATCGTCGGTGGGGCGGTGGGGGCGCCGTTCGCGGTGCTCGTGGCCGAGGAGATGTTCGCCTGCGGATGTGAGTTCCTGATCAGCGTAACCTCGGCCGGACAGGTCGCGCCGGCCGGCCCGCCACCATACTTCGTCTTGATAGAGCGTGCCCTGCGCGACGAAGGCACGAGCTACCACTACACGCCGCCCGCACGCTACAGCGAGTTGCGACCCGGGCTGAACGAACTGCTCTTCGGTGCGTTCGAGAACGGCGCCGGGCCGGAAGTCAACCGCGGGGCTTCGTGGACGACGGACGCGCCTTTCCGGGAGACAGCGTCGGAGATAGAGCGTCACCGCTCGGCGGGCGTCCTGGCGGTAGAGATGGAGGCCGCGGCCCTGTACGCGTTCGCTGCTGCAACGGACAATCCGGTCGTCTGTTTCGCACACGTAACCAACCAGATGGCGAGCGTTGAGGGTGACTTCGAGAAAGGGGCGGACAACGGCAGCGCAGCCGCGCTCCGTGCTATAGAGACTACCGCGCGGCGCTGGCTGACCTCAGCAGGAACAGCGGCGCAACCGCCGACAGAAGATGACCGACGGACCCGACGATGATCTACGGGACAGATGGAAGCCCTATAGACATCGGCGTCATCACGGGCTCCGGCCTCTACTCGTTCCCCGGCGAGGTTCGGGAGGAGCGGATGGAGACCAGGTTCGGTGGGACAACGGTATTGGTGGGGCAGGTAGATCGCTGGAGAGTCGGGGCGATCTCGCGTCACGGTCCGGGCCACCACTTTCTGTCGCATCAGGTACAGTACCGGGCAAACCTTACGGCGCTGGCGCAGCTCGGGGCGCGGGCCGTGCTCGCGACGAGCGTGGTGGGGGCGGTGGACCCGGCGCTCGCCCTCGGAAGGCCGGTACTCTTCGACGATCTGTTCTTTTCGGAAAACCGACTGCCGAACGGGGAGGTCTGTACCATCTTCACTAAGCCCGGAGACCCGGAGCGGGGACACCTGATCCTGTCCGAGCCCTTCTCGCCACACCTCCGAAGCCGTACCGCACAAGCGGCGGAAGAACGGGGGCTGGAGCCGACGGTCGGAGGCGTATACGGGCACACGAACGGGCCACGCTTCGAGACCCGTTCCGAAGTACGCTCGTTCGCGGCGGCCGGCGTTACGGCGGTTAGCCTGACCTGTGGGCCGGAGGCGGTACTCGCCGGGGAGTTGGAGCTTCCGTACGCCCTGATCGGGTTTCCAGTCAACTACGCGACCGGGGTGGGAGAGCCGGAGACGAAGGCGGATCTGGACCGGCGGCTGGCCCTCTCGAAAGAGGTGTTGCCGCGGCTTCTGCTACAAACTATCGCGTCGATAGAGGAAGAAGACTTCGCTTTCGACTACGGGTACGTCTACCGGATGGAGGGCGGGGTCTAGCGCTCACGGCTCCAGGATTTGTAGCTGGTTCTCTAACCTGCCGCCCACAAATACCCGCCCACTCTCCGGCTCTACTACGACGGTGTTTGGCTGGCGGACGGTCGGGTAGCGGTTCAATTCCGCCGGCTCGTCACCACTGATGTCGTACCGGATCACGGTGTTATCAGCGGTCAAAGTTACCCAGAGGTGTTCGCGCTCGGGGTCCACGGTGATGCCGTAAGGTGAGCCTCCGTCCAGCGGCAAACGGGCGACCTGCTCCAACTCTGGTTCCGCCTCGTAGATCAGGACGGCGTCGCCCCGGGTGTCGGCGACGTAGAAGCGGCCGTCCGGGCCGGCTGCGACGTGGGTCGGACCCTTGCCGGCGTTTATGCGTCCGAGGGACTCCAGGGATTCCGGATCAAAGATCTCCAGTCCTAACCCTCGTACCCCCACGACGCCGACCAGCCCGTCCGGCGTAACGGCGACGCCGCCGGGATAGCTCAGGGTTTCTAGGGTCTCTAAAACTTCACCGTTCTCGATCACCGAGATGGTGCTTGCCTGCTCGTCCAGAACGAAAATACGGCCGTTGGGGGCGGCGGCTGCGTGGTGGGGGAACTTGCCGACCGGCGTCGTGTCCGTTATTTCACCCCCCGGCAAGCTAACCTGTACGAGTTCGTTTGCGCGCTCGGCGGGGACGAGTACCGGTCCACCGGGGGCTGCGAGGCCCAGATGCCGGGGAGATTCCGGCAAGTCAATTTTGCGGACGACCTCTCCGGTGTCGCTGTTTATGAGGGCGAGTTGATCCGGGTCGCGGAGCCCCACCGCGACGAGGCCAGTTTCAGGGTCCGCGACGAGGCCCTCCGGCTCACGGCTGAGGTCCATAACCCTCCCGGCAGGCTCCTCTGTAGGAGGCGGAGATTCGTCGGGCTCCGGTGGGCGGCGAAGCTCTCCGGGAGGCGTGTATTTTTGACCGCTTTCTCCGGAGACGGCTTGTTCCGTAGTGCCTCGTTGGGCGGCGTCCCGATCGGGACCGCAGCTTGCAATCGCCAGCAAAACCACCGTGAGCGCGGCCAGGGCGAAAACGTTCTTCAAACCATTATCGGGGTCAAGGCCCCGAACATCACCAGGCCGACGACGATGCCGACGACCAGTTGCACCGCCGCGCCAACCGCACCACCGGCGAACCGACCGGCCACGTCTTCCCCGGAGCCGGACGTGGCAGCGTCCGCCGTCACCACCAGGATCAGCAAGACTTCGACGACTTTATCCAGGTTACCCAAGAGGTCGAGCACGTTCACGTAGAAGTACGACGCGATAGAAGCGACGGCTATCGAGATCAGCAACCCGCGGACAACGGAGCGAACCCGGGCCAACGGGGCAATGGGCAAAAGCAAGGCGATGGCGAGGACCACGTAAGCAAAGAAGTTGCCCACGAAAAGGAACTGGTAGATCGGCAGCATTTCGCTCGTTCCCAGAAATCCTTCGATCAGGAAGAGGTACAGGTGAACGCCGGCTGTAACGAGGGCGAGGATCAAAGCCCCGATCTGGGTGGGCACGATGCTCTGGTTTCCCGTATTGTTCATGGTTGGCCTCCTACGAGTGCGTCGTCAATAAGTGCGTTCCGGTATGGATCAATCATGCCCGCCCCCGGCTCCGGTAGAGGAGATCTCCTGCACGATCTTCTTTTCTCTGAGCACCTTTTCGGCCTCGGCGAAGTAGTCCCAGATGTTTCCCTGGTTCCGGATCCAGTCCAGATACCGTCCGATGCCGTCGGCCAACTCTGTCTCCGGCGCATATCCGGCTGCTGCAATACGAGAAACGTCCGGGGTCAGGTGGCGCATCTCGCCGGGCCGGAACTCGCCGCGGACGACCGGCTCTATTGGGATGTTAAGGGCCGCAGAGATCATCTCCGCCACCTCCCGAATGCTCACGCCATGCCCACTCCCCACGTTTGCCGTTTGTCCGTCGAGCTTATCCGTCGTCGCCGCGAGCAGGTTGGCCCGGGCGATGTCCCCGACGTAGGAGAAGTCGCGAGTCTGCTCCCCGTCTTCGTAGAGCACCGGCGGTTGTCCGCTCAAGAGCCGGGTGCAGAAGATGGCGATAACCCCCGTGTACGGGTTGAAGATGGACTGGCGCGGGCCGTAGGTACAGGAGTAGCGCAGCGCGACGGTAGGTATCCCGGTCTGCCGGCCCCAGGTCAACACGAGCTTCTCCTGGTCCGCCTTGGTGATCGCGTAAACCGTCTCGCCGCCCGTCGGCGCTTCTTCGGGCGTCGCGGTCGGTTCGGACGGTAGGCCGCATTCGGGACATCGGACGGCGAAGTCTCCGGCCGCGAGTTGTTCTGTGGGGCGGGTGTCGGGGAAGACGAGGCCGTGCGTCGGACAGAGCGCCGCGCCTTCGCGGTAGACGGCCTGGGAGGAGGCGACCACGACCTTTTCTATGGGCAGGTTCTCGTCCCGGATGATCTCCAGCATCTGGGCGGTGCCGAAGCTGTTTACGTGGACATACTTGCCCATCTCGGGCATGTAGCCGCCGTAGGCCGCCTGGTGAAAGACGAGGTCTATTCCATCTAAAGCTGCGGTCACGGCGGCCCGGTCCCGGATGTCCGCTTCTACGAATTCTGCTTTTCCCGGTACCCAGAGAGGTTTGCCGTTGCGGTGGGTCTGGGGTTCGAGGTTATCGAGAACTCGGACGGCGTAGCCTTCCCGGAGGAGAAGGTCTGTCAGGTGAGAGCCGATCAGACCAGCACCGCCGGTTACCAGCGCGCGCTTTCTAGTGCTGCCGTTTGCCACGCTTGCCTTCCTCCCTCGATAGCGTTGGAATTCCTACTCCGCGGCGCTTTTTCCCGTACCTACTCCATCGTTCGCCTCGCTACCGTCGGTAGTTTGTTCCCGGCTTTCTTCGTTAGCGAGGGAGCGGTCGACCCGGTTTACGAAGACGAGGGTGCCGACCACCACTAAGGCCATGAGCGTGAGAAAGATCACGAGAAATACTAGCTGGTTGGACAGTTCGACCATCTATTGCCTCCTCTCGAAAAAGTATCGTCCACCTACGTAAACAGCAGTAGCAGGCGGCTTATACGACTACCGCGATCCCGGAGCGCTTTTAGCCGGGGGCGGATCAAGCGGTCCAGGCCAAAGTATCTTCCCGGCGCGAGCCCGAACACCACGATAGAGAGCAGCACCATGAGTTGGTAGCTCCACTCCCACTCGAACGGGTCCGGGATGCCGGCCAGGCCGATCATTAGCTGGGTCGACATGCCAATCGCCGCGAGCCCTCCCAGGCGGCTCATAAAACCGAGCAGCAGGCTGAGCGCGATAAACGCCTCGGTGGCCCAGATAACGTAACCGAACCACGCGATGTTCGGCTTCACCACATTCTCGATAAACGCCCCGTTCGCCGCCTGGGCCCACCCGATCGGGACGTAGAGCTCCGGCCCGTCGAACTGGGCCAGGATGCCGGCGGTAAACAGCTCCCGCGGCTTGTCAGAGTAGAAGGCCTCGATGCCGATCCAATTGCACAACCCACTCTCTTGTACCAGCTCGCCGTCGGGGCCCGAGCGTGAGAACAGAAACTCTCCTTGTTGGTTGGTGTTGCAGCTAAACTCCGGCGGGACCTTCCACCAGAGTTGGGTAAAGAACAGATACCCCAGCCCGATGCTCGCAACCGCGATAACGGCGACTATCAGGAACCGCTCGATCTTTGACGAACTGTAAATTCCCTCCCGGGGTGTCTCTCGACCTCTATCTCCAGAAGATCCTTGTTCCATCTTCCCGCTCCTTTCTTTTCCCTAGATCTAAACCAACGCCCTTTGTTACTGAAGCTCTACTTTCGCAGGTCCTTACTTTCTCCATGAAATACCCTACTATCCGGTGTGGTTACGGCCGGCGCGGGTTCCGGGAGTCCAAGTTTCTCCAAAGCCTTCCTGGTGGCGGTGAGGTCTTCTCTCGCCAGCGCCAACTCTTTCAGGTAGTGCAGATCCTCCACCACGTCCACGTCGAAAGTAGGTTCCAAAAGTTTCACGGAAAGCCCGGACAACGCGGCGCGGGTGAGTATGCTTTCGAGTTCCGAACCCGTGCTCATCTCTACGCCTTTCAAAACATCGTCGTGCGGCCCGCTCAGCCCGATCAGGCAATACCCGCCGTCGTGGGTGGGTAGAAAGACGAGGTCGTGGTCGTCGAGGGCGCGGAAAGCCTCTTCGATCTGCTCTACGGCCAAGTGAGGGGCGTCGGAGCCGATGAGCACGGCCCGCTCCCCGCGCCGCGTCGTCTCCTGGAAGAGCTCCCGTTGGCGTTCCGTTAGGTCGCCTTCTCCCTGGTAAAGCAGGCGTTCCGTCTCGCCGGCGAGCGTAGAGATCTCCGGCCAGGTGTCGGGAGGCGTGATGTACCACCCGAAACCGAAAGGAGCGTCCGCAAACCGGGCTCCCAGATCTTGGAGAAACGCTTTGTACAACTCTATGGCTTCTTTGTGCCCGATTGTCGCCCCAAGCCGCGTCTTTGCGAGCCCGACCCTGGGGGCTTTGGCGATGACGTAGAGTACGTCGGTCATCGGCGGGCCTTTGCCGTGGAGCGTTCGGCGGGTTTCGGTGGTTTCCAGCGCGAGTAGCGGAAAATGGTCGAGATGATGTACCAACCGACCTTGAGGCTGTTTACGATGGTGTCTCCGACTTTAGAGACCCCGATCCTTCGTCGGTAACTCACCGGGACCTCCCGATAGCGGTAGCCGGACCGGGCGGCCTTGACGATCATCTCCGACGGCCAACCGTAAGTCATCTCTTGCATATCTAACGCCAGCAAATCATCCCGCCGGATCGTGCGGAATGGCCCCACGTCCGTTACCCGCACACTGTAGATGGCGCGCATCATGAACGACGCCAGCTTGTTCCCGAAGACCTGCTGCCAGGTCATCGAGCCGCGGTCTCTTGTACCCAACGCGCGGGAGCCGACTACTAAATCCGCCTCGCCTTCCAGGAGCGGGGCCAGGATTCGCGGCAGGTCGTCCGGGTCGTCGGCGGCGTCACCGTCGAGCAGCACTACGACGTTAGCACTCTCCGCCGCCATCACCCCGGCGAGGCAGGCCCGACCGTAGCCGCGGCGATCTTCGCGTACGGTCCACGCCCCGGCGCGGCGGGCTAGTTCACCCGTATCGTCGGTCGAGCCGTTGTCAACCACGATCACCTCTCCCGAGGCCAGCAGCGGCTGTGTCCGAAGCCCCTCGACCACGCGTTCTATAGAGGGAGCTTCGTTCAGGGCCGGGACGACGGCAGATATCCTAACCGGAGGTGTGTCGCCGGAAGTCAAGCTTTCGGGGCTTCTCCGGCCGTGATCACGGTGGTGCAGGCGTTGCCGGCCTTTGGCACGTCTTCGGGGTCGCTAAGGGAATACCGGAGCAACCCCTGAATGCGCCGCACTTCTTCATTACCGCCGCGCACGACCGGGCAGTATTCGTCCGGCTCGTCCAACTTGTTACGCAGCGCCCGGCGGCTGGCGCAACCCCCGGCGCAGCTCTCGACGAAGTCGCAGGGTTCGCAGGCTTTCGGTAGTTGGCGGGCTTTCTCGAACTCGCGCTGTTGCCAGATGTCGCGGTTCGGGTCGGCGAGGTGGGGGATGGTCCCGGCGGCGGCGGGCCAGTAGGGGCAGGGTGTGATGGTGCCGGCCGGCAACGCCCGGATGCTCCGGTTGCCGCACGGGTTACCGCGGGTAGTCTCCAGGCCCATGATCGCGTTGACCAAAGGCTCGCTACACACGACGACCGGCCCGGCGGCGAAGAGGCTTGCGAACCCCTGCCAGAACTGTTCGTAGGAGAGCGTGAACTCCTCCCCGATCACCGGCTGGTACACGTTGACGCGCAGATCACAGCCGAGCCCGAACGTGAAGGTCGCAACTTCCTGCATCCGGTCGTAGTTGGTGCTCATCATCACCGCCGCCACGGAGGTCGGGATGCCCAGCCGCTGGCACCGCTCCAGGGAGTCTATAGCCAGCTCCCAGGCTCCCTCGCCCCGGAACTCGTCCATCTCCTCTTTCGTCGGGAAGTCGAAGGAAAGTTCGACGGAGTGGAACCCGGCCAGTTCCTCTTCGGAAAGCATGTCCAGGCTGTAGCCGTTGGAGGTAACCGCTGTCTTCACCTCCCGATCCCGGAACAGAGAAAGCATGGCCCGGTACTCCGGGTGCACGCCGTTCTCGCCGACCCCGAGGTTCACCGACCCCACGTCCAGGTTGTCCAGGATCGTCTCCACTTCGGGAACCGTGAGACGTTGCTGGGTCAGCGTCGGCCGGTAGCAGTGCGGACAGGCCAGGTTGCACTCGTTTGTAAGACCGATGCCGACGGCTACGGGCATGTGGCTCCTCTCCTGTGGAAGATCTCCCAAAAGTCTACGCTACAAGGTAGACCAGATACAGTACGATATTCTTACAAGATCCTTACTTATGCCGACCCGCTTTGGATCACCGTCCTGCATCCTTGCGACGGATCGCAACGACCTCGACGTAGTCGCTCGGCACGATCATGGTCCCATCCCCCGAACGGTTGAAACGCCCGACGAGATCCACCACGTCCCGCGTCAGGCTCTCTTGCTCCTCCGGCCCAAGGGCGCGGAACGTCTCGCGCGTAGGGCCGAGATAATCCCGTAAAACCTCCAGGTAAAACTCCACCGAAGGATAACGAAACGTGAAGGTGCGAGGGGAGATCTCTACGCCCTCGGTGGCGTCTCCGAGGAGTTCCTGAAGTCGCTCCTCCGTGCCCCAGAGCGTTGGGGGAAGAAGACCGGGAACCTTCGGCAGGTAGCTCCCGAAGAGGGAGCCCAATTCTCCGGCGAAGCTCCCCGGCACCCAGTTCGCCAGGCAGATCCTACCTCCCGGCCGACAGACCCGAACCAACTCTGCAGCCACCTTCTCCTGGTCCGGTGCAAACATAGCCCCGACACACGACAGAATCACGTCGTACGAAGAGTCCGGGAACGGCAACTTCTCCGCGTCGCCCTCCCGGAAGTCCACCGGGAGACCCTCCACCGCGACCCGCTCGCGACCCTTTTCCAGCAGGGCTGGCACGTAATCCGCGCCGGTAACCTCACAGTAGCGGCGCGCTGCCGCCAGCGCCGCGTTGCCACTGCCGGTCGCCACGTCCAGCACCCTCTCTCCCGGACACAGGTCCGCCGCCTCGCAAAGCAACTCGCCCATGATGTTGAGCGCCGTGCCGAACACCGCGTAGTCTCCCGAAGCCCATGCCTGCTGCTGGCGACTCTTCGCCGCTGAAAGGCCGGACGTGGTGGACGGATCACTCATGCAGTTTTCCTTCTTCGAGTCCCATAATCTGCTGACCACACTAACAAAATCCGCGTTTCAGGGTGAAGAGTAGCCTCTATACTACGGCCCAAATTCCTCACGATCTATTCTGGCACGTCTGTCTCTGCGGTGTTGGCACCGCACAGGTAGACTGGCTGCATGAGGGCAATAGGTGCTGGTTTCGGCCGCACGGGGACAACATCGCTGAAAGCGGCGCTTGAAGAGTTGGGCTTCGGTCCGAGCTACAGCCTTACTGAGGTCTTCAATCACCCGGAGCATGTTGGGGCCTGGGAGGCCGCCCGGTGTGGAGAACGGGTGGACTGGAAAGAGTTTTTGAGAGACTACGAGGTGGTGGTCGATTGGCCGGCATGCTCGTTCTACGAAGAGCTTATGGAAGCGTTCCCCGAAGCACTTGTGGTTTTGACCGTTCGTGAGCCAGAGCGCTGGTATGAGAGCATGCGCTCGACCATCTACCAAATACGGAAATTGACCGCCGGCCCTCTACCGGTGAGAGCGGCCTTCACCATAGCCGACGTGTTTGCCCCAGGCGTCACTGGCGTTGCCCGGCTGGCTGACCATCTCGTCTGGGAAGATACCTTCGATGGCCGCTTTGAGGACCGATCTCATGCGCTGGAGGTCTTCGGCCGCAGCAATGAGGCGGTCCGCCGCCGGGTCCCGCCAGGGCGTCTGCTAGTCTTCGACGTGCGAGAAGGGTGGGGTCCGCTGTGCAACTTCTTCGGCGTTGAAGTCCCTGACAAGCCCTTCCCACACCTCAACGAAGCTCAGGAGATGCGACGCAAGCTCTTCGGCCTTGCCGCGCTCTCGGCCGTTGCCCCCGCGCTCACGGTGGTGGCGGTCATCGTTGCGGCGGTGATCCTAGCGCGCCGCCTCACAAGAAACCGGTAGCGTTGTGGTGCCGTCGAACTCTTCTGCTAGTAGACGAGCCGGCGCCGAATGGCGGCGGAGAAACGGTCTACGAGGAGCACCACTATTATCGTGGCGCCGACGAGGGTGGCGACTTTGGGGTAGTCGAAGAGGTTCATGGAGATGAGGATCTGCTGCCCGATGCCCCCGGCTCCGACGAAGCCCAGGATGGTCGCCGAGCGGATGTTGCACTCCCACTGGTAGAGCGAGAGCGAGGCGAAGGGGCTCGCGGCCTGCGGCAGCCGTCCGAAGAGAAAGGCCCCGAGGCCATCGGCGCCGGTCGCCCGGAGGGCTTCGACGGGGCGGCTGGGAACGGCTTCGAGGGTCTCGCTGTAGAGCTTTCCTAGGACACCGGCGGAGTGGACGGCGAGGGCGAGGGTTCCGGGGAACGGGCCGAGACCGAGGGCGACCACGAAGATCAGGGCCCACAGGATGTCCGGCACGGAGCGGAATACGTTGAGTAAGGAACGGGCCATATGGTACGGGATGGCACGCAGGAGGCGTTCGCCTTTCGAAGCGCCGACGGTCGGGGCGGCTTCGGTGCCGATGGCGGCGAGTGGTAGTGCTACCAGGGCGCCGATCAGGGCTCCCAGAAAGGACATCTGGAAGGTTTCGAGGACGCCGATGCCGGTGGTCTGGAGTGTGGCTAGAGAGAGGTCGGGCGGGAACATCTCGGAGACGAAGCGTTCGGCGGGCGCGGCACCGGTCAACAGCTCGACCAGGTCGAACCCCGTCCCCCACGCACTCCAGCCGGTGAGGCCGAGGACCACGAGGACCGTCAGCCCCACTTTCCAGTTGTAGCGGGGGATCGCCCCCCCGATAGTGGGCCTCGGCTCAGTGCGCGGCGACGCCATCTTGTCCTTCCATTATCCTGGGTGCGTCCGGATAAGCTGTCTCTCTGGCTTTTCCCTGAACCTCGGCGCGTTTGTGATCTCCTTTGTATATATCTGCCAGTTTCTCCTGCGTGAGCCCATCGGATCGTCCATCGTAGACGACACGGCCCTCGCGGAGCGCCACGATGCGCGGGAAACGACGCGCTATCTCGACGTCGTGCAGATTGATGAGGAGCGTCGCCCCATCCTCGTTTAGCGTGTTCAAGGCTTCCAGGACTTTCTCCGTTGTAACGGGATCAACGGCGGCGAAGGGCTCGTCGGCCAGCACGACCGAGGGCCTCTGGACCAAGAGCCGCGCCACCGCCACCCGCTGCTGCTGGCCGCCGGAGAGGTTCGCCGTCCGTACCGCCGCGTACTCCCCGACCCCGACCTCTTCCAGGGCTTCCCGGACGCGCCGGGTCAGACCAGCGCCGGGACCGGTAAGGAAGGTGCGCAGGGCGTCCATGCGGCCCATACCCCCGATCTCACCCAAAGCCACGTTCACGCCCGCCGGAAGCTGAGGGACCAGGTTGTAGGCTTGATAAATAGTCCCAATGTTCCGCCGGACGCCCTTCAGCTCCTTTTTCGGCAATGTGTAGAGGTTGCGGTCCCCAATCTCCACGGTCCCCGAAGAGAGCGGCACGCTGCGCGTTAGCGTCCGGAACAGGGTGGATTTCCCCGCCCCGGACGCCCCGATAACCGCAACCCTCTCACCCGGCTCAGCCCGGAAAGATACGTCCCAGAGTGCCTGCTCTTTGCCGAAAGAGACAGAGGTTTTCTCCAGGGAGACTTCCATCCTACTCTTCGGGTTCGGTGAGCAGGTCGAGGGCGCGGGCCTGTTTCTCCGTGTAGTCGTAGTCGTCGGCGCTGACCCGGGCGTAGCTCTCGGCGCGCATCAGGTCGAGCAACTCCGGGTCTTCCATGTTGAGGTAGGCGTTTGCAAGCGCTTCTTTGTCTTCGCCAGACAAGTCGTCGCGCACCACCCACGGGTAGCCTTCGATCGGCTCGGATTCGTCCACGATCTCTACGGAATCCTCCTCTATCGTGCCTTCGTCGCGCAGGTCGTAGAAGATGCGGTCCTCGAGGCCGCCGGCTTCTACCCGGCCGTTTGCGACCGCCTGGGCCGTGGTGTCGTGGCCGCCGGTGTAGGTGAACTCGCCGAGATCCGTCCGGTAGTCGATGCCGGCCTGGTTCAGCATGATCGAGGGGTACAGGGACCCGGAGGTCGAGGAAACGCTCCCGAAGGCGAAATCCCGGCCCTCGACGTCTTCCACGCTGTCGATGTCGCTGTCGGCCGGCGCGATGATGAGCGAATGGTACTTGGTCGTTCCGGTGCGCGGGTTGACCTCCGTTACCAACGGGCTCACGTCAGCTCTTTGGCGGGCCTGCACGTAGGTGAGGCCGCCGAAGTAGGCCATGTCCAACTCGCCGGAGACCAAAGCCTCGACCACGGCGTTGTAGGTTGCCGGCACGGAGACCTCGACTTCGCGCCCGACCTCCTCGGCCAGGTAATCCTCTAGCGGCTGATACTGGGCCTCGACCTCCTCCGGGTTCTGGTTCGGGATGAGGCCGACCCGCAGGGTCTCGTCGGAGGAACCACTGCCGCAACCCGCTAGCGCCACCGTAAATACGGACAGGGACAAAACAAAAAAGAGCTTTCGGAACATCAAACTTCCTTTCTAAGACACAGGGCCGTAAAGGCCTCGGCAGCCGGCGAGAGCGGACGGCCTTTTTCTACCAACATTACAAAGGGTCGCCGAAACTTCAGCCCGCGGACCGGGAGACGTCCGATGCGGTCCTGCGATTCCAGCGTCCGGACGGGCAGGACCCCGATCCCCGCCCCCGTGGCGACTGCGCCGGCGACCGCCGCGTTCGAGCCGAGCTCCATCGCTATCCGGGGTTCGAAACCGGCTTCGGCCAGCCGATCCTCGACGACCTCCCGGGTCGCCGAGCCGCGTTCCCGCATGATGAAAGGTCGCTCCGCCAGCGCGGCGGGCTCTACCTCATTCAAAGCCAGACATTCGGAGAGCGCCGCAGCCGTCACCAACTCGTCTTCCTCGATCACCACGGACTCTACGCAAGGCTCGTCTACCTCCCGGCCCACAACCGCCACCTCGGTCCTGCGCCCCAGCAAAGAATCCAGCGTCTCTTCCGTATCACCGATACGCACGTCCAGAGAAACCTCCGGGTACTCGGCGGCGAATTGAACGGCCAGGTGGGGTAGTAAATACTCGCCCGGCGTCGAAGAAGCCCCGACCAAGAGCCGCCCGCGCGGGGACGTGTGACGAGACATTTCCGTCTCAAGGCCCTCTAACTCCCTCAAAACTCGGCGCGCGTGTTCGGCCAGGCATTCCCCGGCGGGGGTCGGCCGCGCGTTGTGGCCGCGGGCCAGCAGCGCCACCCCGAACCTTTCTTCCAGGGCATGCAGGTGGTTTGAGACCGCGGGCTGCGTTATGCTCAATTCCCGCCCGGCCGCCGAAAGCGAACCCTCTTCCAGGACGCGGAGAAAGACGCGCAGGCTTTGTATGCTGGTCCCCACGGATGAACCGTACCAAGTAAGGCTTATCGAATCAATAACCAGATGCTTATATTTAAGGGATTGTTAATGTGCGGTCATTTATCCCCGGGGTACGGAAATAGTAACGGTTTCGCCGCCGTAGCCGTTCTCCAGGTCTCGCCCTTCGACGGTGATCTCCCGTACGTCCTGCGGTATCTCAAGCCCCGACTGGGTGCGGGTGAACGGTTGCTCGTTCGCGTGGTCGTGCATGAGCTCGTGTTCGCCGAGAACGTCTCCGTTTGGCGCCAGGACCCGCCAGCCGTCCGCGTAGCGCTCCGGCGAGTCGTACGGGGAGGAGATGGTCACGGAGAGCGTCCAGGCGTCTCCACCGGATGATTCTAGCTCCGCCTCTTCGACGTCGGGGTATTTCTGCGCCCCTGACTGTCCGGCTGCGGTCGTGCCTTCTTGCGACCCTCCATCCGGGCTTTGCGAGCTTTGCGAGGATTGTCCCCCTCCGCAGGCGGCCGACACGAGCATCGCGATTACGCAAAGCATCAGGACCAAGATCCGCACCGGCAGTAGTTTTTGCGTCAAGAGGTTGTTCTTCCTTTCTCGGGGTTGTCTTACGATATTCTACGTGTCGGCCGGGTGGAAGGATCTGTTTGCGTCCACCGGGCGGTGATCCAGGCCGCCAAACTTTCCGTAAAAGGGTAGCTCTATGAGGTTTTCATCGGACATCGGAACGAGGAGCGTGGAGGGTGCGGTGCCCGCGCCAGACGCGGCCCCCGGGGTGGTTTGTGGCGTCTTTTAGGGTACGGTGGGTTCTGCTGCTCGGGGCGTTGGCGCTTTGTGGCATCGTGTTGGCTATCCCCGAGGTCCGGCAGTGGATCTCGGGTTTCGCCGGCGTTGCTTTCCGCGGCGACGGGGCCGAGATCCGGACCAGGATCCAGGGTTACGGACCGTTGGCGCCGCTGGTCTCCGTAGCCCTGATCCTGCTGCACATGGTCATCCCTTTTCCGGCGGAGTTGATGGCTCTGGCAAACGGCCTGGCGTTCGGTTTCTGGGGTGGTTTGGCCCTGAGCTGGAGCGGGTTCATGATCTCCGCCCTCCTAATGTACGGCGCCGGCCGTTTTTGGGGCCGTCCCCTGCTGGAGCGGGCCGTTTCCGGGCGTCGCCGGGAGCGACTCGACGGTTGGATAACGCAGGAAGGCGCTTTCCCGTGGCTCGCGGTGCGTTTCGTGCCGCTCGCGCCCTTTAACACCATCTGCCTGGTTGCGGGCGTCGTCCGGGCGCCGCTGTGGACCTACGCCTGGACCACCGGCGTCGGCATCCTGCCGCTCGGGACCCTGCTCACCCTCTTCGGGAGCCGGATGGGCCGGAACGAGCTCCAGTTGGGGGTCACCTTCTGGCTTCCGAACGTACTATTTCTCTCCCTCGTACTCACAACCTGGTGGGTCTTCCGCCGGCGCAACGCCCGGGTGAAGTAGGGTGGAGTAGAAATTCTTCGGAGTCCGACGCTGTCCCGCGGTCGATTTGCGCAGCGGCCGAACCTGCTGCAAGCTACCGGCATGAACAAACGATACCGGCACGAAACGCGTGCGGCAGGCCGCTTTTGATCCCGCCCGCCGTAAAGAAACTGTACTCCGGGACTTATACGTCCGGCGGCCGATTTGCAGACCTCCTCGCCGTTTCTTTGCTCGTTTTCCTCACGATATTCGCCGAGTGGGGCCTTCTGGTCGGTGGGACCGTCGTCGGGACGGACGCCGTTACCCAGTACATTCCGTGGTACTCCTTTCTCGGCGAGCAACTGCGCTCCGGCGAAATTCCGGGCTGGAACCCGTACCAACTCTCCGGCACCCCCTTTGCGGCGGACCCGCTCTCCGGCTGGACCTACTTGCCCGCGATGGTGTTCTTTGCACTGCTGCCGCTGGCCTCCGCCGTCAAGGCTTACTTGTTCTTGCATCCCCTACTGGCGGGGCTCGGCGCGTACGCGCTCGCGCGTAACCTCCGCATAACCCCGGCGGGCGCCCTGTTCGCGGCCGTGGCTTACGAGTACGTGGGCTACGTCTACGCCCGGAACACCTGCTGCTTCGCGTACGTCAGCGTTCTCGCCTGGCTGCCGTTCGCCATTCTCGGTGCGGAGTTGGCGATCCGGAGCAGGAGCTGGCTGCGTCGGGGCCTGTGGTGGTCGGTCTCGGGGTTGGCGATCAGCCAGATCCTCGCCGCGTGGTTGGGACAAGGTTCTTACTATGCCTTGCTCGCCCTCGGGGGATACGTCGCGTACCGCACCCTCCTGTTTCCGCCCGACAACGTCCGAGGCCTCCTCGAAAGGGTCTTAGGGCTCGCGATCCACGGTAGCGCGGTGCTCGTGTTCGGGTTCGGCCTCGCCGCCGCGGGCGTCCTCCCGCGCCTGGAATACAACGCGCTCTCCAACCTGGCCGGCGGCTACCCGAACGAGGAGGGCGACTTCAACGGCGGATGGGCCACCGAAGACTGGGAAAAACTGTTCGTGACGCCCAGCTTTTTCTACACCGGAAGCGTGACGCTGGCCCTGGCGCTCGTCGCCCCGCTAATCGCCCGCAGAGGGTACGCGGTTCCCTACTTCGCCGTCCTCGCGGTCTTCGCGATCACCCTCTCCGGCGAGGGTTTTACGCTGCTGCACTCCCTGTTGTACCTGCTGCCCGGCTTCGAGAGCCTGCAACCACACTTCCCCCAACGCTCGCTACTGGTCTTTTTCCTGGCGGCCGCACTGCTCGCCGGGGCCACCGTTAGCAGCCTGGGCAAACGCGGCAGAGAAGCCCCCTACCTGTTGGCTTTGCCCGTGCTGGCCGCGATCTTCCTCGTAACCAGGAGCACCGTAGCGCCGCCGGTCGAGACGGACGAAATACCCGCTGACGCGGGACTTTGGGAGGAACCGCTGCCGGGCCTGTTAGAGAAGGGTGTCGCCCTCCTGCCCGGCTCACTCATCGTCCTTTGCGTGGCGCTCGTGTTTCTGGCCGCCTACGCCCTGATACCGCGCCGGTTCCGGATACTGCGCGGCCTCTCCGTCACGTTGCTGGCGCTCGCCGTGTTCACGGACCTCTACTCCGTCGGACAAACCACCATAGAAAACGAGAGCGGGGACCGGCAGGTAGACCTGATGACGAAAACCGACCTCAGCACCTACTACGACCCGACAGAGGTAACCCGGCTCCTGCGCCCGGACGGCGAAGAGCCCTCCCGGTTTTTCGCCTACGCCCCGGGTCTCCGCAACCACAGACAATATATGAGGCCCGAAGTCCGGGCGCTCGAAGGAGAGAACCGGCCGACCGCCCTCCGGGTACAGAGCACCCAGACCTACCACGCCGTTCATCTCCGGCGCTACGATGAATACCTCGAAGCCATAAACGGCGAAACGCAAAACTACCACAGCGCCAACGTGCGCACCGCGGGGCTGGATTCCCCGCTGCTGGACCTGCTCAACACCCGCCACATCGTGATGCCCAAATACATGTCCGGTGAAGCCGGGGAGAGCATCCAACGTCTAAAAGGCGTCCATCCCACCGTCTACGAAGATGAGCAGGTAAGCGTCCTAGAGAACGAAGAAGCCTTTCCGCGGGCCTGGATCGTCCACTCCGCCCGCCAGGCGAACCCCAAACGAATCCTGGAACTACTGGACTCCGGAGAAGTAGACCCCGGCAACATAGCCCTCCTGGAAAAAGAGCCCCCACGCCTCGGGCAACCGGACGACGCTTCCGCCGAACGGGCCTCGATCGTTTCTTACAAACCCGACAAGATAGAACTCGACGTTTCTACGGGGGCCGCGGGCCTCCTGGTCCTAAGCGAAGTTTACTATCCGGCCTGGGAGGCCTACGTCGACGGCGAACCCGTTTCACTCTACCGGACCAATCACCTGTTCCGGGGGGTGCCGGTTCCCGAAGGCGAACACACCGTCGAGCTGCGCTACGAGTCGGCGACGTTGCGTACGGGAACGGTGATCTCGTTGCTCACCGGCCTGGTGTGCACAACGCTGGCGGGGGCCAACGCCGTTCGGTACCGGCGAAGGTACGCGGGCACCGGAAGACCTGCCGACCGACTGTAGAAACCACCGGCACGGCCCAAACCAACAAAGTTTGCGAACAGCGAGAGCCACCCTATCGGGTTTCGTCGGCAGTCGCCTTTCTCTTTCTGTAGGCCCGCGCTATCCACGCTGCCGCCTCCAACGCAGCGGGAATTAGCATGCAACCTAAGCCTAATATCAACGCGATCTTCATAGTTTTTCGACCTTAACACGACGCTGAAATACCTGCAAACGTAGCGTTGGCCGAGTTCCGGCCGCTACAGATGTTTTCCGGGGTATAAACTCCTGCTTTATGGGTTCTAGAGGTTTCTTCTGGCGTCTCGGCCGGGTGCTTACCAGGTTCCGCTACGTGGTGGTGGTATTCTGGGCGGTTGTGGCGCTGGCCGCCTTTCTCTACTTGCCGCCCCTGGAGGGCAATACGACCGGGAGCCTCTCTGACCTGGTGCCGGAATCGGCCCCGGCGGCCCAGGCCGAACGGTCGCAGGTGGGGACGAACCTCGCCGGGCCGGTCGAGCCGCCGGCGATCCTGGTCTACTCGAACCCCCAGGGGTTTACCCGCGCCGACCTGCGCGAGATGCGGTTCGGGATCGGTTACCTGAACAGCCCGCAGCAGCCTTACCGTCTGGATCGGGCGGTCCCGATGGCGATCCGCAACGAAGAAAACCCGACGCAGATAGGCCCCGGCCTCTTGGGACAGCGGGTGCTGCCGGTCCTGCTCACCTTCGAGCCCGGGGCGAGCCCGACCGGTATCTCTACCGGCGTCCGGGAGACCAGGGAAGCCCTGGGCCGGGGTACGCTGGACGTGGAGGTTACCGGGGTTCTGCCGGTCCAGGCCGACACCAACGACCTCATCCAGGAGAACCTCTGGCTCGTAACGGCCGCAACGGCCCTCGCCATCTTCCTCGTCGTGGCGCTCACTTACCGGTCGCTGGTCGCGCCCCTTATACCGCTCGCCGGTATCGGGCTCTCGGCGTTTCTGACACTCCGTATCCTGGGCTGGCTGGCGGTCGAGCAAGGAGTGAGCGTACCCTCGCAGGTCGAACCCATAATCATCGTGCTGCTCTTCGGGGTCGGGACGGATTACACCCTGTTCCTGCTCTCCCGCACCCGCCAGGCTCTCGGGGAGGGCGCCGGGCGCGTCGCGGCGGCCCGGATCGGGGTGGAGAAGGTGGGAGGGGTTCTGCTCTCCTCGGCGGCGGTCCTGGTCGCCGCCTTTATCCTCCTCGTCTTCGCCCAACTCGGCCTCTACCGGGCCCTCGGACCCGGCCTGGCCTTCGCCCTGCTTCTCGTGTTCGTCGTCATCCTGACGCTCGTCCCGGCGCTGCTGGCTATCCTGGGTCCGGCGGCTTTCGGGCGGTCGGCGTTGGAGCCGCGCCCCCGGACGGCGTACGTTTCTTTGTTGCGGCGCCCGGGCCTGGTCGCCGGGGTCTTGGTCGTCGTACTGGCACTCGCCTCTTCCGGCGCGTTCGGCCTGAGGGTCGGCTTCGACCTCCTGGCGAACCTGCCCGAAAACGCCCCGGCCACCCGGGGCTACGAAGACCTCACCCGGGAGTTTCCCGGCGGTTTGCTCTCGCCGGTCAACGTGGTGGTAGAAGGCGAAAACCTGGACGACGAGCAAGACGCCCTGCTGCGGCTCCAGCAGGAGATGCAGACCGAGCTGCTGCGCTCCGGAGAGCTCGCCACCGCGGTTCTAGGACCCCAGTACGACGGCCAAATCCCCGGCATAGACTTCGTTGCCTCCGATGGTTCGGCGGCCCGCATCTTGCTCGTCGTTTACGGCGCGCCCTACTCGCCGGTGGCCCTGAATCAGGCCGGGAGCCTTCAGGGCGAACTACCGAACCTCCTTACCCGGGCCGGCCTGGAAGAAGCCACGGGCGTAGTCGGGGGACAGACGGCGCTCGCCGCCGCCGCCCGCGATACCTCGGAGGCAGACCTCAGGCGTCTCGCCCCGCTGGTCTTCGGGGCCGTGTTCGTCGTGCTCGCCCTGCTCCTGCGCACCCCCGTCGCCCCCCTGTACCTGCTCGGTGCCACGGCCCTCAGCTTCGCCGCCACCATAGGCGTCTCGACCGTGCTCTTCCAGAACGTCCTCGGCCACGGCGGGGTCGTCTACTACGTGCCCTTCGCGCTGTTCTTGCTCCTCGTCGCCCTGGGTAGCGACTACAACATCTTTATCATGGCCGCGATCCGGGAGGAGGCCGAGACCAAACCCCTGCGCGACGCCGTTCCGGCCGCCCTGGCAAACACCGGGCCCACCATCAGCGCCGCCGGCGTCGTGCTCGCGGGCTCCTTTTTCCTGCTCACGCTCATACCCCTACGGGACTTCTCCCAGATCGGGGTCGCAATGGCTATCGGCATACTATTGGACGCGTTCGTGATCCGGACGCTCCTCGTCCCCTCGCTCGCCCTGCTCACCGGTCCTCGCGGCTTCTGGCCGAGAAAAGTAAAGCCGTGAGTGAAAAACGGGCTGACACGAAACTCTCCCGTCGCCGGTTCATAAAGGGGGCGGCGGCCCTGACGGTCGCGGCCACCGCCCCCGCCTGGTTCGTCTCCTGCTCGCAAGAACCCCGGGCGAATCGTCGTCCCGAGCACGTGATCCTGGTCGACTGGGACGGCCTCGACCCCGCCTACCTCGACCGCACCCCGACCCCAAACCTGGACGACCTGGAAAGCCGGGGCAGCCTCTCGACCGCCCGCGCCACCTTCCCAACCCTCTCCAACCCGGTTCGAGCCTCTATCGCAACCGGGGCCTACCCCGAGGTCCACGGCAACACCGCCTACTACCTGGACCGGGAAACCGGCCGGGTCGTCGACGAGGAACGCACCCTACAAGCTGAAACCGTGGCCGAGGCGCTTGTCGAAGAAGGCAAGACTATTGCGTCAATACAATGGTACATAATTCAGGGCCGGGGCGTAGATTCCGGGGTGCCGGATCGGCTGTACGTCGAGCCCGGTGGATTATTTGCCGCCCGCGTGGATGCGGCTGTAGAACTACTAGAGGGCCGGCCTGTAGATTCGGGTGGCCGGAGCGTAGCGGTGCAAAACCCGCCGGACTTCCTGGCCGTCTACGGTTCCGACCTCGATGACCTGGGCCACGCGGAGGGGCCGGACGGTCCGAACACCGCGCCGCTTTTGGCGGAGATGGATCGCGGGCTCGGACGGCTCGTTCAGGCTACAAAGGACGTTGGCATCTACGAGCGCACGGCTTTCATCGTGACCGGCGACCACGGCATGACGGGGTGGGCCGAAGACCTCACCCAAGAAGTCCTCGACGCGGCCGCCGACGCCGGGTACGTCCCGAAGGTCGTTACCCCGGGAAACGCACCGGAACCTGCGACCGAGGTGGCGGTACTGACCGGGCCCGTAAGGATCGCCAACCTCTTCTTACTCGGTGGAGCCGGAACATCACGAGGAAAACGGCGGATAAAAGAAGCGCTGAAAGAAGTCCCGCATGTCGCGAGGGTCCTCGACGGGCCCGTTCTTGAAGAGCTGCGCGCCGGTCGGAAGATGGGGGATCTCGTCGTAGAAGCTGAGGAGCCGTGGGGTTTCATCCCGCCGCGCAAGGCTGGGGGAGAAAAAGGAGGAGCCCACGGTAGCACAGAAGAAATAGCGGTGCCGCTGCTCTTGTCCGGTGCGGGGTTCCGCCGTAGCGCGGCGCCGCGAGAGCCGCAACTCGTGGACGTGGCCCCAACCATCTGCGCCCTTCTAGGAGTGCGACCTCCAAAGGAGGCACAGGGCAGGTTCCTGTCCGAAACGGTCGGTTTTTAAGTGGGGGAGAACTTCAGTCGGCCGGCCGCACGTAGTAGCCCTGTTCGTTTAACGGGCCGTACAAAAAGCCGATAAACGTAGAACCTTCGACGGTATTAAAGATCAGGGCCGCGCCGTTGTAGTCGAGTAGTTCTTCGGTATCGGTGAACTCTGCGGTAACGGCGTCGTATTCGGCGTAGCGGGCTTTCAGGTCCTGCGCTATAAGCTCGTAGTCGGCCTGGCTCCTGGCCCTAGTATCGACCAGGAGCCGGGCGGCGCGCACGCCTTCTTCCCGGACCAGGCTCTCCTCCACGACGCTGTAGCGGGGTTTGGACGCCGGCCGCTCGAAACTGCCTATCCTTACTTCAGCGGACGAAGCCTCGGTCTCCCGGCCATCCTGCGCTATCTGGACGGGAACGGGGGCAGCACCCAACTCCGGCGCGTGCAGCGTGTGTACCGGCTCGCCGGTGCGCCAAACGGCAAGCGCCGCAACGGCAGCCACGAGCGTGAGAACCAGAATCGCTGAGCGGAGCAAAGAACCTCCTTTCTTGCCGGCAGTATAACCCTGCGTACGCTCACGTACGCAAGCGTACGCAGGGTGGTTGAGTGATAAAACTCACCGTCGTGCCCGTATGGTGGCGGGCCGGGCCGGTAAGATCTGCCGGGTGTAATAAAATAGGCTGGTTGAAAAATTTACATATTCTAGGAGAGTGTTCGATGCCCGAAAAGACGTACGAAGTAGCGATAATAGGTTCCGGTCCGGCGGGATACACGGCAGCCCTCTACGCCTCCCGGGCGAACCTGAACGTGGTCGAGTTTCAGGGCTTCGAGACCGGCGGGCAACTCATGCTCACCTCGGACGTAGAGAACTATCCCGGCTTCGAAAAAGGCATCGTGGGGCCGGACATGATGGACAAGTTCGAGGCCCAGGCCGAGCGATTCGGCACGGAGATGCGCCCGGACAACATAGAGCGCGTAGACTTCTCCGAACGCCCGTTCAAACTCTGGGTCGAGGGCGAAGACGAGCCCGTGCTGGCGAAGTCGGTCATTATCGCGACCGGGGCAAAGGCTAAGTGGCTCGGGCTAGAGAGCGAGCAGCGGCTCATGGGCCGGGGCGTTAGCGGTTGCGCCACCTGCGACGGGTTCTTCTTCAAGGACAAGCGGGTCGCGGTCGTTGGCGGCGGCGACACGGCGATGGAAGAAGCTACTTTCCTAGCCAAGTACGCCGGCGAGGTGGTCTTGATCCACCGCCGGGACACTTTCCGGGCGTCCAAGATCATGCTGGATAGGGCCCGGAAGAACCCCAAAATTACCTTCCTCACCGACACGACCGTCGAGGAGATCCTCGGCGAGAACTCCGTGGAAGGCGTTCGGGTAAAGAACGTTGACACCGGCGAAGAAGAGACCCTGGAGGTAGACGGATTCTTCGCGGCCATCGGCCACGCGCCGGCCACGAAGCTGTTCGAGGGCCAGGTCGAGATGGACGAAAGCGGCTACATACTGCAGCACGAGCACACCATGACCAGTGTTCCCGGTGTCTTCGCCGCGGGCGACGTCTCCGACACGCGCTACCGGCAGGCCGTAACCGCCGCCGGAGACGGCTGCGCGGCAGCCATCGACGCCGAGCGGTGGTTGGAGGAGCAGGGCGAGGCCGAAGGCGCAGAAGACCCCGCCACCTGGAACGCCGCCGCCGACCGGGAAGGCAGCGCGCCCCGGGTTTAGGCATCAGCTTTTTGTCTCTGATGAAACCCCGCCGGCTGAATGCTCTTCCTTTATGTGGACCAGCCTTTTCGAATAAAGCTGTAGACGGGAGGTAGTATTCCGAAGCTCCCGGTGAATAAGCCGGGAGCTTTTATTGCGACGAGAGCCGTAGTCCAATTACCCCGGCCACGATCAGGGCTATAGAAACTACCCGGAACACGTCGCCGGACTCTTCCAGGAGCAAGATACCCAACACCGCCGTCCCCGCCGCCCCGATGCCGGTCCACACCGCGTACGCCGTCCCGACGGGCAGGGTCCTCATCGCCACCGACAGCAGGTAGAAGCTAATTCCGCCAGATACCAAAAAGCCCAGGGTCGGCCAGAGCCGGGTGAAACCCTCCGAATACTTAAGGCCGAGCGCGAACCCGATCTCGAACAATCCAGCAACGATCAAGAATAGCCAGGCCATGCGCTACTTTCCATCTTTCAGGTACTGCTCGAACTCGTTCCACGGCCGGCAGTTGATGACGTTTTCTTTGCCGATCCAGGCCCGCCGCGCCTGGGAGATGCCGAACCGCATCATGCCTAAAGCGCCCTCGTCGTGGGCGTCGGTGTCTATGGTGAAGCTCACCCCGGCGCGCAATGCTTCCCGGAGGTACGGGACCGAAAGGTCCAGCCGGTCCACGTAGGAGTTAAGTTCCAGGGCGGTGTTCGTGGCGACGGCTTCTTTTATGAGACGCGAAACGTCCACGGCGTAGGGTTCGCGGCGGTTCAGGATGCGTCCGGTGGGGTGGGCGATGGTGCGGACGTGGGGATTGTTTATGGCCCGGACCATCCGGTCCGTCATGGCGCCTTCTTCCAGGTTGAAGGCGGTGTGAACGCTCGCGACCACGAAGTCCAACTCTGCCAGCAGGTCGTCCTCGTAGTCCATCGCGCCGTCTTTTAGGATGTCCACCTCCGAGCCGCAGAGCAGGTAAATTTCGTCGTACTCTTCGTCGGCTTTGCGGACGGCTGCCAGCTTCTTTTTGAGGCGTTCGGGGGAGAGGCCGTTTGCGACTTTTAGAGATTGGGAGTGGTCACAGAAGATGAGATATTCGTAGCCGCGTTCGATGGCGGCTTCGGCCATGCTTTCTATGGTGCCTTTGCCGTCCGAGTAGTTGGTGTGGACGTGAAGGTCGCCGCGGATGTCTTCTACCCCGATCAGGGCCGGGAGAGCGTCTTTCTCGGCGGCCTGGATCTCACCCCAATCCTCCCGCAATTCCGGCGGGATGTAGACGAGCCCCAACTTCTCGAAGAGCTCTTCCTCGGTGGCGGCTGGCTCGTAGTTTTTCGTGCCGGCTTCGGCCAGCCCGTACTCGGAGATGTTTATGCCCATCTTGACGGCCCGTTCGCGCAGCACGACGTTGTGGGCCTGGCTGCCGGTAAAGTGGTGCAGCAGAGACCCGAAAGCCTCCGGCGTCACGATGCGCAGGTCCACGTCGATCTCACCGGTTTTTATGGAGACCTTCGTGTCGCCGTGGGCCACGACCTCGCCCACGAACTCCGCACCCGCAAAGGCATTCGCCAGAGAGTGGGGGTCCGTGCTGGCGGCGACGATGTCCAGATCCCCTACGGTCTCTTTCCAGCGGCGCAGCGAACCCGCGACCTCCGCCCTCTCTGTAGCCGGGTGTGAGCGGACGAACTGTAGCAGGCTTTCCCCGAGGGCCGTTGCTTCGTCGAGCAGCATCCGGCGTTCGGCGGAGTTGTAGGTCTCGGCGGCCCGGATCATGCGCTCCGCGCTCTTCTTGCCAAAGCCTTTGAGGCTGGAGATCTCGCCCTCCTCCGTCTGCGCCAGCTCTTCGACGCTCGTAATATCCAGCTCTTTCCACAGACGCCCCGCGGTGCGCGGACCCACGTTCGGTAGGCGGGTAACCTCGACGAGACCGGACGGTATCTCCTCCAAAAGGTCCGCAAGTATCTGCGGCGTCTGGTTTTCGGCGAGGACGCTGATGACCTCGGCCGTCGTGCCCCCGACGTGGGGCAAGTCTTTTACATTCTTCATGTCGGCTACGGGACTGCCTGCGGCGGAGACGGACTCGGCGGCCCGTTGGTAGGCGAGTACCCGGTAGTGCTCCTCGTCCTTTATCTCCATAAGCGTCACGATGGTTTCCAGGGCGCGGGCGATGTCACCGTTCTGCAGCTTCAAGGCTCTCCTTCCGGTCTACGACGATAAGATGACCGTTGGAGATTATACGTGCCGATAGCGACTGCCGAGCTTCCGGAGGGAAGTTTGCTAACTTACCTTTTCATCGGATGCCGCGAGAGAAGCGACGCGTGGCGCGACGAGGTCAGCCAACTCTTGCAGAAGAGCCTCGTTCTCGGCGGTAAACGCCCCCACCTGATCGCTGTCGATATCGAACTGGCCGACAACGCGGTCTTTGTAACGGATCAGGACGACTAGCTCCGAGCGCGTGGAGAGCGAGCAGGCCAGGTAGTTATCGAGCTCGCGCACGTCCCGGACGACCCGGTTTTCGTTCTCGGCGACCGCCGCGCCGCAGACGCCTTCACCTACCCGTATGCGGGAATGCTCCGGCTCTTCCTCGGAGCCGGTGAAAGGCCCGATCACGAGTACATCGTCGACCAGCAGGTAAATACCGCTCCAGTCCCAGGACTTATGGGCGTTGTGAACGAGCCGCACGATTTTGCCCAGTACCTCATCATCCGGGGCTTCCGAGGCTACGAGACCCTTCACGGTGGCCACGAGCCCGGCACGAGCCTCGCCGGTCATCCGCACATTCCCTGAATAGTTAGCGCCATGAACGACTCCCTGCCAAGACCTATCCCACGAAGCCGTTCTCTTGCAGCCACTGTCCGGCGACATTTGCGGGGGTCTTGTCCTCGATGTCCACCTGCGAGTTCAGGCGCAGCAGTTCTTCGGTCGTTAGCTTTTCGGAGATCGGGGCAAAGAGCTCTTCGAGTTCGGGATACTCTTGCAGTAGCTCGTCAGCCATCGTTACGGACGGGTTGTAGACGGCGAAGAAGTTCTCGTCGTCCTCGATGAGTTGCAGGTTTTCCTCCTCGATCAGGGGGCTGGTCGTGAACACGATGCCGAAGTTGCAACGCTCGCCCTGGGCCACGTTCTGGTAGACGGAGTCCAGTGGTACCACCGTCTGGCGGTCTTCGGGGTATTGGAAGTCGTAGGCTTCTTCCAGCCCCGGCAAGCCGTCGGAGCGGCTGCTAAAGTCGTTCTCGTTCCCGTAACAGAGCGTGGCCTGCTCCGGGTCATCTTGTGTCAGGCTGGCGAGGTCCGAGATGTTTTGGACGCCGGTCTCGTCGAGGGTCTCCTGGCTCGCGGCTATGGCGTAGGTGTTGTTGCCCGGTGCGGGCTCCAGCCACTCCACGTTGTTTTCTTGCAGGTCCTGTTCGGCGACAGCCCGGTACTGTTCCTGGGAGTCTGAGATCGGGTCCGGGTTCCCGAGGTGTACCAGCCAGCCCGTCGCCGTGTACTCCCAATACATGTTTATGTCTTCGTTGTTCAAGGCCTGCCGCACGGCTTCGTTGCCGCCGATTCCTATCTGGCTCGTAACGTCAGCCCCGGCAGCCTCTAGTGCCTGGATGGAGATCTCACCCAGTATCCTCTGCTCCGTGAAGTCCTTGGAGCCGATGGTGAACCGGGTAGAGTCCTGCGGCCCGCTGAAATCGAACTCCTCCGCGATGCTCCCGCCGCTACTACTCCCGGGACCCCCCTCTCCGCCGCAACCGGCGGCGAACAGGAGGAGGAGTACAAACAGCAGCCCCGGATAAACCTTCCCCACCCCAAACCTCACTTGCTGGAGCTTGGCGCCGGCTTGCCCACGGGGGACCCTGCTGCGCTGCCCCGGCGTTCCGGCGCCCCCGAAGGTTCTCGAACCTCTTCGGAGAGCGACTTATACAAGGAGAAGCAGATGCCGAACATAATAATGGTAAACGGGACCGCGGCCGTAATGGTCGCCGTTTGCAGGGCGCTCAGGCCGCCGGTCAGCAGCAGAATCGCCGCGAACGACGCTATAACGACGCCCCAGGTCAGCTTGACCGCCGTCACGGGGTTCACGGCGCCGTTCGTGGACATGCTGCTAAGGACAAAGGTCGCCGAGTCGGCCGAGGTGACGAAAAAGACGCTGACCAGCACGAGCGCCAGAATGGACGTTACGGCCCCCAGCGGAAACGCCGTCAGGGTGTCGAAAAGGGATTTGGGCAGGTCGCTGGCCGCCGTCTGGGCGATGTTTCCGCCCTGGTAGAGGTCTAGGAAAAGGGCCGAACCCCCGAAAACCGTAAACCAAAGAAAACTAAAGGCCACCGGCGCAAAGAGCACGCCGAAGATAAACTCCCGGATCGTGCGTCCCCGCGAGATGCGGGCGATGAAAGTCCCGACGAACGGCGCCCACGAGACCCACCACGCCCAGTAGAACAGCGTCCAACTCTGGGCCCACTCGCTGTCCGTAAAAGCCCCGGCCCGGAAGCTCATCTGGGCAAACGCCCCCAGATACTGGCCGATGGACTGGGTAAACGTGTTGAGCAGGAAAACCGTCGGCCCCACAAAGAGTATAAAAAACAGCAATATAACGGCGATCACCATGTTGGTGAGGCTTAGATAGAGGATGCCCTTCCCGATGCCGGTGGCCGCCGAGATCATGAACGCCACGGTCAGGATGGCGATAATGATTACCTGCACGTTCTCGCCGCTCGGCACGCCGAAGACGTAGTTCAAACCGCCGTTTAGCTGCACGGCGCCCAGCCCGAGCGCCGTGGCGACCCCGAAGAGCACCGCGAAGATGGCGAATATATCGACGGCCTTTCCGATAGGACCTTCTACCCGGTCCCCGATTATCGGCCGCAGCGTCGCGCTGATAAGGTTCCCGCCGCCCTTGCGGAAGTTGAAGTACGCGATCGCCATGGCGACCACGGCGTACACCGCCCACGGATGAAGTCCCCAGTGAAAAAAGGTGTACTGAAGGCTGATCTCTGCGGCCTCCGTCGTCCCGGCTTTCGCCATTCCGTAGGGCGGCGTGCCGAAGTGCGACGCGGGCTCCGCAACCCCCCAGAAAAGAAAACTCAGCCCGACCCCGGCGGCGAACAACATAGACAACCATCCCGCAGTGGAGAACTCCGGCTCGTCGTCGTCCTTACCGAGCTTTATCCGGCCGTAGCGGCTAAAAGCCAGGTACACCACGAAAACCAGAAACCCGGAAACGGCCAACAGATAAACCCACCCGAAAGTGGAGATCACGTAATTCAATACCGCCGTGAACGTGTTCGACAGGTTCTCCGTAAAAAGCCCGCCCCACAAAACGAACAACACAGATAGGACAACCGAAATAACAAACACCGGACCTATCTGAGACCGGATCCTCTGTACCATCACATCCTCCTCTGTAGACTATTTCGTACTACTTCGCGTCGAGCAAGAGATATTCTTCGCAGCCAGCCCAACGATGTGAAATTCCCGACGAACCTACCGCAACCAAGAACCCTCATCCAACCCTCCTGCCACTCGTTTCGAAAAGCATTCTCTGCCCCGTGCATGGTTTCTAGCTACCATACACTACCCTGACGTTTATAGAAGAGTTACATTTAAAGATCTGTTTAAGTTTTGTTAAATTTGATAAAGAAAGTATCGTGTCCGCGACCTGGAGGTCCGGGGGTAGGATGGGGATTGGGCGAGGTTCGGGCTAGTCTTATACACTCCCGGGTGGAGTTTGGATCTCCGTAGTGCTTTGATGTTTCATAGGAGTTCTGCCCGGGCGGTTCGCGTGGGGTGGAGAAAGGAAACGGGATGGAAACTTTGCCCAAGAGGATACTACTCGCTGCGGATGGTTCCGACGACTCGAAGTTGGCGTTGCGGATGGCGGCCAGCATGGCCGGTGGGCTCGGGTCCGAGTTGCACGTGGTGTACGTGGCTTTGATCTCCCCATGGGTGCTGGGCGGGAATTTGTCGGACACCGAATACGAGAGGCTGCGTTCCGAGCAGCAAAGTTTCCTGGAAGCCCAGGTTTCGCAGATCGAGGAGCTGGGTGTAACGGTTGCCGAAGCCCATTTTCGAGTCGGGCAGCGGGCGGACGACGAGATCATACAGCTAAGCGAGGACCTGGGGGTTGATCTGATCGTGGTGGGTAGCAAAGGCCGGGGGACTTTGAAGCGGGCTTTGATGGGCAGCGACGCCGAAAGCGTCGTCCGCTACTCCCAGCATCCGGTCATGGTGGTGCGTGGCTGATAGGTTGCACAGGTAAAGACGACCGCAGTCCCGGCAAGCCGGCGCGAGATTCCGGGTGCGGGAAAGAAATAGAAAGAAACCTCCGCACCAAGATGACGACTGCGGCGGTAATCGCGGTGGTAGATCTCTCCACGATGCTGAAAGCCACGCCGGGACCGCCGGAGAAGACCTCGAATAACCCGTGACCTTCTTCGAAGCATTGCTCTTGGGTCTCGTTGGTGGGATTGCGGACTTCCTGCCGGTTAGCGGCTCCGGGCACCGGATACTGGTGGAGCGGGTTTTTTTTGGTAACTCTTACAGCCGGGGATTCGCAGGGATCTGTCAAGTCTCTGCGGCGCTCGCGGCGGTTGTGGCGCTAAGAAAGGAGATAGCCGGCTACAGGCGTTCTCTCGGGCAACCGGAAAGCGGGAGACCGCGGTTGGCGGCGTTGCTCCTCGGCGCAACGGCAACGGCCGCCCTCGTCTCGTTGCCCTTCGAAGACGCTTACGCCGGGCTCTCCGGAGACCTCGTCGTCGTTGGGGTTTTGTTGCTGGTCTCCGGGCTGCTTATATACATCGCCGAGGAGATCGGCCGCCGGACCCTCACCCTCGACTCCTTGAAGCTGCCGGGGGCGACGCTGATCGGGCTGCTCGGGGCCCTCGCGGCGGTGCCGGGAATTAGCCGCACGGGCGCCACTATTTCCGGGGGAATGCTGCTGGGGCTTACCCGGGAGGCGGCGACCCGCTTCGTCCTGCTCTTCTCGGTGCCGCTCCTGATAGTGTCGGGTTTCTGGGACATTTCGAGTGGTGGCGGGGCCGGTCTGTGGGTCTCGGCGGCCGGGGCCGCCGCTTCTTTTGTGGGGGCGTTTCTCGCGGTTGGTTTCCTCCGGTGGTACGCGCGGGAGTTTTCCTTTATGGCCTTTGCCTACTACTTGTGGGTCGTCGGGGTGTTCGCCATCGGCTACGAATATTTAGGCTGACGCTCGGCTAGAATACGGCGGTGGACGTACTGCAGTTAGTTTTGCTGGCGGTGATTGGGCTCGGCGGCGGCGTGCTCTCGGGGCTCGTGGGGGTCGGTGGCGGCATCATCTTCGTGCCGGGCCTTATCCTGGCCGGCGGGTGGCAGATTCAGGAGGCCGTTGCGGCGAGTCTGGTCATCATTATCTTCAGCGCCCTTTCGGGAACCATCCGGAACGCCGGCAGCGAAGACCCGGTGGACTGGCGGATGGCGGGGCTGCTCTCGCTGACGGTCGCGCCGGCGTCCCTGATCGGGGTTTATATCAGCAAGATCTCCCCGGAGACTTTCGTGCAGGCGGCTTTCGCGGTTCTGCTTCTGGCCCTGGCGTATCCTACGGCCCGCGGTGGCGGTTCGGCGATAGCCAATACGGAGAAGAAGTTGCCCCTGCCGGTGGTCCTGCTGGCCGGCGTCGGGGTCGGCACGCTTTCGGGGCTGCTGGGGATCGGGGGCGGCGTGATGCTGGTGCCGCTGCTGGTTCTGGGTTTCGGGGTGAACGTGAAACCTGCCGTCTCGACCAGCCTGGCGGTCGTGCTGGCGACGGCGGTCGTCGGGGCGGCCGGGTACCTGCTTACGGGCTTCGACCGCGTGCTCGGGCTGCCGCCGCTCGTGGTGGGCGCCATCATCGGCGCCTGGCTCGGCGTGCGGGTCCGGGACCTGCTGCCGGAAGACAAGCTCCGGATCGGCTTCGGGGTGTTTATGGTGGTCGTGGCGGTCCGTATCGGGGGACAGGCGCTAGGGATTTTCTAGCGGCGCGGGTGCTTTCTGGCGTTTATCGTCCCGGCCCGCCGGAGAGTGCGGTATTCTTAGCCCCTATGCCTGAAGGCAAACCGCCCAACGATAACTTCCAGACCACGGAAACTACGGACGAAAAGTCTCCGGGAAAGCGACGATCCTCCAAAAAAAGTGGCAGTGGTTGGATGGAGTTCCCGCTCATCCTCATCGTCGCGTTCGCGCTGGTCTTTCTCGTCGTCCGGCCGTACGTCGCCGAGGCTTTCTACATTCCCTCCGAAAGCATGGTCCCGACCCTGGAAGTGGGGGACCGGGTGCTGGTGAACAAGTTTATTTACCGCTTTACAGAGCCCGAGCGCCAGGACGTCGTAGTCTTTAAGACCCCAGAAGGTATAGACAATTCGGTGGACGGAAACTTGATAGCGCGGACCGCCGGCTGGTTCCAGGGAAGAAGGGACGAACGGCAGGACCTGATCAAACGCGTAGTCGCCCTACCGGGTGACACCATCGCCGTTCGCAACGGCAACCTCTTCGTGAACGGCGAACAACAGAACGAACCTTACCTGAACGAAGAACTCCCCGACCAAAGCTTCTTTCAACGAGCCACCGTGCCGCAAGGCAAGGTCTTCGTAATGGGCGATAACCGGACCAACTCCCGCGACTCCCGCTTTATAGGCCCCATACCGAAAGAGAACATAGAAGGCGAAGCGTTCCTCCGCTTCTGGCCGCCGGGCCGGCTGGGGACGTTGTAGGCCGCCCGTGTCCAGGTCTCCTAACCCCCGCAAGTCCGGGGCCACCCGGTCCGTCGTAGAGTTCGCCGTAATACTGGCGGTAGCTTTCGCACTGGTCTTCGGCTTCGTAAAGCCGGTGGTCGCGGACTCGTTCTACGTGCCCTCCGGCAGCATGGAACCCACGCTCCACGGTTGCGAGGGTTGCACCAACGACCGGGTGCTGGTCAACAAGCTGGCCTATGGCCTCTCCGATGTCGAGCGGGGAGATATCGTGGTTTTCAAGAGCCCGGTCGATGGCGAGGTACTAATAAAACGCGCCGTAGGATTGCCGGGTGACACGCTGGAGATCCGGGACGGGAAACTGTACCTGAACGGCGAGCCGCAAGAAGAACCTTACCTCCACCCGGACGCCCGGCATTCGCCGCCCTTTGGTCCGGTAGCGGTCCCCGGAGGACACTTCTTTGCGATGGGCGACAACCGCCCGGGTTCCACCGACTCACGTTCTTACGGCGCCGTGCCGGAGGGGAACCTGATCGGGGAGGCCAAAGTCCGGTTCTGGCCGCCGGACCGCCTGAACCTGTTTTAGCGTCCGTAAGTTTCGGTGAGGTACCGTAGCCGTCCGGCAAGCGCCGGGGTGAGCGCGGACTTCTCCAGCCGCCAGGTCCAGTTGCCCCGGGCGGTGCCGGGGACGTTCATCCGGTGCTCGGGGCCGAGCTCCAGCACGTCTTGCATGGGTACGACGGTCCGGGCCGCCACCGAGGAGTGGGCCGCGCGGATAAAGTCCCAGACGGAGACGAACTCTTTGCCGAGGTAGCGGCGGGCGAAGTTGCGGCCTTCGGTGCCGGCGGACTGCCACCAGCCGGCGGTGGTGTCGTTGTCGTGGGTGCCGGTGTAGACGATCCAGTTCGAGCCCTCGTATTCGTGGGGCAGAAAGGCGTTGCCCGGGCCGGAGAAGGCGAACTGGAGGACCTTCATGCCCGGCAGGTTCAACTCGTCGCGAAGTGCTTCGACCTCGGGTGTGATCTCCCCGAGGTCTTCGGCGATGATCGGCAACTCCCCGAGCGACTTCTCAAATGCCCGGAAGACGTCTTCGCCCGGTCCTTTTACCCACCGGCCGTTCTGGGCGGTCTCCTCGTCTGCGGGTATCTCCCAGTAGGCCTCGAAGCCGCGGAAGTGATCTACCCGCACCGCGTCGTAGAGCGTGAGCGCCATCCGCATCCGCTCCACCCACCAGGAGTAGCCGTCTTCCCGCAGGGCCTCCCAGTCGTAGAGCGGGTTGCCCCAAAGCTGGCCGGTCTCTGAGAAGTAGTCCGGCGGAACCCCGGCAACCGCCGTCGGGTTTCCGGAAGAGTCCAGGAAAAAGAAGCCCTGGTTCGTCCACACGTCGGCGGAGTCGTGGGAGACGAAGATGGGGAGGTCCCCGATCACCTCTATTCCAGCCTCGTTGGCCGCCGCCTTCACGTCTTCCCAATGCCGGAAAAACAGGTACTGGGTGAACTCGTGGAACCGGATCTCCTCTTCCAACTCCCTGCGAGCCTCTTCCAGCGCGCCGGGTTGCCGCTTAGAGATCCCCTCGTCCCACTCGTTCCAGGGCCGCCCACCGTACTTACCCTTGAGCGCCATGTAGAGCGCGTAATCCCCGAGCCAGACTTCGTGCTCTTCCCGAAACTCCCGGAATTCTCTACCGGCCTTCATCTTGCCGTAGGCTTCTCGCAGTAGCCGGGTTTTGGCGGAGATAACCGCCGGGTAGTCCACCGGGCCGTGGGATACTTCGGGCACGTTGGAGGTCAGCAGGCCATCTTCTTCGAGGCGCCGGGTGCTGATCAGGAGCGGGTTGCCCGCGAACGCCGAGTACGAAGAGTACGGCGAGCCGTCTCCCCCCGTCGGGTTCAAGGGCAATATCTGCCACAGCTTCTGTCCGGCGTCGTGCAGAAAGCCTACGAACTCCAACGCCTCCGGCCCCAACTCTCCTATGCCGTAGAGACCGGGAAGAGAGGTGGGGTGCAGCAAGATGCCGGCGGAACGTTGAGGCTTGTTCATCCGGAGAATTCTACCGGCTGTGTAGAGTCCTGCCCGCCGCTAGTCTACGATCTGGCGGTTCAGGTGCGAGGGGTCGAAGTAGGCCATAAAGCGCTTGACCTCGTCTCCTTCTATCTCCAAAATGCTGACGCCTTCATAAGAGATAGTCTCCCCTTCCTCCGTCGCCTCGGTGGTCCATTCCAGCGCGGCCCGGCCGTCGGCGGCGAAGATGTTGCGGAAGGTGGATTTCATCTCGTCGAAAGTCTTGCGATATTGGGTCCAGAACTGCTCGGCGCCGTCTTGTCCGTGGAAAGTCTCCGGCACGGCCACGTTGCCGACTGCGCAATCATCTGAGAGGATGCCGAGCATCTGCTCCAAATCCCAATCCTCCTCGACTTTCCACAAAGCTTCTTTGAAATTTTCGGCGACTTCCTGGGACACGGCTACCTCTTTCTCGCGGTGGTTTTCGATTATCGGGCAAGACTATCTCTTACCCGACGGCGGAGGCTGTAAATCCGCACCCAAGACAGAGCCGGTGTCTACTCTTGCCCGAGTAGTCCTGGTAATTCGCGCATGTCGCTGAACAAGGTGGTGTTCGGGCCTTCGAGTCTGTACCCGGGGGTCAACCCGCCGGCGTAGCCGAAAGCGTTCATACCGGCCGCCCGGGCCGCCTCCACACCATACTGGCTGTCCTCGATTACCGCGCAGGCCGCCGGCTCGACGCCCATACAGTCTGCCGCATGAAGAAAAAGGTCCGGGGCCGGCTTTCCGTTCTTTACTTCGGTGGTGCTGAAAATGCGGCCCCTAAAGCGTTCGTACAGACCGGTCAGGCCCAGCGTGTGGCGCATCTTCTCGTGGGTGCCGCTGGAGGCGACGCAGGTGGGCATCCCTATGCGGTCCAGCGCCTCCAGGATACCGTCGACCGGGGTAAGCTCCGCCTCGAAAGCCTCCCGGTAGAGGTGTTGGTAGTTGGCTTCCCAGTCGTCCGGCAGCCGGCGTCCGAGGTAGGCTTCGATCTCCTTCGTAACAGCCTCGCCCGAGCGTCCCAAAAAGCGTTCGATCACCTCTGCCTCGTCCATGGGCCACCCGAGGTCCGACAGCACGAAAGCATCCACCCGAACGGAGATACGCTCGGAATCTACCAACACCCCGTCGCAGTCGAAGACAACGAGGCTAAAAGAAGAGTTTTCCGATCTAACCGCTGGGGGTCTCCTCGATCTCGACCCGCTCGATGGTGTCTCCCGGTTCCCGGTCGCGCTGCGGGTCCCGCTCCCGGAGGGAATACACCACGTCCATCCCCTCGACGACCTCGCCGAAAACCGCGTGCTTGCCGTCCAGCCACGGCGTCGGGCCGTGAGTAATAAAGAACTGCGAACCGCCGGTGTTCGGCCCGGCGTTCGCCATCGAAAGGATACCGGGCTTGTCATGTTTGAGGTCCGGGTGGAACTCATCCTCTATCCGGTATCCGGGGCCGCCGGTCCCTGTGCCGGTCGGGTCTCCACCCTGCACCATAAAATCCTTTATAACGCGGTGGAAGGTAGTGCCGTCGAAGTATCCTTCCTGCGCCAGGAAAACGATGTTGTTGACCGTAACCGGCGCTTCTTCGGCAAAGAGACGGACCTTGATCAGACCCTTCTCCGTAACGAAGTTAGCGAAGTACTCGCTGCCGGGATTCAGGTTCATCTCGGGCGGGTTGTCGTAGCTTTGTGTCATCGTTTTCTCCACGGTAGCCATCAGGACGAACGCACATGCTATCTCATCGTGGAGTCATAGGTTGTGGTGTCCGTGTGGCAGTGGGGCCGACCGGGCTAATCCTCGAACTCATCATCTAGCTCGTCCAGCCATTCCGATTCTGACTCGGAATCCGGGCGTGGCGGTTCTCCGCCGAGCAGGCGTAGCGTGAGTATGCCGCCGGCGATGAGAAGCTCGTCTAGGGCTTCGGTGAGATGGTGGTCGGTTACTATTAGCTCCCCGCCTTCTTCCGCGGCGAATAGCGCGGCCCGGCGCAGCAGTTCTTTTATGAACGACGCGCTGACGCCCTCTGTGCGCTCGATGACGGCTTCCGGATCTTCGAGTCGGAGATCCAGGCCTTCACCGTAGAGGCTCAGGAGCCGTTGTCGGCAGTCGGCGTTGGGCAGTGGGATCTCTATTGCCTGATCTATGCGTCCCGGACGCGCGGCGAGCGCGGGTTCGAGCAGGTCGGGCCGGTTCGTGGTGAGCGCGAAGATTACGTCGGCGTCTTTGGCGAGGCCGTCCATCTCGTTCAAGAGCTCGAAGAGCAGCGGGTTCTCACCCATCTCGCCCATGTCCCGCTCCTCGGCCACGAGGTCCACGTCTTCGAGAACGACCATCGAAGGTTGGAGGTTGCGGGCCAGCTCGCAAGTCGGGGCGACGAGCCCGTAGCTGCTACCGGAGAGGATAAGAACAGTCCTGCCCGGCATCTGGCCGACGAGATACATGGCCGTGAGCGTCTTGCCGGTCCCCGGCGGCCCGTAGAGCAGCAGGCCCCGCTTCAGATGCCGGCCCGCAGCCAGGAGTTTGTCCGCATGCTTGCTGAATCCGACCGTCTGACGTTCGATGCGCTCCAGAACACCCTCCGGGAGGATGACTGCCTCGCGCCCGGTATCCGGCAGCGCCGGAAACTCGACCATCGTCCCACCTTCTCCAAAAGGTCCGTGCGGGTTGCCGAGGGTGAGAACTTGCCCGCGGTAGACGTTGTGACGCCAGATACCTTCGCGGATTTCGGCTAGAAACGACGCCGATTGTTCGGGTTCCGGTGTCATCACTTCGATCCGGACCTCCAGCATGTCGCTGAGTTCGCTGGAGATACTTACCGTGACGGCGAGGAAGTGCTCACCGTCGCGTAGCAGATATAGTCCGTGCTGCACGCAGGCTCTTACTTCATCTCTCCCTACGGCGACGTTTGTGTAGTCGACGGGACCGGGTTGTGGGATCGTGCCGCCTTCTATGAGGCCTCCACGCACGGGCGTTACCAGATCTGAGAGGCCGATGCCGGCGTAGCGTTTCTGCTCGGCCGTCACGCCGATCAACTCCGCAGAGCGGCCTTCTACAGAGATCCAGGCGTCCAGGGCGGCCTGCACGTTTGGGTGCTCGATGGTGGACACGCTCTCGGTGGTGATCGGCAGCGCGCGGGGATCTGTACCGAGGTGTTCGGCCAGGCGGCTTACGAATGGTGCTTCTTCGGTCTCCCGGCCCTTTACGGATTCTTCCAAGAAAGCCAGAAAAGCTCGCCCGAAAGCAGCCGGAGAGAGCGGCGGTTCGTTGTTCATCGGATCTCCTTACAGCGCATAATCACCGGTGTGCGCCTCTTCCAGATAGCGGGCCAGCAGCGTTATGCAGGATTGCACGTCTTCTTCGTTTACCAGCTCGTTCACCGTGTGCACGTAGCGGCAGGGGATGGAGAGGGTGACGGCCGGGATACCGCCGTGGAGGCGCTGGACGCCGCCCGCGTCGGTGCCGCCGGCCGGTAGGATCTCCATCTGGTGCGGTAATGCTTCACGTTCGGCTATGGCGCGGAAGTGTTCGACGAGCTTGGGGTGGGAGATGAAAGAGGAGTCCATGATCTTGATGGCCGCGCCTTTGCCTAAAGCGGTGATCTCGTTCTCGTTGCCGCCGCCCGGGACGTCCATCGCGAGCGTGATGTCCAGTGCGACAACGACCGTCGGCTCCAGCGCCGACCCACTGGCCGAAGCCCCGCGCAGGCCGACCTCTTCCTGCGAGGTGGCGACCGCGTGGATCGTGGCCTCGTGGTCGCCCAGAGCCCGCAGTGCTTCGAGCATCACGAACACGCCGATTCGGTCGTCCATCGCCTTTGCCATGTAGCAGCCGCCGACTTTCTCCAGCGTCCGGTCCATCGTGGCGTAGTCCCCAACGCGCACCTTTTCCTTTACCTCGTCGGCGTCCAGGCCGAGGTCCACGTAGAATTCGTCGGCCTTCGGTGGCTTCTGCTGCTCGCCTTTGGAAAGATGTGGCGGTTTGCGGGCCGGTTGGAGCGCGCCGCGCAGCGATGCGCCGTTTGCGGTGGTGACGATGACGCGCTGGGAGACCATGTTCGCCGGGTCGTGGCCGCCGAGGGTTTGGAGGCGCAGAAACCCTTTGTCGTCTATGTACTTGACGAGAAAGCCGATCTCATCGGTGTGGGCGGCGATCATTACCCGCACGTTGTCCCGGCCCTTTTTCGTACCGATAACGCTGCCCATGAAATCCGTGCGGACTTCGTCTGTAAGCGCGCCCAGTTCTTCGCGGACGATCTCGCGCTGCTGCTCTTCCCGGCCCGGTACGCCGGGGGTCTCTGTAAGTTGTTTCAGGAGTGCCTCGTTCAGCGGCATACTCGCTTCCTTTCTCTATTAGGGTGTTTTAGGGTGTTGCGGTTTTAGGCTTCGGATTGCTCCGCGCGGCGCTCGGCGAGCATGCGGACGTTGAGGTAGAGGCTGAGGCCCAGGTAGTAGACGAGGTAGAAGATGGAGAAGCCCAGGATCAGGGGCTCCGGCTCGGGCATCTGCAGCAGGATCACCGCGTAGCTGAGGAGCCAGAGCGCGGTCAAAAGGAGCGAGAGCCGGCGGAAGGCGGCCGTGCGGGTCGGGTAGACGTACCGGATCGGCACGAAGACCAAAAGCGAACACGTAAGGATCATCGCCGTCACGACGCCCACCCCGGGGTCGAAGACGATGGCGTAGAAGACCACGACGTTGAAGTAGCTCGGGAAACCGAGAAAGAAGTGATCCTCGGTCTTTGCGTCCACCCGGCAGAACTGGTAGCTGGAGGCCAACAGCGGCAGCGCCGCAACGACGAGGCCGTAGGCGCCCTCCGGCAAAAAGCCTATGCTCCAGAGCAGGATCATCGGGGCGAAGACGTAGGTTATGTAGTCCACGATGTCGTCGAGACGGGCGCCGTCGAAGGACGGGAGTGCCTCGCTAACCCGCAGCCGGCGGGCCAACAAACCGTCGGTGCTGTCTATCAAGAGCGCCGCCAGCATCAGCCACAGCGCCTGAACGGCGTTGCCGTTGTAGGCGGCGACCAGGATAAGCAGCGCCAGTACCGCCCCGCTTGCGGTGTAGAGGTGGACGAACACCGCCCGCAGCCGGAACCAGGGCGGGTTGGACTCCTCTAGCCGATCCTCTTCCATGCCGACGTCTTCCACTTAGCGCTGGCTTGTCTCGTTTGCTGTATTCGACATCCCGTAATAATAACAGCATAAAACGTCTCCGGTCTCAACATCCCTAACCGGCCCTCGCACCGAGAAAGCGGACGCGGTTTAGAGCAGCACAGACCTCCTGTGCCCGGGGCAAACTCAACTCACCGGGATGCCCCCGGAAACCGCCCAGGGAGCCGAGATCCCGTGCGGCAACGGACAGCGCCTCACCGGCGATTTCCTCTACCTCCCGGTCCGTACCCCCGCGTACAAACTCCCTAACGATGCGGGCGATGGCTTCCGTTTGCCCGGCTTCAACGAGTTGCTCCAGGTAGGTGAGATCCACCCGCTCCCGGCCCAGCTCGATAGCGTGTAGACCCCGGCCCCGCGCCGTCTCTCGTTTGCCACGCTGGAGGTTTATGGATGAGGCCGATATCCGGCGGGTCTTCGGCACCCGGATGTCCCGCTCCGGACGCGGCGTGCGGGACGGGAACTTCCGCCGGACTTCCGCGGCCCGTTCGGTGGCGTCGTAGGGGCGGTAGTCTTGCATGAGGATCACCCGGTCCGCCACGTCCAGGTAGTCACCGACCCCGCCGATGACCAGGACCGTCGAGACGCCCAAAGCGTGGTGCAGCGGACGCACCACGTCTATAAACGGCGTGATGGGTTCCTTCTCGATTAACTCCCGCATCCGCCCGTCCCGGATCATGAAGTTCGTCGCGCTCGTATCCTCGTCCACCAACAGCAGCGACGTCCCCACCTCCAGCGCCTCGGCGATGTTCGCCGCCTGCGAGGTCGAACCGGAGGCGTTCGGCGTCGAGAACTCTTCCGTAGACTTGCCGCCCGGCAACTCCCCGATGGTGCCGGAGATGTCCACCGCCGTCACGCTCCGCCCGTCTTCGGCCCTCACTTTTACCGCGTCCGGCCGGGTAACCACCAGCTCCCGGCCGTCGCCCGGCACGTGGTCGTAGACGCCCCACGAAAGCGCCGAGAGCAGCGTGCTCTTTCCGTGAAAACCACCACCCACCACGAGCGTAACCCCCTCCGGTATCCCCATCCCGGAGACCTCGCCCCGGGTCGGTAGTTCCACCGAGACCCGATACTCCTCCGGGCTCTCGAACGGCAAAGCGCCTTTGCGTAACGGCCGGTCACTCGCCCCGCTCTCCCGCGGCAAGACAGAGCCATCCGCCACGAACGCGACCAGACCCAGCTCGGTTAGTAGATCCCGCAAGTAGCTTGCGTCCTCCACCGACTCGACGTGTAAACGGGCTTTCTCCTCGTCCACGCCGACGGGCGTTAGTGCTTGTCCTACGACCTCCGGCAACTCTTTCAAAAGTATCGTTCGGGCCGCGCGGGCGTCCACGCTCCGGCCCTGGGCCGGAAGCCCGACCGCCATCCGGGCCTCGACGTGGCCGCCCTCCACCACCATCGAGGAGCGGGGTAAGACCACCTGCGACGGCCGCTGTATCTCCACCTTCCCGCTCCCGCCGGAGCCCCGGTTCCCTTGGACGATGCGCCGGACGGAGTCGTCGACGCACCGGGTCAGAAAATCCTCGAAGGCGACTCGGCGGACGGGGTTATCGAACAGTTCGGGGTCGAAGCGATACTCCTGTGTTCGGACACGGATAAGCGACGGTGGCGCGAACGGGTCGCGCTGTACCTTATCCACGAAGAGCGTAGAGGAGCCGAAGTCGTGGGAGCCCTGGAGGTCTTTGTAGGCACCGTAACCCTTGCGGTCTATGCGGCCCAGCGTGGACTTTATGCTCTGCACCTTCCCGACCCTCCACCCGTCGCCACGTTGTCAGACGATGTTACAGGATACAACTCGGGGGTACTTATATCCCGACTCGTTGCCGCTCGGTGACTTGGTCGAAAGTTTCGACCCCTCAGAGCCAGCCTCCAGCGGTTCAACCTCATCGGCAGCAAAGCTCACTACGTTGGAACCACCCGCTACGACAACCCCGAATACGGCCGGTAACTGACGGTAACCGGGCCAGTACCGGGACGTAATCTCTTGGCAAAGCGTCAGACACTTTCGTAACAACTTCTTAACAACTCCGTATAAAGCTCGAAAAAAGATGGGCTTTTTTCTTGCAGCGGGTAACGATTGTGTTACAGTTTTGCCTCGAAAATGTAAACGGCTCTATGGAGGGGGCTATATGTTGAGTACGGTAGTCAGGGACCCTGTGTCCAAAATCAAGGTAACTTTGGGCGCGGTTCTACTGGCGTTACTTTTGTCGGTTGTCGTCTCGGGGCGGGCCGAGGCGGAGCCCATGGTGGCGAGTTATTACGGTAACGAGCTTGCCGGCAATCCGACGGCCAGCGGGGTGCCTTTTGATCCTTACGGTTACACGGCGGCCCACAAGACGCTGCCTTTTGGCACCCAGCTCGAGGTATGTCTTCAGGGCTGTGTGACGGTCACGGTAAACGACCGCGGGCCTTTCGTGGGCGGCCGGGATCTCGATCTCTCGCTCGGCGCCGCGCAAGCCATCGGGCTTACCGGGGCCGGCGTCGCCACCGTAGACGTTACGGTACTCGGCTCTAGTGGTGAGATGGCTGCTCCCGTCGAGGAATCCACTCCCGCTGAGGAACCGGCCGAAGAGCCTGCCCCGGTCGAGGAACCTGCTGCGGAGCCCGTCGCCGCGGAGCCTGCAGAGCCTGTTGAGGAAATTGCGTCCGCGCCCGCTGCGTCCACGCAGCCGGTGGTGAACTCCGAGTCCGGCTTCGTGCCAGAAGTTTCGGTCGCGCTCGACGGGACCGAGTCGGCTGAGGAGATCGCGGACGCTTACGCCAACGCTTACGCCGACGCCTACCTTGACGCCACCGGAAACAGCGTGGAGGCTACGGCTAACACCACCGTTACCAACGGTAGTTCCTACACCGAGGTTCAACTCGTTAACATCTAAGAAGCGCTCCACACGAGAGTATGACTTCAAGGATCGGCGCCCTTCTTACGGGCGTCGATCTTTTTCTTCGAGAGGCGTTCCGGGGTGGTGGGTTTTTTAGTTTCCCCGGAGCTTGTAGAGTGGCTTGTCCGGGCGACCCTCCTCGCTTCTTACGACTTCTATCTTGTCTTCCGCTTCGAGGTCGTCGAGGGCTTTGCGGATCTCTCGTTTATCCTCATCCAATACCCTGTGCCAGTCGGTGGTGGAATAGAGGACGCCCTGCGGGATGGTGGTGAGGACTTTCAGGATCTTCTCCCGGATACCCACTAGACGAGGCCCATTCTGGCCTGCACCTCTTCCAAGATCGGTCGGGCGGCCTCGCGGGCCTTATCGGCTCCGTTTTCCAAGATACTATCGAGCTGCGTCGGGTCGTCGAGCAGTTCGAGGGCTTTCTCCCGGACGGGGGCGAGACCTTCGACGACGACTTCGCCCAGGTCTTTCTTGAAGTCCCCGTAGCGTTTGCCCTCGTATTGGCGCTCGACCTCGGAGACTTTATGGCCGGTCATCCCGGCGTAGATGCCGAGGAGGTTCGTGATGGCGGGTTTGTCGGAGGAGGCGACTATTTGGGAGCCGGAGTCGGTTTTGGCCCGTCGGATCTTCTTCCGTATAACGTCCGGCTCGTCTAGTATCGCGACGTAGCTCGAAGGCGTCGGGGAACTCTTGCTCATCTTCGCCTCCGCCTCGTCGAGCGCCATAACCCGCGCCCCGACCTCCAGGATCATGGTCTCCGGCACCACGAACGTCCCCCCGTAAAGGTGGTTGAACCGCCGCGCCAGCGTCCGCGAAAGCTCCAAATGTTGCCGCTGGTCCTCCCCAACCGGAACGAGGTGCGCGTTGTACAAGAGGATGTCCGCCGCCATGAGCACCGGGTAATCGAAGAGCCCGGCGCTCGCGCTCTCCGCGCCGCCCTTCTGGGCCTTGTCCTTGAACTGCGTCATCCGTGAAAGCTCCCCAAACCGGGCGACGCAGTTCAGCAGCCACGCAAGCTCCGCATGCCCGGAGACGGCGCTCTGGCGGAAGACGACGGACTTCTCCGGATCTATGCCGGCGGCCAGGTAGATGGCCGCGACTTCCCGGATCTTCCGCCGCAGCGTCTTGGGGTTCTGCGGCACCGTAAGCGCGTGCAAATCCACGATGCAAAAGAAGTTCTCGTAATCGTTTTGTATGGACACCCAGTTCTTGAGCGCCCCCAGGTAGTTTCCGACGTGAAGGTTACCGCTCGGCTGGATGCCGCTGAATACTCGCTGTTTGTTGTTCATGAAATCTATTCTAACGGGCGTGCCGGGTTTTGACGCCGCCCGTGAAGATGAGGCTGCTACGCTAGCGGGAACCTAAACGCGGCGGTCATTGTATTACGAATGATAGGGTATCTAAAACGCTGGAGGATTCGGGTGAAGTTGGCAGCATTGTTCGTGCCGGTGGCAGGCCGACTTGTAGAACCCGCGAAGAAGGTTGGGTCCGGGTCGGAAAAGTTCTAACCATTCTCGTCCTCGCGTTCGTGGCTTCGGTAGGTTGTGCCGGAAACTCCTCAGCAGCATGTGCCGACATGGCTTCGGACATCAAGGTCGAAGCCGGGCAGGTATCTCCAGGAGGTACGTTCCAGGTTCAGGGCGAGGGTTTCGGAGAGCTAGTAGAGTGCGATGACGCGGGCTTCGTTGGTGAAGAACCGGAAGGCGCTCAGTTCGAACCTAGAACCGGCATCGCTGTAGAGCTTCGGCAGGGATCAGAAACCTGGCAGTTGCCGAGCGTTGACGCCAACTGGGAATTCACCTTCCGAAAAAGACTTTCTCTACCGGAGGATGCTGCAAGTGGTCGAGCAACCGTAACTGCCGATGGTAATCAAGGAATCGTAGAAGCGTCTATCTCGGTGGTCAAAACCGGCGAAGAGTCTTCTGGACAAGCCTCTGAGCAAGGAACAGGGGTAGACCAGAAATCGACCAGCGATCAGGAACCTGCTACAGTCGTTGCAACCGGTTGCTCTGCAGAAACTCCCCCGGTAGATCTGATCGCGAAGGGCACGGTCGAGGAGGTCATCGTGAGGAAAGAATCCTCGCTGGTAAAGGTCCGCGGGGACCAGGTACTCAAGGGCGACGCCGAGAACAGGCTCGTGATCAAGACTCAAACGGGGAGCCAGGCCGTCACTTCAACTGACGTACAATTCGAAGAAGGAGCCGACTACCTGCTCCGTCTGAATCGTAGGGGCAGAATATACACGACCAACACCTGCCTCGGTACAAAGCCCTTGTCTTCTACGACACGAGGGGTAGAGGAAACGACAGGCTTAGAGGGGGCCTTCGCCCAGCCAGCAGGTGAGCCTCCCGTAATTCCCCCGAACTTCGTTCTAGAGCGGGACGGAACCGTCATAATCGAAGGAGACAGCGTCACCAACTGCCGCTCTCTCGGTGTAGGCTTCGAGAGAGAGGGACACGACTCCGAGATCTACCAGAGACAGGCTCGTAGGGTTCTGGAGCGCTGCGAGCAACTCGACCTCTCTTCCGGCGGCGACCTGAAGACCGGCGACTCGGAAGTCGTGGTGGAGATAACCGGTGCGGGCATCTACCCGGGGTAGCGATAGCGGCACAGAGAGGAGACCGCCCGCCATGTACGACCGGTCGTCTAGGCGGAAGCCTTACAGTAGTCGCGCGTAGTGCATGATCTGCTCTTCCAGCTCTTCTTCGTACTTTCGCCGACCGGTAGCGATAAAGCCGCGGCTTTCGTACAACCTCTGTGCCCGGGGGTTGTCCGTCTGGGTCCATAATTGCACCCTGTCATACCCTGCCGAACGAGCCTCATCGAGCACTGCCTCTACGAGCCGCCTGCCGATGCCTTCTCCCCAGCGTCCGGGCGCGACGAAGATCATTGAGACGTGACAGAGTCCTTTTATTGGTGAGCCTTCCCCGCCCCGGGTGCGGCCCTGTACACCGACCGCCATCCCTACCAGCTCGTCGCCATCGTCGGCGACCAGTACAAACGCATCCGGCTTGCGCAGAAGGTTCCGTACCCGCTTCTCGTGCTCTGATGTTACCGGCCGGCCACCTTTCCGCCGAGCGTTGGCCGTCCGCCACACGGAGATTGCGGGTTCAGTATCCGCCGGTTTTCCAGAGCGTACGATCACAGCGGTCATCTCGGGTAGTTTTTCGAACCCAAATTGTTCTCGATCTCTCGCGCCGCCCCAACTACTCCCTCTGCGAATTCTTTACCGGGCTGCTCTCCCATCCGGGAGACCGGTCCGCTAACGCATACCGCCCCGGCCAACTCACCGCCGGCCCCGAAAACCGGCGCGCTGACGCTCGCCACGCCCGACTCCCGCTCGGCCACGCTCTCCGCCCAGCCCTTGCGGCGGACTTCCTCGAATTCCGCCGTAGCTACATTCTCCGACCACGCCAGAAGCACCTTGCCCCCGGAGCCCTGATCCAGGGTCAGCACCGACCCGACCGGAACCATGTCCCTCAACCCCCCGCCAACCCGCTCGACGGCGGCCACACAAACCCGTTGGTCTCCTTCGCGCACGTACAATTGCACGCTCTCCCCACTGATATCCCGCAACTTCTCTAGCGCGGGCCGCGCCGCCTCTACCAGGCTCGTCCCGGCCGCCGCCACCTCGCCCCACCCCAAAAGCCGCAGCCCCAACCGGTACCGCCCGTTTTTCCGCGCCACCAGATGGTGAACCTCCAGCGCCACCAAGAGCCGGTGCGCCGTCGGCCGCGGAATGCCGGTCGCTTCTACCACCCCCGCCAGCCCGGTAGGCCCATCCTCCGCCAGCAACGCCAGTATCCTCACCGACTTGTCCAAAACCCCGACGCCGCTCTCCTCCACAACCTTGCCTTTGCCCACCGGATCGTCTACAATACCCATTATATGAACAGTATATCTCACATATTGAGATGAAACAAGAGAAGAGCACGACGACCGAGTGGGATGCGGCTTCTTACGAGGAGCTTGCGGGCCCGATGACGCGCTGGGGCGCGGAGTTTCTGGAGCGTGTGGAGCTGAGAGGCGACGAGGCGGTCGTGGACGCTGGTTGCGGAACGGGCCGGGTAACGGAGCTTCTTTCGGAGCGGTTGCCGGGGGGCACGGTGCTCGCGGTGGACGTATCGGAGGGGATGGTCGCGGCTGCTGCGGAGCGGTTCGCCGGTGACGGGCGCGTAGGGGTGGTGCGGCAGGACTTGTTGGAGTTAGATACCGGAGAGCCCGCTGATGTGATCTTCTCGACCGCCACCTTTCACTGGATCCTGGACCACGACAAACTCTTTCGGCAACTGTCCAAAAACCTCAAGCCGGGAGGACTCCTCGCCGCCCAATGCGGTGGTACGGGCAACGTCGCCCACGTTTTAGCAATGGCGCAGGAGGTCATGGACAAAGAGCGTTTCCGCCAAGCCTTCGACGGCTGGAGTGACGCGAAGCACTTCACCGACCCCGTAACGGCGGGGGCCCGCCTGAAGCGTGCCGGGTTCGGGAAGATAAAGGCCTGGCTGCACGAGGAGCCCACGGGGTTCGACTCGGTAGAGAAGCTGGCGCGTTACCTCAAAACCGTGATCCTGCGCCAGCACGTGTCGGTGCTGACGGAAGGCGAACGCGACGATTTCGTCCGGGCCGTCGCAGAACGGATGTCTGAGGAAGGGAAGCTCCTCGTGGACTACGTGCGGCTGAACATGCTCGCCCGGAGGAACAGATGAGCGTCGGGGTGCTTTTCGGGACGGGAGCCAGGGACTACGATCGGGCACGCCGCCAACTCGTGCCGAACTTCGACGACTTCTACGGCGCGGTCTTCGATCTGCTGGCCTTCGAGGAGGACCGATCGTTGCGGGTGTTGGACCTCGGGGCGGGTACGGGATTGCTCAGCGCGATGGTGGCCGAGAGGTTCCCCAACGCCCGCATTACGCTCACCGACACCTCGGAGAAGATGCTGGAGGTGGCCCGGCGGCGCTTTTCAGCAGACCCAACGTGTTTCGACTTCCGCGCAATGGACTACGCCGGGGAAGAAGGATGGGGAGAGTACGAGATCGTCGTCTCCGCCCTCTCGATACACCATCTGGAAGATTCGGACAAGCGGCGAGTCTTCCGCAAAGCCTACGAAAGCCTTTTACCGGGTGGTGCGTTCGTCAACGCCGACCAGGTTCTCGGCGCGAAGCCGGAGACCGAGGAGCGGTACCACGAACACTGGCTCCGGCGGGCCAGAGGTTCGAGCGTCGCGGAAGCCGACCTGAACGCCGCGCTCGAAAGGATGAAAGAAGATAAATCGGCCATCCTGGCTTCGCAGCTAGTATGGTTGATAGAGGCCGGTTTCGACCCGGTAGACTGCGTTTACAAAGACCATCAGTTCGCCGTTTACGGTGGATACAAGCCCGGCGTGGAAGACGCCGCGGGAGGAAGAACAGAGGAGACAGCATGAGCAAACCTAAAACTTTGGCAGAGAAAATCTGGGATCGCCACGTAGTACGAAGCGCGGAGGGCGAACCGGACCTTCTGTACGTTGACCTGCACTTGGTTCACGAAGTAACGAGCCCACAAGCGTTCGAGGGACTGAGGCTCGCGGACCGTGAGGTGCGGCGTCCGGACCTCACGGTGGCGACGATGGACCACAACGTTCCGACGTGGGGTCCGGACCGTCCGGTGGAAGACAAAGTCTCGGCAAAGCAGATGGAGGCTTTGCGGAAAAACTGCGAGGAGTTCGGGATACAGCTTCATCCGTGGGGCGCGCTCGGGCAGGGGATCGTCCACGTTATCGGGCCGGAGATGGGCCTGACCCAGCCGGGGCTTACCATCGTCTGCGGCGACTCGCACACCTCGACGCACGGGGCTTTCGGGGCTCTGGCTTTCGGCATCGGGACGAGCGAGGTCGAGCACGTGCTGGCGACCCAGACCTTACAGCAGAGCCGGCCGAAGACGATGTCCGTCACCATCGAAGGAGAACCTGCGCCGGAGATCACGGCGAAGGACATCATGCTCGGCATTTTGCACCGCATCGGGACCAGCGGCGGCGTCGGCCACGTCATCGAGTACCGGGGAGAGGCAATCCGGAACCTCACCATGGAGGGCCGGATGACGATCTGCAACATGTCCATCGAAGGCGGCGCCCGGGCCGGCCTCATCGCCCCCGACGAAACGACCTTTGAGTACCTGCAAGGCCGCGAGCACGCCCCGAAAGGCGAGGACTGGAACATCGCCGTCGAAGAGTGGAAGTCCCTCCGCACCGACGACGGCGCCGAGTTCGACAAAGAAGTCGTCATCCAGGCCGGAGACCTCGTTCCCTATGTCTCCTGGGGCACGACCCCGGCCCAGACCGTCGGGCTCGACGAGGCGGTCCCCGAGCCACAGACCGAAGGGCACGAGCGGGCGCTCAAGTACATGGACTTGAAGCCCGGCACACCGATACGCGAGATCGAGGTGGACACCGTCTTCCTCGGCTCCTGCACCAACGCCCGCATCGAAGACCTCCGGGCCGCCGCCCGCGTCCTCGACGGCCACAAGGTCAAAGAGGGCATCCGGGCGATGGTCGTCCCCGGCTCCATGCGGGTAAAGCAGCAGGCCGAAGAAGAGGGGCTGGACGAAGTGTTCAAGGAGGCCGGATTTGACTGGCGTAACGCGGGGTGCTCGATGTGTCTCGGCATGAATCCGGACATCCTGACGCCCGGCGAGCGGTGCGCCTCTACCAGCAACCGCAACTTCGAGGGCCGGCAGGGCAAGGGCGGTCGGACACATTTGGTCAGCCCGGTCGTGGCGGCGGCGACGGCGGTAATGGGGCGGTTCGCCTCGCCCAGTGAACTCGGTGTACCAGTGGAGGTGGGCTAGATGGAACCGGTAAAGAAGGTAGAAGGCAAGGCGCTCCCGCTCGGCTGGGACGACGTGGACACCGACCAGATCGTGCCCTCCGACGCCCTCAAGCGCATAGAGCGGACCGGCTTCGGCCAGTTCCTCTTCTCCGAGTGGCGCGAGCAAGAAGACTTTATCCTGAACAAGCCCGAGCACGAGGGGGCGGTCGTGCTGCTCGCTGGGGAAAACTTCGGTTCCGGCTCCAGCCGGGAGCACGCGCCCTGGGCCATCCAGGACTACGGCTTCGGGGCCGTGATCGCCAAGTCTCTCGCCGACATCTTCAAAAACAACTGCGCCAAGATCGGGCTGCTCGCCGTAGAGCTCCCCGAAGAATCCGTCGAGAAACTCCTGGACACCGTGCGTGAAGACCCAAAGGCCGAAGTCTCCGTAGACCTCGAAGGCCGCATCGTCAAAGCTCCCGGCTTGGAAGAGCCCTTCACCTTCGACAACTTCGCCCGCTACCGGCTCCTAAACGGCCTCGACGACATCGGGCTCACGCTCACCCACGAGGACGACTTGGGGGCCTTCGAGGAGTCTCGACCGGGTTACTTGCCGAAGGTGCTGTAGAAACCCGTGATCACCGGCGTCAACCACCTGACGTTCTCGGTTAGCGACCTGGAAGAATCGGCGGGCTTCTATACCGGGGTGCTAGGATTCGAGGTCGCCTCCCGGGGAGACAGAGAAGCCCACCTGCTGGCCGGGGATGCGTGGATCGTTCTGATACAGGACCCGTATGTCAAGGACGGTGCGCCACCAGAGTACACGCACGCAGCGTTCTCCGTCTCCGTCAAAAGCTTCAACGCGCTAGAGCGTCGTATACGAAGGTCTGGGGCCGGGATCTGGCAGGAAAACTGCACGCCGGGCCGCTTACTCTACTTTCTGGATCCCGACGGCCACAAGCTGGAGATACGCGCCTCGAACCTGCAAGCGAGAATAGAATTCAACGAACAGGACTTATAGAAGATGCTCTAGAGATTTTTCTGAATGAGAAGGTTGCTTTTCGAAGTTTACAGCAAGGTGTTCTCGATGGTAGATGAGGTACTCTTCGTTGATGTTGTGATTCTTATGGATGGTAAGGTTACCGGGACTACCGATCAAGGTTAGGTCTTCTGCGATGGAGATGGCGCCATTGTCGAAGAGCACATGATGATTCGGGCATAAGCACAGAAGGTTGTTTTGTGTATCCGGACCGTTGTGGGGGGCACCCAGTGGTCGTATATGGGCAGCTTCGGAGTATGGACCCGCGGGGCACTCTAAACGAGTTCCACACATCTGGCATTCGTGTTTGTAGAGGGCTTTTATCTTCTTTGATTGTGCCGTGTCTCTCACGATCCGCGATACTCTCGCTTCCCGCCGATCGGGAGTAGCGTACCCTGTAATCTCTTCGGCGACCGACTGACCAGGTACGATCTTATCGGGAACCTTTACCAAGCGGAAACGCCATATCCTGAAGCCCGACTTACCGACCTCGTGCCAGAAATCCTCCACTGCATACAACCCATCGTAGCTATAGCCAAAGCTTGGTGAGTGAGGAGAGTCGCGGTTGGAGCCCCGGACAACACGAACTGGAAGGCCGTTCAATTTACTGAGTGCAAGAGCCCGATTGCCCCGGGTGAAAGGTTGATCGTAAATTTGCTTACCCACGGTAGCATCTCTGCCCCCATGACCGGTGTATATAATCTCGTCTCCATAGTCGGCATCGTCTTCGTAGCCGCCTGACAGAACGATTGATTCTGCACCCTCTGTTTGACTCCCTGAGATGCCTGCCCGTTGAGGTGTGTGGACCCCGCTCTCGCGGAGTTCTTCGCGGTTCTCGAAGATGCTGCCTTCCGGGTATCCAGTTACGTGGCCGAATAAGCGCTTTGCCATTTCTTATCTTCCATAGATCTAAATCTCTTCGAAGTAGTCGGAGTCTATACGCTTGACTTCGTAGGAGGTCTCCAATGTGACGCCGACGTTATGGTCGATCATAAAGCCCGCGAGCATCTCACCGTCGACGAGCACGACGCTGCTCTCTATGGTATCGGCGTAGTCCCTAGCGTGCTTCGAGAATCTAGAGGTGGTTATAAAGACGCCTTTTCTAGCTTGCTTTCCCAGAAGAGCGCCGACGAACTTCTGGATCTCCGGCCGGCTTATGGTTCCTTCCCAGCGTTTGGCCTGGATGTAGATTTTATCCAACCCTAGGCGGTCCTCGTTGATGACCCCATCTATGCCCTCGTCGCCGCTCTTGCCCAGAACCTTGCCGGCATCCTTTATCGTTCCGCCGTAGCCCATCTTTACCAACACTTCGACGACCAGAGCTTCAAAGAACCCTGGCGAACAGTTCTTGATCTGCTGCAGTAACTCGGTCGCCAGGTTGTCGCGGACTGTCTCGTAAGCAGCCTCGATCATTTCTATGGGTGTTTGCTCGTCCTCGTCTTTCACACCCGCCTGCGGCAGCGGGTCGGACGACTCACTGCCTTTGTTTTGAAAGTCAGTAAACTCTCTGTAGCGGCGCAAATACTCCGAGTTGATCTTGTTTGGCTGCTCTTTTAACACGGACGACCCACGGGGCGTTATCTTCAAATAGCCTCGACGCGGTCCCTCGATCAGGCCTGCTTTCTTCATGTAAGTGTTTGCCCAACCCACGCGGTTGTCGAAAAGAGGATATCTGCCGCTCGGCAGCAATTCTCGCCTTTCGTTTTCGCTTAGGCTAAAGTGATCGGCCAGCGCCTCGACCGCCTCCCTAAAACGGTGCTCCTTACCGTCGGACGCGAAAACTAATAAAGGAAGCATCACAGTCTGAAAGTCCGGAATAGTCATCACACGTATTCTATTAAGTGTCGAAGCCACGAGCCATAACTGCGGCTAGAGACTACAACTCAATTACCTTGACCTCATCCTCGCCAGGCCCGATCAGGCCTATCTCCTCGGCCGCGCCCTGGGACAAATCGAGATCCCGCCCCGCCACGTACGGACCGCGGTCGTTGACGGTAACTTTTACCGACTCGTCACCGCGCTTCACCAGCAACTCTGTTCCGAGCGGCAGGCTCTTGTGGGCCGCTGTATGCTTTTCAGGATCAAAAGGTTCGCCGCTGGCCGTCGGGAGCCCTGCCAGCGCATACCCGTAGTAGGAAGCCGTCATGGTAAAACCAGCTTTTTCTGATTCCCGCTGCAACTCCGGCATCTCCGGAGCTTCGGCCACGCTACTCTTGCCGGACTCCACCAACTCCCCGGCACCTTCTAAAGGCTTCTCTTCGGCCGAAATCACGCCCGAGACCAGATAACCCGCCACAAGACCACCCGCGACGAACGTAGACAACACAAACAAAAAGACTTTTCGCAAACCGAATGCAAACAAGAGTCCCCCCTACAAATAGACCACCATCTAGTACATATGTGAGTTTAGCACTTAGCGGTGAGATCTCAACTCCCGGAGAAGCCGGGGTTGGGTGAGGTTTCTTGCTGGGTTGTTACGGGCTCCGAACATCGTTTTACCCAAATTCAATCGGGGTTTACAAAGTCCTCCCGACATTTGTGTAAGAATGTAAAAAGAATAGCAACATTGGAGGTTTTCGTGAGGCTCAAAGCCAACACCCTGCCGGTCTCGGTCCTTGTTTTCCTGATAACTTTGGTGGTCTTGGCCGGGTGTCGGCAGACCGATGCGATGCAAGCTCAAGTTGCCGGTGCGGATAGGACGGAACGAGAGATGGAGCCGGCGACTACGAACGCGACACTAGCGGAGTCCAACTCTTCGGGGGAGCGTGGAGTTGGGGCCTGGGCCGGAGACGGCAGAGCGGTGGCAAAGTCTGGGGGAGCCGAAGACCGGGCGAGAGATGGAAAAGCGCGGGCCGGTGATGTCGTTGCCGGAGACGGTAACGAAGATGGCGAAAGTGGCGAAGCCGGAAGCGGCTCTCTTCCCGGGTGGGTGGTCTTGAAGGTCGGCGGCGAGCCGGGTACGGAGTTTTCCGGTACCTGTGTCGTGGGAGGCAAAGAGAAAGACCTCTCGGGTCAGGTACCCGGTCGCTTTGTCTATGAGCTGGACGGGCGGAGCCTGGAGTGCGAAGTTCGTGGGGCGAAGTCCTCGTCCAACGTGTTGAAGATCTCGTTGAGTGCCGGGGGCCAGCGTCAAAACACTACGGTCCGGGGACAGGGTGACGAGGTCAGCTTTGCCCTTACCAAACAGGGTACGGCTTTCTCGACTTACTCGTCCGGCTCCGGTGGCTCCGTAAACCAGACGTCGAACGTAACCAGTTCCTCCAGCTCTTCGGTGTCGTCTTCGTCCGGCTCCCGGTAGCGCGCGGCCGGTTTCTCGGCGGGTTTGGGGTGGGTATACCATGACGGCGTTCCCGACAAAGGAGATGAGGCATGACCGAGTCGAACGAGTCGAACGAGCCGAACGGCGGCGAAGGGGAGTTGCACCAGCTAAACCTGAACCTGCACCCGAACGAGGCTTCGGGGCTGCTGACCATAGAGGACGAGCCGCTGCTCGATTCGCACGAGTGGGAGTATGGCTTCTGGGTGGTGATGGACGATACGGATGCCGAGTATTGCGTCGGGGCCATCGGTCACCAACGCGGCGCGGGCATAGACGAGGGCTGGGAGATAGACCGCCTCCACGCCGAGCCACATTTCGTCTTGACGGAGGGTGAGACCGAGGACGCCGAATCCGTTGCCCGGCACGACGGCTGGGTCTATATCTTCGGCTCTCAACACGGTGGCAAGCGCGGACCTGTAGACTTGGAGGAGGCCTGGGTCGCCCGGTTCCGGGAAGAAGACGTAAACCACGCCTTCGAAGACCCGGTGGTGCGGATGGAGATCTCCCGCACCGAACTCGTACTGCACCGTGTCATAAACGACGCGCTAAAAGAGTCCGGCCCGGAACTCCTGCCGCAAGGACCGGCCACCTACGAGGCGTTCGTGACGCAGAGCCGTGAAGAAGAGGGGCTTGGAGAACTCGTCCACGAAAACGACTTCACCATCAATATAGAGGGGACAGCATTTCGGGAGGACGGATCGCTGCTCGTTGGGCTGCGCTACCCCGTAGAGGCCGAGGGACGACCGATCCTGGCGGACGTCGTCGGCATCGAACGTCTCTTCGAAGGCGGCGGCGCGCCGGAGGTAACAGGCTTTACCTGGTACGACGCCGTCGGCCGGGAGGGTACGGTGGCCGGGGTGCGGGACCTGGCGATAGTCGACGACGAACTGCACCTCGTTACCGGCAACATAGACAGCAAGCAGAAGGGTAGCGTGGTGCTCGAAGATCACCCCGGCGGCCGGGACACGGTCGCGACCCACTTCTGCTGCAAGCTGCCGGAGGCCGGGACGTCGGGCCTTCTCGAAACCGACTTTGTCCGTGAGTTCCCCAGCCTGCCGCGGGTCGAGGGCATCGCCGCCACCGGCGACGGCAACTTTTTCTACGTTACCGACGAGGACGAGGGCGTCCACCTGCGGCTCACCCGGCTGCTGGGTTCAGACTCGGAATAGGATAGGAGGACCATCTTGGACAAGAGACTAGAAGGAAAAGTCGCGCTCGTTACCGGCGCGTCGAGCGGCATCGGGCAGGCCACGGCGATAAGGCTCGGTAGGGAGGGTGCGGCGGTCGGGGTGAACTATCGCTCGGACGAGGACGGCGCCCGGGAAGCGGTAGAGCAGATAAAGGGCGCCGGGGGCCGGGCCGTTGCGATCCAGGGAGACGTCTCGAAAGAAGACGACGCGAAACGTTTGGTGGCCGAGACCGTCGAGGCGTTCGGGAAACTAGACGTGCTCGTGAACAACGCCGGCATCGAGGGCGAGGTTCCTTTTCTGGAGATGACCCTCGAAGAGTGGGAGAAGGTGATCTCCGTGAACCTGACCGGCTTTTTTCTCGTATGCCGCGAGGCGATAGGCCACATGGTCGAAAACGGCGGTGGATCGGTCGTGAACATGTCGAGCGTCCACCAGCGCATCCCGTGGCCGAAGTTCGCCCACTACGCCGCCTCCAAAGGTGGGGTAAAGCTCCTGACCGAGACGTTGGCCCTGGAGTTCGCCAGCCGCGGCGTGCGGGTAAACGCCGTGGGGCCGGGCGCCATAGAAACGCCCATAAACAAGCAGAAGCTCGAAGATCCCGAGCAGCGTGCGGCGGTGGAGGCCCTGATCCCCTGGGACCGCGTCGGACAGCCCGAAGAAGTCGCCGCTTGTGTCGCGTTCCTCGCCTCCGACGAGGCATCCTACGTTACCGGAACCACCCTGTTCGTGGACGGCGGCATGATCCTCTACCCCGGCTTCGAGGAAGGCGGCGGGTAAAACGCACCGCCAAACACGATAGACTTCCGAACCGGCAAACCGTCAGAAAGGTCGAACAACAGTGGCGAAGAAGACTAAAAAAGAGATCAAAAAGCTCAAGAAAGCCGTTGGTAAGCTGCAGGATCAGAACGAAAAGCTCTCCGAAAAACTCACGGAGGCGCTAGAAGATCAGGCACAGCAGATCCACGACATGAAAGAAACGGTCGAAGCCCAGCGGCAAGAAGCCCGAGGACAAGAGCCCCGGCAAGAATCGGCCGACGAAGAGCCGGAAGAGGAAGCCGGGGAGAAGCACAAAGAAGTTGAGGTGACCGAGCCCGCCGGGCGCCGGGCCGGGGAACTTGGTGTGGATCTCTCCGAAGTGAAGGGCTCGGGTTCCGGGGGCCGCATCCTGGTTTCGGACGTGGAAGAGGCCACCGAGAACTAGCCCTGCACCGGGTAGTTTTCGGAACTCAGGGCCTCTAGCTTCAACTGCTTTCCACAACCGGGACAATCTGTTACTTGCTTGCCGTAGGACTCGCTAGAGGTCTGATTATCCATGAAAACCAGGACAGGACCCCCTTCGGTCCACCACAGATCCGACCAGATCCCGTGCCGGCACTCGCAATACAGCGTAGCCATACTACCTCCTCAACACCCGCTAAAGTAATTTAAGTATCAACTATATACGAACACCCGGCCCCCGACAAGAACAACCCTTTTGACAGAGCAACTGTTTAGGACTAAACTAAATCTTCGATGAACGCACACGACAGTTCGACGAGCGGCGGTACCCGGAAAGCGTCGGTAGTGGCGTGGCTGCGGGTTTTGCGAATTGGGCAAAGGATCGGGCGTGTTTTGGCGGAGGATTTGAAGCGTTGGGATTTGAACCTGGCCCAGTTCGACACGTTGGCACGGGTAGGTTCGTTAGAGGGCCTCACGCAGCGGGAATTGGCCGAGTCCTTGCTGGTGACAAAGGGCAACGTCTGCCAGATGCTCGACCGGTTGGAACGGCGCGGCCTGCTCTTCCGGCGTCCCGATGGACGTGCAAACCGGCTCTTTCTCACGCGAGAGGGACGTAGTTTATACGAGGAGGCCGTTCCGCCGCACGAGGATTTAGTCACCGCCCAGCTCTCTGTACTTTCGCCCGGAGAACAGAAGGATCTGGCGCGCCTGCTCGGCAAGCTGGACCGGAGTTTGTAGAAGGTGTTGGTGCGGCATTGGGAAATCAGAAAACTTTAGGGAAAGGAAGACGTCATGGAAGTTATAAAGATAGTTCTACAAGCCCTTTTGGGCCTGGTGTTTCTCGGGGCGGCCGGGTCGAAGTTGGCCAGGACGCGGCAGATGGTTGGTATGTTCGACCACTTCAAGTACCCCCGATGGTTTATGTACTTCACCGGGATCGTAGAGTTAGCCGGCGCTTTGGGGGTGCTCTTGGGTATATTCGTGCTGGTGCTGGCCGTGCTGGGCGGGGTCTTATTGGCCGCCACGATGGTCGGCGCGGTTCTCACCCACGTTCGGGCAAAAGACCCCGTCGCCGCGGCGATCCCGCCCGGTATACTGCTGGTGCTGTCCGTGGCCGTCGTAGTCGCTATATAAGACTCGCTGTATAAGGCTGTATAGGAGGATAGAAAATAGTTATGGAGCTAGGTGGTCTACACCACGTCACGGCCGTAACCGGCAACGCTTCGAAAAACGTCGCCTTCTACACCGGCGTGCTGGGGATGCGGCTCGTCAAGAAGACCGTCAACCAGGACGACGTCTCGGCCTACCACCTCTTCTATGGGGACGAAATTGGCAGCCCCGGCACCGAGATGACTTTTTTCGACTGGTCGTGGGCCCGCCCGGACCCGGTGGGTTCTGGCAAGATCTCCGCAACCGCCTTTCGGGTGCCCGACCGTACGGCGCTCGACTGGTGGGCGGACCGTTTCGCGGAGCGCGGCGTGCGGCGGGGCAACATAGGAAGCAGGAACGGCCGGGCCGCCCTGCCTTTCACGGACCCCGAAGGACAGAAATTAGAATTGGTCGAGGGGGGTAAATCGGGAGTGCGGCCCGGGAACCCGTACCCGGAGAGTTTCGTACCGCAAGACAAAGCTATCTTGGGCCTGCACGCCTCGACGCTCACCGTAAGGAACATCGGGGCCACATCCCGGGTGTTGAAGCAGGCCCTGGGTTTTCGGGCGGTGGGTGAGTACCAGAAGGATGGGGTGCGGGTGGCCGTCTTCGAAGTCGGGCCCGGGGGTCCGGGGACCGAAGTGCATTTGGAGGAGCGGCCAGATCTACCGCACCACCGGCAAGTGGGTGTCGGGGGCGTGCATCACGTCGCCTTCCGGACGCCGGACGAAGCGGAACACCTAAAATGGCGGGAGAACCTGAAGCGTATGGGGATCGGGGTAACGCCGGTCATAGACAGGTTCTACTTTCGCTCGATCTACTTCCGCGAGCCCGGCGGGGTTCTGTTCGAGATCGCCACCGACGGCCCCGGCTTCGCCACCGACGAAGATGCGGCGCATCTCGGTGAGCGTCTCTCGTTGCCGCCGTTTCTGGAGCCGCACCGGGAGATGATTGAGGGCGGACTACAGCCGATCCGACCCGCCGGAGAAGGAGCCCTGCGGTAGCTTTACAAAAACCTAATTAGGCAGGATTAGGCTGCCATCTTTGGCGAGTGGTGCGTAGGGATTCCAGGCTACCTCCCAAAGATACCCGTCGGGATCCGCGAAATATCCGCTGTGACCACCCCAGAATACGTCTTGCGCCTCTTTGACGATCCTGGCTCCGGCCGCCTCCGCCTCCCCGAGCACCCGGGCGACCTGCTCTTTGTCGGCGACGTTGTGCGCCAGCGTAAAGCCCGAGAAACCGCTGCCTTCCGGTTCGGTATTAGCGTCGGCGGCTAGCTTTTCGCGGGGGTGGAGAGCCAACACCGTGCCACTGGTTTTGAAGAAGGCGATGTTCTCGTTACTCGCCCCGGAGAGAGGCCATCCGAGTCCGTCCTGATAAAAAGAAACGGCGCGTTCGAGGTCGGTGACGCCGAGCGTCACGATGCTCACCCTGGGTTCCATAACGGCTCCTCTCGCTGGTTTGGCGGTTCCGTTGATTATCCTGCCTTACTCGGGGCTTTCATCGTACAGTTTCGTCGCCGATTTTTGGAAATGCCGTCCGTTCCATTGAAAGACCGGTCATTCCGGTGTAGATACGGGAGCCTATGGCTGGAGAACAGTTACAGCGGGTAATGCGGACACCGGAGGTTCTGTTTATCGGGATCAACGGCGTAGTCGGCGGCGGCATCTTTCTTTTGCCGGGACAGGTGGCGCAGCAGGCCGGGGGTGCTGCGGCGTGGGCGTATCTGGCGGCGGGACTTTTGGTCGTCCTGATCGGGCTGTCTTACGCAGAGATCAGCGCGATGTACGACCGGACCGGCGGGCCGCTGGTCTACGTCCGGGAGGCGATGGGCAAGACGGCGGGATTTTCCGTCGGCTGGATGGTGTGGGTGACGTACCTCGTTGGCTGGGCGGTCCTCTCCAACGGCCTCGTCGGATACCTGGGCTCACTGTGGACACCGGCGGAAACCTACAAAATACCGATCATAATAGGTCTCGTCGGACTTTTGTGCTTGCTGAACACCCTGGGCGTGCGGCTCGGGTCGCGGGTAATCCAGTTCTTTACGGTGGCGAAGCTCATCCCGCTGACGTTGCTCGTGGTTGCGGGGCTTACGTTTGCTGGGGCGTCGGGAAACGCGTTTCTGGAGCAGGTGCCAGGTGGGGGAGATTTCTTCGCGGCGGTCCTTATCGTGATCTTCGCCTACGGCGGCTTTGAAGGGGCGACTATACCGGCGGGTGAGATGCGGAACCCGCGGCGCACTATCTCCGTCGCCGTGCTCGGCACCCTCGTTGGCGTAACGGTGTTCTACATGCTGATCCAATATGCCGCACTCCGCATAGAGCCGAACCTCGCCGGCTCCGACACCCCGCTCGCCGCCGCCGGAGGAGCCATGTTCACCGGCGGCCTCGTCCTCATGACGACCGGGGCCATAATCTCCATCTTCGGCACCAAGAGCGGTGTCGCCCTGACCGCTCCGCGCAACCTCTACGGCCTCTCCAACGAGGCGATGCTGCCCGCCCTATTCAGCCGCGTCAGCCCCCGCTTCCGCACCCCGACGGTCGCCATCTGGACCACCGGCGCCATCGTCGTCATCCTGGCGATTACGGGAACCTTCACCCAACTGCTCCTGCTAAACGTCGCCGCCCGCCTCTACCAGTACCTGATGGTCTGCCTCTCCGTCGTCATCCTGCGCCGCCGCGACCCGCTCGCCGAACGTCCCTTCCGTCTACCCTTCGGCATAACCATCCCGCTCGTCGCTGTCCTCTTGTGCTTTGCGCTCTTTACCCAACAACCCTTTGTCAACATCCTCGTCGCCGTCGGCGCCCTAGTGGTCGGACTCTTGCTCTATCTCGTTGGCCGCAGGACGGTGTAGAGTAAGCGCATGTCGGAGACGATCATGAACATAGAACACCTCGGCGGCCAGCGCTACGTCGGCCACAACGAGTCCGGAGACCAGATCCTCATAGACGCCGATAGCCCCGCCATCGGCGTCCGCCCCATGCAAGCCCTGCTCGCTGCCCTAGGAACCTGCACCGCCTACGACGTAGTCGAAATCCTCGCCAAACGTCGCACCCCCGTACAAAGCTACCGCATAGAACTTCAAGGAACTCGCGCCGAAGAACACCCTCGCCGCTACACCCACATAAAAGTCCGCCACATCGTCAGCGGCGAAGACATAACCCAGGAGAGCCTGCAAAAAGCCGTGGAACTCTCCCACGAGAAATACTGCTCCGTAGCTGCGAGTTTGAATGCGGAGATCGAAGCCGAGGCTGCTTTGGCGAACACTAGCTAAAACTAGTGCATGTGGACAACATATGAACTCCCAATTTGGTGCTAATTTCTCCCAATTTAGCAGTAAATGTCTAGTCTACTGCTAAAATGGCCTCAATTAGGAGCAAATTGGGAGCTGTGAGCTATGAAGATGCCCATGAAACCACCGGCCATAGACGATGTGCTTGAAAAATGGGGTCCTGAAGCGTTCGAAAAGATTTTCTTCTCGGGAGTCAAAGCTTCTCAGAACAGACAATACAGACATTGGGACGAAATTCGTCATCGACAGCCTCCTGAAGATCTTTCGTTGGAAGAGTGGTGGGCCGCTATCAAGTTTGCTCGGCAGCGCGAATACCATGTCTTGCCTCTAGTAGACGAAAGTGGAAAACCATTCCAATACATGATGCCTGATATAGCGTGGGAGCGTGTGCATAAGATAGACCAAAGGCTCGGAGGGCAGATCACTCTATCTGAGGAGGTGACTAATCCTTCGACCCGAGACCGTTATCTCGTTACTTCTTTGATGGAAGAGGCTATTACCTCAAGCCAACTCGAAGGTGCCAATACTTCGAAGCGGGTGGCAAAAGAAATGATCAGGACCGGGCGACCGCCCCGGGATAAGAGTGAGCGCATGATACTCAATAATTATCATGCCATGAATTTCGTAAGGGAACACAGAGAAGAGCGTCTGACCCCGGAGTTCGTACACGAGATCCACAGACTGGTAACCGATCGTACGCTCGAAGACCCGGACGAAGCGGGCAAGCTGCAGCAGCCCGAGGACGACCGAGTGAAAGTGTGGAGCTCACAGGGAGACTTACTCCATACACCTCCCACTGCGGAGCAACTCCCCGAAAGATTGAATAAGCTATGTCGCTTTGGAAACGGGCAAGGAATCGACACGTTTCTTCATCCCGTGGTACGAGCAATCATTATTCACTTCTGGCTGGCTTACGATCACCCTTTTGCTGATGGAAACGGGCGCACCGCGAGGATCTTGTTCTACTGGTCTATGCTTTCTCAAGGATACTGGTTGGCGGAGTTTTTGACTATATCCAGTATTATCCAGAGAGCCCGGGCGAAGTATGATCGGTCTTTTCTTCACACTGAGACAGACGAATTGGACCTTACCTACTTCATCATGTACCAGTTGCGCGTAGTAATGTTGGCGATCAATGATCTAGAAGGCTATTTACAGCGCAAGATGGCTGAAGTGAAACGCACCGAAAAACTGATTAAGAGATCCGATCTCAACCATCGGCAGACCGCTCTACTCAGCCATGCTTTGAGGCATCCTGATCATGTTTACACGGTCAAGTCGCATTCAAAAAGCAATAGTATAGTTCCTGAGACAGCCCGCACCGATCTCCTCGGTTTGGAGAAGGAAGGCCTCCTCATCAAACGCAAAGCCGGCAAAGCTCATGGTTTTATTCCTGTATCTGATCTCAGTAGTAAGCTGCAAGAAAATTGATGTTGTTTTTTGAATAGTCAGCTAGCTTTACTGGCATCCTCCAAAATCTCATCAGCGTGGGTCTCCGGTGAGACTTTAGGATAAACCTCTGAGATTTCGCCTTCCGCGTTGAGCAGGAAGGTGGCGCGGTTTGCGACGCCCCGGTCGCCGAGGACTCCTAGAGCTTCTGCTGCCTGGCCGTCCTCATCGGTGAGAAGTGGGAAGTTGAGGTTGTGTTTTTCGCGGAACTTGCGGTGGGATTCGGGGGAATCCAGGGAGACGCCGTAGACTTTTATGCCGGCCTCTTCGTAGTCGGCCATGCGGTCACGGAAGGAGCAGGCTTCTTTTGTGCAGCCGGGGGTGTCGTCTTTGGGGTAGAAGTAGAGGACGCTCCGTTGGCCGGTTAGGTCGGAGGGGGAGATCCGGCCTTCGTCCTCGGTTATGAACTCTACGTCGGGGAGTTTCTGTCCCGGCTCCGGCAGGTTCGTCATTGGGCTCCTTTCTCTGGTGTGGATCCCGTAAGTGTACGATGTCGCATGAGGGATTATTGGAAGGGTCCGGCGGACCCGCGACCGTATGTGAGGCGGCGCCAGAGCCACTCGGCGGGACCGTAAGTGAAGCGGGAGAGCCAGGGTTTGCTCCACAAAAGCTCGGCGGCCCAGACGGCGAGCAGGATGGCGAGGGAGGGGGAGAGCTCGAGTTCCCCGTAGAGGGCCAGGCCGTAGAAGATGGCGGTCATTATAATGCTCTGGGCGAGGTAGTTGGAGAGCGCCATGCGGCCTACGGCGGCGAGCCGCTGTACGAGCGCGGTGGCCGGGAAGCGTTGGGCGAACAGGGTGGCGGAGGCCATGTAGCCTATTGCCAAGAGGGGAGCCCCGACCAGCCACGCGCCACTACCGAGCGGGAAGAGGTAGGTCGTGCCCGCAGGGTCCCACAGGAACGTCAGGGCGAAAAAGACGTTGAGCGGGAGCCCGATAGAGATGCCCAGCACGGCCGCATGCCGGATGGAGCGCCGTCGTCCGCTAAGGTCTTCCGTCCACCTGGCCTTCGCCACGGCGGCGCCCAGGAGCATCATCGCGAACACGCTTGGCCCGGACGCAAAGAGTCCCGCCGGAAGAAAAAGCAGAAGCTCCCGGGCGCGTTGCAACGTCATCTGGAGGTAGGAGCCGGAAGTGTAGGCTTCCTCCGCCGCGGCTTCGAAGCCTTGCCCGCCGAACAAGAACGAGAAGGTCTCGCCGGAGGGGGAGTCTTCGACGGTTGCGCCTTGCGATGGCTCGGGTGCGAGCAGGGTGAAGACGGTAAAGAGCAGCGCGAGGACGAGGATGGTGCCGAGCAGACCTATAGCCCAGCGCACCAGCGTCCGGGGGCTGCTGTGAATAAAGAGCAGGAACGGGAAGCCCAGGATCGCGTAGGTGAGCAGCACGTCGCCGCTCCAGATCAGGAACCCGTGCGCGAGGCCGAAGAGGGCCAGCACGCCGAGCCGGCGGGCGAGGAACCTGTTTGGGGAATGCCCCTTCTCCCCGGACCGCGCGGCCTGCATCGCGAGCCCTAGACCCAGCAGGAAAGCCAGCGAGGTTATGAACTTGCCCTGGGTAAAGACGAGGCTGAAGAACTGAAACGCCTGCTCGAACGCCGAGGTTCCTTCGGTGAACATCGCCAGCTCCGGGGTACGGAACACGTCGAGGTTCGGGATCAGGATGCCCAGTATCGCGACGCCCCGCAGCACGTCCAGTACCACGAGCCGTTCGCGGGGTCGTACCGGCGATAGTGTGTTTGCGGAAGCCTCTACCGCGATCCTCCTTCCGTAGTGCGAACCCCGTTCACTCTACGACACCTCCCGAAAAAACGCATCCTCTCCTACTCCTCTACTCAAGTTGCTTTCATACTTTTGGTTAGGAAATTCGTCCTAATGGAGGATGCGCGGGCTTCGGTGGTTTGAGATAGTTATGTTCGTTAGGTGTTGGCTGAAGGAGAGGTGGGTCCATGGTGAGGAAGCTTCTGGTTTTTACGCTCTTGTTCGTTCTGGCGACTGGGATGCTAGTCGCCTGCGGCGGCGAGGAAGACGAGGACGAAGAAGACTCGTCCGCCGGACAGGAGAACGCAAAGGCCGGAGAGACTCGAAAGGCCGAGGCGGAGCCCATAGACGCGGTTCAGGTGGCGTACAGAAAGACCGTTGCAGAGGAGACCGCCAGGATAAAGTACACAATGGTGACCTCCGGGATGCCGACCGGCGCGACCACTCCTGAAGGACCGGAGAGCATGGAGTTCAGGATGAGCGGTGGGGGCGTCATGGACCTCTCGGGTGAGAAAGCGCGCATGACGATGGGTATGGGGCCGCTCGGCAGCTTCCAGTTGCGGATGCTCGAAGACACCATGTATCTCAAGATGCCCCGGGAGGCGCAGTCGGGTATGCAGGGGATGAAGCCCTGGATAAAGACGGACCTCGACTCCTTCTACGAGCAGCAGTACGGCGCGAGCTTCTCCGAGATGCAGGCGAACAACCCGACGGACCCGACCCAACAGCTTGAAGCCCTGAAAGACGTAGGCTCGGTAGAGAAAGTTGGCCGGGAGAAAGTTCGGGGCGCCGCTACGACCCACTATCGCGCCGTAATGGACTTCGAGAAGATGGCCGAGCAAAGCGGCCCGGAGGCCGAGAAGGCTTACAGGGACATGATCGAGCAGATGGGAACCAGCAAGTTACCCGCGGACGTTTGGATTGACGAGCAGGGCCGCGCCCGGAAGTTCGAGATGGACATGACCACCACCGTCCCCGTCCCGGCAGACCCGATGGCGGATCCGGCCGCGGGTGGAGCAACCACGCAAGAGGAGATCCGGATACGCATGGTCCAGGAGATATACGACTTCGGCGTTCCGGTGAACGTCAGCCCGCCGCCGGACGAAAACACCATGAGCATGGAGCAGTTCGAGCAGCAGATGCAACAGCAGATGGAGCAGCAGCAGGCCGCGCCGGCCGCCTAGACCCGGTTGCTAAGGCGTACCTGTGTAGCGCCCCACGACCTCCAGCGAGTCCAAGTCCGGGTCTAACTGTCGTGTGATGCCGTCGAGCAGCCCGATGGCCCGCCCGATAAGGAGCAACTTCGGCGGAATGTCGCCCACGCTCGCGCCGAGCCGCCGCCCGAAATCTCCGAGATCCAGGGCCTCGTCGCCGGCATCTCTGCCAGGAGACTTTTCAGTGCCGAGCAACACGCCGACGACCCCGAGCAGGGTGTCGAGGTCGGTGTCGTCGTCTATCGGGAGGCCCGTCTCTGCGAGGTTCTCTGTAAGCGTGTCGAAATCTCCTTCCCGCAGGGCGCGCACCATCCCGGAAAGGGTGGTGGCGAAGCCGGGCTCTATGTCCAGGGTGAGGCCGTGATCCAAGAGCACCAGTCTCGGTCCGGGTTGCACGAGGATGTTGCCGGGGTGCGGGTCGGCGTGGAGGATGTTGCGTTCGAAAAGTTGGTCAGCGTAGAGATCGTTTAGAAGTTCTGCCACTTCGCGGGGTTCGATGCCGGCTTTTTGCAGAGCGTCGCGGTCGGTGATCCTGATTCCCTCTATCAACTCCATCACGAGCAATCGTCCGGTCGTTAGCTCCCCTACCACCTTTGGGACGACGACGTCGTCCCGATCCGACAGGGCTGCCCGCAAATCCTCTATGGCGGCGGCTTCGCGGCCGAAGTCCAGCTCCAGCGGGAGCGTCCAGCGCAGGTAGTCGGCGATGGGTTGCAGCCGCACGCCGGGTTCTACGGAGGCCAGGATGGCGAAGGTCCGCTCTAGCGCTGAAAGATCCGCCTGTATAAGACCCGCGACGTGCGGGTACTGCACCTTGACGGCGACTTCCCGGCCGTCTTTGAGCCGGGCGCGGTGGACCTGGGCGATGGAGGCGGCGGCGATTGGTTCGGGCTCTATTTCGTCGAAGACTTCGGAGATTGGGCGACCGAGCTCGCGGGAGATGGCGGGCTCCATTACCGGCCACGGCTGGGGCGGGACGCGGTCCTGGAGGGAAGAGAGGGTTTCGGTGTAGGCGGTAGGGAGGAGGTCCGGGCGGGTCGAGGCGAACTGGGCGGCTTTTATGAGCGTCCCACCCAACGTCGCCGCCGCATCCAGAACGCGCACCGCCCCGCGCCGGTGCTGCAGTCCCCAGTCTTTCTCTCCGACCAGCTTCGGCGCCCACCGGGTGCGTTCACGGAGCGTCGCGTACCCTAGGTATAGATCCGCGGCGACCGTCCCGATCACCATGGCCCGCGGCAGCCACTCCGCCGCCCCGAACCCGTAAGGGACTTCACCCGGCGCGTCCCGGCCCAACCGCTCTCCCGCCGCGAAACCCGCTGCGGCCCACAGAAACGTCTGCGCCCGCGCGAGGTCGGCGGCCCTAGCCCCGAGCGCCGGTACCGAAGCGTCCTCCGTCGTCAGGGCGTTACCGGCGTCTTCGCCGGAACGCCTGGCGGCCCCGAGCAGTATCTTCTGCGCTTCGAACGTGCTGCGGGTCCACCGCTCGTTCGCGTCGAGAAAGGCCTCCAGCCAGTCCCGGTACGTTCCGTCCGCCGGTGCGCTCCACCGGGGCATCATGCTCCGAAACCTTTCGTCTGGTGAGCCTCATGAGCCACAGCGTCTAACCCCTTCCTTCCGACACGTCGGCCAGGCTGGAGGCCGACTCACCGGAGGGCTGCGGGACGACGCTGATGTCACTCGTGGTCTCCAGCACCACCGCTTCGACCTCTTCGACGGCGGAGATCCCCTGGGAGCGCATGGCGGCCCGGATCTCCTCTTTCGTTACCCGTTCCCGTTTCATCGCGCCGGGGAGGAACTCGCCCTTGTGGACGAGCAAGGTGGGCTCGGCTTTTACCAGGCCGCGGACTGCGGAGGAGCGGGTCGAGAGCCAGGTAATGATGAACTGCAAGAAGATCAGGACCGCAAAAGCCAGCACCCCACGCGCCAACGAGACGCTGCTCGAAAGCAGCACCGTAGCCAGCGTCGAGCCCAAGGCCACCGTTACGACGAAGTCGAAGGCGTTCATCTTGGAGAGCGTCCGCTTGCCCGAAACCCGGAGCAAGAGCACCAGCGCAACATAAGCCAGCGCTCCGATCAACGCTGTCCGGCCCAGCGTCATCCAACCATCGAAAAACATAGATCCTCTTCTCGGAAAAGAACAGTAGGGAAGTTTTTACCCCAGACAGAGTATGATACTCCTTGTCTGCGCGGTCACTACTCTTTGTCTGCCCGGTCACCGATCAGGCGACCCGGTACGCGAAGCACCGGGCCTTGAGATCCGGATCCGCGAGCGGCAACTGTGGGTAAGGCTCTGTAACCTCGACCGATTGCCACCGGCCCTCATTCTGTAAACTGTGCTGCTTTTCCGCGAAACCCGCATCTTCATCCGAGCGGACGCTGAAGATTATGTAGCCTCCGGGTCTGGTTACCCGCAACAGCTCGTCGAAAGAGTGGGGCGGGGCGTGGCCGGGAGAGAAGACCCCGGCGGCCACGACGGCGGCGAAGGTGCCGTCGGGGAACCCCAGGCGTTCCCCAAGCTTCATTTGCCGGAGGTCTTCGTAGACGTCTTTCTCGCGGGCCAGGTCCAGCATGTTCACCGAGAGGTCTATGCCGAACAGCGCCGTGTAGCCGAGCGGTTTCAGGACTTCACCCATCATCCCCGTGCCCGCCCCGGCGTCGAGCACCGATCCTTCCGCTGCAGCCACGTAACGACCCAGGAGACCGGAGAGGATCGCCGGGGTCGTGTAACCGTAGCTCTGCACGTCTCGTTCGTATTCTGCGGCCCACTCGTCATACAGTTCCGTTGTCTGCCGGCTATTCCGGGCGCCATATACGTCCTCCAGCCGATTCGGCCTGTTAGTTTCGCCCACCAGTCCTCCCGTAAACATCTCGTGCGACGCGCTTACTGTACACGACGGAAACCTACAAAGACTCCAGCGCTTTGTAGAGAAGCCCGAAAAACCCTTCCCGGTCCAACCCGGCGCCGACCTCGGCGTTCGGTGGTTTGCCGGTCACGCCGTGGTAGTCGCAGATGGTCTCGCCCCGGGTCAGGTCGCTCTCGCACTCTACGTCCACCCGCATCGGGCGCGTGGAAAGGAGTTCGGGTTGTAGCACCGCCGCAACCGCTACGGGATCGTGGAGCGGCGGGGCGTCGAAGCCGAAGTTGGCTTCGTATGTGCCGGCGAAGAAGTCCAGAAAGCCCGCTATTGTGCACCCGGCGGCCCCGATTCTTCTCAGCCGGTCCCGTTCCTCCGGCCCGGCTCCCGCCTGATGAGTTACGTCCAGGCCGCTCATGGTTATGGGCAGTCCCGACTCGAAGACCTCGCGGGCGGCCTCCGGGTCCACGTAGATATTGAACTCTGCGGCGGGTGTCGTGTTCCCCAGCCCAATGCTACCGCCCATGAGCGAGATATGGGCCACTTTGTCTTTCAATTCTGGATGCCGGCGCAGGAAGGTTGCGATGTTCGTCAGCGGGCCGGTCGGGATGAGCGTGACGGGTTCAAGAGAAGCGGTCAGGGTGTCGGCGATAAGCTGCACGGCGGATCGTTCGTCGGTCTCGAAGGTGGGAGGCGGTATTTCTTCCGGCCCGTCCAACCCGCTTTCGCCGTGGATGTCGTAGGCGGTGTGGAGTTCGCGGACCAATGGACGCGCCGCCCCGGCCGCCACGGGTACGTGGGTGCAACCTACGAGCGACAGCACCCGCAGCGCGTTGTAGGTGGTCTTCTCCAACTCCACGTTACCGGCGACGGTCGTAACGGCCCGCAGGTCCAGGTCTCCCTTCCGGGAAGCGCCGCAAGCCATCATCAGGGCCACCGCGTCATCGTGGCCGGGGTCTACGTCCAGAATTACCGGGATACCGCTCAACCTTCCTCCTTTAGGCCAAAGTACAGCGCCGCTGCGAACGGAGACGAGTAGATCAGGTACCCGGGCCTCCGCCGCCGTATCGCCCACGCCGCAGGGACGACATAGTACGGCAAGAGAAGAAGTACCGGAAGCCGGCTCTCACGCCCGCCCTCCGGAAAGAGCCGCGTGTAGCCCAGCACGACGCCCATGACCACGACCAACCACCCCCAGTAGTTCAAAAGCGGCACGCCGCTCTTTCCGTTCCCGCCGGAGATCTCCTTGGCGCAGGCGCCATCCACCTTCCACTCCCAAAGCCCAGCGTCGAGGCCGAACGGGTCCATCACGAGGTCCAGGTTCGTCGCTGCCAGCGCGGTAGCTAGGGGAAGAGCTTCGCGACGTTGCTTGCCGTCCATCGACAACCGGGACAGGGCCCGCTCCGTCGCGGCGTACGTGCTGTGGATCACGTTGTACCAGAGCAAGAGGATGGAGACTGGAACCCCTCTGACGCGAGGTCTCGTCCGGTGTCGCAGGAGGCCCAGCGGCCCGGTGACCAGAACCTCCCCGAAAGCCGGAAGCCCGGTCGAAAGCGCGAAGAACGTCGCGGTACGAAGGAGGCCCCGCGTGCGGATCGAACCTGCCAGGTTCAGGAGCGTCCCCAGAACGGAGTATGCCAGGAGTAGCTTCGAGATGCGCGGGTCTACGTCGTCCACCGGCCGGTACTCCTTTCTGTCGGGGACATTATGACGAAAAGAGCGGCTGTGTTCAGGATTGGAACATCGTTTGCTAGAAAAAGTTTAACGGGTATACTAACGGGCTAATTGGGGAGTAGCCGCCCGCGAGAGATGCGGGGGGATCGGCCGTCAGTACGGGGTTTCCCCCGGTCGATCACCGGCCCTGCGGCGTCGTAGTCGTAGCGCAATGGGCGAGACCATTTGCAGTCAACGACGGCTGTGGAGGGCCCGCTTTTCGTCTTCCAGGCCCGTCCTAAAAGGAGATGGACCTTGCAGACACAGGAAACCCCCGCCGGCGCCCGGAACATCAAATGGCACTCGCTGGCCTTCGGTACGGTCCTTGAGGAGCTGAACGCCCACGACGACGGCCTGAGCACCGAAGAAGCGAAGAAACGCTACGAGAGCTACGGCCCAAACGTCCTCGAAGGCAACTCCGGCGACGGGGTGCTCAAGTTACTTTGGCGTCAGATCAACGACCCCCTCATCTACGTTTTACTGGCCTCCAGCGCCCTGGCTATGGCCCTCGGCAAGATCGTGGACGGCTCCGTGGTCTTGGGCGTGGTGGTCATCAATACCCTGATCGGCTTCGCCCAGGAGTACAAAGCCGGCAAAGACATCGAAGCCCTCACGGACCTGGTCCCGAACGAAACAACCGTCCTGCGCGACGGAGAACGGACGACGGTCGTGGCCCCCGAAATCGTGCCGGGTGACGTCATCCTCCTGGAATCCGGCGACAAAGTCCCCGCCGACGGCCGCCTGCTAAACCAGCGCAACCTGCAGATAGACGAAGCCGCCCTCACCGGGGAGTCCGTGCCGGTCTACAAGGGCACGGACCCGGCCTCCGAAGAAGCGTCCATCGGGGAGCGCACGGGCATGGTCTACGGCGGTACGCTCGTCACCTCCGGCACCGGAAAAGCGGCGATAACCGCCACGGCGGGGGAGACGGAGCTCGGCCGAATCTCGGAGATGCTGAGCGAGACGACCGAGGTACAGACGCCGCTAACGCGCCAGATCGCGACGGCCGGAAAGTGGATCACGGGCGCCATCCTGGTCGTCGCCGTGCTGCTCTTCGGCGTCGGCCTGCTCCGCGGCTACCCGCTGGTGGACGCGGTGCTCTCGGCTATCGCCCTCGCCGTCGCCGCCATCCCCGAAGGCCTGCCGGCCGTTATCACCATCGCGCTCGCCATCGGGGTGCGGCGTATGGCCGGCCGTAGGGCCGTCATCCGCTATCTGCCCGCCACGGAGACTTTGGGCAGCGCGACCGTGATCTGCACGGACAAAACCGGCACCCTCACGAAAAACGAGATGACCGTAAAGAAGCTCTGGACGCCGGGCGACTCAGGGAAAGATAAATTCTACGAGCTCTCCGGCGTCGGTTACGTTCCCGAAGGAGATCTCACCGGGCCGGACGGGGAGACGTTAGAAATCCCTCCGGGCGCCCTGGACGACCTGGTGCTCGCCGGGGCGTTGTGCAACGACGCCGGGCTCTCGCGGGACGAGGGTGAGGGGGGAGTATGGCGCATAGAAGGAGACCCGACTGAAGGCGCCCTCATCGTCGCCGCCCGGAAGCTGGGCTTCGAGGAAGGGGACGTCCGCAGGAAACTCGCCCGCAAAGACGCCGTGCCGTTCGAGTCCGAGCGCCAGTACATGGCGACCCTCAACGAAGTACCCCCCGAAGCAACCAAAAGCGGCGCTGGAAACTCTCAAGTCATCTACCTGAAGGGCGCGCCGGAGGTGATCCTGGAGCGCTGCGACCGGCCGGCTGGCGGCGGAGACCTCGACCGGGAGCTCGTGACGGGCCACATCCAGAGCATGGCGGACGAAGGCTTGCGCGTGCTGGCCTTTGCCCGGAAACCAGCCGAATCGCTTACGGAGCTGAACGATGACGACGCCCAGGGCGGCTTCGAGTTGCTGGGATTACAGGGCATGATCGACCCACCCCGCGAAGAAGTCATAGATTCTGTCCAAACGTGTCACGAAGCTGGCATAACGGTCAAGATGATCACCGGCGACCACGCCGGAACCGCCGCCGCCATCGGCCGCCAACTCGGCCTTATCGGAGAAAGCGACACGGCCGTTACCGGCCGGGAGCTGGACGCGCTCCCGGACGACGAACTGCCCGAAGTCGCCTCGAACACCAACGTCTTCGCCCGCGTCGCCCCCGAACATAAACTCCGGCTCGTAAACTCTTTGCAAGCCCAGGGCGAGGTAGTAGCCATGACGGGCGACGGCGTAAACGACGCCCCGGCGCTCAAGCAGGCCGATATTGGCACGGCGATGGGCATAACCGGCACCGACGTCTCGAAAGAATCCGCCGACGTAGTCCTGACCGACGACAACTTTGCCTCCATCACCGCAGCGGTCGAGGAGGGCCGGAGGGTCTACGACAACATCAGGAAGTCCTTCGCTTTTATCCTGCCGACCAACGTGGGGCAGGGACTCATCATCCTGTTGGCGGTGATGTTCTTCCCGATCATCAGTGGGGACCCGTTGTTGCCGATACAACCGACCCAGATCCTGTGGGTCAACATGGTGGTGGCGGTAACCCTGGCGCTACCGCTGGCCTTCGAGGCGTTGGAGCCGGACGCCATGAGCCGTCCGCCCAAAGACCCGAAAGCCCAGATCATAGACCGCCTGGTGTTAAGCCGGACGGTCGGGGTGGGGGTCCTGATGGCCGCTGGTGGCATAGGACTCTTTCTCTTCGAGTATTACTGGCAGATCGGTCAGGGAGTATCCGCCGACTTCGCGCTGGCCGAAGCCCAGACGATGGCGGTAACGACCATCGTGTTCTTGCAGATCTTCTACCTTCTCAACTCCCGCTCGTTGCTCTACTCGGTGCTGGAGGTCGGGTTGTGGACGAACAAGTGGATCTACGTCGGCATCGGGGTCTTGCTGGCTTTGCAGGTCGGTTTCGTATACCTGCCGTTCATGAATACGTTGTTCGGGTCCGCGCCTTTGGGGTTGGTAGAGTGGGCCGAGACGATAGCGGTCGGCCTGATCGTGCTGCCCGTTATCAGCCTGGAGAAGTGGATAAGGAAGCGCCAGGCACAGAACAAAGAGCAAGAGAGCGGCCCGGACATGCAGTCAGGCTAGATCCCGGTGTAGCGAACCCCGCTGGTCCCGGCTTTTCTGCTCGTCGGTGGCCCGGTGGTCGTGGTGGCGACCGGCTCGCTGGACCCGGGCGCGCTGATCTTCTGCGGCGGCGTAGTGTTTATGGGCTTCTACTCTCTAGCTTCGAGCCGGGACAAAGCAGTTTCGCGGGTCCTGATCTCTATCGGCGCCCTGGCTATCCTGGGGGAGATCGTGCGGTTGTTCTTGATCACCTGATCCGGCGGCCGCGCCTTTCTCTACAAGGAAACGGACGGAACTTTCGCCTTGACTACCTCAAATTCTCCGGCTACAATCCGTATCAAGCATATATCAACGGAGGGGAGTATCCCCTGGCGCTCCATCGTCAATACGGCCAACGCCCGGTGGAGCCGGTCCGAAAGGACATGGAGAGACCTCCGGCTTGTAGACAACGAGCCAGAGGGAGCCACATATGAACCGCCGCAAGTGCCACGACACAGGGCCCAAACTTCGGGGCCTCCAATTCCCTTTATCCCGTACGTTCACAAACTGTGCTGCGTCCCGTGACACACGTTCGATCGGCGATTCTTACGTGGCTTGCGGGGTGAATCATGGAACGGGTTAGCGCCACCCGCAGCGAGCTTCTAGCAAGGAAGGCCCAGATCGGCCTGGCGGCCCAGGGCCGGGACCTGCTCAAAGAGAAGCGGACCGCCCTGATGCGGGAGTTCGACCGCCTGAGTTCCTCTGCGCTCCGGGCTATGAAGAACCTGGAGGAGCAGGCCGCCACGGCACGCGATACTCTGAGCGAAGCCGTAGCCCTCGACGGTCCCGAGTCCGTTGGCTCGGCGGCGATAGCGGCTACCGGCGAGGTCGAGGTCGAGTTGAGCACGAAGAACGTCGCCGGGGTTCCAATCGTGGAGTTGGACCACGACACGGTCGGGCGTTCCCGCATCGGGCGTGGCTACAGCCTGACGGCCACCACGCCCCGGGTGGACCGGACGGCGGAAGACTTCGAGACGGTGCTGGACGGGTTGCTGGACGTGGTCGCCGTCGAGATGTCGCTGAGGAGGTTGGCCGAGGAGATCACACGCACCACCCGCCGCGTGAACGCCCTGGAACACGTCGTCATCCCGCGCTTGGAAGAGCAGCGCGACTTTATCGCGATGGTCCTGGACGAGCGGGAACTCGAAAACCGCGTGCGCCTCATGCGGGCGAAGGCCAAGTCCGACCGGGAGAAAGAGAATGCTAAAGAGCTTGGGAGGGCATCGTGAGCCAGGCGGACGTCAAGGATTCCAACGACAACGCGCTCGACTCCGTGCGCCAGATAGAACGCACGCTGGAAGACCGCCAGGAGATAGAAAAAGTCGCCGGAGAACGCCGAACCGCCGCCCACGAAGAGGCGGAGCAAATCATAGCCGCCGCCCGTGAAGAAGGCGAAAAAGCCGCCGAAGAACGGCGCCGGGAAGCCCTGGACGCCGCCGACGAAGAAGTCGCCCGCATTTTAGAAGCGGCGAGGGCCGAAGCCGAGAAGCTGCGCGAGCACGCGGCGAGGGAACAAGATGCGGCGGCGCAAGCCGTGGTCGAGCAGATACTGCCCGGAGGGCGGGCGTAGCATGTCGCTCGTTTCCATGTCCAAGGTGCGGGTTATCGGGCCGAAGGCCCGGCTCGACGGCGTGCTCGAAGAGTTGCACAAGCTGGAGTTGGTGCATCTTATAGACGTGAAGGAAGAGGAGGACTTCGAGGTCTCATCTCTTTCCCTCGACGAGCGGCACGCGGTCCGGGCGGACGAGCTCCGGTTCCTCATAGCCGAGTTGGAGGCGCTGCTGGACCTGCTCGGGACGGATGGCGGACAAGCCGAGGCGAAAGAAGATCTGGTCCCCGGCGCGGTGGATACGGGCTCTCTAAAGGACCAACTAAAAGAGATTGCCCCAAAAGTCGGAGAGCTTCGGGGCCGTATCGAGGCGTTGCAGGACGAGCAGATCGTGCTGCCCCGCTACGTCGAGCCGCTGCGCCAGCTCTTGCCGCTGGTGCCGGAGTTGGCCGACCTTGAAGAGCACGAGCTCAACCTGCTGCGGCTGGACACGGTCGCCCTCGTACTCAACACCGACGACGATAGCCTGATCTCGATGCTGCGGGACGAGTTGGCCGAGACCGTCGGCAAGCGCTTCGAGTTGGTGTACAAAAAGATCGAAGAGAGCGCCATCGGGTGCGTCATCGTCTTTACCCACGACGACGCGGGGCGCATACACGCCCTCCTCGGACAGGAGCACGTCCGGCACGTCTCGCTGCCGGACGAATACGCAAACCTCTCCCTGCGCGGCTCGGTCGCTGAAATGGAAAAGCGGATCTCCGCCCTCCCGGGAAAGCTCAAGGCCGCCCGCGTAGACCTGGACGACCTGCTCCGCCCGCACGAAGACGACTGGCGCACGCTGCTCGCCGGCTTGCGCGCCGAGCTGGAGCAGCTCGACGCGGCGGTCCTCGTCGGCGAGACGGGCCACACCTTCGTCGCCGCCTACTGGGTGCCCAAGAAACAGGTAGCCCAACTGCGCGACGAGTTGGAGGCCCGCGTCGGAGACGAGGTAGTGGTAGAGGAGCTAAAGGTCGGCCGCTACGACGAGAAGATGCCGGTCCTCATGCACAACCGGAGTGTCGCCCGGCCCTTTGAAGGGTTGGTCAAGTTTCTGGACCTGCCGAACCCCGGCACGATGGACCCGACCGGTTTGATGACGCTGTTTTTGCCGCTCATCTTCGGGGCGATGGTTGGGGACATCGTGTACGGGGTGCTGCTCTTTTTGGGTGCGCTGTACGTAAAGAAGCGCTTTACGGAGCCGGGCATGATCCGGGACCTCGGGTCGGTCATGCTTATCGGGTCGGTCTGGGCGATCATCTTCGGTTTCATCTTCGGGGAGGCGCTCGGAAACCTCGGCTACCAGGTGCTCGGTTTCGCCGATGGTGACGATTTCGCGCTGTGGTTCTACCGGCCGGAGGGGCTGGTGCCGCTCTTGATCTTCGCCATTGCGCTCGGGGCGACGCATGTAATACTGGGACTCTTGCTCGGGATCTGGCAGGGCTGGCAAGAACAGCATCGTGGCGAAGTAGCCGAGAGATTCGGGACGTTGCTCGCAATCGTCGGGGTGTTCGGGATCGCCGGTCTCGCCGCCGGGATGTTGCCGACCGGCGTCGTAACGCCTGCCATAGCGGTCATTATCGTGGGGCTCGTCCTGATCATGGCCGCCCACGGGCGGATGGGCCTTCTGATGGGTCCGCTGGAGCTGATCGGGGCTTTAGGAAACATCCTCTCGTACCTGCGGGTCGCGGCCGTCGGCCTGGCGAGCGCGTACCTGGCGATAGTCGCCAACGAGTTCGCGGTTGCGGCGCCGCTCTGGATCGGGGTGGTCATCGCGACGCTGTTCCACACGCTCAACCTGGCGCTGGCCGGCTTCTCGCCCATGATCCAGTCGATGCGGTTGCACTACGTGGAGTTCTTCTCCAAGTTCTATTCCGGTGGCGGAAAGGCTTTCAAACCGTTCGGTGCCCGCACCGGGCAGTCGCCACCCACCGCCGAACGAGAGTTGCACTATGACACGCCAAACCCATGAGGAGGAACGATGAAGTTACGAAAGTTTGTCAACATAAAACTTTGCACAAGCACCGGGCGGTGTTTGTGATGAAGTTGTCGGTAAAGTCGAGAAAGGAGAAAAAAGATGGAAGCTGGATTGATCGCGATAGGAGCCGGCCTGGCTATTGGCCTCGCCGCGCTCGCCTCGGGCATGGCCCAGAGCCGGGTCGGGGCGGCGGCGATGGGGGCCATCGCCGAGAAGCCGGAGCTTACGGGCCGGGCCATCCTGCTGATGGCTATACCGGAGACCCTCGTGGTCCTCGGGTTCGCCGTGGCCGCCATGATCATACTGCTACTCTGAGGCGGATAGCGTGAGCCCGCTAAACGACCTCCTCTCCGCCATCGAGGCGGACGCCAAAGAGGAACGCGCCCGGCTCGACGAATCGAGCCGGGCCGAGTCGGACGAGATACTGGCCCAGGCCCGCGCCGAAGCCGAAACCGTCCGCGCCGAGCCCGTAAAGGCTCAGGAGCCGGAGTTCCGGCGCGAGTCCGCCCGCCGCATCGGGGCGGCCCGGGTCGAAGCCACGAACCTCCTGCGCGAAGCCCGGGAGGAGAGCTTTGATCAGCTTCTTAGGGTGGCCCGAAGCCGGCTCAGCACCCTGCGCGCCTCGGAGCGTTACCGCGACGTGCTGCGGGATCTTCTGGAAGAGGCCCACGCGGCGCTCCCGAACGCCCGCGTACTGCGCGTGGACGCGATAGACGAAGCACTTGCTTCGGAGCTGGCGAACGAGCACGGCCTGGCCGTCGAGCCCACGCTGCAAACGTCGGGTGGCCTGGAGTTGGTCGGGGACGACGGGCGCAGCATCCGGAACACCTTCGAAGAACGGGTGGCGAACGCCGAACCGGAGCTTCGGCAGGCTTACGGGAATCGGCTCGCGGCGCTGGAGGAATCCCGGTGAGGTTGCTCCGCTCCCGGGCCGACTTCAACTACGGCAACGCCCGGCTCCGAGCGCGCAAGACCCACCTCCTCGGCCGGGCGGACTACGAATCTTTGCTCGGTAAAGACGTGGACGGCGTTCTCGGGACGCTCGCCTCCACCGCCTACGGGCCGGAGGTGGAAGGCGCCCTTACCCGCTTTAGCGGGGCGCGCCGGCTGCACGAGGCCGTCCGGGTAAACCTGGGGCGTTCGCTGGAGGAAATGCGGAGTTTCTACTCGGGGGAGGCCCGGGAACTGGTGGACGTGCTGCTCTCGCGGTGGGACCTGCACAACACTATCGCGCTCTTGCGGGGGGAGGCGATCCGGCCCCACACCGAGGACGCGTTGATGTACGTCTATCCCGTCGGGACTTTGACCGATGCGCTGGCCCGGGAGATCGCGCGCCAGAACGAGTTCGCCGTCGCGGTTGGGCTCCTGATCCGTTGGAAGCTCCCCGACCCCGAGACCGCCGCAACCCTCCGAGAAGCCTGGCCGGAGTACGAACGGACCGAAAACCTCGCCGCCTTGGAACACGCCGCCACCGCCGGCTGGACCGCCCGGACCACCGAAGCCCTGGCCGGTAAAAGCGCTGATGGAGAAATACTCAGAAACTTCTTCGAGCGCGAAACGAACGAGAAGAACGTGCTCGTTGCGCTCCGGCTGCGCAAAGCCATCGAACGGGGTGAGCTCTCCGGCCTACCGGCTTCGGACGAGTGGGGCGCATACCTGCCCGGCGGTTCCGTTGCAACCGAAAAACTAGACGACGCCGTGAGGCTCCCCGACCCGGGCGCCGCCGCAAACTCGCTCGCCGACGCCGGACCCGGCGACCGCTGGCGGCTGCCGCTAGAGCGGTGGTCCTCAGGCGCCGGCTTACTCGCTTTGCAGAAAGAGTTCGAAGAGCGGCGCATCTCGGACGCCGTTGGGCTCTTTACCCGGGGAGACCCGCTCGGCCTCGGCGTGCCCATAGCCTACGCCGTCGCCAAAGAAAACGAAGCAAAGAATTTGCGGCTCGTCGCCGAGGGTGCGGCGCGCGGTTTGGATCCGGAGTTGGCGCGCGGCCAGATCTTCGTACCAGAAGAAATCGGGGGCTCCGGTTGAGTCGCCTGATAGTCATAACCACCCCGGAACTCGAACCGGGATACAAACTCGCCGGGGCCGCCACGATACCCGCCGCCTCGACCGACGAAGCCGTCGCCGAGCTACTGGATCTGGTCGACGAACAAGGCGAGAGGGGCGTTATCGCCCTGCACGAGCCCTACCACAGCGACCTGGACCGCGAGACCCGCCGCCGCTTCGAGGAGACCTACGAGCCGCTCGTGGTCGCGCTACCGTCCGGCGAGGCCGGGGCCGAAGACGGCGGACGCCGGGAGCGGTTCCTAAAGATGCTCTGGCAGGCGGTAGGTTACGAGATCACTTTCGACGCCGAGGGAGGCTAAGAATGACCGAGACTTTTACACGCTCCGAAACCGGATCACCGGGCGGACTCGACGCCGGGACCATCTTCCGCGTCGCCGGTCCCGTGGTAGTCGCCAAAGGACTCAGGAACGCCCGGCTCTACAACGTCGTCTACGTCGGGGAGGCGCGGTTGCCGGGAGAGGTGATCCGGCTAGACGGCGACAAAGCCACGATCCAGGTCTACGAAGAAACCTCCGGCCTGAGCGTCGGCGAACCCGTAACGGATACCGGCGCGCCCTTGCAGGTCGAGCTAGGACCCGGCCTCCTGGGCAGCATCTTCGACGGCACCCAACGCCCGCTGCCCCGCATGTCCCAGGTCGGCGACGATCCTTACGGCCAGCCCATGATCCCGCGCGGACTCGAACTTCCGGCCGTCGACCGCGACCGCGAGTGGGACTTCGTCCCCACCGTCTCCGTCGGCGACGAGGTCGGCCCCGGTGACGTGCTCGGCACCGTCGCCGAAACGGAAGCCCTCACCCACAAAGTCCTCGTCCCGCACGATGTTTCGGGGACCGTTTCCGAAGTGAACGCCGGACTTGCGAAAGTGGAAGACACCGTCGTGAAGGTGGACGACACGCCGGTAACTATGCTCCGGCGCTGGGCGGTGCGCGAGCCGCGCCCGGTCGCCCGCCGACTGGACGCCGACGTGCCGCTGGTAACGGGGACGCGGGTAGTGGACACGTTGTTTCCGGTGGCGCTTGGCGGGGCGGCCACGATACCGGGCGGTTTCGGAACCGGTAAGACGGTGCTGGAGCAGTCGCTCGCCAAGTGGTCCCACGCCGAGGTCGTCGTGTATATCGGCTGCGGCGAGCGGGGCAACGAGCTGACCGAGGTGCTGGAGGAGTTCCCGGAGCTGGTGGACCCCAAGACCGGGGCGCCACTCATGGAGCGGACGGTCCTGATCGCCAATACCTCCAACATGCCGGTCGCCGCCCGGGAAGCCTCGATCTACACGGGCATAACTCTGGCCGAGTACTTCCGCGACCAGGGCTACGACGTGGCGCTGATGGCCGACTCCACGAGCCGCTGGGGCGAGGCCTTGCGCGAGGTCTCCAGCCGCCTGGAGGAGATGCCGGCTGAAGAAGGCTACCCGGCCTACCTCTCGACCCGGCTCGCCGGGTTCTACGAGCGGGCGGGCTCCACGATCTGCCTCGGCAGCGACGAGCGCGAGGGTTCCGTCACCGTCGTCGGGGCGGTTTCGCCCGCGGGTGGTGACTTTTCCGAGCCGATCACGCAGTACAGCCTGCGCCTCGCCGGTACGTTTTGGGCGCTCGACACGTCGCTCGCCCGACAAAGGCACTTCCCGTCCATCAACTGGGGTACCAGCTACACGCTCTACGAACTGGCCGAGTGGTTCGAGAACGAGGTCACGGAAGACTGGACGGACCAGCGCGCCTGGGCAACGGGGATCTTGCAGCAGGAAGGTTCTTTGTTGGAGATCGTGCAGCTTCTCGGGGCGGATGCCCTGGCGGCGCCGCAGCGCGTGATCCTGGCTACCGGCCGACTTATGCGGGAGGACTTTCTCCAGCAGTCGGCTTTCGACGACACGGACGCCTACTGCGCCCTGCCCAAGCAGTACCACATGCTCCGTATCATCCGGGGAGCCCACGCGGCCATGTCCGCCGCTGTCGAGCGCGACGTGGCGGTAGAAGTCGCCTCCAGCGTTCCGGCGCTCGCGGAGATAAACCGCGCCAAATATTGGCCCGACGACGAGATGCGCGCAAAGGCGGATGACCTGATCTCGCGCATCGAGAAAGAGCTGGAGGAACTGTGAGCGAAAGACTAACGAACGGCAACGGCAACGGCCGGACGAGCCTCTTCGCCGTAGACCACAAAACCGTAAACTACGTCTCGGGGCCGCTCCTGATCGCCGAGGCCGCCGAAAAGGTCGGCTACGACGAGCTGGTAGACGTTGTAACCCCGGACGGTGAGACGCGCCGGGGGCAGGTACTCGAAGTAGAGGGCGACCGGATGGTCGTGCAGGTCCTCGGCGGCACCCGCGGCCTCGACCGGCCCGACACGGCGGTCCGCACCCGGGGCGAGGTCGCCAAGATGGCCGTCGGCCCCGACCTCGTCGGGCGCATCCTGGACGGCTCCGGTACGCCCATAGACGGCGGCCCGCCCCTGCAACCAGCGGATCATCTCCCCGTCGGCGGCATGCCCCTGAACCCCTTCGCCCGCAGCCACCCGTCGGACTTTATCGAGACCGGCGTCAGCGCCATAGACGGCCTCAACACGCTGGTGCGGGGCCAGAAACTCCCCATCTTCTCCGGCTTCGGCCTGCCGGCGATGGAACTCGCCGCCCAAGTCGCCGAGGGCGCCCGCGTCGTGGACGAGGATGAGGGCTTCGTCGTGGTCTTCGCGGCCATCGGCGTGACCCACCGGGAGGCGTCGTTCTTCCGCAAGCGGTTTGCGGGGAGCGCGGCGCTGGAACGGTCGGTGCTGTTTATTAACAGTGCCGACGACCCGACGGTCGAGCGTTTGTTGACCCCGCGGGCGGCGCTCACGGCGGCGGAGTACCTTGCCTGGGAAGAGGGCCAGCACGTACTGGTCATCCTCGCGGACATCACCAATTACGCCGAAGCCTTGCGCGAGGTTTCGGCGGCCCGAGAAGAAATACCGGGCCGTCGCGGGTATCCCGGCTACATGTACACGGACCTGGCTTCACTCTTCGAGCGGGCCGGGCGGGTGCATGGTCGAGAAGGGTCGGTGACGCAGTTAATGATCCTCTCCATGCCCGACGACGACATAAGCCACCCCATCCCGGACCTCACCGGCTACATAACGGAGGGCCAGATCGTCTTGAGCCGCGAACTCGACCGGCGCGGTGTCTACCCGCCGATAGACGTCCTGCCGTCCCTCTCCCGCCTGATGAACGCGGGCATCGGCGAGGGTAAGACCCGCGATGACCACCGGCAGGTGGCGGACCAACTCTACGCTTGCTTCGCGCGGGGTAAAGAGCTGCGGCGGCTCGTCTCAATCATCGGGGAGCAGGCGTTGTCGGAGGACGACCGGCGCTACCTGGCCTTCGCCGACGACTTCGAGGACGAGTTCGTCGGGCAGGGATCTAACGCCCGCACCATCGAGGAGACACTTGAGACCGCGTGGAAGTTGCTCGACCGCTTCCCGCCCGGCGAGTTAAAGAGGATCAAGCCCGAGACCCTGGAGCGCCGACAGGCCGCCGCGTCGGGTGCGGAGACGGAGTCTTAGCGATGAGTCGGCTGACGTTGGGTTACGGGGTGGTGCTCGTCCTGATCGGGGTGGTCACCTATTTTGCGACCGACCGCGAGAGCATCACCGCCATGATCCCGGCCTTCATCGGCCTGCCGGTGCTCTTGGCCGGTTTCCTAACGACCAGACCGGCCACCCGCTCTTTCGGCCTCTACCTGGCTATCGCGCTGGCATTGCTGATGGCCTTCGGCACGCTCCGCGGGGTGGCGGGGTTGTTCGAGGGTGACCTCTCGTCCTCGACCGTGATCAACGTTGTCCTCCTCTTGATGTCGGCCGGTTACCTGGTCGCCGCCGCGAGGGAAGTCTTCGCCGGTCGCAAGAGCGGTTCGCGTTCGTCGGAGCACGAGCGGTAGAGGATTTACCGGCTCTGCGTGTGCCAAGATAAACCGTAGCACACGTTTGCCGGGGGTGAGGTTCTCCCGGGAAACCCGGAACCAAGCTACTGGTGAGAATGGAAAACAGCCGGTACCTGACTGACCAACCTCGGGAAATTTCCTGAAACGCAAGCAAGAGGCATGCGGGGACGGATGAGGGACCGTTCCTCCGGCGAGTGCGAATTGCTCTTTCGGATCTTTACGGGTTTCGGACGATAGGGGAAAATAAAAAACAAAAAGTATGGAAAGGAGAGACGAATGTTCGCGAGGATCAGCACTTTCGAGGGGCCGCCGGAGCAGACGGCGCAGGGCATAAAGGTCGCCCGGCGGCAGTTTCTCCCGGCGGCCCAGTTGCAAGAAGGTTTCCGGGGCATGTACCTGATGCTCGACACGGACAAGAAGCACTCGATCGCCATGACGCTGTGGGATACGGAGGAAGACATGGCGCGTAGCGAAGACGCCGTGCAGCAGGCCCGGGCAGAGAGCGCGAGGAGTTCGGGCGAGAGCGTGATCTCGGTCGCCCGCTACGAGGTGGTGCTCGGCGAAATTCTAGGTTCGCCTTAGCAGAGAACGTGTCTTGTAACGCTCAGGCTTCTCTGCCGGGCATACGAGCTACAGCTACAGGACGCCAACCAGAACAACGAGGGCCGCGACCAGGGCAATAAACAGCGTCCCCGCCAGCGCCCAATATCCCAGAAAATTTTCCAGCCGCAGCAGCCCGGCGGCCGCACCTGCCTCGTAACGGCCTTCTCGGAAGCCTGTACCATCTGAAGCCCCGTTCCGGGCGGCAGCGCCACTATTCCAGGCCCGGCGCGACAGCTCTAGCAGCCGGACGAACGGCACTAGCAAGTCTCCTTCCGGTATCCGTGGCCCGGTCCCGAGGTTCGTCCTCTGCCGGAGTTGCCGGTAGCCCACCACCAGCAGGATACCGACCGCCAGGGGCCAGAACGTGCTGAAAGACAACGTCAGGCCGACAGCTTCTAGCGGGCCGCCCGGCAACGCTAGTATGCCGACCGTCGCCAGAATCAGTTGTGCGACCCACGGAAGCCAGAGCCCGATGGAGAGCTTTCCGGCTTCGGAGCCGGGCCGGATGGTGAAAAGGAAGCGGGCCATGAGCAGGGTAGTGCCGATGGCTCCTATTTGCAGGAGCGCTTCCAGGGCCGCGGGCCATGAGCCGGGGGTGGTGCCGGTGGCTTCTTTGAGGAGGTATTTGGCGACGGCGCCGCTGGTGAGGGGGGCTCCGGCGAGGGCCAGTGCCCCGACGAGGAGGCCGGCGAGGGCCAGGCGGCGGGCGCGGGTGCTTTGTGTCCGGCGGGCCACGCCGAGGCCGAGAAAGAGGGAGCTTTTGGCGAGGGCGTGGTGGGCGGCGTAGACGAGGATGGCGGTCAGGGCGACGGGCCAAGAGGCGGGGAAGAGGAGGCCGATGCCGAGGGCGGACGAGATCCAACCCATCTGGCTGATGCTGGAGTAGGCAAGGATCGTACCGGGTTTTTGCTGGGTGAGGCCGACGAGTACGCCGTAGAAGGCGGCGGCGACTCCGAACACCAGGATGACGGTTCCCCAGAAGGTGGTTCCGGCTTCCCCGCCGGGCAGGAAGATCAGCCACCCGAGCAGGCCGGCTTTTATCATGGGGCCGCCGAGGGCCGCGCCGGCGGGCGACGGGGACGCCGGGTAGGCAAGCGGCAGGGAGAAGTGGAGCAGTAAGACGCCGACCTTCGTTCCGAAACCGGCGAGGACGAGAAAGACAATGAGACCTTGCAGCGGACTATCCGCGACGGCGGCGGGTACCTCTTCCAGGCGGTAGGTCCCGGCGGCGGCGGAGATCAGGATCATCGCCGGCAAGAGGAAAGTCTCCCCGATGACCACGAAAACCAGGTAGACCCGCCCGGCCCGGGACGCCTGCGGCGTTTGGTCGTGGACGATCATGCCGTAGGCGGCGAAGCTCATGAGGATAAAGAACAGGTAGAAGCTAACTACGTCCCGCGCCATGATCAGCCCGAGGTTCCCGCTCATGGTCGCCAGGAAGAAGCCGAAGAAACGGCCGGATGCCGGGTCGTCGGCCAAGTAGGCCCGGGCGTAGAGTCCGGCGAAGAGCCACAGGCCCGCGCTGAACAGCAAGAATAGCTGGGTAGTCCCGGTCAGGCCGAAACGGGTCCCGAGCAGCAGCGGGACCTCGACGATATCGCCCGGCCGGGCGAAAACCGCCAATAGGAACGCCGGCAGCGCCGCCACGGGCGCGAGGAACTCTGCGGAGGAACGCGAACTTTGCGGGGCGAGCAGGATCGAGAGCAGGAGCGGGACGCCCCACGGCAGGAGCCAGAGGATTGTCGAAAAGGTGTCTCCGACGTTCACGGGCCGATGTCTTCCAGGGGGTAGGGGAGTTCGCGGTTGGCGATCAGCTTGGACCACTCCAGGGGGCTGACGTCTACGGTAGCGAAAAGGCCGAGGGCGAGAACTAGGACGGCGGTAATCAGGGGCGGCGCCAACATCAGCCAGTCGGCCTCGAAGCGGGTCTTGGAACGCTTCTCCGTGAATGGGCCGTCGGGTTTTACGAACCAGGCTTTGTACAGGATCGGCAGGAAGTAGGCGGCGTTCAAGAGGGCGCTCATTACCAGCACGCCAATCGCCCAGAGGTCCCCGGATTGGGCGGCCCCGAGGCCCAGGTACCACTTGCTGACGAAGCCGGCGGTTGGAGGAAGACCGATCATGCCGAGGGCGCCGACGGTAAAGGCGATCATGGTCCACGGCATCCGGCGGGCGACGCCGTTCATCTGGCTGATCTTCTTTATCCCCACCGTCTCGGCCAACAGCCCGGCGCAGAAGAATAACGTGATCTTCATGATCCCCTGATGGACGAGATGCACGATCCCGCCAACCGTCGAGGCCGACCCGACGATTACCACCCCGAGCGTTATGTACGAGAGCTGGCTGACGGTCGAATAAGCCAATCGGCGCTTGAGATCGTCCTGAAACAGCGCCATCACCGACCCATAGACGATAGTAAAGGCGGCCACCGCCCCCAGCGGGGCCAGCACGCCGAGCACCTGGGCCAGCTCGATGCCGAACACCTCGTAGACCACCCGCACGATGCCGAAGGCCCCGGCCTTTACCACGGCCACGGCGTGCAGCAACGCGCTGACCGGCGCGGGCGCGACCATCGCCTTCGGCAGCCAGCCGTGCAGCGGAAACAATGCCGACTTCACCCCGAGCCCGACCATGAGCAGGAAGAAGATAGTGGTGAGGGCCGCTTCGTTGCCGTCGAAGCCCGCCAGGGAGCCGCCGGCCGTGAACTCGACGGAGCCGGCCAGAAAGTACAGCCAGACCACGCCCGCGAGCATCACCGTGCCGCCGCCGAGTGTGTACATCAGGTAGGTCCGGCCGCCCTTCAGGGCTTCCTGCGTCTGGTTGTGGACCACCAGCGGATAAGTAACCAAGCTCAACATCTCGTAGAACAGGAAGAACGTCAGCAGGTTGCCGGAGAGGGCGAGGCCGGCGGTCGAGGTTACGCAGAGGCCGAAAAAGCCGAAGAAACGGCTCCGGTTGGGCGAGCCTTTCAGGTAGCCGATAGCGTAGATCGTGGTCAGGAGCCAGAGCACCGCAGATAAGGTCAGGAAGAGCATGCCCAGGGCGTTGGCCCGGAGCAGCAGGTCCACGCCGGGCAGGAGCGGGATGCGGGTCTCGAAGGCGACGCCGTAGTAGATCCCGACCAGCATGACGCCGACCAGGATCAGCTTCACGACCTCGGCCCCCAGGTAGAGGATGCGCCGCAGCCGCAGGCGCTCGTCGGTTAGAAAGAAGATCACCAAACTCGGCAACGCCGAACTCAGAATAACCAGCACCGGCATCCAGGCGGCGAGGCTCACGGCAAAATCCTCCCGAGCGGGGCCCCAACCTGCAATAACTCCAGCAGCGGCGCGGAGACGAGCCCAAGCAACAGGGCGACGGAGGCCAGGATGAGCGCGGTCGCCTCCATGCCCCGGGCCGGTTTGTGGATAACCTTCGTGGCGGGGGCCGGCGTCAGGAGCCGGGCCAGCGCCCGCAAAAGATAGCCGACGGCCAGAAGCCCCCCGGCCAGCACGACGGCCGCGTACCACCACTGGCCGGTCTCCAGGGCGGCGGAGAGCAGGAGCCACTTGGCCGTAAAGCCGCCGCTAAAGGGCAGTCCCATGAGCGTTATTCCGGCGAGGCCGAAGGCGTAGACGGAGACCGGGAACCTCTCTGAGGCGCCGTCCAGCGCATCGAGGTCGTCGGTGCCCAAAGAGTGCAGGAGGGTTCCTGCGGCCATGAACATCGCGGCTTTTGCGAAAGCGTGGGAGAGGGCGTGGTAGACGCCGCCGCTCCAGGCTTCGGCGCTCGCCAGCGGGAAGAGGATGAAGAGGTAACCGATCTGAGCCACCGTCGAATACGCCACCAAAAGCTTCAAGCGCTTCTGGAAAAGTGCCAAAACGGAACCCCAGAGGATCGCCGTCGCGCCCAAGATGCCGAGCAACTGCCCGGCGGCGGGCGTGAGGGCTTCGGGAAAGACGTCGAACCAGAGCCGGAGCAGCAGGTAGAAGGAGCCTTTGATGACCAGGGCGGAGAGCAGGGCGCTCACGGGCGAGGGGGCGCTGGAGTGGGCCGGCGGCAGCCAGAAGTGGAGCGGGAAGAGGGCCGTCTTGAGCATCATGCCGGCGGTTATGAGGCCGAGCGATGCCCAGGTCGCGGGACCGGGGAACATCTGCGCGCCGAGTTCCTGAACGGCCAGGGTGCCGAAAGTGCCGTAGAGCAGGGCGACGCCGAGCAGGTAGATCAGGGATCCCAAAAGCGACACCAGCAGGTAGCGCATCCCGGCGGTCAGGGCGTCGCGCTTGCCCTCCAGCGTCAGCAGCGCGACGGCCGAGAGTCCCATCAACTCCAGCCCAACGTAGAGGTTGAAGATGTCCGCCGAGAGGAAGATGACGTTCATCGCCGACCAGAGGAACAGGAACAGCGGCCAGAAGTACCGGGCTTTCGCGGGGCTGTCCGAGAAATACCCGGCGGCGTAGACGGTGATGGCGATTCCGACGACCGCCGCCATGATCAGCATGATAGCGGTCAGCCCATCCGCGTAAAGCTCGATGCCGAGCGGCGCTTCCCAGCCGCCGGCGGTGTACTCTAACGGGCCTTGTCCGAAAACCTGCAGGACCAGCACGGCCACCGCCCCGGCGATGCCGAGCGCGGTGATGAGACTTATCGTAACCGCCCCGCGTCGCAGCAGGAACGTCAGGGTGGCCGCGGCCAGCGGCAGCACGATGGGCAGGATGATGGCCGCGCCTGTCAGCCCGGCTCCTCCGGCGCTGCTTCCTCTTCGGGAAGGTACGGGCTTTCTGTTTCGTCGTAGACGCGGCGGGCCAAAGCCAAGGCAAAGGCAGTGGCGCAAACGGCGACGACGATGCCGGTCAGGACCATCGCGTGGGGGACGGGGTCGGGTTCCGGGCCGGGAACGCGGCGGGCGAAAGAGATGAGTAGGAGAAAAATTCCGCTGCCCATCACGTTGATGGCGAGGATCTTGCGGAGCAGGTGCGGGTAAGAGATCAGGGCGTAGAGACAAACCGCGATCATCGCTATCCCGGAGAGCGCGTACAGCGAAACCTGGCTCACGTTTCGTCCTCCGCCATAGCTTCCGGCGGGGAACCGAAGAACAACGCGGCCAGCGTAAAGCCGATGGAGACGGTCAAAGCGCCCTCGATCAGCAGGATCAGGGCGTAAGCGGAGCCTCGTGGATACTCCAGCAAATCGTTCCCGAGCAACACGACCCCGCCGGCCACCGCCAGAAAGACCCCAAACCCGATCCCGAGCGATAACCTCAAAACCCACGCCTGCCGGAAATATCCCCGGACAAACCCGGCCAGCAGCAACAGCTCCCCGGCCGCCGCGAGCACCGCCCCCGCCTGAAATGCGCCGCCCGGCTGCTTCGAGCCGGCCCAGAGCAGGTAGACCGTCACCACGATGATCAGCGGCACCAGCAGCCGCACCAGATACCCGAGCACCGGCGTCCGGGCCGCTTCCGCGCTTCGCCGGGCGGGAGCGAGGTTCAGGGACCAGACGCACAACAGGGCGAGCAACAACACCCCGATCTCCAACAGCGTGTCGTAGCCTCGGAAGTTGAGCAGTACGGCCGTCACCGGGTGGCTGACGCCGCTATTCGCCATCTCGGCGTCCACTCGGCCGGTGAGCCCGGTCGCCGGCTCCGGCAGCGAGAGCACCGCCCAGCCGAGCCCGAGCGCCAGGGCGGCGGCCAGGATCGCGGCCGGCGCCCGTAAGAGGAAGCGGCGAATTCTAATATTAGCCGGACGTTGCATCGTCTTCCCTTCCACGGTCGCCGCGCCACTCGCCGATGCGGGATAGGGTGTCCAAGAGCAGGGCGCCGGTCACGCCCGCCCCGATGGCCGCTTCGGCGAGCGCCACGTCCGGGGCGGCGAGGCGCAGGTAGGCCAGGGAGATCAGGAGCCCCAAAGCTATGAACAGCACCACGGAGGTGAACAACTCTTTGGCGGCGAGCGTCCTCCAGGTCAGCAGCGGTAGGGCAACAGCGAGCAGGACATCGAAGATGAAGCCCACGCTCAACGGCGCTCCCAAAGACGTACCCCATCGCGTAGGGCGGAGCCGGCGATGAGATGCGCCGCGGAGGCTCCGGCGAGCAGCACCAGCAGCCAGATGAGCAGCAACTTTATCGCCACGGTCCACGACCCGGCCTGCAGCATGAGCGCCAGCACCGTAAGGCCCAGCCCCAGGTTGTCGGCTTTGGTGAGGGCATGGAGCCGGTTGTACACGTCCGGGAAGCGGAGGAGGCCTACGGTCCCGGCCAAAAAGAAGAACGCCCCGGCTAGCAGCAGTGCGGCGGATACCCAATCGAGCACGTTCACGAGTCCCGCCCTTCGTCGTCCGTCCCGGACGCCCGCCGGACGAACGCGACCACCGCCACGCCCCCGAGCAGGGCGAACACCAGCGCAACGTCCCGCAGCGCGGGCGCGGCCAGGCTCTCTGACAGGATCAGCAAGACAGCGACCCCGGCGGTGCCAAATAGCTGGACCGCCAGCATCCGGTCCTGGAGCGTCGGCCCCCGCAGAACGCGGGCCATCCCGGCCAACAGGTTGAGCAGCAGGAAGATTGCCAGGACTAGGTAAAGCTCATCCATCCAAGGCCTCCCGGGACAGCCCTACGCCGAACAGCCGGGCGACCGCCTCCTCGGTAAGCCGCAGTTCTTCTTGCAGTTCCGGGCTCGTGGCGAGCGTGTGGACCAGCAAGCGGCGGTCCCGGACTTCGGCGCTAAGGGTTCCCGGCAGGAGGCTGATCGTGTTGGCGAACAACACCCGCGCGCCGCCTTCCGGGAGCCGGGTTTCGTACTCGACGAGCGCCGGATCCAGGTCCATGCCGGGTTTTAGCGCGCGGAGTGCCACGTCTATGCCGCCGACCACGGACTGCCGGAGAAAGAAGCCGGCGAAACGGCCGGCGCCGAGGAGACTCCAGGAGCGGCCCGCCGGGGGGAGCAGGACCAGGCTAGAAAGCGTGGCCGCCACGACCGCCAGAAAGCCGAGCCACAGGGTTCCCAGGTCGTCCTCGGTAAGGACCACCCAGAGCAGGGCGAGCGTGACGAACCGGAGTCCGCCGCTGCGGAGCAGGAGGCCCGTAGGAACGTTCTGCAATCCTGTGTTCGGAGCGTCCGCCCGCACTTCAGGCGGCCTTTCGGAGACGGCGTTGGGCGCTACGGGCGGCGAAGACGGCGAGCGTCACGGTGGTCAGTGGTATCACGAACGCCAGCATGACGAGGTTGAAGGCCGGTAGGGCTTCGTGGCCGGCAGCGTCCAGAAACAGGTAGAGCGTGTAGGCGGCGTAGTAGCCGAGAAACAGGAGGCCTTCCCAGCGGTTTATGCGGTGTTCGGTAAAGAAGATGGGCAGGCAGGCTACGGCCGCAGCGATCATGACCGGTATGTCGAAGCTGAGCGCCGCGCCGGGGCCGGAGATACCGTCCGGGGCCACGAGGCCCGTGAGGCCCAGCACCGCCAGCACGTTGAAGAGGCAGCTCCCGACCACGTTGCCCACGGCTATCTCCCGCTCGTCGCGCAGCGCGGCCAGCACGGAGGTTGCGACCTCCGGCAGCGAAGTCTCGTCGGCCACCACGGTGAGGCCGATGATCAGCCCGCTCACCCTGGTGGCCGAAGCGATCTCGACCTCCCCATCCGCCAGCCACCGCGACCCGAGCACCAGCAAACCGAGCACCAGCAAACCGAGCCCCCACGACCACGAACCCGACCTGCAAAGCGACCCGCCGCTTCCGGCCCCCGCCGTACTCTTGCTCGTAAGCTGCGGCGACCTCCGCGCCCTCCCGGCGGCTCTCCCAGACGGCGGAGGCCGTGTAGGCCACCACCCCGGCGAACAGCAGGAGCCCGTCCCAGCGCCCGAGGCTCCCGTCCAGCGCCAGGATCAGGAGCAGCACCGACCCCGCCGACCATCAGCGGCGCGTCGAGGCCCACCAGACGGCCCGAGACCACCGGCGGGGTCACCAGCGCCGAGAGGCCGAGGATAAAGAGGATGTTGAAGGTGTTGCTCCCTACGACGTTGCCCAGGGCTATGTCGGCCCGGCCGCCGAGGACGGAGCCGAGGGCGGAGCCGACGCTGACCGCCGTCTCGGGCGGGCTGGTGCCGAACGCCACGACCGTCGGCCCGATTACCAACAGCAAAATGCCCAGCGTACCGGCAAGCCGGGAAGCCCCGTGCACCAGAAGCTCCGCCCTCGCGATGAGCAGGATCGCCCCCAAGACAAACAAAATCAACGTCAAACCGTTCAGCAGCTAACTTTCCAGTTTTTCCAATTACGCCCGACTCCAGCACCGGAACGTCGAGCAATTACGTCACTTGAATAACGTATACGTTATTCAAGACTGTAAGTCTCTCATAGTCGGTATCAGGAAACACCGAAACTTGCCATCCTGCGGAACCCGTCGCACGGGCTACCACCCTCACGGAAATCGCTGTTGGAGATCCTTCCCACCGTCCCGAATGGACCAGGGTATTCTTGCAGCAGCCCACGCGTTACCCTTCATCGGTCCGGACATTATGTATCATACGGCCATCTTGATACGTGTCCTGAACAATGAAAGGCTTTTGCATGCCGAAAACCGGAGAATAGTTTGAGCTCTTTCCCACTGTGGGCCTGGGGCGGGTTTACGGCCCTGATCGTGGTTTTGCTCGTGCTGGACCTGTTGGTGCTCGCCCGCGGGGCGAAGGAGATCTCCTTCAAGCGCGCCACCGTTTTGAGCGTTTTCTGGATCGGGGCGGCGCTACTCTTCGGGCTGGTGGTCTTCGCCGTGGCCGGTCCTACACGCGGGGGCGAATACTTCACCGGATACGTCGTAGAGAAAAGCTTGTCGGTGGACAACGTGTTCGTGTTTGCCCTGATCTTCACCTACTTCGCCGTGCCGTCCCGCTACCAGTACCGGGTCCTGTTCTGGGGGATAGTCGGGGCGCTCGTTTTGCGGGGCGCGTTCATAGCGGTCGGGGCGGAGCTTCTCGACCGCTACGAGTGGATCGTCTACATCTTCGGGGTGTTCCTGATCTACACCGGCATCCGGATGGCGATGCACAGCGACACCGAGGTCCACCCCGAACGCAACCCGGTTTTGCGCCTCGTGCGCCGCCTCGTGCCCATGACGAAAGACTTTCAGGAGGATCGGTTCTTCGTCCGGAACGCCGGGAAGCTCGTGGCGACGCCGCTCTTCGCGGTAATTGTCGTGGTCGGTACGACGGACGTGGTCTTCGCGGTTGACTCGATACCGGCGATCTTCGCCATAACCTCCAGCGCGTTTATCGTGTGGTCCGCCAACGCATTCGCGGTGCTGGGGTTGCGGCCGCTGTACTTCATGCTGGCCGGCATGATCGACCGCTTCGTCTACCTGAGCATCGGGCTTTCTATAGTCCTGATTTTCGTCGGCGCCAAGTTTATCTACTCCGGCCTCCTGGACACGAAAGTCCCCATATGGATCTCCCTGCCGTTTATCCTGATCGTGGTGACGACCTCCATCCTGGCCTCCCTCTACAAGACCCGCGGCCAGGGGCGCAAAGAGACGCCAGGCTCTACGGAGTGAGAAGGCGGCGGGTGCGTCAGAAGCTGATCCTCAGCGTTCTGAAACCGCTCCGGCCGCACTAAGAGCGGCCAGTAGAAGACAGAGTGGTGAGTACAAACGCCTGTCCCACCAGAGAAAAGTCTCCGAGGTCAGCGGTATCAACCCGGCGGCGCCGACCAAGCCGCGGGCGGCCAGCGTCGCCGCGACACCCGCCGCCCCAACCCTCTGCATTCGTGGCTTGCTCGCAGGCCAGCCCGCAACCAGGCTTCCGCCCAGTATCAGCAGCGCCGCCACCGCCAGACAGGGGCCCGCCGACGGCATCTCGTCATCCCCGATAATAGCCCTGGCAAGTTTTTCCTCATCGCTCGCCGGCCAGGAAGAGCCCCGCGCCCAGTTCGCGTGCACCGCCGCCAGGAAAAAGAGAACTCCCGTCCCCAGATACTTCATTGTTCTTACGACGCTCACACCATCACCCTCCCGTTGCTACCTTTACCCTGTAGCCGTTATAGAGTAATCATCCAAATAACGCCAGTACCGTCCGAAAACTTCGGGGCTGACGAGCTACCGCTCGCGCCGTAGAATAGCCTCATGCTGGGACGATACGCAGAGCTAAAGGCGCAGTTGCCGCCGGAGACCATTCTCTTCTACCAGGTCGGTACTTTCTTCGAGACGTTCGAGGAGGACGCCAAGAAGATCTCGCAGGCGCTCTCGATCCGGCTGACGAGCCGCGAAGCCGCCGGCGAAGGCCGCGTCCCGCTCGCCGGCGTTCCGGGCCACTCCATCCAGGAGCACCTGGCGACGCTGCTCCGCAAAGGACATTCCGTAGCGGTCGCCGAACAACGGCCGCACCCGGTAAAGCCGAAGCAGTTTACCCGCGAAATTTCCCAGGTGCTCACGCCCGGGACCGTGATAGAGGACAACGTCCTCTCCGCCGGCCACGCGAACTACCTGGCAGCCGTGGTCGTTCGGGACGGCACCGCGGGCGTTGCGGTAGTAGAAGCCTCGACCGGCGAGTTTACCGGCACCGAGGTCCCCGCGGAGGGCGTCGCCGCCGAGCTGGAGCGGTGGGCGCCGCGAGAGCTGGTCGTCCCGGAGCGGACGATGGCCGAGAACCTGCCGAAGGTAGAGGCCAAGTTCAGCCCGGCCCCGCGCTGGACGTTCGAGCCGTCGGCCGGGGAGCAGTCGCTGAAGAAACACTTCGGGGTCTCGAACCTCAAGGGCTTCGGGTTGGAGGGGAAGCCCGCGCTCGTTGGGGCTGCGGGGGCCCTGATCCAGTACCTCGGTTCTTTGCGCGCCGGTACGCCGCCGGAGCAGGTCGTTGCCTTCAGGACCTACAGCCCGGACGCCGGGATGGTCCTCGACTCGACGACCCGCCGAAACCTGGGCCTGGAAGAGATGATCTCCACCACCGACCGGACCCGTACCCCGATGGGCCAGAGAATGCTGAGGCGCTGGCTGGAGCGTCCGCTGCTGGAGGTGGAGCGCATCGAGCAGCGGCTCTCGGCGGTCGACGCCTTCGCGGAGGACTACATGCTCCGGGAGGAGACCCGCGACGTGCTCGGCCAGATCCCGGACATCGAGCGCATCGCCACCAGGATAGTCCGTCTCTCCGCCTCCCCGAATGATCTTCTATCTCTAAAAGGTGCGCTGGAAGCTATAGGACCGCTAAAGGAAACCTTGATTCCAGCCTTGGAGGAGGGTTCCTTACTCTCGCGGGTGTTCGGTGCGATGGAGGAGCCGCCGGGTGTACGGGAGCTTATCTCAGCGGCTATTTCCGAGGAAGATGGAGAGATCATCCGCGCCGGATACTCCACGGAGCTCGACGAAGCCCGCGAGTTCCGAGACGGCGCCCACGAGTGGCTGACCCGCTTCGAAGCCGAAGAGCGCCTCAAGACCGGCATCAAGACCCTAAAGGTCGGCTACCGGGACGGCGAGGGGTACTTTATCGAGGTGGCGGGCAAGGATACGGGCTCGGTGCCGGAGCACTACCAGCACCGCAAAGCGCTCAAGCACAACGCCCGCTACGTTACCACGGAGCTAAAAGAGCACGAGTCGAGGATGCTCGGCGCCCGCGACGAGGTGGACCGGCTGGAACGCCAGATCCTCACGGAGATACGGGCCGCCGTAAAAGAGGCCGCCCCCGACCTCCAGCGCGTCGCCCGGGCCGTCGCCGTCGTGGACGTAACGGCCTCCTTCGCCGCCGCCGCGACCGAGCTCCGCTACTGCCGGCCCGCCGTATCCGGGGAGCGGGGCATCCACATCGTCGCCGGACGGCATCCCGTCGTCGAGCACAATACCGAGACGCCTTTTGTCCCGAACGACACGGGAATAGAGGGCGCCTCGCGGTTGCAGATCCTGACCGGCCCGAACATGGCCGGCAAGTCCGTCTACCTCCGGCAGGTCGCTCTAATAACCCTTCTCGCCCAGACCGGCTCCTACGTCCCGGCCGAGAGCGCGACTTTAGGCGTCGTGGACCGCATCTTCACGCGGGTCGGCGCGGAAGACCGGCTCGCGAGCGGCGAGTCCACGTTTATGGTCGAGATGACGGAGGCGGCGAGCATATTGAACTCCGCCACGGAGCGGAGCCTCGTCATTCTGGATGAAGTAGGGCGCGGAACCTCGACCTACGACGGGATGAGCCTCGCGTGGGCCATCGCCGAGTACCTGCACGACGACGTGCAGGCCCTGACGTTCTTCGCCACCCACTACCACGAGCTAACGCGGCTGGCGGAGCTTCTGCCCGGCTGCCGCAACTACAAGGCAAGTGTCGAAGAGATCGGTGGTGAGATCGTCTTTCTCCACCGCATCGAAGAAGGCGCTGAGTCTTCCTCTTACGGCGTCCACGTGGCAAGGCTCGCCGGGTTGCCGCCGCGGGTAACGGAGCGGGCCGGAGAGATCCTGGACCGCCTGGAGACCGAGGGCGTAAAGGACTTCGCGGGATAGGCCGGGATGTTAGGATAATGGCATGAGCGAGCAAAAGAAGACGCGCCTAACGCCCGAAGAGCAGGAGCTAAAAGAGCGTCTGATGCGCTCCGGTGAGTTAATGATACGCAAGAAAGGTAGTGGCAAGATCCCGGACGACTTCTGGGACCTGCCCAGGCCGAAGGACTCCGAGGGGCTGGCTCTACGTTATCTTTTAGAGGACCGTAGAGAAGGCCGCTAGAGTTTTTGAGATTTTGGGACAGCTCCGCGGTGATACCGCTTGTCTTCGAGGAGCCGACGTCGCCTGTGCTGAACGAACTCTTGATGGAAGACACGGGCATAATCGTCTGGTGGGGAACCTGGGTCGAATGTTCTGTTACCGTGAGCAGGCTCAGACGAGAAGAGATACTGGATGACAACGGCCAGGACGAAACCCGCGCCACGCTCGACCGTCTCGCCGCAAACTGGCAAGAGATTGAGCCAACCGCCGAGTTACGCTTACTAGCGATGCTGATCTCCAAAGCCCACCCACTGAAAGCTGCAGATTGCCTCCAACTGGCTGCGGCACTTCGCTGGTGCAAGGGGGACACTGAAGGTACGAACTTCGTATGCTTGGACAATCGCCTGCGCCAGGCTGCGAGAGGTGAAGGTTTACAGGTGCTGCCGGAGGACGTACAGTTTTGAGGCTCTTTCCTCAACTCGTCTCCGAAGAAGCGGTGGAGTATGGGGCGCGCATCCACGTGCTGCCGCCGGAGGTGGCGCACCGGATCGCCGCCGGGGAGGTCATAGAACGCCCGGCTTCGGCGGTGAAAGAACTGGTCGAGAACTCTCTGGACGCCGGGGCTTCGCGGGTCGAGGTGGAGATCGAGGATGGGGGAGTCAGTCTAATCCGGGTCCGGGACGACGGTTCCGGGATGTCCGCGGGCGACGCCGAACGCGCGGTGGCCCAACACGCGACCAGCAAAATTCAGACCGCCGACGACCTGGCCCGCGTTATCTCTTTGGGCTTCCGGGGCGAGGCCCTGCACGCCATAAGCGCGGTCTCTTCCCTGACGCTCACCACCCGCGAACGCGGCGCCCGTACCGGCGTTAGCCTCCGGGTGTTCGCCGGAGAGATTATCGGAACCACCCCTGACGGCGGTGCGCCGGGCACGACGGTCGAAGCCCGAGACCTGTTCCTCAACCTCCCCGTTCGGCGAGGCTTTCTCGGGACCATCCGGGCCGAGGCGAACGCGGTCTCTTCGGTTGTCCAGTCCTTGGCACTCAGCCGCCCGGCGGTCGGGTTCTACCTGCGCTCGGACGGAAGGAAGGTGCTGGCGTTGCCCGCGGCGGCGGATTTGCGGGAACGTCTTTCTCAAGTTCATGGGCTCTCTTTAGCCCGAAGCTTGATCCCCCTCGAAGATCCTCTCGTGTGGGGCTTCGTGAGCCCGCTGTCGGTGAGCTTCCCGACCCGCCGCTACCTGCACGTCGCCGTGAACGGCCGGGTCGTTGACACGGATTCTTTTGCCCCGGCAGTCGCCAAAGCCTACGCGGACCTGCTGCCGAAGGGCCGGCATCCGGCGGCGTTCTTGCGGCTGGAACTCGGTCCGGGCGAGGTGGACGTGAACGTGCATCCGGCAAAGAGCGCCGTTCGGCTGCGGGGTGGTCGTTCGGCCTATCCGCTGGTCGTCGGAACCATAAGAGGCGCCCTGTCCGAAGAGCAAGAGCCTGGCAGCGTCCGTGCCGAGGAGGAAGCGCGGGCCGATCTGGAGCTCGTCGGCCAGTTCGCCGGGCGTTGTATTCTAGCGCAGGAGGGCGAACAACTTATTATCCTCGATCAGCACGGCGCCCACGAGCGCATTCTCTACGAACGCTTCTCGGAGAGCGTGCAAAGCGCCCCCGCGAAGCTGACGAACCCGGTGGTCGCGCGTCTGCCGGAGGACCTCGCGCCGGAGGTCTGGAACTTCGAGGTCGAGCTGACGAAGCTGGGTTTCGAGGTAGAGCCGTTCGGCGAAGGCACCGTGCGGGTTCTGGCGGCTCCGGAGACCGTTGCGGAACCGGAGACGGCGCTCGTGGCGGCGGTCGAGGCGTTGGCCGGGGGTGAAGACCTGGCGAAAGCGCTGGCCTGCAAGGGATCTACGAAGTTCGGGGAGAGTTTGTCGCGCGAGGGGATGGAGCGTCTGCTAAAAGAGTGGGCGGCCTGCGAGTTCAAAGAAATCTGCCCGCACGGCCGCCCGATAGTGAAGCGTGTAGCGCTCGCGGACCTGCTCCGCGAGTTCGGTAGGGTTTAGTCGTCTTCTAAAAGCGTCTGACCTAGGTTCAAGATGGTCGGAGCCCAGAGCCCGACGAAGATGCCTTCGGTCCGGTTGCCCCGCAAGAACAGGACTAGCGACAGCACGATCGAGACCAGCGTGCCCACGACGTATACTTCCTTGCCCACGACTTACCTCCTGTTTAGCTTACCCCCGCAATGTAGCCCCGACCGGGCCTGTAAACTGTAAGCGAGGTCTCAATACGGCTGGAGGAATGGATCCATGGACACAAAGAAATCCCGGCGCCCGGATCTGGGCGGCCGTTCGACGGTCTTCGGCCGCCGCGGGGCGGTAGCTTGCGAGCACCCCGACGCGGCGCTCGCCGGAATCCGCACCCTGGACGCCGGAGGAACCGCCGCCGACGCCTGCGTCGCGATGGCCGCCTGTATGGCCGTCCTCTCCCCGATGGCTACCGGAATGGGCGGCGACGCCTTCCTCCTCAACTACGAAGCCGGAACCGGCCGAATAACCGGCGCAAACGGCTCTGGCCGCGCTCCCCGCTCGGCTACGATAGAGAAACTCCGCGACCGGGGCATAAAAGCCATGCCCGAGCGCGGCGGTCTCTCCGTCACCGTACCCGGCGCCGTCCGGCTCTGGGAGGATGCTGCTAACTCTTTGGGACGTTTGCCTTTCTCACAACTGCTGGAGCCGGCATACGAGCTGGCCGACGAAGGCTTTCCGGTCTCCGAAGTAGTCGCCCGCTATTGGGAGATCAACGAGTGGGTCCTGCGGCAAAGTAAGGCCGCAACGGAGGTGTTCCTGCCCGAAGGACGGCCCCCACGACCGGGTGAAGTCTTCCGGCAGCCGGATCTCGCGCGCACGCTGGCCGCCGTCGCCGATAACGGTGCCGAGCCCTTCTACAACGGCGAGATAGCCCGGAACATCGCCCGCTCCGTTCAAGACGCGGGTGGCTATGTCACAGGAGAAGACCTCGCCGCCCACGAATCCACCTGGGTCGAGCCGATCTCCACCGACTACCGGGGCATTCGAGTCTACGAGATCCCACCGCCCGGACAGGGCATCGCCGCCCTCCAGATGCTCAACATCCTTGAAGGATTCGACCTCTCCGGCCTCGACCCGTTGGGCGCAGAGCGCATCCACCTCGAAGTCGAAGCCAAAAAACTCGCCTACCGGGATCTCCACGATAAGATCGGCGATCTGGACTTCGCCGACGTCCCGACCGAAGAGCTACTCTCCAAAGAATACGCCGCAAAGCAGCGCGGGAGAGTATCTTCCCGGGCCGCCGCTTCCGTTTCACCGGACCTCGGCGACGACACCACGTACCTGTGCGCCGTGGACGCCGAGGGCAACGGCTGCTCGTTTATAAACAGCCTCTACATGGGCTTCGGCAGCGGCGTAGTGGCTGCCGGTACGGGCGTCTGCCTCCAGAACCGGGGCCACTCGTTCCGGCTCGATCCAGGCCATCCGAACGCCCTGGCCCCCGGCAAACGTCCGCTCCACACCATCATCCCCGGCCTCGCGACCCGCGACGGTGCCTTGTGGGCGATCTTCGGTGTTATGGGCGGACCGATGCAGCCTCAAGGCCACGCCCAACTACTAGCAAACCTCCTCGACTACGGCATGAACCCGCAAGAAGCTGTTGACCATCCCCGCCACTTCCACAACGACGGCGCCTTGCTCCTCGAAGGCCGCGCCCCGGCTTCCGAGGCCGAGGAACTTCGTCTTAGGGGCCACCGCGTAGAAGTCGGGCCGGACTATACGATCCCGACCGGGGGTGCCCAATTGATCCAAATACTAGAAAACGGTGTCCGGGCCTGCGGCAGCGACCCCCGCAAAGACGGCTGCGCCCTGGCCCAGTAAAGGTACAAGAGAGGCCCTGAATCATATACCTCGCCCGGACGGCCTCGCCGAACCGGCCAGGGAGGTCGTAGAATTTGTTGTATGCTTTGGGGCCATATGCCGGTAAGAAATGAAGGGCGGACGCGGGGCGGAGCCGTACTGGTGCTCTCCACCGATTTTAGTATGAACAGGGCATTATGAGTTTGCAATATACACCGTACGCGCTCCTTATGTTGCTGGCGGCCGTCGCGTCGCTCTTGCTGGCGTTCTACGCCTGGCGGCGCCGGGGCACGCCGGGCGCGACGATGCTGGCCCTGATGATGGTGGCCGGGGCCGTATGGTCAACGGCGTACGGCCTGGAGATGGTCAGCGCCGGTGTGACGGCCAAGTTTTTCTGGGCAAACCTCAAGTATTTGGGCATTGTCACGGTGCCGCTCTTTTGGATGCTCTTCGCGCTCTTGTACACGGGGCGGGGGAGGTGGGTGACCCGCTGCGCCCTGGCGCTCCTGGCCGTCGTGCCGGCTATCTCGCTGGCCCTGATCTGGACCAACGGGGTGCACCAACTGTTCTGGAGCTTCAGGGAGATCGATACTTCCGGGCCGTTCTCGGCGGTCGGCGCCGTTTACGGCCCGTGGTTCTGGGTCCACACGGCCTACTCTTACCTTTTGATCCTGGTGGCTACCGTCTTGCTGGTGCGGGCGCTGGTTTCCCCCCTACGCCTGTACCGGGGCCAAAGGTTCGCCCTGCTGATCGGGGTGCTGGTGCCGTGGGCGGCCAACGCGGCCAATCTCTACGGGTTGAACCCCGTTCCCAACCTGGACCCCACGCCGCTTGCCTTTACCGTGACCGGCGTCGCGTTGTCGTGGAGCCTCCTCCGCTACCGGTTCCTGGACGTTTTGCCGGTGGCCCGGGACGTCGCCGTGGATGCCATGCAAGACGGGGTGATCGTGCTGAATGCCCAAAACCGCGTCGTGGATCTCAACCCGACCGCGCAGCGCGTCCTGGGCCGCACCGTCCCGCAAGCCATCGGGGGAAGTCTCGCCGAGACCGTGCCGGACCTGGCCGAGTTTCTCGAACGTTGCCCCGACGCGGGGCGGGTGAGTGAGGAAGTGAGGCTCGGCGCCGAGGACGCGCGGCGACACTACGATCTTACGCTCTCGCCGCTCCGGGACGGTAGCGGACGGCAAGCGGGCTCCCTGATGCTGTTGCGGGACGTCACCGGGCAGAAGCGGACCGAAGAGGCGCTCAAGGAGAGCGAAGAACGCCACCGCGGCGTCCTCGAACAGATGGAGGAAGGCTACTTCGAGGTAGACCTGGCCGGCAACCTCGTCTTCTTCAACGACTCGGTCTGCCGGATCCTCGGCTACCCCCGCGGGGAGTTGATGGGCATGAACAACCGGGACTTCGTAGACCAGGAGAGCGCCGAAAAGGTCTACCGCCACTTCAACCGCGTCTACCGCACGGACGAGCCCGTCAAAGGTTTTGACTGGGAGCTTACAAACAAGGACGGGGGCCGGCTGTACGTAGAAACTTCCGTGAGCCTGAGGAAAAGCCCGGAAGGAGAGCCGGTCGGCTTCAAGGGCGTCATCCGCGACGTCAGCGAGCGCAAAAAGGCCGAGGCGTCCCGCCGGAAGAGCGAGGAACGCTTCCGGTCTCTAGTGCAGAACGCCTCAGACCTCATCACCGTCGTAGACGATACCGGCACCATCACCTACGAGAGCCCTTCAAAAGAACGCATACTAGGCTACGGGCCGCAACAGTTGGTGGGAAGACCCGTCCTGGAACACGTCCACCCCGACGACTTGGCGCAGGTGTCGGCCGAGTTTGTCAACGTTTTGTCGAACCCCGGGTACTTATCGGAGGAGCCGGCGGAGTTCTGGTACCGGCACGCGGACGGTACGTGGCGCTACCTGGAGGCCCTGGCGGCCAACCTGCTAGACGACCCTAGCGTAGGGAGCATCGTTATTACCTCGCGTGACGTGACGGAGCGTAAGCTGGCCGAAGAGGATCTCAAAGATAGTGAAGAGCGTTTCCGCACCCTCGTGCAGAACGCCTCGGACATAATTTCTATCCTCGACCCCGACGGCACTATCCGCTACGTAAGTCCCTCGGTGGAGTGGGTCCTGGGTTATCAACCTGAGGAGCGCGTCGGCCGGGACGCCTTTGGCGAGGAGACCCACCCGGACGACCTCGAAAGTACGCGGGATGATTTTGTCAGGGGACTGGAGCGGCCCGGGGCGACCAGCCCCTCGATGGAGTTTCGGGTGCGCCACAAAGACGGGTCCTGGCGGCACCTCGAAGCGGTCGCCACCAACCGCCTCGACCACCCGGCCGTCGGGGGGATCGTGGTCAACGCCCGGGACGTCACCGAGCGTAAGGCCTACGAGGAGCGCCTCCGGCATCAGGCGCTACACGACGGGCTCACCGGGCTCCCCAACCGCGCCCTGTTCCTCGACCGCCTCTCCCAGGCTTTGACCCGCCAACAAGGGCGGGACGACGAGGATGGGGGAAAGGACGTAGCGGTCTTATTCCTGGATCTAGACAACTTTAAGTACGTCAACGATTCCCTGGGCCACGAGATCGGCGACCGGATGCTGGTCGAGGCGGCCCGTCGCCTGGAGGGCGCCTTGAGACCGTCGGACACCGCCGCCCGGATCGGCGGCGACGAGTTCTGCATCCTCCTTACGGAAGTCGAAGAGGAGGGGGAAGCTGTCCGCGTCGCCCGGAGGGTCTCCGAAGCCCTGGAGGCTCCTTTCGCCCTCGGGGGCCGGGAGGCGTTCGTAACGGCCAGCGTCGGTGTCGCGTTTGGCGCCGCCGGCGCCGCCGGCGGACCGGCGGGCGGTCCCGCGGAGGCCGCCAAACTCCTCAAGCGGGCGGACCTCGCGATGTACGAGGCCAAAAACGGGGGTAAAGCCCACTACGCCGTCTTCGACCCGGAATCCGAGCGGCGCTCGGTACGGCGTTTGGAGCTAGAAAACGGGCTCAGGCGTGCCATAGAGCGCGACGAAATCGTTGTCCTCTACCAACCCGTGGTGTCCCTGAAGACCGGGCTTCCGGTAGGTTTCGAGGCGCTGGCGCGTTGGGAGCATCCCGGGCGCGGCCTCGTCTACCCAGCGGACTTCGTCCCCCTGGCGGAGGAGACCGGCCTCATCGTTCCCATCGGCCGGCGGGTGCTGCGTCTGGCCTGCCGGTGTGCCAGCGAGTGGCAAGGGCTCGGCCCCGACGGGCTGCACCCGATCGTCGGGGTCAACATATCGGCGCGCCAGCTTTCGCACCCGAACCTGGCCGAGCACGTCGAAGAGGCCTTGAGTGAGTTCGGGTTAGAGCCCGAAAAACTGACGTTGGAGATTACGGAGAGCGTGCTGGTGGAAAACGAGGGTCGTCACGCCGACGCCCTGCGGAGGCTCCAGGATCTCGGGGTGCGCTTCGCCATAGACGACTTCGGCACCGGCTACTCCAGCTTGTCATACCTCAGGAGCATCCCGGTGGGTATGCTCAAGATCGACCGCTCGTTCGTCGAAAGTGTCGGGCAAGACGGGGGCGCCGAAAGAAAGGACGAAGTGTTGCTCTCCGGGGTGGTGGGTATCGCGCGCGGCCTGGGCATGAAGGTGTTGGCCGAGGGGGTAGAGACGACCGGGCAGTTGGCCCACCTGAAGGCTTTGGGATGCGACCTCGCGCAAGGCCACCTCTTCTCGCGGCCGCTGCCCGGCGTGGAGGCAGCGGAGTTCCTGCGCGAGGCCTCTGGAGGCGGTCAGGACGGCGCTCTGCCCGGTGGCTGCGAGACCGACTCCTCCCGACCCTAAAGCTATACTCGAAAAGGCTGGGCTATCCAGGCAAGTAGCCTCCAAGCATTAGTATTCAGGCTCCGGAGAAAACAAGGGACTGATGGCCGGTACACCGGCAGAGGTCGTTGCGTTCGCCGGTTGGTCCCGCCCCAGCCTCTTTACACGCTGTCCCGGTGGGTAAACCGGGACTCCGGTCCCTCAAAAAAGCTTTCCCGCCCAATTACCCGACGTCCACATCGGTGGTGTCTACTTCCCGGACGCCGTCCAGGCCCATTAGCTCCTCGGCGCTCTCTTCCAGGTCTTGCTGTGTGGGGACTGCGCCGGTTAGCTCCACCACGCCCTCTTTTGCGGCACGAACCTCTAGGCCCGTGCCGTCGAGGAGTTTGGCCGCGTCGTCCCCGACTTCTTCTCCTTCGTTCATCGCCGGGTCAACTTCCGCCTCGCCGGTGTCGGGATCTATGTAGGCGTCGGTGCGTGGGTAGCCGGAGTCTACCGGAGTGTAACTCTCATCTTCCCAGTCTTCCCGGACGAGGTCTGCTTCGGACTGGGCCTCTTCGTCCGCCTCGGGCTCGGTGACGAGCTGGCCTTCGTGCCGCCGGTCTTCGACGGCGGACTCTAACGGCGCGGCCTCTCCCGGCTCCACTTCGTCCTCTACGTGATCTCCGGGTTCCTCATCCGAGCGGTCGGCGTGAAAGGTAGCGAAGTCCGCGTCCCGGTCCAGGGAGATGGCTGTGATCGGCACCTCGAACCGCTCTTCTTCCCGCTCGATTATAACGTGCGTCAACGTGCCGCTCTCTTCGTCCGTCACCAACTCTGAGATGCGCCCGATCTCCTCACCATCTACCGTCCTTGCTTCAAGCCCTACCAGGCCGCGTTCTTCCATTTGGAACCTCCTCTACTGTTTACGAGACTTACTTACCACGTTTGGTCCTACTCTAAAGAGAACGCCTTGATATAACCCCGCCCGGTTATAAAATATGAGCGTGGCAGACTTAGATTTAACGATGTCGCGACCCTATCTCGGACGACGGGGTTTTCGGGAGACTCTACTTCAGGAGGTTATGGCGGATGATATGTGAGAACTGTGGGGTACGGCCTGCGAGCGTGCAGGTCTTCGGCCAGCAGGGCGGCCAGCGGAAGACCTCGTACCTGTGTAACCAGTGTGCCCGGCAGTTGGGCATGTTTGGCGCCGGCTCTGGCGGTAGCTCCAGCCCTGACCCGTTCGGGATGTTACAGAACTTGATCCAGCAACAAAACCAAGGACCTAGTATGTTCGATTCTCTTTCAAACGACGCCCAGCAGGCGGTGATGCGCGCCCGCGAGACCTCGGCCGGTATGACCCCGGCCAACGCCATCGGCACCGACCACCTGCTGGCCGGAATAGTTACCGGCGACAACATAGCAACCGAAGCACTCAAGAAAGCCGGCGCGAACGTGGATGGGATGCGGGCGAAGTTCCAGGAGTTCCGCGGCGACCCCGGCGAGGAGGTCTACACTTTCACCCCGAGCGCCAAGCGGGCGCTGCAGCTCTCGTTTACCGCGGCGCGCCAGATGGGCTTGCAGCAGGTAGGTCCGGAGCATCTGCTGCTCGGCCTGCTCGGTGAGGGCGACGGCAACGCGTACCGGATACTCTCTCAGCACGGGGCGAGCGACGCGGAGGCGTTGCGGCGGGAGATCCTGCGCCTCATGCAACAGCGGGGCGCGCAACCGCAGCCTGGTCAGGGTGTGCCCGGTGCGGCGGCCGGTGGTCCTGGTACGCCCGGCGAGCCGCCGAGCGACAGCGAGACGCCGACTCTTGACCAGGTCAGCCGCGACCTGAGCGAGATGGCCCGTAACGGCGAGCTCGACCCGGTCATCGGGCGGGCCGAGGAGATCGCGCGCGTGGTGCGTATCCTTTCCCGGCGTACCAAGAACAACCCGGTCCTCATTGGGGAGGCTGGCGTCGGTAAGACGGCCGTGGCCGAAGGTTTGGCCCAGCGCATCGTCTCCGAAGACATCCCCGAGTCTCTCAAGGGCAAGCGCGTCGTGGCGCTGGACGTGGGCGGCTTGGTGGCCGGCACCCGTTTCCGCGGAGATTTTGAGGAGCGGATGCAGCAGATGTTGGGGGAACTGCAGCAGCAGGAGAAGAACATCATCCTGTTTATAGACGAGATGCACCAGATCGTGGGTGCCGGCGGGGCTGAAGGCTCGGTGAACGCCTCGAACATGCTCAAGCCGGCTCTCGCCCGCGGCGAGTTGCAGGTCGTCGGTGCCACCACGCTCGACGAGTATCGCAAGAACGTCGAGAAGGACCCGGCGCTGGAGCGGCGCTTCCAGCCGGTGCTGGTGGACGAGCCGACGGTGGACGAGACCGTCCAGATCCTCTACGGCCTGCGCGACCGCTACGAAGCCCACCACCGCGTCCGCGTCTCGGACGAGGCGGTCGAAGCCGCCACGGAGCTCGGCGACCGCTACATAAACGACCGCTACCTGCCGGACAAGGCGATAGACCTCCTCGACGAGGCCGCCGCCGAAGTGCGCCTGCGCTCCACGGTCCCGCCGGTGGACGTAAAGCGAATCGAAGAAGAAATAGCCAACCTCGAACGTGAGAAGGAAGAGGCCGTCCGCTCCGAGGACTACGAAGGGGCCGCGGGGCACAAGCAGCGTATAGAGCAGCTCAAGCTGGAGCTCGAAGAGCACCAGGAAGACTGGTCCGCCCGCGAGAACAACGCCCCGGAGGTTAGCCGCGAGGACATCGCCCGCATCCTGGAGGAGTGGACCGGCGTGCCGGCGACGAACATCGTCCAGGAGGAGGCCGAGCGGCTCTTGAACCTGGAGGCCGTGCTGCACGAGCGGGTCATCGGCCAAGAGCAGGCGGTAACGGCCGTCTCCGAGGCCATCCGGCGGGCGCGGGCCGGTATAAAGGACCCGAAGCGACCGGTCGGGAGCTTCATCTTCCTCGGTCCGACCGGAGTCGGTAAGACGGAGCTTGCGCGGACGCTGGCACGGTACCTCTTTGGCGAAGAGGACGCCATGATCCGGATAGACATGTCCGAGTACCAGGAGCGGCACACGGTCAGCCGTCTGGTCGGGGCGCCTCCGGGCTACGTCGGCTACGACGAGGCCGGCCAGCTCACCGAGCGGGTGCGTAGGCGTCCGTACAGCGTGGTGCTCTTCGACGAGATCGAGAAGGCCCACCCGGACGTGTTCAATACCCTCCTGCAAGTCCTCGACGACGGACGCCTCACGGACGCCCAGGGCCGCACGGTCAGCTTCGAGAACACGGTCATTATTATGACCTCCAACGTCGGCAGTCAGCACCTCGTCAGCCAGAAGAAGTTCGGCTTCAACGCGAGCGACGAGGTTGACTTCGCCGACACTGAGCGGCAGGCCCGCAACGCGCTGGAGCAGTCCTTCAGGCCCGAGTTCCTCAACCGGGTTGACGAGATCATCGTCTTCCACCCGCTCGCCAAAGAGGACGTGCTGGAGATCGTGGACATCATGCTCGCCCAGCTCAACAAGCACCTCGAAAGCCAGCAGGTCCAGGTCGAGGTCACCGACGCGGCCAAAGAGTTCCTCGCCGAAGAAGGCTACGACCCCAAGTTCGGCGCCCGGCCACTCGCCAGGGCCATCCGGCGCCACGTCGAGAACCCTCTCAGCAGCCGCATCATCGGCGGCGAGTTCGACCCCGGCGACACAGTACAAGTAAACCTCTCCGGTGAAGAGTTGAACTTCGAGACAAAGGTGCCAGCGGCGTAAAAGCCGAACTCATGGTTCTTACAGGGCTTCCTCGAAATGGGGGAGCCCTTTTTTACGAAACTTGGTGTATGCGTGGCACGTAGAGCTTGTGGACGTAGTCCCGAACCATCCGCTGGGTGCTGAACTCCGGCGCGACGGTGACGATGGACTCTTTCATCACTTCTACCCAACCTTCGGGCACGGCCTCGGCGTTGCGGTCGTAGTAGAGCGGTGAAATTTCGTTCTCCAGTGTGGCATACAGGGATTCTGCGTCCGTCGCATCCTGCTCTTCCTGGGAGGCGTAGTCTTTCGCCTCTCCGATGCTCCAGCCATTCTTGCCGTTGTAGGCTTCGGGCCACCAGCCGTCGAGGACGCTGAAGTTTGGCGCCCCGTTCAGAGACGCCTTCTGGCCGGAGGTGCCGCTGGCTTCCAGGGGGCGGCGCGGGTTGTTGTGCCACACGTCCACGCCCTGCACCAGATAGCGGGCGACGTTCATGTCGTAGTCTTCGAGGATGAGGATGTGGCCGGCGAGGTCTTCGTGTTCCGGGGATTTGTAGAGATCCTGGATGAATTGCTTGGCCGGCTCGTCGGCGGGGTGGGCTTTGCCAGCGAAGACGAACTGCACTGGACGGTCGGGATTCTTGACGATTCGGCGTAGCCGTTCCGGGTCGTGGAGGAGCAGGGTGGCCCGTTTGTAGGTGGCGAAGCGCCGGGCGAAGCCCAAGGTCAGGGCGTCGGGGTTTATTTCGTGGAGATGGCCGCCACTGCGTTCGGCCTGTGTCCGGAGCCGGTCGTTGACGAACTCTACCATCCTGAGCTTCGTGGCCGCGTGCGCCTTCCAGAGTTCTTCTGCCGGGATCTCCTCGACGAAAGACCAGGCCGACGGGTCCTGGACCATTTGCTGCCAGGCCCGGCCGCCGGAGTGTTTGCTGAACAGGTCGAACAGTTCCGGTGCTAGCCAGCTCCAGGTGTGGATGCCGTTGGTGACGTGCGTGATCCCCGGGCCGGAGTCTCCGTTCCCCGAGGGCCGGTTCCACATCTCCCGGCTGACCTCGCCGTGCAACTTTGAGACGGCGTTGCTCACCGCCGAGAGGTTCATGGCGAGCACGGTCATGTTGAACGTCGGCCCCCACTCCTCTTGTTTGTGACCGAACGACCACAGCTCGTCTCTACTGGTGCCTAGAGCTCCGGGCCAGCCGCCCATAAACTCGTCGAACAGGTCCGGCGGGAAGGCGTCGTGGCCGGCGGGCACGGGCGTGTGGGTGGTGAAGACCGTGTTGGGCGCTATCTCACCGCGGGCTTCATTTAGGGGGCTTCCCTGAACCGTCAACTCCCGCAGGCGTTCCAGGACCGAGAATGCGGCGTGGCCCTCGTTCATGTGGTAAACGGAGGGTTCGATGCCGGCGGCGCGCAGGGCCCGGACGCCGCCGACGCCCAGGATCAGCTCCTGCGCTATCCGGGTGGGCTGGCCGCCGCCGTAGAGCCGGGCCGTCAGCTCCCGGTCCTCATCGCTATTGTCCGGGATGTCCGCGTCCAGGAGCAGCACGGTGGAGCGTCCAACCTCCACCTTCCAGACCTTCAGGTAGAGTTCCCGGTCCGGCAACTCCACGGAAACGAGGATCTCACCGCCGTCCGGGTCGCGGGCGGGACGGACGGGCCTGGATCGCGGGTCAAAGGGTTCGTAGACTTCCTCCTGGCGGCCCTCACCGTTTATGCGCTGGCGGAAGTAGCCCTGGGTGTAGAGGATGCCGACGCCAACGAGCGGAAGCCCGAGGTCCGAGGCGCTCTTTACGTGGTCCCCGGCCAGCACGCCCAGGCCGCCGGAGTAGATCGGCAACGACTCGTGTAGCCCGAACTCCGCCGAGAAGTACGCCACCGGGTGTTCCATCTGCGGATAAACGTACTCTATCCAGGTGTCGCGCCGCCCGAGACAAGCGTCGAGTTCGCGCAGAATCTCGTAGTACAAGCCGACGATTTCTTCGTTTTCGGCAGCGGTTTCGAGGTTGTCCGTCTCTTGCAGCAGCCGGATCGGGTTGTGCTCTGTCGCCTCCCAGAGTTCCGGATCCAACCGGGAAAAGAGTTGCTGAGCCTTGGGGTTCCAGGTCCAGAAGAGGTTGTACGCCAGGTCTTCGAGCCTGTGTAGTTCATTCGGGATGTCTGCGCTCATGCTCTGGGGGTTCCTGTCTTTTAGTGTGCGTTTGAGGTTCTTCAGGTTCTGCGGGCGCGAAGTCTCGCGCGGTGAAAAATCCTACCAGAGTTTATTCAAAAGTGGCGCCGCAGTTTCCGGCACGCCCTACGGAAAACCGGAGTTTTCTACAAGACGCTCTAACCATTATCTTCTCTAGCTTCTTCGAGCGTTTCCCAACCCTGCCACAGGATCACCGGCAGCATCGCGAGCGCCCCCGCCGGGTCCGCCCACCACCAACCGAAAAGCGCGTTGAGGCCCACGGCGGCCAGCAGCGCGACCGACAGGTAGGCGCACACCCACGTCTCTTTGGAATCCGCCACGAGCGCCCGGCTCCCCATCAACCGTCCCGTCCGGCCTTTGAGGTAGGCCAGAACCGGCATAACGATCACGGAGGCAACCGAGAGCGCCAGTGCCACGGCCGAAACTTCCGCGCCTTCCCCTGAAAAGAGTGCGCCGACCGCCTCGTAGGTTATGTAAGCTGCCAGCAGAAAGAAAGTCGCCGCCACCAGGTAGAGAGCCTTTTTCTCGGCGGCGCCGTGTTCCTCGCCGCTCGCGCCCGGACCGGCCTTTAGAAGACGCCACAAAAGTGCTACCGCAGAGATCACCTCTATACCCGAGTCCACCCCGAAGCCGACCAGGGCGACGCTGCCCACGAGCAAGCCGACCCCGACGGCGACGGAGGCTTCGATCACGTTCCAGGCGATAGTAAAGACCTCTAGCCGCACGCCAAAGCGATGAAGTCTCTCCCCCCGGGATAGCGGCGCGCCGGTCACTTACCTATCTTTACCTATCTTACTGGAAGCTCCAGACAGGCTTTTGCTATTCCCGCGGCTTTGCCCCATCTACCTGTTTACCCCGGGCTACTTTTCGCTGTGTTCCGAGAGCTCGCGGATCAGGGTTTTCAGCCGCGGGGCGAGGTCCTCGATCTCGTCGGGGGTGCATTGGACGTGGAGGTGGATGTTTAGCGGCGGACTGCCGTTCACGTCTGTAGAGACGGTTATCTCCGAAGGGTCGGGCATGTCCGGGCTGGGGACGGAGGTCTTCTCCTCAAACTCCTCGTCCACAGTGGCTACTATTTCGCCGTCGTGTTCTCTTAGCAGGTCGGCTACCTTCAGGATCTCGATAATGGCCCCGGCGCCCGTCATTACCGGCTTGTTGCGGGGTTGGCCGGCGGCGTGGGCGATGTAGGCCTGGACGGTAGAATGGAGCATTCCTTCTCGCAGCTTTACGGCGGCGACGACGTTCTGGAGGAACTCGTTTTTAGAGAGGATCTCGCGCCAGTTACGCCGGATCTCCGTCCGGTCTCGACGCTCCAGCGCGAGCGCGAGGTCCCTGCCTTGCCGGGTGACGATCTTCTCCCTCTCCCCACGCAAAATGCCTATAGCTGCAAGGAAAGCGTTGGTCCGGCTGACGCTCGACTGGTGAACGGCGTCGAGCTTGCTGACGTCCCCGGGACCCGCCGCTTCGTCGCGCGTCCCGTAAGCCACGATGATGCTGACGAGTCCTTCGTAAGTAGAGCCCGGCAACCGGAACTCGTTCTCCGCCATCCAATACCCCTTTTCTCAGCAAAGCTTTCCGCAGAGATGAGCTAGTCTAGTCTGACATTGTAGCGGAAAAGGCCCGCCCCCCGGCTCATACATCAAGAGCCGGGGGGCGGGTTGTTCCGAATGTTACGAAATCGGGCTTCTATTCTACAGTCCGCGTATGACGCGAAGCCTCAAGGTGAGCAGGCCGAGGACAATACCGGCCCCGCCCAGCAGTACTAACAGCACCGGGATAGAGAACCCGGGTAGTCCTACGCCGCCAGTCTCCGGCATCTCCTCTACCGCAGTGTCGTCCGGACCGGATGCGGCTGCAAGGTCCGCGACCCCCAGGCTCCCGGCCATTACGTCGTAGATGTGGGTGTTCTCGTAGTTGCCCACGAGGTCCTCGCCGCCGGGCCCGGTGGCCGTGAGCGGAACGTCCTCGCCCGTGTGGCCGGTCGTGCTCCAGTCCATGATGAACTGGTAGTCGGTACCCGCGACGTCGAAAGGACCGTCTTCGGTCGAGAGGTTGGCGTTTTCGTCGCCCTGGTTGCCGCCGTCCTCGTCTGGATACTCTTCGCTGTCGAGTTGCTCGACGTTCAGGCCACAGCACTCGTGGTCGCCGACCGTGAGTACCAGGGTGTCGGGGTTGGCTTCGGCATATTCCGTAGCCAGGGCCACGGACTCGTCCAGAGCTTGCCCGGCCTTTATCTGGAGTTCTCCGTTGTTGGCGTGGCCCATCTCGTCGGTCGCCTCTTCCTCGACCATCAGGAAAAATCCTTCGGGGTTTTGGGAGAGCGTATCCAGGGCCTTACTGGTCATGTCGGTCAGCGGCACGGTGGGCTCGTAGACGCCGTCGGGCTCCGGCTCGGCCGTGAACATCGTGCCGTTTGCGAAGAGGCCGAGTAGCTGCTCGCCGGAGGCGGCGGCCAACTCGTCGGCGTTGGTGACATACTCGTAGCCCGACTCTTGGGCCGTCTCGACCAGGTTGCCTTGGTCGCTCTGGCTTACGTCTTCTTCCTCGGCGTCGTCCGGGAAAGCTCCTTCGTTGCCTTCCGGGTACCAGTAGTTTTCGCCGCCGCCGAGCAACACGTCGGGTCGGCTCTCTTCGATGTACTGGCGGGCGATCTCCGTCTGCTCGTCGCGGTCTTCGATGTGGGCGGCGAACGCGGCGGGGGAGGCGTCGGTGATCTCACCGGTCGAGATTAAGCCGGTAGATTTCCCGGCGGTTCTGGCTTGCTCTAGAATCGTTGGGACTACGTTGCCGTCCGCATCCAGGCCTACCACGTCGTTAGCGGTCTTTACGCCAGAGGACATGGCGGTCGCCGATGCGGCGGAGTCGGTGACGAACGTCTCGGGGTCTACCGAGTTGGTGCTAACCTGTCCCGTGTAAGGCAGGCTGTCCATGGCGAGCCGTTCGTACGGGCCGACGGTGGCGAGTTGTATGGCGTCCCGCTGTGGCGCGCCCAAACCGTCTCCTATGAACAGGATTACGTTCCTCGCGCCTGCTTCTCCGCCCTCTTGCGCATGACTCGTCCCGGAGAGCGCACCCAGACTGGCTATAAACGCCAGGACCAGGGCCCCACCAATGCTCGCCAGCAACAGCAGCCTGTGGACTAACGTCCGATCCCGGCGTTGGCGTGTACCAGACGCCACGGCTGCGGATGGCCCCCACCCCCCGCCGTTTCGATGCTTGTCGTGCCCGTCTACCATACGATTCCCTCCTAATCGTCGAAACACACTATGCCATGGATGGTAAAGGTTTCGAGTCTGGAGCGTGTTTCACTCGGGTAAACAGTTGGTTAAAAGTGGGTTAAATGCAATGCCCCAACGGCTCAACTAAGACCGGCTGCCCCGTCCGCACAACAGCAACTTGTGATTATCGTACGTTCAGTTGCGGCTACAAAGCATGCAAACCCGGGACGGTTCGAAAGACTACGCTTACCGCGAACCGGGCCGTGAAAACGTAGCCAACTCGGTGTGGAAGACAAGGTATCCGTTTTTCAGGGTCGTGCGCCGGCCCTGATCCCTCAAAGGTAATATTCGCAATGTATGAGACGCTCGGGCCTGCGAGATAGAATTACCGGATGAAAACTTTTAGAGTCCTCACAGCAGGCTGCGGCTATGTCGGGGGAGCCTTGGGTTCTGTCCTCGCCTCTGAAGGCCATGAAGTCTTTGGCCTGCGCCGGACCTCCGGGGATTTACCAAACGGGGTAAAGTCCCTCGTTGCCGACCTATCGTTGCCGGTATCTTTAGAAGACATTCCTCGCGGGCTGGACTTCGTCTTCTACACGGTTTCCGCGGACGGCCCGGACGATGACGCTTACCGGGCCGCGTACGTCGACGGCCCGAAAAACCTCGTCGGGGCCCTGATCCACCACAAACAAAACCTCCGGCGCTTTTTCTTCGTCTCCAGTACCGGCGTGTACGCCCAGTCAAACGGCCAATGGGTGGACGAAGGCTCTCCGACGGAACCGGAGACGTTCTCCGGCCAACGGTTGCTGGAGGGCGAGCGGTCCGTGCTCGACGGTCCCTTTCCGGCTACCGTGTTACGCCTCGCCGGCATCTACGGCCCCGGACGTACCCGCTCCATAGAACGCGCCCTGAAAGTCTCCGTGGACGACGGCCCGCCGGACGACCCGCCGGTTTATACGAACCGCATCCACCGCGACGACTGCGCCGGGGTGCTGCGGCACCTGATGCTCCTTCCGGAGCCCGATGAAATCTACCTTGGCGTGGACCACGAACCGGCCGACCGTCGAACCGTGGCGGTATGGCTGGCCGGGAGGTTCGGGAAACCCCGCACGTCCGGTCCGGCGTCGGACGAGAAACCGCCCGTCACAAACCGGCGCCGCACTAACGAGCGCCGCACCAACAAGCGGTGCAACAACGCCCGGCTCCTCGACTCCGGCTACCAGTTTCAATACCCGACGTACCGGGAAGGTTACGCTGCTTTACTTGCGCAGGTTGGTGGAAAAGAACCTTCTGGCCTACAATGTGAGGGCTGACACAACCCGTTGAGCAGGCAAGGAGGAACGGAACATGGCTGATGGCGGTTCACAAAACATAAGAGGCCCGGCGACACCTTTGGACCTCTGGACGACCTGGTTCGAGAAGAGCCTTGAGGGTGTGCGGACGCCGGAGAACGCGGAGCCACCCTTCGAGGGTGACCCGATGCTCGCGACGGTGGACCGGATGTGGCGGGCCAATCCTTTACAAGACGTATTACCGATAAACTGGGCCGAGATCTCCCGCTCCCTGCAAACGCTCTGGGTGCGCGAGATGTCCAACCCGCAGCGCGCGATGCAGGCGGCCACCGAATACAACACCCGCCTCATGGCCGCGACGATGGAGACCTGGACCACCGCCGTCTCCCGGATGTGGGGCCTTCCCGTACCCGAGCAGAAACGGCAGGTAGAGCCCAGCAAGGGCGACAATCGCTTTAGCGCCGGGGAGTGGGACGAAAACCCCTACTACCAGACCCTAAAGCAGATGTACCTGCTCGCCTCCGAATACCTGCTCGAAGAAGCGGAGGAGACGAACGGCCACGATTCCGAAGAGGAGCAGAAGCTAAAGTTCCACCTCAAGCAGTTCGTAGACGTGATGGCCCCGGTCAACTTCCTGATCTCAAACCCCGAGGCCATGCGCCGGGCGATGGAGACCGGTGGCCAGAGCTTGGTCGAAGGGGCGCGCAACCTCACCCAAGACCTCGAGCAGGGCCAGCTCAGCATGACCGACTACACCGCCTTCGAGCCCGGTGAAAACCTGGCGATAACCCCCGGTAAAGTAGTCCACCGCAACGAGCTAATAGAGCTCATCCAGTACGAGCCCCAAACGGAGCAAGTCTACGAAATACCGATGCTAATAGTCCCACCCTGGATCAACAAATACTACATCCTGGACATGCGCCCCGAGAACAGCATGGTCAACCACCTCGTCCAGCAAGGCTTCACCGTCTTCGTCGTAAGCTGGAAAAACCCCGACGCCTCGATGGAGGAAACTAAATTCGAAGACTACATGGATTTGGGCTTTCTGGAAGCCGCGGATGTTGTCCGCGACATAACCGGCAGCGAGACCGTAAACCCGATGGGCTACTGCATCGGCGGCACGCTGCTCTCCATGACGCTCGCCTACCTCGCCGCCAAGGGCGAGGACAAAGTCTTCGGCCCCTCGACTTTTATGGTCGCCCTCCAGGACTTCGAGAACGTCGGCGAGATGGGCGTGTTCATCGACGAGCCGCAGGTAGACTTTATGGAGCAGCAAATGCTAGAGCGAGGCTACCTGGACAAGAGCCAGCTCTACAACATGTTCAACCTGCTCCGGTCGAACGACCTGATCTGGGCAAACGTTGTCAACAACTACCTCCTGGGCCAGAAGCCGCCAGCCTTCGACCTGCTCTACTGGAACTCCGACGGCACCCGCATGGCCCGCGACGCCCACAGCTTCTACCTCCGCAACACCTACCTGGAGAACAATCTCATAGAACCCGGCAAGGTCGTCCTCAAAGACACCCCGATAGACCTCGGTAAGATAGAGGGCGACCTCTACGCCGTCGGGGCCGAGAAAGACCACATCGTCCCCTGGTACGGGGCCTGGCGTCTGGGCCAGCTAGCCGGCGGCAAAGTGCGTTTCGTGCTCGCATCGAGTGGTCACATAGCCGGTATGATCAACCCGCCAGCGAAAGAAAAAGGCCGCCACTGGGTCAACGAAGAAGGCGACGCCGGCGACTACGCCACCGCCGAAGAGTGGCACGAAAACGCCACCGAACACGAAGGAAGCTGGTGGACCGACTGGGTCGCCTGGCTAAACAAACGCTCCGGCAAAAAAGTAAAACCGCCAAAAATGGGCGGCGACGACTACGAGCCCATAGAAGACGCTCCGGGGACTTACGTGCGGGAGAGGTAGGTTCAGAAGACGTATTTCTGAACGATTCTGCGCAAAAAACCGAGAATTAGAAAAGAGAAATCGCGTTTCTCAAGCGGTTTCTCTAACCTGAAACCCCGCCAGAGTATACGGTGCTGACGGGGTTTCAACACTAGCAGAATCGCTTACCGGCCACGCCTATTGAGATCGGCGCATTCGCGGCGGTTCTAACAGCGGCATTCATAAATACAGGACCTCGACCTCATAGCCGCAATGATCGAACCAGCCAGCCGCGTCCCCAGGGGTGATTGCCGAGAGAGCCTCTGCTATAGCTTCGAGAAGAGCTTCGTGGGTGCGCGCCCCAAGCTTCCTTAGAATGTTCTTTATCTTGGAGAACGCTTCTTCTATAGGGTTGAGGTCCGGTGAGTAAGCTGGCAAGAACACCAGCCCGGCTCCCTTAGCCTCGATGAGTTCCCTTATCCTACTGGGACGATGCGCACCGAGATTGTCCAAAACCACCACCTGACCTTCGGAAAGCGTCGGGGCCAGGAAATGCTCCACGTATACCTCAAAGGCTTTGGCGTCGGTAGCACCTTGTATGCACATCGACTCTCCCATCCCGGATAAGCTCATCGAGGCTATGAGGGTGGTGTTCTTGCCCCGGTTTCTTGGCACCTTGCCGTAGGCTCGCTCTCCTCTCGGAGCCCGCGATCTCAGACGGTCCATCGAAGTGTGCATACCGGATTCGTCCACAAACACCAGTCGACTAACGTCGAAGTAGGATATTAGCCACCGCCATAGAGCTCTCGCTCCCTCGTCGCGTTCTTGGGCTACCGGCGACTTTTTTTGAGCGGCCACTCTCCAGGGAGGCGAGAGATGTTGCGACTCATCGTAGCTTCAGAGACCGTAACACCACTCTCATCCTCGAAAGTCTCGCAGTGCTCCTTTAGAGTCAGGTCGGGGTTGGTCTTCAGATGTGGGGGTAGCCATTCCCTCAAAGCCTTGCCTTTCACAGAAGGTCTGCCGGGAATCTTGTAGATGTCCACATCCCCCGTGAGGCGTCGGCGTCCCAGCCAGCGCTTTATGGTAGAGCGAGAGACTCCAAAGAGCTCTGCGACCTCCTTTCTTGGGATGCCACGGTCGATAGCGGCGAGCGTCTTCAATCTGAGGTCCTTCGAGTAGGCGTTCATGGAGATTATTCTCACGCAGGTCCCTTACTTACGCAACCTGCTGTGACATCTTCTTAGGGTCGCTGCTCGTCGAAGGCCAGCTCCAGTTCTTCCGCTGTCTTTGCCAGGCGCTTATCTCGGGTCCACAACTTTGTATCACCGTTCAGCATCGTCGAGGCGAGCAGATGTACATCAATGTAGCCGATGCCTCGGCCTATAAGAGCACGATGCTCGACAAACCCCAGAGTTTCGCGCTCCGTAGCCGTTGGGGCCATAGGCAGGTTGCCCAGCAAGCGAAGTGTCTCGCGGCGGTTCTGGAGGTTGCCGCAGGCTAGCTCTCCCAGCACGTAAGGGTGCATTATGACCTCCATGCTCTCAAGGATATCGGCCAGCAGAGTCTCTCCGGAGCGCAGGTGGTCGATCCAGACAGAGGTATCTACCAGGATCACCGGCTCAAGCCGACTCTGAACGCCGGCGGGGAACTGGCTGCAAGCCGGGCCCGCTACCTCCGAGACGGGCCAGACGCCGGGCGCTCTCGCGTTTGATCAGGGCCCGCAACCCTTCGTGAACCAGGGCGGTTCGTCCTTTCAAATTGGTGACCCGCTCAGCTTCCTCAAGTAGTTGGTCATCGAGGTTGATGGTCGTTCGCACCAGGATCTCCTCTTTGAATACAATCTTTTGGCTAATACACCATATCGTACATCGTTTGATACGTAGAACCGTGCATAGAATGAACGCTGGAGGACGAATTTAAGCCGGTACCGGGCACGAGCCACTCCGACTGCGACTTTTTGGCTAATGTAGATCCTAGGTACCTACTTCCACTTGATCGAGCAGCCTATCGGACGCGTCTGCGGGTTAGAAAGCTCATCGCCTGCCAGCACGGCTTCTACGGCGTCACGAAGGTAGGCGGTCCGCACGTTTTCCGGCTCATCGTAGTTGTCGTCTATCGCGCCGTGGTACACGAGCTTCCGGTTGCCGTTGAAGAGAAAGACTTCCGGGGTGCGCCCGGCGCCGTAGGCGGCGGCTACCTCTTGCGACTCGTCATGCAGGTAGGGGAAGTTGAAGCCCTTTTCTTCGGCGCGTTGCTGCATTTGCGGAAAACCGTCGTCCGGGTACTTGTCCGCGTCGTTGGCGTTGATCGCCAATACCTGCAAGCCGGCGGAAGTGTAATCATTTTGTATCGAGACTACGCGATCCTCCCACGCCCGGGCGTAGGGGCAGTGGTTGCAGGTGAAGATAACGGCGATGGCTGCTTTCTCTGCGTAGTCTGAAAGGCTGTGAGTTTCATCGTCCACGCCGGGCAGATCGAAAGGTGCTGCTTCGTCACCGATGCTGAGGTTCGTCATATTTTTCCTTTCGTATTTCGCTTCAACGGGCCGGATGTTGGCCGGTTTGCATGGCGGACTCTACGGCGCGCCGGATCATGGCCTCCGAGGGTAGCGGTGAGATGCGGCCATCTTCCAGGTGATAGGTGCGGCAGGAGAGGGCGTAGTTCGGTTGCTCCAGGACGGGGTCTATGTCTTTGTCTTCGATCCGGATGGTGGGAGAACCGATGAACTCGACATCCAGTGCTTGCTCTTCCGTGGTTACTTCGGTTACCGAAACCTCCGCTTCCACACCCGCTTCCTTTAGCACCTTTCGTAGCCGTTCGAGAGCTTGCTCGTGAGAAGGACAGTCCTCGAAATACAGAAAATCTATCCTCATGCCCACGCCCCTCCGGAAAAATTCTTATTCATATCTTCTATCGAAGTTTAGCGGATTCTTTGAATACCGGTATCTTGCTACCGATACCTTTCCCCGGAATCGCCACCTCGATAAAGGGACTTGAGCCGGCGTTTATCCCGGTCCGCGTACACCAACAAACGGGGGCTTTTGTGGCCGTTTTTGTGGATAAACCCGATGCGACGGCGGATAATGGCTTGCAAGATGATCGAAGCCGGAAAAGACAGGCTGCAAAACTCGAACAAGCGCCGGGTTTACGAGATCCTGGAGCCTGCGCGGCAGGGGGATCTCGAAAGCCGCATCTTCGACGTGTTTATTGTCTCGGTGATAATCGTGAGCGTCCTGGCGGCGATGCTGCGGACGATGGCCGGCGTTATAGAGGATTACGGGATTCTGTTGCGCTCGGTGGAGGTATTTTGCATAATCATCTTTACCGACGAGTATGTCTTCCGGCTCTGGTCGTGTACGGCGGACGAGCGGTACAAGCGTCCCGTGCTTGGGCGGCTGAAGTTCGTGTTTACGCCGCTGGCGATTGTGGACCTCATAGCGTTTCTACCGTTCTACCTCATTCTGTTTTTCCCGAACACGCAGCTTGCGGGGGCCACGTTTATCTTCCGGCTATTGCGGATCTTCAAAATGTTCCGTTATTCGGAGTCGCTGCGGATGTTCGCCGCGGTGTTCGTGCGGAAGCGCCAGCAGCTCGCCGCCACGTTCAGCGTAACGCTCGTGCTGCTCGTCTTCTCTTCCAGCATCATGTACTTCGCCGAGCGCAACGCCCAGCCGGAGGCGTTCTCCAGCATCCCGGCGACGCTGTGGTGGGGGGCGGTTACGCTCACCACCGTCGGGTACGGCGACGTCTATCCCGTAACGCCGCTCGGTCGGCTCTTCGGCGCCATAACGGCCCTGCTCGGTATCGGCCTCGTCGCCCTGCCATCCGGTATTTTGGCCTCCGGTTTCGTAGAAGGGTTCGGCGATAAGGACGACGATGGAGAAGATGAGGATCAAGAAGAGCCAACCCGAGAAGGGCTAACCTGCCCGCACTGCGGGCGAGACATCCGCGAGGAACCGGAGGAACACTACGGAGAATATCTTCCCCGAGGAGACCCCGACGGCATGAGAGAATAGCGGCCGGGCCTTGCAAACCTTCGACGTCAGCCCGGTAGACCTTACGCTCGTGGTGGTTTACCTGATCGCCAGCCGCATAGTCCCGCTCGCCCTCAGCTCGGACAAAACCGGTGCGGAAGGGTACTTCCTCGGCGGACGCAACTTTCTGTGGCCGCTGGTCGGGCTCTCGCTCTTTGCGACCAACATGAGCGGCAGCTCGTTTATCGGGCTCGCCGGGGCCGGCTACAACCAGGGAATCGCCGTCTACAGCTACGAATGGATGGCGGTTGTGGTCCTGATCATCTTCGTCTTCTTTATCCTGCCGTTCTACGTGCGGAGCAGGGTTTTCACGATGCCGGAGTTCCTGGAGAAACGTTACGACCGGCGTTCCCGCCTGGCGTTCTCGGCGTTCAACGTGTTTGCGAACGTCTTTGTAGACTGTGCGGCGGCGCTGTACGCCGGGGCGCTGGTTATCCGGACCCTTTTTCCAGCGGTGCCGCTGTGGACCTCAGTGGTAGGGCTCGCGCTGATCGCGGGCATCTACACGATCTTCGGCGGGCTCTCGGCGGTAGTGCTCAGCGACACCCTCCAGGCGATGGTGCTGATGACCGGGGCGTCCATCATCGCCGTGATGACCTTCCGGGCGATACCTTCCTGGGAGGCAGTCGAGCGCGCCGCCCCGAGGGACGGGCTTGGCATTATTCAGCCGGCGAACGACCCGGCGCTGCCGTGGCCGGGGTTGCTTACGGGGGTCTTGATCGTCGGGCTCTACTTCTGGACCACGAACCAGCTCATGGTGCAGCGAACCCTGGGGGCGAAAAACCTGGACCACGGCCGCTGGGGCTCGCTTTTCGCGGCGGCGCTAAAGCTGCCGATACTGTTCATCATGATCCTACCCGGCACAATGGCGGTGGTGCTCTACCCGGGGCTTCCGAACCCGGATCTGGTCTGGCCGACGCTGGCGTTCGACCTGCTGCCGGTGGGCTTGCGCGGGATCGTCCTGGCCGCGCTTATAGCGGCGATCACCTCCAGCGTCGACTCGGTCTTTAATTCCGCCTCTACCCTGGTAACGATGGATTTCGTCCGGGCGTTCCGTCCCGGTATTACACAGAACGGCCTGGCGGCGGTGGGACGGCTGACCACCGGCGTCGTGATGGTCGTCGCGGCCGCCTGGGCACCCCAGATACAACGCTTCCCGACCCTGTGGCAGTACCTCCAATCGGTCCTCTCCTACGTGGTGCCGCCGGTAGTCGCGGTGTTCGTCCTGGGCATCTTGTGGCGGCGGGCAAACCGGCACGGCGCGTTCTATACGCTCGCTATCGGGGTTCCGCTCGGGGTGGCGGGGTTTGTCGCCAACGAGGTGTTCCGCCTGAGTTCTATCCAGTTTCTCTACGTGGCGGGTATATCCTTCGCGGTGAGCTGTTTGCTCCTGGTCACCGTAAGCCTGGCGACCGCCGCCCCACCGCGGGAGAAGGTGGATGGCCTCACCTGGGAGCGGAGCATATGGGCCGAAGAATCCCGCGCCCTCCAAAACGTTCCGCCATACCTCAACTACCGTTACCTCTCGCTCGGCTTACTGGCGGCGACGGCGGCCATCGTCATCTGGTGGTGGTAGAGGCAGAAGGTCCGCCTCCTACCGGGTTATCGGGTTGCCGGGTTACCGGGTAGTTCCGGCCGGTTCTCGTTGTTCGAGAGGTTGGCTCCGGGGTTCTTCTTTAAAAAGGTACACGTAGCAGTTGTAGAACCCCCGGCGGCGCAGGTGGAGCTGTTGGATCTGCCGCCTCACGTACCGCCTGAGCAGGAACAGCGACACCGAACGCTTTATGCGGGGCCAGAGCTCGACCTGCTCCGGGTATAGCTCTGCATCGTAGAGGTACACCCGCAGACCGGCTATCTGCTGGTCCAGGCGGTCCATTTCTCGTAAAAGGTTGTCTTTTTTGGATGTGGTCAAATGCGTCCGGAAATTTTTTAGCTTGCCGCTCCTTCGATGTTTCTTCTATAAATTGTAACCTCTGTTCGGGATAATGCGGGATAAAAATTCCGCTACATCTTGCTGTTCATCCCGAAACGGCGGGCCAGCGCGTCTTGAACGTCTTGTACCGTAGAAAAAACTACTTTAAGCATGTTCTGCTGGGTATTGTTCAGTTCGGAGGGGTTGATCTGGTTGTTCAATTTCTCTCCCCGTTCTATGCCCCGCAAGTGGTGGGTGAAGCGCAACTCGGCCAGGTAATTGTGGGCGTCCAGCGCGTCTTCGGCGGTGGATTTGAGGCCGGGGATCTGTTGGGCGATGTAGCGGAGGCGGTCTTCGGTGTTTACGGAGTCGAGGTATCCGAGTTGAACGCAGAGCACGCGGGCGGCGTCGGTGAGAGGCTTGACGCCCCGGCGCTTGACGTTGAAAGTGTGCCGGTACTCTCCGGAGCGTTCCAACACGAAGCGGCGGAAAAAAGAAAGCGGTGGTCGGCTACCCAGCGCGTTCTGAACCATGTAGGGTAGAAAAGAACGACCGTTCTCCAGCGACTCTGAAATGCTGTTTTCGAGTTCCTGGACGAGGGACATGTCCCCGTAGAGGCCGCGCAAATCGAAGAGCACCGAAGCCCACACCAGCACGTCGGCGTCGGGCTTGGAGATAAGGTCTCGGAAGTAGTCTTTCCACCCGCTGAGGGGCAGCCGCAGTTTGGGGTTTCGGGCCATTATGCCGCCCTCGCAGAGCGCGAACCCGGCCCTCGCCAGGACTTCGTTTGCCTGCTCGGCCAGCGTGCGGAACCACTCCTCCGCCTTCTCCGCCTCGTCTTCGCTAGAGGGGTCGGCGTAGACGAGGGCGTTGTCCTGGTCGGTCAGGAGGCTCATCTCGCCCCGGCCCTCGCTGCCCAGGGAAAGCCAGGCCCACGGCAGGTCCACGAACAGCCCGGGGCGCATTTCCCGGAGATCCTCTTCGACCAGGCCGATGAGGCGTTTCATGAGGTGGTCGTTCAGTTCCGTGTTTATGGTGACGAGGTCTTTCGGTTTTACGCCCTGGCGCTCCAGCCGGATAAGGAGTTTGTCTATTTCGCCGCGGATTCCGTAGAGGTCTTCGGGGGAGTTGGTCTGCTCGACGCGTTCGGTCATAAAGGCCGGGCTGCTGCCCTGGGCCCGCGAGATGTCTTTGTCCGAGATGACCCCGAGCAGCTTGGGCTTCGGGGATTTTTGCTCCGAAACCACGACGTGATAGGTCTGCTGTTGCATCATATCCATAAGGGCTTGGAAGACCGGCTCGTCGGCGTCCAGCCTCAGGGCGTTGCGGTGCATGAGGCCGTCGACGAGGGTCTCCGGTGGTACGCCGTCCGCCACGATCTTGTTCCGGAGGTCTATGTCCGTGAGGATTCCCAAAACTTCGTCGTCTTCGGTAACGACTACAGAGTCGGCGTTCTCGTCCCGCATCGCCTGGGCAACCTCGCGGGCCGTTGCTTCTGGAGAGCAGATCACGGGCCCCCGGCCGATCAACTCGCCGAGCGTGGTCCCGAAGAGCAACCGGGAGCCTGAAGCGTCGGGACCGGAGCTTCCGTCAGCATCGTAACCTTTGAGGTCTTTGTCGAAGAAGGCGGCGAAGTCCCCGTGGTTTTCGTAGAGTTCCCGGAAGTCTTTCGCCCCGAGCAGCACACAGACCGTTGGCTCCGTAGCGCGGGCTTCGTAGGGGAGCCGGCCGCCGTTCAGAATTCCGTAGTTGCCGAAAACATCTTTTTCGCCGTACTCGTCCACCAGCCGACCGGATTCCTTCTCCGTCAGCCGGACGGATCCGGACTCTATAATGTAGAGGTAGTCGTGGGTGGTAGTGCCCTGCTCCAGGATCACCTCGTCGAGGGCGTAGTACCGCAAAGAGATCTCACCCAGAAGTTGTCCGCGGACGTCCTCCGGCAGCCGGTCGAAAGCCGGGGTAAGGGCTAATAATTCCGAAATGCGGTCCAGGACAACCGAGTTTTTCAATTGCAACCTCCGCGGCTTCTGCAAGTTTGCGAGTAAGGGCAACGACGAAATTATACCCGCCGGGCCGCTGGCTACCCGGAGTGTATCCGAAGCCGGGCGCATGCGGTAGAGTTTTCTGGTAGAGAGAAGTAGACCGTATCCTGAAAGGGGACCGATGTACGACTGGCGGAAAAAGCTTCTGGCACTACTGGAGTGGGCCGGCCCCCGCGTAGACCGTTTCAGGCTCTATCTGAAACTCCGACGCGGGCTATTGGGCCCGGTCAGCATAGTGCCCTACAGCGGGCACGGTTCGGGGCGGCGGCTCCGCCTCAAGAGCCGGGTGCTGGAAGAAAAGAAGATCCGTCTCCCCGCCGCCGACGACCCGGCCTGGCGAAATTTCCGGGCTATGGTGCGCCGGTTTCTCTCGGCCGAAGTGCCCGGGGCCCGATTGAAAACCCGCCTCGGGGGCCAGGAACGGACCTTTATCGCCGACAACGAAGGTTTCGTAGACGTCTTTCTCGAACCCCCGGAGCCCCTGCCGAACGGGCAAACCTGGCACCCGGTGGAGCTGGAGCTAGTTTGGCCCAAAGCCGAAGGCCAGAAGCAGTCTCTGGCGACGGGCCGCGTGCTGGTGCCGCCGCAAAGCGCCGAGTTCGGCGTTATCAGCGACATAGACGACACCATCGTTCGCACCGAGGCGACAAACCTCCTGCGAATGCTCCGCCTGACCCTGTTCTCGAACGCGTACACCCGGTTGCCGTTCGAGGGGGTGGCCGCCTTCTACCGGGCGCTGCACGGCGGCGGAGCCGGAGACGGAGCCGGAGACGGAGCCGGAGACGGAGCCGGAGACGGAGCCGGAGACGGGGCCGGAAACGGCGGGGCCGGAAACGGCGGGGCCGGAAACGGCGGGGCCGGAAACCCGGTTTTCTACGTCTCTACCGGCCCGTGGAACATCTACGATCTCCTGGAAGACTTTTTGAAACTCCAGGATATTCCGGCGGGTCCCATCTTCCTCAAAGACTGGGGCGGCTTGAAAGACGTTCTGCGCGGGATGAACCACCGGGAGCACAAGCTCCAGGTCATCCGGGGCATCATGGACGACTACCCGGACCTGACGTTCGTCCTGATCGGGGATTCCGGGCAGGAAGATGCCGAGACTTATGGCCAGATCTCCCGCGAGCGTCCGGGCCGCGTCCGGGCCGTCTACATCCGGGACGTTCAAAACAAGCGCCGGAGCCGGACGGTGTGTGAGATCGCCGACGAGATGAAGTCGCTCGGCACCACGATGCTCCTCGTGGACGACACGGTCGAAGCCGCCGAACACGCCGCGGAACTTGGTTTGATCCCGGCCTCCAGCCTGTCGGAGATCCGTCAGGACCGGGAAGAGGACGCCGAAGGTGAAACGATTTTCTCCGAAATCGTCCGGGCCGGGTCGATGGACGACGGCGGGTGACGATGGGTGAGAAACCCTTCGAGAAGCCGGTCGGAAAGCCGGTCGAGGAGGCCGGCCTTCGCGCCCTGATGGTCCGGTCCGTAGACGCCCCCGGCTCGCTCAACGCGCTCACGAGCATAATCTCCGGGCACCGGGCGAACATCACCTACGTGGACATCGCCGGGCGGCGCGACAACACCTCGACGGTCTACTTCGAGTTGGAAAACCTCACCGGGGACGGTATGCGCGCCCTGATCCGGGACCTCCAGGCGCTGACGCTGGTACACACCGTAGAAGAGGCGCCCTCTTTCGCAAACGTATACGGCAAACGAATAATCGTGGTTGGCGGCGGCGCCCAGGTAGGACAGGTGGTGATCGGGGCGGTCGCCGAAGCCGACCGGCACAACATCCGGGGCGAGCGGATCTCCATAGACACCATCCCGCTGGTCGGCGAAGAGAACCTGGCCCGCGCCGTCCGGGCCGTCGCCCGGCTCCCGAGGGCCGTGGCCCTGGTCCTCGCCGGGGCAATGATGGGCGGCGATGTCGCCCGGGCCGTCCGGGAAATCCGCGCAGAAGGCATCGTCGTGCTCTCGCTAAACATGCCCGGCAGCGTCACCGACGCCGCCGACCTCGTGGTCAGCGACCCCGTCCAGTGCGGCGTGATGGCCGTGATGGCCGTCTCGGACTCGGCCCGCTTCGACATCAACCGCCAGCGGGGCCGGCGCTACTAGCACAGCGCTCCGAAATGCGAGCATTTCGGAGCGCGGCATCAGGCATCAGGTTTCAGCCCTCAGCTTTTCTATTCAGTGGACAGATTTTTTGCGAACAAAGTTCTAGTGCAACGCCCGGAAAAGTAGCTCACTCCGACTCTGAGAAGGAGGAGCGTCCGGATGGAGGTTTGTAGGGACTGAAGCCTGATACCTGTAACCTGAAACCTCTAACCCTTGTAGGGGTTGTGCGCCCGTACATCTCCACGGTTTCGGCGAGGTATCTCTTCTCTTCTTCGATGTATTGGCCTATGGCGCGGCGGAACGCCGGGTGCCGGATGTCGTGGGCGCTGTAGGTGATCGTGGGCAGAAAGCCCCGGGCGAGCTTGTGTTCGCCTTGGGCGCCGGCTTCGAAAAGCGTCAGGCCGCGTTCGATGGCGAACTCGATGGCCTGGTAGTAGCAAAGCTCGAAGTGCAGGTTACGGCGGGTTTCCGAGGCGCCCCAGTAGCGGCCGAAAAGAGTCCGGTCCTTGAAAAAGTTGAGCGCGCCCGCGATCGGGCGCCGCGTCCGGCTGTCGCGGGCGAGCACGAGCAGGATGCGGTCTTTCATCGTCTGGAAGACTTCTTCGAAGAACGGCCCGGTCAGGTACGGCATACCCCACTTCCTGTCCAGGGTGCTGACGTAGAAACGGTACATAACCCGCGCGTGTTCGGGCGAGAGATCCCCACCCGTCAGGCGTTCGATCTGTATCCCTTCGTCTTCTAGCTGCCGCCGCTCCCGGGAGATCTGACGTCGCCGTTTGCTCTCCAGCGCGCCCAGATAATCGGGGAAAGCCTCGTACCCTCCGTTACGCCAGTGGAACTGCAGCGAGTGCCGGATGCCGAACCCGCGCTCTTCGAAGTCCTCTAGTTCTCCGCCGGGCAGAAATAGGGCGTGAGACGAGCTAACGTCGAGGGCTTCTCCCATATGCCGCGCCGCGTCGAGCAGCGTACTTTTTACCTTGCTACCCCGCGCGGCGTCGAGGTTCCGGTTCAAGAGCAACTTGGGACCCGTGGCGGGCGTAAAAGGAACGGCGGCCGTCAACTTCGGATAGTAGGAGAGCCCGTGTTCCCGGTAGGCGTTGGCCCACTCCCAATCAAAGATGTACTCACCGTAGCTATCCGTCTTGACGTAGAGGCACAACGCGCCCAGAAGCCGGCCCCCTTCTTCGCAGATCAGGTAAGCCGGCGACCACCCGCTCCTCCGTCCGATGCTGCCGGAGTTCTCCAGCCCCAAAAGAAACTCGTAGTCGAAAAACGGGAAGTCCGCGGGTTCCAGCGCCCGCCACGCGCCGACGCCTACTTCCCCGACGCTTTTTAGCCGTCCTACCTTCAAGACGAAAAGACCGTCGGTATATCGGAACCCGGCAAACCTTGTATTCTCCGGTGGAAAAGCGGCGGCCGTTCAGCAGGCGGCATAAGCAACTCCTATGATTTCGTAGAGTTTGAGGAACAACAGATATTTTACTAGTGCTTCTCCCGGGGCTATCTACTTATCTACTACTTACGCTGCCCGGCGGAAAGAGTGCGGAAGAACCGGCGGATTCGACCCGGGATCTCAGACGTTTGCTCCTTGCCCCACCCGACTACAAACTATGACTTCAGCCGGTAGCCGGTTTTGAAGATCCACCACACGGTAGCCAGGCATACGGCGAGAAAGAGGACCGTCATGCTCATGCTCAGGGCGACGCTTACGTCGGCGGTCCCGTAGAAGCTCCAGCGGAAGGCGCTTATCAGGTAGACGACCGGGTTGAAGAGCGTAATCGTCTGCCAGACCGGCGGTAGCATGTCGACGGAGTAGAAGCTGCCGCCCAGAAAAATAAGGGGCGTCACGATGAGAAACGGCACGAGCTGCAACTTCTCGAAACCGTCGGCCCAGATGCCGAGCACGAAGCCGAAGAGGCTAAAGGTTATCGCCGTGAGCACTAAGAACACGAGCATCCAGAAAGGATGCGAGATCTCCAGCGGCACGAACAGGCTCGCGGTGCCGAGGATTATGAGGCCCAGTATCACCGACTTGGTCGCCGCCGCCCCGACGTAACCCAGCAGGATCTCGACGTACGAAACCGGCGCCGACAGGATCTCGTAGATAGTCCCCGTGAACTTGGGGAAGAAGATGCCGAACGCCGCGTTGGTGATGCTCTGGGTCAGCAACGAGAGCATGATGAGCCCCGGCACGATAAAAGCGCCGTAGCTGATGCCGTCGATATTCTGTATGCGCGAGCCTATCGCCGCGCCGAACACGACGAAGTACAGCGACGTAGAGATAACGGGCGAGACGATGCTCTGGAGCACCGTGCGCAGGGTGCGGGCCATCTCGAACTTGTAAATCGCCCGGATCGCGTAAAAGTTCATTGTCCTTCTTTCACCAGGTCGACAAAGATCTCCTCCAGAGAGCTTTGCTTTGTCTGCAGGTCCGTGAACCTAACGCCCGCCGCGTTCAGGTCCGCGAGCAGGGCGGGGATACCCGCGTGGTCCGTCCGGGCGTCGTAATTGTAGACGAGCCGGGTGCCGCCTTCGGCAAGCTCTAAACTGTAACCGTCGAGTTCAGCGGGTATTTCTTCCAGCTTGTCGTGCAACAGGAGCGCCAGTTGCTTCTTGCCAAGCTTTCGCATGAGTTCGGCTTTGTCTTCGACCAGCATTATCTCACCGTTGTTTATGACCCCGATGCGGTCGGCCATCTCTTCGGCCTCGTTTATGTAGTGCGTGGTCAGGATGATGGTCACGCCGCCCTCGCGCAGCGAGCGTACCATCTGCCACATGTCCCGGCGCAGCTCTACGTCCACGCCGGCCGTCGGCTCGTCGAGAAACAGGATGCGCGGCTCGTGGGAGAGGGCCTTGGCGATCATGACCCGCCGCTTCATGCCGCCGGAGAGCGTTACGATCTTATCGTTTCTCTTGTCCCACAGGGAGAGGTCGCGGAGAACCTTCTCGATGTGGTCGGGGTTCGCCTTTTTGCCGAACAACCCCCGGCTGAAGCTGACGGTTGCCCAAACGGTCTCGAAAGAGTCCGTCACCAGTTCTTGCGGCACCAGCCCGATCACGGACCGCGCCGCGCGATAGTCGGAGATGATGTCGTGTCCGTCGGCCAACACTTCGCCCTTGCCCGGGTTCACGATCCCGCAGGTTATGTTGATGAGCGTCGTCTTCCCAGCCCCGTTCGGGCCTAGAAGAGCAAAGATCTCACCACGCTCGATCTCGAGGTCGATGTTTTTTAGCGCTTGAAATCCGGACTCGTAAGTTTTCGAGAGCTTAGATATGGAAACAATCGGCTGCAACGCTACCCCGCCATTCCGCAGAGAACGCCGCCCGTTCTCCGGCGAGCACTACCGACCTGCCTGATACCGGGGATCAAATACTACTCCTCTCGAATGTTCTACCCTATCCTACTCCGGCGACCGGAGCGCTAGAAAGTATTGTATTCTGCGAATCCCGGGTTCCCAATCGTCTCTTTCACTTATCGTCATCCTCCTGCCCCGCCCCGGTTCGAACCGCGACCCGGCCTACAGCGGACTACAATTACCATCAGGAGGCATCAGAGCGAGTTAGCCGACACCAGAAAGGCCGGGACGGACGGATAAACGCCACGCGGCAACTACCAGGAGTGAAGACGGAACCGCCCCGACCGTGAAGCCGTTCCGCCCGCACGCGTTGCTCCGCAACGGACACACCCAGACGCTCGCCGCCGCGGCGTGGCCCCGCCACGAATCCGCACTGCCGGACGAACCCCGCATTTTCGAGGTTGGGCCTAACGCTCGCCTTCTCGCCCGCTGCCGCTGGCACGAAAACCGCACCCGCCGTCCTACGCTCGTCCTCGTACACGGTCTCGGCGGCTCGTGTGACAGTTCGTATCTTCTTGGCACCGCACGACGCGCTTACCGGGCCGATGCAAACGTGGTGCGGCTTAACCAGCGAAACTGCGGCGGCACGGAGCACCTGACCCCGACGCTGTACCACAGCGGGATGTCGGGGGACCTGGCGGCCGTGGTCCGCGAGTTGGCGGAGAACGACGGCCTGGGCGACATCCTCGTGGCGGGTTTCTCGATGGGCGGTAATCTCGCCCTCAAAATGGCCGGCGAAATGGGAGATGACGCGCCGCCGGAACTTATGGGCGTGTGCGCCGTCTCACCCGCACTGGACCTCGACGCGACCGTCCGAAAGCTAGAGCTACCCTCGAATCGCCCCTACCAAAGTTACTTCGTCCGAGGCTTTCGGCGGCTCCTGAAACGTAAAAAAGAGATCTACCCCGAACGCTACGACCTGCAGGACCTGAACCTCCTGCAAACCGTCCGGGACTTCGACGAGCTCTACACCGCCCCCTACGGCGGTTTCGCCAGCGCCGAAGACTACTACTTCTGCGCCAGCGCCATCCGGTGCGTCGCGCAGATCCGGGTGCCGACGCTCGTGATCCACGCGCAAGACGACCCCTTCGTGCCCGCCGAACCCCTGCAAAAACCGGGGGTCTCGAACAACCTCGATCTCAAAACCGAAATCCCGGCCCACGGCGGCCACGTCGCCTTTATCTCCGACGAAAAAGAAGACCGCTTCTGGGCCGAAGCCCGCATCGTAGGCTTTCTCCAAAACCTCTCCGGCTAAACGGCCGCATTCCACAATCTCGAAAGTGCCCGGAACGCCGCAGAATCTACCAAGATACCCTCGAACCCTACGAGTTTGACAAAACCACATCTATATGTAAACTGCATATATAAGGAGCTAGCAAACGTCTTGGAGGTTTTACTGTGGCAAGTACAGAAAAGATGAACGAGTCGGTAGAAAAGATGGCGCAGACTACCAAGGACTCGTACCAGACGGTCATAGACCACACCGTCGGGCTGCAGGAGCGGAACGTGCGCTTTGCCCAGGGGGTTGTCGACAGCTCGATCAAGGAGCTTCGTCAGCAGGCCGAGAGCAACCGGGCGATGACGCAGGAGATGGTAGAGCGGGCTGAGAAGCAGCGGGGGGCTTTGCAGAGCCTTGTTGAGCAGAGCGTAGATTCCTACATGGACTTCGTGTATGCTCCGTTCTCCTACTACAAGGAGGGCCTTGAAGTAGCGAAAAAGGCTGTCCGGTAGGGTAGCCACTACTCAGGCGGATTTTCGGGGGGTCGGAGGCTTATTGTCTCCGGCCCTTCGGGCGGTTTCAAAGGAGGAGTTTACAGGATGGCAACTTATACGGGAACACGACCTACGACGCGGGGCTCCCAGACCCCGGAGCTACTGCCGAGCTACCTGGCCTACATCGGCCGGGGCAATCTGCTCACGCACAAGGAAGAGATCGAGCTTTCAAATCGGGCCAACAACGGTGACGAAAAAGCCCGCCAGCGGCTTATAGAGAAGAACCTGCGGCTCGTCGTGAGCGTGGCGAAGAAGTACCGGGGATATGGGCTGCCGTTCGAGGACCTCATCCAGGAGGGCAACATCGGCCTGATGCGGGCCGTCGAGAAGTTCGATCCGGACAAGGGTTATCGTTTCTCGACGTATGCGACGTGGTGGGTACGCCAGGCCGTGCAGCGGGCCGTTGCGGACAAGGGTCGCACCATCCGGGTTCCGGTGCATATGACGGAGAAGATCCGGAAGGTCTCCCGGACGTTCAACGAGCTTTCTGCGGAGCTCGAGCGGGAGCCTCTGGAAGAGGAGATCTCCGAGCGACTCGGTTGGACCCTCGAAGAGGTGCAGGACGTAAAGAGCGCCATGCCGGACGCCACCAGCCTCGACAAGCCGATAGGCTCCGAAGACGACTCCTCCGAGCTCGGCAGTTTTATCGAGGACGAACAGGCCTCCGACACGCCCGGCGTTGTACTGCGGGACATGGAGAAGGACCAACTCAAGGAGGCCATCGAGCGCCTCCCGGAGCGGGCCCGGTACGTCCTGATCCGTCGCTACGGCCTGGACAACCAGGAGGCCGGCACCCTCGCCCAACTCAGCGAGGAACTCGGCATAAGCCGGGAGCGCGTGCGCCAAATCCAGCGCGAAGCCGTTATAGCCCTCGGCAGCGGAGAAGCCGGTCAGGCCCTCCGTTCCCACACGGCAGCTTAACCCTCAACAAAGCGGCACCCGTGCTCCGGGGTGCGCCGGGCCGGGTAGTACAATAGCGCCCGGTATTAGCGCAAACCATACGAGGAGCTACGGATGCCGCAACCTATAGACCTTCATTACTGGCCGACCCCAAACGGGTGGAAGATCTCCATCTTTCTCGAAGAGGTTGGCCTTCCTTATAACGTGGTTCCGGTAGACATTGCCGCCGGGGACCAGTTCGAGGAAGAGTTCCTAAAGATCAGCCCGAACAACAAGATGCCCGCTATCGTGGACCACGAAGGTCCGGACGGCGGCCCGATCTCGCTTTTCGAGTCCGGCGCCATCCTGATCTACCTCTCCGAGAAGACCGGCCAATTCTTCTCCCAAACTCCCCGCGTGCGCTACGAGATACTGTCGTGGCTGATGTTCCAGATGGGCCACGTCGGCCCGATGCTCGGCCAGGCCCACCACTTCCGGGGATACGCGCCGGAGACTATTCCCTACGCTGTAGACCGCTACACCAATGAAGCCGCCCGTCTCTACGGCGTCATGGACCGGCATCTTGCAGAAAACGACTACTTCGTCGGGGACTACTCGATAGCGGACGTGGCGATCTACCCCTGGCTCGTCTCCTACGAGCGCCAGGGGCAGGACATGAACGACTTCCCCAACCTTTATCGCTGGTTCGAGCAGGTAGGTGCCCGCCCCGCCGTAGAGCGCGGCCTGGCCGTGGGTGAAGAGCTGCGTCAACCCATCGAAGAGGTAGACGAAGAATCCCGCAACCGGCTGTTCGGAAACACCGGCCGGTAAGGATAACTCGGCGGTGGGAGAGCGTTTCCATCCGGGTAAAATTACCCTGAAAGTAGTCGCCTGCTAACAGGAGAATGCGGATGTGTGGAAGGTATACGTTGACGACCCCGAAGGGGAGGCTCGCGGAGGAGTTCGGCCTCTCCGGTGAGCTACCGGAGATCCCTCCCAGCTACAACGTAGCGCCGACCCAGGACGTTGCGACGATTCTGGGGGACGGCGAGGAGCGTAGGCTGGAGATGATGCGGTGGGGTTTGATCCCCTCTTGGGCCGACGACCCGGAGATCGGGGCGCGCATGATCAACGCCCGCTCCGAAACCGCCGCCGAGAAACCCTCTTTCCGTGCCGCATTCAAGAAACGCCGCTGCCTGATCCCCACCGACGGATTCTACGAGTGGCGGAAAACAAACGGCCCAAAACAACCTTTCCACATCCGCTTGCGAGATGAGCGCCCCTTCGCACTCGCCGGGCTCTGGGAGATGTGGCAGGAAGACGGCGGCCCCGAGGTCCACTCCTGCACCATCCTCACCACCGGGGCAAACGATCTCCTAGCCCCCGTCCACAACCGCATGCCGGTGATCCTGGACCCCGAAAACTACGACTTCTGGCTCGACCCCGACGTACAGGAAAAGGGCTCGCTAACCGGTCTGCTGAAACCTTACCCCTCCGAAGATATGCAAGCCTATCCGGTAAGCCGTTTCGTAAACAGTCCCTCCAACGACGATCCACGCTGCGTAGAGCCCGCCGCGTAAAGAGCCGCTATGATCTGCACGTGGAGATCCGTCCCGAAGTAGCCGACGTCCTGCAAAAAAGCGGCCCGATCGTGGCCTTCGAATCCACCCTCATCGCCCATGGCCTCCCACGCCCTGACAATCTTGAGCTCGCCCGCGAAGTTGAAGACATAATCTACGAAGAAGGAGCCGTGCCCGCTACCATCGGAGTAATAGGCGGGGTTGCGAAAGTCGGGCTGGAACCCGCTGAACTAGAGCTGATGGCGAACACCGACGCCATCCCGAAGCTCTCCGTGCGCGACCTCCCCGCAGCCGTGGCAAAGGGGAGTCACGGTGCCACGACCGTCTCCGCCACCGCCCACCTCGCCGCCCGTGCTGGTATAAACCTCTTCGCCACCGGCGGTCTCGGCGGCGTCCACCGGGAGGCGCGGGAGAGTTGGGACGTCTCCGCGGACCTCGCGGCGCTCTCCCGGACGCCGGTCGCCGTGGTCTGTTCCGGTGTTAAGTCCATCCTCGACTTGCCGGCCACCCTGGAGCAGCTAGAAACGCTGGGCGTTCTCGTGGTCGGCTACCGTACTCTGCGCTTCCCCGGTTTCTACCTGGCCGACTCCGGAGAGCCACTGGATTGGGCTGTAGAGGATGAGGAAGAAGCCGCCTGTGTGTTGGTTGCCCGGCGCGAGGTTTCGAACGACTCGGCGGTCGTGATCTCCAACCCCATCCCGGAGAACGAGCAACTGGACCCCGACCTCCACGACCGGGTGCTGGAAGAGGGCTTGGAGGAACTACGGAGCCAGAACGTGCGCGGCAAGCAGGTTACGCCTTTTCTATTGGATCACTTCCACCGGGCGACCGGCGGGGAGAGCTTGCGGATCAACAAGCAGATAATCCGGAACAACGCCCGGCTCGCCGCCCGCATCGCCGTGGCCCACGCAAACGCCGCGGAATGAGCGCGCCACGGGTCATCGTAGTTGGGGACCTCGTCTACGATCTGCTCGCGAAGGTAGATTCTGTGGCCTTCGGGACCGACACTTTCACAACTATCCACGCTGAGGCCGGAGGCTCCGGGGCGAACACCGCCTACTGGCTCGCCCGGCTCGGTATAGAAACGCACTTCGTCGGACGGGTCGGCGACGACGTTTTCGGAGAGTATCTGGTAGGGGAGTTGGAGCGGGTTGGGGTCGTGATGCACGTAGTCCGCGAACCTTCCCTGGAGACGGGGAAAGTTTTCGTGATGGTGGACGGGGAAGGGGAGCGGACCATGATCACCGACCGCGGCGCCGGCGAAACCCTGAGCCCGGAAGACCTTCCGACGGAGCTTTTCCAGAAAGAAACCCATCTGCACCTCTCGGGCTACCTGTTCCTCGGCGACAGCCGGAAAGAAACTGCCCTGGAAGCCCTACGACTGGCGCGGGAGTCCGGCATGAGTGCCTCCGTAGACCCATCATCCGTGCCGCTGCTGGAAGATATCGGCCCCGAAAAATTCCTGGAGTGGACGAAAGGCGTCGACCTCTGCTTCCCGAACCGCGAAGAAGGAGCCTTTTTGAGCGGCTTGCAAGACCCCGACGCTATAGCGGAAGCTCTGGCCGGTCACTATCCCGGCGTCGTGCTCAAGCTCGGTGCGGAGGGTGCGCTGTATGCGGGCCCGGACGGCGTACGAAAGCCGCTTCCGGCGGTTGCTACACAAGTTGTGGATGCGACGGGAGCCGGAGACGCCCTATGCGCGGGATTTCTCGCCGCTTGGCTCTCTGGGAAGCCTGACCAAGAAGCCCTGGACGGGGGGCTAAAGCTCTCGGCGGGCGTGTTGGGCGGGATGGGTGGCCGTGGCGGGGCATAGGCTTTCCCGTCCTTTGTCCGCGCGCGTACATCCGGGCGGCCGGTGGGACCGTATTATTCACAAAGAAGCAGCGCCGAAAGCACCGAAGGAGGCTATGAATTTGTTTGGCAAACGTCCCACCCGAAGTCTCGCCTTTATAAGTGTTTTCGTTTTCCTCGCGGTAGGTTGCGGGAGCGAAGACTCGTCGGGGACGGCTGGCGGTGGCACGCAGCCGTCTTCCGCAACGACCGTTGGGGGCGACAGCGCCTCCGGCGAGACGACCGCCGCGATGGCGGAGACTACGGCCGAGGAGAACGCCTACAACCCGAACGCCGAGATCGGCCCGAACGAAGTAACGAACATGATGCCGGCCGACGGGCAGGAGCGGGATGAGTCCCAACCGCTGCCGCAGAACCCCCCCGAGGGGGTAAAGACCTACCCGTCCAGAGGAAACGCGCTGGTGGAGGGGCGGATCGACTACGACCGCGACCCGCCGACCAACGGGAAGCATTCTCCGCTTTGGCAGAACTGTGGGTTCTACCCGGAGCCCGTGGGCAACGCGACCGCCGTACACAGCCTGGATCACGGGGTGGTCTGGATCACCTATAGTCCAGACCTCCCCGCAAACCAGATAGAACAGCTACGACCCTACGGCGATGAAGAGTACGTAATAGTCAGTCCCTACCCGGACCTGCCCGCCCCCGTAGTCGCGACCGCCTGGAGAAACCAGATCTACCTGGACGGAGCAAACGACCCGCGCCTCCGGGAGTTCGTAGACCAGTTCAGAATTAGCGAGCTGGCCCCGCTCTCGGGCAACCGTTGCGTCGGGGGCATAGGAGAGCCGGATGCGTAGGCTCTCGCCCACACACCCGGCCGAAACTTTTTATCCGGGTTATCGCTGCCGGATAAAACCGTGAGCCAGCAGTCCGCCACCACCAAGCAGCAGCAAGGCGACCAGGCCGATAGCAGCCGGTGAAAAGCCGCCGGTGTCCGGGAGAACGCTAACGATGCCGCCGTCAGAACCGGTGTCATCGGCTTCCGCCGGCTCCTCCGTGGTGGTGCCCACATCCTGATACTGATCTTCCGCGGGTGCCCCCCCCCGTGGTGGTGCCCACACCCTGGTATTGGTCCTCAGCGGATGTCTCGTCGGACGAGGTTTCGCTGATGAGTTCTACTTCGTTCACCGCTATCAGAACGTCGGTGGGATCTTCGAAGCTGGATAGCGGGCTGCCCAGGGTTTGGAAAACGCCGTAGATCGTTGATTGCGTACCCTCGTACTGCGTGAGGTCCACAGCGTCGCTCCAGAGGTCGTAGACGTCGCCCGTCCCGGTCTCGGTGATGGTGTGCGTGGGGCCTTCAGCCATTGGCTCTGCTACGGGTTGGATCCGGCCCGTCACCTCGGCTTCCGGAGCCGGATCGTAGTCCGAGTATACTTCCGTAACGGCTATCGGCACCTCGCTAGGATCGTCGAAGCTGGACAATGGATTGCCATGGGTTTGAAAGATGCCGTAGATCGTTACGAACTGTTCTTCGTGTTGCGAAAGGTCCACTCCCTGGGTGTAGCTGGATATCTCGTACACATCGCCCGTGCCGTCTTCCGTAATGAGGTGAGATGTAGGCTCGCCCCCAGGGACGAGCGCATCCGGGTTCGGGGAGATCACACCCGAAACCTCGGCATTAGTTTCGATACCCTCTGTTCCAACAGGCTCTATATAAGTTACGTTTACCTGTATGGGGCCTTGTGTCGGGGGTCCTTGTTGCAGTCCCTCGAAGTAGACCCGCTGGCCCGCGAAATCCTCAAGCTCCGCGAAACCACTATATAGCTCGTATGAAATACCGGTTGCTTCGTCGGTTAGAGTATAGAGGGAATCCGCTTCTCCTGATGCATTGTAGGGCTGCTCTGGTAGTAAACCGGTGCCCGAGTGTTCCTTATCCGCTTGGGCCATCGCCGGGGCGGCCACGACGAGCAACATCGCCAGCATCCCCACCAAAACTATCAACTTCTTCAACATCACTTACTCCTTTCCTTACTCCTTAGCGTCTTAAAGAACCTTAACCAACTCACATAACGTTGTGATTACAGATAAGGGCTAACTTGGTAACAATTGTGTTAAGGTACTATTGCGGGGAGGTTAAGGAAATGTAACGTTGGGTAATTGGGGTCTAGAAACCCGGTATCGGGATCTCGTCGAACTGCTCTTTGCCGGCGCCGCAGTCGGGACACTTGTCGGGCGGGGTGCCTTCTATGCGGTAGCCGCAGTTCGTGCAGGCCCAGTTGAGGAGGATAGAGTCGCCCTGTTCTCCGGGATTTTCGTTCTGCTCTGACATCTGGATCCTCCCCGGCTCGAAAAAGTCTATTCGTTCGCCTTGTTTATGGTGCGTTTGTAATTCTGGTGGGTGAAGTCCGAGATCGCGAGTATCGTGAAGATGCTCGCCACGAAACGAGTCGCCCGGGGGACGAGCACGAGCCCGTAGGAGAAGAACGCCGTAACCCACATACCGAGGCAGAAGTGGCAGGTGAGCAGGCTCCCGAGCGCTTTCTGCAGCCCGGAGCCACGAGGCTTCTCCTCTAAGTTTGTCGGACTCTTAACCTCCTGCAGCTCAGTTACGGGGGCGCGCAGGAAGCTCGTTACCGAGGCGTTGCTGACAATGTAGCTCAGTTTGTGGGCCGCCACGCCGAGCAGCGCCATATCGGCGAGCTTTACCCGCTCCGGCAACTCGCGACCCGTAAAGCGCGTGAGCAGCAGGAACAGCGCGAAGATGGAACTGAAAACTCCTACGAGCGTGGCGTAGGCCCCGATGGGTACTTCGTCGTCGCCACCATGGTAGCTCTCGAAGAGTTCCTCCGGTGATTCGCTGTCGGTTATGCTGGATACTGAATTGTTAGCCACTGGTCTCCAATCTAGCCGTCTTCTTGCAGCATTCTACCCCGTTGATTGCTTGTACACTCTCGGCGGCGAGAGCTATTGCGTATTCCGGGAGGGTACCGCTATTCTAAGCGCCGGAATGTTGAGACTTTTACGGCCGTTTGCCGGAGGATAAATGACTGAGACTTACGAGAGCATCATCATAGAAGGCGTGCGCCCGGAACTGGATTGCGGCCGCCACCCGGTGAAACGCGAAGTCGGCAACCGCCTGGAGGTCTGGGCAGACATCTACCGTGACGGCCACGACGCCATCTCCGCCGTGCTCAAACAACGTAAAAAGGATGAAGAGGAATGGTCCGAAACACCCATGACGCTCTACAATCCCGGTCTCGACCTCTGGACCGGCGCTCTCGACCTTTCAGAAAACACCTCCTACGAGTACACCCTCGAAGCCTGGCCGGACCATTTCGGGTCCCGGCGCCGGGAGGTCAGCAAAAAGGTCGAGGCCGGCCAGAACGTTGAACTGGAACTTATCGAAGGTCGCGAGCTGCTATATGAAGCCGCCGAACGTTTTTCGGACAAGAAGCTCTACAAGATGCTGAAGCAACTCGATGCGGACTCCTACGAGGAGCGGCTGGCGCTCTTGCGTTCTTTGGAGGCGCGGGATCTGATGTACCGGAACACGGACCACTCCGCCTCGACCGTCTACAAGACGCTGGAAGTTGTAGTGGACCGGGTCGCGGCCCGCTACGGGGCCTGGTACGAGATGTTCCACCGTTCGCAGGGCACGGAGCCGGGCCGGGGCGCGACGTTCCGGGAAGCCGAGGAGCGATTGCCGGAGATAGCGGGGATGGGGTTCGATGTAGTCTACCTGCTCCCCATCCACCCTATCGGCACAACCCACCGCAAGGGCAAGGACAACGCCCCCACCGCCGCCCCCGACGATCCCGGCAGCCCCTACGCTATCGGGAGCGAAGAGGGGGGACACAAAGCCATCAACCCGGAACTCGGGACACTGGAAGACTTCCGGCACTTCGTGCAGGCTTGCGAGGGGCACGGAATGGAGGTGGCGCTGGACTTCGCGATCCAGTGTTCCCCGGACCATCCTTACATCAAAGAGCATCCCGAGTGGTCCAAGTTCCGCCCGGACGGGACGATGAAGTACGCCGAGAACCCGCCGAAGAAGTACCAGGACATCGTGAACGTAGACTGGGAAACAGAGGATTGGGAGAACCTCTGGCGGGAATGGCTCGACGTGGTGTTATTCTGGGTCGAGCAGGGGGTGAAGGCTTTCCGGGTGGATAACCCGCACACCAAGCTGTTCGCGTTCTGGGAGTGGTTGATCCGGGAGGTCCGGGAGGAGCACCCGGACGTGATCTTCCTGGCCGAGGCGTTCTCCCGGCCGCGCATCATGCAGGGCCTGGGCAAGATCGGCTTTAACCAGTCCTACACGTACTTTACCTGGCGCAACGAGAAGGCGGAGATCATAGAGTACCTAACCGAGCTCACGCAGGAGGAGCCGAGCGAGTACATGCGCCCGAACTTCTTCGCCAACACCCACGACATCCTGCCGCACATCCTCCAGTTCGGCGGCCGTCCCGCCTTCCAGATGCGCTTCGTCCTCGCCGCCACGCTCTCCCCGACCTACGGCATCTACAACGGCTACGAGCTTATAGAGAACACCCCCCGCGGCGAACCCGGAACCACCGTCTACTACCAGGACTCGGAAGTCTACGAGTACAAGGTCCGGGACTGGGACCGTCCGGGCAACATAAAGAATTACATCGGGCGCATAAACGAGATCCGGCGTGAAAACCCCGCCTTGCACGAACTGACGAACCTCACCTTCCACAACGCCCCGGACGACAACGTCCTCTTCTACTCCGAAACGACCGGCGACAACACCGTGCTCGTCGCGGTGAACCTGGACCCGTTCGCCCCCCACGACGCCCACCTGGAGTTGCCGCTGGAGACCCTGGGCATCGAGGAGGACGAAGAGTACGTGGGCGAGGAGCTGATCTCCGGCCGCGTTCTGCCGGGCCGCCGCGGACGCTACTTCTGGGTACAGCTAACGCCGAACGACAACATCGCCGAAATCTTCCATATTAGAAAGGCGGGCGCCTGATGACCGAAGCCCCCCGCGAAGACCCGCTCTGGTACAAGGACGCCATCATCTACCACCTGCACGTAAAGGCGTACTTCGACTCGGACAACAACGGCATCGGAGACTTCAAGGGCCTGACCCAACGCCTGGAATACATCCGGGACCTGGGCGTAACGGCCATCTGGGTGATGCCCTTCTACCCTTCGCCTCAACGGGACGACGGCTACGACATCTCCGAGTACAAAAACGTCCATCCCGACTACGGCACCAAACGCGACTTCCGGGCCTTTGTCCGCAAGGCCCACGAACTTGGCCTCAAGGTCATAACGGAGCTCGTCATAAATCACACCTCGGACCAGCACGCCTGGTTCCAGCGCGCCCGCAAGGCTCCAAAAGGCTCCGCCCGGCGCAACTACTACGTCTGGAGCGACACGGCGGACAAGTACGAGGACACCCGCATAATCTTTACCGACACGGAAAGGTCCAACTGGGCCTGGGACGAGGAGGCGCAGCAATACTACTGGCACCGCTTCTTCTCCCACCAGCCGGACCTGAACCTGGAGAACCCGCAGGTCTTCAAGTCCGTGATGAACGTGATGAAGTTCTGGCTCGACGCCGGCGTAGACGGGTTGCGCCTCGACGCCATCCCCTACCTGGTAGAGCGCGAGGGCACCGACAACGAGAACCTGCCCGAGACGCACGAAGTCTTGAAGAGGATGCGGGCCGAACTCGACGAGAGCTACGACGACCGGATGTTCCTGGCCGAGGCGAACCAGTGGCCGGAGGACGTGCTGCCGTACTTCGGGGACGGGGACGAGTGCCACATGGCGTTCCACTTCCCGCTCATGCCCCGTATCTACATGGCCGTGGCGCAGGAAGACCGGCACCCCATCGTGGAGATCATGCAGCAGACCCCGGAGATCCCGGAGAACTGCCAGTGGGGCGTCTTTCTCCGCAACCACGACGAGCTCACCCTGGAGATGGTCACCGACCGGGAGCGGGACTACATGTACCAGGTCTACGCCAACGACCCCCGCGCCCGCATAAACCTCGGCATCCGGCGCCGCTTGGCGCCCCTCATGGAAAACGACCGGCCGCGCATAGAGCTTTTGAACAGCCTCCTGATGTCCATGCCGGGAACCCCGATCATCTACTACGGCGACGAACTCGGCATGGGAGACAACATCTTCCTCGGCGACCGCGACGCCGTCCGCACCCCGATGCAGTGGACCTCCGACCGGAACGCCGGCTTCTCCCGCGCCGACCCCGCCCGGCTCTATCTGCCACCAATAATGGACCCGGTCTACGGCTACGAAGCCCTGAACGCCGAGTCCCACAGCCGCAGCCCCGGATCGCTCTTGAACTGGATGAAGCGTCTCATTGCCGTGCGAAAAGCACACAAAGCCTTCGGGCGGGGGACGTTGAACTTCCTGCATCCGGGGAACAGGAAGATGCTGGCTTATCTGCGGGAGTACGAGGACGAGTCTATCCTGTGCGTAGCGAATCTCAGCCGGTCGGCGCAGCCTGTTGAACTGGATCTCTCGCGGTACTCCGGCCGGGTGCCAGTAGAGATGATCGGGGGTACGAGCTTCCCGCCGCTCGGCGAGCTGCCGTACTTCCTCACGCTCCCGCCGCACGGTTTCTACTGGTTCCGGCTGGCGACGGAGGCCGCCGCCCCGAGCTGGCACGAGGAGAGCCCACGCTACCCCGAGCCGCCGGTCATCGTGTTGCCCACCGGACGTGAACCGTCCCGCAAAACGAGCCGGACACCCTTGCGTATCCCGGACCGTCAGGTCTCGCAGTTAGAAAAGGAGGCGCTGCCGAAATACCTCGGGGTGCGGCGCTGGTTCGCGGGCAAGAGCGGCGACATCAAGCGCGTCGAGGTGGCTTCGCTAGTCGAGGTCGGCCAGGAGTGGATGCTCGCACTGCTCCGGGTGTATACCGGCGAGGACGGGGAAGAGGCCGCGCCCCAGACCTACTTCCTGCCCCTCTCGGCGGCGTGGGAAGACAGTACGAAGGATAATATCTCAGGTCTTATGCCGTTCACTATAGCCAAACTCCGGCGGCGCTCCAGGGTCGGTGTCCTCTACGACGCGCTGGCCGACGAGGATTTCTGTCGCGGGCTAGTGGCGGCGATGGGGGAGGAGCGCGAAGTCGGCGCGGGCGACGGTGTCATACGATTTACCCGGACCGGGGTCTTTGAGAAGTTGATCGGTAACGAGCCCTTGAGCGTTCGACGTGCCGGGGTAGAGCAGACCAACACCTCGGTAATACTCGGGGAGCGGCTCATCATGAAGGCGTACCGGCGGTTACAGCAGGGTGTAAACCCGGACCTGGAGATCGGCCGCTACCTCACGGAAGAGTCGCAATTCGGCAACACCCCCCCGCTCGCCGGGGCCATCGAGTACGAGAACTCGGACGGAGAGTTGACGACCCTCGCCCTTTTGCAAGGATTTGTCGGGAACCAGGGCGACGGCTGGTCCTACGTCTTGGACTACCTGGACCGTTACCTGGAGGAACGTCTAGTGACCTCCTGGAGCATAGAAGAGGATGAGCCGGACCAAGAGGGCGAAGAAGACACCTTCTTCTCAGGGCTCGTTCACACCCTGGGGCTGCGCACCGGCGAGTTGCACGAGGCTTTCGCAGTTCCGACAGAAGATCCTGCCTTCGCACCCGAGATCGCCTCCCGCAAGGAGGTCGAGGGGTGGAAAAAAGGCATCGTGAAAGAGTTGGGCCGGACGCTAAAGCTGTTGGAGCGTCGCCGGAAAAAGCTGCCGGAATCGGTGCAGGTCGAGGTGGACCGGCTATTGGGGCTGAGGGAAGCGGTGGAGGAACGTATAAACGCTGCCGTTGCCTACGAGGTCGAGGTGGTAAAGACCCGGCATCACGGAGACTACCATCTGGGACAGGTGCTCGTCGTCAGCAACGACTTCCAGATCATAGACTTCGAAGGGGAGCCTGTCCGTCCGTTGGAGGAGCGGCGTATGAAGCACTCGCCGCTGCGGGACGTGGCCGGGATGTTGCGGTCGTTCAACTACGCCGCCGAGTCGGCAATCATGGACCTCGGGGCAGATAGGGCGGACCAGCTCGAGGCGCTGGAAGAGTGGGTAAAGCTCTGGGAGCGGAATGTCCGGGAAGCGTTTCTCGAAGGATACGCCGAGGGAGCCCGCGAGGCGGCATCCTACCCGGAGGATGAGGAGCACGCCCAGCAGTTGATCGACCTGTTCACGCTGGAGAAAGCCCTGCACGAGATTCGCTACGAGCTAGACAACCGCTCGAACTGGGTCGGCATCCCGGTAAAAGGCGTGCTCGCCCTGATCGAAGAGCCGGCGCAAAAGGAGACCCCGTGACAAACGAAGAGACTTTCCAGACCATCGTAGCCGGGGATCACGGCGACCCGTTCGCCATCCTCGGTATGCATGAGGAAGACGGAGACCTCGTCGTGCGAACCTTCCAACCCGGCGCCTCCGCCGTTAAGGTCGTCTCCACCGACGGCGAAGAATCCTACGGTGAGCTGGAGTCCGTCCACCCGGAGGGACTCTTCGCTGGCCCGCTCTCCATCAAAGAGCGGACGCCGTACAAACTCCGCATCACCTGGGATGAAGAGGTAGATCTGCACGACCCCTACCGCTTCTCGCCCGTGCTGGAAGAGGGAGACCTCTATCTCTTTGGGGAGGGCAACCACCACTACCTGTACGAAAAGCTCGGCGCGCACCCGATTGAACTCGAAGGCGTCGAAGGCGTGAGCTTCGCCGTCTGGGCCCCGGGCGCCCGGCGCATCTCGGTCGTCGGGAACTTTAACAACTGGGACGGGCGGCGGCACGTGATGCGGAAGCATCCTGGGATCGGGGTGTGGGAGATCTTTATCCCCGGCATCGGCGAGGGTGAGTCCTACAAGTACGAGCTAAAAGGCCCGAACGGAGAACTCCTCCCACTCAAAGCCGACCCTTACGGTTTCCTCGCTGAGAAACTCCCCGGCACCGGCTCCGTCGTCCACGATCCCACGCGCTACGAGTGGCAGGACGACGACTGGATGCACAACCGCGAGGCCCACAACGCCCTCGACGCCCCGATGGCTACCTACGAGGTCCATCTCGGCTCCTGGCGCCGCCACCAAGACGGAACCTACCTCACCTACGAGGAACTGGCCGAAGGGCTCGTCTCCTACGTCTCCGAAATGGGCTACACCCACGTCGAGTTCCTGCCGCCCACCGAGTACCCCTTCGACGGCTCCTGGGGCTACCAACCGCTCGGCCTCTACGCCCCGACCAGCCGCTTCGGGACGCCGGACGAGTTCAAGTGCCTGGTAGATTCATTCCACGCGGTCGGGATAGGCGTCATCATCGACTGGGTCCCGGCCCACTTCCCCGAAGACCCGCACGGCTTAGGCTTTTTCGACGGCACCCACCTCTACGAGCACGCCGACCCGCGTCAGGGGCGGCACCCGGACTGGGGCACGCTCATCTTCAACTACGGCCGCAACGAGGTCCGCAACTACCTGACCGCGAACGCCCTGTTCTGGCTTCGGGAGTACCACGTAGACGGCCTACGGGTGGACGCCGTCGCCTCGATGCTCTACCTGGACTACTCGCGCGAAGAGGGCGAGTGGCTCCCCAACGAACAGGGCAGCAACGAGAACCTGGAGGCCATAGCCTTTCTCCAAAAAATGAACGAGCTCGTCTACGAGCACGCCCCCGGCGCCGTGACGATAGCCGAGGAATCCACCGCCTGGCCGATGGTCAGCCGTCCCGTGTACATGGGGGGACTCGGCTTCGGCTATAAGTGGAACATGGGTTGGATGCACGACTCCCTCGAATACATGCAGGAAGACCCGCTCCACCGCTCCTACCATCATGACAAGCTCACCTTCTCCCTCGTCTACTCCTTCAACGAGAACTTCGTGCTGCCCCTCAGCCACGACGAGGTCGTTCACGGCAAAGGCACGCTCATCGGCCGGATGCCCGGTGATGAGTGGCAGAAGTTCGCAAACCTCCGGGCCTACTACGGCTTCATGTACGCCCACCCCGGAAAGCAACTCCTCTTCATGGGCGGTGAATTCGGCCAGGACCGCGAGTGGAACCACGACATCGGCCTCGACTGGAATTTGCTCGACGAGCCGCTACACGCCGGAGTGCAGAGCCTGATCCGCGGCCTCAACGCACTCTACAAAGACACACCCGCGCTCTACGAAGTAGACTTCGAGCCGGCGGGGTTCGAGTGGATCGAGGGCGGAGACAAAGCCAACAGCGTAGTCTCCTTCCTACGCCGTCCGTCGGAGATGCGAGAGGAAGACTACGCCGTCGTCGTGTGCAACTTCACCCCGGTAGTCCGGGAAGACTACCGCATAGGAGTCCCCTCGCCCGGCACCTACATCGAGGCGCTAAACACCGACGACGAAGTCTACGGCGGAAGCGGAGTGAACAACGGTGGTCCGATAGAAGCCGAAGAAGTTCCGTCCCACGGCCAACCATACTCGCTCTCGCTCCGGTTGCCGCCGCTCGCGACGATGATCCTGAGGCGATCAGGCTAGAACGTGTAGAAGGCTGTTAGAGAATGACGAATCGTCGTTGATGTGTAGAACGCTTTCGAGACGCTTCACGTAAATCTTGACCGAAGACTTCTTCGATGCTCGTTGCTGTGTCGTTTATTTACAGATAACGAGTCGCAGATACTCTAACCAGCATGTTACAATGCGAACCGCACGGTTCATGCGAAATGAGAGGTAGCCATGCGAGAAGATAACCGCATTCCGCTAGAGACGTTGCGAAGGAGCCTGGGCCGTGTAGCACAGGATGTCGAGCGCGGAGACTCGGTGGTTGTCGAGCGTCGGGGTGAAGAGGCCTTCGCACTGGTACCAATGAGGATCTACCGGCTCCTCGAAAAAGAGAGGCGGGCTCTTATCGGGTCCACGCGGCAGGCCAGAGAGTCATTCTCCGATCTTGCCGGGGAAGAGGTGGAGGAGCTTGTATCTAGCGAGCTGGAGGCCACCCGCAATCGGACCTTTCTTTCCGAGAGCGTCGCCGAACGCTAAGCCTTGAGGGTCGTCGTGGACGCCAACGTCTGCGTGTCCGCGGTCCTGAGCGCGAAGGGCAGCCCGGCCCGGGTTTTGGATCATGCCTTGGGAGAGGGACCGTACGACTTCGAGCTTTGCGGCCCGTCGCAGCTCTTTCCCAAGATCGAAGCAGTGCTCGCCCGGCCGAAAATAGCGGACCGGCTAGGTTGGGACGCGGCCGAGATAGCTGTCTATGCCCGTCGGCTCCGGCTCGCCGTCGCGGAGGTGCCCACGGACGACCGCGAGGTTCCCCGGTACACCAGCGATCCAGAAGATGACCCGTATGTCCTGGCGGCGGTCCTGGCTAGAGCCACTTACCTGGTCAGTGGAGACAACGATATTCTCGCGATGGACAGCCCTCCAGTACAGGTGGTGAATCCAGCACAGTTCTTTCGTCTCTGGGAGGCGGGACTCCTCTGATAGCGGGTTGCTTGGCAAGCATCCTCTAAGGGGTAAACTCTGCCGGGTATTTCAGCGAGGCTGGCGTTGCGAAGAAAAGCGACGTGTTCGTAGCTGAAAGACTGACCGACTGAATGACTGACTCACCTGACGAGAAAGGAAAGTCCTGCTTTGACGAGCACGGATACACAACGCAGCGTGGTGTGGCCCGGCAAGCCTTATCCTCTGGGCGCCACCTGGGACGGCGAGGGCGTCAACTTCGCTTTGTTCTCGGAGAATGCTGAAAAGGTAGAACTCTGTCTCTTTGATCCTTCGGGGAAGAACGAGGTCGAGCGGATAGAGCTCTTCGAGCAGACCGACCAGATCTGGCACTGCTACCTACCCTACGGACGGCTCGGCCAGCTCTACGGCTACCGGGTCTACGGACGCTACGAGCCCGAGAACGGCCACCGCTTCAACCCGAACAAACTCCTCCTCGACCCGTACGCCAAGTCCATCGTCGGCGGCCTCGATTGGAGCTACCCGCATTTTGGGTACGAGATGGGCGGCAAGGACAAAGACCTCGGATTCGACGGTCGAGACAACGCCGCCGGGATGCCCAAGTGTCAGGTCGTCGATACCTCCTTTACTTGGGGCGACGACCGGCGGCCGAACACCGCCTGGCACGACACCGTGATCTACGAACTCCACGTTGAAGGCTTCACCAAGCAGCACCCGGACATCCCCCCGCAACTGCGCGGAACCTACGCGGGCCTCGCCTCCGCCCCCGCCATAAATCATCTCACGCGCCTCGGCGTAACGGCGGTCGAGCTGATGCCGGTTCACGCTTTCGTCCAGGACAAGCACCTGGTAGACAAAGGACTCGTCAACTACTGGGGTTACAACTCCATCGGCTTTTTCGCGCCGGAGATGCGCTACTCGGCGACCGGCGAGATCGACGAGTTCAAGACGATGGTCAAACGGCTCCACTCCGCCGGCATTGAGGTGATTCTGGACGTCGTCTACAACCACACCGCCGAGGGGAACCGGATGGGACCCACCCTCTCGTTCCGCGGCATAGACAACGCCGCCTACTACCGGCTCGTCCCGGACGACTACCGTTACTATATGGACTTCACCGGCACGGGCAACACCCTGAACATGATGCACCCGCGCGTCTTGCAGCTCATTATGGACTCCCTCCGGTACTGGATCACGGAGATGCACGTGGACGGCTTCCGCTTCGACCTCGCAAGCGCCCTGGCCCGCGAACTGTACAAGGTGGACCAACTCTCCAGCTTCTTCACCATTATCCGTCAGGACCCGGTGATCTCGCAGGCCAAGCTAATAGCCGAGCCGTGGGACGTGGGCGAGGGCGGCTACCAGGTCGGCAACTTCCCCGTCGGCTGGACGGAATGGAACGGCAAGTACCGCGACGAGGTGCGCGCCTACTGGAAGGGTGAGGGCGGCTTCGTGGACGACCTGGCGTACCGGCTCACCGGATCCAGCGACCTCTACGAGCGCGGCGGACGCCGGCCCCACGCCTCCATCAACTTCGTCACCGCCCACGACGGCTTCACCCTTCAGGACCTCGTCTCCTACAACGAGAAGCACAACGAGGAGAACGGCGAGGACAACAACGACGGCGAGAGCCACAACACGAGCTGGAACCACGGCGAAGAAGGCCCGACGGAAGATCCCGAAATCCAGCGCCTCCGCAACCGCCAGAAGCGGAACATGCTCGCCACGCTCCTGCTCTCCCAGGGCGTACCCATGATCGTCTACGGCGACGAGATGGGCCGGACCCAGAACGGCAACAACAACGCATATTGTCAAGACAATGAGATAAGCTGGGTGGATTGGGATCTTTCATCGGCGGACCGAAGTTTTCTCGCCTTTGTGCGGCGTATGATCCGCATCCGCAAAGAGCACCCGGCCTTCAAGCGGCGCAACTTCTTCCAGGGGCGCAAAATTCAAGGCGCCGACGTCAAGGACATTACCTGGCTAAACCCCGACGGCCAGGAGATGGGCGACGACGAGTGGGACAACTCCTTCGCGCGCTCGCTGGGCTTGCAGATGGCCGGCTACTCCGAGGACCAGTACGACACAGAGGGCCGTCCCGAGGTAGACGACGACTTCGTCCTGCTCTTCAACGCCCACCACGAGGAGATCCCGTTCACCATGCCGCCCAACCCGGAAGACGCCCGCTGGGAAGTCCTCGTAGACACTAGCTACGCCGCCGGCCTCCGCTCCGACGGCTTCTTCAAGCCCGGCGCGGACTATCCTCTCCGGGCACGTTCGATGGTGGTCCTCGCCAACCGCCAGCCCGACATTCTGGGCGAGGATGACGAGTGAGACGGCATCACCGACTACCGCTCGGGGCCGAGTACCTGGGTAACGGCCAGACCCGCTTCACCCTCTGGGGCCCTACTGCGGGGAGGGTGTGGGTGGACCTGGAGAACGGTGACACGACCCATATGCAGAGGGGTGGAGAAAGCATATTTAGCGCTACCGGGTAGACGACGAGATGGGTGTACCGGACCCGGCCCCCCGCTACCAACCAGAAGACGTCCACGGTCGGAGCCAGGTCGTGGACCCTGCCGCCTACGAGTGGTGCGACAGGGACTGGAAAGGCCGATCCTGAGAGGAGACGGTCCTTTACGAGCTACACGTCGGCAGCTTCACCCCGGAAGGAACCTTCGCCGGAGCAAGGAGCAAGCTGGACCACCTGGTAGACCTCGGCGCAACGGCGATAAATTTGTTGCGGCTGCGATGGGAGGAGGTTGTGCCGCGGCCCGAAGGAATATCCGGCGGCGACGCCGAATACCGGATCGTAGGGGAAAGTGGCTTGCGGGTGCGCCGGACCCTCGGAGACGGCTCGACTTTGATACCGCTCGCCAACCTGGGTGATGGGCTGTTGGGCGGCTTCGGAGATGTAGCGGGGGATCTCCTGTATGCCACGGAGAACGCGACTGAGGGAGACGATACGCTCTCCGCGTGGTCGGGTGGCGTGGTACCCGGGGGCGGGCGGGGGCGGTTGAGGCTCCCGCGGGCCGCCTACCGGCTCCAACTCAACAAAGACTCCACCTTCAGAGACGCTACGGGGTTGATCCCGTACCTGGCAGATCTCGGGATCAGCGATCTGTATGCCTCGCTGTACATGAAGGCCCGTCCCGGCAGCACGCACGGCTACGACATCATAGACTATAACACCTTGAACCCGGAGATCGGAGCCGCGGAGGACTACGACCGGCTCGTCGAGACGCTGCACGAGCACGGCATCGGACAGCTTCTCGACCGGGTGCCGAACCACACGGGCGTCGGTAGCGACAACGAGTGGTGGCTCGATGTGTTGGAGAACGGTTCCGCCTCACCTTACGCCCGCATCTTCGACGTTGACTGGTACCCAACCAACCGGGGCGAGCTGCGGGGGAATGGAACAATCCTGGCCGAATGCGCCCCGCCGGCCTACGTGAGCTAGGTGAGGGAGAAGATCTCGGAGGGAGCAGCGGAGGTCGTCCGGCGAAAGGAAGAGCACCGGCTAACGGTCTACGCGCTCTACAAGGTGGATCCGGACTCCGGGGCGGCCCGAAAGTCGCTCCGGCCGGCTGTGGCTGAGACACTGGTGTCCGGGGGCGTGGGAGCCCGGATCTCACCGCTGGACATTACGGGAGATCTCGAAGAGATAATCCGGTGCGGCGGAGTTGAGGCCGTCGAAAAAGAGATGCCGGATGAACAGTTGGGCCAGCTCGCCGTCGTGGGCAACCCCGAGGAGTATGTGGCGGCGATAGATCTGTTGGGTGAAGCTGGGGTTGATACGGTGGTGCTGGTACTATCCAACGGTCAACCCGAAAAAGACCTCGACGTCGTGGCGCGCGAGTTGTTATCGCCCCTGGTCGAGTAGCAATTATGGAGATCCTTAGAACGGAGGCGAGAAGTTGGAGGCGAACAAATGGTGGCAGACCGGGGTCGTGTACCAGATCTACCCGCGCAGTTTCGCGGACTCGCAGGGGGACGGAACCGGAGACCTTCGGGGTACAATCTCGAAGCTGGACTATCTGGAATGGCTCGGGATAGACGCCATCTGGCTCTCCCCAGTTTACCCGTCACCGATGGCCGACTTCGGCTACGACGTCTCGGACTACACCGACATCCATCCCATGTTCGGCGACCTGGAAGACTTCGATGAGTTGGTCGAGAAAGCCCATCAGCTAGGGCTGAGAATAATTCTGGATTTCGTGCCGAACCACACCTCCGACGAACACCCGTGGTTCGTCGAGTCTCGCAAGAGTCGGGACAACCCGAAGCGGGACTGGTACATCTGGGCCGACGCGGCGCCGGATGGAGGATTACCGAACAACTGGGAGAGCAACTTCGGCGGGCCTTCCTGGACGTGGGACGCAACGGCCGGCCAATACTATATGAACTCCTTCGATCCGAAACAGGCAGACCTCAACTGGCGCAATCCCGAGGTGCGGGAGGCGATGTACGACGTAATGCGCTTTTGGTACGAGAGGGGCGTGGACGGTTTCCGCATAGATGTCCTCAACATCATAGTAAAGGATGAAGAACTGCGGGATAACCCGCCCGATCCGGACTGGAAGCCGGGCGATACGCCCTGGGATTGGCAGAGTAGGGTTTACTCCCAAGATCGCCCCGAAGTACACGAGATCACGGCGGAGATGCGGACGCTCGCGGATTCGTACGGCGAGCGGGTCCTGATCGGGGAGATCTACCTGCCCGTCGAACGCCTGATGTCTTACTATGGCGAAGACCTGGGTGGTGTGCATCTGCCGTTCAACTTCCAACTCATACTCCTGGAAGACTGGAACGCCGGAAAAGTTCGGGGGATCGTAGACCACTACGAGGCCGCGCTGCCCAAGGGCGGCTGGCCCAACTGGGTCCTCGGCAACCACGACCAGTCCAGGGTCGCGAGCCGCATAGGACCCGAGCGGGCCCGGTTGGCCCAGATGCTGCTGCTAACCTTGCGGGGCACCCCGACCGTCTACTACGGGGATGAGATCGGGATGCACGACGTAGAGATACCGGAGCACCTGATAGTGGACCCCAGGGGCAAAGATCAGCCCGAACACTCCCGCGACCCCGCCCGGACCCCGATGCAGTGGGACGGCTCGCCCGGCGCCGGGTTCACCACCGGAGAACCCTGGCTCCCGGTGGCCGAAGACTCGACCGAGGTGAACGTCGCCGCCCAGCAACAGGATCAAGGCTCGATGCTAACGTTCTTCCGGCGCCTGATCGAACTGCGCAAACAACTACCGGCGTTGCACAAAGGCTCTTACCGTTCCATAGAGGCCGGAAACGAAGCGGTATTTTCCTACCTCCGCGAGCACGAAGACCAGAAAATAGCCGTGGCACTCAACTTTGCAGAAGAACCGCAGCCGGTAGAACTCTCGCTGCCGAATAGAAAATGGAAGCCGCTCTGCTCCACGCACCTTAACCGGGAGAACGACATTCGCCCGTCCGGGTTCGAGCTGCAACCTTACGAGGGAGTAATGCTGCTGTTGGAAAACGGGCGAGGCTAAAGGACACCTTGAGCGCCGACACTCCAGAGCCGTCCTCGAACTCGCCGGTAGCGGCCCGGGTGGCGGTGCTCGGGGTGTTCGCGCTAAACGGCTTCGCGCTGGCGAATTGGTTCGTGAGGATACCGGCGATCCAGGACGAACTCGGCCTGGGCGAGGGGCTTCTGGGCCTGGCCCTGCTGGCGGCGGCCGTCGGAGCGCTGGTCTCGATGCCGCTCACCGGGGCGCTGGTCTCCCGGCTCGGCAGCCGGCGGGTGGTCGGTGTTACGGCGTTGTCGCTCTCTTTCTCGGTGGTCCTGCCCGCGCTGGCTTCCGGCCTACCTTCACTGATGCTCGCCGTGGCCGTGATCGGGGCCTCCAACGGAGCTTTAGACGTATCCATGAACTCCCAAGCCGTCGCGGTCGAAAAGCGGTACGAACGGCCGATTATGTCCTCCTTCCACGCCGCCTTCAGCTTCGGCGGCCTCGCCGGCGCGGTACTCGGCGGGCTGGTGGCTTCGGCTGAAATCGAGCCCCTGCCTCATTTTTCAGTGGTAGCCATACTCTGCGCCCTCGTCGCCGTCCTGGCTTACCGGCGACTACTCCCGGACAGCGCGGACGCGGCGGAAGACGGGGCGCCGGCCTTCGCCCGGCCCACGCGGGCGCTGCTCGGCCTCGGGGTTATCTCCTTCTGCGTGTTGCTCGGCGAGGGCGCGATGGGCGACTGGAGCGCCGTCTACCTGGATAATGCCCTGCAAACCGGCCCCGGATTTGCGGCGGCGGGCTTCGCGGCTTTCTCGCTGACCATGGCGCTCGGGCGGCTCTTCGGGGACGGCCTCATAGCCCGCTTCGGACCGGCTCGGATGGTACGTACTTGCGGGGCCATTGCGGCCATCGGCCTCGGGGTGGCGCTGGCCGTCGCGCAACCCGTCGTGGCGCTCGTCGGGTTCGCCTGCGCGGGAGTGGGCTTCTCCATAGTCTTTCCAGCGGCCCTCAGCGCGGCGGGACGCACAGAAGGCATGGCGCCCGGGCCCGCGCTCGCCGCCGTCTCGACCGCCGGGTACACCGGTTTCCTCCTCGGGCCGCCCGCCATAGGATTTGCCGCCGAAGCCTTCGGCCTCGGAGCGGCGCTCTACATCGTCGTTGCGTTGAGCGCTGTCGTAGTTTTGTTCGCCGGGGCTGTGAGAACCGAAAAAGGTTAGAAACCAGGCCCGAAGCTGGAGCGCCCGGGATCCGCGTCCCCGGTATTTCTCAAAGTATGACCGGAAAATACGACGATCGGGGGATGCGTGCATCGCAAACTTCGTGTCAAAATATCTGATGTGAACAGAGAGGAGAGCACGTTTAGCGAACGGCCACAAGCCTGTTCGGGGGGTGCGGAGCCGGTACGGATCTGGTTACTCGGTGGGTTTCGAGTTGTGGTCGGAACCAGGGAGGTCCCGGAGGAGGCCTGGCGGCGGAGAAAGTCTGCCGGCCTGATCAAGCAGCTCGCCCTCACACCCGGCCACGAGATTCACCGGGAGCGGCTGGCGGAGTTGCTCTGGCCCGGGCGAGGTTCGAAACAGTCCTTAAACAACCTGAACCGGGAACTCCATGCGGCCCGCAAGGTCCTGCAACCGCACGACCCGGGCGCCGAGCTCTGCCTACGCCTGCAAGACAAGCGGCTAAACCTGCGTCCTGACGGACGTGTGTGGGTGGACGTGTCGGCTTTCAAAGAGGCCGCGGCGAACGCCCGTCGGATGAACACCCCCGCCGCTTACGAGACAGCGCTGAACCTCTACTCAGGAGAGTTGCTGCCCCAGGATCTGTACGAGGAGTGGATCGAAAACCACCGCACGGGGCTCAGGGAAATGTACGTGCAACTGCTCGTAGAGCTGGCCGCCCTTCACGAAAAGCTCGGACAACCGTACCCGGCTATCGAGAAGCTGGAGCGCGCGGTGTCCGAAGACCCGGCCAACGAGCCCGCCCACGAAGCCCTGATACGCCTGTATACCAGCGTCGGACGGCGACAGAAAGCCTTAGAGAAGTACGAGTCACTCCGTGAGAGCCTGGAAGACTTTAGGCACGAGTCCACCTTTCATCTCCAGTGTATTCATCGGGAAATCCTATCCGGTGAACCTCCGGCGATACCCGGCCCGGACTCCGAACAGGAGCGGCCGAAAGACACAGCTTCCTCTTTGCACAACCTCCCCCGGGCGCAAACGAGCTTTGTCGGTCGGGGGCGGGAGTTGGCCGATGTCGAGGCTGCCCTTTCGATGACCGGGCTGCTGACGCTTACGGGGGGCGGCGGGAACGGCAAGACCCGCCTGGCGTCGGAGGCGGCGAAGGAACTGGTCGGTGTCTATCCCGACGGCGTCTGGCTCGTAGAGCTGGCGCCCCTCTCGGACCCGGACTCGATACCGGAGACCATCTCCGGCGTCCTGGGGCTCGACAACCGATCCGGCCGTCCGGCCGAGGAGACGTTGCCGGAGTACCTGCGCGACAAGAAGCTGCTGCTCCTGCTGGACAACTGTGAACACCTCGCCGGGGCGGTCGCCCGGCTGTGTGGGCGGCTGCTGGATCTCTGTCCGGATCTGAAAGTCCTGGCTACCAGCCGGGAGCCCTTGAACGTACCGAGAGAGATGCAACGGGCCGTGCCGCCGCTCTCTCTACCCGACATCTACGCGGAACCGGCTCCGGAGGAACTGGCCTCCTACGGCTCCGTGCGGCTCTTGGTGGACCGGGTTGGGCTCCGCTCTCCCGGCTTCTCTCTGGGGCCGCAGAACGCCCGGGCCGTCGCCGGCATCTGCCGCAAGCTGGAGGGCATACCGCTCGCCCTGGAGCTTGCGGCCGCCAGGGTCGCGACGCTCGGCGCGGAAGAAGTCTCTTCCCTTTTGGAAGCGTCGACTGGCTTGCTCTCAACCGGCAGAAGTACCGCGTCGGGGCGGCAGGAGACGCTCCGCGCCGCGCTCGACTGGAGCCACGACCTTCTCGAAGAGCCGGAGAAGAGGCTCTTCCGCCGTCTCGCGGTTTTTACCGGAGGGTGGACGCTGGAAGCGGTCCGGATGGTTACCTTGATCGGAGAAGAAGACGAGCACGCCGTCCCGGGCGTCCTGCACGAGCTGATCGAGAAGTCCCTCGTCGTGGTGGAGCCCTCGACGCCCCGCCGCTACCGATTTCTGGAGCCCGTGCGCCAGTACGCCCTGGAGTGGCTCGAAGCCAGCCCGGACCTCCCGCGAACCCGGGACCGGCACGTCCGGTACTTTCTGGACTTCGCGTCGCGGAGCTACGAAGAGGTCTTGAGTCCCAATCGTGGCGCGTGGCTAGAGCTGCTGGAGACCGAGCAGGGGAACTTCCGGGGCGCGCTTGCGTGGTCTTTCGGCGGGGGCGACGACGAGATGGGGCTGCGGTTGGTTACCGCGCTCAGGTACTTCTGGTCCATGCGGGGGTACCTGCAAGAAGGCCGGCGCTGGCTGGAACGCGGCCTCCAGGCTGACGGTACGCAACTCTCCCGCGCCTGGGCGCTCGATACGCTGGGGACCATCGCCATGTTCCAGTCGGACTACGACCTCGCCTACGACCTCTCTCAGAGGGCCATAGTCCTCTTCCGCAGGGCCGACGATAAGGAAGGCGTGGCCTCCTGCCTGGTAAACCTCGGCTTTTGCGCGACGCTCGGAATGAAGAACACGGATTTCCTTCCCAGTTACGTCGAGGAGTCCCGGACGTTGAAGCAGGTCATCCGGGATAGCAGGATGGTTGGTTACCTGATCCTGTTCGAGGGTCTGGCCTACGGATTCGGGGGTGACTTCGTCCAGGCTAAGGAACGGTTCGCCGAGAGCTTGACGCTGCACGAGAGCCTTGGCGAGGTACAGGGCGTAGGACTGGCCGTAGTCTTGATGGGCCTCGTGGCCCTGGCGACGGGTGAAGACGATGAGGCAGCCGGCATTTTTATCTCCGCCCTGCCCCGCGCCCGCGAGTTCGGGGACACGATCCTGATCTTCTACTGCCTCTGGGGCCTGGCCTCGGCGACCGCCGCAGAACATCCGGATCGGGCCGCCGCCCTGTGGGGCGCGGCCCAATCCATGCAAAAAAAGCGCAGCATCGGCTTACCACCCGCCGCCGTAGAGATGTCAGCCTACGACTGGCGGCGCCGCAGGACCGTCGAAAAGCTCGGAGAGAAAGAATTCGAGGCCGAGTGGTCCCGCGGCGAAGCCATGTCCGAAGACGAGGTCATAGTCCACGCCCTATCCGACCCACCGCGAGAAACCGGACCCGCTGAAACAACCCGCGAAGCCGAAAAAGAAGTAGCGCGGAGCGGCCCCGACTCCCTTACCCGCCGGGAGAGAGAAGTGGCGAACCTCGTCGCCGCCGGCTTGACGAACCGCCGGATCTCCGAGCGGCTCTACATCTCGTCCCGTACCGCCGACACCCACGTCGGCCGCATACTCAAAAAGCTCGGCGCCGGCTCCCGTGAGGAAGTCGCCGGCCTCCTGGACGAGTAACCCGGCCACCGGCTCACGAAAAATACGCATACGTACGTGCCCCCAGGTAAGAGCCCGGTAAGAGGCGGTTGCTAAATTGTCCCCGTAATGCCCACTACCGGCGGCCTGTACCAAAGAGAAATCTTCTTTGCGTAGCTGCCTCGTTTCAGGGAAGAGGCATGAGGGTTGCCCCGTAAAGGATCATACCGATGTAGAAAAAAGCTCCTATTTGTGGAGGATGACGCCGGAAGGGACGGACCGGAGAATGCGGTCGAGCAAGAGCTGGTGAGCAGAGAAGTCAGCAGCAGAGAGGAGAAGTGCGGATGAGGCCGGGTGGTTTAGGTCAAGGTGCATCTGGTGCTTGCGGAAATAGGATGAGGATCTCTGTATTCGGGTGTCCGCACTCGTAGGTCGTCGGAGGTAAGTGGTGTGCGTGAGAGAGGGGAGAGAAAATTGAAGAGGCTGACGGTCTATCTGGTGGTCGCGGCTCTCATACTGACAACGGTTGCTACACCTACTCTGGCGCAGACCCCGCTGGAAGACCAGTATGGGCCTGTAGAGCTCACCTGCGACAATTACCTGGAATTCGAAGTTCCTCCGCCGGAGTTGGTCGAGGAGTGCGAAACCGAGGTAATCACTTGCGACAACTACTATTTGTACGAAATCCCCCCCTCGGATCTCGTCGAAAATTGTGAGCCGCCACAGAACCTTCCGTGTGAAGACTACTACGAATACGAAGCCTTGCCCGTACCCGATAGGTGTAATGACGGGCAATATGGAGGCCGTGATGTCATACCAGAAGCCAGCAAATCTTCCAATCAGACCTTCGAGGGTTTCTCTCAAACCTTGTCGGAGATCAGGTCCGGCGGGCAGAACAAAGCAGAGGCCGAAGAAGCAGAGGCCGAAGAAGCAGGGACAGACAACTCCTCACCGCAACCCGAAGCTGAAGCACCTGACGACCCCGAGCCTGCTCCACAGTCGTCCGGAGACCTGGCCTCTGCTAATACCGATGCGGGCCGGAAAGCCGGGAGCGGACAGAACAGCCCCGAGCGCGAAAACGACAACCGTAGAAGCGGCGAGAACGCCGAAAGCGATGCAATCAGCGAAAGCGATGCAATTAGCGAGAACGGAGCTGGCGTCGGAGATGGGGCTAACGCCGGAGATGGGGCTAACGCTGGAAATGGATCTGGCGCTGGAGATGTAGCTGGCGCTGGAAGCGAAGCTGGTTCCGGGGATGGTTCCGGCGTCGCCGGAGCCGGGGCGTCTGAGGCGACGGATATGCCTGTAACCTCGGGGGCTCCGCTTACCCTGTTGGGCGGGGGCGTTTTGCTATTGGCCGGGGGACTTATGGTGGGCAGGCTCTTCCGGTAGTCCGGGATTAGGGCTCCAGGCTCAGGACGCCGCGGCGGAGGGCGGTGGTAACCGCGGCGGTGCGGTCGGTGACGTCGAGCTTCTCGAAGATATGGGTCATGTGGGTTTTTACCGTGATCTCGGTAATCCACAGCTCCTTGGCTATCTCTTTGTTGCGCGCGCCGCCGGCGACGAGCTCTAGGATCTCGATCTCTCGCGGGGTCAAGGCCTCTGCTGCGGGTTCTCGCACCCGGTCCATGAGCCGGGCCGTTACGGACGGCGCGAGGAGCGGCTTGCCCTCGGTGGCGTTGCGGATCGCCTGTAGCAGGTCTTCCCGCGGGGCGTCTTTGAGCATGTAGCCGGTCGCGCCGTTCCCAATGGCTTTTACGACGTCGGCGTTGCTCTCGTAGGTGGTGAGGACCAGAGCGTTTGTCTGCGGGCTGCACTCTTTTATCCGGGCGATAGCCGTCGCGCCGTCGAGCTTCGGCATCCGCAGGTCCATCAGAACTACGTCCGGCTTTTTCCAGTCGGCCAGGTCTACGGCCTCCACGCCGTTGGTGGCCTCACCCACGACTTCGAACTCGGGTTCGTCGTCGAGCATTTCTTTCAGGCCCAGCCGGACGACGAGGTGGTCGTCGGCGATGAGGACGCGGATGGGCTGTGTAATTTCTTTTACCGGACCTCCTCCACAGGTTTTTTCGGTTCTCCGGAAGGGGGGCTCTCGTCGCCGACCGGTAGCTCGACGGCGAGCGAGGTTCCTTCTCCCGGTTCGCCCTCGACGTGTACGGTGCCGCCTAGCTGCTCGACGCGCTCCCGCATCGCCTTGAGCCCGAAGCCGCCGGAGCTCTGGTCCCGGACTTCGCCGGCGACCTGTTCGTGATCGAAGCCTACCCCGTCGTCTCGGGCGTCGAACATCACCGTATCCTGCATGTACGATAGCGTGAGCATGACCCGGCTGGCCCGGGCGTGCTTGCGGGTGTTGGAGAGCGTCTCCTGGGCGGTGCGGAGCAGGGCGGCTTCGACCTCTGGCGGGAGCCGGCGCGGCGTACCGTCTACGACGGCACCCGCCGAGACGCCGGTCTCCTGGGACCACCGGTCCGCGAGCAAGGCTATGGCCTCGGGCAAGGAGTGCCGGTCGAGGGCTTCCGGGCGCAAGGCCCACACCAGCCGCCGCGCCTCGGCCAGGCTCTCGCGGGCGATGCTGCGGGAGAGGTCCAGGAGCCGGCGCACCGGTCCGGAGTCGGGCGGCATCTTGCGTACCGCCGTGTCCAGGTTTATCGCGATGCTGTTGAAGCCCTGGGCGAGGGTGTCGTGGATCTCGTTCGCCAGCCGCTGACGTTCGCCTACTATCCCGGCCCTTCGGGCCTCCTCCACCAACCGCAGGTTCTCAAGTGCCAGCGCCGCCTGGGCGCTGATAGTCTGGTAGTCGCGCGCCACGCGCCGGAATACGCGCCGCCGGCGCCGGAAGGCCACCGCCAGCAGACCGAACTCACCCGCCTCGGCGGAGCGCAGCGGCAACAGCAGCACCGCCCGAACTTTCCGTCCATCGTGGACATCGTCTCCGAAAACCCGCAGCCGCTCGTCCCGCAACACGATGGGCATCCCGTCCCCCGGACCGTTCGGGGCGAGGAGCCCGCGACGGTCGAGCCGTTCTTCCGCGGACCAGCCCGGGCCTTTCCGGGGGAGCCAGGCGGCCATTAGCGTGAGGTCTGAGTCGATTTTGTTCTCGGACGGTGGGATTTCCCGCCAAACCGCCACGCCGCTGACGTCCGGACCGGCCAGGTGCTCGCCGATAGCTTTGACGACGGCCTCCGGCTGCTGGGCCAGCTCGATTTCCCGGCTGGCCCGGTAGAGCGCCTCCCGGCGTTCGAACACGACGCGGCCCCAGACGCCGCCCAGCCAGCCGCCGGCCAGGGTTACGAGCAGGAAACGGGTTGCTTCGTCGGGCCTAAACGGGCCTGAGGACAGCCCGATCAACTGGTGACCCACCAGAGCAACCACCCCCACCAGGACCCCGTACAGCACGAATCTGCCTTCTGCCCGGTGCGCCACGAACCGGGCCGCAAGAATCATCAGGAGCAGGTGCATTAGGGGAAGCCCGAGAACGCCGAACGCCGTAAGAACCGCGTCCAGCCGAACGTTGTCCGGCTCGCCGCCTGCCAGGAGTCGCTCGGAGCTCACGTAGGCGTAGACCACAAGGTATAAGAGGACGTAATCGAGCACGGCAACAGTGGCACCCGTAAAGAGGATCCACCACCATCGCAGTTCCGTAGAGTTCGCCTCGTTCATCCCGCTTGCAAAGTCCTTGCCCGATCCCGCTACAGCAAGAGGTATTTTCTCTCAGATCCGGGCGCGGTGCACCACGCGGAACCATCCATCTGGAGAAAAAAGCTCCTACCAATGGACGATACCGGACGGGAGCCCGGGTGCGAAAGTTCAACTAGTTGAGTAAAGCTCCGAAAAAAGGAGGCGCAAGATGAGGAAATTGATGGTTCTGGCGGCGATGCTGGCGATGGTGCTGGTGGCTGCGGCGCCAGTCCTGGCGCAGAACGAGCAGAGCAACTATGGGGATCAGTACAGTCCCCCGAACCTGTACGATCAGGTCTGCGAAATAGCTTCTCAGGAAGAAGCCCAGCGGATCCTGGACGAAGACCCCTCTGACCCCCACAACCTCGACTCCGACAGGGATGGAGTAGCCTGTAATAGCGAGCAACCTGCGGACGAGGATGTAACGCTCAACTACGAACTGACGGTTGAGGGCGAATGTCCCGCTGACGCCGCCTTCTTCGGCGAAAATAACCTCGTCGGCGCGGCGGATTACGTCGGTACAGTGCAACTGACCGACCCGGATGGCGACGGCGTTTATACCCACAGCGAGGAGTTTCCGGCAGGAAGCGAGTTCGACGGACTGAGCATCGTTCAGGGTGCGGGCGTCGAGAACGCCACCGGCGAATTCTTCAGAGGTCCTGTTCCCGTTCAACCAACCACGATAAAGAGCTTCGATCCCATAACCCTCGAAGAAGACACCACCCTTTCGGCTTCCGTCGATTGTGATGACCTGCCGAAGCCCCAGCACGAGGACGTCACGCTGAGCTTCGAGCTCGCGGTAGAGGGTCAGTGTCCGGCCGACACCAACTTCTTCGCCGGGATGAACACCTCCCACGGCTACTCCGTGCCGCTGGCCGACCAGGACGGTGACAGCGTCTACTCCGGTAGCATAGACTTCGGCAAGGGTATGGACCTGTTGGAGGTCGGCTTGTACAAAGGCACCGGTATCCAGGAAGGTCCCTACGGACAAATTCCGGTAGGAGAGCCCGAAACGATCCAGAACTTCGGAAACCTGACCGTCGAGAAAGACGAGACGTTCTCCGCGACCGTGTCCTGCGACGAGCCAACGACGAAGAACCCTGGGCCCGAACCTTCCGTCACGAAGAGCGGCCAGGGTGGCTCCGGAGTCGACTCTAATAAGATCGGGGAGAAGAGCGGCGCGAATACGGCCTCCGAAAAGATCCGGGCCGGAATCCAGATGCTCCCCGATACGGGTGGCATGAGCCTGGTACTCCTCGGCAGCGGCGTCCTCTTGATAGGTGGCGGCCTCATAGTTCGCAGAATACTCAGGTAGCAAATAGCTCGAAGAGCAAACGAGTTATTACTGGCCGGCGGAGTGCATCCCACCGGCCAGTATGTCTTCGTGTGGTAGTCGCCGGAGAAGCAACTCGCAACTGAAGCTAGCAGCGGAGCATTCGCCCGAGCATCTCTACGCCGGACTTATCCAGAGAACGCTGCTCCACTGTTATCTTTAGTTTTTTGGACCCATCCAGCCCGTTGGTCAGTTCCTCTACTTCACGGGCGGACACGCTCCCGCAAACTACGGCTTTGACCCGCCGAATCAGGCTCAAAACCGTCTTTCTGCAAACGAGCTTAGAGAGTCCTAAGAGTCGGACAAAGTTTCGTGGAACGGGAGTTGGGTCTACCCAGGCCAGCACTCGACATCGCGAAAATCACAAGCTTTGAGTATGTATAAAGCCTGAACTCTTGACGAACTCGAGAAGGAACATAAACCCCTCAATGCTAGAATGCCCGCGCCCGTTGCGCCGTTTTCTTAGGAGCACCATAGAAGCCCACGATAAAGCGCCCAATACCAAGCCGCCGGGTCGCCTTCGTAAGGCGGCTGGTTCGGTCCCGCCGCCTGGTCTCGTGCTGTTGGCGGTCGGGTCGGTGCAGCTTGGGGCGGCTATTGCCAAAAGCCTCTTCGACGAGCTAGGACCATCGGGGACGGTGTTTTTGCGGGTCGGGTTTGCGGCGTTGGTTCTGGCCCTGATCTGGCGGCCCCGGATCTCCGGTTACACCCGCTGGGAGTACGCGGTTGCGGCGCTCTTCGGGCTCGCATTGGCGGGGATGAACTTCTCTCTCTACCTCGCAATAGACCGCATACCGCTCGGTGTCGCCGTAACGCTGGAGTTCGTCGGTCCGCTCGGGGTTGCGATCGCCGGCTCCCGGCGGCTCATGGATGCTCTCTGGGCCGTGCTGGCAGCCGCCGGTATTCTTATGTTGGCCCCTCTGGGCGTCTTGGGCGAGGTGGACCTCGACCCGGTAGGCGTCTTGCTGGCGCTCTTGGCAGGAGTTTTCTGGGCCTCGTACATAATCCTCAGCGCCCGAACCGGCAGTATCTTTCCCGGTGGGACGGGGCTCGTGATCGCGCTGTGCCTTGGCACGATAGTCCTGCTACCGGTCGGCATAGCTGGTGGCGGATACGCCCTGCTAAATCCGTGGCTCCTACTCGCGGGCTTCGGGGTCGCGATGCTCTCATCAGCCATCCCCTACTCGTTGGAATTGGAGGCCTTGCGGAAGATGCCCTCCCGTGTCTTCGGCGTACTCATGAGCCTAGAGCCTGCCGTCGCCGCCCTGATCGGGTTTATCGTGCTTGGTGAGCGGCTCGGAGTACGCTCTATAGGTGCGATCCTGCTCGTCACGGTGGCCGCCGCCGGCGCTTCGAGGTTCTCTTCGAGCTAGCTACTTCCGCCACTCACGGGAAACCACTACCTCGACCTCGACCGGTACTTTATTCAAAAGCTTCTCCCCAGCCCGGACCATCGCTTTCTTCATCCTCTCGGAGACCTCCTCCGCCAAACCCTCCGCGCACTCGACGACGAACTCGTCGTGAATAGAGTTTATGAGCCGGGCGTCGAGGTTTTCGAGCTCCTCGCGGATATAGGCGAGGGCGAGCTTTGCGATGTCGGCCGAACTGCCCTGTATTGGATAGTTCATTGCCTCCCGCCGCATGGCCCCTTTGTCGTCTACACCAGAATTTCGGCCGAATTTTCGGACCCGGCCTGCCAGCGTCCAGAGCGTCCGGTCTCTCGAAGCCTTGTTCGCCGTGCCCTGCAGAAAGTGCTGCACCTTGGGGTAGCTGGCGAAGTAATCGTTTATGAGTTGGCGTCCCCGCGCTTCGTCGGTGCCGAGTTGGGCCGAGAGGCTCTTCGGTCCCCGGCCGTACATGAGGCCGAAGTTTATCCTCTTCGCCGCCGACCGCTGATCCTTGCTGACTTCCTCCATCTCTACCCCGTACATCGTCGCCGCCGTCAGCCGGTGCAAATCCTCTCCCTCCTGGAAAGCCCGCACGAACTCCGGGTCTTCGGAAACCTCCGCCAGTATCCGCAACTCGATCTGGGAGTAGTCGGCGATCACTAATGTGTTACTTTGTTCCGCAACAAAACAACTGCGGAACTCGTCTTCGTGCGGTATCTGCTGCACGTTTGGGTTAGTGCAGGCCAGCCTTCCGGTCGGAACGCGGCATTGGAGGAAGTTGGCGTGGATACGGCCGGTTTTGGGGTGAATGTAGTTCGCGTAGGTTTCGAGGTAGGTGCCGAGTTTCTTCTGCAGTTCGCGGTAGCGGAGGAGGTCTTTTGCGGCGGGGTGTTCCACTTTCAGGAGCGTCCAAACTTTTGTATCGGGGAGGTCGATGCCGAGGGAACGGAAGGCGTCCGTGATCTGGCGCGGGCTATTCAGGTTCAAACGCGGTCCCAAACCTTCGAGCGGCAGCACACCGTCTGGCTCTGGGAAGTGGGCGTCCAGTTCTTCCGCCGCCCGGTCCCGGCGTTCGCGGACCGTCACGGTAAGCTCTTGCCACTTCTCCAGGTCTAGCTTGATGCCGGCGAGCTCCATCTCGGCCAGGGCGGCGACGGCGCTGAACTCTATTCCGGAGACCCGTTTCAATTTCTCTTCTTCGAGTGCCTGGACGAGGCGTTCGTGGAGGGGCAGCAGGATCTCCGCGTCGCGGGCGGCGTACTTGATCTGACGCCCGCTCAGTTCCCCGGACCAGTCCTCCCGCTGCCCGGATTTGTCTACCTCCTCTTCCAGGTAGCGCTCCGCTACCGATGTCAGGGCGTAAGAGGCACCTTGCTCGCCGCCGTCCAGCAGTTGGGTCGCGAGCATCGTATCGAAGATGGGGTGGACCCGGATGCCGTGTTCGGCAAAAAGGAACTGATAATCGAACTTAGAGTTGTGGAAAATCTTGACTGGTCCGTCCTGCAGTATCTCCACGAGGGGAGAGAGGTCCTTCGTCTCGAACGTGTCTATGACGAAGGTTTCTTCCGGGGTGGCGAGCTGGAGCAGGCGCATCCGGCCGTCGCGGGGGTTCAGGCCGGTGGTCTCGGTGTCCACGCCGATAGCTTCCGCGTTTTTCAGGGCTTCGGCGACTTCGGGAAGCTCTTCGGCGGTTCTGATCAGCCGGGGGTTCGTCGTGCGATCCGTCACGTCCCGATTCTAACAGGATAATACTTTTACACCCGTATTTTGCCCGTGGGGTAAACTCTAGGAAATGGGTAATTCGTTCAAGATAGGCCGGGCATTTAGCATAGACATAAAGGTCCACTGGACGTTCTTTCTGCTGTTGGCGTTCTTCGCGTACCTGAGCTACACGACCACCGGGAGTTGGGTGGACGCCCTGATCACCATCGGCATCATCGTTGCTCTTTTCCTGTGCGTCGTGATGCACGAGTACGGACACTCGCTCGTGGCCCAGCGCCTGGGGAGCGAGGTGCAAGATATAACCATCCTGCCCATCGGGGGCCTCGCCCGGATGAAGGCCATGCCCGAGAGGCCCATAGACGAGGTCAAAGTCGCCGTCGCCGGGCCGCTGGTGAACATTGTTCTGGCCCCAATTTTTATCGGGCTGGCGTTCGTGTTTGGCTTCGATCTCGCCACGCTCTCGAACATCTTCGAGTCCCAGGACTCCGTGGGCAACGTGCTCTTGTACCTCGGCGGTATAAACATCTTTCTCGTGGTCTTCAACATGATCCCGGCCTTCCCGATGGACGGCGGCCGGGTGCTGCGGGGCCTTCTGGCGACCCGGTTCGGACCTGTGCGGGCGACGAACATAGCCTCCGTCACCGGCCAGTTCTTTGCGCTGGGGTTCTTCGTGTTGGGCCTGCTCGCCAATCCTATTCTGGCCCTGATCGCGGTCTTCATCTTCTTCGGCGCCAACGGCGAGCGGCAGATGGTCCGACAGCGGGAGACGATGCGCGGCCTGCTTGTCTCCGACGTAATGGGGACCAAGCGCCGCACCGAAACGATAACGCCCTACCACAACTTCGGCCAGGTCTTCGACGCGGTAATCCACGGCTACCAGGAAGACTTCCCCGTGGTGAACGAAGAAGGGGACATAGTCGGCATGATCACACGAAACGAGATCCGGTCCGCCGCCCACTCCCCGGACAAGTTCTCTACCGTTCGCGACCTGATGAAAACAGAATTCCCGACCATCTCCCCCGATGCCGACCTTTTCAAAGACGGCCACCGCATCCTGCAGGAGAACAACATCCGGGCTATCCCCGTGATCAAACAAAACAACCTCGTTGGAATGCTCACCATAGACGACATCGGCCAGGCGAGCCTCCTACGCGACCTCAAAAAGCAACAGTATTAGGAGCCACCTTTGCGTGTAGTATCGTTGCTACCCAGTGCCACCGAGATGGTCCACTTCGCCGGGGCCGGAGACTCCCTGGTCGGCGTAACCCACGAGTGCGACTACCCGCCCGGCGTCGAAAACCTGCCGCACCTAACCAGTTCACTCATAGACGGCGAAAACATGAGCAGCGCCGAGATAGACGCCGCCGTAAACCGGAACCTGACCGACGACGACAGCATCTACGCCCTCGACACCGAACTGCTCGAAGAACTCGCCCCGGACCTCATCGTTACGCAAGGGCTCTGCGAGGTCTGCTCCGTTTCCCTGAACCTCGTCGAGCAAGTAGCCGCGGATTTGACCTTTAGACCGGAGGTGTTCTCGACGGACCCTACCTCACTCCGTGAAGTCCTCAACGACACCATCGCCGTAGGAGACTTGGTCGGAAAAGGCGACGAAGCCCGCCGAAAAGTCGCCGGTTTGGAAGAAAGGCTCTCCGGGGTAGAAGAAGCCGTTTCCGGGTTGGAGCGGCCCCGCGTCGGCTGCCTGGAGTGGCTAGACCCGCCATTTTCGGCCGGCCACTGGGTGCCGGAGATGGTTTGGATGGCCGGTGGCGAGGAGTTTTTCGCCGGCCCCGGCGAGCGTTCCGGGCGGCTCTCCTGGGAGACGGTCTTCGAGGCCGACCCGGACGTGATCTTGATGATGCCTTGCGGTTTCGGCGCGGATCGCGCCATCCTGGAAGCCCGGCAATTGCCCGCGCTCGACGGCTGGCAGGACCTTTCGGCGGTTAGAAACGGGCGCGTGTGGGCGGTGGATGCCAACTCGCACTTTTCCCGTCCGGCGCCGCGGCTGGTAGACGGGGTCGAGATAATGGCCCACATTTTGCATCCTGAGGCGTTTGCCGGTGGGCCGCAAACCACGGGGGCTGTCCGTTTTTCACCAGCGTGTTCCGGCATATCCGCTAGCTGAACGCCGAGCATTAGCTGGAACTCCTCGTATCCGTTAGACTCCTTCCTTCATGAAGTCGTTGGTAAAGGAGATCGAAGCTCGCGTCGCCCGGGCCGGGACCGACCCGATCTGGGGCTACAACCACTGCCGGCGGGTGTACGCCCAGGCGCGGGAACTCGCGCGGCTGGAGAGCCTCTCTCACGATCCGGAAGTGCTGTACATAGCCGCCCTAATGCACGACATCGGGTTGTACAAGGCTTATTCCCACAGGAAGGAGCCGGACCACGCCCGGCGCTCGGCGGCGGTCGCGGAACAACTTCTACGCGACGGCTATTTCCCGGCGCAGAGGATCCGGATCGTACTGGACGCCATAGAGCACCATCCCCCCGGCGCTTCCAAAGGTGCCTCGGCCGAAGCCACCCTGCTCAAAGATGCCGTAGCCCTGGACTATTTGGGCGCCGTGGGAGTATCCCGTGTGCTGGCGATGGTTGGGACCGAAGAGGACGTGCCGGATTTGAGATCGGCGGCCCTGCAAGTCGAAAGCCTCCACGAAAGTATGCCGGGCTTGCTGATCCTCGAAAGCAGCGTCCCCGTAGCCCGAAACCGGACGGTAGAGAAAGACTATTTTATCGAGGCCCTGTACGGCGCCACGTCGGACCTGAAGCTGCTGTAAACCGCGGCTGCCCTATTCCAAACCCGTACAGAAAGGGTTTTACGACACGTTCGTACACGAAGCCCGTTTGTAGACTTCTCGAAGATTAGACCTGGAAAGCCGACGAAAGCGAGCTTATGGACGTGTTGGTAATAGGAGCCACGGGTTACGTGGGCTCCGCTATCTCCGGGGCGCTCGCGGGCGCCGGATACAAAACGGTTGGGCTGGCGAGATCCGAAGAATCGGTGGAGAAGCTCGAAGCCTCGGGTCTCGAGGCTGTGAAAGGGGACCTCGGCGAGCCGGAGAGTTTCGTACCGGCGGTCGGGGAAGCCGGTGCGGTAGTGTATGCCGCGGCCCCGGAAGGACCCAACGCCGCTGAGGTAGACCGAGGGGCCGTCGAAGCGATACTGAATAGTTTGCAAGGTACGGGCCGTACCTTCGTCTACACCAGCGGGGGATGGGTAATGGGCGATACGGCCGGAGAGGTGGCCGACGAGGAGAGCCCCGTGGACCCACCGCCCGGCATGGAGTGGCGGCCGGCGGTGGAGGAACTGGTCCTCTCCGCCGAAGAACGCGGGGTTCGCACCTTCGTCGTCCGTCCCGCCCTGGTCTACGGGGCGCCCGGTAGCGTCGTGGGAGAGTTGGTCGAGTGGGCCGGGCACTACGGGACCGCCCGCTACGTAAAGTCTCCCGGAGAAGAATGCTACTGGACCCTCATCCACCGCGAAGACCTCGGACGCTTCTACGTCCGGCTCCTCGAAGAAGCCCGGTTGCCGGGTGGCGGGCTACTCATCGCCGCGGGAAGCGGGCCGTTTCTTACCCATGATATCGCCGCGGCGGCGGGCCGGACGGCAGGTGTCGGTGAAGAGGTCGAGGCCTGGTCTCTGGAAGAGGCTCGGGAAGAGCTAGGTACATACGCCGATTCCCTGGCTTTGAGCCAGAAGCTCTCCGGCGCGCGGGCGGAGGCGTTGCTCGGCTGGGAGCCCACCGCCCCCTCCGTATTCGAGGAGCTAGAGCACGGCTCTTACGCAAAAGACTGAGCCAGAGCAGTTTGTAGAGATATAGACGCTTCTTGCAAAAAGTGTCAGGTCTCGGGCCACAGCCATCAGGCAAAACTCCTCCCGAAGTTTCACAACTTAGAGCGTTTCTCGAAACAACTGATCCCCAGTTTTGTTAAACCTTGAACGCCCGACATTTGGCTGTGAGCAGAAGTGCAAGACCGGATGGCTTTCCTGACGTTCAGTTCTTCTGCAAATTGCTGTAAGGAGAGCACCTCATACTCTTCCAAGCAGTTGCTGAAACCCGAAACCTACAGCCTGAAGCCTTCTAACCCTTCAGGGCCGGTCTCCCCACAAATCATTTTAGAGAAGCTCCTCCGCACCGGCAGTCAGCAAGAAAACCTCGGTAGCGCCGGTCGTACCCGTCCGGCGGGCCTCACCCCCGGCAAACCGCGACAGCGCGTTGCGTAACGCTTCTTCGCCCCCGAACTGAAAACCATTCTGGGTGGTATATGCCGCGGCGGCGGCGAGCTTCGTCTCTAGAAAGCCGGAGATGTCCACGGGAGTTTCCAGCAGGCCCGGCGGTAGGAGGGGAGAGGGTTGGGCATCCGGGTTGCGGATGGCGTAGGGGAGATCCCGGTACCAGAGGATGTGCTCCGGCGGGACGCTTTCCAGCGCGGCGCGCACGACTTGACGGTGGTCCACGTGCCCCCCGAGCGCCTGGGGTGCGAAAACCACCTCCGGGTCGTGGCGGAGAAGAAGGTTCTTTAAGTCCCCGGAGATCTCGGCCCACACTTCATCTTCTGGATGAACCCCGTCGAAGAGCGCCGGGGCACTCTCGTAGCCGCGGTGCGGGGCCTCCGGGTGGCCGAGCCACTGCGTTTCGCTGACGCCGGCCCGGCCCGCAGCCACAAGGTCTTCTTCGCGGCGGAGTGCCATGTAGTCAGCGTTAGCCGGGAGTCCTTTGTCTAGCTGGCATTCCAGGGCGAAACCTTTAGGCTCCGGGATGCTCCGGGTGAACACGGTGACGAGCATGGTGTGCCAACCCTCCGCCGCCAGCCGGGCGAGCGTGCCGCCGCAAGAGAAGACCGCGTCATCCAGGTGCGGCGAGATGAAGAGGGCCGTGGGCGCGGTCGTCACGTTAGAGCAGGTGAGGTTGCAACCGGAAGCGGCACGGCTCGACCGGCCGGGGGTCGGACCAGCCGTCGTCGGGGCGGGTGCCGGCCAGCAACTCGTACACGGAGACTATCCGGCGGGCCACGGTGGGCCAGGCGTAGAGCGTGCGGGCTTCTTCTAAAGACTTCTCGGCGAGCCGTCGGCGGAGGTCCCCGTCGTCGAGCATCTGTTCGAGGGCGGCGGCGAGGCCTTGTACGTCGCCCGGTTCGTGGAGCAGGGCGTTCTCTTTGTGCCGGAGGCAGTCCACGACGCCGACGGCGCGGGTGGAGACGACCGGGAGCCCGGTCGCCATCGCCTCCAGGATGGTGTTCGAGAAGCCTTCGGCGTGGGTCGGGGAGACGAAGACGTCCGCCCGCCGGTAGACTTCGGGGGTGGTGGCGTAGTCGGTGTAGCCGGAAAACTCTACCTTATCCATGAGGCCCAGGGTCCGGGCGTGTTCGGCGGCTTTTCCGGAGTCCGGCCCGATGCCCGAGACCGTGAGCCGGGAGGGCCGGCGTTCGGAGAGGACGGCGAAGGCGTCGAGCAGGTCTACGATGCCTTTGCGGGCGTCTACGCGGCCGTGGTAGAGCAGATGCGGCGGGTCGTCGATTTCTCCGATGTTATCTCCGGCGGGGTAGAAACGTTCCGTGTTTACGGCGCCGGGGACTATGGTGAAGCGTTCGGGTGGGGTGCCGTGGTTCTCGGTAACTTCGTCGGCGAAGGAGCGGGAGCCGATGAGCAGGGCTCCGGCGTGGTTCAGCACGGCGAGCATGGCCCGTTTGTGGGTGGCGCAGCAGGAGCCGACCCAGTGCCCGTCGCCACCCTGTATGGAAACGAGGTTCGGGACGCCGGTCCGGCGACTGGCGACGAGGGCGGCCAAGCCGGTCGGGTAGCCGTACTGCGCGTGGATCACGTCGAACAGCGACCGGCCGTGTTCTTCGACGACGACCCGGGCCATCTCCTCTACGTCCCTCTCGAAGTCTCCGCCGTTCTGCTCGCCGAGGGCCTCGAGCCCTATAACCCGGACGCCGGGGACCTCCGGCGGCGGGCCACCGCCGTAGACCCTCGTGCCCTCCTCATCGCCCCGGTACTGGGAGACCATCGTGACGTGGTGTCCCATCCGCACCAGCTCCCGCAGCAGGTTGTCGGCGTAGACGCTCATCCCGGAGATCGCCGGGAAAAACCGTCGGGAGATAAAGCAGATCCTCACAGGGCTCCTTTCAAATACTCGATGGATTCCGGGATCGCCTCGTGCGCCCGGGGCGACTCCCGTGAGAGCTCGACACACACCAGCCCGCCGAACTCCGCTCCTTCCAGCGCCCGGAGCACGCCGGGCACGTCCATGTCCCCCGTTCCGAACGGTAAGTGCTCGTGGACGCCCCGGTGCATATCTTCGATGCTGACCGTCCCGAGCCGGCCCGCGAACTCCTCCACCGCCGCCGCCGGCTCCCGCTCCCCGGTCACCAGGCAATGCCCCGTGTCCAGCGCGAGCCTTAAATCCGGTAGTTCGGCGGTCAGCGCCGCGTAGTCGTCCAGCGTTTCGACCAGCATCCCCGGTTCGGGCTCCAGCGCGGCCGTTACGCCCAGTTCTTTCGTTTTTTCCAGGTAGGCTGCGATGCCTTCGAGGAGCCAGCGGCGGGCTTCGTCGTGGTCTACGCCGGGGCGGGGGACACCGGCCCAGAACGAGACGGCTTCGGCGTCCGTGGCGGCGGCGACCTCGGCGGCACGGGTTAGGAAGTCGAGGCGGCGGGCGCGGTCTTCGGGTTCGGGGCTGATGAGGGTCGGCTCGTGCTTGGCGCGGGGGTCGAGCAGAAAGCGGGCGCCGGTCTCGATCACGGCCCCGAGACCAAGCTCCTCCAATCGCCGGGCGAGCTTCTCCGCCCTTCCCGTCAGGTCCGGGGCGAAGGGGTCGAGGTGGTGGTGGTCGAGCGTGAGGGCGACGCCGTCATAGCCAGCCTCGGCTATAAGCTCCAGCGCGTCTTTGAGACGGTGGCTGGCCGCGCCGTTGGTGTTGTACGCGAAGCGTAGGCTCACGATGGCAGCCCCCGCCTCTCGGCTTCGAGGGCGGCGACGTGCCGGCCCGGCTCCCGGTAGAGCGGGTACAGGCGGCCTACGACGCGGTCGGCGGCCGCGTAGTCGAACCAGGCCGGTCCGCCGAGGTCGGCTTCCTGTTCCTCCGTCAGCCGGACGCGGCGGGCGTGGGGGTGCTCTTTCGGCGGTTCGCCGATGCCGACGAGACCCAGGTCGCGCTGTAGCAGGCGGCGGACGTTACGCGCCCCGATCCTACCGTAGCTCATCGTCTCGACCTCCAGCCCCGGCACCACGACCTTCGCCGCCCGCACGCCGAGATCGTTCGGCGGTGACACGTCTACGTACAGGACTTCGAACCCTTCGGTGGAGAGCCGCCGGTTGAGCTCTTCGAGCAAGGCGGCGGGATTCTCCAGGCCGGGAGCGGATGGGAGCTTCGTGAACGGCGCCCGCTCCTTCTCGGAGAACGGTGCGTCGAGCAGGCCACGAAGTTCTTCGTAGGGCATCGAGAGCCAGCCGAGTATTCCTTCCAGGGAGCGGTCTTCCTCGCTGCCCAGGGGTTTCTGGCGGAAGCGTTCGATGTAGCCGGGCGGTGAGATGGCGTCTATCGGGTCGAGCGGTCCGTGGTTGAACGGTTTACGCGCCCGCGAAGCGCAGAACTCCAGCAAGGCTTTCTTGAGAGCCCGCTCCCGGTCCGGGTGGCACGCCTCGCCGCAGGCCGAGACGGTGAGGTGGTGGCGGACTCTATCCGGGTTTCGGTCCTCGCCGACAACGTACAGGTTGGCCGTCCCGAAGTCCGTGGCGGCGAGCTTGGCTTTTACGTCCACGCCTTCGGAGTCGAGGTGGGCCAGTATTTTCTTCGTCTCCTCATCCTCTACGCCGTCGAGGTTTACGACGATGCCGCGGTCGAGGGCGCGGAAGGCGAGGCCGTTGCCGTCGCGTTGCATCAGCTCCAGGACGGCGTGGGTGAGGGCGCGTTCGGGGTCGAGGCCGGCGCCGAGGCCATTGGTGATCGGGGTGAAGAGTTTAGGTTCGTAGCCCCCGAGATCCGCCCCCCGGGTCGCGACGAACTCGGCCGGAACGAGCACGGTCTCATCACCGGGATGCCGCCGCGCCTCGACCCACTCCAGTTCCATCTCCGGCGTGTACGAACTGCCGGCGGGCAGGCAGCCGGCGACCGGGTCCACGACGTGATGCTCACCGTACTGGTCCATTAACCCTTTGTACGAGGCGCGGGCGCGGGGCATCTCTTTCATCGTCTGCCAGGCTCCGGCGGACTCGACGCATTCGCCGTAGGCGCTGGTTCGGGCCGCCTCCTCGGTGGCACCGTAGCCGACGCCATTGCAGAACGGTCCGCCCTCCGGCCAGAGCGCCGCCGACCACACCGGCACGCCGAGGTGATCGAGGTCCATGATGCCGAACTCCGCCACGTCGCCCGCCGGGAGCGCCGCCTTGTAAGCCTCCGCGACTCTCCCGAGGTTCACAGCGGCATCGCCTCCACGAACGGCCGGGGAAGCTGGGCGTCGAGCAGGTCCAGGATGGTTTCGCGCCCGACGTTACGACACTGCTCGAAGGGCGTGAAGGTCTGGTCGAACTCCAAAGCGCCGAAAACCTCCCGGTACTTCCGTACCTCATCCGGGGTCAGCGGGATGCGGCGGACGAACGCCTTGTGGGTCGAGATGCCGTTCGCGGTCCGTTCGTCGGCGAGCTCCAGCTTTACCGTGTCCCCGGCGAACAGGATGCCCCGGCTTTCGTGGTACAGGACGGAATGGCCGGCGAAGTGGCCGCCGGTGTTGATGAGCGTCAGGCCGTCATCCAGCTCCGCCCGGTCGTCGAACGGCCAGGTAACCCCGAAGGCTTTGGCCCAGACGAGGTCGTCTTTGTGCAGCAAGACTTCGGGCTCGAAGCGTTCGGCGAGTTGCCAGAGGGCGCCGTAGGTGTGGGGGTGGGAGGCGGAGAGGTAGCTTACGCCGCCGATGGACTCGATGTGGTCCAGGGCTTCCCCGTCGTAGAACGGCGCGGCCTCGAAAGCGACGTTGCCGCCGTCCCGGACCAGGACGTACCCGGAAGAGGAGATCCCCAGAGCCGGCTCCGTCGTATAGCGCCAGATACCGGGCTCGACCTCGTCGTGGCGGCACCGGCGGTCGACTTCGTCTGGCGGCAGGAACTCCCAACCGTTCGCGGGCAGGACGTGGCGCGGGTCGAGGCACACCGGGCACGAGGGCGGCACCTCGAAGTAGCGCTGCCAGAAACCGCAGTTGGTGCAGCCGTAGGCCGGTAGCGAGGCTTCCCTGGGCCAGTCTTCCGGGATGCGCGAGCCGTGCGGGGTTTTGCGGGGAGCTGCGGTCATACGACGTTCCTTTCTAACTTTTCTCCGGCGTCTTCGAGGGCGGCCGAGATCCGGCGCATCGTGTGCAGGTCCCGCTCCGGTGTAAAAGGAAAGGCTTCCTCGTCGCCGAGCAGGCGGTCGGCGAACGCCTCGACCTGGGCCAGGAACGGGGACCGATCTTCCTCCGGAGAAATTTCGACCCGCTCCCGGCGGCCGTCGGTGGCGTGGACTAGCTCCAGTGTGCCGCCCGCGTCCTGGCCTAACGTGTCCGTGGCGACGGCCATCGCGCCGGTGCCGATGATCTCCAGGGTTCGCCGGGGATAGGTTTCCGGGGTGTTGTACGAGACGTATTGCAGCACGAGCGCGCCGCCGGCCGTGCCCCCGACGAGCGCGGCCCCGTCTTCGACCGGGTAGTCGTGGACGCGGTGCTGCACGAGGCAGCGGACCTCGGTTATTTCGTCGTCCAGCAGGTACTGCACGAGGTCGAGGCCGTGCGGCGCGAGATCCACGAACGCGCCGCCGCCGGCCCGGTAGGGGTCGGCCCGCCAGTTGTCCGCATCCCAGTCCGGCGGCAGCCAGCAGGCGTAGTGGATGCGGGCGGAGCAGACCGTCCCGAGCGCGCCGGTCCGGATCATCCCCCTCAACATCCGGTGGGCGGCGTGGAACCGCTGGTCGAAGGCGGTGCCGTAGAAGACGCCCGCCTCCGCGCACGCGGCGACCATAGCCTCTGCTTCGACCACGGTGGGGGCCATCGGCTTCTCGCACAGGACGTGTTTGCCGGCCCGGGCCGCCGCCGCGACGAGCGGGGCGTGCAGGTGGTTCGGGGTGGCGACGTAGACCGCTTCGAGGCCGGGCGTGGCGAGGAAGTCGCCGAGGTCCGCATTGGTGGAGGCTTCCGGGTAAAGCTCGTTGGCACCCCGGAGTGCGGCCGGGTCGGGGTCTAGCAGGGCGACGACCTCGCAGTTCCCGGCCGCGGAAAGCGCCGGCAGCACGAAGTCCCGGGCGACCCATCCGCAACCGGCTACGCCCCACCGGACGGGGCCTCGTATATTCGTCACGATTACCAGCCCTCCGGCAGGTCGATCAGGAGCCGCCGGCGGACGAGCCGGACGACCTCCGGGTCGGAGCCGACGTCACCGGTCGCGGCTTTGCGGAGTGTTTCTTGCGAGATGCTCTCCTCTTCCGGCAGGTACGTGGAGCGGGGGGCGTACTCTGCCTCGTAGCGGTCCGAGGGCCACCGGAGCCGCAGGCGCGCCGGGTCTCCATTTTCCACCTCGTAGAGCGGGTTCGGGCCCAGAGGCGTGCCGGTCGGCGGCAAGGTCAGGTCCGGGGCCGGAGCCCGACCCCCGCCACCGGCGACGATACAGACCGCTTCGCTCCCGGCGAGTTCGTCAGCGCTCCGGGACTCCGGTGCTTTGCCGGAGAAGAAGGCGTCCGTCAACTCCGCGTCGTCGTAGAGGAGCGGGTTTGGAAAGAGATCCGCGTATCCTTCCGGAGTGAGCGGGAAGCCGGAGGAGTGGTTCTCGGCGAGGGCGTTGTGGGCGTGTCCGACGAGCACGGTACCGTCACCCGCCAGCCGCAGCAGTTCCGAGGCCACGCGCTTTTTTTCGGGCAGGAAGTAGAAGGCGTCGTGGCACAGGACGAGGTCGGCGGCGCCATCCGGCAGCGGGAAGGGCGAAGCTGCGTCGAAGCAGACGAGTCGGGTCTCAGGGGTGACGTAGCGTCGGGCGAGCCAGAGCTTGGAGAAGACCACGTCGCCGGCGGTGGTCGCCACGCCGCGGCGGGCCAACTCCCGGCTGTAGAAGCCGACGCCGCAGGCGAGTTCGAAGCTCGTCCGCGGGGCGTTCCAGAAGGCCGCCATCAGGGCGAGGCCCGCCAGGTAGGTCGGGTCTGAGAGGCGGTAGGTGAAGTAGTCGGCGACGGGGCCGAAGCCGAGTAGCGCCATCGCCCTCCGGGGTTTTGTGCTTCCATCGAGTAGCACCTCGATGGCCTCCCGATCCGGCGGCGGGTCGGGCGCCCAGTCGTCCTGATCCCGCAGTAGCCCCGCGAGCGCCGCCCGCTCATCTCCGGCATCGAGGGCGTCCAGGACCTCGTCGCGCAAAGCTTCCCGGCCGGTCCGCAAGAACGGGATGTTTTCGACTACGGGCCAGCGCTCCGCGCCGTCGGAAAGGGAGTGGGGGGTGTCATGACGCAGGGTGCGGCCGGACGTGGGGCTTCTCAGGGAGTCATCGGCCCAGAGGGCGCCGGGTTTTGCGGGCGCCGGGCTCCTCATCTCAGTCCCGCCTCCCGGAGAACCTCCTCGTGGAAAGTCTTTAGCGGGCCTTCGTGGACCAGGTCCAGGTCGTCTAGCGCCTGATCCAGGGTAAAAGCCGCCGCCCGGGCGTGATGCTGCATCTGTAAAACCCGGTCGACCACGTCGGCGGCGTTGAACGCCCGGGCCTCCGGGCTCTCTGCCTGCCCGACGAGCCCGAGCGCGGCCCGCACCCGGCCGGCCGGTTCTTCGGGCAGTTGTTCTAGCGCCTCTGCCGTAAACCGTTCTACGATAGGCTCTAGCCTATCACCCAGCAACTCCTCGCCGGCGAAACCGGAATCCGGCAGGAAGGCGTTGTGCAGGTGGTGGGCCAGCCCGGCGAGGAAAGGCCCGGCCGGGTCTGCGCCGAACGGTTCGGAGAGCAAAACGCCGTACACGGCCACCGTCGCGCAGTGGTCGGCGTGGCTCTCGGGCGGCTCTACTACCAGGCGCGGCTTTCCCGGGCTCGTGGCCCCGGCCCGCGGCTGCCGGACGAGGGCTCCCACAAAGTCCGGGGGCGTTTCTACCGGAGCTGGGGCGTCGCCCAGAAAGCGGCGCAGTTCCTCCCGCAAACCTCCGGAGAGGCTACCTGTTACGGCGTCGAAGCTGCGTTCCAGGGTTTCGAGCACTTCCGGCCCGTCTAGGCCGCTGTGGGCCAACACCCGGCGGTCTATGCCGCCGAGCCGGGCGGCGGCCAGGGCGGCGGCGGTCTCCCGGCGGGCGATGCGGTCCGGCTCCTCGCCCGCGACCAGCGCGGACCACGAGCGGCGAAACAGCTCTCCGGCGAGCGGGCCCGCGACGTTTGCGGGCCGGATGCGCTTGAGGTCGTTGAGTTCGGCCAGCAGCGGGGTGAGGGCGCCGAGTTTGCCGGGGATGGTTTCCTGCACTACCGGCTTTTCCCGGGCAGCCCCTCGTTGGTGCCGGCCGCGACTTTTCCGTTGCCGCCAGCGTTTTCACCACTGGAACCATTCGAACCATTTGCACCGTTCGTGTTCTGTTCTTTCCGGCCGTGTTCGAGCCAGGAGATCAGGGCTTCTTCCTGGGCGTGGAAGGCGTGCTCCGGGCGGGACTCCGGTTCCCGCACCATCGGGGCTTTGAAAAAGAGGCCGAGTTGTTCCTGGGGGCCGGACTCGCCGCGCAAATGGGCGAGGTCCGCGAGGCGGGCCAGCTCTATCACGAGCGGGGCGGCCAGCACCGAGTCGCCGCACAGGAAGTTGACCTTTAGCTGCATTTTCTGGCCGAGAAAGCCGGTCAGGTCTATGTTGTCCCAGGCTTCTTTGCTGTCGCCCCGGGGTCGGTAGTAGTTGATGTTCACGATGTGGTCCGGGACTTCGTAGCCCAGCATGTCGTCTAGGACGGAGCCTTTGGTGTCGATCTTGGACGCCAGGGAGTCGGGGTCTGAGAGCACGTGGCCGTCGCCGTTGCCCAGGATGTTGGTCGAGAACCAGCCGTCGACGTGCAGCGCCCGCGACCGGAGGGCCGGGGCCAGAACCGTCTTGATCATGGTCTGTCCCGTTTTGCCGTCTTTGCCGGCTACCGGCACGCCTTCGCGGTCGGCCAACTCTGCGAGCGCGGGCGCGTCCGCGGCGACGCTCGGCGTGAAGTTCACGTAAGGCACGCCCTCCATAATGGCGGCGTAGGCGTAGATCATGGCCGGCCCTATCTCCGGGTCCTCATCCTCTAAAGCCTCCTCGAAAGCGGCGGCCGTGGCGAGCGCGGGGGACGCCGGGTCCGCGGTACGCTCCACCGAGGCCAGGTTGACGAGGACGGCGCCGTCCAGGGCGTGCTCTTCCTTGAAGTCCCGCAGGTCGGCCCGGATTTTCTCTACCCGGCCCAGGTGCCCCTCGGCCGCGACGCAGTGGGTGCCGGCCGCGTTGCGGCAGAACTCCGGGTTGACCACGGCGGGCCAGGGCCGGACGTCCACGAGCGCCGGCTTTGCGGCTTGTAGCTGGTCGGCGGGTAGGATGCCGTGGGAGGCGGCGGCGCTCGCCAGGTCGTCCCCGCAGAGGTCCCAGCCCCCGAAGACCAGGTTTTCGTAGGGAACGAGCGTTTCCAGGCCGGCGAGCGGCAGGCCGTCCGTGCCGGTTATCCCCCGGCGCATTAGCTCCACCCCCGCAACCGCGGTGCTCGCGACCGCGCCCCCCAAACCCACGACCGCCACACCCAGACGACGATTCTCTATTCCGGAACTCTGCACGTTTCCTCCAAACGAAGACTCTGTAAGCAGCCTGCGGGCCAGCAGTCCGGCCGCAGCGGGCACACTCTACGAGACCCCCGAAACAAAAACTGTGCGCGAAAACCCTAGTGAGAAAACTTTCACACGGACCCGCAAAAGACCTGCCGGAGTTTTTAAAAGCCTAGACTACGCCCGAATACCGGAGGGTCTTGCGCAGGCCGTCTACCAGCCCGGTTCGCGGCCGCCAGCCGAGGTGGTGGCCGGCGCGGGCGGGGTCCACCGAGCTACGGGCCTGCTCTCCGGCTTTGGCCGGGCCGTGCCGGGCCGGTAAGTCTATGCCGGAGGTTTCCCGCAGCAGCCGGTGAAGCTCGTTGACGCTGGTCTCGACGCCGGTCCCCACGTTGTAGACGTTGTAGGTCCCCGGGGAAGCGTCGTTTGCCAGGGCGAGAACATTGGCGTCGACCACGTCCCCGACGTAGACGTAGTCGCGGGTCTGTTCGCCGGTGCCGTTTATCGTGGAGGCGTCGCCCCGGGCGAGGTCGTTACAGAAGATCGCCACGACCCCGGCCTCACCGTGGGGGTCTTGACGGGGACCGTAGACGTTTGCGTAGCGGAGTACCACGCCGGGCAGGTCGTGGTGCGCGCGGTAATAGTCTAGGTAGCGCTCGGCGGCCAGCTTCGAGAGCCCGTAAGGTGAGACCGGATTCTGCGGGTGCTCCTCCCGCGCCGGGAAACGCTCCTGTTCGCCGTAGATAGCCCCCCCGGTAGAGGCGAAGATAACCTTCCGCACCCCGTACTCGACGCAACTTTGCAACAGGCGCACGGTGCCGACGAGGTTTATGTCCGCGTCCAGGCAAGGGTTCTCCACCGAACGCCGCACGCTTACCTGGGCCGCGTGGTGACACAACGCCTCCGGCCCGAAATCCCTAAAAGCCTCCGCGCAACCACCCCGGATGTCGGCCTCGTAGAACCCGGCTCCGGCCGGTACGTTGTCCAGGTGGCCGTTAGAGAGGTCGTCCACGACGGCCACCTCGTGGCCCCCGGAGACGAGACGCTCCGCCACGTGAGACCCGATAAAGCCCGCGCCGCCGCTGACGAGCACCCTCATCCTGTTTTCGCCTCGTTCTCACCTTGGAAGCCTGTCACCCTCGAAAAATACCTTTGTTTTCCTTCTACGTCGAGCCTGGCCTATTAAATCTCTTTGTCTGCGGCGGCTAGTAACCGCTAACACTTTGAAGTGGAAGGAGGAGGTGTTACTTTCAGGCCCGTTGCGTAACCCAAAAAAGGAGAAGACGATGGCGTACAGCGTGATGGTGTGGCTGGTCAACCCGGGCGAGTACCCGCAGCAGGACCTTGAAGAGACCCGGGCGGCAGACCCCGAAGGGGCCGCGGGCGCTTCGTCGGGGGCGAACATAGGAAACGCCCTGCCCCGGATGGTTTACGGTGTGTACGAGGACCAGGAGAAAGCCGAGCAGGCCCTGTACAAAATCTCCAATAGCCTGCAGGGCAACGAGCCGCTCAGGATCTCCGCGCAGGCGAACAGGGTGTGGCTAATCCCTGCGGACCGGGTCCACTACGTGGTCTGTGAAGAGGTCGAACGTCCGAAGGACTGATCCCCGGCAGCACGGAGCGTAGTAGACGTGAAGCTTTTGGTGCTCGGCGGAACGGGTTTTCTCGGCTACCACGCGGTAGCCGAGGCCCTGGAGGCGGGCCACGAAATCTCCACCTTTACCCGGGAGGGCGAGGCCCCGCTTTCCGGGGTAGAACCGCTGGCGGGTGACCGTCAAGGGGATCTCGGCGCCCTGGAAGGCCGGGAGTGGGACGCGGTGCTCGACACCTTCAGCGACCCGGAGGCTGTGGGGGCGACGGCCGGGCTGCTCTCCGGGAGCGTCGGCGCCTACGGTTTCGTCTCCGGCATCACCAACTACCACCCCGACGGCCCGGCGATCGTAGACGAGTCGTCGCCGCTGAGGCGTCCGGCGGATGGGGAAAGCGAAGAAGACCCCCTACAAGAGCGGGGCCTCGCCAAGATCCGCTGCGAAAAAGCCGTGGAAGAGGTGTTCGACGGCCCCGTTTTCATAGCCCGCACGGGCATCATGGTTGGTCCCCGCGACCCGACCGACCGCTTCTCCTGGTGGCCGAAGCGTTTCACCCGGACCGGCGACGGTGGCGGGGAAGTTCTGGGCCCCGGAGAGCCGGAGCGCGAGGTCCAGTTCACCGACGCCCGGAACCTGGCCGGTTGGATGGTCCGGATGCTCGCCGCCAAAACCCCCGGCGTCTTCAACACCGTCGGACCCGGCCGCGGTATCTCCATAGCCCGGGTGCTGGATTCTTGCCGGCGGGTGGCCGAAGAAGCCGGCGTCGCAGCCGGTGGAGCGGAGATAACCTGGGTTGGAGAGCAGTTCTTGAGGGAGCGGCTCTCCGGGGTGCCGGAAGAAGAGCGGCCGTTGTGGTTTCCGGAGGACCAGATCCCTTTCAAAGCGGTGGACTCTTCCAAAGCGCTCGCCGCCGGCCTGCGCTTCCGGCCCGTCGAAGAAACCGTCCGCGATACCCTGAACTGGCTGCGTTCCAGGTCGCAGGGCCAGGAGCTACGGGCAGGGTTTTCTCCGGAGTTCGAGAAGGAGTTGTTGCGGGGTTGGAGGGAACAGCGTCCGGCGGGTTAGGTCGATGTGTTAGGCCAATGCCGGATCAGCTTAGGGAAGACCAGATCACGTACCCACCGGCGGCCAGTGCCAGGGAGCCGACGACCAGCATCCGGAGTCCGGCCACGAGATGGATGCCGCGTTCGGGGATAGGCCCGATCCCACCTCGCTGCCCCCGTCCGCCGCGCAGGAGGGCGTAGAGCCCGAAGAAAAGACCGCCGATTCCGCCCAAAACCAGCAGGATTCCCAGGGCGAGCGTCGAAGACACGGCCTAACCCTGTCCGGGACCGGCCGTCATCCGGGAGATCAAGCTGCGGAACTTCGGGTTGTCGCGCAGGGGGGCGAACTCCAGGGCGCGCCGGAAGTGCTCTGCGTCGCTCTCCCCGGCCTCGACGGCCTTTTCGATGTAGCCCAGAGACGAATCGTAGTCGCCGTTGCGGGCCCGGATGCTGGCGAGCGCCGAGAGCGCCGGCGAGTATCCATCGTCGGCGGCCAGGGCGCGTACCAGTAATTCCTCGGCGGTTTCGAGGTCGTCGGTAGCGTAGTAGAGGCTGGCGTAAGAGTACAGGGTGCGCGGGTTTCCGGGATCGCTCTTCAGTGACTCGATGAAATGTTCTTCGGCCTCCGTCGTCGTGCCCCGCCGTTCGTGGATAAGGCCGAGTTCCAGGTGGGCGTTCGGGTCTTCCGGGTCCAGGGCGAGCACGGCCCGGTAAGCATCCTCGGCCCCGGCCTCGTTTTCGAGGGCCAACCGCACCTCGCCCAAAGTGTAAAGGTGGCGTACCTCGTCGCGGCCCAGCGCGACGGCCTCCTCAGAGAGCCTGAGCGCCTCCTCCAGGTTCTTTTGCTCGCCCAAAAGGTGGGCGGCGAGTTCGTCCCGGATCTCCGGCGAGCCGGGACAGTCTTCGAGGCCGTGACGGAACGCGAGTTCCGCCTCTTCGAAGCGCTCGTTGCGGGCGTGACAGATACCCAGATTGGCGTGGGCCTCCCACCACTCCGGCGTCTCTTCTATTACTTCCTCGTAAGCGGCGACGGCCTCCGGGTAGCGGCCGAGCATGTCCAGGGTGTTCGCCCGGAAGGTCCGGGCGCCGCTCCCTTGCTCGCCGTCGGTCGCGTTGTCGAGGGCCTTGTCGAAAAAGTCGAGCGCCTGGGCGTAATCTGCGGCGTCGAAGGCGACGAGGCCGGCGTTTATGAGCATGTCGGTGTCTTCGGGGCGGCGGCGGAGCCAGCGCCCGAACGTGGCGCGTGCCAGCCCGGGTTCTTGCATGAGCCCGTAGTAGCGGCCGAGTTCGACGTAGGTATCCGGATATTCGGGGTCGGCCTCGATGGCCCGCTCCAACTGGTGGACGACCTTAAACGGCTCCTCCCGGCGCATCGCCACCATCGCAAGCCCCATCCGCGGCGCGGACCAATCCGGGTCCAACTCTAGCGCGTTCAGGAAGCTCGCCTCGGCTTCTTCCAGGCGGTCCAGGCTCAAGAGCGCCCGTCCCACCGCCTCGACCGCCTCCGGGTTCCCGGGTGCGGCCTCCAGCGCCTGCTCGAAGCGGGAGAGGGCTTCCTCTACCAGCCCCTCTTCCGCCAGGGTCTCGCCCTGCTGTAGAAACTCTTCGTACTCCATAGGGTCAGATTAAATCAGATAGCGTTCTCGTACAAAGGGTAGAATCCATTGCCGGAAACGCCCTCGATCCCGAAGGGAACACCTCTTGAAAAATCCACCCGCCGTAGAAAAGCTCGCCGTCCGTTACCAGGACCTAGATCCTTACGGCCACGTCAACAACGCAATCCATCTGAGCTTCTTCGAGTCCGCCCGCGTTGCCTACTGGCGGGCGTTGGCCCGACAACTTGACGTTGAAGGCCTCGAAGCCGGAGACTTCCCCGGCGTCCGGTACGTCATCGCCGAGGCCACGGTAAAGTACAAAGCCCCGATCTTCCTGGACGACGAACTCTACGCCGCCGCCAGCATCCGCACCGTCACGGAGCGCTCCTACACGATGGACTTCGAGCTCCGCACCGGAGAAAGTTTCGAAGAGGGAACCCTCGCCGCCGAAGGCTCCGCCGCCCACGTCTTCTACGACCCCGCAGCCGGCGAGGTCCGGCCCCGCCCGGAATGGTTCCTCTCCGCCGTCGCCGAGTTGGAAGGAAGATCCGAAGAGGACTTCGCCCCGGAGGACCGCGCCTAACGGCCCAGGTCGGAAACCCGTTCCATCTCATCCTCCGAAAGTTCGAAGTCGAAGATATCCAGGTTGCCCTCCTGGTGCTCTCGGCTCTGCGCCTTGGGGATGGCGCAGACTTTCTCTTGCTGAACGAGCCAGCGTAAAGCTACCTGGGCCGGGGTTTTGTCGTGAGTTTTGCCGATTTCTTCCAGGGTCGCGTCGTTCGTGATGCGGCCTTTGGCGACCGGGCTGTAGGCCGTGAGCAGGTAATCTCGTTCCTCCGCTTGTTCTAGTAATTCGTCTTGCAAGTTGCGGGGATGGTACTCGACCTGGTTGCAGAAAATATCCGCGTGCTCCGTGGCCTCCTCGACCATCGAGGCCGGGAAGTTGCTAACTCCGATGTGTTTTACGAGACCCTCCTCTTGAAGCTCGCGCGTAGCCCCGAGCGTCTCTTTCAGTGGCACGCTCCGGTTCGGCCAGTGCATCAGTAAGAGGTCCACGTAGTCCGTGCCGAGCTTTTCGAGGCTCTCACGGGCTGAACTCAATACTTTTTCGTGGGTGAAGTTGTTGGTGCTCAGCTTGGTTACGAGAAAGATCTCTCCCCGGTCCACGCCGGAACCGCTTATGCCCCGCCCGACCTCTGCTTCGTTACCGTACATTTGGGCGGTGTCTATGTGCCGGTACCCGAGCGACAGCGCGCCCTCCACGGCCTCTGCGCAATCACTGCCCGAGAGCCTCCACGTCCCCAAACCTATCGAGGGTACGGCTTCGTTCTTTATCTGCTTGTATAGCATCGGATCTCTTTCTCAGCTTCTTTCGTGTAAGGATTTTTCTAGTTTAATACCCGATGCGAATACTTTGGCGCGACGTTACCCGGCTTTTCGTGCCAGTCTTTGGTTGAGATCTGACCGGCTCTACGTTCCGGTGTACCCTTCCGGTGTACCCTAGCTATGGTTCTAGAGTTCAGGGAGTAGCGGGTTCCATAGGCTGGTAGCCGGGTCTACGTAACCGAGCCCGAGGGTTTTACCCGAGTATCGTTTGGAGTTCTCGGCGAGCTTTGCCTGCGCTTCGGGAGATAGGGTCTCGTAATCTACCGGAGGAGTGTTACGTGTTGCGAGGTGATCGTAGAGGATCTCTCGCAACTGCTTCTCCTGAAAATCCGGGGAGGGGTTGAGAGTCACGTACAGGTGCTCCAGGCCGGTTGCGAGCAGCGGGATGTCGAACATCTCCGGCTGGGTAAACCCCAAGTACAGGCTAAGGTCGGGAACCGGAAGCCCGTAATAGGCTTCTATCAGCTCTTTCCGGTCGGGTGCTCGTCCATGACGCGCCGCGAACTTGACGCTGAGACGGGCTATAGCCGGATAGGGATCGTCAGCGAATAGGCCTATGAGAAGCAGTGGTCCGTCTCCCGAAGCCGTGTTGGCTACCAGTTCTGCACAAGCATCCAGCATCGGACGGTACAACGGGGAATCCAGCACGTTCTCGTAGTCACCGTAGAAGCGCAGCCGCACCCCGGCTGCGAACATCTCCTGGTAGATCTCGTCGTCCGCCAGTTGTAGAAGCCCACCCAAGGCGTAGCGCACGTAATCCTCTCCGCGCCTGAGCGTTTCGAAACCGAAACCCGGCGCCACTAGGACGCTGATTCCGTGATCGAACACCAGGCGATGATGCATGGCCTGGCGCCGAATCAGGGTCGTCAGGTAATCTTCGGCGTTAGGATTCTCTTTTCGGTGTACGAGATACCAGCGGCGCGTTCCATTGTAAGGCCAGCCCATAACGACGGGATCTGGACGATTGAAGATCCAACGTGCCACATCCGTCCTGGACCAACCGAGCCACTCCGATAGATCGGGATACAAGGGCGAGGGCTCTGTGTTCAACTCAAAAATCCTCGTTATAGTAGATCACACAACAGTTAATCTGCAGGTTCGTATATACTTTTATCAGGAGGGTTGCTATTAGTCTAGCTACAGCAAATGATACACGGTGCCTTGAAGAGAGTTTTCTGCCGCTGGAGAAACTGGAGATCCCTTGCGGGTTTGTAGCGTTCGTCCGGGAGGTGGCGTGCGTTTCTCAGCTTATTTGAACTTTGCTGTGGGGGAGCTAATGCGGATAGACGACCTGCAGCCTATACAGCCAACCGATTACGACACGTGCTGGGCTGCCCGGCTAACCAACCCAGACGGAACCCTGGCCTATCCTCATCTTGTGGAGCGTGTCCTGGCCCGGCAGCATGCCGACGGAAGTTGGGGTAGTCAGGTCCCGTACGTCCACGATCGTTTGCTTACCACGCTGGCCGTGGTGCTGCTCATAGCCCGGTTGAGGGACCGGCAGCAGTACAAAGACCGGCAGATGGAAGGAGAAAGGTACATCTGGCGGTGTGTGGGCGATCTGCACCAGGACGCCCACCGGACGATCGGGTTCGAGATGATCCTACCGGCCCTTCTGGACGAAGGCAGGGAGTTGGGGCTGGATCTACCCTACACCCAACTGCGGCACTACGAGGAAGAACGGGCGAAGAAGCTAAGCCTCTTTCCGTCAGAGCACCTTTTCGAAACCCAGACCAGCGCGCTATTTTCCCTGGAGGCTTTAGCCAAAGACGCCGATCCGGAAAAGGCTGCAAACCTGCTGCTAGAGAACGGTTCTATGGCAACCTCTCCGTCCGCTACAGCCTTTCTAATGGGCCACTTTGCTGATTGGCGCTCCCGATACCCAAAGAGCGCCGCTTACCTGGAGGAGCTACTGGCTCAGCAGTCCGGATTGCCACCCGTCGCCCCCGCCGACATATTTACGAGAACCTGGATACTCTACAACCTGTACCATGGCAACCTGCTTGCCGGGCACAGCGTGGCACTCGAATCCCACTGCGAGCACCTGCAGAAAGCTATGAGCCCTAGGGGGATAGGTTGGGCTGCGTCGGGTATCCCTGACTCCGACAGCACTGCAATCGCACTCCTCGTGTTGCAACGGTCGGGTTACGAAGCGGACGGTAAATGCCTGCTCCGCTACGAACGCGACCAGCACTTCGCTGTGCTAGACCACGAGATCAATCCCTCGGTTAGCGCTAACCTCCACGTTCTGGAGGCTCTGGATACGCTGCCGGAGCGGGAGCGACCACGGGTCCGGGACAAGATCCTCGGTTATCTGCTCCGTGTCCAGCATCACAACGCCTTTTGGAGCGACAAGTGGCACGCCTCAGTCTATTACCCTACCAGCAAAGCGCTGATGATCTTACCTCCACACGTCCCAGGCGAGTTAGACGTGACCTTGCACTGGCTTCTTTCCACCCAACATGCCAACGGCGGCTGGGGACAGTACATGCCTACCAGCGAGGAAACGGCGCTTACCCTGCTCGCCTTGCTTCACTACCACCGCACCGTGAGGCCGTTGAATACTGATCCCCTGCACCGGGCCGCTCAATACCTGCTAGCTGCCGAACATCCATTTGCAGGCGATTATCTAGAGTTATGGATCGCCAAGACGCTGTACGCGCCCAGGCTGGTAATAAGAAGTACCATACTCGCTGCCTTGGGTTTGTATCAAGACACCTTCGGACAATTTAGTGCTGGACTCGGAGAGAGTGCTTAGAGTCGAAAATAGAGACCCGGATCTCAGGCGCAGAGGTCGCGTGCTGTCTATCATGCTAGTTGGCATGTCCGTTGTCATGCTCGTGCTGGCAGCCTATAACGCCTTATTGGGGGAAACCCAGTATTACGTTATGAACGGATCGATATTTCTTTCGCTCCTGGCTATTTTCCTCATCAACAGGTCCGGCTTTGTGTACGTTGCCGGTTTGGGCGCTGTTGCATTGACTGCCGTAGCCCCGTTTCTCCTTGTGGATGAACAACTGACGGCTTCGTACATCGCGATGCCCCTTCCGGTGCTTATCTCCAGCTCCCTACTCGTCCCATGGAGTAGTTTCGTAGTCGCCGGCCTTATGATTGCCAGCGCCGCGCTTTTTGGTATCGCTTCTCCCTCGCTGCTGATACTACTCGTAGTAGCCATTATCTCTTACCTGTTCGCCGAGAGCCTGAACCGGGCTTACCGCGAGAGCCGTTACCAGGCGCTCCACGATTCTCTGACCGGTCTTCCGAACCGGAATCTGTTTCTCGAACGTCTGGAACACGCTATGAGCCGTATGAATCGCACTTCAGGCTCCGTCGCCGTACTGTTTATAGACGTAGACAACTTCAAGGTCATAAACGACAGCCTCGGGCACGAGACCGGCGACAAGCTACTGATCCGGGTGGGCGAACGCATGCGGGGTTGTGTGCGGCCCGAGGACACCGTGGCTCGTTTGGGTGGAGACGAGTTTACCGTACTGTTCGAAAACCTCTCGGAGGAGGGGGGCGCAATTGATGTTGCAGAGCGTATAGCAGAACGACTGAAGATACCGTTCGACCTCGACGGGCACCAGGTTACCGTCAACCTCAGCATGGGGATCGCCCTGTACAGTCACGAACACACGCGCCCGATAGATCTCCTGCGCGATGCGGATGTAGCTATGTACCAGGCCAAAAAAGCCAACGTGGGGTACGAAGTTTTCCGGACGAGCATGCGTGCCCAAGCTCTCGAACGCCTGGAACTCGAAGAAGATCTCCGGCGGGCCATCGAAAGCGGGGACTTTGAAGTTTACTACCAGCCCAAAGTCTCGTTTCGTACCGGGACAATCGCTGAGATGGAGGCCCTGGTGCGCTGGGGGTCCTCGAAGCGCGGTCTCGTGATGCCTTCGGAGTTTATCCCCATCGCGGAGGACACAGGCATGATAATCCCTATCGGAAACCAGGTGTTGGAGGTGGCTTGCAAGCAACTCAAAGATTGGCAAGTCCACCGTGGCGTCTCTACAGAATTGAGGATGTGCGTCAATCTCTCCGTCGGACAGTTTCAGCACCCCAGCCTTGTGGACAGCATCAGTGAATGCCTCCAAAAGGCGGAGTTGAGGCCGGACTGCCTGCAACTGGAGATCACGGAGAGCGTGGTTATGGAGGACGAGCGGCACGCTATCGAGACCCTCGAAAAACTAAAAACCCTGGGTGTACAGCTCTCGATTGATGACTTCGGCAAAGGTTACTCGTCGCTCAGCTACCTCAAGAATTTGCCGGTAAGCTCCGTGAAGATTGACGGCTCTTTCATTCAAGGGATGAACCATGAGATAGCAGATGCAGCAATCGTGAGATCGGTTATAGATCTCGCGCACACCCTGAGCCTGGAAGTTACCGCCGAAGGGGTGGAAAATGGGTGGCAGTCGTCGCGGCTGCAGGAGATGGGGTGTGATCTGGGCCAGGGATTTTACTTCTCCAAACCGCTTCCCGACGAAGAGATAGGCCTGCTCCTGACAAAACAGCTTCCGGTTTAGTAGCGAAAGCCTATACATAACATTACGCTGGTGTAAAAGGTCGGAGCTGTCCGGGCAGCTACGAGCACCGGCTCTTTCACTCTTCTGCCTTAAAATGATCGTGTGAAATTACAGGATTTCAGTTCTTATGGTGAACCAGGCGCAATGGTCTACCAGGCGGATTGCGTAGAGCTAATGAACCTCATGCCCGTAGAAAGCGTGGACGTGGTCTTTGCCGACCCGCCGTACCGGCTCTCGACCGACGGCGTAACCGTCAAGAGCGGGCGGCTGGTTTCCGTGAACAAAGGAGTCTGGGACCGTTCGGGTGGTCTACGCGAGGATCATAAGTTCAACCTGCGCTGGTTAAAGGCGGCCCGGCGTATTCTCAAACCGAACGGTACTTTGTGGGTGTCCGGGACCCAGCACATAATCTTTAGTCTTGGGTTTGCGTTGCAGCAGCTCGGGTACCGGATCATTAACGATGTGATCTGGCAGAAGCCCAACGCGACCCCAAACGCCCTGCACACAACCTTTACCCACTCGCACGAAACCCTCCTATGGGCCAGCAAAGGCAGAGGAGCCCGCCACACCTTTAACTACGACCTTATAAACAGCCCGGACCCTGCCGGTCAGGTCTCTTCCGTGTGGAGGATACGCACGGTTCCTAAAAGCGAGAAACTATACGGATACCACCCTACGCAGAAACCCTTACGACTGGTGCGGCGGGCGTTATTGGCTTCGACGCACGAGGGAGCGTTGGTCTTCGACCCGTTTGCCGGGTCCGGGACGACAGCGGTGGCGGCGAAAGAGTTGAACCGCTTTTTCGTGGGGGCGGAGTTGGAAAAAGAGTACGCGGAGCTTGCGGCTCGCAGGATCGGGGCGACGGGGCGGGGGGTGATGTTGGGTGAGATCCTACGCACCGCGGAAACAGGAGAACCCTGATAACTTCTTCCGCGTTGGAGTCTCGGGTGGGCGATTGGTCCGAAGCGTCCGCTTTCGGGTTTCGGAAAACAAACGGGTTTGTTAGCTTGTTCGCCTTCGGCGTTGGCTAGTTTGAAGCATTCGGTATATATTCTGCTTGTGGGAAGTAGCGTTGACACAGTCCAGCTTCCTCGGGCGGTTCGGGACCTCGTCGAAGCCCGTACCGGGGATGCTGTGTTCGTGGTGGCGCCGGACTACCGGATCGTCTACTGGGACGAGGAGGCCGAGTTTCTCACGGGGTTTCTCGCCGAAGACATGGCCGGCAGGCGTTGCTACGAGGCGGTGTTGGGCGAGAGGGAAGGCGGCGAGCCGTTCTGCAGCTATGGCTGCTCGGTAATGCGCCTGGCCCAAGTGGGGCGTCCCGTTTCCAACTACGATATGCGGGTCGCCACGCCCTCCCGGAAAAAGCGTTGGGTAAACGTTAGTGTACTCAGCATAGATTCGGACGAAGGACCTTACCTGGTGCATCTGTTGCGTGATTCGCAGAAAACGCACGACACCCTGGAGATGGCGCGAGGTCTGATCCAGCTATCCAAAAAAGGCGAGGACGCCTCGCCGCTGAGCCGGTCGGACGTGCCAACCCTTACTCCCCGGCAACTAGAAGTGCTGAAATTACTCTCCGAAGGCAAAAGCGCCAAAGAGATAGGCCGGCAACTATACCTCTCCGAAACGACGGTACGAAATCACATCCGCTCGCTGCTGCAGGCGCTCGGGGCGCACTCGCAGTTGGAGGCTCTCGCCCGGGCCCGCGACATGGGCATCCTGTCCGGCTAAAGTTTTCGTTAGGTTTTTGATCAATCTTGACCAACCAATAAGTCAGGTTTGATCATGGGCCGGCTTCTCCGTTCGGATACAGTCTTGATACAGGTTGCTTCCGGTTTTTGGAAAGGAGCGCGAAATGGCGAACAGAGAGAACTTTGTCGAAAGGGTCTTGCACGGCATCGAGAACCGTATCGAGGAGTGGCGGGGAGCGTCCAAAGCCCGACTGGCGGAAGTCGAGTCTAACAGGGAGAAGCTCTGGACGGAGGCCGCCGAACGGGAGAAGCTGCTGAAGGAGGCTATCAACCGGGAGGAGACGCGGGACCAATCGCTGGAGGAAGTCACCAAAGAACAGCGGGTGGTGTTCGTCCTGCACTCGGAGGAGTCCGGCCGCGCCCTGCAAGAGTTCGCCGAGGCCAACTTCCGGCTCGTAAACCCGGTTCCGGGTCACAGCGGCAACGAAGAGGCCGGCATCAGAGGTTCTTCCTGGCTGGTTTTCGAACGGACCGACTAGGGCGCTTTTGCGACTTCGGGGAGCCTGGCGCGTTGGATTCCCCTTACGCGCGCCGGTTGGGTGAGGCGCAGTGTACCTGCGAAGAAAGGCTTGTGGGCACCCTTGACCTGCTCGTCCGGGCGGGGTTGCCGGTGCCGGAGGGCGTAGTATTGCAGCGGGAGGCTCACCGGTGCTTCCTCGAAAACAGCGGCCTGGCGGAGCAAATCCGGTCTTCAGCACATTCGGACAGGATGAATGGTACCGCGCGCCAACAAGCCCTCTACTTGCGGCGCAGCTACCAGGAATATCCCCTGGAAGAAAGCCTGAGCCGGTCTATCCGTGGCGCGCTCCTGGACCTTGATGCCCGGACGGTAACGGTCTGCACGCACGAGAGGTCGGAAAGAGGCCTCGGCACCATCCCCGCCGTGTTCGCTGCTGTCCGCCGCGCTTGGCTGTCTACAAACGGCTTGAAGCGGCAAATAGAAGCCGCGTCCCGAAACGAGGAGCTTCCCACGTGGCCGATCCTCATCCAAAGAGAGGTCGTACATTAGCCACACTGTCTGAGAGAAGAGGTTAGGCTGTTGAACTCCCTGATAAAGACCATCTTGTTGGCGACCGACGGCTCTGAAGACGCGGCTCTGGCCGCCCGGGCCGCCGGGGACTTGAGCCAGAAAACCGGTGCAGAGTTGCATCTCGTTCGCGCCTGGCAGGCGGTGCCTTCGGCCCACTTCGAGGGCTGGATCCACAACACCTTGGAGCAGGAAGCCCGTAAAGCCCTCGAAGAACAAACGAAGAAAATACGAAACTCCGGGGGAGAAATCTCCGGGTCTCATATGAGAGAAGAGCCGCCGGTCAAAGCCATCCTCGATTTAGCTTCCGAGATAGACGCCGACCTTATAGTAATGGGCAGTCGGGGCGCGGGCCGATTAAAGAGGCTCGCTACGGGCAGTGTCTCAGAAGGGGTGATGCACAACGCGAACGTACCGGTCTTGATGTTGCGTGGCGGGGACGAAGCGTGGCCGCCGAAGCACGTAATAGCGGGTGAAGACGGCACCGGGCCGGCGCGGAAGGCAGGGGAGCTAGCGGCGGAGATAGGCAACCTTACCGGCGCCGGTGTGACCCTGTTGCGGGTCTACGCCGAACTACCGGAAGTGTACGAAGAAGGCCGCAAAATGGACCCGCGACTGACCGACGACGGGCTACGTCAGGCTGAGATGGAACTCGAAAAACGGCGTGGAGAACTGGAAACCCGTCTCGGGAGCAAACCCAGGATATTCATAGCCGTCGGAGACGCGGCGGGGGATCTGGTAGAGACCGCCGACAGAAGAGGTGGAAAGAACACGCTCATAGCCGTCGGCAGCCGGGGGCTTGGGACGCTCCAGCGCATCCGGATGGGGAGCGTCTCGACCAAGGTGCTCCGGGCGGCTGAGGGTCCGGTCCTGATCAGCCCCCCTTGTTCCTAACTTTGAATAGAGAACTTTTCCAGGAGGTCGGGTCGGCGCGACCCTTTGTTTGGGCGATCGTGACCCTGGGTCTCGTGGCCGCTGTAACGACCGTAGTCCAGATGGTCCTGCTCGCAAAGATCGTGGTTCAGGTTTTCTTAAAAGACTCGGGTCTTGCGGGAGTGTGGAACTTGCTACTGTTCCTTTTGGCTGCGGCGTTGGTCCGGGCCGCGCTTATTTGGGTTCGGGAGGTCGTCGCCCAGCGGGGGGCCGTGCGGGTGAAGTCGGAGCTCAGGAGCCGGCTGTTCGCCCACCTCCTGCGGCTTGGGCCGGCTTACGTGGGGGGAAGAGCGTACCGGCGAGTTGACCACAACGGCCACCGAGGGGATCGAGAAGCTGGAACCTTACTTCGCCCGCTACCTGCCGCAGATGTCGCTGAGCGTCTTCGTGCCGTTGTTGGTGGCCGCATACATCCTGCCACGGGACCTCTCCAGTGCGGTGTTGCTGCTCGTCACCGCGCCGGTAATACCGATCATGATGATCCTGGTCGGCTCTTACGCCGAGGAGCACATGCAGCGCCAGTGGACAGCCCTCTCGCGAATGGGGGCACACTTCCTGGACTCTTTGCAGGGCTTGCCGACGCTCAAAGCGTTCGGCCGCAGTTCCGCCGAGCAGAACCACGTGGCGGCTGTGGGGGAGGCGTTCCGGCAACGGACGATGAAGGTGCTCAAGTTCGCGTTTCTCTCGGGACTGGTGCTGGAGTTCATGACCGCCGTGGCGATAGCCCTTATAGCCGTAACGCTTGGGGTGCGCCTGATCACGGGCAACCTACCGTTCGAGGAGGCGTTTCTGGTGCTACTACTGGCGCCGGAGTTCTACCGGCCGCTCCGCGAACTCTTATAGTCAGACCGTCGGGCTCGTATGGTGGAGCATCGGCATGGTCCTCGTAGCAACCTACTTCATCACCATCTACCGCCTCTTCCGCGGAAAGGTGAACCTGGAGGATGAGGCGCACTAGCTTACTACGTCGCCCCCGACAACAGAAAGATTAGCGTCAGGACGGATATGACCAGGACCAGCCCCGCTATGCCGCAACCCAGACCGGTTAGCGCGCACGAAGCTACCGCCCCCCGGTAGCTCGTTCCCGCGACAAACCTTACCCCGGTAATGACCAGCGCCACGTGCCAGACCAGCGACGCCAGCGAGACGACCAGGCTCAAAACTCCGAGTACCGAAGCGACGAAGCCTTCTTCACCCAGTATTAGCTGCGCCATCCCCAGAGGAAGCTGCAGCGCGTATCCCACAATCCAGGGCGCGCACGCTACGCCGACTACGGCCAGCATCTTAGGGTAGCTGGATCCATCGCCGAACAGGTTCGCAGTAAGCAGTAGCAGCCCGGAAACGTCGATCCACCAGACGAACGGCAGAAAGAAGGCCGAGACCGGGCCGAGGTTCCTCAGCGTGAGCACTACCTGGTCCAGAACGACCGGGGAAAGTCCCGCGAACTGCTCCCGCAAGTCTCCACCGAACACCAGAAGCGCCGTTAGCACCAGGTTGAGTAGCGCCCAGAAGCCTACGATCCCTGCCGCCGTCCATACTTTCCTCTGCCAGGCGGCATCATCCAGCGTCGCGCGCGGGCTTGTAAGAACCTCTAAGACTATGCACCGGCAATTCTAGCAAGCGTGGAACAGTATCTCCCATGGCTTCCGGGGTAGTATGTTCAGCATGCTCGCCGTAGCCCTCGCCGATACTCACATCCCGCGCCGCGCCGGGGCTTTGCCGGAGAGCTTGCTACCGCATCTGGAAAGGGCGGATCTCATACTGCACGCCGGAGACCTGATGGACCCCAAACTGTTCGACACACTTACCGCCTACGCCCCCGTAAAAGCGGTGCGGGGCAATCTGGACCCGCCGGACGCCAGGCTACCGGAGACGCTTGAGTTCGAGTTCGGTGGCGTGAACGTAGCCATGATCCACGACTCCGGCCCGAAGAAAGGACGCCACAATCGCCTGCGACGGCGTTTCCCGGAGGCTCGGGTAGTCGTCTTCGGCCACTCGCACATTCCCTGGCTCACAGACGAAGACGGGCTCCTGCTCCTCAACCCCGGTAGCCCGACGGACAAGCGCCGCCAGCCGGACTTTACGTTCGCGACGCTGCAGATCGGTGACGGCGACGTCCGGGCGGAGATAGTGGCTTTGTAGAGTAGCGAACCGGCTCGGCTATAATCCTTTTTTATGGTGAAGGAGAAGCGTCCGGCCGCGCGGGGTACTTTGATGAAGAACGCTTACGAGCCGTTCCGGGCGCTTCGCGGGGTTCGTAACGCTATTTTGTTGTTGGTCGCGGTCGTGGCCGTTGGTACGGCGGGCTACATGGTTTTCGAGGGGTGGGGATTTCTTGACGCGTTCTACATGACGGTCATCTCCATCACCACCGCGGGTTACAACGAGGTGCGCCAGCTCGATACGTCGGGCCGGTTGTGGACCATGCTTGTTCTGGTCTCGGGGATCGGCATTCTGTTCTACGGCATCGTCGCCTTTGTAGAGCTCGCGGTAGAAGGAACGGTTCAAAGATATCTAGGAAGGAGGAGGATGGACGCACGGATCAGCAAACTCAAAGGCCACTACGTGCTCTGTGGCTACGGGCGTGTGGGACGACAGGTGGCCGAAGAACTTGCGGAGGAAGGCGTCTCTTTCGTCGTCGTCGAGAAAGACGCCGAGAACGCGGAGGAATGTGCCGAACACGGCTACCTGGAGCTCCTCGGGGACGCTTCGGAGGACGAAGTGCTGGAAGCCTCGAACGTGGGTCGCGCGAAAGCGCTCATAACCGCGCTGGATTCCGACGCGGCCAACGTCTTCATAACGCTCTCGGCCCGTAAAATGAACCCGGGTCTCTTTATCGTCTCCCGCGCCGACTCGGAAGAAAGCGCCGCCAAACTGGAGATAGCCGGGGCGGATCGCACGCTCTCGCCCTACTCCGTTGGCGGCCGGCGACTGGCTTCCCTGGCGACCCGTCCATCAGTAGTGGATTTCCTCGACGTCGTCTCCCGCGGCAACCACGACATAGAGTTCCGGCTCGAAGAGTTTTCTATAAACGACGGCTCCCCGCTCTCAGGACGGGAGATCGGTGAAATAGACGCGTTCGGGCGCTCCGGCGCCCGTATACTCGCGATCATAAGAGAAGGCCGGAAGTTCACTACCAACCCCACGGCAGAAGACCATGTATCTTCGGGAGACATCCTGATCCTTTTGGGAACCCCCGAGCAGATAGAGCGGTTGCAAAGCCTGGTAGACGAGTAAATTTTTCACCGCCCGGAAAAGCTCGTTCTAAGGTTCCGCATCCGCCATTAGAATAAAAAGGTGAAAAGAAACGAACGCACTATCACCGGCCGTGGCGCATCGGGCAACCCCAAAAACCGCTTCGAGACGTTGGAAGTCATGCCGTACTACGAAGACCTCGATCCCGAAGACTTCGAACCGGAGAAGCCGGAAACTGTTTATCTCAAGAACCACGCCCGCTCCATCGTCACCCCCAACGACAGCCCGGACATAGGCTTCGAGGTCGGCATCAGCCCGTATCGTGGATGTAGTCATGGCTGTGCTTACTTCTTTTCCCGCCCGAACCACGAATACCTCGGCTTCTCGGCTGGGTTAGACTTCGAAACCAAGACACTGGTAAAAGGGAATGCCCCCGAACTGTTGCGTAAGAAACTTTCTTCTCCGCGCTGGGGCCCCAAACCACTCGCGATGAGCGGCTCGACGGACGTCTACCAATCCGCTGAAAAGAAACTGGGCCTCACCCGACGCTGTCTCGAAGTGCTGGCGGAATTTCGCAACTCGGTCATCATCATTACCAAGAACCACCTTGTCACCCGCGACATAGACTTGCTCTCGGAGCTAGCCGACCATAATGCTGTGTCGGTAAATATCTCGCTGACCGCCCTCGATGATGACCTGCGTCGGGCGATGGAGCCGCGGACCTCGTCGCCGAGGCGGCGGCTCACCGCTATAGAGAAGCTGTCGAATGCCGGCATTCCGGTCGGAGTGCTGACCGCCCCGATCATCCCCGGTCTCAACGACCACGAACTTCCTAATTTGCTCTAGGCCGCCGCCGGAGCTGGCGCGACCTTCGCCGGTTACACGTCCGTTCGGCTGCCCTACGCCGTTATATCCGCGAGATGCGCGGAGGCAGGCTGAACGACCCAGATTTTGGCTCCCGCATGAGTGGAGAGGGCGTCTATGCGGAGCACCTCGCCCGCCTCTTCGAAGTTAGCCGCCGTCGGACCGGCTTGAGAAACGAACGACGCTCTCCGCTATCCACCACTGCTTTCCGGCGTTTCGGCCAACCGAGTCTCTTCGACTGATCCGGTATTAACACCGTATTCTAATCCATCCACTAGTGCTTGCCAGCTCGCTTCGATGATGTTTTCGCCGACCCCGACCGCACCCCACATGTGCTTGCCGTCGGTGGAGTCTATGAGGACCCGGGTGGTGGCCGCCGTCGCCCGGTGCTCGTCCAGGATGCGAACCTTGTAGTTGGAGAGGTGGATGGCCTTTAGCTCCGGGTAATGAGGTTCTATAGCCTGACGAAGGGCGTTGTCCAAGGCGTTCACAGGACCATTGCCCTCGGCGGTGGAGATGACGCGCTGGCCCTTGACGTACATCTTTATGGTCGCCTCGGTCTTCGCTCCCCCGTCGGGGTGCTTGTCCGTGATGATGCGGAAGGTCTCAAGCTCGAAGAGCGGCTTGTCCTCACCGGTGGCCCGGCCGATCAGGAGCGCGAGCGAGGCGTCCGCCGCCTCGTAGTGGTAGCCCTCGTACTCCCGCTGCTTGATCGCGGAGAGCACCGCCGCCACGTCCCCGGCTTCGAGTCCTAGCTCCTCGGCCTTCGCCCGGATAGAGTTCTTCCCCGATAGCTCCCCGACCGGCGTGCGGCGCCGGTTGCCGACCGCTTCGGGGGCGACGTGCTCGTAGGTCGTCGGGTCTTTGCTTATGCCGTCCACGTGCAGACCGCCCTTGTGAGAGAAGGCGCTCTGGCCCACGTAAGGCCGATGGGAGTCTGGGGTGAGGTTCATCAACTCCGAAACGTAGTTGGAGACCTCGGTTAGCTTCTTTAGGTTCTCGTCATCCATTACGTCCAAGTCCATTTTTAGCTGGAGGTTGGCGATGGTGGTTACCAGGTCGCAGTTGCCGCACCGCTCTCCGACGCCGTTTATCGTGCCCTGCACGTGGGTCGCGCCGGCCTCCACGGCGGCCAGTGCGTTCGCCACGCCGCAGCCGGAGTCGTTGTGGGTGTGAATCCCGATCTCCACCTCAGGGAATTCCTGCACCGTGCGGCTTGCGATGGCTTTTAACTCCGTCGGGAGCGTGCCGCCGTTGGTGTCGCAGAGGACGAGGGTGGTTGCGCCGGCTTCGGCGGCGACGCGCAGCACCGCTAGCGCGTGGTCGGGATCGTCCTCGAAGCCGTCGAAGTAGTGCTCGGCGTCGAAGATGACTTCTTTGCCGGCGTTGGCCAGGTAGCCTACAGTGTCTCTTATGGACTCCAGGTTCTCCTCCGGCGTGGTCCGCAAGACTTTCTCAACGTGCATCTTCCAGCTCTTGGCGACGATGCAGGCGACCGGAGCCGAGAGCGAAGGCAGCAGCGTTACCGCCGGGTCGTCCTCGGCCCGTCCGCCGGGACGCCGGGCGCGGGTGAAGGCGACGAGTTTCGCGTTCACAAGTTCCGAGGCGTCGAAGTCCTCGAAGAAGTCCATGTCTTTTGGGTTGGATGCGGGAAAACCCGCCTCTATATAGTGCAGGCCCAGGGCGTCGAGTTCGCGGGCTATCCGGATCTTGTCTTCCGTGGTGAGGCTCACGCCCTCGCGTTGGGTGCCGTCTCGTAGGGTGGTGTCGAATAGTCTTAACATTATGCTACTCCTTCTCCGGCCCCGATCCACTTGCTCACGGCCTTTGTTACTTCTTCGGTACTCTTGGTTCCGCCGAGATCCGGCGTGAAGTGATGCGTCTCCAGGCCCATCGAGACACCCTGCTCGATGGCGTTCGCCACGTCCGGACGGCCTAGCGAGTGGCGGAACATCATGGCCGCCGAGAGGATGGTGGCATAGGGGTTGGCGACGCCCTGCCCGGCGATGTCCGGGGCGCTGCCGTGCACCGGCTCGTAGATGCCCGGCTTGCCCGGTTCACCGAGAGAGGCGCTCGCGAGCATCCCCATCGAACCGGGGAGCATGGCGGCCTCGTCGGAGAGGATGTCCCCGAACATGTTCTCGGTGAGGATGACGTCGAACCTGCTGGGCTCCCGGATCAGGAACATCGCCGCGGCGTCTACCAGTACGTGATCCAACTCCACCTCCGGGTAGTCCTCCGCCACCTCCTCGACTACGCCCCGCCACAGCCGGCTCGTCGCCAGGATATTCGATTTGTCTACGCTCGTCACCCGGCGCTTGCGACGTTTCGCGGCGTCGAAGGCTACTCTCGCCACCCGTTCGACTTCCTCCCGGCTGTACTCGCAGAGGTCGCTCGCGTAGTCTCCGCCCTCCTTTTTCTCTCCGAAGTACATCCCGCCGGTCAACTCCCGCACGACCAGGATGTCTACCCCGTCCAGCACCTCGCGCTTGAGGGTGGAGGAATCCGCGAGCGCCGGTATCGTCTCCACCGGGCGCAGGTTGGCGAAGGCTCCCAGGTGCTTGCGGAGCTTCAGGAGGCCGGTTTCCGGGCGGACCGGGGCGTCGTCGAAGTCCGGGTGGCCCGCCGCACCGAGCAAGACGGAGTCCGACTGGCTTGCCTTTTCCAGGGTTTCGTCGGAGATTGGGGCTCCTTCTTCCCGGATGGCCGCACCGCCGATCTTTCGTTCCTCATATCGGATGTCCAGTCCGAAGTGTTCCGCCACCGAGTCCATTACCTCCCGGGTGGCGCCGACCACCTCCGGCCCGATGCCATCGCCCGGTAGGAGAAGTACGTCGAAGCTGTCTCTGGTATTCATCTGATCCTCCCTAAAACTCCGGCCTCGATTGCAGCCACTTGCGGCCACCTTGTCCTAGAGTATCGGCGAGCAACTCTTCGGCCCGCTCCTCATCTACTACGTCTTCTTTGTCCCACAGCGCCCGGACGAGCCTGCACAGGAACTCTTCTCCGAACTCTCTGTGCGCCGCGTCACCGAGCAGGAGCAGCAGGTTCTGGAAGGCCATCTGTTCCCCGGCCTCCACCCGTCCGCCGAACTCCCGGATTGTAAAGTCCGGCCTCTCTACGCACGAGAGGTATTCTTCCAAAGATAGTTCGGTCCGCCGGGCGACCGCAACCGCGGCGACTTGCGGCACGAACTCCCGGAGCCAGGCCGGGATGCGGACCATTTCCTTTTGCAGCAGGAAGGCGTGGGCCAGCTCGTGCCAGAGGGTCAGCGGCAGCAGAGCGTCGGTGCGAGGCCGGAAGACGGGAGATAGCTCCTCCGGCATCACGAGCGCCGGTGGCGCGACGGACCGGGTGAAGTAGGGTAGTCCCGGCGGGTAGGGTTTGCTGTTCTCCCGCGGTGCCTCCCGCCAGTCTTCCTCCGCCACCAGGAGCGCCTGTAGATCCGGTATCTCCACTTCCAGCACCGCGGATAGCTCCCGCACGCCAACCTCCAGCAGACCGCGCAACTCCCGCGCCCGGTCCTCCAACGTGGGTGGGTGGAAGACCGGGACGGGGCCGTCGAGGCGCTCGTAGCCCGGGAGTGTGACTAGCTGCTGCATCCCGGTTACGGCGTTACTTTCGGCTCGACCCAGGTGGCGGTGGCCCCGGCTTTGCTGCCGGTGTACACGTTGACCGCCCGCACGTACGCCCGGGCCGCCGCTTCTACCACGTCCTGGCTCAGGCCGCGACCGGCGTACTCGGCGCCCTCGAACTCGACGGAGACCCGCACCTCGCCCAGGGCGTCCTTTCCGCCGGTAACGGCGTCGATGCGGAAGTCCGTCAGGCGGCCCTTGATGTTGGTGGCGGCATCTATGGCGCGGAAGACGGCGTCCACGGGACCCTCGCCCTCGGCCTCGGCCTCGAAGATGCCCTGATCCTCGTGCGAGATGGTTACCGCCGCCCGGCTCTGGCGTCCCGTCGCGGCGACGACGCGGAGGGAGTCCAGGGCGAACTTGCCCTCGAAGGAACCCACCTCGTCGGCGGCGATGGCTTCCAGGTCCGCCGCGGTGACGGTCTTTTTGTGGTCGGCCACGTCCTTGAAGCGCTCGAACGCCCGCTTGAGTACCTCGCCCTCGATGGTGTAGCCGAGTTCCTCCAGGGCTTCCTTGAGGGCGTGGCGACCGGAGTGCTTGCCGAGGTAGATGTTCGAGCCTTCGAGGCCGATGTCGGCCTGCTGCATGATCTCGAACGTCCGCCGGTCCTTGAGCACGCCGTCCTGGTGTATCCCGGACTCGTGCAGGAAAGCGTTCCGACCGACGATCGCCTTGTTCGGCGGGACCTCGTAGCCGGTCATGTTGGAGACCATGCGGCTCGTGTTGGCGAGTTGGCGCGTCTCGACCCCGACTTCCACGTCGTAGTGGTCCTTGCGGGTGGTGAGCGCCATAACGACCTCCTCCAGCGAGGCGTTGCCGGCCCGCTCCCCGATGCCGTTGACCGCCACCTCGACCTGCCGCGCCCCGACCTGAACCCCGGCCAGCGAGTTCGCCACCGCGAGCCCCAGGTCGTCGTGGCAGTGGACCGAGAGCACCGTGTCGGCGAGTCCCGGAACCCGGTCTTGCAATTCTTTCAGGAACTCGGCGAACTCTACAGGGGTGGTGTATCCGACGGTGTCGGCGATGTTTACTACATCAGCTCCGGCCTCGACCGCGGCGGCCACAACGTCCGCCAGATAGCCGATGTCTGTCCTCGTCGCGTCCATCGGGGAGAACTCGACTTCGGGGCAGAGGCTCTTTGCGAAGCGGACGGCTTCACCGGCCCGCTGCAAGATTTCTCCACGGTTCGAGACCATCTGGTGCTCGATGTGCAGGTCTGAGGTGCCGACGAAGGTGTGGATGCGGGGCCTATCCGACCACTGCACGGCCTCCCAGGCCCGCTCGATGTCTCCCTCGTGGATGCGGGCGAGGCCGGCGACGGTCGGACCTTTCACCTCGGCGGCGATCCGGGATACAGATTCGAAGTCTCCTTCGGAGGTGATCGGGAACCCCGCCTCTATTACGTCCACCTTCAGGCGGGCGAGCTGGTGGGCGATCTCCATTTTCTCCTCTACGGAGAGCGAGATCCCCGGCGACTGCTCCCCATCCCTAAGTGTTGTGTCGAAAATCTGTACGCGGCGCATAGCCACTCACCTCTCTCTTCTTGAAAACTTACCTGGAATCTGCGGCTGGGTATTTAGGTAGGTGGCCGCGAGCCCGTTTGGCCCGGCAGCTAGAGGCCGGGGCTGATAATTCGCCCGGCGGCCACCCTGATTAGTCGTAGGGTGGAGAGAGAAGAACGGTAGTTGTTAGAGCTATGCTCCATAAGGACGTTTAGTATCTCACCCCGCCGTCTTCTGCGCAACCTCGACGGTGACGGTCCAGTCGGCGTACTTTTCCCACTCGCCCCTGGCGGCTTTGAAGTACAGCTCCTGCAACTGCTCTGCGATTGGTCCCATGCTGCCGGTGCCGACTGGGCGGCCGTCTACCTCGACTATAGGCGCGATCTGGAAGCCCGTGCCGCTCAAGAAGACCTCGTCGGCGGCGTAGAGTTCCGTCCGGTCCACGTCGCGCTGCAGGGTCGGCATGTCCAGCTCGTTCTCCGCAAGCTCCATCACGGCGTCGCGGGTTATGCCCTCCAGAATGTCCGCCGTGACCGGCGGCGTGATGAGCTGACCCTTGCGGACCAGGAAGATGTTGGCCGCGCTCGCCTCGGAGACGCTGCCGTCTTGGGTAAGGAAGATGGCGTCGTCGTAGCCGGCGCGATGGGCTTCATCCACCGCGAGCGCCGTATTGATGTACGAGCCGGTGAGCTTGCCACGGGCCGGAATGGCGGTGTCTGATGTCCGCCGCCAGGAGGAGACGCAGGCCCTGATGCCGGTCAACTCCACGTAGTTGCCCATCGGAACGGTGAAGATGGAGAGCTGGGACTCACCCCGCAGGTTCACCCCGACCGACTCGACCGATTTGTAGGCCAGCGGCCGGATGTAGGTGTCCTCGCGCGGTGCGTTGCGGCGTAGGATCTCCAACGTGATGTCGCACAGCTCGTCTATGGTGTTGGGAAGCTCTATCCGCAAGAGGCGGCAGGATTTCTCGAACCGCTCGTAGTGCTCGCGCAGCTTGAGGACCTGCAGCGTGCCCCGGTTCTCGTTCCAATACCCCCGGATGCCCTCGAAGACACCGGTGCCGTAGTTCAGGGCGTGGGTTGCGGGGGAGAGGCGAACGTCGCCCATCTTGACCAACTCGCCGTCGTGGTAGCACCACTCCGCGTCGGAGGCGGCGAATGCTTTTTGGCCCACTAGCCCTCACCCCCTTCGCCCTCGGAGACCAGCGCCCGCAGGTCGTCGCCGACCTTTGCGACCTGGGTCTCGGCTTGCCGACGGCGCATGGCGAGGAAGCTCGCCGCCCCCGCCTTGTTCTCCAGCACCCAGTCGCGGGCGAACTTGCCGTTCTGGATGTCGGCGAGTACCTCGCGCATGCGGTCTTTTACACCGTCGTCTATGAGGCGCGGGCCGGAGACGTAGTCGCCGTACTCGGCGGTGTTGGAGATCGAGTAGCGCATCTGGGCCAGGCCGCCCTCGTAGATGAGGTCCACGATCAGCTTCAGCTCGTTCACGCACTCATAATACGCAAGCTCCGGCTGATACCCGGCCTCGACGAGGGTATCGAACCCGGCGGTCAACAGCGCCGTGAGCCCGCCGCACAAAACCGCCTGCTCCCCGAAGAGGTCCGTCTCGGTCTCCTCGGCGAACGTCGTCTCGATAATGCCGGCCCGTCCGCTGCCGATGCCGCGGGCATACGAGAGGATAATGTCTCGGGCCTGTCCCGAAGCATCGTTCTGGACCGCGAAGAGCGACGGCATCCCATTGCCCTCCTCATAGAGCCGCCGCAGCACGTGGCCCGGACCCTTCGGGGCGACGAGTCCCAGGTCTACCTCTTCTGGAACCTGGATCTGGTTGAAATGAATGTTGAAGCCGTGGGCGAAGAGCATCAGCTTGCCTTCGGAGAGGTTCGGGGCGACCTCGTTCTCGTAGATGGCGGGCTGCTTCTCGTCCGGTAGCAGCATCATTATTACGTCCGCCCAACTCACGGCGTCGGCGGTGGTCGCGACGCCTAGCCCGGCCTCTTCGGCTTTTCGCCAACTCGGACTGCCCTTGTAGAGGCCGACCGTTACGTCGCAGCCGGACTCTTTGAGGTTCAGCGCGTGGGCGTGGCCCTGGCTGCCGTAGCCCAGGATCGCCACTTTCTTGCTCGTAATTTCGTTTCCAATGTCTGACTCGCGGTATACCCGGGCCATCTAAACTCCTCCGTTCCCCGGCCGGACCATCGGCCCCAGCCGGACTATGTCTTCTACTTCGTCTCCCAACTCCGAGAGCCAGTTCTCCAGTTCTTCCGACCTACCGGAAGCCACGACCGTGCCGGCGCTCTCGTGCGCCTCGATGCCGTTTCGCTCCGCCGCCGCTCTCCAGTCGCCGTTCGTTTTGACCAGCGCGACTTCTATGCCCTCGTCTACCGGGGTAACTTCGTATACGTCTTCGAGGGCGGAGAGGAGCATGGTGTAGCGGCGGGCCATCTCGGGGGCGCAGTCTAGCAGGATCGTGGCGCGCATCCCGTCACCGTCGCGGCCGAGGGTGAAGCCGGCGACCGGCATCCGCTTGTTCTGCAGGGTCATCAGGAAGCGGTTCAGGGCGAGCATGCCACCGGTAAAGCGAACTTCCAGTGTGTTGAGGGACACGGCTTTGTCGGTCGAGTCCGGCGCTATCTCAGGCGCCATCTTCCTCGATCATCTCGTTCACGCTCATGCCCGAAGGGATCATGGGGAACACGTTCGCCTCGGGGTCTATGCGGAAGTCCAGAATAGTGCATCCCTCTTGCTCGTCAGCCCACCGCACGGCCTCACCGATGTCGTCCCCCGGGTTGATCGTGCGTCCGGAAAGCCCGTAGGCGGCCGTGAGGTTCTCGTAGTCCGGCCCCGTCATCGGGGTCTCGGAGTAGCGGCGGTTGTGGAAGAACTGCTGCCACTGGCGCACCATGCCGAGGTAGCCGTTGTTCAGGATGGCGACTTTTATGTTGAGCCCGAACTGGCTGATGGTGGCGAGCTCTTGAATGTTCATCTGGAAGCCGCCGTCCCCCGCGACGACCCACACGCTGTCGTCCGGGTAGGCGAACGCGACGCCCATCGCCGCCGGCAGGGCGAAGCCCATCGTGCCGAGGCCGCCGCTGGTTATGTGGCTGTTCTTTTTGGTGAACTCGAAGAACTGGGCCGCCCACATCTGGTGCTGCCCAACGTCGGTAACGAGCCGCACGTCGCCGCCCGTAACCTCCCGGATGGCGTCCATCACCCGGATCGGGCCGTACTCGTCCCGAGCATTGTCCTCGCGCTGCTTCTCCGGCTTCTGGCTTTCTTCGAGCTCCGCCCGCCACTCGGCGTAACCGTCTGAATCCGTGCGCGAAGTCTCCACGTGGCCGAGGACGGCGCGCATCGCGCTCTTTGCGTCCGCCGCTATGCCGACGGTCGGCTCTATGACCTTGCCGAGTTCGGAGGGGTCCACGTCTATGTGGACGATCTTCGCGTTCGGGGCGAACTTGCTGGGGTTGCCCGTGATCCGGTCGTCAAACCGCATCCCGACCGCGAACAAGAGGTCGGAGCGGTCTATCGCCTTGTTGACGCTGGCCTGCCCGTGCATCCCCGGCCACCCCAGGTACAGCGGATGGTCGTCCGGGAACGCGCTGATCCCCAAGAGCGTCGTCACGACCGGCGTGCCGGTCCGCTCGGCCAGCAGCCGCAACTCCTTCTCCGCGCCGGAGAGCGTAACCCCGTGACCGGCCAGGATGAGCGGGCGCTTCGCGTTCCGCAGGAGCATCGCCGCCCGCTGCAGTCCGGGGGACTCTATCGGGGCCGGCGCCTCCCGCAGCCTGCGGTAGCTGGCTCCGCCTTCGTTGCACGCGGCGAACTGCACGTCCTTGGGCACGTCCACGAGGACTGGACCGGGACGGCCGCTGCGCGCGATCTCGAACGCCCGCCTTATCGTCGGGTACAACTCGTCCGGGTCTTCGACGAGGAATGAGTGCTTGGTAAACGGCAGCGTCATACCCATCACGTTCGTCTCCTGGAAGGAGTCCTTGCCGAGTGCCGGACGGCCGACCTGGCCGGTGATCGCCACGAGCGGCACCGAGTCCATCTGGGCCGTTGCGAGCCCGGTTACCAGGTTCGTCGCCCCCGGACCGCTGGTCGCAATTACGACCCCGACTTCGCCCGTCGCCCGGGCGTATCCGTCGGCGGCGTGGGCTGCGGCCTGTTCGTGGCGGGTGAGGATGTGTTTTAGCGGGTAGTCCGGTAGCGCGTCGTAGAACGGCATGATGGCGCCGCCCGGATACCCGAACATGTACTCGACGCCCTCGTCCAGCAGCGCCTCGCACATGGCCTCGCTGCCGATCCTCGGTTTGTATTCGATGTTGAATGCTGTGTTTTCCACGTTTTGCCCCATTCTAGAAAAGAGTTAGTGTCTCAGCCTTGCCTCAGAACGGGGATGTCCCGCTTTCGGCTCTAGGCGGACCGGATAATGCCGTCCCGGCCCGCCCGGCTAATTAGTCGCCGGATGGCTACGGGTACGGCTAGCGTGGGTACTCGTGGGTGAATGGGGGGGGTGAGCAGACGCGCAGCCTCACGCTTGAGGCCGGAGATCTCTAACTGTGATCCTTCAGAAACCCTTAACAAGAGTCCCTCGCTCGCTCGACAACAACTGGCCTGTAGAGTAAGCACTATGTGCATGTTTGTCAAGCGCACACAGGCTTACGCCGCAACATTCCGCAAAATACCTGGTCAATTTTGTACACGGGTTCAGTGCTACACTGATAATGTGTAAAGAACAAAGGAGAAAGAATGGCAAACCTCACGATAACGGTAGACGAGCAGGTGCTGAAGAAGGCCCGGATGCGGGCTTTGGAAGAAGATACGTCGGTTAACGCGGTGTTGCGGGACTATTTGGAGGATTATGCCCGCACCGATATAGAGCGGCAACGGGCGGTCGAAAGGGTGCTGGCATCTTCGCGGGAGTCGAAGTCGGGCTCAGGCCCCAGCGGGCGTACCTGGAAGCGGGAAGACCTCTACGAAGAGAGACTTGGACGACACGGACGTAGATGACACGTTCTTTCTTCGACACCAACGTTTTGGTCTATCTCTTTGACGAGGATGAGCCCGAAAAGAAAGCTCGTGCCCAAGAAATTTACGGTCGAGAAGCCAGGGCCGGAAATGCGGTCCTAAGCACGCAGGTGTTGCAGGAGTTCTACGTCAACGTAACTCGCAAGCTCTCTCCGCCACTGCCCTCCGAAGTAGCGGAAGAGCGGGTACGCGACTTCTGCAGGCTGTCGTTGGTCAAGATAGAAGCGGGTATGATCTTATCCGCGGTAGTTCGCAGTCGGGAGCATACGCTTTCCTTATGGGACGCCCTAATCATAGAAGCTGCGCTAAAAGGCGGCGCCGATCGGCTACTGACCGAAGACCTCCAGCACGGCCAGGTCATCGAAGGGTTGCGGATCGAAAACCCTTTCCTCCGGGATTAGAGCGCCGGTACAGGGCTCGCCGTGGGAACCTCTCCCGGCGGTTCGACCCGGGCGCCGGCTAGATCTACGCCCAGCACCCACGCTTTGGTTTCTACATACTTCGCTTCAAAAGCGGACTGCATGGCGTCGGATATTCCCTCCGCGTACTCTTCGGGGGCGAAGGCGATAACCGTCGGGCCGGACCCGGAGAGTGAGGCGCCGTAGGCGCCGTTTTCGTGGGCGGCTTCTATGACGTCTTCGAGGCCGGGAATGAGATGCGAGCGGTACGGTTGGTGCAGCTTGTCCTGCATGGCGACGCGGAGCAGGTCGTAGTTTCCGGTGGCAAGGGCGCCAAGCAGGAGTCCCGAACGTCCAACGTTGAAGACGGCGTCGCGGTGGGGGACTTTTTCGGGCAGGGCGCGCCTCGCGGCGGTGGTCGAGACTTCGAAGTCCGGGACGGCGACGACGGCCTTGAGGTCTTTGGGCTCCAGGCGAACGGCGTTTACCCCTTCTGGGGTTAGGGTGCCGATAACGAGGCCGCCGAGCAGGGCGGGGGCGGCGTTGTCCGGGTGGCCGTCGAGTTCGCAGACGAGGTTGAGTAAGTCCGGGGCGGCCATCGAGCGCCCGAGCAGGTCGTTGGCGGCTACCGCTCCGCCGACGAGGGCCGCCGCGCTTCCGCCGAGGCCGCGGGCTGGGGGGATGTCGTTCTGCTGGACGAGGTGGAAGTGGACGTCGGGTTCGCCCAACTCGTCGGCGACGAATTTGGCGGCGCGGTAGGCGGGGTGTTCGGGGCCGGTCGGGATCAGGTCTGCACCTGTACCGTGGACCTCGACGTGCGGCGCCGGCGCCCGGTCGAGGCTTATGCGCATGCTCAGAGTTAGCGCGAGTCCCACCGCATCGTAGCCCGGTCCCAGGTTTGCGGAGGTGGCTGGGACGCGGACCGAGATCACGGCTCCACCGTCACGGTTTCACCGACTCCATCCGCCCCGATACCGCCTCGAACGTCGCCGGAACCGGCTCTGGCAACTCCACCCGGCTCAAGATAACGTCCGGGTCTTTCAGCCCGTGCCCGGTGAGCACGCTAACGACGGTCCCCTCCGACCCTCTTCCCTCGCGGGCGAGCTTGAGCAAGCCCGCTATTCCTGCCGCCGATGCCGGTTCGCAGAAAACGCCCTCTTCGCGGGCGAGCATCGACTGGGCATCCAGAATCTCTTCGTCCGTTACGCTCTCGATGAGACCGCCGGACTCGCGCATCGCGTTCAGAGCCCCGTCTTTGCTGGCCGGCGCGCCGATGCGAATGGCGCTGGCGACGGTCTCCGGGTTCTCGAAGTCGTGGCCGGTTACCAGCGGGGCGGCGCCTTCGGCCTGAAAGCCGAGCATGCGGGGTGTGTCGTCGGCGAGGCCCGCGGCGTGCCATTCGGTAAAGCCTTTCCAGTAGGCGGTGATGTTTCCGGCGTTGCCGACAGGGAGGGCCATCGCGTCGGGGGGCGCGCCCAAGACCTCGCAGATCTCGAATGCCGGGGTCTTCTGGCCCTGAATGCGGTCCGGGTTTACAGAGTTTACGAGGGCTACGTCGTCCATCTCGGCGACGGCCTTTTGGGAGAGCTTCAAGGCGGCGTCGAAGTTACCTTCTATCTGGACGATTTCGGCGCCGTGGGCCAGCACCTGGACGGCTTTACCCAAAGCTATTTTGCCAACCGGAACCATGACGAAGCATTTCAAACCGGCGCGGGCGGCGTAGGCCGAGGCGGCGGCGGCGGTGTTGCCGGTCGAGGCGCAGATGCAGGCCCGGTTGCCGTCGGCGACGGCCCGGCTCATGGCGACGGTCATGCCCCGGTCTTTAAACGAGGCCGTCGGGTTCATCCCCTCGAACTTCAGGTAGAGATCAGCGCCGATCCTCTCGGAGATGCGGGGAGCCGGTATAAGTGGTGTGTCGCCTTCGCCGAGGCTTGAGATGGCGTGGTCCGGGATCTCCGGTAGCCAATTGCGGTATTTCCTTATCACGCCCTGACGAGACGCTGAAGTTTTTACGTCCAACAGAGACCGTGCCTTTCTCGAAGGGAAGTTCAGGTTCGCGCGTTGAAACGGGTTATATATAAAGGGATCATAGCGGAAGAAAACTACCACGCCCGCAGTCTCTGTTTCAAGCTGCGCGTTGCGGACTAAAAGGATATTGTCCGACAACGCAGCGGTTCTTACTAGCCGGAGGTTGGAAGGGTACAATGGGACCGTCAACGGGCTTTGGAAGCTATGTAGGGAAAATCATCGCAAGAATTTTAGTCGAGTCGGAAAAGTTCTCGGGTACGATGCCCGGTAGTTCGAGCATGATTAGGGTTTTTGTACTGGCGGTTTGTCTGGGAAGTTTGGTGATCGTTTTGCTGGGATGTTCCGGGACCTCTGGTGAATCCCCCGTAGAAACGGCAAAAGCCCCGATGGTCCCTGAAAACGCTCCAAAAGAGCCTACTATAGCTACACCAGGCCAGAAAGAATGCGCTGGAGACCAGGAACCCGCCGATGAGAGGTTCGCGTTCGGCGCCTTTACGCGCGGCGTAGAAGATGACCCGTCCAGGATCGACCGGTTTGCCGAGATGGTCGGCGAAAAGCCTTCCGTCGTAATGCTTTATCAAAACTGGGAGGACCACAAGTCGTTTGATCGGGAGCTGGTCGAGGCCGTGGCTTCCCGAGGCGCCACCCCGGTAGTAACCTGGGCGCCTCGGGACCCGCTGAAGGGGAGACAACAGCGCGACTATTCCCTCCAAAAAATAGCCCGGGGCGAGCAAGATCCGTTCGTGCGTAGCTGGGCCCGGGAGGCGGCTGCGTGGAACGAACCACTCTACCTGCGCTTCGCCCACGAGATGAACTCCTCTTTCTACCCCTGGGGCGTAGGGGTAAACGGCAACACCGCAGCGGACTACGTCGCAGCCTGGAGGCACCTCCACGACATCTTCGAGCAGGAAGGAGCCGACAACGTCCGGTGGGTCTGGTCGCCGCTCGCCGATAGTCCTACTAGCAAGGATGAGTTCGAGCAAATGTATCCCGGCGACGACTACGTCGATTGGCTGGCGCTCGACGGGTACAACTGGGGTACGGAGGGGCCGGTCCTGCAGGAATGGCGGACCGTTGCGGAGGTCTTCGGTCCTTCGTACGATAGGTTAGCCGGCATCTCCGAAAAGCCGATGATGATCGCCGACGTCGCAACGGCGGAAGCCGGCGGGGATGAGGCGGCCTGGATCCGTGAGGGTCTTTTAGAAGACGTACCTTCCCGGCTGCCGCGCGTCCGGGCCGTAATATGGTTCGACTCCAACAAAATCATGGACTGGCGGATCAACTCCACCCCCGAGTCGCTGAAAGCCTACAAAGAGGTGGCCGCTTCATGTCTCTATGGGGGCCGGCTGCCATAGAGACACGAAGCGGCGGACCGGCCTACTATCCGCCTTGGAGCGCCTCTAGCTGGTTTTGTGCTTCTTCGAGACCGGGGTCGAGTTCCAGGGCGCGTTCGTAGTGCCGGATGGCGGCCTCTTCTCTGCCGGCAATTTGGTTTGCGCTTCCCACAATCGCGCGTAGTTGCGCCGAGAGAGGGTTCTTGCGGATCGCATATTCGAATTGCCGGTCGGCGGCGTCAGCGTCTCCGTTCAGGCTGAGATAGGTGCCCAGTTGGACCCGGTACTCTGGTACCTCCGGAAACATCTTGACTACTTCCCGCTGTACATCGACTGCCGCCGCCGGGTCCTGGGACATTAGGAGCGTGCTGAGGTTCCTGCGGAGTTCTACGCTTTCCGGGAACCGGTCGACCCCAGTCTCCAGTGCCAGCCGCGCCAGGTCCGGCTCTCCCGCCGAGTTGTAGGCGGCGGAGAGCATCGGATAGAGAGAGGGCTGTGCCGGATCCACCTCCAGGGCCTGTTCGTAATTCGCCGCGGTGTCCGCGTACAGCCCCTGCTTGGAGTTCCACAGCCCGAAACCCATGTACGCGAGGAACCGCTCGTCCGCGTCCCCGCTAAGAGCGGTGTCGTAGTAACCGGCGGCGGCTTCGAATTCGTCGTTGGTCATCAAGGTGTTACCCATTACCGCCGGAGTTTCTACCAGGACGCTCCGGTCTATGCCGTAGAGCCTGTACCGATCTCCGGGATTGTCCAACGCCGCGAACCCCGGAAGTTTCTGCAACTGCGCATTTAGTGGCGAGGCTACCGGAAGAAGAACGTAATCTATCTCCCCGCGCCGGAGGAAACTTTCGTCTTCTGCGTCGAACGTGAAAGCGGAGTAGAAGCCGGATATTTCGCCCTCGACCCGGTTATCTCTGGAGAGTCCCCGCAAAGTGACCACGTCCGCGTTTGAACTCTGGGCTGGAATGCAACTGTTCTCCTCGTATGGCGCAAGGACCGTGGACGGCTCCGTTATCTCGTTCTGCATCCAGGAGAATACGGGGTCGAAGCAGGAGGCTTGATCTTGCGGAACTTCTCCCGACTCATTCGCCGAACGTACCGACGCAAGGCTCACCGGAGCAGTCGCTGCTATCAGCGCTACCATCAGCAGCACCGGCAGCAAAGGGACCGCGTAACGAAAGACGTTCATCCCGGTCCTCTCCAGCCGGTCTCCGAGGTAGTCGAGCACTTCCCAGAGCACCCAGGCGATTACTAAAGGAGCCGCCAAGGATAGAGGCCACGAGAGCCGCACGAGCACCCAGGGGCCGATAATATTCGCCAGCGGGGTGGAAATCGGCGGCACGTAGATCAAAAGTGGTGTAAACAATAGAACGCCGAGCAGCAACTGGGCCGCAAGGCTTCGCCGCAACCGGACGATCACGAACGAGGTAGCGAGCGCGTAGGCGGCAATCATGGCTGGGTTCAGCAGGAGCGACGGGTGCATCATGTACGAGTCTTCCCCGATCATCAGGAGGCGGTTGGATGAGACCCAGGTCTCGACCAGAGACTGCGACATTTCGGAGTCGGAGAGCCTGGAGAGGAGAGGACTTCCGGTAACTACCAGGTACAGAAGCGGCGGCATCGAGATACTCGCAACCGCGGCCCCGAGCCCGAGAACGGCTTTCCAGGAACCTATGTCCTGTAAGTTGGAGATCAGGTGAAAAAACCCGAACCCGGCGACGCTGATGCCGATCAGGATCAAACCTATAGGATGTACGATCGCCACGGACCAACAGAGAAATACAAACACCCCCAGGTAGCGTAACTTTCGCTCCCTGAGATAGAGAACCGCAACCGCCAGGGCCACCGGCAGAAAGATGAACCGCGTAACGTATTTGTCCTCCGTTACCCGCGCCACGAAGTCGTTTCCGGGACTCAAGAAAGCCGTCGGGATGGTGGACTGAAGGTCAACCAAGAAGAACAGGGCCACAAAGGAGCCCGTGAGGAGTGCCGGACCTTTCCAGAGCAGTATGCGGGCCAGGGCGTAAACCGCCAGCAGCGAGACCACCACGAGCGTCGGGGCCAGATAGTCGAAGACCAGATTCACGGGTGGGAGCCCGGAGACCCGGGTGAGCAACGATTGCTCCATCAGCCAGCCGTTTATACTGGTTCTAAAAGAGAGGTACGAGTCCGCCGACTGGCCACCGAGGATAGGGTTGTAGAGCGTTAAGTTGTTTGAGTTCGTGTAATCGCGCACGTAGGACAAGTAGATCCAACTGTCCCCGTTCGGCTCTTCTTGCGCGACCGCGGCGACGTATGCGAGTACGCCTGTGAGCCCGACAAACGGAACCCAGAGCAGGTCGGATAGCGTACCGATGGGAACATCTACTTCCGCCACGCCCGAAGACTCCCCCAAGACGAGCCGGTATAGTGCGAAACCGAGCGCGAGCGCCAGTATGGCGCCGCAGGCGAGAAGGTATTCGGTAAAGCTCCGTTGCAGCATCAGAAAGGGTATGGCTACGAGCCCGAAGAGGCCCGTGCTCAATGCGAACGAGATCGGCAATCCAGCGGCTCCCGGGAAGTCGGTGTTCAGGATAATTTTGGAGATCAGGAACCCAGGCGTCAGGAACAGAACGAGAGCCGCCAAAAACAGCAACACCGGAACCGGCGAGAGCAAACCCCGGAGCGGAATGAGAATTATCAGGGAGACGACCGCCAGAAGCAACACCAGGCCTTCGTAGGTGAGCAGGAATCGTAGCGGCCCGGAGAACTTGTAGCGTTTACGGCGGCTGCCCCGACGCCTTCCTCCGGCTCCTGGGAGCTTCTGTATGCCCGACTCGGAGGCCCGCGAAGAGCTACGCTGCATAGAGACCCGCAGGCTGTCCCGGGTGGTCGGAACGGTACGCCGGTACAGTAGAGATTTGGATCTCTAAAATCACATCGGTTAGTATATTTCATGACATCTATAGGAACAGCGGCGGTGGATCTCCAGTCGCAGTGGCCTTCAGATAAGTTCTGTGGTTGACTGATATAATGCTCGGCAACGGCAGAAAAGGGATAATCCTCGCCGGAGGTTCCGGCACCCGTTTGTATCCGCTGACGCACGTGGTCAGCAAGCAACTATTGCCGATCTACGACAAACCCCTGATCTACTACCCGCTATCTACCCTTATGCTGGCCGGGATAAGGGACATCCTGCTCATCTCGACCCCCGAAGACCTGTCCCGATTTGAACAACTACTCTCCGACGGCTCCCAATGGGGCCTGAACCTAGAGTACGCCGTCCAACCGAAACCCGAAGGACTCGCCCAGGCATTCATCATCGGGCAAGAGTTTGTCGGAAACGACGCGGTAACGCTCGTGCTCGGCGACAATATTTTCTACGGTCAGGGCTTTAGCCGGACGCTGCAGCGCACGGCGGAGCAGCAAGCCGGCGCGACGGTATTCGGCTACTACGTGCGGGACCCCGAGCGCTATGGGGTGGTCGAGTTCGACGGTGATGGAAAAGCCCTCAGCATCGAAGAGAAGCCCGAAGCGCCCCGCTCCCACTACGCCGTTACGGGCCTGTACTTCTACGACAACGAGATCGTGGACATAGCGGCCGACCTGGAGCCGTCGCCGCGCGGCGAGTTGGAGATAACGGACGTGAACGTCGCGTATTTGGAGCGCGGGAAGCTCCGGGTCGAGATGATGGGCCGGGGGATGGCGTGGCTCGATACGGGGACGCACGAGTCGCTGCAGCAGGCGACCAACTTTATCGAGACTATCGAGCAGCGGCAGGGTTTGAAAGTTTCGTGCCCAGAAGAGATTTCCTACCGTATGGGCTACATCGACGCCGGGCAGCTCGAGCGGCTGGCGTGGCCGATGAAGAAGAACGGTTACGGACAATACCTGATGGAACTCGTCGAAGAAGAACGGAGCAGGTCATGGAGGTGATCGAGACAAAGCTTCCCGGCGTGCTCGCGATCGAGCCGAAAGTATTCGGCGACGAGCGAGGCTTTTTTATGGAGACCTGGAACGAGGCCCGCTACAGAGAAGCCGGCCTGCCGGTAGCGTTCGTCCAGGACAACCTCTCCTTTTCCCAGCACGGCGTACTTCGCGGCCTTCACTTCCAGAACCCGAACCCGCAGGGCAAGCTCGTCTACGTGTTGCAAGGTGAAGTCTTCGACGTGGCGGTCGACATCCGGGTCGGGTCCCCGCATTTCGGCGAGTGGACCGGGACCACGCTCTCCGCGGAAAACAAACGCCAATTCTACGTCCCCGAGGGATTCGCCCACGGCTTTCTCGTTACAGGCGATTCGACCCTGTTCGCCTACAAATGCACGGACCTCTACAACGGACCGGCAGAGGGCAGCGTACTCTGGAATGACCCGGAGATCGGGATAGAGTGGCCTCTCAAAGAACCCGTTCTTTCAACAAAGGACGAGAACGCCCCGCTGCTTTCCGATATGCCCAAGGAGCGGTTGCCACGTTATGAAACCGGGTGATGACCCTCAGTCGATTTCATTTCCTACGTGCCAAGAAAGCGACGATATGAGACGCGGTTGGATATTGATTCTGATAACCTTCGCCTTCTCTATATTCTCTCTCATCTTCTCGATCATCTACTTTCCGTTGGCTTTAGCTGTAGGTGTGGGCGGTGCTGTTTACGAAAACTCGCAAGGTGACAGGAGCGTGAGGAACGCCTTGATCTTCGTTGTTGCGACGACAACCATATTTTGGTTGTCTGTACTGATTATTTACGGGATAGTGTGAAAGCGTGGTCTGGAGTAGCGACTTGTATGACACGCAAAAAGTAACGCCCGTCTTTTCGAACAGACCCTTAGAAACTGTTTTGCAAAAGACCTCAAAGCCGCCTTTCTAACCCTTTCTGAAACATTTTCGCGAGTTTTCAGCAGACCGCGCTGGCGAGCCTGCGAAGCATGATGCGGCTCATGGCCCAATGGATCATCGCTACCCCGGTCTTTGGCAACCGCTCGTAGTCCTTGGCGAGCCTACGTGCTTGACCCAGCCATGCGAAAGTCCTCTCCACTACCTACCTGCGCGGCAGCACTTGGAACCCGTGAGGCTTCTCTTCCAGTCCGTATCGCCACAACTGCCGGTCCGGGTGACGGGGAACCTCCACCCGCCACCCTCGCTCGTTGCGCATCCACTCCTGGAACCGACCGGTATAGGCAGCGTCTGCCCACACGACGGCCAGTCGGGGTAGTTCCTCCTTAAGACCCTCATCCAAGAGCTCTTGCGCGCCATCACGGTCGTGCAGGCTTGCGGCGTGAACGTGAACGCCGAGCGCCAAGCCGTCGGTGTCTACGAGCAGGTGCCGCTTGCGTCCGGAAAGGCGCTTGGCCCCGTCGTAGCCGCGATCAATCCCGCCGACGCCGGTAGTTTTCACTGCTTGGCTGTCGATGATCGCCCCGCTGGCATCCGGGTCGCGCCCCTCCGCTTCACGCACCGCCTCTCGCAGACGGTCGTGAGCTCGACGCAAGCGACCGTCCAGTCGCCACTTACGAAAGTGGTAGTAAACTGTCGGCCACGGCGGGTACTCTCTTGGCAGCATCCGCCAGGCACAGCCGCTTCTGAGCAGGTAGAACACGGCCTCGGCTATGCGCCTTGTCGGCCACTTCGGCGGGCGACCGCGTCTCTCGGAGGACGCGAGAAGCGGTTCCAGCAAGGCCCACTCCGGGTCGGTGAGGTCGGAAGGATAGGGTCGGCGGGTTCGGGACATGGCGACCTCCAGGGTTCGGGCAGCACACATTCTCGTCCGAGATGGTAGCCTGTCGATCGCCTCAAAGAGACGCAAATCGCCTATTGCAAAACAGTTTCTTAGTCCCTACCGGAAGCGTGAGACTGCAAGCTTTCCCAGCGCCCGGGCAGCGAGTCCGGCCAGCACGAGGCCGCTGTAGAGACCGAATGGGCCGTGGGAACCGTGTTTGCGGTGATAGAGAAAAGCACTCCTGTGTAGCCGCCAGATGGCGTTCGCCTTGCTACGGCTGCTCGCGCCGGTCAGGTGCAATACTTCCAGTTGCGGCAGATAGTAAACGGGACGACCCGCTTCGCGAGAGCGTCGGCACAGGTCGGTGTCCTCGAAGTACATGAAGAAGCGTTCGTCGAGATGACCGACCCTTCGCAGAACCTCTCGGCGAACGGCGAGACATGCCCCCGACACCCAGTCGACTTCTCCCGGTCCGTCTGATGCGTCCGTTGCGGGAAACATTCGCTTGACCGCCGTGCTTTTCCGGAAGAGCCGGGTCAAGAAAGACGTGCGGCCCAAGAGGCCGGAGACGAGGCTGATCTCTTTTCGGGCCGAAAGTTGGAGGTTGCCGTAACCGTCGAGGATCCTAGGCCCTGCTATCCCGGCTTTCGGCTCCGCGACAAAGAAAGTTTCGAGTAGCTCGAAGAAGTCCCTTTCCACCAGGGTGTCGGGGTTTATGAGGATTACGCAGTCGCCGCCCGACGCTTCGATGCCCTGGTTGCAGGCGCGGGCGAAGCCTTCGTTCGCCGGGTTCCGGATCAGGCCGACGCGGTGGTGAAGCTCCGGAGCGGGACCGCCTTCGTTGTCCACCACCAGTATCTCCAGGTCCGCATGCCCGGTTCTCAGCAGCGACTCGATGCATCGCAACGTGTGCGGCCACGAGTCGTAGTTGACGATTATGGCCGAGAATTTCACTTGATAAGAACCTGACGGGCCCGATAACGAAGTCGCCTTGCGATGCTGGCCGTAGCGGCGCCCTGAGACGCCCGGAGCAGCCGACGCACGCCGGCGTCGGAGAGCTTCCTGTTGCGCTGGACGCCGCGCCGCTTTGCGAGCATCAGCGGCAGCCGGCGCCCAGCCTCCAGCAGTCCTTGCAGATGCGGACGCAGAACGCCCGTCATAACCGCAGTCAGCAGCCGCGCCAGTTGCGCGGGGATAAAGAAAGGCAAAACGTGGGGGACGACGGACAGTGGCAAGTCTTTTACGAGCAGGCTAATAGAGTTGCGGGTTCCGAGCCGGGTGGCGGTAGCGCCGCGCTTACCGCCGGTCGAGGCGCTGCCCATGTGGTAGACGACGGCGCCCGGGACGTAGAGACACTGGCAGCCCGCCAGTTGGGCACGGAAGCTCAAGTCTCCATCCTCACAGTACGAAACGAAATCTTCGTCGAAGAGCCCAATCCTCCCAAACATCTCCCGCCTATACATGGCCGCCGCCGCGCACGCCCCGAAAACATAAGCCGGCGAATCGTACTGCCCCCGGTCCTCCTCTCCGTGACCGAGCCGGTAGGGCAGTCCGCTCAAGCGCAGGACGTCACCCGCGCCGTCCAATACGCGCCGATCATGGAAGTCGACCAGCTTGCTCGCAAGAAGCCCAACCTCCGGGTGGGCGTCCGCAGCCCGTACCAGGGCCTCGATCCAACCGGGATGCTGCTCCGTATCGTTGTTCAAGAGAGCCACCAACTCCGTCTTCGAAGCCCGGATACCGACGTTAACCGCCGCTGAGAAGCCAAGGTTTTGTTTCAGCGAAATGACCTCGACTTCCGGGAAGTTCCGGGCTATCAGGTTTAAGGAGCCATCCATCGAGCCGTTGTCCACCAGGATCGTTCTGAAGTTTTCGAAGGACTGCTTGCGAAGAGCGGCCAGGCAGGTCTTCAGGAACCTCTCACCATTCCAGTTTGGGATCACGACCGTAACGCGGGGAGCCACGCTTTCAGGGCTCTCAGGCGAAACGACTCGGGCTTTGTTGTCCCTCCAGGTCGTGGACTTCTACCGTGGTGGGCAGTTCCACGAGGCCCCGAACGGGGCGGCCGGCTGCAGGGCGTGTGACCTCGAAGTTCGACTTTGCTTGGTCCAGATGCGACTTGTCCGCCCGAGGTATGAATACGGTTACCGTAGCGGCGTAGGTGCCGGCTTTCAGCGACATTTCGACCGTAAAGTCGACCGTCACCTGGTCGCCTTCCTCGGAGCGTCCGAGCGGGGCTCCCGCCCGGTCGGTGTGCGTCGAAAATACATCGACTTTAGCCTTCTCGCTGTATATAGTAAGACCCAGGGAACTGTTTTCCAGGGCCTTGTCATACCGCAAGTGGGCCCGCACGGTAAGCGTGGAGCCCGAAGACAGTTCGTCGACATCGTTTCCGTTCTCGTCGAGCAGTTCCAGGTGCTCGATCTCGGCTTCCCTCGTGCCCTCCTCGTTCTTGACGTTCGGCGCGGACGATTTCTTGCGGGACACGCCTTCGAGGTCCTCTTCCTCTTCGTGCTCCAACATCTCGTCCAGCTCGGAGTCGCGGCTCGTGTACGCGTCTTCGTCCTGAATTTTGGTGACGATCTCCTGGTATTGATCCGCCACCTCCTCGGGGGTGCCGGAGGCCGCCAACCGTCCCTCGTGAATCAGCACGGCGTCCGTGCAGAACTTCTTGACCATCCCCAGACTGTGCGAGACGAAAAGGACCGTTGTGCCGGAATCCCGCAGGTCGTACATCCGCTGAATCGCCTTTTTCTTGAATGCCTGGTCCCCGGCCGAGAGCGCCTCGTCGATGACCAGTATCTCCGGCTCCACGTTGACGGCGACCGCGAACCCGAGCCGCGAGCGCATCCCGCTCGAATACGTCCTGACCGGCAGGTCCATGAACTCCCCGATATCCGCGAAGGCCGCTATGTCCTCGAAACGGGCCTGTATCTCTTCGTACTCGATGCCGAGTATGAGGCCGTTCAATAACGCGTTCTCCCGGCCCGTGAACTCCGGGTTGAACCCCGCGCCGATACCGAAGATCGCCGCCATCCGGCCATTCACCTCTACCGTTCCGGTCGTCGGCTGAGAGACGCCGGAGATTATCTTGAGCAGGGTGCTCTTGCCGGCCCCGTTGCGCCCCAAGATGCCGAGCGTGGTGCCCGGCTCGACTTCCAGGTCTATATCTTCGAGCGCCCAAAAGTCTCTGCTTCCGCCGCCGAGCTTGCCGAAGCTCAACACCTGTTTCAAAATTGCGGATCGGCTCTGGGCGACCCGGTACTTCTTTCCTATGCCCCTAAGGGATACGGCGGAGGTCATAGCTGGTCCGCGAAGTGCGGCTTGAAGCGTACGAATAAGACAAACCCCACGACAAAAACCGCCATAGCAAAGATAGTGAAGTAGAGGCTCGCCATCGGATGGGGCAACTCGCCGTACAGGACCAGATCTCGATAAGCCCCGACCAGATACGCCAGCGGGTTGAGGTCCACCAGGAAACTCAGTTCCTCCGGCACCCGCCCCTGGGGCCAGAGGATGGGCGTGAAAAAGAACATGCCTCGTATGATGGGCCGCAGGACTTCGCCCACGTCCGGGACGTAGGTCCCGATAAACGCCATGAGGTATGCCAGACCCAGGATAAACAGCATCTGAACCACCACGACCAGCGGTAGCAGGGCGACCGTCCAGTGAAACCTCCCGGCCCACAGAAACGTCACCGCTACCAGCGCCCCCACCCCGAAGAACTTGTCTATCAGAGAGGTGAAAGTCTGGGACAGCGGCAGTAGCTCCAGGGGGAAGACAACCTTCTGCACTAACCCGGAACTGCCCCGGATGCAGTTTATGCCCTTGCTCAAAGATTCGGACCACGCCAGGAACGGCAAGAGGCCGCAATACAGGTAGAGGCCGAAGTTCAGGTCGGGGTCTCCTGTTACCGCCCGGTCTCTTATCCCGAGCATGCTCGAGAAGATAAGGGTGATGAAGAAGACCCAGATCAGGGGTCCCAGAACCGCCCACACAAAGCCCAGGTATGAATCCCGATACTGACGGGTTACCTGACGCTGGACGAAATACCACAACAGCCACCGTCGCCGGTAAAACGTCGCCAGAGAGCCAAAAACCTCCCCCAACAAACTATGTTTTGAACCCGTTGCGCCGCCGGCAGCCAATTAGCGTCCTTACCGTGTTTATCGCGGAAGATCGAACCGCCGGTAGTTTAACGCAAGACCCGTAGGCTGACTAGCAAGTCCAGTGGGGAACTGCCCTTTTTGCTACACTTTGCTACATGCGGCGCCTGTAGTGCCGGACCAGGCGCAGGTAACGCCTCATGTCGAAGTGTCGGCCGGGGCATTGCGTGGCGACGATCCTCCGGTGCGGGACGATGTGCCGGCCGTCCACCGGAATTCGGTGCCGTTTGCAGATGTACGCCGAGAGCCGGGCCGAAGAACGGTACATCGTCCTCGTCCAGGTACTTCTGTATCTCCCATAGCCGGCATGTTCGATGCCGATGCTGTGGCAGTTGACTTTCCAGCTCCCGGAGTGCCAGGCGATGTTCTTGTGGGTTACGCACTGGCCGACCTTCCCATCCCGGCCTACTACGTAGTGGGCCGAGACGTTGGCGCTCGGGTTCTTGAACCAGTTTATAGTTCCCGAGAAGCGGCCCTCCGCGACGTGGACGACGATCCGCCGGATGTCGTACGAGCGCTCGCGTTTGGAGTAGGTAAAGTTGCTGCGGTGGGCCGGGTACGAACTCGCCGGGCCGTAGTCGGACCAACTCCGCATCCCTTCAAAGGTCACGGGCACCTCGACGTCTCGGGGGGCTAGAGAGATCCGCTCTCCGGTAGAAGTCGTGAGCGACGCACCTTCTTTCAGAGCCTCGTAGACTTCGGTCGCGTAGAGGTCTATGTCGGCGTACTCGGAGATTGCGTCCCGCCAGCCGTCGAGGTCGCCGGGCTTCTTCCGACCCTGGATCTTCGAGAGCACCGCCGCCCCGCCCAGGATGTTTGCTGCACGGTCGTTCTTCAACTCTTCTTCAGAGGCGCCGGTAAGCGAAGCCGCTTGTGAGAGGGTGTCGTTCGATGGGTTCTGGGCGAGTTGCATGATGCCGTACTCGCCCCGGCCTTCCAGCTCGCCCGGATCATAGTCGCTGAGGTGTGGCGGCGGCATTTCCCACATGGTATTAACGTAGCCCATCGCCAGGAGTAGCTCCGCTGGCACCTCGTATTCTCCGGCGGCCTCGTTGACCTCGCTCCGCAGGGAAGAACTGGTCTCCGCCAGGACTCTGCCCCCGGTCCCGCCCAGCAGAACCGCGCCTGCCAGCCCGGCGGCGCCTACCTTCAAGAAATCCCGGCGGTTGATCGTTGGGCAAAAATCTTCGGAACACATATTTCCCCCTCGGAATGTTCCCGTGCGAGCCTACGCTGAACCGAAAGCTTCCGGCCCCAGCCCGGCTTCGCTACCTTCCAGTTACCTTGACCGCGTCAGCGAGGATCCAACCACTCCCCCCACTTCTCCGCGATATCTGCACGTATACTCGGTCTCCGGGCTTCAGCGTGAATTTACCGAGCCTCACCCACCGGCCGCCGTTGAACCTCTGGTTGACGACTTTTCGCTTCCAACCGTCGGCGGTGCGAACCTTGAACCTCGTACGGTTGTTGTACTTGGAAGACGACGGCCACCAAGCATAGACGTTGTAACCGGCCTTCTTCGGAATCCTGAACTTGAACTTGGCCGATCCTTTCCTAGCCGGCTTCGTAGCCCGGTAGTTCTTGCCGTATTTCTGGGAGTTCCAGGAGTTGCTCTCCCACGTTCTGGCGGCCACGAATCGCGGAGAAGCGTTGTCTACGACTTGCCGGTAGCTGGGCTTGACCCCCCCGGACGTAGAAGTGTCCGCGTACTTTTTGACTAGGTTCATGTACTTTGTCCAGTTCCAGTAGCGACCGGGGTCCGTGTGGCAGCCGGCTCCGCCGCCGCTCCCGGAGCAGCCCGGTACCTCGTTGTGCCCGATTATATTTCTGCGGTTTATGCCGATGTTGTACTTTTTGGCGAGGTGTGCCGTGAGTCGGGCGGAAGAAGCGTACATATTTCCGGTAAACCAGGACGGGTTGCTGACGTAACCTTCGTGCTCGATGCCGATGCTCCGCTGGTTGTAGCTCCACCAACCGGCGTGCCAGGCGATGTCTTCTTCCCGAACCGACTGGCCTATTTTCCCATCCGAAGACCGGACGGTGTAGTGGGCCGAAGAATTCGCCCGCGAGTCGTTGAACCAGCTCAGGGAGCCGGACCACGAACCCTGGGTAACGTGGACCACGATCTTGTCTATTGCCGCGCTACCCCGGTTGGAGTTGGTGTAGTTGCCGCTGTTTGCCCCGTACCAGGTGGCCCGGCCGTAGTCGGCAGTTGCCTGACCATTGAAGACCGTTTTCTGTTCGGCCTCCGGGTCTGCCTCCAGCGTCACCATCTCACCGGAGACCTCTTCCGAAATTCCTTCCCGAAGCGTCTCGTAGACCTGGTTTGCGTAGAGATCCCCATCCCAACCTCCGGCCACCGCATCGTACCAGCCGTTTATGCTGTTCGGCTTCTCCGCGCCCTGGATGTCGTCCAGAAGCGCCGCGCCGCCCCGGATGTTTGCCGCCCGATCCGTCCTTAATTGCTCTTCCGAAAGCCCGGTCAACTCTGCGGCCCGGCCGAGGGTATCTTTGTCGGGGTTTTTATAGAGCGCCATGATACCGTAGTTGCCGCGGGCATCCGGGGCTCCTTCTTTCGGATCGGTCTTTTCGTAAGCGCTGGAGTCTGGCGGCGGCATCTCCCAGCGGGTGTTCACGTAGCCCATCGCCTTGAGCAAGCCTACGGGAACGTCGTACTCCTCGGAGGCACTCCGAAACTCTTCTTCCAAGGAAGACTGCTGGGCTTCGGCATCTTCACCAGAGCCCGGCATACACAGGATCGGGATCACCAGAAGAAACAAAAGCACCGTAACCCTCGACCGCACAATATCCCCCTCAAACACGAAACCGTGTACGTAAGGCCACATTATTGAACGAGGCTTACGAAAAACTCAAGAGCCTTTTACAAAGAGTTTGTAATTTATTATCTCAGTTGCACATTACCGGTGCAACGTTCGTAGTATTTCGCAGCGGGGTTGAATACCCCGAGAAATTTTTCCTTGCTGCTAATATTGTACGAATGCGATGGAGCGAATGCGCGTGAAGGAGAGTTCTGGAGGAGATCCCATGTCGTCCAAAAACGATGCCCGAAATCTTCTTGGTAGCGAAGCCCGTTGATGATCAAGCCCATGAAAGACCAACTTCGGAGGACCGGGAGGGCACTGCGACGTACAGCGAAGCGTAGCCCGGCGGCGCGTGAGATATACGCGGGGCTCGTGGGCGGGCGACAGAAGCTATACTTGGGCCTATCTGGCTTCCGGTCCCGGTTCGCGAAAGACGACGTTCGTGGTGTGAACCCGGCGAATATGGTCTGGATCTTTGGTTCCGGGCGAAGTGGAAGTACGTGGCTCAGGAGCATAATGGGCGAGCTAACGGGTCACCGGATCTGGGAGGAGCCCATGGTCGGGCAGCTTTTCGGAGAATTTTACGCCCGGACGCCCGCTGCTAATCGTCGTATGGCGGACTTCATCATGGGTGACCCGATCCGCAAGGGCTGGAAGAGATCTGTCAGAAATTTCGTGCTGGACGGCGCCGATTACTCGCAGCCGGGACTCGGGTCGGAAGATTACCTCATTGTCAAGGAGCCAAACGGTTCGGTCGGGGCCCCAATCATAATGGAGGCGATTCCGGAGGCCCGGATGATACTCCTGATACGGGACCCCAGGGACGTAATAGCCTCGGTACTGGACGCCGCCCGCGGTGGCGGTTGGCTCCAGGACTGGCGCGGAAAAAGCAAATCCCGCCGGGGATCAGCCGCCGACCGGAACCCGGACCGCTTTGTCCGGCGCCGGGCGAAAACGTACCGCCAGGGCGTAAAAAACGCGCTGCGCGCCTACAAGAAACACAAAGGCCCCAAAGTCCTCGTCCGCTACGAAGACTTGTTGGCAAATACCGCGGAGACCATGAAACGTATCTACGCCACCCTGAATATCCCCGTGGACGACAAAGAACTAGCCCGGGCGGTCGCCAAGCATTCCTGGGAGAGCATCCCGGAAGAAGAGAAAGGCTCCGGCAAGTTCTACCGAAAAGGCACGCCCGGAGGCTGGAGAGAAGACTTGACCCCCGAACAGGCGGCGCTGGTAGAGAGGATCACCGCCCCGCTGATGGAAGACCTATACCCTTCAAGTTGAACTCTCCAAAGGCATCCATAGTCATCCCCACCCTCAACGCGGGTCCTGGCTTCGAGAGCCTTCTCCACAGGCTTTTCTCCCAGGAGTCGGACTTGGACCTCGAAGTGATAATAGTCGACTCCGGTTCGACGGACGGGACGGTCGAGACGGCCCGGCGCCGCGGTGCTTTCGTACAAAGTATTCCCGCCTCCGAGTTCGACCACGGCACGGCCCGCAACCGGGGCATCGAGCTCTCCACCGGCGAGTATGTCGCCCTTACCGTCCAGGACGCCGTGCCGCTCGACAAACGGTGGCTCGCCGCGATGGTCGAGAACCTCGACCGGGACCCGCTCGTGGCCGGCGTCTACGGGCGTCAAGTCCCGCGTCCGGATAGCGACGACTTTACCCGGGTCCTGGTCGATAGCTGGCCCACCGCCGACCTCGACCGCCGGGAACAGTTCGCGGGTTCCCCGGAGCAATACCGCGGGTTGCCCGCATCCGAACGCAGGCGACTCGCCACCTTCGACAACGTCAGTTCGTGCTTGCGGCGCTCAGTGTGGGAACGACTTCCTTTCGAGAAAACGAGCTTCGGCGAGGACTTGCGATGGGGCAAGAGCGTCGTGGAGGCGGGACATAAGATAGTTTACGAGCCACGCTCGGCGGTAGCGCACTCACACGGCAGGGGTGTCGGATACGATCTGCGGCGCAACTACGTGGATCAACGGGTGCTGCTGGAACTCTTCGGCCCGGCTTCCTCGATGTCCGCGCTCTCCCTGCCGCTGGACATACTCCGCGCCTGGGCCTCTCTTTACCGGAGGCTCTACGAAAACGGCGGTTTGAAAGGAGCGGTTCCGAGAACTCCAGCCGCGCTGAAGTATGCTGTTGCCAGCCGGGTCGGAGCCCATCTCGGAGGGTTGGGGCATCGGCTCGACCGCAAGCGGCCCGGGCTCTCGGGGATTCTGGGTCCCGTGGTAGCCAGAGGCAAACGGTGAGGATTCTCTTCGCCCTCCACCAGTTTTTCCCCGAAAGCCGGGCCGGAGTCGAGATCGTCACGCTCGGGCTGGCGAAGGAACTACAGCGCCGGGGGCACGACCCCCACGTACTCGCCGCCAAACGCAGTTTACCCGAAAGCGGCCTCGGTCCGGGAGAGACGGAAGACTACGAGTACGAAGGCATACCCGTCCGCCGGGTGGGACGCCCGGAGGAAGACTCTTCGCGACCTTACCGGCTCAACTACCACAACGAAGATATGGCCGAGAGGGCCAAAGAATTCGTCCGGAAAGTCAAGCCGGACCTCGTTCACCTGATGCATCTTCAAGGGCTCTCGGCGAGCGTTATCCCGGCCTTTAAGGAGCTAGGCTTGCCGGTGGTCTACACGGCGGCCGACTTCTGGACGGTCTGTCCCGTGGTGGACCTGCGCCGTCACGACGGCGTTATGTGCACCGGGCCGGAGGTATCCCATTGCGTCCGGTGCATCGCCGACCGAAACCCGGACCCGCGTCTCAAAGGCGCGGTAAGCCGGGTTCCGGGTCCGGCGCTAAAGGCAGCCGGTTTGCTCTCCCGGACGCCCACCACCCGCTATTCCCGTCAACTGCGTCAGATCGGGGCCGTCGCCGAACGCCCGGCGTACATAAGGAAGAACCTGGAATCCGTGGACCGCTTTCTGGCTTACACCCGGCTTACGCGGGATCTGCTCGCGGCCAACGGTATCGGGGCGGGGAGGACGCACGTCTCACCCTACGGCATAGACACCTCGCACCTACAAAGCGTTAGATCAGGGCGTTCTGTGAACCCGCCGCTCCGGGTGGGGTTCGTCGGAACGCTGGCGCCGCACAAAGGTTGCGACATCCTCGTGCGGGCTTTCGGACGACTGCCGGAACTGGACGTGACCCTCTCAATTCACGGGGATCTGGAACGGTACCCGGGTCACGTCCAGGAGTTACGCGGTCTGGCCGGAGACGACGGTCGGATAGCTTTTCGGGGACCGTTTTCGCGAGAAGAAGTCGGGGGGATCTTCGCTGGACTCGACGTGCTGGTGGTCCCTTCTCGCTGGTACGAGAACGCGCCGGGCGTCATCTTCGAGTCCTCCGCCGCCGGGGTGCCGGTCGTAGCGACGGATCTTGGCGGCATGTCCGAGTTCGTCCGGCCGGAGAAGAACGGGCTATTATTTCCGCTGGAGCGTGCGGACGATTTGGCCCGGCAGCTTCGGCGGCTCGCCGAGGAACGGAGTTTACTCGAGCGCTTGAGAACAGGGATCGGGGCGGTCAAAACCGTCGCAGAGTATGTGGACGAACTCGAAGGTCACTATGATACGCTCCTGAAGGAACAGACTCGTTAGAAGACTCGGAGGACTTGCGCGGATGAAGATTCTCGTTACCGGCGCCGGAGGACACTAGTGGAGATACTCCCCGAACGGGGATGCGGATTTTCCGCTGTCGTCCGCGGCGGGCTGGCGGGTGTGGTGGCGTGAAGCATCTGGTCGTCGGGGGAAACGGGTTTATCGGGGGCCATTTGGTGCGGCGTCTGGTAGCCGGTGGTGACGAGGTAAAGGTCTACGACCGGGGGCCGGGTAAGTTCCGGGCTGCTCCCCGGGAGGCGGAGTACGTCGAGGGTGAACTCGGAAACCACGGCCTCATCCGGGAGGCTGTTCAGAATGTCGAGGTGGTCTACCATTTCGTCAGCACCACACTGCCAAAGACCTCCAACGACGATCCCGTCTACGATGTGCGTTCGAACCTGGTGGACACCCTTCAACTCCTCGAAGTCTGCGTCGAGGCCGGGGTGCGCAAGGTCGTGTTCGCCTCCTCCGGTGGAACGGTCTACGGGCTGCCCGAAACGGTCCCCGTCGCCGAGGACCACCCGACGAACCCCATAACCTCCTATGGCATTGTCAAGCTCGCGGTAGAGAAGTACCTGCGCCTCTTTCGGCACCTGCACGGCCTGGATTACACGGTTCTACGTATCTCGAACCCCTACGGTCCCTACCAAAACCCCGGAGGTCAGCAGGGGGCCGTAAGCGTTTTCTTGAACCGGCTCTACACCGGACGGCCCATAACCGTGTGGGGCGACGGCGAGGTGGTTCGCGACTACCTCTACGTCTCCGACCTGGTGGATGCCCTAGAGCTCGCGGCCCACGTTCCGACGCGGGAGAAAGTCCTGAACGTCGGCAGCGGTGAGGGCGTCTCGTTGAACGCCTTGATCCGCTGCATCGCCAGGGTCGTCGGCGAGCGCCCGGACGTCGAGTACTTACCGGCCCGTCCGTTGGACGTTCCGGTCAGCGTGCTCGACGTCGGGTGGGCTCGAGCCGGGCTCGGTTGGGAACCGAAGACCGGATTAGCCGAGGGTGTGGAGGAAACGTGGGCCTGGATCCGGACCCTCGCCAATAAAGACGAGGTTCTGGCATGAAGATCCTGGTAACGGGCACCGGCGGCCAACTCGGTCGGGAGCTCGCGAAGCTGCTCCCCGAGCGAGGATACGAGGTCGTCGCCCTGGACCGGGAAGGTTTAGACATAACCGCCGCCCCCGCTGTCGCCGCCGCGCTCGACGAGCACACACCGGAGCTCGTCGTCAACGCCGCCGCCTACACCAACGTAGACGGGTGTGAAATGGAGAAAGAGCTCGCTTATCGGGCCAACACCCTCGGACCCCGCAACCTCGCCGTTCACTGCGGGCGTCTCGGCTGCGAGCTATTGCACGTCAGCACCAACTACGTCTTCGGCGGGGATAAGGAAACCCCCTACGAAACTTTCGATCTTCCTGACCCCCGGAGCGTCTACGCGAAGACCAAGTTGGCCGGCGAGGAGTACGTAAGGAACCTGTTGGGCCGCTGGTACGTCGTGCGTACGGCCGGGGTGTACGGTGGGGGGCACAACTTCGTGCGCACGATGTTGCGGGTCGGGAGGGAGCGCGACACGCTCAAGGTCAAAGACGACGAGTACGTCTCGCCCACCCACGCCCGCGACCTGGCGGGGGGCGTAGCCGAAATCATCGCGGGCGGCCTGTATGGCCTCTACCATGTCACCAACGCCGGCTCGTGCTCTTGGTACGAGTTCGCCCGCGAGATCTTTGCCCTCTCCGGCGTCGAGGTCGAGGTTCTTCCCGTCCCCTCCTCCGAGTACCCGCTGTCGGCGGACCGTCCGGCAAACGGGGTCCTGTCCACCCTCGGAAGCCCGGAGTTGCGTCACTGGCGGGCGGCGCTCGAATACTATTTGAGAGACGAACCCGTCTAAGGGGCGAACCCGTCCGGGTCGTTTGGTAACATACCGCTTCGTACCGTTCCGAAATCTGAGAGTAGGATCGCCTGAAGTCCTGGTCGTACAAGCTAGTCGGCATCTTCGTGAGTGTATTCTTCGTTTACCTGGCGGTGCGCCGGGTGGACCTCTCGGAGTCCGTGCGCGTGTTGGGGACCGCCCGGCCCGGGTGGTTGGTGGCCGCCACGCTCGTTTACCTCTCCAACTTTCCGCTCCGGGCCTTGCGCTGGCGTCGCATCCTCTGGAACCAGAAGCCGCTCTCGCCGAAGGAGATCCTGGTACCGGTCCTCGTCGGGCACATGGCTAATAACGTCCTTCCGGCGCGAACCGGGGAGATCTACCGGGCTCACTTTCTGGGCCGCCGGACGAACATGAGCCGCAGCGGCGCCGTCGGCAGCATCGTGGTCGAGCGCACCCTGGACGGCTTGATGCTGATCCTGGTGGTCTTCCTAATGCTGACCCTGTTCCCGCAAACGCGCTTTCTGGGCGGCGCGGCTCTGGCGACCGGGGGCATCTTCCTCGTGCTGGCGGCCGGCATCTTATCCTACGGCTTTACAGCGGACAGCGCCGACCGGGTGCTCGGCCGGGTCCTCGGCCTGCTACCGGACCGGCTAGAGAAGTTCGTCGGGGTGCGGCTCGGCTTTTTCTTGAAGGGGATAAACGGTGTAACGACGGCGAGGGGTTACCTGGAAGCGGGAGCGTACACGGTGGTCATCTGGCTGCTGGAGGCGGGCGCCATCGCGCTCGTCATAGTAGCTTTCGACGTAACGCTGCCCCTGGGCGGCTATTTCCTCGTTTTCGCCCTGGCCGCCCTGGGTACCACGCTGCCTTCGGGGCCGGGCTACGTCGGGCCTTACCAGTACGCCTTCGTCCTCGCCCTGGGGGTCTTCGCCGTCTCTCGGGAGGTGGCGCTAGCGATCTCGGTGGCCGCCCAACTCTCCTTGCTCGGCTCGATCACCGTGATAGGTCTCGCCCTGCTCTGGCGGGAGCAGTTCCGCGACGCGACGCCGCCGACCCCCGAGCGCCGGAAGGAAAAGGTTGGCTGAACAGGCCGCAATGAACCTGCCGAAGCTCTCGGTCTTCTTTCCTGCCTACCACGACGAGGACAATATCGGCAAGGTCGCCGAGGCCGCCGTCGAAACGTTGGAGGAACTCGGGGCCGGGTACGAGATCATTATTGTCCACGACGGCAGTCCGGACCGTACCGGCGAGGTAGCCGATGATTTGGCCCGGCAGTACCCCGGGGTAAGGGTTATCCACCACGAAAAGAACCTTGGGTATGGGGCCGCCCTCAAAACGGGTTTCACCAGCGCCAAAAACGACTACGTTTTCTACACCGACGGCGACAACCAGTTCGACGTGCGGGAGATGAAGAAGTTCGTGGCCCTCCTGGGACTCACGGATGTAGTGATCGGCTTCCGCAACCGTAAGCAGTATTCTCTCTACCGCAAGTTCGTCTCTTTCACATATAATCTCTGCCTGCAAGTGCTCTTCGACTTGCCTTACCGGGACATAGACTGCGCCTTCAAGCTCGTTCCGAAAAGCCTTATAGACCGGATAGAGCTGAGTTCGGCGGACGCTTTCATCGACGCCGAGTTGCTGATCAAAGCCCAGCAGCACGGGCATGGCATCACGGAGATCGGGGTGACCCATCTCCCCAGAGAAGGAGGGGCCTCCGGTGTCAAGACGAAGGTAATCCTGCGGACGATCCGGGAGATGATCCAGTTCTACCTTCAGGTGCGGGGCGAGGACCGGGAGAGGACACCCCTCTGATGGATTCGCTGCTGCTGCGCCAACACCTGGAGCTGGAAGAGAGCCACTGGTGGTTTGTCGGCCGCCGCCGGATCGTTCTGGATTTGTTGCGGAAAAACCTGCCGGCTACCGGAGAACTCGACGTCCTGGACGCCGGGTGCGGCGGCGGGGCCACGACGGAGAGCCTGGGCCGGTACGGGAACGTGACCGGGCTAGAGCTCGAAGAAGCGGCGGTAGAGTATGCCCGGAGTTGGGGACGGAACGTGGTCCAGGGCTCCATAGAAACGCTGCCGTTCGGGGACGGGAGCTTCGACCTCGTTCTCTCCCTCGACGTCATAGAGCACGTCCCAGACGACGAGACGGCGCTCCGGGAGTTGTATCGTGTCCTGCGTCCCGGTGGCCGGGTGCTGATCACCGTCCCGGCCCTTATGATGCTCTGGAGCCCGCACGACGAGGCGAACGGCCACTACCGGCGCTACACCGCGGAAGGGCTGCGGCGCCGGGTCGAGACGGCGGGCTTTGAGGTCGCCACCGCCACGTACTTCAACACCCTGCTCTTCCCGGTCGTGCTGGCTTTGAGGACGTTCTGGAAAACCCGGCCCAAGAGCACGGCCTCGGACGTCTCCGAGGTGCCGGCGCCGTTGAACCGGCTGCTCGCCGGCCTCTTCTCGCTGGAGCGGTTGCTCGTCGGTCGCATCAGGCTGCCGGTGGGAGTTTCGGCCCTGTGCCTCGCCCGCAAGTGGTCGGACCCGGAGCAGGACATCCGTGACGTCGAGTAGGAGAAAAGAACCCCGGTTCGGCGCCGTCCGGCTCGTGGCCTACGCCCTGATACTGTTGCCCGTCGTACTCGCCTTTCTCTTTGTCCGGCTGTTCGGGGTCGACGTGCCGTTTGGGGATGTCTGGACCATGGTGCCGCGCTTCAGCAAGCTGTCGGCGGGCTTGTTGGGCTTCGCAGACCTCTGGACCTTGCATTGGGAGCACAGGATACTCTTTCCCCGGATAGTCTTGCTCCTGATAGGCGTCCTGGCGGACTTCGATCAGGTGGTCGTAATGTACTCAATACAAGTTCTGTTTCTCGCCACGCTGGTCGTGATCCTGCTCGCCTTCAGGGACGACGTGGGATGGAGGCCTTTTCTCTTCGTACCCGTACCTTTCCTGCTATTCAACCTGGGCCAGTATTTCAACCTATTCAACGGGATGCAGATCGCGTTCTCCCTCACGCTCGCGTTCAGCGTCCTCACGTTTTACCTGCTCTACCGGGCGATCCGGCGAGGGTTCAAAGCCTGGGCTTTCGTGGCGGCGATGGTGGGTGGCGTGGTGGCGTCCTTCTCCCTCCTCTCGGGGCTCTTTGTTTGGCCGGTGGGTTTTCTGCAACTCCTCGTCTCGCCGCTCGGGCGGCGGGCAAAGGCACTCTTGACGACGTCGTGGAGCCTGGTCGGCCTGTTGGTGTGGGGTGCTTACTTCTACGGCTGGAGCATCCCCGAGCGTCAGGCGGGATCCTACTTCTTCGACAATCCGGGCCTGGTTCCCGGTTTCTTCCTGACCGCGCTAGGAGACCCGCTGGCCTGGTGGGGAGGAACGGTTCTCTCCCTAGTCTGCGGGGTGTTGCTGCTGGGCCTCGCCGCGGTGAGCCTATTTTATGTGCACCGCACGGGTCGGGCGGGCGAGTACTCGTTCTGGTTGGCCCTATTGGCCTTCTCGACGCTCTACCTAGTCTTTCTCACGCTAGGGAGGGCAGGCGGAGGAGTGGAGTTCGCCACGAACTCGCGGTACATAACCTTCACCATCCTCGCGATAGTCGGCATCTACGGAATACTGGCGAAGCTATTCCTCGAAAGGAACTCGTGGGTTGTCGCCGGCTCGCTAGGACTGCTCTTCGCGCTGGTCCTGATAAATACGCCTTTCTCTTACGCGGAAGGGATCGAAGAATTTAGAAAATACAACGCGATTAAAGAAAGAGAAGCTGTGTTGCTCTCCACTTATAGCTCCCGGCCCGACAGAACCCTGGGCATAACTAACCGTCGTCCTGAGTACGTAAGGCAAAATGCCTTTGTTCTGTGCAAGCTCGGCTACAGTGTTTTCTCGGAACCCGGGGCGCGGGCGGGAAACTGCCTCCCCCCGCCGTTCTCTTCCCTGACTCCTGCCGAGTCGGGAAGTGCCTTGTACGCGGTGAACCGGGTTGCCGCCGGCAACCCGGTCAAGAGCGAGCAGCCCATAACCGTTTCCAGAAACCGCGACTCCATAAAGATTGCCGGGTGGGCGGTAGACGCCGCCAATGAGGAGCCCGCGGGGGGCGTTTACGTCGAAATAGATGGAGAGCTTTTCCCCGCCTTCTACGGAAGGAAGCTGGCGGGCGTGGCGAGAAGGTTCAACGCCCCCTTGTACCAGTTTTCCGGGTTCGAGTTGACCGTGCCGGTATCTAAGGTTGGCGCCGGCCGGCATGAGCTGTTCGTTTTTGTCCTCACGAGCAACGGGGAACGGTACTACGAGACGGGCGAGAGCGTGGTATTCGAGGTCGCCGGAAGTCGCGGAGGGTGAGATCCCTTCTGGGAAGCACGTGGCGCCGGGTAAAGTCGCGGGCCACCCGGAAGGCCCGAAAGCGACTCGCCACCGGCGTGGACTCTGTGACAAGCGCGCCGGTATTCTTCATCGTGGGCCAGCAGAAATCCGGAACTACCTGGCTCATGCGGATGCTCGACGCCCACCCCGAGATACTCTGCAGGGGCGAGGGACGATTCTTCGGGGCCGAATGGCGCCAGGAAAACCTCAAGGAATCGGACGAGTTGCGTCCGGCCAGCTCGCTCTACAACGCGCTGCTCGACGCAAAATACCTGCGGGTTTGGGTGGACCGCTCCGTCTGGAGCCGGCACGAGAACGCCGAGGAGCACCTGGATAACCTGGCCCGCCTGGCCATTGACTACTTCCTCAAAAACGAACTCCTAAAAAGCGGCAAGAAAATGGTGGGAGATAAGTCGCCCTTGCTCTCCCCCGGCACGATCGAGGAGATCTTCCGCATCTACCCCGAGGCGAAGGTGATCCACATAATCCGCGATGGCCGGGATGCCGCCGTCTCGGCCCTGCACCACGCCCGGAACTTCGGACGCCGGAACCCGGAACGCCGCAGCGTAGACTCCGTTCCCCGACCAACTAGAGAAAGCGGTTTCTCGAAAAATCAACTCAGAAAGCTCGCCGCCGAATGGAGCGACAGGGTAGGTCGGACGGTCGAAGAAGGACCGCGGCTGCTGGGCGACAACTACCGCGAGGTCCGCTACGAAGCTCTTTTGGAGAAGCCGGAAGTGGAACTCCGGCGCCTGCTGGAATTCCTCGGGGCCGCAGCGGATACGAAAACGACCCGCCAATGCCTGGAGGCTGCGAGCTTCGAGAAGCTCTCGCGGGGCAGAAAACCGGGCCAGGAAGACGCCACCTCCTTCTTCAGAAAAGGCGTCGCCGGTGACTGGAAAAACGCTTTTACCGGGCGGGATCGAGAGACTTTCAAACGTGCGGCCGGAGAGCTGCTCGTGCGGTTGGGCTACGAGGAGAACCCCGAGTGGTAGAGACGGGTTACGGCTAGAGGTTTCGAGGGTCCTCGGAGCCCTTTTCGGGGATGCTACTATGCTTTCGTCGATCGAGACTACCTGATCTAGAAAAAGGAAGTCATCAATTGAAGCCCTGGCTATACAGGTCGGCGGGGATTTTCGTCAGCGTCTTGTTCGTCTACCTGGCGGTTCGCCGGGTAGATGTTTCGGAGTCTTTGCGGGCTCTGGAGAGCGTTCGACCATTGTGACTGATCGCCGCGACGCTGGTATATTTGGCAAGCTGCCCGATCCGGGCCCAGCGCTGGCGGCTCATTCTGCGATGCCAGAAAACACTTTCCCTCCGCCAAACGCTGGTTCCTCTTTTCGTCGGGTACATGGCGAACAACCTTCTACCCGCCCGGGCCGGAGAACTGTACCGGATGCATTTTTTGGGCCGTCGCGCCCGGATAAGCCGGAGCGGGGCCCTGGCGAGCATCGTCGTCGAACGCACCTTTGACGGTTTGATGCTGGGAGTGCTAATGCTACTGACTTTTTTACTGTTTCCCGAAGAGCGACTTCTGGGCACCGTCGCCCTGCTCTTGGGACTGGGAGTCTTGCTGCTGGCCGTGGGAATCGTGCTCCACATAATGCGGGTGGATTTCGGTTTCCCGGGCGGCTGGCCCGAAATACTGCCGAAAAACCTCGAGAAGCTCTTCGGTGAACGACTGAAAGTTTTTTCACTCGGCATGCGTGGGATTTCGACGTCCGGGGCCGCGGCAGAGGCCGCGGCGTATACGATGATCGTCTGGGTCTTGGAGATGCTCGCTTACACCCTGGCCGTTCTCGCTTTCGGGGTAAGCCTGCCGCTGTCCGGGTATCTCCTGGTCTATACGCTGGCCGCGCTCAGCACCGCTTTGCCCTCCGGACCGGCGTACATCGGACCTTACCAGTACGCCTTTGTAGTGGCGCTCGGCGTTTTCGCCGTATCGCGTGAAACCGCGCTCGCGGTCTCCGTTGGCGCCCAGGTAGCCCTGCTAGGATCGGTCACCGTAGTCGGGCTCGCCCTACTATTGAGAGAACAACTGCGCGGCAGGCAGCTCCCGGAAAAGGAACCCGAGCAACCTCTAGGGAATAAGAGGGTTGTATGATCTCTGCCTCGACCGGTGGAGATGCTGCCGCAAGCAGGTTATCATCCTCTGCTGAAAAAGCGGAACCGTCACGACGGAAGCCCCGGTGGGACATCGCCGGTACTGAAAAGTACCCGGGGGCCGGGAGCCGGAAGACTATAGTGTAAGATGGCGCCAGGCTTTCGAGATCTTAGAGATTTTAGATATAAGAGATATAAGAGGTGTAGAAGCAATCCATGAGCGAGCAACTTATCATCGCCGGTTTTCATCGTAGCGGCACCTCGGCGACCGCCCAGCTTTTGCACCGGGCAGGACTCTTTCTCGGCTACGAGTTGCTCGAAGCCAACCCTTCCAACCCCTACGGCCACTTCGAGGACCGGGAGGCCGTAGATCTCCACCAGCAAATACTCGCCGACAACGGGCGGACCTGGCTGGTAGACGGTCCCTTTATTCCGGTGGTAAACCCGGCCCGCTGGCAGAAGATGCGCCGGATCGTCGAGCGCCGGAACTCCGAGCATCGGCTGTGGGGATTCAAGGACCCCCGGGTGTGTGCCTTCCTGATGCTCTGGAAATATCTGATGCCGGACGCCAAAGTCTTGCTGGTCTACCGGCATTTCTCGGAGTCGACCCACTCATTGGGTAAGCGGCATTCCTCCGACCTGCTTTCCGGCGCTCCCAACCGTCCCATACACCGCCGCTTCTGGCAGGAGCCGGACCTCGCGCTGCGGATGTGGCTGTCGCACAACGACGCCCTGCTCGCGTTCGCCCGCGCTTACCCGGAAGACACCCTGGCGGTGTCGCTGGACATGATCCGGGAAGGCTTCCCGCTCGTGTGGGCCATCGAACAGCGCTGGAGCCTCGGCCTCGAAGACGTGCCGGTGGCCGAGGTCTTCGATCCCACGGCCGCCGCCCGCCGACCCGGTCGTCAGCCGGTCTCGGACCGGCGTCTGATCGGCAAGGTGGACGAAACCTGGCGGGCGTTGGAAGAGTTGGGCCGCGACACGCAGAGCATGCTGCAAAGATCAGAGAAGGAGGTTGCCGTTGCCGGCGGATGACTTCTACACGCCGACCGACATAGACGCCTTGAGGATGGAGAACGAGCTCCTGGCCTTCGAGGTGAGCTTCTTGAAAGCCAGGATCTCCGGGACCAGAAACTTCTCGGGTTCCGCCCAGACATCCCTCGGCCGGGTCTCGCAACTGGAGGAAGCGGAACAGGACTTGGTCTTGCTGCTCCGTCGTCTGGGGAACAGCCCGGCGGGACCTCTGCTCCGGCGGCGTGGGAGCTTCCGAACCCTGGAAGAACGCTATCTGAACGCCCCGAAAGGTCGCGATCCGGTAGGACGCGTAGCGCACCTGGAGGCGGCGAACCAAGACCTGGTGCTGCTGCTGCGGAAATTGGGTCGTCCGCCGTTTGGACCCCTGCTCCGGCGGCGCGGGAGCTTCCGAACCCTGGAAGAACGCTACCTCTAGCGGCATGGGACGGGTACTCGCGAGCCACAAGATAGAAGCGCGACCGGTCTTCTACGCCGGGCGGTACGCCGACCGGGCCGGGCAAGCCGGCCTATCCGAGCTAAACACCGTACTCGGCGAGTGGGACGTGATGCCCTCGGCGCTCGCCGGGACTTTGAACGAGGCTACCGTGCTCGTTATCCTGGATCTCCTGTCTTTTCCGTTCGAGGCTCTGGATGGAAACCAGTGGGACATCCCGCTCGTTGTGCTGCTCCCAACGGAGTTCGGGCCGGACGTACTCGACGGCATGTTCGGGTCGCCGCTCTTCGGGCGTCTCGGGTTCTTCGACCGGATCGCCACCACGGACGCCGGGCTCTGGGACCACCTGAGCCGGAAGTACCGCTGGACGATGAGCCAGCGCATTGAGTTGGAGGCCGCTGAGCCGGCGGAAGCGGCTCTTGAGATACAGGTCCGGCTCGAAAAAGAAGATGATCTCCCGACGCTCTTCGGCGGCGAGGGCTACGAAGCCGTTCGGTACTGGAAAGAACGCGGCGACGCGCTGGCCCGCACCGCGCCGTATCGGGCGATCTGCGGCGTCCACCACGACCTGGGCTTCAACAAGGCCATGCACCGACGTCAGGCCGCGGCGCTCGAGCCCCAGTTCGCCGTCGCCCGGGGGGTGCGGGCCGACGACGTACCGTTCGACGTGCTGGAGGTCGGGGCCGGGGTCGGGCGTTGGGCGGCGAGCTTCGATCCGGGCTCGGATCGCTTTACCGGGCTCGACGTCAGCGAGGGCATGGTCGAGGTGGCCCGGGAAAACTTTCCGGGGGCCGGTTTCGAGCATTTGGGAGAAGATTTGATCTTCCCCTACGAGGACGAATCTTTCGATCTCGTCTTTACCGCAACGGTCCTGCACCACAACCCGACACCGGCCAAGCAGACCCTGCTCTCCGAGATGTGGCGGGTGACCAAGCCGGGCGGACGGCTGACGTTTCTGGAGGACTTCGTAGCCGGCCCGCAATCCGAGAATGGGACCGTGTATCCCATGTCGGTGCTGGACTTCGTGGACCTGGTGCTCGAAACCGCCGCCGGCCGGGTGACTCTGGAACACGTAGAGTCCATCCGGTACCCGCAAGACGACCTGGTAAGGGGAGGGCTTATCTCCCTGGCGAAGCTCGGGACCCCGCAGAGATGGTGAACGACGCCCGGAAGGTGTTCATACTCTCCAACGACATCGTCCCGAAGCTGGCGATGCCCGTCGCCGCTCCCGGGCTCCGGGCGTTCGGTCTCGCGGAGGGTTTGCGGGCGAACGGCCTGGAGGTCACGACGGTCGTAATCCGGGAGTTCGTTGAGCGCCAGTGGCTGCGGTTCGGACGGTCGGTCCCGCACCCGACGGCCCGCGACACCGAGGTCGTCAGCGCGAAGAGCCTGGCCCGGTATCTGAAGTCCAACGCGCCCGCCACCGTAGTAATGATCAACAGCAATCAGGTCGAGCACCTGAAGCCCGTAAAGGGCGTTCGCTACGTGCTGGACTTCTTCGCGCCCAAGATGCTGGAGACGCTCTACCAGCGGGGTGACGAGTACCCGGCGGAGGAGCTCGAAGCGCTGCGGCGGCGCAAGATCCGGGCCATAGGACTCGCCGACGCGTTCACCATAAACGGCGAGAAGAAAGTCCCGTATTTCCTGGCGTGGATGCTCCAGGTGGATCGCGACGTGCGGCGGCTGCCCGTCGAGGTGGTCAACATGTGTCTCCCGCTCTCCCCTCTGAATGGAGTCCGGGTCGGGAGCCCGGTAAGGTTCGCCGTCGCCGGATACCTCCAGGCGTGGAGCACGCTGGGGAGTTGGGTGGAGATCGTGGAGAGACGGCTCGATCATCCGCAGATGAGCCTTGACCTCTTGGTGCCGTGGCACTGGGGTGGCGTTAAGGAGCGGGTACACGCCTCTAAGAGCGACCTCGACCGGCTTGCGGGGCACGGGTCGGTCACGACCCACGGGACGATGACCTTTTCCGAGTTCCAGAAGTTTCTCTCGACGGTGGACGTATCCGTAGACCTCTTCCAGCACAACCTAGAGCGGGAGTACGCGATGGTCACCCGCTCGGTCAACGCGCTGGCCTGCGGGGTGCCGGTGATCCACCCGCCCTTTACCGAGGTGTCACCCTGGATCTCCGCCTACGACGCCGGGTGGCTCGTGGACTCGCAAGACCCGCAGGCGCTGGAGAAAGTGATCGGGGGCATCCTCGAAGACCCGGACGTGGTACGCCGGAAAAAGCACAACGCCCGCAAGCTCGCCGCCGACATCATAGACCCCAAAGTCGCGGTAGGACCCCTAGTGCGGATAATAGAGGGGTGGGGGTAGCGGTGGGTGGTTGGAAACGGATGTACTTCCTTACGCCTACGTTCCGGCCCGTCGGCGGGGTGGTCAAGATCTTCGACTACCTCAACCACGCCCGCTTTCTGGGCTACGAGCCCGTTGTCGCGTGCCCCGAGCCGTACAAAAAGACGCTGCCGCTGTTCAACATCCCACGCTTCTCCGGCATCTCGCCGGAGAACGGCGTTCACTTCACCACCCTGGAGAAGGTCTCCGTTGGACCGCACGACCTGGCGTTTCTCTCTTGGCCGACGCACTATGAGATCCTGGAGCGCAATCTCAGCCGATGGACGCGGCACGAGCAGGTCATCTTTATCGTGCAGAACATCCGCTGGGCCAACCCGCGCTGGATAAACGGCTACGGGGTACGCTTGCTCACCCGGCCTATGGCCCGCATCATGACCAACGACGTCGTACTGGAGGCGACCAAACCGTACCTCAACGAAAAGTCCTTGACCGAGGTCATTATGCTCGGCAACGACTCGGCCTTTTTCGCCCGGGAGCGCAACGGGAGCTTCGGCTCGCCACTAAAGGTCGGCTACACGACCTGGAAGTCCGCCGTCGGGGACCTGGTGGCCGGCAGCCTGGCGGGGGACCCCGGTTTCGAGTTCCGGGCCATCCGCGAGCCGGTAGGCTGGGATGAGTTGCGCAGCCTCTACCACTGGTCGGACGTGTTTCTCGCGACGCCGCTGGTTGAGGAGGGCTTCTACATGCCGGGCTTGGAGGCGATGGCGGCCGGGGCCATCATGGTCTCCTCGGATGCCGGTGGAAACCGGGCATACTGTAAGTTCGGCGAAAACTGCCTGGAGGTCGGCTTCGAGCAGGCGCCGGACTACGTCAAAGTCCTGCGCTCTCTACGAGAGTACAAACCGGAAGAAATAGAGCGCCTGCGCCGCAACGGGTACGAGACCGTCAAGCTGCACACCCTGGAGCACGAACGGGACTGTTTCGCCGGGTTTATGGAACAGCTCACGGAGCGCCTGGACCGGCCCAGTGTCGGTTCTTCTCGCTCGCCATGAGACGGTATAAACTTTAGTCATTGCGTCGGGCTCTGCAGCCAGACTTATCGGAAGGGAGAGGTGCTTTGTTCGGTTCTGCGCAAGCGGTTGTCAAAAAGCTTGACAATAATGGTTGTCCGCCAGATTATATGGCCCGTTGCCACGGGCCTGGAATACAGAAACGAAATACAGAAAGGTAGACAAAAAACTCTATGTTCCCTGACTTTATCGGTATAGGAGCGCAGAAGGCGGGGACCACCTGGCTGTACGAAAATTTTCAGGCGCACCCTCAAATTTATATGCCTCGAAAGGAGCTTCATTACTTCAACCGTAAGATCGAAGATGGTTCCGGTGTGTTTACAAGGCTTTTTGGCAAGCGGGAGGTTGACGGAGAATGGCGTCGTCAAGTTAGAAACAGGATTATTGCACACTTTACGAAAAGACCTTCTTTACAGGATTTGCTGTATGACATCAGGTACTATGCGGGGTCTTACGATGACAAGTGGTACGCCTCTTTATTCAGGGCAGGTCATGGAAGAGTAAAAGGGGAGATCACCCCCGCCTACTCCGTTCTTGATAAGGAAAAAATCGCCAATGTTCATAGAGTTATGCCGGACGCGAAAATAATCTTTCTCATGCGGAACCCAATAGAGAGGATCTGGTCGCAGTTGATGATGCGCTTTGACAACGTGGAGAAAAGCTCCGCGGACTTTGTGACCGGGGGTGAACTAACTAGAAGGGCGGGCCGCAACAGCGCCCGGCTACTTACGGATTATCTGAGGACGTTGGAGAACTGGAGCACGTTCTACCCGGAAGACCAGATCTTTGTTGGTTTTCTAGAAGACGTAAGCCTTTTCCCCGGAGAGTTGCTAAAAAGTATTTACGGTTTCCTGGGCGTAGACTCATCTTTCGAGCCACCACTCTCGAAAAAGAAAATCCACTCGCGCTCTTCCAATACCATGCCGACCCAGCTAGCCATTCACCTGGCGCACGAGTACCGGGAGGAGACCGGACGCCTCGCTGACATCTTCGGAGGTTATGCTTCTTTCTGGAGTTACTGTGCCCGGCGGCTGGTCGAGGATTCCCCGGAAGATAAGCGAATATCCTACCCTCTCTGGAATTCTTCGCTACGAGAAGAATGGATGGAAGAACTTCCGGCAGCGCACAAAGAACCCATGCTACACAGTGGGCCGCTATCCTCGGTGCAGGTCGCGAAATGAGAGGAGCGTAGTGTATCCAGATTTCCTCGTAATAGGAGCGCAAAAAGCTGGAACCACCTGGCTGTACCGAAGCTTGCGGACTCATCCACAAGTCTGGATGCCCCGCGAGAAAGAGCTTCATTACTTCGACGAGAAAATCCGCTTGGACGGCGGTTTCTGGCGTAGGCTCCGTGGTGACCTTCCAGCCGACTGGCGCTGGCGGCGGCAGGCTAGAGCTCACCTCAAACGCTCTCCAAAGAACCTGGAATGGCGGGATGTAAGATGGGACCTCAAGTACTTTCTGCGGAAACCTAACGATAAATGGTACGCTTCGCTCTTCGAGCCCGGTGATAATCAGATCGCTGGAGAAACCACCCCCGACTACTCTATACTAGGAAAGCGTCAGATCTCCCACATACGCGAGATCATGCCGGAGGCCAAGATAGTACTCATGATGCGCAACCCTGTCGAGCGCCCCTGGTCTGTTGCGGACATGGGGCTCAGGATAAAAGGACAGAAATTAGAAGACGTCTCGGACAAAGAATTCCACACCCGCCTGGACAACCAACGGGTGCGCCTGATGACGGACTACTTGCGAATGCTCGACAACTGGAGCAAGTTTTACCCGGAGGACCAGATCTTTGTAGGATTTCTCGAAGATGTCCACTTCTTCCCGGAGGAGTTACTGCTCAGACTTTATGAGTTCCTGGGTGTGGACTCCTCCGCCAAATACCGGGTTATAAGGCGCAAGATCCACTCTGGTTCCCAGAGCACGATGCCGACGAGGTTCGCAACCCATCTGGCAAACTCCTACTACGATGAGGCCAAGAAGTTTAGCGAAAGCTTTGGTGGCTACGCCTCGTTCTGGCTCCATTGCGCGGACAAGCTGATCGAAGACCCCCCGGAAGAGGATCAGATTCCATACCCGTTGTGGGAGTCGTTGCTGTGGGAAGAATGGAGAGAGGGGCAGGAGGTCGCTTTGCAGAGCGGGCCGCTCTCTTCCGTGTGGGCTACGGCCCGGTAGGTCTTACAAAAATACATGAAACAGGACGCAGCGCTTCCAGACTTTATCGGCATAGGAGCACAGAAAGCCGGAACTACTTGGCTGAGCCACAATCTGCAGATCCATCCCGAGGTCTGGATGCCGGGAATCAAAGAGCTTCACTACTTCAACGACCGGATAAACGAGCCCAAAAACCCTGTCTCCAGACTCTACGGCAAGACAACAGGCCAACGTACCGTGGACCGGCGCTGGCGGCGGCAGGCTGGAAACCGGATACGACGGCACCTGCGCAGGTTCTCGAAAAAGGACTTTCTCTGGGACCTGAAATACTACGCTGGCACGCCAAACGACGAGTGGTATTTTTCCCTCTTTGAGCCGGGGCGGGAAAGGGTAAAAGGGGAGATCACGCCGGCTTACTCTATGCTCGACCGCGAGAGCATAGATCATATACACGATCTTGCGCCAGAGGCGAAGCTGATCTTCATGATGCGCAACCCGATAGAGCGCGCCTGGTCTCAGGTCGTGATGCGGTTCGACAAGTCCGGCGGAAAGAAGGCGGACGTCGTCCGGCGCAAGCAGCTCCGGCGTCACTTCGAGAGCGAGACTTCCCGGCTGCGGACGAACTACCTGCGGACGCTAGAGAACTGGGGCGCATTCTATCCGGAAGAGCAGTTTTTTATCGGCTTTCTGGAAGATATATACTTCTATCCCGAAGAGTTGCTGAAGAGCGTGTACAGATTCCTCGGTGTGGATCCTTCTTTCAAGCCAGAGGGGATCGACGAGAAAGTACATTCCCGGTCCGCAGGCCGGATGCCGATGGACCCCGCGGTTTATCTAGCAGGACTCTACAGGACCGAGCTTTCCCGACTGGAAGAAAAGTTCGGCGGCTACGCTTCGTTCTGGCGCTACTGTGCCGAGAAGCTGGCCGAAGACCCTTTTGAAGAAGAGAATCTGCCATACCCGTTGTGGGAGTCGGCGATTTGGAAGGAGTGGGCCAGCGTAAATTCTGGGAAGCCAGGTTTTCAAAGCGGGCCATTGCCCTCCGTACAAACAGCATAGGCCGGTAAAGCTCACGCCAGCCGCCCGAGCATCTCCTCTACGCTCTCGCGGGTGTAGAAGTCCCAATAAGCCCCTTTACTCTGCAACAGTCGCTCTCCCAGACGCAGCATCTCGTCCCGGTTGTAGAGTGGGTTGAGGTTCTTGGATTCTAGAGGTTCGTCCAGTTCTCCGGCGGCGGGCACGATAACTTTCAGCGCCCGGCCACCTGAAGCTACGAGGTCTTCGTACCTTATGATGTGACCCGGCGGAAGTTCCCGCTGGTAGTGTTCGAAAACGAGGTGAAACCTCAAGAGCCGCCGCTCGACCCGGTCTTTGATATCCTTGTTCGGAGCAAGCAGCTCCGGGTTGTACCGTTTCAGTGCGGGTGGATTTTTGCGCTGCCTATTGTTCTGTATACTGCCCGCAGACGCCATGACGGAGAGAGGGTTGCGGACGATTGCGTAGCACGGGAACCTTTCCGATAGGGTGGACAGCAAGGCGGTAAACATTCCTACGTCTTTGATCGCAAGTACGAAACCGGGCTGGAGCTTCTTGCCCACCCGGATCTTGCCCTTCTCCGCTATCCGGCGTCGAACACCGCCGATTTCGCCCTTGGTATTGTCCGGCACCACACCGCCAACATGCTTGCTGACAAAACCCTCTCTACGCGCCATTCTGCGCGTTCTACGATAGTACAGCTCTATACCGTCACAGACAGCCTCGTGGTCCGGCAAACGGTTGGCGAATTTGCCGGGGGCTATCGGCTCGCTTAAGGCTATGGTATTAGGCAGCTTGTTTAGTAAGTGGCAGACCAGGGTGGTGCCGGATCGGCCCGTACCAGTTATCACCACGTTCCCGGGGTTCATCGTACTTCACCGTCTTTCTTGTCCTCGGCCTGATCTCCTCCGGCCCCGCGCCAAGCCCGGAATTTCCGCAGGGTTTCTTCCAGTTGCTTATCGGCGGCGACCATCTCCGGCTTGAAGGTGGCCCGGCGGTATAACTCTCCGACAGCGCTGCCGACCTTCCACTGGCGAGACCGCAGCAGCGCGGAGACACTGCTGTCCAGGTTTTCTAGCCACCCCGTTAGTTGCAGTACGTCCCGGTTTGCGACGTTCAGTTCTTGCCGCATCTCCTTCAACTTCCGCTGCTCTTCTCGAAGACTCCGGCGCTCCTTTCGAAGCTTCTGACGTTCTTTGCGAAGCTCTTGGCTCTCTTTCGCCAACCGGCGCTGGGTTTCTCTACGTTCCCTGCGTTCTTCTTGTTTACGAATCTCCGTTTCCAGTCGGTCTTGCTCAACGCCCCGGACGTAGCGCCGCACGAACTGCGAGAACTCCAGCTCGGATAAGAACGAGGCGAAATCCGGGTTCTGCTCCTTGAGCCGTACGGGCGTGAGGATGCCGAGGCCGTGAATGCCGGGCAACTGGAGTAGTTCCAGCCCGTACCCGGACACGTTCAGGAAGTCCTCGACAGCCGTGAGTACCCCTTCTTCCGACTCGTGCTCCCGGACGGCGTTGTTCAGGTGCCGGTTCATACCGCCTTCCTCGACGAGATCCGGCACGCTAGGCAGCATCCCTTTCTTCTCGTAGGGTTTGCGGTGCTCCTCCGGGATCATGTCGGGATCGTAGTAGAGGTCGCGCCGCCCGTAAGGCCATGCCACATCATGCAACATGACGAGGGGGAACTCCCAGGAATGCTCTTCGCACATTTTCTCGATCAGCCTGAGCTCGTTGAAGACCGTGTACCAGTTGTGATCGCCGTCTATGAGTACCACGTCCGGGCCCTCGATCTCACGCAGGGCGTGGATGCTGAGGTCCTTATAGAAAACTAAACGATCGCCGTGTTTCTCCTGCCAATCCTCGAAATCGTAGCCTGGCGCGGGGTCTATGACGTGCAGCTTTGCGCGGTTCCGGTGACAATACTCCAGAAGCTTCTCCGTATTCTCGCCCTGATCTGAGCCGATCTCCACGATGGTCTCCGGCTGTAAGGTTTCTATTATTGGTCTCGTTACTATTTCCCAGAACCGCTTCACAAACCCCACTTTTTGCATTCTAGAGTCGAAACAAGGAGATTACCGAGAGTAGCCCGCGACTTCAACCGCTTGCCTCGCCCCAAGCTTGATGATGACTACCGCAAGGTTTGCAGCACCCGGTTTTTGATCCGGCCCAGCACCGAGATCAACCGCCAGGTTCTAGAAGAACGCATGCTTTTTATCTGGTGCTCCAGGTTCTCGACGCGCTCTTTTAGGGCCCGGTTGCGGTTTTCCAGAGCCGGGGCACCCCGGCCCTTACCCTTCAACCTGTATTGCAGACGACTAACCCTCTGCTGAAATCGCCTCTGCTGACGCTGAGACTGCCGCCGGGACCGCTCCTGCTGCCGGTGGAGCTGCCGGACTCGCTTCTGAAGCTCCTTATTCTTACTGTTTTGTAACCTGGCTTCCGAACTGGTTTTGGCGAGTACTCCGCATATCTTCTCCAGACCATCGTCCGCGGCAGGGTAGGCGTCTTCCCGCCCTCCACCGGCCACGAACTTCATATATTCTTCCGAGATGACCAGGAACCGGGTGCCGACGAGATCGTCTACGCGGCGCACCTCCCTCGCTGTCTCGCCCTTGATCGTCAGGCTCGGGTTCTTCTCTAGGACGCCGAGGTACTTTTCGTACTTGCCTCGCCGGTTGACGTACCTTTGCTCCTCTATCTCCCGGCGAACGGCCGTAAACAAACTGCTGGAGAGCTTGTAGTGAAAAAGCACGCCCGTTACGTCCGCCACCCGAGCATTGCCCACCCAGTGATCCGAGAGGTCCATCGGCTTTATCTCGTCGTCGAGAAAGATAAGCGGGTGCTTTATTAGTATTGGACAAATACCAAAGAGTTTTCCCTGGACTCCTCCCTGAAGGATCTCGATTTCTTCGTTGGATACTACGTTGCCGAGGTCGCCGACATCGCGGTAGTCATGGGCCATGACGTTCGAGACGTCACAAAAGCGGTGCGATTCTTTGAGGGGAACGGGGTCGTCTTCTTCCGAAAGCGGCTTCTCGGAGAACATGTCCAGCATATAAGCCACCATCGCTGTATAGCCTTCCCCGTTGAGGTACCCCAGAAACGAGTCTAGGCCAACCACATCCGAACAAGGATAGTCGAACAGTTCGTCCACGTCCACGTACAAGGACCATCTCCCCCGGCCAAAACGTTCTATCAAATATTTTTTGAACATTATCTGGTACTTCTTGTAAAAAAGTTGCGAGCGGAGCACGGTAACGTTCTCGTAGCTTTTTAGAATCTCTATCGTGCCGTCCTCGGAGCCGTTGTCCAGAAAGACCAGGTGCTTCGCCCCCAGCGAAAAGTAATGTTCCACAAAGGCTTCCACAAACGGCCCGCCGTTGCGGAGCAGACAAAGAACCACCAGTTCATCCTTCTCGTAAGCAATGGTCTCCGGCCCGTGTAGATGTTCCAGAGAATGGTCCAGCAGCCATCTCATCGCGGCTTCTACTACGGGGCTATCGGGTACGTCGTGCCGATCCGTGGTGCGACTAAAGTTGGGGGTCGTGCGCCGCGGATCTTTGGTGTTATTTTCTAACATTCTGCCCGTCTTTCTCTAACACTCTACCGGTCCGACCACCTGGAAAATACGATAACGAACGCCGCCGAGCCACGATAATTTCGCGGGTAGCCTAACAGAAACTTCTACAGGGTGTCTGCCCTGGCCAGAGACATCCCCGGCGCGGGGAGAAACTTGGCAGCTTCTGTTTTTCCTCTAGTTTTGCATTATAGTCCACATATAAGAGATAGTGTACCGGCCGGACGCGCTTGCGGTTCGGACGCGGGCTACGTTTGTGAGAGGCTGTACCGCCGGAGGTTTTATGGCTATTAAAGGTTTTATGAGTTCGGATTCTGAAGAATTTTTACGGCAGGATTCTACTAGAACCTACCTGGTCACGCTCGACGAATATAAGGAAGCGGTTGTACGGCTCTTTCCGGCGTTACCCCGGCGTCTGGTGCACAGTTATTCTCTCTCGCCCGTCGACGCCCTGGTAGTCGGACATTTTCTGGAGCATTACCCGGGCCGGGCGACCATGCTTGAGATAGGCACCTTCGTTGGTGTTTCGGCTTTCTGCTTCGCCAAACACCCGAAGGTGTCGAAGGTGATCGGGGTGGACCCGAACCCCTTAATCTCCGAGGAAGTTACCTCCAACTCGGATAAGTGGGTCGGGAAAGTAAAATTCGAGGCTCTGGAGGGTCTCAGGGTCCTCGACATTGCGCGCGCGACCCTGGCGGAGTTCGATGGCGTGGGGCGGAAGATCGAGTTTCGCGAGGGCGTGGTGGGGGTTCCGCAGACAGGTATCGAGCGAGAGAGTACGAGTGCCGCCGCGGAAAGAGTGGAGGTCCCCGTCGAGGATCCCTCCGGGGAAGTGGGCCTGGTGGCGTTTGTGGATGGGCTTCACACCAGAGAAGGCGTCTTCGCGGACCTGAAAGCGATCTTCGGGCGCAACCCGCGGGCCGTGGCGTTCTTGGACGACTGTTGCCATAAAAGGGGACCTTTCGTGCAGGCGGGGGCTGCTGATTTTATAGACCAGGCGCCCGACAAATACCACTTCCGCCTCGCCAGAGACCTCGGCCCCGAACTCCGGAAGAGCAACCTGGGCGTCGTCTACGCTGATTCGGCTGCTACCGAGATAGAAGGTATCCTGGAAAGCGTTAGCAAGACGCTCGGGCAACGGATGGACCCCTTACAGTTACTCAAACGGGAGGAAAAGTTGGCAGACGCCGCAAACAGGACGAACCACGAACTGGTTCAGATGTTCGAACAAAACAGCCGGTTAGAAGAGCAAGTCTCTCGTCTTGAGGCAAGGAACTCCAGACTCAAGACGAAGCTTTCCCGGCTCGAAAAGCACTACTCCAGCCGACGCTACAAGCTTGCCGACGGGCTCGTGGGGAAAGCCCGCAGGATAGCCGGGCTAAAAGACCTGCTGCGCCGGGTTCGGCCAAAGGTCAAATGACCGAGAGGACGCCAACGCCGGTCGGGTTGTTTGCAACCCGGACGTTTCTGGGAAAGCCTGTGGGATGAAATACCTGGTTTCCGACGAGCACAAGTTCGTATATTTCATCGTCCAGAAGGTCGCCTGTACGAGCATAAAAAACACCCTGTTGCCACTCTTCGACCTCGATACCACAGGATACGAAACAACCCTCGAAGACGGTACCCGCCGCCTGAGAATACACAGGCTCTTTGACCAATCCGGGTATCAGATCAGGAAAAAGCGTCTTGTGGCGGGGCTGGATGACGAGTACCGGGACTATTTCAAGTTCGCTTTTGTCCGCAACCCGTGGGACCGGCTCGTATCGTGTTACTCCGACAAGCTTGCAGAAGGCGGGCCGGGCTTCAACAAGCTCCGTTACGGCAACGCCAGCTTCCCTATAGGTATGTCCTTCGCCAGTTTCGTGGAGGCCGTACACCGGGTCCCGGACAGGCAGGCCAATGTCCACTTCAGGTCACAATACAAGACGATCTGCGCCCCCAGAGAGCACAAACCCATCATGGCCGACTTCGTAGGGTATTTCGAGAACCTTTCCGACGACTTCGCCGGGGCAGCAGAAAAAATCGGCCTCGAAAAGTTGCAATTCCCGCACCTGATGAGGTCCAAAAGCAGGGGGGGACGGTCCTACACCGAGTTCTACGATGAGCGGTTAAAGAACCTGGTCTACGAGAGATATCGAACAGACATAGAGATCTTCGGTTACTCCTTCTAGTATTAGCTTGTCCAGAGACTCTTAAAATTCTGAGGACTCGTCGCCTTCTGACTTTCTCGCGATCAAAATCAGGACCGTCCTAGAAACGGGGGCGACTTTCGGACCAGACCGGCGCGGGTGGGTCCGAAAAAATTTGACTTTTGGTACGCGGTTGATCCGGGCTTCGTAGCCTTTTCTAACCTTTTTCTTTCGTGTGCGACAGAAGGCGAGATGCCCTCTTCCAGAGGGGTTGCTTTATCCATGGTGCGACCGCGTCTCTTAGCATCGGGTCGAAGATCACCGGGTGTTGTTCACCGTACACGTCTAGGTGGTCGCCCTCGTAGCTGTTGGCCGCCCACTCCAGCCCGACCGCCGACTCGTCTTCCAGGTTCCCCAGCATGGCCCTGTACCAGCCCTGGTTCGGTTTTCGTCCCGCCTCCGCCGGACGGTGGGAGGTTCTGACCCGCTCTTCGAGAGAGTCCCGGGAGCGAATGGGAGCGTGCAGGCAGATTATCCTCCTGGTGCGTTCCCTGTGGCCTTTCGCCCCGGATACGTGATGGTTTCCGGCCTCGATCCGGATCTCCTCCGTAGGACGACTGAGGCACTTGCGCGGGTATCTCGTCTCGACGTAGGCCAACTGTTGCGACTCTATAAGGTTTTTGGCCCGGCCCACCTTTACGGGGGAAGCGCACCGCCGCGTCATGTAGAGCAGTGCGTCCGGCGACGATCTCTTCTGGCCCCGGTGCTGGATAAAGTTCGGTGTCCGGGCCGCGAGCACCCCGGCTTCCGAGGTTTCCAGTACCTTTCTGAAATCCCCGGCCGGGGCGTGCCAGAACTCGTCGGCGTCGATCTGCACGATCCAGTCGGCCCCTTCCCGGTACGCCTCCCGCGCCAGCCCCGTCATAATTTCCGTCTGCCGGTAGGGTCCCGGATCGTAAGTCCAGCGCACCCGGGAGTCTTGGCCGCCTAACTGCCGGAGCACTTCCCCGGTGCCGTCGGTCGAGCCGTTGTCTACTATGAGCATCCGGTCGATACCCAGAGAAAGGTGATATAGCACGTTCAGTCGGACGAGGTCCACCTCGTTACGGATCATGGATATGCTAAAGACTCGCAACCCTAACGGCCGAAATTCAGGTCGGGGTACCCGTAGAACCTTTGACCGTGCGGCATGAGGCTAGAGAACCTCCTGACGTTTCGCGCGATCTGGATAGCTTTGTTGAACCCGAAGACCGGCAAGCGCTGCCCCTTGGTACAATCTGTCTGCGAACTTTGCACAACCCATACAAGACTACGAATGAGCCGGTGGATTGTCAAATGCGGGGCTTCCCCGCGGGCCACCCGTATCCGCTGGAGATGGTCCGCACGCCGACGTTGGCTTCCCAAAAGTTTCTTGCTAACATCCCTACCTGACGGTCCGGTACCTGCTTTTCCGGAAAACCAAGAAAATTCAAGTAAGGAACCCAGTTTTGTTGTGGGGGATTATTCGTTGAGCGAAGAACAGCTTGTACACCGTAGCGTGGAGCATTTGCACGGCCCCGAAGAGGTTTCATACAAAGAGGATGAACTCGTCGTTGTCTGCCTCGTGCGGGACGCCGGACCTCTCGTAAAGCCGTTTGTGGAGCACTATTTCTCGCTGGGTGTAAAGCACGTAGCCTTCTTGGACAACGGTTCGACTGATGGCACCGTGGAGGCGCTAGAAGGCTACGATAACGTAACCGTGCTCCGGTCCAGGCTATCGTACAAATCTGGGTCGGGCGAGAGGGTAGGAAACGGGTGGACCCGGGAGTGTTTGTTCAAACAGTACCTGATCGGCCGCGGGAAACTGAGGTGGGTCGGAGACAAATATTCAGGATATACGAGGTGGATAAAACGGCTGGCAAATAATAACCTGGAGGCGCGTTTCATCGTGCTTTACCGACCCGCCGAAGAGGTCGCAGAATCTTGGGAGGCCAGGTCGCGGAATCTCGACGACCCCTGGCTCGGGGGTAAAAACGGTTTCGAGTTGGGTATCGACACCTGGAACAAGATGCTAAATAGAGTCAGGAAAGCCGTTGAGGGGGGACTAAGGTCGAGAACCCTTATAATTTCCTACCATGATTTCTTCGAGCGGAACGAGGATTGTCTGCGTCTGATTAGCTGGTTCCTGAACCTGAAGTTTGATGATTCGGTACGTGAAGCCTGGAAACAGACGTCCCGGGAGTTCAAAGTGAAACGGCGTCCCAAACAAGCGCCCACCAAAGAACAAGAAACGTTTCTCCAGAACAATAAGGACCAGAAGATCGAAGAATGGTTTCTAGATCGCATCGAACAACAATGGGAGGATCTGGAACTATACGAAGCAAAACGCGAGGAGTTGGTCCGCTCTATGGATGGCGAACCGCACAGGCTCGCCAACGCTCTTTTACAGTCTAGGGTTGAAAGCGAAGAGTATGCTGCAAATATCCGGCTGCTAGAGTGGCGGGTCGGGAATCTGAAGCGTCGATTGAAGAGAAAGAGCACAAACGTCCAACGCCTAAAGAAACGAAACAAGCACTTGGACAACGAGGTTCGAAGGCTAAGCCGGGAGGCAGACGACTCTCTCCACCTCCTAAACGGACTGAGAACTAAGCTGTCTTCTTTCTCAACCAGAATCTTTGGCTTCCGGCAAAGATAAACTCTTCAGTGATGCGTCGGCTGTTTCGTAGCCGAGCTGATCCAAGAGCTTACCTGCTACTTCCTCGAAGATTCGCCGGTCGCGTACCGTGAAGTAATTCTTCCAGTCTCCTGAGATACCCTTGCGGAAGAACGACTTGGGGTCCTCGGTCCCTCTGGGCCTATTTTTGGTGTAGCGCTCAAAGCTGTTGGCCATCACGCACTTTTTCACCAGGTTCGTGCCGGAGTCTGCGCCCAGAAAATTTATCGTCTCCGCGAAGATTTCCTCCGGATTTTCCAGGAGATCCTCGTACCGGATCTCTAAGTAGCTTTCGCCGAAGAGTTTGGGACCCTCTTCTCTCGCCAGAGTTACGTTATCTCTCCAGCCATAGGCGAGTCCTCTCAGGACTTCTTCATCGAAGATGCTCTCTCCGTTCGGGCCGAAGCCCTCCCGATTCGTTTCGTATGATTCTTTTGAGCGGAGAACGCCGGGAGGCAGGTTTGAGAATTGGGGTTTATCCAACTCTTTCCACCAGTGAAACATGGAAGAAATGGCCTGATCTCTCCCGTCGCGGATGACGTGTATGATGCGGGCTTCTGGGAAGAACTCGTTTATCTCTTCCAGGTAAGCGATGTGGGCGGGTGTTTTGTCGCCAACTATGGGTTTGCCGGACTTGCGGCGTTCGTCTTCCAGAAAGTATTCTATGGCCGCGCGGGCCAGTCCTTTTGTGTGACGTTCTAGCTCACGCTGGCGCGCCTCGGGGTTAGGTAGACGGCCGATCCAGGGTCCCACCGCCTTTGCCCAGATTCTTAATTCCTCAGAGTCGGCAAAGAGGCTGTAAAGGCTGGGTAGCCGTCCGCCGCTGGAGGGATTGGCTTTTTTGAAGTCTCGGCCGAAGAACTTGCCCTCTCCCAAACAAGATATCTGTGGGTGGGAGTCTAGAGTAGAGCGGACCCACGAGGTGCCCGATTTGGGCTGGCCGACGATAAAGAAAGTGGTTGGTGGCGGGCCGGTTGCAGGGCCACTTCTTATATCCGACCGGTTTGTCGGCGAGTCTGTACTCCGTCTCCGGGTGGGCATCAGGCCGGTACCGCGCGAGGATCGCGCGTTCGCTTGCCGGGCCTCTATATAACTTCTCAACTCTTCTTTTTCCATCTCTTGCGGATGTTTCTGGTGTGCGGCAGCATTATTTTCAGACTCTGTCCGGAGTACCCTGGGCCTTAGCATGTCTGCCCTCAGGCGGAAATCTCCATCCCCGAGCGAGAAGTTCGGGTTGTAGTAAGGGTCCTCGTCCAGAGTTTTGCCCCAGCGTTTTCTCATGTACAGGGCCTCAGTACGGTTACTGCCGTGGCCGCGGCTCGCGGACTCGTGGTGGCAGAGTCTGGCGAAGGGTGTGTAGACGATCTGGTAGCTTTTTCCCCGGATTCTCATGCACAGGTCCACGTCATTGAAGGCCACGCCCAGGTCTTCCTCGAAACCGCCGACTTCCTCGAATACCGGGCGACGGAGCATCATACAGGCCGCCGTCACCGCACTGTAGTCTTTGTCCACCATAAGAGAGCCCATGTAGCCTGGAGAGTCTGAAGGATAGTGCTGGTGAGAGTGCGTCGCGACGCCCGGCCCCCAGGCGTTTCCAACCCCTATGAGTACCCCGGCGTGCTGTATGCGGCCCTCGGGATAGAGGAGCTTCGCCCCGACGGCCCCGATCTCGGGCCTCTGCGCGTGAGATAGCATAGCTTCCAACCATCCGTCAGAGAGCACCTGCGTATCATCGTTGAGAAAGAGCACGTACTCGCCCCCGGCTTCAGAAACGGCGAAATTGTTGAGTCTAGAGAAGTTAAACGGTTCTCTAAACTGGACGACACGATGAGGAACAGAGTCGAGATACTCAACCGTTGCCGGGTCTTCGCTCCCATTGTCTACGATTAGCAGCTCGTAGTTTTTGTATGAGGTGCGGCGCTCGATGCTCTCTATACAACTTTTCAACATGGGGAGATTATCCTTGGTGGGAACGATAATGCTAACCTTGGGATTTTCCTTGACCTCGTACCTAACCCGGAAGCTCCCTTGGATGACGCCGTTTTCAACGGTACCGCTTACGTCTCGCCTGTTTAGTGCTTCGGTGAGTGCATGACGCGCGGGCTCCTGTGCGGCGTAACCGTAGGAAAGATGTCCGGAATGAGACGTTTCACGTTGATGGTATAAAATTTTTGGGATGTGGTGTATCTTGTTGGTCTTCTCGGTAGACCTCAGGATCAGGTCGTAGTCTTCCGCACCCTCAAAACCTTCCCGCCAGCCACCGAGCTCTTCCAAGAGGTTTCTCCTGTAAAAGCAGGGGCGTGAGATGTAGTTGTTAGAAAAAAGCAGGTTTGGTGACCAATCCGGTTTGAAGTGGGGGTAGGATCTGGTTCCCGCAGCGTCTATCTCGTCTTGGTCCGAGTAGATCACGCCCGCGTCGCGATGTTTCTGTAGAAGTCTCGCTATCTCAAATAGGACGTCTGGTGAAAGCTCGTCTTCCTCTCCCAGCGAAACAACGAACTCACCGCTGGCGAGAGATAGCGCGTGGTTGTTTGTGCGTGCTCTACCCTCATTCCCATTCGGGTACTCGACCCTTATTCTCTTGTCTAATCGGCCATACAAACTCAGCGTATCTCTCACGCCAGTGTCGGGAGACGCGGCGCAGACGCACAGCTCCCAGAAGGGGTAAACCTGGCTCATTACCGAATCGAGCGCCCGCCGCAACAGGTTCTGTGGTGAGTCTTGGACCGTTAGTAGGATGCTGAATAACGGGTTGTAATCGAAGCTGGCGGCCTCGTGCCGGAGATGGGGTAAATCCGCGCCCCGGAGACGATTGTTTTTGACCCAGGCCGGGTACTGCTCGTCCAGACATAGAGAGCGGAGATCTTTTACATACGGCCTGCCAGGACGCTCTGGCTTTTTCGGATTCGCCGACACTACTTCTCTCTGTGGTTCAACATAGCTCGCAGCCTCCGGTATGGGTCAAACACACGCCAGGTACGGGAATTCTCTATAGACTTTAGGTGTTCTTTCAGTGATTTGTTCTGTGCTTTCAGCGAACTGTTCTGTGCCTGCAAGCTCTCGACCAGGGGCAGGAGATGTTGTTCGCTTTCTTCGAGGCGTTCGAGGCGGGTGTTGAGGTAGGAGATTTCGCTGCCCCGGAACTTCGTGGCATCCCGGAAAGCCTGGACTTCAGTCTCTTGCATGAGCCGTATCTCCTCCCGGAGGAGCTGTACGTCTTCTTGGAGATCTTCGTACTCTTCAAAGAGACTACGTTCAGAGTCTAGGAGCAGGTAGGGCCGTTCGTTCTCCGCGTCTGGTATCTCAGAGTCGCTGCACACTGCGAGAACGAAGTGTGTATCCGGAAAGTCTGGGTTGAAGGCTGGGACGGTGGACGAAAAACTTGCTCTCTCGATCTTCGCGTCGCCGGTCGAACTTTCCTGGAAGATCAAACCTCCCGATACGCTACCTTGCCGGTAGAGCTGCACGTTGGTGAACTGGTCTTCTAACAACTCCTTGAGTTCAGGAACATAAAGGTCTTTGAGGCCCGCCTCTCCGTGATTACGGTCGTTGGAGTAGGTTTGTTTATCCGGGGTAGAGAGGATCAGCAAACCAGCTCTCTTTAGTATCCGCTTTATCTCTTTGATGGCGGTCTCGGGATCGTCCATCTTTTCGACGAGCTTGAAGGCAATCGCCACGTCGAAGTGCTCCCGGTCGTATGGTAGCCTGGGGAGATCCGCCTCCTGGTAATCCAGATTCGAAGCAGAATGAACGCTTGCGGCATCGTTGTGAGCTTCTCCAGAACCTGCGATGTTGGTGACCGATTCGGCGGCATCGGTAAGCGCCCAGAACCCGTAACCGGGCTCTGCGATACTGATGTTGGCTACGGATTTGCTTTCCACGTATCTCCGCGCAAAGCGATAGCTGGTTAGAAGATCATAGGCTTCTTCCACTTTTTGCGGGGCGAGTTGCCCAGGACGCTGGTTATTCATAGGTGGTTTTTTGTCCAAAACCAGCGGTTCTTATGCTCTTTTCACGCAGTTGGTTCAGTTCGTTGTTCAGTTGCCGGATAGTCTTTTCGCGGTTGGCGAGCTGGTGGTTCCGGCTGGCTACCTCTTGCGTGAGCTGCGTGACTTCACTTCTACGCGCTGCGAGTTCTTCTTTGAGGTCTTCCAGACGTCGCTGCACCTCGTCGAAATGACGGAGTTTTCTGTTCAGGTTGCGTATCTCTCGTTCTCGGTCCGCCACTTGCTGGCTACGGGTGCTTAGCCGACGCTGCAAGTCATCCAGGCTCCGGGTGTTTTCGTTTAGCTCCTGAACCTCTGTTTCTTTCTGAGAAAGTTGTTCAGAGAGCAAGCGAACCCGGTTGGAGAGTTTCGCGAGGGTTCCGTGCTCTCCGGAAGGGTGGGCCGTCAGCACGAACTGGTAGGTCTCGGATTCGGGGTCGCTCTGGATCTGCCGCAGAGCCTCGTTCGTTACCAGGCTACGGTCTACCTCTACCTCGGTATCCAGAACACCGCGCCGGGTGCGCCCTAGCTCGCCTATAAGAAACCCGGCTTCCTCAAAGAGTTGCTCTACGCTCTCCCGGGTGAAGAACCGCAGGTGCGTGTCGTCGAGCAGCCCGAGCGACTGGTACCGAAACTTACCCTGCAAAAGCGCCAGACGTACGCTACCGTGGGCCACGTTCGGTATAGAAGCCACCACGTATCCCTCGGGGTGCAGAAACGGCTTGAGGCGTTTGAGGGTGTGCAGCGGGTCTTTCAGATGCTCCAGCACGTCGCCCAGCACGATCACCTCGAACGACTCTTTCTCCAGCTCACCAGACAGATCCAGGTTCTCAACGTCCCCAACTATGACCTCTGCACAGGACTCCTCAGCCTGACGGGCGGCTCTGGGATCCGCTTCGATGCCCGTTACCCGGCATCCGCTGCCGGAAAGGACTTTTGCCACGTACCCTGTCGCGGTCCCGACATCGAGCACCTTCTTGTCTCTACCGACCAGGTTCACCATGAGGGCGTGTGAGTTATTTGTGTTGCCCAGTTCTGGTTCGGTTGTGTATTTGTTGCCGGTCATCTGTCTCCACTCAGAGGCTGCCAAAGAGCTATCCTGCGACACGCGAGCCCTACTATTTCAACTCCGCGCAGTCTAATACATTATCTCATCCGTATTGATAGAATCGCGTTCGTCTCCGGTACTCGACGCCGGAACTGAGAGCCTAGAGCCAGTGAGAAAGGTGGCTGCCATGGATCCAAACGAGCTTTCCCCGCCGGAAGAATTAAGCCACCTCGGAGGGGGAGGAAAAGGATACAGGGCTGTTGGGAAGCGGTGGGCCGACATGCTCACGAACCTGCCAAACGGCCTCGGAACCGAAGAACGCGTTCTGGATGCCGGTTGCGGTCTCGGGCGGATAGCCATTCCTCTGGCCGGGTACCTGGCCCCGTCCGGCTCTTACGAGGGCTTCGACATAGCCCCCGAGAGCATCGCCTGGTGCCAGGAAAACATCACACCCCGGTATCCTAACTTCCGCTTTCAGGTGGCGGACATTTACAACAAAAGCTACAACCCCGGCGGCAGCCAGCGGGCGGGCGAGTACAGGTTCCCGTACAACGACGAATCTTTCAACTTCGCGTTTCTCGCGTCCGTTTTTACGCACCTGCTACCCGAGGATATGGAGAACTACATCGCCCAGATAAGCCGGGTTCTCAAGAACGGTGGGCGGTGTGTAATCTCCTACTTCCTGCTAAACGAGCAGTCCAGAGAAAGCATCGGAGCCGGCAGAATTACCCAAGGCCCGCGCTTTCCTTATGATTATGGCGAATACCGCGTGCAGAACAAAAATATCCCCGAGGTTGCTATCGCCCACGACGAGAACGTCGTGCGGGGCTTGTACGAGAAGTATGACCTGAAAATATCCGACCCGATCCGTTACGGGGCGTGGCCCGGGAGGGAGGGCAGCGTCTTTCGGCAAGACATTATCTGGGCTACCAAAAACTAGGCCTTAACGTCTGCCGGTGGAATCGCGGAGGATAGGTCAATAGAATGGTTTAATGCCGAATTTCAGAAGCCACAGCATTTTCGAACTGGTTCGGGACGTAAGAGCGTTCGTAAACCTAGACTTTGGCGTCACACGCGGTTCAGTTCCCGACTATCGGGCTCTCGAAGCCCGGCTAAAAGAAAAAGAACTAGAGCTGGCCCGGGCCAAGAGTATCGTGAAACAGCAAAGAAAAGCCATTGAAAACAGGGGCCGACGGATCGAGGTGTTAGAGTCTGGACTTGCTGAGGGCCGTATCTCCAATAAAGTCGGCATACATCCCGAAAATATCGTCTGGATTTTCGGCCACGGACGAACCGGGAGCACCTGGCTCTCCCGCATGATGGGGGATATAGAAGATCATACCGTTTGGTTCGAGCCCTCCGTCGGGGATCTTTTCGGGAGCTTCTACTATACACGGGCGCGGCCCGGACAACGCAGGAGCAAGATCTTTGTTCTGGGAGACCGCCAGAGGGAGACCTGGATAGAGTCGATCAGGAACTTTGTTCTTGACGGGGCCGAGGCCCGGTTCCCCAAAGTAGGCGGAGAGCAATTCCTGATTGTAAAGGAACCGCACGGCTCTATAGGGGCGCCGCTGCTTATGGAGGCGTTGCCGGAGAGCCGCATGATCCTGTTGATTCGGGACCCCAGGGACGTTGCCGCCTCGGCCCTCGACGCTTTCAGGAAGGGTAGCTGGGCCTACAAGCGCCACCAGAACGATAACGTAGAAGGGCTGGTGACGGCGAACGAGAGGCCGGACGACTTCGTGAGAAGCAGGGCTGACAGCTATCTGCGGAGCGTGGGGAAAGCGAAAGAAGCCTACGAATCGCATAGTGGACGCAAGATCCTCGTCAAGTACGAAGACCTTCTAGCGAATCCCCTAAAGACTATGAGGCGTATTTACTCCGAGCTGGAGATGGAGGTCGCCGGAGAAGACCTGGTACATGTGATAGAGAAATATTCTTGGGAGAGTATTCCAGAGGGAGAACGAGGACCGGGAAAATTCTACCGCAAAGCTTCTCCCGGTAGCTGGAGGGAGGACTTGACTGTCGAGCAGACGAATACCATCGAACAGATAACGTCTCCTATCTTGGAAGAGTTCTACTCTTCGTAGAAAGCTAGCCTGATGCAAACAAAGTTTGCCGAAAGGAGCGGTCAGAGTGCCGGTTTTCGGAGATTACGACGCAATAGAGACCAAGAAGATAAAGGAGCGAGAGCGCCGGCTTCATGTTCAATCCTGACAGATCGAACAACTGCGACGACAAGTAGATAACAAAGACAGAAACCTGGACAAGACACGACAAAGGGTTACGGATGTGAACCGCAAGATAAAGCTGTTAGAAGATCAACTTGCCGCGAACCTGGTTGTGGGAGACTCACAACCACCCGGTAACATAGATCTCGCCAACCTCATCTGAATCTTCGTCACGGCGCGGGCGGGAAGCACCTGACTCTCTCGAATAATGGGCGACCTCGGAAGATGTGTGGCGTGAGCCGTTGGTCGGAACGTTCTTTGGCAGGCACTATTATGCCAGGCCCGGTGAACATCGCAGAAACGACAGGGACTTTATTCTCGGCCGGCACAAGCGAAGCTGGCTAAACTCGATCCAGTCCTTTGTGTTGGAGGGTGCCGGTGTCCGGTTTACCGAGGCAGGAGATACGGATTACCTGGTGATCAAAGAGCCTGACGGATCTATAGAAGTACCCATAACGGTGGAGACTCTGTCCGAGAGTCGTATGATCCTACTGGTACGAGACCCCAGGGATGTAGTGGCTTCCGCCTTGGACGCCCGCAGAGAGGAAAGCTGGCGTAAAAAGACCAGAGCAGAAGCCGATAGGGCGTCGGAGGTTTCTGTGGAGGTACTGATGAGAAACTACCTGTAAAACCTCTGCAATAGCAAAGCCGCCTACGACGCTCACAACGGACCGAAAGTGCTCGTCCGGTACAAAGACTACGGGCCGATTCTCCGGGAACCGTAAGACACATCTGCTCCTAGCTGGGATTTCTCTGGATGAGGAAAAGATAGCTCAGTCAGTAGAGAAGCATTCTTGGGAGAATATTCCCAGTCAGGAAAAAGGAACAGACAAGTTTTACCGCAAGGTCACGCCGGGAGCTTAGTGGGAGGACCTTATGCTGGAACAGATACAGACGGTAAAGAGAGCAACGACCCCTTTAATCAAGGAACTCTACCCAGCCTGACCTTACAAGCAGTCCCCGACAGCGACGCGCTGCCGGAGACTGCGGAAATTCTTTACCAAAATTTTACGGACAGTTCCTTACGGTGTCGCCCTGGTCGGTTACGCAGCTATCCCGACCGTCGCCGCCGTTTACTAGGTCGGTGTTCGAGCCGTCCTCGCTGTTTAGGAAGTCGTTCCCAGCGTTGCCGAAGAGGTCGTCTGCACCTGGACCGCCGGCGATATTGTCCCGGGCGTCACCACCGCGGAGGGTGTCGTCATCCTCACCACCCCGGAGAACGTCTTCTCCTGCTATACCGAAGATCTCATCCATGCCAGCGGCGCCGGTTATGTTGTCCGCGCCGTCGCCACCGACGAGCCGGTCGTTGCCAACTCCGCCCCGCAAGATGTCGTCGCCGGCCTGGCCGAAGAGCTTGTCATTTCCGGCCTGGCCGAAGAGCCTGTCTACGCTCCCGCCGCCGGCCAGATTGTCGTCGCCGTCGCCGCCGACGAGACGATCCACGTCGTTGCCACCCCGGAGAACGTCGTTACCCCGGTTACCGAAGAGCTCGTCCTCGCCGGGCTGACCCAGGATCGTGTCCTCCCCAGCATTGCCGAAGAGCCGGTCGTCGCCGTCGCCGCCCCGGATCCGGTCGTCTCCATCGCCGCTTCTTATGGTGTCGTTGCCTCCGAGACCGCAAATTACCTCGCCGCTCGGGGTGCCGCGCAGGTTGTCGTCGCCCGGTGTACCGGTAATGTCGCACTCGCCGGCGATCAGAACCTCGTCGGGCTGGTTCGTGTCTTGGCCCGCCGGGGGACCGGGAGCCTCTCCTGTGCCGACAACGGCGTTGTTCTCGACCGAAGCGCCGACCGCGTTCTCGACGTTGGTGCCGGACCCGAAAGTGACCCTGACTCGCGTGGGGTCGTCGGTGATGTTTGCGCTCACCACGTTGCTGCTCTCAGTGCCATCTGGAAAGTAGACGTTGAAGCCGCTGGTGTCGCCTATCTCGCGGATCTCCTCGTCGAAGACATAGACCAAGAAGTTGGCAACCTCGTTGCCCCGCTCGACCGATACCAGGTCCGGCTCGCCGGTGTTACCCGAGTTACTAACGTCCACCGACTGCAAGGGGTTTGTATCCCCGTCCATAGAATCGGCCGCCTGCACGGTGCCGGGGTCCACGAAGCCCCGGGCAATGTCACTTGCGTCGATTTGGCCCGAGAATGCGATGGTTATGGTTTCCGATGGCTCGGTACCTCCCGCCAAGGGTTCGTTGATGCCGTCAAACGGAGGACTATCAGATTCCACCGGAACCAACTGGAAGTTGCCGGGACCACCCTGTAGATCGGCGGGCTGATCAAAGGTAAAGTCAACCGCCGTATCGGTATTGCCGTCGCCGTTCACGTCTCCGGCTATGCGAAAGTTGTCGACCAACTGCAGATCAGGGGCACTGGTTGGCCCGCTACCGGCGGTTTGTGCCAGCGTCGGGGAGGCCACTAACAAGGTCGCCACCAATGTTACTACCGCGAATACCGACTTTCTTGGAACCCTCAAAACCCAGGCACTCCTTTCAAACTTTTTTGTCGTTTTGTGAACAAATAATCCTGCTGATGCTATCAAATGTAAGACCGGTCCGCTACCGTTCCCGTTACACTTTTTCTGCCGCCTTTTTTGCCGAGAGACAAGTTCGTGTTGGATGCCGCGGCCTCGAAAGTGCGGATCGCGACGCTCATCCGGGTAGTTATCCCGCCAGTTTCGAGAAGGACCGTCGGCTTGAGGCTCCCGCATGGAGGTGCTTAAATGCCGCTTGGTTCCTGCCGTGACGAAAGAAAGGTTCTCCGAAGGTTTGAAGCGCGTTCTCGTGACCGGCGGCAGCGGGTTTATCGGCTGCAACTTCCTGCGCCTTGTGGTCCCCGAACGACCCGAGACGGAGTGGGTAAACCTCGACGCCCTGACCTACGCCGGCAGCCCCGAGAACACCGAAGACTTCGCCGAAGCCGAAAACTACCGCTTTGTACACGGCAGCATCGAGGATGGGATGCTGGTGGAGGCGCTCTTCACCGAGGACGGGGGCTTCAACGCGGTGGTGAACTTCGCCGCCGAGAGCCACGTGGACCGGAGCATCGCCGGCCCGCGGGTCTTTGTGGAGGCGAACGTGCTCGGCACCCAGAACCTTCTGGAAGCCGCCCGGCGTCACGGCGTGGGACGCTTCGTGCAGGTCTCCACCGACGAGGTGTACGGCTCACTCGGCCCGGACGACGCACCGTTCACGGAAAAGAGCCCCCTGGAGCCCAACTCACCCTACTCGGCCTCCAAAGCTTCCGCGGACTTGTTATGCCGCGCCTACCACGAGACTTACGGTATGCCGGTGGTCGTCACGCGTTGTTCCAACAACTACGGTCCGTACCAGTACCCGGAGAAGCTGATCCCCGTGCTCATCCGTCACGCCATAGACGATAAACCCGTTCCACTCTACGGCGACGGGATGAACGTCCGGGACTGGCTGCACGTGGAAGACCACTGCCGGGCCATTGCCCGGGTGTTGGATGACGGAGGGGCCGGTAGCGTCTACAACGTCGGCGGGAGCAACGAGCACACCAACCTGGAGATAACGAAGCTCATCCTGGAGCATCTCGACAAGCCCAAGAGCCTCATCTCTTTTGTCGCCGACCGTCTCGGCCACGACCGGCGCTACGCCATAGACTCGGCCCGCACCCGGAGCGAGTTGGGCTGGAGTCCCGAGCACGACTTCGAGGCCGGTATCCGGGATACGATAGAGTGGTACGCGACGAACCTGGACTGGGCCCGCAAGGTCACCGCCGGCTTATCGAACTAAGCTCTGTGAAGAACCTCTGGGACTAATGAAGTTACTCCTCACCGGCGCTACCGGGTTACCGGGAGGCGCGCTGCTCGACCTGCTCCTCCGGGAAGGCCACGACGTTCGCTGCCTGGTGCGCGAAGACAGTCTCAACGTTGCCCGGATCGACTCGCGGCGAACCGGAGTAGTTCGCGGGGACGCGGCGGACGAGGACGCTCTCTCACGTTCGCTCCCGGGTGTGGACGCCCTTATCCACGTAGCCGGCCTGGAGTACGCGCCGCAGGTAGTCTCCGCCGCGCGGCGGGCCGGGGTGGAACGTCTGTTAATGGTCGGTAGCACCAGCGTACACTCCGCGTACGAACACCGCTCCGGCTGGCGGCGGAGGATGGAAGCATTGGTACGGGAGAGCGAACTGGAGTGGACCATCTTGCGTCCCGCCATGATCTACGGCTCCGAGCTCGACAAGAACATGCACAAACTTCTCCGCTTTCTGGACCGCTCGCCACTTTTCCCGATCTTCGGAAACGGGGAAAACCTCTGGCAGCCGGTCCACTACGAAGACCTTGCGCGGGTAATGCTCGCCGCGCTGGAAAAGCCGGAATCCATAAACCAGAGCTACGACTTGCCGGGCGCGAGACCTTTAACGTATCTGGATCTGGTTCACACCGCAGCAGCCGCCCTGGGCAGAAGATCTCGCACGGTCCGGCTGCCCATAGAGCCGGTACGACACGTCCTGAGGCTCGCGGAACGCGCCCGCATCCCGCTCCCGGTAGGCTCCGAACAGGTGCTGCGCTTGCGAGAGGACAAAGCCTACCCCTACGAAAAGGCCCGACGAAACCTCGAATATTCTCCCCGTACCTTCCAGAAAGGCATAGCCCAAGAAGTGACGCGGCTAAGGGAGATCGGGCTGTTAAAAGAACCCGGCAACCGTTGAACTCCGCAAAAACTCAGACTAGACTACGACCAGTCTAAAAAGGAGTATGGTTTTGGAAGTAGGAGCATACGAAGCGAAGACCAACCTGTCGCGGCTTCTGGAGAAGGTGGAGGGGGGAGAGAGGATCACGCTGACCCGTCATGGTCGGCCGGTAGCGATGTTGGTGCCGGTCGAAGAGAGGCGTCCGCCGGAGGATGTGGTCCGGGAGCTGAGAGAGTTCCGCCGGGGACGGCGGATCGGGGACGACGGTGTGCGGGCGTTGGTGGAGGAGGGACGGCGGCTCTGAGTTCGTTGGTGCTGGATGCTTCGGTGGCTGTGGGCTGGGCTTTCGAGGACAAGAGTGGCGCTTATGCCGATGCTGTATTGGAAGCTCTTTCGGCCGGTGGGGCCGTTGTGCCGGGTCTTTGGGGGTACGAGGTCGCAAACGCCCTGACGGTGGGAGAACGCAGAAAGCGAATCTTGCCGGCCGACACGGAGAGATTCCTGGCGCTGTTGAAGGCTCTACCAATAGAATTCGAGGACGCGCAGCGGGGTGGTTTGACAGGGTTGGCGCGGCTGACCCGGGAGCAAGAGCTTTCCGCTTACGATGCGGCTTATCTGGCGGTTGCGATACGAAGAGGTCTACCCCTTGCTACGCAAGACCGCGCATTGGAAGAGGCCGCGTACCGCTCCGGGGTAACGGTCTTCGGGTCTTGAGTACGTCCGCAGTTGCCGGAAGCGTCGCTTTCCTGGTGGCGGGGGCGCTCATTCCGTCGCTCGTCCGGTTTGCGGTCGGGCGGAACTTGCTCGACGTGCCGAACCTCCGCAGCTCGCACGAGGTTCCGACCCCCCGGCTGGGCGGCGTCGCGATAATCCTCGGGGTCTGGGTCGGGGTTTTCATACTCCGTCCCGAAGGCTCGTGGCCGCTCCTCGTGGCGGCCACCCTTATTGGGTTCGTAGGCTTGGCCGACGACTTGAGCGACCTCCACTTCCGTACCAAAGCCGTTGCGCAAACGCTAATAGCTGTGGGCCTAATCTTTTTCCACAGTCCGCCGTTGTTGTCCGAAGCTCCCGGCTTGCTCAAGGTGCTGGTCTTCATTGTCGGGGTGTTCTGGATCGTGGCGCTCTCCAACGCCTTCAACTTCGCGGACGGAATAGACGGCATCATCGGCGGCGTCGCCCTGGTCAACGCGCTGTTCCTGTTCGTCCTGACCGAAAATGTTGCTCTTGCGGCGTTCGCCGGGGCCGTTGCGGGGTTCTTGATCTGGAACATAAACCCGTCCTCCATCTTTCTCGGTGACTCCGGCAGTTATTTTCTCGGCTTCTTTCTCGCGTCGGTAGCCCTCTATGCCCCGTTGACCGGTGGCGGCTGGAGTCCCTTACTATTCTTCGCCGGCATACTGGTCTTTACGCCGCTCCTATTCGACACGGCTTACACGCTCGTCCGGCGTTACCGGGCAGGAAAGAACGTTTTTTCCGCCCACCGGGAGCACGTCTACCAGCGGATAACGCCCACCACCAGCCTGCACCGCCGCACGAGCAACCTCTACTACGGGGCGAGCGCGATAGCCGGCCTCGCGGCTCTGCTCGTAGCCGGTGGAGGGGCGATCGCCGTCGCCGGTATCCTACTGGCGCTGCTCTGCTGCGCCGGGCTCGCGGCGCTACCAATGGTGTTTCGCACAGAAAAATAGGCAAAAAGCAATGTTCTACTGGAATGATTCGCTAATAGAAACTAAAATGGCGCGATGCGACTTAAAGCGATGATAACCTGGCCGGTAGGAAGGCTGCAGCAAACTTTCCGCCGATCACCCCCCGCGTTCCGACGTTGGGCGGCGATGTTGGTAGACGCCTTCATAGTCATCGAGTCGTTCGCCGTCGCGCTGCTCTTCCGTTTCGATGGTGACGTGAAAGATGCGTTTTGGCCTACGTTCTGGCCGTTCGCGGTCTTCTCCGCGATAGTGTTCGTGGTGCTTCTCTGGCAGAGCGGGGTCTACCAGAGCATCCTACGGTACACAGGAATTTACCAGGGGGTGCGGGTGGCGAGTGCCACGGCGATAGCGGCCGGGCTACTGTTCATAACAGACTTCTCACTGGGCCCCGAAGGGCTCGGGCTCCTGAACCTCAACCCCGTCCCGCTCGGGGTAATACTCATAGGCTCGGCCCTGGCTTACATCCAGCTAGTAGCCGTGCGGCTCTACCCGCGGGTCTTCTACGAGTTGTCCCTGCGGGAGGTCGGGCGCAAAAAGCGGACGGTCATCGTGGGGGTGAAAGAGCGGGGCGTCGCGCTCGCCGGACACATCTGGCGCACGGCGGCCGCGGACAACCAGATCGTCGGCTTCCTGAGCGAATCGGTCGTGGATGTTGGAAAGCAGATAGAAGGCGTCCCGGTGTTGGGCGAAATAGAAAACCTCGAAGACGCTATCTCCAAACACGGCGTCGACCAGGTTATTATCGCCACGCCGCACGCGGAACGGGAGCAGATGGACCGGATCTGGCGCACCTGTACCGCCTCGCAAGTCGAGGTGAAGGTGATGCCGGACCTCGGCCAGATGCTGGACGAAAGCACCTTCAAGCTCCGGGAGTTGCAGATAGAAGACCTCCTGGGCCGTGAACCGGTGAACATAGACCTCGACGCCCTTTCGGGCTACATAAACGGCCGGCACGTCCTCGTAACCGGCGCCGGCGGCTCCATCGGCAAAGAACTCAGCCGCCAGATCTCGCGCCTCGGCCCGGCCCGGCTTGTGCTCCTCGACCGGGACGAGAGCGGCCTCTACTACTTGAACCAGGAACTCCGGCGCGAAGAGTTCTACGACGCGGAGGTCTTTGTCGGGGACGTAACGGCCTCCGAACGGGTCAGCTTCGTTTTCGAGCATTTCCGACCCCAAATCGTCTTCCACGCCGCCGCCTACAAACACGTCCCGATGATGGAGCTACAGTCTACGGAGGCAATCGTCAACAACGTCTTCGGCACGCTGAACGTCGCCCGCAACGCCGGGGCTTACGGGGCCGAGAAGTTCATCAACGTCTCGACGGACAAGGCGGTAAACCCGGCAAACGTTATGGGCGCGACCAAGCGCCTCTCGGAGATACTGGTCCGGGAGATGGCGGAAGAGTACCCCGAAACGGTCTACGCCTCGGTCCGCTTCGGCAACGTGCTCGGAAGCCGCGGTTCGGTGGTGCCGACCTTCCGGCAGCAGATAGAAGCCGGCGGCCCCGTAACCGTCACGCACCCCGACATGATCCGGTACTTCATGACCATCCCCGAAGCGGTCTCGCTCATCCTGCAGACCGGCGCGATGGCCGAGGACTACGGTACCTACGTCCTGGAGATGGGCCGACCCGTAGCCATCGTGGAGTTGGCCCGGAAGATGATCGAGATAATGGGCGCCCCAAACGTTCAGATGAAGTTCGTCGGCCTGCGTCCCGGTGAGAAACTGAAAGAAGAACTCTCCGAAGAAAGCGAGCAGCAAATCCCGACCGAACACCCGATGGTCTTCCAACTTACCTCTGAGGATGCCCCGGCGAACGCCCCGAACTTGAACGAGGTCGTAGACGAGATGGTCTATCACGCCCGCGGCCAGGAGGCCGGGAAAGCACTCAACCTCTTGCGCCGGGCCGTACCCAATTACTCTACGGCGGACTTCCCCGACAACACGCGCGAGGGCGGCCTCAAATACCCGCCCCAGTGGACCGATTGACACCGCACCCGGAACTCTGACCCCGGTATAATTACGAACTATGGTGGTCGGTTTACGACGCGTAGTAATAGTTGCGTTATTTATAGTCCTGCTGGTCGGGTTCTTAATCTTCTTTATCTGGAGGAGCGGAGTTCCTGGTGGAGGTGCGTACGTGCTTGAGATGATCCCTGTCGATCCTACTTCGAAGGTGGAGAACGTCTCTGCTTACCCGTACAGGGAAAACATCCCGTCGAAAGAGCTTGCTTCAAACAGCAGCCTAGGCTACCGGAACCGGAGTATAAATTCCGTGGGGGAAGCGTCGAATACTACGGGCCCCGGACAGTCACCGAACACCGGAAACAGTAGTACTATCGGCACGACAACGAACCGTGCGGATAAAAAGTTGGCACTTTCTAGCGGTGACTTTTTGACAGTTTCGGGGAAATCGGAACTGTCTTTTCGTTACGGAAATAAACTAAAACCATCGTATATCTTCGATGCCCGAGCTTTCAGGGTGGGGAAAGAAGAACTAGTATATAACGAGGATGCTGAACTACTCGAACTGTGGAGCGATTTGAAGAGCCCGCCCCGGCCGGTCACCACCCCGGTATCGCAACCAGAGATGGTGGGGCAGGAGGAATTGTATGTTGTGACAGATCTGCCACCAAGCGTGTACGTGCTCTCGGTAAGCGTGTCCACCCCTGAAGGCGAAGCCCGCTACAACTTTCGTGTCGTGGTCGAGTAAGAGTGCTCAGTTGATGCGACGGGTGGCGCGACGAGCCTTACGCCCCAAATAAGTCAAATACACTCCGATAGCCAGCGAGATAGCCACCAGCGGAAAGTGAACCCACGGCAGATAACCTTCGCTCTGCTGGAGGTCTATGGAGAAGAACGTGTAGAGCCTTGTAATCCACACCAGGAGCATAAAGATCCCTACACCAAAGATTATGTTCGCCGTGCGCCGTGAAATCTTCATAACAAAAAGGAGTTTACCAAAGCGGATTCCGGCGGAACAGTGAAAGCAGCAACTAGCCACACAAACGCGCAAACGATATACTGCCTGTAATAGTTGAGCAAACCTTGTAACTGCAAGCACCTTATGCAGAAAACGTAAGAAGGGTAGAGAAAAGTGGCTGAGTTAAAGCAGAGGACGCTCGAAGAAGTCAAGGCCCTGAGCAAAGAAGAGGCCGTAGAGATCATGCGTCAGGCCGGCATCGTGGGTGCCGGGGGCGGCGGTTTTCCGACGTACTTCAAGTACAAGAACCCGCAGCCGCGGCTGATCGTGAACTGCACCGAGTCCGAGCCCGGTTATTGGGCGGATAAGATGGTCCACCGCGAGTACTTCGACGAGTTCCTCGAACTCTACGAGGCGATGAAGGAGATCTTCGGCATCGAACGCGTCATCATGGGCGTCCACTTCAAAGACGAAGAGTGGTTCTCCCGCTACGACGAGCACGCAAACGGCCTCTACGACGTCATCCACGTGCCGGACAAGTACTCGATGGGCGAGGAGAAGACGCTCATCAAGAACATGTTCTACGAGGACAAGGAGAAGTGGGTGCCGCGCCGGGTCGAGATGGACGGCGGCGACAAGCGCCCCGGCCTTCCCCTGGACGCCGGGCACGTCGTAAACAACTCCGAGTCGCTCCTTAACATCTACAACGCGCTCTTTCTCGGCAAGCCCGTCACCACCAAGTACCTCCAGATCTTCGGCCCCGACCTCGAACTGAAGCTCTACGAAACCCCCTTGGGCTCCTCCGCGACGGAACTCCTCGAACTCTCCGGCGTGGACGTAGATGCCGAGGCCGGCAACCTCTCCGTCATCGACGGCGGCCCGTACCTGAACGAGATGGGCATTGAGTCGCTCGGCGAGGGCGACGCCTATGTCCGGCGCACCACAAACGGTTTTCTCGTGATCCCGAAGGGCGTGGCCTCCAAGGAGTACGCTGACATAAAGACCGATCTCCCCGACGAGGGCTTTGTCTCGCTCGTCGGCAAGGTCAGCGGGGTAAACCTGCCGCTCGGTGGCCGTTTCCTAAAGCCGGCGACGGCGCTCGCCTCCGAGGGCGACGAGGTCTCCTACGAGCAGAAGCTCGGGGAGCCCGTAGACGACGGTTTCTCCATCGGCGTGTGGTCCAGCTCCGCCGGTACCGTCGAGTCCATCGAGGAAGACGTAGTAACCATCGCCGGCGGCGAAGATTTCGAAGAAGCAGCGAAGGCCGAAGCAGAAGCCGAAGCGAGCCGCTAAAACTAGCCGACACCCCGGCCGATTAGCCAGAAGGGCGCGGAACCTCTCCGCGCCTTTTCTTTGCTCTTTACTCGAGTTTCTCTACTACCTTCCACAACTCCTTATCCTCCGGGTCTCCGTCGAACAGGGAAATCCGGTAGCCGCCGTACTCTTCGACGAGGTGTGGCTGGTCGTCCACGGCAAAGTCTACGGAAACCGGCAGAGAGCCGGACTTACCGAAGTAACCGTATGCTATGTCTTCCAGGTCTAGAAGCTCTGCGGCCCGGGCGCAGTAAGCGCTGCCGCCGCTGGACCACAGGTAGACGTGGTGTCCTAGCGCCTCGATCTCCTGAAACACCTCCCGGGCGTGGGGGCGCGGGATGCCCCCGGAGAGGAGGGTTCCCTGAACGTCGAAGAAAACGTTCAATTTAGCTTTCGGGAGTTTCTTCTCCGTTGTTGCCGGGGAGCAGGTTTTGGGCCTGTTGGGAAATGCGGCTGCGCAGATCTTCGAAGGTGACACCTTTCAAAGAGACCTCGAAGTCTTTGAGCATCCGGGTCAGCACGCCGCCGCCGCCGAGTTCGACCCACTCTTCAACCCGCATGCGGGTCAGGGTCTCGACCACCCGCACCCAACGGACGGGAGCCTCCATCTGGCCCTTTAGCGCGTCTTTGACGGCCCCTGCACTATCCAGGATGCTGCCGTCTACGGCGCTCACGAACGGCATCTCCGGCCGATGGAACTCTACCGGTTCCAGAACGTCCCGCATTCTTTCTCCGGCCACGGCCACGTAGGGCGAGTGAGCGGCGAAAGAGACGTTCAAAGGGATCTTACGGCCTCTTATCTTCGAGACCGCATCCCCCAGGGCCTCCCGGAGGCCGGAGATGACCGTCTGCCGCGGCGTATTGTAGTTGGCGACTACGGAACCACCGGTTTCTTCGGTCGCCCTTTCTACTTCTTCAGGGTCTGCTTTCAGGATGGCTACCATGCCGCCGGGGGTGTTTTCGGCGGCCTCCGCCAGGAGTTGGTCCCGCCGGGCGACGAGCCAGAGCCCGGTTTCGAAGTCGAAGCAGCCGGCGGCGTAGGCCGCGGCGTACTCGCCGAGCGAGTGGCCGGCGACCACGTCCGGCCTCACACGCAGGTCGCGACTCTCGTCTGCATCCCGGGCCGCGCGCGCAAAGAACTTTACCTGGTCCGGCACACGCTCGCCGACGATGCGGCGGATACCCGGCAGCAACTCTTCCGGAGGTTCCGCTACCGCCCCGCCCTGTCCCGGAAATACAAAAGCTCTCATTTCACCCAACCTTCAATATTTTCCAATACTTTCTCGACGTGCCGGATCCTCCGACCGTACCAGGTCTATCGTGCGAAGAAGGGGTTTTATCATAGAATGCGCCTTTGTAGTAGACGGGCGGAGATTACCCCGCCGCTGTATCTCGACGAACCTGCTCGTATCCATCACGGTCGATATCGCCGTGGGCGTACTGCTGTCCAAGATCTGACGCGCCGGTTCTTCATCGGGCGCCACCTTTTTTCCGGCCGCGTCCCGGACACCGCCGTTCACGGCCCATCTTATCGCGAAGACGACCAGTATGACCGGTATTGCGAACATGAGCGAAACCATGAGAATCCCTACCAATTCCGGAACCCCGATGCCGAACCCGGCAAACCACCCCTAGCCTTCGATGTCCTGTCGCATTTGCCGGTACTCCTCGCGTCCGATATCCCCCTTGGCATAACGTTCATCGAGAACTTGTTGCGCATCTCGGCTTTCCGGGCCGGTCGGGCTGTCACTGCTCCGCCTTCTGCCCGTCAGGAACAATAATACCGCTCCCCCCGTAACCAGTAGAAAGAGCAAGATCAAAAACTCCGTGGGACCCGGTACACCCATCGAACGCCTCCATCTCTAGCAACCCGTTGTTACACATGCTACCCGAGGCCCGGCTATGGCGCCACCACGCGCAAGGCGCCCGGCAGCACCCGCGCGTGGAAGTTCCGGGTGGGCTCCAGGATCTCCCCGTCCGCGTGGGCCGGGACCTTTTCTTCCAGCGTCACCTCTACCTCCCGCGCCCGGGCCATGTAAACCTTGGGATGTTCCAACAAAGAACTCCCGAAAGCGCGGGGTACGAGCTTCAACACGTCTACCCGGTCGACTTCTTCGGACCACACCACGTCGAACCGTCCGTCATCCAAAACGGCCCGGGGCGCCAGCCGGAACCGCGCCCCGTAGGTAGTCCCGAGCGCCACCGCTACCAGGATAGTCTTCGACTCGATGGTCCGCCCGCCGTCCAACCTCAGCACCGCGTCGTGGCACTGGAAGTTCCAGAGAAGCCGGCCGACCGACCACAGGTACCTCCCGCCTCCGCCCAGGTATGCCGGGGCCTCCGCAACCCCCGCCGCCACCTCCGCGTCGAAACCGATGCCGAGCCCGTTGTTGAACCTCAAGCCGTTGACCTCGCCCACGTCGACGGTGCGCACCTCGCCCGCCGCCAGGGAATTCAACGCCCGACGGATCTTCGTGCCGATGCCCAGCGCCTTGACGTAGTCGTTCCCGCTCCCGACCGGCAGAACCCCCAGCGTCCGGGACGAGTTCGCACAAGCCGCCGCCACCTCACGCACCGTGCCGTCGCCCCCAACCGCCACGGCCAAAGCATCATCCGGCAGGTTTTCTACGATCTCTGACGCGTGCCCCGGACCCTCCGTAACGTGCCACACCGGACGAATACCGCGCCCCGCCAGAAAACTAGATACTTGCAACCGCCCCGGCGCCCCACGCCCCTTGTTCGCCGTCGGGTTCAGGATCAAATGTGCAACGCTTCTCTGCATGACCCTGTGGAGAATACCAGCACCAGAGCCCCGGCGCTCCCGACCAACAAAAAGCGTCAGGCTAACGCTCGACTTCAAGGTAAATTTGAGGTGTATGGGACCGAAAACGGCGGGCAGCAACATCGTCCGGTACAGAACCACGGCCAGGTTCGAACTTCCTGCCGGAGACCAACGCGGTATCCCAATGAAACGTGTATTGTAGGTGGGTCCCGAGTTTTCAGGGTTGGCGTAAAACCTTCGAATCACAACCGGAAAACCAACTTGCTATGAATCAACCTTCAGTAGACGTCAAGACACGTGTCGTAACGGGGCATTAATCCGCTTTTTGGAGAGAACCGTATAAAGTAGGAAATAGGATGGTGGGCAAAGTAGAGAGATATGCGCATATAAGGGGTTTACAGGTCACGTCCGGCCCGGAGTATCTATGCCTGGTCTGTTGGGAGTTGCTCGATATGGACGGGGTCGAGCGGTGGGTGCGGCGGGCGGAAGAGGCGTGGGATGAGGCTCACCTGGCAGTCGAGGGTGATGGGTTTGCCGGGGTGGTGCGTGAAGAACTTCAGCGGGAAGTCTACCGGCGCCGGAGGCTCAAGTACGGACTGCAGGACATGCGCCGGACGCCGGTAGAGCCGAAGATGATACTTGTGGCACATGATACCCGGTGGAGTCTCTACGAGTGCCGCATTTTCTACAAGGAACAAAGGCCCGAATGGTGCGTAGAGTATCTTTGCGTGGGGGACTCCGAGGGTGGAATCCTGGCCCGAAAAGTCCATCCAGACCCTGTAGTTAGTCTGGTGGCGGAGAAGGTGCTCGAATTTCATGCGGGGCGCAAAGAAGGCATTGAGGAAGGACGGACTTTGAGAAAGCGGGTATCCTACGCTGATGAACTGTAATGAAAGACTTTCTCGTCCCTGGTCCCTCGTTGGCGACTTTAGTGGGCAGGGTCTAGAATTGGCGCAGCATTGGAAGCTTCTCGAAAGGTGCGGATCTGATGGGCGGGAGCAATTTCATAATGATGGTTGCGGTGATCCTGATACTCCTTTTTATCGTTATGGCTATCGGGCCGTTGTTTACGGTTTGAGGGCGTTTCAGTATCAGGGGTTTTGGGAGAAGGGGTAGCTCTCTAGCGTCTCGTAGGCTACGCCGTCCGGACCCGGGATGCTTTCTACGAGATCCAACCCTCGGGCGGTAAATTCCGTAACCCGGAGGCGGACCCCGGCCGGCAACCTCGCCGGCCGCCCACGAACCCTACCGAGCGTCGCGTGAGGTTTGTAGGGTCTCCGGTCGCGCCCGAAGCCAAGACGCTCCAGGGCCTGCTCGACTTTCGCGGCCATCGTAGAAAGCCCGGACGATCCCTCGCCGACGCCGGCCCACAACACGCGGGCTTTCTCGCAAGAAGGGAAAGCTCCCAAACCGGAGGATCGGACAAGGAGAGGCCGTAGAGGTTCTCGTCCCCAGACGACTTCTTTCAGGGCGTCGTGGATGCTTTTTAGGGCCTCCGGTTCTGGCGGCACATCGCCGAGAAACTTCAGCGTCAGGTGGACGTTTTCCTGTCGGACCCACCGGATGTTGCCGGCTACGGGGGCGGCTTTTGCGGCGTGGAGCAGCGCTTCCCGAACTTCGAGGGGCGGGAAGATGGCGACGAAGACGCGCAAGGGATTGTCCGGCGCTCAGCCGGAAGCCGGGCCGTTTCCGCGGGCGGCCCGGTTGGCGATGAGGGCGGCGGTGGCCCCGGCGCCGACGCCGTTGTCGATGTTGACGACCGAGAGGCCGGGTGAGCACGACTGGAGCATGCCGAGGATGGCGGCGGTCCCGTCTCCTCCCAGCCCGTATCCGGTAGAGGTTGGAAGTCCTACAACGGGCACGCTTACCAGCCCGGATACCACGCTGGGCAGCGCGCCCTCCATGCCGGCGGCGACTATGAGGCAGTCCGGGTCGAAGTCTTTCAGCTCTTTCAGGGGGGCCAGGAGGCGGTGGATGCCGGCCACGCCAACGTCGTGGAAGCTCCTGGTTTCGACGCCCATCTCGCGGGCGACGGCCAGCGCTTCCTCCAGCGCCGGCAGGTCCGAGGTGCCCCCGGAGAGCGCCCCGAGACGCCCGCCCGAAAGTTTGGGTTCTCCGGACCCGGCCACCAGGGCGCTGCCGGCGCGGCGTAGCGGTACGCCGGGGAGGGAGGCCCGGAGCTCTACCTCGTGTTCCGGGGTTGGTTTGCTTACTATTACCCGCTCGTTAGACGATAGGAGCGCCTCGCAGATAAGCGCCGTTTGCTGCGGGGTCTTGCCGGGGGCGTAGACGACCTCGGGCACTCCTTTACGGGCGCTGCGACCCGGGTCCAGGGCGGCAAACTCGCCCAGGTAGCGTACCGCGCCGCTTTCGAGACGTTCGGCGGCGGCGGCCGGCGAAAGCGTGCCGTCCGCGACGGCGGACAGGACTTTCTCTAGGTCCGGGGATCTGGACGTCCGGGCCGGTTGGTTTTCGTGGTGTAGTTCGCGCTTCAACGGGTAGAATCTTACACGTTCGTGCCCTACACGGTTGTGTTTCAGGTGGTCCAAAAAAGCCAGGAGAGGTCGGGCGATGACCCCAACAGGGCCGGGCCCACCGGCGGGTAAGAAAGCATAATGGGCGGTGGAGACGCTGCGGCGAGCGTAGACTTTCCTACCTGGGCGTGGATGACCTTTCTCGGGCTGGTTGCCGTGCTGCTCTTTCTAGACCTCTTCGTGCTGCACCGGGGGGCGAGGAAAATACCCTTTAAAGAGGCGCTCTGGCTGTCCGGGGCCTGGATCTCGATTTCTCTGGCGTTCGGCGGGTTCGTCTGGTTTCTGTCGGGGCCGGCGGTGGCCGGGGAATACCTGGCGGCGTACCTGGTCGAATGGTCCCTCTCGCTGGACAACGTCTTCGTGTTCGCCGTGATCTTCACCAGCTTCGCCGTGCCCGAGGAGTACCGCTACCACGTCCTGTTCTGGGGGGTGATGGGGGCGTTGGTGTTCCGGGCGGTCTTCGTCCTGGTCGGCATTAGTTTACTCTCGACCTTTAGCTGGCTAGTCTTCGTCTTCGGGGCGTTCCTGATCTTTACGGCTTTCCGGATGTTCCGCGGCCAGGAGGAAAACCCCGATCCCCAGGACAACCGCGTGCTCAAGTTCCTGCAACGCCGGTTGCCGGTTACAAAGGATTATCACGGCGACCATTTCTTCGTGCGTAACGGCGGCAAACTCTGCGCCACGCCGCTCTTGGCCGTGCTGGTCGTGATCGAGGCCTCCGACGTACTCTTCGCCGTAGACTCCGTGCCGGCGGTGCTCTCGATCACCCGGAACACCTTTATAGCTTACTCTGCGGTCGTCTTCGCCATTCTGGGGTTGAGGGCGCTCTACTTCGCCTTGGAAGGGCTTATAGACCGTTTTGCCTACCTTCACTATGGCCTCGCCGCGATCCTGGCCTTCGTCGGTGCGAAGTTCATACTCGAAGGTTTCGGTGTTCACCTGCCAATCGTCGCTTCCCTGCTCCCCATCGCCGCCATACTGGTAATCTCGATAGTCGCCTCCATGCTCCTTACGCGGGGCGGCAAGACCGAAGCGTAAAACCCCAGCCGGACTGCAAATAGTAGGCGGGTAATAGAGAAACGATCCTGGAGAAGAAGAAAGCTGGTAGTATCCCCGCTTATGTAGAGAGCCTCCGCCGGACCAATGTTGAGGAGCACGATTAAATGGATTTTTTGAGTGGCGAGATCGTCGCCCGGTTCCTGGGGGTTCTGGCGATAGACCTCATACTCTCCGGCGACAACGCGGTCGTCATCGCGCTGGCGGTGCGCCAACTCGAAGGAAAGACACGGCGGCGGGCGATCTTCTGGGGCGCGATGGGGGCTGTGGGGCTACGCCTGATCTTCGCCGCCGTGGTTACTTATCTGTTGCTCGTACCGTTTTTGCAAGCGGTGGCGGCCTTGCTCCTCGTCTGGATCGCCTGGAGGTTACTCTTCCAGGAGGAAGAACACGGTGACGTAGAGGCCAGCACCAGCATTTGGGGGGCGATACGGATCATCATAGTCGCCGACGTGATCATGTCTCTCGACAACGTCGTGGCCCTCGTGGGCGTCTCCGGCGGCAACCTGTGGCTGCTGGTCTTCGGGCTGTTCCTTACCATCCCGCTCATAATCTACGGCAGCCAGATTCTTTCTTCGCTCATGGATCGCCTGCCGTGGCTGGTCTACCTAGGCTCCGGCATCCTGGTCTACGTCGCCATAGAGATGTTCCTGAAAGACAACATTATCCACGACCTGATCGGCGGGGTCGCCGAAGTCGGCTGGCTACTCGGCATCGTAGGGGCCGGCTCTTTTATCGCCTTCGGCTACTACAAGGCCCGCCAAACCCCTTCTATTGACCCCCGGGTGAGGTAAAGCCAGAAGCTACTCCTCCACCCTGCGGGCGCCAGGTGAAGGCTCGAAGTCGTGGCCCGCTTCTTTTACAGCCTCTTCGAGACGCCCCAACTCTGCTTCCCCGCCCTCATAGGAGATGGCGAGGAGGCCCTTCTCAGGGTCCACTTTCGCCTCACCCACGAACTCCAACCTCTTTAGCGCCCGCTCCAAGCGTTCGGCTTCTTCGGTGTCCGTCACTTCCCGTACCACGAGCGTTACGTCCGGCATATATTCCTCCTTCTACTCGGTGGGTTGCTCACGGGGCCGCACGGGGAGGGATAGTTCTCGGTTGCCGCGCAGCACCGTGAGCGTAGTTTCGCGCCCGATGGCCGATTCGTCCAGCAGGTTCAACAGGCTGTCGGTGGACTTCACGGGCTGGTCTCCGAGGCCCAGGATCACGTCTCCCTTCCTGACACCGGCCCTCTGCGCCGGGCTATTCGGCGCGACGGTCTCGACCCCGGCTCCGCCACCGAAGTCTCCGCGGGCGGGACGGGTCACGACCCCGACGCCGAGGTAGGCGCGCCGCACCCGGCCTTCGGTAACGAGGGAGAAGATCACCCGCCGGAACGCCGCCGAAACCGGGACGGCGAAGCCTATGCCCTGGGCGCCCCCGATGATCGCCGTGTTGATGCCGACGACCCTTCCTGCGGCGTCCGCTAACGGCCCGCCGGAGTTGCCCGGGTTGATCGCGGCGTCCGTCTGGATAACGTTCTCGATGGGCCGGCCGCTCTCGCCTCTTATGGACCGTCCCAGCGCGCTCACCACGCCGGTCGTAACGCTCCGCTGAAAGCCCAGCGGGTTCCCGATAGCAACCACGAGTTGCCCGACGACCAGGTTCTCCGCCTCCCCGAGAATCGCCACCGGAATTTCGTCCTCCGGATCGAAGCGGACCACCGCCAGGTCGCTCTGCGGGTCATCACCCAAAACCTCCGCCGGAACCGAAGATCCATCCGAGAGCGTAACCTGAACGTCTGTAGAGCCCCGGCTCGCCTGACGGATACCGCGCACCACGTGGCTGTTGGTAACCGCGGTGGCCGATTCACCTTCGGTGCCGAGCGTTACGCCGCTGCCGCCACCCCGTCCATTGGGCGTTCCGACAGAGATCACCGCGGGCTCCAAACTCTCCGTTACCTCCCGGACGGCCCGAGAGTAGGCGTCGAGCGCGTCTTTTTCTACCCGGGAACTGGCCGAGAGGTTCTCGAAGATTTCCATGGCTTTGTTTTTACCTCACCCGGAACGAAATGACCCTGGCCGAACGTCCGGGTTCTGTTAGTAACAAGAAGAACTTCTGTCCGGTAGGTCACGCACGAAAAAGCCTCTCTGCGGAGGGTACAGAGAGGCTTTGAGGTACGGGTGGTGCGATTATTTAGTAAACGTCTCTCGAACCGACATAGCCGGGGATGCCGTACATGTCGGTTTCTACCACCGCTCCGAAGTAGTTGGAGGAGTGGATCACCGTCCCCTGGCCCGTGGCGATTCCGGCGTGGGTTATGTTGTATCCGTCCTCACTATAGAACACCAGGTCGCCGGCGCCCGCGTCCGAGGGCGCCCCGTAACCAAGCTGGGCGCTAGGATAGTCCGGCAGGTAGATTCCGAACTGAGAGAAGACACCGGCCGTAAACTCCGTGCAGTCCACACCGTAGGACATTCCGGGATAACGGTAAGCTGTGCCGATCCAACCCCGAGCCTCGGAAACTACCGCTTCACTGGCTTGGGCCGGTTTTGCCTGAAATACGAACATCATGGCCGTCAACGCAACCAAAACCGCGAGCAAAGTCAGCGCGGATCTCACTTTTACAGGTACAGTCATGAAACTCCTGTTCGTCTCGTTTACAACTTGCATGGGATCTCTCTAGAAGATCCCCCCTCCAACAAGCCGTGGAGGTTAACCGCGAAGAAACCCTTTCGCAACGTCACCGTAATATCCGATATTCCAAATGTACAAACCGCGATATCGCAAAACTACTTTACGAATAGGAAAAACCACAGGTTACAGTTATTTATCCGATAGTTCGTATTTTTAACAAATTTTAATATAAAAGTAATATGCATAACGAAAAAACGGGTTTCCGGGAGGGGGTTTCCGGGTGGAAGGATATGGTGACCTTCCCGGCGAAAGTAGCCTCCGCCTGCCGGTATAATCCCTGGGGTGGTATCTATTTTGGACAGTGGCCGTGTTTCGGCGGCGGTATTGGCGGCGTGGGGGGCTCGCTTAGCGAGCCGGACGTTGGGGAGGGGTGGGGGCTCTACGGTACCGGGGGTTGTGGCGCGCAGGGTGGCGCCGGGTATCCTCCGCAGCGTCTCCCGGCGGCTGCCACGCGGGACGGTGGCGATCACGGGTACGAACGGCAAGACGACTACGAGCCGGATGGTGGACGGTATTTTGCGGGCCTCGGGGGTGCGGGTCGTAAACAACTCGACGGGGGCCAACCTCGTCACCGGTGTAACCGCGGCGCTGGTCCTGGACTCCAACCTGGCCGGCCGGCCGCGGGCGGAGATCGGGCTGTTCGAGGTGGACGAGGCGAACGTGCCGGGAGTCGCCGCCGAAGCCCGGCTGAAGATACTGGCGGTCCTGAACCTGTTCCGGGACCAACTCGACCGCTACGGGGAACTGGCTTATACGGGGAAGGTCATAGCCTCCGCGTTCGACGACTTGCCGCGGGACGGCTCCGTGGTGCTAAACGCCGACGATCCGCTCGTCGCGAGCCTCGGGGCTTCGGCGTCGAACCCGGTCTACTACGGGGTGGACGAGCCCGCGCTGGACACGGGGAAACTGCAACACATCGCGGACTCTAAAGATTGCCCGGTCTGCGGTACGGCCCTGGACTACGAAGCCGTGTACATGGGCCACGTCGGCTTCTACGACTGTCCGAACTGTACCTTCACGCGCCCGGACCCGAAGTACCGCGCCGGCCGGGTGCACCTCGACGGCGCCCGCGGAAGCAACTTCGTACTCGACACCCCTAACGCTAAACTGGAAGTAAAGGTAAAGCTGCCGGGTTTGTACAACGTGTACAACGCGTTGGCGGCGGCGGCGGTCTCGCTGGAGGCCGGCGTCGGGAACGAAGCCGTGGTTCGGGGCTTGCGGGAGTTCGGCGGGGCGTTTGGTCGCGTGGAGAAGGTGCGGGCGGGGGAGAAGGAAGCGTTTCTGCTGCTCATAAAAAACCCGGTGGGTTTCAACGAGATCCTGCGTACCTTCGTCACCGGTGGCGAGGCGAAAAACGTATTGATCGCCATAAACGACAACCACGCTGACGGCCGGGATGTTTCCTGGCTCTGGGACGTGGACTTCGAGATGCTCGCCGACGCCCGCGACTCTGGCCGTGCCGGCGAGGTCCGGCCTTTCGTTGTGGGTGGCTTGCGGGCGGAGGACATGGCTGTCCGCCTCAAATACGCCGACCTGCCGGTGGGGCCGGTTATCCGCGATGGCGGAGAAGCCATACAGGCGGCGCTGGCGGCGACCCCGCCGGGAGAAACACTCTACGTTCTACCGACCTACACGGCGATGTTGGAGATCCGCAAAACCCTCAGCGACCTGGGCTACACGCACCCGTTCTGGGAAGATTGAGAAGAAGGCTTCAGGTGTCAGGTCTGGTTGTCTCTAGCGCGGCTTGTGTGGGTGGTGGTTCATTGGCTGGATTCAGGCGTTACACTTTTGGTGGGCCGTTCACCGCTTTACCTGACGGCTGGTGCCTGAAGCCTGAAACTGCCGACCGGAGGGAGGCCCTTTGAAGCTAACTATCCACCACTTGTACGCGGACATGATGAACCTCTACGGGGACCGGGGGAACGTGATCTCCCTGAAAAAACGCTGCGAGTGGCGCGGCATAGACGTGGAGGTCGTGGACGTCGGCCTCGGGGAGCGGGTAAGCCCGACCGGCTGCGACATCTTCCTCTTCGGCGGCGGCCAGGACCGGGAGCAATCGCTGCTCGCGGAAGACCTCTCCGGTTCTAAAGGCGCCGACTTGCGGAGCATCGTGGATGATGGGGGCGTCGTGCTCGGGGTGTGCGGCGGATACCAGCTCATGGGCCACCACTACGAGACGCTAGACGGCGAAAAGCTACCCGGCGTCGGCATCTTCGACCTCTACACACGGCCTGGCGACCCGGATGAGGCCCGTCTCATCGGCAACGTGCTGATCCGGGTGTCGCTGTCGGACGGCTCGACCCAAGAGGCCGTCGGCTTCGAGAACCACGGCGGACGCACCTATCTGGGCGATACAAAGCCTCTTGGAGAAATCGTCGCCGGCCACGGCAACAACGGGAAAGACAGGGGCGAGGGCGCCCGACGCCTCAACGCCTACGGGACCTACTTACACGGCTCCCTTCTTCCAAAAAACCCCTGGCTAACAGATCAGCTCATCCTGGAAGCTGTGCGCGCAGTAGATGACTCTTTCGAGTTGGAGCCCCTGGACGACACGACCGAAAAAGCGGCCTTCACGGCCATCTCGGGCCGCGTCGCCGGCCGGGGCTAAAGGCCGGGGCTAGAAGCTCTCTACCGCGGGACGCAGGTCAAGCTCTAGCGTCCAGGCCGTCGGGTCCTGGTTGTGTAACTGCCAGTAAGTTTCGGCGATGGCGTCGGGGGAGAGCATCGTACTGTCATCGCGATCCGGGGACATCTCGCGAACTCTTGGGGTGTCGATCTGGCCGTCCACGACGACGTGCCCGACGTGTACGCCCTGCGGCCCGAACTCCCGCGCCATGCTCTGGGCCAGTGCCCGCAACCCGAACTTGCCGGTCGCCAGCGCCGCGAACTTTGCCGAACCGCGCATCGAAGCCGTCGCCCCCGTCAGCAGCACGGTGCCGCGCCCGGCCTCCTGCATGGCCGGCAAAACCTGTTGCGCCCCGTAGAACGCCCCGGCACAGTTGGCCTTGAAACAGAGGTCGAACTGCTCCGGCGTTACGTCCAGGATGCCGCCCATCTGGAACGCGCCGGCGTTGTAGACGAGGACTTCGGGATCTCCTAGTTCCTCCCGCAACTTCCCGAACGCTTCCTCTACCGAGGCCGGGTCTGTGGCATCTGTAGGGATAGGAAGGGCCTGGACGCCTTCGCCTTCTATACCTTGCTGGATCTCCGAAAGGCCCTCTTCGTTTCGTGCCATCAGTCCTATTGCGTAGCCTTCACGGGCGAACCGGTGGGCAATGGCCGTTCCCAGTCCGGGGCCGACTCCCAAGACTGCTGCTATTTTACCATTCAAGGGTTCCTCCTAAATAGTCGCGTTGTTCACGTTTGCACAAGGAATCGTACGACAATCCATCGGGTGCTGTGGAGAATTGGACACCCTGTGTGAAACCCTGTACTTGACCGATATCGAAAAACTGTGGGAGTATTCAGGCGGGGTGGGTGAACTCTGGTAGGGAGTTCACGTGAAGGTCAGGTTTATAGACCACGGTGAGAGGAGACGGGTGTGGAAGACCCGGGACGGCTCAGGGGCAAGTGTGCGGTAATAACCGGTGCGGCGAAAGGAATTGGACGCGCCACGGCAGAGCTATTCGCCCGCGAGGGGGCGTGGCTGGTTCTGTCCGACATTGATGAAGCCGGGCTCGCGAATGCCCAGGACCAGACGGCGGACGACGGGGCTGAGGTGGAGACCGTTGTGGGGGATGTTTCCAAGCCGGATGACGCACGGGCCATGATCCGGTCCGCCGTCGATAGCTTCGGGCGCGTAGACATCCTCGTCGCCAACGCCATCCTCTTTCTCGCGTCCGACGAGGCGTCCTTTATCACCGGAACGATACTTCCCGTGGACGGAGGCTACCTGGCCCAATAGTTCATTGACGAGCTTCAACGCTCTCTTTACCGGGCCTTTATGGCAACGCATGGCAGCGCATGAGAGGCCAACACGCCCACGAGAGAGTAGTGGGAACACGCCAAGCGACACGCTAGGCGACAAAGGCTTTAGGAAAGGACTATTTCATGGAACTACCGAAGAACGTTTCGAGGGTCGTGGACCTCTCGGTTACCCTCTCGGAGCGGCTGCCGGGCAGCTGGCCGGGACACATGATCTACACGCACAAAAACTGGAATTGGTTTGAGGAGAGGGAACAGGTAACCGGCAAGACCCGGAGCGAGAACCCCTATCAGACGAACTTCGTCATCATAGACGAGCATTGCGGCACCCACTTCGACGCCCCGACGCACTGGATCCCCCCGGAAGACTCGGGCCTGCCCTGGTCCGGCCCTTTGGGTGAACAGAGCGGCGAGAAGGTCCCGCTCGAAGACCTTATGGGCCCGGCGGTGGTCGTCGATGTCCGGTTTTTATCCGAAGAAGGGGAGCCCGGCAAGAGCCCGTTTATCACGGCGGACCATATAAAAACCTGGGAGGAAGAGAACGGCGCAATAGGCAGAGGTGAATTGGTGCTTCTGTGGACCGGATGGGATCGCTACTACGTCGAAGGAGAGGAGGGAGAGAAATACACCCACGGATCTCTGGTAACGGGAGACTTCCGTGGCTGGCCGTCGCCGGACCCCGGTGCCGCGCTCTATCTGCATGAGAGAGGCGTTAAGACGATAGGCATAGACGCGCCGAGCGTAGGAGCCGCCCATGAGGGAGCCCCAGTTCATCAAGAAGGCTTGAGCAAGGAGTTGCGTTATATAGAACTCCTAACCAATTTGGATCAACTCCCGGCGCGCGGCGCGCATTTCGTGTTCCTACCGTTGAAGATAGAAGACTCGTCGGGCGGGCCGGGACGGGCCATGGGGGAGCGCTTCTGGCGGATGGTTGAGGAGGCAGAGACCCGACCAAGAACTAGAGTCAATAAGCACCTGATGCAAACAGAGCCGCCCTAGTTGAAGCTACCCTCCGAAAAAGCACCTATACTCTCTCAGACCACACCTCCCCGGTAGGGAACTCGTACATGTCGAGTGACTCGGGCTTCATCTCGATGGAGTAGCCGGGCCTCTGGGGCGGCATGTAGTGACCATCTTTCATCGTTACCGGATCTACAAAGTGCTCGTGCAGGTGATCCACATACTCCAGTATCCGGTCTTCGAGTGAGGCGCTGACGGCTATGTAGTCGAAGATAGAGAGGTGCTGGACGTACTCACACAATCCCACACCCCCGGCGTGCGGGCATACGGGGATGCCGAACTTCGCCGCCAAGAGCAATACTGCGAGCACTTCGTTCACCCCACCCAGACGGCAGGAGTCTATCTGGCAAAAGCGTATTGCCTCAGCCTGCATTAGCTGCTTGAAGACAACCCGGTTCTGGCAGTGCTCGCCGGTCGCTACGCCTATTGGGTCTACAGCCTTTGCTATCTTTGCGTGTCCTAGAACGTCGTCGGGGCTCGTGGGCTCCTCTATCCACCACGGGTCGAACTCTGCCAGACGTTCCATCTTCTCTATGGTTTCGTCCACGTCCCAGACCTGGTTTGCGTCCATCATGAGCTTTTTGTCCGGCCCGATCTCTTCTCTAATAATAGAGGCCCTGCGCACGTCATCGTCTATGCTGGTGCCGACCTTCATCTTGAAGTGCTCCCAACCTTCTGCCACGGACTCGCTTAGCAGGTTCCGCAGCTTCTCGTCGGAGTAGCCGAGCCAGCCAGCACTGGTTGTATACGCTGGAAAACCCGTCTCCCTCATCTCAGACTCCCGCTCGGGCTTCGTATTCTCGTTCTTGCGCAGCAGTTCCAGGGCTTCTCCGGGAGTTATGGCGTCGGTGATGTAACGGAAGTCTACGCAGGAGACGAGCTCTTCTGGTGTCATGTCTACGAGTAGTTTCCAGAGAGGCTTATCCTCCATCTTGGCGTAGAGATCCCACACCGCGTTCACGACCGCCGCGGTCGCCAGGTGGACGACGCCCTTCTCAGGACCTAGCCAGCGCAGGTGGCTATCACCCGTCACCCGGCCCCAGAAAGCGCCCATGTCCTCTGTGAATGACTCTACCGTTTCTCCGACCACCAGAGGAGAGAGGGCTTCTATGGCGGCTACGCACAGCTCGGTGCCGCGCCCTATGGTGAAGGTCATGCCGTGGCCTTCGAGACCCTCCGGGCTGTCGGTTTTGAGGATCACGTAAGCCGCCGAGTAGTCGGGGGCTTCGTTCATGGCGTCGGAGCCTGCGAGGTCTTCTGAGGTAGGAAAGCGGATGTCGCGGGCTACTACTTCGGTGATTTTCATTTAGCTCTCCTTGTTTACCTAGCGGGCGGTCATCCCGCCGTCTACGGTCATGCAGGCTCCGACTGCGGAACCTGCCTCGTCTGAGGCCAGGTAGGCGGCCATCGCGGCGATCTCCTCCGGAGAGACGAAGCGGTTGTGGGGCTGGCGGGCCTGCATGGTGGCCCTCGCTTCTTCCGGGTCTTCGTAGGTTGCGGTGATGCGGGAGATCCAGGGCGTGTCCACCGTGCCCGGCGCTATGCAGTTGACCCGTACACCCTCTTCTATGTGGTCTATGGCCGCGGCCCGCGTCATCGAGAGGATGGCGCCTTTGGCCGCACAGTAGATCGCCCGGTCGTTGAGACCCACCAAAGCAGCGATGGAAGACATATTTATTACCGACCCGCCCCCGGAGTCCCGGATGGCGGGGATGGCGTACTTCATCCCGAGGTACGTTCCCCGGACGCAGACATCCATCATCAGGTCGTAGTCTTCTTCTTTGGCGTCCACGACGTTGGAGGCTATGCCGACACCGGCGTTGTTGACCATCACGTCCAGGCCGCCCCATTCGGAGACTACCCGCTCGATGAGCGACGCCACGCTCTCGGCGCCGGTAACGTCGGTTTTGTAGACGAGGTTGCCGCCGCCGGCTTCGCCGATCTCCCCGGCGACCCCTTTCGCGGCAGCTTCGTCTACGTCGGCCAGGGCTACCATCGCGCCTTCTTCGGCGAGCCTCATGGCTATGGACCGCCCGATGCCGGCCCCAGCCCCGGTGACTATGGTTCGTTTGCCTTCGAGCCGGTCCATCTTTCTTCTCCTCTTCCCAGGTGCTTACGGAACTCAGTATAATTATGCCGTGATGAACCATGCAAACGGATGGTTTGAAGGGAGAGGAGAAAACTTGGAACCGTTCCCACAGTGGATGAAAGAACTCCCCGAGGCGGACACGCCTTTCTCGGAGCTTGAGGGAAGATTGCTCGCGGGCCCGCAAGGCCAAGCCGTGTTCTTCCGGGCCGAGAAAGACTTCGAGGTGCCACCCCACGCCCACGGCGCCCAGTGGGGCATCGTGGTATCCGGCAACCTTGAACTTACCGTAGAAGGTGAGACAAAAGCGTATGGGCCGGGGGATACTTATTCGATAGGTGCGGGGGAGGTTCACGGCGCCTGGCTCGGGGCCGGGACGGCGGTAATAGACGTTTTCCAGGACCCCGACCGTTACGGGGCGAAAGCGGGGTAAGAGCGTGAAGGGGATAGTCTGGAACGGGCCGGAGGAGATGTCGGTCGAAGAGGTCGCGGAGCCGGCAGTCGGGCCGGGGAAGGTAAAAGTCCGTCCCGCGGCGACGGGCATCTGCGGGTCCGAGGTCGAGGGCTACCTGGGCAGGATGGGCAACCGCACCCCGCCGCTGGTAATGGGGCACGAGTTCGCCGGGACCGTTACGGAGGTCGGCGAAGGTGTCGACGATGGGCTCGTCGGCCGACTCGTCGCCGTAAACCCGCTCTACGGGGACGGGACCTGCCGGTTGTGCCGCGCCGGGCTTACGAACCTTTGCCCGGACCGTCACCTGGTCGGCATCCACTCTCCCGGCGGGTTCGGGGAGTACACGCTCGCTCCGGCGGAGAACGTGTATCCGCTGCCGGACGGTGTGGATGCCCGCACGGGAGCTTTGGCCGAGCCGCTGGCGAACGGCGTTCATGCCGCGAGGCTCGGGGCGGCGGGGGACTTCGACGTAGAGCACGCGGTCATCATCGGGGCCGGGACTATCGGGTTGATGTGTTTGCAGGCGGCGGTCCTAGATGGTGTCCCAAACGTCTCGGTCGTCGAGCCGCACGGGGGGCGCCGGGATCGGGCGCTCACCCTCGGCGCGGACGCCGCTTACGAGTCCGGCGGGGAAGCCCGCGCCGCGATAGACCTCATAGAATCGACTGGGGGACTCGGGGCGGACCTGGTTATAGACGCCGTCGGCGCCGAAGTAACGCGCCGGATGGCCGTCGAAGAGTTGTTGCGCCCGGGTGGTCGGGTCGTCTACGTCGGGCTGCATGCCGATGAGACTACCCTTGGTTTCCACAACGTGGTGAGGGGGCAGTTGGATCTTCGGGGCTCGTATGCTTACACGGCGGAGGATTACGAGCAGGCGCTGGAGTGGCTCGTCGCTGGCAGGGCCGGGATCGGGGAGCTTCCGCCGGTGCTGCCGCTCGAAGAAGGGCCGGGAGCATTCGCGGACCTGGTAAAAGGACCTTCGGATCAGATAAAAGTCTTTCTCGCCGGGGCGGACGAATAATGGCGGACGGGGCGCTCTCGGGCACGTCGGCGGTCGTCATCGGGGCGAGCAGCGGCATCGGGCTCTCGACCGCGAACCTGTTCGCCGACTCCGGGGCCACGGTTCACGCCGCCGCCCGCCGCCGGGAGGCGATAGAAGAGGGCGCCGGAGACAGGACCGTCGAGGCCCACGAGTTGGACATCTCGGACGGGGAAGCCGTTCGAAGGAAGATCGAGGAGATTGGGGACTCTGACGGGATAGACGTGCTGGTCGTGGCGGCCGGGATGAACCTGCCCGAACGGCGGCTGGAGCAACTAACGGCGGAGAAGTGGGAAACCATGATCTCCGTTAACCTATCCGGCGCTTTCTATGCGATCCGGGCGGCCCTGTCGTACCTGCGGGCCTCACAGGGCCTCGTCATCCTCATCAGCAGCGTCTCCGGGTCCTGGCCGGATGCCTCCGGACCGGCGTACCAGGCGTCGAAGGCCGGCATGACCGAACTAGCCCACGCCGCGGGCTTCGAGGAGCACCAGAACGGCGTGCGGTTCACCGCGATCCTGCCCGGCATCGTGGACACGCCCATCCTGGACAACCGCCCCGAACCGCCCCCGAAAGAAATCCGGGAAAAAGCCCTGAAACCCGAAGACGTGGCCGCCGCCTGCCTCTTTTTGGCGACATTGTCCCCCCGCGCCTACGTCCCAGAGCTAACGATGGTCCCGACCCGGATCCAGGCCCTCGGCAAAACCGGGGTCGCCACGCCGCCGGCCTCGACGGACGAGGAGTAGGACCGTGGCCGCGGATAACCCCGGGGATGGGCGCCAGTTTCGTTCACGTGACTGGTTCGACGACCCGGATAGGTTGGACCAGACCGCGCTGTACCTGGAGCGGTTCATGAATTACGGGATCACGCCGGACGAATTACGCTCCGGAAAGCCCGTTATCGGCATCGCCCAGACCGGCAGCGACCTTTCGCCCTGCAACCGCATCCACGTAGAGCTGGCGCAGCGCGTGCGGGACGGTATCCGGGACGCCGGCGGAGTGCCGATGGAGTTTCCGGTACATCCTATCTTCGAGAACTGCCGCCGGCCGACCGCCGCCCTGGACCGCAACCTGGCGTACCTCGGGCTGGTAGAGATCCTCTACGGTTACCCCATCGACGCCGTGGTGCTGACCACCGGCTGCGACAAGACGACGCCGTCCGCCATTATGGCCGCATCTACGGTGGATATTCCTGCCATCGTGCTCTCCGGCGGGCCGATGCTGGATGGGTACTTTGAAGGCGAGTTGGTCGGCTCGGGGACCGTTATCTGGAAGAGCCGACGCCGGCTGGCCGCCGGTGAGATAGACGAGGAGCAGTTCTTCGACGCGGCGCTGGCCTCCGCCGCCTCGGCCGGCCACTGCAACACGATGGGAACGGCCTCCACCATGAACTCCGTCGCCGAGGTGCTCGGGCTCTCGCTCCCCGGCTGCGCCATGATCCCTGCTCCATACCGGGAGCGCGGACAGATGGCCTACGATACGGGCCGACGTATCGTGGAGATGGCCCACGAAGACCTACGCCCGTCGAAGATCCTGACCCGCGAATCCTTCCTGAACGCCATCGTAGCCGTCACTGCCATCGGTGGGTCTACGAACGCCCAGCCGCACATCATGGCGATGGCGCGCCACGCGGGGGTGGAGATCGAGCCTTCAGACTGGGCCCACGGCCACGACGGGCCGCTGCTCGTGAACATGCAGCCCGCCGGGGTTTACCTGGGCGAGCGTTTCCACCGCGCCGGTGGCGTGCCCGCCGTGCTGACGGAGCTTCTGCGGGCGGGCAAGATAAAGGGCGGGGTACAAACCGTAACCGGCCGGACGCTGGCCGAGAACGTCGCGGGCCGGGAGAGTACGGATAAAGGGATGATAGCCGCTTACGAAGATCCGCTTCAGGAGCGGGCCGGCTCCCTGGTCCTCTCCGGTAACCTCTTCGAATTCGCGATCATCAAGACCAGCGTTATCTCCGAGGAGTTCCGCGCCCGTTACCTGCGGAATCCGGGCAAAGAAAACATTTTCGAGGGCCGGGCGGTGGTCTTCGACGGCGCCGAAGACTACCACGAGTGCATAAACGAACCGGGCCTCGGCCTCGACGAGCGCAGCATACTCGTAATGCGGGGCGCCGGTCCCCTGGGATGGCCGGGTTCCGCTGAGGTCGTCAACATGCAGCCCCCGGAGGCGCTCATAAAGCGCGGCATCACCACCCTGCCGACCATCGGGGACGGACGGCAGTCCGGCACCTCCGACAGCCCCTCGATCCTCCACGCCGCGCCCGAGAGCGCCGCCGGTGGAGGTCTCTCCTGGCTCCGGACCGGCGACATCATCCGCATCGACCTAAACACCGGACGCTGCGACGCGCTGGTGTCCGAAGAGGAGATCGAACGCCGCAAACAGGAAGACGGCGTTCCGCCCGTCCCGGAGAACTGCACGCCCTGGCAGGAGATCTACCGCGACTCGGTCGGCCAACTCGATGGCGGCGGAGTCCTGGAAGCGGCCCTGAAATACAACAAAGTCGCATCCAAAACCCCGCGGCACAACCACTAACGGTAGCCGGATGGAACCGGCGGAACACAGTCCCGGGTGGTGCAAAAAAGAGCCGGAAGGGAGAAACCCGTGAAGCAAAGACCCGAAGCCCAGCGTTGCCCATGAGTGGTGACGTAGAGATCTTCGACGCGAAAGCAGAAGAGCTTCTTGACCCCAATGCCCGGCTCGAACACCTCGCAAGTGGCTACTCCTGGGCCGAAGGACCGGTCTGGCACTTCGAGGCGGGATACCTTACATTCTCTGACGTTATAGGGAACCAGATGTACCGCTACGACGATTTGAATGGCGTACAAACCTATCGTCATCCGAGCAACCATGCGAACGGACAGACCATCGACCTCTCCGGAAACCTCATCACCTGCGAGCATCAGACACGCCGCGTAACCCGCGAGACCGCCGACGGCACCGAGACATTGGTGGACCGTTACGAGGACAAAATGTTTAACTCCCCGAACGACGTGGTGGCGTCGCGTGATGGTTCCCTGATCTTCACGGACCCCACCTACGGCCTGGACAAGATTGAAGAGGGCGGGGGCGGCGAACGCGAAATGCCTTTCCAGGGCGTGTACCGCCTTCCTCCCGGCTCCGGCAAGGCGGAGCTTCTCGTAAACGACTTCGTTGGGCCGAACGGGCTCGCCCTCTCGCCGGACGAAGACATCCTCTACGTCGCCGACAGCGAACGCTCCCACGTCCGCTCTTCCGGGATAGGCGCCGGGTGGGAACTATCCGGCGGAGACGTGTTGGCCGAGGTGCCTTCGGAGGGCGCCGAGGTTCCGGACGGCATGAAAGTGGACGTAGAAGGCAACATCTACTGCACCGGGAAGGGCGGCGTCTGGGTCCTCTCCCCCGAAGGCACGATGCTCGGACACGTTCGCGTGCCCGAAACGACCGCGAACCTGGCCTGCGGAGATGAAGATGCCCGCACCATGTACATCACCGCCGACACCGGCCTCTACCGCATCCGGTGCCGTGCCGTCGGGTACGCGCCGCATCGTCCCGGGACACGAAATTAGCGGTGAGGTAACAGCCTCGAACCCGAAGCCCGCACATGTTCGTCACGGTCTTGTCGGACGTACCGGAGGAAATACTGCAGGCTTCGTGGTGCCACTTGTTATAATGGGGGTCCGGAAGTTCGGGGAAGCTGATCTGAGAGGGGGTTCGTGGGCGTGAAAGTGGCGCTTTTCATACCTTGTTACGTCGACCAGATCTACCCGCCGGCCGGCGTGAGCACCGTGCGAATCCTTCGTAAGCTGGGCGTCGAAGTCTCCTACCCCCAAAGCCAGACTTGCTGTGGCCAACCGGCTTTCAACTCGGGATTTATGGACGAAGCAAGGGGCGTCGCCCGCCACTTTCTCGACGCGTTCGAGAAAGAGAGCTTCGACCATGTCGTCTGTCCTTCCGGCTCCTGCACCGCGATGGTCTCTCACTACTACCCGATGCTCTTCGAGGAACTGCCGGAGGAGCGAGAGCGGACGGAGGCTTTGGCCTCCCGGGTACGGGAGTTCTCGGACTTCCTGGTGAACGTACTCGGCGTGACGGACCTCGGCGCCCGGCACGCCGGCAAGGCCGTTTTCCACACCGGCTGTCACCAGCGCCGCGAGCTCGGGCTTTTGGAGGAGCCGCGGAAATTGCTGCGCGGGGTCGGGGGCCTGGAACTGCTGGATTGGGAGAACGAGGAGCTTTGCTGCGGGTTCGGCGGCACTTTCGCCGTGAAGATGCCCGACGTATCCACCGCGATGGCGGACGAAAAGATAAAGGCGCTGGAAAATAGCGGGGCTGATACGCTCGTCTCCGGCGATTCTAGCTGCTTGATGCACCTGGAAGGCCGCCTGCGGCGTATGGGCCACGATAAGCGCGTGTTGCACCTGGCGCAGGTGTTAGACCCCGGGATCGGAGGATAAAGTTGGAGACCGAAAAACCCGTCCGCAAGCGCGAGACCGAGGACCGGCGCCGCGAAGGCATCGCGAGCCCCGTGGAAGGATTCAACGAGCGGGGCCGAAAAGCTATCGAAGACGAGGAGTTGCACGCCGCGGTCGAGAACTTCACCAACAAGTCGGTCACGGTCCGGAATGCGGCGCTGCACGCGCTGCCGGACGCGCCGGAGTTGCGGGAGACGGCGTATCACATAAAGCAGGAGACGATGGCCCATTTGGACGAGTACCTGGCGCAGATGGCCGGGGCGGTCGAGGCGCGGGGCGGCAACGTCTTCTTCGCCGAAGACGGGGAGGATGCGGTTCGGTACGTTGGGGAGTTGGCGTGGCGCCGGGGGGCGAAGGTCGTCACCAAGGCGAAGAGCATGGCGACCGAAGAGATCGAGCTGAATAGGCGCCTGGAGGAAGACTACGCGGACCTGGATCTCGAGATAGTCGAGACGGACCTGGGAGAGTGGATCGCCCAACTCTCCGGCGACACCCCCTCACACATAATCGGTCCCATCCTCCACCTGAACCTCCGGCAGGTCACCGAGATTCTCTCGAATGCGGCCGGCAAGCAACTCCCGCCGGACGTAGAAGCCCTCACGAAGTTCGCCCGCAAGCGCCTCCGGGAGAAGTTCCTCACGGCGGACATCGGCATCACCGGCGCAAACTTCGGGGTCGCCGAAACCGGTACGATAGCCACCGTCACTAACGAAGGGAACGGACGGCTGGTGGCGACCGTACCGCCGGTCCACGTCGTCGTGATGGGGATAGAGAAGCTCGTACCGCGCTTCGAGGACCTTTCGACCTTCGTGCAACTCCTGGCCCGCAGCGCGACCGGGCAGAAGCTCTCCGTGTACACGAACTTCGTTACCGGACCCCGGGGAGAGGGGGAGTTGGACGGGGCGGAGGAATTTCACCTGATCCTGCTGGACAACGGACGCTCCAACCTGCTCGGCACGGAGTTCGAAGAGGCCCTCTACTGCATCCGGTGCGGCGCGTGCCTGAACGTCTGCCCGGTCTACCGCCAGACCGGAGGCCACGCCTACGGCTCCACCTACTCCGGCCCTATAGGCGCGGTCATAACGCCGCTCTTAAAGGGAAACAGCGCAGCCGAAGACTTGCCCCACGCTTCATCGCTCTGTGGCGCCTGCTCCGAAGCCTGTCCCGTCGGCATCCCGCTGCACGAGCTGCTGCTGAAGCTCCGGAGTCGTCAGGTGGACGAAGGGCTCGCCGGCAAGGCGCAGGAGATCGCCTTCAAAGCCTTCGAAGAGACGATGAGGCGTCCGGCCCTGTACAATATCACCACCAAAGCCGGCCGTATTGCCCAGAAACCGCTCGTCCGGGACGGTTCGGTAGGGGTGGGGTCTTTGCCCGGCCCGTTCGGAGGTTGGACGAAAAGCCGGGACCTGCCGCCGCTGGCGGAGAAGTCTTTCCGGGAGTTGTGGAAGGAAGGCATCTAGAATGGCCGACCGCACGGAGTTTCTGGATAAAGTCCGCCACCGGACCCGCTCCGGGAAATACCAGCCCACCCGCGCCCCCGACGTAGCATGGACCCCGGAAGGCAGCCCACGAGAACGTGAGCCCATAGAAGACCCGTTCGCCAGGTTTCTCGAAGAGTTGGAAGCGGTGGGCGGCCGGGGAAAGAAGGTCGAGACCCCCGGAGAAGCCCGGGGCTACATACTCTCCCTGGCGGAAGAGCGGAACGCGAAGCTCGTCGTGCGGTGGGACGTCGAAGAGTTGGAGGAACTTGGTTTCGACGGGACGTTGGAGGAAGCCGGGACCGAAGTAGCCGTCTGGCGGGGGTTGGATAACGGCCGGGAGGTTGCCGCGGGGGCGGACCTCGGGATCACGACGGCGGAGTGGGCCATCGCCGAGACCGGTAGCCTGGTGCTCGCGGGTGGCCCCGGCATGGGGCGGTCCGTGACGCTGCTGCCGCCGGTACACGTGGCGGTGGTCCCCGTGGACCGGGTTCTCCGTACGGTGCCGGAGGTTATTCAAAAATACTCCGACGGAAACTTGCCGGCAAACCTTACCTTTCACACCGGCCCCAGCAGGACCGGCGACATAGAGATGACGCTCTCTATCGGGGTGCATGGTCCGGGCGAGGTACACGTGGTGCTGGTGGGGCGGTCGGATGAGTCCTAATTCGCTAAGAGAAGTTTGGAGGGATGGGCGCACGGCTTTCGGGGTCTGGTCCATGATCCCGGACGCCTTCGCGGCCGAGTTGGTCGCCCGCGCCGGTTACGACTACGTCTGCGTCGACGGCCAACACGGGCTCGCGGACTTCTCCGAGATGGTTTCCATCTTTCAGGCTACCGGCGCCGCCGGGGCCACGCCGCTCGCCCGGGTGCTGGCGAACGACGCCGGGCTCATCGGGCGGACTCTAGACGCCGGGGCCCTGGGCGTGATCGTGCCGTTAGTGAACAACGCCGAAGAAGCCACCCGGGCCGTCGCCGCCTGCCGGTACCCGCCGGACGGCTCGCGTTCCTACGGCCCGGTTCGGGCGTCGGAAGTTGTCGGCTCCACGGTTCCGGAGGACCTCGGGGAAGTCCTGTGCTTTGTCATGTTGGAGACCCGGGAGGGGCTGGAGAAGGTAGAGGAAATCGCTGCAACACCCGGGTTGGACGGCATCTACATCGGCCCCGCGGACCTCGCGCTGTCTTTGGGCCTCTCGCCGACCATGGAGATAACCGAAAAAGACCACGTCGAGGCTGTTGGAAGGATCCAGGACGCCTGTCGCCGGAACGGGATCGCCACCGGCATCCACTGCGGGGCCGGCGGTTGGGCGAGAAAGCACGCGGAGGCGGGCTTCGAGGTGGTAACGGTGACGATGGACACGAAGCTCCTCACGGAAGCCGCCCGCCGCGAGCTGGAAGTCGCCCGCGGCGGGCGGGAGAGCGGTTAGGCGTGGCCCTGGGATGCTAGATCACGTCGAACAGCGCTAGCAGCATCACGAGGCCGGACTAGACAAAGAGACCCAGCAAGACCTTTATCCAGAGTTGTTTCAGCATCCCGCTACGCTACCCTCCGAACAAGTTGTCCCGGAGCACCGTGAATATCAAGATAACCGAGAAGAAGCCGAAGAACGCGAACAATATCTACATCATGACCAGCCGGTAACCTTTTAACCTCACGCCTTCCGGCAGCGCCTTGCGGTTCAGTTGGATCAGCAACCCCGAGTAGGCGAACGTCTGCAACCCGGCTACCGAAGAGGAAATAATTATCAGAACGAGCGGCTGGTCGAACCCGAAGAGCAGGATGGTAGAGCCGAGCACGACCATGAGCCACACGAAGACGAAGTAGAGCTTGCTCTCCGTCCGGAACTGGCTCCCGCGCGTCGCGTTGGTGTTTATCTGGTCGGCGATCAGCCGGCACGTATAATCCACGATGCCGAGGTTGGTCGAAAACAGCGCGAAGGTCCCCGCCAGCCAGAAGGCTATACCGAACCCCGGCCCTATAATATCTCTTAGGGCTTCACCTTCCACCCGGATGAACTCCAGGTCTTGCGCCTCCGTGGTCCCAACCGGCACGGTCGAGTAGGTCAAGACGGTAAAGACGATCAGGGAGATAACCCCGATAACGAAGAAGGTGAAAAACTGCTCTCTGTTGGCTACCCGCTACCAGCCTTTCCACCGGCGCATGTTGCTTACGTCTTGCGGGAACATGTATCCGATACCCTAGGAGGCTTCTTCTTCGCCGGTGATCGGGGATACGACCCGGGGTATCCGCATGCCCATGCCTTTGTCCCGGATGTAGTTGCTCTGCGCGAGGTTGTTCGCCCCGCCGCCCCGGCGAACGCCAGCGCTCCCAGCAGCAGCGCTATTCCGAGACCTTCCTGGCCTATTAGGAGGCCGGGACTGCCAACGCCCTCCGTAATCAGCGCACCCCAGGCTTCGCCGGTAGTACCAACGAAGACCGCCACGAATACGAAGGCCATGATGGCGACGACCATCGCGGCCTGAACCTTTTCTACCATCTGGTAGACCACGGGCGAGGTAGTAAGGGCTATGCCGATGGTGACCAGGGCCGCCACAGTAAGGTAGATGATCGCGCTGCCGCTGAACCCGAATATGTAGGAGAGCCTCGTCGAGGCGCCGGTCGCCCGGCCGGGCCAGAAGTTCTGGCCCATCACGAAGAAGATAAACAACACCCACCACGGCTTCCAAAAGCGGGCGAAGCCCGTGATCGCTGTTTCCCCGGTCGCCAGGGTGTAGCGTTCGATCTCCACGTTGATAAAGTACTGAATAAGGAACCCGACGATTGCGCCTCACATAAAGACGAACCCGATCTGGGACGTTATGTACGGCCACAGTACGAACTCGCCGGACCCTATCGCCGTAGCGAGAATAATTACGCTCGTCCCGACGATCTGGCGCAACTTCTTCGGCTCCGGCAGATCCCAATACTCTACCGGCGGCAGGTTCTCGCTCGGTATATTGGGAGCGTACTTCCCACCCTCTCGATCCGTAGTCTCGGCCATAAGTCCTCCTCCGACCGGTTGTCTACCTACTTACCTAACCCCTGCCGCAAGGCGGCGATGGTGCATGTTGAGAACCGGAAAACTCGTGTCAACATACAATGCTCCAAATTCGAGGAAGAATAAGTGTTATGTTTAGCCAGACACCAAACTCGGTGGGTGAGCCTTTATGCAGTTCGCGATAATTGCCGACGACCTTACCGGCGCGACCGACTCCGGGGCGCAATTGGCCCACGCCGGATACCGGGTTGCCGTAGCGTTTCACGGCTCGCCACTACCCCCGACCGACGACCTCGATGCTATCGTCGTGGACACCGACTCCCGCCAACTCGACCCGGAAAAAGCGTGTGAACGGGTTTCCGAAGCCGCCCGGCAACTAAAAGATGCCCGAATCTTCTACAAGAAGATAGACTCGACCCTCCGCGGCCCGATAGCCGAGGAGGTCGAGGCCGCGTTCCGGGAGGGTGGCAGGTCCGGTGCGATCTTCGCCCCGGCTTTCCCCGGAAACGGCCGCACGACCGTAAAGGGCGTTCAGATGGTCCACGGTGAGCCCGTTCACGAAACGCGGTTTGCGAAAGACCCGGTTACACCCGTGCGCGAAGGAAACATTCCGATGCTCCTGGCCGGGGCGGGTCTATCGGAGGTCGGTGCGTTGAAGATCGGTTTCAAAGGGCAGTATGCAGCCCGTCACACCCTCGAAAAATACCGCTGGATCGTGGCCGACGCGACCGAAGACAACCACCTGAAATCTTTAGTAGAGGCCGTACCGGACCCGGCACAGGTTTTGTGGGTCGGTTCTGCGGGCCTCGTCAAAGCTTTGGGCAAAGTTTATCCCGGCCCGCGAACCAGAAAGGCCTTGTCCGGAGAAGCCGCGTCCGCAGAGGCTTCGTCCGGAGAAAGGGTTCTGGTCGTGGTGGGCAGTACGAACGATGTCTCCCGAGAGCAACTCCGCCGCCTGGGTAGAGAGCCCGGCGTCGAGACCGTGGCGCTAACGGCGGCCGCGTTGACTGCTGGCGAAGACGGCCTTATTGAAAAAGCGCTGCAAGCGGCCGGGGAGTCCCTGAAAGCCGGGAAAAGCGTCGCTTTGTACTCTACGGGCGAAGAGTTACCCGGGGGCGGCGCCGGGCGCGTTGTGGAGGCCTTGTCTAGGGTGGTAGCCGGTCTCTCTGAAGAGGGTTTGTTCGGCTCCCTGGTTTTGACCGGGGGTGATACGGCGGTCCACGTGTCGCGGGGGCTGGGCGCGCGCGGTATCATGCTGGAGGGAGAGATAGAGCCGGGCGTGGCGGTTGGGACCCTGATCGGTCCCAACCCGTACCGGGTGATAACGAAGGCGGGAGGATTCGGAAACCCGGAAACGCTCCTGCACGCCCTACACACGCTCCCGGGAAAGGAAAAACCGCTTTGACACCACCACGTGTCGCCGTAACCCTCGGAGATCCGGCCGGAATAGGACCGGAGATAATAGCCAAAACCTTCGCCGACCCACGGTTTTCCGAGGAAAACCGCGCCGTGGTCGTGGGCGACGAAACCATCCTAGAAAAAGCCATAAACCTACTCGGCCTGGACCTGAACCTGAACGTTATATCCAGGCCGGATGAAGGTGGTTTCGGGCCGGATGTAATAGATGTGATCCCGGTTAGCGATCTGCCGGATGACTTGCCGTTCGGAGAGCTAGACGGACGGGCCGGAGCCGCCGCATTCGAGTACGTGAAAAAGGCTACGGAGCTTGCGCTGGAAGGTGAAGTCCGGGCCGTTTGCACCGCGCCGCTAAACAAGGAAGCCATGCACCTCGGGGGCTATAAGTACCCCGGCCACACCGAGATACTCGCGGAACTTACGGATACCAAAGACTACGCCATGATGCTCGTCGCCGAGGATTTGCGCGTTATTCACGTCAGCACCCACGTACCCCTAAAAGAAGCCATAGAACGGGCGCAGCCCGAGCGGGAACTCGCCGTGATCCGTCTGGCCCGCGACGCCCTTCTGAAACTCGGCGTCTCTGAACCCAGGATAGCCGTCGCTGGCATCAACCCCCACGCCGGAGAGAATGGCTTGTTCGGTGACGAAGACGCCGAACGCATAAGGCCGGCGGTCGTGCAGGCGATGGAGGAGGGGATAGAGGTCAGCGGTCCGTGGGCCGCCGACACTATCTTCTCCAGGGCACGTGGGGGTGAGTTCGACATGGTGGTCGTCCAGTATCACGATCAGGGCCACGTCCCTATAAAGCTCCTTGGCTTCGAGAGCGGGGTCAACGTTACGGTGGGCCTGCCCTTTTTCCGCACCAGCGTGGACCACGGCACCGCCTTCGACGTCGCCGGCACCGGAAAGGCCGACCACACAAGTTTGAAGACGGCCCTGGACCTCGCACGTGTTCTGGCCGATCCACAGGAAAGCGAAGGGAGTTAGAGAAATGGCGTTTCCGAAGGTAGTAAAGGTCAAGCAAGAATCCCCCCGGCCTCAAGTGGGAGACATCGAGCAAAAGTTGCGGGAACAGTTCGAGAAAGAGGAGATAAGTTCGCGTATCGAGCCCGGTATGGAGGTCGCACTTACCGCCGGAAGCCGCGGCATCGCAAACATAGACGTGATCCTAAGCTCGCTCGTAACGCTATTGAAAGAAGCTGGGGCGGAGCCGTTTGTCGTGCCGGCGATGGGTAGCCACGGCGGGGCGACGGCCGAGGGACAGGTGGAGATACTGGAGAGCCTCGGGGTGACGGAGGAGTCGGTCGGGGCGGAGATCCGGTCCTCGATGGAGACCGTGGAGATCGGGGAAACGGAGCGCGGCACGACCGTCTACATGGACCGGCACGCGGCGGAGGCGGACGGCGTTATCGTCTGCGGCAGGATCAAGCTGCACACCGACTTCCGCGGTGAGATCGAGAGCGGCCTGTGCAAGATGTCGGCAATCGGCCTCGGTAAGCACGAACAGGCTCTAAACCTCCACGCCTACGGGGTGGAAGGCATCAAAGACTTCATGATCGAGGTTGCGGGACACGTCTTCGACTCCGGCAAGGTGCTGTTCGGAGTAGGCATCGTCGAAAACGCCTACGAAGAGACCGCGATGCTGGAGGCGATCCCGCCGGAGAAGATAATCGAGCGTGAAAAGGAGTTGCTTGAAGAGTCGGCGAAGCTGATGCCGAAGCTACCCGTCTCGGATATTGACGTGCTCTTCGTGGACGAGTTGGGCAAGAATTTTAGCGGCACCGGCCTGGACACGAACGTCATAGGCCGCTTCCGGCTGCTCGGCGTGGACGAACCAGACTCGCCGAACGTCAAATACATAATCGTGAGCGACGTCAGCGACGCCTCCCACGGTAACGCCACCGGCGTCGGGCTCGCGGACTTTACCACGAGCCGGCTCTTCGAGAGCATAGATTATCGGGCCATGAACCAGAACATCCTGACCAGCACCTTCGTCGAGCGGGCGAAAGTACCCATGATCCTAAACAACGACTGCGAAGCCCTGGAAGCTGCCATGCGCTGCAACTGGGGTGTCGCCCCCGAAGACACCCGCTTCGTCCGCATCCCGAACACCCTGGAGCTCCGCGAGGCCTATCTCTCCGAAAACCTCGTTGAAGAAGCCCTCGCCGGGGGAAACGTCGAGGTCGTCGAAGAAGCCGCTGAAATGCAGTTCGGTGAGGAAGATCACTTCGTGGGTTTCGATAAAGGTGAAGAGAGCATCGTTCGGGCTTCGTCCGGCCCTGATGATGGCTACTACGACGAGTAGTAGCACCTTTCGCTGATCCAAAACCCGTACCTCTGGACAAACACGTCCACATCCCAGGACCGAGACACTGGCCGTTCGTCCGATGCGGTCGTCGGTGGGTCCCCTGTAGCATAACCACGTCGCTAGGGTTCCGCTGTCACCAACGGGTCCGAAACCGAGAGCGGCAAGTGGCCGGGTGAACAGCCGGTCGCCACACGGCGGGATACCACCAGACGAGGAAGCCCTCAAACACCTGGCGGGTTACGAGGCCCGCGAACTTGAGGCTTCCGTCTCGACCGACCGTTGGGACGAAGAAGTAGAGCCCGGCGGCGATGGCCGCCATCATCATCGGAACGTCCACCCGGCTGGCGTTCTTCGTCCTCACGCCGACCACTTACGGCGTTGAGAACACCCTGGCCCGCATACCCAACGAAAACTTCACCGCCGCCTTCGACGGCCTACCGACTTTCATCTCTCCTCTGCTGGCCTTGTTTACCTTCGTCATACTGACGCTCGCAACCCAGGATACCTACGAGCCTGCGATCAAGAACGTCCGGGCTCTGGTAGAAGATGGGGCAGTCGTGGAACCCGCGAGGTGAACTTGTCCGGTTGTCCAGACACACTCGCTGCCCGAGGGTGACGCGTAGTATCTTTGCGTCTGAGTTGGCACGTCATTACAATTCGTGTAGCGAAGGGGCCAACGGCAAGAGCTTTTTAGGTGCCGACCGCTACCGATTATCCAGGCAATGCCCGGGGGAGGAGAGGGATGTCCGAATTCCAGGACAAACAACAGCAACAAGAGGCGGCTGTCGCGGAACAAGAGGAAAAGACGGTTTGGGTACCGGATACTTACGTCATTATTTTCTTCGTAGTTCTTGCGGCGGCCGTCGTGACATGGTTTGTCCCGCTCGGGGTTTTCGATACTAGAGAAGTGACCTATCAGGGTTCGGAGGGTCAGGAGACCCGCACGGTGCTTATCCCCGAGAGCTTCCGCCTGGTTACCGGTGATGACGGCGAGCCAAACACCAAAAACGTCGGTCTATTCTCGCCCGGTAGCGCGGATGAAGGTGTCGGTTTCTTGAACTACGTCTTCGCGGGACTTGTCTCCGGCGACGCGTTCAGCGCGGCGGTTGGAGTGATCGCCTTTATCATCATTATCGGGGGCGCGTTCGGCATAGTAATGCGTACTCGCGCGGTCGAGACCGGTATGTACTCGATCATTGACCGTCTGCAAAATAGGGAGGGTTTGCTGATCCCCGTTATGTTCGTCCTGTTCTCGTTGGGTGGCGCGGTATTTGGCATGGGAGAAGGGGCGATAGCGTTCGCCATGATCCTGGTCCCGATAATAGTAGCGCTGGGCTTCGACGCTATAACGGGGGTGATGACGATCTACGTAGCCACCCAGATCGGCTTTGGCGCCTCGTGGATGAACCCGTTCGGTACGGCGCTCGCCCAGGGCATTGCGGGAGTCCCCGTTCTCTCCGGCGCGCCTTTCCGCATCGGGATCTGGCTTTTCTTTACGATCCTCGGGGCTACCTACACCTATTTTTACGCCATGCGCATCAAACGTAACCCCCGGAGATCTCTGTCTTACGAAAGCGACGAGTATTTTCGCAAGAACTTCAATCTGGAGTCGGGCGTGGGGGAGGATGCCCCCGCTTTCCGTCTCGGCCATGCCCTCGTCTTGCTGACGGTCGCTTTGGGCGTTGGTTGGATCATCTGGGGGGTTGGGGCGTACGCTTACTACATACCGGAGATCGCGACCCAGTTCTTCGCCATCGGCCTCGTTGCCGGCATTATTGGCGTCGCTTTCCGCCTCAACGATATGGGCATCAACGACGTGGCCGAGGGTTTCAAGCAGGGGGCCCAGGATCTACTACCAGCGGCGCTTATCGTCGGTATGGCCCAGGGAATCATAATAATCCTCGGTGGGGATAACCCGGCCGAGCCCTCCGTACTGAACACGATCCTGCACCAGGTCTCTGTGTGGGTCGGCGGCCTGACGCCAGCGCTGGCGGCGTGGTTTATGTATCTGTTCCAGACCGTCTTCAACTTTTTCGTGGTGTCCGGCTCGGGCCAGGCCGCGCTGGTGATGCCGTTGATGGCCCCGCTCGCCGATGTGGTGGGCGTTACCCGTCAGGTAGCCGTGCTCGCCTACCAACTCGGTGACGGGTTCACTAACATAATCGTACCGACCTCCGCGGCGCTCATGGGAACGCTCGGCGCAGCGCGGCTCGATTGGGTCACCTGGATCCGCTTCGTCATCTACTTCTTCCTCGTATTGTTTTTCTGCTCTTCGATCATAGTATTCACCGCCCAGCTACTAGGGTTCTCTGCTGCGGGGTTGTAATGGAGTAGAGGCCGATCGAACAGGCCCACCAAATGCCCGTCGTCGGGCCCGGCACCGAGTCTCAGCACTGCTTTGCCGGATCGTGCTTATCCAGTTGTCCAATAAAATTTACTTTTCGCACAGTTCCGTTTGGCCCGTAGGCCGGCGACTGTGCAATGCGCAGTCTCTAAGATGCGGTGCAGAACTACCGGAAGCACCGAGGAGGTGTATGAAGCTCTCGCCCAAAGAGCAGGAAAAGTTGATGGTTTTCACCGCCGCCGAGCTTGCCCGCAGGCGCAAAGAGCGGGGTCTAAAGCTCAATCACCCGGAATCGGTAGCCTTGATCTCCGCCGAGCTTCTGGAGGGAGCCCGTGACGGCCGGGGCGTCGCCGACCTGATGAGCTTCGGGACGACCATCCTCTCCCGCGAAGAGGTGATGGAGGGCGTCCCCGAGATGATAGATGAGGTCGCCATCGAAGCCACCTTCCCCGACGGAACAAAGCTCGTAACCGTCCACGACCCTATAGTGTAGGAGGGTAGCTCGATGAACCGCATTGAAGCGACCGAACTCATCCTGGAAGCCAAAAAAGAAAAAGGCTTTACCTGGAAAGAGCTGGCAGAGAAGGTCGGCATGAGCGACGTGTGGACCACTGCCGCCCTCATGGGCCAGATCCACATGAACGAAGACGAAGCCGGCAAAGCTACGGACGCACTCGAACTTGGCCCGGAGGTAAAAGAAGCCCTACAGAACTACCCGATGCGGGGTGGCCTCGATCCGCTGGTGCCAACAGATCCGCTGGTCTACCGATTCTACGAGATCATGCAGGTCTACGGCGTCCCGATGAAGCATCTCATCCACGAGGAGTTCGGCGACGGCATCATGAGCGCCATAGACCTCACGGTAGACGTGGAACGCGAAGAAGACCCCGACGGCGACCGGGTCAAGATCACCTACTCCGGCAAGTTCCTCCCCTACAAGAAGTGGTAGCCGCAGCATGATACCGGGAGAGTTTCTACCCGCCGAAGGCGACGTGGAGTTGAACGTGGGCCGCGAAACTATCATGCTTACCGTCTCCAGCGTCGGGGACCGCCCGATCCAGGTCGGTAGCCACTTCCATTTCTTCGAGGCGAATAAAGCCCTGAAGTTCGACCGTGCGGCGGCCTACGGGATGCGCCTGAACATCCCCGCCGGAAACGCCGTCCGCTTCGAGCCGGGTGGCGAGCGGGAGGTAGAGCTGGTCTCTATTGGTGGCCGTCGTGTGGTGCGCGGCATGAACGGCCTGACCGAAGGTGCGTTGGACGATAAAGAAGTCCGCAAAGCGGCGCTCGAACGTGCTCGTGAAAAAGGTTTTATGGAGGACGCATGAGCGGCATCTCGCGCCGACGTTACGGTGGCATGTTCGGCCCGACAGCCGGCGACCGGCTGCGGCTGGCCGATACGGAGCTGTTTATTGAGGTCGAGGAGGACCTGACGCTCGCCGGGGAGGAGGCGGTATTTGGCGGCGGGAAGTCCATCCGGGAGGGGATGGCCCAGGGTGTCGCGACTCGTGAAGAAGGCGCGATGGACCTGGTTATCACTAACGCCCTGATCCTGGACCATTGGGGTATCGTCAAAGCGGATATCGGGGTTCGGGACGGACGCATCACCGGGGTTGGTAAGGCCGGCAACCCGGACACAATGAACGGTGTGACGTTGGAGATAGGTCCCTCCACCGAGATCCTGGCCGGCGAGGGTATGGTCACCACACCCGGCGGCATCGACGCCCACATCCACTTCATCTCGCCCCAGCAGGCCGACGAATCAATAACCTCCGGCATCACCACCACGCTCGGCGGCGGTACCGGTCCCGCCACCGGCACGAACGCCACCACCTGCACCCCCGGCGCCTGGAACCTCCACCGGATGCTTCGAGCTATAGATACTTTGCCGCTCAACTTCGGCTTTCTCGGCAAAGGCAACTCGGCCCGTCCAGAGCCTTTGCAGGAACAGATAGAGGCCGGCGCCGCGGGCTTAAAGCTGCACGAAGACTGGGGCACGACCCCGCAGGCCATCCGCACCTGCCTGCGCATAGCCGACAAACTGGACGTACCCGTCGCCATCCACACCGACACCCTGAACGAGTCCGGTTTCGTCGAGGACACTACCGCGGCGTTCGAGGGCCGGGCCATCCACACCTACCATACCGAAGGCGCGGGCGGCGGCCACGCCCCGGACATAATGAAGCTCTGCGGCGAGCCGAACGTGCTCCCAAGCTCCACCAACCCGACCCGGCCCTACACGGTCAACACCATTGATGAGCATCTGGACATGCTCATGGTCTGCCACCACCTGAGCCGCGAGGTCCCGGAGGACGTGGCGTTCGCCGAGAGCCGCATCCGGGCCGAGACCATAGCGGCGGAGGACGTGCTGCACGATCTGGGCGCCCTGAGCATGATCGCCTCGGACTCCCAGGCGATGGGCCGGGTAGGAGAGGTCTGGATGCGGACCTGGCAAACGGCGGACAAGATGAAGCGCCAGCGCGGCCCGCTTCCCGAAGACTCGGACCGCAACGATAACCACCGCGTCAAGCGCTACGTCGCCAAATGCACCATAAACCCGGCAATAACCCACGGCATCGCGGACCACGTCGGCTCCATAGAAACCGGCAAGCTCGCCGACATCGTGCTCTGGAAACCAGCCTTCTTCGGCGTCAAACCAGAGGTCGTCGTGAAAGGCGGCTTTATCGCCCACGCCCAGATGGGCGACCCGAACGCCTCCATCCCCACCCCCGAACCCGTACTGCACCGTCCAATGTTCGGCGCTTTCGGCTCCGCCATGCAAGACACCTGCCTCACCTTCATCTCACAGGCTGCCGCCGAGAACGGGTCATTGGAGGACCTGGACCTCGGAAAAAGCCTCACGCCGGTAAGCAACACCCGCAGGATCGGCAAGAAAGACATGGTCCACAACGACCTGCTCCCGGACATCGAGGTGGACCCGGAGACCTACGAAGTGCGGGTGGATGGCGAAAAGATAACCAGCGAACCGGCGGAGAAGCTCTCGTTGGCCCAGCGCTACTTCCTTTTCTGATGCGCTCCGAAGCCTTGCTGAGCCTGCTCCAGGTCTCCGACACCGCGTTCCCGACCGGAGCCTTCGCCCACTCGATGGGTCTCGAAGCCTTCTACGACGCCGGAGAACTGAGGAACGCCGACGACCTGCGGCGTTTCGTAAGGCTAACCCTGAACTCTATGTCTACTTCAGATTGCGTAGCCTTGCGGGCAGCGTACGCCGCGGACTCCGTAGAGGCGTTGGAATACTTAGACCGGCTCCTCGCCGCCACGAAGCTGACCCGCGAGTTACGTGAGGCCAGTGCCGTCACGGGTCGTAGGTTCTTAGCGAGCGTAGAAGCTCTGGGGGTAGAAAGTCGGCTGCTGAAAGAGTTTGTCGGTCACGTACGGCGGGGTGATTCTCCGGGAAACCTCGCGGTAGGGTTCGGGATCCCGGGCCCGGCTCTGGGTGTGGAGCTTCCCGATGCGCTATACGCTTACCTCTACTCCACCGCCGCGTCGCTCGTTGCCGCGGGGCAGAAGCTGATCCCGCTGGGAGGAAGCGCCGCCCAGCGAGTCCTGTACGGGTTGCGAGAGGAGATAGCCGGGGCGGCGGGCGAAAGCGAAAAGCTCGGACCGGAGGAGATGTACGCCTTCGCGCCGACGATAGACGCCCGCTCGATGCTGCACGAACGCCAGCGTGTAAGGTTGTACATATCCTGAAGGAGGATTCGTTGGATACTTTGAGGCTCGGAGTTGGAGGACCGGTAGGTTCCGGCAAAACGGCGCTGGTCGCGGAGTTGTGCCGACGGATGGGCGATGAGTTCGAGATCGCCGCCGTCACCAACGACATCTACACCCGCGAGGACGCCGAGTTTCTGCAAAGGGCGTCTGTACTGCCGGAAGAGCGGGTCGTCGGTGTTGAGACCGGCGGCTGTCCACACACCGCCATCCGGGACGACGTCTCGATGAACCTCGAAGCCGCCGAAAAGCTGGAGCGCGAGTACGACTTGGACTTGCTCTTTATAGAGAGCGGCGGAGACAATCTGGCCGCGTCCTTTTCACCGGAACTCGTGGACGCCTCTATCTACGTCATAGACGTGGCCGGCGGAGACAAGGTGCCGCGCAAGGGCGGTCCGGGCGTTACCCGCTCGGAGCTTTTGATCGTGAACAAGACAGACCTCGCCTCGCTCGTCGGCGCCGACCTCTCCGTTATGGACCGCGACGCAACCGAACTCCGCGGCGAAGCCCCCGTACTCTTTGCCTCCGTGCTGCACGGTGACGGGATGGAAGCGGTCATGGAGTGGGCAAAGGGGGCCGTCGAGCGCCGTGAATGGGTCCCGGCTGTCTCGAACTCCCGGCCGGACCACCATGACCACCGCCACGCGCACTAGATCCGGACAACGCGGCTCCCTAAATCTCACTTTCGCGCGTAGAAGGGACCGTACCGTTCTCTCCGGGCGGCACGCCTCGACGCCTTTCGGGGCGGTGCGGGCCGGATACCCGGATACTTCAGGAATGGCTGAGGTCCAGATCACCAACCCCGCCGGCGGGGTTTTAGGCGGTGATCGCCTGAGCATAACAGCCACGCTTTCTCCTGACTGTTCGGCAACCATCCTCACCCAGGGCGCGACCAAAGTTTATAGGGGTGAAGAAGCTCGGCAGGATGCCGTCTTCGAGGTTGAGGAGCGTGCTCTCCTGGAGTACCTGCCGCACCACCTGATCCCCTACGCCGGTTCGAGCTACCGGCAGACGACGGAGTTCCACCTCGCCGAGGGGGCCACGCTGGTTGCCTGGGACGCCTGCGCTGCAGGACGCGCGGCGCGGGGCGAACGCTTCGGCTTCGACAGCCTCGTCAACAGGACAAAAGTCCTCCGGTGTGGAGCGCCGGCGGCGGTAGACGGGTTCGAGCTATCTGGCGGCGGCGAGCCGTTCGGCGGCTATACCTACCTGGGGACACTCTACGTCGTGGCCCCCACAAACCTCTCACTCCTCGCCGACGAACTTCACGGCTCGGCAAGCATCCCTTCCGGCTCTCTATGTTCGGCCAGCGTTCCCACACCGAACCTCTGCGTGGTGCGGGCGCTCGCCCACGGCGCGCCGGCCCTGTACCGGGTCTTGAACGACTGCCGCGAGGTGGTGCGCTCTTTCTTACACCTGCCGCCGCCTCCGCGCCAGGTGTGATAGCTTACCTGGGGGGAAAGGCAGCAACTAAAAAGCAACTGTCAAGAGGTGCGTGCCGTTGCAACTGTTCGAGAGACTGATAGACCACCAAGAAGCCGTCCGGTTGGTGTTGGACAAAACTCCCCGATCGCCCGTCGAGAGCACGCCTCTCGAAAAAGCGCAGGGGCTGGTGCTCTCCGAAGACCTGAAGGCCCGCTTCGATTCGCCGCCCTTCGATAACTCGGCGGTGGACGGCTACGCGGTGCGGAGCCTGGACACGGAGGAAGGGCGGGTCTTTCCGGTCGTGGATGAGGCCCCGGCGGGCCGCCCGGCGCAGAAAAGTGTAGGAGAGGGAGAGGCGATCAAGGTTTTCACCGGCGGCGTCATCCCCGAAGGCGCCGACGCGGTCGTGATGGTCGAGAATACCTCCGGCTGGGGCGAAGAGTTCGAGTTGAAGAAAGCCGCCGAGCCGGACCAGAACATACGTCGGAGCGGCGAAGACGTGCGGCAGGGTGACGTCATTCTGCGCGCCGGCACGGAGATCGGGGCGCCCGAGATAGCGCTCTCCGCAACCCAGGGCTACGGAGAGTTGCCCGTCTACCGGAGGCCGAAGGTCGCCGTCCTCTCCACCGGCACGGAGTTGGTAACGCCAGGAGAGCGGGACCTCTCGCCGGGTGAAATATATGATTCTAACTCTTTTGCGATGCTGGCCCAGGCCCGCGAAGCCGGCGCCGAAGCCTTCCGCATTGCAGCGGCCTCTGACGACGCGGACGTACTGCGCGACACGATCCAGGAAGCCCTGGGGAGCGCCGACGTGGTCGTGACCAGCGGTGGCGTATCGGTGGGGGAGAAAGACCTGGTAAAGAGCACGTTGTTGGACCTCGGTGTGGAGCAGGTTTTCTGGGGCGTCAAGCTCAAACCGGGGAAGCCGGTCTTCTACGGCTCGCGGGAAGGCTCGCGTTTCTTCGGCCTCCCCGGTAACCCGGTCTCCGCGATGGTCTGTTTCGAACTCTTCGTCCGGCCCGCGCTGGCGCAGATGATGGGCCGAGAGGACAAGGAGAGGCCGCGCATCCAGGTGTACTTCGACGAGGGAATGAGCAACCGGCTCGGCCGGATGCACGCTATGCGCGTGAGCCTGGAAAGAACGAAGAAAGGGTGGCGGGCGGAGTCCGTCGGGGCGCAGGGGTCTGGGCTCGTAAGCTCGCTGACGAAGGCCGACGCTTTAGCCCTGATCGGGCCGGAATCCGAAGCGCGTGCTGGGGAGCCGGTCGAGGCCATCGTACTGCGCGAAGACGTAGTAGTGGGTTATTAGATGATTGGAAAAAGCAGCCCGATGGTAGAATTGAGTATCTGATGTTTGAGACAGACCACGAAGACAACATCTTCCGGCGGAGGTTGATGAAAGAGGTCGTCGCGGACGTTCCCGTGAATTTCTCTTTCTATTCACCTTCGGTCAAGGTTCAGGTCATGTACGTTGCGGAGCATCTGCCGCAGGCCAACGGGCGCTACATCGGTAACGGCGTAACGATAGAGTTCGTCCCGGAGGATGCGGCGGCGGTCGAGCGGGTACGGGAGTTCGTCTGGCACTGGGAGGAGCACAACGAGTTCACCGGGGTGCGTAAGATCAACCACCTCAGGCGCGGCGTAGACCCGCAGAGCGTCGAAGGCCTCCTGGAACGGGTCCGCGGTGTAGACCGGCGGGCCGCCGCAAAAGCCGCCGAGGCCATAGAGGCCGACGAACTACGGGAGATGATCATCGCCGAAGACGCCAAAGACCTCGCCCGCTTGCCGGGCATCGGCGAGAAGCGCGCCCGTGGCATCGTCGAGTTCTACCGTAACGAGAAGAGCGACCAACGCTTTCTCTACGCCGCAAACCGCAACGACCGTTTCCGGGGGCACCCGGTAGTTACGGAGCTGGAACTGGACGGAGACCTCGAAGAGCAGGTCTGGAACCACGCGGTAGAGGCGCAGAGCCTCGGCGACCCGGACCCTCTAAGCGACGTGGAGCCGCCGGGCCACACGACGCTCCGCAACGCGAACATGCTCTACCCGCAGCCGATGACGCCGTCGCTCATGGGCCGGGGCGTCTACCAGCCGGAGCAGGTCGAGTTGTTCGCGGACACGCTGAAGCGCGTGCTGGTAGACGGTGAGAGGATCGCCGGGGTCGAGGATTTGCGGATACAGCGCGGCAGGATCTTCCACACCGAGAAGATGCCGGGCGTCGGGATGAAGACCCGCGCCAGGGTGATGGCGAGCGGCCTCCTGGACCACGAGTACACCTTCGAGAACCTCGTTGCCATCCCCGGCGTAACGGAGGCCCAGGCCCGAACCATCGCCGAAACGGCCCGCGCCACCCGGACGGAGGTCCGTGTCCCCTAGCTTTTACGGTTTCGTCCGGGACCGCGAACCGGTAAGCGCCGAGGAGATCTCCACCGAATTACTCGCCCTCCCGGACCTGAACGGGAACGCCCACGACCACATCCGGAAGCTCGTCGCAAAAGACCCACGCTTTTTCTGGGACGAGGCCGGCAACCTCCGTACCGTGGACTTGGCCGCGCTTCCGCTGGAGGAGGCGCCTTACGTCGTCTTCGATCTGGAGACTACCGGTACTTCGTCCAATAAAAGCGGCATAACGGAAATAGGTGCCGTGAAGGTTGCGGACGGCGAGATAGTCGAGGAGTTCTCCACGCTGGTAAACCCGGGCATGCCCATAACGCCGTTCGTCGTTCGTTTGACCGGCATCACGAACTCGATGGTAGAGGGCGCGCCGCCGGTCGGCGAGGTCATGCCCGCTTTCGAAGAGTTCGTAGAGGGCGCGGTGCTCGTCGGGCACAACGTCCAATTCGATTGTTCATTTGTCGCGGCCGCCCGGGGCGAACCGCTCCCGAACCCCATACTCGACACCCTGAAGCTCGCCCGCACGTTGGTCCCGGGGCTCCGGCGTTACCGGCTCGGTTCCCTGGCCGGGCATTTCGGGGTGCGTCAGGTCCCGAACCACCGGGGCCTCTCCGACGCGGCGGCCACCGCCGAAGTATTCCTGAAACTCCAGAAGCTCCTGAAATCCGCCGGGGTGCGGACCGTGGGGGAGGCGGTTACGCTCAAAGGTGGAAGCCGGCGGCGCATAAAAGCCCAGAAGCAGCACCTCGCCGAGAACGTGCCGAACACGCCCGGCGTCTACTACTTCGTGGACAAGCACGGTACCGTGCTCTATGTAGGCAAAGCAAAGGACTTGCGGGTGCGGGTGCGGACCTACTTCAACGGCGGGGATGGGCGGCGCAAGATCGGTCGCCTCGTCGAAGAGGTCGCAGAAGTCCGCTACGAAGAAACCGAGAGCGAACTCCACGCCCTGATCCACGAGGCCCGCGAGATAAAACGTCTTCTGCCGCGCTACAACTCCGTCGGCCGGGAGCCGCGGGCGAGCTGGTTTATAAGGCTGGACATGAACGAGCCGTACCCGGTCCCCGAAAGAGTCCCGAGTACCGAATCAGAAGAGGGTGTTACGTACCTGGGGCCGTACCGGAGCGCCCGGGTGCTAGACACCTGCATCGAGGCTTTGGGCAGGATTTTCCCCCTAAAACAATGCTCCGGTGAGGCGGGAGCTTGCTTCTACGGACAGATGAACCGCTGCGCACCGTGCATGGGCATGGGCGAGGCCGAGTACCGTACGGAAGTAATAGAAGAGCTTACGGCCCTCATGCGCGGCGAAGGAGGAGAAGAGCACCTGGCGGCGCTCGTCCAAGAGAGGGACCGGATGGCCGGGGAGCAGGAGTTCGAAGCGGCGGCGCGTCTCAGGGACCTCGTCGCCGGCATAAAGCGGATACGCCTCACGCGGGCGGTCGTCAGCGCCGAAGGCGTGCAGGCGGTAGTTACCCCGTCCACTGAACCCGGGCTCGTCGAGATCTTCGCTTTCTCCGGGGGACGTCTGATCTCCCACCAGGGCTTCGAGGCGGACGATGCCGCCGGGATCTCCCGGTTCGCGAAGGCGGCGCTCTCCGAGCCCGGTAAGTCCTCCGACGGAGGACCTGATGAATCGCGGGTCGTGGCCGCATACCTCCGGCGGCGCTCGGCGGCGGTCGAGGCGGTGCAGTTGAGCAACGAAGAAGACCTGCTGGACGCCGTCAGGCAATTCGTGGGCGGCGAAGCCGAAGTCAATGTAGCCTCGCTAACATGATGGCTAGGATGGTAGAATAAAGCCCGAAAGTTGTAATTACTCGGCGCGGTTGAAGAGGCGAGTAGGTTATGGTTCAGGGCGTACAAGGCATGACGAGGAGAATTCTCCTGGTAGACGACGAACCGTCGCTCCAGAAGATGCTGGAACACGCCCTGGAGCGGGAAGGTTTCCAGGTACTCGTCGCGGTTGACGGCGAAGAAGCATTGGAGGCGTTTCGTTCTTACGAACCCCACCTCATCATCCTGGACATCATGCTTCCAAAGCTGGACGGGACGGAAGTTTGCCGGCGCATCAGGTCTTCGAGCGAAGTGCCGATCATCATGTTGACGGCCCGCGACGACGAGATAGACCGGGTCGTCGGCTTGGAGCTTGGGGCGGATGATTACGTCACCAAGCCGTTTGCCGTGCGGGAGTTGGTCGCGCGAATAAGGGCCATCATGCGCCGGGTTTCGGTTCCGGCCGGCCAGCGCCAGGACGAACTCAGCTACGACGGGCTAAAGATAAACATTCCCAGCCGCCGGGTAGCGGTCGGTGGGAGCGAGGTGGATCTCACGTATACGGAGTTCGAGTTGCTGGTAACGCTCGCCTCGAATCCGGGCCGGGTATTCTCCCGTAGTACCTTGCTAACCCGGGTTTGGGGAGACGAATTCCGGGACGAAAGAACGGTAGACGTACACATCCGCCATCTCCGCGAGAAGATCGAACGCGACCCCCGCAACCCAGAATTCATCCACACCGCGCGGGGTGTCGGGTATGTTTTCCGGTAAGAAACACGTCCTCCGCCGGAGGCAGGACCGGAGGCAAGACCAGGACCCCCGGCCCCGGCCGCGCCGCCGCCTCTTCCCGAAACCGGGTGGCCGGTTTCAACCCCGCATCGGCATCCGGGTGTGGCTTACGGCGCTGTTCATGCTGGTCACGGCTTTCGCCGGGATAACGGCCTACGAGATCGTGCGTCCCATCCTCATCAACACCCTGGAGCGCTCCAGCGAAGCCTACTTCGCCCAGGTTGGAAACCAGTACGAAGAGGTGCTCCGACGTAACAGAGGAAGTATTACCCAGCAGCGGATCCGGTCCTTCGCCTCGACTCAGGGCTTGCAGTGGGGCATAGTCCGGGCCCCGGACCAGAGGAAGCTCCAGGGTTCTGACAACCTCGAATGGAACCCCCGGGTGGTGAGAAGGGCCGCAAACACCGGAGATTCCAGAAGGGACATCGAGCTTATCGAAACGGGTCCCCGCGAGGGCCAGCAACTTGCTACTTACGCCGCCCCTATTGGCGTGCCCGGGGAAGAGAATACGACGGTGGTCTTTACCCGGTACTTCCTGGAAAGCGAACTAAACGCTGCCGCCGACATAAGAGGGATCAACCGCATAGTCTTTCTGGCGGGTGTCCTGGCGTTGCTCATAACCGGTTTCGCGGGCTACGTGGTGGCTACCTTGATCTCTCGGCGGATCAGCCGGTTGGGGTTTGCCGCCGAACGGCTCGCCGAGGGCAATTTCGAAGAGCGTATACGGACTCGCATAGAGGACGAAGTCGGCTCCCTGGGCAATACGTTCAACTCGATGGCCGTTTCTCTGCAAGGAGCTTTTCAGCAGGTAGAGCAGGAGAAAGAACGCGGACGGGCCATTCTCGACGGTATGACCGACGCCGTCGTGGGGGTAAACAAAGACCTGAACACCATCTTCTTGAACCCCCGGGCCCGTGAACTGTTGAATTCCTCGGACCGCTCTTTCCGCGGCCGGCTACAGGAGATCCTCACCAGGGCCGGCCACGACGGCCCCGTGACCGAATCCGCGGTGGAAGCCGGTAACCGCCTGATAGAGGTCCGCGCCGCGCCGATAGAAGAAGGCGCCCTGGCGATACTCCGGGACGTGACCGAGGAACAGCGCGTGCAACGGGTAAAGGCCGAGTTCATCGCCACCGCCTCCCACGAACTAAAGACCCCGCTCTTCGCCCTCTCCGGCTATCTGGAGTTGATGGAGGACGAAGAAAGTGAAGAAGTCCGGGTAGGCTTCCTCGATGAGATGCGCGTCCAGACCGAGCGTTTGCAGAACCTGGCCCGCACTCTCCTGGACTTGAGCCGCCTGGACGCGAATGCCATGACCTTCCGGTTGGAAGAGGTGTATCTCGAAGACCTGCTGCACACCTTGCGGCGGGACTTCAGTTACACGGGCCGCCCGGTGAACATCCACGCTGAAGAAGACGTCCCGCCGGTCGAGACGGACCCGACCCAGCTACACCGGATGCTCGCCATTTTGCTGGACAACGCCCTCAAATACTCCGACAGAGACTCCCCGGTGGACCTGAACCTCTTCCGCGAAAACGGCCACGCGGTCGTAAGCGTCAAAGACCAGGGATGCGGCATCCCCGAAGAAGAGCTACCGTACATCTTCGACCGCTTCTACAGAGTCCAGGGCTCCTCCCGGGCCGACGGAACAGGCCTCGGACTAGCGCTTGCCAAAGAGATCACAGACCACCTCAGGGGGGAGATCCAGGTCCAAAGCAAGCCTGATGCCGGCAGCGTCTTCTCTGTCGTACTGCCTATCTCCGAAAATACCGACGAACCACAAGATGGCCGCGCCGGGTAAATACCGGGTAAGCAAAAATATGTACCTGAAGTTGAGGTACATATTTCGAAAACCGGAGGTAAAATAAGTTTGGGCAGCGTCGGGTTCGCAGTTTTCCCCCCCTCATGCGAATTCGGGGTTGCCCTCTTCCGTTGCGGCTCCACCGGGACTATGCCGGCTGCGCCAGTCGGTTGATCAACCGAAAGGTGAGGGAATACCGAAGAAGACGAGCAGAGGTTCTACGAAGTTCAGGATCAGACTGAGCGGCGAATACCCGCCGGGGGCGAACACGAGCAGCAGCACCATCCCCAATAGGATTATCGGCCCGTACTGGTTCATGAAGTTGACGAAGCCGTCCAACGCCCGGGGCAGGAAGGGGAAGATGATCTTCGACCCGTCGAGCGGCGGTATGGGGATGAGGTTGAATACGAAGAGCAGCGCGTTTACGAACGCCACCCCGACCAACAAAAGCGCGAGGGTTCCACCCTGGAACGTCGGAATACGGATCAGGACGGCGCAAATAGCTAGTATGAGCAGGTTAGAGGCCGGGCCGGCGAGCGCCACGATCACGGGTCCGAACACGCCACCCCGCAGCTTGGAGAGCATTACCGGGGTAGGTTTCCCCCAACCAAAACCCGCCATTAGGAGCATCAGGCTCCCGAATACGTCCAGGTGAGACAACGGGTTTAGCGTTACCCGACCTTGCCGGTAAGCCGTGTCGTCCCCCAACCGGTAGGCGGAGTAAGCGTGGGCCGCCTCGTGGATCGTTATCCCGACTATAAACCCCGTTATCATGGCTACGGCGAAGGCCGGGAACGTTTCGAAAAGACCGATTATCATGGTGGCAGATAATAGTACATCGTGGACAATAAAGTGTAGGCGCCCGGATAAAGCGGGTGGCGTTCGAACGGCACGTTGGTGCTTTGGCTGACTTTAGCTGGCTTGCAAAACGAAAACCGTGACGTGGTTTCCGGAACCTTTCGTATGTTTCGCCAGTTGCGGCTCGGTAATGCTTGCAAGGTCTGCCGTCGAGCCGAGATCCGTCGTTCCGGCGGTGACCCGGGCGTCAGGGCCTATGTTGCCGCTGACTTCTTGCAAGAGAGAGACGAGAACCCGGGTGTTGGGGGCTTTGGCGGGTTGGATCTCTACTACGTTCGCGTTTTGCATCTTGGGGTCTGGACGGACGGCCGTGACTATTCCGGTAACGGGCGCGTAAACCCTGGTCCCCGCTTCGGCCCCCAGGTCGAGCGCGCCGGTGCCGGAACCTTCCCGTTGCTCCCGGTCCATCACGTGATAGTAAACGTCTTCGGGGTTCGAAGCGCCGCTAAAGATGCCAAACAACGGGTTCGCCGAAAGGTCCTCCCCCACGGGCTGGAGCTCCAGCGCCTCCTCACCTTCCGGGTGGTAGCCGAGCCCGGTTAGATCCGCCGGACGTATGGGGGTGGAAATTTCCAAGCCGTCAGCTTCCGCCACTACCGCCCCCGGACCCACCTCGTTAGGGTCCATGGGCAACAACTGCTGGTCGGCCGCGCCCGGGCTTTGAACCAGCACGGCCAGAAATAACGCCAGAATACCCAAAAGCGCAACAGAACCCACCAAAAAACGCCGCTGCCGGTACCCGTGGTTGATAGTGGTTAGAAGGTTGCCGCGGAGATCCCGGCCCTTAGGCACCCCGGGTCGGCGACCGGGACGTTCCAACTGAGAGGCTTTCTCGGGAGCACGTCTGGGTTGCTTGTGCGCCTCTCTGGCTGCCCGCTTTCTCCTCGCGTCTTGAAGACGACGCACGTTTCCCCCGCTCATAATTCGGAGGATTATACAGAGATGTGCGGACCCTGTAAACTCGACAAAACTACCTCGTCCCACGAATCTTTGTTGGAGAGGAAACCCCTGCAAGTTACACTTCTATTCGTGCGCTTCAGAGAACAAACCCAACATTCGTTCGAGCCGCTACGGTCGAAGCTATCTCCGGTCGAAACCACCGGGATACCGGGTCCTATTACGCGTGAAGACCCAATCTCTACGAAACCTTCGTCCTGCTGTTTGCGACGCGCTCTGGCCCGTCGCGTTCGTCGGATGGTCTGTTCCGGGGCTTTCCCGAATTTCGGATTGGGTTTGTTTCCCGAATCATCGGGTTCGGCCGGCGCGGTGGTTTCCACTTTCACGATCAGTCTTTCCGGGTTGCCGTTGGCGCATCCATCGTGAACAGCCCGGAAGAAGACTACCGGAAGAAAGTTACCCGGGAGGCCGGCGTTATAGCCCGCCGTCTGAGGCAAGCCGGGCATCCCGAGCCTATCGGAGACCCGTCTTCCGGAATCGTGATCTTGGTAGATCAACCCATCGGCCCCCGACTTCTCGAGGCTTTGCGGCTCAGCCTGGAAACCATCCAACTTTCGGACTCTTACGTCACCTGGGCTTCTACCGGTCTGTTGCTGGAAGGGCTCCTCTCGCTCCAACCCTCCGTCCTGGTTTCTATCGGACCCGGTGCAGACCGCGAACTGGACTCTCTAAACTATCCACTCTCCCGGAATTCATTCTCAGACGCCACCCCCGGCGTCTGGTTCTCCTGGACGAGCAGCGTCGCCGCCCTGTCCCTGCCCGCCCTTTCTACGGCCCTCGACGACGAGGCGGCCAAAAGAACTTTCTGGCGGGCTTTCCTCGCGCTTCAGAAACTGCCCGTATCCCCCAGATAAGCCCGACCTCGCCACCTTGGAAGCCCCAAAATACAAGCCCAGTGTCATAAAATGCTCCACAACAGCCCTGTTGCATAGGTTTAGGCCCGGATCACGCATTTTGGTCCTGTGTACAACATCTTGTGCCTTAAATGACCTGCTTGCAGAGGCAAGGTTGTGACAAGACTTTACACTTTGGTTGCAAATGTTAAGTTTTATTAAAATAGAGTGTCGAAGCTAAAACGCAAATCCCTTTTACTTAAGCGAAGTATCCGTATACAGGCATAAATTCGTGACAAGAGGTACGTTGCGGTATTGGGGGTGTTTCTTTTAGAGTTTTCGGCTTAGGAGGGGGGATTCGCTTTAGTAATCCCCTTTAGAGAAAAAGAAAAGTCAAAAAACGCATGGAAGGATTCCGGTCGGATGTCTCGAAGGGTGAGCTTAGTTGTTTTTCTCAGTCTCGCAAGCGCCCTGGTGTTGGTCACCGGGCTCACTGCCGGGGCGGAAGTACAGGACTCGGAGAACGGTAAGGACGATTTGGACGTTGCCCGGGAACGTCTGGTACAGATGCGGCAGGACTCCGCCGCCGCGCAGAACGCTTACAACAACGCGCTCTTTGAGTTGAACGAGTTGGATGCGAAAATAGGCGATACCGAGGTCGAGCTGAAGCAGGCCGAGAAGAGTCTGGCTAAGGCCCAGGAAGAACTCGAAGACCGGGCCTCTCAGGTGTACAAGAGCGGCAACGTCGGGTTCATGGACGTTTTGGTCGGGGTCGAGGACTTCTCGAACTTCGCTTCCCGGATGGACCTCTGGCTAGACCTCCTCGCCGAGGAGCGGTCGGAGTTCGACCGTGTCGGACAGGCAAGGAACGATCTCCGGGCGAAGAAAAATCAACTCGAAAAACAACGGGCCGAGCGTGTCGAAACCATCGACGCCGCGGTAGACCGCAAAGACGCCGCCGTCGAGGCGGAGGCCGAAGCCGAAGATTACCTGAACTCACTCTCCGCCGACCTGCAGGCCTCTATACAAAAAGAGCAGGAACGGCAGGCCAAGCTCGCCCGTGCCAACGCCGAGAAACTCAGCCGGGAATTCGCCGTTAAAGCCGCCGCCGTCAAACCGGCCCCGGCTCCCGAACCAGAACCCGCTCCCGAGCCCGATTCCGAGCCGGCTCCAGAACCGAAACCAACTCCCGAGCCTAAGCCAGAACCAGAGCCTAAGCCAGAACCAGAGCCTGCTTCCAAACCGGAACCAAATCCGGAACCAGAGCCGGCGCCCGAGCCTAAGTCAGAATCAGAGTCTGCCGAACCGAAATCCCACCCCAAGCCAGATCCTGAACCAGAACCCGCTCCCGAGCCCGATTCCGAGCCGGCTCCAGAACCGAAATCATCCCCGGAGCCGGAACCATCCCCGGAGCCGGAACCATCCCCGGAGCCGGAACCATCCCCGGAGCCGGAACCATCCCCGGAGCCGGAACCATCCCCGGAGCCGGAACCATCCCCGGAGCCGGAACCATCCCCGGAGCCGGAACCATCCCCGGAGCCGGAACCATCTCCGGAGCCGGAACCGGCTCCCGATACCGTTGATGAGGAAGCCCGGTTGGCGGAACTGCGCGAACAGCGGCAGGCTGAGCTAGAGGCGCGAGAAGAGGCTGAGGCCGCACGACGGGAAGCGGAAGAAGCGGCGGACCGTCAAGCTCGCATAGAAGCCCGGGAAGCCGCAGAGGCCGCGGAACTGGAGGCGCAGCGGGCGGCAGAGCGTCAGGCCGAGATAGAGGCACAAGAGGCGGCTGAAGCCGCACGGCTGGAGGCGCAGGAAGCGGAAGAAGCGGCGGACCGTCAAGCTCGCATAGAAGCCCGGGAGGCCGCAGAGGCTGCGGAGTTGGAAGAGCAGCGGGCCGCTGAGCGTCAGGCCGAGATAGAGGAGGCGCAGCGGGCGGCCGAGCGTCAGGCCGCCCTAGAAGCCCAGGAAGCCGCCGAGGCGGCCGAATTGGAAGCGCAGCGACGCGCTGAGGCGCGGCGCGGCGCTGAGCAGGAAGCGGAAGAGCTTGCAGAGGCCCAACGGCAAGCCGAACTCGAACTCGCCGCCGAGAGAGAGGCCGCCGCTAGGGAGCAGGAAGCCGCAGAGGACGCTGCGGCCGAAGAGGCTGCGAGGCAGGAAGCCAGAGAGCAGGCCGCCGCCCAGCGTGCCGCGGATCGTGAAGCCGAACGGCTAGCGATCGAAGAGGAAGCTGCGGAGATCAAGGCCCGGCAGGAGCAAGAAGCGCTCGAAGCCCAACAGGCTCAGGCTGCAGAAGAGCAAGCCGCCCAGGAACAGTATGAGGCAGACCAACTGGCCGCCGCCGAACTTGCCGAGCAGCAAGAGCAAGCCCCCAGTACTACGCCGGTCGTAGAAGAAACACCTGAAGCTGTGCCGGCAGTAGACGAAACACCTGAATTGCCTGAAAGAGTACCGGAGCCCGAGGAGGAAGCCAACTCGCCGGTCTCGGATCCTGTCCCGCAGCCCATACCGGCGCCCGAAAGTGATGTATTGGTGCAGGGCGGTGCGGTCGCACCACACGTACAAGAGTTCGCCAATGAAGCGTGCCGGCAGCTCGGAGCTTGCGCCATCTCGACGTACGCCGGTCACCCACCCAGTTCTGACTTGGCGCTGGACTTTATGGTGGCGGATGGCTGGGGAGCTTATGCTTCGGATACTACGCTCGGTGATGCGGTGGCGAGTTTCGCTTTGAACAACAGCGGCGCGTATAGAGTCGACTACGTTATCTGGGGGAACCTGATCGCCGGTTCTTGGAACGGCTACCAGTGGCAAAACTATGGTGGGTACGGGGCCACCGACGGACACTACGATCACGTCCACGTCGGATTCTATTACTAGCGGGTAAGCCATCCTGTACGCCAGCATCTCAACGACCGAGGTGCTGGCGCCCGTCCACCAAATATAGACAACACGAGTGAACAGCCCACAAATACGCCGGAACCAGTAAAGAGGAGGCCACCCCTGGCCTCCTCTTTACTCATTTCTGTATAGCAATAGTCGCCGGTGGTACAATTGGGTCGTGAAGGAGTACGGCTTCTCACGGAGGTGGTGCCAGAGACGTTTTCTCGGAGCCGGCCGTAACCGGCAACACTATCTGCGGACCCAAAATGGTTAAAATAAGCTAAAGAACCATATGGTTTTGCGCGGCGTTTCAATCTAGAAGGAGGAGTCAGGTGATCGAATTAGCTTTGTTGCAGGCGTCCGGAGGGTTGATTGGGCTCGTCGCCCTGGTGATCCTTGTGGTGTTCATACTCTCCGTGGCGGCCAGCGCGATCAAGATAGTAAACGAGTACGAGCGCGGGGTGATCTTCCGCCTCGGGCGTATTCAGGGTGGGCCGAAGGGACCGGGACTCTTTATCTTGCTGCCTTTTATAGACAACATGATCAAGGTAGACTTGCGGACCGTTACGATGGACGTGCCGCCCCAAGACATCATCACCCGGGACAACGTGCCGGCCAGGGTCAACGCCGTGGTCTACTTCCGGGTCGTTGATCCGAACAATAGCGTCGTAGAGGTAGAGAACTTCGTGCAGGCGACCAGCCAGATCAGCCAGACGACGCTGAGGAGCGTGCTGGGCAACAAAGACCTCGACGACTTGCTCACCAACCGCGACACCATAAACAGCGAGCTACAAGGCATCATCGACGAGCAGACCGACCCGTGGGGGATAAAGGTCAGCGTCGTGGAAGTCAAGGACGTAGAAATTCCGCAACAGATGCAGCGGGCGATGGCGCGCCAGGCCGAGAGCGAGCGCGAGCGGCGGGCCAAGATCATCTCCGCCGAGGGTGAGTTCCAGGCTTCACAACGCCTCCGCGAGGCCGCCGACACCCTCGAAACTCCAACGGCCATGCAGATAAGGCTCTTCCAAACACTGAACGAGGTGGCAAACCAGCAGAACTCCACGATCATCCTTCCCGTCCCGATAGACCTCTTCAAGCCGTTTATGGACAACATGAACGGCTCGAACGGCTCCAGCGACGGCTATGCCCAGCGCAGATCTCCCGGCAGTACAAATAGCGGGGAGCAGGACCCGGAGAAGATCTACGAAGAAGCCGTAGGCGCGGCGTCTGCCGAGGTAGATATGCCAACAGAGTCTTCCGCTGAAGAAGCCGAAATAGAGGAAGACGAGGAAGAAGCGGCCGTCGAGATGCCGCGCAGTAGGGAAAGCTCCTAAAACATTGTTGCACACCGGCGTCGGTTACGTACCGGCGTCGGTCATCGTGGCGCGTAGTCCGGTATAAAAACCGTGTCTGGTTGAGAAAAGTTGTACCGGGGTAACATACCCTTTGACACAAGCAAACCTTTAGAAGATTTGCCGTCATGGACAGTGAGCTTTCGGAGGCCAGAGGATTTTCCGTGAATCGGGAAACCATAGAGACAAACCAGGGTGAAGAGATCGGCGCAACAGAACCGATTTCTTTAAAAATCCCTAGCCGGGCGGAGTACGTTCTGCTCGCCCGGCTCGTGATGTCCCAGGTCGGGGAACTTGCCGGCTTGGAACAACAAGACATGTACGACCTGAAGTTGGCCATTACCGAAGCTGCCACCAACGTGATCCGTCACGCGCAGGTCGACTCTTTCGAGATAGAGTACCGGACCTCGCCCGAGGCGATCGAAATTACCGTGAAAGATGCCGGTGAAGGTTTCGAGGAAGAAGATTTTTCCGGCCATCCCAACTCACGGGGAGGGTTTGGCCTCACCGTAATAAAAAGCCTGGTGGACGAGGTGGCACTCGAAACTACCACCGGTAGCGGAACGCGTCTCAGGATGGTGCGCCAAATTTCTACCGTTCCTAGAAACCAAACCGGCTAAAAAACTCCCGACCACACAAAATTTCCTGTCTACCGCTTGCGCGGGACCGTCGCGTTCGTATACAGTTTGTTGCATCCAGTTTGCAATTGTCCAGTGACCGTTAGGATGCCATGTTACAGCGAGTAAACCCCGGCAACAAATCGCTTGCCGACTACCGAAGCATCATACGCCGCGACCTCTACGAGGAGGTCCTGGATCTCGGGAAACGTTTGGATGGCGCCCGGGTCCTGCATATAAACGCCACCAGTTTCGGTGGCGGGGTCGCGGAAATCCTTTACACGCTGGTCCCTTTGATGCGCGACGTGGGTTTGAAAGTTGAGTGGGACGTAATGTTCGGGGCGGAGCCTTTCTTCAACGTAACGAAGAGCTTCCACAACGCGCTCCAGGGTGCCGAATACGAACTCAGCGTCGAAGACCGGGCGATATACGAGGAGTACAATCGGCAGTCGGCTGCGGCCTTACAAGACGAGTGGGACATAATCTTCGTCCACGATCCCCAGCCTGCCCTAATGAAGCACTTCAGCGGCGGATACTCGCCGAATACCAGGTGGATCTGGCGCTGTCACATAGACACCTCCACACCAAACCGCCAGGTGCTGGACTACCTCGAACCTTACATAGTAGATTACGACGCACAAATCTACACCATGCAAGAGTACACGCCCCCCGACATGAACCTGCCGGGTCTCACCCTGATCCCACCGGCCATAGACCCACTCTCACCGAAGAATATGGCCCTTCCGGCAGACGATGCCCGCTACATCGTGAACCAGTTCGGCGTGGATACGGATCGGCCTTTTATGGTGCAGGTCTCCCGCTTCGATCCCTGGAAGGACCCTTTGGGCGTTATAGACGTCTACCGGGCCGTGAAGGAAAAAGTGCCTGGTGTACAACTCGTGCTCATCGGCTCTATGGCCCACGACGACCCCGAGGGGTGGGACTACTGGTACAAGACCGTCAACTACGCCTCCGACGACCAGGATATCTTCCTGTTCTCGAACCTCACCAATGTCGGCGCCATCGAGGTGAACGCCTTTCAGTCCCTGGCGAGCGTGGTCATACAAAAGTCCATCCGCGAAGGTTTCGGGCTCGTGGTGACCGAGGCGCTCTGGAAAGGCCGGCCCACGGTCGCCAGCAGGGTAGGTGGCATCCCGATGCAGGTCGCGAAGGGTGGCGGATTACTCATAGATACGATCCCTGAGGCCGCAGCCGCCTGCATCAAGATACTCCAGGACGAAGAATTCGCCCGGGGCATAGGCCGCCGCGGCAAGGAACACGTCCGGGACCATTACCTCACCACCCGGTTGCTGCGCGACGATCTGGTGCTTTTCGCTGAACTACTCGGGGTATAGAAGCCGCAGAAGTAGTTTAGGAACCGGAAAGGAAAATATGGAGCACAGCGACGGGCAGTTCGTGATCGTCTCGAACCGGGGACCGGTGACTTTCTCACGCACGGAATCCGGCGGTCGTAACTATTCCCGCGGGGCCGGGGGTCTCGTAACCGCCCTGAACGCCGTCGTAAACCAACGCAAAAACTCCGTCTGGGTGGCCTCGGCCATGAGCGAAGAAGACATCGAAGTGTCCCGGGAGTCCGCCCCGTACGAAGTCGAGGACCTGCGCGTAACCCTCGTCGAGCACGACGCCGAAGCCTACGACCTGATGTACAATCGGGTGGCCAACCCGCTGCTCTGGTTTGTCCAGCATGGCCTCTACAACCTTCCGTACTCGCCGAGGTTCGGGGATGAGACCCGTCGGGCCTGGGAAGACGGGTACGTGGCCGTAAATCGGAATTTCGCTGAAGCAACGGCCCGCACCGTCGAAGGCATGGAGTCACCGGTAATCCTGCTGCACGACTACCAACTGTACATGGTCCCGCTTTTTCTGCGCGAACATCTCGCGGAGAAGGCCGACGACGCTTTCGTCTCGCTGTTCGTACACATTCCCTGGCCCGAGCCGGACTACTGGCGGGTGCTGCCCGAATACATCCGGAAAGGCGTGCTGGAAAGCCTCCTGGAAGCGAACACGGTCGCTTTTCACACCAGCCGCTACGCCCGGAACTTTATAGAAACTGCCATCCAGACGTTGGGGCTCGAAGGAGACACCGATAAAGGCGTCGTATACAAAGATGGGCGTGAGGTGTGGGTTCGGGCGTATCCTATTTCTATAGACCCCGCAGAGTTCGAGGAGTTGGCCGAAGGCGACGCCGTGAAGAAAGAAGAACCGGAGATCCAGGAGCTACCGGGCCAGCTTCTCGTCCGCGTGGACCGCATGGACCTCTCGAAGAACGTCGTCCGGGGTTTCGAGGCTTACGGCAGGATGTTGGAGCGTCACCCCGAAATGCGGGAGCAGGTGACTTTCCTGGCCCGCGTGCAGCCTTCCCGCGAGAACGTCCCGGAATACGCCGAGTACGCCGAGGCCGTCCGAAAAACGGTAGAAGAAATCAACACCCGCCACGGCACCGGCCCGTGGAAGCCCGTCGAGCTCCTGATGGACGACAACTTCCCCGGCTCGGTCGCGACCTATAAAAACTACGACGTCTTGCTGGTAAACGCCGTGCGTGACGGCATGAACCTCGTCGCCAAGGAAGCGGCTATTGTAAACGAGCGCGACGGCGTCCTTATACTCTCAGAGAACGCCGGGGCGTACGAAGAGCTAGGCGAGCCATCACTAACGGTCAACCCGTTCGACATCGACGAGCAGGCCGAGGCTATCTACGAGGCCCTTTCTATGGGCGCAGAAGAACGCCGCGCGAGGGCGGAGAAGCTCCGGCAGATAGTCCGGTCTAACACCGTAGAGCACTGGGTCGAGGCCCAGATAAAAGACATCTCCGCCTACCGGGGTACGTAACCCTCAACAACCTTCAAAGCAAGGTACACTAGAAAAAGGGCAAGAGAAAGGGGCGGCGAAATGCCGCCCCTTTGGGGTTCACCTTGCTGTTGGCGGGGTTTACGCGCGGGCCGCCCGGCCGCCTTGCTCCCTAATCCGCCGGACGCCCCCGAGCAGGATTATGCCAAAGCCGACCTTGGCCGAAATGTCCAGCAACGCGTAGAGGAACACCTCGAACCCGATGGAAATAACACTGACGCCTTCCGTGCCGATAAAGAACACGACGGGGTAAGCGAACCACAGCACCGTCAGTATCAGTGCCAGCGGATAGAACAGGCTCGCCTCTGGCGAGACGCCGCTCTGGGCCGCCGTCTGGAGCGGACCCCAGATCAGGAAGAGCACTGCCAGGAAGAAGATGCAGCTAAGTACGAACCAGAACCACTTGAACCCACCGGCCCAAGCACCGGAGAGAACACCGGTCAGGATCATCGCCACGTCCGCGACAACCAAACCGAGCACGAGTTGTGGGTTACGGCCGATGCTACCCAGTGCGACCCAGGCAAGGCCGAGGAGCAGCAGCGGAGTAGTGATCGTCCAGTCTATGTAGCGGGCGTAGTAGAAGATCCGGGCTTCACCGTCCGGTTCCGTGATGATCGCGGCCCCGGCACCGACGGCCATAACTATGTACATCATCGACGCCCAGAGGGTGATAACCGCGCTGGTTACGTAGTGGTGATAATTCTGTGGCTGGCCGGTCGTCGCCCAGTACAGGAACAGTACGGTGCCGAGCAACATACCTCCCGTGGTAAACCACAGAAAGAAGTTGGATGTCGCTGTCTGTAGCTCGTTTAGCTGCAGCAACGCTGTTTGCATACTTGCCTCCCTTTCCTCATTTTTCCTACCATGACTTCAACACTTACTTTCTACAGACTTCCAGAGAAAGTTTAAGTGAAAGCTACTACCGTCTACCCTGGGCCCGGGCACGAAGATCGTCTAGGTCGATCTCGCCGTCCAGGAACTTTCCGATCAGGTATCCTACGGCCCCGACTAGTATGGCGAGCGCCGTATAGCCCGGGCCTATAAGGACGAGCAGGAACACTAGGATTACGCCGATTACGGCGCCCCACTGCTTGTTGGTCCAATTAGCCAATATTGCTCCTCTCTAGGATGAGTTTCCCAGTACGGTTACTTCTACGTCCCGGTGCGACACGTTGTAGCGATCAAACGCGTTCTGGATGTTCTGTTTGGTGTTGGACGATATCTCACTGAAGTTACCGGACTCCGGAACCTGTATTTTGCAGTGGACGCTGTAGGTGTTGCCCCTCGAACTGAGAGAGATCTTCGAGGGTTTGGCGCCCGCCCGCCGCGCCGCGCCCTCCACCAGGCTGGAAACGGCGCTCGTCTTGATAACGGTCTCGTTTCCCGGGGTGTCTTCTACGAGCACGTCTCTCGCGAGCCGCTGCCCGAAAGTAAGCTCTCGGAGCAACAAAATGAGTGCCAAAAGGGCCACCAGCCCGCTCACGATGGCTATTATGGTCCTTACCTGTTGGGTAAAGTCTGACATCTGGAGGTTACCCAAAGCTTGCAAGCCACTCTGATAGTTCGTGTACTGGTTTATAAGGTCCGCGGAAAGAACCCCGAAAGCCACCAGCAACAACAAAGCCGGGACCGCGATCAGGAGTAAGGCGATAATCAGCATCACGAGCCGGTTGAAAAAGTTCAATTTACCCTCTTTCCACCGGTACGTGGGTCGGCCTCCGAGACTTTCACCTTAATCTGGCTTACCGGTATGCCGACGTTGCTTAGGTGTTTCCCGACCTGATCCCGAATGCTGGAACCGGCCCCTCCCTCGTTTTCACCCCGGCGGATCTTGCCCTTGAGGTCGACCTTGGCGCCAGGGCTTCTGCGGGCCTTGACCTTGGCGGAGGAGCTGATCATCTCCGAGGTCTGGTCCGCCGCCGCGAGAACCTGGTTTTTGACCGAACTGCGGGTAGCATAGGTATCGCCTTGTAGCTTGACCCGGCGCGGCGCCGGAGGCTTTAGCTCCAGTATCAGCAGGATCAGGCCGAGCAGAGCGATGCCCAACAGCACGAAGGCCACGAGGGGTAGGAGGGTGCCGTTCTCGGCGTCGTCTACCGCCTCCGCGCCGCCATCGTAGATTTGCTGGAGCCCGAGGGTCTGTGAGAGGTCCGAGAGGGCATACCCGAAAAGCTGCAGGCTGTAGATCACGCCGAATATGCCTAGTACGACGAGGCCGGCGAGCAACAGTATGACTATTATCCTGTTGAAGATCCTCATTTCTCTACCACCTCGAGGTCCTCGACGACGACGTCGGTATCTCTACCCTCGACTTCGGGAATCACTTTTTCGCGGATTTCCTGGGCCAACTCCGAAACCGGCTTATCCGACGGGTAAGTAGCTACTATGTGAACCTCGACCCTTTCAGGCGTCACGACCACGCCGCTCACCTTCTCGCCGGCGCCGTAGGTTGCAGCTTCCACGAAACGGCCGGCGCCCAGCCGGTGAACACCTTTTATACTGAGGGCCGCTTCGTGGGCGGCCCTCGCGAGCTGTAGGTTGTCTGCCAATCTATCTACCTAGCTCTTCACGCTTCCGGGGGCGATGCTACTGGCCTTCTATCTGCTGCTGATCCTGCTCTTCTTGCGGGAAGAAGATGTTGCTTACCGTTATATTGACCTCGGTGACGCTGAGGCCCACCAGGTTTTCTACCCGGTTCACTATATTCCGGCGCACAGCCTCGGAGAGTTGGGGTATAGACTTGCCGTATTCGGTAGTCATAACGAGGTCTACGGCCGCTTCTTCTTCGCCAACCTCGACGGCCACACCGCGGGTCTGTGAGCCGCCACCACCGCCGCCACCGGTAATGCTTTCTATAAGCCCGCTGGCCGCCTGCGAGCCGCCGCCACCCATCCTGATGCCCTCGACTTCCTGGGCCGCGATGCCGGCTACTTTGGCTACGACACCGTCTTGGATGCTGGTTTGGCCGCGATCCGTCTTGAGGGGGCTGTCGCCGCCGCTCTTCTGGCCTTTGCCGCCTTCTTTCTGACCTTTTTGCTCACTCACGTGTGCTCCTTTCGTTGTGCGGCCTCCGTGCCGCTTGCCTGTCATACATCGTACGCGACTATGCTGCCCGACGTGTGATCAAACGGTACACGGCCAGCAATATGATCGCTCCCAACGTCGCCACCAGAATGGACCATATGAACCCGCCGCCGCTGAAGCCCAAAACGTTTTGCATTATGAAACCACCGATGAAAGCTCCGGCTATTCCGATAAGAACGGTGACTATGCACCCGCCCGGGTCCGGACCCGGCATGACCCATTTTGCTAGGACCCCGGCGATGGCCCCGATTATTATCCACGCGATTATGGCCGTTATACCTATTTCTACTCACCTCCCCCCTACCATAGTATTTAACGAACGGTACCTTTGATACCCTCGATAAATATATAATAGGTTTCACACGTAGTTTAAGTCAAGGGCTTCTTACCCTGCCCGGAAAGCCGACAAACTTCGGCATCTTGTCTTCGTGTCGGAAGAAGGCTTCGGAGGGTTAGGCTTTGCGGTTCGGGTCAGACTAAGAAAGCCAGGGCAAAGAGTGCCGCCGTCCCGTAGAGCAGGGGATGGACCTCGCCGGGTTTGCCCCGCACCACCTTTATCAGCACGTAGGAGATGAAGCCGAATCCTATGCCGTAAGCAATGTTGAAGGTCAGCGGCAGCGTAAGGATGGTGAGAAAAGCCGGGATGGCGTCGTCTGCCCGGTCCCAGGGGATAAAGCGGACGGCGGTAATCATCAGGTACCCGACCACCACGAGTGCTGGGGCCGTTACGGGAGAAACGAAGATCTGCTGCCCTTCCTCCGGCCCGGGAATCGGGATCGAGCCGCCGAACACTGCTATCAGCGGGGCGAAAGGCAACGCCAGAAGAAAGAGCAAACCGACCACCACGCTCGTAAGCCCCGTGCGGCCGCCTTCGGCGACCCCCGAACCGCTCTCGATGTAGCTGGTTACGGAGCTGGCGCCCATCGCCCCGCCCCTGGCGGCGGCCAGTGAGTCCACGAGCAAGATGCGTTTCGTCTCGGGCGCCCCTCTTCGTCGAGCATTTTGCCCTCCTGCCCGACGGCGATTATCGTGCCCATCGTGTCGAAGAAGTCGGTCATGAAAAGGGCGAAGATCACGGGTATCAGCGAAATCTGCAGCACCTGGGGCACCGCCAGAACTCCGCCGCCGATGGTCGAGGTATCGAACCTGAAGTCTACGATGGCTTCCGGTGGCGGGATGATCCCGAAGGCCATGCCGAGCAAGCCGGTGAGGACGATGCCGGCGAGGATGCCGCTCTTTATCTGGCGGGCGACGAGCGCGAGCGTCACGATGAGACCGGTAACGGCGAGTAGCACCGGCCCTTGCGTAAAGTCGCCGAGAGCCAGGTAGGTGCTCGGGTCCTGAACCACGATGCCGCCGTTCTTGAGGCCGATAAACGCGATGAACAAGCCGATGCCGACCGCGATGGCGAACTTGAGCGACATGGGGATGGCATTCAAAACCGCCTCCCGCAGGTTAGTGAGCACCAGGATAGTGATCAGAACCCCCTCGACTACCACGACCGCCATCGCTTCTTGCCAGGAGAGCCCGAGACCTAGTATCAAGGTGAAGGCCACGATGGCGTTCAGCCCGAGGCCGGAGGCTAACGCGACCGGGAAATTTGCGAAGAGACCCATTGCTATGCAAGCCACCGCTGCGGCCACGCAGGTGGCGAAGAAGACGGCGGGGATCTCCAGTCCTGTGCCCTCGGTGCCGAGTATGGCCGGGTTGACGAAGATGATGTAAGCCATCGTCATGAACGTCGTTAGCCCGGCGAACATCTCCGTCCGAAAGTTGGTGCCCCGCTCAGAAAACTTGAAAAAGCCGCCCAAAAGCCGTACTCCCCTCTAGCAATGACCTGACGTTGCGCTATATGCCGAAGAAATATAGCAATAACGGGCGGGCTAATCAAAACGCAGCCGGTTTGGGTTGGGAGTTTCTGTTACTGCGCCGGGCGTAAGGCTCGGGCCTTGCGTCCAAGAGGCCGTTAGCTACCGGCGGTTGGCCGTCGGCGGCTATCAGAGTTCGGCGCGTTCGAATCGGCGCAGGGCTAGAAAGACGAACAAGAGGATCCAGAGCGCGGTGGCCGGGATGGAGATCAGGGCATGAAGGGGAACGTCGACTTGCTTCACCAGGTTGTACCCGGCCTGGAAGAAGAGCCACGGAAACCCGGCCGTCAGCCAGGGCGCGTAGTTGGCGAGCATAAACCCGGCGACCATAAACCCGAAGACGCAGCCGGCTAAGGCTCCGCGGCTCTCGAAGACGGTGCCGAGCAGCAGCGACAACGAAAGGTAGAAAAGAAGCCCGAGGCAGAGGATCGCCACCCCGGCCAGAAAAGCCAGCGGCGGTGGAGGGACGGTAGAGACGGCCGTAATGAGGACGTAGAACACGATAGCCGGCAGGAGCAGCGTGACCGTGAGCAGCCAGCGGAAGTGGACCGCGAGCTTCGCGAGGACGAACGCCCGGCGGGAGGCGGGCTTCGAGAGGACCCACGCGGCGGTGCCGAGTTGCTTCTCGCCGATGATCGCGCCTTGCGTCTTGGCGACCACGGCTATGACCGAGGCAACAGACCCGAGAATGAAAAACATCAGGGCCCCCGCGTCGTTTATCTCTTTGGGGGTGTCGTCTACTCCCACCTGGATCCGGACAAAAGCTACGGCCACGGAGACGAGAGCGACTATGAGCATCCAGATAGCGCCGTGCGCCACGAGCGACAGGCCCCGCGTCCACTCCCCGTTTTCCTTGCCTACCAGGTTACGGAAACCGCTGAGGGTATCTTTTACCGGTTCGAGAACGTCGGGCTCTTCGCGTTCTCGCGGCTCTTCGACGACGGTCTCGTCGGCGGGTTCTCCGGGCTTCACCGTTCCCACCCGCCTCTATCAGGTTCTATAAGGTCGAAGAAGGCTTTTTCGAGGCTCTGCTTTTTGCGCCCGAAACCGGCGACCTTTATTTCCCTGTCTTCCAAAACCAGCCGTAGTAAATTGTCCTCGGCCACCGCCCCGTCGGCGGTTTTTACCAGCCAGGTCCTCTCGCCATCCGGGTCCAGAGATTCTTCTAGGGATGAGACCCAACTCTGCGACCGCAGGCGCCAGCGGGCTTTCTCCAAGGCTTCTTCGGAGTTGCTCCGTAGGGTAAGTTCGTAGACGGCGGCCCCGGTGCCCTCTACCAGGAGAAGTTCGTCTATCGGGGCGTGGGCCAGGAGATGGCCAGCGCGCAGGATCGCCACCGAGTCCGAGACGCGCTGGACGTCATCGAGGATGTGGGTGGAGTAGAAGATCGTGGCGTTCCGCTCGTCGCGCAGACGCTCTATAATCTCTAATACGTCGCGGCGGCCCATCGGGTCCAGGGAGGCGGCGGGCTCGTCCAGGATGAGCAACTCCGGGTCGTTGATCTGGGCCTGGGCCAGGCCGAGCCGCTGGCGCTCGCCGCCGGAGAAACCCCGGATTCTCCGGTCCGCCCGGTCCGAAAGCCCGACAAGCACCAGCGATTCCTCGACGCGCCGCTCGATGGCCGCCTCCGGTCCGGAGTAGAAAAACCGGGCCGCGAAACGCAGCGTCTCCCGGGCCGTCATGTGATCGTAGTAGCGCGGGTCCTGGGAGAGGTATCCCACCCGGCGCCGAATCCCATAGTTCCCAGTGGCTATGTCTTCGCCGAAAACCGTGCCGGAGCCGGAGGTCGGGCGGGAGAGACCCAAAAGCAGCTTCATGGCCGTAGTTTTGCCCGCGCCGTTTGGCCCCAGAAAACCGAAGATAGAGTTTTCTTCTACCCGGAGATCCAGATCCTTCAGCGCCGTTACCCGTCCGTAAACCTTCGTGAGCCCTTTGGTTTCTATAATGGCGGGAGCGGGGGCCTCTTTGCGAGGTTTTTTGGAAATCGGTATGTCTTCTCTAGAAATTTCCATGATCCGGGGTTGAGTATACCGGCGATTACTCCGTTACCGTCGTGAACCCGTTATCGCTTTGGGGTTGGATCCGCCTACAAATCCGTCAAGCGAACGGTTTGTTCTTCTTCCAGACAAGCCAGGCTATAGAAAGAACTCCCAGGCCGATTATTGTCGCGTAGGCGGGGAAGATCTGACGATAGTATTCCGGTGTGTCGCCGGTTTCTATAACCGGGGTGCTTTCGTTTCGGGGAAGGTTGGTGGAATTAAGGCCTTCCTGGGTCGCGTCGTGGAAGACTACCGTGCCCACGTTCGAGAGTTTGCCTTGCAAAACGGCCTCTCCCGTGTCCGGATGGGGTATGTTCTCTATGCTTTGGAGGAGCAGGTTGTCGCCCGTCTCTTCCAACTGGTAGTAGTAGTATCCGGTGCTATACCTGGAAACCGAGCCGACCTTCGATCCCGGCCTACCGACATCTTCCTTTCTCAGGCCGTCCGGTATATCAGGGGTACCGCGGATCTCGACGTAGTCCCCGATCTCTAGCCTCGCGGGTAGTCTGCCGTCGTTGATCTGGGCTACGTCCAACTCTACCGGGTTCCACTGCAAACCGTAGGTGAAGTTCGCCGCCACCGTTGTGGCCCCGAACGTAAAAACCATCACCATAAACAGCCTTAAAAGTAACCACGGGTTGCGCTTGAGCCAGGTCCCGAGCCCACGCTCCTCGTAGTCATCTCCTGCATAACCACTGGGTTCGTAGAGTTGTTGTCTGTTGCGAGTGTCCATACTCTATATTTTAGCGGAACGGCCAGGGGGTTGAGGGTAAACTCTCACAAGCCGTTTTCGCGGTTGGCCCGAAATTGGCGGCCGGGTGTGAAAGAGATACCTGAGCATCGGTGGTGTGGTCTGGTATCAATTCCCAGAACCATGTATGCTGTGGACAGCAAAAAAGCGCCGGTTGCAAGAGTGCAAGAGACGACGCAAAATCAGGTGATCGGATAAAAGACTTTATCCTCTATGGAGGTAGCTGGTTTGGAAAAAGACCGGGGGTCAACGGAGCAAGCCTCCGAGTACACGGTGATCGGGGTGATAGACGACGGCCAGGAACTGAACCAGGCCGTGGCCGACATACGAAAGCTCGGCGTCGGGCCAAACGACCTTACCATCGTTTTGAAACGTCAGGACCCCGGTGAGCCGGAGCCCTTTCCAGAAGGGACGCGTTACATCGTGGTCCCGGACGACCGCCGCGGCCTCGAAGTGCCCATAGGTTTTGCCATAGCTTTCATTATCTTCGGCATCTTTTTCGCCCTCACGACGCCCGGTATCGGGGTTCCGTCCTTGGTGGTCTTCGTATCGCTGGCGGCGATACTGTTTGCGGGGTCGCTCACGCGGGTCGGGGTTACCCCAATCCTTACCGACATGGAAGCTCCCAGAGAAGAGTCCGAGTCCTGGAACGACCAGTTCGAACACGGCAGGGTCCTCGTCTTCGCCAACACCCGTGATCGGCGCTCACTGCGCCCGATTCGGGAGGCGCTGCAAAACGGCGGCGCGACCTACTACATCGTCGACGAACGGCTGGAGCCCCGGGCCATCCACCACGCCATCCTGTACCGCTCGGGAGCGAGAAACCTGGAAGACGGTTCGGACGGCGGCTCCGGAGAAGAATCAGTTTTAGACCGCAGCGGCAGCGCCTAGAAGGAGAACAGGATTTGGGTACGATAAGCTTGACGGGGCTTCACCTTCTGGGCCAGATAGACCTCTCCGACGCCTTTGCGGGGTTTGGCGGGGCCAGGTTTTTTACGGGCTTTGCGATGCTGGCCCACATGTTCTGGGCCGAGCTCTTTGTGGGGTTTGCACTGGCGGCCCCGGTGTTGCAAGCCTGGGGCGCCCGTACCGGCAGCCCGCGGATGGACCGTCTGGCGCACTCGCTGGCGCGGTTCAACGTCCTGACTTTCAGTACCGGCGCGACGTTCGCTGTGCTGTTCGTCGTGCTCTTGGTGGGCCTCTACCCGCAGGTGACTACTTCGCTGTTTACGCACTTCTTCTACTTTATCGCCCTCGCGATGGCTTCGATGGGCCTGGCCCTTTGGGGTATGTACACCTACTACTACAAGTGGGACCGGTACAGCGTGCTCTACAAGGGGCGTCACATCCTCTTCGGTTTCACCATGGGTTTCTTTATCTGGATCTGGATGGTCATTATGACCGGCATAGACACCTACATGACGAATGGCGGCGGGGCGCAGACCATAGAGATCACGCAGGGCAACGTCGCCAACTTCGGCGTGGCGCTGCAGGGTGTTTTCAACCCGATGTTCGTGGAAATGGTCTTGCACCGCACTTTCGCAAACCTTTCGTGGCCGGCTTTCGCGCTGGCGGCTTACGCTTCTTTCATGTACATCCGTTCCAAGACCCAGGAAGACCGGGCGTTCTACGATTGGACCACCTCGGTCGGGCTTACCTGGGGCGCCGGGTTCCTCATGCTCCAGCCGATCATAGGGTTTGCGGTGATGTACTCGCTCAAGACTTCCCAGCCCGAGGACCCGGCGACGGGGGCGGCGTCGGGCGGCGCTTACGAGAGGCTCACCGAAGGGGGAACTTACGGGAACCTCTTGGTCATAAACCTCTGGTTGGTAGTCGGGTTGTTCGTGCTCTCGAACGTCGCCATGTACCTGGGGGCGGTGAGGCACCCCGAAGGTGGCGGCCGCATACCGATACGGTTCTTTACCTTGGTGGCCGCGGTTGCGGGCCTGTACTCGATCTCACCGCTCGCGGCGTTTCCGTTTCTCTACATGCGCTACATAATGTTGCTGGTGATGATCTTGGCGACGCTGGGTGCTTTTATTACGTACTTCCGGGGACGGCTGCGGTTCCGCTACGGCAGTCCCGGAACCGGTTATCGGGTGGTGCTGATGGGGCTGGGGATTTTGGCTGCGGTTGTGGCGCTGAATATGGGCTTCATGAAATCGAACTCCAGGGTTCCGTTCACGGTATATAATCAGCCTGACTTCACGGTAGAGAGCGGCCCGCCGCCGGAAGGTTTGGGGCGTTGATGATCTACGTGGACTACGGTTCGAAAACTTTCTAGAAGGGGTAGGAGAGTTGGCAGAGTTACAAAAAGACCCGATAACCCGGAGTGATTTTCTCGGCTTTGGCCTTGTAGGCACGGTCATGGGAGCTTTGCTCGCGATACCTTCGGCGGCTTTCGTCTTGAGCCCCGTAATCAAAACGAACCTCCTCGGCCAATCGGACGTCTCCTCGGGCTGGCAAGAGGTAGGCCCGATCAGCGAGGTGCCCAAGGACGAGCCGGTGGTCTTCGAGGTCGAGTTTCCCATAAACCAGGTTTACGGAGAGCGGGAGATCCAAGAGGAGTTCCCGGAGGCCCAGAAGTCCGACCGGGACTTCGTGGTCAAGAACGGCATCTGGCTCTCGTGGCATACGCCGCACAACGAGGACGGCGGGAAAGGCGAGGCAACGCGGCCCGCTTTCCTGGACCAGAAGAGCGAAGGTTTCTCGGAGTCAGAGATTCAAGAGATAAAGAAAAACCTCAACGTACTGTCAAACTCCTGCGCCCACCTGGGTTGTCCGGTGCGCTGGATGGTCATAGGTGGTACAGGGGAGTTTCTTTGCCCGTGTCACGGTGGGATCTACGACATAAACGGCGACTACGTGGCCGGTCCGCCGCCGCGGGGCATGTATCACTACACCGAGACCGAAGTTCGTGAGAACGGCAAGCTCTACGTCAAACACGAGTACGACACCAACGAAGGCATTCCGGGAATTAGCACACAGGAACCTTACGTGGTCTAGGGTATTCTAAGGTTGCTCAGGAGTCAGAGAAGAAGTTGGGAGTGAAATGATCGGCAGAATCAGGTCTCAAACCGAAACCGCTAGCAAGTTCATCGTAGATTGGATGGAAGACCGGACCGGTATCGTCACCCAACTCGAACACGCTCTCTACGAACCGGTGCCGAAACGGGGCGCCTGGCTGTACACTTTGGGGAGCGCGACGCTCTTTCTCATAGCCCTCCAGTTCCTTACCGGCATCTTGCTGCTCTTCTACTACGTGCCGACGACGGACCACGCCTGGAACTCTGTCTCTTACATAATGAACGAGGCGTACTTTGGGCAGCTCATCCGGGGCATTCATTACTGGTCGGCAAACTTCCTGCTGGCCGTGATCGGCCTGCACATGGCCCGCACGTTCTTCTCCGGTTCGTACAAAGCCCCGCGGGAGTGGAACTGGATCACGGGCGTTATCTTGCTCTTGCTCGTGATCGGGTTGGCTTTCACCGGCTACCTGCTGCGCTGGGACCAGGATGGTTTCTGGGCCTCCGTCGTGGGCATGAAGATCGGCTCTTACTCTCCGTTCGTCGGCGGGTACGTGATCAACTTCCTGCTCGGCGGTGACGTCGCGGGACCGGCCACGCTGTCGCGATTTTTCGCCATCCACGTCTGGCTTTTGCCGGCGGCCATCGCCCCGTTTATCGGCATACACCTTTATCTGCTCCGGCGGCACGGGGAGTTCGGTATGCAGAGCGAGTACAGCGAACGCCTCGCCAAGCTGCACGAACAGCGGCGTCTCGAAGAATACGCCCGCTACGAGTTGGGTGAAAGCGAGTACGATGACGACTACGAGAGCGACGACTACGAGGCCGACGGCTACGAAAGCGATGGCTACGGGGAGAACGGACGCGGCGACGAAAACGGCCGGGAGTAAGAGCGTTTACCAATAGCGGATACGCGCTGCTGGTATTATTGGTGGGCAACCAAGAAAGAGAGGTGAAGCCGTGAAGGTAGCTGGTGGCAAGGCAAAGCCGGTAGAAGAAGAAGTAATCACCGAAGGCAACGTTTTCGACAAGCCGGACGAAACGATGGGGTTCTTTCCCGGCCAAGTGCTCAAAGACGGTTACGTTGCTATGTTCTTGCTCATCGCTTGCGTGGTGCTTTCCTACGCTTTCCCGGCGCCGCTCTCGGAGCCGGCGAACACGGCGACCGTAGATTACGTGCCGCGGCCGGAGTGGTTCTTCTTTTTCTACGAGCAGATGCTAATGTTCTTCCCCGGCTACGCCCTGGTGGCTTTCGGGGCCGTCGTAATACCGACGATCTTTATCGTGCTGATGTTCGCGGTGCCGTGGCTGGACAGTGAGCCTCTCTACAGCCCCATGAGGCGTCCTTACGCGGCTGTGATCGGCCTTCTGGTCCTCATTGTCGTAGTGCTGAACATGCTCCTCGGCCTCAGCCGAATCATCAACTTCCCTACGGGCTAGAAGGAGATTAGAGGATGCCCATAGGTGATCTTCAGGTTCCCATAATTGGTAAGAACGTCGTTATCGCGGCGCTCGTCCAAACGCACATACTGTTCGCGGCTTTTATAATCGGCGCGGTACTCATCGCCGCGACGAGCGAATATTTGGGGCTGGTCACCAAACAACCGCGCTACGAGCGGTTTGCCCGCAACCTGGCACGTTTTGTGGTGTTGCTCTTTGCGTCTGGCGCGGCGCTGGCGATCACTTTCGTGCTCGCGCTGGTAACTCTGTTTCCGGTTTTCTTCTCGTACCTGCAGAACATATTCTTTTGGGTCTTTCTGGTCGAGGCGTTTATGTTCCTGGGCCAGATCATTATCGTGTACGCCTGGTACAACGTTTGGGACAAGCTCGCCTACCGGAAGAGTTTGCACATAGTCTTCGGGTTTATAGCGGGCTTCATGGGGCTCATGGCGATGACCATGATCGACGCCGTCGCCTCCTACATGCTGACCCCGGCGGAGGCCGAAGTGTCGAACGTGGCCCGGACGTTCCTGAACCAAACGAACGTCCCGCTAAACATGCACCGTTTCATAGGGAACTTCTCCTACGCCGGCTTCTTGATCGCCGGTTGGGGGGCGTGGCGTTACCTGCGGAGCACGCGGGAAGACGATCGCGAGTACTACGACTGGATGGGGCACTTCGGGCTTATCTGGGGCTTCGCTTTCCTGATCATGCAGCCGGTCATCGGTTACGGTTACTTGAAAGGCATCCGCGAGAGTTCGCCGTCGGCCTTCGACCGCATCATGCTCGGCGAGCAGGCCTGGGTCTTCAACGTGCTGGTTATCTGGATCGCGGTGATGAGCATCGCTTCGACGGCATACTTCGTGCACAAACTGCGGTTTGCCGTAAAGCCGATGCCGTTTTTGCACAAGCTGGCCGTTGGTTCTCTAGGGTTTACCGGGCTGTTCACGATACTCAACATCATCCCGGCCGACACCTCTTTCATCCCAGAGCTCGGGCTGGTCTTGTGGGGTGGTGAGGATACGGCGGTACCGCTCGGCGCTATGTACCCGTACAAATATATTGGCCTGATCGGCCTGATGCTCGTCGGGTTCTTTGTGGTTTCTCTGTACTTGAAAGCGTCGGCGGAAGGCTTCCATTGGGGCCGTGCCAGCCGTTGGAGTCAGTTCGCGCTGATGTCCTGTGCGGTGACGGTTATCTTTGCGATGGTGACGATGGGCTACACCCGGGAATCCGCCCGCCGGGTTCAAGAAGGACCGGCGGTCTCCGGGCCCGGATCGCAAGAAAACCCGGGGTACCTGATCTACGAGTGCATCACTATGGACCAGGAACTCGTTACGAAGAAAGAAGCCGGTGAGTATATGTGTCCCGCCGGTGAAAGCCTCGTCGGGGGCGGCGGAGGAGAATGATCGACCCGTTCCTCATGCTGGAGTTGTCCGGTCCTCTCCGGCTTTTGGCCGGGTTCTTGCTGGTGATGACGTTCTACACGGGCTTTCTAGGCTTCACCTACTGGATCAGCAAAGACGAGTAGGCAACAAGTTTTAGGCTTCAGGTAACAGATAAGGCCGCGGCTTTTGTCGTGGCCTTTTTCTTCGTCCACGGAGATTTGTCGAACCGGGGATCTTTATCCTGTTTCCTTTGAACTAACGTTTTTGATCTGTGGAGCGGACCAGGATCTCGTTGACGCTCTCACGGTCGGGTTGTTCGAGATCGTGGAGTACAGCGTTCGCTATGTCGTCGGCCCTTAGCGGTGTGTAGCCTTTGTTCTCATAGAACTCTCCGGCGTTCGGGTGGGAGGTTTCGGGGAACTCCGTCCTGACCAAATCGGGTTCTACGATGATCGACCGTATCCCATCTTCCGATAGGTCCATGCAGAGGCCTTCGGCTATAGCGTTTGCGGCGTGCTTTGTGGCGGCGTACACGGTGGATTCCGGGGTCGGCACCCGGCGCCCAGAGGTACTGGAGACGAAGACTATGCTCCCGGACCCGTTTTCGAGCATGTACCGCGCGGCGGACCGTGTGACATAGAGGAGCCCGAGCACGTTTACCTCGAACATCGTGCGCCAGTCTTCGGGGTTTCCTTCGGCGATGGAGCCGTAGAAACCCAGCCCGGCGTTGTTTACCAGGATGTCCGACCCGCCGAAATGTTCCAGCGCCCAGACGACGAGGGCTTCTCACCCGGCGGCGTCCGTGATGTCCGTTGGGATGGAGAGGACGTTTTTACCTAGCTCTGCGGCCAGGGTTTCTCCAACTGGGCTTCGCGCCGGGCGGCCAGGGTTACGTCGCAGTCGGCCACGGCGAGCCGGCGCGCCGTTGCCTCTCCGATACCGCTGGAAGCCCCGGTCACGATGGCAGTTTTTCCGGCGAGGGTCACGCTCCTCCCTTGGTCTCGCTCTTCAGTGCTTCGAGTTGTTCCAGCCGGACGATGTGGCCGTTGAGCCGGGCGGCGTCCGGGGAGCAGAGGTAGCTTATGAGGTCGGCCGGTTCTTCGGGCGGACGGAGCATCCCGAAGTCCCGGTAGTTGTTGAACATCCGGTCGAGTTGCTTGCCAACCATCTCCGCCCCGAAACCGCGGGACTCCTCTTGCATGCGGGTGTCTACTACACCGGGGTACACGCCGATGACCGCTATGTTGTACGGCTCGCACTCGGCGGCGAGGACGCGGGTGAGCTGATCCAGGGCAGCCTTCGAGGCGCTGTAGGCTGCCATGCTGGCCACGGGGTGCCGGGCGGCGGCGCTGGAGATATTGACGATGCGCCCCCGGTTACGAGAGACCATCTGCGGCAACGCCTCCCGGGCGCAGAGGAAAGCCCCCGTCACGTTCACCTCGAAAGAGTGGCGCCAGTCTTCCGGCGCTGTGGCCGCCACGGGGAGCGGTACGCCGGGTGTGCCGGCGTTGTTCACCAGGATACTGACGGGGCCAAGTTCGGAGAGGACTTTTTCGAAGCCGTCCGAGACGGAGCCTTCATCGGTGACGTCCAAGATCAGCGGCAGGGCTACGCCGCCGGAGGCGGAGATCTCCCCGGCGACGGCGGCGACTTCCTTTTCGGTTCTGGAGGCCACGGCAACTGAGGCACCCCGGTGGGCCAGGAGCTTCGCCGTGGCGGCGCCGATGCCCCGGCCGCCGCCGGTTACGAGCGCGATCTGGCCTGCGTGCGTTCCGTCTGACTTTTCTACGTTTTCCATCCCCCCATGATAGCGGGTGCGGGCATCCGGCGGGGCATCGGGAACGTAAGGGATCGTAAGGTAGAATCAACGGCCAGAAACTAAAAGGAGCGTCCACTTGGCAGACATACCGCTTTTCCCGCTGAACGTCGTGTTGATGCCCGGTGCCCCCCAGCCGCTGCACATCTTTGAGGATCGCTACAAGCAGATGGTAGATGAGTGCCTCGAAGAAGAAAGCGAGTTCGGGATGGTGTTGGCCGACGACGAAGGTACCCGGGACGTGGGCTGTACAGCCCGGATCGTAGAGTTGGTCGAGCGCTACGACGACGGCCGGATGGTGATCCTGGTAGAAGGCTCGCGACGCTTCAAGCTCAATAACGTGCTCACCGGCAAGCCTTACTACGTCGGGGAGATCGAGTACATCGAAGAGGAACCGGAAGTGGACATCACGGAACTCGCCGAAGAGTGCGTGGCCCTTCTGGAGCGGGTCGTGGAGGCGGCGACCGAGGGATCGGTGGACATAGAGGTAGAGCCTCCGTACCGGAACCTGTCTTTCGCCATCGCCGGCCGCATAGAGTTCGACCTGGAGACGCGGCAGCAGATCCTGGAGCTAACCGACGAACGGCGGCGGCTGGAGAAGCTAAAGGAGCTACTCTCCGCCGCCGCCGACAGGCTGGAACGCGAGCGAGAGGCTAGCGAGAAAGCCCGGACCAACGGGCACCTGCGGGGCGACTGGAGCCCCGGGGAGCGGAAAGAGGGCTAGGTTTTCGGGGGAGCCTGCTCCTGGCGGCTTTCGTCGTCGGGTATGAGGCTTCTTATGCGCCGGAGGTTCGACTGGTCTACCTTGTAGATCAAGGGCTCCGCGGCCAGGGAGTCTCCGCCGGCGGCGGCTTTTATCCTTCCGGTCAAGTTTTCTTCGACCAACCAGGCCATAGAAGGAAGCACGCCGGCCCTTATCCGGAGCCGGACCCGGCCGCCCTCACTTTCCTCCCGGCCGACGAGCTTCGGCGGGGTGAGGTACAGGCCCGAGGCTTCGTCCAGGGAGTTGAGAACCCTCGAAGCGGCCTCCGCGTCGTTGAGTTGGACTTCCAGGGTGAAGCGTTGCTTGCCGGAGACGTAGTTCGTGACGCCCTGGATCATGCCGTTCGGGACGAAGTGAACCTCGCCGGAGAGCGCGCGAATTTTGGTTATACGCAGGCCAACCTCTTCTACCACGCCCTCCACCCCTTGAGGCGGAGTGATCTTGACGAAGTCCCCGACGCTGTACTGGCCCTCGAATATGATCGAAAACCCCGCGATGATGTCCCGCAGGAAACTCTGCGCCCCGAAGCCCAGCACGGCGGCGAGTATGGTGGCGCCGGCCGTTGCGGGAAGCGGGTTGCGGACAAAGATCGAGAGTACGAACAGCACGATTATTATGAAAACCACGTACCGGAGCGCGTTCCGGAAGAGCGCGATGGCCGTGTCTTGGCGTTTGATGCGCTCCACCGCCTCCGCGTCCAGAAACGCCTGTCGGCCGCGGCGCCACCGCAGCACGCGCGGCACGCCGTGGGTCAAGACCCGGTAGACCAGAACGCCCAACGCCACGACCACGAGCGAAGCTATGACGTTGCTTACGAAACCCGAACTGGTAACGTAGTCGAGCGTGTCGCCCAGAAAGTCGTTTATCACCCTGAATACCGTGACGGTTTCCCGGGTTGCATCCCGGCCGGCGTCCGCGGCCGCGTCCGCAGCTTCTTCGATGCCGGACGTTTCTCCGCCGGTGGTTTCTTGCAGGAGCGCTACGGATAAAGGGCCCAAGAAGTTGCTTTCTAGAACTTGGATTCGTGGCGTTCCAACGCGAGCCGTATTAGCTCGTCGAGCAGTTCTCCGTAGGGGAGGCCGTCCGCGTCCCAGAGACGGGCGTAGACGCTCGTCGGGGTGAAGCCGGGGATGGTGTTGATCTCGTTTAGCAGCACGCGGTCTGTGCCGCGTTCTAAAAAGAAGTCTATGCGGGCCATCCCGGCAGCGTCTATGGCTTCGAATGCTGCGCGGGCTATCTCCCGTATCTCTCCTGCGGCCCGTTCTGGAATGTCGGCGGGGGCCTGGACTTCGCTTTCTCCCGCGGTGTACTTGGCCTCGTAGTCGTAGAAGTCGTGGGAACCGACCAGGATCTCCCCCGGAACAGATACCCTCGGTTTTTCGTTGCCGAGCACCGCAACCTCTATCTCGCGGGCGTCAGCGGCGGCCTCCACGATAACCCGCCGGTCCAGATTCGTGGCTATGTCTATGGCCCCCTCCAATCCCCCGGGATTCTGCGCCTTGCTTATACCAACGCTGGAGCCGAGGTTCGAGGGTTTGACGAAACAAGGATAGCCTAGCGAGACCTCGATCTCCCGCACGAGCTTTTCGCGGTTCAGGACCCAACCTTCTTTGGTGAGGCCGAGCCATTCGACTTGCGGCAGGCCGTGGTAGGCGAAGATTTTCTTCATCGTCACCTTGTCCATCCCGGCCGCGCTCGCCAGTACCCCGCTCCCGACGTACGGAATTCCCGCAAGCTCCAGCATCCCCTGGATGGTGCCGTCTTCTCCGTAAGGACCGTGTAGAACCGGAAACACTACATCGGCGCGGCCCAGGTTTGCCGGGAGTTTGTCCGAGACGGATGCCGGAAGGCCGCCATCTTCGGGGCTGATGTCCTCCAACTCGCGCATCGGGTCGCCGGAGGAGAGCCAGTGGCCTTCTTTGGTTATGCCGACGGGGGAGACCTTATATTCGTCGCTTTCTCCCAAGGTGTCCAGGATGGCGCGGGCTGAGGCGAGGGATACTTCGTGCTCTTCGCTCCGTCCGCCGAAAACCACCATGACCTGCAGCACGCCGCTCCTTTCGCTCCTTTCTTCCAGGGGCCTGCCTATCCTAGCAAAGCTGGCGCGCGCTATCCTTTCTGGGGAGCGAGCCCGAGGGCGTCGGCTTCTTCGCGCATCGCGGCGGCGACGAACTCGATGTGCTCGTTCAAGTCCACGTCCAACTCCTCGGCGCCCCGCACGATGTCTTCCCGGTTTACGCTGGCGGCAAAGGACTTCTGCTTCATCTTTTTGCGGACGCTCTTGGCCTTGAGGCCTTCCAAGCGTTCGGGACGCACGAGGGCGCAGGCGGTTATAAAGCCGGAAAGCTCGTCTACGGCGTAGAGGGTCTTTGCCAGGAGGGTTTCGCGGGGCACGTCCAGGTAGTCGGCGTGGCCTTTTATGGCTTCCAGGACGTCGCCGGGGTAGCCGCGGCTTTCCAGTTCGCGCACCGCGACCATCGGGTGTTCGGCGGGGGTGGGGTGTTTTTCGTAGTCCATGTCGTGCAGCAGGCCGGTAACGCCCCACTTCTCTTCGTCGGCGTCGAACCTCCGGGCGTAGGCCCGCATGGCGGTTTCGACGGCGAGCATGTGCTTGCGGAGGGAGTCGTTTTCCGTCCATTCGCACATGAGGTTCCAGGATTTTTCGCGGTTCACGGGCGTTTCCTTTCGAGTTTCGAGTCCGAGAGGCTATTTTAGCGTCGCTATTCGCCCCTGTAAGAGAGCCGCACGATCCCCTCCGGGGAGTTGGTTTGTTGTACTGAGCGGGTGTCGTCGCCGGACAACAGGACCACCCGCAGGTTGCCGTTTCCGGGGTCTCTTTTCTGAATGCGGCACGAGAGGTCCCGGCCGTTCGGTTCGAAACGGTAGAGCTTAGGAACCTGGCCGCTGATCACGCTCTCCTCCCCGCCGACAGTGCAGATGCCGGAGAACGTGGTCTTGGTGTCGCCTTCGAGACGGAGCAGGATGTCCGGAGCCGGAGTAGCTACCGTCCCGCCCGTGGTGGTTTCGCCGGTGGTCGTGGTGGCCTGTGTCTGCGTAGGTTCGGGCGTCTGCGGTGAAGACAATGTCCCCTCCACGAATTCCCCGGTAGCCTCCCGCTCGGCCGTGTTCTCGTCCGAGCACGCGCCCGCCAGGAGCAAAGCCAGAAAGAGGACCGGAAACCACACCACGCTGAGATATGTCTTTCCCAAACCGGAAGTATTCTACCAATAGAAAACTCAGGGTTTCTCGGACGGAGTGCCTGACAGAATCTCTGGCGGACCGCCTAGCTCTCGGGCGCGCCGGAGCACGGCGTCGAGCATCTCGGGGGTGAGAACCCCGGTGAAGGTGTTTTGTTGGGAGACGTGGTAGCAGCCGAGCAGCGTGACCTCCCCGACGGCGTGCTCTACTCCGTGGCCGAATTTCGGTTTCGGACGGACTCCGTAGAGCCGCAGGGCGGCGTCCCAGGCGAAAGCCCCGAGGCAAAGAACCACCCTGTTATTCGGGAGCAACTCTAGCTCGCGGGCGGCGTAGGGAAGACAGGCGTCGCGCTCGCCTGGCGACGGTTTGTTCTGTGGCGGGGCGCAGCGAACGGCAGCGGAGATCCAGAGCCCGTAGAGCTCCATGCCGTCGTCGGGAGTTCTAGAGGTTGGTTTGTTTGCGAAGCCCGTTCTGTAGAGGCCGGAGAACAGGTAGTCTGCGGTGCGGTCGCCGGTGAAGAGCCGTCCCGTCCGGTTGGCCCCGTGGGCGGCGGGGGCGAGGCTGAGAAGAAAAACCTCTGCCCCCGGGTCCCCGAAGCCGGGAACGGGCCGCCCCCAATAGACTTCATCTCGGTAAGAGGCCCGTTTCTCGCGGGCGACTTTCTCCCGCCACTCTACGAGGCGCGGGCATTTGCGGCAGGAGGTTATCTCCTCCTCTAGAGCGGCGAGTTGTTTCTTTTTAGGCGCCGTAGCGGTTCAGCTTGAGGGCGTTGCCCATGAGGAAGCCCATGATCTCCTCGGCCTGAAACACGCCGAGCGAGCCGCCCGCACACGTCCGCTCGCCGAAGCTGTCCGCCGTCGGGAGCGTGTAGTCTGAGCGGAGCATGAACGGAACCCCGTGCCAGGAGTGACTCAGGAGCTTGGCCGGGGTCGCGTGGTCGCCAGTAACGGCGAGTACATCCGGGCCGAGGTCGAGAATTTCTGGTAGCAAGCCGTCCACTTCTTCGATGACCTCCGCCTTGCGGCCGAAGTCGCCGTCTTCGCCGGCGGCGTCGGTCGGCTTTACGTGGATAAAGAAGAAATCGTAGTCGTCCCAATTGTCTTTCATAGTCTGGAACTCTCCGGCGATACCCTCACCTTCTTGCAAAAGCTCCATGCCGGCCAGGCGCGCCAGGCCTTTGTACATCGGGTAGGCGGCGATAGCGGCGGCCTTCAGGCTGTAAGCTTCGTCGAACGACGGCAGGTTCGGGTGCATACCGAAGCCTCGCAGGAGCACGGTGTTCGCGGGCTCTTTGCCCTCCAAGATTTCGTTTACTTTTTCTACGAACTCGTTGGCGATTTCGGCGCTCTTTTTTGCTTCGGAGGTGTCGTCCTGCGCCTCTACCGGCAGCGGCTCCATGCCGGTGCGCTGGGGGTCGGAGTCGTTTAGGGCGTCGGAGAAGTCTCCGCCGCGGAAGATGGCGACGGCCCGGTGCTCTTTCTCGTGCAGAAGCTCTACGTCCACGCCGTCGAGTTGTAGCTTCTCGTTGATCTCGTCTACTAATTTGGAGGCTTCGTCGGTCGGGATGCGTCCAGCGCGGCGGTCGGAGATCTTACCTTCAGAGTCTTTGGTTGCGAAGTTGATGCGGGCCGCAAGGTCGCTCTGCTCCAGTTCGAACCCGACGCCCAACGCGCTCAATACCCCGCGTCCGACCGGGAACTCGATTGGGTTGTAGCCGAAGAGCCCCAGGTGTCCGGGACCGCTGCCGGGGCTGACCCCCGCGGCAACCGGGATCGAGAGCCCCAGGTCCGAGGCGGCGGCTACGGAGTCCAGGTTCGGACTGTTCGCCGCCTCCAGCTCGGTCTTGCCTTCCTCGTTCGGCAGGCCGCCAAGCCCGTCTAAGACGAGCAGCACGATCTTGGTCTCGGTCGGCACGGATAGTTCGCGCATTAGTTCCAGGTTCAAAGCGGTATCCTCCTCTTTCGCGGTCCCGGCAGTCTACCAAAGTACCCCTGTATAATCCGCGTCAAACGAGTCGAGGGAACCTCGAAGGGGAGAGATGATGAAGATAGAGACTATAGACCTGAACTTCCTGGGCACCGAGCAGGTGATAGCGTCTTTTCTGCTGATCGGTAACGACTCCACCGCAATCGTAGAGACCGGCCCGACAACGTGCCTGGACGAACTGATGGGCGGCTTGAAGCACAATGGCGTTTCGCCGGAGGACGTTAGCCAAGTCTTCCTGACGCACGTTCACCTGGACCACGCGGGAGCCTCGGGCAACCTGACGGAGCTTCTGCCAAACGCCACGTTCTACGTACACGAAGTCGGCCACCCGCACCTGGTAGACCCCTCCAAGCTCCGCAAGAGCGCGACCCGCATCTACGGCGACCGGATGGAAGAACTCTGGGGTGAGGTATTGCCGGTTCCCGAAGAACGTTTGAAAATTCTCGGAGACGGCGATGAGGTAGAGGTCAGCGGCGGAGTTCTCACCGCCCACGACACGCCGGGCCACGCTTACCATCATTTCGCCTACCTCGAACCCGAGTCCGGGATGCTCTTCACCGGGGACGTGGCCGGCATCCGGTTGCCGGGACAGTCCTACGTGCGGCCCCCGACGCCGCCGCCGGAGATAGACGTTGAAGCCTGGATGCAGAGCCTTCAGACCGTGAAGCAGATAGGGCCACGGGTCGTTTGTCCTACTCATTTCGGAAGCTACGAAGACGTAGACCGGCACATGGCGGAGTTGGAGCAGCGTCTCCAGGATTGGTTGCTCTTTGTGGAGGGGCAGATGGACGAGGGGGTGGAGCGAGAGCAGATCGCCTACGAGTTAAAGGCCAAGGGCGACGCCGAGATGCTCGCCGAAGGAGCCAGCCCCGAAGAAAGCGAGCAGTACGACCTCGCCGGTAACTATGAGATGCTGGTCGACGGCCTCATGCGCTACGTTTCGTGGAAGCGCAAGGAAGATTAAACAAGGTCTCAGGTTCTAGGATGGTGCGGATCCTTGGTCTTCCATAATACGCAGGACTGCGGCGTCCAGCTCTGTCGTCGCCGCGATGTAGTCCACGCCGGCGGCTTGTAGGATATCCAGGGCGGTTGACCGGATCTGGCCGACGAGCATGTTGGCTTCGAGGTCGTTGCGCTCGTGGAGTACGACGGTGGCGTTCGCGGCGGCCTGCAAGGCGTAGCCGCGAGTATCCAACGGATGCTCGGAATCTTCGAGATAGACGCCCAGGGTTTGAACCGCCCGGGCCAATTGGAGGACGCTCTCGGCGAGCGGACCATGAGATCTACCACCTACCCGAATCATGGCGACGGCGGCTCGGGCCAGGCCCCGGCTGTCGCGGACGGCGAGGTCGAGTTGATCCGCGGCCCGGGCGTAGAAACCAAGCTGGCCCAGCGCCCGCCTACGAGACGGAGACAACCGCACGCTGCCGTACTCTGCTTCTAGAGCCTCCTTGAACCCGCTTACCCGGGAGTCTATGCGGCGCGCTTTGTCCAGGGCGCATTCCGCCTGTTCCAGGTCTCCCGTGTAGAGGGCTTCGTAGATCTCCTCCAGCACGTCTACAAACTCGTCGAAGATTGGGTGCGCCGCCTTCTCGACCGTCGCGCCGGGGTTGTGGGGAAAGACCGCCCGAACTATCAATGCCAGGCCGCTTCCAATCAGCGCCTCTATAAACCGTTCGCCCGTCAGGTCGGAGCTCGGGGAAGCCAGGATCACCATGAGCAACGCCGAGACCCCGGCCTCCGTAGTGGACAAAGCCCCTCCGCCAAAGAACATGACCAACCCGGTTGCCAGGGCTACCACCAGGGCGATCTGCAACGCGCCGGACCCTATCACCGAGAGCAGAAGGCTGGTTACTATAAGACCGCAAGCCACACCGAAGACCAACTCCAGCGCTTGTCGGCCTTCTTTGCCGGTCACGACGGATAACGAGATGAGCGCCGCTATAGAGGCGAAAGCCGGCTGCTCGTGACCGAGCGGCACCGAGGCGATCCAATAGGCAACCCCCGCGGCCAACGCTTTCTGGATGATTTGGCCGCCACTATTCCACAAACGGCGTAGGGCCATCCAAAACCTACCGATAAACTCCGGCGCCCATCCGCCGACCTGCTCCCTTATAAAATTTCCTGCACTCACGAAGATCACCCCCTCTTACGAGGAATTCTTGAAACTTAGTTTAGCTATGTGCTACTCGCACATATAACTTCAATTCTATTCCTCTGTGGTTCTTTGGCAAGGGAGAATCAGGAGGAATCGGGGGGTGTTATCGAACTGTTGCGGGCGGTTTACGAGCCTGCAACTTCATCTCTTATAGGGGTCGGTTAGGCGTATGGTGTGGAGGGCTCGTTGCTCAAGATGTTCAGCATCTCGTGGGCGGTGTTTTCGTCCGTGATCAGGACGTTCAGCAACCCCGCGCGTACGGCGCCGATGTTTGGCAGGGCCTTACCGGGGCCGCCGCTCACCCCGATGCGGCTTGGGATGGACCTCATCTCTTCGAACCCCAGGGCTATCGTGCGGTCGTTCATTTCGAGCTGTACCCCGGAACCGTCGAGTCTGAAGTAGGAGCCGCAGATGTCGCCGACCGCCCCTTGAGCCCGGATGTATTCCAGGTCGTCGTCGTCTAGGTAGCCGGTGCGGTACTGGCCCGAGTTTCGGCTTATGATGCCGGCCGAGACCACCATGGTGTCTGCGCCTCGGGCCACCTCCAGGGTCTTGCTGATGTGCGGGTCGCGCATTAGGGCGTCGCAAGCGGCGGCGTTGGCTACGAGCATGGGCGCATGAAGGTACTGGGCCTTTCCACCCAAAGCATCCGCGAGCCGGCCGGTGATGGATACGCCGTCGAGCTCGGTGATGGAGCCACCCACGCTACCCATCAACTGCACCGCGGTTACGCCGCGCTTCTCCTGCAAATGCTGGTCGCTAACGACGTGGTAGACGGTACTGCTCCAGCTCACACCCACGATGCTGCGGTCGGTTATGGCCTCCTGCAAATAACTCGCGCCCAGGGCGCTCAACCTGCCGACGGTATCGGTGAATTCTGCAACATCCCCTCCGAGGTTCGGGCTCTCTAAAACCAGACACTCCCGGAGGCCCAGACGGCCCATAAGCTCTTTCTGCAAATCGTCTAGAACGTTCAGCGGCGTGTGGATCTTTATCTCTACTAGGCCGCGGTCCCGGGCCTCTCTCAACATCCTGGATACGTTGGTCCGGGATACCCCGATACGGTCGGCGATGTGTTGCTGGGTGAAGTCGTTTACGTAGTAGAGACGGGCCACCTCGCCGAGCAACAACGCGTCGTGGCCCGCTGAAACTCTTCGCCGACGCTGTACCAAACCAACTCCTCCTACGAGAACCGTGCAATTATGCCATACCCCAAAAGTCCGCACCCTCAGAATACACTCTAGACGCCTCTATGAACAAATGTTCACCAAGATGTTCGTTTGACAAAAAACATGGTGAAGGGTATGCTGTTTTTCTAAGTTGTGGTAAAGATGACGGAAGCCGTGGGGGCCAGGGTTAGGAGAATTCGATGGGTTCTGGGCCGGTGTTGCCCGTGGGGGTGGGGTATCCGAACCTGATGCCGGCGTGTTCGCTGCCCGTAGTAACCTTTGCCGGTAGGACGGGTAGGTTTGAGGACTTGGGAGCAGAGGTGGTGCGCCCGTGATCCTGACCCTAACGCCCAACCCGAGCCTGGATCTCACCTACGAGTTGGACGAGTTGGTTCGCGGAGAGGTTCAGCGGTCCGAATCCATGACGGTAGAAGCCGGGGGCAAGGGCATCAACGTCACCCGGAACCTCGTCGCCAACGGGGCGGCCTCGCGGGCTGTGGCGCCGGTCGGGGGGCCGAGTGGGGAGCAGTTTCTATCCTTGCTCGAGGGCGTAGACGTAGGGTTGGTCCGGGTTCCCGTAAACGGTGCGGTTCGCATGAATGTCAGCCTGGCCGAGCAGGATGGTGTGGGGACCAAGATCAACGCCTCCGGGTCCCGGCTCTTGAAGGAAGATCTGGACCGGATGCTGGAGAAGACGGCCGAAGCGGCGCGCGGCGCGACTTGGGTAGCTGCCTGTGGCAGCATGCCGCCCGGCGCTCCCACGGACCTTTACGCGCGGGTCGTGTCTCTGGCCCGGGACGCCGGATGCCGCGCCGCCGTAGACAGCAGCGGCCCTCCGCTCGCGGCGGCGCTCGAAGAAAGACCGGACCTCATAAAGCCGAACCTGGAGGAGCTATCGGAGCTCGTGGGCCGGGAACTCACCACTTTCGGCGACGTGCTGGAAGCTGCCAAAGAAGTTCGGGCCGGGGGTGCCGGCAACGTCCTCATTTCGTTGGGGGCGGACGGGGCGATACTGCTGGACGGAGAAGGCGCTTTGCACGCCGATACGCCGCCGTTCACCCCCCGAAGCACGGTTGGCGCGGGGGATTCGCTGCTGGCGGGTTTCCTGTTCGTGGCGGGTGACCGGATGGGTGATCGAGAGGCGGCTCTCGTAGAAGCGGTCGCCTGGGGTGCGGCAGCCGCGCGATTACCCGGTTCGCGGGGACCCTCGTCCGCGGATCTGGACCGGGAGGCGGTAAGCCTCCACACGGAGTTTGACATGCAAAGAGAACTGAAAGGAGAAGCACCGAGATGAGCGAAATCTCTATAGACGACATTACCAGCAAAGAATTGGTAGCCCTGGACATAGAGGCAAACGACCAGGAGTCGGTAATCTCCGCGCTAGCCGATCTGTTGGAAGGGGATGGCCGGCTCTCCGACCGCAGCACTTACGTGGAGGCGGTTATGGCGCGGGAACAGGAGACCGGTGGCACCGCCTTCGAAATGGGCATCGCCATCCCGCACGCCAAGTCTTCCGGGGTTTCGGAGGCCGGCGTTGCTTTTGGCCGGACAAGCTCGCCGCTGGACTACGGCGACCAGGAGGCGGACCTCATCTTCCTCATCGCCGCCCCCGATGGAGAGCACAACCTGCACGTAAAGGTGCTTCAGCAACTCGCCCGCCGGCTCATGCACGACGAGTTCCGCACCGCGTTGCGGGAAGCGTCGGATGAGGAACAGGTCGTGCAGCTAATGCGCGAGCAAATCTCCACCTAGAAAAATCAAGGGAGCGAACTACTTCGCGGGGCCCGTTAAAGAAGGAGCTACGTCAGCATGAAGTTTATAGGGGTCACAGCCTGTCCGACGGGCATCGCCCACAGCGCGATGGCCGCCGAGGCGCTCGAAACTACGGCCAAAGACATGGGCCATGACATAGAGGTCGAGATCCACGGCGCGTCCGGCGCGGAGTACGTCGACAAACAGGTAATAAAGGACGCCGACGCGATCATCATCGCCGCCGACGCCACCGTCGCCGAGCGCAACCGCTTCGACGGCAAACCGCAAGTAGAGGTCCGGCTCCGGGAAGCTATGGACAAGCCCGGTGAAGTCGTCGAGCGGGCCGTGAAGGCCGCAGAGCAAGGTGAGGGCCAAGAGAGCGCCGAGGCGCAGGCGCAAGAAGAGGAAGACGAAGGCGGCGTGCCCACGGACATGGGCGGCTCCGGTTGGGGCGCCGAGGTGCGACGCTGGCTCATGACCGGCGTTAGCTACATGATCCCGTTCGTCGTGGCGGGTGGAATCCTGATCGCGCTGGCCTTCGCACTCGGTGGCGCGGTCGAAGTAACCGAAGTGGACGTCTACGAGAACTTCACCATTCCGGCCATGATCTTCACCATCGGTTCTACCGCGTTCGGGATGCTCGTGCCAATACTCTCCGGTTTTATCGCTTACGCGATGGCGGATAGGCCGGCCATCGCGCCGGGCATCGTGGGCGGTCTCATCGCCAACGAGATCGGGGCCGGGTTCCTCGGTGGTATTGTTTCGGGGCTCCTGGCCGGGGCCGTGATCATGCTGCTCAAAAAGATCAAGATCCCCGGCGGGTTTCAACGTCTCATGCCCATCCTGATCTACCCGCTGGTCGGGGTCCTGGTGGTCGGTACGCTCATGATCGTGGTTCTGGGCCAGCCCATCGCCTCGGCGACCACCGGACTTGAGAACTGGCTCGGGAGCCTTGAAGGAACCAACGCGATCCTGCTCGGCATTATCCTCGGCTCGATGATGGCTTTCGACATGGGCGGGCCGGTAAACAAAGCCGCCTACGCCTTCGCCATAGCGGGGCTTGAAGCCAGCGCCTTCGCGCCGATGGCGGCCGTGATGGCCGCCGGTATGGTCCCGCCGCTGGCCCTCGCGCTCGCGACCGCCGTCCGGGGCAAGCTCTTTACCCCCGCCGAGCAGCGCGCCGGGCAGGCGAACTGGGTCATGGGGGCGTCGTTCATAACCGAGGGCGCTATACCGTTCGCAGCGGCAGACCCGCTGCGCGTGATCCCCTCTATGGTGGTCGGATCGGCGCTCACCGCCTCGTTGTCGCTGGCTTTCAACGCGACGCTGCGCGCTCCCCACGGCGGCATCTTTGTGATCGGGCTAATCGGCAACTGGCCGCTATATCTCCTCGCCATCGCCATCGGCACGGTCGTCAGCGCGGCACTCGTGGTCGGGGTAAAAGAGTTTACCGGCGGGGCCGACAAAGAGAAGGCAACCTCCGAAGCTTCATAGACCGCACCAAAAGGTATGGGCTCTGGTCGTCTTCCGATGGCGGCCAGAGCTTGCTGGATCAATTCCCGAAGAGGGTTTCACGCTCGTCCGGCGGAGTTCGTGAAAGAAGCCAAGAAATACGACTCGGACATAAAGGTAGTCAAAGGCGGCAAAGAAGCAAACGCCAAGAACTCGCTGAGCCTGATGAGCCTGGGCGACGCCGAGGACGATGAGCTTACGATCCGGACCGAGGGGGGTGACGAAGAGTCGGCGGCGGATGCGCTGGCCGACCTCATCACGCAGGCGAAAGTCTAAAGCTCTAAAGCCGGCGCAAAACCCTCACCTTTGACCGAATCGGTAGGCGCAGTGTATACGAAAGGGGTTGCGGAAATCTGGGACGTTACTTCAATCTTGTCAACAACTTTCGTGCCGGGACAGCTTTAATAACTTATTGCACAAAACTATTTGCAGGCGTAGACTGCGTGTGAAAGGTAGGTTAATCACTATGCGTAAAGGGAGAGTGTAATGGCCCAGGCAGGCACTGCTAACGGCGGGGGCGAGTCGACCGGTACAAGCCTCCGGATGAAGGTCCAGAAATTCGGAAGTTATCTCAGTGGCATGGTCATGCCGAACATTGGCGCCTTGATCGCCTGGGGTTTGATCACGGCTCTGTTCATACCTGATGGTTGGACCCCGAATGAGACGTTGGCGCAGTTGGTGGAGCCCATGCTTATCTACCTGCTGCCGTTACTGATCGGTATCAGCGGAGGCCGAATGGTCTATGGGGTGCGCGGGGCTGTCGTCGGCGCTATCGCAACCCTGGGTGCCATAGTTGGCTCCGATGTCCCGATGTTCCTGGGCGCTTTCATTATGGGACCGCTCGGCGCGTACTTGATAATGAAATTCGACGAGCTTCTCGAGGGCAAGGTCCGACAGGGGTTCGAGATGCTCGTAAACAACTTCTCCGCTGGTATCATCGGCGGCGCCCTGGCAATACTCGGCCTGCTAGGTGTCAGCCCCATCGTCACCGCCCTCAGCAATGCTCTCGGGGCCGGCGTTGAATTTATAATAAACCTGAATCTTCTACCCCTCGTAAGCATCTTCGTCGAGCCGGCGAAGGTATTGTTCTTGAACAACGCGATCAACCACGGCATCCTCGCGCCGTTGGCGCTGGATCAGGCGAGTCAGGCCGGTAAATCGATACTCTTTCTAGTTGAAACGAACCCTGGGCCGGGTCTCGGGGTACTTCTGGCATACTGGTTCGTGGGCAGCGGCGTTTCCAGGGCTTCCGCCCCCGGCGCGGCGATCATTCACTTCTTCGGTGGTATTCACGAGATCTACTTCCCCTACGTCCTTATGAAGCCGGTGCTGCTGCTGGCGGTTATCGCCGGCGGGGCGAGCGGTCTCTTTGTCGAATCCATCTTCCAAGTCGGGCTCGTTTCGACCCCGGCACCGGGGAGCATCATTGCTATCCTGGCGCTCACACCACCCGGAAACTTTATCGGGGTGATCCTGGGCGTCGCCACCGCCACAGCCGTCTCGTTCCTGGTCGCTTCCCCGCTTATCCGGCAGTCTTCCGGTGGTGAAGAGGACGAAGACGACCTATCGCAGGCCACGGAGCAGATGCAGGAGATGAAGGGCAGCAAGAGCCAGGCCGCCGGTCAGCTCTCCGGAAACGGCTCTAGCGGGACGAAGGAAAAGACCGGCGTTGCCGCAGTGCCGGAAGCTTCCCACGTTGATTCCATCGTGTTCGCCTGCGACGCCGGCATGGGCTCGAGCGCGATGGGCGCCTCCCTGCTCCGCAAAAAGGTCAAGGATGCGGACCTGGACATCAACGTGACCAACGCTTCTATCGGCGACCTCAAGGGCGACGAAGACATCATCATCACCCACAAAGACCTGACCGACCGGGCAAAGGAGAAGACACCGGACGCGGTTCACGTCTCGGTTGAGAACTTCATGAACAGCCCCAAGTACGACGAGGTCATCGAGCAACTCAAGAACGGCGGGTCGAACGGCGCCGCCGCGTCGAACGGCGACGGTGGAGAAGCCGACGAAAACGGCTCTTTCGACTACTCGGAGATCGAGAAGGTCATCTTCGCCTGCGACGCCGGGATGGGTTCCAGCGCGATGGGAGCATCGCTCTTGCGCAAAAAGGCGAAGGATGCTGGCCTGGATCTCGAAGTCGATAACTCGGCGATCAACGAGCTCACGGGTGATGAGGACGTCATCATTACCCACAAGGACCTTACGGAACGGGCGAAGTCCAAGGTGCCGGATGCCCACCACATTTCGGTCGATAACTTCATGAATAGCCCCAAGTACGACGAACTAGTTGACGACATCGCCTCGGCCCGAGTCTAGGGCGGGGCATGGCGCAATGGGACTCTCGGCCCGGGAGATACGGCTGATCGAAGTCCTGTTGCGCCACCCCCAGGGGCTCACCGCCGGCGGCATCGCCGGCCGGCTGAACGTGAGCGCCCGAACGGTTCATCGCGACCTGCAACCCGCCTCGGACTTTCTCTTTTCGCACGGCCTGAGGCTCGTGAGGCAGTCCGGCCGGGGCGTGAGCGTAGAGGGAGAACCCGGGGCGCGGGAACGGGCGCTCGAACATCTCCACGAGATGGGGCCGGTAAGCCTGCCGCCGCACGAACGGCAGCTATCATTGCTCAGCGCGCTACTCATGGCGGGGCAGCCGATCAAGCTGCGGGCGCTGGGAAGCCGCCTGAAAGTTGCCATCGGGACCGTCAGCCGCGATCTGGACGAGACGGAAGGCTGGCTCGCGGAATTCGGCCTCTCGCTGGTGCGTAAACGTGGTTCCGGGGTCGAAATCTCCGGGAGAGAAGGCGACCGCCGCCGGGCGATAAGACACTTGATCTCCCGAAACCTGGACGAGACTGCTTTGCTCTCACACCTTCAAGAACTGGAAGAAAGAACCGGGACCTCGTCGCCGGATAAAGCCGCGGGCGGCGTAACGGATCAGTTGCTCGGCCTGATCAACGAAGAACGCTTGCAGAGGGTGAAGTCTCTGACCCGGGGCATGGTCCGCAACCTACCGTACTCGATCGCCGACGACGCCTTTGCCGACTTTACTATTCAAGTCGCGCTGATGGTCGAGCGTCGTTTGCAGGGCGGAAAGCTCGCGGTAGATGAAGAAATGCAAGCAAGGCTCCAGAAAATGGACGAGTATGTTTATGCCCGGAGCCTCGCCAGAGATATTGAGAAGAACTTCGATGTAACCGTCCCCGACGAAGAGATCGGTTACGTGACCACGCACCTGCGCGGCACGAAGCTCAGGGACAACGACGCCCTCCAGGACTACTTCGAGACCTCGGACCTGAAGGTAGCTTCGCAGGTAAAGACCTTGGTCCACTACGTCGAAGATCAGACCGGGGTCGGTCTCGCTGGCGACAGTTCTCTGTATACGGGGCTTCTCGCCCATCTCGAAAGGGCCATCCACCGGCTGCGAGAGAACTTGAGCATTCACAACCCGCTCCTCGAAGACGTCAAAGAAGATTATCCGGCGCTCTTCGAGCTCGTCAGCGAGGGCATGGAGAAGGTGTTCGTGCAGGAGGCAATCCCGGACGAGGAAATCGGGTTTGTCGCCATGCATTTCGGTGCGGCGCTCGACCGGGCGCAAGGAAGCTTTCCGCGGCGGGTGCTCGTCCTCTGCTCCAGCGGCATCGCCACCACCAAGATGCTCTCCTCCCGGTTGGAAAATGCGTTCCCCCAGATCCAGAGCATAAAGAATTCTTCGCTCTTCGAGATCGAGGACCTGAACATGGCTGACTTCGACCTGGTGGTGTCCACGGTCTCTCTACCGGCGCCCGATGAATCCTACGTCCGGGTCCAACCCTTTCTCCCCGAAGACGACCTGGAACGCATAAGAGACCACCTCAGAAACAAGAGCCTCGACGAGCGCCGGACGAACCGGGCGGTCTTTGAATCTTTGGAGGTCTTCGGCGGCGGCCACGAAAAGTTCCACCAGATGGCGGAGGCGACGCAGGTCATAGCCGAGCTGGTGGACGACGCTTTCCTCGACCGGCACGAAGCGGACGGCTCGATCGACGAAGCGGTCAGGCTGATGTGCGTCTCACTCGAAGATAAAAACCTCATCTCCGAGCCGGAGAGCCTGGAGCGGGGCCTACTCTCGCGCATGGAACTCGGCGGCATCGGGATACCCGAAACTACGCTGGCCCTTTTTCACGCCCGCGACGGCTCCGCCGAACGGCCATCATTTTCGGTGCACGAGTTCGACGAGCCGTTGGAGCTCGCGGGCCTGGACGGCGCGCTGATGCAAGTTCGAAGGAGCCTGTTGATGGTTGCGCCCCTTAGCCTGTCTCCGGTAGCCTTGGAGGCGATCAGCGAGATCTCCGCCGCAATGGTCGAGCAGCCAAAGGAGCGGGAGGTTTTCGAAGCCGGCTCGGAGCCGAGGATCGTGGAAGTGCTGGAAGGCATCTTTGCCCGCTACCTGCACAACAAACTAACCTGAAAGGAGCTTAGAGATGGCCGACGACATACTGACCAAAGACAACATAGAGCTGGGGGTGCAACTTGACTCCCAGGACGAGGCGATCCGACGCGCCGGCGAACTGCTCGTGCAGAACGGCCACGTGGAAGAGAAATATATAGACTCGATGTTCGAACGGGAGAAGTCCGTCTCGACGTTTATGGGCAACGCGGTTGCCATTCCCCACGGCACGAGCGACTCCAAGCAGTGGGTCGAGAAGTCCGGGTTGTCTATTCTCACGGTTCCAGAAGGCGTAGATTACGGCGACGGCGAGATCGCGATGCTAATCATCGGTATAGCCGGCAAGGGCGACGAACACCTGGAGATACTCTCCAATATTGCCCAGGTCTGCTCCGACGAGGAGAACGTAGCCAAGATCGTTCAGGCCGAGTCCAAAGACGAGTTGCTCGCGTTCTTCGACGACGTCGTCTAAATGAAGAGCGTACACTTCGGCGCCGGAAACATCGGCCGCGGGTTTATCGGCCAGGTACTGAACCAGGCCGGCTACGAAACCACCTTCGTAGACATCCAGGACGGGATCGTGGACGCCCTGAAAAAGGAACAGCACTACGACGTGATCCTGGCGGACGAGTCGGAAGAACACTTCACCGTAGATAAGGTCACAGCCTTACACTCCCAAGTAGACTCGGAAGCGGTCGTCGAGAAACTGTTAGAGGCAGATCTCATTACTACCGCGGTCGGCCCGAACGTCTTACCGATTATCAGCGAGCTTCTGGCCGAAGGACTGGTCGCCCGCGCCGAAAACGACCGCTCCCCCATAAACGTGATCGCCTGCGAGAACATGGTCGGCGGCAGCGAAGCACTGCGCGGTTACGTGATGCAACGCGTTGATTCAAACCACGCAGAAGCTGTCGAGGAGTTGACGGGATTCCCGAACGCGGCGGTGGACCGGATCGTGCCGCAACAGAGCACGGAGGGCCTGAACGTTACCGTCGAGCCCTTCTACGAGTGGGTGGTGGACGAGTCCCAGGTAGTGGGCCAGAAGCCGGACGTAGACGGTATCACTTACGTGCAAGACTTGACGCCGTACATCGAGCGGAAGTTGTTCACCGTCAACACGGGACACGCCTCGACAGCTTATCTAGGCTTTGCGCACGGCCTCCCGACGATAGACGAAGCGGTCGAGCACGAATCGGTGCGGAGAAAGGTGTCGGGCGTTTTGGACGAGACCGGACGCTTGCTCGTGGAGAAGCACGGCTTCGATGAGAACGAGCACGAAGAATACAAACAGAAGATACTCTCCCGGTTCAGCAACCCGTACATCTCGGACGAGGTTACGCGGGTAGCCCGTACCCCGATGCGGAAGCTGGGCCGTGAAGAGCGGCTCGTGTCGCCGGCGCTTCAACTGTTGGATTTGGGCCACGAACCTGCACACCTGGCGGAGGTGATCTCCGCCGTTCTGCATTACGATGACCCCAGTGACGAAGAAGCGGTGGAGTTGCAAGAGTTGGTCCGCGAAAAGGGTGAGCGGGCGGCTCTAAGCCGGTGCGCCGGGGTGAATGAAGACCATCCGCTCGTAGAACTCGTGCTCGAACAGGCGGAGGAGGGTTAAAGCGTTCAGACTTTATAGTTAGTTTCATCAATGATGGTTTCGGAATAGAGGAGGAGCAAAAGTGCAGGAGAGAGAAGTAACCATAGTTCCCGAAGAAGGGCTCCACGCCCGTCCGGCGGCGGAGTTCGTGAAAGAAGCCAAGAAATACGACTCGGACATAAAAGTGGTCAAGGGCGATAAGGAAGCAAATGCCAAAAGTTCGCTGAGCTTGATGAGCCTGGGCGCCGCCAAGGACGACGTGCTTACGATCCGGGCCGAGGGGGATGACGAAGAGTCGGCGGCGGATGCGCTGGCCGACCTCATAACCAACGCAGAACCAGAGGCGTAACACCGAACTTTAGAAGAGCGTCATCGGGCCCTGAGGAGGGCCGGGGAAAGGAGAAGACGCGCATGGTAGAGAAGGCAGGAGTCACGAAGATGGAGGGCGTCGCGGCCTCCGAGGGTGTAGCGGTCGGGCCGGTGTTCGTACACGACGCAAGTGAGTTGGAACCGGACCGGACGAGCATAAGCGAGCAAGAGGTCGAGAGAGAGGTCAAACGTTTCGAGGACGCGGTCCCGGTCGTCGTGCAGAAGCTCTCGGAAACGGCGGAGAAGATGCGGGAAGAAGGAAATGAGGACGAGGCGGCGATCTTCGACGCCCACACGGAACTCGCCCAGGACCCGGAGCTTGCGGACGGTGTCAAAGAACGTGTAAATAACCTGGAGAGCCCGGAGTCCGCGATCCTCGCCGTCGGCGAGCAATACGCCCAGATGTTCGCCAACATGGAGGACGAGTACATGGCAGCCCGCGCCGACGACGTGCGCGACGTGGCCCGCCAGATCGCGGCAGAAGTTATGGGCGAGCAGAGCGGCGGCCTGGAAAGCCTTGACAAGCCCTCGGTAGTCCTGGCGCACGGTCTGGCTCCCTCTGACACGGCCCGCGTGCCGAAGGGCATGGCCCTAGCGTTCGTAACCGCCGAAGGCTCGAAGACCTCGCACGTCTCGATCATGGCCCGCTCGATGGGCATCCCCGCCGTGGTCGGCGTGGGCACGGCCCTAGAAGAAGCTTTCGAGGCCGAGACGGTCGCCGTAGATGGCGGTGAAGGTTACGCTATCGCCGACCCTGACGAGGACACGCTCTCCGACATAGAGAACAAGCAGGCGGCACTGGACGAAGAGCGGGCCGAGCTGGAACAGTACAAAGACGCCGAAGCCCACACCAGCGACGGTCGGCGCATCGAAGTCTCCGCCAACCTCGGCTCCGCCGCAGAGGCCGAAGACGCCCTGGAATGGGGCGCGGAGGGCGTTGGGCTCTTCCGCACCGAGTTCCTGTTTATGGAGCGCGACCAGTTACCCACAGAGGATGAACAATTCGAGGTCTATCGTCAAGTCGCCGAGGCCTTCGGTGAGAAGCCGGTCATCTTTCGCACGCTGGACGTGGGGGGAGATAAGGACCTTCCAGGCGTGGATCAGCCCGAGGAGGAAAACCCGTTTTTGGGCTGGCGGGGCATCAGGATGTGCCTGGATGTTCCCGGGCTGTTCAAGCCCCAGCTAAAGGCGCTCCTGCGGGGTGCGGCGCACGGTAATGTCAAGATCATGTTCCCCATGATCGTCAACGCTGATGAGGTACGCCGGGCCAAGGAGCTACTCGAAGAAAGCCAGGGAGAGCTAGAAGAGGCCGGGCAGGAGTTCGGAGAGGTAGACGTCGGGGTGATGATCGAGACCCCGGCGGCGGCGATCTGCGCCGCAGATATTGCGAAAGAAGTCGCTTTCTTCTCAGTTGGAACCAACGACCTGGTCCAGTATACGCTGGCCGCCGACCGGGGCAACGAGCGGCTGCGGCACCTGCAGGGCGCGGACCATCCGGCGGTGCTGAAGCTGATCGGCCTGACGTGCGAGGCAGCCGGGGAGGCCGGCGTCTGGGTCGGGGTTTGCGGAGAAGCCGCCGCCGACCCGAAACTCGTACCGAAGCTCATAGAGTTGGGCGTCAAGGAACTCTCCATGAGCGCGCCGTCCATCCCGAAAGCAAAGAAGGTGGTGTCCGAGATTTGAGGTCGTAGAGACCGAACGTCGCAGGAGAGGATGCGTCTCATATTACGGTCTCATCCTCTCCCGAAGCCCGGCGTATCCTCTCGATGGCGAGCCAGAGGAAGCCGCCGGGCGCGTGGTGCGGGTTCGGCATAGAAAGGAATCAAAAAGGCGGCTTAGAAAGCGCCGAATCGAATAAATACCAGGCTCGCGGGGATAGGGAAAGGACCGTTACCGTGGCTGACGAAAGATTTGTGTACGAGTTCTCCGAGGGTTCGGAGGACATGAAAGACCTTCTCGGGGGCAAGGGCGCCGGGTTGGCGGCGATGAGCAACCTGGATCTGCCGGTGCCGCCCGGCTTCACCATTACCACCGAAGCCTGCCGGACCTACATGCAGAGCGGTGAGTTATCCGGGGAGATCTCCGATCAGGTAGAGAAAAACCTCACCAAGTTAGAGGAGTCTATCGGCAAAGGGCTGGGCGACGCCGAAGACCCGCTGCTCGTCTCTGTCCGTAGCGGGGCCGCGGTCTCTATGCCGGGCATGATGGACACCGTCTTGAACCTGGGCATCAACGACGACGCGGTAGAGGGATTCGCCGAGAGCACCGGCGACGAGCGCTTTGCTTACGACTCCTACCGGCGCTTTATCCAGATGTTCGGCGACGTGGTCCTCGACGTGGATCATGGGAAGTTCGAGGAAGCCCTCGAAGCGCTCAAAGAAGAGCGTGGCGCCGAAAACGACACGGAGCTCTCGGCCGAAGATTTCAAGAAGCTCATAGAGGGCTACAAGCAGATCGTGGCGGACGAAACGGGAGGTTCTTTCCCGCAGGACCCCAGGGAGCAACTAAAACTTGCTATCCAGGCGGTCTTCGACTCCTGGGATAATCCGCGGGCGAACCGCTACCGCAAAGAGTACGGCTTGCCGGACGACCTCGGCACCGCGGTTACGGTCCAGGCGATGGTCTTCGGGAACATGGGCGACACCTCATCCACCGGCGTTGTGTTTACCCGGGACCCGTCATCCGGTGAGCAGGGGCTCTTCGGGGAGTTCCTCATGAACGCCCAGGGCGAGGACGTGGTGGCCGGCATTCGCACCCCGAAGCCGATCGCCGAGATGGAAGAATTTCTGCCGAATGCTTTTAATGAACTGCTCGAAACTATGCAGCGGCTGGAGAACGAGTACCGGGAGATGCAAGACATCGAGTTTACGGTGGAGCGGGACAAGCTCTATATGCTCCAGACGCGCACCGGCAAGCGCACGGCGGTCGCAGCGCTCAAGATCGCGCGGGAGATGGCCGATGAGGGTATTATCAGCTGCGAAGAGGCCGTAATGCGCATAGACCCCCACCAGCTAAACCAGGTGCTCCACCCCTATATAGACCCCGAAGCCGACCTGGAAGTCCTCGCCGAAGGCCTCCCCGCCTCACCCGGCGCGGCCACGGGAACTATCGTGTTTACCGCAGAAGAAGCTGAGGAGCGCGGCGGTACCGGAGAAGGCGTCATCCTGGTTCGCAAGGAGACCACGCCCGACGACGTACACGGCATGGTCTGCGCCCGTGGAACGCTGACGGCGCTCGGCGGCATGACGAGCCACGCCGCCGTTGTCGCCCGGGGGATGGGGATACCGGCCGTAACCGGCTGCAAGACGCTCAGTATAGACGCCGCAGCTGGCAAACTCAGCATAAACGGCAAGACCTTCACGGGCGACGATACCATCACCATCGAGGGGTCCACTGGCCGGGTGGTCGAAGGCGACGTGCCGCTCGTGGACGCCGAGCTGAGCGATGACTTCGAGCAGGTCCTCGCCTGGGCCGACGAGTTTCGGACTCTGGGGGTCAGGACGAACGCCGACACCCCGAAAGACTCGGAGAAAGCGCGGGAGCTTGGGGCCGAGGGGATCGGGCTGTGCCGGACGGAGCACATGTTCATGGAGGACGGGCGGTTAGAGATAGTGCGGGAGATGATCCTCTCCGACACCGACGAGGCCACCCAGCACGCCCTCGACAGCCTCGCCCCGCTCCAGAAGGGAGACTTCGAGGGCATCCTGAAGGCGATGGGCGGCCTGCCGGTCACCATCCGCCTGCTCGACCCGCCGCTACACGAGTTCCTCCCGGACTCCCAAGAGCTATACGAACGGCTCGTGAAGCTGGAAGACGACAGCTCCGAAGAGGCAACGGAGATAAAGCGTCAACTGCGAGTCGTGGAGAACCTGGAAGAGGCGAACCCGATGCTGGGCTTGCGGGGTTGCCGGTTGGGCATCATGCGGCCCGGGCTGTACCGGATGCAGGCCAAGGCCATCGCCGAGGCCGCGAAAGCGGTGCGGGAGGAAGGCTACGATCCCCTCGTAGAGATCATGGTTCCATTGGTCGGTTTTCGTCCGGAGTTGGCGGCGGTTCGAGGGGAGATCGAGGACATCGTAGAGGATGTGCTCGGACCCGAGAACCCGCTCCAGGTCGGAACCATGATAGAGCTTCCGCGGGCCTGCGCGGTTGCGGACAAGATCGCCGACGAAGCCGACTTTTTCTCCTTCGGCACCAACGACCTCACCCAGACCACCTGCGGCCTCTCCCGCGACGATGCCGAAGGCGCGTTCCTCGCCCGGTACCTCGAAGGCGGCATCCTCTCCAGAAACCCCTTCGAGACCATAGACGTGGACGGCGTCGGCCAACTCGTCTCCATGGCCTGTGAGCGGGGCCGCGAGGCAAACCCGGACATCAAATTGGGTATCTGTGGCGAGCACGGCGGCGACCCCGAGAGCATAAAGTTCTTCCACGACACGGGCCTCGACTACGTCTCCTGCTCGCCGTACCGGGTTCCGGTGGCGCGGCTGGCGGCGGCGCAAGTCGCTCTCAAGGAAAGATCCACCAAAGCTCAACCCGTCTAAAGATTCGCCCGGACGGATTTTAGAGGTGCAAAGCGTTATGTAGAAGGATAAGAAAATTTACAGCATCGTGGCGTAGGAAAAGGCGTCACGGTGGTTTGAGGAGAAGGGAGCACGATGGGCGACGAGTTGTTGTTGGGTGTGGACGTGGGAACGTCCAGTACGACGGGCGCGTTGGTCAAGCCGGACGGGGAGGTGCTCGGTACCGCTGAGAGGCCGCACGACCTTTCCCTGCCCCGTCCCGGATGGGCCGAGCACGACGCGGAAGAGATGTGGTGGAAGGACTTCACGGAGGTCTGCGCCGAGCTTCTGGAGAAGGCCGACGGCGGTTCCGTGGCCGCCGTGTGTATCAGCGGTATCGGGCCGTGCTTTCTCGCTGCTGACGAGGACGGTAATCCTCTAAGGCCCGCTATTCTCTACGGCATAGATACTCGGGCCTCGGAGGAAGTCGACGAGCTTAGCAGGAAGTACGGAGAGGCGAACATCACCCGGCGCTGTGGCAACCCGTTGAGCGCGCAGTCGGTGGGGCCGAAGATCTCCTGGCTCGCACGTAACGAGCCTGAGGTGTACGAAAAGACGCGCTACTTCTTTATGGCGCACACCTTCATCACCCACAGGCTCACCGGCGCTTACGTCCTCGACCACGTCTCGGCCAGCATGTGCGAGCCGTTGTACCACACGGGCGAGAACCGTTGGATCGAAGACTGGTGTGAGGAGGTTGCCCCCGGCCTGCAGATGCCCGAGCTGCGATGGTCAGCCGACGTGGCGGGTGAGATCTCGAAAGAGGGCGCCGAGGCGACAGGCCTTCCGGAAGGTATTCCGGTAGCCGTCGGAACCACCGACAGCTTCGCCGACAGCCTGAGCGTCGGGGTAAAAAATCCCGGCGACGCCATAATCATCTACGGGTCCACCATGTCCATTATCGTGGTCACCGAGGAGCCGCTCCCGGCCAATAATCTCTGGAGCAACGCCCACCTTTTCGAGGGGACCTACAACCTCTCTAGCGGCATGGCTACCTCCGGCTCGCTGACGAACTGGCTCAAAAACATCTCCGGTGGGAAGTCTTTTGAAGAGCTCAACGAGGAGGCCGCCGAAATAGCCCCGGGTTCGGACGGCTTGGTCGTTCTACCGTACTTCGCCGGAGAACGTACACCGCTTTTGGACCCTGACGCGCGCGGTGTGATGTGCGGCCTCACCCTCAGTCACACGCTCGGGCACCTCTACCGGGCGTTGTTGGAGGCCACCGCTTTCGGGGCCCGCCACTTGTTGGAGGTGGTAAACGAGGTGGGCGGCGAGGGCGAGCGGGTCGTCGCCATTGGCGGAGGGACAAAGGGGGATCTCTGGGTCCAGATCATCTCCGATATAACCGGCATGACACAGAGGCTTCCAGAGCAAACCGTCGGCGCTTGCTACGGTGACGCGATGTTGGCCGGTATAGCGTGCGGACTGGTTAACCGCGAAGCCCACTGGAGTTCCATGGCGGGCACCGTCGAGCCCGACCCGGAGAACCGCGAGATTTATGACGAGCTCTACGGCATCTACAGAGACCTTTACCCGGCCACCCGCCCGATGGCCCACGCGCTTGCCAACGTACAGGTGAGAGAAGATGCTACCCTAGAATAGGCCGTAAACCCGGCAACGGAGAAGCTTGCGAGAGGAGTTTATTGGTTTGATCCTCATGAAAGACGCCAACCACGAATCGTCGTACGTCGGAAGGAACGACCTCGATGTCGAGGGTCCGACGCTATTTGCAGGTATCGAAAAGTCGGGCGTCGATTCAGAAGATCGTGAGCGGTTGTGGGAAGCTACCGAAGACCCAGCCTTATTTCTGACGAACGAACCCGCGAAGAGTCAGATCAAAAAGATCTAGAAGCTAGAATGACCGGCTGAATATACTGGGAAAGCAGTTTGAAAGGAGGAGGATGGAATCGTCTACAGAAGGGTTTAGGGGGGCTATCTTCGACGTGGACGGGGTGCTGGTCGACTCGCCCCACGAAGAAGCCTGGCGCGAAGGACTGAAAGAGCTCATGGAGAACGAGTGGGCCGACATCCGCCCGCAGACTTCCTGGTCGCCCGAGACTTTCACCCCGGAGGTCTACCAGACCGTCATGAGCGGCAAACCCCGCTACGCCGGGGCGCAGGATGCGCTGGAGTACTTCGATGTGCCCGAACCAGAGAAGCGGGCCCAGGAGTACGGCGACAGCAAGCAGAAGATGATCGTGGAGCTAATAGAAGCCAGCCAGTTCCACGCCTACCCGGACGCCCTGCGTTTCATCCTGGCCGTCAAAGACGCCGGACTAAGGATAGGGGCGGCCTCATCTTCTAAAAACGCAAACGCTTTTCTCGAAAGAGTACGACTCGATGAGTTCGTGGAGAAAGAAGGGCTCAACTACGACTTTGTGGAATCCGGCTACACACTTTTGGACATCCTTGATGCTAACGTCAGCGGGCGGGACTTCGAGCAGGGCAAGCCGCACCCAATGATCTTTCTGACCGCCGCGGAGGAACTAGGAACCTCGACAGGTGAGAGCTTCGTGATCGAGGACGCCGCAAACGGGGTACAGGCGGCAAAAGCGGGAGATATGGCTGCGCTCGGCCTGGCGCGGGTAGACGACGAAGAAGCGCTGGCTGAGGCGGGCGCGGATCTGGTAGTGACCAGCCTCGACGACGTGGATCTGGGCGCGCTCGCTGGTGGCCGGCTGGAAAAAGCCTAAGACAAGCCTTTTCAAACCGTTCGCCGCGACGAGCCGTCAGGCTGAGAGGAGAAGCAGGTGGCAAAGAACATCAGAGATTTACCGGACGCGGTCGAGCATAAGGAGGAACTGGAGCAGCGTCTGTCCGGCAAGCAGCCGGCGGTCTTTCTCGACTACGACGGCACGCTCACGCCAATCGTAGATAGGCCGGAAGACGCGACTATTTCCGAGAGCATGCGGGATGCGGTTAGCAAATTGGCCGAGAGGTGTCCGGTGTGCGTCGTCAGCGGTCGGGACCGGCCCGTGGTGCAGGAGTTGATGGGACTGGACAACCTCATCGTCGCCGGTAGCCACGGCTTCGACATTTGGAGCCCCGAAGAAGGAACGATCGAGCACGACGCCGGGAGCGGTTACGAAGAGTTGCTCGACGAGACGAAAGCGCGGCTCAAGAAAGAGGTTGATTCTATAGAAGGCGCTTCGGTCGAGCCCAAGAAAGCCTCCGTGGCGGTCCACTACCGGCTCGCGGCAGAAGAGGATAGGCAGGAGATAAAGCAGAGTGTTGACTCGATACTCGAAGACCATCCCGAAGATCTCAAGATGACGCCGGGCAAGATGGTTTACGAGGTGCAGCCAAAGCTCGACTGGGACAAAGGAAAAGCGGTGCTCTACCTGTTGGAGACGTTGGAGCTGGACAACCAGGGCGTAGTCCCGATCTACTTGGGCGACGATCACACCGACGAGCACGCTTTCGAGGCGCTCGAAAGCATAGGCTTGAGCATCTTCGTCGGGTATCCTGACGACCCGGAGGTAGGTGAACGGGACACGGCAGCCGACTATTTCCTGAACACCGTAGAGGAGGTAGAGGCCTTTTTGAACGGTTTGGCTCGTTAGAGCGTCGGACGATGAGCGACGCAACTGGAGGCGACTCCGACTTTGGGACGAACGGTAAACACCCTCACACAAGGAGAATTCAAATGACGGAATGGACGCTTAGCTACGACTCCTTTGATCCCGAAAGTGAAGGTTTGCGCGAGGCGTTGACCTCCACCGGCAACGGCTACTTCTGCACCCGGGGCTCTTTCGCGTGGACCGACGCTGACGACGTTCACTATCCCGGCACTTACATGCACGGCGGCTACAACCGGGAGACCACCATCATGGCCGGGGTGCCGGTCTTGAACGAGGATCTAGTAAACCTACCCAACTGGCTCCTGTTGGAACTCCGCATCGAGGGCGAAGAGGCCGTCGGGGCGAACAACGTCGAGTTGCTCTCCTACCGGCACGAGTTGGACCTCCGCAACGCCATCCTCATAAGGGACTTGAAGTTCCGCGACCGGGCGGGCCGGGAGACAACCATCAAGACCCGCCGCTTCGTCAGCATGGCCGACCGGCATCAGGGGGCTATAGAGTGGCGGATCACGCCGGAGAACTGGTCCGGCACGGTGGAGATCGTAACGGCCCTGGATGGTCGGGTTACGAACAACGGCGTCGCCCGCTATCGGGAGCTGGAGGGGCGTCATCTAACGCCGGCTTCGACCACCACGCCGAGGGAGGACGTGATCGGTCTCCGGGCCCGTACGAGCCAGTCGCGCATCTTCGTCGCCCAGGCCGCCCGTACCCACGTCTACGGTGAGGAGGGCGAAGTAGACGTAGAACGCACCGTCTACCAGATGGACGACTACGTCCACCAGGTCCTCGGCTTCGAGGTCCGCGAGAAGGAGCCGGTACGCGTGGAGAAGATGGTCTCCTTCTACAGCTCCCGCGACACCGCCATAAACGAGCCCTTGACCAACGCAGAGAAGTCCGTCTTCCGGTTCGGCGACTTCGAAGAGGCCCTCGACCGGCACACGCGAGCCTGGGATGAACTGTGGAGCGTCTGCGACGTACAGGTTCCGGGTAACGACCACGTACAACAACTCTTGCGGGTACACATCTCCCACATCCTGCAGGTCTGCTCCCCACATACGGCGGACCTGGATACTGGGGTCCCCGCTCGCGGCCTCAACGGCGAAGCCTACCGGGGGCACATCTTCTGGGACGAGCTGTATATCTACCCGTTCCTCAACTTCCGGCTGCCGGAGATCACCCGCGAGTTCCTCATGTACCGCTACCGCCGTCTCGACGAAGCTCGCGCCGCCGCCCACGAAGCCGGCTACAAAGGCGCCATGTACCCCTGGCAGAGCGGCTCCGACGGCCAGGAAGAGACCCAGGTGGTCCACCTCAACCCCAACTCCGGCAAGTGGGACCCGGACCTCTCGCACAACCAGCGGCACGTGAACGCCGCCATCTTCTACAACATCTGGCGCTACTACCTTGCCACCGACAACTTCGATTTTCTGCTGGACCACGGCGCTGAGATGATGCTGGAGATCGCCCGCTTCTGGTCCAGCATCGCCTTCTACAACGAAGAGCGGGACCGCTACGAGATCCACGGCGTCATGGGCCCCGACGAGTTCCACGAGAAGTACCCCGGCTCTGAAGAAGAAGGACTCAGAAACAACGCCTACACAAACGTTATGGTCGCCTGGATCTGCGAGATCGTCCAGGAGGTACTGGAGCTACTACCCGAGCGCAGCCGCGACTCCCTGGTCGAGAAGATCGGTCTGACCGACGAAGAGATAGAGACCTGGTCTCAGATGAGCAACAAGATGTTCGTCCCGTTCCACGAAAACCCGGACCTGGGCGACGGCATCATCAGCCAGTTCGAAGGCTACGAGAACCTCGAAGAACTAGACTGGGACCACTACCGCGAGGAATACGGCAAGATACAGCGCCTCGACCGCATCCTGCGCGCCGAAGGCGACGACCCGGACAAATACAAGCTCGCCAAACAGGCCGACACCCTCATGCTCTTCTTCCTCTTCTCCGAAGAAGAGCTGCAAGAGATCTTTGGGCGGCTCGGCTACGCGTACGAGAAAGATACCCAACGCAAGAACGTCGAATACTACGAGGCCCGTACTACCCACGGCTCCACTTTAAGCTTCGTGGTCCACGCGGACGCCCTGGCCGACCTGGATCCGGAAGCCTCCTGGAAGATGTTCCTTACGGCACTAGAGAGCGATGTCGGCGACGTCCAGGGCGGCACCACCCAGGAAGGTATTCACATGGGGGTAATGGCCGGGACGCTGGACCTTATCCAGCGTGGCTACCTGGGAGCGGAGATCCGGGACGGAACCCTCTACTTCGACCCGAAGCAAACCGAAAAGCTGGACGGCCTCTCACTGCCCCTGCGCTTCCACGAGACACCCATAGACATAGCCCTGAAAGAAGGCAAACTAACCGTGGCCGCGCAGGCCGACGGGTTCGGACGGACCGTAAAAGTCGGGGTCGGAGACGAGGTTCAGGAACTAACCGGCGACCAGAGCCACACATTCGAACTTTGAGCTGTTAGCCGTTCTTTACGGCTTCGGCGACGTTCTGAAGGCCTTCTTTGGCGTCGGCGAAGAGCATCATGGTCTTTTCCTGGTCGTAAAATAGTTCGTTGTCCACGCCGGCGAAGCCGGGGCTTAGGGATCGTTTGACAAAGATCACTTTTTTGGCGTTGTCCACGTCTAGAATGGGCATGCCGGTGATGGCGGTCTGGCGGTCTTTGTTGCGGGCCACCGGGTTCACGACGTCGTTGGCCCCAACGATGACGACCGCGTCGGTGTCCTCGAACTCGGGGTTTATGTCTTCCATGTCGTAGAGTTGCTTGTAGGGGATATCGGCCTCGATGAGGAGGACGTTCATGTGGCCGGGCATCCTGCCGGCTACGGGGTGGATGCCGAACTTGACCTCCTTGCCTTCGGACTGCAGCGCCTCCATTAGACTGTAGACGGCGTTCTGGGCCTGGGCGGCGGCGAGGCCGTAGCCCGGCACGACCACGACGGTCTCCGCTTCATCTCTGAGGAACGAGCCTACGTCTTCGGCGCTGACGGAGTTGGCCTCACCATGCTCCTCTTCTTCATCCTGACCCGCCGCGACGAGGCCCTGGAATATGATGCTGCTAAGAGGTCGGCCCAGGGAGCCGCTCATTAGCTGGGTCAGGATCGTGCCGGAGGCGCCCACTATCGTGCCGCCGATGAGCAGGGCGTAGTTGTTGAGCACGAACCCCGAAGCCGCCGCAGCAAGGCCCGTAAAGGCGTTCAACAGCGAGATGACGACTGGCATGTCCGCCCCGCCGATGGGGATGACGAACAGGAAGCCCAAAACGAGCGCGGCGACCAAAATGACCATGATAGAGACGAACGGCGTGAGGAAGGTGAGACCGATGGCCTCGGAGAGTGCCCCTTCCGCCAGGACGTTCACGGCCAGGACGAGTATGCCGGCGAGGATGAGGACGTTGACCACCTGTTGCAGCGGGAAGGTGACGGAGCCGGAGAAGGCGACTTCCTGGAGCTTGGTGACGGCTATGATGCTCCCCATAAAGCTGACCGAGCCGATGGTGATGGTAAAGAGCGCCGTGGTCGCGCCGACCCAGTCGTCCGCCCGGCCCAGGTAAAACTCGGACACCGCCACCAGGGCTATCGCACCGCCCCCGAGGCCGTTGAAGGTGGCGACCATCTGGGGCATCGCGGTCATCGGCACCTTCTGGGCTGAAATTGCGCCGAGGACCACGCCCAGAAGGACTCCTATACCGATGCCGAGGGCGTTCGTGAAGTCGGGCTTGAACTCGGTTACGAAGAGGGTCGCAGTGAGGGCGATGATCATGCCGAGCCCGGCGATGGAGTTTCCCGAGCGGGCGGTCTCCGGCGTGCGCAGCCGGCGGATACCGACGATAAACAGCCCGGCCGCCAGGAGGTATGCCAGGAAGGTTATTATCTCTACCACGTCTTAGCCCTTCTTCTTTCTGACCCAATCGGGCTTGAACATCCCGAGCATCCGGTGCGTAACCCAGAAGCCGCCGACCACGTTCATCGTGGCGAAGACGACCGCTATAAAGCCTATTATCCGGGTGAAGGGGTCGTCGGCGGCGGAGGAGGCGATCAGGGCCCCCACCAATACCACGCCGTGGATCGCGTTCGTCGCGCTCATGAGCGGCGTGTGCAGCAACGTGGGGACCCGCGAGATCAACTCGAACCCCAAAAACGCGGCTATGATAAAGATGGCAAGTTGCGCGAGTAGCTGCTCCATTTACCTCTATGCCTTTCTTTCTTCGGCGACGTTCTCCAGCGCCTCCCGGACTTTTTCGGATCGGATCTCCCCGTCGTGGGCGATGCACGTCGCGTCTATGATGTCGTCCTCGAAGTCCAATACCACCTGGAGTTTCTTCTCATCGGAGTCTTCGTCGGAAACGTCGTCCACGATAAGGTCTATCAGGCTCTGCATGTTGCGTGAGTAGAGTTGACTCGCGTGGATCGGCATCCGGCTCGGCAGGTTTACCGGCCCGATGATCGAGACGTGCTCGTGCTTTACGGTCTCTCCGGGTTCGGTGAGCTCGCAGTTGCCGCCGGCGAGGTCCACGACTACCGACCCCGGCTGCAACTCCTCTACCATGTCCTGCGTGAGCAATACCGGCGGCGGCCGGCCGGGCACAATCGCCGTGGTTATGACGATGTCCGTATCCCGGAGATGCTTCCGCACAAGCTTGTAGTCTTCCTCCTGTTTCTCTTGCGAAAAAGGCCCCTGCGGCTGCTCTTCCTCTTCTTCGGGGTCCTCTTCGGATTCTTCCTCATCTTCTGCGGGCTCCGGTGGCCGGACGAAGGAGTAGAACCCGAAGAACTCCATTGCCTTACGCCAGGCGGCGGGCTCGTACTCTTCCTCTTGCTCGTCCTCCTGCTCTTCGTCTTTTTCCAGGTCGGCGGAGTCTATAAAAGTGCCGCCGACGGAGCGGACCTGGTCCTTGACCACGGGCATGATGTCGTAGGCGAACACTTCGGCCCCGAGACGGTTCATGGTGGCGATGGCCTGGAGCCCGGCGACCGCCGCCCCGAGGACGATGACCTTCGCCGCCGGGGTAGAGCCCGCGGCGGTGGAGAGCGTGGGGACGTACTTACCCAGGGCGTCCGCCCCGATAATGGCGCACTTGTATCCTGCTATGGAACCCATCGAGGAGAGCGCATCCATGCTTTGGGCCCGCGAGGTGCGGGGGACGAGCTCGTTGGAGAAGACCGTAACCCCGGCGTCGGCGAGCTGCTTGACGAGTTCCGGTTCCTGCGGTCCGTTGATAAAACACGCGAGGACTGTGTCCTCGCGAAAGTATCCGACCTCTTCCTCCGTCGGGCGCGTTACCTTGATGACGATGTCGGCCTCGCCATAGACTTCTTCGGGGGAAGAGACTACGTTTGCCCCGGCGTCTTCGTAGTCTTCGTCGAGGTTGTAGCCCTGGCCGGCGCCGGATTCTACAAAGACTTCGTAGCCGTCTTTGACGAGTCGGCCGACGGTTTCGGGCACGAGGCCCACACGCCGTTCTCCTTCGGAGATCTCCTTTGGCACCCCGACCTTCACGGGAGCAATTATACCGGAAAGGAGAGTTTGTAATGCGGGCGATTTTACATGGTGGGTGTTCTTGTAGTCATGTGGATTGGGGGTTACTCTACCGGGTGTTTTCCTGTTCGGTTTCTTGCTCGGTTTGGATCTCTTGCAGCGCTTCGATGGTGGGACCGTGACGAATTTCGCCGTTGTAGACTATGCAGGACTCGTCCGTGATCCGGTCCGAAAAGTCCAGCCCGGGTTCGTCGCCTTGTATGATGTGGTTGAAGAAGCCGAGCATGCTGTAAGAGTAGAGTTGGCTGGCATGCGCCGGTACACTACCCGGCACGTTGACGGCACCTACAACCTTGACCTTCCCGTGTTCGACGATCCTACCGGCCTCGGTGGGTTCGCAGTTGCCCCCGTCCTCGGCGGCCAGGTCCACGACGACGGCCCCCGGTTGCATCTCGTCTACCATATCCCGGGTCAAGAGTAGCGGCGCCCGCCGGCCGGAGACGAGCACGGTAGATATGACGAGGTCTGCTTCCGGGAGGGCCTCACGGGTCAGCTTTCGGTCCCTTTGTAGCTCTTCTTCGCTACGGACCCCGGCGTACACCTCAGCGTTGGCCAACGCTTCCTCCGCCACTTTGCTCTCCGGGGCCGGTTCGTTCTGCGGCGGGTCTAGAAAAAGTTTCATAGTCGATAGCATTTTGGGGAGTCCGGTCGGTTCGGGTTCCTCTTCCTCCGGCGTTTCTTCTCGTGGTTCGCCCAGGAAATCGGCCCCGAGGGACTCTACCGGGTCTTTGGTCTCTGGACGAGGGTCGAACACCGTAACGTCGGCTCCGAGGCTTTTGGCGGTGGCCGCGGCGCGCAACCCGGCGACCCCGGCGCCCAACACCAGCACCTTTGAAGCCGGGGTGGTGCCCACCGTGGTCTGCATCTCGGGGAAATTTTTGTCTAAGTATTGGCCGCCGATCAGGACGGACTTGTAGCCCGCTATGGAGTACATCGCAGAGAGGGCGTCCATGTTTTGCGCTTGCGGGACGTGCGGAATAGCCTCTACGGAAAAGACCGTAACGCCGCCCTTCGCCAGCCACCAGACAAGCTCCGGAAAAGCGGGACCCTGCAACAGGCAGATCAGGGCCGTCCCGTCGCGCATAATCCGGACCTCGGCGCGGGTCGGCTTCTGAACCTTGAGGATCACATCGGCTTCTTCGTAGACATCCTCGACTTTCGCGACGATCTGCGCCCCGGCTTTTTCGTAAGCCTCATCGGGGTTGTAGTCGCGTCCCGCTCCGGACTGAACGAGCACCCCGAAGCCTTCGTCCGTAAGCTCACCCACGGTCTCCGGCACGAGGGCCACGCGCTGCTCACCCTCGACCCTTTCTTTGGGAACCCCGATCTTCACGAACGCATTATAGCGTGAATGTATGCCGGTAACGTTGTCTGGAGAAACGGAAGTTGGACAGTTAAACGCCGCGCGAAGGGTGAGGGTTAGGTAGATCTTCTACAACGGACGCCGGCGGCCGACGATAGGCGATCCTCAACGCGAAGAACAGGATCACCCCGGAGATAGCAGACCACATCAGCGCCCAGAACACCGCGGGAATGCCGGTTGCCTGGGCCATGAGGGCGGCGTCGGTCGTGGTGCGGCCGAAGACGGAGAGTTGGAGCAGGTCGAGGAGGCTGTTGAGAGAACCGAGCATCATTTGGACCGCCAGGAGGAGCAACAGGCCGTCGGCCCAAAGTGGCGTCAGGCGGCGGCCCGCGAAGACCAGAGCCGCCGCCAACCCGAGCCCGGTAATGGCGCCGAAGAAGTTCCGCACGAAGAGCAAACACAGAACCCCCAGAACGACGCCCAACCAGAGCAGCACTCTGCGGGCGGGCACGCCCCGCGACGAGATGATGGTGAGCAGACCGCCGAAGAGGGCGCTCCCGATGTAGCCGGCGCTCGCGACGATCCAGAGCGTGCCGCCGGCCGACAGGGCGTTGCCGGAAAGGTCCGGGTTTACGACGAAGCGCTGGAACTGTCCGCCCGTGAGGATCGCGGCCAGCCCGTGGCCAAGCTCGTGGACGAAAGTGCCAAAAACGCTGAACGGATAGAACACCCATCCCAATACAGGAACGCCGCCTAACACTACCAGCACCAGTGCCAGCACGGCTACGACGAGTACCTCGCGCCGCCGCCAGTTTCGTGCCAAACTTTGTGCCCGCAATTTTCGACCTCCACGAGAGCGTCCGTCGTCAGATCCGTCAGATAACTATTACGTTCGTTGCCGCCGAGAGTTTCCGCCGGGTCTAGTTGTTTCCGGACATATCCATGCCTTCCATGTCGTCCATGCCCGGACTTTCTTCCGGGGGTTCGGCGCCCATGTCGCGAAGCATCTTCTGCATAATGGAGATCTCTGCTTCCTGGGAAGAGATAACGGCGTTTGCGAGCCTTTCGACCGCCGGGTTGCCCGTCTCGTCCAGCACAGCGTCCGACATCGGAACGGCGGCTTCGTGGTGCGGGATCATGAGCTGCAGAAAGAGGCGGTCGGCCTCTTCGGGTGGCAGGTCTCGGAGGCGGTTGATCTCTTCCGTCGAGGCCATGCCGGGCATTCTTCCTTCGGTGGACATGCCCATCCAGGTCATTGCGGGTTCTGTCCTGGCTATCGGGAGGTCCCAGAGGTTCAGCCAGCCCTGCATCTGGCCGATCTGGGCCTGCTGGGTGAGCGCGATGTCGGTGGCGAGGGAGTTTATGCGGTCGTTTTCGGTTCTGGGGCGGATGATCTCGGACATCTCTACGGCCTGGGCGTGGTGGACGATCATGTCCCGCGCAAAGCCCGCTTCGGCCGAGTCGTTGCCAGGCTCCCGGGCGGCGAGCCACAGCCACACGGAGAGCCCGAAGAGCACGACCACGGCCCCGGCGAGAATGACGAGCAGTAGTGGGGACGCTCCCTGACGACCCATTATGTTGGCTCCCCTACGCCCCCGGTGCAGGCGGCGCCCGGTTCGGGGGTCTGCTCTCCGCGCAGGTACGTCCCGATAAAGCGGTTGAGGGCGGGGTCGTCGGAGCCTTCGAGTTCTATCTGCTTGCCCCAAGCGGAGGCTACGACGGGCGAACCCAGGTCGGGATACGGGCTCACGAGCACGCATTCCCGGCTGTTAGCCACTTCCTGCAACTCGTCGACCTCCCCCTGCGGCAGGTCTGGGCTGTAGGTGATCCAGACCCCCCCGTGCTCCAGGGTGTGTACCGCCGTTTCGTTCCTGATCGGCTCGTCATAATACCCGGCGTTCTGCCAAACGGGGTTATGCTCCCCGCCGGCCGGCGGGCTCTGGTCGTAGTTCACCCCATCTTCGGTGTGCCGGCCCGCTTCGCCAACGTCTATGTCTTCTACGCCCCCGGGAGGACCTCCCGCATCCCCGCTACGAAAATCCAGCGCGACCACCACGATAAACGCGGCAATGATCGCCACCACCACCGCCCCGATAATTATCGGTCCCCAGGAACGTTCGCCGTCGATGCTCCTCGTTCGGGGATCGGAGCCTCGCTGTCTACCCAATTTTCTCGTACCTTTCTGCAGATAGCTTGATCTTGTTTCCGAGACTCGCTATGGCTTCGTATCTACCTGCTCGTTCGGGAGTACTCAGCCGGGTAGAGAACCCCGGGGCGGGGGTGAGTCGGGGGCCAGGTACAACTCATAAAGCCGGGAGCGATCGGCGGGCCACCGGCCCACAAAGACCGAAAACGCGAACACCGCGAGGCCGGAAGCCGCCCCCACGATGGCTATGCAGGCTACCGAGAAGCCGGTCTGTCCCCCGGAAGAGGACTCCATCGTCTCCGGACATCCACCGGAACCGCAGAGGCCCGCCACATCCAAGACGGGATGAAACTCCCCGAACAGAGCCACGAGTACCACGACGAGGACCAGAGAATGTGTGCTACGAAGCATCGCAAGAGATTGTAACGCGGCGGGTGCCGGTTGCCCAAAGACGCACCACCCTGCTCCGCCGCTACCGCTGCGCCTTTTTGCGGGAACGGAGTTCGGCGGCCAAGTATTCGACGGGTTCGCCGTTTTTGAGGTGCTCTTCTACGACCTCGGGGACCTTTTCTTTGTCGAGGCCGACGTACCAAGTGCCGGAAGGGTAGACGATGACGTTCGGGCCGTGTTTGCAAAGGCCGAGGCACTCAACTTCGTCCACCCGGACGTCTCGGTTCATTCCTTCGGCGCGCAACTCGTTTTTGAAGCCTTTTTTCAAGTCTTTAGAGCCACGCTTTTTGCAATCGCCGCCCTTGCAGATCAGGACGTGGGAGTCGTAATCTCGTACCTTAGCCGCTGGACGGGTCTTTACTTTTCCGTTCCTCTTTCCGGTTTTTTTAGCGATGGACGCCTCCGTGTAAAATTTTCTTGATGAGAGTCGTTGTCAATAAGCTGAAATATACCATCTTGGGGCTCGCGGCGTTATGATGTGGTGTGCAGCAGATCACACCGTAAAACCCTGGAAGGAGACATGTCCGATACGGTAGAGCAGACGAACCTTTCTGACCCTTCGCTGTACATAAATCGGGAGCTTTCGTGGCTGTCGTTTAACGAGCGGGTCTTGGAGCAGGCCCAGGACGAGCGTCACCCTTTGTTAGACCGGCTGCGCTTTGTTTCCATATCCGAGACGAACCTGGACGAGTTTTTCATGATCCGGGTTTCGGGGTTGCAGCAGCAGGTGCTCGCGGAGCTGCCGAACCCGGTACCGGACGCGATGACCCCCGAAGAGCAACTCGCGCGGATACATGAGATCACGCAGGAGTTCCTCGCCCGGCAGCGGGAGGCGCTCAATAAGAATTTACTTCCCGCTTTGGAGAACGAAGGAATCCGGATCGTCCCGCACGGGAAGCTGAACAAAACGGAGAAAAAGGAGCTGCGGCAGCGGTTCGCCGAGGAGATACTGCCCGTGCTGACGCCGCTCGCCATAGACCTGGCCCATCCATTCCCGCACATCTCCAACCTCTCGCTCAACCTGCTGGTCGTGATCGAGGACGAGGGCCGCACGGTTATAGCGCGGGTAAAGGTCCCGACGACCATAGAACGATTTATGCGCCTGCCGGAGAAGCCGAACCCGAACGGCGAGGGCCGCCCCGAGATGCGGCTGGTGCGGGTCGAGGAAGTCATAGCGGCGAACCTGGACGAGCTCTTCCCCGGCAAAGAGGTTGCGGCCAGCCACGTCTTTCAGGTAACGCGCAACGCGGACTTCGACATCGAAGAGGACGAGGCCGGCGACTTGCTGCGGGCCATCGAGGACGAGTTGGAGGGCCGGTGGTTCGGGCGGAGCGCGCGGCTCGTGGTGGCTGACACCATGCCCGAGGACCTGAGGAACTGGTTGGTCGAGAACCTGCGCGTCCGGGAGAACGCGGTCTACCCGGTCTCGGAGCCGATAGGGCTTGCAGACTTCGAAGACCTCACCCATCTGGACCGGCCGGACCTGTTGTATCCCCCGATCACACCCCGGGTACCCCAGGAGATCCGGAGCGCGAGGTCTATCACCCAGGCGGTTCGCCAGGGCGACATCCTGCTCTACCACCCCTACGACTCGTTCAGCCCGGTCGTGGAGTTCGTCCGGGCCGCCGCGAACGACCCGGACGTGCTGGCCATAAAACAAACCCTCTACCGCGTCGGCTCGAACTCGCCCATCGTCGAGGCGCTCTCCGAGGCCCGCGACGAACAGACGCAGGTCGCGGTGTTGGTGGAGCTCAAGGCCCGCTTCGATGAAGAGCCGAACATCACCTGGGCGCGGCAGCTAGAAGCCCGGGGCGTACACGTCGCTTACGGGTTGGTCGGGCTGAAGACGCACGCCAAGGTATGCCTCGTGGTGCGGCGCGAGGGTTCGAAGCTCCGGCGCTACATACACCTGGGGACCGGCAACTACAACCCGTCCACCGCCCGGCTCTACACGGACTTTTCGTACCTGACCGACGACCCGGACCTGGTCGAGGATGGCTCGGACCTCTTCAATCACCTGACCGGGTACTCGGATCAGGAAGAGTACAAAGCCCTGCTCACCGCCCCCACGACCATGCGCGACGGCATCCTGCGCCTCGTAGAAGAACAGACGGAGAAGGCCCGGCGGGGCGAACCGGCCAGCATAATGGGCAAGAGCAACGCGCTCACGGACCCCCGGATCATCGAGGCCTTCTACGAGGCTTCCCAGGCCGGCGTAAAGATAGAACTCGTTATCCGCGGCATCTGCTGCCTGCGTCCGGGGCTCGAAGGCATCAGCGACAACATCCGGGTCGTCTCCATCGTGGGGCGCTTTCTCGAACACGCCCGCGCCCTCGTCTTCGGCGAAGGAGAGGATGAGAAAGTCTATCTGGGCAGCGCTGACCTCATGCAACGCAACCTGGACCGCCGGGTGGAGCAACTCTTCCCCCTGCGCTCGGAGCGCCACGGGGATAAAGTCCGGCGGCTACTTCAACTCCAGCTCTCCGACACCGAAAACGGCTGGGAGTTGCAGTCCGACGGCTCCTTCGAGCGCATGTATGCGAAAGAGGGCGAAGAGACGCTCGACAGCCAGGCGCTCCTGCTCGAAGAACCGCTCTAGAAACACCGCAAGCTCGCCGTTCCCATCCCGGACGCCTTTCCCGGCGGGCGATGCTAATATGGATGATCTCAAAAAAAGAAACGGTGAAAGGCAGTTACCAACCTCGTGCAAGACCGGACACTAGACCAACAAGAGGTCGAGTGGCAGTTCGACGCCCTCGACTTGCGGCCCGTCGGCCGCTGGCTGGAGAACGACGTGGGGAAGCAGAGCCCCTCTATCGAAGGCGGGGAGGTGCGGGAGATCTCCGACACCTACCTGGATACCGACGACTGGCGCATAAAGCGCGCCGGCTACGCCCTCCGTATACGCCGTACGAAAGGCAAGAATAAAGCGGAAGCCACGATGAAGTTGCTGAACTCGGAGAACGGAACGCCCGGGCTCAAAAGCCGGCGTGAAATATCCGAGACGCTGGACGACGCGGACCCCGAAGCCCTGAAATACGCCCCCGGTCCCGTCGGGGAGCGGGTACAAGCCCTCTCCGGACCCAAGGCACTCCGCACGCTCTTCGAGGTGGAGACCTGCCGGAGCACCTACGGCCTCACCGTCGACGGCTCAGCGGTGGGGGAGATAGCCCTCGACGAGACGACCATACCGCTGGAAAACGGCGCGGAGCCCGTGCGGCTGCGGCGGGTCGAGGTAGAAGTCGAGCCGGAAGAGATCTCCCGGCTGGAACCTTTTGTAGAGAACCTCAAATATGCGTGCCGGCTCTCGCCGGCCGTCGCCTCCAAGTACGAGTCCGGACTCTTTGCGCGGGGGCTTGCGCCGCCGGATCCGCCGGAGTTCGGGCCTACCAGCGTAGATGACTTTCTCCCTACCGGGGAGCTCGCGTTCCGGATTTTGCGCGAACAGTTCGGGATCTTTTTGTCTCACGAGCCGGGTACGCGGATCGGGGAGGACGCTGAAGAGTTACACGACATGCGGGTCGCCACCCGCCGGATGCGGGCCGCCATGAAGATCTTCGAGAAGGCCGTGCCGGTGCGGACCCAGAAGTTCCGGAACGAGTTCAAGTGGGTGGCCGGGGCACTCGGGGAAGTACGCGACCTCGACGTACAGTTGGAGCGGCTGGACCTTTGGGTCGCAGATGCTGTAGAAAGGGACCGGGAACCACTCCGAGCGCTGCGGGCCTTGCTGCAAGAGCAGCGGGAGAAACAACGCAAAGCCATGCTCCGGGCGCTCGACTCCAAACGTTACGGGCGCCTGGTAGAGTCTTTTGGAGAGTTCCTGCGGCGCGGTCCTTCCCGCCGGGTACAGGCTTCGCGCCAACCGATACTGGACTCTGGCCCGGACCTGGTACGCAAGCCGTACCGCAAGTTCCGCAAGCTCGGGGACCCGCTTACGGAGGAGTCTTCCGGCGAGGCGTATCACGAGCTTCGCAAAAAAGGTAAACGGCTGCGCTACGCGCTGGAGTTCGTATCAGACATCTACGGGGGACCGGCAAAGGACCTGGTGAAGTCTCTAAAACAACTCCAGGACGTCCTCGGCGACCATCAGGATGCGGAGGTGGCGACCTCTTACCTGCGGGAGCTGGCCGTCGCCCGGGGCCGGAGCCCCAAGCTGCCGCCGGAAACGGTCTTCGTGATGGGCGGCATCGCGCACCGCTACGAGGCCCGGGCCCGGGAGCTACGCGCCGAGTTCCCAGAGGCTTACGGTGAAGTCAAAGGTAAGCGTTGGAAAAAGCTAAGGGGGGTTATGGAGAAAGCCCGCCCGAGAGATACATTCGGGGGGGCCTGAGCGTTGGACCTCTACCTCGTCCGCCACGCCGTCGCCCACCATCGCGACTACGAACGTTGGCCCAACGACGCCGACCGGCCGCTGACGCCGGAGGGCGAAGAAGATTTCCGCGCGGTGGCGCGCGGCCTCGGGAGCATCGTGCCCGGGGTCGAGGTGTTGCTGAGCAGCCCGTTCGTCCGAGCTTGGCGGACGGCGGGGATCCTGGACGAAGAAACAGCGTGGCCCGCCCCCAGGGTATTTCCGGCCCTGGAGCCCGAAGTCCCGCCACACAAAGTTACGCTCGCGCTCGCGACTTACTCGCAGACCAAGACCCTTGCTCTCGTCGGGCATCGGCCCTCGATGCACGAGCTGGCCGCTTACCTGTTGAGTGGCTCTGAGGACGGGCTGGACATTGGCCTGAAAAAAGGTGGCGCCGCCTGCATCCGGTTTGGGGGAGTGCCGGAGCCGGGCGCGGGCAAGCTGCGCTGGCTGCTGCCGCCGAAGATCCTCGGCGCCCTCGGTGGGGCATAGCTCAAACCTTTGCGAGCGGCATCCGGGCCAGAAGTTCGGGCTCCGGGTATTTAGAGTTCACGTCCAGGAGCGTAAGGTCTACGTGTTCCACCAGGATCTCCCCGATCGGCCACCGCCGGAACCCGGCGAGGCCGGAGATCAACTCCCCGGGGGCCGGGGCGCCGTTTGGGGCGTGGAAGTAGGCGAGCGTCAGGTGGGACAGGCCGTCGGCGGCCTTGAGGCTACAGCCCTGGCATAGGACGTCGCGAAGTTCGTCCAGCTTGCCACCGTCGTGCACCTCGATAAACGCCGCGCCGGGGAAGGCGTTCAGGTTCGCCAGTTCCACGTGGAACGCGGGGAAGTCCGCCAAGACTTCCTTGCTCTCCCACTCTACTTCCGACAGTCGCTCGGGGGATATCTCGTTCTCCTTTTCGGGTTCGGGCACGAGAAAGCCGAGCATCAGGAGCGTGATGTGCATGAAGTGGTCCGGGTGCAGGGAGACGAATGGCATGCCTTCCAGCGTCTCTCTCAACGGGTCTATGCGAGGGCGTAGCGGCGAGACGTCTACCGGCACGATCAGGGACGCTGAGAGCGTGTGTCCATCCTGCCAGCCGGGGTCCATGTAGCCGCCGAACTCCAGAACCCTCTCGGATATGAAACGCCGCCACGTTTGCTCGTAACGATCCATCCGGGAACTGTAGCAGAAAGGACGTATAGGCTTGCAATCCGGCCGGGATGCAAGCAAGAAGGTTGACCTTTCTCTCCCAACCTCCGAAGGTCTACCGGTCGAAGCACGCACCGCTTCAGGCGAAATCGTGGCTCCCCGCCGCCGCTGAAGCCGTACAGGGGTGTGGCATGCTGTATCAGTTGGTAGGGTTCGTCCTCTTGCGGAGTGTTACCAGATGGAAGAAGTCGCCGGGTGCGACTTGTCTGTGGTCCTCGACCTCCAGAAAAGGCGCGCCGGCTAGTATCTCCGAGAAGCGGTGGTCGAAGCGCATGGCGAAGTGTCCGAGCGTCCAACTGGCGGCCCGGATGACGGCCGGACGGGGCTGGTCCTCCGGCCAGAACCTGTCGGCGATCACGAGCCGCCCACCGGGGACCGCGACCCTTTCAGCCTCGGCGAGCACCCGCGCCCCGTCTTCGACGACGGTGAGGATGAGCGGCAGGTACACCGCGTCGAAGCTGCCATCCGGGTACTCTAGCGCCCGGGCGTCCATTACCCGAAGCTCCAGGTCTTTCATACCGTACTCCGCGCGCCGTTGCCGGGCCCTTTGGAGCATGCCGGCGCTAAGGTCTACACCGGCACCCCGTACCCCCGCGGGTAGGTATGCGAGCTCCATGCCCGTGCCCACCCCGACTACCAAAAGCCGCTCGTTCTCCCGGAGGTCCAGGGCATCTGCGGCCTGCCGGCGCACCTCGCGGGACCAGAAGCCCAGGGTCGCGTCGTAGAGACCACCAATCCGCTCGTAGACCCTTATGTTGGAGAACAGCCGCACGGACCGTAGTTTATCTGTGCCGGAGCCGAAACGCCGGGCATAACGGCCGGGGGACCAAATGCCCGGCAGAACCCACGGTGTTCGGCGCGTTTTTTTCCGCGATCACTCTCTGCTTCCCAGGGCTAGAAGCGTGTAAGGCCCGCGAGCCCACCGAACTCGTCGCGCAGGGTGTCGGTGCGTTCGTTTTCGCCCCGGAGAAAGGCTACGCGGGACCCGCGGCCGGCCGCGAGGTCCACGACCACGTCCGTCAGCGGACGGACGGCGGTTTGCCGGCCGCAGTAGGGGCATTCTTCGGCGGTTATGTCGGTGATGGCGAGGCTGTCGTTCGGGCACCACCGGATTTCCCCTTCCAGCTCCCAGAGCATGACGAGGTGGTAGACGCGGTTCTCCTCTTGCAGGGCGGTGACGGTGTTCTCGAAACCCCACACGCCGCTCTCCCGGATCTCGTCCAGTAGCCCGCCGATACGCTCTTCTTCGGCACGCTCGCGGACGGATTCGAGTTGCTCCAGGATCTCACCTTCCGGGGCGCCGAGGTCCACGTTCTCCTCGGCGACCACGCGCCCGGCCACGTCCTGGGGCAGGCGACCCCGCAACTCGGAGGTCCGCTCTTTGGGACCAGCCAGGATCAGGCGCTTCACGCCCTCCCGGAAGGTTACGTCGCGGATTATACTCCCGACCTCGTTGTAGAACTGGCTTACGTTCGCCTCCGTCCGGCGGCTGTCCGGCTCCTGGTCCATGCCGCCCCGCGGTCCCGGAGAGCCCGGCGATACGTCCACTTCCCGGTAGCCGTTGCTGCCGCCGCCGTCGGCACCTTCTTCCGCGCCCTCCAGGGGTGAGACCACGAAGTAGCGGAACCTTTCAGCATCTACGAGCGCGGCGCCGTAAGGTTCCTGCTCGTCCAGGGCCAGGAACAACGAAGAAGTATTCGGCTCGCCGTACCGGACGGACTCGGGCAGGTCAGTCTGGACCCGGTACACCTCGAAAAACCCTTCCTCGCCCGCGAAGATCGCCAACGTCCGCGCCCGGGGATGGGTTTCGTTCTCGACGTAGTCGCGGACCTTTAGCTGCAAGTCTTCCGGCACTTCCTGGTGGTCCATGCCCTCGCGCAGGCGCACGAGGTATGCCCGCTCCTGGTTCTCCGGTACCGCGGCGTTCACGTTTAGGTACGCCGAAAGCATCGGCCCCGAACGTCCCGATATGGAATCTACAGCCTGTCTAAGCTCTTGCATTTGCGCCATGCCAACCCCAGTCCTTTTGCTTTCCGAAGCCGACGAAACGTTTCCCAGCTTCCTGTTCGTATAAACATTTTCCGTACGGCATCCTATCATTCCCAAGGGTCTGGTTTCGTCCGGCCTGCAGTAGGGTTGCAGTAGCATTGCGGTAACGTAGTAGTCTTTCGAAGTTCGGAAGGTTCACTAGGTAGCGAAGGAGCGACGCGGGATGCAAAGGTACTCTGCTTACAACTCCGATGCTTTTCTACGATCGATGGAGAACGAAAACTTCGGGCTTGCGAGGAACCCGAATAGCGCGGACGAGGTCCTCAGGGTTCTGGATTTTCCACTATGAATGATGTTTACCACTTGCCGGAAGAGTTGGCCCATCATGCTCCGGAAAGAAAGTTCACCCCGGACGAGTTGCGCAGCGTTTGCCGGAAGGCCGGAGAAAAGCTCGGGGGTCGGGATGCCGCGGAGGGCCGGTTCCGGTCGGCGGCGGAGATGGTGGCGTTGTGGCGGGGCCTGGATCTCCCGGCCTGGGAAGCGCCTTACGTGCTGCGCGACGCCCGGCTCGGTTATCTCAACGGCTACGACAGAGCCTTGGCCTCCGGCGCGCTTCACGAAGACCGGATACGCCCGGCCGCCGAAGCACGCTGGGGCACAAGTTGGCGGGAACGCTTGGAGGCCCTCCGGGCACGGGCAGGAAGATAAAACCCCAAACCCGGCCGCCGGGCGGCGTCTATGCGGGAAACTCCATCCGGCTACGCGGACTTGACGAGCCCGGCGGCCGTAGCAAATCCAACCTGGAAAGTTTCTGGAAAGCTCTCCGGACGTGCTGTTAAGAACGGGACGCACAGAACGCCAGGGCTGCGAGGCTGCAGGTTAGATGCCGCGCCCGATCTCACCACAGGACTCGACGTGATCCAGGTTGTCGCGAAGCAGCGACTCGCCGAGGCTTAGCATCTGCAAAACCCGGTCGTCGGCAACGGAGTAGTAGGCGTTGCGGCCTTCGCGTCGAACCCGGACGTAACCGCACCAGGCAAGACAGCGCAGGTGGTCCGAGATGCGCGGCTGCGGCGCGTCCAACTCGGTGACCAGGTCCCCGACCCTCATCTCGCCGTGATCCGCCAGCAGCAACAGTATGGAAAGCCGGGTGGAATTGGCGAAGCCGGTGAAAAACCTTGCGAGAAGACACATGTCTTTGCTCTCCCGGCCAACGGTGAATTTCGGGGCAATATCCAACTCGACCACATTGTTCTGCATTCGAACTCCTTTACATCGTATACCCAATGTATATACGCCGTAGCAAACATCTGCCAGGGCGTCTGGATACTTACGGGACAAATTCCCTAGACGACGTTGCGAAACTGAAACAAGCCCGGGCCTTTTGGACGGCCCTCGATCGAGAAATACATAATTTCCAGATCAACAAAGCGGCCAGCTTGCGCCGAGGCCGGCCAAGCCGAACATCGAACGCCGCCCGCAGGAGCAAGCTGAGATCTTCCGCCAGACGAGTCAATAAACCCCCGAAGGTCTTGGGTTCGGGACGTGGTAGACAGCTCCGGGTTCGGCGGGTTCGGCGGGTTCGGCGGGTTCGGCGGGTTCGGCGAGTTCACGGGTTAGAGCGTGTTGAGGGGCTTGGGACTCGGGCTCTAGAGCCCCTCCGTCGTCAAGTACGGGAGAAGACTTCGCGGGCGGCGGCGAGGTCCCAGAGCGCGTGTCCGACGCTTTTGAAGATTATGGGACCGTAGGGAAGACCGCCCTGGTCCAGCAAGTCTTCTAATTGAACGAGGGACGTCCAACTGAGGACGCCGGACGCTTCGGCTTGTATGAGGTCTCCTGCTTCCTCTTTTACGCCTTCCAGGGTGTCTACGACCACGGTAGATTCCGCAAGCAAGCCCGGCGGAAGCTCGGCCATCTCCGGGTTGAACGCGCCGACCGCGGCGACAAAGGTGTCCGGGGGGATTTCCTCCGGCAAAACCGGCTCGTAGCTCGTGGTGGCCGTGACGATCAGGCCAACCTCGTCCAGCACTTCTTCGACGCCGCCGGCGACTTCTGCTTCCACACCGAGGCGGGCTGCGTGATCCGCCAGGGCATAGGCCCGCTTTTTTGTGCGGGAGACTACGAAGGCTCGCGAGACACCGAGCCCCCCACGGAAGGCTTCCAAATGGGCCGTCGCCTGGGTTCCGGCGCCCAGGATCAGGAGCGGTCCCCCGGGATTTCTAGCCAGGGTTCGGGCGGCCAGCAGCGAGAGCGCGGCGGTGCGCCGGGCGGTTACGGTGCTCCCTTCCAGGATGCCGAGGCGTACCCCGGTCCGCGCGTCCATCACGATCACCTCGCCCTGAATGGTCGGTAGATCTCGCCCGGCGTTCTCCGGGTGAACGGTGACGAGCTTGGTCATGGCGATTTCCTCGTCCGCAGCCGGCATTACCAGGAGCGTTCCACCCTCCGGGAGGGCGGGCGTGAGGCGCGGCGGGGCCTCCAACTCGCCGTTCCGGCGCCGGACCATAACCTCTCGGATGCAATCGGCGAGATCGGCGTAGTCGAGGCGGCCGGCGGTCTGTTTGGCGTCGAGCGTCTCCATCGTCAACTACCGGTCGGCTCGAACGAGCGGGTGGGGGAGAAGAGGTCTATGGGATGCTGCGTCTCTCCGCCCGTTGCGAGGTCTGCCAGGATCTCACCGACCACGCTGGACATCTTGTAGCCGTGGCCGGAGAACCCTGCGGCCACGGAGACTTGTGGGTGCTCCAAGTGTTGAGATATTACGAAGTGAAGGTCGGGGGTATTGGTGTACATGCAAGTCTGGGCTTGAAGGAGTTCGCCGTTCAATCGCGGCAGGTACCGGGAAATGTACCGGCGGATAAACTCGACTTCTTCGCCGTGAACTTCCCGGTCTATCGTCTCCGGGGTGCATGGGACGGCGTCCGCCCGGAAAAAGGCAGCCTTTACGCCCCGCTCGCCGTCGTGGGCCGGGATACCGTAGAACGTGTTGCCATCGTCCGGTTCCCAAATGTAGACGGGGAGGTTTTCGGGGTCCAGGTTCGTATCATCCGGTTCCAGCCAGAACAGGATCTGGCGGGTAACCTCCAGCGGAAGTTTCAGACCCGACAACAACTCCGAAGCCCAGGAACCGGCGGAGATCACCAACCGACCCGCCTCATAGGTCTCCGAGGTGGTTTCGACTACCACCCCTTCCCCGGATGGATCCGCGCTCCAGGAGCGTACCGACTCACCGAAACGGAGGTCGGCTCCCCTGCGGGCCGCAAGTTCCAAATGGGCCGAGATCGAGGTCTCCGGCCGGACGAATCCCGCCCGCTCCTCGTAGAGCGCGACCGTATCGGACGCGGGCTCGAAGACCGGGAAGCGACGCTTTATCTCCCGCGCGTCGAGCATTTCGTAGGGCAAGTCGTGCTCGTCGGCGCTTTCACGACTGCCGGCGACGAGGTCGCTGTCGGGTGCGCCCATCATCAAGCCGCCGGTGATGGTCAATATTTCTTCTCCTGAGTCTTGCTCTAGCTGTTCCCACAGCTCGTAAGACCGCAAGAGGAGTGGCACGTAGGCTGGGTCTTCGAAGTACGCCTGCCGGATAATGCGTGACCGGCCGTGGCTGGAGCCCCACTCGTGCGGCGGGCTGTAGCGTTCCAGCCCGAGTACCTTTTTGCCCCGCCCGGCGAGGTGGTAGGCTGCTGCGCTCCCCATCCCGCCGAGACCGATGACTATTACGTCGTACGACAACCTTTCACCTTTCTAGTCTTCTAGCCGGAAGTCGGGGTCGGCGGGCAGGTCCACCACGTCCATCTGGGCCTTCTGGAGCTTACCGGCGTAGTCCCAGTTCATGGACTGCCAGCGGGTGAACTGGTCCAACACCCAAATCCCCGAGAGGCGGCTGCCGTTACCGCTCCGCCCGTTGCCGCCGAACGGCAGGTGCGCCTCCGCGCCGCTGGTCGAGTTATTGACCGAGAGCATCCCGGCCCCGTTTCGCTCCCGGAAGCGCAAAGCATTCTCGGCGTTCGTGGTGTAGATCGCCGCTGAGAGCCCGTAACCGTGAGAGTTGGATAACTCTATCGCCTCATCCAGGTCCGAGAACGTCGAGACGTTTACTATCGGGCCGAAAGTCTCGGTGTTGAACAGCTCGTCTTCGGCCCGGACGCCGTCTACGATTGTCGGGTGGCAGTAGATGCCGGCCTCCGCATCCCCTACGAAGCCTTTGCGCGGCTTCTCTGCCGTGATGCGTCCGGTGCCGGTCGAGCCGTGAAGGATGTGATGGTCTTCCACCAGTTCCAGCCAACCCTCGAAGCGTTCGGCAAAGCGTTCGTTTAGCATAGGGCCGTAGAGGACGTCTTGCGTCGGGTCTCCCATAGCGGCCTCTTCGACGGCTTTTGAGAAACGGGAGAGGAACTCGTCGTGGATCTCCTCGTGCACGAGGACCGTGCCGAGCGAGGTGCAGCGCTGCCCGGCGGTGCCGAAGCCGGAAAAAAGCGCGCCCTCGACGGCGAGGTCGAGGTCCGCGTCGGGTATGACGACGAGCGGGTTCTTACCGCCAAGCTCCAGGCACGGCGACTGGAGGTGCCGGCCGCAGAGGGCCCCGATCTCCTTCCCGACCTCCGTCGAGCCGGTAAAGCCGACCTTGTCCACTAATCCCTCGTCCAGCGCTTTCTCAAGTCCTTCGAAAGCCGCCGGTCCCTCAGCCTGTACTATGTTCAAGACACCTTCGGACAGGCCACCGTTCAGCATGATCTCGGCGAAGGCGTCAGCGATGGCCGGGGAGTATTCGGCTGGTTTCCACACCACGGCGTTGCCGCAAGCGAGGGCCGGGATGATGTACCAGGAGGGGACGGCGGTTGGGAAGTTGCCGGCGGTGATGATCGCCGCGACCCCGACCGGCATCCTGAAGGTGAAGAGCTGCTTGTCCGGCATCTCGGAGGGAACGGTCTGGCCGTAGAGCCGGCGGCCTTCGCCGGTAAAGAAGTCGCAGGTGTCTATAACCTCCTGGACCTCACCCAGGGATTCCGTATAGGTCTTACCGATCTCCCGGGTCACGAGGCGGGCGAGCGCTTCTTTGTTGGCTTCGAAGAGGCGGCCGATCTGCTTTATGGAGTTCGACCGGATCGGGGCCGGCACGGAGGCCCATTCTTTCTGAGCCTCTTGTGCTATCCGGCACGCCTCGACGAAAGTATTGGCGTCTCCTAAAGAAACTTCCGCTACTACATCGTCGGTGTGGGCCGGGTTTACGGAGTTCATCTGTCCGCCGGGGGCTTCGCTTACGGATTTTCCTCCCACGATTGACGCTACGTTGCGGGTATGGGGGGCGGGCCCCCTGCGGGTGTCGGTGGCGCTCACGGCGTACCTCCTGGGCGACGTTCTGCAGAAGTTTGTTGAATCATCCTACATCAAACCAGGGGTAGGCTCACCCCTACGGTTGCCCGAGTGATAAATCTAGATTATTCTTCCGGTCCTAGAGGTCCGTCCGGGTCGTTGCATTCGGCGGTCTTTGCGATGGAGACGACGAGATACCGGGTAGGACGGAGAGATAGTGACGGATAATCAACAGGTAGAGCAGGGTGAGCAGCGAGACCAGTGGGGTGGCAAGCTAGGTTTTATTCTGGCCGCAATCGGCTCGGCCATCGGGTTGGGCAACATCTGGCGTTACCCTTATGTGGTTTATGAGAACGGGGGCGGGGCCTTTCTCCTACCGTACTTTATCGCCCTATTTACGGCGGGTATTCCTATCTTGATCCTGGAGTGGTCTCTCGGCAACAAGTATCGGGGGGCGGGGCCCCGGGCGTACTGGAACCTCTCGCGGCGCTTTGAGTGGGTCGGCTGGTGGCAGGCGGCGGGGTCTTTCATAATCATCACCTACTACATGGTCATCTTGGGGTGGGTGCTCGCCTATACATACTACTCCTTCGGGACCCAGTGGGGTTCGGATACCGAGAGCTTCTTTACCGGGAACTACCTGGGGGTCAGCGACAGCTTCTGGAGCGTTGGTGGGTTGCAGCTCAAGGTTCTGATCCCGGTGGTTATCATGTGGGTGGTGGTCTACTACCTGCTGGTGCGGGGCGTTAGCCGCGGGATAGAGCTCGCGAGCCGCATCCTGATCCCCACCCTGGTCGTTATGATACTTATCGTCGTGATCCGGGGCGTTACGCTACCCGGTGCTGGAGACGGCTTGAACGTGCTCCTCACGCCGGACTTCGGGGCTTTGTTGCAACCGGGCGTTTGGATAGCGGCTTATGGTCAGGTCTTTTTCTCGCTAAGCATCGCGTTCTCTATCATGATCACCTACGCCAGCTACCTGCCGCGCAACTCGGACCTCTCCAACAGCGGCTTTATCATGGGGCTCGCCAATAGCGGCTTCGAGTTTCTCGCGGCGCTGGGGGTCTTCGGCGTGCTGGGCTTCCTGGCCGTTCAACAGAGCACGGAGGTTACAGAGGTGGCTACCTCCGGGGTGGGGCTGGCATTTATAGCCTTCCCGCAGATCATAAACGAGCTTCCTGGTTTTCAATCTTTGTTCGGCCTCCTGTTCTTCGGGGCGTTGCTCTTTGCCGGGATCACCTCCGCGGTCTCGATCCTTGAGGCGTGCATCGCCGCGGTCAGGGAGAAGTTCAACCTTACGCGCATAGTGGCCGTCAACGCCGTGTGCGCCCTGGCGGCCCTGGCGAGCATGCTCTACGTTACGAACGGCGGCCTCTACTACCTCGACACGATAGACCACTTCATTAGCAGCTACGGGTTGGCACTCTCCGGTATGGTGCAGGTGATATTGATCGCCTGGGTGCTACGGCAGGTGGGCAGCCTGCAAAACTTCATCAATGAAGACTCGTTCATACCGGCTGGCGGCTGGTGGAGCCTATCAATAAAGGTACTCGCACCGGTGGCCCTGATCTTCGTCGTAGGCTTCAGCATCTATACGGACCTAACGGAAGCTTACGAAGGCTATCCCGTTAGCGGCCTCATCATCCTCGGCGGCGGCGTATCCCTCGGGATTATACTGGTCGGATTCGTGTTTCAGGCAATTAAGTGGCGCGGAGAAAGGGAGGTTTCTTAATGGGCATTGGAGCCTGGATCATGCTGATTATCGGCGCGACTTTTTTGTGGGGCGGGCTCATCGCGGCGATAGTGAACTACCTGCGGGCTGCAAATAGCGGAGGTAATGGAAGCTAACCGGAGGTCTCCACAGCTTCGGCTCGTAAAGTCCGGAGGCCGGGACTCTATTCAGTATAATGCCCGGCATGGACGAGTTGGCTTCCAGGGCATCGAGTAATTACCGTACCGCCCACGGGATGGTCTTGGGCGGACTGCGGGACGCCATCCTGAGCGGCGTGCTAAAAGGCGGTCAGCAGATTCGCCAGGACGAGATAGCCGAACAGTTCGGTGTTAGCCGTATGCCCGTACGCGAGGCGCTCCGGCAATTGGAAGGAGAAGGAATGGTCTCCTTCTATCCGCACCGCGGCGCGGTAGTCTCGGAGCTGTCGTATGAAGAGGTCGTAGAGATCAACGAGCTGCGTCTTATCCTCGAACCTTCGGCGCTCCGCAAAGCTTTCGAGTTCCTGGGCGAGGAGGAGTTCAACCGGGCGGAGGAGGTGCTGGAGGAAATAGACCTGGAAGAAGACCTGGGTTCTCGCTGGGGAGAACTAAACTGGAGGTTCCACGCTACGCTCTTTGCACCCGCGGACCGACCCCGGCTCCTCGAAGTGATCAAAGCCCAACACACCGCCTACGAACGCTACCTCCGCGTACACCTCGTCCTCTCCGACTACGAAATGCCCCAGCGTGAACACTACAAACTACTCAAACTGTGCCGCCAGAAAGACCTCGACACCGCTCTTGAACTTCTCTCCAACCACATTGGAGATACCGCCAACCTGCTCCTCACCTACCTGGGCGAAGGCACAGAACAAGAAGATACTACCCTCCAGAAAAACTTTTTTCTGGGAAACCAAGCGCCGTAAAGTAATAGAGATACCGCGTAACGTATACTTGACTTTGGATACAAAATCCAATATCTTGCAGTCCTTAGTATAAGGAGTATACATGGGCTCACGTTTGAAGAAAGAGCAGGATCTGGAGTAGGTAGATATGCGGGCAGCATTCTGCGTTGCTGAGAAACGGCGTCCAGATGGGGGTTGGTGAGTCGATAGATGGCTAGGGAAGCATTCGGGAACAGGTTTACTTTTATCGCCGCCGGTATAGGCATGGCGGTCGGCGCGGGGAACATATGGAGGTTTCCCAGGGTTGCCGCCGAGTTCGGAGGCGGCACGTTCTTAGTGATACTGTTGCTCGCCAACCTGGTGTGGGCGATACCCTTGCTAGCGGCGGAGACCTTGATAGGTAGGAAGAGCCGGCTCGGGACCGTGGGCGCCATCAGGGACACCATGGGCAGGAAATACACCTGGATCGGGGCTTGGGTCGGGATCGTAACCCTCGGGATACTGTTCTACTACACCGTCGTGGCGGGCTGGGGCTTCCGCTACCTAGTATATTCCGTAACCGGCACCGTGAGTGAAGGGGTAGATTCCCAGGCGCTCTGGGACGGATTCACGGGCGACCCGGTTCAGACGATACTTTTCGAAGCGATTGCCGTTGTCTTTATGGTGCTGATAGTCTACCGGGGCTTAAAGGGTGGCATCGAGAAGGTCTTGCAGATCACGCTTCCGGCCCTGTTCATCGTGCTGATAGTTCTTATGATCCGGGCCATCACCCTGCCGGGGGCGGTGGACGGTCTTGCGTTCCTCTTCGTCCCCGAGTGGGGCAGGCTCGGGAGCGCCCAGGTTTGGCTGCAGGCCTTTACCCAGATGGCATTCTCGACTGGTGCGGGCTGGGGGCTTCTCCTCACGTACGCGGTGTATACCAGGGACGGCGACGACATGACGCTCAACGCCAGCGCCATGGTGTTCGGCAACCTCTTCGCGTCGTTGCTCGCGGGCACGACGGTCCTCTGCACGATCTACGCCCTCAGGGGCGAAGGGTTCGCCTCGGAGGCTCTTGGCGCGGGCGGCAGTGGGCTCGCTTTCATATATCTCGTCAGGCTCTTCGCCGAAATGCCGGGCGGCGTATTCTTCGCTTCACTGTTTTTCTTGGCGTTTTCGCTGGCGACGGTCTCTACCCTCATATCTTTCTTCGAGCTCGGGATAATGAACCTGGTAAACATGGGGCTCACGCGGGGGAAGGCGGTGCTCGGCCTGGGAGCGGTCGCTTTTATAGTGGGCATACCTTCCGCCTACAGCGTAGATTTCCTAGACAACCAGGACTTCGTTTGGGGAGTGGCGCTACTGGTTAGCGGGGCCCTCGTATCCCTGGCCGTCATGCGGTACGGTGTGGAGCGGGCGCGGGAGGAGATCAACGCCACGAGCGACCTGCATCTGGGACGCTGGTGGTCGTGGTGCATAAGGGCGGTGCCCGTGTTCTTCGTTATAATGTTCGTCTGGTGGATCTACCAGACGATAGCCGTGTTTTCCTCCGCCGAGGCTCCCTGGTGGAACCCGTTTGAGACATTCAGCACCGCCACGCTGGTAGTGCAGTGGGTGATCTTATTCGCCATTCTCTATGGGCTCAATAACTTCCTGGCCCGCAGGGTTGATAGCGGCCCAATGACTTCGCCCGCCGACTCATCATCCGGTAGCGCCGAGGACGTCGAAGGCGAGAAGGTATCGTCGTGAGGCGGCCTCTCCTGAAGATTCTAGGAGGTGAGCAATGAACGTTGAGGCTATAGTATGGACGTTCGTCTTCTTTGGCGGGGTTATCCTTATACTGTCTTTCCTTCTCATCAAGGCGATTCAGGCGAATAAGACGGAGGCTCGCCAGAGGGCGAGTCAGGAGCAAGCCGATTACCAAGACAGCGAGTAGACTCTAGTGTCTGTCACACTTGTAGGCGCTGGTTCCGGCGGCGCGCGCAAGCTGCCGGGGTTAGCGAGTTTCCGGCCTGGGCTGTTGCATAAGATCCTCGTGCGGACAGACCCGGGCTTACCACGAAAGCGGAGGTAGAGTACGAAACATGAGCATTGTAGATAAAGCCATAGCAAGCTCCGTCAAGGTCGTTCCCCGGCCGATAGTCAAGAAGATCTCCAGCCGCTACATTGCGGGCGAGAAGCTAGAGGAAGCTGTCGAGGTGATTCGGGACCTCAACAAACAGGGCTGTGTCGCCACCGTGGACGTCCTCGGCGAGAGCACCGAAGACGAGCAGGACGCCGCCGGGAAGCTCCAGGAGTACAAAGAGGTCGTAGACGTGCTGGACGAGCGCGACCTCGACTCCGGCATCTCGGTGAAACTTACCGGGCTCGGACTCGTCTTCGACGAAGACGTGTGCCGGAAGAACCTGGAAGACATCATCGTCTACGCCGGCGAGCGCAACCGATTTGTCCGGATAGACATGGAGGACTCGCCCTACACGGCGACGACGGTCCAGCTCGCCATAGACATGCACGAGGAATACGGGAACGTCGGAACCGTCATCCAAGCCTACATGCGTCGCAGCCTCAAAGATATAGGACGGCTCGCCGAGGCCGGAGTAACGGCCCGGCTGTGCAAGGGCATTTACGATGAGCCACGCGAGATGGCTTACAAAGACTTCGAGACCGTTCGGCAGAACTACATCCTGCTGCTGGAGGAGATGCTCAAGTCTGGCACCTACGTCGGTGTTGCCACCCACGACGAATTCCTGATCTGGCACGCTTTACGCCTCATCCATCAGCTCGACGTGCCGAAAGACCGCTACGAGTTCCAGATGCTCCTCGGAGTGGACGAAGAACTGAGGAGCATCCTGGTAAATGCCGGCCACAAGCTGCGGGTGTACGTGCCGTTCGGGGACGACTGGCACGAGTACTCGACGCGCCGGCTGCAGGAGAACCCAAAGATCGCCCGCTATGTCGCCGAAGACGTAGTCGAGAGCATGCTGAGTTACGTCAAGAGCTAGAACCGGAGGACAGAAATGGCGCTACCACCTTACAGCAACGAGGTATACCTCGACTGGACAGACGAAACAAACCAGAACGCCATGCGGACCGCCCTCCAGAAAGTAGAGGGTGAGCTAGGCAAGAGCTACCCGCTGATCATCGGCGGCAGAGAGGTCGAGACGGACGGGGAAATAACCTCCGTAAACCCTGCAAACCCGTCACAACTTGTCGGACACGTCGCCAGCGCCACCGTGCAGGAAGCAGACATGGCATTGGAGACGGCCACCAAGACCTTCGAGACGTGGAGCCGGACAAAGCCGGAGGCGCGGGCCAGGATACTCCTGCGGGCGGCGGCGATCATGCGGCGGCGCAAGTTCGAGTTGCTCGCCTGGGAGGTCTACGAGGGCGGCAAGCCGTGGGGTGAGGCCGACGCCCAGGTGGCCGAAGCCATAGACTTCCTTGAATACTACGCCCGCGAGATGCTGCGGCTCAAGAACGGCAAAGGCCTCTACTCCGTAGCCGGGGAAGAAAACCAGTATTTTTACGGGGCTATGGGCGTGGGCGTCATTATCGCGCCGTGGAACTTCCCGACGGCCATCCTCACCGGCATGTCCAGCGCGGCCATCGTTACCGGCAACACGATCGTCCTCAAGCCCTCGGAGTACACCTCGGTCATCGGGGCCCAGGTAGCGGAGATCTTTGCCGAGGCCGGCCTGCCGGAAGGAGTGCTGAACTTGGTCACCGGTTACGGTAGCGACATCGGGGACTACCTTGTCGAAGACAATCGGACGCGTTTTATCTCCTTTACCGGCTCGATGCAGACGGGGCTCCGGATCAACGAGCTTGCGGCCAAGCATCAGGAGGGGCAGCGCTGGATCAAGCGTGTCATAGCCGAGATGGGCGGAAAAGACGCCCTCGTAGTAGATGACTCTGCTGACCTAGACTCCGCCGCCGACGACCTCGTAAAAAGCGCCTACGGCTACGCGGGCCAGAAGTGCTCCGCCGCCAGCCGCGGCATCCTCCATGCCGACATCTACGACGAAGTGCTTGAGAAGGTCGTCGAGAAAGCCCGCGCCCTCAACTTCGGGGCCCCGGAGTCTCCCGACATTACAGTAGGGCCTGTCCAGAACGAGCCCCAGTTCGAGAAGGTCGCCAGCTACATAGATTCCGGCAAGCAGCAGGCAGATAGGGTGCTCGGCAACGACCCCGGAGATAAAGAAGACGGCTACTTCGTGAGCCCGACCATCTTCGAGACGGATCAGAAAGCCACGATAGCGCGGGAGGAGATCTTCGGCCCCGTCCTCTCCATCATGAAAGCCCGCAACTTCGATGAAGCCCTCAGCATGGTCAACGAGCTACCCTACGGCCTCACCGGCGGCGTCTACTCCAAAAACCGCGACCACCTCGAACAGGCCCGCACCGAATTTCGCGCCGGCAACGTCTACTTCAACCGCACCATCACCGGCGCCCTGGTAGGCGTTCAGCCCTTCGGCGGCTTCGGCCTTAGTGGCACAGACTCCAAAGCCGGCGGACCTGACTACCTGCCGTTGCACATGCTCCCGAGGACGGTGGTAGAGAAGTTCTAATAACACCTTTTGCCGCCGGATTTAGTGCTTCGCTGCGTGCTAGAATGCCGGGCTATGCAAGGTGAAAGATTAGGGGAAGATACCACCGTCGGAAAACTCGAAGGCCTGGAGAAGCTCCGGGCGGAGGCCGCGCATCCTGCACCTGAGGAGGCCGTCGAGCGGCAGCGGGAGAAGGGAAAGCTCACCGCCCGGGAGCGGATCGAGCTGCTGCTGGACGAGGGCACGTTCGTCGAGCTGGACCGCTACCGGGTGCATCGTTCGTACAACTTCGGGTTAGAGAAGAACCGACCGCTTGGAGACGGGGTAGTTACCGGCTACGGTGAGGTGATGGGACGGAAGGTGTGCGTGTTCTCGCAAGACTTCACGGTGTTCGGCGGGTCTCTGGGTGAGATCTACGCGCAGAAGATCTGCAAGGTCATGGATCTGGCGCTGAAGACCGGCTGCCCGGTAGTCGGCATAAACGACTCTGGCGGTGCCCGCATCCAAGAGGGTGTTGTCTCCCTCGCCGGCTACGCGGACATCTTCCATCGGAATGTTCAGGCCTCGGGGGTGATACCCCAGATCTCCGTGGTCATGGGACCGTGCGCCGGGGGCGCGGTCTACTCGCCGGCGATCACCGACTTCATCTTCATGGTCGAAGAGACAAGCCACATGTTCATCACCGGCCCGGACGTCATAAAGAGCGTTACCGGCGAGGACGTTACCCAGGAGGAACTCGGCGGCGCCGGGACCCACAACACCACGAGCGGCGTTGCCCACTTCTCCGCCCCCGACGAAGAGACGTGCCTGGAGGATGTGCGCTACCTGCTCTCCTTCCTGCCGGAGAACAACCTGGAGAGCGCCCCGTACTTCGAGCCCGAAGATTCGCCGGAGCGAAAAGACGAAGACCTGGCGACGCTCGTACCGGACTCGGCAAACCGTCCCTACGACATCCGGCGGGCTATAGAGTTGACGGTGGACGACGAGGAGTTCTTCGAGGTGCAGGGGGGTTGGGCGCAGAACCTGGTCGTGGGCTTTGCGAGGCTGGACGGCCACGCTGTAGGAGTGGTCGGGAACCAGCCGGCGGTGCTGGCCGGGACACTGGACATAGACGCGAGCACCAAGGGGGCACGCTTTGTGCGCTTCTGTGACGCCTTCAACATTCCACTCGTTACGTTCGTGGACGTGCCGGGCTTTATGCCGGGCACCGATCAGGAATGGGGTGGCATTATCCGGCACGGAGCGAAGCTCCTGTACGCCTACTCCGAGGCGACGGTTCCCATGATGACGGTCATCACCAGGAAAGCCTACGGTGGGGCATACGACGTCATGTGCTCCAAGCACATCGGGGCGGATGTCAACGTGGCGTGGCCGACGGGGGAGATCGCGGTGATGGGCGCACCGGCGGCGGTCGGGGTCATCTTCCGGCGACAGATCGCAGAGGCCGATAACCCTCAAGAGAAACGCGAGAAGCTTGTCGCTGACTACGAGGAGCGGTTCAACAACCCGATGGTCGCTGCCGAGATGGGCTACATAGACGATGTCATAGACCCACGCGAGACCCGGTCGTACCTCATAAAAGCCCTGCAGATGATCCGCACCAAACGCCCCGAACGTCCGCCGCGCAAACACGGGAACATCCCGCTGTGAGGATCGAGCCTGTACCAACCGAAGAAGAAGCGGCTACCATAATGGCCGCGTTAGAAGTTCTGCGCGAAAGGGAGAAGAACGTGGCGCCATCCGTAAAGCGTAGTCGCTGGCGGCTGGCGGGTTTGCTCGGACATCCGGTTCCGCCGGGGATGGATCTGGAAGGCTCGTTGTGGGCTTATAAAGGATGGGAAGTACAGATTTAGATGTTCGAAAAGGTTCTGATAGCGAATCGGGGCGAGATCTCCGTCCGCATCATCCGCGCCCTTCGCGAGATGGGCGTCGCAAGCGTAGCCGTTTACTCGGACATTGACCGGGAGGCGCTGCACACCCGACTAGCCGACGAGGCCTACCACGTCGGGCCGACACCGGCCAACGAGAGCTACCTGGACATAGAGAAACTCGTCGAGGTGGCGCAGAGTTCGGGCGCCGAAGCGGTACATCCCGGCTACGGGTTTCTGGCAGAAAGCGCGCCGCTCGCCCGGGCGGTTACGGATGCAGGCTTGATCTGGATCGGCCCGCATCCCGAAGCCATAGAAGCGATGGGCTCGAAGGTTGAGAGTCGCCGGATCATGTCTGATGCCGGAGTTCCCATAACCCCTGGCACGGAAAAAGCCGTAGAGTCCGCCGAGGCCGTCCCGGAGTTCGCCGCCGAACACGGCTACCCGGTGGCGGTCAAAGCCTCTGCCGGTGGTGGCGGCAAGGGCTTCGCCGTGGCGCAGGACGAGACAGAGGCGGAGTCGGCGTTCGACCGGGCGAGCCGTGAAGGAACGTTGTACTTTGGGGATGGATCTGTCTACCTAGAGAAGTATCTGCCCGGACCGCGGCACATCGAGATACAGGTCGTCTGTGACAAGCACGGCAACGCCATCCACCTCGGGGAGCGGGACTGCTCGATCCAGCGTCGGCACCAGAAGCTCGTCGAGGAATGCCCGTCTCCGGTTATGAGCGTCCAGATGCGCGAGGAGATGGGGGAGGCCGCGGTGAAGGCTGCGGAGTCCGTCGGCTACGACAGCGTAGGTACCGTAGAGTTCCTGGTACAAGACGATGAGTTCTACTTTTTGGAGATGAATACCCGCGTACAGGTCGAGCATCCTGTAACCGAGGAGGTAACGGGCATAGACATTGTACAGACTGGTATCCGCATCGCCGCCAGTGAAGAGCTGCCGATAGAGCAAGAAGACGTATCCTGGCGCGGACACGCCATCGAGGTGCGGGTAAACGCCGAAAACGCCGCAAACGACTTTGTACCGAGCCCCGGCGAAGTAAGCGTCTACGAGGAGCCGGGGGGTCCGGGTGTTCGGGTGGACTCTTCGCTGCGGGGGCCGGGCTCCGTGCCTGAATCCTACGACCCGCTGTTCGCAAAGCTCATCGTGCGCGGCGCAGATAGGTACGACGCGCTGGCGCGACTGCGACGGGCGCTCGCCGAGTTCAGGATAGAGGGTATCGCCACGACGCTACCGTTTTTTCAGGCGCTGCTGGACGATGAGGTCTTTGTCTCCGGCGACTACACGACCGGCTTTATAGCGGAGCGGCTGGAAGAGTTGGAGATCGAGGCGGGCACTGTCGGTCAATCTGGTGAGGCCTCCGAGAAGGGCGTCCGGGAGGTCGAGGTCGAGGTGAACGGCAAGCTCTTCCGGGTGCGGGTGTATTTGGAGGAGCAGCCGGCCGGTGGAAAGCCGCAGCGTAGGGGTGGAGATGCTCGCAAAGCAGCAGTCAGTGAGGGGACGGTTGCGGCCCCGATGCAGGGCACGATCGTCAAGGTGCTCGTGGAGAAAGGCCAAGAGGTCGGGATCGATGAGCCGGTTTGTGTGCTAGAGGCGATGAAGATGGAGAGTGAGATCCGGACCCGCAGCGAAGGCACGGTCTCGGAGGTCCACGTCGAAGCCGGACGGGCCGTGCGGTCCGGCGAGCCCCTGATCACCGTAGAGTAAGAACGCCCCGTTGGCCGAGCGTACCGGAGACTTCGAATGGCGCGCCGAAGGCGACGAAGCCGAAATCGTGCTCTACGCTCCCGACGATTCCGCTTTCGAAAAAGTTCTACCCGCTGCCGGCCTCCCCGGTGTAGAGAGCCCCGTATACGCCGCGGCGTCATCGCGGGAGTTCGGATGGGTAGCGGCTTCTTCCACCCACGTTGCCCCGGACCTCATCTCGAACCCCGGGCGCGGCCTCTTGCTCACTGCCGGGGTGTCGGTGGACGATCTCGGCGTCGCGGCGCATGAGTTTGCGGCCCTTCTGTTCCGTAATTTATCCGGGGTGAGCCTGCCACGCTCCGGTGGGGCCGGTATCAGGAGAACCTGCGAAGCCGGGGCGTGGGCCGCCGCCGAAGACGGCATCATCGAGGGGGAAGACCTCCAGGTTTTCGAAGTGTCGGCCGGCGACCCGGACGCTTTGGGACGCCGGGCGCTTTCCGCGGGCGGTCGGGAGTGGGATCTTCTGTCAGAGGTGCGCCTCTTTATCGTGGGTGACGTGCAAGATGCCGCTGCGGCCGATAGCCTGGACCTTCGGCCGGGCGGCATAGTCCTCACCGTCGAAGCCGGAGCCGGAGACTTGGGACGGCTCGCGCTGGCCGCACATCAGGAGCGCATCCTCTCCCAAATCCGGGCCGGTATAGACTTCGACGCGGAGGAGGACCTGCCGACCGCCCCGCTCGGCAGCGAAGAGGCCGCGGATCTGCTATCCGCAACTTACGCGGGCGCCAACTTCGCCGACGGACGCGCGGCCCTGACATTGTACGCTTTGCGGCGGGCTCTAAAGGACACCACTGGAGAACTGTACCCCGTCGTCTCCTGGAAGATCGGTGGATTCGAGGAACTAGACGGGTCGGTGTTGCATCGTAAAAGGCTTGCCAGGCTCGGCGACGGAGAAGCGTTTGTGGGTGGTGGCAGCGTGTCGTTCGGGACGGGTGCGATGCGGAATAGCGCACCGACGTTCGGAGTCGTTGAAGATAGCGAAGAAAGTTTGTGGTCCTGGCAAGAAGCCGGACTGCTGGAGCGTGGGGCGACGCTGGACGGGTTCCGGGCCGGTCCGTAACCCGGAACTTCTCGCTTCCCGCACCTCTAACGTTCCCTAAAGTCCTCCGGTGTGATCTGGTTGACCCAGTCCTTGAACTTGTCCACGACCTCGTCCTGTGGTGTATCCTCGATTGCCTCCTCGAAGACCACGGAGGCCTCTTCTATCACGTCGTCGGAGGCGAAGATTGGGGCCCCGGAACGAACGGCCAATGCTATGGCGTCCGAAGGGCGGGAGTCCACGTCGATGGTACGGCCCCCGATCTCCAGGCTAATGACGGCGAAAAACGTTGAATCCTTCAGTTCGGTCACGGTGATCCGCTCCATCGAACCGCCGAGCTCAGACACCATGTTGACGGCCAGGTCGTGGGTCAAAGGGCGGCTGAACTCTGTATTCTGGAGTTTCATGAGGATAGAACGCGCCTCTCCCTGGCCGATCCAGATCGGCAGGTAGCGGTTCTCGTCCTCGACTTTTAGGATAACTATGGGGCTAGAGCTGAAGAGGTCCAGGTTGATCCCGTAGATGGACATCTGGGTGAAGCCGTTGTCGCTCACTGGCTGTTGCTCCTCTCGTACCGCCGTGCAGACGGTTCCAAATACCTGCGAAGATTTTACTTCCCGCCCCGCCGCTGTCAATCAGGTTGTAAGGCGAGCCCCCGTGTTGTACATTATCCTGGCGATACGCTCGGTAGTATCGTTCACGGGCCTGTAGCTCAGCCGGTTAGAGCGCATCTCTGATAAGGATGAGGTCCCTGGTTCGAGTCCAGGCAGGCCCACCAGCGAAACCTCTTGTCTCCCAAACAAATCATTGCGACCTGAATAATTGTGCGAATACTATAGGCCTGGTTCTGGGAGACTTTGGATCAGTTCAACTGTATGAGTCGAACGCTAGAGAGCAGGTGCTCCGCCTCGGTCGCATCGAACACACCGGAGGTGGGGGTGAGCGCGTTGGCGGCGGCGCAGGCGGTTCCGAAAGCGGTCGCTTCTGGGACCGACGCGCCACCGGCGAGGGCATGGAGCAGCCCACCCGCCAGCGTGTCACCGGAACCGATGGGATTTACGGCTTGTATGCCGGGAGCTTCGATGCGCCACCGGCCCCCGGACTCATCTCCGAGCAGCGCCGGTCCCGCCCCGTGCGTTACCAGCGCCCACCGCGCTCCCTTTTCTACGAGCGCCGATATAGCCTCCAAGCCTGCTCTTTCGTCGTGACCGGCCGGTAGATCCAGGGCGGCTTGAGCCTCGTCCAGGTTCGGTTTCACGAGGAACGGATGTTCGACGAGAGTGTTGAGCAGCAGGCTTTTCTGGGCGTCCACCAGTACCGGGATGCCGGCTCCGGCCGCCTGGGCGGCGAGCCGGGCGTAGAAGTCTTCGGGTACACCAGGAGGAAAAGAGCCGATCAAGCACAGCGCCCGGGCTTCATCCAGGTGTTTTACGACGATAGATTCAAGGGCTACCACGTCGTCGTTCGAGACCGGTGGCGCCTCCTCGACCAACTCGGTCACCGGGCCGTCCTCTTCCAGGACGGTGATGCAAGTGCGCGTGGGGGCGTCGTCCCCGACCCAGACTGCTTCGTGCGACACGTCTTCGGCATCGAGGGTGCGGGAGACGAATCGGCCCGCATCGCCGCCGAGGAAAGTGACCAGTAGCGATTCGCTTCCCAGTGTGTTCACGGTGCGGGCCGCATTGACCACCTTGCCCGACGCGGTGACGTATAACTTTCGGGCGCGGTTCACGTCGCCCATGGCCAGGCTCTCGAAGAGCAAGGTACGCTGCACGGCGGGAGTACCACCGACGCAAAGGATCATAGTCGACTCACGCCAAAGTCCCAGCTTCCCTCCCGTGCGTTACGATATTTGTCGGTACGTGCCACGGTTGTCATACGAAAGCCCGCGCGACTCACGGCATCACCGCAACCTTTATGCCCTCGCCTGCGGCGGACGTTTCGATAGCTTTCTCGGTTTCTTTAAGCGGGAAGCGGTGCGTGACCATCTGTTCGGCGTCGATGCGTCCTGACTCGATCAGGCGTAGCGCCGTATCGTAGTCCCGGCGTTTGGAGTCGGAGGCTCCGGTGAGCACTAGCTCGTTGTAGTGGATCAAATTGGCTTCTACTTTGGACCAGCCGTCCCCGGCAAGCCCCGCAAAGACGTTGACCCGGCCTCCTTTGCGGGTCGCCCGCAGGGCGTCGTTAACGAGCCGCGGTCTCCCGACGCAGATAACGGACACGTCCACCCCGAGACCGTCTGTGTGCTCTGCGACCACTTCCCAGAGGTCTTCGCCCGAGGGATCAACCGTTACGTGGGCGCCGAGTTCGGTGGCGAAGTTTCGCCGGGCCTCGGAGCGGTTGCTGACGATCACGGTGCGCGCGCCGGCCAGCAGCGCGAGTTGCAGATGGAAGAGTCCTATCGGTCCTGCCCCCAAAACGAGAACTGTGTCGTTGACTTCTACCCGGTAGTTGCCCTGGCCGTTGATGCAACAGGCGAGCGGCTCCGCGAGCGCCAACTGCTCCGGGGGCAGGTCCTTTTCCGCCACAAACAGGTTGCCCGCTTCGACGGCATTCCCCGGAATACGTACGTACTCGGCGAGTCCCCCGTCCACGATGTTGCCCATTATCCTCTTGTTCTGACACAGGTTCTCCAGGCCGCGTTTGCAGTAGAAGCAGTGAAGACACGCCATCGCCGGGGCCATTACGACCGGCGCCCCGACCTCATAACCTTCGACCTCGTTCCCGACTTCGGCTATGTGGCCGGCCAGTTCGTGACCGAGGACCACGGGCTGGGCTATTCCACGGGTCTTCTCGCCGCGCAAGATACGCACGTCGGTGCCGCAAACAGTATTCGCCCCGACCTTCACCAGGACTTCGTCCCGGGAGATCTCGGGCATCGAAACCTCCCCGACCTCTAGTTGGCCGGGGCCTTGGAACACTGCGGCTAACATTTGCGTCCCCCTTCGCTAGGCTGCGTAAACTTTCCGCTTCCTGAGACTACCCTGTGCGGGACCAGACAGGTTCTAGCGCGTTCACGAGCCCCATGTAGGTCTCGTAAGCTTCGGCGTAGCGATGGCTGTTCCTCGCGTCGGGCTCGTGGGTGCGGAACGCGCGAATAACGTTTTCCGTGGCGTCGTTGATAGAGTCGTAGATCCCGATCCCAACCCCGGCGCATATTGCCGCGCCCAGGGCACCCGTCTCCCCGGCGCCGGTGACTTCGACGGTCTCGTTCAGGGCGTCGGCGAACATCTGTGACCAGACGTGGCTGCTGGACCCCCCACCCGTAAGCCGGATGCGTTTTACGTCGAAGGCGTCGCGGAGGATGTCTACATGGGTCTTGTGATTGAAGACGGTACCTTCCAGGAGGGCGCGTAGCAGGTGGCCGCGGATGTGCCAGCCGCGCAGGCCGAAAAATCCCCCGGTCGCGTCGTCGCCGTGCGGTGAGGAGTAGAGGAACGGGTGGTAGAAGACGCGTGGCTCCTCGTTCATTACCCCTTCGACTTCCCGATTCACGAACGCGAAGGGTGAGGCACCGATCTCTTTGGAGTACTTTACTTCCATCGGGCACATACGTTGGACGAACCACTCCAGGTTCGTGGCGCTCGTGGGGGAGGCGGACATGTTGAGGTACAACCCCGGCTCGACGAAGTTGCGGCAGGCCGCGCCCTCGACGAAGGTCGGCTCGTCGTTGACGACCTCGTTTATGGACCAGGTACCGGCGATCATGGTCAGGTCACCAGGGTTTACGCAGCCGCTGCCCACAGAGGCGCAATCGACATCGTGGGCGCCGCTGACCACCGGCGTATCTGGCTTGAGGCCTGTGAGCCGGGCGGCTTCTTGCGTTACCCCGCCGACGATCTCGGCGCAGCCGACTATGGGGGGCAGCATCTCACGGACTTCTTCGAGACCGTAGATGGAGAACGCTTCCTCGCCGTAGTCCTGGGTCCTTACGTCGGTAAACCCGCTACTCGCCTCGGAGGGATCTGTGGCGAACTCTCCGGTGAGCTTGAAACGGATCCAATCCTTCACGTAAACGGCCCAATGTGTCTTCTCCAATACTTCCGGCTGGTTCTCTTTGAACCACGCGAGAAGTACCGGTGGCAGCGCCGCGAAGGGTTGTTGTCCGTTGAACTCCAAAATTTTGTCGCTCACACCTGATTCGTCCCAGCGCGCGAGCAGCTTGTGCGCCCGGGAATCCATCGACTGGATGCCGGCCCGTACCGGCTCGCCGCTTTCGTCCAGCAGGTAGATGCCGTCCCCATGCCCCGACATGCCGACGGCCCCGATCTCGTGTCCCTCTATCTTGGCGGCCAGGATAGCCTCACGCACCGCCTGTTGGGTGTTCTCCCAAACGGTGTTCATGTCCTGCTCGACCCAGCGTGGTTGCGGGTTTATCTGCGTGTTGTTAACGCTGCCTACGCCGCGCTCGTAACCCTCTTCGTCGAACACAACCGCCTTTGTGCTGGTGTTGCCGCTATCTATTCCAAGCAAGTATGGACTCACGATTTCTCCAACTCCTCCGCGTTGACCGTATTCTCACAGCGTCCGGTATCCGCGTACTCCTTGATGGCTTCGGCGACCATCCTTACCGAGTTTTCCCAGGTGCTCGTCGTGCTCCCGGCGAGATGCGGGGTCAGGGTTACGTTCGGGAGATCCAGCCAGGGGCTGCCCTCGCCGAGCGGCTCGTCGTCGTGGACGTCCAGGGCCGCCCCGGCGATACGGCCTTCCTCCAACGCTTCGTACAGGTCGTCGTAGTTCACCATGCGGCTACGGGCGTTGTTGATGAAGTATGCCGTCGGCTTCATCATCTCGAAGAGCTCGCGATCGATGAAGTGACGCGTCTCGTCGCTCAAGCGCGCGTGCAGGCTCACGAAATCGCCCTCGCGAAACACCGTTTCGATATCGTCCACCTTCTGGCCGCCGTAGGACTCTATGGTCTCGGCTTCCACGTACGGATCGTAGACCAGCAGCGTCACGTCGAAGCCCGAGATGCGCGGGGCGAGCTGCCGGGCGACCTGGCCGAAGCCGATCAGGCCGACCGTCGAGCCGCACAGGTCGTACGGCGTCTGCGGGAACTCTTTGGGCCAGCCCCCCTCCCGAATGCCCCGGTCTACCCGGGCGATGTCGCGGGTCTCGGCCAGCATCAACGCTATCGCCTGCTCGGCAACCGCCGGCGCGTTCCGCCCGACTAGCTGCACCACCGCGATGCCAAGCTCGCTGGCGACTTCGATGTTTACGTTCTCGGTTCCGGCCCGGGCTACTACCACGGCCTTCAGGTTAGGCCCGGCCTTGAGTACGGCATCCGGGATCGGGGCGAAGTGAACGGCTATTACCTCGGCGTCACCAACGGCCTCGACGATCTCCTCCGGCGTCGGGGCGGCTTCGGGACCGTCTACCTCCATGATCTGCTGCACGTGATGCTGATCTTCGGCTTTCTCGCCGGCCCACATCACCTCTCGTATCGTATGCCCTTCTCCTAGCTCTTCCTCTATAGCCTTCCTGAAATTCTCCGAAGGGAGGAACAGATCACCGACGGCGAGTATCTCCATAGCTCTACCTCCTTACCGGGTTGCCGGGACGTGGCCGTGGACGGCTTCGCGCAGGTCGGCGGCCATCTTTACCGGATCGTCGGCCTGCCAGACGTTCCGCCCGAAGATAAGGCCGCGGGCTCCGCCTTGAATGGCTCCCCGGGCGGCCTCGATCACGTCTTCCTCAGAGCCGCCTTTCGCGCCGCCGAGGGTCAACACGGGAACCGGACAAGCATCAACGACCCCGGCCATCGACGCGGGGTCGCCGGTGTATTCGGTCTTCACGGCATCGGCCCCGAGTTCGGCGGCGATGCGGCAACAATATGCGAGGAGTTCCGGGTCTTTTCGGTCCTCCATACGAGAGCCCCAGAGGGTCGCCTCCACGATGAGCGGCATACCCACGGCACGCGCCTCGCCGGCAGCCTTCGAGACAGCCCGCACGTTGTCGGCGAACATCTCTCCTTCGGCCGGTCCCATGATGAGGTACATGACCATCGCCCCGGCCCCCGCCGCCAGCGCGTCACCCGGACTGTACAGAACCCGGTATTGTTCTCCAAGGTCTTTCATGCGTTCGTCCAGGACCGCCCAATCCGCCCGGAGGACCGGTACGGGTGCGCCTCTGAAGGCGAATAGCCCGGCGCCCTGCTTGAGCATGCCGGGCGAGAGCAACACCCCATCCGGCTCTCCGGCGATTATCTTCTCTAGTACCTCCAGCGGCTTGCCGGCCTCTGGCGGCACCAGTAGCGCGCCCCCGTGATCGTATGCGGTGATAAACGAACGTCCGCTCTCCCGGTCGAAAAGCCGTCCCAGCTTCAAGCCAGCCCCATCCATAACGCTCCTTTCCTACGGTTCCCGTTTCGCGCAGCAAGAGACTTTGCGAACACAATACCCTCGCGTAACCCTACCATGTTCACCCCTTTGAGGCAGGCGGGGAGGCTGTAGCTGGCGGCTGTAAGGCTTGACCGGAGTGTAACGTTTTTATATGCTCCCTCACTGTACGAGAAGGGACGTGTTAGGGAGTAATCCGATAGCCAAATAGGACGCCTTGTGGAAGCGTCGGATAGGGGAGGAATTTACAATGGATTTGACGATAACCCTATTACTGGCCGCGTTCGCCGGCGGGTTGTTCGGGGCCGCTATAGGCGGTCTGCCGGCCTTCATCTTTACCGGGTTTGTCGTACTGGCGGGGTCTGCGGCGGCCGCCTCGGGCAGCGACTTCGACTTTATCAACGACATTGCCTTCGGCCCGATCTTCGGGCCTCACATCTCTTTCGCCGGTGGCGCGGCGGCGGCGGCGTTCGCGGCCCGGCGCGGCGAGTTGGAGGACGGCAAAGACATCGCCGCGCCCATGACGGGCGTCAACGATCCCCTGGCACTCCTTGTCGGCGGACTCTTCGGTGTGGGCGGCCTCATCGTAAACCAACTCATTGCACTAGTGACTCCCCTCGGACAAAGTGGTTTCTTCTACGGCAACTACACCGACACCGTCGCGCTGACGGTCTTCATCTCCGGTATCGTCGCCCGGGTTATGTTCGGAAGGACGGGAATTTTCGGCAGCCTGGACGACGCTGCACGCGAGCGTGGCAGGTTCGTTCCCGACGGAGAGGCGGTCTGGCTGGACTATCAGCAGGGATTCTTGCAGTCGGTCGTCCTCGGGCTCGGCACGGGCCTCCTCTCAGCCTACATCGTCGTGGCTTTCAGCAATGCTGGTTCCGGTGCGATCGCGGCGGCGGCGGTGTTGGGTTGGGGCATCTCCGCCGCCTCGCTGATCCTGCTGCAAATCGGTTTCTCTTGTCCGGTTACGCACCACATGACGCTGCCCGCCGGCGTGGCGGCGACCGCGGTCCTACTAGCTTTTGGCGGTTCACCCGCCGTCGCGATGATCGCGGGAGGCGTTGCTGGTATAGGGGGGTCGCTCCTTGGAGAGCTGTTCAGCCGGCTGTTCCTGATACACGGCGACACCCACGTAGACCCGCCGGCCGCCGCCATCGCCGCGATGGGTACCATCATCATCGTCGTGTCGTTGCCGTTCGTATAACGGAGAAGGAAACTCGGTAAAAACCCCGTGAAGAGCGGGTTCTGCAGAATGTTTCACAAGATGGACTTACGCAAACGCACCGGACAGTGGCGGCTATTAGGGTAAGATGACCCTATCCATAACGTGACGTTTGGGAAAGGGGTAACGGATGGGTAAAGCTACTGAGGGGCAGGGCATGGCGGAACATCTTCACCTCCGCGACGTTCCCGGGACGAGCTATCAAGACGACGAGCTCGGGGTGGTACATCGCTCCGGGCCGGAGGATTTGCTCGCGGCGCTCAGCCTGGCGAAAGAGGGTAGGATCTACGACCTAGATTCCGGTCGTTGGCCGGGGATGCCGGTCTTCCCGGCGCACCCACCGTTCCTGATGACCACCTACCGGACCCCCCAGGGCCTGAAGACCCAGAAGGATTTCGACGAGTGGCGGGGCGAGAACACCGTGAACATGGGTTTGAACACCGAAATTATCATAGGCACCGTCCACACGGGCACCCACCTGGACGCCCTGAGCCACATCACTTGCGGGGCCGACAACCACTGGCACGGCGGCTACCCGATGGCCGACAACCTGGGCGACTTCGGGCCGCTCAAGGCCGAGGCGTCCTCGATCCCACCCTTTATATGCCGGGGTGTCATGATAGACGTTCCCGCTTACAAGGGCGTGGATATCCTGGAGGCCGAGTACCTTATAACCGCCGAGGACGTGCAGGGCGCTCTGGAAGACCAGGGGACCGAGGTTCGGGCGGGGGACGCGGTCATGATCCGCACGGGATACATGCGGGCGTGGGGCGTGGATGAGGAGCAGACGGAGCAACACTTCGGTTCCGGAATAGGGCACGACGTGGCCGTGTACCTCGCGGACAAAGGCGTCGTGCTGGTCGGGGGGGACAACGAATCCGTCGAGCGCAACCCCTCGCCGGACCCGGAGAACCCGCACCCGGTCCACATCGAACTCCTGGTACAGCGCGGCATTCACATCATGGAACTGGTACACGTGGAGGATCTGGCGCGCGACGGGGTCCACGAGTTCCTCTTTATCTGCCTGCCGTTAAGGATCAAAGGCGCGACGGGCTCGATGGTTCGACCGATCGCTATCGCGTAACGAGGGGGAGACGTTTTGACGAACACGAGAAACGGCGGCGAAGGATGTTAGCCGCCGTGTTTCGCGGGCCGGGTGAGCTGGAGGTCGCGGAGGTCGAAACACCGGAGATCGGTGCAGACGAAGTCCTGGTAAAAGTGGGGGCGAACACCGTTTGCGGCACCGACGTGCGTATCCTGCGCGGCGAGAAGACGGGCGGAATAGACCTAAACGTCGTTCTCGGCCACGAGATGGCCGGCCACGTCGCGGAGGTCGGCCGAGAGGTAGAAGGTTACGAGGCCGGCGCGCCGGTGGCGATGGCGCCGGTTATACCGTGCCGCCGGTGCTTTTTCTGCCGGCGTGACATGGAGAACATGTGTCCCAACGCCCGGGTCGTGGGCTACGTGGTGGATGGCGGTCTCAGCGAGTACATGCGGGTGCCGGCCCTCGCCCTCGAAACGGGGAACCTCTTCGCCGCCCATGAGGATTTGCCTTCGGAGCAGTTGGCGCTCGCGGAGCCGCTTTCGTGCGTCGTCAACGGCCACAAGAATATCCGGGTGTCCGTCGACGATACCGTGCTCATCCTGGGTTCCGGACCCATAGGATTGCTTCATTTGCAGATTTCCTTGCTCTCGGGGACGCGGACCGTTATCGTCAGCGACCCTTCGGCCTCGCGGCGCGCCGTAGCCGAAGACCTCGGCGCCGGCGTTACCGTGGACCCGGCCAGCGGGGACCTCGCGGAGGTAGTCGCGGAGCATACGGACGGGCTAGGGGTGGACGCAACCATTATCTGCATCGGCATACCGGCGCTCGTGAACGACGCTTTCAGGATGACCCGTAAGGGTGGGCGCGTGAACGTGTTCGCGGGGCTTGCGGATGCGGGCTGGTCGGAGGTGGAGGCTAACCTGATCCACTACAACGAGCTGGTCGTGACCGGGGCTTCTAATTCCCGGCGCGCCGACTACGAGAAGGCGCTCCGTCTGATCGAATCCGGCCGCATCCGGGTGGAACCGATGGTGACCCACCGTTTCCCTCTCGAACAAGCAGTTGAGGCCATAGACAAATCCGCGGGCGGCGACGGCGTAAAGGTTGCGGTGATGCCCTGAACAAACCTTGGCGTAAGTTGTAAAGCGACCTCGAAAGGAGCGTAATGGCGACCGAGGCTAGAACGATCGAGGTAAAGCCGGAATCTTTCAGTTACGTCTTCAACCCGTACCGCGAGGCGGTGGAGCGGGTGAAGCCCGGTGACCGGGTCGTTGTTCATACGGAAGACGCTTTCGAGAGCAGGATACAGAGCACGGAAGACCTGCCGGGAGAGGCGCTCGCCACGGCCAAGTTCCTCAACCCGCAGACCGGGCCTATCTTCGTCGAGGGGGCCGAGCCCGGCGACACGCTCGCGGTGCGCATCGAAAAGATCGAACCGACCCGTGACTTCGCCGTGAGCGCGCTCATCCCGTACTTCGGCGGCCTTACCTCGACGGTCATGACCCGCACGCTCCAGGAGCCGCTACCCGAAAAGGTCTGGGTGTGGAATCTCTCCGAGGACGGCAACTCGCTCTCAAACGACGAGCTCGGGGTGGAGGTGGACTGGGACCCGTTCGTTGGGACGCTCGCGGTCGCGCCGGACCTTGAGGCGATCAGCGCGCTGTCGCCGGGGCCGTTCGGTGGAAACATGGACGTACCAGACGTGAGGCCAGGCAATACCGTCTACCTGCCGGTATGGAATGAAGGCGCGCTCGTTTATACCGGAGACTGCCACGCGCGGCAGGGACAGGGCGAGCTGTGCGGGGTGGCGTTAGAGATCACCTCCAGAACAACTTTAGTCTTCGACGTTATCAAGGGACAGACGATAGAATGGCCGCGCATCGAGTCCGACGACAAGATCATGGTCGTCGGCAGCGCCCGGCCTATGGAGGACGCCGCCAGGATCGCGAACACGGAGTTGATCCTGTGGCTGGAAGAAGAGCACGGTTACGATCGCCTGGACGCCTACCAGCTTCTCACCCAGGCTGGCGGACTCTACGTCGGCAACATGGTCGACACTACTTACTCGCTCGTCGCCTCCATCGAGAAAAAGTACCTAGCGCGTTCGGCCTGATGGCTCGACCGGACATGATCGGCTAAATTCGGTGGACGAGATCTTGCCGGAGCCGTTTTTCACGTGAAGGCTGAGAGCACTCCGAGGGAAGGTGTCTCCATGAATCACGATAACGATGCAGGGCTGCATGGGAGCAGTGGCGCCGGCCGGCCGCTGATCTGCCTGGACTTCGACGGGACTCTGGTGGATGAAGAAGGCCGCATCCACCCGTCCGACGTAGAGATGCTGGCGAATGAACGCTCCGTAGCTTTCGTACCGGCTACGGGCCGTCCTCTACACTCGGTGCGGCGGATTTTCGAGCAACATGGCTTGTTCTCCAGGCGGCCCATCCCGTTTCCGCTCATCCTCGAAAACGGCGCGGCCGTGTATTCGGAGAACGAGGTACTGCTCTCGCATCGTTCGTTCGACCCGGAGCTCCAGGAGGTATTGATGCGCGCCGTGCTGGACTCCGAGGGTACGAGCTTCGTTTTGTTCAGCCTGGACGAGGTGCGCGTACTGCGGCCCGGCGAGACCTTGCGGACGATGATCCGACGCTTCGGCCTGAACGTTGAGCCCTTCAACCCGGACGAAGATCCGGCACGACCTTTCACCAAAGTATCTGTCACCGCTGAGGATATCGAGGCTCTACACGCTTTCGCGGCTGATACTGCAGAGCTTCCGCTGGAGCGCACCTACTCCTTGCCGAATATGCTGGAGTTGGCACCTACTCCTTGCCGAATATGCTGGAGTTGGCCCCGGTTGGCGTGCATAAGGGTGGCGGCCTGGCCGCCTTGCTTGAGGACCGGGAGCGGGTCGGGGAGATCGTGGCTGTGGGGGACGGTGAAAACGATCTGGCGCTGTTCGAGCAGGCTACGTTGTCCTTCGCCCCGGCGAGCAGTCCCCCGGCTATCCAGGCCCGCGCGGATCTAGCCCTCGACCTGACCAAAGAAGGCCTTCTCACCCCGATTCTCAGAAAACTCTCGACGCATCAGTAGGGCATCTTTAGCCGGTCATAATACGGATGCCGAGCTTTTCCGCTACGTGGAGAGATTCAAACCGCGCTTTCTACTGGGGTGGGATCAAACACATGATAAGGTCCGACTTGTGGCAGAGTTGGCATATTCTGGAGTTGGGCGCAAGAACGCAGAATCTAGCAATTTTTGCGGCGTTTAGGAGGTGATGAGTAGTGAAGGGTCTACGCATTCTGGGCGATCGCCGCGCGGAACTGGCGACTTTGCGCGAGCCGGAGCCTCGGGACGGATGGGCGGTGGTGCGTTCGACGATGTCGGCGGTGCACATAGGGAGCGACCTGCGGGAGCGACCTGCACATATACCGACAGGGCGCCGCGCAGGTCGGGGATCGCTCGAACCGGGTCGCCGGCCACGAAGCGGTGGGCATCGTCGAAGAAGTCGGCCCCGGGGTCGAGGATCCGGCCCCCGGTACCCGGGTCGTTCTCTACCAACATTACGGCTGCGGAAGGTGCAGGTACTGCAGGATCGGTGAGCCTATGTTTTGCCCCGATCGTCGAACGTTGGGCAACCACGTCGACGGCGCGGACGCTGAAGTAGTGACCGCGCCGGCCTCGATCTGCCTTCCGTTGCCTGACGGCCTGAGTGATGAGGTCGGCGCCCTGATAGCCTGCAACTTCGGGACTGCTTTCTCCGGGATCAAGAAGCTACAACCTGCTCCCGAGGATGTCATCGTTGTCTTCGGGCTTGGGCCGGTTGGATGCTGCGCCGTGCTGGTTGCTTCCAGCTACGGCGCGAACGTCGTGGCCGTAGACCCGGTCGAAAGCCGCCGCGACCTCGCTAAAGAGATGGGGGCCGCCTGGACCGTGGACCCCACAGCCTCTGATACGAAGGCGACGATACAGGAGATAACCAAAGGGTGGGGTGCGGAAGCTTCCGTCGACTGTTCGGGAAACCCGCGTGCCCAGTCAGAGGCTCTCGAAGTTCTCAGGCCCAGGGGCAAAATGCTGGTGCTGGCCGCCACCGCCCCGTGGACCCTGGACCCCGCGCAGTTGTGGCGCAAGGGACTTACCTTATTCGGGTCTTGGGTCTACGAACTTGGAGAGTACGAAGGCATCGTGCGTTTCGCAGAGAAGAGGGCGGAGTCCCTGGAGAAGCTGGTAACCCGCAGGTTCAAAGGAGATGAGGCGGAAGAGGCCTTACGCGCGGCAGACGAGGCAACCGAGGGTAAGGTCACGATCGACTGGACCCGATGACTTTGCCGAGGCTCACAACCCGCTGTGCGTTGATCTTCAAAGACGATAGTTTGGAGATCGGCTTCCGCAGACCAGGCCATCGACAAGCGAACCGGAGGAGCTAAAAGAGTTCAAGCGCAATACCGGGGCGTGCAAAAGTACCTCCGGTTAGAGGCAGGGAGATCGCTAGATCCCAGCCGGGCCTACATTGCTCTACAGGAGCAACGCTCTAGCAGAAGTTCTTGAAATATAGGTCGAAGCCAGTTATTGTGCCTTTTAATACATAAATTTCTATCATACGCTCACACAAGGTGACTGGAGTCCAACGAGGAGGAGAACATGGCGCAAGAAAGAAGAGCAGGCCGGGACCGGATCGCTGAAACTGACGATCAAACCGCTGTAGTTCGAGAGTCCTCAGACCACGAGTTTCCGTCTTTCGACCTGGCCGGCAAAAAGGCGCTCGTCACCGGGGCGAGCAAGGGGTTGGGACGGGATGCTGCAGTCGCGCTGGCACACGCCGGGGCGGACGTGTTCATTACCGGTCGCGACGAAGACGAATTGGCCGAGTGCGCTGAGAAGGTACGTGACCAAGGCAGACGCGCCGAGAGCACGGTCGCAGATCTTGCCGACGTAAAAGAGGTCGTACGAGTAGGCGAAGCTGCTATCGGGGCTATGGGCGGGGTGGACATACTGCTCAACAACGCTGGCGTAGCGTTACTGGAGCCCGTGCTAGACGTTACGGTCGAGAAGTGGGACGCGCAGACCGACGTCAATCTCAAGGCGCCATTTTTTCTCGCGCAGGTAGTGGCGCGACACATGGTAGAGGCGAAGAGGGGCGGCAAGATCATCAATATAGCCTCGACCGCCGGCCTTATCGGAGTGCCGGAGCATGCGGCATACTGTGCCTCGAAAGGTGGCCTGCTTCCGCTCACTAAAACACTCGCGCTCGAGCTCGGGCCACACAACATACAGGTGAACGCCATCTGTCCGGCAATCGTGATGACGCCCATGGGACGACAGGTATGGGACCATCCCGGTGTGCGCGAGCCGGCGCTAGAGAAACTCCCGGTAGGCCGCTTCGGCAAGGAAGTAGACATCTCAGCGGCTGTAGTGTACCTAGCTTCTTCCGCCTCGGACTGGATGACGGGCTCGCAGTTCGTAGTAGATGGTGGCCTCACTGCGGTAAGGTAAGAATGCTTCCCGGATAGGGTCGGGGGTTTTAGTCGTCGCGCGGCGTGCGCGGTTGGGTGTATGCTGCCAACGTGGTGGTAAGTGTAGAGGAGGCATGATTTGACGGCTGGCGGCAAGACCCCGAATGCGGACCCGGCAGATCTCGCGGGCTTGAGAAAGATCTTAAGTGATGCCGATCCAGAAGGCCGGCTCGCGGAGATAGGAATGAGCCGGGTCGAGATCGGACCCGATGCGGTCCGGCTCGTTCCAGAAGTAGTGTCCGACTTCGTCAGAGACCTCCAAGATGCGAGGGTTCTGCTAGTCACAGACTCAACGCCCAAGCAGCGTGACGGGCAGGACCACGCGGACCTGGTAGAAGGCCTGCTTGGCGAGCATTTCGCGGTGGAGCGTGTGGTTCTCGGGGCGGACAGTTCGGAAGAGTTGCACGCCGACGACGAGACCCTGGAAGAAGCCGAGGCTGCCATTGCGGGGGCTGACTGCGTCGTGGTCGCCGGCTCCGGGACGATCAGCGACGTTTGCAAAGTCGCCACGGCTCGCGCCGGAGAGATGCCCCTGATAGTCGTCCAAACGGCCGCTTCGGTCAACGGCTACGCCGACGATGTGTCTGTGCTGCTCAAAAACGGGGTAAAGCGTACCACCCCGTCACGATGGCCGGATGCCCTGATCTCCGACCTTCGGACCCTTGTAGATGCGCCCCACGTCATGAACGCGTCCGGTTACGGGGACGCCATCGCCATGTACACGGGACCCGCCGACTGGTGTTTGGCATCACTCGTGGGACTGGACGATTCTTACCAGCCGGGTGCGATAGAGATGGTCTTGGAGTACGGGCCGACCTTAATCGAGGATGCCGCATCCATACGTCGGCGCGAGCTGGAAGCCATGGCGCAACTGGTGCGGGTGCTTACGCTCGGGGGCATGGCGGCCGGGGCGACCGGGACGACAGCTTGCCTCTCCGGCACGGAGCATATGGTCAGCCACCTGCTCGATATGAACGCCGGGAAACGTGGCCTCCAAATAGGCTTTCACGGCGCGCAAGTCGGGGTCGCCTCGGTCGTCGCAGCCGCCGCGTGGGAAATTCTTTTCGAGGAGTTGGATGCTACAAAGGTAGACGTAGATGCCTGCTTCCCGGAGCCGGCGTCGATGGAGCCCGTGGCACGTGGGGCTTTCGAAGAACTGGACCCTGGCGGGGACATCGGTGACGAGTGCTGGAGTGACTACAGCGAGAAGCTCACGCGATGGGTTGAGCACCGCGAGGACTTCGAGGGTTTCCTGCAACAGTGGCCTTATCACCGGGAACGTCTGGCGGAGATGGTCGTGTCGCCGGAACGTCTGGCCGGAGCGCTTTCGGAAGTCGGCGCGCCCGCGCGCTTCAGTGAGCTCGCCCCGTCGGTCTCGTCCGATACCGCCCGATGGGCGATAAGGAACTGCCTTTTCATGCGTAATCGCTTCACCATAGCCGACCTCCTTTTCTTTCTCGGCTGGTGGGACGGAGCTTTCGTCGAAAGGCTGCTCGACCGGGCGCGCACCGCAGGAGGCGGCCTGTAGCCCGTAGTATCTTCGACGGATTATCCTACAGAGCAGGACTAGGGTAGGAGATCCGCCAAAAGAAGATCTCGCGCGGACTCCTCTTTGCGCAGCACGGCATCGAGCCTGTGCAGGAGCGGAAGTTCCTCTTTGCCGAGGCCTAGTGAGCGGGCAAGGTCTAGCGCGGGTGGGAGTGTGCCCAGGCCCTCCACGGTAGCGTTGTTCAAGGCTTCGAGCGCCTCTTCGCGGCCTGAGCCGGTATTTAGCCGGCGCCCGAAGTCCCCGTTGCGGCCGGAGAGACAGGTGACATACAAATCGCCCGCCCCCGCGGACCCGGTGACGGTTTCGGGACGTCCACCGGCGGCCGAGACGAGGCGTGAAATCTCTCCGAGCGCGGTTCCGAAGGCGAGGGCCCGCAGGTTCGGTTTGGCGGCGTCCCCGGTGATCATGCCGAAAGCTATCGCGTAGCAGTTCTTTAGCGCCGCGCAAAACCCGAGGCCCGAAAGGTCGTCGGAGGCGCCGGGGAAGTAGTAATCGGTGGCGAATCGTTCGCCCGTTGCCCGGGCGTCATCGAAGCTCGTGGCGGCGAAAGCGGTCTGGGTTGGGGAACCCTCGATCAAGTCTATCGCCTTTACCGGGCCTCCAACCCCGACGACTTGCCGCGAAGGACCGAAAACCTCCTGCGCGAACTCGGGGACGGCTACTATCCCGCCACTATCACCCTCGATGAGGCCTTTGCTGAAGACCATGACCGACGCGCCTTCCGGAGTATATTTGGCGGCCTCCGGGGCGACCCATTCCGCGCCCTCGCCGGTTACCGCCAGGGCGACGAGGTCCGCGCTGCGAACGGCTTCTTCTATACTAAGAGTCGTATTAACGGGCGCCGGGAGGGCTACGCCGAGGTCTGGATGCAGTTTGCCCGCCGCCAGGGCTTCGAGGGCCGGAGTGTCGATCCACTCCGGCCCCCAGTAGACCAGCTCGTTCCCATTGTCCAGAACGGGCTTGCCGAAGGCCGTCCCCATCTGGCCGGCCCCGAGTATCGCCACCCGCATCGGAGACACGAAGCCTCTACGCGGTGGTGCTGTGGTAGCGGCGGTCTATCTCCTCCATCTTTTCTACCTTCGCGGCGGAGCTGCCGCCCGCAAACTCAGAATCCAGCCACGCTTCCAATACCGTTTTGGCCGCCTCTTGACCAATAACCCGCTGGCCCATCGTCAAGACTTGCGCGTTGTTCGATTTCCTCGCCCGCTCGGCCGAGTATACGTCGTGGCATTGGGCCGCCCGGACGCCGGGGACCTTATTTGCCGTAATGCTCATACCGAGTCCCGTGCCGCAGCAAAGTATCGCCCGCTCGTGTTCACCCCGGGCAACCGCCTCCGCAACCTCGACGGCAACGTCCGGATAATCCGCGTCTTCTTTGAGACCGTAATCCTCGACCTCGTAGCCGAGTTCTTCGAGGCGCTCTACAAGGGCGCCTTTCAGCTCGAGCGCCGCATCGTCGGAGCCTATGCCGATCTTCATCTCTCTGCCTCCTTCGCGTTCTTGTTCCTTGTGCTTCTCGTGCCGACGCATTTTACTACGCAGGCCCTACTCGAGAGCTTGCGTGAGCTTCGGGAAGAGCGGGCGCAGGCTCGGGTACAATTCTTTGTACACTTCGTAGAATTTCTCGTAGCTCTCTGTCCGGGCATCGTCCGGCTCGTAGCGGGCGCCGACGCCGCTCATGGCTTCGGCGGCCTCTTTTATGCTGCCGTGTATACCGCACGCGGCGGCGGCGAGCATCCCGGAACCGAGGCAGGTGCTCTCAGTCTCCTGCGCCACGGAGACGGGGCGCTGCATTATGTCCGCGAGCATCTGGCACCAGAGCGAGCTATTCGAGCCGCCGCCGAGCGCGATCACGTGCTCGACCGGCTTCTCCAAGCCGGACTCCGCGCCGTCGGTCATCATGCGTTGCTCGTAGGCGATGCCCTCCAGGATGGCCCGGTAGACGTGCGCCTTGCCGTGCGCCCCGGTTAGACCGACCAGGATGCCGCGCGCGTCAAAGTCCCAGTAAGGCGTGAGCGCGTTGTTCAGGTATGGAACGGCGAGAAGGCCGCCCGACCCCGGACCCAGTTGCGCGGCGGCGGTTTCCAGGATCTGCTCCGTCGTGAGCCCGAGCTTGAGGTCCTGGGCGTTGACGCTGGCAAACTTGTCCACAAACCAGCTAACCGTGAAGGTGCCCGCCGCGAGCAGGGTCTCCAGGGTATAGGTGTGCGGGATCGGGCCGCCGAGCACCCGGTACTCGTTGCCCCAAGAGTAGTTGTCGCTGTACGTCCCGGAGACGACCGCCGTGCCGAGGTTGAGGTACGCCCGGCCCGGCTCGGTGATGTTTGCCCCGAGGCCCGCCGCTTGCCCGTCTCCCACACCACTAATGATGGGAAGCCCGGCCGGAAGCCCGACCTCGCGGGCCACGCCTTCTGTAAGCTCCCCGATCACATCCCCCGGAGCATACAGCTCGGGCATTTGCTCCCGGCTGAGGCCGGCCGTATCGAGCAGCGTGTCGGAGTATTCGAACGACTCCATGTCCACCAAGCCCATCGGGTCGGCGGTGGCCCAGGAGGTGCGCCAGTGGCCGGTCATGCGGTACACGAGGAAGGCGTGAACGTCGATAATTTTCGCGGCCCGGTCCAGGGTGTCCGGCTCATGCTCGCGCAGCCAGAGCATCTTGTACCAGCCGGGGGTCGGGTTCGGCGGTTTGCCGGTGATGCGGTGGACTTCCTCGGAGCCGTAATTCGCCACCTCGTCTGTAGCCCGCGAATCTAGCCACAGAATGGCCGGACGGATCGGGTGGTCTTCCTCGTTCAGGCACACGAACGACTCGCGTTGGTGCGTGATCCCGATGGCCCCGATGCGCCGCGTATCCACGACCTGCGCCGCCCGCCGCAAGGCCACCTTTGTAGACTCCCACCAGTCTTCGGCATTTTGCTCGCCCCAGTTCGGGTGCGGGGCCGAGAGTTCGAAAGTCGCCCTTCCTTCGGCCACTTCCCGACCGCGTTCGTCCCACACTACGGCCTTCGTCGCCGTCGTGGAGCAGTCGATCCCTATAACATAGTCCTTCTGGGCCATGCTAGGCCTCCTTTCTCTTGGCGGAGCCATTCTCGGTCCACGCAGCTTTCCCTGATCACACTATACATGCCTGGTCCTAGTCACGCCCGAAGTGTTAGGCTGAAGCACCCCAGAGGTTATTATGAAAGGGGTGAGGGGTTTGATGTTGTCTGGAAAGGTGGCCTGGGTCACCGGGAGCAGTAAGGGGATGGGACGGGCGATCGCCGTGGGGCTCGCCGGACAGGGCTGCGACGTAATCGTCCACTACAACAGCGGCGAAGACGACGCCTGCGAGGTAGCTCAACAGATAGAAGAACTCGGCCGAGAGTCGCTACTGGTGGGTGGCGACGTCTCCAAAGGAGCGGACGTAAAAAGAATGGCCGGGGAGATCGAGGGCCGCTTCGGGCGCGTGGACGTGCTGGTAAACAACGCGGGCTCGATGGTCGAGCGCGGCACGCTGGCCGGTATGACCGAAGAAGTATGGGACCGGGTGATGGACGTCAACCTCAAGAGCGTCTACTTGTGTTCCCAGGCGGTGCTCCCGATGATGCAGCGGCGGGGCGGGGGCAAGATCGTGAACATTACCTCGATCTCCGCCCGCAACGGCGGCAGCCCGAGCTCCCTCGCGTACTCTACGGCCAAAGGCGGCGTCAGTACCATGACCCGCGCTATGGCGAAGGGGCTAGTCTCGGACAACATATTGGTCAACGCCGTCGCCCCGGGACGAATGGACACCGCGTTTCACGACGAGTTCTCATCGCTAGAGAAGCGGGAGGAGGCCGCGAAGGCTATACCGCTTAAACGGGAAGGCACGTCCGAGGAAGTCGTGGGAGCAGTCGTATATCTTGCCTCCCCCGGCGCAAGTTACGTGGTCGGGGAAGTCATCGAGGTAAACGGTGGGCTCTGGATGGGTTGATGAAAGGCTCGTGGCGATCCGGCCGTCACGAAGCAGCGGGTTCTGATCTAAGGAGGAATATGAAACACAGGGAGTTGCGTGGAGAGGTGGCCGAAGTGGCGCGGCGGCTCATCGCCTCGGGGCTTGTAACCGGGACCTCCGGAAACGTGAGCGCCCGCACGCCGGAAGGGGGTGTTCTCGTCACCCCGACCGGCTTGCCGTACGAAGATATGCAACCGGAGCACGTAGTCCTCGTGAGCGTGGATGGCGTCCATCTCGAAGGGGACCTGGAGTTCTCCAGCGAGACGCCGATGCACACCGGCATATACCGGGCGCGGCCCGACGTGGGCGCGGTGGTACATACGCATTCGCGGTTCGCCACGACTTTGGCCTGTCTTGGCCTGGAAATACCACCCGTTCACTATATGCTCACCACCCTCTCGAAAAACGGTCGCATACCGCTCGCCCCGTACGCCCTCTTCGGCACCGAGGATCTGGCGCAAAACGCCGCCGGAGCCCTAGGAGAATCGAGTAACGCCTGCCTGCTTCGGACCCACGGTACCATTACCGTTGGCGAGAGCCCCGAAGAGGCTTTCGCGCGCACCGTAACGCTGGAGGAGATGGCCGAAGTCTACTACCGGACGCGGCTCGCCGGGGAGCCCATACTCTTAAACGAAGACGAAGTTGACGTGGTGGCGGCCAAGATCTCTGGTTACGGATATCCTAAGAGCCGGAGCGGTACAGGATGAAGTGCGTGAAGAAAGCGGCCGTGGGTACGTAAATCAGCAACTCTGTTCGGCTTGGGTTCGGTAACTTTCAAGCTATGGTCCAGCCAACGCCAATGATGCACAAAGCGAACAATCCTGGACGTTTGACAAACCTCGCACGGTGGTGCTACGCTCAATTCCCATCAGTAGAGGAGGCTGGGTGGCAACAACCAATAGAAAGTCGCGTCTTTTGCGTCGCGTTCAGCAGGTGGGGATTCGTAAGGTGATCTAGAAGGGCCTCCAGTTGCAACTTTCGGGTTTCTAGGGAACTCGGGAAGGTGAGGCGGGGTGTAGGTGTCGGTGAGTCGGACAAGTGAAACTTGCGAAGAGACAGTTCGGCCGGGTGGCGCAATTCTAGGATCACGTTTGAGGGACGAACATGAGGGAAGGGATGGATAGGCTCGTGGTGACTTATGGAATTTAGTGTAGCGTTGATCATCGCGGCGTTTGCCGGTGGGGTATTCGGGGCGGCCATTGGCGGTCAGCCGGCTTTTATTTTCACCGGTTTTATGGTGATGATCGGTGTCGCCAACTCCCTCGCCGGCGGCGACTTCGACTTCTTGACCAACGTAGCCTTCGGACCGGTATTCGGCCCGCACATCGCGTTCGCCGGCGGCGCGGCGGCGGCGGCGTACGCGGCGAAACGGGGGGTCCTGGAAAGCGGTCGTGACATAGGCACTCCGTTGGCCGGGTCTGGGGACCCGTCCGTACTGATCGTCGGCGGTCTCTTCGGGGTTGGCGGCGCCCTCTTGCAGGTCGCCCTCGCGGCGGTTCTGTCGGTCAACGGCTCGGCCGATGCCCCGGTACCCCTCACGGACAGCGTGGCGCTGGTGGTCGGGATCTCGGCGATAGTCGCCCGCCTGATGTTCGGCAGCACGGGGCTTTTTGGCACCCTGGAAGAAGATGCGAGGGAGCGGGGCCGGCTGCGACCGGGAGGCGCACAGGTCTGGGTCGAGCATCAGCAGGGACTCTTGCAGGTATCGGTAATAGGCTTTGGAGCGGGAGGACTTTCGGCCTGGGCGGTGACGTTCTTTACGGCGGCCGGGGACCAGTACGCCACAGCAGCGGGAATCTTGATGTTCGGGGTCTCGGCGGCCTCGCTGATCCTGCTGCAATTTGGCCTTCCCGGACCGGTAACGCACCATATGTCGCTACCGGCGGCGGTGGCAGCGGCGGGCGCCTTATCTTTGGGCCTCGGTGGTAGCGCGGCGCTCTTAGTGGGCGCGATAGGGGGCGTCCTGGGGGCGTTGCTAGGTGAATTTTATGCGCGCTTGTTCCTGATCCACGGGGACACCCATGTTGACCCGCCGGCTCTCGCGATCGCCACGATGGCCACCCTGGTAGTGATCGTTCGGATAATCGGCGGCGGAATCTAAGAATTCCGGACTAGGTGGGAAAGGTGACGCCCTCAAGCATATTGTGAACATAAGAAGTTAGTCAAAGGCTTCGGTCGCCGGAGACGGCTTTGGCGGCCGGGCACGGAATAGGAGGAGAACAATGGCTGAAGGACCATACCTGATGGGCATAGACCTCGGGACAGGTGGTGCGAGGGTCGGTATCTTCGACCGCGAAGGGACCGCGCTGGTCTTCAACGGCGTCGAGTTCGAGACGAAGTTCCCCCGCTCGGGCTGGGCGGAGCAGAACCCCGAAGATTGGTGGTCGAGCCTGAGCCAGGCTTCGAAGGGCGCGCTGGAGCAAAGCGGCGTATCCCCCGACGAGATAGCAGGCATCTCCATGGACGCAACGACCTGCACGGTCGTCGCCGTGGACGAGCAGGACCGGGTGATCCGTCCGGCGCTCCTGTGGATGGACGTGCGGGCCTCGGACCAGGCCCTAAAGGTGGAGCAAACAGGTGACCCGGCCCTTAAATACAACGGTTACGGACCCGTCTCCGCCGAGTGGATGCCGTCGAAGGCGCTGTGGCTGAAGGAGAACGAGCGCGAGACCTACGATAACGCCACGCACCTCGTCGACTGCGTGGACTGGGCGACGTTTCATCTCACCGGTGAGTGGACGGCCTCGATCAACACCGCCAGCTTCCGCGCCTACTACGACCGGGACGCGGGCGGCTGGCCGGAGAGCCTCTACGAAGCCGTGGGCCTCGGAGATGTGATCGAGAAGTTCCCCGAAAAGGTTTTCGACATGGGTACGGCCGTCGGTGGTCTCACGAAAGAGGCCGCCGAGACTATGGGCCTCAAAGAGGGCACGCCCGTGGCGCAGGGCGGCGGGGACGCCTTTGTGGGCGCCCTGGGTCTCGGCGTCTCCGAGCCGGGCAAGATGGCGCTCATTACGGGCTCCTCACACGTGATAGTCGGGCAGGCGGCAGACGCCCACTACGGTCGGGGCTTCTTCGGGTCTTACACCGACGGTATAGTACCGGGCCAGTACAGCGTCGAGGGCGGGCAGGTCTCTACCGGTTCCATCGTAGCGTGGTTCAAGAACCAGTTCGCCTCGGAAGCGGCTGCAAAAGCGAGAGAGCGCGGCGTGGACGTATACGAAGTCTTGAACGAGATGGCGGCCGAGGTGCCGATCGGCTCGGATGGGCTCATCGTCATTGATTACTTCCAGGGCAACCGTACGCCGCACACCGATCCGCTGGCGCGCGGCGCGATTTGGGGCCTTTCTTTGGGCCATACGCCGGGCCACGTCTTCCGGGCCATACTGGAGGGCATTTGCTACGGCACCGAAGATATTTTCCGCACCATGCGTAATCATGGATATCAGCCGGAAGAAGCCGTCGTGGCGGGCGGACCTACAAAGAGCGAGATGTGGATGCAGATGCATGCCGACGTTTCTAACGTCCCGGTTTCTTTCACGAAGGAGAGCGAGGGACCGGTTGTCGGCTCTGCGATGCTGGCGGGAGTGGGCGCCGGCGTCTTCGAGAACATCCAGGACGCCACCGACGCCATGGTTCACACCGAGCGCACCATCGAGCCGAACCAGGAGGCCCACGAAGCGTACAAGTTCTACGTGGACCGCTACGTGGAGACCTATCCGCAGATGAAAGAGTCCATGCACGAGATGTCCCGGCACGAGGCAAGCGCGGACAAGCCCGGCGCTACGGAGGAAGAGTAAGCCATGATCGGGGCCGTATTCCATGGTCCCGGCCCGCTCGAGTTCTGGGAGATTTCGTCGCTGGAGATCTAGCAGGACCGGGCGGATGGTCACGCATTGTTTCTTGGTCGAGGACAACGAGAAGGCTATCGAGACATTAGCCGGGGGCGGGCGCATGAACGTGGCGTTTGTGTCATGATTCAGGGCCGGTGCGACAGGGTAAGCGTAAGGCAGAGTATCGGGGAAAGGATATTGTCTTGAAGAAAGTGATCTTGAACGATCCTACGACGTTTAAAGACGATATGATCGAGGGGTTCCTGGCGGCATACGGGAGGTACGTCAAGCGGGTGCCGGACGCTTCGGGGGTAATGGCTGTAGGATCGCCGGTCGAAGGGAAGGTTTCCGTTCTGATCGGGGGCGGGTCCGGGCACTATCCGGCTTTCTGCGGGGTGGTCGGCCAGGGAATCGCCGACGGCGCGGTGATCGGCGATATCTTCACGAGCCCGTCAGGCGAACAAGCCTATCGCTGCATGAAGGCGCTGGACGGCGGCGCCGGCCTCCTTATGTCCTACGGTAATTACTCCGGCGACGTACTGAACTTCGATATGGCCCAGACGCGCTGCCGGGACGAGGGAATGGACGTCCGCACGGTCATCGTCACCGACGACGTAGCCTCCGCCCCGAAAGGCAGGGAAGAAGAGCGTCGCGGCGTCGCCGGTGACCACTACGTCTTCAAGGTAGCCGGCGCGAGCGCCGCCCGGGGAGACGAAATGGACGGCGTCGAAGAAGCCGCACAAAAAGCCAACGCCGCCACCCGCAGCATCGGGATAGCTTTCGCCGGCTGCACGTTGCCGGGCCAGAGTGAGCCGCTGTTCACCGTCGAGCCCGGCACTATGGAGGTCGGCATGGGCGTTCACGGCGAGCCGGGCATCCAGACCGCCGAGTTGCAGCCGGCGGACGGTATCGCGGAGCTTCTAGTGGATTCGCTAATAGAAAACGCCCCGGAAGGCGCCGGGAGCAAGGCCGCCGTCATGCTCAACGGGCTCGGGAGCACCAAGTACGAGGAGTTGTTCGTCCTCTTCGGCGACGTTAACCGGCTTCTCAAGGAGAAAGGTATCGAGGTTTACAGCCCACTGGTCGGGGAGCTCGTCACGTCCCTGGACATGGACGGATGCTCCCTCACCCTGATGTGGCTCGATGACGACCTGCAAGAGTTGCACGACGCGCCGACCGCGACCCCGGCGTTTTCGCAAGGCGGCGTAAATGTGCCCGGTGCAACGGGCAACGGCTCGTCCGCGGCCGCCCAGCCCTCCACCACGGAATCGGCGGACGAAGGAGGCGAGCTTACGGGGAGCGGCGCGGTCGCCCTGGACGCTCTGGAGCGCGCCTTGGACTCTTTGAAGAGTTCCGAAGATGAGCTGGGCAAGCTCGACGCGGCGGCGGGGGACGGGGATCACGGCGCGGGCATGGTACGGGGAATGACGGCCGCTGTAGAGGCCGCGCAGGATGGTGGTGGAACGGCCGGAGGCGTGCTGATGCGGGCGGGGACGGCCTTCTCGGGGGCCGCGGGCGGCGCGTCCGGGGCATTGTACGGAGCCTGGATCTCGGCCGTCGGCCAGTCTCTCGGCGACGAAGAGAAGTCCGATGCCACCAGCCTGCACGAAGCGCTTCAGTCCTCACTCTCCACTTTGGAAGACCTCGGCAAAGCCGGGCCCGGTGACAAGACCATGATCGACACCCTGGACCCGTTCGTGCGCTCTTTCGGCGAGGCCGCTGAAGCAGACGTCTCACCCGCCGAAGCCTGGGAACAGGCGATGCCGGCAGCAGAGGAAGGCGCCGACTCAACGGCCGACATGATCAGCGCCCGGGGCCGGGCCGCCAAGCTTGGGGAGCGGAGCCGCGGCCACAAAGACCCCGGCGCGGTCTCGATGCTCCACGTGCTGCGGGCGGCGGGCGAGGCGCTCTCGAATAAACGATGATCCCGTAAACTATTCAGCACTAAGTTAGGGAAGGAAAATGATAGTGCAGAGAGACCCGCAGAGTCCTACGGCAGACCTCAAAGTCCCTGACAGGCTCTACGATGGATACGTCTTCGACCTGGACGGCACCATATATTTGGGCGACGAACTGCTCCCAGGAGCGAAGCGCCTAGTAGAAACTCTGCGCGACAACGGCAAGAAAGTCGTTTTTTTATCCAACAACCCGACCAAAGACCCGGAGATGTACTCCGAGAAGCTGACGAAGCTCGGCCTGCCAACCCCGGAGGAAGAGATCGTCAATACGGTCGTCACCATGACCCAGTGGCTCTTGCAGAACCATCCGGACGCGGTCGTCTATCCAATCGCCGAAGAGCCGTTAAGGAAGTCCCTGCGCAACGCGGGCATAAAGCTGTCCGATAACCCGGAAGAGATAGACATCGTCATCGCCTCCTACGACCGGACGTTCGAGTACGAGAAGCTCCAGATCGCCTTCGACGCTATCTGGTTTCACAATCGGGCGAAGCTGGTGACGACCAACCCGGACCACTACTGTCCTTTTCCGGGCGGCCGGGGCGAGCCGGATGCCGCGGCCATAGTCGGGGCGATAGAGGCTTGCACCCAGGCCAAGTGCGAGGTCAACACCGGCAAGCCGGACCCGATCATGCTGGAGACGATTACGGAGATGGTCGGGCTCGACCCGGCGGAGTGCGTGATGACCGGTGACCGGCTGTACACTGAGATCCGGATGGCCCTCGACGCCGGGATGCCATCGGCCGTTGTTCTGACCGGTGAAACCGACGCCGCGATGCTCGCTGAGGAGCTGGACGAGAACATGCCCGACTTCGTCCTGGATCGCATAGACCGGCTGATACCACAGAAGATGTGGGAGGAACTTGGCTGGAGCGAGGACGATGAGTGACCCCGAAGGTAAGGAAAGAAACCGCTGGATGAAGCAGGGACTGCTGGTGCATCCTCCGAGAACGAAAGGGAGCGGCGCATGAAAAACGATAAGATACAGTCGGCCCTACAAGGGGCGACGGATACGCAAAGCGTTACCATCGGGACGGACGTACTCTCTACGGTAAACGATCTTTTCGCAGAGAGCTTCGGCGACGCGGAGGCGGTCGTCATCGCGGACGAGAACGAGTTCGAGGTGGCGGGTAAAGAGGTGCAACGGGTCTTAGAAGAGGCCGACCGCGAGACCATCGAACCATACATCTTCTCCGGCTCCCCGACCTTGTACGCCGAATACGGGAACATCGAGGCTCTCGTCGAATCTTTGCGCGAGCACGATGCTATCCCGGTCGCCGTTGGCTCGGGGACGCTCAACGATATCGTCAAGCGGGCGGCCTACGAGTGCGAGCGGCCCTACATAAACGTCGCCACCGCCGCTTCGATGGACGGGTACACGGCATTCGGGGCCTCGATAGAGTACGAGGGGGCCAAGCAGACGTTGACGTGCCCGGCCCCGCGCGCCGTGCTGGCCGACGTGGAGGTGCTCGTGAACGCCCCGGCCAAGATGACCGCATCCGGCTACGCGGACTTGCTCGGCAAGGTGACGTCCGGGGCGGACTGGCTGGTCGCCGACGCCCTGGGTGTTGAGAAGATCGACCCGAACGGCTGGGACCTGGTGCAGGACCACTTGCTCGAATGGATCTCGAAGCCCGCCGAGTTGAGCGACGGTGACCAGGAGGCGATGGACGGCCTGATCGAGGGCCTCATCATGTCGGGACTGGCGATGCAATCGTATCAGTCCTCCAGAACGGCCTCTGGCGCCGAGCACCAGTTCAGCCATCTGTGGGAGGGTGAAGGCCTGGGCCGAGATCACGACCCGCCGCTCTCGCACGGCTTCAAGGTCGGGGTTGGCTCTGTCGCCATCGCCGCCCTTTACGAACGCGTACTGGAGCGAGACCTCACCAACCTGTACATAGAGAAGATCCAGGACCAGTGGCCTTCCCCGGAGGAGGTCGAGGAAAAGGTGCGCGCGGCCCACAACCCGCCGCTCGAAGACCCCGCCGTCAAGCAGGCCCTCTCTAAATACCTGGACAAAGAAGAGCTCGGCGAGCGGCTGGAGCTGCTCCGGGAGGTTTGGCCGGATCTGCGCGAGAAGGTAAAGGAGCAGTTGATGCCGGCCACGGAGTTGCGGGGGTTGTTGCAGAAGGCCGGATGTCCGACGAATCCCGAGGAGATCGGGCTAGGCCGGGAAGACTTCAAGGTGACGTACCGGCGGGCGCAGATGATCCGGAGCCGCTACACCATCCTGGATCTCACCAACGAAGCCGGCATCCTCGACGAGTGCGTCGAAGAGCTGTTCGAGCCGGGCGGCTTTTGGGCATCCTGATGTACAGAGTCGGAACAACGGTAGAGGCGGAGGCTGCAGTTATTAACGGCGGTGCCAATAGCTCTGAAATGAGAGCTTACGCTACGCGGAGCTGCGGAGCATGCGGGAGGTGCGAACATAAAGCAGTACACACTCTGAAGTTTACGGACCGGAGGGAAAGCCGGTGAAAAGCAAACAGGATCCGGTGGGTCAGTGTACGTTCAGATCGGCGGGTCTGAAAAAGGAGGAGAGCCATGGCTGAAGGCCAGTACTTGATGGGCATAGATTTCGGAACGGGTGGGGTGAGGGTCGGCATCTTCGACCGCGAGGGCGCCCCGGTCGTGTTCCACGGCGTCGAGTTCGAGACGAAGTTCCCGCGTTCGGGCTGGGCGGAGCAAGACCCCGAAGATTGGTGGTCATCGCTGGTGGAAGCGACGAACAAAGCGCTTCGAGAGGGAAACGTTTCGCCGGAAGAGATAGCCGGTATCTCGACGGATGCCACGGCCTCCACCTTGGTCGCGATGAACGAGAAAGACGAACACATGCGGCCCGCGATCCTTTGGATGGACGTGCGGGCCTCGGAGCAGGCGAATAGGATCAGCGAGACACACGACCCCGCCCTGAAGTACTCTGGCTACGGCGCGGTCTCCGCCGAGTGGGGGCTACCCAAGTCTCTCTGGCTCAAAGAGGAAGAACCAGATACCTACAACGAGGCCAAGCACCTCTGCGATTGCAATGACTGGCTGATCCACCGCCTCACCGGCGAGTGGAAGTCGTCCATAAACACCGCCAGCTCGAAGTTCTTCTACGACCGGGACGCTGGTGGCTGGCCGGAGAGCCTGTTGGAAGCGGTCGGCTTCGAAGACTTCCTGGATAAGGTCCCACAAGACGTTCTCGATTTGGGCGAGGTAGTCGGGGGACTTCGTAAGGAAGCGGCCGAGGAGCTAGGGCTCAAGGAGGGCACGCCCGTGGCGGAGGGGGCGGTCGACGCCTATGCCGGGGCTCTAGGGCTTGGGGTAGTGGAGCCCGGCAAGATGGCGCTCATCACCGGTTCGTCGCACGTCATGATCGGCCAGGCGGCGCAGCCCATTCACGACGCAGGATTCTGGGGCGCCTACACCGACGCCATGATCCCGGGCCAGTACACCGTGGAAGCCGGGCAAGTCTCCACGGGCTCCGTCGTGGCCTGGTTCAAGAACAACTTCGCGGCGGAAGCGGCGGAGGAGGCCCAAAAACGCGGCGTGGACACCTACGACATTCTGACCGAGATGGCCGAGGAGGTGCCGATCGGCTCGGACGGGTTGGTCTTTATAGATTACTTCCAGGGTAATCGCTCTCCCCACACCGACCCGCTGGCGCGCGGCATGATCTGGGGTCTCTCGCTCGGCCACACGCCCGGCCACGTATTCCGCTCTATCATCGAAGGTGTCTGCTTCGGTACCGAGAGCATCTTCCGCGCCATGCGCGGACACCAATTCGAGCCTCGGGAGAACGTCGTCGCCGGCGGACCCACAAAGAGTGACCTGTGGATGCAGATGCACGCCGACGTCTCCAATGTGCCGATGTCTTTTACCAAGGTAAGCGAAGGTCCGGTGCTGGGAGGGGCGATACTGGCTTCCGTCGGGGCGGGAATCTATCCGGACATACAAACGGCCGCAGAGAACATGGTCCATACAGAGAGCACCATCGAGCCAAACCAGGAGGCCCACGAAGCATACAAGTTCTACCTGGAACGCTACGTCGAGACCTACCCGCAGATGAAAGACTCGATGCAAAAAATGTCTCGGCACGAGGCGGCCCAGAGCAAGTCCGATACGGAGGACTAGCCAGGATGTTCCCGTCCCAACGTTGAGGAAGGAAGATTGAATGACAACAGTAACCGTGTTGGGGGCGGGGATAATGGCGACGGCCCTCTCGTGGCCGTTGACGGACAACGGCCACGAGGTACGGCTCGTCGGCACACACCTAGATCGCGAGGTGGTCGGCAGTATAAAAGAAAGCGGCGTCCATCCGAACCTGGACCTGGAAGTCCCCGAAGGGGTGCGAGCCTATCAGTTGGAGGAGGCCGAAGAGGCTTTCGACGGCGCGGAGATCGTGATGAGCGGGGTCAACTCTTTCGGGGTGCGTTGGGCCAGCGAGCAGTTTGCTTCGCTGCTAAAACCGGGCGTAATGGTTATCGCCGTGACCAAAGGCATGGAGGCCGATGACGAGGGCAACCTCCGGATACTGCCCGAAGTATTGGCGGAACAGGTCCCCTTAGACGTGAGGGAGCAGGTCTCCTGGTCAGCCATCACCGGACCCGCAATTGCCGGCGAGGTGGCCGTGCGACACGACACTTGCGTGGTCTTTACCGGCGAGGACATGGATGTGCTGGACAAATTGGCGGCGACGTTCCGCACGAACTACTACCACGTGTGGACCAGCCCGGACTTTGTGGGAGCCGAGGTGTGTGCGGCGGTAAAGAATTGCTACGCTTTCGGAGGCGGTTTCATGGAGGGCCTTCTGGATAAAGAGGGCAAATCGGAAGCGAAGTACCGCCGGTACAACTACGGCGCCGCACTCTTCGGGCAGGGCAGCCGCGAACTGCGGCAGTGGATGGAGATGCTGGGCGGGGACCCGGCGACGGCCGAAGGGTTGCCCGGTACCGGGGATATGTTCGTTACCACTATGGGCGGGCGCAACGTAAAGGCGGGACGTTTCGCCGGGGCGGGCGTGCCGTTTTCCGAGGTCCAAAACGAACGCATGAAAGGGGCGACGCTGGAAGGCGTAGCGGCCATCCGGGTTATCGGTGGCGCGCTGGAGAAGCTGACCGAACGTGGCGCTGTCAGGGCCGAGGACTTTCCCTTGATGCGCCATCTATACGAGATAGTCGAACTGGACAAGCCTCTGGACATGCCCTGGGAGAAGTTCTTCGGGGGCGAGCCGCAAGCCGATTTAGGACAATAACCACCTGGACGCTGGAGACGATACCGAGTCAAGCCTCGCTGTGAAGTGCTGGACGCATAGGGTAGTAAGACTTTCATAGTAGCCGGATCAGTCTTCGGGGAACAGGTCGCAGGCAAGTTCATCTCTTCTAACCGGTGAACTTCCTCTCATTTCGGCTCTCAGCTTGTTTTTGAACCCACTCTACTTTTGGAATGCTAGATTGGTCGAACTCTTTCACTCTTTCGCGGCCGAGTTGTTCTAGCTCTGCAAGGCATCTCTCGCACTCCCGGACGAGTTTTGATACATTTATACCAAGGCTTTCAGGCTCGAATTCTTTTAGCCGAACCGTGCCGTTACGCAGAAGACCCGTGGCGCCACGCCAGTTGGCGTTCCGCTGATGATAGAAGCCGACGCCGACCTGGAGGATGCCCTGGTAGAGAAAGCGTACCCTGCGAGATTCCTGCATCCAGGCTTCTTCCAGGTACTCGTGGCATTCGAAGAACTCGCCCCGGTTGAACTCTTCTATTCCTTTGAGGACTAGCTCGGGAACAGTCTCGGACACTTACGCCTTAGCCGCAGCCGCAGCCTCCGCCGCAGCATCCACCACCACTCGAAACGTTGCCGCTTGCCATGCGCGCGTCCATCATGGGGTTGCCGGACATGGCGGAGGCGCCGGGAGTTATGGAGGCGAAGTTGGAGATCACCCGCCGAGACCCCCCGGAACCACACTCGGGACACTCCGCCGGAGAATCGGACTCACTCATCGGACGCATCTTGTCGAACCGCTCTTCGCACTCGACGCACTTGTATTCGTAGAGAGCCATCTGTCCTACCTCTCGATCTTTGCTCACACTTCCGTCTATTGTACCGCTTACTACTCGAACCCGTACGTTGAAGAATAGGCTCGTGGCACGTAAACTCCCCCCAATTCCCACGGGGCCGTAGCTCAGTTGGGAGAGCGCCGCCTTTGCACGGCGGAGGTCAGGGGTTCGAATCCCCTCGGCTCCACTTAAAAAGATAACGTTTTGCAGGTAAAACGCAAAACTCAGAGAGAAGCCGTAGAAAGCGTTGGGAGGCATTTACTGCAACCGTACTGCAACGCGGAGGTGGTACCGGGTCTGGATAAGACTGCTACTCTTCAGGAGACCAGCATGTTGGTGGTCGGCGGATATGGGATTCAACCAGGGTGAGATCGTCTCCGGACAAGCCCGAACCCTGTACTGCTCCGGGCAGACCGCGATGAGCGGCGACGGCGAGCCCCAGCACCCCGGTGACATGGCTGCGCAGTTGGCGCTGAGCCTCGACAACCTGGAGGCCGTGCTCAGCGAGGCCGGCATGTTCCTCGCGAACCTCGTCCGGCTCAACGTCTACACCACCGACGTCGAACGGCTTTTCCAGCACTATGGCGTGCTGGCGTCGCGGTTGGGTGTCGCCGGGGTGGCGCCGACGACCGCGATGCTCGGGGTGACACGGCTGGCGATCCCCGGCCTGATGGTCGAGCTTGAGGGGACCGCTGTCGCGTGACGCGACTTCGCCGCCTCCGGCAGGGCCTCAGGCAAAGTACCCGGTTGAACCGGCACGAGTAGCAGGCTAGCTAGGCAGGTGGGTGATCTCCGGTGCTCAGAATGGTGACAATTGGCGTCTATGGCTTCGACGGCGAGTCCTTCCTAGATCGACTGCGGCAGGCGGACGTCCGCCTGCTGCTCGACGTACGCCAGCGCCGCGGTGTCCGCGGACCCGAGTACGCCTGGGCGAACTCGCTCCGGCTTCAGGCCGCCCTCGCCCGGGCCCGGATCGCCTACGAGCACCACCCCGAGCTCGCCCCAACCACCGAGCTACGCCAGCTCCAGTACGCCGAGGATGACCGACAAGGGGTCGGCAAGCGCTCGCGCCGCGAGCTTGCCGCCGAGTACACCCGCCGCTACACCACCGAGATCCTCGACCACGCCGACCTCACACAGATCGTGTCGGCGCTGCCGAGAAGCGGTACCGCAGCGCTGCTCTGTGTCGAGCGCGATCCCGAGGCCTGCCACCGCTCGTTGATCGTCCAGCGGCTAACCCAGCAGCACCGCGTCACGATCGAGCACCTGCGCCCGTCGTGACGCGTGAATTCCTAGCGTTCGCGGTAGCAGTGATCGCCGCCGCCAGCTTGCTCGCGGTGCCGGCGCGTACCGCACGTTGTAGCGCGAGAGGAGTCGGCCCCGATGCTCAACGGTCAACGCCTTTTCGCCGAGCCAAAGCGCCGCTTCCGTCTCGCGAGCGCCTCCCCGCCGTATATCCTCCAGTACCGGAACCTGACGTAGCCGAGCGCGTCGAATACGTGGCCACCTCGGTTGTTGAAAAGGAGCAATCTCCTGAATAAGATGGACTCACTGTGTGGGCAGGGTTCGGTAGGGTGCCAGGATGACTAAGCCAACACCGGGAGATGTCCGGTACGTTCCCACAGTTTCGGAGGAGCACGCCGAGCGGATCCGCCGGTGGCGCGAGAACGCTTACCGGTCGGCGAAGGCCGACTCGGGCGAAGGGCAGACGTTCGATTACCTCGGCCAGACGATCGTGGTGCCACCGCAGGTGCAACCGATCGTGGGCATGTCGCATCTGCTCGGCGAAGCCGTCCTGGAGGAGGTACGCGAAGGCGACCGGGTGCTCGACATGGGCACTGGCAGCGGTGTAAACGCGATCCTCGCTGCTTCGAAAGCTGCCAATGTCGTCGCGGTCGACATCAACCCGGTTGCGCTCGAAGCCGCCAGCGACAACGCCGCGCGCAACGGTGTTGCGGACCGGATCACGGTCTGCCGTAGCGACGTGTTCAGCAACGTCGAGGGCGAGTTCGACCTGATCGTCTTCGATCCCCCGTTCCGATGGTTCGCCCCGCGTGACCTGCTAGAGGCCGCCACCACGGACGAGGACTACCGGGCGATGACCACGTTCTTCCGCGAAGCGCGGCAACACCTGGCTCCCGCTGGTCGGATGCTGATCTTCTTCGGCAGTTCGGGAGACCTGACTTACCTGAAGCGCCTCTTCGACGAAGGTGACTTCTCGGCCAAGGTGGTGGCGGAACAGTCCCTGGTCTGGGACGGCTGGCAAGTCGAGTACCATACCTACCGGCTGACGCTCGCGCGGTAGCTCGCCGGCACACGAGACGCCTTAGAGGGGGTGTGAGAATACCGCTCAATTTCTCCCAAGCCGCTTCAGCATTAGGCGAATCATCGCTACCTTGAGCCAGCACTCGCTAGTTTAAACCTTCCGCTCATAGTCCTTCATCAGCCGGCGGTTCCGACAGACCCAGGCAATACTTCGTTCCACCACCCAGCACCTTGGTAGCACCTCAAACGTAGAGCTGTTGTTGTTACGCGGTACGACCTCAAGCCGCCAGCCGGTATGCTTGGCGCACCAGGTTCGCAGCTTTTCTCCTGCATAGGCACTATCAGCCCAGATTAGTTCCATGCGCGGCAGTATAGGAGCAAGACCCGCCAGTAGTTCCCGCGCGCCGCGATTATCCGAGATGTTTGCCGGCGTCACCCTCTCCGCAAGTAGTAGCCCGGAGGTATCTACCAACAGGTGTCTTTTACGACCGGGTACGTTTTTGCCTGCATCGTACCCCTTATTGCCGCCGGACTCTTCGGCGATGCGGATACTCTGGCTATCCATTATGGCTGCTGAGGCCTCCGGGTTTCTGCCCTCCATTCTTCTGGTGGCTCTACGCAGGGCTACCAAGATGCGCTGCCATAGGCCATATAGGCGCCATCGCCAGAACCAATAGTAGACTGTTCCCCACGGCGGGAAGTCGTGGGGCGGCATCCTCCACGCGCAGCCCCCGCGCACCACGTAGAAGATGGTGTCGAGCACTTCCCGCACCGGATGCTCGCGAGGCCTGCCACGCGGGCTTGTGGCCGGAAGATGTGGGGTGAGGCAATCCCACTCTGCGTCGGTGAGATCAGTAGGGTATCGCTTTCTGGTGCGAGCGAGCATGATTCGTCGGCCTCCTCCGAGAGTGCATGACTGAATGCTAGGGAACGGCTCGGATGACGCGCCGGCTAGACGCGCACGTTCTCGACCGAGCGGCGCGGGCTGAGCGGGGCCGACTGGGTAGGGTGTCCAAGCCGAAAGGTGAAGATCGCGCGCCAAGAAGAATCACTGACGAGATCTCTGAGAGCGTCTCTGAACCTCGGTTCGAGGCCAAGCTGGACCTCCCGGTCGTCCCGCTCGTGAAGCTGGTTCATCGGCTGGGCGGCCAGGCCGTGGTCTGTGGCCCACAGGTGCATCCTCTGCCAAAGCCTCCCCGCGCGCATCCTCTGGGCGTCGTCGCCGTAGTCGCGCACGGTAAGGATGCCGAAGGCGGAGGCGCTCCGGACTTGGCCGCGCAGCAACGAGAGCCAGGCCTCGCCGGAGTCTTGAAGGGAAGGGCTCGGGAACATCTTGGCCGCAAGGAGCATGGGCCCGGAGAGACCCATGGCGTCTAGGGTCAGACCGTCCCGGTGGCGTCGTATCGCCTCCTCGTCCTGACGCAGCCACCTCAAGCTGTTGTCGTAGGATTGCTCCTCGTCGGCGTTGATGGCCTTCGCCGCATCCACGAGCAGTCCTCCTACCTTTTGGCGCTTCGCCTCTTCGGTAAACCACGAGACCTCAATCGCCTGTTCGTCGTTGAGTGCCCCGAGCGCAGAGAGCGTCTCCCGCTGCACAGGGCGCGAAGTGTCGTAGGGGTAGCGGTTGGTGTGCCGCATTGGTATGGCCTCGTAGAGCGGTGAGACTTCTTTATTCTTTGGTTTACTCTCTGGTGAGAGGCTAACCCGTGCCGCATGCGTAGGATTAGAGCGGTCCGGCGCAAGGGTGATGCGGTACTCGTAGCCCCTGGCTCTGGCAGCCAGCAGTAGGTTCTCCAAGGCACACCCGAGCCCAACATACATCTCACGCGAGAAGGGGTCTATGGTCCCGATGTCGCGGCTCCTGTCGGCGAAGAGGTCTATTCGAGAGCCCCCCACCTCAAAGAGCCAGGGCTGGGCATTGTGCGCGTTAGCCGCGAGGATGGCGGCGGAGACGAGTGCCAGAGGACCTTCCTCTCCTTCCGTACGCCAGTTCTCCCAGGACTCAAAAGCCGGTCCTCTCTCCGGACCGAAGACTCCCCGCGCCTCCGCGCGCCACACCCCACCGCCGGCTACCAGTACCAGCGTAGCCCCAGCCGCTTTCAGGAAAGCTCCACGAGTAATGCGGCCCTCTTCGCCCACTTTCTTACCCGTGCTACCTACGTCATCCGAGCTTTCTTTGCCTTTGAGGCACTGTCGCATCATCGGCACAGCCCCCGCACAAGGCGCTCCAAGCCCGTCCCAACCTCGTCCTTGGCATTCTCTGCATCCTCGGAAACGGCCACGTACATCGCGGCCTCTATGACAGCCCCGTGTAGCAGATGCGCCAGGGGACGGAGAGGTTGCGGCTCCATAAGTCCAGCGTCCACGAGCATACCGAGACCCGTTTCTATCTGGACTACGGCATGCCCAGCATCAATCTCGTGCCACTCCTCCCAACCCAAAATAGCCGGTCCGTCTAGTAGAACGAGCCGCCGAACCTCCGGACGCAGGCAGGCGTCAAGAAAAGCATAGTGCCCAGCCATCATCGCCTCCAAGGGATTACCACTACTTTCGTGAGCCTCTTTAGCCGCCCTCTCCACGAGGTCATCTATCTCACCCTCTATTTCTTCTACCACTGCCCTGAGTAGCAACCGCTTGTCTTCGAAGTGATGGTATAAGGCCCCACGGGTCACCCCTGCACCCCGTACCACTTCCTCGATAGTGACCTCCGAGTAGCCTTTCTCAGCAAACGATACCTTGGCAGCATCCAGCAGCGCCCGTCTCGTGGCCGCGCGCCGTTCGGCGTGTGAGCGGCGTGATGTGCTTTCGTGTTTATTTAAATACATACCGTTAGTATATATAAGATCTTTGTTTGGTCAAGGTTCCTGTGGGAGGATCTCCGAGTCGTAAGGAATATTGTCCTCCACCACTAGCTAGTAAATCGGACAGACAACTCATTTCGCCTGCTACAGGCGAGCGTTTCCAAACACCCTCTTAGCGGGCGGGCGTTTTGCTGAGGTTTAGAAGGATGGTACGGACGGTTATTTCCCGCTAGCGGTGTGACGGCCATGTGTAGATGAATCAATGAGTCGGTCTGTCGCGTAAGGGAACCAGAGGCTTCTTCGGATCGGGGGCCTAGACGGATCTACGAGAGAACCCGCTGGTACGGGGCACGGAGCCAGGAGACGAATGTATCGGCAGCCGGCCGCCCGCAAAGCCCGTTTAGCAGATTGTCCGACAAATAAGGGATATAATCCTCTATATGAATGACGAGATAGATCACGACGGTCTCTACCGGCTCGCCGAATCGCAGGCGGGGCATTTCACCGCCGGACAGGCGCTTGATGCGGGCATGGACAGGAGTACGCTGCTGCATCACGCCCGTCCAGGTGGTCGCTACGAGCGGGTGCGGCGGGGAATATACCGGCTCAGGCATTTTCCGACGAGTCCCTACGAACACGTGGTGGCCGCCTGGCTGCCGCTGCGCGACGCCGGGGCGGTGGTCTCGCATGAGAGCGCGATGGAGATGTGGGGGCTGTCTGATGTGATCCCGGACGCGGTGCATATCTCGCTCCCCCGCGCCAAGCGCGGCCAGCGCCCGCGCATGGGGGTCCGCCTTCACAGTCTGGAGTGGCCACCGGATGCTTCGGAGACACGGGAGGTCCATGGTGTTCCGATCACCTCGCCCGAGCGGAGCATCGTGGACTCGCTGGAGGCGGGTACCCAGCCCGAGCAAAGCGAGCAGGCGATCCGCCAGGCGCTGGAACGCGGCCTCACCACCCGGCTGCGGCTGCGGGGGGCCGCGGCGGGGCGTTCGGCGCGCGTGCGGGAGTTCGTGGAGCGGGCCGTGGCGGAAGCGCCCGCGTGAGGTACCGGGATGCGGTCGCGTTCCGCCAGGCTCTGGAACAGCGGCTGAGAGACCGGGCGGCGGGTGACGGGGCGCTACTGGCGCGGGATCGGAAGCGGGTCGTCTTCGAGCGGTTCCTTCCTCAAGTTCGATGGGTTCACGACCGTGCCCCTCTCCGTGGCGAAGACGAGCCCGCCGTCCTGATAACCGGAGCCCATCTGGTCTATCTCCTCCAACTGCCGGTCGAGGTGCGCCCGCAACGCCTCAACCGCCGAAGCCGTCAGGCTCACGCTCCGGCGGCTCCTGGCGGTCTTGGGCTCGCCCAGCGAGTAGCTGCCCTTGGCCCGCGTGAGCGTGCGCCGGACGCGCAGCACCCCACCTTCGAGGTCCACGTCGTCCCATCGCAGGGCGAGCAGTTCGCCCTGCCGCAGCCCGGTCGTCACGGCCAGGACGTACAGGGCCTCGAAACGGTCCCCGGCTTCACTGGCCGTCGTCAGCAGCTTCTTAGTCTCCCCGGCTGATAGGGGCTCTATCTCCTTGCGCCTGACCTGCGGGACCTTCACCGCCTCGGTGACGTTGCGGGGGATAAGGCCGTCCCTCACGGCCTGGCCGAGCGCCTTGTGCAAGACGACGTGCATCTTGTGGACCGTGGCGCTGCTGAGGCCCTGGTCCAGCTTCTCCCGGTAGAGCCACCGCACCTGCGCCGGCGTTAGTGCCTTGAGCTTCAGCCTGCCGAGAGCCGGGACTACGTGCAGATCCACTATCTGCTGGTTGCGCTCGTAGGTGCTCGTCCGCACCGTGTCCCGCACCGAGTTCTTGAGCCATAGCCCCAGGTACTTCTCGACCGTGAGTCCCTCGTCGTCGAAGACGAGTCCATCCTCTCGTTGGCTGAGCGCTTTGGCGAGCTTCGATGCCACCTCCGCCCGCGTCTTCCCGTACACCGTCTTGCGCTTGTTGCTCCTGTCGGCCGTATGCACGATGTACTGCCCCATCCATCCGCCACCCTTGCGGCGGCTAATGCTGCCCTCCCCGTTGCCTCGCTTGCCCATCCGTGCTCCTTCCGTTCAGTTCGTTTTCTACGGTGCGCTCGATCTTTGATCGAATCGTGCGCCATGTCAATGATCTACTTGCTACAATCAAGGGTTGTCGAAACTTGCCTCCTTGCAACTCGTGGCAGACACGATCCCGTTGCGGAGAAGGCAGCTTGGACGCCGGGTAAAATGAGAGCAGAGCATGTTCGACAGGGCGGAAGCCGGAAGGAGGTTAGAGCATGTCCGAAGCAGTGAACCAGGAAGCCGGAAGCCCGGGAGAAGAAGACATCGAGCGGGCCGTGGTGGAGAGCCTGAAAGCCCTGGACCACGATGGCCGGCTGGCCGTGCTGCAGTTCTCCCGCAGCCTCCAGCAGGAAGAGGGACGCCCAAACGTCGGAGCCATACGCCTGCTCGACGAGTGGATGGCCGACGAGTCGGGCTACGACGAAGAGACCTGGCCCGAGCTGGAGAAGGCTCTCGACCGCAACCGTCGCGAGTCCGGTCAGTACCGCATGCTCTTTGAGTAGGGTGGTCCTGCTCGACGCGGGTCCCCTGAGCCTCGTGACCCACCCGCGACCCGAGCGGAACCGCGAGGCGGCCCTGTGGCTCGGGGGCCTGCTCGAAGCGGGAGTCCTCGTCCAGGTGCCCGAGGTCTCCGACTACGAGGTGCGCCGGGAACTGCTGCGCTCCGGCAAGACCGGGAGCATAGTACGACTCGACCGGCTCGCAGAGGAGATCGGCTACCTGCCCATCACCACCGAGGCCATGAGGCTCGCGGCCCGTTTCTGGGCCGACGCCCGCAACCGGGGGCAGCCCGCCGCCTCCGACGAGTCCCTGGACGCCGACGTGATCCTGGCCGCGCAAGCGAGACTGGCGGAAGACGAGGGTGCGAACACCGTCGAGGTGGCTACCACCAACCCCCGCCACCTCTCCCGCTTCGTGGACGCGAAGGACTGGCAGGACATACAAGCCTAACCTCCGCGTCCGGCCTCCGGCTGCCGCCGCTCGTCGAGCCACCGCTCCAATTCCTTCCGGCTGACCCGCAAGCTGCGTCCGATCCTGACAGAGGGGATCTCCCCACTCCCGACCAACTCATACGCCCGACTGCGAGCAATCTGCAACATCTCCGCCACCTCCGGGACCTTCAGGTACTCTCGCCTCTGTTCGTCCATTCCTTCCTCCCCTGGGCTATCGTTTACTAGAACATACTACAAAATTATATTTGTAGCCAAGGCCAATATGCGCTACAGTACCTCCGGAGTCACTTTCGGGAAGGATGGTTCGGATGCGGGAGAACTTCGAGAAGCGGGAGGAGATCCTTATGTATCTCGCCCAGAGAGCCGTGAGGCACGAGGGCTCCCCGAGCATCAAGGAGATCGGCGAAGCCGTTGGCTTGAGGAGTACCCAGACCGTCTTCAAGCACCTCAAGAAGCTCGAAGAAGCCGGATACGTCGAGCGGCAGAGCGGACGGGCCCGCGGTCTGACGCTCTCCCGGATGGGCTGGGAGGCTGTAGGGAGGACGCCTCTTCTGGGACGGATCGCTGCCGGGCGCGGCTTGGAGGCCATCGCCGACGAGAGCGAGACTTTCTCTTTCCCAGCGGAGCTAATGCTCTCGCCCTCGGGGAGAGGTCGCTACGCGCTCCGGGTCGTCGGCCAGAGCATGACCGGCGCTGGCATCGAGGACGGGGACCTCCTGGTCATCGAAGAAGACGAGGACCCGCCCGACGGGACCGTGGTCGTCGCCCTCCTCTACAACGGTGAAGAGGTAACCGTCAAGCGTCTCTACCGGGAAGGCGAGCTCGTGAGGCTCAGTCCCGAGAACGGGGACCATAAGGACCTGATCGTCCCCGCCGATGAGGTGATCATCCAGGGTGCAGTGGTCTACGTCGTGCATCCACCCAGGACCCGGCCCTAGAGGAGGCTCATGAAGCCGTTGGAACGAGTCCTGGACGTCCTGGAAGTCGTCCGCGGCCCTGACGCCGCGGGCGAGCACTGGGCATTCTGCCCCGCCCACGACGACCGCAACACCCCGAACCTGCACGTCGGAGAAGCTGAGGACGGTAGCGTCCTGCTGCGCTGCTTCGCGGGCTGCGAACAGACCGGGATTCTCTCCGCCCTCGAAGAGCGAGGCGTCCGAAGTCGCGACCTCTTTGCCCGCAACGGCGATGGCGGAGCGGGGGAGGGGGATGACCTCCCCTCGAATAGTACTGCAACCGTGCAACCCCACCCCGAACACGATGTAGACAACGGAGAAAAAGCGTTGCACGCTCCCATGCAACCGGCCGCAACAGTGCAACCCTCCTGCACCCTCGAAACCTACGCCGAAGCGAAAGCACTGCCGGCCGTATTCCTGAAGCAACTCGGACTCTCCACCATCAGCTACATGGGCCGCAAGGCCGTCAGGATGCCGTACCTGACTGAGGACGGCCAGGAAGGCGCGGTGCGGCTCCGGCTCGCCTTGGAGAAGTCTCCCGAGGGCGACAACCGCTTTCGCTGGCGCAAGGGCTCGAAGCCCACGCTCTACGGCCTATGGCGCATGGAGCGCGTCCGGGAGGCCGGATACGTGGTGCTGGTCGAAGGCGAGAGCGACTGCCACACTCTCTGGCACCACGGCATCGAGGCCCTCGGCATCCCCGGCGCCAACAACTGGAAGGGCGAGTGGGCTGACCACCTCGAAGGCATCGAGAAGGTCTACGCCGTGGTCGAACCGGACGCCGGCGGCGAGACGTTCAGAGAGAAGCTAACCGCCACCCCCGCCCTGCGCGACCGGCTGCGCCTGGTCGAACTGGACGGTGCGAAAGACGTCTCCGAGTTACACCTCTCCGACCCCGAGCGCTTCAAGGAGAACCTCCGGGCCGCCTTCGGCCGCGCCGCCCTCTGGGCCGACCTTGAGCGGGCCGACGCCGATGCCCGGGCGCAAGAGACCTGGAAGGCCTGCGAAGACCTGGCCCGCGAGAACCGCATCCTCGACCGCTTCGCCGACGAGCTCGCACGCTCCGGCGTCGCCGGCGAGGCCCGGGCCGCGAAGCTCCTCTACCTGGCCCTCACGAGCCGCCTCCTGGACAGGATCGTGAGCGTCGCCGTCAAGGGACCGTCCTCCGGCGGCAAGACCTATCTCGTCGAGCGCGTCCTCTCCTACTTCCCCGAAAGCGCCTACTATGCCCTCACCGCCATGAGCGAGCGCACCCTCGCCTACTCTGAGGAGCCCATCCGGCACCGGTTCCTCGTGATCTACGAGGCCGACGGGATGGCGAGCGACTTCGCCACCTACCTGATGCGCTCTCTGCTCTCCGAAGGCCGCGTCCGCTACGAGACCGTCGAGAGCACCCCGCAGGGCATCCGGCCCCGCCTTATAGAGCGCGAAGGCCCGACCGGCCTCATCATCACGACCACCGCCGTCAAGCTCCACCCCGAAAACGAGACGCGCCTCCTGTCTCTGACTGTAACCGACACCCGGGACCAGACTAGAGGTGTGATCCGCGCCCTGGCGAAGCGCAACAAACACGAGACAGACCTCGCCCCCTGGCTCGCCCTCCAGGAGTGGCTTTCGAGCCCCGAGACCGGGCGTCGCGTCGAGATCCCTTATGCCGAGGACCTCGCTGAACTCGTCCCGCCCGTTGCCGTTCGCCTGCGCCGGGACTTCGGCGCCGTTCTGAACCTCGTCCGCGCTCACGCTGTGCTGCACCAGGCAAACCGTGAGAAGGACGAGGAAGGCCGCGTCATCGCCGACCTGGACGACTACGCTGCGATCCGCGAACTCGTCGCCGACCTAGTCGCCGAGGGTGTCGAGGCCACCGTCCCCAAGACCGTCCGCGAGACGGTCGAGGCGGCGAAGCGTCTCCTCGATGACTCTGAAAGTGAGCCCATTACCACCACCGCTGTAGCCGGGGAGCTGAAGCTCGACAAGTCCGCCGCCCTGCGTCGGGTCAAGACGGCCATAGACCGCGGCCACCTCAAAAACCTGGAGGACCGCCGGGGCAGGCCGGCCAGGATCATACTCGGCGAACCCATCGCCGGCGAGGTCGAACTCCTACCCTCCGTAGAGCGGCTCGCCGAGCAGGCCGGGGGTTGCACGGTTGCAGGCAATCCCGGGGGGAGGGACACCCCCTCCTCTCCTGCCCCCGGTCCTGGTGAGAGCGAGGACGCATCCTCGGCAAGAAACGGCTTGGGGAACGGAGGTTCAGGCGGAAGGAGGGTGCAGTTCGAACTGTGAGCGTCTACATCACCTCCGAAAACACACGGTACTACGCCCATCTCTTACGCAACCCTGCAACCTCCGTGCAACCTCGCCGGACTTCCGCAGGAGGCTTCCAGTGAGCACTGCCGCACTCCTCGAAGACATGCACCAGCAGGGCGTGCGCCTCGAAGCCGACGGGCTAACGCTGCGCGTGGACGCCCCGGAGGAGACCGTCACCGACGAGCTGCGCCGCACGTTGCGCGAGCACAAGCGAGCCCTGATCCGGCACCTCGAACGTGAGCGCAAGAAGCTCAAAGAGGCCGACCGCCGGGGCCTCGTCATCAAGTGGGCGAAGGAACCCGGATACATCGCCCTTCACGACCCCACCACCGGCGAGTGGCACGAGGTCCTCTCCTCCGAATGCCCGCGCTGGGTTCTGGAAGACGCAAAGGCACACCGCCGCCGAGGGAGGACCGAACCATGACCGACTATGCCGAGCTCGCCCGTCGCCGCAAAGAGGCCGATGACATCTACCGCAAGATCCGCTCCCTGGAGCTCAAAGCCTACACCGAGTTCGACGCGCAGCAACCGGCAGGTTTCAAGGTGGTGGTCGAGGGCCTGAAGTCCTTGAACCCAGATCACGCCGACCGCCTGGTGCGGATGGTGCAGGACAACGAGGCCGCGCTGGCAGAGATCCTGCCGAAGCGAGGCCCCAACTGCGGCTTGTCGGCACAGACCAGATAGAGGCGTAGTTGTCCATGTCGGAAGGGGCGAAATCGTGTGTGACAGCGGCATTCATAAATACAGGACCTCGACCTCATAGCCGCAATGATCGAACCAGCCAGCCGCGTCCCCAGGGGTGATTGCCGAGAGAGCCTCTGCTATAGCTTCGAGAAGAGCTTCGTGGGTGCGCGCCCCAAGCTTCCTTAGAATGTTCTTTATCTTGGAGAACGCTTCTTCTATAGGGTTGAGGTCCGGTGAGTAAGCTGGCAAGAACACCAGCCCGGCTCCCTTAGCCTCGATGAGTTCCCTTATCCTACTGGGACGATGCGCACCGAGATTGTCCAAAACCACCACCTGACCTTCGGAAAGCGTCGGGGCCAGGAAATGCTCCACGTATACCTCAAAGGCTTTGGCGTCGGTAGCACCTTGTATGCACATCGACTCTCCCATCCCGGATAAGCTCATCGAGGCTATGAGGGTGGTGTTCTTGCCCCGGTTTCTTGGCACCTTGCCGTAGGCTCGCTCTCCTCTCGGAGCCCGCGATCTCAGACGGTCCATCGAAGTGTGCATACCGGATTCGTCCACAAACACCAGTCGACTAACGTCGAAGTAGGATATTAGCCACCGCCATAGAGCTCTCGCTCCCTCGTCGCGTTCTTGGGCTACCGGCGACTTTTTTTGAGCGGCCACTCTCCAGGGAGGCGAGAGATGTTGCGACTCATCGTAGCTTCAGAGACCGTAACACCACTCTCATCCTCGAAAGTCTCGCAGTGCTCCTTTAGAGTCAGGTCGGGGTTGGTCTTCAGATGTGGGGGTAGCCATTCCCTCAAAGCCTTGCCTTTCACAGAAGGTCTGCCGGGAATCTTGTAGATGTCCACATCCCCCGTGAGGCGTCGGCGTCCCAGCCAGCGCTTTATGGTAGAGCGAGAGACTCCAAAGAGCTCTGCGACCTCCTTTCTTGGGATGCCACGGTCGATAGCGGCGAGCGTCTTCAATCTGAGGTCCTTCGAGTAGGCGTTCATGGAGATTATTCTCACGCAGGTCCCTTACTTACGCAACCTGCTGTCAGAACACCTAGCTCCTCAAGGCGTTCGGCCTTTCGCCGATAGGGGAGCATTCTACCGTCGGCGTCTCTCCGTCAAGGGCACCCAGAAAACTCGCTTTGCGCCCTACGGGTTTTGCTCCGCAAAAACTTTTCCGGGGCCCACCCTTGACTCCGCTCCTTGCCGCCGGCTTCCCCTTCCCCCAGGCGGCAAAGCCCTGTTTGGAGGGGCAGTCAAGTAAACGCCCCAGCGGTGCTCTAACACCCTGGGGCCCGGACCAAGGGAGTAATCCTTGATCGAGTCAAGTGTATCGCGTCGTGCGTGCCGGGGCATCGCGCTTTGGCGCAACCGCAAAGCAGAAATCCAGTCAATGCCGGCGGGCGGCCTCTCGGTGCCGTCGTGCTCGGAACCTGGTCGTAGCTACCGCGTGTCCCTGGCCGGTGAGGGGCGCTGCGGCTGCACCGACTGGCGGCGCCGGCGTGAGCCCTGCAAGCATATCTTCGCGGCTCTGGTGTGGGTGGCGAAGCAGCGGGCAGCTCAAACCCGCAAGTCGGAAAGGGTGGTGGCATGATGGCCGCCACCTCTGCAGCTCGGCGCGAGGTTCACCATCGCGTCCCTCGGTGCCTGCTGAAGGTCTACGACCGGGGCCACGGTCCCGGCCTCGAACCCGAAGACCTACAGGCATGGTTCGATTGGGAAGAAGAGGCGTTTCGCTATGGGGTTGACGCAGATGTCTCCCGCGGAGAACTGGCTGCGCTGGTCGAATCCTCTACGGTCGAGATCGCTTGCGAAGAGCACCGCGCCTCTCACTCGGCCGCCGGCGACTTCGCGCGCTGGGGCCGGCTCGGTGGCCTCGAAACGCTGCGGCGTTACGGTCGGCCGTGGTTCTCGCTTTTGGGCCGCCGGCGTTGGGGGCGAGCCAGCGCTGAAATGCTTTCCAGTTGCCGGGCCGAGATTCTGGTGAAGGATGGGGCGGCGTGACCGCCCCTCTCTTGGATAAAAACGTATATACATAGCTATTGAATGTGTACGATTTTATCCATGATGGAAGCACGTAACATACTGGAGAATATAGCCCGGCGTTCGGGCAGCGTTTTCAGGAGTAGAGACGCAGCGGAGGCTGGCATCCACTGGCGGTATCTGTACGCCATGAGGGACGAAGGCACCCTGATCGAGTTGTCTCGCGGAGTTTTCCGCTTCGCGGATGCCGAGATGATCTCCAACCTGGACCTTGTAGCTGTTAGCAAGCGTAGCCCGCGAGGGACTATCTGTCTCAACTCAGCGCTCTCTTTCTGGGACCTGACCGACGAGGTCCCGGCCGAGGTCCACTTGGCAGTGCCCAGAGGCTCACGGCCGCCTTCGATAGACTATCCTCCAACGCACGTTCACGTTTTCGCCGCGGACACCTTCGAGTTGGAACGCGAGCGGACCCACCTCGACTCCGGCGAGGAGATCTTCATTTACTCTCCCGAGCGAAGCGTGGTGGATGTTCTGCGTCTGAGGAACCAAGTGGGTACCGACGTGGCCTATGAGGCCCTCCGACGCTACCTCGGGCGCCCAGGGGCTTCTCCAGGTGACTTGCTGCGCCTCGCCCGGCGGCTGAGAGCTGGTGGCCCCATGTCCAATGCCTTGATGGTGCTGATGGGCTGAGCCAAACAGTAGAAGGACTTCTCTACGGTTCTGTAATCTCTGTATTACAATGAATACCGTAGTGCTATACGGAGGTTGACGATGCCCAAATCCAAACCGTTTACCATAAGGCTCTCCGATGAGGTGGGGGGATGGTTGGATCGCGAGAACCGTCGAACGAAACTGCCCAAGAGTGCTCTGCTGGAAGTCCTGGCGGAAGAGTCCATTCGCACTCGCCGTTTCCCTGGGATCGGCTTTCGGGGCGCCGAGCACTCAAGACGGGTGTGGGTGGTCGGCACGGCACTGGATGTCTGGGAGATCGTAGAACTCTACAAAGGCAAAGGTAGAGAGAGACTGCTCGCCGAGCACAACGTCTCCGAACGTCAGCTAGACCTTGCCCTCTCTTACTACGAAGCGTACCCACATGAGATAGACGAGGCGCTCGAAGAGAACGCCCGCACGCCAGAGGAATGGCACGAACTCTATCCGTCCATCTTGCCGCCTCCGCCAGCACGCAACTAGAGTGCGGCCCCACGGACTCTGGGAGACCAGGTGAGGATTCTGCTCGACGCCCACGTCTCTGGCCGGACGGTGGGCAAAGCTCTCACCGAAGACGGTCACGACGTGCGAGCCCTGGACTCTGAGATAGAGCTCGAAGGACTCTCCGACCCGGAGGTCCTAGAACTCGCCGCTGCAGAAGGCCGCGTGCTGGTGACCGCCAACATAAGAGACTTCGAGCCTCTTCTGAGGGAGTGGGCCGGCGAGGGCCGCCCGCACCCCGGTGTGATCCTTATTCCCTCCAGCGTAAGAAACGAGGATTTTGGAGTCCTCATCTCGGGTGTGCAGAAGACGATAGCGGACACCACGCAGGAGGAATGGATGAATCGCGTGGAGTGGCTTCAGAGAACTTGACTACCCTGTAGAAAGAGCAGAGACGAACTTCATCATCGCCAAAAACTCGCTTCTTCTACACCCGTCCCGAAAAGTCCCATACGACCTCAGAAACCTCATCTTGAGTAAGGATCGCCAGCCCCAAAAGTACTGCAACCGTACTGCAACCGGGCTGGCACGCGCTGATACGCAACGGACGACCTTCACACCGACGAAATTATGTTTGTCCATAAAACCTGCTTATTTGCAGGTGTTTTGTGGACAGGTTGGTACAGAGTAGGATGTCCTGACACGGGAGAGACTGCAGCTCAATTTGGGCTGTACCGCTTTTGCACGGCGGAGGTCAGGGATTCGAATCCCCTCGGCTCCACTAGAAAATAGCGAAATAAGCAAACAAAGCGGGATTATATACTTGACACAGGTAATCCATAGCCTATACTATCTGTATAAGGCTAAGATTTCTCTTTTTTACGGGCTTTTAGGGCGGTTTCTTTCGCCTCTTCCCGTACCTTTCTGGGGAACAGTTTCTTCATGGCCTCTTCGGTTGTGAGTTCGTCGGCGCGTTTCTTACGTCGGGGCATTAGGAGACCTCCCGTGTTAAAAGAGCAAGAGATGAACCTTGTCGAGCTAATTGACCGCTTCCATTCCGAGGATCGGTGCCGGGCTTATCTGGAAGAGCTACGCTGGCCGAATGGGGTAGAATGCCCCCGCTGCGGCGAGAAGAGCGTATCTCTGATAAAGAAGCGTTCACAGTACGATTGTAACTCATGCCGTTATCAGTTCTCTGTTACCGCCGGGACTATCTTTCACGACTCGCACCTTCCGCTTTGGAAGTGGTTTTTGGCCGTCTACCTCATTACGGAGTCCAAGAAAGGCATCTCCGCCAACCAACTCAAGCGCACTCTTGGAGTTGCCTACAAAACGGCCTGGTATCTCTCTCACCGTATCCGCGCCGCTCTTGACGAGGTTGATGCGCAACTATTGAAGGGCATCGTGGAAGTGGACGAAACCTTTGTTGGCGGCGAGATGCACGGCAAGGGGCGCGGCTACAAGGGCAACAAGGTTACGGTCGTTGGCGCTATCCAGCGTGGCGGTAACATCTGCCTTCAAGTAGTTCGTGGTACGGACCGGGAGACCTTGCACGGCTTTATCCGAGAGAACACTTCGGGAGATACCGAAGCTATCTATACGGACGAGTGGCCTGCTTACCGGGGCGTTGCCACCGAAGATACCGAACACGACACGGTAAGGCATCGTGGCGGTGAGTACGTCAAGGGCGACGTTCATACCAACTCCATAGAGAACGTGTGGTCCCTTCTCAAGCGTTCCATTATCGGCTCTTACCATCAGGTATCTGCGAAGCACTTGGACGCTTACCTCGATGAGCTAGAGTTCCGGTTCAACAACCGGGAAAATCCCTACATGTTTCGGGATGGGATGCTCAAGCTGCTATTGGCCGAAACCTTGCCTTATGCAAAGCTGATTGAGGACTAAGACGCTCTAATAACGGCGCTCCAAACGCTTCTGTATTTCGCTCAATCGGGTTAGGTAGCCCTCCAGGAGAGCTTCTACGCGGCTTGCTTCTGATTCGCTGTCCTTTAGCTTCTCTCCACCGCTTATGAAATACTCCGCCTCCGGTTCGCCTAGATGGGATTTCAGCACGCTACGTATATTCTGTGCCCAACCTTGTAACGTCTCTTCGTCGCGCATCCCATCCGCTTGACGGAACCAGTGCCACATAGCCTCTCTTACTTTAAATTCTCTGCCGCGTTCTGCTCCCAATTCGTTTTCGACTTGGTGAAGCATCCCCTCTGTGTTGCTACTCATCTGTTGAGCCTCCTTGACCTGCTGTTCGAAAGAGTAACGCACTTCCTTTTCGTTTTGTAGTTGAGACTGTATAGTCACCTTCTCTTCTTTGGCCTCAGTGAGCCTCGATTGAAGGTTTCTAAGTTTCTGTTCACTCTCTTGTAACTGGCTTTTAGTCTCCAATTTCGCCACGCGAAGCTCGGTCTCAAGTTGACCCTTTTTCCGCTCGGCTTCCGATAGGGAGGACTGCGCAGTGGCTTCCTCGCGTTGAGAGTGTACAAACGATGGGACTTGTTCTCTTTTTCCGGTAGCGGATAGTGTCTTGCCGGTGGGATCAGCTTCCGGTTGTTTGGTGGATGCTCGGTAAATCAGGGCCAAACCAGCTATTACCAAGAGTAGCGTACCCCACACTGTATCCAGGAAAGCCAGAAGTGGTTTAACGTTACCCGCCACAAAACTCACATCTCCCAAGAGTGAAGCCAGATCCTAGAGGGGCTTGAGAAGCGCGATCATAATACCGAGCTTCCCGTACCAAGGACGCCAAACAGAGCGCAGCCAATCCACTTCGCCATTCTATCAACTTGCGTCAAAGGGATAGTCCCGAAACAAAGTTACTTGGATGCGTAAACGATAGCGGTGACGTTGTCACTCAGACCGCTGACCGTGATGGGATCCAGAACGTAGCGGTCAACCAGTACGGCGGCGACGCTGTTGATTTAGATGACGCCTCTGTTGCTGCGGTAGCCAACGAGGCCGGCGTTTCCCGGGAAGCTGTCATAGCTTGCCTCGAGAGCATGGTTGGCACTGCTAACGACGACACTGCAGAGATCCCGGTCGCCCGGCCGAAGGTGCTGTTGATAATGACGAGGACGGTGTTATTGATGGGGCCGACGACACTGAGGTAGTTATTGTTGAGAGCAACGGCACCGATGACGACACCGACGGCGCGGTCAACGAGTCTGGCGAGGTCGTCGAGTCGGAGGCTGCTGAGGACGCTGACGTTACGGTTCTCCCGGACACGGGTGGCGCTTCGCTGTTCACCTTGGGCGCTGGCGCCCTGCTGGTTGGTGGCGATCTTTTGGCCCGTCGCATCTTCGGCCAAGAGCGGTATCTACAAGTAACCCAAAGCAGAGGGTTTACTGGGACGGGTCCCCGAAGGAACCCGTCTTTTTGTGCTTGTATTTGCGGTGTTTAGTGGATATTCTCAGGGGCGGTGATCGAGTTTTGAGTTCTGTGATTTTTAGAATATCCGCGGGCTTTTTGGTGGTGGCCTTGATCTTGTTGGCGTTGTCTTTGTATTTGTCGAACTATTACATGGGCGAGCAGCAGCGGTTGGCGGCGGCCGAAGACCTGGCGGTGGCTACAGAGCGAGCACAGACGGCCGCGCGCCTGAACCCTTTCAACCCGGAACCATTGCAGGGTAAGTCGGGGATTTTGCAACAGCAAGGGCTCAACAAAGAGGCTGTCGAAGCGATGGAGGAAGCTGCCGCCCGAGACCCACATAACTATCTGCCTTACGCTCTTCTGGGATCTTTACAAATGACTCGGCTCAACGACTACAAAGCGGCTGCGAAGGCTTACAGAAAGGCTCTGGAACTCAATCCTAACGCCACCGCGGTAGCGGCCCCGCTGGCCCAATCTCTGCTCCGACAAGGAAAATTCGGGGAATCTGAGCGCATATACGAAAAGTTGCGGGAAGAAGATCAGATCTCCCTAGAAAGCTTGTACAATCTCGGCCGGATCTACGTTCGCGAAGGCCAACCCGAAAAGGGTAGGAAGACTTTGAAAGAGGCCCGGCGGTTCGCGGCGGCAAGCCTTGAAATTCAGGAGCCCTCCGAGAAAGCCCAGACCGAAGAATTTATCGAATCCATAAACCTCTCCATTGCAGACTCTTTCGTGGTGCAGGGCCAGTACGACGAAGCCCGGCAAATAGTTGCAGAAAGCGATTCGGAGCAATCCGCCGCCATACAGGCGGTACTGGACAGTGACCCCGAACTATACCGTAGATCGGTCAAAAATGGTGAGATCTACTAGCCGGCAGAGTTGGCAGCGGGAGGAGCGGGACCACCTCACGCTCCGGGAGATATTGCACGTCCTGTGGGGTCGCAGGACCCTGGTGTTGACGGTAGTAATAGGTCTCGTGTTGGCTTCCTTGGCTTTTAGCCTGTTCCGGGATACCGTCTACAAAGCCGAGGCTTTAGTGGCTGTCGAGCCTCAAGGCGAACTGAGTTCCAGTCAAGATGCCGAAGTCTTCGTCAACGAAGTATTTAGAGCCGTGGACACGTCAGTACTGCGCAGTGAAACTATCCGGCGGACCGGGTGGAGCGGCAGCGAGAGTAGTTTCGAGCAGCAAATGGACGTACAGGCTGTTGTTCAGCAAACTGGAGGAGAGGCCGGCCTGCTAATTCAGTTCGATGCTCCCGTAGCCAGCGAAGCGGCCGGCGTAGCCAACACCTACGCGAAGCTCTTCGTCCGGCGCGTTACGCAGCTCAACGAGCGGCTCGCCGGTGGCTCTGTGGCGGCCACCGCTTCGTTGCAGAGTAGGGCGGTAGCGCCGGAAAGTCCTTCGAGTCCCCGGCCCCTGGTCTACGCCGCGATAGCCGCCGGTGCCGGGTTGCTGATCGGCGGCGCCGCGGCGCTAACTATAGAGGGCCGTACGCAAAGCTGGCGCGGACCCCGGGACGCCGAGCTAACGCTAAGAGCCCCGGTGCTCGGTGCGATCCCCGAGTATTCCTCCGAAGAGGGAGATGTGTAGGCTGAACCCGGAGACTACATACGAGGTGCAGGCCAGGAAATTTCTGGCTTCCTACTCTCCCTTGAGGCCTTACTTCGAGGATCTGGCCGGTAGGCTGCTTACGCAGCGGGACCGCGTACGCAGCGTGGTCGTAACCGGGCCCGAGCCGGGTACGGGGTGCTCTAGCGTGTGCCTCGGGGTTGGGACCGCGTTGGCGGGTAAAGGCCATACTGCGGCGGTGGTCGACTGCAACCTGGGACGCCCGCACCTCCACCGAATACTCGGCGAACCCAACTTCATCGGTCTCACGAGCGGCCTGGAGAGCGACAAGCCGCTCGAAAGCCTTGGGTTTTCACCCGTTCCGGAGCTCCTGGTGGTGCCGACCGGGCCCGTTCCCCTGGACCCCGTGGGCCACCTGGGGTCCCAGCGGTTCGTCGAGTCCGTGCGCGAGTTGCAGGAAAGCCGGGAGCTAGTTCTTCTCGACGCGCCCGTAGTCGGGCGGCTGTTAGAGTTTCCTACGCTCTGCGAGAGCTTCGACGGCGTGTTGCTTATCGTCCACGCCTCGCGCACCCTGAAAAGCGCGGCCCGCGCGGCCACCGATGACCTGCTCGAGGCCGGCGTAAACTTGTTGGGCGTGGTGCTCAACGGATGCCCGTAAACCTGCTACAGTCGGCCTGCAAACACCCGGCCTACGGGCCAACCGGTCGTCCGGACGGCCGTTCTCGTCCAAAGGAGTTATTGTGACCGAAAAACTTCGTCCGGCAGAAGTGGGGGAGAGCCGAGAGCGGGCAAAGATGCGCCGCACGGGGAGAAGGTTGTCTATCTTCAAGGCCCTCGTGATCGTTGCTTTGCTGGTCTTGACCGGGTACGGAATGCTCAACAGAGGAATCTACACGGAAGAACTCTGGCTGCCGGTCGCCCTCGGGGTACTCGGGGTCTTACTGGTTACGCTTTTCGTGGGCGGATACTACCAGGACGTGCCGAGGGGAGGTTGGATCCTGGTAGCCCTCTTATCGGTGCTCGTGGGTATAAAAGGTCTCTCGCTCCTCTGGACCATAAGCGACAACCTGACCGTGTTGGAACTTCTCCGCTCTTCCATGTACCTCGCGACCTTCGTTCTGATGCTGGCCGCGCTCTCCTCCAGCCGCCAGGTATCGCCCCTCATAGATGCGGCGGTCCTGATCTCCGCCGCCATCGCCGGATACGGCGTTATGCAGAAGATAGATCCCCTATCCTACCCTGCTACCACACCGGCCGCCACCAGAATAGGCTCCACCCTGGAGTACGCGAACACCACGGCCATGATAGTCGGGCTCGGCATAGTACTCGGGCTGGCCCGCATGAGCGAGATGAAAAGCCCGATCGCCCGGGGCGTCTATGCAGCCCTGATAGTACTGTTCGCCCTGGCCCTCTACTTAACGTTGTCCCGAGGCGGAATTATCTCGCTGGGGGCCGGCCTCTTTACGGTGTTCGTACTAGGGGGCAACCGTCTACAAACTTTCGTCAACCTGGCCCTGGCCTCTGTGCCCCTCGCCTGGCTCATCTACCAGGTGCAGGGCCTGGAAACCTTATTTCTCGAAAATATCACCGAGAGCCAGCAGTTGTTGAACGGCGCCTCCTTGAGAACGGACCTCCTACTCGCGATGGCCGCAGCCTTTTTCCTACAAGTGGTCTACGCAATCCTCGTCGAGCGTTACGAGCTCGTGCCCGGGGCCCGCAAGATACTCGGCGCCGCGGTGCTGGTAGGGGTACTGCTGCTAGGCGGAATCGGGGGCTACCTCGCCAGCGACCAACTACTAGCCGGTAGCTTCTCCGACGCCGTTACCGGCCGGATGCAAGAAAGTGAGACCGCCAACGAACGACTCACCTCCGTCAGTTCCAACTCCCGGTCGCAGTACTGGCAGGTCGCCTGGCAGGAGTGGAAGCAGCATCCGTTGCTCGGAACGGGTGCCGGTACTTTCCAGTTTACCTGGCTTGAAGACCGCACCGGATACGGCGGCGTAAAGCAAGTCCACAACGTTTATCTGGAACAAGGGACCGAAACCGGCGTGTTCGCCTTTCTCGCGCTCACCGGGTTCGCGGTGCTGCTGGTCGTGTACACGGCCCGGTCGGCCTGGCGCTCCGAGCCGCTGGGCAACCGCCGTATACTCCTTTCAGGGCTCACGGGTGCGCTGGTACTGTACCTGTTCTCCTCGGCCCTGGAGTGGCACTGGTACATCCCGGCTTCTACCTTGATCTTCTTTATCCTGGCCGCCGGCGCCGTGAAGCTCGCCGCCCGCGAAGACTGGACCCTGGAAGAGAACGGCGAACGTCAGACCTACAGCCAGTGGAGCGGCAAGTCCGACCGGGATGCTCTCTAGCCGCTCGTTCGTTTGAAGCCCTGCCCCAGAAAGACTATTATCGTTGCCCATGTCTTCCGTGTTGCCGATAACCACAGATCTTCACCCTAACCGGCCGACCGCGCCATGAGCGTCGGCTCCGGTACCCGGAAAGAGTCCGAGTACGACGAGTACGTGGGAAGCATCGCCCGTGGCGTAGGCATGAGCTCCGCCGGGCAGGGAATAGGCCGTCTCATCGGCTACGTGACGGCGGCGGCCATCGCCATAATGCACGGCAAAGCCCAACTCGGTTTCTACGCGCTCGGGATCGTGGTCTTGCAGGTGGCGAACATACTCTCGCAGTTCGGCCTGGACAACGGTGTGGTGCGCTACGTTGCCCACTACCGCTCCGAAGGTGATACGGCCCGGGTCCGGGGTACCATACTCCAGGCTATCGGGGTGACGTTCGGGCTCAGCGTGGTCTTCTCCGGCGGCTTGTTCTTCGGGGCCGGTGTCCTGGCGGATAGAGTCTTCGACAAACCCTTTCTTGAAACCATGTTCCGGCTCTTCGCCCTAGCGCTGCCGTTCTTTACCCTGATGAGCATAACCCTCTGGGCCACCCAGGGGTTTCAAACCGTCAAGTATGCAACGCTCGTCCGGGACATTCTGCGGCCCCTGGTCAACTTGATCCTGGTCTTTTTCTTCTACCTCCTCGGGGAGCAGATCCTCGGGGCCGTAGTCGCCTACATAGCTTCGATGGGGCTCGGGTCCGGGCTCGCGCTCTACTACCTGGTCAAGGTATTTCCCGAGATACTCGACCGGGAGACGGTAGCCGTCTATGAGAGCCGGGCACTGTTCTCCGTTTCGGGACCCATGATCATCGCCAACTTCACCCAGTACATAAACCTGTGGACCGCCCTTATAGTGCTCGGCGTGTTCGCGAGCGCCGGTGAGGTCGGGATTTACGACGTGGCCGCCCGCACGGCGACGCTCTCGGCGCTCGTCCTGATCTCCTTCGGCGGCATCTTCTCGCCCATGATCTCCAGCCTCCACCAGCGCGGCCTTACGGCGGACCTCGGTTTTTTGTATAAAGACGTCTCCCGCTGGACGTTTACTGGAGCTTTAGTCTTTTTCCTCGTAACGGCTTTGCTCGCGAAAGACATCATGGCCTTTTTCGGCGAGGATTTCGTCGTCGGCTGGCCGGTGATAGTGATAGTGGCCGCCGCCCAACTCTTTAACTCCTCGGTCGGACCCACTGCCCGCGTCCTGGCTATGACCGGCCGGCAGAGGATGGTAATGATCGCCACCGTAAGCTCCGCAATAGTGGCCGTGATCGCAAACCTCCTTCTCGTCCCAAGCTACGGCATTTTCGGGGCGGCGGTGGCCACGGCGACGGCCCTGGTAGTATCCAACACCCTAAGCCTGTTCTTTGTCCGGCGCTTTCTCGGTTTCTGGCCTTACGAGCGCCGCTACGTGAAGCCCCTGGCCGCCGGCGCTGCCGCCTGCGGGGCCGTCTACGTGGCACGGTTCGCGCTGCCCGGCTACGAGGGACTTCAAGCCTTGGCCCTTTTTACGCCGCTATTTTTGGCGACGTTCTTCGTGGTGCTCGTCCTGATCGGGCTGAGCCCCAGCGACCGGCAGTTTCTCTCATCGTTCTGGTTGGCGGTCCGGCGCAACCTCCACAACCTCCGCCGGACCGAAAAGGGTTGAACGGCTTTCCGCAGCGTCTGAGACGCGCCGGGGAGAAGGCGCTTGGTAGCCTCCATTTAGACCTAAACCGGGACTACCGAAACACTATATTCCTGGCCGGCAGCGGCCGTAGCGGAACCACCTGGCTCTCGGAAATCCTCAACCACGACAACGAGTACCGCTACATCTTCGAGCCTTTCTACCCGGATAAAGTAAAACTCTGTAAGTATTTCCGGCGCAAACAATACCTGAGACCCGGAGACCGGCGCAAAGAGTTTCTGGAACCGGCCGAAAAAATACTTTCCGGAGGCTTCAGAAACCTCTGGACGGACCGCTTCAACAGGAAGCGGATCCCGCGCCGGCGCCTGGTCAAGGACATAAGGGCCAACCTGCTTTTAGGCTGGATGCACTCTAATTTCCCCGGGATGCCGCTAGTCTTGATGCTGCGGCACCCTTGTGCCGTAACGAATTCCAGGCTCGAATTGGGGTGGAAAGACATCCTCGACGAAACGATAGGTCAGCGGGAACTGGTAGAAGATCATCTTTCTCCTTTCGTAGAGGAATGCCGAGCGGTCCGCCACCCGTTCGAGCGCAGCATCTTCCTCTGGTGCATCGAGAACTACGTCCCCCTGCAGCAGCTAGGAAGCGGCGCAATCTACCCGGTTTTCTACGAAAACCTTTGTACGAACCCTGGAGTGGAAGTCCGGCGCCTCTACGAGTTTCTCGGGAGAAAAGCCGGTCCGGACGTGTACCGGAGCATCGAACGGCCCTCTCCCCTGAGCCGCCGTGGGAGCGCCGTCGTCCTCGGAGAGCGTCCCGTAGATAGTTGGATGTCTTCCGTGAACACGGCAGATACCGAGAGGGCCGTCGAAATACTAACGCTCTTCGGGCTCGACCGCATCTACGGCGAGGACCCGATGCCGCGCCCCGGCTGGGCTCCCGCACCCCCCGAGGACCGGGGAAAAGGACCTGCCGGGTGAAGGACGGTAGAAAGCCTCCGGTGGTGGTGCTCTCCGGCATCCGTTGGGACTTTCTCTGGCAGCGCCACCAAATTTTAGCCACCCACTTCGCCCGCGCCGGCTACAAAACGATCTTCGTGGAAACCACCGGCCTTTCTACCCCCCGGCCCGACCGGGCCACGCTGCACAAGATATTCGACCGGCTCCGGCGTTCGGGGGGAAAGGGTAAAAAGAAGCCGGACGAGCCGAACCTGACCGTCTACTCGCCGCTCACCGCTCCGCCCACCCGGAAAGCGTTCCGGGTTCTCAACAGCAAACTCTTCGTGCCCCGGGTGGCGTCGGACCTTCGCCGGATAGCCGGTGAGAACCCCGTGGTCATCGCCTATCCACCGACCCGGACGACCCTGGATCTCACCTCCCACCTTCGTCCGCGGCTCCTGTACTACGATTGTTCGGAAGACTACGAGGGCTTCCCCGCAATCCCCGAAGACATAGCGGCGACCGAGCGCGAACTACTCCTACGGGCAGACCTCGTCTCTTGCACCGCACCATCTTTGCTGGACAAAGCCCGAACCCTACGTCCCGACGCCTTCCTGAGCGGCCCCGGCGTACACTACGAACAGTTCGCGGCTTTGCAGACGTCTGCCGGACCCCCCGGAACCGTCGGGACCGCCGGAACCGCCGGCAAGCCCCGGACCGTTTGCTACTTCGGCCACGTCGGCCGTGAGCGCCTGGACCTGGCCGTGTTCCGGGCGGTTGCAGAGGTGGGGTTCGAGGTGCGGATCGTCGGTGGAATGGGCAAAATAGAGCAGCAGATCCTGGACCTGCCCGGCATCGACTACCGGGGAGCGGTGGCGCACAGCCGGCTGCCGGACGCCCTCGAAGGCGTAGACGCTTTCCTGCTACCATACCTGGACAACAAGCTTACCCGGGGCATCTCGCCGGCAAAGACCTACGAATGCCTGGCAACGGGAAAACCCGTCGTGGCGAGCCCGCTCCCCGCTTTGAAGATGCTCGGGGACAACATATACCCGGCCCATGGTCCGGAGGCGTTCGTGGAAACCCTGGAAAACCTCGAAAACCTGGAATCGGAACAAAGAGTGCGGTCCCGAACGGAGCTGGCCCGCGAGAACTCCTGGGAAGCCCGTTTCGGGGAGATAGAGGAGAGGTTGTGGGACGCGCTAGAAAACGGGTAAACGTGCTCGGGGTCGGTGTGGACCCCTTGACGGTCGAAGAACTGCACGAGGAGATCGGGTACTTCGTCCGTAGAAAGGATCACGCGCTCGTGCTGAACGCCAACGTGCATTGTCTGAACCTGGCGTACGGGGACCCCGGGCTGCGCGGCTTGCTGAACGGGGCGGAGGTCGTTTTTTGCGACGGCTCGGGGGTAATGCTGGCGGCGCGCCTCCAGGGGCGCCGCATACCGGAGCGCATCACCTACGCTGACTGGATGTGGCGGCTCGCCGCCTTTGCCGCCGATGAAGGCTTCTCGCTCTACTTCCTGGGGGCCCGCCCCGGTATCGCCCGGCAAGCGGCGGAGCACCTCGAAAAACGCCATCCGGACTTGAAGATAGCCGGCGTCCGCCACGGCTACTTCGACCGTACCCTGGGGGGGCGCGAAAACGAGGCGGTCATAAAAGAGATAAACGCCGCCGCCCCGGATATCCTGGTGCTCGGCCTCGGGATGCCGCTCCAGGAGCGGTGGCTGATGGAGAACTGGGACCAAATAGAAGCCCGCGTCGTCCTCACCGGCGGGGCCGTCTTCGACTACGTCTCCGGCGGGCTACGCCGGGGGCCGGAGATCCTGACCAACAACGGCTTCGAATGGTTGGCGCGGTTGCTGATCGAGCCAAAAAGGCTCTGGCGGAGGTACGTCCTCGGAAACCCGCTTTTCCTACTGCGGGTGCTACGCCAGCGCCAGGCCCGACAGAATCAGGGGGACCGTTAGAGCCAGCGAACGCCCGACGAGCGCGCAGGGCAAACGGGGCTCCGCAGCGGCACCATCTGTAACCGTCCATAATCGTCTGTATCCTGTGTCAGCGGTTATACTGCGCCTTGAAAACCGAACTCGGAGCTTCATGCGGGACATTCTCAAGAAACTGATCAACGTGCCGGCGCTGCGGCGGTTCGTAAGCGTCGTCGTCCTGATCTTTATAGACGCCGGGGCTTTGCTGGCGGGGCTTTTCGTTGCGGAGTACCTGGTGGGCGGCGGCGGCCGGGTAGAAGAGGTTTTGACCCTCGTCCCGTTGCTGGTCGGTGGGTGGGTGGTCATCTTCGCGGCCCACGACCTCTACGACAAGGCGCGCACCCGGCGGGACCCGGGAGCTTTGATCGGGGCGGTTCTCTCCTGGTCGGGGGTCGTGGTGTTGGGGTCGGTAGTTTATCCGGAGAGCACCCTGGGCCTGGGAGAAGTGCTTTTGACCGCGCTCTTCGCCCTGATCCTGGTCGGCGCGTTCCGGCTGTTCTACGAGCAGGGGATAGAGTGGATCTACCGCAGGGGGCTCGGCCGGACCACCGCGATAATAATGGGAAATTCCCGCGAGTTGGAGCGCGTTCGAAAGATGTTGGACGGGGACTCCGGGAGCTACACGTGCGTGGGAGAACTGAACACCGGGAGTGGTCACGTAGATTTCCCGGCGCTCCGGCAAACCCTCGATGAGACCGGGGCCCGGAGCGTCGTGCTGGCCGGCGCCGAACGTCTGCCGGACGAAGAGCTGTTGGACCTCCTGCGCTCCGTGCGCCTGCGCGGCTTGCGCATGCGGGCCGTGCCCGGGGCCATAGGCCTGATGCGGACCCGTCCCGTGCTCTCCCGCAGTGGAGGAACACCGCTGCTGGAGGTAGGTTATCCCCAGTTGGACAACACCCAACGGACCCTCAAGCGCGGGCTGGACGTGGTGGGTTCCCTGTTCGGGTTGCTGTTCCTGTCGCCGCTGCTCCTCGTGGTCGCCGTCGCGATAAAACGTGGTTCATCCGGGCCGGTGCTGTTCCGGCAAAAGCGGGCCGGGGTGGATGAGAAAGTCTTTATCTGCTACATGTTCCGCTCCATGTACGAGGACGCCGAGCGGCGGCAGGCGGAACTCGAAGCCCAAAACGAGAGCGACGGCGCGGTATTCAAGATAAAAGAAGACCCCCGGATAACGCGGGTCGGCCGCGTTATCCGCAAGTGGAGCATAGACGAGTTGCCCCAGCTAATAAACGTGTTGAAGGGCGAAATGAGCCTGGTTGGACCCCGGCCGTTGCCGATGCGGGACTTCGAACGGATGAGCGACCTCCATAAAAAGCGTCTCACCGCCGTACCAGGGATGAGCGGTTACTGGCAGATCAGCGGCCGCAGCAACCTTTCTTTCGACGACATGGTGCGACTGGACCTCTACTACATAGAGAACTGGTCTCTTTCCTTCGACGTCAAGATTATCCTGAAGACCATCGGGGCCGTGCTGCGCCGCGAAGGCGCCTACTAGCCGGTATCGGGCTTCTTTACCAGGATTCTTGTAAGACCGGCTGAAGAGGTGTAAGTTTTGTTGGCGGTTCCTGCTGTCCGCCGGAGCTTGGTAGGTGCTTAGAAAGGGTCCGTTGGTAGAAAAGTTCGAGGTAGGGGTTGTTGGCGTAGGGTACGTTGGCCTGGTAACGGGCGCTTGTCTGGCGCACCTGGGCCACCGCGTTACCTGCGTGGACAAAGACAAAGAAAAAGTCGACGCTTTGAACAACGGACAAATCCCGATCTACGAGCCCCACCTGGAGGAGATGGTTTCGCGGGGCGTAGAAAAGGAATGTCTTTCTTTCACAACCGAACTATCAGGGGTGATAGCAAAGGCCGACGTAGTCTTTATCGCGGTAGACACCCCGCAGGATGAGGACGGCTCGGCGGACCTCTCCAGCGTCGCGGTCGTGGCGCGCGGCGTCGGCCGGGCGATAGCGGAATCTCACCGGGAAACACCTCTAGTAGTGGTAAACAAGAGCACCGTGCCCGTTGGAAGTGGAGACTACGTCTCGATGCTGGTTCGGGACGGGGCGTCGGAAGGCGGAAACGGCAGCGCGGACTTCCGCGTCGTTTCGAACCCGGAGTTTTTGCGGGAAGGAAGCGCCGTCTACGACTCATTATTTCCGGATAGGATCGTGCTGGGCGCGGACGGACGGGACGCCCTGGATACGATGCGCGCCCTTTACAAACCAATAATAGAGCAAACATTTCCGACGGAAAAGGACCCGAGGCCCCGGGTCGCCGTGCCGTTCGTCACGACGGATCTGGCGAGCGCCGAGATGATCAAATACGCCGCCAACGCTTTTCTGGCGACCAAGATCAGCTTTATAAACGAGGTGGCCAACATTTGCGAGCTGGTCGGGGCCGACGTGGAAAGCGTCGCCACCGGCGTCGGGCTCGACGGGCGCATCGGCCCCAGGTTCCTGAACGCGGGTATCGGTTGGGGAGGCTCTTGCTTCCCGAAAGACGTCGCCGCCCTGCGCTCCATCGCCCGCGAGTACGACTACGAGCCCGTTATGTTGGACGCCGCCGTTGCGGTCAACGCCCGGCAGCGCAAGCAGGTGATAGCGAAGTTGCAGCGGGACCTCCACACCCTGAAAGGCAAAAGTATCGCCCTCCTGGGCCTCGCGTTCAAGCCGAACACCGACGACCTCCGCGAAGCGCCGAGCCTGGAGATAGCGCGGACGTTGCACTCTTTAGGGGCGCGGGTCGTCGGCTACGACCCGGTGGCCGGAAAAGCCGCCGGAAAACAGATGCCGGATCTCAAGGTCGTCTTCGACCTTTACGAGGCCCTGGAAAACGTTCACGCGGCGGTGGTGGTGACCGAGTGGGAGGAGGTCCGGAGCATGGACCTCGAACGCGCCGCCGCCTCGATGGCGGACCCGAAACTGCTCGTGGACGGGCGCAACGTCTTGGAGGCCGCCGCCGCGTCCGGGGCCGGCCTCTTGTATCGGGGGTTCGGGCGTGCCCCGTAGCACGAACACGAAGCGCCGCGTCCTGGTTACGGGTGGGGCCGGTTTTCTCGGGAGCCACCTGTGCGGGCGGCTGCTCTCCGAGGGGCGCCGCGTCATCTGCATGGACAACCTGCGGACCGGCTCGCTGACGAACCTCGCCCTTTTCCGGAATGACCCGGACTTCGAGTACGTCGAGCACGACGTAACCACCCACATAAACGTCCCCGGCGGGCTGGACGAGATCTACCACTTCGCTTCTCCCGCGAGCCCCGCAGACTTCGGGCGCATCCCGATCCCGATCCTCAAGGTCGGCGCTTTGGGCACTTATAACTCTCTGGGTCTCGCCAAGGCCAAAGACGCCCGCATGATGCTGGCCTCTACCAGTGAGGTCTACGGGGACCCGCTCGTCCATCCCCAGCCGGAAGAATACTGGGGCAACGTCAACCCCATCGGCACCCGCGGCGTCTACGACGAGGCAAAGCGTTACGCGGAGGCCATCACGATGGCCTATCATCGGCACCACCGCGTGGACACCCGCGTAGTCCGGATCTTCAACACCTACGGACCCCGGATGCGGCCTGACGACGGGCGCATGATCCCGAACTTCGTCCGGCAGGCGCTCTCGGGAAACCCCCTGACCGTCTACGGCAGTGGAGAGCAAACGCGCAGCATCCAGTACGCCGATGACCTCATAGAAGGCGTGGTGCGATTAATGCACAGTGGTGAGACCCGGCCGGTGAACATCGGCAACCCGGTGGAGTACAGCGTGAAAGAGGTGGCCGACCTGATCCTGGAACTTTCCGGTAGCCAGAGCGCCATCGCTTACGAGCCGCTGCCGGCGGACGACCCGAAACAACGCTGCCCGGACATAACCCGCGCCAAAGAAACACTCGGCTGGGAGCCTCGGGTTTCGGCCCGCGCCGGGCTAGAAGAAACCATAAGCTGGTTCTCCGAAAAAAGGGACCCTCAGCCCTCGCGCTTGTAGCATTGGTTTGTGGCGTCGAAACGCTGTGAGGACGAAAGGCTCGTTTGCTTTAGAATATACTCCGGTGTTTTTGAAGTGAGTTAGTTTAGCGAGGAAAGCCCGCATAGACCGCACCCTTACAAGAAGAGATTTTCTAAAGGTTGCGGGGGGCGGCGTGGCCGGGGCCTCGCTGCTGGGTGCGGCGGCAGCGGGTACAGGATGCAGCTATCTCCCGAGAGGCGGTGAGAGGATGAACGTTATCTTGGTTATGCTGGACAGCCTCCGCAAAGACCACGTCGGGGTGTACGGGAACGGCTGGATCCAGACCCCAACCCTCGACTCCCTTGCCGGTGAAAGCCTGAAGTTCACCCGGGCGTATCCGGAGTCGATACCAACGATCCCCGCCCGGCGGGCCGTCCACACGGGCCTTAGGACCTGGCCGTTTCGGAACTGGATCCCCCAAAAAGGCGAGACGTTCTTCCCCGCCGGCTGGCAGCGCATTCCAGAAGATCAGGTAACACTCTCCGAAACCCTCAAGCCCGAGGGATACAGCACCGCCCTCATTACCGACACCCAGCACATGTTCAAAGCCTCGATGAACTTCCAGCGCGGCTTCGACGTCTTCGATTTTATCCGGGGCCAGGAAAGAGACCGTTACCGCTCGCCGCTGAGAATCCCCCTGGAAGTCGTAGACCGCTACACGGTAGACGGCAATAACGGCAACATGCGGTCAAAAGTCCGCCAGTACCTCGCGAACACCACCTACAGGAAAAAAGAAGAGGACTGGTTCGCCCCACAAGTATTTACCCGGGCGATGGACTACCTGGAGGTCGCCCGCGAAGCCCAGCCGTTCTTTCTCGTGGTCGACAGCTTCGACCCGCACGAACCCTGGGACCCGCCCAAAAAATACATAAACCTCTACGACGAAGGCTACCGCGGCCCCGAGCCAATAGTCCCGAACTACGACGTTGCGGGCTGGATCTCTGAGCGTGAGATCCAACGAATGCGAAACCTCTACGCCGCCAATGTCACCCTCGCCGACCGCTGGCTGGGAAACTTCCTGGAAAAAGCAGACGACCTGGGGCTCATGGAGAACACCCTGCTGGTAGTCCTCTCCGACCACGGCATAGCCCTGGCCGAACACGACGCCACCGGCAAGCCTTTCTTCGCGCTCTGGCCCGAGCTCACCGACATACCGTTCTTCGTCCGGTATCCCGGTGGCGAAGGGGCCGGCGAGACCAGCGACTACTACGCCTCCACCCACGACGTCATGCCTACGGTACTCGGGGCCCTGGGCGTCGAACCCCAGCAGCCGATACAGGGCCAGGACCTCGGGACGCTCGTCAAGGGGGGAGACCCGGAGCAGCGGACACACTTCACGCTGGGCTACAACGACTACGTCTGGACGCGCGACGACCAATACGTTATGTTCAGCCTCGACGACCGCAACGACGCCCGACTCTACGACGTGCAGAAAGACCCGAAAATGAACGATAATATAGCGGCCGACAACCCGGGCGTAGTAAAACGTATGTTCGACGAGTACGTGCTGGCGGACGCCGGCGGTCCTCTACCAAAGTACTAAGAGAGTAGCTGATTTTGCCCAAGCTTGTACAGGGAATCGTCCGCTGGAGTATGTTGCTGTGCGTTCCCGGCGGCATTTTGTGGGCGCTTTCCCCCCTGGGAATTTACCTTTCGGAGTACCGCTACTCGACCCCGAACGTCTTCTGGAAACTCTTCCCCTCAGCGCCGCTGCTAATGCTGGTCGGGATTGTAGGGCTCTGGTTCTGGACCCGGTCGCCGGAATGGTTCGAGAGGATAAGCCTCTTTATCGTGCTGGCCGGTTTGTTGCTGGTCGTGGCCGGGGACGTCGGCAAGTACTGGCTCAGCTTAGACGACTATTACCTCATGACGGCGCCCGCATATAAAGCGCTCCGGATCGGGTTCGTAGTCCTGACGGCCGGCTCGATGCTGTTCGGTGTAGCCGCGGCGCGAAACGGGTCGTTACCGGTATGGGCCGCCCTGCCGTTCGCCATAGCATCGCTGGCCGGGCTCATCGCCGTATCCTACGACTTCGGGTATCTGGGCGTCGGGATGTGGGCGCTCTTCGGCATCGGGTGGGCCTGGATCGGGCTTTCCCTGTCGGCAGCGACCCTGTTCTCATCCTTCTCGGCCCGCCGCAAGCGCCGCCGCGTGCGCTGACGGTCGTCTTAGGGCCGCTACTCCCGCCGGGAAGCTGCACAACCACATATGAAACCCTATAATCTTACGCCGTGACTTCCGACAAATTCCCAAAACCCGGCGAGCCCGGATCAGCACCCGACTCCGAAGAAGCTCTGCGGGACGATCTTCCGGGCAAAGCTGACCCCACGCCTCCTGTAGGAGAAGATTCTTACGTCGCCAAGGTGGCGCGCGGGGCGGGCATTAGTTCTATTGGGCAAGGCACGGGCCGGGTGTTGGGGGTGGTTACCCAAGCCGTATTGGCCCGGACGTTTGGCACGGCGCTCTTCGGCATCTATACGCTTTGTATAGCGATCATAAGCGCGGCAAATATTCTCTCTCAGTTCGGGCTGGACAACGGCGTGGTGCGCTACGTGGCCCACTATCGGGCGCGGGAAGACGTGGCCCGGATGCGCGGAACCATAATCCAGGCCGTCTCGATTGCGTTTGGGATCAGCCTGGTCGTGGCGGTTGCGATCTTCTTCGGCGCGGGGTTTTTCGCGGGCGCTTTCGACGAACCAAGACTCGAATTAGTCTTGAGATACTTCGCCTTCGGACTACCCTTCTTCGTGCTAATGAGCATTCTGGTGTGGGCCACTCAGGGCTTTCAAACCGTTACCTACGCTACCTACACGCAGCAGATTTTACGTCCGCTGATCTACTTCGTACTCGTGGTCGGGGCGTATCTGCTTGGCGCTTCGCTGGTCGGGGTCGCCGTTGCTTATGCCGTTTCGATGGTCCTTGGAGTCTTGATCGGGCTTTACTATCTGCGGCGGCTTTTTCCGCCGCTCCTGGACCGGAATGTGCAGCCGAAGTTCGAGACCCGGGCGCTTTTCGCCGTCTCGCTGCCGATGAGCGTCTCCCGCGTAACCCAATATGCTAATAACTGGAGCGCGGTTTTGATCCTGGGCATTTTCCAGCCCGCCGCCGCGGTCGGCATCTTCCAGGTTGCTTTCAGGACGGCAACGCTCGCCACGCTGGTACGATTCGCCTTTAACGGCATCTTCTCTCCGATTATCTCGAACCTCCACTCCAAAGACATGACCGAGGATCTTGGACGCCTCTACAAAGACGTGGCCCGCTGGACGTTCACCGGTGCGTTCGGATTGTTCCTCGTGATCGTTCTTCTCGCCACAGAAATCCTGACGATCTTCGGCGGTGAGGGTTTCACCGCTGGGTGGACGGCCCTGATCGTGGTAGCCGGAGCCCAGCTTTTTAGCACCTCCGTCGGGCCGTCGCCCCGGATGTTGGCGATGACCGGCAACCAGAACGTCGTCATGCTGGCGACCGTGATCGGGGCCAGCACCGGCGTCGCGCTCTGCTTTGCCCTGATCCCACCCTACGGCCTTCTCGGTGCGGCCATCGGCGCATCCTCGGCGATCGTGACGGAGAACGCCCTCACCGTCGTGGCCGTCCGCCGCCGCCTGGGCTTCTGGCCGTACAATTTGAATTTCCTGAAGCCTCTCGCAGCCGGCCTCATAGCCGCCGGCGCCGCGTACCTACTCAAGGAGTTGGTATCACTACCCGGCCTCTTGCCGACGGTGATCGCTGTAGGCGGTATCTTCTCCGCCCTCTTCCTTGGATTGCTGCTACTCTTTGGATTGAGCGACACGGATAAAGAGTTTCTCAAAGCTTTCTGGGACGTGGCCCAACGCCAACTCCGCCGGGTAAGGGGCTGAGCTTTGGATAGCGGACGGACGAAGGTCCTCTACATCGTCGGGCTCGGGCGGAGCGGCAGCACCATCCTCGCCAACAGCCTCGGCCAGATAAAGGGTTTCTCCTCGGTCGGCGAGGTTTGCTACATGTGGAAGCACAACTTCATTGAGAACCGCCTCTGCGGCTGCGGCCGACCGTTCTACGAGTGCCCGGTGTGGACGGAGGTCGTACAGAAAGCATTCGGTGGCCCCGAAGGCGTAGACGCGCGGCGTATGATCGGCCTCCAAAGCTCCGCCGCCCGAACCCGCCACATCCCAATGATGCTCACATCGAAAGGCTCCGAAACCCTCGCCAATCGCCTGGACGGGTGGCTGGAAAATACGGGCCGCCTCTACGACGCCCTGCAAAGCGTTACGAAGAGCCGCGTGATAGTCGACTCCTCCAAAGAACCGGCCTACGGCTACGCCCTGGGCATGATCCCAAACGTGGACCTACGGGTGTTGCACCTGGTGCGGGACCCCCGAGCCGCCGCCTACTCGTGGCTAAAGAAAAAGCCCCAGCCCGACAGCGAAAACCTGGAGTTCATGCATCGCTTCAGCCCCACAAAAAGCGCCGCCCTCTGGGACTCCTGGAACGCCGCCGCCGAAGCCCTCTGGCGCGGCGGCCATTACTTGAGGCTCCGCTACGAAGATTTCGTCGCCAACCCCCGCAAGAGCTTCGCCCGCATACTAGATCTTTTAGACGAGAAAGACGCCGGGCTTCCACTAACCGGAGACCAGGAAGTAAAGCTCGGCGTAAGCCACACTGTCTCCGGCAACCCGAACCGCTTCGAGACCGGCAGCGTCGCCCTCCGCCACGACAAGGAGTGGGCCGAGAAGATGGCTTCCAGAGACCGGAACCTCGTTACCGGACTGACCTTGCCGCTGCTCTACCGTTACAGATACCCGGTAGCTAGAAGCTAAAGCTGTAGCGTTGCTCCTGCCAGGGGTCGCCGTAGTTGTGGTAGCCGTTATTTTCCCAGAAACCCGGTTTATCTTCGGAGAGTAGCTCTATGCCCCGGATCCACTTGGCGCTCTTCCAGGCGTAGAGGCGTGGTATCACCAGCCGCATCGGTGCGCCGTGCCCTTGATCTAGCGGCTTTCCGTTATGATGTGTGGCGAATACTGCATCCTCTTCGTATAACTCTTCGACCGGCACGTTCGTCGTGTACCCACCGTCGCAGAAAGCAGAGAAGAACTCGGCCTCCGGCTTCGGGCCGGCCATCTCCAAAAGCTCCTTCGCCTTCACGCCCATCCAGACGTTTTCCAGCTTGCTCCACGAGGTAACACAGTGCATGTCCGCCTTTACCTCGACGGTCGGCAACTCGTTCCATTCCTCCCAGGTAAAGCTCAGAGGGTTATCGACGAGACCCGAGATCGTGAAGTCCCAGTTCTCCGGATCGAACTCCGGCGTCGGGCCGTAGGTTAGAATCGGCCACCGGTCCCCGACCAGGTACTGGCCCGGCGGGACCCGTTCTTTTCCTCGCGCGGTATCTATCTCAACGCGTTCCAATGTTCCTCCTAAACGCTGCGACCGGGGGAGTTTGGTACTCCGCTACCCGCGGGCAAGCGGAAGCGGAGGCCACCATCGAACTCTTCGATAAGCGTGCCTCCGGGTTTGGCGAGCACCAACGCCGAGTACCAGAAGTTTCCCACGACGTTTACCAGGGCGAAACCGATTGCACCGGCGGCCATGGGGTTACCAATCGCGTAAAGGATCAGGACTACCCACATAAAAAGGGCCGGAACCCCCGTGGCGGTGACGAATTGCCATTTCGTAAGCCCCTGATCTTCCGGGTACCACCAGCGGAAAAGGTAGGGGACTCGATTGCTTGCGCTCCAGGGCTTCCTCGTCAACCGGGCGCCGGAGCTGCGCAAGGTTGCGTACTCGATCAGGAGCGGTCCTGCTAAGGCCCCGATCATCGTTGCCGCGAACCAGGCCCAGAACCAGGTCCAATGTACATCATCCAAAGCCCCCGAATATCCGCTATTGACAGATATTAGAATGCCGGACGAAATTATCAGCACCACGAACATCCAGAAAATCGTCGTAAAACGGTTTCCGGGTTTGTACTCCTGGCCTCGATAGAGTTCTCTGTGATCCACGGGTTACTCCGTTTTGGATTCCGCCTTCTCCGGCTTTTTGCCGAGCCCGACGAACTCGGTCTGTGGCTCTATGTTGTCGCCGAGTTCTTTGTCTTTGTACTGGTAGACGCCGCGGCAGGTGTGGCCGCCGGTGGTCCGTTTCTCGGTGTAGGAGAGTTTTACGTTCGGGTTTATGGCGCTGACCATTGCTTTCTCGTAGGTGGAGAAGGCGGCGCAGGGTTTTACGTCCCAGCCGGGGACGCCGTCGTGGCCCATACCGCCGAACCACGGGCAGCGGTCGGCGTTTATGACGTACTCGCCGTCTTTGGTCTCGGTCAGCGTGATCTCGATGTCGAAGAATCGGTTGGCGAGCATTACCACGTCCACCGCGTCCTTCATCGTCTTGACGCCGAGTTGCTCGCCCAGATCCTTCCCCTGCTTCTCGCCGATACGGCTCATGGCGAGTTGGCCGACCTTTTGGCCGTTGTAGCCGAGGTCGTCGGCGGCCCGGATCATCTCGTCCAGTATTACGCCGGTCCCCGCGCTGGCGGCCTTCCACTTGTACCAGGTCGGCCCCGGCAACCCGAGCTTCATCGCCCACCGGGCGAGAAAGAGGGGGAGCCTCGGAAGACCGTAAACCGTTAGCCATTTCATATGGATCATCCTTCGGGTCGCTTACGCACACGCCAACTATCATTATAACCCGCGTCGTATCTCCGGCTATTGTAGAATGATGCTATGGATACTAAACAAAGCCCCGCAGCCTTCAGACACCCCGAACAAAGCGACGTCCTCCTCCTGAACGAACTCCTCTCGGAAGAAGAACTTGTCGTCCGCGACGAGACCCGCGAGTTCGTCCGGGAGAAGATAACGCCCAACATAAAAGACTGGTACGAAGAGGCGCGTTTCCCCCAGGATATAGTTCCCGAAATGGGGAAACAGGGCCTTCTGGGCATGCACCTCGAAGGTTACGGCTGCGCCGGCCGCAGCGCCACCGAGTACGGCCTGGCCTGCATGGAACTGGAAGCGGGGGACACATCTTTACGGACCTTCGTCAGCGTTCAGGGCTCTCTGGCGATGAGCGCCATCCACAAGTTCGGCTCTGAGGAGCAGAGAGAGGAATGGTTGCCGCCCCTGGCAGCCGGCGAGGCCATAGCGGCCTTCGGCCTGACCGAGCCCGACGCCGGCTCCGACCCGGCCAGCATGAAGACCAACGCCCGAAAAGACGGTTCGGATTGGGTTTTGAACGGCTCTAAACGTTGGATCGGGATGGGCTCCATAGCCGATGTGGTAGTCGTCTGGGCGCAGACCGACGATGGCATCCGGGGCTTTCTGGTCCCAACCGATACTCCCGGCTTCGAGGCCGTCGACATCGAGCACAAGCTCTCTTTGCGGGCTTCGATCCAGAGCGAACTCTACTTCGAGGACTTGCGGCTGCCGGAGGAAGCGGTGCTACCGGAGGTCACGGGGCTCAAGGGGCCGTTCACGTGCCTGGGTGAGGCGCGTTACGGCATTATCTGGGGCGTCATGGGCGCAGCGCGGGATTGCTACGAAACCGCCCTCGAATACTCCAAGGAGCGAGAGCAGTTCGGCAAGGCGGTATCTTCGTTCCAGCTAACGCAGCAGAAGTTGGTGGACATGATGCTGGAGATCGAGAAAGGCTTGCTGGTTGCGTGGCGCGTCGGACGACTAAAGGACGAAGGGAACGTGCGCCCGGAGCACATCTCCTTCGGAAAACTAAACAACGTCCGGGAGGCACTGGAGATAGCGCGGGAGGCTCGCACCATCCTGGGCGGCAACGGGGTTACGCTCGAATACCCGATCATGCGGCACATGAGCAACCTGGAGAGCGTGCTGACTTACGAGGGGACCAGCGAGGTACACACGCTCATCCTGGGTAATGCCTTGACCGGTACTCCGGCTTTCAAGTAGGAGAATCTTTGGCGAACATTTCCCCGGATGGACTGCCGGTTGTGGAACTGTGTATCATCGGTAGCGTAGAGATCTTGTAGAGGTCTTTCCCGGGTTTGGGCTATCTACCCTCTGCGGGGCAGAGTCGTAAGTACGCCAACGGTCACGACCGCCGCCACCACGTGCATAAGCTCTAACGTCAGCACCATTGCCAGCGGGGCGCCGGAGATCGTCGTTGGCGTATAGAACGACAGTAGGAGTACCACGAACGACACCACGTAGAACACCGGTATGGGCCGTTGTAAGAGCAGGTTCAAAGTCGCCAACACCACCGCTGCCCCAATCGCCCCGATAATAGAGGCGGAAATCACAGCGAACAAGTTTAACGCCTGTCCTTCAGGTCCCACGGCCACGTCGCCCGGAAAGGCCCCCGCTGCGGAGGCCAATAGATAAACGACCGCGTTGGCTGCCGCGGCAGCAGGCGCCGCGATCAGCGCGGACAACAACAGCCGCACCCAGCGCAAGCGTCCTCCGACCCGGTCGGTTCCATTCTGTGTAGTATCCAAAGTCCTATCTCCTCTCTCGCCGTTGTAAGATCACGCTCTAGCCGATCTCCTGCTTTTCTCATTTTATCGGGCTTGCTCCCGATGCAGCCTGCGTCCAACGTGTCTCGAAGACTCTACTGTATGCTGGAGTCTTCGTAGGATCGATCGGCGGCTACCCTCTCGAAACACGTCCACGCAAGGCCGCCATCGCCAGGGTAAAGCTGACGGCGGCGACTATGGCGATAGCCGTTATTCCTTTGAGAAGCGAACTCGCTACCCAACCTTCGCTGATGAGCGAGCGCAGGGCTTCTAGCAGGTAGGTCACGGGGTTGTAGTCCGCGATGGTCGAGAGCCAGCCCGTCAACGCCTCCTGGGGGAGGAAAGTGGTGGTCAGGAATGCGAACGGGAAGAATAGGATGAAGCTGGAGTTCACGGCCGCCGGGTTTCCAGTCTTAAGCGCGATGGCGTAGGGGAAGCCGGTAAAGGCCAGGCCCCATGCGCCGGCGAGCAGGAGGAAGAGTAGCAGGCCGGGCAGCCCAGTGGTGAAACCTACGCCGACGATGAAGCCCAGGATCAGGACGGGTATCGAGAGCGCCACGACGAGGGCGAAGTCGGCGATCATCAGTCCGAGCAGCAGTGCTAAACGGTTGATCGGGGTGAGCAGCAGCCGGTCGAAGTAGCCGCCGGTTATGTCGGTGACGAGCGCGCTGGCCCGGGAAACCCCCGTAACGGCGAAGATGATCGCCACGGGCAACTGGAACGCTTTGAAGTCCCCGACGCCGGTCTGTCCGGCGATATCCCCCAACGCCCCGACGTTTACGACGAAGAAGAAAACCGGAATGATGAGCGCCGGGATAATAGCTTCGGGCTCTCGGGGGATCTGGCGCAGCGCCCGGGTGGCAACGGAGATCAAATCCCGCAAAAACCCGGCGTGCGAGGCGGTTACGTCGGCGGAGCGGGTCCCGGGCGCGCCGCTACCCACGCCCGCGCTTGAGATGTCCGTCATCCAGCCTCCTCTACAGCCTCCGCATATACGGGCTCGTTCTGATCTTCTGCGTTGGCAGCGATGCGTTCCCCGGTGGCGGAGAGGAATACGTCGTCGAGGGTCGGGGTTCGCAACGACAGGTCCCTCACCCGTAGCCCATCCCCGACGCTGTTCAGCGCGAGCGCGACCGGGCTGACCGCCGTGGGGCCGTCTTCCACCGAAGCGGTGACCTCAGTTCCGTTCACCTCTATACGCTCTACTTGAGGTACAGATTCAAGGGCGCGGCGGGCGGCTTCGGCGTCGCCTTCGACGTTCGCCACGATCAGGTCAGTTCCGATCGACCGTTTAAGGTCTTCAGGCGTGCCTTCGGCCACGATCCTGCCGTGATGTATAATGCCGACCCTCTCGGCCAACTCGTCGGCCTCTTCGAGGTACTGGGTGGTGAGAAAAACGGTCATGCCGAGCTCGCTGTTCAGCCGGCGCACCTCTTCCCAAACCTTTGCCCGGCTGACCGGGTCGAGGCCTGTCGTCGGCTCGTCGAGAAAGAGAACCTTCGGGTTGTGAACCAGCGCGAGCGCCAGGTCCAGGCGGCGTTTCATGCCCCCGGAATAAGTCGCTACCCGATCTTTAAGCGCCGGCCCAATATCCACGAGCTCGCTTAGATCCGCCAGACGACGGTCGAGGTCCCGCCGGGAGAGCCCGTAGAAGCGGCCCTGCAACCGGAGCATCTCTACCCCGGTCTGCTTTTCGTCCAGGGCGGCGTCCTGAAGCGCCACCCCGATCCTCAACCGCACAGCCTCGGGCTCCCGGGTCACATCCCGACCCGCCACGGTAGCCCGCCCGCCGGTAGGGGCCAGCAACGTACACAGCATCCTCACTAGCGTCGACTTTCCCGCCCCATTGGGACCGAGAAAACCGTAAATCTCACCTTCACGTACAGACAGGTTGACGCCGTCTACCGCCCGGTTCTCGCCGAAGGCACGCTCCATGCCCTCTGCCACGATGGCTTTGCCGGTGGCATCACCGCTGTGCGGTACACCATCGGAATCAAACTTACCCGCCAAAAGCAACTCCTCTCGAACTACAGCTAGGGTCCAGACTCTGAAAAAATAGTTAGATCGTCTAATTACTAGACATGCTAATATTATGGGATGCAGGAAAGAATTCAAGAGGGAAACTCTTTACAAGCGCAAGAATTATCCTGGGCTTTGCGGGAGGTAACAAGGGCGAACGCGGGGATCACGCGTGAGTTGGCGCGACGGCTGGGGCTCGGCGTGAACGATGTGACGGCGTTGGATCACTTACTACAAAATGGTCCGATCGGCCCGGCGGAGTTGGGCAACCTTTTAGGTGTGCGGTCGGCTTCGGCTACTGCCTTGGTGGACCGGCTCGAAGCGGCGGGGCATGTGGTGCGGCGGCCGCACCCGACGGACCGGCGGCGGCTCGTGGTGGAGCCAACGCCGCACGCGGTCGAGGAGGTGCTCGGCGTGATCCGTCCCCTGGTAGCTGGCCTCGACGCCGTCGTCGAAGAGTTTACGCCGGACGAGCGCCACTCTGTGGCCCGTTACCTGAGGCGGGTATCAGAGGTCATGAGCTCTTACGGTCCGGACGACTAGAACGGCTACAGGGTTACAGGGCCTTGAAATAGCGGGCTATCGGCAGGTGGACGTAGCCGGCCTTCTCGTACGCGCGTCGCGCCGCGGCGTGTCCGGGGTCTCCCCCCGTCTCGACCATTGCCGTCGTCATCCCGGCGTCTCTGAGCCTGTCGAGCGCGAACTCGGTCAGGGCGGTTCCGATGCCACCGCCCTGGTAGCCAGGGTCGACGGCCAGCATGTGGATCTCACCCATGCTGTCTTCGGGATGAAGCTCGACTGTTACGAAGCCGACAACGTTCGCGCCTGCTTCAGCAACCCACACTCGCCTCTTTTCGACGTCGCAGACTTTCTCTACCGCCCGCCGCTGATCTTCCCGCCAGTCTGGATGCTGCCGCCTGAAAATTTCGGAACCCAACACCTGCTCGATGGACGCAAAGACCGGCGCCCAAGCCCGCAGCGAGAGATCTACCACCGCCTCCGTGTCTCCGTCCTCGAAAAGCCGAATCCGAGGCTGTACAAACGACATTATCTGACCCTGGCTTGCGGGAAAGCTAGTAGCCGGGGCGGCCCATCCGCTCGTAGGTTATGTTCTTGCCGGCCTCGACGCCGGGCTGGTTAAAGGCGTTGACGCCGTAGAGCGTGCCGCTTACGGCGGTCTGGACCTCCAGGGCTTGCAACAGGTAGCCGATGTTCTCCGCGCTGATCCCGACCAGCGTGATGTTGCAGTTCGGCCTGCCGGCTTCGGTGAGCGCCTTCTGCGTCGCGTCGCACTCGACGTTTAGCAACTCGGCCATCGTGTGGCCCCCGAGGTAACCGACGCCCTCGATATCCTCATAGACTGTTGGTATTTCGAGGTCTCGCGGGTGGTTCTCTACCTGGAGGATCTCGATCACCTTGTCCTGCGGACCTTCCATGTAAAGTTGAACTTGAGAGTGTTGGTCGGTGGTGCCGACGGCCCCGTGCGGCGTCGAGCCTTTGCCGTCCTTGCCCAGCGACTCGGCCCAAAGCTGGACGAACCAGGCGGCGGTCCGTTCCAGGGCGTCCGCATAGGCCATCATGACCCGCACGTTGCGACCCCGCGCCGTATCCATCAGGTAGTGCATCCCCGCTCCAACTACCGCCGGATGCTCCGCGCCCTGTTCGTTTACCTCGTCAACGCACTGTGCGGCCCCGGCGAGCAGCGCGTCCACGTCGATGCCGGCCACGGCCGCCGGTAGCAGGCCGACCGGTGTCAGTACCGAGAAACGTCCGCCGACGTTCTGCTGGATCGGGAGCGTCTTTATACCGTCGCGGCCGGAGATCTCGTTGAGAAAACCTTCTTCCGGGTCCGTGGTGAAGACGGTCTTCTCCTTGTGCCCATCTCCCAGCGCGTCTTCCAGAAAGCCCCGGACGACGAGGAAGTTCGCCATCGTCTCGGCGGTCGAGCCGCTTTTGGTCACGACGTTTACCCAGGTGTTCTCCGGGTCGGCGACGTCCAGGATCGCGCCCAGCGACGAAGGATCCGTGTTCTCCGCAAAGTGGATGCGGGGCCCATCCCGGTCCGTTAGCTGGTTGTAGTAAGGGTGATTCAACGCCTTCTGCAACGCCATCGGGCCCAACGCCGAGCCCCCGATGCCGGCGTGAACGAAATCCGTGGTCCCGGAGCCGCGGATTTCTTCCGCCAGGGCTTTCGAATCTTCAGAATACTGGTCCGTCTTCGGAAGTTGCATGAAGCCCAGGTCGCTCTCCAGCATCTCCTTTGTAGCCTCTTCCAACCTGGGGCGCATCTCGTCCAACTCGCCCTCCTGGATACCGCCCTCTACTTCGATGAGGTTCTGATAGTCGAACTTTACCTCGGCCATGCTCGCTCTCCTCTTTCTGTAGGGTCCAGTCCAGACAGTTTATTGTCAACGGCCCCTACAGGCCACCCCAAAACTTTTTATGCGATTCTTACACAGCTTCGGACGTCGGATAAAGCTATAATCCACGACCGTCATGCAAAAAGAATCCGCCCCGATAAACGAAGTCATATCCCACCTGAAAGGCGAGTATCCGGGGGCCGCCACCGAGTTGAACTCGTCGGACCCACTGGAGCTTTTGGTGGCGACGATCCTCTCCGCCCAGACAACAGACGTGCGGGTGAACCAGGTAACGGAGTACCTTTTCGTGAAGTACCGTTCCGCAGAGGACTACGCTGAAGCGGACGCCGGGGAACTCGAAAAAGACATCCGCCCGACCGGGTTCTACCGGAACAAAGCCCGCTCCCTGCAGGGCATGGCCCGGGCCCTGATCTCAGACCACGAAGGACAGGTACCTAAAACCATGCCAGAACTCGTCGCGCTCCCCGGCGTCGGCCGAAAAACGGCCAACGTAGTCCTCGGCAACGCTTTCGGTATAAACGAGGGCGTCGTGGTCGACACCCACGTCCGGCGGCTCTCCAACCGGCTCGGACTATCCGACGAAAAAGACCCCGGGAAGATCGAGCAAAACCTGCTGGAGATAGTCCCCGAAGAAGAACGCACCACCTTTTCGCACCGGCTAATTTTTCACGGGCGCCAGGTCTGTAAGTCCCGCAAACCCGACTGTCCCAACTGCGTCCTGAACGAAATTTGTCCCTCCTCCACAGTATAAACCGGGCTTTTGCTGAGATATACTCGACACGAGAACGGTCGAGAAAGGATGAGGAAGGGCGGACATCGGCGTGTCACGCGGTCTTGAAAACCGTCGAGGGTAAAACCTCTGGGAGTTCGACTCTCCCCCCTTCCGCTTCTACCCGAAGCCCACGAACAGCAGTACAACCCGCCACACGAACTCCCACCCTGGGCCTTACTATCCTTACAATCCCGGCCCTGCATCAGACACTTTGTTAATATTCGGTAACTATATTAAAAATTGTTAAGGTATTGGAGACTTTTACGTTTGAAGTCTGTACACTACGGGGTAACTTCTCCAGATGAGAAGAAATGCAGGCCGCTTAGAAGAGAAAGTGAACAGAAAAGGAGGGACTGTATGAAGAGATTGACATTGCTGATCGCGGCCGCTTTTGTGGCCACGCTGCTAACGGCGTCCATTGCTCTCGCACAGGGCACTACCATGATGGAGACGACCGGTGGCGACATGATGGGTACTACCATGATGGGTGACACCATGATGGAGACGACCGGCGGCGGCATGATGGGTACCACCATGATGGGTGGCGAGACCATGATGGGTGGCGAGACCATGATGGGCACCACCGCCTCCGGCACTGGCGCCACGAGCGGATTGCCGGAGAGCGGTGGTCCGGCTATTCTTCTGCCGGCGGCCGCTCTTCTTCTGGGCTCGGGCATCCTGACCTACGCTGTTCTTCGGCGCCGGTAGGATCACCCAGTAGCAAATTAGGGGTTTGCGTCGAAACGGGCGTAAGCCGAACAAAGCAAGTGTAAGACGGGGGAGAGCCTGCACTCCCCCGTCTTTTTCGTTCGCTTTTTTGTAGAAAGTATCCCGGGTTTTCCGGGGTACCCTGAAGCCCTCGATGGCCAGCAAGAAACAGGTTCGTTTGGACCGGGATCTGGTTTCCAGGGTTCTTAGTTCCGTGGGCCCGATGTCTCTTGTGTATTATCTCCGGTGAGCGGTAAGGTTTTGGAAGGATGAGGATTAGCTTGGATGACGTACCTTTGGACACCGAGAACACTATCATGGACGCCATCGGGATAGAAGTCGTCCGGGTCTCCGAGGACGAGGTGGTTGCCACCATGCCGGTCCACGGTCCGACAAAGCAGCCTTTCGGTATTTTGCACGGCGGCGCTTCCCTCGTGCTGGCTGAAACGGTAGCGAGCCTCGGGACCTTCAACCTCATAGACCAGGAGAACGAGTTGGCGGTCGGGTTGGAGATCAACGCGAACCACGTCCGCAGCAAGAGCGCCGGCACCGTAACCGCCACCGGCGTAACATTGCATCAGGGCCGCAAAGTCATGGTCTGGGACGTCCGCATAACCGACGAGGACGACAGGCTTATCTGCGTCTCACGCTGTACGGTTGCGGTGGTTCCCAAAGAAGGGTAAGGAAGAACGGAAAAGTGAGCCGCCCAGGACTCGAACCTGGAACCTAAAGATTAAGAGTCTTTTGCTCTGCCAATTGAGCTAGCGGCCCATGTGGCCTGGAATTATAGCACCGGCTATCGGCGGTACAAAGTCCGGGAACCCATTCGGAAGAAACCAGAGAGATTAAGTTTTGTTTCCGAAGGTTCCCGGGGCTTGCGCCACCGCAGTACCGAGTTTATACTGATCGTATCATCCTAGCGGTTTCATCAACGGAACCGCTAAGGGCCGGAAAAGGGTCTCTCCCTTATGTAAACGCCGGCCCTTTTTCTCTGCCAGCTCCCGGGCTCGGGTAAGCCTGCCGCTTTGCGCGTGGAGGCGTGGGAGTCCGCGGCCGACGACGGGTGTAATATGGTAACTTCGTAGAAAGGAGGTGTAGAGATTCACGCTGAAGAGCTAGAGGTAATACAGGGCGAATTAGTGGTTCTGCGGTTTCCGCGGGAGTCGGACGTGGAGGTTGCCTACGAATGGGACAAAGACCCGGAACTCGCCGCCTGGAACGGGCGGGCCCCGATCTCGGTCTCTTTCTCCGCCGCCCGGCGGGATTATCTGGCCCGGTGGAAAGACTCTAGCGTAAAGACTTTTATGATCGAGGCCCGGGACCCTTACGAGCCCATCGGCATGGCGACGCTGTATGGTTTCCGAAAAGACGGCTGCGAGCTCGGGATAAAGATCGGCTTCGAAGACCTCCGTGGTAGGGGTTACGCAACCGAGGCCGTAGAACTCCTGGCGAACTACGTGTTCGAAGAGTTGAACCTGAAAGTGGTCCGCGGCTCGACGTTGGCCCATAACGACCGGATGCAGCGCGTCTTCGAGAAGTGTGGCTTCGAAGAAGCCGGCAACGGTTCCATAATTAGCCGCTACGATAACCGCCGCTATACTGAGATCTTCTACGAACGTCGTCGAGACGGATAACAGCCGAACCACCGCCGCCCGCGCACCGCGTAAAGCCCGCGGTCTCTAGTACAGGTGGACGGTTGGCCTTGTGGAGTGTTCCGTAAAAGGCTGTTCAGCAAAGTCGGCATTTTTTGTCTCTTGCCGACTACAATTAGTCTCGATGCGTACCCAGCTAAAATTAAACGTCCGGAGCCGGGGGACGATGAGCGGTGTCCTTACCCTGGGGAGCCTGGACCCGGCGCTGGAGGCCGCCGCCCGGCTGGATGGTGAACCGGTGGTGCTAGATCTGCGGGAGGTCGAGTTCGTGGAGCCGGCGGGTATCTGCGGCCTCGCGGCGTTGCTCGAAGCCCTGATCCCCTCCTGCGAAGAAGTGGGGGTAGCCCTCTCCGGACACAACGTCCCGGCCTACCTGGAGCGGATGAACTTCTTCCGGCTCTTCGGCGGGCGGATACAGACGAACGTCGACGTGGAAGCCCTGGAAGCCCGCCAGCGGCACAACCCCGGCACGCTGCAGGAGCTGGTGAACTTCTATCAGGAAGAGGAGATACCGGGCATCATAAACCGCATCTCGGAGATTCTGGAAAACCAGGACTACCGGCTGCGCGAGCGGGTCGCCATATGCTCCGTACTCTCGGAGGTCTGCGCGAACGCCGCCGAACACGGCACTTCCTCGTTCGGGGCCTACGCCGCCGTTCAGGCCTACCAGCACATCGTCAGCGGCCGGCACGGCGCCCGCCCCGACGACCGGCAGGGCGAAGAGGTGCTGGTGGCGATCGCCGACGGCGGCCCGGGCGTGCGCGAGACGCTCTCCCGCAACCCGGCGCTCTCCGAAAAAACCACCACCGACAACGAAGCCCTCCGGCACGCACTAGAGATGGGCGTCTCCGGGACCGGTGAGATCGGCCGCGGCGGCGGCCTCGCCCTCGTTGCCCAGATCGCCGGTCGGGCCGGCGGCTCGCTTTCCCTGCGTAGCGGCTCCGGACGCATCACCGCCTACGGAAACCGCAAGAACTCCAGAAACGTCCCACAATTCCCCGGCACTTTCGTCCGCGTCTCCCTGCCGCGCCGCCCCGGAAGCCCGCAAGAAAAAACTTCCGGATGAAGGCAAAATATCTTCCCAATATAATGTTGATTTCTACGATACCAGGCCGTATACTCTCAATATATGATTTCACTGAACACAGTGAGGATAGATTCGGTGGCTAAGGATCGGCCCTGGAAAGTCTTCGAGGTCGCGGGTGGCGAGTTCGGCGGCAAGCTGATGGTCACGCGAAAAGCGGGCCGGGCTGTCCGGGAAGCTCTCGGTGAAGCGCTGGAGGGGTTGCCGAAGGGTGGCGTACTCTACGTGGACATTCGCGGCGTGGATCTCATGGATTACTCTTTCGCGGACGAGGCGCTTGGGATACTGGTTTCGAGGGTTGCGGGCGGCGAATACGGCGAGCGGCACCTGGTGCTGGTCGAGGAGGAGCGGGATCTCCTGGAGAACGTGGAGGCTTCGCTGCGGCAGCGGTCTCTGGCACTGGTCCGGGTGGACGAAGTGGGCGCGGAGCCGGTCCTCGTGGGCGAGATACCGGATCACCTGGTAGAGACGCTGGCTACGATACAGGAGAAAGTTTCCATAACCAACGCGGACCTCGCCAAAGAACTCGGCCTAAACCACACCGCCTGTAACAACCGCGCCACCCGGCTCGCAAAGCTCGGCCTGATCCACCGCCACATCGAAACCGCGGCCCCCGGTGGCCGCCAGTATACCTACGAGCGTATCGCCTGATGTTTTATTTTGACCACATCCTCACTCAACTCAGTGAAGATGAGTTAGATAGTACGAAAGCACGGATTGTAGAAGTATGGAAGGAGTCACGGCCATGAGGGAAGAGTACATGATCGAGCGTCAGGGCAAGCGTTTTGTGCTGTATGCGGGGCTTTTGGAAGAGGCCCACAGCCGGGGTTTGCGGAGCATCGAGACGGAGTTGTTGCAGATACCGGGCGGTGAGAACGGCGGGCTGGCGATCGTGAAGGCCGTGGTTCGGACAGAGGAGGGCAAGTTCAGCGGTATCGGGGACGCGAGCCCGGAGAACGTGAGCCGGAACATCGCGCCGCACCTCATACGGATGGCTGAGACGCGGGCAAAGGCGCGGGCGCTCAGGGATGCGATCAACGTCGGTGTCACGGCGCTCGAAGAACTCGGTGGCGACGAGGTGACGACCGGGGCCGGCGGTGGCAACGGTAACAGCGTCGCGCCGGCTCAGCGACGGTCCGAGCCGGTACACGAACCGGTACAGGACGAGTCACAGAAGGCTGCGTCGCGGAAGGCCGCGCAGGAAGAAAACCGGGGTGAGTTGCCGGCGACGCGCAAGCAGCTCAACTACCTGGAGGTACTCATCTCCGACGTGGTAGAGGACGGCGTAGCCAAGTTCGAGGAGATGGTCGGCAAGCCGGTCAACGAGCTCACCCGCGAGGAGGCCAGCGAGTGGATCGGGCGTCTCTCCGGGAAGGCGGCGTAGTGCGGCTCTGGGTTTCCGAGCTCGGGGAGGAAGTGATCTACGAGCAGGACCTCCCCGCTTGCTGCCGCCGGGACGCGAAAGTCCCGAACGACGGGTTCGAGTGCTTTGTGTGCGGCGCCCGGTGGCAGACCGTTGCGCCGCCCGAAACCGAAGAGTGCGCGTTTATGGAGCGGAACGTCCAGGAGCGGAAGGGAGCCGCATGAACAAGAAAAGCGCAAAGAGAAGTTCATTGCGGCCGGACACGGCGTTCGCCCCGGCGGACGAACCGCAGAAAGAGATCTACATCAGGGGCCTTCCCGCGTGCTGCTTAAAGTCTTTTAGAGAAGTGGTTATAGCCGAAGCTCCTGAAGGCCGTAGAAACCTCACGCTCGACTGCAACTGCGGAAGAAGTTGGTTGGTCACTTCCAGCCTCGACGAAAAGGTTCTCGGCCGCTTTGTAACACACGCGGGCCCGCAAGCCGGAGGCGCCGGACGAGGACCATCAGCCGCGTAGCGCCACCGACACGAAATGCCGAAAGTAGATTCAGAGAAGGGGATGGGATGGAACAAGACACGCTCACACAGTATTTAGGACGTATCCGGGGCGGAAAGTTGCTAGACGCAGCCGAAGAGCGGGACCTCAGCCGTCGGGCCCACGCTGGGGACAAAGAAGCCCGTCGGCGGCTTATAGAGGCGAACCTGAGGCTCGTTATTTCCATCGCCAAGAAGTACCGGGGCCGGGGGGTGATGTTCGAGGATCTGATCCAGGAGGGGAACGCCGGTTTGATCCGGGCGGTCGAGAAGTTCGATCCCTCGATGGGCAACCGATTCTCGACGTACGCTACGTGGTGGATCCGTCAGGCCGTAACCCGCGCCATCGCGGATCAGGGCCGCACCGTACGACTCCCGGCCCACGTTGTAGATTCTTTGTTCCGTTTGCGCCGGGCCGAAGCGCAGCTCAGCGTCGAGTTGGGCCGGGAGGCTACGGACGAAGAACTTGCCGAGAGGCTCGACGTAGAGCCCGAAGAGACCCGCCGGTTGCGAAGGGTTAGCCAGCCCATCGGGAGCGTCAACGCCCGTATCGGCGCCGAAGACGGCTCGGAGATGGGGGATTTGCTCCCGGACGAACGCCTGGAGAACGACTTCGCGCGCGCAGAAGCCGGACAGTGGGAGTCGACGCTCGTCGAGGCCGTCAGGACGCTGCCCGAGCGCGAGGCGAAGGTTTTGGAACTGCGCCACGGTCTAGACGGCGGTAAAACCCGCACCTTGCGGGAAGTCTCCGAAACCCTGGGTATCTCTCAGGAGCGGGCGCGGCAGGTCGAGATCAAAGCCCTAAGGACCATCCGCACCAGCCGATATGCCGGTACCCTGCGCCAGGCGCTCTCCGAAGCCGTCTAACCGAAGCCGTCTAATTTTGCTGCACGCCCGGCGGCGAGCGCGAAAAGGCTCTTTTCTGGTAGAGTATCTTGGAGAAGGGTAGTGAGTGCGCGGTCCGGGGATCTTCCAGAAAGCCTTTGCGCCACGATGCCGGGGAGGTAAAAATGCTGTTGGTTCGAGATCTAATGACCCGGGAGTTGGAGACGCTCGGTCCGGATGCGAGTGCGTCCGAGGCACTCGACATCTGCCGCGAAAAGGGCGTACGTCACATCCCGATCCTTGAGGGTGAGAAGTTGGTCGGCATAATTTCCGACCGGGACCTGGGCGACGCCAGTCCACCCGAAGGCGACGGTGACAGGAAAGAAGTCCTTCAGAACATGCGGGTGGGTGACATTATGGCTAAAGAGCTAGTCACTACACACCCACAAGACCCGGTCGGGTACGCCGCCAAAGAGATGTACCAGCGCAAGATAAACGCTCTGCCGGTCGTAACCGAAGAGGGTAGCAAAGAAGAGTTGGTAGGCATCGTTACTTCCACCGACGTGTTGCGCGCCCTGGTGGCGCTCACCGGGGTACACGAGGCGGGTAGCCAGGTTCAGGTAGAGGCCCCGGACCGTCCCGGGGTACTGGCCGAAGTCGCCGAGGTCATCCACGACCTCAACGTAGACATACTGAGCGCCCTTTCATCCCCAGAGAAAAGGGGCGGTAGCCGCACCATGGTCTTCCGGCTCACCGCGGAAGACCCCTCGACCGTCGTGCAGAGCCTCCAGATGGCCGGGTATTCGGTCGACTGGATCAACATCCCCGGTGGCTCCGGCTAGAAACATACTCACAGACATGCTTGGGGTCTTGGGGTAATCCGCTACCCTTCGCCCTAGAGATCCAAAGAAGGGAGCTTGGTGGAGACAGCCGAACAAAACGTCGGGCGTATAGAAAATCTTTTCGAACATCTCGGAGGCATAGTCTCCGATGGCTTCCCCACGATCCACTCCACAGTCCGCCACACCGAAACGGGCACACCGTATCTTGGCGCGCCCGGCGTGGTGATGCTGGCCCGGCCCCAGACCAACGTCGCCGGCCTCGAAGGGTTTCTCGAAGGCTTCGACCAAGCACTCGGTTTCCCCGACTACGTCAACGACCCGACAGAACTTCCCGACTCCTCCCAACTCTGCAAAACAGCGGGGCAATTGTGCTACGCGAGCTTCGGACCCCGCCGCACCACCAACGATAATGCCGCCGCATACTTCGAACGGCTCACTTCAGCGGGCCACGGTTCCGTGCTGGAGCACGCCAGCTTCAGCTTTCTGCTCTACGGCATCAGCCGCAGCGTCACGCACGAGTTGGTCCGGCACCGCGCCGGCGCAGGATTTTCACAGATTAGTCAGCGCTACGTTAGCGGAAGCGTACTCCGCTTTGTCGAGCGACCCGAGTACCAGCAAGACGAAGGCCTGCACCGGCTCTTCGAAGGTCGTGCGGACCGGGCCGCCGCCGAGTACGAGGCGATGGCGGAAGAACTGCTGGAAAAGCAAGAGGGCGGGGTGGCGATGCTCTCCGCCGACTATAAGACCGACGCCCGAAAGAAAGTGCAGCAGACCGCCCGGTCGCTACTTCCCAACGAGACCGAGGCCCCGATGGTCTTTACCGGAAACGTGCGGGCCTTGCGGCACATAATCGAGATGCGGGCCGACGCGCACGCCGAAAGCGAGATCCGGACCCTCGCCCTCCGCCTCTTTCTCTGCCTCCACCGCGCCGACCCCATCCTCTTCGGCGACTACGAGCTAGACGAGCTACCCGACGGCACGTACAAAGTAGCCACCCAGCACCGCAAAGCCTGACTAGACCAGCGCCGCAAACGCGGCTGTAAACGCGGTGTAGGCGAACCCGGTAATTGCAGAACCAACGAGCGCCAGGACGATATACCTGCCGAACACCCGCTGCTTGACGAGGGCGAAGACGGTCATCGCCGCCGGGACGCTGGTGACGCCTCCAGCGGTCATAAACGCGAGCGCCGCACCTTCGGACATCCCGGGATCCATCAGGCCGCCGATAGTGGGGATCGCGGCGTAGCCGTTCAGGTACGTCGGCACTCCAACCACCACCGCGGGCGGCGCTGAAAGAAGGCTCCCGGAGCCGGGCAGGCTGCCTACGGCCCCGGCCGGCACGTAGACGACCATCAGGCTCCTAGCAAGAACGCGAGCGTGAGCCACTTGGCGAGGAAAAAGCCGGTCTTCCTGAACACCCGGTCGAACGCCGCCCTGAGATCCGGCTTTTGCCAGAACGCCCGGACTACCTTGTCCGGTTCGTCGGCGGGGCTAGTGCTGCACGAGCTATGTCCTTTAAGCGGGTTCTCCAACAATCCCCGGCGTTGCAAGGCCCAGGTCGCGTACCCCACCACGAGGCCCATTCCGAAGGCGGCAACCAGTCGCGCCCCGGCAAAACCCGGGCCGAGTTCCCCGGCGGTAAGCAAGAACATCTCCGGGTCCATCAGCGGAGAGGACGTTCAGAAAGCCATCCCCGCAAAGAGCGGGTAGTCGCCGGCCAGCAGCGCGGCGACTACCGGGACCACCACATAGGAGCAGAACGGAGACAAACCCCAAAGGCCGACGCCGTACGATTCCGGTCCGCTATCTTCTTAACTTCTCCACCTGGTTCTCCACGAAGCGACGGCTGGAGAAGAAGCCGCCGAGTATTTTCTTGTTGCGCCCGGTGAACAGGCGCTCACGGAAGTATTTGTCACCGGCTTTCTTTACGCTCTCGGATAGGGTGGGGTAGACGTGCACGGTTTGGGAGAGGTCGTCGATAGAGATGCCTTTACGCATGGCGAGGACGGTTTCAGCGATGTAGTTCCCGGCTTCGGGACCGATAATGTGGCAGCCTAGGATGCCGCCTTTTTTGTCCGTAACCATCTTGATGAAGCCTTTGTTCTCGCTGTCGCAGATGGCCCGGTCGAGGTCTTCTAACGGGTAGCGGAATACTTTTACGTCGTCGTGTTGTTCGCGGGCTTGTTGCTCGGTGAGGCCGACGCGGGCGACTTCGGGGTCGGTGAAGGTGGTCCAGGGGAAGGCGTCGTAGTCTACCTTGCGTTTTACGGGGAAGAGGGCGTTTGAGAGGGCGGTGCGGCTCTGATGCTCGGCGGCGTGGGTAAAGAGGAGCTTGCCGGTGATGTCGCCCGAAGCGTAGACGTTTTTGGCGGTTGTTTCGAGATATTCGTCTACCTGTACGCCGTTATCGCCGAGGGTAATACCGACGGCGTCGAGGTTCAGGCCTTCTGCGGAGGGGGCGCGGCCGGCGGCTACCAGGATCTCCTCTCCGCGTACCTCGAACTCCTCGCCGCTCCTTTTGTTCTTGGCGGTGACGACTTTCTCGCCGTTCTCGATGCGCACCGATCGTGCCCGGACGTTCCCGTGAACCTCGACGCCGTCTTCTTCCAGAAAGCTCCGCAGGGCGGCGCTAACTTCGGGTTCTTCTTTAGGGAGCGGGTGGGGGGAAGAGGAGATCACGGCTACCCGGCATCCGAAACGGGCGAACATCTGGGAGAACTCGGTGCCTATCGGGCCGGAGCCGATGACGATCATGGAGCGCGGTAGCTTCTCCAGCTCCAGAGCGCTTACGTGGTCCACGTAGCCGACGTCTTCGAGGCCGTCTATGGGCGGCGGTTTGGCGTAAGAGCCGGAGGCTAAAATGACGCTCCGCGAGCGGAGGCGGCTGCCGTTTACGGAGACCTCCTGCGGCGCCTCGAAGCGGGCCTCCTCGCCCAGAAAGACCTCGATTCCGAGGTTGCGGAACCTGTCGGGGTCGTCGGCTTCGCCGGCCTTCTCGATAACGGATCGCATCCGGCGCATTACGGCGGGAAAGTCTACTTCGACATCGACCTCGCCGATGCCGAACTCCGGGGCGCGGCGCATGAGGTTCGCTACTTTGGCGCTTTTTATGAGGGCTTTGGTTGGGACGCAACCGTAGTGGAGGCAATCGCCGCCGAGCTTGTTCTTTTCTACGAGGGCGACCTTCGCGCCGAGAAAGGCCCCGCCCGCCGCCGCGACCAGCCCCGCCGTGCCGCCCCCAATCACTACCAGATCGTACTCGCTCATCCCAGCCCGCCTTTCTATGCGCATTTCGAATGTTTGACCTTATAAGAGCTTCCGCCAGTAGGGAGGGAGCGACAGTTTATGAGTTGGGCATGGAATGCTAAATCATTCGGGAAGTCCTCAAAGCTTTCCGAACAAGGAGCAACCCATGCCCGTCCTGCCACCATACATCATCGAGCCTATCTGGGAGCAGTTCGCCGTCCTGTTGCCCGAGCACCAAGAGACTCATCCTCTGGGTTGCCACAATCCCCGCATACCGGAGCGAGTGATCTTCGACAAACTCGTGCAGGTTCTGGTCTTCGGCTGCGCCTACGAGAGGATTGCCGACGAGGAGTGCTCAGCCACCACCATCAGGCGTCGCCGAGACGAGTGGATCGAGCTTGGAGTAATGGAAAAGCTACAGAAGATAGCGCTCGATGCCTACGACCGGATAATTGGTCTCGATCTTTCGAATGTTGCCTTAGACTGCTGCATCACCAAAGCTCCGTGCGGCGGTCAGAAGGCGGGTAGAAGCCCCGTAGATCGGGGAAAGCAGGGCATAAAGCGTTCCACGGTAGTAGACGCCAACGGTATCCCACTGGGAGCCATAGCCGCTCCGGCCAACCGTCACGACTCGCCACTGCTGGAGGAGACCCTGGATGCTATGGAGATTGTGGGAGAGTTGCCCGAGCGGATCAGCGTCCACCTCGACCGTGGCTACGATTCAAAGAGCACCCGAGAGAAGCTACACGACCGTGGCCTACTGGCGGAGATCTCCGAGAAAGGCAAGCCAGCCCCACTAGCAGCGACGAATCGGTGGGTAGTTGAGCGTACGAACTCCTGGACCAACGCCCACAAGAAGCTCGTGTGGTGTACCGAGAGGTGCGGGCGGGTGATCGACTTCTGGCTCGCCTTCTCTGGGGTGATCATAACCGTGCGCAGGCTCGTACGCGAGGGCTGGACCCACTACCGTTGGGAGGGACGATCTTGTCGTCAACCATAGCCTACTGGCGGAGCTTCTAAGTTTACAATTTGCCGCCCGTTTCAATTCTTATTCTTCCCTAAAAACTCTAGTTCGTAGCCGTCGGCATGAAAGATGCGAACCGGCCGACACTTTCTGCGCGGACGGCGGGCAATCGGAACGGTGCTAACATAACCCCGCACAGAAACAAAAACGGGAGGTGCGAGATGGCCAAGAGCTACGAGGAGATGGTCTCTGAGGCTCGTGGGGAAACGGAACAGGTGGGCGTCGAGGAAGTCCACGACTCTTTGGAATCCAACGAAGACTTTACCGTGCTCGACGTGCGGGAGCCGGGCGAGTGGCAGCAAGGCCACATCCCCGGCGCGAGGCACATCCCGCGCGGCTTGCTGGAGTACCTGGCCGCCGACGAGCTGCCGGACAAAGACGCCCGCATAGTGGTCCACTGCGCCGTCGGTGGCCGGGGAACGCTGGCGACAAAAACCCTTCAGGAGATGGGCTACACCAACGTCGCCAACATGCAGGGCGGCACGAACGCGTGGCAGGAAGAAGGATACGAACTGGAGACCGGCGTCTGAGTGACCGGTGCTCTACTCTCCCCGGGCCGCCCGGGCGAGCTGCTCTTCGGCGTCGGAGATCTCCGCGTCCTCGATCCTGCGGAACAGCGGTTTGGAACCCGTTACCCGGTAGCTGTCCGGCGGCTTCAGGTCCGTGATGCGTACGATGGGGCCGGTGAAGAAGGTTTGTAGCCGCCAGACGGCGTCCGGGACGTAGGGGGCCGCATGGTAGGCGATGGAGCCGATTAGCGCTGAGCAGGCGTACAGGGTGATCCCGGTTTTTTCGGGGTCTTCCCGGCGTGTTTTCCAGGGGGCTTCCGCGTCGAAGAAGCGGTTTGCCCGCCGGCCAAGGGCCATTAGCTCTCCGAGGGCTTCGCGGGGTTTGGGGGCGAGCATCTTCTTTTCGTAGCGGGCTTCTATTTCTTTGAAGTCTTCGAAGACGTCGAGGACTTCCTGCGGTAGTTTCTCGGGCCGGGGTATCTCGCCAGCGGCGTACTTTTCGGTAAAAGAGAGGACGCGGTTTACGTAATTGGCGAGGTTGCCGATCAGGTCAGAGTTCACCCGCTCCTGAAACTCCCGCCATGAAAAGGCTACGTCCCCGGTCTCCGGCAAATTGGAGGCCAGGTAGAAGCGCAGCGGGTCGGCCGGGAAACGGTCCAGAGCCTCGTGCAGCCACACGGCCAGGTTTCGGCTCGTGGACATTTGCATCTGGCGCGGCTCGCCGTCCACGACGACTTCGAGGTTCATGAACTCGTTTGCGGGCACGTCGTAGGGGAGCAGGAAAGGCTCTTCACCGTCCTCGCGGACCCCCATTAACTGCGCCGGCCACACCGTGGTGTGAAAGACCGTGTTGTCTTTGCCGATAAAGTGGATCATCTTCGTGTCCGGTTCCTGCCAGTACTCGCGCCAGCGGTCGGGCTCGCCGGTTAGCTCGGCCCATTCGACGGTGGCCGACAGGTAGCCGATGCACGCGTCGAACCAAACGTAGAAGCGTTTATCCTCAAAGCCTGACTCGGGGACGGGAACGCCCCACTCGATGTCGCGGGTGATGGAGCGCTTCTCCAACCCGGCCTCGATAATCCCCAAGATGAAGTTCTTGACCGAGGCGCGCCAATGGTCCTGGCTCGAGATGTACTCTTTCAAACGGTCGGAGAACAGCGACAGGTCCAGGTACAGGTGCCGGGTTTCGCGGGCTTCAGCGGGGGCGCCGGTGATCTTGGAGTGCGCCTCGATCAGCTCGTAAGCTTCATACCAACTTCCGCAGTTGTCGCACTGATCCCCCCGGGCTTCTTTGTAACCGCACACCGGGCACGTTCCCTCGACATAGCGGTCCGGCAGGAACCGTCCCTCGGCCGGGCTGTACATTTGCTGGCTCTCGGCCTCGCTTATGTAACCGCCTTCTTTCAGCTTGCGGTAGAAGAGCTGGGTGTTCTTCGCGTGTACCGGCGTCGAGGTGCGGGAGAAGTTGTCGAAGCTGATGTCAAAGCGCCCGAACGTCTCTTTCATGTGGGTGTACCAGTAGTCAACGACCTCTTTAGGGCTCTTGCCTTCACGTTCGGCGGTTAGCGTGATCGGGACGCCGTGCTCGTCAGTGCCGCAGATGTAGATCACGTCTTCTCCCCGGGCGCGCAGGTAGCGAACGAACACGTCCGCCGGCAGGTAAGCACCGGCGATCTGGCCGACGTGCAAAGCCCCGTTCGCATACGGCAGCGCCGAGGTTACTAAATAGCGTTCTCTCCGAGTCTTATCCATGCGGTACAGAATAGCACTTCAGTCCGCCGGCTAGTCAGCATCCGGGCGTTCTACCCGCCGGCTTTTGCTAAGATGACGAACCGTATGGATTCTGGTTATCCCACCCATCCCGGAGCTATCGTTTGAAGGTTCCCTTCCGACGAGCCTCCGAAAAGGCCCAAGTTCCCACAAGGGCGTACGCCGGGGACGCCGGGTACGATTTACGCTCGGTCGAGGACTCGAGCCTGTCGCCAGGTGAACGGTCGTTGGTGCGGACCGGGATCTCAGTCGCTATTCCCGATGGATACGCGGGTCTCGTGTTGCCGCGCAGCGGATTGGCCGTCAAGCACGGCATATCGCTTGTCAACACACCCGGGCTGATAGATTCGGGGTACCGGGGGGAGATCCGGGTCCCCCTCATAAACCACGACCGGGAGAACACTTTCGAGGTCGAGGTGGGCATGAGGATCGCCCAGATCGTCTTCGTGCGGGCGGCGGATGCCAGCTTCTTCGAGGTAGATTCTCTGGAAGCTGGGATCGACGGCCGGGGCGCGGGCGGTTTCGGCTCTTCGGGGACTTAGGGTTTGTTTCTCGCCGGCGAACCTTCGGAGCGAAGGATCAACGAGTTTATTCGCTCACAACAGAACGCGCCGCTCTCTTACAAAGAGGTCGGGGCTTCGCGAAAAGTAGCGCCGGAAGTAGCCGGATACGTCGTGGACCACAACCGCGTCCGGCTCGGTACGGGTGAGGAGACGTTCGGGCGGGCGGTAGACGCGCTGCGCGGCTGGCGGATGTTCGAGGTCGGGTGGGTGAGGGTCTGCTGGCCGGAGACGCGCGTAGAGGTCGGAAATACGGTCGCGGTTCTCGGAAAACACTACGGCCTGTGGTCACTCAACGCTTGCAGGGTAGTCTATCTGATCGAAGACGAGGACAGCGGGGTCCGGCGCGCCGGGTTTGCTTACGGGACCTTACCGGAGCACGCCGAGAGTGGCGAAGAGCGTTTCGCCGTCGAGTGGGGCCGGGACGACGAGGTCTGGTACGATATTTACGCCTTTTCGAAGCCGAACAACGCCCTGGCAAGCATCGGGAAACCCTTTGCCCGGATTTTGCAGCGGCGTTTCGCCCGGGATTCTATGCGGGCGATGGAGAAGGCCGTTGGCCGGCCATAGTCCGCATGGTTTACGCCGAATTACCTCCGGGCCGCTTTCGTGATAAAGCTTTTTATCGGCTGAGAGTTGACCTCGGTGTATACGCCCGGATGGCCCGGCGCGCCACATCCCGCGCCGAAACTGGTGATCCCGAGCTTGGTGATCCCGAGCTGGTAGAAAGCGCCGTTGGATTTCTTGAACATAGGCCCGCCACGGTCGCCCTGACAGGTGTCCTTGCCGGTTTTGCAGGCGGCGATCGTCAGGTCGGGAACGTACGACCTACCGTAGACGGATTTTGCAAACCTGTCGGTACGGACCGGCAAGATAGCCTCTCACACCTACAAAAGGAACATTGCCCTCTATCTTAGTCGCGAGTCAACGCTTCCGGGGCTTTTTTCGCAAACTTCCTGTGGCTGGCTACCGGGGTCTTGCCGGATGCCGCGGCCAACTCAACGGACTCTACTGCTTTTGTTGTTTTCCCGTCCTTCTTCCGACATCAAGAACATGCCGGCGGCCACCGAAGGGTAGGCGAGCACGAAGATGGCGGCGAGGATTCCGGAGTCGTTGAGCGCGCCGGACGCGAAGGCGGTGATCGCCGCCCCGAGCAACCCGGCGCCGAACGCCGTGCCCCGGCTCCGGCGCCAGGCTAGTAGCACCACGGCCGAGCCTACAACAAAGATCATTAAAAATACCGGGTTCAGGAGAAGGTCCAGGCTCAAGAGCAGTTTCCGCACCAGGACTTCGGCCAGCCCGGTTTCGCCACCCGCCGCCTGCGAACCGTGCGAAACGCCGGGGAAGAGCATCCCGCTCGTCAGGAACAGCCCGGCCGCCAGGGCCAAGCCGGTCCCCGTCCAGAAGACCAGGCCGGACAGCCGGCTCTTCCGGAGAAGACCGACCGTTGCGCCGAAGCCCAAGCCCAGCGCGAGCGAACCTCCAACGTCTGCGCCCATGGTCGGCAACCCGAGAATTAGGACCGCGGAAAGCCCGACGGCCAGCACCGGCACCAGAAACAGCCGGCGCCGGTGGACGAGCGCGCCCACGCCCACCGTGAGGCTGCCGGCCAGAAAAGCCGAATACTCGTTGCCGATACCGTAGAAGCGGGTCCCGTAGGCCGGGTTGTAGCCGAGCGTCGAGAGCTTCATTAAGGTCCCGCCGGAGATGGTGTCGGCCAGGATCAGGGCCGACACCACGAGAAACACCCCGGAGACCCGGCCGGCATTCGAACCCGAAAGCCTCCAAAACAAGGCTGCCAGCACGACGGCGAGAGACAGCGTCAGGAAAGCTACTCCCAAAACGTTGGTGATCGGGACCGCGGCGACGACCAGCGCTCCCGCCGGAAGCGCCGCCAGCACGAGCAACGTGTAGACCGCGCCGGCTTTTCTCTTCCGCAGAACGGCCGGCGCCGCCCCGGCGAGCATCGCCACCCCGACGAGAATCCAGACCGAAAAGCGCTCCTCGGTCACGAACGAGAGCCGCCCGTCGAGCCGGACCGCCACCCCAAAGCTTCCCGGACTAACGGCCGCAACCCGGCCCTGCATCCCCGGCGACGGATCTACTCCGAGTTGTACCAGCAGGGTGGGGGCGACATCGGTACTGGATACGAGGCCCCGGGTGCGGGTTGCGGGGGAGTAGAGTAAGCCTTCTCCGGCGCCAACGAGCGCAAAAGGCGTCAGGTTTGCGGAGCCCGCGGGTGGGGTCGGGGAGGCTACCGTCACCACCGCCCCGGCTTCCCGGGCGATCCCGGAGAGCCGTCCGGCCTCTTTAGGGCCGCCGGCGTCTACGGCAACGAATCCCGCCCCGTCTGCGAGGGCGGCTTCCAGGTTCTCCGAAGTTTTCGGAGCCTCGTAGGTGTTCGACACCCGTCCTTCCCGGTTCATCACGACCAACCTCGCCCGTTCTCCGACCGCCGCCGTTGCTACCTCCCCCTCAGCCAGTCTCTCGCCCAGGGCCCCCGGCTGAACTGACGAAGCCGGTCCCCTGAAGGCTCCGGGCAGCTCCCCGGCCCGCTGCGGAAGGCTCTCGGGAAGTAGCGAGGCGTCCACGCGGGAGCCCGCCCCGAGCAGGACGTGGCCCATACGGGGGCCTACCGGCGCCGCGCCCTGGGTGGTGGAGAGGTTGGCGACGGCGCCTTCTCTAAAGACCTTCTCCAATGAGGAAGTTTCCAGCACCTCCTCCCAGGTGAGCTCGTCCACCAAGATGAGCGCTATGGGCTGGGTTTCAGGAATATCTTGGCGGACCTCTGATAAAGCTGCACAAGAGGCAGAGGTCACCAGAAGAACCAGGAGCAACGACAGAAAGACGAACGCTCTCACAATGGAAACTAGTCTAACAGGGTCGTTTCCCAGGACGCGTCGTCAAGAATTCCTTCTCTTTCTCCCTACTACTCATCAGAGATGAGCGTCTTCTTTGAAGACGGCTTTGCTCTGCTTCGGGTATCATTGAGGCATCGGCAAACGAGGACGAAACTAATGAGAATTGCCCACAACACCACTATAAAAGACCTCAACGCGTCCGAGGCGCATATACTCGTTCATGGTCCACCTGGGCGCTTCAAAAGCGGTTACGAAGTGTTCGAGCAGTCGGTCCTGGAGTTGGTGGGGCGCGGCTGGCTTGATGTTCGAGAATCTCCCGAGACCTTGAAGTCGCAGTCGGGCATACGTTTCATTCGCGGCAAAAGGGATGACGTGCCCAAAGACTGGCCCCTCTTCGCAACGTTCCGCCTCTTTGATGAAGAACTTTCAGGAGATTGGACTCCCGAAGATGGGCTTCCGGTCTTTATGCTGTGGCGGGCCCTAGATGATCGCTACGACGGACCCGACGGCTACGTCGATATGGAAGTCCTGCCTTCATTGCGTGCCCGGGGACTGTACGAGCGTTCGGCCCCCGGAATTATTAGCATGCTCATGCGCGGTGGCTGGCGGCGGACCCGGGCCGGAGACCGGCTACGAGGAGAACTCCAGAACCTCCTCTCCGAGGCCCGGGAGAATTTTGCGATCTGGGTGAGCAAAGAGCCGGGGAAGGCTCTCGATTTTTTCGAAAGCTCGGGTGTAACGCTGCTTCTATTGCCTTCCCTGTATGACGAGGTTGCGCGTCTACTAAGTGTTCGTGCAGACGAGACGAGGCCAACCCCCGGAGAACTCGACCCGGAGGTCTTCAGGTTGCTGTCCGCAGTTTTTGGGGTGCTCGACGGATCAGGGAGACCTCACTCCGATGACTGGGGAGGCGGATACACGGGACTCGGCGGCCTCGGAGGTATAGGCTCCGGCGGAGACGGGGGAGGAGATGTTGGTGGCGGCCCCTAGAATGTCTTTGATGAGGCCTGGCCGCGGGAACTGAAGATGCTGCTTGATCTGGTGCTTTAGGTCGGAGAACCTCGATTCTGTGTCCACTAATAAAAAACTACCAGCTAGATAACTAAACGCAGCATCACCCTTCTTGTCAGCGGATCAAACTCAAACCGTTAGACGGTGCTTTTTTGAACTTATTATTGTAGAATTTACACTGTAGTTGAGGATTGAAGTAGGGGGGCAAGTGTTCAGGAAAGAAAAAGGACCAGCAATTCGTTGCCCGGTTACAGGGAACAGAGACTTCTGAAAAGCGTACGGAAAATCTTTCAATGGCAACCTTTCAAAAGTTATTCCTTGCTCCTAGCAATTCGATGCTTCATCTCTTCTGTCGAAGAAGCCAGAGTGTATTTATAGGAGAGTAGCTAGTGCTCGGCGGACAGAGAACCATGACCCGGGGCTTTTTCAGAACTCTAAGCACCGAGAAAGCCGCCAAGATAGTGTTGGCGTGCGGGACTACGGCCCTACTACTGTTCGCCTTTCTTCCAGCCGACTCTATCGGCCGGGCTGTAGTGTCCGCGAGCGCTATCTGGATGGCGGCTGTCTTTGCGTTGGTCGCGCTTTTAGGAGTTTTAGGAAAGACCGTCGGCGCCGGCCGACTCTTCTGGGTTCTGCTCGGGGTAGGTTTGCTGGCGCGTTTCCCGGGGCCTATTATCTGGACCTTGTGCCAGCTTTTCGGATGGGACCCCTCGCTCCCGGTGATCGCAGTGCCCAAAACCCTGGCGTACTCCATCTCCTACTTGTTCCTTTTCTGGGCGCTATTGTGGCTCGTAACGACCGTCAGGAAGAGGATAGTCTCTATAGCGGTGCTTGACGCTTTGGGTGTCGCACTCACTTCGGGACTCTTGATCTGGTACTTCTTGCTAGACCCTGAACCTTTGCAAGCGGATCCCGTAAGCGCCATAGCCGTAGAAAATTTCGTGGCCTTGCTCCAGCCGGTACTGGATTTGGGACTTTTCGTTCTGTGCCTCTCGGTCCTCGTAACGCCTCGTGGCGCTCCCTCGCTAAAGCTTCTGGTAGGTGGGTTTCTGCTATTCCTCGCGGCGGACGGCGTGTACCTGCAACTGCGATCTACGGGCTGGTACGAACTCGGCAACTGGCCCGGGATGCTACAGGCCGGGGGCGTAGTTCTTCTGGGCCTCACGGCGCTGCACTGGGAATCCGAAGCCCTCGCCCTCCGCCCTCGCGTAAGTAGCCTGGGCACGCTGCTCTTCTGGCTGGGACCGTTCTCCCCACTGCTACAGTATGGGTTTCTGCTGGCCTGGAGCACATACAACCCCCCGGTGCAAGGGTACGTGCTCGTGGCCGGCACCGGGCTGGCGGTCGTCCTAACCGTAAGGACTCTGCTGGCAACCCGGGTAAACGAGGCGTTGTCCCGGGAGCAAGAAGAAGCGGCGCGGAAGCTGGAGCAGGGACGCATCGTGCGCGAACTGCATGACACGGTAAAGCAGAACGTCCACGGCACCCGGATGATGATCGAAGCCTGCACCAAAGCCCGCGACAGCAACGAACCGGATGCCGTCTGGGCGCTGCTGGAACGGGCGCTGGATACGTGCCAAGAGGCGGACCATCAGCTCTCCAAACCGATAGACGAGCTCCGCATCTTCACCACCGAGAACTCCCTCACCCCCACGGCTTACTTCGCCGAGAGGCTGGAGAAGTTCGGAGAATATTTTGATATCCGGACTCACGTAGACCTGCAAGCCCCGCTAGAAACCCTGACGAACGCGGAGATCTCCGTCGCCAATCGGGTCTTTATAGAAGCGTCCTGGAACGTCGCCAAGCACTCCGGCGCCCGCAACTTGTGGCTGGAGTCGCGCCGCGCAGGACCCGTCTACGTCCTCCGCATCCGGGACGACGGGTGCGGCTTCTCCTCCGAGGATACCGCCGATGGCATGGGCCTCGGGTTCATGGGCTCGCGGGCCGAGGAGATCGGCGCGGAGCTGGAGATAGCTTCCGAGTCCGGAAAAGGCACCACCATAGAGCTGAGGTTCGGCAAGAAATGAGGGTTCTGCTGGTAGACGACCACCCGGCCATCCGGCTCGGCATGAAAAGCCTTCTGGATCTCACCGACGATATACAGGTCGTGGGAGAGGCCAAAGACGCCGACGGGGCGATGCGGCTCGTATCGGATCTCGAACCGGACCTGGTGGTTCTGGACCTCCGCCTCAAGGGAGAGACTGGCGGCATAGAGGTCTGCCGGGACATAAAAGCCCTGCCGGACCCGCCCCGGGTCCTGATCCACACCGCCCACAACGCGGCCGAAGACCTGGCGATGGTTACCCTGGTCGGGGCCGACGGCTACCTGCACAAAGGCGTGGAAGGCGCCGAGCTACCAGAAGTAGTCCGGCGTACGCACGCCGGAGAACGAGTATGGCTCTTGACCATCAACCCCGACGAAGCCGAATCACACCTCCTCGATACCTTGAAGTACGAGAGCCTGACCACCAAAGAGAAAGAAGTCCTTACCCTCGTGCTCCGCCACCACTCGAACGCCGAGATAGCCAGCGAACTATACGTAAGCCTCCCGACGGTAAAGACCCACGTCAGGAATATCCTCAGAAAGTACGAGGTCAGCAGCCGCCGGGACCTCTTCCGGCGCCACGCTCCAGAGTCCTAGCACCAGATCGGACCAACCAAGCCACGAAACATCATCCCTGAAGGATGATGTGTGGTCCATCGCCCTCGGGCAAGCTATCCGTAGAAAGAGATCAAGGGATCTCGCAGACCGAGAAGATACGGAGGTAGCTGATGCTTAAGGTGGTGAACGGAGAAGCTCCCAAGACCAAAAAGCTCATCCTGGGCTTCGACGCCGGGTGCGGCACCTGCGCCGACTTGGCCGCAGGTGTGCAGGAGAAGGTCGGCGACAAACTAGAAGTCCAGAACCTAAACGATCCACAGCTCCTCGCTTGGCGCGAAGAGGCACTCGGTAAAGACGCCAAGTGGACCCCGACCCTCTTCGAGGTAGAGGGCGAGAAGGTGCTAAGGGCATGGGCCGGCTGGCGGATGGGCTACGCGCTGAGCCGCAAGCTGGGGCCTTCCTCCACCTGGCAGGTGATGCAGGCGCTTGGAGAGATAGGAGGCGCACCTAAGGTCGAGGAATCGGCTGTTGTCGAAAAGCTGCCTGAGAGGGCTGCGGAAGCAGTCGTCGGTATGAGCCGCGGACAGTTTCTCAAAGGTGTAGGCGGAGCAGCGGTGGCAGCCAGTGTACTGTCTAGCGGGATGCTTTTTCCTTCAGTAGCTGAAGCTGCTACTAGCCTTCCGAATAAATCTACGGGAACTTTGGAGCGTCGCAACCTTGCCAAGAGGATAGTTGTAGCTTCTAACTCATACAAGAGTTTAGCAGTAGCACAAAGAAACATTGGGGCTGGTTTCGATTGGAGAAGAGCTATGGTGAACGCGGACCAAAGCGATCTAGCCATAGTACGCGTTGGAAGTTACCACAAGCAAAGATCATTTGCCGTAGTCTTTATAGTCGATGTTCGCTTGAGAAAAGTATGGTTTCGTCAAGGTGTGTCAATTGTTCCGCACGGAACCAGTGAGGTAAAAGTTACACGTCTTTGGCAGGGAAGGCCTGCACGACCACATCGTCAGATGATCTTCGGTGTCGATAAGTCGAGATCTGCGAGCCCCTATGTGATAACTGAAGACGGCAAGAGGATGAGCGCCCAACAGTTCGTGGAAGACTGCAAACGCATCAGAAGAACCCAGCAAAGCGTGGGACAAATAAGAGGTGCTCTTGCTGTTCCGAATACTTTTAGAGAATGCGTAGATAACGCTAATAAAAATTGCAAGATAGCTACCGGCATTGCTACTGGAAATTGCGCTATCGCGACTGGCGCAAGTGCCGGCCTTTCGATAGTGGCTCCACCAGTGGGAATTCCGGTGACAATAGGAGTTTTTGCTCTTTGTGCTGCTGTTGGGCTCGTTGGATGTCCTGACCCAGTGAACTTATGTGACCGATACCTCAAAAATCGTCAGCCACCCCCTAGCTCCCCCGCTCCTCCCAAGGGCAATTGCTAAATAGGAACTGAACCTGTTCCTTGTCAAACTCGATGTGAAGACAAGGAACAGGTTCGCTTTTACAGAGTACAAATACTGCAGTTTGCGATTCTGTACACAGCTAGATCGTCTGATATGTTACAGTATCAAAAATCTTGTAGTAGTTATTTTTAGGAGCCACTATCTTGCAGAGTAGCGACACACTTAGTGTAAGAATAAAGCGACTGCTGCCATGGATTCTTATTGTAGGTGGTATGGTGCCTATTATATCTTTGTCATGGCTTGGTTCCCATTTTGTGAGAGGTCCTTTAATAATTGTTGGATTGATCGCCGCATCGATCGGAATGTTAGAAGTCATAAGCCTAGTTTATCTTTCGACCTACCATGCTATAGAACGATGGAGGATACAAGACAACTTTAGCGTATTCCGGGTTTGGATGGGATTATTAGGAACTATAGCGATTGTAGGATTAACTATTTGGATCTGCACATTAGCTACAGTTACTCCTGGAATGGTTACTTTGACCAGACTTATGGTAGGGGGGCTCATGTTTGGCGCGGCCGTAGGGTCCGGGGCTAGTATTGGAATACTATGGAGGTCACGGAAGAGTAGAAACTAGAGGTGCTCGCCGAGAGCTTGCGCTGATAGATTCTTAGTCGGCAGCCAGGAGAAGTCCCTCGACGGTAGCAACTTTGAGCTTCCCTGATGAGTCTTCCAAAGATGATGACTGCGTTGGAAACTTTGGAGGTCTTAGATGGGAAGCAACAGATTGTCTCAAGTTCTACGGCGGCTGTTACCGTGGGCCTTAGTGGGAGGCATCCTAGTTTTGGCGGTCTTCTTTGCTTACTTTGGTACTTCTTCTAGTTCTCTGATACAGCTAGACTTATTTTTCGTGGTGGCGATGTTAACTTTATTGATCGCAATCTTGGAACCTCTAGGTTTAGCTTACCTAATCGGACCATACGCAACGTATAGAGGGCATTCGGTCTGGAGTTGGATAGCAGGATCAATAATAGTAGGTATTCTAAGCTTCGCAGGCTACTTATACTTGGTCTTTATTCTAATTTCGTCAATCGGCCTCTATTCTTTGCTGGATTTTCTTGCTTTAGGTTTTTTGTTTGGTGTGTGCGGCGGTAGTTTAGCAATTGTACAAGCCATCATTAGAAAGAAACGCCGTAGGTCTTGAGCTAGTGGGTTACGACTAAAAACGCAGTTGTCCGCACCTTCAGAGCGAACTGCTCCTCGATCAAGCGCTGCGCTAGATGTGTGTTGCGTGGATTGTCGAGATAAAACGAAGGCCATCCGTAGTCCCGACCAAAGGAGCACCGGATGGCCCGCTCTCACCATACCCCACGCTTTGAGCTTCTGGAAGAAGCGGTGAGCATTTTATTCTGCCGGGTGGATGACACTTACGCCTCTGTGAACCCCAGAGCAAGCAGCTACGAGTCTTTGAAGAAGCTCTCGGATTCGGAAGTGATCACCCTCTCCCTCTTCCAACAACTGCGGTGCATCGAGTCGGAGCGTTCCTTCTTGCGCGACTGCGAACGCTTTTTCTCGCACTTGTTCCCCGGCGTCGTGGGCTTGCATCCCTCCTCGTTCCATCGCCGCCTGAGGAGGCTCAGGCGCTTCCTGGAGCCCATTAGGCGTTCGGTGCTCTCCGAACTTGTGGGAGAACCGGAGACCTTACTCATCGACTCGACGCTGCTTTCTCTTCTCCATCCGCGCCAGGTGAAGCAGTCGGCGGGCTTTGCGGGCGCGGCATGGGTTAGGTGGGGATCTTTCAGCGTCTACGGGGTGAAGCTCCATCTCCTGTCGACGACCAACGGGGTCCCGGTCTCCTATGAGCTCACTCCCGCCAATGTCGCGGACATCACCCTCACCGAAGAGCTTCTCGAAGAGGCGGCTCTCGGAGATGGCGTCGCCCGGAGATTGTATGGGGACCTCGCCTACGGAAGCGAGGCTCTTGAAGAGGCCCTGGCCGAAGTGGGAGTCCTACTTCAGACTAACCGGGCAAAGAGGAGACCCGGCGCAAGGCAACGCATCGAGATTGCCTTTTCGAGCCTCAAGAGGGTTTTGGGTCTCGGCAAGACGCTGGCGACGACCCTGGTGGGACTGGCTACCAGGATCGCAGCGAAGATGACAGCCTACACCTACGCGATGGTGGTCAACCGCCTTCTGGATCGTTCTCAAGGGCACATTAAGGAGTTGTGGGCATAAACCTGACAACAGACATCTAGTGGAGTTGAGAGAGGTGGGAAGCTCCAAGCAAACCAAGATCATCCTTCAGGGATGATGTCTCTTCTCTAATTTTGAAGCAAGCTGTATTCGTCTAAAGAAAACCAGTAGCCCGAAAGGACGGTAAGAAAGATGGGGCAAAGATCAAGGACGATTCCAGTAGGCGTGTTGCTGATCCTAATAACGGCAGCAATACTCGCCGTAGGAGCGGTGCGGGCGGTGCCTGCGAACGCCGCCGAGACTGGTGGTAGCAAAGGTGAGGTCAATCTAGGTCCAAAACAGCGTGCCGAGTTCGTCAAAGGCGCGAAAGAGGTTGCGGGACTCAACGATCAGCAGATCTCTATGGCCCTCAAGGATCCTGAAATGCTTTACAAGATTCCGGTGAAGTCTACAGTGCAAACTTCCGAGAAAGTTACTTCTCCCGCGCCGTCAGCTACCGGCAGACTCCAAGCACAAGCGTATGCCCCGAAGTGCAAGACGTTTCAGCATGTCAAGCAATTGGTCGACATAAAAAACAGGCCCATGCTCAGCTTCACCGGTTATAAAACCTGGTGCTTCAACGGTGAACATGTGCTTAGCAGCAAATGGTCTCCGAAACCGCCCAACATGAAGATAGTGGCTTGGATACGTGAGGATGTTAAGTGGGTACAGGGCCGGAAAGACGGTTACCGTTACGTGAAATCGGCTGAGCGCCGCAGTAACAGTTTTGTACCCTTTGAAGGCCGGTGGCACGGCGGACATCGTAGCGTAGGCGTCGGAAGGTTTGAGTGGCGAATCATTGGCTTGAATGAAACTCCCGAGATAATCAAGGCAAACATTGGCCGTATAGGTACCTACGATGGACGTTGCAACAGTGCTGGCAAAAGGTTCGATAATCCGCTAGAAGTAGTTCACCCCAAGTAGTACGAAAACTACTTTAGATGGGAAGAGGGGCCAGTCTTCGGCCCCTCTTCCCATTCATCTATTTACTCTGCTTCCCTCGCAGGGTCTCAATACTCAACTTTGGTCTAGGTTTGCAAAGAAACAGGCCAATCTACCGTACCGATTTCATCCTTCCGGGATGATGCCGGCGTCTTCATTTGAGGGCAAGCTTACGTACAAGAGAGAAATCGGAGCGGAGGGACAAACCTTGAGCTACAGAAACAACGACCACGTCTTCGGCAAAAGCTACCGGCACAGTATAAGCCTGCTTTTCACAGTGCTGGCGGCTCTTTTGATCCTGCTATTAATTCCTGCGGCAGGACACGCGCAAACCGGAAACGGCGGACAATCGGCGCCGGAGGACGGTAACCTGACATCCGCTTCCGTGGCTACCGACGCGAACGGCAATGAGTACGCTGAGGGCGAGCTGCTCGTCACCTACAAAGATGAGTTCAAAGCCGCGAGTGAGAAGCCGAAAGAGGGCGAGGTGATCAGTGAGGTGCCAGAGATCGGGGCACAGCTCGTGGAGCTTGGAAACGTGAAGGCCGAGGAAGATAAAGGCGAGCGGAAGAAGCTGCTCGAAGACAAAAAAGAAGAGATCGAGCAGGATGCCGACGTAGAGTCCGTGGAGTTGAATTATCTCCTAAAGCCTGACTGGGTACCCAATGACCCGATGTTTAGAAACTATCGCTACAACCAGCGGAACACGCTGCCGGTCGTGCGCGCCTCCCAAGGATGGGACATCTGGCGGGGGAGCAACGCGCTCATAGCGGTGATCGACACAGGCGCCGACAGGTCTCACGTAGAGCTTTCGGGGAGCAAGATAGCCGCGGGCAAAAACTTCCTCAACGGCACGACGAACATCCGGGACGATACGGGACACGGCACCAACGTCGCCTCCATAGCCTCCGCGAACACCAACAATGGTTACGGCATAGCAGGGGCTGCACCCTCCTCGCGGCTGCTCATCGGCAAAGTCGTCGGGACGAACGGCCGCGCGGACAACGCGACCGTCGCCAAAGCCGCCGTCTGGAGCGCCAATAGGGGAGCCGACGCCATAAACATCTCTATAAGTGGTCCGGGCAGAACCAAAGCTCTCGAAAATGCGGTGAATTACGCCTGGAATAAGGGTGCGCTGCCGGTGGCCTCTTCGGGCAATACTGGCAACAGTACACCCCAGTACCCTGCGGCCTACTCCAAGGCGGTATCGGTAGGGGCCGTTAGCGGGGGCGGAGGAAAGGCCGGGTTTTCTAGCTACGGTCCCAGCCTCGACCTAATGGCCCCCGGAACGGCCGTCTGGGGTGCCTCTCCGGGCAACCGGTACGCATCTTACAGCGGTACGTCCCAGGCTGCGCCGCACGCTGCCGCCCTCGTGGCCCTGCTCGAGTCCCAAAACCCCCGCCGGGGCTCCGCCGCGAAGCTCAGGTTGATGCGCGGCACCGCAAAGGACATGGGGTCAAGAGGTAGGGACGACCGCTACGGTTACGGACGGATCAACTACGAAGCCGCGCTCCGGGCTGGAAGGTGAAGCGGGGCTAGAACGCCAAAACTTTTCCGGAGGTTGGTCCCTGCGGCCTTCCTCCGGGATCAGAGGAAGGAGTAGTAAGAATGATACCGAACTTCGGCGTCACAGAGATAATCATAATCCTCGCTATAGTGCTGTTGCTCTTTGGGAGTCGTCGCATCCCGGGCCTCGCCAGGGCTCTGGGCGCGGGCCTCCGAGAGTTCCGCAACGGCATCTCTGAAAAGAACGAGAAAGGCGTCCCGGGCGAGGAATTGCCTCCGGACAAAAGCGCCCGCCTCGGACAGGAAGCCTAGAAGATGTTTGGTGTTGGCGCCCAGGAGATGGTCCTAATCGGTATTCTCTGCTTTGTGGTGTTTGGTCCTAGCAGGCTTCCGGAGATAGCCCGGGATATCGGCAGGTTCGTAGCCCAGGCCCGTGACTTGGCGGACGAGTATAAAGCAGAGTTCAACCTTACGAAGGACCCCGAGCCCGAAGAATACGGTGGGGATTGGGAGGAGGACTGGGACGAAGAACCTGAAGCAAGTTGGGATCAGCTATCTGAAGAAGGAATGAAGCCTGACGCTATCGAAGAAATCTTCGGTGAGGAGCCCGACGCAAGGCCAGAAGCCCCGGTCATGAAACACGAGCACCTGGCCGGTGAGGTGTCGTGAACTTTTCGTGCTTGAAGTTGGACGGTAGTGCCCGGAACAGTCCGCTCGTGACGTTGGTGGTTGCGGCAATCCTTGCGGTGTCCTGCGCCCTGTTTCTAATACCATCGGATGCCCAGGGTATGTCCTTACAGCAGGTTGCGTAAGTAAGGGACCTGCGTGAGAATAATCTCCATGAACGCCTACTCGAAGGACCTCAGATTGAAGACGCTCGCCGCTATCGACCGTGGCATCCCAAGAAAGGAGGTCGCAGAGCTCTTTGGAGTCTCTCGCTCTACCATAAAGCGCTGGCTGGGACGCCGACGCCTCACGGGGGATGTGGACATCTACAAGATTCCCGGCAGACCTTCTGTGAAAGGCAAGGCTTTGAGGGAATGGCTACCCCCACATCTGAAGACCAACCCCGACCTGACTCTAAAGGAGCACTGCGAGACTTTCGAGGATGAGAGTGGTGTTACGGTCTCTGAAGCTACGATGAGTCGCAACATCTCTCGCCTCCCTGGAGAGTGGCCGCTCAAAAAAAGTCGCCGGTAGCCCAAGAACGCGACGAGGGAGCGAGAGCTCTATGGCGGTGGCTAATATCCTACTTCGACGTTAGTCGACTGGTGTTTGTGGACGAATCCGGTATGCACACTTCGATGGACCGTCTGAGATCGCGGGCTCCGAGAGGAGAGCGAGCCTACGGCAAGGTGCCAAGAAACCGGGGCAAGAACACCACCCTCATAGCCTCGATGAGCTTATCCGGGATGGGAGAGTCGATGTGCATACAAGGTGCTACCGACGCCAAAGCCTTTGAGGTATACGTGGAGCATTTCCTGGCCCCGACGCTTTCCGAAGGTCAGGTGGTGGTTTTGGACAATCTCGGTGCGCATCGTCCCAGTAGGATAAGGGAACTCATCGAGGCTAAGGGAGCCGGGCTGGTGTTCTTGCCAGCTTACTCACCGGACCTCAACCCTATAGAAGAAGCGTTCTCCAAGATAAAGAACATTCTAAGGAAGCTTGGGGCGCGCACCCACGAAGCTCTTCTCGAAGCTATAGCAGAGGCTCTCTCGGCAATCACCCCTGGGGACGCGGCTGGCTGGTTCGATCATTGCGGCTATGAGGTCGAGGTCCTGTATTTATGAATGCCGCTGTTAGAACAGAAAGTTGACGAAGACTCTACAGGAGCACCTTATGCTGCGGGTGAGTTGCTGGTCACCTTCAAACCAGAAGTCTCTTCCGCCGGAGTGGAGAAATTACAAGAAGAGGCCGGAGCAAAGGGGAAAGAAAACCTCCAGAGCCTGGACGCCAGGCTCCTCGCGTTCCCGAAGGTCGAGTCTGAGGCTTCGGAAGACGTGCGAGAGGATGCCCTCGAACGCAAGAAAGACGACCTCGAAGCGGATCCAAGGGTCGAGTCTGTAGACTTCAACTATCTCCGCAGACCCAGCTATGTACCCAACGATCCCCGGTTTCCGGCCCAGTATGGTTTATCGAAGACCAGGTTTACCAAGGCCTGGAACCGGTCGCGGGGCGGCGGCGCCCGGATCGCGATAGTAGATGGTGGCGTGGACACCCGCCATCCGGACCTTAGGGGCAAGATAGTAGCGCAAAAAGATTTTGTGGCCGGTGACCCGGTTGCTGAAGACTCTCTAGGTGGGCACGGCACGATCAACGCTGGCATAGCTGCCGCGGTTACGAACAACGGTAGGGGCGTAGCCGGTGGGTGCCCAAACTGCAAACTACTGGTTGCGAAGGTTTTGGACCAGTATGGCGGCTACGATTCAGACGTGGCGGGCGGCATAGTCTGGAGCGTAGACCACGGCGCCAGGGTGGTTAACCTTTCCCTGGGTGGCGAAGGCTCCTCCAGGGTCCTCAAAGACGCAATCGACTACGCGACTAGCAAAGGCGCCGTGGTAGTGGCGTCCGCGGGCAACTACGCTCGATATGGTAACCCGAAGATCTACCCCGCGGCCTACCCGAACGCCATAGCCGTCGCCGCCACGGACAGTCAAGACCGGCGTGCATCGTTCTCCGAACACGGAAACTGGGTGGACGTGGCAGCCCCGGGAGTAAATATCCTATCTACTCTTCCCGATGGGAAATACGGTAGAGAAAGCGGGACCAGCATGGCCGCTCCCCACGTGTCAGGACTCGCCGGACTCCTTACCGGACAGGGCCTCATGAACTCCCAGGTTCGGAACCGTATAGAGTCGAGGGCCACCGACGTAGGGCCCAAAGGTAAGGACCCGTACTATGGGCATGGCCGCATAAACGCCCAGTCTGCGGTAAATGGTGCGAACCACTACGGGTCCAGAAAGCAGTCGGCTACCAAGGTATCGTATAAATCGAAGATCGTCTTGGAAACCAGGACCGGCTTGCAAACCACCCAGGCCAAACTTACTCGCTGATAAAATGACGTCATCTTCGAACTCGAGAGCAATCATACACTCAGCTATCGAGTTGTTGAGTTCTTCCGGACGGGGAAGATAGCAATGCCTTTAGAAATCGCTAGGTCGCGACCAGTGGACGAAAGCCGCCGGGAGAAACTCTTTCGGAGTAGCTGTGCCCGTAGTTACCGAGTTGCTAAACTGCTGCGGGTTGAAGGCTACTACACACGCTATCTTCGGGGTCGCGGCCCTGGTGGGAACGGCGCTCCTCGCCGGGACTGAACCACCCCTCCTCGCCTACCCGGTGGCGGTGGCTTCTTCCTGGCTGCCGGATTTGGATAACCCGCGCAGCCGGCTCGGCAACGGCCTGAGCCGGCTAAAGAACCCGACCGCAAACCTAGTCACGCGGCCCCTTAGTTGGGCGTTTAGGATCACATCTTTTACCCTAGTCCGTACCGTGGGCCACCGCACCCTTACGCACTCGCTCCCGGGGCTCGCGATGTTCACGCTGGCGGTCTGGCTTTTGCTCGGGAACTATCCGAACTTCTTCTACGCCGGCGTCGCCGGTTACGGGTCGCACCTCGTCGCCGACGCTTTGAACACCCGGGGCGTACCGTTGCTCTGGCCGCTCGGCAAACCATTCAGGCTCTTGCCCGGCGGGGTTCGTAGCGGTGGGGTGTGGGAGATCTCCGTCGCCCTGGCCGTGCTACTTCTTGCGGGGTTCCTCGTATCGCTCGTCTATCCGGCGATAGATGGTTTTTTCTAGCCATTCCAGGGTTCGCAAGCTGGCCGGATGCGTCGGACGGCCACATTCCTTGTTGTAATCCCGGGTCCTCCGAAAAGCCTCGGCGGCGGACTCGTGAAGATCCCTCTCCGCCAGTTCCCGGAGGCGTCTCACACTAGGATAATCGCGGGCCGGTTCGATCTTATCCGCGACGTACACGCCCAGCGAGATCATACCCATCCCTGGACTCCCAACCGTGTGAGCCCGGATCGCCTCTAAAACCTCTCCGTCCTCGATTCCCAACTCCCGGCGCGCCAACTCCGCCGCGACGGGGCCGTGCAGTATCTTGGGGTTCCCTTTCTCGTGCCCGCCCAGCGGTATCCGCCACTCTTCCGCGAGTGCCAGGTATTCTCCTCCGGGTTTCAGTTCCCGGGCCGCGTCGTGCAAAAGGGCCCCGAGACGCACACGAACGGTGTCGAGGCCGTGGATGCGGGCGAGTTTCTCTGCCGTATCGGCGACGCGGATAGTGTGCGAGTAGCGCTTTTTAGAGAGCCTGCTACGGACGAAAGCGTCCGCCGTGGCTAGTAGTTTCTCGTCTGTTTCCCGGCCCTTCATCCGGGGAATTGTACAATCTCCGAACCTTGAATCCCGAGCGCGACAAAAAGCTGGCCGAGATCATCTCCGCCGCGACCCGCCTGCCCTTTATCGCCGTCCCGCTCTTTCTCGTCGTCGGGGCCACTTCGGCCGGCGCGGGGGGAGTTCTGTGGGCCTTTCTCTGCCTGTTTCTGACCAGCGGGCTCTCACTGATCTACCTGTTCTACCTGACGCGGACAGGCAGGGTGCGGGACCCGCGCCGGATCTCCCAGTCAGAACGGGCGCAGCCGCTGTGGGTCGTCGCGGGTCTTCACGCCGGAGCGTTCCTCATCGTGACCCTGCTGCAAGCCCCCGCGACTCTACGGGCGGTCTTGCTCTCCTACGCCCTCGCCACCTTCTTGTTCGCCCTTCTCACGCCTTACGCCAAGCTCTCGCTCCACGCCGCCGGCATCTCCGGTGTGGCGGTGTGTCTGGCCTACGTCTTCGGCGGGTGGGGACTCTCGGCGGCCATCCTGCTGCCGCCGGTTCTCTGGGCACGAACGGTACTCAAACGGCACACGCCGCTAGAGTTGGTGCTCGGGGTGTTGGTCGGAGGAGGGGGGACGTGGGTAGCGTTCGAGTTTGTCGGCAGGCTCTGACCCTAGCCCAGCAGGTTTGTGAGCCACCGATTAGGGTCCCTCAAACTACGAACCTGCTCCACTGATCCAAGACCGCGTGCTCTCGGTATCCTGTCTGACCTGTTCGTCCAGAATACCGGACTCACGGTCCTCGGCCTTGACGGGACACCGCCGGAGGACTTCATTGAGCACAAAGTCCAGCAATCGGTCCATTCCAATCGGGTCATCCTCATCCGAAGGTCTCAGGCCGGCGAGCCCGGCCCAGACCTCGGTCCAAGATTCCGCAGAGGCTTCCGGTGGCTCCTCTGTCCATAAATTGTTCTCAGATACGCAACCTCCTTCGAAAGCAAAGTGATTCTCTAGAAAGAAGTATATCGGAACAAAGAAGTGGACCCGGCGAGACTCGAACTCGCGACCTCTGCCATGCGAAGGCAACTCGATACATTCGCGGGCGTTCGCTTGTGTTCTAAATCCAGCTTAGATAAGGGCTGTTTCCGAAGCCGGTTTTCGTAGTTGTTCGCCGGTAGTCGCCCCGGTTACTGTCGGGTTACTGTCAAATTACTGTACTGGGCTTCAATTCAGCCGGCGGACCTTCACGTTCGGGCCGTACCTCTTTTTCAGCGACTCGGGTATGCCGAGTCGCTCCCCAAGCTGGCGCCGGCGTTCGCGCTGTTGCGCCAAGGTTCGGGGCTCTCCGGGTATTCCAAGAAGGCCCCCAGCAACTGCTCCCAATACATTGTCTTGGCCTATGCCGAAGTCCCGCCGAAAGTTCCGCAAGCCTTTTTTGCCGTAATGCCAGGCGTGTCCCGCCGAGTGTGTTTCGTCCCAGCGTTCGCGTAGCTCCCTCCAGGGAGGCAACCGAAGACGCGCCAGGTTCTCGGCCCGGTTCACCGTTTCGACGGCGCTATGCCCCATGACGAAGCGGAAGACCTCAATGCACCGGAGCGATGGCGGTCTTAGCCGTTTTCCGTCGTTAAGCTCTCGCTGCGCCTTGGAATAGGCTTCCTTCACCTGTTCCGCGGGCACCCAGGAGGCCACTTTCATCGTAATGACGGTTCGGCTGTACGGGTGAGCGGGGTGTCCTTTGTCACGATGCCGATCAATCCGTACACGTGCGATGGGCGGGGAAAACGACGTTGTGCTGCCGTCGTCAGAGTAGGCGTTGCCGCACAGCACGAACGCAGCGGCCTGCCCTTCATCCCACGGGTATCTTCGGGAGAGGGTCCCGGCCAACTTCGATAGGCGGCCCCATACCGAATCTTCGGCTACCCGGAAACGCCGTCCGTACTCTCCCTCTGGCAGTAATACAAGCACTACGGGAACCCCTTCTTGCGGATCCTCGGCCTGTTCCAGGAGGCGGAGCGCATCTCCGCGGGAGAGCGTCTTATGCCTCCCCCCGAAGACCTTCGCCCTAAAACTCATTACATCCCGGTCCAATGCGGCAGTCTTGTGCAGGTACTCAGTGAGTGCGTGTTGTCGGGCGGAGTTCACGTCGTCTAGTTGGATGTTCTTTAATTGTGGAACAAGCTTTGTATGGGAACTAGTGTCTATCGTGGCGACTTCTTCCGGTGGACTGGTATTCGCAGCCCTTACATTACTTCTCATTCCCATATTGAAGACCTTCGCGTAATGCTCCATGCAAGCGTCGTAATCTTCTGCGGCCCCGTCCGCCTCCGGATCAAACTCGTCTTCTTTTAGCCACCCCCAAACGAAATCGAAAAACTCATGATCTCTGCTCAGATGAAGACCGTATTTCTTCACTGCGTCTGCTTCCAATCCCAGCCGTTTACTGCTGTCGCTCATGTATCACCCTCACAAACTTTTAGCTGACACTACTTGATTTTACCATTCTCAAAACGCCGGGAAACACCCCGAAAAGGAGCGACAGATGCAGGCAGAAGTCAAACCGGAGTGGATCACCTACGAGGAGGCGCAACGACTCACCTCCCTGGGACGAACAACTCTCTGGCGTATCTGCTCCGGTTCCGATGTGAAGACAGCTCGGGTTGGCCGGGCTGTCCGGATTCACCTTCCCTCTCTACAAGAGTTCATGGAGCAGGCCGCCGAAGATTCAACAGTCGAATGGAGGTAGCGATGTAGAGCAAACAGATTATCTATCAGGAATCGCAGATCACGAATTGATGGAAGAAAGGACTCAAGAAATGACGGAAATAGGCTTCGCGCCCAAAGAGGTTATACCGCCGGAGGTTTGTCGGCTGGAGATCCTGGACGCCGACAAGAGCGACACCTACGGCCCGCAGATGTACCTGAAGCTCAAGGTTCTGGGCGGAGAACACGACGGCCACCAGTTCAACGACTATTCCAGCCGCGACGAGGATACGGGACAGGTAAAGCAGGGCTCCAAAGCCTGGAGCATCTTCGAGGCGTGTCTCGGCCGGGACTTCCACAAGAAACCGGGCGTGTCTCTGGCAAGTCTCGTCGGTAAGCAGTTCATGGGCCAGGTCACGGCTACGAAGACCGGCTCCCGGAACAAGGTCGAGTTCGGCACCATCGGACCCCTGCCGCTGGAGGGCGTCAAGGAAACACAAAACGAGAGCGTAGATGAGGACGACGATATGTTCTCGGATATGCCGTTTTGAGGGTAATTGGCAAGGGGGCGGGCTTCGCGGTCCGCCCCGCTCACCGAGGACTCGTATAGATGGTAACAGACACCCAGAACATAAGAGAACTTAGACAGTGGTTGTGCTGGCGTTCTGAGGAACGCGACGGCAAACCAACAAAGATTCCCTACTCTCCCACTACTGGACAGCGTGCAAGCAGCACGACCCCGGAGACATGGGCCGGCTACGAAGAAGCTGTGAAGGTCGCTAGAGAGCACGGCTACGGCGGCGTAGGCTTTGTGTTTACTCCAGACGATGATCTCTGCGGTGTGGATCTCGACGGGTGTCTAGACCCTAAGACCGGAGAAATAGAACCGTGGGCACAGGAGGTTATAGAGGAGCTCGATTCGTATACGGAGATAAGCCCGTCCGGGACCGGAGTTCACGTTCTTATAAAAGGAGAGCTACCGGCCGGGAGAAACCGTAAAGGAAAGTTTGAGGCTTACGATCAGGGCCGATACTTCACTGTCACCGGCAAGCATCTAGCAGGCACGCCGAAAGCCATAGAAAGCCGTCAGGAGGAGTTACAGGGTGTTGTCCGGCGCGTGTTCGGTAGCGAAGCTCCAGAGAGCACCAACGGCCACACAAAGCCCGTAACGGCTCCTGAGAGCATAGACAATGGCCTCTCTGATACCGGGGTAGTAGAGAAGGCTTCTACCTCTCGCAATGGAGAAAAGTTCCGCCGGCTGTGGGCCGGGGATACGAACGATTACGGTTCTCACTCTGAGGCTGACCTTGCTCTATGCGGAATGCTGGCCTTCTGGACCGGGGGCGACCCCACAAGGATAGATGCTCTGTTCCGGCAGTCCGGCCTTTACCGCAAAAAGTGGGACCGAGACGGCTATCGAAACGGGACCATCACAGAAGCTTTGAGCGGCCGGACGGAGTTCTACTCTCCGCCGAAGACGGTAACGCTGGCGGACGGCACAGAGCGCAAGATAGAAGAATTGCAACCGGAGGAGATAGGACAGCTTCTCTCCGGCGTCGAGCCGGAGGAGGTCTCCTGGTTGTGGCCGTCGTGGTTGGCTTTGGGAAAGCTGGCCCTCGTGGACGGAGATCCGGGCTTAGGAAAGTCTGCCATGACCTTAGACTTAGCGGCGCGGGTATCGTCCGGTAAGGCTTTTCCAGATGATGCCGAGTGTGAGCCCGCCGGCGTAGTCCTACTCTCCGCGGAGGACGGTCTCGCAGACACGATACGGCCGCGTCTGGACGCCGCTGGAGCTGACACCTCGAAAATTCTTGCTCTAGCCACCGTGCCGGACGAAGAGGGCCACGACAGGCTCCTATCCATCCCGGAAGACTTACTGCTCATAGAGAAGGGTATCCGGCGCGTAGGAGCCCGGCTCGTCGTCGTGGACCCGCTCATGGCGTTCTTGTCGGGAGACACCAATTCTCACAGAGACCAGGACGTTAGGCGTGCTCTGGCGCCTTTGGCGGGACTTGCGGAGAAGACCGGGGCCGCGGTCTTGGTGGTTCGGCACCTGAATAAAGCCGCGGCGAATAATCCGCTCTACCGGGGCGGTGGTTCCATCGGCATCATCGGGGCGGCTCGTATGGCGTTTGTCGTGGGTAAAGATCCACAGGATGAGAACCGTCGCGTGCTGGCGTCTACAAAGAACAACCTTGCTATGCCGCCGTCGAGCTTAATGTTCGGGCTCGAAGAAGCTGAGAGCGGTTCTGTGAAAGTCAACTGGCTCGGACAGTCCAAGGTTTCTGCTAAAGACATTCTCGCCACGCCACAGGATCAGGAGCAAGCAGACTCTCGAAGTGAAGCCGTCGAGTTCCTGGAGGAAGTTCTGGTAGAGGGTCCCGTTCCGGCCGCGCAAGTCAAAGAGGAGGCTGAAGACGCCGGCATCTCGGAGCGCACACTGGCGCGGGCAAAGAAGACGCTGGGAGTAATGAGCTACCGGGAGGGTGAGTCTGGCAGTCGTGGTAGAGGCCAATGGCTTTGGAAGCTGCCGGTAGTGGACCTGGTAGACGACGATATTAAGGATGCCACGCATTCGATTAAGGATGCCAAAAGGCTGCTAAACAAAAACGTTGGCATCCTTAATCACAAAGAGGGTGCCGAAGAGGTGGAAAACCCTATAGATAAGCCAGATTCTTTAAGGATGCCAACTACCACAGAAGAACCTATTAAGGATGCCACTATGCCAACCCTGGGGAACGTTGGCACCCTTAATAGCGAAGAGGACGACCCGATTAAGGATGCCACGGTTGGCAATCTTGGCAACCTTAATGAGGAAGAACCGGAGGAGATACTGTAATGCGCCTCTCTGAAATCCTCCAGGAGTGTGAGAACCGCGGCGTACACCTTGTCGCTAAACCGTCCGGCTTGTCTGTCCGTGGTGAGCTGACGCCGGAGTTAAGAGAGGAGCTCCGGCGTCACAAGCCAAACATCCTCTACTACTTGAGAACCGGCAACTGCCACCACGAGCTAGAGCCCGAAGTGTGCGCCGTGTGCTCCGGCTACGTGCGTCAGATGATGGAGGAACTGAGAGACCGAGAGAGGACGGTTGCGTGAAGGACTGGAAAGCCTGCGAACGCAAGATAGCCGAGATACTCGGAGGCGTCCGCGTCCCTGTAACAGGCCGTCAGCGTGGTGCCACACCGGACATAGAGCACCCGACGCTGTCTATAGAGGTCAAGAGCCGCAAGAGCTTATCGGCGTGGCTTCTGGACGCCTTAGAACAGGCACAAGCGGCTAGTAAGGACGGTCGGCTACCCGTGGCCGTGCTGCATCAAGACCGGAAGTCCTACCGGGATGCACTGGTAGTCGTGCGGTTGGAGGACTTTGCAAACTTCTCGGAGAGCTCGACGCTCACCATGGAAGGAGAACAGCGTGCCCGCTAAGGGGAGATACACAAGCTTCACCGAAGCCAGAGAGTTCGTGCGCTCGCTCGGCCTTAAGAATGAGAAGGAATGGCGACGGTGGTGTAAGCACGACCGCCCTTCCGACATCCCAACCACGCCGTCAAGGACGTATCCCGGCGAGTGGCGCGGGATGTCGGATTGGCTAGACACCGGAAAGCTGGACAATCAGAACCGTACCTTCAAGCCGTTCGAGGAAGCCAGAGAGTTCGTGCGCTCTCTTGGTTTAATGAGTCAGGCGGAGTGGAGGGGGTGGGCTAAGTCAGATCTCCGCCCGCCCTCTATTCCATCTACGCCAGATCGCCAATACCACGACCAGTTCGAAAACTGGCGCGACTGGTTGGGCACGGAGGGCAGAACCTACGCTGACCACGGGCGCGGGCGCGGTCCAGAACTTCGGCTGATGCTCTTCAATATGTCTCTTTCCAAGAGTCAAAAAACCCACGCTGGGTTTGTTGCTGACCCTGGCAAATGGTGGCGGTTTCATCAGCTTTTTCGTAAGAGCCGCGGCCGGTGGCCGGAAGAGCCCATCGAGTATGTGGCGGAACTGGTACGGAAGGAGGTTGCTAGTGTAGACAAGCCTAGAGTAGCCGACTTGGGTTGCGGAGAGTGTTTGCTAAGAGAAGCGCTGCCGGAATACGAGATCACCGGCATAGACCACGTGGCGTATGACTCCGATGTAATTGCGTGCGACATGTCCCGCACGCCACTAGAAGACTCGTCTTTTGGCGGGGCGGTTTTCTGTCTGTCGCTTCTAGGACACAACTGGCCGGACTATCTATCCGAGGCACGGCGGATTCTCCGGCCGGGTGGGAGCCTATTCGTTGTCGAATCTCTCGGACGATGGAAACGCATGCGGATAGAGACCGCACTGGAAGAGCGGCTCTTTACGAATGTACGTACCGAAGAGCGCCCCTTCTCTAAGAAAAACACGTCGCATGGTTTTGTATATACCACCGCTACGCTGGCAATGCCCACAAGGAGCGGAGAAGAGAAGAGCTGCGAACCGTGCTTCACGAATTCAGAAAGGAGCAGTACATGAGAGCGCGAACCACGAACGAACGGACCGTGAAGGAGAAGGAACAGGCCGTAGCGGAAGCTGAACGGAGGCTAACGGAAGCCCATGACCGGCTCGCCTCCTTGGAGGCCGAGCAAGAGGGCATACAAGAGCGTCTGCGAACGGAAGCGCTCTCGGGTGCAGAAAGCGGCGAAGATTTGGCGGTACTACAAACCGTCAGCCGCAGGGAGGCGCTACCGTGGCTTACCTGGGCAGCGCGGGTGCGCGTGGCGCGGCTTCGGGTTGCCCATAGGGATGTCCAGGGCAACTTGGCCGCCGAGCGGGAGCAAAAAGCGCGGGAGGCGTTAGCACGTGATCCGGGCAACGAGCGCCTTGCTAACCGGGTAGAGGACCTGGAGCTCGAACGCCGGCGAGTCGGAATCAACGATCATTTCATGGCCCGGGAGCTCGAACGTCTCGAAAAGGAGGTTCCGGCGCGGTGAGCGACGAAGCAACAGAGAACGGACTGTACCGCGACGGCACACAGCCGGTCGTAAGCCCGGACGGCTCCCGGCTACTACCCAGGAGGCCGGGACGGGAGTTATTCCCTGTTTCGTGGGTCCGCCGTAGAGCGGTCCTTACTTACCACGACGGTGCGAAGCCGCAAGACCTCAAGTGCTCAATTCTTGAGACCTGCGGGGTAGGGCTCGTTGTGGCCGCGAACGACGGGACGAAGACCTTGATCGGCTGGGACCGGTTCGTCCGGCTGGAGCTGTTGGAGTCGTGAGGCATACCGTGAGGCGTACCTACACCCCACGGAAGAAAGCTGCCGCCCTTGCAGCCCTACTCGTTGGCGGGCGGGTGTGCGTGGTGGCCCGGGAACACGGCATCCCGGAGAACACGATCAAGACGTGGCGCCGGCGGCTCCGAACGGGACAGTTGAAACCCGAAAAAAAGGGAACGGGAAACGGAGCGGGGGTTTCTCTGGAACCGTTGCTCTATGAATACTTGGAGACGCTAATAAGCTCCCTCGTCTCCCAGTCCCGGGAGTTTGTGGACTCAGGCCGCTTTCGAGAGATGCGCGCCGATAAGGTTGCCATCCTCTACGGGACGCTCTTCGACCAGACTATGCGGGCGCTGGAGCTGGCTTCGCCGGGGCCGTTCTTGCAGGACCGGGGGGAGGGTAGGAGCTAATGTCCAACTGTGCCTTTATCAAAGCGGGTGGTGAGCGGTGCAAGGTAGGTGCTATGTCGGGATCTTCCTACTGCTACAACCATGACCCCGGTAAGTCCGAAGAGCGCAAACGCAACGCCTCAAAGGGTGGTAACAGCGGCGGCCGGGGAAGACCCGGACACGGAGAGATAGCCCGGCTTCGCAAACAGCTTAAAGACCTTGTCGCCAGCGTGGTGGAAGGCGAACTAGAAACCAGCCGTGGGGCGGTAGCAAATCAGTTAATAGGCACCCAGGTAAGGCTACTTGAGTTCGAGCGGCGCCTGCGGGAGACCGAGGAGCTAGAGGAACGCCTGGAAGCTATCGAGGGCACACTGAAAGGAAGGAAGACGGGATGAGCAAGAAAAACGGACTCGGTAAACTCTACGACCGCTTCACGCCAGAAGAGCGCTTCAGGCTCGTGCTAGAAGCTCAGAGCCGCGGTGACGAAGAAGATGTCCAGCGCCTGGTGAGAACCTGTCCACGCTACAACTACGCTATGACCGACGCCGAGTATACAGACAGGATGATTACCGCAAGCTCGCTGGTTTATGTCGTTGCCCTCGACCTGGCGCCTCGGATAGCCCGGGCGAGGATGATAGAAGCCTTCGAGGACACCTTGCCATTTACCTACAACTCCTGTGCCAACGAGGCTCTCTCTGCCTACTTCGACGGCCACAAAGCCGGGATAAAGTGGGCCTGGAAGGAAGCCGGAGCTTCGCTGGACGGAGAGCCTCCCGAACCCGGAGACGAGGAGTATGACGACGCTGAAATGGATCTTATAGAGGCCCGCCTACAGGGAGCGTCAAAAAGGTTCACCGGCACGTTGGAGAACCTCAAGCTGGGCGTGGCTACCGAAGCCCGGGCCATGTGGGAGGCATTCTCTGTGTTCTGTAGGGAAGAGCTTGGCCTGGAGCCCGAGAAGCCCGTGCGGGTGTTCTTCAACCCCCTGCTATCTGAGGTGGAGGATCTCCTCAAGATGACGGAGGGAGTAGAGGTCGAGCAGGAGGAGGTGGACAAGTACAGAGAAATCATAAGGAGCGGCTGGCAGAAGTCGCTCGAAGCACTGTAGGCAGAAACATTCTGTGGACATGAGACGAAAGGACGTTGACGGATCGTGAGCTTGAAGCGTCGCTTAGAGCGTCTGGAGGAGGAAGCTGGTTTTACCCAGGACGAGGCAGACCAGGAACAGGAGGAGAAAGAGAGGTGGCTTGCCCGGGCGCGTCTCAAACGCCGGGATGAACTCTCGGAACCGGACGCCGACCGCACCCGTTCGCTAATCGCTCTGTTCCGCACACAGAACATACTCGAAGAGATGGATGAAGAGGAGCTCATCGAGCGCTGCCTAACGTGGCAGCCGGAGCCGGAGAAAGGAAGACACCGCTCCACAATTGAGCGAGAGGTCTACCTGGCTATCTATCGCGGCGAGCAGGGTACAGGACACATGAAATGCTCTGAAGAGTGGCGAAAGGCGTTTGACGCCGGTGATGCGCTTCTCCGGCAATACGAGGCCATACCGGACGAGGTACTCGCCAGTGGCTACGTGGAGTTGGGGAACCTCTCGAATGAGAATGAAGAGGAGTATTCGAGGTGGAAAGAACTCTACTACGATGACTATGGCTTCACTGAGGCGCTTGTGGAAGTTGCCTGTGGTCCAGATGCGGCGGAGGTCTCGGAAGACGAAAATCAGCGGAGGTTAGAGGAGCATACGGCTTCTGCGCTGTACGGGGAGAAGGGCTATAGGATAAGGCGTCTTATGGAGCGGTTGACAGAGCGTGCCCCGAACGTCTCCGAGTAGTGACGATTTTTCACGAAAAGTTGCTATCTAAAGCTTCGGGTTGCCATATAATCTTCACCATGTGCTAAAGGAAAAGGGGGAGATGGTCCAGATAGAGGAGAGATGCACTTTACGGTAGGCTCGATCTCAGGATCATCCGCGGGTAAAACAGACTTCGACTTATCTCGCGAGATGAGCCTTTTGAAATCCGCTTTGCTGTACGGAGACTCAGTTGAGTTGTTCAGTGTGGGAGCGTCTGTATATACAACCTACAATGAGCTACAGGCAAAAACCGGTACGGAACTTGCTAAGTTGGTGGCAAGGTATCCAGGCCCCCTTCCGGCAGATAAAATCGATTTCATAACAAGGTTCGCCCATTCTAGGGAGACAAGGCGTGAACTCAAACGCAAAAACCGAGCTGTTTATAACGAGTTGTTTGATACGTTGGATCAGGCCAAGAAAAACATGGTTGAGTTGGTCGACGAGAGCACGACAGCCTACAATGCAGAGGGGCTAAACGAGGCTCTGAAATCCAAGCGCCTTACGCTTCATCGGTTCAAACACACCACGGTTGATGATTTTCTCTCTGCCATCACGCAAGGTGATGACTGGAACTTGAGCAATGCGATTGATGACTTGGTCAAAGAGTATGCGGATAAGACACTGGAAACTTTGACCACAAAAACATACCCAGTCTTCGATCCTGAGATATCCAATGTCGTCGCACAACTTGTAGATCATAATCTGATACTCCCTACTCCCTCAGCCACAGCACGTGGCAAGCACGGAGGGCTAGCAAGTGACTTGTTGAGGAGATTGCCTTCGTTTGAGTCTGCCCCGATGGATGCAGTCCTAGATATTAGACAAGAGCTCGATAAACCTCTTCGCAAATTCCGGAGAGCAATAGCAGATTACTCTAATGAGATTGCTCCTGCGAGCTGGACGCGCGAGTTTTCTTACGAGGCGGAGCGCATATTCGAAGAAAGAGTCAAAGATCCGGTACGCGAAATCGATGAAGAGGTAAAAGCCAACAACAGCCTTCGAAAGTTTATACAGCGGGCAGGCGTCACGGCTGGTGTTGGCACCTTTCGAGCCTTTGTGGCAAATTTCGGTTCCTTGCCCAGTATCGCGGCTTTACTATGGAGTGCTGGATCAGTTCCCGTCGCGGAGATCATGCGTCGTCGACGAGACTCCAACATCAAGAACAACCAACTTTACTTCTACTATGGAGCACGCCAGTTTCTGGACAACTAGCTAGACTTGTTGAGTCTTGTCCGTACTGTGTAGAACCCAACCATCTGACATAGTCCACTCTATCCACAAGAAGAGGCCCGTAGATGTTAGAAACAGTGCCGACCCAAATAGAAACGCTGATAGGCGCCCATGCCCCGCTAGCAAATCACGCAACAGCCATCCACGGGGAATCCTCTCTGCAAGAGCTGCCAACACGACTAGCGTTACCCCAAGTGTCCACCCGGCCGCCACAATCCCACTGAGAAGCATCAACATAGGATCACCCGTAGAAGCTCTCTGGCCCTTTCTCTAAGGCGTCCATAGCTTCATCTATCTGCTTTTCGTGTGCCTCCTTGAGGACCATAGCGATGATCTTCTCCATCCTTACCCACATCTCCCAGCCGACTCGCTTCTGTTCCTCTGTGGCCCTGCTTCTCCAGATGCACGGGTCGTACTTGACATGCCAATCGGTCATATCCCAAATGGCGTAGCGAATGCCATCAACGCCCTCGGTTCGAAGAATTTCAACGAGACCGGGGATGCAGTCTCGTTCAATCTCCTCTAAAGTCTTTAGAGGTGGCTTGAAGGCGTCCACTATGGGTTAATTCTACGACAAGCTCTCAGATAAACGGTTTAAGAAAGGAGCGAAAATATGCTCAGAGATAACCTGAAGACTTACGCCGACATCTCTAAGTTTGCGCTATTGTTGTCGTTAGCCGCAGTTGGGGGGCTATTTACGATTGCTGAGTTTATCGAAATAGAGAATCAAGCAAAGCGTAGAGAATTCGCACAGCTCACTTTTTTTACAGCTGTTGCTTTTGTTGTTCCATTTGTATCTGGAGCTCTAGGGCTGGTGTTAAGCGTAGCATTCCTCTCAATACAAGAATCGACCGACGAACAGAACCGTGGAGTGCAGACTATTCCTGTCAGCCTGACCGTGCTCGCTGTTCTAGCTATCACTGCCACCGTGTATACCTATGCTGACAGCGCATTAGAAATCACTACCTCAATGAGTCTTGGGGAGTGGTTTTTTGGAACAGAATTACTACTCTATGTGATCTCCTATATAGGCTTCTTTGCCGTATCTGCGGGTGCGGCTTGGCTGATCATTCTATTTTGGAGACGTGTAATAACCCCCACTATACGCAAAAGACTGGCGCGATTACTGCGAGAAAACTTGATCGAACAGGGGTGGTGAGATGCGGGCGTATGGAGGTCGGGCTGTGGGGAACCACGCGGGAGGAAGCTGTCGAGGTGGCCCAGGCTAGGCGTTTGGAAGCGCAAAGCGTCCAGGTTCTCGCCTCCGGCCTCAAACGGGGCGGACGGAATTTACACGCCCTCATCAGCGGGCTCTTTTTTCTAACCTCAAGAACCATGAAAGTACGTTTCCGAAAAACATTGATCCGAAGGGGTGCTGCTGACGTATTTGGGTCTGTAAGGCTGAAGTACACCGGGGAACGGGGAAGGGGTAAGCTGTGCCGCGTTGGTTGAAGATCACAGGTATAGGGTGTGGGGGTCTCTTGGGATTGTTCATCCTTCTTGGTGTCGTGGGTGCTCTTGTAGGGGGCGGCGACACCGCAACGGAAACGAATTCCCGGCCTGAGCAGACCGAAGAATTAGAGGAGGCCAGAGAGGAAGCAGCACAGGCTCGTAGAGAAGCCGAAGCCGCCAGAGAAGAAGCTACCAGGGCAGAAGAGCAAGCTGCACAAGCAGAGGAGGCTAGAACTGAGGCCGAGACTGCTACCGACGAAGACTCATCATCAACTGAGGGGAATGATAGCGCCGGAGACCAGGTATCCCGAGAGCCTTCGCCTGAAGATGTCCTGGCCCTTCAATATGAACACGTAAACGCTGGAGACTACGAAGCTGCTTATGATCTTCTCACCGAGCAGAGTAAGCAGTTAGTTTCGCTAGGACAGTACAGCACTTGGTTTGAGGACACCGGGAACTATCAAATAGTTGATTTTTCCTTCCCCACGGCGCAGGTGGAGGACGACACCGCTACCTTGGTAGCAGACTTGAGCGTGACTTCTGACACTGCGGGAGAAGAGCAATACCAGGCTACCCAGGAGATGCAGCTTGAAAATGAGAGCTGGCGAATAGTGTTGCGCGACGAGCAGGTAGATACGTTCGCCGGAGTAGATCCTGAATCGTCTCCGGAGGAGAACGATGTTGATGAGTCCCCCTCTGAACCGGCTACGGGAGCTATTGAACTCTCTGGTGCAGGGCAGGAAGCGACAGATCCATTCGACCTTGAACCAGGTCTCGCCATCTTCAGAATGACACATCAGGGACAGAACAACTTTATAGTGGATCTATTAGACGAGAGCGGGCAAAGTGCTGCCCCTATGGGCCTCGTAAACCAGATAGGATCTTTTGAGGGCTCTTACGCACAACAGGTAACCGCCGGCCAGCACGTCCTGGACATTACGGCAGATGGATCATGGAACATCACCGTAGAGCAGCCACGCCCCGATAGCGCTCCCGAGACCCGCAGCTTTGAAGGTACCGGGAAGACGGCAACTGAATTCTTCCAACTTACAGAAGGACTGCACACGATTACACTGACGCACCAGGGGGACGCCAACTTCATAGTAGACATTCTCAACCGGGACGGGGCCGCTGTAGATCCTATGGGTCTCGTGAACGAAATAGGAGCTTTCGAGGGCTCAACTACAGTGACCGTTCCTGAAGATGGTATCTATCTCTTCCAGGTAGAAGCCAATGGTCCTTGGACTATAAACGTAGAGTAGTCGCCTCTTCTATAACCGCGCATTTCAGAACAGCGTACTGCTTTAAACTGTACTTTGCCAGCTCTACCCCGAGAACAGAAACCGTCTTTCCGATGTGGGCCGCGATGTCCTCTGGTACGCCTCGTAACAGGTAGAAGGGACGGCCGTCTAGGCCACCAACGGTTAGGGCGTACCGGAAACCAGTCTCTTGGACAATGCGGCTCATTCCAGGTTCAGAGTACATATCCACCACTCGTCCTCTGATTCGCACCGGCGTTACTCGCCCGGCTCTATGCTGGCCGTTAGTTTTTTGGTTCTGAGACGCTCTTCGTAAAGTTCGGCAAGCTCCTTATGGCAACTCTTGACTACCGCCTTACCCTCCGTATGAGCCGTCCACATGATGCGGGTAGCCTTCTTCAAAGTCATGCCCGGTATGCAGCGCCTCAAGACGTAGATAACTCGACCCATACCGTTTGCCCAGTCATTGTGTAGGATCACGTTCCAGGGCGGCTCGGGCCGGGCTTCGTTCCGAACTTTGGGCTTCCGTATGGTCTGGCCGCCAGGTAGAGTGCTAGTCATCGCTCAATGATAAGGCAAGAGACCACGGCAGCACAACATGCGCCAACACTCAGTTACCTGGATTTAGCTTCCACAGTAAATAGGGTGCCGGAGTGTTTAACGTAGAGTACTCGAATTCTTCCCCAGCGCTTAACCCAACCGCAACGGTACCTTAACCTGTAGTGGATAACATTATATGGACTCGCGCTGTACAAGCTGAAAGCGCGGGCTGAGAGGCCGCGATGCCCAGAGCAGATGCAACCAAGTAGAGAGTAGACCAAGATGGTGGCGAACACGAACAGGCTTCAAGTCCTCCCAGAACCCGGGGACAGACCTAAACACGCCTCCGTAGGGACCCCCCAGGCCGACATAATGAAAGCTACCTCGATGGTTGACCTCGAAGCTCATCGTCTGTTGACGCTTGTCCAGAAACATCACGGCCGCGGTGATTTACCTACAACGGATGCTAGAGATATTGTGGAAGCTCTGGAGCAAGTGGGAGAGACCTTGCGGTCACAGCGCCGATGTCTGATCGGACTCTCCCAGAAAAGGACGACTTACCAAACTTCCTGGAGCACTGATTGTCGGCAACTAGACGAATAGACTAGCTAGGTTCTTCAGAAGAGGATATAGAGAGTACCGAACTCCAGGGGTAGAACTTCTGCCCTAAGTTATCCAGCGTAGCAACGACACCGAATTCGCCTACGTTATCGAGCACGCCCGAGAAATTCTGGCCTCTTAAGGCGTGCGTGGTGTCGTTATCTCCAGGCCGCACAAGCTCTATAATGACTAGCTCACCAGTCAGAGCTTTTGGGCCAGCGATAAGGTTTCCTGCCATGGTTCCTCCTCTATATAGGTTTTCTTCAAAGAGCATCTTACCCACCGAGGGACTTTTCTCCACCTTATCCAGGCTCCCGACTCGGATTGCGCACTAGAAACAGAGATATTAGTATCCGGTCTCTGGAGAGGTCCCAGCCGGGGGGCGGGGTAACACCCGAGGGGGTTCGATTCCCTTCCCTCTCCGCTCAGTAGATCTTTGTCTCTCGGCGTGAAAAAGCCGGGACCCCACGCGAAGCGGAGCCCCGGCTCGGCGCCTCGAATTGTTATTCGCCCTTGAGCTTGTCCTTCACCTTGTCCAAAAGACCTTTATCCTCTTCCTTCTGCCCTTCGTCGTGTTGCTCGCCCTCTTGAGGAGGACCTTCCTCATCGGTGGGTTGGTGGCGGACCTCCTGAGTGGTAGTTTCCCAGTCACTTCCTTCTCCGGCCAGTCCTGGATCTTCGGCTATAGGCTTCTTTTCCATTTCCTCCTCGGTACGCTCCCTGCGGGAAGCCTCATCTGTACGCTGCTCCTCGGAGCCCTCGGAGGGGGAATTCCGATCCTCTTTATCCATTAGAGTAGTTCCTCCTCAATGTCGGCCAATTTGGTAACGTTCGTTCCCTAACGTGGTCGTAGGCAAACGTTTGGTTACTGGACACAAAAAGAACCGGGACCCATGATAGCCCCGGCCCGGGCAAAGCCCTTTGGGTAGGTTTACTCCTCGCGGTAGACACTCACCTTATCGTTCGCGCTCCTGATTCCCCGCGTAACCTCCCCAAAGAAGTTGCTACGTTCCTGGTAGTCAGACTTCAAGCGCTCCAGGTCCCCGATCAGCAACACGTTGTCGTGCCGACGAGCTTTCTTGAGAGACTCCTCGATTATCTCCAACGCAATGCCGTAGTCGTTGAGCTCGTCAATCAGCGGATAATCAGCGACGTGGTAGGCGCAATAAAGCACCGGGCCATCGTGCCAGCCCGGCATACGCTCGGTAGCCACAAATGGACACGGATTGTCCGTGCTTTTCCCCGCCTCGCACCGCTTGGTTTCCGTCGCTTCACGTTGCGCTTCGCGTTGCTCCGTCATTCGTGTTCCCTCCTTGAAGTAGTGGTTTGGGGTTTGAGGTCAATTGGTCCCGTTTTGACACCCTTGGGTAACATTTTCATGTTGGCATGAAGATGGTGGCCCGCGTTCGGTAGCCATCAGCCATCCAAATCAATCGCAGTTCGCCATGTGGTCCACGAACTCCAACACGTTGCACATCCTCACCTGACCGCCCGGACGACTTTCTAAAGGCGCCGCCACATAGCTGTAACCAAACGCCGCGGCGTTTGTTAGCAGGGCGTTCGCGTCCACTGAGACATTCTTCCAACCCTCAGAGGACGGAGCGCAGCCGTCTACCTCCATAGCCTTGAAAGCCTCGTCGGGATTGGCGTAGAGAGCCAGACACCTTACCTCGTCTACAATCATCGAGAGTACCTCAACGTTGCCCGGCTCGGCTTTGCGGATGATCTCTACCGTCAGCATCTACATTCCTCCCATCGCGTGATTGTCCACATGAATCCCCTAAAGAAAGTAGGGCGAAGGTCCTAGCCCCCGCCCTGTCATTCGTCCTACAGTTCTTCCGGTTCTAAGGTCCCGGCCTTCATCATGGCCCGGATCTCGCGCCGGTATTCAACGGCGGCGTCGAGGCGGATCTCCCCGTCTACGGTAGTGGTGATGGTGTGCGGTGCGCTAAACTTGGTGTGCATTGGAACCTCCAGTTCCTTTGCCGTGGTCCCGGGAGATTGCAGTCTCCGCGGGGCCGTTTTCTTTATCAACAACTACACTCTACCATAAATCTATCACTAGTGCAAGAAATATGATAGACTATCGCTAGTGAGAGATAGCGATTAGGAGATTGGCTAGAATGCTTGCCGAAGTGCTCTACATTGGTGACCAACTCAGGGATCTACGAAAGCGCAGGCTGCTAACTCAAGAGCAGCTTGCCGAACGCTCCGGTGTGGGAGTAGCCACCATAATCCGCATCGAGCGTAACCAGGTAGAACCGCGAGGAAGCACCATACGCAAACTTGCGGAGGCTTTTGGTGTCGAGCCGGAGGAACTCGTTAAGGCTGGAGGCAGCAATGACTCGTAAGCGCGGCAACGGTGAAGGCTCGATCTACCGGCGCAAGGATGGGCGTTGGGTAGGACAATACCTCGTCTACACGGCGGACGGTCCAAAGTACCGCTACCTCTACGAAAAGACCCGGCAGGACGTGTCCAAGAAGCTGACGAAGGCTATGGCGGACCGGGATGGTGGGATAACCTTCGACGCCGGGACTCTTACCGTGAGCGAGTACCTGGACCGCTGGATGAAAGACTCCGTGCGGGGCACTGTGAGGCTCTCGACCGTGGAACGGCACGAGATCAACGTGCGGGTACATATCAACCCGACTCTAGGACAGGTAAAGCTCAAGAGCCTCACCCCGGCGCATGTGCGGGCTCTGCACCGTGAGAAGCTCGACGCCGGTTCGTCGCCAGCAACCGTGCGTAAAATCCACTCGACGCTCCACAAGGCGCTCGCACAGGCTGTTGCGGACGGCCTTCTACCCCGCAACGCCGCCGACGTGAAAGCTCCCCGGCCGGCTCCCGATGAGATGCGCCCACTATCAGAGGCGGAGGCGCGGGCGTTCCTGGAGGCCGCATCGGATGAGAGGTCCGAAGCTCTCTACGTTCTGGCGATCACCACGGGCTTGAGGCGTGGCGAGTTACTCGGACTACGCTGGGACGATGCAGACCTGGAGAAAGGCACATTGCGCGTAGGACGCTCCCTCGTGCGAGAGGGAGGACGTTACACACTCGGAGACACCAAGACGAAGAGAGGCCGGCGCCAGGTCAACCTTACGCCGCGAACCGTGAACGCCCTCAAAGCCCACCGCAAGCGCCAGCTAGAGGAGAGGGTAAGCCTGGCCGGTCTGTACGAGGACCAGGGCCTCATCTTCGCCACGAGCGCCGGGACTCCTATTCAGCCTGAGAACCTCGTGAAGCGGTCTTTCAAGCCGCTGCTCAAGAAAGCCGGGCTCCCGGAGATCCGCTTTCACGACCTTCGGCACACCTGCGCCACGCTGCTACTCGGCCGGGGCGTCCATCCCAAGATCGTGCAAGAGTTACTCGGCCACGCCACCATAGCCATGACGCTCGACACCTACTCTCACTACCTACCCTCGATGGGAGACCAGGCGTCCGGGGCGATGGGAGACGCCTTCGGATAGCCTTTTTGCGCCGGGTAACTGTCCGGTAACTGTCAAACGGGCCGGGAGACAATTCCGGCCTTTTTCTTTGCGTCGAGTTTTCAGCTTAGGTATAGGAAATAGGAAAGTGGACCCGGCGAGACTCGAACTCGCGACCTCTGCCATGCGAAGGCAGCGCTCTCCCAGCTGAGCTACGGGCCCTTGTGAGCACCAAATATTGTAACTGAATGCTAAACTGTGACAAGCCAGCCGCCTTAGGTGGGCGATGCTGGTTTCGAACCAGCGACCTCTGCCGTGTGAAGTCTGCCCGCCGCGTTCTACCATGTCCTACTGTATCCGGTAATTATGCTGTTTTGCAGGTAATTTACAGGATTCACGCCGACAATGCGTCCACCGTGTCCGCGTCCGTACTGGCTGGGTTGCAGTACGGTTGCAGTACGCTGCGCCTCGTTTGAAGATGCTAAACGTGACCCGGAATTTGAAAACTCTTCGGATTCCGGTACGGAAGTGCTGCGACGCACCGTAGCATCTATGTAGCCGCAAACGAACGCAGGGGGGCTATGTGGACGAGCAGCATCACGAGTGGTTGAAGGTGCCGGAAGTAGCGGAGAAGTTGAGGATCGCCCGCAGCCGCGCTTACGAGTTGGTGGCGGACGGTGAGATCCCAGCCGTCAGGATAGGACGCAGCGTAAGAGTCAGCCGCAAGGAACTCGACCGCTGGCTCGAAGACCGGCGTTACGGGGACGTTCGCTGATAGCAAAGGTCGTCTTACGAGCAGAACTACTTATCTTTTCTTTCCCTGGCTTCGGCATCGAGCGTCATCTGGCGCAGCTCTGGTGTAATCCTCATGTCGGCCTCTTCGAGCAACCGTAGGTCCTCTTCGAGACTCCGTGCAGCAAGCCCCAGGCGGTGTAGTCTCAGCAGCACGCCCAAAGTGCCGGTCAACCGTAACCCTACCCGCCGCGCGTAGCTCCGCGCCCGCTTGTCGTCGAGCACGATCAGCGCAGAGAGGTCTAGTGCAAGCGCGATAGCTTCCTTCTCACCTCTGCCTTCAGTCATTTCACTTTCGATTTTCCGCAGAGTTTCGGTTCTTGGCGCCCGCCGTTCGACCCATTCTTCCTCTGGTATTTCGCTGCCGGGTTCTCCGGGCAGCGCGATGACTTCTTCTACGACGGCCGGAGGCACGAAAACCTGATGAAGTTCGGATAATAGCTCAGCGTAGCCGAGTACGTCGAAGAAGACGATAGGGCTTGCGTCGAAGACAGCCGGTTCCTTCTCCGGAACCGGATCGGAAGAAGAGCTCACGCAGGAGCCAGCAGGCGACGATCCGTCACTGCTTTAAGAAGAGGCGTATTTGAGGTCATCGGCGAAGTCTTCTTCGGAGAGATCAGGGTAGGGAAGACCATGTCCCGTGTACCAGCGTATTGCCGAGACCCGGCCCTTGAGACCCAGGATCTCTCCGGCGCGGGCCACGCTCATCTTCTCCTCGCTCACCAAGAGCAGCAATACTCCTTCGAGCACCTCACGCTCGGGCTCTGGTCCCAGCGCCTCTACAACCTCGGCGGGCAACTCTACTCTCATGTCCATAACACTAGTTTATCCTCCCACAGCGCTCGCCGTTGCTCTGATCCAAGAAAAGACCCCCTGCCCAATTTCGGAGCAGGGGATACGCGACTAATTCTAAAGCCACCCCTCTGGAACCTCGAACTCGGCTATTACGGGCGCGTGGTCGCTCTCAGGGTACTTCACGTCGGTGGCGAAGGAGATCGACTCGTCGTGCAATAGCTCGTTGTGGATCTCTGACTCCTCGAAATACTGGAGCATCTGTCGGCTGACTATAAGGTGGTCTATCATCTCGCCCTTTCCCAGGTACAGCAGTGAATACCGGGCGGGCTCGGGGATGCTCTTCTCCACCGGTACCATGACCCGCTCAGCCAGTTCCGGGTTGCCGTGGCTCTCTACATCTCCCCGTATCGCCTGCAAGGGCACGTCGTCGGTGTCGGCGTTGAAGTCTCCGCAGGCAACGATCAAAGCCCGCTCGTCCTCGTCGAAGATCCCGTCTATCAGCATCCTGGTCTCCAGAGCCTGCCCAACCCGCTTCATCGAAGAGAGGAAGAACCCCTCAGCCCACCCCGAAGCCGTCTTCCAGGTATAGCGATCCGCTTTCTGCTCCGGAATGTTCGTCGGCCTCTTGGATTTCAGGTGTACATTGAGGACGTGAAGGATCTGTCCGCCCAACCGGATCTTACAAGCTAATATCGGCCTCTCCCAGCTTATCTTCGCTGCCTCCTCTCTGAGCCGCACTTCATCCACCTCTGCCGCGGAATCTTTGTCGGTAACGGTGCGGTAGTAGGGAGCGGGAGCGTAGACGTGCTTGTGTTGGGCGTGATCGGCTATCTCGAAGCGGCTCAGAACTACCAGGTTGCGCTCGTCGTAGGGTTCGCTACCGTCTGTCAGCTTTGTAGAGACCATTTCGTAATCCGCGTACTGTGTATCTTCCAGCAACTTCTCCAGGGCCGACAAACGTCGGGGAGCGCCTTCACGCTCCCTCTGCCCGTTGACCTCCTGCAGGCAGAGGATATCGGCGTCCACCCGCACCAGTTGGGGCCGCATCAGGGAAATCCTCTCTTTAAGGGAGGGCCCACCTTCTTCCGAGGTCTCGTCGAGGTTCTCCAGGTTGAAGGTGGCGATACGCAGTCTCGGCGACACGGCTATCCTCCTCATGGCTCAGGTGCGTACCGCAATCATAGCCGCCTCCGACGATACGCGGAGGCTTGAACCACCACCTTGCATTGATGTAGTGCACTGGTAGCCGCTAATATACCCGAGTGCCTATTGGAGAGTCCATAGAAAACTACGTTCGGCTCTTCGCCGGATTGAACACCGATAAGAGCGTCAGCAGGTGGCCCTACCGCACGAGAGATCGTGCTCCACAGAAGCCCTTACTACTATTGTCGGTCCTGGATCTCTTCGAGCTTGGTGAGATAGATTCAAACCTCATCGAGATCACCGAGGACCTCCTGAATCTCTTCGACAATTATTGGGTGCGAGCCCTACCGTTTATGAAACCGAGTACCCTCGCCATGCCGTTCGTCCGTCTGGAGAGCGACGGCTTCTGGCATATAGCCCGCCGTATGGAGGGTGAATCACTTACTGGTAGTTCTGAGAAATCCGTAGCGCAACTACAAGGGCGAGTTTTCGGTGCCCGCCTTGACGAGGCTCTATACCAGCATCTCCAGGTAGAGGAGGGCCGCAGGCTACTTCGCTCTGTTCTCTTGGGAGATAGGTACTTCTCGAACGAAGCCAGAGAAAGCCTTCTGCAGCAAGGTTTCGTAAACAAAGAGGCTTTCATGTACAGCGAAGAGCTTCTCAAAAATCCTCAAGATCCCGAGGTGAGAGAAGCGCTGCCCCTGAAAGTAGAGTACGTGCCGGTTCGGGATCAGGGCTTCCGACGAGCAGTTGTTAAAGCCTACGAGCACCGCTGCGCCCTGTGCGGTATCCGCGTCCGCACTCTCGACGGCCACACCCTCGTGGAAGCGGCGCACATCGTTCCCTGGAGCGAGAGCCAAGATGATCGGCCTGTAAACGGCCTCGCCCTCTGCCGCACATGCCATTGGACGTTCGACGAGAGGTTGCTGGGCGTCTCCCGAGACTACATAGTCGTGACCTCGAAGCAGTTGAACGTACCCGGCAACCTCTCCGGTTATCTTGTGAACCTCGAAGGTCGAGCGATCTTCGTGCCCAACCAGGAATCCTACCGGCCAGACCGCGACTCCCTAGAGTGGCACAGGAAACATCTTCTGCTCTGAGATCACCCCGCTCTTCTGCCTCGTCCCCTGGCCCGCAGGAAAGCCCCCGGAGGAAGCGCTGCAATAACCTCCAACAAACCGCGTTGCAGTACGGTTGCAGTAAACAGCCCCCGGCCCGAAAATCGAAAGCTTCACTCTTCTTGCAATTTGCAGGCATTTCTTAGTGGGCGATGCTGGGTTCGAACCAGCGACCTCTGCCGTGTGAAGGCAGCGCTCTCCCGCTGAGCTAATCGCCCGATGGGAGGGAGAATATAACATTCGGGGCCGCACTTGTTAAGATGGTCCGGCGGAGTAGCTGACGTTCATCGGATATAATGCGCGGCTCAGGAGAATCTTACCGGATGGAGGATACGTAGTGGAGCAGAACGAAGGAAGTAAGGAGAACCTGGAGCAGGTTTTGGGGAATCTGAGATCTCTTTCGGGGGATATTGATTCGTGCGCCGTTCTCTCCGACGACGGAGAGCTACTGGCTTCCCGGCATGAGGAAGGCGTTGATCGGGAACGTACGAAGGCGATGCTGGCGGCGCTGGTAAACCTGGCGGGACGGACTGCGCGGGAGAATGGTAAGCAGCACGCGGAGCAACTCCGGGTGAAGACGGACCTGGGGCACGTGCTAGCCGTGCGACTGGAGAACGGCGCGTTGGCCGCTACTACCGGCCCGGACGCCCGGGTAGGGCTCGTGCTCTACGATATGCGCAACGCGCGCGGCGAGGTCGAGAAAGCTCTGCAAGGAGGGAAATAGTGTCGGGGAAATTGTTGAGACGTTTGCTCTTTCTGGGGGCGCTGGTCGGGGCCGCCGTCGCCGTGCGGAGTTACCTGCAAAGCACCGAAGCGCCGGGTGAAGAGGCCGTCCAGATCGTCTTCGACGACGGTTCTACACAGGGGCTATCCTCACGCTCCGTGGAGGCCCAGGAGTTTACGGATATAGCCCGCAAAGTAGTGGAGATCGGGCTTTAAAGAATCTGTTAGGTTTCAGTCGTCATCAAAAACAAAAACTAGTGGCTGATCGCTCGTTTGGAAAAGCGAAAACCCCTCTATATGCTCTAGGAGAGCGCGGCTTCGGGTGGAAGGCCGCGGGCGTCAAGGATGTGTCCGATGGCGAGGCCTATCTGGGAGTTCGGGGTGGACGCACCGGCGGTTAGCCCGATACGGACTGGGCCATCTGTTAGCCAGTCTTTCTCTTCGACTTCTTCGCTAGCGTCTAGTGGTGTCCCGGCGGGCTTGTGGCGGATGGCTTCGCCCTCGATGCAGTCGCCACTCGATATGTGATACGTCTTCGGTACCCGCTCGTTGGCGATAATCGCCAAGTTGTTGGTGTTGGAGGAGTTGTAGCCTCCTATAACGATCATTACGTCCAACGGATGGTCCAGAAGGTCGAAGAGCGCGTCCTGCCGGTCCTGGGTCGCGGAGCAGATGGTGTCGAAGAGCTCGAAGTGCTCGTCTACGTTCTCTTCGCCGTAACGCCCGGCCATCGCCTTTCGTAGTTCCTCCCCGACGGCCAACGTCTCGCTCATCAGCATCGTGGTCTGGTTCGCCACCCCGACCCTTTGCAAGTCTTCATCCGGGTCGAAGCCGGGGCTCATGCCGTGGGAGAGCTTCTCGCGTAATTCCCCGGTGTCTAAGTGGCCCAGGATGAAGTCGGTGACGTAGCTGGTCTCTTTCAGGTTGCGGACGATGAGGTACTTGCCGTTGCCGTCGTCTTTGTAGGTTTGAGAGGCGGTAGCTTTGGTTTCTTCGTGGTAGTACTTGCCGTGGATGATGCTGGTGAAGCCTTTTTTGGCGTAGCGGGTAACGCGCTTCCACACCGAGAGGACCGAGCCGCAGGTCGTATCCACGACGATGCACTCCTGTTCGCGGAGCTTCTTTACCCAGTCTACCGGGGCGCCGAAAGCGGGGAGCAGCACGACGTCCTCTGATCCTAGGCTGTCGAAGAACCGGTCCGGGTTTCCGTTAAAGCCTTCGGAGAGAAACTCTATGCCCATCTCGCGCAGGCGGTCGTTCATGGAGGGGTTGTGGATCATGTCCCCGGTAATGTAGATGCGCTTGTCGGGGAATTTCTCCCGGGTCTGGAAGGCGTAGTCCACCGCCCGGTCCACCCCGTAGCAGAACCCGAACTCGTCGGCGAGCCGGAGGGTGAGGCCGTCGGCCTCGAAGCAGTTGCCGTTCTCCCGGACTTTCTCGACCACGTCGGAGCGGTAGTCGCGGTCTAGAAGGTGCTGCACCTCGCCCCGCATCTTGAAACCTTTTCGGTAATATTTCTGGTCCTGCACGCTCACCTCTCGAACTCGGATTTCCGATGGAAGTCAGGCCCAGAGTTTAACCCATGCGACCTCTTTCGTCGGCCTACGGGCCTTGACTGGCTAAAATCATGTACGGGTGTACAATACGCGGGCTGTGGACTTCCGACCTACTGTAATGTTTGCCGACGACGACCCCGAAACCCTGAAGGTGGCCGCTGATGCCCTGGATGCTGGCGGTTTTCAGGTCATCAAGGCTGCCGACGGGCAGACGGCGCTGCAAGAGGCGCTGGGCCGGAAGGTCGACCTGATCATCCTGGACATCTCTATGCCTCAGGTTGGCGGCCTCGAAGCCTGCCACTGCCTCAAAGCGATGCCGAAAACTGCCAAAATCCCGGTGGTCCTCACTACGTCTAAGAAAGACCCCGCGACCAAGATGATGGGCGAACGCATGAACGGCTCCGTCCGCGTCCTCCGCAAACCTTTCACCCCGGAAGAACTCGTCGCCACGGCGCGACAACTCGTGAAACACAAGTCGCTGCTCTAGTTTTTCTCGCCTGACCCCAACAGATAAGCGGTTCACCGCAATGGTTTTCCGGAAGATTTAACCTGTACGGGCTGATGTTCTGGAGAGGTCCGGCATAGTGAAGGCCATAATCGTCGGTGGCGGCATCGGGGGGCTTGCGGCGGCCGTGGCGCTGCGGCGGGCAAACGTAGAAGCCGTGGTGTTCGAGCGGGCGTCCGAACTGCGGGAGGTCGGGGCCGGGGTCGCTTTGTGGGCCAACGCGACGAAGGTACTGCGGGGGCTCGGGCTCTACGGGCCGGTTCGAGAGGCCGGGGCGGAGATCGGGGGCGAAGTACGTTCGTGGAGCGGGAAGAAACTGTTCTCTTTCTCCGCCGCAGACCTCCGCCGCCGGTTCGGTGAAGCGAACCTCGCCATCCACCGGGCGGACCTCCATGCAGCGCTGCTTTCCGCACTCCCCGAAAGCACGGTACGCCTCGGCGCAGAACTCGCGGACTTCGAGCAGAACGGTCAGTGCGTAGTGGCACACTTCGCCGAAGGCTGGGAAGAAAGAGGAAACCTGCTCGTGGGGGCCGACGGGCTGCATTCGGCTGTCCGGGCCAGGGTCTTGCAGGATGGCCCACCGCGATACGCCGGGTTTACGGCCTGGCGCGGCATTGTGGAGGATGCCGATGGGCTCGTGCCGGAGGGGGTCGGTTTGAACGTCTGGGGCCGGGGTTCGGAACTCGGCCTCACGAACCTCGGCCGGAACAGGATCTACTGGTACGCCACCAGAAACGCGCCGGAAGACGAGCCCGGAAAGCCCGCCGGCCGCCGAGAAGAAGTTCTGGAGATCCTTGAGGAGCGCCGGTCCTCCAAAGACCCCTTCCGGGCGGCGGTCGAAGCCACGGAAGAAAAGGACATCCTGCGCACGGACCTCTACGACCGCGACCCTGCACAGAGTTGGGGCACGGGCCGGGTAACGCTGCTCGGAGACGCGGCCCACCCGATGACGCCGAGCCTGGGCCAGGGCGCCTGCCAGGCAATAGAGGACACCGTAGAGTTGGCCGACGCCCTGCACGGGACGAACCACGTTCCCGACGCCCTGCGTTCCTACGAACGGCGGCGCATCGGCCGGACGACCGCCGTCGTGCGCCGGTCGCGGTACATGGGCCGCTTTATGCAGTCCGAGAACCCGATTGTCTGTGGGCTGCGAAATACGCTGGCTTCGTCCGTGCCGGTTGGCGTGCGACTCCGGATGCTCGAACCTGTAGTAGGCTACGAAGCCTGATACCTCACGAAGACCAGGAGGGTTTTTGGAACCGAACCACGAGATGCTCTTGGAAGAAGTTCCGCATCCGCCGCTCTTCAAGCTGGCAGACGGCTCCGGCAAAAACATCTTCGAGCACAGGGAGATCTCTGGCAAACCCTCGACCCTGGGGGCTCTCTTCCCGTCCGGTGAACTCGCGGCGGAGTTCTCCGAAAACGCGGTGGAGTTCGGGCTGGAGGCAATGGCCGGCCTGGAAGTCCGGGAGTTACCGGACTGGAAATCCGTCGAAGACTACGCCGCCGCGGGCGGAGAATACATCCTGGTGGTCGCGGAGCATGGGACGGGGCTCTTTTTCGCCGACGACGTGGCGCAGCACGCCGTCCACGCCGTCCGGGAGAAAGACGCGTTTTCTTTCCCGCTATATCTGTTCTCCGACGAAAAGGGCGAGGCGCCCCTGATCTCGTTAGAAGACCCGGATGGCCCGCTACTGGTCGCCACCCTGTTTAGCTCGCCGGAAAACGCCCGCAAGTTTCGGGAGAAGGCGGCACACCTCGAACTCCCCGACCACCTGGGGGCCGTAGAAGACGCCGAAGGCCTTAGCCGACACGCCCTCATCGCCCGCCAAGCCGGGGCCGATTACGCCGTCGTAGACCCCGAATCCGGCACGACAGAGGCGATCCCAATAGAAGACTTCATCCTCTAATACGCCGGTTTCTATACTGGTGTACCCTGGGGCGAGAACAAGCGAGGTCGGAGGTGCCCGTTGGAAAGCGAGGAAAAGTTTGGGCGGGGTCTAAGAGAAGACGCGCCGCAACTCTCTAAATTTCTGGAGCGCGGGAAGTTCGTTTCGGTTGCCGCCCGTACCGGCACGGACTTGATAGGTTACGTCTGTGACCGGGACGAAACGGGGATACTGCTCGACGTGCGGCACCAGAGCGGGGATCACGCCAGCTACGAGTTCCTACCCTGGGCCAGCATAGAGCGGGTGAGCGTCGAGGAACAAAGAAGTTAAACGGAACCTAAAGAGCTGGTCAGCGTCAGGCGGGGCCGGTGTTCTTGAAGTAGACGATCTCGGGGTCTCCTTTATCCAGGTTTTCTATGTAACCGCTTCTCGTAAAGCCGAGCCTCTCCAGGGCGTGTTGCATGGCGGTATTGGAGTAGTTCGTGGAAGTAAAGAGTTTCTCTGTGGGGCAGTTTGACTCGACGTACCGGATGAGGACGCTCGCAATTCCTCGCCGCCGGTAGTCCGGGTGTACTACCAATAGCGATAAGAACGCGTGTCCGTAAAAAGACCTCTCCATAATGGCGAACCCGGCGAACTTATCCTGGACCTTCGCGAGGTAACAACGTCTTTCTTCGACGGCTTCCACCAAGAACCCTCGCCGGCCGGAATTCCCGAGAACCTGTTTGTCCAGGTCGAAGAGGCCGTCCAGGTCTTCGTCGACCGCGACGGTTATCTCCGGCGGTTTCTCAGAAGACACTTGCAAGCACCTCGAAGAGTCGCCCCACGTCTTTTTCCGTGTTGTAAAGGTGTGGTGAGACGCGGAGGTTCTCTCCCCGCACGCTGACGAAGACGTTCTCAGCGGCGAGCTTCTCTGCGAGGTCTTGCGGGGCCTTAGGGCCGAGGTGCAGGCCGATCATGTGCCGACCCCGAAGCTTCGCCGAGACCGCCTCGATGCCGAGTTTCTCCGCCGCTGTTTCTACGAGGTCGGTTAGCTTTCCTGTGGTTTCGGAGACGTTGTCTACGCCCCAGTCCAATACCTGTTGCATCGCGGTGTTCGCCATCGGGAGGAGGATGAAGTTGCTCCGTTCGCCGACGTCGTAGCGCCGGGCACCGGGGGCGTAGCCGTCCCGGTAGTCCACGAGGCGGGTGAAGTCCTCGCTGCCCGCGCGCACGATCCAGTTCTGCTCGACCGGGACCCCTTCCCGGTAAGCCCCGCCCACGTACATAAAACCCAGGCTGTACGGTCCGAGTAGCCACTTGTAGGCGGCCGAGATCAGGAAGTCCGGTTTGACGCTTTCTACGTCTAACGGATGCGCCCCGAGCGACTGGGTTGCGTCCACGACGAGGGCCGCGCCGACTTCCCGGGCGCGTTCGCCGATCCGCACGAGGTCTATGAGCGAGCCGTCCGTCCAGTGGCAATTCGGGACGGCTATGACGGCCGTGTTCTCGTCTACGTGCTCCAGCAGCGCGGTCGTCCAGTCTTGGCCCGGGGGCCGGGACACGGTTACCAGCTTCGCGCCGCGCTGCTTTGCCAGTTCGCGCCAGGGATAGACGTTCGAGGGGAACTGCTCGTCCAGCACCAGGATGTTGTGACCTTTTTGTACGGGTACGTTTGTCGTTGCGACGGCCATACCGTAGCTGACGGAGGGTAGGATCGCGACGCCGCTCGCATCGCCGCCGACTATCCGGGCGAACAGCTCGCGGGAGCGCTCCGGTTCCTCGAAGAAGTCCGCGGGTGTAACTTTCCAGGGATGAGATTTTATAGAGACTGCCTGTTCTCCGGCCTCGCGCACCGTGCAGAGTTGGGGAGACATGTAGGCGCAGTTGAGGTAGCAAACATCGTCCGGAACGTTGAAGAGGTGTCGCTGGGAGGGGAGTATCATTTCCGTGACCCTTCGAGTCTCTGGAGCAGCCGGCCCGTGGAGATCATGGCCCCGCCGAGCACCGCCGGTATGCCGCCGCCGGGATGGACTGACGCCCCGACGCGCCACAGCCAGGGCCGTCGCCGCCCCGAGTAACGGGGACGGTGGAACGGGCCGCTCTGCCAGAAAGGTCGCGCCACGCCGTAGAGCGCCCCGCCCGCACTGCCCCAACCGCCAAAGTACCGAGGATGTAGCACCGCATGGTCGGCGAAGTACGCTGTAGCGGGTTTTTTCAGGCCGATCTCTTGCGACACCCGTTCGATCTCCTTCTCCACAAACCCATCTTCCAGACCGTACTCTCTCCCGTTTGCCGGCGCCGTGAGCAGGACCCCGAGCGTCGCCTGCTCGTTGGGATAGACCTCACCGGGACCGTAATAGTTGGCGAAAGCCATCGTCTCATCGGGCTCTTCGCCGGCTTCCAGGCTCTTGTACAACTCTTCGGGCTTCGCCGGCAATACGACGGAGTGCTGCGGAATATCCAACCCGCCGTTCAGGGCGGCGTACACGGCTACGCCGGAGCAGGAAAGTTTCATGGGACGCGCTTTCTTTTCCGGGTCCGAGAGTTCGTCCAACCTGGAGGCGTCCAGGCCACTTGCCACGACGTCTGCGGGGTATTGGCCGTTGACGGTGGATACTTTGCTGCGTTCGATCTTTGTTACTGGTTCTTCTGTTTTTATCTCCACCTCGGCCTGGCGGGCTAGCTTCTCTAGCGCCAGTACCACCTCGTAGATGCCGCCTTCCGGCGCCCATACGCCGTCGGCGGCCATGATGGCCGGCATGCTCGCGTAGAGGGCCGGGGTCCGGGAGGGACTCACGCCGGCGTTCAGGGTGTGAATGGCGATGATCTCGCGTAGACCCTCCGGCAACCACGAGAGCCCGTCCAGGTAACCGCGGGTGGTGAGTTTCGGTCCGTAGGTCCGGAGCAACCGCCCCAGCGCCGGAAGCGTCCGCCGGTCAATGGGGTCCGCCGTCAGCAGGCGCGTTACCTCCGGCCCGAGCCCGCCGTGTATTCCTACGAACCGCTCCCAGGCCCCGTGCCAGGGATGCCCCTCCGGTACCGGTAGCGAGACTGTTTTGTCCCGGTAGTGGTAGGTCCCGACCTCTGCCATGCGCCGCAGTTTCAGGCCCGCCACGTCCGCCGCCGGTTTCCCGTTGCCGAAAACGTCCAGGCGCCTCAACAACTCTTTCCACACGCCGGGAAAAGTGAAGAGTGAGGGGCCGGTATCTATCCGCTGGCCGTTCAAGGAAATGCGACGGCTCTTGCCGCCGAGGTAGGAGTTGCCTTCGAGCAGCGTAACCCGGTGGCCCGCTGACCCGATCAGGGCCGCCGCCGCCAACCCTCCGATGCCGCCGCCCACGACCACCACCTGGCTCATGGATACACCCCAATGCTCAAGGCGGCGACGAGTTGTACGCCGGCCACCGTTCCGGCCGCGTAGGGAAAAGCGATGGAGTAAGGATAGAGCCGGTGCCCGGTGACGGGCCGCGGGCTACGGTAGAGGGAATAGAGCAGCGCCCCGGCGATTCCCGCGTTGACGAGGGCGACGGGCAGGTTGACGAGCGCGAAGCCGGCGGTCGCCAGGGCCCACCAAAAACCGCTCCAGAGCACGACGCCCCGGGCCCCGAGCCGGACGGCGGTCGTCTCGATCCCAGTTCGCCGATCTTCCAAAATGTCCTGGACAGCGTCGAAGGTGTGCTTGGCCGCGCTCCACGCCATGAGCCCGACAGCCGCGGGCCACACGACGCTTTCGGAGAGCGCCAGCGGTACGAAAACCAGCGGGAAAGCGTAGGCGGCGTTGCTCAGCGAGTCCAGAAAAGGCCGGGCCTTGAAGCGGAGTGGTGGTGCCGAGTAGCCGACGAAAAGAACGGCGTACAGCAGTATCCAGAGCGTTGCGGAGGTTGGAAGGACGAACAGGAAGTAGACCAGGAACGGGACGTTTGTTAGTAGGATGGCCGTCCAGATCTGCTGCACTTCGTCGGGACGGATGCGGGCACCTTCGAGAGAATCTTTCCGGGGGTTTTTGGCGTCGGTCTCCTGGTCGAAAATGTCGTTTGTGCCGTAGATCAAGAGGTTGAACGGCAGCGTGAGCCAGAGCAGGATCGGCAGCGCCGCCCACTGCCACAGGTGGCCCGAGAGCCATATCCCGACTACGGCAGAACCCAGGGTGTTGATCCAGAGCACCGGGCGTGAGATGTGAAAGAGTCGTGCGGGCACGAAGCTAATATACCAGCCTCCACCGCACCGGCTGCGGTAACATACACGAATGTCGGCCACCGCCTCGAGAAATACGCCCCAGCCCCTGATACTGACCTCGGTGGCCTTCTTCGGCGTTGCTTTTTTCGCGGTTCGTTTTCCGGAGGCGCCGGGGGCGGAATTGGCTTCTTTCCCGGCGACGCTCACCATAGCCCTGCCCGCCGTATGGGGGCTCTTTAAATTTCTCGGAGCCAGCCGGGCCAGTCTATCGCTGCTGACGCTCGCGGCTTTCGCCTATTCAATAGAGACTATCGGGGTGGTAACAGGTCTCCCTTACGGCGCTTTCTACTACGGTGAATCTCTCGGGCCGAAGCTGATGGGGTTCGCGCCGTACTTGCTACCGGTTACTTACCTGCCGCTCGTGGTCGGGGCCGTAGCCGCCGCCTGGGGAACGGGGAGCCGCGTGCTACACGTTATTCTGGCAGCGCTGCTACTCACCCTGATAGACGGCGTCCTCGACCCCGGCGCCACCGCGCTCGGGTTCTGGGTCTGGCCCGGAGGCGGACCTTACTACGGGGTCCCCCTCGGAAACTACCTGGGCTGGCTGCTCTCCGGGGCCCTTGCCGCCGTTATAACGCTCTTCGTGGGACGCTGGAAAGAGCCGCCGCTGCCCATCATGCTCGACAGCGCCATCATCGCCGTAGCCTTCTGGACCGGTGTGGCAACTTTCTCCCTCCTACCCGTGCCGGCCTTGCTCGGGGCCGGGCTCTTTGCTTACCTCGTGCAACGCCGGTCCCGGCTCGCGGCGGCCGAATCCTCTGAAACTTCTGGGTCTGGCACGGGCCGGTATAAACTACAAAACGGCTAGAAGGACGGTGAAGATGCAGTGGGCGACGGCGGTATCGCGAAAAACTTCTATAGATGATGCCCTGCAGGAATGCTCCGGGGACGTACGGGAGCAGCTCGGTCCCGGCCCCGTTTCGCTGGCCCTGGCCTTCGTTACGCCGCACTTCGCGGCTTACCATCCGGAAGTGCCGAAACTCATCGCGCGGCACTTGCAGCCCGAAACGTTCGTGGGGTGTTCGGGAGGCGGGGTCATCGGCGGCGGGGAAGAGGTCGAGCAGGAACCGGCGGTCACGCTGGTTGCCGCCCGGTTGCCGGACGTCGACGTGCGCCCGTTCCACGTCGAGGGGGAGCTGCCGGACCTCGACGGTCCACCGGACGCCTGGCGACAGCTCGTCGGGGTTCGGCCAGAGGACGAACCGCAGTTCGTACTGCTCGCGGACCCTTTTTCCGTCCGGACGGAGGCGCTGCTCGCCGGTCTCGACTACGCCTTCCCGGCCTCGCAGAAGATCGGGGGTCTCGTTAGCGGTGGAACTTCCCCGGGCCTCAACGCTATGTTCCTGAACGGCCAGGTCTTTACGTACGGGATGGTCGGGGTCGCCTTGAGCGGTGACGTCGCCATAGATACCGTCGTCGCCCAGGGCTGCCGGCCTATCGGCGAGATGCTGCAGGTTACGCGCTGCAATGGTAACCTCCTCCACGAACTAAACGGCGAACCCGTCCTGGAGCTGTTGCAAGAACTTTTCGCCGACCTCGACGGGCGCGACCGGCAACTAGCGGGCACGGCGCTCTTCGTCGGGGTCCTCGTGGACGAGTTCAACGAAAAGCCGCGGGTGGGAGACTTCCTGATCCGGAACCTCATCGGCATAGACCCCCGGCGCGGGGCGATAGCCGTTGGAGAAACCCTCCAAGAAGGTATGCGGCTCCGCTTCCACGTCCGCGACGCCGAAACCTCCGCCGAAGACCTGAACTCCATGCTAACCGGCTACAACAAGGCCAACCCCGGGAAAGCCGTGTCGGGCGCGCTGCTTTTCTCCTGCCTCGGCCGGGGCAGAGGCCTCTACAACAAACCCAACTTCGATACCGGCGTTCTACAGAAGCATTTCGACGACCTGCCGGTCGGCGGCTTCTTCTGCAACGGAGAGATCGGGCCCGTAAGCGGCTCGACCTTTCTCCACGGATATACCTCGGCCTTCGGCCTGTTTCGCCCCAAGTAGACCCAAATATAGCGACTTTGTAAATTTTGTTAAAAAATAATTAAAAAATACTTTAAATGATTGATCGATCATGCTATACAGTTCGTAACGATCAGTATAGCGGGAGGGCTGTAATGTTCGGCGAGCGGGTAAAGGTTCGGATGGAGGTTTCCCGGGAGAGCCGGGCGTACCGGAGTGGTTGGGAAGACGGCCGGTTCGGAACTGCGGGAGCGTTCTCTTCAAACGTAGACCTGGCGACTTTTACAGGCATGGAGCGCCTCGCCTACTACCGGGGGCATCGGGAAGGGCGGCGTATTCGTAAGATCCTTAGAGGAAGTATAGAGTTCGCGTAAGCACCGGTGGCGTAGCCCCGCCAATAATGTCCGCTGATAAAGTCCGCTAACACCGGCGGTCTCTTTTGTCCTTGAACCATACATCCGCCAAGACCCGGCACCGCTCGATGGCGGATCCATCTTCCGCGCCTCATTGCAACGCGGTAGCCACCGCGGCGTAACACCATGAATATTTTCGAACCTTGAAATTTTTGCCGGGGACTCCTTGTTTGGGACAAAAGACCTAATGCGTTCCGGTGTCTCCACGTTTTATACTCTGGATATGGAGTCCGGCGCCCGCACGGGGTAATGGGTGGGAAAGGAAGGAGTATGCGAACGCCGGGTACAGAATTGTCGCCCCGAAACTAACGAAAGTCAAGTAAACCCACCGCAACGCATCCTCTATATCATCTTCGCCGCGGCGACCGGCCGATTCAAGTACGCCCCGTACCGAACCCCTGAACCGTTCTCGGCTACGGATGCGCCCGCCACGTCCGCGCCCCAAAAAAATTCTTCCAGGCTGCTTGACACCACAGAACATATGTGTAAACTGCATATACAGGAAGTTAGTAAGCAGTCAGTAAGCAACTACGGAGGTAATACAGTGGCTGAAGTCGAGAAGATGAACGAGTCGGTAGAAAAGATGGCGCAGACCACCAAGGACTCGTACCAGACGGTCATAGACCACACCGTCGGGCTGCAGGAGCGGAATGTGCGCTTTGCCCAGGGGGTTGTCGACAGCTCGATCAAGGAGCTTCGTCAGCAGGCCGAGAGCAACCGGGCGATGACGCAGGAGATGGTAGAGCGGGCTGAGAAGCAGCGGGGGGCTTTGCAGAGCCTTGTTGAGCAGAGCGTAGATTCCTACATGGACTTCGTGTATGCTCCGTTCTCCTACTACAAGGAGGGTCTAGAGTACGCCAAGAAAGCGACCAAGTAACTAACTTTCGCACTGGAGGGGATTTCGCGAAAGTGGGCCGGGCCGAAAGGTCCGGCCTTTTTCGTGCCCTGGAAGTTTACGGATCTCGCGGCGGCGGACGCGTGGGGCAGGCAAGAAATTTCTATGTCACAGAGATCGCAGGGCCGCGGGTGGGGCTTGAGCCTTACGCTTTCCGAGCCGTTGGCCATTAGCGTTCAGCAAGAACGAAGCGATGGCTGCTGAAGGTGCCGAAGGCGTGGATTTCGGGAGGTTCGTCCATCGAGAAACTGCGGTCGTACGTCGTTACGTCGATGTGATCTCTTCGACTCTTCCGTCGTCGGTGCTGAATCGGTAGTCCGTCGCAGGTTTCTTTCCAACCCAGTGGGCTGTGGCCGACCATTCGGTCGCAGTGGATACAACTTCGAGCTCGACGTTGCTGCTTTGGTTGAAATCGTGATCTCCGCTTAGTTTTGTGAGGTCGCAACCCGTGAAGTCGCCGTTGTTTTCGACGGAGCAGGAGTTGGCGGCCGTGGCGGCGTTTCTGAGGTCGCTTTGTACGGTCGCAGCTTGTGCCTGGGTACGCTGGTTGAGGAATACCGGGATAGCGATAGCCGCCAAGATGCCTACGATAATAACCACGACGAGCAGTTCGATCAGGGTGAATCCGCGTTCGTCCCGCTTTATCGTCCGAAGCTCTTCGAGCCTTTTGGCAAAGAAAAGGAGCATTTTGTCTTCCCGTCCTTACGTTGTCCTTCTGGTCGAATCTTAACAGTTTTATTACTTTCGGTCGCGCTTTCTTCGGGGTTACAACCTGCCGGAGCGGATGATGCCCACGAGGAGTGTTATGCCGAGGATGGCGGCGAAGACGAAGCCTGCCAGGCCGAAGACGCTGACGCCGAGCAGGGTGATGCCGCTCCTGGCGAAAATGCCGAGCATCGAAGAGCCGAGGATGAGGGCGGCGATCAGCACGGCGAAAACGAGCCGGTTGGCGAGGATGTCTACCTTCGAGATCAGATCATCCAGGCCTTCGTGGCTGAACTGGACCTCGACCTCGCCATCTTTGAGTTCGCTTAGTAGGGAGTGGATCTGGCGGGGATAGTCCGCGTAAGTGTCGGGTTGGGCGAGACGCCGGGCGGTGCGCTGGATGAGGTATGCCGGGTCCCGAAAGCGGGAGACGAGGTTTTCGGCGCCCTCCGCGGCGGCGTCCGTCGCGACGTAGCGGGGGTTGTCCGGGCGTCGGCCAAGTTTCTCGGCCGCCACGAGCGAGGCCAGCATCTGGGCCAACTCCGAGGGGATCTTCGCGTTTCCCCCGTGGAGAGCCTCCAGGCTGCGGCCCCGGATCTCCTCCAGAGAGTGCTCCCGCCACAAGGGACCACCCAGAGAACCCAGCGTCTCTCGCAGCTCGCGCCGCAGGCTGGAGGGCTCTTTCGGAAAGGCTACGCCGGCGGGCCGTAGCGAATTGACGACGCTTTCTACGTCCCCGCGCCGGGCGGCGGCCAGCAACTCGGCCACGCCCCGCAACCGTTCCGGGTCCAGGGCGAACACCTCCGTCGGGTCCGCGAACCACACGTTACCCTCCGCCGCGACAAAGCGCTCCGGCCCCGCATCGGCGAAGAAGATGCCGTTCTCAACCGCGAGCCCCGCGAGGGCCCCGGAGGCTCCCCGGTACATGGAAGGCTCCATAGATTGTGGTGCAGCAGGGGCTTCCAGGGTTATGCACCGGCTGGTCGAGTAGTCCCGGTAGACCTCCGGGATGCGCAAAGGAAACTCGTCCAGCTCGCGGAGGCGTCGCATCGTCTGGGCGGCGAAGTGCAGGTCCCGGCGCTGGGTAGCGTGGGCGGCGAACTCCGTTACCATCTCCGAAGGATTGATCGGTAGCCGGTCCCCGATCCTGCGCCGCGTCACCTCGGCCACCGGGCGCATCGCCAGGAGGTCCCGCCGTATCCCGGGCCGGTTTACCACCACGAGCGCCGGACGGTCTCCCGGCAGAATCGCCCGGTGCGACTGGGTAAACACCCCGACCCGGACCGGCAACTCCTCGAACTCCTGGAACAACCGCTTCAGCCCGTTGCCCAACTCATTCTCCACAACGGTTCGCAATTCGTCGGGGGGGATCGGTGTCAGGGGGACGTACGCCCGCTCCAACTCGGCGGCTATGTCTCTCGGGATGAGGTCCCGGCGGCCCGCCAGAAAATGGCCCAACTCGACGTAGTTCGGCCCCAACTCCTCGAAAGAGAGCCGCAACCGGGTTCCGACCCGGCCCAGGTCCAGGTTGCGCCGGCCACGAAACAGGCGTCGGCGAAACACGAACCCGAAGCCGTAGCGCGCCCCGACCCGCGCCACCGCCGCCGCCCGCCGGGCCGCCCCCTCAGGAAGCCCCCGTGTAACCCTCTGGAAAACCACTCCCGAAAGCATAACAGTAATTAGCTTTCAGCTAGTCAGCAAGAAAAAGGTGTTCCTCAGTCGCTACAATGATCCGACCAGCGAAACCTGACGGCTGGAACCTGATACCTGAAGCCCGACGACAAAGGAGCGACAAATGAAGTACGTCCACACCTGCTACCGGGTATACGACCTGGACAAGAGCATAGAATTCTATCGGAACAAGCTCGGCCTCGAACTCGTCCGGAAAACCCCGGTTGGGGACGACGCGACCAACGCTTTCTTCGGCGTACCCGGTGACCCCGAACCCCGCCTGGAGCTTACGCTGAACCACGATCAGGAAGAGCCCTACGCGCTCGGTGACGGTTACAGCCACGTAGCCTTCGCCGTCGAAGACCTCGACGCCCTTTCGGACCAGCTCGAAGAAGCCGGCGGCGTCGACTTCGAGAGCAAACCCCACGCTATGGGCAGCGGCACCCGGCTCTTCTTCGTCAAAGACCCCGACGGATACCGCATAGAGTTTATCGAACGACAGTAGGCTGGATGCGCCAGACCGCGCTTCGCTATGTCGCGCTTCGCTATGTCCCTCCTCTTACATTCGGCGGTCTTATCCAATAAAGTGTTGGTAACGGTCAGTGACCGGGCAGGAGGCCGGGTGGATGGACGGGATGAGAGCGGCGCGAGTTCGGCGGGAGGAGAAAGGCTTCACCCTGCCGGAAGTGCTAGCGGGGATCGTCATACTCGGCATCCTCATAGCCATCGCCGTAGTGATCTGGCTCGGCATACTGGAGCGTCGGCGGGTAGAGGCTGCGACCAACCAACTCGTCTCCGACATGCGGCTCGCCAACACAAAGGCGACAAACCAACTTACGGATTGGCGGACGGTAGCAGCTTTCGAGCAAGGGGTGGAGGACGAAGGAGCCGACTACTACCTCGTGAGGCTGAATGGCGTATACGAAAGTGGAAGGGTGCCTAATGCTACTCAGCGTACACCGCGTTATTTCCCTGGCAACGTAGAAATGAAGAAAGTACGCAACCCTTCCGGGTTCATAACGGATAGCCAAGACGCCGACTACTGGATAGCGCCCTGGGATTCTGTGCCAGATCTCTTGCCTGAAACACGCACCATCGAGTTCAACTCGAACGGAACCATGCGCTTTGTGCCGCGCGGGCCTAACGGCTCCATTTGTGTTACGGTCGATGGTGACCCACAAAACCGGGTATCTGCTTCATCCGCCACCTCGCGGGTGAGGGTAGAGTACGATTCTGACTGCGATACTACGAAGCCATGAAGCTTCCCCGAAACTTGCCGGAAGTAAAGATGGAACTTGTGGGATTGGCGCCAAACAGGTAAGGGAAACTAGGGTGACACTATCTTTCCTAAAGCGTCTATCTTATGACCGACTTCAAGGGTGTAAATCTTTGACCGGAAGGTTCAGAAACGAATCCGGTTACTCACTGATCGAGGTGTTGGTGGCTATCGTGATCCTCGCCGTCGCGATCCTCCCGATGGTTGGCATGTTCGACGCGGGGCTCCGGGCGTCGGTCGTCGGGAGCAAGTACGACCGGGCCCGGGCGCTGGCGACCGAAAACATCGAGCAGGTCCGGGCGCTGGAGTACGAAGAAGCCCGCACCGACTACCCTCCGAACGAGGCTCCGGTAAGCGGAACCAAAGGAATTTTCGGCTACGAAGTCGATACCGAATACGCGACGCTCGACGAGGGCAAAATCGTAGAGGAGTCCGGCGCCCAGGGCATGATGAAGGTCACCGTTACCGTCGAGTGGGAGGACAACTCGTACACCACGAGCGGCCTCGTGGCGGAAGGGTAGCTTTGAACCGGCGGTTTCTAAAAGACGAAGGCGGGTTTACGCTTCCCGAGGCGTTGGTGGCGATGCTGATGATGGTAACCGTCATGTTCGCGCTCTACGCCATCTTCGACATGAGCCTCCGGGTCTTCAGCTTCGGCAACGACAAAGTCGAGGCCGTCGAGAACGCCAGGATCGGGCTGTCAAGGATGGAGCGGGAGATACGGGCCGCGTACCCGCAAGACAAGCCGAACGGCGATAATACGCGCCTCTCTAACCGGGAACCGGGCCGTATCTCCTTCGGTAACGATATAGGTCCCATAAACCGGAGGATCGACGATAGAGAGGAGATCAGCTACTACTCGAACGACAAGAAACTCCTGCGCCGGAAAGGCAGCTCCTCCCGGACCGTCGTCGCCCCCGTACCGAAAAACGGACTGAAGTTCGAATACTTCGAGGCGGACGGCGTTACCGTGGCCGAAGACGAGGACGATACGGAGGTAGTTAGCATAACGCTCAAGATAGAAGTGGACGGCCGCTCCCAAACTCTTTCTACAGACGTCGCCCTCAGAAACGAGGGGGGTGCCGGGTCCTCGGCAAGCTGATAAAAGACGAGTCGGGTATAGCGCTGGGGCTTGCGGTGATCGTGGTTCTACTGGTCGGCGTGATGGGCGCGGGGTTGTTGGTCTTTGTCCGGAACGACCTCGAAGCCGTGGTCGAGGTGAACCAGGGCCAAAAAGCCTTCGATGTGGCCGACGCCGGCGTCCAGGTCGCAAAGAGACACCTCTCCAAAGTAGACGCGAACCGGGAGAGCTACGACACCGACGCCGCCAACGGAGAATCCGCCTGGTCGGAGGGCGCCGGGAAGTCGCTCGACTTCGATGGGGACGGCGCCGACGACATAACGGTGAACATCCGGTATCTGGAGCCTGCCACCACCGCCGAAGAGGTCGGGGATGAGGATCACGCACCCGTAATCCTGTCTACCGGAGAGTCGGAGTATCCCGGGGGCGAAAACTATTTCCGGGTAACCGCCCGGGGCGTGGAGGGGGAGGCCGTCCGCCAGGTGCGCGCGATCTTCATTACGAAGAACCGGAGTTTGCCCGCAGGATACTACGCCACCCGGGACATAAACTTCGAAATCGGCAGCACGATGGCGGTAGATGGCATGAGCCTCTTTGCCGGCCGTTGCATAGAAAACCTGCGGGGTGATTCCTTGACCGGCGAAGACAAAGCCTACGGCAACTGGGCCGAGGACCCCGACACCGGAACTACGAACAGCCACAACGGCGAGCCCCGCCCTTCCAGCGAAGCGGGCGCCGCCGCCCCCGGCAGTGCGGATGCCCCCTGTGAGAGCGGCATAAACTACGAGTCCGGCGGCGAAGAAAACTACGGGAGCCGGGATTTCGATAGCGCCTCCGACCCCAAAACCTTCCAAAATAATACCTGGGGGGAGCCGGCCTCCCAACCGGACGACGTAATAACCTACCCCTTCGAAACAGAAAACCCCACGGCGGACGCCGAAACCATAGATCTCCTCCGGCAAAAAGCGGAGGAGCAGGGGAACTACGTGACGAACTCGGGGGGAGACAGCGTATCCGTCACGGCCGACCCCGAAGCGGAAGAGTATCCTCCCGACTCGGAGCTCGAAACAGTCTACTTCGTGGAGTTCGATAGTCCCAAAGGCGTCGTGAACTACGAGGTCGATCCTCAGGACTCGACCAATGAGGACGGCGTTCCGAAAGGTACCGTGGTGGTCGTCAACGGCGACCTCCGGACCGGGGGCGACGCCGAAACGCACCGCGGTGCTTTCGTGGTCCGGGACCCCGAAGACAGCGACGGCGTCGTAATGAGTTACTCCAAAGGCGACGACTTCCGGCTGGAGGGCTTCGCGAACGTAGAAGGAGATATTTCACTCGGGGGAAGCGCGGACGGGGTGCTTCCCGACGAACTGCAAAACGGAATTCCGGGGCTCTACGAAACGGATCTCTGGAGCTGGCGCGAGTGTTACAGCGAGGACTGCAGCTAGGCCATACTCGCATCTTCTTCATCCCTAAAAGGGTTGTCTACGGGAGCGTCGGCATCCAGAGCGTAAGGCTCTACACGGGCGGAGCCACAGTTTGGGCACTGCATTTCGTCTTCTTTGGGGTTTTCCAGTTTCAGACGGGCTTCGTGTTCGCTGAACACGGTTTCGCAGACGCGGCACACGAGCTTGGTTTCCACGCGGCGCTCCTTCCGGTCGGCTTCACGGTCGTACCTTTTATCTTACCTTTTATATTACACGGGCTCCCGAACGCCCGCCAGGACCGTTAGAATAGGTTCATGGAAGAGGAGCAGCAACAATCGGGAGCCGTCAAGACCGGGATAGTTTGGGGCGGCATCGGGGGTGTCGTCGGGTTTCTGGTGGCGCTTATCGGGGGTGCGTTGGCCGGGGTTCTGCTCTCGGGTTTTATAGGATTTTCGTGCGGGCGGCGGGCCGCGGCGGCCGAGACGGCCGGGAGGAAGTCCGGGGCGTTGGCCGGTTTGATCGGGGGTTCGTTGGCGGCGCCCGTCTTCGTGCTCGGGGCTTCCGCAGGATCGGTAATATCGGCGCGGAGCATCAACACGACCGAGATGGCGGGTTTGATCTCGGACATGTCCGGTATGGAGATCACCCCGGACGGGGCCTGGCAACTCTTTTTGCTCAGCCTCATCCTGGCCGCGTTTGTCCAGGCGCTGCTCCTGATCCTGGTCTCAACCGCCGCCGGCGCGTGGGCTGTGAGAAAGAAGCGCGGCGAAAGCTGAAGCGCCAGGAAGCTGCCTAGCTCCCTTGTGCAGCCTCCGCTGCGCCCTCACCAAAGACGAGCCCGGCATCTTCGGGCCGTTCGACGCCGGCCGCCTCTAGCCGCTTGTCTTTCTGGTACTTCCTGACGGCGGCCTTCAGGGTCCCGAGGCCCAAAGTCGCGCACTTGGGCCGGGAGGCGACGACCTGGCGGCCGAGCTGCTCGATCATCTCGTTGTAGTCCATGTCTAGGACCTCGTCCATCGTGAGGTTCCCGTCGTGGACTTGCTCCAGCAACATGCTCGACGCCGCCATGCTGATGGTGCAGCCTTCGCCTTCGTATGTGGCGTCTTCTATGTGATGGTGGTCTTCAGTGCCCTTGAGGTACACCGTTACCACGTCCCCACAACCCGGGTTGCCGCCCGGCATCGCCACGTCGGCGTTCTCTATGGCCCCCCGGTGACGGGGCTTCTGGTAGTGATCCAGGAGTATCTGTATCTGTAGCTGCCTGTCCAAAGGTCTACCTCTCGATAATTATTAGCCGTACGTTCGTGCCCGGAAGATTCTACCGCACCGGGGTAGCTTCGCAGCCCGGACGACGAGGTTTGCTACCGTTTGATACGATAACCCCCATGAGAGTAGGAATTGTAGGACTCCCGAACGTCGGCAAGTCCACGGTGTTCAACAGCCTGACGCGGGCCGGGGCCGAGGCCCAGAACTACCCGTTCACCACCATAGATCCGAACCTGGGCGTCGCGGTGGTGCCGGATGGACGGCTGACAGCGCTGGCCCAGACGATGCACAGCAAGAGCGTCGTGCCGGCGACGGTGGATTTCGTGGACATCGCCGGGCTCGTGAAGGGCGCGAGCGAGGGCGAAGGACTCGGCAACCAGTTCCTCGGGAACATCCGGGAGTGCGAGGCCATCGCGCACGTCGTCCGCTGTTTCGAAGACGAGAACGTCGTCCACGTAAACGGCGCCGTAGACCCGACGGGCGACATCGAGACCATAAACACCGAGCTACTGCTCGCCGACCTTTCCACCGTCGAACGCCGGATGGAACGCACCGGAAAGGCCGCCAAAAGCGGCGACGCAAAGTTGAAAGCCGAAGCGGCGGAACTCGAAAAGTTGCGGGACCACCTCTCGGACGGAAACCCGGCCCGGACGTACCCGCCCTCCGACCCGCTGGCCGAAGCGCGGGGCACGCTCATCACGGCCAAACCGACCCTGTACGTGGCGAACGTGGACGAAGAATCGGTCGCCGAGGGGAACGCTTACAGCGCCGAGGTCGAGAAGCTGGCGGCGCGGGAGGGCGCAGAGGCCGTGCGGCTCTCGGCGGCGCTCGAAGCCGAGGTCGCGGAACTCGAAGAAGACGAGGCGCGGGAATACCTGAAGATGCTCGGCGTCGATACGACGGGTTTCGAGGAGTTCGTGCGGGCGGCGTACCGGTTGCTCGGGCTCATTACTTTCTTTACCGCGGGCGAGAAGGAGAGCCGGGCCTGGACCGTAACGGACGGCTCGACGGCGCGGCGGGCGGCGGGCCGCATACACTCGGACATGGAGCGCGGCTTTATCGCGGCGGAGACCGGTGATTGGGAGGACCTCGTTCACGCCGGCTCCTGGGCCAAAGCCCGTGAAGAGGCGAAAGTCCGCCTCGAAGGCCGGGACTATGTTATGAAGGACGGTGACACCGTGCTCTTCCGCTTCAACGTCTAGTGGCGGCGTTTGTAAAACCCGGGAAGCCGCTCTCCGAAATGCGGCTCGCGCTCATCACGACCGGCGGGGTTCACCTGCCGGAAGACCGGCGTTTCGATATAGACGACCTTGCGGGAGATTTTTCGTACCGGGAGATCCCGGCCGGCGCAGAAGGACTTACCTGGACCCACGCCTACTACCGCCCCGAAGAAGCCTCGGACTTGGACGCGGTACTCCCGCTTTGGACGCTGCGGCGGCTCGTACACGAAGGCGTCATCGGAGAGTCGAACCGCCGGCACTTCAGCTTTATGGGCGCGATTCACGACCCCGGCCCGCTGGCCGCGGAGACTGCCCCGGAGGTCGCGGCGCTGCTCGCAGAAGACGAAGTAGACGCCGTTCTCCTCACCCCTTCCTGACCCCTTTGCCACCGGTCCGTAGGATTGGTAAGCGGTGCTATAGAGGAGAAGGGAATACCGACGGTTACGCTTTCGATGGAGAAGGGTATTGCGGCGTCGCGGGTGGGTTACGTGCCGTTCCCGTACAACTACCCGATGGGTGAGCCGGACGACCCGGAGCGGCACCGGGAGGTGGCCGTGGCGGCGCTCGCGTTGCTGCACGAGTTGGGGGAGCCGGGAGAGGTAGAGTTGCCGTTTGCCTGGCGCGGGTAAAAAATACCCGTGGAAGCTACGCTTCAGCGGTATACTCTTCTTTAGATAAAAAACCGTGTCAAAGGTGGTAACATGGCTTTCGTATTTCTGTTTTTCCTGGCGTTCGTATTTATAGCGTTTCTTTTCCTGCTACCGATCCTGTACTCGCTGCAGGCGGTAGGAAGCCTTTTTGTCTACCCGAAGCAGCTCAAGTCCATGTTCGGGAATAAGATCCTACGCCGCAACCACGCCCTGGAGCACGCGACCATCGTGGTGATGATGGAACGCCAACCGGGCCGCAAGTTCAACGGCTTCTCGACCGACGACGGCTTTTTCGTACAGGGCGTCCGGTCGCTGGAAGAGGTAGATAGTGCCGCGCGGGAGGCTATAGATCGCTTGAAAAACGGCGAACACAAGCTCGCCATCCACCGCAACTGCGGCACGACCATCGTCGCGGCGAACCTGCTGGCGGCGGTCTTCTTTCTCGCCGCCCTGGGCGTCGGGCTGTACCTGAGCCTTTCTCTGGGCAACCTGTTCTTGTTGGTGGTGGGGGCGATGTTGCTTTCTTTCGTGTTGCGGATACCACTGAGCCTCTTGTTGCAGCGGTTCGTCACTACCGAGCAAGACCTCATGAACGCCGAGGTCGGCTGGGTCGAGGCTGCCAAGCCGAACGAACTGCGGGGTGGCATATTGGGCGTACTGCTTGCCGCCTCCACCGCCCAGGTGCGGGTCTTCCACACAAACCCGGACGCCGTCGAGATCCTGCGCGATGACGGGGCCGTGGTCAAGTAACTCCTGCGTCCTCTAGCGCGTCCAACCGAAGTAGGACATACCGTGAAGCGGTGTACTCGAATGCTGGGCGGCGAGGGTAATATGGAAAAGCTCGAACCTGTCAACGTCGCAAAGAGTCTCGAAGAAAGAGGGCGCCATGGCTAACGGTAATTACGATGTCCTTATAATCGGCGGTGGACAGGCGGGTATCCCGCTGGCTTACAAGCTCGCCGGCGAGGGAAGGCAGGTTGCGCTGGCCGAGCGCAAGGATCTTGGCGGGTCCTGCGTGAACTTCGGTTGCACGCCGACGAAGGCCGCCATAGCCTCGGCGAGGGTCGCGCATCAGGCCCGGCGCGGGGGCGAGTTCGGTGTTGAGGTTCCCGAGGTCCGGGTAAACTTTCCCGCCGTGATCGGGCGGGCAAAAGGCATGGCCGAGGAAAAGCGGACCGGCATCGACGCCGGGCTCTCCGACTCGGAGAACCCGGCTCTGATCCGGGGCCACGCCTCTTTCGAAGGCCGTGATGAAAACGGCTTCCGGGTACGAGTCGGCGACGAGACTGTAATCGCTAAGGAGGTCGTGCTAAACACCGGAACGCGCACCCTGACCCCCCCGATAGACGGCCTCGAAAACGTGGGTTACATTGATTCCGGTAACTGGCTGGAGCACACCGAGCTGCCGGAGCACGTCGCGATAATCGGGGGCGGCGTTATCGGGCTGGAGATGAGTCAGTTCTACCGTCGCATGGGCAGCCGCGTAACCGTTGTCGCCGGCAGTGCGGGCCGGGTAGTGCCCGGCGAAGACGAGGAAGTGTCCGAAGCCCTCCAGAGTATCCTCGAAGAAGAGGGCATCGAGTTCCGCCACAACACCCGGGCCGAAAAAGTCGAGAAGACTGACCGGGGCACAAAGATAACCCTCGGCGGCGATAACCCGTCTGAACTAGAAGCCTCGCACCTTTTTATCGCGACGGGCCGGAGGCCGAACACCGACGACCTGGGCCTGGAGAACGTCGGTCTGGAGACAACCGAGAAAGGAATCGTAGAAGCTGACGAGCGGCTCAAGACGAGCGTCGAGGGCATCTGGGTCGGCGGCGACATCCGGGGTGGGCCGCAGTTTACCCACACCTCCTACGACGATTTCAGGGTCTTGCTGTCGCAGATGGTGGGGGACGGTTCACACACCACCGAGCGTGTCGTGCCGTACGCGATTTTTACCGACCCCGAACTCGGGCGCGTTGGCATGACCGAAAGAGCGGCCCGGGACGCCGGGTACGAGATAGAGGTCAGCCGCTTCGAGATGGAGAAAGACGGCAAGGCGGCGGAGATTGGGGAAACCAAAGGCTTTATAAAAGTGGTCTCCGACGCCACGGACGGCCAGATACTCGGCGCGACGATGCTCTCCACCGGAGGTGCGGACCTCGTCCACGTCTACATAGACCTCATGAACGCCGGAGCCCCCCTGAGCGTGCTCCGCGACGCCGTCCAGATCCACCCGACGCTCGGAGAAGCCGTTCAGAGCGCCGTCGCCTAAAATACCGCGAGCGCCAGCCGAGCTTACCCTGGGCCGGCGCTCGTCTACTGATACCTACAAACTCAATCCAAAAAGACTTTTCAAGAGTTACCGGCTACGGGCTTCACCCTACCTCCGTTTCATCTCGAATCGCCAACGTACCAAACTTCAAATGTGTCCGAAATGGACAGGTCTAACTTGGTACAGAAGATCGGGAGGTAGCGTGGACGAGGAGTTGCAAGAGGACGGTGTAGAGGAGTTTGGTCCTCTCAAGCCGGCTGAGTTGGACGTGCTTTTGGCTTTGGCTGGGGGTAAGATGCGCGGTTACGGCATCCGGAAGGATGTAGCTAGGCGCACGGGGAATAAGCTCGGACCGGGCACGCTTTACAGGACGCTGGACTCATTGCTAGACCGTGGTTGGATAGAAGATACGGGCGTTGAGGAGAGCGAGGGTAGAAGGTGTCGCAGATACTACCGGATCACGGGTACAGGACGCAAAGCCGCCGGTGTGGAAGTAGAGCGCTTGGAGAAGATCGTTGCGGGCGCCCGGGAGCGAGGAATTTACGGGCAAGGTTTGGGTCCTGCGATCGGGGAAACGCAGTGAGCGGTCGCGATAGGAAAGACAAGATAGTTGGTTTCTCCAGACGCACCTACCGAAAGCTGCTCGCGGCCTATCCCAGACGTTTCAGAGAACGCTACGGTGAAGAAACGCTACGGTGAAGAGATGGTCGACCTGTTCGAGGACGAGCGCCAAGAGCAGGTGGAAAGCGGGAGCAAGTTACGGTTGATCCCGGTGTGATTAGGAGCTTTGCCGGATCTGGCAGTTAGCGCAGCGCCGGAGAGAGGAAGGTTTATGAGGAGTTTTCCTACGATGAGGTGGAGCGGTTTCTTAACCTTTGTCGGAGGCTTGCTTCTGGCGGTTTCCGGAGTTCTTATGCAACTTTGGATTTACGTTCATGATCAATTATCCACTGTGGTAGGCATTGGACACCTGGTTGGACTGCTGTTGCTCACCACGGGCCCCATCGGCCTCGTGGCCTTGATCATGGCTCACGAAAACCCTAATGGCTACCGGATACGAAGGTTGCGCGCTTCAGGTGACCCGAGTCTTACCTGGACACGGAGGTCTGTCGTGGTGGGTTTGCTTTTGGCAATACTGACTGTACCGGCAGCCGCCGTACTGCTGGTCGCGAACCTGGTGTGCGAGGTTTTCGTAGGTGGCTACGGTCCGGCTTCTTCCGGTTTGGTGTCGAGCGCTTTCGTCAGTAGTGGATTGCTGAGTGGCTTGGGAGTTCCGGTGACAACGATATTGCTGGGCGTAGCTGTCTGGAGTTCCGGACTCTTGGGTAAGTGGCGCACTTTGCCCGTTACCGTGGGCGTGTTGAGCATACTCGCCCCTATTGTGAGCGTAGGAGTGACGCATCTAACCTAGCACTACGTTACTTTTTCTACCAACTTGGGCGTGTTGTTGATGGTTGCAGTTCCGCAAACGATTGTCGGGCTTACATGGACCCTGTTGGGCTTCGTGCTCGTAAAGCACGAGCGTCTCGAAGAGAGTTCAGGATTAGCGCGAGTATCGGCTGACCTCAAACTTGCCCCGAATTCTTCTAAAACGACTGTAATAGGGTCTGAAGTAACTTCCTCCCGGTCCGGCGCAAATCCCAAGAAGAGTCCCACCACGAGCCGGCGACATCCAGAGGCAGCAGAAAGGTTTGCGCACCGATCAAGGCGAGCGCCGGGTTCGCGCCGGGGCAGGAGATCTATGGAAACCTTCGTCGTATTGTCGTTTTTCTCATGGTTCGCGCAAGATGCAACCGTTACATCATTTAAAAGGATGACCCAGGCTACTTGTCTAGTAGAGAACACGGAATCAAGAAGCGCAGCCGGCTGCGGAAGAACGCTTGCAGGCCGGAGGAAACGAATAGTATTTGAGGTTACGCTGAGTACCCTGTATGCTTGGCTCCAAAGAACGGCCCTGACGACTAAAAATGCTAACTGTAAGGAGATTGCTGTGGAGCAGCAGAATTCGAAGCTAGGCCTTGTATTCTATGTCTCTGCGGGTTTCGCGATCGCTTTCGTTGCTTGGGGGGCACTCTTTACGGAGAATCTCTCTAATGTTACTTCAGCGATCCTGGATTACGTAATTTCTAGTTTCGGTTGGTTGTACCTTATAGCCACTACCCTGCTGCTAGTTTTTCTAGCCGGGCTGGCCTTTACCCGCTTCGGCAAGGTAAAGCTTGGCAAAGACGACGAAGAGCCGGAGTTCGGCCGGTTGTCCTGGTTCGCCATGCTGTTTGCTGCGGGGATGGGGATCGGCCTTGTGTTTTGGGGCGTGGCAGAACCGATCTCGCACCTCGCGACCCCGCCGTATGACATGGCGGAGGCGGGGTCCGCCGATGCCGCCGACCTCGGGATGCGATATGCGTTCTTTCATTGGGGACTGCATCCGTGGGCGGTTTACGGGGTTATAGCGCTCGCAATCGCCTACTTCAATTTCCGGCGGGATCAGGGCGGGCTTATAAGTTCTGTGTTTCGGCCGTTGCTCGGTGATCGGGTCGACGGACCGGCAGGGAAAATTATAGACATTCTGGCGATCGTAGCTACTCTGTTCGGCGTCGCGGTTTCATTGGGGTCCGGCGCGTTGCAGGTCAACGCGGGGTTGAGTTATCTCTTCCAGGTGCCCAACACCGCCACAGTCCAGATCATCGTGATCGCTATCATAACGGTGTTCTTCATGACCTCGGCGGTTACCGGCATTGGGCGTGGCATCCGGTATCTGAGCAACCTGAACATGTTCTTTGCCTTCTGCCTGTTGATGTTTATTTTCATCCTGGGTCCGACGATCTTCGTGATCGACGTCTTCACCCAAATGATCGGGGACTACGTTGGTGCGATCGTGCCGATGAGCTTTGAGCGGAACGTCTTCGACGACAGTAGTTCGTGGGCGGAGAGCTGGACGCTCTTCTACTGGGCCACCTGGATCGCCTGGGCTCCCTTTGTAGGAGCTTTTATCGCCCGGATATCGCGGGGCCGAACGATCCGGGAGTTTGTTTTTACTGTGCTTTTCGTGCCGAGCCTACTTAGTTTTTTCTGGTTCTCGACGATGGGTGGAACGGCGATCAACTTGGATCGGGAGGGAAATGGAAATATCTCCTCGGCGGTGAGCGAAAGTATTCCGACGGCGCTGTTCGTTATGTTGGACCAACTGCCGCTCTCGGCGGTTACCTCAATCGTCGCGATGACATTGGTGAGCGTCTTTTTCATTACTTCGGCCGACTCAGCTTCTTTCGTGCTGGGCAGCATGTCTACCGGCGGCGCCCTAAACCCCTCGACTTTCGTTAAACTCACTTGGGGAGCCGTAATAGCTTCGTTCGCGGCGGTTCTTTTGCTGGCCGGGGGACTCGAAGCTCTGCAGAAGATAGCGATCATAGCCGCCGTACCGTTCGCGGTCATCATGATCGCGATGTGTTTCTCTCTTTACAAAGCGTTGTTGGAAGAGCCGAAACCCGAGAAGAGCGAAAGCAACCCGGCCATCGAAAACCTCAAGCAGCGTGTAGCGGAGAAGGCGCCGGACAAAGCTACACCAGAGACGAACAAGTGAGGCGATCTGGATGAAGAAAGCATCAGGTTTCCGTAGCTCGTGGTCGAAGAGTAGGCTTTTTCTGCTCCTGGCCCCACTCTTCATTCTGTCGGCGGCGTTCGCTGCCGGCTGCGCGAGCGACGTCGTAGGCGGAGGGGGCAGCATCGCCGAGGATTTTGACCTGAGTGGTCCGCAGGGAACGGTAAGGCTCGCCGTCGGGTCCAAAGACTTTACCGAGCAAGAGATTCTTGGTCAGATTTCCTTGCAGGCTTTGGAAGCCGCCGGAGCAGAGGTCATTGATGAGACTGGTCTAGGCGGTACGGAGGACGTCCGTCAGGCGCTGATCACGGGTGAGGTAGACTTGTACTGGGAATACACCGGAACCGGATGGCTCATTCATCTCGCAAAGCCGGAGCCTATCGCCGATTCGAAGGAGCAGTACAGGGCCGTTGCCGAGCAAGACGCGAACCAGAATAGCATCGAGTGGCTTGAGCCCGCGCCGGGTAACAACACGTACTCCATCGCGGTGCGGGAAGGTGCTTCTGGGGACATCGACATCAAGAACATCTCGGAGTTGGGACGCCTGATCGAGAACAACCCGGACGCTGCAACCCTGTGCGTCGGCCCCGAATTCAACAGTCGCGCCGACGGATTACCGGGCCTGGAGGAGAAATACGGTTTCGAGTTCCCTGACGATAAGGTCTTCGAACTTTCCCCCAACACGGTCTACGGGGCCGTCGACAATGGGCAGAAGTGCAACTTCGGCTCCGTGTTCCGGACCAACGGGCGCATACCGGAACTGGGGCTGGAACTCCTCGATGATGACGAGGACTTCTTCGCCGTCTACAACCCCACGCCCACCATGCGGAAAGAAACGCAGGAGCAATATCCGGAACTAGAGGAACTGTTCGCCCCCATCTCCGAAAAGCTCGACACAAAGACCTTGCGACAATTGAGCGCCGCGGTGGAGGTAGACGGAAATTCGCCCGCGAACGTCGCCGAGAACTGGCTTCAGGAGAACGGCTTCACCGAGTAGCTCAAACGTCCTGGACACGCCCTCCCCACTGTCAGGCGGGGCTTTCGAAAGACCAGCGGAGGACGTTGGCGTACGTCGATCCTTTCTTCACGCCGTCAGGCTCGTTTCGGAATAGAAGGCGTATCAGGCGAACCACACGACCTCGTAGAAGTTGGCAGCGGGGAGCGAAACACCGTCCGGCCCGGCAAGTGTGAGGCCTTTGAAGCTCCAGATGCGGCCCTCTTGGTCCAGCAAGTCGCCGCCGGCCCCGGGCTCGTCTATGGGCGGGATGCCGTTCTTGCCCGACCCTCCAGAAACGACGTTCTCTTGAATCGGGTTAGGCTGGGGTTCCGGGATGTTCGGCCGACGGTATCGTTTTTCTTTAGAGAATATGTACCACCATCCGTCGAGCAACCCGCTGCCAGTCCCACCGTCCCGAGGGCAGAAACTTTCAGAAACCACCTTCATATAAATTTCCTTCTCACTACTGTTCAAAGTTACCCTGGCTACCCGGGCTCCTACGTGACGTACCTCACCCGTTTCGTTCGGGTACGAGACAGACGTGGAGGAAGACTCGAATACTACGGGCAAGACGCGGGACGACGAGCTTTAGAGGCTCTGGACGCAGCCTCCCTGACGGGCCGATGTTAGCAAGGCGCCGATGGCGCGGGCGTTGCCCAGGATCTCCTCCGGTCCGACCGCAGGCTCTCGCTCCTCCCGGATCGCGGCGGCGAACTCCTCCAACTCCGCCAGGTATGGGGTACCCCCGTCGAAGCTCTCTGTATCGGGCTCGTCGCCGCTTTGTATCTCTATAGAGCCACCGGCTTTGTCGGCCCGAAAAGGTACGTCTAGGGTGATACGGCCGTCCGTACCGATGATCTCCAGCCGCTCTCGCCGGGCGCTGGAGATGCTGCACGAGATGAGGCCCAGTCCTTCGTCGAACTCCAGGACGCCGGCGAGCTCCCGGTCGGCGTCGTCTTCATCGAAGCGGGCGAAAGCCGAGGCCTGGCGCGGTTCTCCGCCGAAAGCCAGCCGCACCCCGCTCACGGCGTAACAGCCCACGTCTCCGAGGGAGCCGCCACTGAGAGATCCGATGCCCCGCACGTCTTCCGGGTCGTCTAAAAGGTGTCCAAATTGGGCCACGACTTGCCGCACGGTTCCGATCGCGTCCTCGGAGATCAAGTCCCGGAGACGTAGCGTCTGCGGGTGGAGCCGGAACATGAAACCTTCCATGAGCGTCAGGCCCGCGTTCCGGGCCGTATCCACGGCCTGCTCCGCGCCGGCGGCGTCCAGCGAGAAGGGCTTTTCGCAGAGGACGTGTTTGCCGGCCTCCAACGCCTTTGTCGTCCATTCGACGTGCAGGGAGTTCGGTAGTGGGATGTAGACCGCATCTACCTCGTCGCTTTCTACGAGCGAGGCGTAGTCTTCGAAGAGCCCGGCCTCCGGCGCGAGGTTCTGGACTTCATCGAATTTCTCTCCGTTGCGGGTGGCGACGGCGGTTATTTCGACGGCTTCTATCTCGTTGGCGGCGGGAATGATCTCTTTTTTGGCGATGTTGGCGGCGCCTAGAATTCCCAGACGTAGTGGCGAGTTTTGCATGAGGTTCCTCCTGGGTTCGTTTGTCCCCGGATTCTACTCTTCGCGCAACAGGGCGGGGTCAAGGATCCAACCTTCGAGGGGGTCACACTCCGCCGGCACACCGTAGTCCCGATCCCGCCGTGTGTAAGCCCAGGCAGCCTGCACCGCGCACAACAACGAGTCTAAAGCGTCCGCCCCCGGCTCCCGGATGAACTCTTCTCTCCAGGAATCGTCCATCCTGACCTCAAAGCCGTAATCTTTCTTCAATTCGGGAGACTGCAACCCGGCGAGGAGCTTCTTGCGTGCGGACCGCTGTTCCGGCGTCTGCTTGCTCCGGTCGTCGTTTTTGTAGCTCGTCCGGCCCAGAAACCTGCGGGCGACGACGGCGGGATAGGCCTCGACCACTACCCGGTCGTCGTCGGTCGGGCGGCACGGAACGATGTTCGCGTCCGAGGCGAGCAGGCGCGGCGCACCTTGGAAGAACATCTTGCCGACCGGCACCCGGAAGAGCATCATCGCGCTGCTGGAACCCGAACGCTTGTCTGCCAACCGGTAGCGCCACTTGCTGCCCTTCGGGCGCTGCGCCATGTCCGCCCGGATGGCGTCCTCGAAGTCTTTTTTGGGCATGGCGCCTACCTTGCCGACGTAGCCCTCCCAACTCAACGGCCAGCCGAGCGTCTCAACGAGGCTGCGGGGTTGGCCGAACGGGAAGTCCATCCCGCAAACCCACGGGCCGGGGAGGCGCAGGAACTCTTCGAAGCCGCTGAAGTCCGTCATTTCGTGCGAGCCTTCGACGCGCAGAATACCGGCTTTCAGTTCGCAGCCGAGGGCTATGAGCGGTTTGCGTTTACCCGGGGCGCTGGTGAAATCTAGGCCGTATATTCTCACCCGGCCATTCTACAGAACCTGCGCGTGCGGCTAGCGGGCGAGGAGGCGCGGTTCCACCAGCAGCTCCGCTGCCTGGGCCGGGGTGGGGATCTCGTTGACGAGCGTCGCGAGCCGCCGGTCCCGGTCGCGTAACTCGAACCAGCACTCACCGGTTACGTCGTCCCAGCTATCGAAGAGGATGCAGTAATCGCCGTTCCAGGCTACCAGCGAGGGTATCTCCCCGTACCTCGGACCCGTCTCCCAACCTTTCTGTTGGAAGGCCTCCGAGAGATCCTCGAAGCATCTGAGTAGCCGCCACTCCCAGACCATTTTGCTTCCCCTTTCCTCGCACCCGCAGTTGCGAATCCCTTTGTGCTGTATACCACATGTGGGGGCATTGTGAAGGTGGGAGCGGGTAGATTCTATGGACGTCCGGCCAAATACGGCCTTCTGTCCGGGGTTCGTGTTGGTCCATCGGTTTAAAAGGGGCGGCTGTGGTGGGGCAGACCGTTTGGGAAAGACTCGACGAGCTTTGTTCGACGCTCATGCACGGGGTCAACTACCAGAACGTCTTTGCGGGACTGCCGCGGCGAGCGTGACGCTAACCGCGGCTCGGATGGTCCGGGCTCGAGCGCGGGTCCGTCAAGAGGGGAGAGCCGGTTCGGCGTCGCGGATGACGGTGCCGTCGGACAGGGTGAGGTCGTAGGTGAGGATCGGCTTGGGTCCTCCCTGACCGCTCGGCTCGGGAGGGCCGCTCTCGAACGCGGGCCCCGGCCACCAGGCAGCGTACCGGCCGTTCTGCACGGAGGCCTCTACTGTGAAAGCACCCGCGTGGATGGTGACGCCCGTTACCTCATCACCTATCGCGCCGTCCGTGATCGAGAATATTTGGTTCCTACCGACCGGACTTTCACCGATTGCGCCCTCTGTGAATCCCTTCGGGGGAGCCTTTTCGGCAGGCCCGCTGCTGCCGCCGGCTCCGGTCTCAACATTGCTAACGCGGTTGGATCCTTCCAGGTTACGGACCAGGCATGATGCCGAAGTGTCCGGGTTCTCTGTGCGGTACAGCAGGGCGACATGGTCCCCCCGACGCTCGGCGAGCACGAGCTTGGCCTTGTCCGGGTGGTTGCCAAATTCGACGAAGTAACTGTCCACCTGATGTTCGCAAGCGGAGGCAACCGCGTCGAGGCTGTCGCCACTGACGGGCTCAGGGGTGCCGGTCCAGGACGCGTACGCCGCGTTATCGCCCCCGAGTCCCTGGATCGCGACCAAGCCAACGATCAGCGCGAGCGCGGCTGCGGGGATGAGGATCAGACGAGGCCAGCCGCGCCGGGCCGGTGCGGAGACCGCGGACCGCGGGGCCTCGGTCGTCGGGTCGGTGGCGACGATCTTTCCGAGCGTTGCCCTGGCCCGCTCCTGCTCGTCTGCGGTAAGGGACTCGGTTGCGGCATCGAGAGACCGGAGTTCGGAGTCATCGCGTAGGTTCATTGGGCCTCCATTGGAATGCAGGATGATGGTTTGGCGAGGTCTAGTTGGCGGCGCAAGGCACGGCGGGCGCGCATTAGCCGGAGGCGGTATGAGACGGGGGTAATGCCGAGAACCCGGGCGGCCTGCGGGGAGGTGAGGTCTTCGAAGACCGTGAGCGACAACGCCTCCTGGTAAGTCTCGCTCAACTGCCGCCACGCGGCGGCCAGGTCGATCCGTCGGGCGAGGAGTTCCGCGTCAAGCCCGTCCGCCAGGCCGGCGGAGTGCGCCGCCTCGATGACGCGGACAGCGAGTGCGTCGCGTCGCCCCTGGCCGCGGAGGGTGTTCAAGAGGCAGTTACGGGCGACCCCGAACAGCCACGCCCGCACGTCGTCCGGCTTTTTCGGAGCGTCACCGAGCCGCCGCCAGGCCACGAGAAAGGCGTCCGCTGTAGCGTCTTCAGCGTGGGAGGGGTGAACGCGTCGCTGCACAAATCGCAGCACATCTGCGTGTGCGTCGGCGTAGATTGCTCGGAATCGCGCTTCACGGTCCGGCTTCGGCATCCCCACATCCTTTACCTGTTCGCCCGGCATCCTCACATTTACTACTTGTCCGGCAACGCACGCAGCGTTTCGGCGGAGTCAAGATCGAGCGGACGGCATCCACGAAGGCCGTTCTTCCACCTCCATAGAGTAAAGGTTCTCACAAGTCGAATGATATGTGTAGTTGTGACTAAAGCCAGGTACGGTCTGTCAAAGCGTTTCCACCTGCGCCACTAGCATGAACTGTAATGAGCGTCGAACTACAGGATGTTCTCTGGCATAGCTGCAACCATGCTCAGTACACTTCGCACACGCGCCCGTAAAGTCAGTCGTCCGACCGGCTCTGGAGGCTTTCGACGAGGGTTTTGCGGTTTTGGTGCTGTTTTTCGTAGGTGAGGATCTTTTCTACCTCATCTTTGGAGAGGCCCTGGGCTTTGGTTTTCACTTCCTCGACGCTCAGGTCATCGTAGTCGTTTAGCGGAAGGTTTTGCTGCGCCTGTTCCCGGGCCTGCTTCGCCTCTTGGGTGTTCTCGACGTATTGTTGGCCCTGACGGGAGCCTTCACGTTTCTTCTGCTCGGTTTCCTGTTTCTCTTCCTCGCTCATGTTTTCCCAGGCCTTTTTGGGGAGGTAGCGGGCCGTCTCTTCGTCTCCCCGGGCCTGGGCGCCGCCGTCCTGGGTCTGCCACTCCTCTTCGGTCCACTGTTGCAGGTTTTTCTGGGATTCGTCCTGCTCGCCCTTGTAGCCGCCGCCCCGTTTCTCGTATTCCTGGGTGAGAAGCTGGGATTTGCGGGCGCTCCACTGGCCGGGTTCACCGCCCTTGTCGGACTGTTTTATCTCCTCCTTGATCTCCTCCCGCATATCGGGGTGGGTGTACTTCTCCTCGTAATCTTTTTTCGCCACGACCGGCCTCACTTTCTCGCGCTTTCCGGGTACGGGCCGAGTATCTATCAGCCGGGGCGTTAGTCCTGTCGTGGCGTTCACTGGATGAAGTTGTCGTCGTGCTATGTATCGGCGAGGCCGGGGATGCGGCCGTTGCGGAAGGCGTCTACGAAGAGGCGGTGGTCGTCGCGCACGATTTCGGAGTAACTTTTGCCGAAGTCTGCCATCTCGTTTACGAACTCGTCTTCTTTGCCGCTGACGGTGGCGGAGATCTCGTCTTCCGTCTGGAAGCTGACGAGGGTGGGGTCGGAGTCTTCGTCGGCGACGCAGTGGACTTTGGCCGTCGCCCGGCCGAGGTAGTCGAGGACGGGGGAGATCTCCTCCGGCTCGGTCAGGTCGGACCAGTCTATGTCCTCGACGTACGGAGAAAGCTCGGAGACAACGAAACCGACGCCGTCCAACTCGGTGTAGCCGAGCCACGGGTCGGCGTGGGCCTGGAGTGCCCGTTGGGAGACGGCCGTGCGGTGGCCGTGATGCTCGAAGTAGCCCTTTACGCGCTCGTCGTGCACGACGCGGCTGGGAGCGGCGACGTTGCCTTGTTTTATCGAGAGCACCACGTCGTTTTCGAGCGCCTGGGTCGGACCCTCGACCAGCACGTTGTAGGCGGGGAGCCCGGCGGAGCCGATGCCGAAGCCCTTGCGGCCGACGACGTCCTTTACCTCGTAGGTCAGGCTGCGGAAGCGTTTCTCCCGGGGGATGGTTTCCAGGTACGCTTCGAAGGCTTCTCTTACTTTGGATTTTTCATCTTCATCGAGGTCGCGGACGCCGGGGCCGCGCCGGAAGCGGCGGTCGAAGTTCTCGTCTATCAGGGTGGTCTTTTCGAGGAGGTCTACGCGGGTGTTCAGGCGGGCTTCCTGGAGGAGCTGATGTACCCAGCCATCGGTGGTGTTCAGCCGGAGGGAGAACTCGTGGTCGCGGTCGTTCTCGACGAAGGACTTTACCTGATCCAGGTAGGACCGGATGTAGGTGGAGATGAGGGCGGCGATGTCTTCATCGGATATGGCTTTGGTCCACCCGAGCAGGGCGACGCTCGCTGCCATCCGCTGCAGGTCCCAGGTGAAGTGCCCGAGGTAAGCTTCATCGAAGTCGTTGACGTCGAAGACGAGGACCCCGTCACCGTCCATGTAGGTGCCGAAGTTTTCGGCGTGGAGATCGCCCTGGATCCAGACCCGGCCAGTGCGGTCGTTTGCCCAGCGGTCCTCCCTCTTCTCCATGTTAGCATAGAACAGGCACGCGCTCCCACGATAGAAGGCGAACGGGCTGGCAGCCATCTTCCGGAACTTGGTCCGAAAAGCGCCCGGGTCGGCGGACATCAGCCCGGAGAACGCCTCCATCAAAACGTCCACGATCTCCGCCTGCCGCCCATCAGATGACTCGTGTCGTCGCACCGGGTCCGCAATATCGGACATAAGGTTCCCTTCGTCGTCGGCCGTCTCGACACCCATGTTGCACCATGCAAGGCTCTTACGCTACGCTCGCTTCCCGCGACTCAGCCGGTATGTGGCCCCGCGCTGTAGCCGATCACCGCGTACAGCGGGTCGCTGAACATCCGGCGCGGGCTCCGGTCGAGGCTGTGTACCTCTCTCCAGTTGCCGGCTTCTCTTAGGTACTCCTCGACGAGCCTCATGTGTCCTGCATCGTCCAGCGCTTGCCAGGCGGCGACGGCCTTCGTCGGGAAACAGCGGTTCGAAAATGTGATGACGACCGGCGCACCGGGTTTCAACACGCGCCCGAGGTCTCGCAAGACTTCTACGGGACGAGTCAGGTAATCTACGGAGACGCAGATGCCGGCCCCGTCGAACTCGGCGTCCCCGAACGGCAGTACCGGTTCCCGGTTCAGGTTCTGTACCATGTACTCGTCAAGGCGCGGGTTGTTCCGTAGCTCTGTTTCGTTCATGCCCAGGCCGATGACGCGCCCGTATTCGACCTCTGGCGGCAGGTGGCTTACCCAACTGCTCATCAAGTCCAGGATCTCGTCACCTTCTGAAAAGTGCTCCCGGTAAAGTTGGGTAACACCCGCGATGGCCCGGTCGTCTATGTGAGTGACGAGCCGCGGGGTACGATAGAACTCCTCATCCGGCGACTCGTCCCGGCGCCGGAAAGCTCCTGTTGAGAATTGCGCCACCTGTTGTCCTTTCCTGCCGTGCAATAGTCGTCCGTGATCTTAAACGCAGGTTTATTGCATTCTGTAATCGTACTCATTATTATTCCCCGGTCTGCAGCACGAATTTGCATCGTCGTAAAGCTGGGCAAGTAACTTGGGTCCGAACTTGCGCTAGTGTAATGACCCGCGGGGTTGTTAGAATTACTGGGTAATGGACCCAAAACTGCAGCAATCCGAAGGCTATCTTACGTTTAGAACTTGGCTCGCTGTAGCGGCTACGTATCTAGGCACTTTGGTACTTATCGCCTACCCGTTAGGGTTCGCTACCTTCTGGGTCCAAGTGTGGCGTGAATATACATACGATGCCGCCACGGCATTGTATGCGGCGTCTCTAGTGCCTGCGTCCGTAGTGGTAGCGAAGTCTTTCACGGTACTCTTTTCAGCTTTAATCATTATCGGGGGAGTTTCCGCTATGGTAGCTCAGAGCGTACTGTCGTATCGTGGCGCGATTATGTTGTCGGAGAAAATGGGAGATGAGCTACCCAAGATCTCTAGCTTACGCTTGCTCGTACTATCAGAAAAAGGGCGTATTTCGTACTTATTAGTAGGCCTCTTCGTAGCGGTGACAACTCCGTACGCATTGTGGCTGGTCTCTCTAGAAGACAGGGCGGACGTTTTCTATTACGCGTGCGCTGTGCTTGTTGCGAGCGGAGGAGCTCTTATCGGAACTAACTTACTGTTTAGGAACCTAGAGGAGCTTCCAGATAGGAGCATTATTTATGGTCAGGCGATACCGTTGATGGCTGCATCGGCGCTGATTGCCAGCCTGTTTTTAGTCCCACTAATGCCGTCAAATCTGCCCAGCGTCCGGTTCAGTGAGGGCACAATAGAGGAAGCTACCTTGATCTCTCATTCCGAAGGTTATTGGTACGTAGTTGACACCCCAGAGACTGGCGTTCTGGCTATGCCTGACACTGCGGTAGGCACTGCCACCATCTTGGAAGCATCAGAGTCCACTCCTTAGCAAAAAACGTCTCGTTCACAAGTCCAAAATCGCTTTCTAAGCATTGTGCCATTTGCGGAGTAACATGCGCTCATCTGGGGCGCTGGTGTAACCTGCGCGTATGGATTGGCGTCAGAGGGGCAGACACTTTACCGTGGCGGTTTTCGTAGTTCACGATGGGAGGGTGCTACTTCATCTGCACCGTAAGCTAGAGATGTGGCTTCCGCCGGGCGGGCACATAGAGAAGGACGAGCTGCCCGATAATGCCGCCGTGCGCGAGGTGTTCGAGGAGACCGGCCTCGAGGTGGAGTTGGCGGGGGATAGGCGGGAAGACATCGAAGACCCGGTGCAACTCCATCGGCCCGCCGGGATTCAGTTGGAGCACATCGGGCCGGGGCACGAGCATATAGACCTGATCTACTTCGCCCGTCCAACCGGCTCCGTGGAGATTTCGGCCGAGTTCGAGAAAGACAAGGTAGGCTGGTACTCACCCGAAGACTGGAACAGCCTGGGCGTAAACGCCGAAGTCCGGGGCTGGTGCGAACGGGCGCTCTACGCACTCGACGGTGCGTAGAGCGCCCGCGAATATCTAACCGTTCAGCGTCTCTGCGTGGTGCCGGATGTGGTCCTCCATGAACGTGGAGATGAAGTAGTAGCTGTGATCGTAGCCTTCGTGACGCCGCAGGGTCAGCCGTTGACCGGCCTCGGCGCAAGCTTCTTCGAAGACATCCGGGGATAGCTGCTCGTCGAGGAACTGGTCGTCCATCCCCTGATCCACGAGTATGTGACGGTCGTCGGAGTTCTCGCGCACTAACTCGCTGGCGTCGTACTGCTTCCAGTCCTCGTCCGGGCCGAGGTAGTTGTAGAAAGCTTTCTTGCCCCAAGGTACGCGGGTTGGCGCGCAGACGGGGGCGAAAGCGGAGACGGATTTATAGAGGCCCGGCTTCTTGAGGGCGAGCGTCAGGGCGCCGTGGCCGCCCATCGAGTGGCCGAAGACGCCCTGGGCATCTTCGCGGGCGGGGAAGTGCTCCAGGATCAGGTTCCGCAACTTTTCCGTGACGTAGGTGTACATGTTGTAGTTCTCCGACCAGGGCTCGGCGGTGGCGTCAATGTAGAAGCCGGCGCCGGTACCGAAGTCGTAGTCGTCGTCTTCGCCGGGAATGTCCGCGCCGCGGGGGCTGGTATCGGGGGCGACGAGCATCAGGCCGTGTTCGGCGGCGAGGCGTTGGGCTCCGCCCTTGATCATGAAGGTCTCCTCCGTGCAGGTAAGGCCAGCCAGGTAGTAGAGTACCGGGACTGGGCCATCTGACGCCTGCGGAGGCTCGTAGACGGCGAAGTTCATCCCCGTTCCGGTCGCTTCGGAGTCGTGGCTGTAGAAACCTACCGTGCCGCCGAAGCAGCGGTGGGTGCCGTTTGTGGTTGGTTCGTTTGCCATCTTGACCTTTCTAGAACGTGACGACGCTGCGGATGGATTCTCCGCGGTGCATTAAGTCGAAGGCTTCGTTTATGTCTTCGAGGGGCATGGTGTGGGTGATGAGGGGGTCTATGTCGATCTTGCCCTCCATGTACCAGTCCACGATCTTCGGCACGTCTGTCCGGCCCCGCGCCCCACCGAACGCGGAGCCGCGCCAGGAACGCCCGGTAACGAGCTGGAACGGGCGCGTGGAGATCTCCTCCCCAGAGCCCGCCACCCCGATAATTACCGACTCGCCCCAACCTTTATGCGCGCACTCCAGCGCCTGGCGCATGACGTTCACGTTGCCGATACACTCGAAGCTGTAATCCGCGCCACCGTCCGTCAGGTCGACCAGGTACGGCACCAAATCCCCTTCGACCTCTTGCGGGTTTACGAAGTGGGTCATGCCGAACTTCTCGGCCAGTTCCTTTCGGGCCGGGTTGATGTCCACGCCCACGATCTTATCCGCACCGACCATCCTCGCGCCCTGGACGACGTTCAGCCCGATCCCCCCGAGCCCGAAGACCACCACGTTCGAACCCGGCTCCACCTTCGCCGTGTTGACCACCGCCCCGATGCCGGTAGTTACACCACAGCCGATATAGCAGACCGTCTCGAACGGGGCATCCTCCCGGATCTTCGCCAAAGCTATCTCCGGCACTACGGTGTGGGTGGCAAACGTGGACGTACCCATGTAATGATACAAAGCATCGCCGTTCAGGGAGAGGCGGCTCGTGCCGTCGGGCATCAAGCCCTGGCCCTGGGTGGTCCGGATCTTCTGGCACAGGTTGGTCTTGGGGTTCAGGCAGTACTCGCACTCCCGGCATTCCGGCGTGTAGAGCGGTATTACGTGGTCCCCGACTTCCAGGCTTGTAACTCCTGGACCGACCTCGACGACCACGCCCGCGCCTTCGTGACCCATCACCGAGGGAAAGAGTCCCTCCGGGTCGGCGCCGGAGCGGGTGTATTCGTCGGTGTGGCAGATGCCGGTAGCCTTGATCTCGACCAGCACCTCGCCTTCTTTCGGCCCGTCTAGCTGGACCGTCTCGATGCTGAGTGGCTCGTTCGCCTCAAAAGCTACCGCCGCTTTGATATCCATGTTCTACCTCTCGCCTCTCGGATACTCCGACAACACCTGTCATGGTCGGGGTGTGCCGGCCCTGCGTCAAGGCCGGGAGACGAAGACTAGGTTAGGGGTCAGAACAGTCGCGCCGATAACCGCAGTTGGGGCAGACGAGCTTGCAGTGGAGACCGTACATCTCCGAGCCGCAGAACTCACACTCTTCACCTGAAGGTTCCGGCGTTGGGGTCTGCGCTTCTTCGTCGTGACGAATTTCGTCCATATCTCGATTATATGGCCCTGATAGTTGAGAGACACCCGTTACTTTCTTCCTACCGGAAATACCGAAACCTACCGCCGGGTTTTGCCCGAACGGCTTGGAAGAAGGTCCGCGATGCGGGTGGCGCTAAAGGTCTTTAGGCCCGAGTAGGAGAGGACTCTCTGTGCCTGGCGCAGTGAGACGGCGAGGCTGCGGGTCAGGATCTGCAGCGTGGCGAGGTTGTCCTGGATGCGGGAGATCCTCACCGGCAGTTGTTGCGTCCGAACGTCAAGGGCTGCGACGCTTTGTTCGAGTTCGCCGGTTCGTGCCGCCAAGCGGGCCACGTCCTCGGATAGTTGACGTTGCAGGACGAGCCGGGCGCGCCGGAAACTGAGCCAGGCCCGGAACGCGACCACCCCGGCAACGAGCGCGAGCAGCGCGCCCGCGAGTATTAAGATAAGGAATATAATTTCCATGCTGGGAGCTACGGTATCACGGGTTCGGTAGCCTTTACAAACATTTCGGCGGTGTTAAAATTCTGTCTGCGGCGCGGGGTGGAGCAGTCTGGTAGCTCGTCGGGCTCATAACCCGAAGGTCATAGGTTCAAATCCTATCCCCGCTACTACCGGCCCCGGCATTTGCCGGGGCTTTTGTTTTGCGTTCTACTTTTTGAACCGGTCGAAGATGGGATCTTCCGGCAAGATGTTGAACGGGTAACCGGGCTCTTTGATCGCCGAGAGCGGGCTGTTGTTTTGGGGACTTCGTCTTCCTACTGTGAAAACCCATCTCGTGGAGGTCCTGAGACCCTGGGCATCGCGGACCACTACTTTTACTGAGTGTTTGCCGGGCGCGAGCTTTCTCCCGGGGGTGTACGAAAACCTGTTGCGGCTCACGTTGTACTTGAATGGAGTTCTCTTGCCGTCGAGGATCACGGTTAGGTCGGTTTTTCTGAGGTCGGTTTCCCTGTCTCGGACGACCGCGGTTATTCTCGGCGTCCGGTCTTTTGTTTTCGAGCCGGGCACGGGCCTGGGTCCTCGTATTTGGGGCCGGGTGTTGCGGACGCCGAGGGCCGCCGCAGCATCCACCAGACCTCTGCCGTATTCTTTGTCTCTACCTCTGGCTCCGAGATCCCTGGCACTGAAGGCTATCCTGCGGCGGGTCTCGTCCGCAGGACGGCCCTGGGCTGCGAGCAGCCCCGCCACACCCGCAACGAACGGGCTGGAGAAGCTGGTGCCGCTGGCCCCCCCGTACCGGGTGGGGCGTTTGGTAGAGAGAATGCTTACGCCGGGCGCGGCCACGTCTACCCAGTCTCCGACGCTGGAGCGGGAGTACCTCCGGTTGTCTTTGCCGGTGGCCGCCACGGCTATCACACCTCCGTAGGCCGCCGGGTAGACCGTTCCAGAGTTTCTGCCGTAGTTGCCCGCCGCGGCGACCACTACCGCTCCTTTACGTTGGGCTCTGATGATGGCTCTTTTTAAAACCGGATCGTCTACTTCTTCTGCCGCCAGCGACAGGTTGATGACCTCCGCTCCGTTTTTCGAGGCCCAGGTGATCCCCTCTGCTATGTCGTCTGCGGAGCCTGTGTTGCCGGCATTAAGGGACTTGGCGATCAATAAGCGGCAATCGGGGCACGCCCCGGCGATGCCCTCACCATTGTTGGTACTTGCCGCGGCGACTCCGGCTACCTGGGTGCCATGTCCGTTGTCGTCCTCGGCGCTGGGAGTGTCCGTCGGACCTACGAAGTTCCGTTGCTTCGCGATCTTGGCCCGGAGATCCGGGTGGGAGTTGGAGATGCCGGTATCTACTACGGCTATGTCTACGCCGCCACCCCGGGTCTCGCTCCACGCCAGCGGCGCCTCTATCCTCTTGAGGCCGTATTGACGCCCGAATTTCTCGTCGTTCGGGGTGTAGGCAGCCCTGTAAATGAAGTTGTAGCTTACGGACCGGACCGCGGGATCTTTCTCCAACGCTCTTTTCTTCTGCTGTAGAAGCTGTTCTCTCTCCTGCTCGGTAGGCTCGTCTTTTACTTCGGAGAACTTGATGACCTGGGTGCCGATCTCCGGTATCTCTTCTTCGACCTCACCCTCGGTCTCTGCCGGCAACTGCTCCGCCGCCGCAGCGTCGGTCCCGGTTTCGTAGATGACGAGCAACTCTCCGGCGACGTGCGGCGCGACCCCTGCGCTCTGGTCTACCTCCTCCCGGACCGTACCGTCGGCCCACGGAGCCAAGAGAAACAGCATCAGCAAAGCTCCCGCAAGGCCCGTCAGAAACGTCCATAGTCTAAGATCGGCCGCCACGCTGTCCCCCCTCCGGGCCAGAATAGAACGCCTGCTTTCCTGCACAAGAGATCAAGCAGAACCTAACAGCCTTCATTATGGACCATCCGGGCAAAGGATGTAAACCCCCAAAGTACCGGGCCCGCAGTTCTTCTCGCCCCCGGACTCGACGCCTCGTACTCGACTAAACTGTTCCTATGCGGCCCCACGACCTTCCCGACGCCGTTCTAAAAACGGTGAGCCGGTACCGGATGGACCTCGCGCATCCCCTGGCGATGGTATCCGGGGGCCCGGATTCGGTCGCGTTGCTGCGGGTGCTGGTTGAGTTGGACGCCGAACCCGCCGTGCTGCATCTGGATCACGGGGTGCGCGGTGACGAGGCCGACCAAGACGCCGAGTTCGTCAGGGAGCTCTGCCGGACGCTGGACGTTCCTTGCGAGGTCCGCCGGCTCGAGTTCGAGGGCGGACACAACTTTCAGGAGCGGGCCCGGATAAAACGTTACGGGGTCGCCGAGGAGCTGGCCGACCGGCTCGGGCTAAAAAGCATCGTCACCGGGCACACGACCGACGACGTGGCCGAAACGGTCTTGATGAACCTTTCGCGCGGGGCGGGGTTGCGCGGATCAACGGGCATTCCGCCGGTCCGGGGTCGTTTTGCGCGGCCCCTGATCCGGACCGGCAGAACCGAAGTGCTCGAATATCTCAAAACCCTCGGACAACCCTACCGCACCGACCCCACCAACCTGTCAGGAAAGTACTCCCGCAACCGGATCCGCCACGAAGTATTACCGATTCTCGAAGAACTGTATCCCGGCGCGCGAACCAACGCGGCCCGCGCCGCCGCTCTTATGCGGGAAGACCTGGAGGCCCTGGAGGAGATCGCCGACCAAACCATCCACCGCAGAAACAACGAGGTGGTCCTATCCACCGGCGAACTAACATCCCTGCCGCCCGCCGTCCGGCGGCACGCGGTGCGCGGTGCCTACTCGAAGTTGATGCCCGGAACCCGGGGTTTGGAAAGCTCGCACGTCGAAGCCGTCGTCGGGCTATTAGGAGGAGGAGAAGGTACTCGGACGCTGGACTTACCGGGTGGGATAATAGCCGCCGCCCGCCCGAACGGCGAACTGGTTTTGTACCCTGCCGGGCCGGTCGGGAGCGGAAGCGTGGGGTTAGAGGAAGGTGAGGTCGTCTTTGACGGGTGGGAGATAAAGATCCGTGCGTGCGCGGCGTTCGATGCCGGGGACGCGGCCCGGCCGGAGGTGGCTTATTTGGATGCGGCTCGGGGGCCATACCGGGTGCGAATGCCGCGGGAGGGCGATAGTATTCGCCCCCTGGGCCTCGGTGGGAGCAAGAAAGTCTTCCGGGCCATGATGGACCGCGGGGTCCCGAAAGACCTCCGGCGACAGACGCTGGTCGTCGTGGATGCCGGGGATGGCGTCGCGTGGATCCCTTACGGGGAGCTGGACGAGGAACACAAAGTTGGCGGGCAAACGGAGAAAATACTCAGGTTGGAGGTAAGAAAAAGCCGTGAAGATGTCTAGCATGATGTCTGATGTAAAAGAAGTGCTCATACCCTCGTCCGAAATACAGGAGAAGGTTGCCGAGATCGGGGAGCGCATAACCCGGGACTACAAAGGTGAGCGGCCGCTGCTGGTCGGCATCCTGCGTGGCGCGGTCGTGGTGCTCGGGGACCTCATGCGTCGCATAGACCTGCCGTGTGAGCTAGATTTCATGGACATAAGTTCTTACGGAACGGGGACCAGCAGCAGCGGTGTCGTGCGTATCCTCAACGACCTTGAAGAAGACATAACCGGGCGGCACGTCCTGATCGTCGAGGACATAGTAGACACCGGCCTGACGCTCTCGTACCTGCGGCGCGCCCTGCTCCAGCGCAACCCGGCTTCATTGGAGATTTGCTCGCTCCTGAGCAAGCCGGAGCGTCGCCGGGCGGAGTTGGAAGTAAAGTACCTCGGCTTCGAGGTCCCGGACGAGTTCGTCGTCGGATACGGCCTCGACTACGCCGGGGCGTACCGCAACCTGCCCGACGTGTGCATTCTAAAACCCGAGGTGTTCGCCGGCTCTTGAGGGCCGTTGGGGGCTAGGCCGCGCAACGAGTGATGGAGGACACCGTCCTATCCGGAGTAGGTAGTATAATCCCGGTGTTCCTAAACATATCTTCTGAGAGGTAAAGACAGATTGGGCAGATTTCTAAGGAGCGGAGGGCTACTCTACTTCATCATCCTGATGGTGTTCGCGGTGATCCTGGTGAGGGTCCTATCCTCGGGCAGCCCGGATGTTAGAGAGCTCAACTCCCAACAGTTCGAAAGGGCCGTAAACCAGAACTCGTTCGTCCTGGACCCCGAGGACCCCGAGCAAGAGCTCACCGTCGAGGACCAGGATCAGACCGTCACCGGCCTACTCCAGCGGGACGAGGGCGGGCCGCAAGAGTTCGCGTACTCCTATCCCACGGAGTACGACATAGCCGGCGTCTTTAACGAGGCGGAGATACCGTTCACTACCGAGCCGCCGAGCAACAGCTTCTGGCTCACCCTGATCGGCACGATAGCCCCGATCTTCCTTATAATCCTCCTCTTCTTGTTCATCATGTCCTCGATGCAGGGCGGCGGTAACCGCGTGATGAGCTTCGGCAAGAGCAAGGCCAAGCGGATGAGCAAAGACTCCCCAAAGGTCACCTTCGACGACGTCGCTGGCGCCCAGGAAGCCGTGCAGGAACTCACCGAGATCAAGGAGTTCCTCGAAAACCCGCAGAAGTTCCAGAAGCTCGGCGCCCGTATCCCCAAAGGCGCGCTGCTGGTCGGCCCTCCCGGAACGGGTAAGACGCTTCTGGCGCGGGCCGTCGCCGGTGAGGCCGGGGTCCCGTTCTTCTCCATAAGCGGTTCGGACTTCGTCGAGATGTTCGTCGGCGTCGGCGCGAGCCGCGTCAGGGACCTCTTCGAGCAGGCGAAGCAGAACTCGCCGTGCATCATTTTTATGGACGAGATCGATGCTGTCGGTAGGCAGCGCGGCGCCGGCATGGGTGGCGGCCACGACGAGCGGGAGCAGACGCTGAACCAGCTCCTCGTCGAGATGGACGGCTTCGACGCCCAGAGCGGCATCATCATGATCGCCGCGACCAACCGCCCGGACATCCTCGATCCGGCACTCTTGAGGCCGGGACGTTTCGACCGCCAGATCACGGTAGACAGGCCCGACCTTCCGGGGCGGGAGAGGATCATAAACGTCCACAGCCGGGGCAAGCCGCTCGGCGACGACATAGACTCCGAAACGCTGGCCCGCAGCACGCCCGGTTTTACCGGCGCGGACCTCGCCAACCTCGTCAACGAGGCGGCCCTGCTCGCCGCGAGGCACGACAAAGAAGAGATCAGCATGCACGAGATGGAGGAGGCCATAGACCGGGTCATCGCCGGCCCCGAGCGCAAAACACGCATCATCTCCGAGAAGGAAAAAGAGATAACGGCCTACCACGAGGCCGGGCACGCCATCGTCGGCGCCCTGTTGCCGAAGGCCGACCCGGTACACAAAATAACCATCATTCCCCGCGGCCAGGCTTTGGGTGTAACGATGAGCCTGCCGGAAGAGGACCGCTTTATGGCGAGTCGCGGGCAGCTAATGTCGCAGCTTTCCATGATGCTCGGCGGCCGGGCGGCTGAAAGCGTGATCTTCGACGAGATCACCACCGGCGCCTCGAACGACCTGGAGCGCGTAACGCAGACCGCGAAGCAGATGGTCACCCGCTACGGCATGAGCGACAAGCTCGGCCCGATGGCGCTCGGACAAGCCCAGGGACAGGTCTTCATGGGCCGGGACTTCAACCAGCAGGCGGACTACTCCGACGAGATCGCCTTCCAGATCGACAAGGAAATTCGTCGCATCATCGACGAGTCCTACGACAACGCCGAAGACATCTTGGTTCGTAACCGGGACCTGCTCGTCAAGCTCTCCGAAGACCTGATCGAGTACGAAACCGTCGACGCGCCCCATCTCCGGCGCCTCGTAGAAGAGCACGCCGTCGACAAAGTCCACCTGGGTGAACCGCACCGCAACGGCCACCAGGAGTAAGTGGCCCGAAACATAGAGACCCGCACGATAAGGGTCGGGGGCCGGACTTTCGGCCCCGGCCCTATCCTCGTGGGCATCCTCAACGTAACCCCCGACTCCTTCTCCGACGGCGGAGACTTCCTCGCCCCGGAGAAAGCCGCGCAGCAGGCCGGGAACCTGCTCGACGAAGGGGCCCGAATAATAGACATCGGGGGCGAGTCGACCCGGCCCGGCTCAAAGCCGGTTTCTCCCGACGAAGAGCTAAACCGCGCACTCCCTGCCATCAAGGGAATTCTCGAAGACCGTCCCGGCACGGCCATCTCGATAGACACCTATCGCGCCGCCACCGCGAAGGCCGCACTAGAAGCCGGGGCCTGCATCGTCAACGACGTAACCGCGCTGCGTGGCGACCGCGGGATGGCGGGCGTCGTGGCGGAGGCCGGATGTCCTCTAATACTCATGCACATGCTCGGCGAACCAAAGACCATGCAGCAAGACCCGCACTACGAAGACGTGGTGCGCGAAGTGCGAAATTTCCTTTCCGAACGCGCCGCCCATGCCGAAGAAGCGGGCATATCGCCGGACAAAATAATCCTCGACCCCGGCATCGGCTTCGGCAAGATGCTGGACCATAACCTGGCGCTCCTCCAGAACCTCGATGCCATCGCACAGCTTGACTATCCGGTCCTCGTGGGAGCCTCGCGCAAACGTTTTATCGGCAGCATTTCCGGTGTTGAGGAAGCAAAAAACCGGATTGCCGGAACGGTGGCGACCAGCGTGCTCGCCTACGAGCGTGGCGCTACCCTCTTCCGCGTCCACGACGTTCGGGCTAACCGGGAGGCCCTGGAAGTCGCGGAAGCCATTCTTCAGTCATAACCGTCGGGGCGAAGTAAACTACTCCTGTTCCTTGTACTCCTGTTCCTTGCGAGGCGAAGAGGAGGCATCGGGTAAATGTTCGAAAGGTTTACCGAGCAGGCGCGCAAGGTCGTGGTGTTGGCCCAGGAAGAAGCCCGTCATTTCAACCACAACTACATCGGCACGGAACACTTGTTGATCGGGCTCTTCAGGGAGAACGAAGGTGCTGCCGCCTGTACTTTGAAAGCCACGAACATCTCTCTCGAAAACCTGCGAGGACAACTGGGGAACATCGTCGGCTACGGTGAAGAAGGGATGGGCGGTCAGGCACCGTTCACGCCGCGTTCCAAAAAGGTTCTCGAGCACGCCTTGCGCGAAGCCTTGGATCTCGGGTACGGTTACATCGGTACGGGGCATCTATTGCTCGGGCTCGTGCGCGAGTCTGAAGGCGTCGCGGCGCGTATGTTCTCCGACTTGAACGTGGAGCCGGGCGAGGTTCGCCGCGAGGTCATGCGGAGACTCGACGGGGCACAGGAGTCGGGTGATCCGGGCCTGGTCGAGGCGCAGACGATAGCCGAGAAGGTCGCGGAGAGGCGTGCGTCAAGTCAGTCGCTTTTCCGGGGGCACATCGCGCCCTTCGAAGTACAGTCGGGAGCTATGTCCGTGGGGGTAGAGTTTGCGTATTTCCACATTTTGGAGCCCGAACCCCTAGACTACGACGAGCTTTACGGTGATGTCCGGGAGGCATTTGACGCGGTGAACCTTCCTCCGTTCGAAATGTTGATTTCGGAGACTGCAGAGCGCGCCTTCGAGAAGTTCGCCGGGGTACAGGAGATCACCTTCGAAGTGACGGTGCGGCGGGAGCCAGAGATCACGATCTCTAGAACGCTCCACCGGTGACCCGCGTCTTCCTGAGCCTCGGCAGCAACCTCGGTGACCGGCTGTTGTACCTCAGGACGGCCGTAAGCGCGCTTGGGCGCGGGGTCGGCATGAGCCTCATCAGTGCGTCGAAAATCTATAAAACGGAACCGGTTGAGGTCGAAGGCGAACAGCCAGAGTATCTGAATTGCGTGGCGGAGTTAGGGTGCGAAATCTCTGCGTTAGAGTTATTGCGTTACTGTCAGGGAATAGAGGCGGCGTTGGGACGTGAAAGCAAGGGTGAGAAAGCGCCGCGGACGGTGGATATAGACGTGTTGTTGTTTGGCGAGGAAGTCATCGAGGAGCCGGATTTCGGGGTGCCGCATCGGGGAATTATGCGGACGTTCAACCTGCGGGGGCTCGCAGACCTCGACCCGAGCTTGTATATTCCCGGGCTCGGCGTAGTGAGTGGGCTTCTCGCGGGTGCCGACTTGAGTGGCGTGCGTGAGTTGGAGGGGGCTGAAAGACTTTGTTGATGGCGGTAAACGTCGGGAATACCCAGACCAAGCTCGGGGTGTTCGAGGGTAAAGAGCTCCGGGCGCGCTGGCGGATGACCACCGAGTCCCAACGGACGTCGGATGAGATCGGGGCGGGCATCACCTCTTTTATGCAGCTTCGAGGCGTGAGCCTGTCGGACGTGAGAGCCCTGATCATCGCGAGCGACGTGCCAGAGTTGAGCCGCTCTTACATGCAACTCGGCGAGGATTTGCTCGGGGTTCCTTTCTACGCGGTTACCCCCGGAATAGAAACCGGCCTCCGAAACCTCTACGACGACCCGGGCGCCGTGGGTTCGGACCGGATCGTCAACTCCGTCGCGGCCAAAGAACTTTATGGCGCGCCGGCGATCGTCGTGGACTTCGGGACCGCGACAACGGTTTGCGCCGTGGACGGGGACGGGGCTTACCGGGGAGGAGCCATCATGCCCGGCATCTACGTCTCTCTGGACGCCCTCGTCGCCCGGGCGGCGAAGCTCTCCGGGGTCGACCTGGAAGAAAAGGAGACTTGCGCCATAGCGACCAACACCCCGGACTCCATCCGCAGCGGCTTCGTCTACGGCTACGCGGGCGCCATAGATGCCCTTATCCGACGTTTCAGAGAAGAGTTGGCCGACGACTTCCCGGAGAGCCCGTGGGTGATCGCCACCGGCGGCCCGGCTTCGGCCATCGTGCGGCATTGCCGGGAGATACAAAAGCTCGATTCCGACCTGACCCTGAAAGGCCTGCGCATCCTGTACGCGTTGAACGCATAGGACCGGGACAAAAAGCCCGGAAAAAAGCTGAAAATCCTCGTTGACACCCCGGGGTGCCGAACGTATACTCACCGCTCTTATGACGGAGAAGAATCAGGAGCTTATCACCCCGGAAGGGCTCGAAAAGCTCCAGACGGAACTAGAATATCTTACCGAAACCCGGCGTCGGGAAGTCGCAGACCGCATTCGGCAGGCCCGCGAGTTCGGCGACATCTCAGAAAACTCCGAGTACGACGACGCCAAGACCGAACAAGGGCTGCTGGAGCGCCGCATCGGCGAGGTACAACGCCGCGTCCGCAGTGCGAGGGTCGTCGACCCCTCGGAGGCGGACGCCGAATCCGTCGATCTGGGAACCCGCGTAACGCTGCGGCTAATCGACAAAGACGAAGAGCGGACCTTCCAGATCGTTGGTGCCAACGAGTCCGACCCGCAGAGCGGCAAGCTCTCCCACGCCTCTCCGGTCGGCCGCGCGGTACTCAAACGTCGCGTCGGAGAGAAAGTCGTTGTTTCCACGCCCCGCGGCTCGACGGAGTACGAAATCATCAACGTCGAGGTCGCCAGTTAGACCGGGCCGTCCGCCTGAGAAACCAACCTAATGTGTAGCATCGAATGACGGAGCACCGAATGATCCGAACCCCCGTACCCGACTGGGCAAAAGAAGTCGCCGAAGAATTGGGTGACGGCCCGCACGTGGTCGTCAGTGGTATAAGCGTCTCCGGCAACATCCACGCCGGCAACCTGCGCGAAGTCCTCGTCGCCGAAGCCGTCGCCCGCGCCCTGAGAGAACGCGGCGCCGAAGTCCGCTTCATCTTCCACGCTGATACCATAGACCCGCTGCGCAAGATAGCCCCCGGCATCCCGGAGAGCTACGAGGAATACATAGGCCAGAGCCTCTCGCGCGTCCCGGACCCCGAAGGCTGCCACGAGTCTTACTCCGAACACTTTCTCGCCCCCTTCGAAGCAGCGCTAAAAGAGATGAAGATGGACGTAGAAGTGCTCCGCTCGCACGAAATCTACGAGAGCGGCACGTACGCGGACGTAACGCGGGAGTCCATTGTGCACACCGCCGAACTGCGCGAGATACTCCAGGAAGTAACCGGAAGGGAGATGCCGGTGGAATGGTCCCCGTACCTGCCGCGCGCAGGTTCCGGCGACTTGAACGGCAACCGCGTGCTGGAGCACCGTCCGCAAGAAAATCAGATCGTGTTCGTGGACCGGGACGGGAACGAGAGTGTAGCCGACTATTCCAAAGGGGAGGGCAAGCTCGGCTGGCGGGTGGAGCTCGCCGCCCGGTGGAAGGCGCTCGGGGTTACGTTCGAGCCTTTCGGTAAGGACCACACGAGCCGCGGGGGCTCGACGGACACGGCGGACCGGATGGCGCGGGAGGTTTTCGACTATCCGGTACCGGGCCGTTACGAGTACGAGTGGATCAATATAAAAGGCCGGGGTGCGATGAGCAGCTCCAAGGGCATCGTGTTGCTGCCCCAGGACTTGCTCAGGATAATGCCCCCGGACGCGCTGCGGTCCCTCGTACTCGGCCGCGACCCGGCCCGCGCCCTGGACCTCGACCTCGGAGAAGGTTTCCCGCGCTTTATGGACGAGTACCTCTCTTCCGTGCAAGAAGAGCCGGTTCCCTACAACCACCTGGTCACCATCGCCCAGACCTCCACCGATCCGAACACCGCCGCGGAGATGCTCCGCCGGGGCGGCTACGAAAAAGCCACCGAAGACCCCGACCTGCCCCAAGACCTGCAATACGCCCGAAACTGGGCCGAGGAGTGGGCGCCGGAGTCGCTGCGGCTGCGGATTCTGGAGCCCGAAGAGGCCCGGGAAGTCGCGGAGAACCTCGACGAAGGACAACGCGCGTATCTTTCCACGATAGCCGGTAAGCTAGAGCCCGGGATGAACGGGGACGACCTGCAGGACCTCTTGTATGCCACGGCTATAGATATGAAAGTAAAACCGCGCAAGGCCTTCGCCGCGCTTTACGCGGTATTGCTCGGCGCGAAGCACGGACCAAAAGCCGGCCCGTTTATCGCCGGTCTGCCGACGGAGATGGTCCGGCAGCGCTTCCCGGGGGTGTGATGCAAGACACCCTATTCCCCGGGGCCAGGAATAAAATAACCAGATGTCACGGAGAGGAATTGGATGTCCGGAGACCAGACGTAGCGCCCAGAGCGTAAAGCGGCCGTTAGGGGCCAATTCGGGCAAAACCTTTGTATACTCTGGGCAAGCGGTGGCAACAACCGCCAGAAGAAGCCCTACTATTTTGGGAAGCAGGATCCGATGAGTAATCCATCTCTATATAAGAGTCGTATAATAACTACAGCCACTGTCCCCCAATGTCGTAAAGGACCCTCGAAGCAGGGGAGGCTTTAGCAGATGTTCGAAAGATTTACCGAAAGGGCCCGCAAAGTGGTGGTTCTCGCCCAGGAAGAGGCCCGCCACTTCAACCACAACTACATCGGCACCGAGCACCTCTTGCTCGGGCTCCTAAGAGAGGACGAAGGCGTCGCAGCCCGCGCCCTCGCTTCGCTCAACGTCACACTCGACGAGGTGCGGGAACAAGTCGAGAGCATCGTCGGTTACGGCGAGGAAGGGAGTGGCGGCCAGGCGCCGTTTACCCCACGCTCGAAGAAAGTGCTGGAGCTCGCGCTCCGTGAGGCGCTGCAACTCGGGCACAACTACATCGGCACCGAGCATATCCTGCTCGGGCTCGTGCGAGAATCCGAGGGCGTGGCCGCCCGGGTCCTCAGCAACCTGGACGTAGACCCGGATAAGGTCCGGCGCGAGGTCGTGCGGATGCTTGGCGGCGGACGTTCCGGCCGGGGTGGCCGCGGCGGCCAGAGCGGTGAAGGAAGCTCTTCCCGCGGTGGCGGCGGAGCGGGGGGCGAGGCCAAGCGGCCAAAGACCCGCCAGCTCGACCAGTACGGGCGGAACCTCACGGCTTACGCCGAGGACGACAACCTCGACCCGGTGATCGGGCGTAGCGAGGAGATCGAGCGGATCATGCAGATCCTCGTCCGGCGCACAAAGAACAACCCGGTAATTATCGGGGAGCCGGGCGTCGGCAAGACGGCCATCGTCGAGGGTTTGGCGGAGGAGATCGCCGAGGATCGGGTCCCGGACCTGCTCGCCGGTAAAGAGGTCTACACGCTGGACCTCGGGGCGTTAGTAGCGGGCTCCAAGTATCGCGGCGAGTTCGAGGAGCGCCTCAAGAAGATAATGAAGGAGATCACCGACCACGGCGACATCGTCTTGTTCATTGACGAGATCCATAACCTCGTTGGAGCCGGGGCCGCCGAAGGCGCCATTGACGCCGCTTCGATCCTGAAGCCGGCGCTGGCGCGGGGTGAGATACAGGTCATCGGCGCGACTACGATAGATGAATACCGCAAGTACGTCGAGAAAGATAAGGCCCTCGAACGCCGGTTCCAGACCATACAGGTAGCCGAGCCGTCCGTCGAAGACACGGAGCTTATCCTCAAGGGCTTGCGCGAGAAATACGAGGCGCACCACAAGTTGACCATCACCGACGAGGCCTTGAAGGCCGCCTCCGAGCTCGGGCACCGCTACATCGCGGACCGTTTCCTGCCGGACAAGGCGATAGACCTCGTGGACGAGGCCGCGTCCAAGATGCGGATAAAAACTATGTCTTCGCCGCCGTACTTCAAGGAAGTAGACGACGAACTCGCCGGGGTGCGGGCCGAGAAGGAAGCCGCCATCGACGGGCAGGAGTTCGAGAAGGCCGCCCGGTTGCGGGACAACGAGAAGCAGCTCGCCCTGCAGCGCCGGGACCTGGAAGAGAGTTGGCGCGAGGGCGAGGATGGCGAGGATCGGGCTTCCATCGGGGAGAACGAGATCGCCGAGATCGTCTCGATGTGGACCGGCATCCCGGTTAGGAAGATGACCGAGGAAGAGTCCGAACGTCTCCTGAAGATGGAGGATTCGCTACACGGCCGCGTCGTCGGGCAGGAACAAGCTATAAAAGCTGTCTCCCGCTCCATCCGCCGGACTTCGGCCGGCATTCAGGACCCGAACCGCCCGAGTGGTTCGTTCGTTTTTCTCGGCCCCACGGGCGTCGGTAAGACGGAGCTTGCGCGGACGCTCGCCGAGTACATGTTCGGCGACCAAGAGTCCATGATCCGTCTAGACATGTCCGAGTACATGGAGCGGCATACGGTTTCCCGACTGGTCGGTTCGCCGCCCGGATACGTCGGTTACGACGAGGGCGGACAGCTCACCGAGCAGGTCCGGCGTAGGCCGTACAGCGTGGTGCTCTTCGACGAGATAGAGAAGGCCCACCCGGACGTGTTCAACATCCTGCTCCAGATTCTGGAAGACGGACAGCTTACAGACGCGCAGGGTCGGCAGGTCAACTTCAAGAATGTTGTCCTGATCATGACCTCCAACGTCGGCGCCCAGACCATCAATAAGACCAAGTCGCTCGGCTTCGGCAACGACGAAGAGGGTCTCTCTTACAAGGAGATGAAGGCCCGGGTGCAGAGCGAGTTGCGCAAGATCTTCCGTCCCGAGCTCCTGAACCGGATCGACGAGACCATCGTCTTCCACAAGCTGGAGCGCGAAGACATGCGGCACATCATCGAGATCCAGGTAAAGCGTCTGCGGCAGCAGATGGCCGAGCGCGACGTTTCCGTCGAGTTCACCAAAGCCGCCCTCGACAAGCTCTCCGACGCGGGTTACGACCCAGCATACGGGGCGCGTCCGCTACGGCGAGTTTTGCAGCGCATGATCGAGGACCCGATGAGCGAGATGATCCTGCGGGGCGACATCCCCGAGGGCTCGAAGGTAACCATCGAGGCCAACGAAACCTCCAACGAGGAGGTGGCCGAGGACGAGTCCATCGTGGACATCCTGGTCTCCCAGCCAACAGAGGTCGTCAAAGCCGAGTAAGGAAAAGCAAAAGAGTAACACCGGAGCCGGGGCGTGAGAGCGTCCCGGCTTTTTGCTTACTCGAACCTATACGCTCGCAGAGTGGTTTTCGAACCAGAGCACTACATTTTTGAACTCGACTGCGCCTTCCGCAACGCTCACGGCGAAGTCTTCGAGTTCTTTCTGTTCGGCTTCTACTTTGTAGTCGAACGTTTCGAGTAGATACACCGCCGCGTACATCGTGGTCCTCTTGTTACCGTCCACAAACGGGTGTCGGCGGGTTACGGACTCGGCGATTGCAGCCGCCTTATCGAACGGTGTGGGAAAATGATCCCGCCCGAAAGACGAGTTCCAAGGCCGCGCCACGGCAGCGCCTAGAGACTCTAGATCTCTAATTCCTTCCGAGCCTCCGAAAGCCTCTATCGCCGCGGTGTGCAGGAATATTACGTTCTCTGCGGTAGGCCTCACTACTATCGGTTGGAAAGGTTTCTGAGAGCCACCTCGTATTTCTTGGTAAAGCGGTGGGCGAACTCGACTAGATCGTCCGGTGGATCCTGCTCCACACGCCGAATGCTGATGACCTCATCCTCTGACTTTACCTCCACCTCCGAGCCGGGCTCCAGCCGAAGTTCTTCGAGTATCTCCGGTGGAATGAAAAGGGCTACCGAGCCCCCGATCTTTTTTAGCTGCCTTTTCGTCTCCATCCGAACTCCCAAATCGACTCCTGAGTTTAATTTAGCTTAACCTAAATAACGGCCTGGCAATAGAGTGCGGAGAGGCTAAATGTTTTACATCAGGTACTCTCTAAATCATCCCGTACAATAGACATATGGCTACTAAAACACTTTACGTCTGCTCCAACTGCGGTAACTCGTCCCCGAAGTGGCTGGGGCGCTGTCCGGATTGCGGAGAGTGGAATACGTTTGTAGAAGAGATCCAGGAGTCTAAAAAGGTCGTCGGTTTCGCCGAGCGGGCCGGTAGGGCGAAGAAGGCTACGGGCAAGACGGTAACGCTGGATGAGGTCCGGGCCGATGAGGTCGAGGGACGGCTAGGAACCGGCGTCGGGGAGTTGGACCGGGTGCTGGGCGGAGGCATCGTACCGGGCTCGCTGGTGCTCGTCGGTGGGGAGCCGGGGGTCGGTAAGAGCACGCTCCTGTTGCAGGTCATGGGGCACGTTGGCGGGGGCTGCTTAATGATCTCTGGCGAGGAGTCGCCCCGGCAAGTCGCCATGAGCGCCCGGCGGCTCGGGGTCGGAGACGCAGGGTTCTCGGTGCTCTCGGAGACGGACGTGGATGTTATAGAGGCGACCATTTTGGAGGAGCGGCCGGAGGTCGTGGTGGTTGACTCGATCCAAACGCTCTTCTCGCCGGAACTCACCGGGGCGCCGGGTGGCGTCGGTCAGGTTCGGGAGTGCGCCGCCCGCCTTATGCGGCTCGCCAAGAGTGAGGGGATAGCGGTGCTGCTGGTCGGTCACGTGACGAAGGAAGGCTCTATCGCCGGGCCGCGGGTGCTGGAGCACATGGTGGATACCGTGCTGCAGTTCGAGGGAGACCGGTTTCAGGCGTTTCGGATACTCCGGGCGTTGAAAAACCGCTTCGGTTCGACGAACGAGGTCGGGGTGTTCGAGATGACGAGCGCCGGGATGCGGGAGGTCGAGGATCCGTCAGCGTTCTTTCTCTCAAACCGTGAAGGCGAGACGCCTCCGGGGGTAGTTACGGTTTGTCTGTTGGAGGGGACGCGGCCGATGTTGGTCGAGATAGAGAGCCTCGTGGCGCCGACGACGATTTCGGTGCCGCGCCGGGTGGCTAGTGGGGTGGATGCGGGACGGGTAAACATGTTGTGCGCGGTGCTAACCCGGCGGGTGGGCCTGGAGCTCGGCGGGCAGGACGTTTACGTGAACGTGTCGGGCGGGGTGAGGATCGAGGAGCGGGCGGCGGACCTCGGGGTGGCGCTCGCCATCACCTCGGCGCTCCGGGATAAACCTGTGGGAACCCGGACCGCGTGTTTCGGCGAGGTCGGGCTTACAGGCGACCTGCGGTACGTGCCGGGAGCTTCGCGGCGGGCGGGCGAACTGCTCAAGATGGGCTTCGGGCGTATAATAGAGCCTGAAGGCGCCTCCGATGTTTCACCGGACGGCGCGAAAAACGGCCGTCAAGATAGCAGAGGAAAGAGCTTGGTTGGAGTAAAAACTTTGGAAGAGGCTGTGGCGGTGGCGCTCCTGTGACCGCGCGCCGTGGCCTGCCGGCAGAGCTCGCCGACGCCCTGGATATCGTGGCGCCGGGGACCGAGTTCCGGGACGGTATGGACAATATCATCCGGGCGAGCAACGGCGCGCTCGTCGTCGTCTCCAATCCACGGAAGCTCGAACGGCTGGGCATTATATCCGGTGGCATGAAGATGGAGTTGGAGTTCGCGCCGATGCGGCTCTACGAGTTGGCGAAGATGGACGGGGCTATCGTGGTTTCTCCGGATCTCTCGACCATTCATTACGCGAACGTGCAGCTCAGCCCAGATTCTTCGCTGCCCTCAGAGGAGACCGGGATGCGGCACCTGGCGGCCCACAGGACCGCCCAGCACACGGGGGACCTCGTGGTGGCGATCTCCGAGCGGCGGAGGGTGGTTAGCCTCTATCAAGGACCTTACGGGCCGCACGTATTGGAGGATATCGGGGTGGCGCTCTCGAAGGCGAACTCAGCAATAGCCACGCTAGAGAAGTTCATGCGGCGGCTGCGGGAGGAGGCGCGGACCCTGACGATGCACGAGTACGACAGTACGGTTACCTTGCGGGAGATCGTGGGGGCCATTAGCACCTTCGAGTACACCGTGCGAATCGCGGATGAGATCGAGGCTTACGTCCGGGAGTTGGGCCGGGAAGGCCGGTTGGTGGAGATGCAGCTCGAAGAAGCTATCAACAACGTCCCCGAGCAGTACCGGGCGCTCCTGAAAGACTACGTCGAAGAAGGCGTGGACGAGCAGGAAGTCCTCAAAGAGTTGCACACCTGCGACTCAGAGCGGCTTTCGGACACCATGGAGATGGCGCAGGTCCTCGGGTACGACTCTATGGTTCAGTCGGAAGACTTTCATCTCTATCCCCGGGGCTACCGGCAGTTGGAGCAGATCCCCCGTCTGCCCCGGAAGGTTGCCGGAAGTTTGATCCGGGAGTTCGGCTCTTTGAAGGAGTTGCTTGAAGCCTCTCAGGACGAGTTGGACGATGTCGAAGGCGTAGGTCAGGCACGCGCCCGGGCCATCCGGCGCGGCCTCGAACGGCAAAAAAATCTCGAACCTTCCGGCGAGGTTCTATAACGATGGTCGGGAAGGAAGACGGTACCTTGGAAAACGAAAACGGAACAGATAACGGCATCCAGACCTTCGACAAGGGCGATATCGTGGTGTATCCCAACCACGGCGCGGGGTGTGTCTCCGGCGTCGAGAAGAAGACCGTTTTAGGGGAGGAACGGAGCTACTACGTCATCTACATCCAGGATACCGGCCTGACGCTGAGCATACCGGCCGACAGCGAATCCGGGCTCCGGTACTGCGCCGACGAGGACGGTGTGGTCGAGGCGATCTCTGTTCTAGGGAACACGGCGGTCGAGATGCCCGCCAACTGGAACCACCGGCTGAAGTTCAACCAGAAAAAGCTCCGAGAGGGCGACATAGGGCAGGTTGCAGAGGTCATACGGGACCTGAATACTTACAGTAAAGAGCACGGGCTCTCTACCGGAGAGCGGAACATGCTCATGAAGGCCCGTCAGATCCTGGCCTCTGAGATCGCCCTGGTCCGGGAGACGAAAGTGAGAGAGGCCGAAACGCTGATGGACGAAGCCCTTTCCGGCAGGGGAGACGGGGCATAGCTCCTGCTGGCGCCGCTGTCGCCCTGGTGCTCGCCGGCGGGACCGGCAGCCGCATGGGCCGTCCCAAGCAGTTTATCGACCTGCTCGGCCATCCCGCGCTGCACCACACCCTGCGCGCTTTCGAACACGCTCCCAGCATAGAACGCATCTACACCGTCGGGGACGAAGAAAAGGTCCGGAGCCTCGCGCTGGAGGCCGGCATCCAGAAGTACGCCGGATGCACCGGGCCCGGAGAGACCCGCGCGCTCTCTACCCGCAGCGGCCTGAAGCTGTGCGGGGAACCAGATGAGACCATCGTCCTCATTCACGACGGCTCCCGCTGCCTCGTCACGACGGACCTCATAGAACGCGTCGTGAAAGCCGCCAGGGGCGCGGTAGACGGTGTGATCCCGACCGTGCCAGTTTCGGACACCATAAAAGTCGCGGAGAACGGCTCCGTTCAGGAGACGCTGGACCGGAGCAAGCTGCACGCGACCCAGACACCGCAGGCCTTCCGGCTCGGGCTTTTGCGGAAGATTTACGCTTTCTCCGAAGACCGGCTCCGTGCCGCCACCGACGACGCCTCGCTCGTCGAGAACGAAGGGGGGAAAGTCGGGATCGTGGCGGGCGAAAAGACGAACGTAAAGCTCACCTCGCCGGAAGACCTCGTGCTCGCCGAGGCCATCCTGACTTCGCGCGGCGGGGTGCGGCGCTGAGCTTCCGGGTCGGCCTGGGCGTGGACGTACACGCCTTCGCCCGGTTGGAAGAGAACCGCAAGTTAATACTGGGCGGTGTGGAGATCCCGTTCGACAAAGGCCTCACCGGCCACTCTGATGCCGACGTCTTGAGCCACGCCGTAACAGATGCCCTGCTCGGGGCGGCCGGCCTGGAAGACATCGGCCACTACTTCCCGGACACCGACCCCCGCTACAAAGACGCCGACTCGATAGAACTTCTGAAAAAAGTCCGTGAATTGGTCGGGAACGAGTGGGCCGCGGCGAATGTGGATGCGGTTGTGGTCTGCGAGCGGCCCAAGATCCGGGACCACCGCGACGAAATGCGAAAGAACCTGGCCGGCGCCCTGGGGGTCGAAGTCTCACAGGTAAGCGTCCGCGGCACCACCTCCGAGAAGCTCGGTTTTACAGGTCGGGGAGAAGGCATAGCGGCCCAGGCTGTCTGTTTGCTGGAGAAGCGTTGAGCGAGGTCCGGGTCCGGTTCGCGCCGAGTCCTACGGGCATGCTCCACCCTGGCGGTGCCCGCACCGCGCTCTTCAACTACCTGTTTGCCCGGTACCACGGCGGCAAACTCATACTCCGCATCGAGGATACCGACCGGGCGCGTAGTACCCGCGAGTTCGAGGAGGCACAGTTAGAAGACCTCTACTGGCTCGGCCTCTCCTTCGACGAGGGGCCGTACCGCCAGGGTGAACGCGGCGAACTGTACGCAGAAGCCACGGAGCGACTCTCGGGAGATGGGCTAGTTTACGAGGCGGACGACGAAGAAGGCCGCCGGGCGCTGTACTTCCGTCCCCCCATCCGGCGGGGCACCTTCCGGGATGAGTTGCGGGGCGAGGTTCCGTTTAGCCGCGTCGAAGACTTCGTGATCTTCAAGTCCGACGGCACGCCGTCCTACAACTTCGCGGCGGCGGTGGATGACACCGAGATGGGGGCCAGCCACGTCATCCGGGGTGAAGAGCACCTCTCGAACACTGCCCGCCAAGCGCTACTCTATCGGGCGCTAGATACGAAGGAGCCGGTCTTTATCCACCTTGGCCTGATCCTCGGTCCGGACGGCAAGAAGCTCTCCAAGCGCCACGGCTCCGAAAGCATCGCTACCTACAGGGGAAAGGGATACCTGCCGGAAGCCCTGATCAACCACCTCGCGCTCCTCGGTTGGACGCACCCGGAGGGTAGAGAAGAGTTCACCGACCTTCTGGAGTTGGCTAGTGAGTGGGACCCTTCGCGGCTCCGGGCGAGCCCGGCAACCTTCGACGCGGACCGTCTCCTCTCTCTCAACGCACATCACATCCGTGGGCTGGCGCCGGAAGAACTCCGGCGGCGTCTGGAGCCTTTCCTCGAAGAGCCGCTTCCTGAAGGTAGAGAAGACCTTGCGGTCGAGGCTGTACAGCAGGAGATGCGGATGCTCTCGGAGGGGCCGCGATTGCTGCGAGAGATCGTCGGTCCGGTGGACCCTACGGAGTTCGCCGAGGAGTTGCCGGAAGTTTCTGAGAGGGTGTTCGGAAAAGCCCACAAATCACTCGAAGAAAACAATGTTGAAGGTTTGGAGAACGCTAGGGAGTTCGTCGCCGGGCTGCGGATCTGGTCGAAAGAAGAGGGGATAAAGACCCGGGATCTACTCCACCCGCTGCGGCTCGCGCTCACCGGCCGCGACCGGGGACCGGAGATAGCGTATCTCTTCGCGGTGCTCGGCGCTGAAGAAGCGCGGGGCAGGATCGAGCAGGCAAAGGCCGCTAGAATACGGGCATGAACCGCTTGCGAGCCCTGGCTGCGAGTTGTACGCGGGTGGGTCTCGTCGTTGCGGGAATTTTTCTGGCTGCTTGCGGAGCAAGTTTTCCTGAGAACAGCTCTAATAGCTCCGGCACGACGGAGGCTGGAGCTGCTAGAGATACTGCCAGTGAGACGACGGAGGATGTTGCTACGTCTCTGCGGGCGGATACCGGGACGATCCTTATCAGGCAAAAGCCGACGGAGGGTATGAGAGTCGTCATGGAGGCGCTCGCGAGGGGCAAGGTCGTGGTGGACGATTCGGGGTGCATCCGGCTGGAAAACGACCGATCTTACGATGGAGATTTGATCGTCTGGCCGCCCGGTTACTCGATGCGGACAGAAGGCGACGAAATCCTCATCATCAAAGAAGACGGAGAAACTTTGGTGCGCGTCGGAGACGGAATAGAGTTTGGAGGAGGACAAATCTCATCTCCTGACACACGCGAAGCGTATGCGAAACATCTAGAAATACCGAAAAAATGCACCGGACCTCTCTGGATTGTCGGAGAGGTTGTAAGTACGAAGCGATAAGGAACTAGCTGCTGTACAAAAGCCGGAAGCTCCCGCACGCTCCGTACCTCTTCACGATCCTTGATGAACGATAGGTGTGGGAATTGATAGAGCGAACAAAGAGCAATGCATACAGTTTGTGCTAGTTGCTGCCACGCTCTCTGTAATTGTCTGTTGAATCGTCGAAGATACTCTTGGTCTTTTCTCTTTCCATGCGCCTGATTTGTCGGCGAGTGCTTATACGTTCTTCCCTGACTTGGCGTACCAAGAAATTCCCAAAAGTTGAAGCAACAATAGGAGGAGCGGCAAGCAAAGTTATCTGCTGCCAGATGGGTAAGTTCAAAACTCCGAACAGTTGAAGGCTAACGATAAATGTGCCGTATAAGAGACCTACGAGCGCAAAAATTCTAGATAACTTGCGGACGAAACGATTGAATTGCTGCTCGCTCTTACCTAAGAGCTTTTCCAACATCCATGACCAACTATTTCTAATTAAGTTACTTATCCGACCCACATTTCCTTCTTACAGACCCAAAGAAACACGTATATTTTATACGAACGTTGGTTCGACAAGCTTCACAACCTATGATTGTTGACCCTTCGATACTCGGGTACAGTACCAGTATGAGCGTTCGCGTACATGACACCTTGAGCGGCGGCGATGTAGAGGTTGGGCAGAACGGCCGGGTCGGAATATACGTCTGCGGTCCGACGGTCTACAACGACATCCACATTGGCAACGTGCGGGCGCCGCTTTTCTGGGACGTGGTCGTCCGGTACCTCAAAAGCCGTGACTACGAGGTTACTTTCGTCCAGAACATAACGGACATCGAAGACAAGATCATCGCGAAGGCCAACGAGGAAGGCATCTCCTGGAAAGAGGTCGTGGACCGTTACACAGAGTCTTTCCACGATCGTCTGGAGGCGATGGGGGTTGGGACACCGGACGTGGAACCGCGGGCGACCGAGCATATCCCCGAGATGATCTCGCTGATAGGAGACCTCATCGAGGCCGATCTAGCCTACGCTCCAGGAAACGGAGACGTCTACTACTCTGTCGAGAGCTTCCCGGGGTACGGGGCACTCTCCCGCCAACGCACCGACGAAATGCGAGACTCCGAAAAAGCGGCGTCCGGATACAAGCAAAGTCCGATGGATTTCACGCTCTGGAAGGCTTCGAAGCCGGGGGAACCTTCGTGGGAGAGTTCGTGGGGACCAGGGCGTCCGGGTTGGCACATCGAATGCTCGGCGATGGTCGAGAAGCACCTACCGGATGGGGCGGACATCCACGGCGGCGGCACGGACCTGCGCTTCCCGCACCACGAGAACGAGCTGGCCCAGAGCGCCGGGGCGCACCCCGATCACACGTTCGTCCGGGCGTGGGCGCACCACGGGATGGTCACGCTGGCCGAAGGCAAGATGGCAAAGTCCGTGGGCAACGTCCTGGACGTAAAAAATGCCGTCGAGCGTCACGGTCGCAACGCCTTGCGAATGTGGCTGCTTCAGAGCCATTACTCGCAGCCCATAGATTACTCCGAGGAAATACTGGAAGAGAAGCGTCGCTCTTACGAGCATTTGATGCGCTTCTATCGTCAGATCTCTGCCTCGACGAGCGCCTCGGAGCTTTCGGCGAAGCTGGCTACGGAGTTGCGCGAGAAGTTCGACGCGGCGATGCAGGATCACTTCAACACGCCGGAGGCTCTCGCCGCCGGGTTCGAGGCGGCCCGGCGGGCGGGACGTGAAATCTCCGAACGTCCCGAAGCCGCTGCGGAGTTTGCTTCTCTAAAAGATGCTTTACGAGAGATGCTCGGAATCTTCGGCTTCGACCTCGTAGAAGAACAGACTGCGGAGATCGAAGGCTTCATTATTGGCTACGCAGGGGAGCCTGGAGAAGAGATTCTGAAGAAAGCCGCCCGTCGTGAGTTGGCCCGCCAGGAGAAAAACTGGTCCACCTCAGACGGTATTCGAGACGAGCTGGCGGGCCTGGGCTGGACGGTCGAGGATGCCGCCGAAGGTCCTCTTCTGAGCCGCCGGTAACCGGTTGAAACCGGAGATCATTTACGGCATCCGGCCGGTGGTCGAGGCCCTGCGCAGCAATCGCCGCGAGGTATACGAAGTTCTGCATGTATCGGATAGTGACGAGGTTCGTTCCGAAGCCCACAAGCGTGGCGTGCCGTTAAAGAGTACCCCTAGAGACCGCGTCGACGAGTTGGCCCGTGGTGGGCTGCATCAGGGAGTCGTGTCGCGTGTGAGCCCGTATCCTTACTCGGGGCTGGGCGAGATCCTTGCGATCGAGAGTCCTTTAGTTCTAATCCTGGACGGTGTCACCGACCCGAGAAACCTGGGCGCGGTGCTGCGGGTGGCCGACGGGGCGGGGGCTAGTGGGGTGGTGATCCCTAAAGACAAATCGGTCGGCGTTACGGCCGCGGCGGCAAAAGCTAGCGCGGGGGCGAGTGAACATATACGGGTGGCACGGGAGACGAACCTGCGCCGTTCCGTGGACCGGATGAAGAAGGCCGGTCTGTGGGTCTACGCGGCCGAGACCGGAGGGAGTGGCTATTCCGGAGTGGGCTTGTCGGGACCGGTCGGGTTGGTATTAGGGAGTGAGGGGCGCGGGGTGCGACGGCTGGTGCGCGAAGGATGCGACGGGGAAATCTCCATCCCGATGCTCGGCTCTGTCGAATCGCTGAACGTTTCGGTAGCGGCGGCGGTGTTGCTGTACGAGGCGCGGAGGCAACGCGGGTGGCCTTGATCCTGGACGGCTACAACGTTATTGGCGCCCTCGGCCGCTACCAGAAGACAGATAACTTCATGGCGGCCCGCGAGCTTCTGATAAACGATACGCTAAAGGCTGCCGGGTGGACGGGACAGGAGATCATCCTCGTCTTCGACGCCCACCGCAGCCCGGAAGGCGAAAGGGTGCATCTACTAGCCGGCGGTGCGGTGCGCGTCATCTACAGCGCTCCCGGCCAGTCTGCCGACGACGTAATAGAACGCCTGCTCGATAACCTGCCCGGTCCATCAACGGTCTACACCGGTGACTTCGCCCTGCAGCGCACCGCCCTGGCCCGCGGGACCGCCCGCGCCACCCCGCGAGAGTTCGGCGACCTGCTCGACGAACTGCCGGCCCTCACCCGTCACCCGCAGACCCGCCGCCGGTCGAGCATCGGCGACCGGCTCTCGCCCGAGGTTCGGCGTAAGCTAGAAGAGGTGCGCCGCCGGACAGAGTAGGCTTCAGGTGTCGGGTTGTAGATTTCAGGAAACCATTGTGATGAAATCTAGTTGCCCTTCCCGAAACATCCAGAAAGAAGCTCCTGCTAAAATAGCCATCGGCTAGACAGGCTAAAAGCCAACAGTCGAACCTGACGGCTAAAGCCTGAAACCTGAAGCCTTTCAAGCCCGGGTAGCTCAGAGGTAGAGCAGCCGCCTTGTAAGCGGCCGGTCGGGGGTTCGATTCCCTTCCCGGGCTCTGCGCAATGAGCGTCGAAGAGATTGCGGAGGTGGCGTGAACGAAAAGCTCAAAGTGCGTTTGTGGTCGGTTCCGGTTTTCTTGCTCATGCTTTTGGGGATGGGTGTCAGTTCCTATTTGATCGTGGATGAATTCTTCTGGGTGTACTTCTTAGGGCTCTCACTAGCGCCAGTCGTTATAGAGGCGTGCGTGCTTCTTAGGCCAGAGTCTTTTACGAGCTACCAGATCAGAGAGCGTCAGCGAGCGTGGAGGCGAAATCGATCTGGACGGATCCTATTGCTCGCGCTACTCGGGACTCTTGTGTTCAGCCTGGTAAGTCTGTTTTTGATTTCCTACCTGAGCGGCTACCGGATGATGTAGCAGGCAGCTCGGCGATCAAAACTAAATCGTCTTTGTGTACCGTGAACGTCGCATCATGCTCCGTTGAAAAGTTGCAACCGTTTGTTACCATATCCGGGCGTTTCGGGGCGGCAGTCCCGGTCGTGGCCGGGGGTGTGCCCGAGCGGCCAAAGGGAGCAGACTGTAAATCTGCCGGCTTCGCCTACGAAGGTTCGAATCCTTCCGCCCCCATAAGCGAATATGCCCCTGTAGCTCAGTGGTAGAGCACCTCCATGGTAAGGAGGGGGTCAGCGGTTCAAGTCCGCTCGGGGGCTCTGGAGCCGGAGGGATCCGGCTTGCAAAGTTGGCGTGGCGGTGTAGCTCAGTCGGTTAGAGCAGCGGAATCATAATCCGCGTGTCGCAGGTTCGAGTCCTGCCACCGCTACTCCCTTCAGGTCAGATAGTAAAGAGAAAGGAACCCCAGGATGAGCAAGGGAAGATATGAGAGGAACAAGCCACACCTGAACGTCGGCACCATAGGCCACGTAGATCACGGCAAGACTACCCTCACAGCAGCAATAACTAAGGTTTTGGCAAAGAACGTCCCAAGCGACTCTGCCAACCACATCGTAGCTTTCGATCAGATAGATAACGCCCCCGAAGAAAGGCAGCGGGGTATTACCATAGCAACCAGCCACCAGGAGTACGCCACAGAAAACCGCCACTACGCCCACGTGGACTGCCCGGGTCATGCCGACTACGTCAAGAACATGATCACCGGGGCGGCCCAGATGGACGGGGCCATCCTGGTAGTCAGTGCAGCAGACGGTCCGATGCCCCAAACAAGAGAGCACATCCTGCTAGCTCGTCAGGTAGGGGTACCCTACATAGTCGTCTTCTTGAACAAGGCGGACATGGTAGATGACGAAGAGCTACTAGAGCTCGTAGAGATGGAAGTACGGGAGCTACTAACGGAGTACGAGTTCCCGGGGGATGACATACCCGTAATAACCGGCTCCGCTCTTCAGGCCCTAGAAGGAGAAGAAGGCGAGCAGGGTGAGGGTGCGATCATGGAGCTTATGGAAGCTGTAGACACCTACGTGCCAGAGCCCGAGCGGGCCGTAGATCGTCCGTTCCTCCTAGCGGTAGAAGACGTCTTCACTATTCAGGGTAGGGGAACCGTAGCCACGGGTCGGGTAGAAGCCGGAGAAGTCAAGATCAACGACGAGATAGAAGTCGTAGGGGTAAGGCCAACCCACAAGACGGTAGTCACGGGTGTAGAGATGTTCAACAAGTCGATGGACTCAGCACAAGCTGGGGACAACATCGGCGCCCTCTTGCGTGGAGTAAAGCGCGATGACATAGAGCGGGGGCAGGTCTTGGCAAAGCCCCAGACGATCACGCCTCACACCAAGTTCAAGGCCGAGGTGTACGTCTTGAGCAAGGAAGAAGGAGGACGTCACACACCGTTCTTTGGCAACTACCGGCCGCAGTTCTACTTCCGGACTACGGATGTAACGGGGGAGATCCAGTTAGAAGAAGGTGTAGAGATGGTGATGCCGGGTGATAACACGGTGATGAACGTGGAGCTTATCTCACCGATAGCGATGGATGAGGGCTTGAACTTCGCTATTCGTGAGGGTGGACGAACTGTTGGTGCTGGTGTCGTTACCGAAATCGTAGAATAAGGATAGTAAACTGGCGGGGGCGGAGCTTGATGTTCCGCTCCTGTGATTTGGAGGAAAGTTGTGCGACAATTAGTAACACTGGCTTGCGACGAGTGCAAGCGTCGGAATTACCACACGCGTAAAAATCGGCGGAACACTCCGGATCGCGTCCAGCTAAGTAAGTTTTGTCCGTGGTGCCGGCAGCATACGGCGCATCGGGAGACGAGGTAGCAGCGGAGTAGCAGAGGGCAGTAGCTCAGTTGGAAGAGCAGCGGTCTCCAAAACCGCAGGTCGTGGGTTCGAGTCCCTCCTGCCCTGCTCTTGTAGAGAAATCCAGGCGAGGAAGAGATGAGCAAAAAACGAGGCTCTACCGTGACTAGGGGAGCTAGAGGTTCGCAACAAAAGAAGAAGCAGCAACCTCAGGGGCGGATAGCGAGACTTCGCGAGTTCGTCCGGGGTGTGCGGTCGGAGTTACGGAAGGTCAGTTGGCCGAACCGGGACCAGCTCCGTCAGAGCACGGCGGTGGTTATTATCATCGTGGTTACGCTGGGGGCTTACGTTGCGGCCTGGGATTTCGTTTTTGGCGCTGTGGCGCGGTTCATCTTCTCGTAGCGGGAGCGTTTTGTTTTGAAGAAGTGGTACGTCGTTAATACATATTCCGGGCACGAGAACAAGGTCCGCACCACGATGGAGCGTCGGATCGAGTCTTTCGCCATGGACCGTTTCTTCGGGGACATCCAGATCCCGACGGAGAGCGTCATCGAGATCAAGAACGGCAAGAAGGTCCCCGTCGTGCAGCGCCAATTCCCGGGTTATCTGTTGGTGAACATGGACATGAACGACAACACCTGGCAGCTCGTGCGGCAAACGCCGGGCGTTACCCAGATCGTCGGCGCCGGGGACAAGCCGATACCGCTCTCCCGGTCGGAGGTCGAGCGTCTCTTGCACCCGGGCGAGCAGGAGAGCCGCGAGAAGGTCAAGACGACGGTGGACTACGAGGTTGGGGAGACCGTGCGGGTTATCGGCGGGCCGCTCTCGGACTTCGAGGGCCAAATCTCCGACATCAACGTGGACCAGTCGAGGCTGAAGGTTCTGGTCTCCATCTTCGGGCGCGAGACGCCCGTCGAGCTTTCGTTCAGCCAGGTAGCGAAACTCTAAACAACCGAGAGGAATTTTATGGGTAGAGGACGCGGGCGCCGCGTAGCGCGCAAACTGAAATTGCAAGTCACCGGAGGGCAGGCGAACCCGGCCCCGCCGGTCGGCCCGGCGCTGGGCCAGGCGCAGGTGAACATCGGGGAGTTCGTGCGGCAGTTTAACGACGCCACACGAGACCAGATGGGCCAGATCATCCCCGTAGAGATCACGGTCTTCGAGGACCGCTCGTTCACTTTCATAACCAAAACGCCACCGGCGGCGTTCCTGCTGAAGCAGGCGGCGGGCCTGGACAAGGGCAGCGGCGAGCCGAACATGAACAAGGTCGGTACCGTCAGCCGTTCGCAGGTGGAAGAGATAGCGCAAACCAAGATGCCGGACCTCAACGCCGCCGATCTGGACGGAGCGGCGAAGATCGTCGAGGGTACGGCCCGGAGCATGGGGATTACGGTCAATGGGTAGGAAACTTCTAGAGCAGAAAGCCAAGATAGACCCGGAGCAACTCTACTCGCCGCGCGAGGCGATAGAGCTTCTGAAGGGCCTCGAAGGCGCGAAGTTCGACGAGAGCGTCGAGGCGCACGTCAACCTGAACGTGGACCCGCGCAAAGCGGACCAGATGGTGCGGGGCACGATGATGCTGCCGAACGGCACGGGCAAGACGCAGCGGGTGGCAGTCTTCGCCGAGGGCGAAAAAGCCCGGGAGGCCGAAGAGGCCGGTGCGGACGTCGTCGGAACGGATGACTTGGCGGCCCGCATCCGGGACGAGAACTTCATGGAGTTCGACGTAGCGGTCGCGACGCCGGACCAGATGAGCGTCGTCGGTAGGCTCGGGCAGGTGCTCGGGCCGCGGGGTTTGATGCCGAACCCGAAGAGCGGGACGGTCACGATGGACGTCGCCAGCGCTGTTGGGGACATCAAGCGCGGTAAGATCGAGTACCGGGTGGACCGTTACGGCATCATCCATTCCATTCTGGGCAAGAAATCTTTCGATGCTGACAGCTTGATCGAGAACTACTTCTCCCTGCGCGACGAGCTTCAGCGGGTGCGTCCGGCGGCGATAAAGGGCCGGTACTTCAAGAGCATCTCGATCACCACGACGATGGGACCCTCGATCAAGGTTGACCCCACGATCGAGAAGGAGTAGTATCTGCGGGCCTGAATAGGCAAAGCCCGAACGGGTAAACAGAATAGAGGCCACAGACAGTCGGGGCTCCGAGAGGAGCTTAATAGCCTTATAAGGCTCCCGTCCGAGGTCGTAGAGTTTAACGGGATCTTTAACCCCGGGTGCTACTACGGCCCCGGGGTTTTCGACGTGTAGAGGAGTTGGATGAGACGGGAAGAGAAAGCGCAGGTGATCGAGGAGCTCACCGAGAAGCTGCAGAGCGGTTCGGCGGTGCTCGTGGATTACCAGGGCATGGACGTTGCGAAGAGCACCAACCTTCGCGCCCGCAGCCGCGAGGCGGGCGTAGACTTCGTGGTCGCCAAGAACACGCTGACCCGCCGGGCGGCGGACGCCGCCGGGGTCGAGGAGCTTTCGGAGTTTCTGGTAGGGCCAACTGCTCTGGCCTTCTCCGAAGACCCGGTTGCCAGCGCAAAGCTGATGGCCGAGTTCGCGGATCAGGTCGAGGCGTTCTCGCTGAAAGGCGGGCTCCTCGAAGGGGGACGCGTGCTGGGCGAGTCGGACGTTGTTGCCCTGAGCAAGCTGCCGAGCCGCGAGCAGTTGATCGCCCAGGTCGTCGGCGGCATCTCGTCGCCGCTCACGGGCTTCGTGACGGTGCTAAACAACACCGTGCAGGGACTGGTCGTGGCGCTCGGCCAGATCGCCGAGCAGAAACAAGGCGCAGAGTAGTAGTAACTAGAGTCTAGGAGGACTTTGAAATGGCAGTAGACCAGCAAGAGTTGATGGAGACCATCGAGAACATGACCGTTCTCGAACTTTCGCAGCTAGTAAGCGCCCTCGAAGATCGTTTCGGCGTTTCGGCGACGGCCGTCGCGGCTGCAGGTCCGGCCGCTGGCCCGGTAGATGCTCCAGAGGAAGAGGAGCAGACCGAGTTCGACGTCGTTCTCACGGGACCGGGCGAGAAGAAAATTCAGGTCATCAAAGAAGTCCGTGCCGCGACCGGCCTCGGCCTCAAGGAGGCGAAGGCTCTCGTGGACGACGCCCCGAACCCGGTACAAGAGGCGCTCTCCCAAGAGGACGCCGAAGCCCTTAAGGCGAAGCTGGAAGAGGCTGGCGGCAGCGTCGAGTTGAAGTAGCTTATTTAGAAGTTTCAAGCTTCAGGTAAAAGCCTGAATGGGCGGCGCTCCTTTGCAGGAGCGTCGCTTTCTCGTGCGCTGGGGTTACTTTCGAACCCGCGCATCAGCGGCGGAGAATATCCTAACAGCGCCGGGCATAAGGCTAGAGCTTACGCACAACGGGCAATCAGCCATTAGCGGTTAGCCACCAGCAAGTACAAAAAAGCTGAGCGCTGAAAGCTGAATGCTGACGGCGTGGGTTGTGGAAGGTCTATCCTTCCGCATCCTGCTGTGAAACCCCAGGGCGTGGCAGTGTAGCACCATTGTGCAGAACCAACGCTCACACATAATTCTTACGAAACAGACCCGGATTGGTCTTGACTTACCCGTATATGCGGGGTAAGATATCCGATTGCGTGTTAAGCCGTTTTTTAACAGATCCATGCGGAGGAGAACTAATTTGGTGACCCCTGTTGTGCGCCGGAAACGGCATCCCTATGCCCGGACCCAGACCGCAGATTTTCAGATACCTAACCTCGTCGAGATCCAGCGGGTCTCCTTCCAGAAGTTTCTGGATGAGGGGATACAAAAGACTTTGACGGAGATTTCACCCATAGAAGATTATACGGGCTCTTACGCCGTGGAGTTCGGTGACGCCCATTTCGAAGATCCGCCGGTTTCGGTGGACGAGTGCATGTCCAAGGATAAAACGTACTCCGCGCCGCTGTTCGTGAAGGTTCGCTTCATCATCAAGGAGACCGGTGAACTGCGGGAGCAGGAAGTCTTTATGGGAGATTTCCCGCTGATGACGACCTCGGGAACTTTCATTGTCAACGGGACCGAGCGGGTCGTGGTTACGCAGCTCGTGCGGTCGCCGGGTGCCTACGTTATGGAGCCGAAAGACGCGACGAAGCAGGTTTTGACGGCTAGTTTAATGCCGAGCCGCGGTTCGTGGCTGGAGTTCGAGGTAGAGAGCAAGGGTTACGTCTCGGTCCGTATCGACCGGAAGCGGAAGCTGCCGGTTACGGTGCTCCTGAAGGCGCTTGACATGGGTGGGCCGGAAGAAATCCTCTCGCGCTTCGAGGACTCGTGGTTGATCCGGAACACGCTGGAGCGCGACGACACGCCCTCCCGCGAGGAAGCGCTGCTGGAAGTATTCCGGCGGCAGCGTCCCGGCGAGCCGGTGAACGTAGACAACGCGCAGAACCTGGTGGACGGGTTGTTCTTCGATCCCAAGCGCTACGACCTTTCGGAGGTCGGGCGTTACAAGGTGAACAAGAAGCTCAAGGTCGACGTGCCGATGGAAACGCACACACTGACCATCGAGGATATTGAAGGACTGCTCAAACGGCTGCTGAACATCTCCGAGGAGGTCGCCGACGAGGAAGAAGAGTTCGGCCGGGTCAACTACGAGCGCATCCGGCACCGCCTCGATGAGTACGAGCACTTCGGCAACCGGCGCCTGCGGACTGTCGGGGAGTTAGTACAGGAATCTTTCCGGATCGGGATGTACCGTATGGAGCGGGTCGTACGCGAGCGGATGACGACGCAGGATACGGACACCATCACGCCGCAGAGCGTGGTTAACACCAAGCCGGTGGCGAGCGCCATAAAAGAGTTCTTCGGTTCTTCGCAGCTTTCGCAGTTCATGGACCAGACGAACACGCTCTCCGGGCTTTCGCACCGGCGGCGTCTGAGTGCGATGGGCGCGGGTGGGCTCAGCCGGGAGCGGGCTCCCATAGAGGTTCGGGACGTGCACCCGACGCACTACGGCCGGATGTGCCCGATCGAGACGCCGGAGGGCCCGAACATTGGCCTGATCGGCCAGCTTTCTACGTTCGCGACGGTTGATAAGTACGGCTTCGTGCAGACGCCGTATCGGAAAGTCGTGGACGGCCGGCTTACGGAAGAGGTAGATTACCTCTCCGCGGACGAAGAAGAAGAGCTAATTATCGCCCAGGCAAACACGCCCATAAACCCCGAGACTGGTGAGATCACCTCGGACCAGATCCTGGCCCGCACCCGCGGCGGCGACGTTTCTACCGTCTCGCCATCGGAAGTGGACTACATGGACGTCGCGCCGCTCCAGACCGTTTCGGTCGGCACCGCTCTGATCCCGTTCCTGGAGCACGACGACGCGAACCGGGCGCTCATGGGCGCCAACATGCAGCGGCAGGCCGTGCCGCTACTCCGCAGCCAGGCTCCCTACGTCGGGACCGGCATGGAGTTCCGGGCGGCGGCCGACACGGGCGACGTCATATTATCCCGTAATGCCGGTACAGTGGAACGCGTCATGTCCGATGCGATGTCGATCCGGCGGGAAGACGGCGAGACCGACCGGTACCGGCTCCGGAAGTTTGAGCGCTCCAACCAGGGTACTTGCGTCAACCAGCGACCGTTGGTTTCGGAGGGCGAGGAGGTCGAGGCCGGCACGATTTTGGCCGATGGTTCTTCCACCGACCAGGGCGAGTTGGCGCTCGGTAAGAACATGCTCGTGGCGTTCATGCCGTGGGAGGGCTACAACTTCGAGGATGCGATCATCATTTCTGAGCGGATCGTCAAGGACGACGTGCTCTCTTCCATCCACATAGAAGAATACGAAGTGCAGGCCCGCGACACCAAGTTGGGTCCCGAGGAGATCACGCGGGATATTCCCAATGCTTCGGACGACGTGCTCATGAACCTCGACTCCGACGGCATTATCCGCATCGGGGCGGAGGTCAACTCGGGTGACGTACTCGTCGGCAAGGTAACGCCGAAAGGCGAGTCCGAGCCGACGCCGGAAGAGAAGCTGCTACGCGCAATCTTCGGCGAGAAGGCCCGCGAGGTAAAGGATTCTTCCCTCAAGGTCCCGCACGGCGAGGGTGGTGTCGTCATAGACGTCAAGCGTTTCTCGCGGGATGACGGCGATGAGTTGCAGCCGGGCGTGAACGAGCAGGTTCGAGTCTTCGTCGCAAAAAAACGCAAGATCTCCGAGGGCGACAAGCTCGCCGGACGCCACGGCAACAAGGGCGTCATCTCCAAAATCGTGCCCGAAGAAGACATGCCGTTTATGGAGGACGGAACGCCAGTAGACGTGATTCTGTCACCTTTGGGCGTGCCGAGCCGGATGAACATCGGCCAGATCCTGGAGACCCACCTCGGTTGGGCCGCCAGCAAGGGCTTGGGTGAGAACGGCGGCGAACCGGCGTTCGTCTCGACCCCCGTTTTCTCGGGCGCCGAGGTCGGCGACATTGACGAGGTTATAGAGAAGGTACGCACCAACGGCAGCTCTGATATCGGGATGGGCCGTGGCGGCAAGGTAACGCTCTACGACGGGCGCACCGGCGAGCCGTTCGACGGCCGCATCACCGTCGGTTACATGTACATCTTGAAGCTCCTCCATCTCGTGGACGACAAGATCCACGCCCGGAGCACCGGCCCGTACTCGCTGGTAACGCAGCAGCCGCTCGGCGGTAAGGCGCAGTTCGGCGGCCAGCGATTCGGTGAGATGGAGGTGTGGGCGCTCGAAGCCTACGGCGCGGCGCATACCCTGCAGGAGCTTCTTACGATAAAGAGCGACGACCGGGTCGGGCGGGTGAAGAGCTACGAATCCATCGTCAAGGGCGAGAACATCCCGGACCCGCAGGTGCCGGCGAGCTTCAAAGTCTTGCTCAAGGAGATGCAGTCGCTCGGGCTCTCGGTCAAGCCGGTTTACAACGCCGAAGCCGCCTCCGAGGACGGCGACCGCACCGACTGGGACGAGGCCGCCCGCGCCCTGGGCATCAACCTCACCCGCGAAGAGCCTTCGGGCAACCTGGACGACACACCGGACACATTCTCCACAGGGGGTATGTAGATTGCAGCAGGGAGTAGTGCGCAGCAACACCGAGCGCGACATAGACATAAACAAGCTGGAGAAGATCTCCATAGCCCTAACTTCGGCCGACGAGGTCCGCGAGTGGTCCCGGGGCGAGGTTACCAAGCCCGAGACCATCAACTACCGGACGCTCCGTCCCGAAAAAGACGGCCTCTTCTGCGAGCGAATCTTCGGTCCCTCGAAAGACTGGGAGTGCTACTGCGGCAAATACAAGCGCATCCGCTTCAAGGGCATTATCTGCGAGCGGTGCGGCGTCGAGGTGACCCGTTCCCGCGTGCGCCGCGACCGGATGGGCCATATCGAGCTGGCCGCTCCAATCGCCCACGTGTGGTTCGTCAAGGGCGTGCCGAGCCGGATGGGCTACTTGCTGGACATCAGCCCGAAAGACCTCGACCGGGTTTTGTACTTCGCCTCTTCCATAGTCACCTGGGTAGACCGGGAGGAGCGGGCGAACGACATTGACAGCTTGCGCGAGCAGGTGGAAGGCGAGATCCGTCAGCTCGAAGAGGACCGGGACGAGGAAGTCTCTGCGACCCAGGCGCTCCGGGCCAAGCGGGAGAGCGTCATAAAGGGCGAGAGCTCCCCGGACGAGTTCACCGAAGAGTTCGCCGAGATCCCCGAGGAAGACCGCGAGAAAACGATAGAGAAGGTCTACAAAGAGACCGAGGACACCGTTGCGGACATCCAGCGGTCGATCAACGAGCAGATAGAGCTCACCCGGCGGGCCTGGGAAGAGTTCCAGACGTTGGAGCCGCGTCAGATCGTGGACGATGAAGAGCTATTCCGCGAGATGAAAGACCGTTTCGGCGATGAGTACGGCTTCGGCGTGTACTTCCGGGGCGGCATGGGCGCTGAATCCGTGCGCGACCTCATAAGCCAGGTGAACCTCGGAGACGAGGCCGCTGACCTGCGCGAGATCGTTGGCTCTTCAAAGGGCCAGAAACGCCAAAAGGCCATAAAGCGGCTCAAGGTCGTGGACGCCTTCCGGGTCAGCGGCAACAACCCGGCGTGGATGGTCATGGACGCCGTCCCCGTGCTGCCGCCGGACCTGCGGCCGATGGTCCAACTCGACGGCGGACGTTTCGCCACGAGTGACCTCAACGACCTGTACCGGCGCGTCATAAACCGGAACAACCGCCTCAAGCGGCTGCTCGACCTGGGCGCCCCGGACGTGATCGTGAACAACGAGAAGCGGATGCTCCAGGAAGCCGTAGACGCCCTCTTCGATAACGGGCGTCGTGGCCGGGCCGTTACTGGCGCCGGCAACCGGGCGCTCAAGTCGCTCTCCGACATGCTCAAGGGCAAGCAGGGCCGTTTCCGTCAGAACTTGCTCGGCAAACGGGTGGACTACTCCGGCCGTTCGGTAATCGTGTCCGGGCCGAATTTGCAGATGCACCAGTGCGGCCTGCCGCGCCTTATGGCGGTCGAGCTGTTCAAGCCGTTCGTGATGAAGGTCCTCGTGGACCGGGCTTTGGCCCCGAATATCCGGAGCGCCAAGCAGATGGTCGAGCGGCTGCGTCCCGAGGTGTGGGACGTGCTGGAGGACGTGGTCAAGGAGCATCCGGTGCTCTTGAACCGCGCCCCGACGCTTCACAGGCTCGGTATTCAGGCTTTCGAGCCGGTGTTGGTAGAGGGCAAGGCCGTCCGGGTTCACCCGCTCGTGTGTTCCGCGTTCAACGCGGACTTCGACGGCGACCAGATGGCGGTCCACGTGCCGCTCTCGCCCGAGGCCCAGGCCGAGGCGCGGGTGCTGATGCTCTCGACGCAGAACATACTTCTGCCGGCGAACGGGTTCCCGATCGCGGTCCCGTCGCAGGACATGGTGCTGGGCCTGTACTACATCACTTACACCGAAGATGATTTTGAGGAGCAGGAGATCAAGGGTCTCATCTCTTCCTACGACGAGGCGGAGGCCGCCTACAAAGAGGGCACGCTCAAGCTGCACGACAAGGTTATCGCCCGCCGCGACGGCGGGCGGATGGAGACCACGCTCGGGCGGGTGCTCTTTAACGAGAACGTCGAGCAAACGCTGAGGGACTACCTGGGTGAGGCTTACGATCCGGGCTCTTATCCCTACGTCAACCACATGTTGAAGAAGGGTGAGATCAAGGACCTCGTCTCCGAGTACGTGGCCCGGTATCCGACCGAGCTGGTCAGCCAGCTTCTGGACACTTTGAAGCGGGTCGGGTTTCACACGGCCACAAAGGCCGGGGTCTCCGTCGGCAAGAACGACATCGTCGTGCCGGAGCAGAAAGAGGAGATCATGGGCCGCTACGAGGGCCTCGTGGCGGAAGTCCAGGGCCAGTGGGACGAAGGTTTCATCTCCGACGACGAGCGCCTCGAACGGGTTATCGGGCTCTGGACCCAGGCCAAGAACGAGGTCGAGGACGCCATGAAGGCGAACCTCTACCGGCTGAACCCCATCACCATGATGGCGAACTCCGGCGCCCGGGGTAACTACTCCCAGATCACCCAGCTCGCCGGTATGCGGGGCCTGATGACGAACACGAAGGGTGAGATCATCGACGAGCCCGTGAAGTCTAACTTCATGGAGGGCCTCTCGGTGCTCGAATACTTCACCTCGACCCACGGCGCCCGGAAGGGCCAGGCCGACACCGCCCTGCGGACCGCCGACTCGGGCTACCTGACCCGCCGACTGGTGGACGTGGCCCAAGACGTGGTCGTCAACGGCGAAGACTGCGGCAGCGAGGGCTTTATCGAGTTGCCGCTCTACCTCGACGGCGGCCGGGGTGACGCCAATGACTCCGTCGCGGCCCGCTTCCTGGCCCGCGACCTTGCAGACCCGGCGTCGGGCGAGGTCGTGGCCGAAGCTGGCGTAGACATTACGCCGCAGCTTCTGGCTTCGTGGCAGGCGTCGTTGCCGCGCGAGACGGTCGTCGCGGTACGGACGCCGTCCAAGTGCGAAAACCCGCACGGGGTCTGCCAGGCTTGCTACGGCCGGGCGCTCTCGACCTACCGGGCCGTGGACATCGGTGAGGCCGTCGGCATCATCGCGGCCCAGTCCATCGGCGAGCCGGGGACGCAGCTTACGATGCGGACCTTCCATACGGGGGGTATCGCGGGTGAGGACATCACGACCGGCCTGCCGCGGGTGCAGGAGCTATTCGAGGCCCGGCATCCGAAGGGAGAAGCCGTTATTTCGGAGATAGACGGTCATGTCACCTTCGAAGAGGCGGACTACGAACGCCTGATCAAGGTGGTCATCACCTCGCCGGACGGCACCGAAAGCCGGGCCTACACCGTCGAGCGTCAGCTCTTGCGGCCTCAGATAGCCGAGGGCGAGGAGATCACGGCGAACACCCCGTTGACGGACGGTGCACTCTACCCGCACGCCATCCTGGAGAACGACCTGCGCTATGACCGCGGCACCACCGCGATCCAGCGTTACCTGGTCTCCGAGGTCCAGCGGGTCTACAAAGCCCAGGGCGTGGACATCCACGATAAGCATATCGAGGTCATCGTGCGACAGATGCTCCGCAAGGTCGTAGTAGACGACCCGGGCGACACGAACCTGCTCCCCGAGCAGGTCGCCGACAAGTTCGCCGTACGGGCCGAGAACGAGCGGATCGAGGAAGAAGGCGGCAGGGCTGCCACCTTCCACACCGTCCTGATGGGCATAACCAAAGCCTCGCTCGCCACCGACAGCTTCCTCTCCGCGGCTTCTTTCCAGGAGACCGCCCGCGTCCTGACCGACGCGGCCATCGAGGGCAAGGTGGACGACCTGGCGGGGCTCAAGGAGAACGTCATTATCGGGAAGCTCATCCCGGCGGCCACCGGACTGCCCCGTTACCGGCAGCTCACGGCCACGGTCGAGGGCTACGAGACCCGGGAAGTAGATGAGCTTGACATAGCGGCTTCCTAAGCCTAAAATTACGCGTCGCGGTTAAGAGCGGTATAGAGCTGCTCCCATGCTGCGGCGCGTAGTTTTTGTTGTAAGCCCCTTTTCCACAGAACAGAGAGGAAGGCGCGGCCATGCCGACGACCAATCAACTCGTGCGCAAAGAGCGTGAGAAACAGAAGAAGAAGGCGGCGACGCCCGCTCTGCGCGGCGCGCCGCAACGCCGGGGGGTTTGCACCCGGGTTTCGACCACGACCCCGAAGAAGCCGAACTCGGCGCTGCGCAAGATCGCGCGGGTCCGCTTCTCCGACGGCGTAGAGGCTACGGCTTACGTGCCGGGTGAGGGACATAACCTGCAGGAGCACTCCGTGGTGCTGGTGCGTGGCGGTCGGGTGAAAGACCTCCCGGGCGTGCGCTATAAAGTCGTGCGCGGAGCCTTGGATACTTTGGGCGTCAACGACCGCCAGCAGAGCCGCTCCAAGTACGGAACGAAGAAGCAGTAGGAGGATAGAGAGATGCCGCGGCGCGCAGCCCCACCAAAGAGAAGAATTGCACCGGACCCCGTATACGGGAGCGTGCTCGTGCAGCAGTTGATCAACAAGATCATGCTGGACGGCAAGAAGAGCACAGCAGAGAAGATCATCTACGACGCACTCTCCGTGATCGAGGAGCGCACCGGTAGCAACCCGGTGACGGTCGTGAACAACGCCCTCGACAACATCCGGCCGCGGCTCGAAGTCCGCAGCCGCCGGGTCGGTGGCGCGACTTACCAGGTGCCGGTAGAGGTTGCGCCGCGCCGGGCCAACACCCTGGCCCTGCGCTGGATGGTCGGCTTTGCCCGCGCCCGCCGTGAGAAGACGATGGGGCGGCGACTGGCCGGAGAGATTTTGGACGCCAACGACAACCTCGGTTCCAGCGTCCGTCGCAAAGAAGAAGCCCACCGGATGGCCGAGGCCAACCGGGCGTTCGCACATTACAGGTGGTGATAAGAGATCATGGCTGTACAAGTAGCTAGAAAGATCCCGCTCCGCCGGGTCCGAAATATCGGGATCATGGCGCACATCGACGCGGGCAAAACGACGACGACCGAACGTATCCTGCTCTACACGGGCCTGACCCACAAGTTGGGCGAGGTCCACGACGGCAACGCCGTGATGGACTGGATGTCCCAGGAGCGCGAACGCGGCATCACCATCACCAGCGCCGCCACCACCGTGTTCTGGGGCGGCATCGAAGGCTCCTCAAAGAACGGAAAGAGCTCCGCCGACGACATGGTGCATAGCCGCGTCCAGGAACAACACCGCGTGAACATTATAGACACACCCGGACACGTGGACTTCACTGTAGAGGTGGAGCGGAGCTTGCGGGTGCTGGACGGTTCCATCGCGTTGTTCGACTCCGTTGCCGGCGTCGAGCCGCAAAGTGAGACGGTCTGGCGGCAGGCGGACAAGTACGGGGTTCCGCGGATTGCGTTCGTGAACAAGATGGATCGCATCGGGGCGGACTTCTACAAAGCCGTGGACACGATGGTAGACCGGCTCGGGGCCAACGCGGTTCCGGTGCAGTTGCCCATCGGGGCTGAAGCGGACCTGCGGGGTATCGTGGACCTGGTAGAGATGAAGGCCATCATCTACAAGGACGACCTCGGCGCCGAGTGGGAAGAGGCCGAGATCCCCGAGGATATGAGGACGCTGGCCGAAGAGCACCGTGAGAAGTTGCTCGAAGCCGTCGCCGACCAGGACGAAGAGCTGATGATGCTCTACCTGGAGGGCGAGGAGATAGACGTAGACGACTTGCGGGCGGCGATCCGCAAAGCGACGCTCAGCACCGACATGACCCCGGTATTCTGCGGGTCGGCATTCAAGAACAAGGGCGTTCAGCCGCTGCTCGACGGCGTCATTGATTACCTGCCGAGCCCGCTCGACGTACCTCCCGTAGAAGGTGTGAACGCGAACGGCGAGGCCGTTACCCGCGAGGCCGACGAAGGTGGTCCGCTGTCGGCGCTGGCCTTTAAGGTACAGTCCGACCCGCACGTCGGAAAGCTGACCTATATGCGGGTCTACTCCGGCACGCTCAAGGCCGGTTCCTACGTCATGAACACGACCAAGGGCAAGCGCGAGCGCATCGGGCGGCTGTTGCAGCTCCATGCCAACTCGCGGGAGCAGCGCGACGAAGTTTATGCCGGCGAGTTGGTTGCGGCCATCGGCCTATCGGATACCGGGACGGGCGACACGCTCATTTCGGCGGATGATCCCGAGCAGATCGTGCTGGAGGAGATGATCTTCCCGGAGCCGGTTATCTCGCAGGCCATCGAGCCTAAGACGAAAGCCGACCAGGAGAAGCTCACAATTGCGCTCCAGCGCTTGGCTGAAGAGGACCCGACATTCTCCGTTCTTACGGACGAAGAGACCGGACAGACGATCATCTCCGGCATGGGCGAGTTGCACCTGGAGATCATCCTGGACCGCCTCCTGCGCGAGTTTCGAGTCGATGCGAACATCGGCCGGCCGCAGGTAGCTTACCGGGAGACAATCCGCAAGCGGGTCGAGGGCATCGAAGGCCGGTTCGTGCGGCAGACGGGTGGTCGCGGCCAGTACGGCCACGCGGTCATCAACGCTGAGTACAACGAGGAGCAAGGTTACGAGTTCGAGAATAAGATCGTCGGCGGTGTCATCCCGCGGGAGTACATCCCGAGCGTGGACAAGGGCATCAAAGAGGCGCTGGACAGCGGCGTCGTGGCCGGTTACCCGGTCGTGGACGTAAAGGTGGAGCTCATTGATGGTTCCTTCCACGAGGTCGACTCGAACGAGATGGCCTTCCACATCGCGGGCAGCATGGCGATCCAGGAGGCCATGAAGCGGGCGGCGCCGGTGCTCTTGGAGCCGATGATGGCCGTCGAAGTCGTTATGCCCGAGGAGTTCATGGGCGATGTCATGGGCGACCTGAGCTCGCGGCGCGGACAGATCCAGGGTATGGACTCCCGCGGCAGCGGTCAGGTCATCAACGCGATGGTGCCGCTCTCCGAGATGTTCGGTTACGCGACCACCGTCCGCTCCAAGACTCAGGGCCGGGCGACGTTCAGCATGCAGTTTGACCATTACGCCGAGGTGCCGAAGAGCATCGCGGCCGAGATAGCGGAAAACTAGAAAGGCAGGAGGATAAGAGATGAGCAAGGGAAGGTTTGAGAGGAACAAGCCACACCTGAACGTCGGCACCATAGGCCACGTAGATCACGGCAAGACTACCCTCACAGCAGCAATAACTAAGGTTTTGGCAAAGAACGTCCCAAGCGACTCTGCCAACCACATCGTAGCTTTCGATCAGATAGATAACGCCCCCGAAGAAAGGCAGCGGGGTATTACCATAGCAACCAGCCACCAGGAGTACGCCACAGAAAACCGCCACTACGCCCACGTGGACTGCCCGGGTCATGCCGACTACGTCAAGAACATGATCACCGGGGCGGCCCAGATGGACGGGGCCATCCTGGTAGTCAGTGCAGCAGACGGTCCGATGCCCCAAACAAGAGAGCACATCCTGCTAGCTCGTCAGGTAGGGGTACCCTACATAGTCGTCTTCTTGAACAAGGCGGACATGGTAGATGACGAAGAGCTACTAGAGCTCGTAGAGATGGAAGTACGGGAGCTACTAACGGAGTACGAGTTCCCGGGGGATGACATACCCGTAATAACCGGCTCCGCTCTTCAGGCCCTAGAAGGAGAAGAAGGCGAGCAGGGTGAGGGTGCGATCATGGAGCTTATGGAAGCTGTAGACACCTACGTGCCAGAGCCCGAGCGGGCCGTAGATCGTCCGTTCCTCCTAGCGGTAGAAGACGTCTTCACTATTCAGGGTAGGGGAACCGTAGCCACGGGTCGGGTAGAAGCCGGAGAAGTCAAGATCAACGACGAGATAGAAGTCGTAGGGGTAAGGCCAACCCACAAGACGGTAGTCACGGGTGTAGAGATGTTCAACAAGTCGATGGACTCAGCACAAGCTGGGGACAACATCGGCGCCCTCTTGCGTGGAGTAAAGCGCGATGACATAGAGCGGGGGCAGGTCTTGGCAAAGCCCCAGACGATCACGCCTCACACCAAGTTCAAGGCCGAGGTGTACGTCTTGAGCAAGGAAGAAGGAGGACGTCACACACCGTTCTTTGGCAACTACCGGCCGCAGTTCTACTTCCGGACTACGGATGTAACGGGGGAGATCCAGTTAGAAGAAGGTGTAGAGATGGTGATGCCGGGTGATAACACGGTGATGAACGTGGAGCTTATCTCACCGATAGCGATGGATGAGGGCTTGAACTTCGCTATTCGTGAGGGTGGACGAACTGTTGGTGCTGGTGTCGTTACCGAAATAGTGGAGTAGGTAAATAATGGCCGTCTCCAAGATCCGGATAAAGCTGAAAGCCTACGACCACGAGGTCATAGACAAGACGGCTAAATCCATAGTAGATACTGCGGAGCGGACCGGGGCCTTTGTTTTCGGCCCCGTTCCGCTGCCGACGAAGCGCAGCGTGTACACGGTGATCCGGGGTCCCTTCAAGGACAAGGACTCACGCGAGCACTTCCAGATGCACACGCACAAGCGCCTCATAGATATCCAGCAACCCACGCCCCGCACGGTTGACTCGCTGCAGCGGCTCGACCTGCCGGCCGGCGTGAACATCGAGATAAAGGCGAATTAGAGGTTATGGCAACGGCAGTTTTCGGAAAAAAGAAACACATGACCCAGGCCTTTCTGGACGACGGCACGCTCGTGAGCGTTACGGTTCTGGAAGTAGAGCCGAACGTTATCACCGCCGTCCGTACCGTCGAGGAGGACGGCTACGAGGCCGTCCAGATCGGTTTTGGCCAGGTGAAGGCCAGCAAGGTCAGCAAGGCCCACGCGGGTAACTTCGCAAAAGTGGACGCGCCCCCGCGCCGCTACTTGAAGGAGTTGCGCGGCGTAACGGGCGAGGTCGGCGAGAGCCTCGGGCCGGACGTGTTCGAGGTCGGCGACAAGGTGCATGTTAGCGCCACCGGCAAAGGTAAGGGGTTTCAGGGTACGATCAAGCGCCACAACTTTCAGCGCGGCCCGATGACCCACGGCTCGCACAACGTGCGTCTGCCCGGTTCCGTTGGGGCTTCCGCCGACCCGGCCCGCATCTTCAAAGGACAGAAGATGCCGGGACAGATGGGCAACAAAGAAGTTACGGTAAAGAACCTGCGGGTCGTCAACGTGGACGCGGAGAACAACGAGCTTTGGGTGCACGGCGGCGTGCCGGGCGGTAAGAACTCGGTAGTTAATATTCGGAAGGCGGGTGAGTAGGATGGCACAGGCGCAGGTAATAGACGCCCGTAGCGGCGAGAAGTCCTCGCTGGAGTTGGAGGGACGGCGCTTCACGACCGAGCCGAAGGAACACGTGATCCACCGCGCCGTCGTTGCGGAGTTGGACGCCAAGCGGGCCTACACGGCCTCGACCAAAGGACGCAACGAGATCCGGGGCTCCGGGGCGAAGCTCTACCGCCAGAAAGGAACTGGCCGGGCGCGGGCGGGAGACGTGAAGTCCCCGACCCGGTACGGCGGCGGCACCTGGGGCGGACCGAAGCCGAAGCCGGCCCGCTACGGCAAGCGTATAAACCGCAAAGAGGCCCGCGCGGCCTTCGGCGGGGCGCTCTCGGCCAAAGCCGCTGATGGCGAACTGTACGTGCTAGATTCGCTGAGCTTCGAGCAGCCGTCCACCAAGCAGGCGAAAGAGGTCTTCTCCAAGATGGAGATCGAGGGGCCGGTGCTGCTGGTCCTGACCGAAGACGATAAGAACGCGGTGCTCTCGTTCCGGAACATTACCGGGGTGGAGATCGTCTTTCCCGGTGAGTACGGGGTGTACGAGTTGCTGCGGGCGCGGGAGGTCATTTTCTCGCGGGCGGCCTATGGGCGGCTCACCGCGAACGGGGAGGAGGGTTAGATGGACCCGCATCAGGTAATAATCCGTCCGGTCATCTCCGAGAAGAGCTACAACCTCATCGAGATGGAGGACCAGTACACCTTCGAGGTAGACCGGCGGGCGAATAAGAACCAGATCCGGAACGCCATAGAGCACGCGTTCGACGTGCGGGTGGCCCGGGTCAACACCGTGAACGTCAAGAGCAAGCCGAAGCGCCAAGGCCTGACCAGCGGTCGGACGCCGACCTGGAAAAAGGCCGTCGTAAAGCTGGCCGAGGGCGACAGCATAGAAATGTTCGAGGGAGTCTAGGATGCCGGCGATACGCTACAACCCAGTTACCGCGGGCCGGAGGAACTCGTCTGTACTGACGAGGGAATCCGTTACCCGCGAGAAGCCGGAGAAGAGCCTTCTCCGCAAGTTGAGCAAGAACGGCGGCCGCAACAACAAGGGCCGCATCACGACCCGCCACAAGGGCGGCGGCCACAAGCGGCGCTACCGCCTTATAGACTTCAAGCGCCGCAAGGACGGCGTGCCGGCGACGGTCGCGGCGGTCGAGTACGACCCGAACCGCTCCGCCAATATCGCGCTGCTCCACTACCACGACGGCGAGAAGCGCTACATCCTGGCGCCCCGCAACCTGACGGTCGGATCCGTCGTGATGAGCGGCCCGGACGCCGAGGTCGAGGTCGGCAACTCGTTGCCGCTGAACCGCATCCCGGTCGGCACGGTGATCCATAACGTGGAGTTGGAGCCGGGGCGTGGGGCCCAGATGGCCCGTAGCGCCGGGACGAGCGCCCAGCTCGTCGCCCGCGAGGGCAGCTTGGCTACGTTGCGGCTTCCTTCGGGTGAGCGGCGGCGGGTGCAGGGTACTTGCCGGGCCACGGTCGGGGTTGTCGGCAACCAGTCGCACCAGAACGTGCGCTGGGGCAAGGCCGGCCGTAAGCGGCATCTGGGGATTCGTCCGACGGTGCGCGGTACGGTCATGAACCCGGTGGACCACCCGCACGGCGGTGGTGAGGGCAAGAGCACGCCGGGCCGGGCGCCGGTCACTCCTTGGGGTCAGATCACCCAGGGCTCACCTACGAGGAAGAAGCACAAGCGGTCGGACGCCATGATCGTGCGTCGCCGCCGGAAAGGAAGGAGGCGCTAGTGACGCGATCCTCTAAAAAAGATCCGTTCGTCGAGGAGAAGCTCATGGAGCGCATCCTCGTGATGAACGAGAACAACGAGAAGCGGATGTTGAGGACTTGGAGCCGGGCGAGCGTGATCTACCCGGAGTTCGTCGGCCACACCATCGCCGTCCACGACGGGCGCAAGCACGTACCCGTTTTCTGCACGGAGAACATGGTCGGCCATAAGCTCGGCGAGTTCGCCCCGACCCGGACCTTCCGGACCCACCGTAAAGACGACCGGACCGCGAGGAGGGGCTAATGCGCGCCGTAGCGAAATACCTCCGCATAGCCCCCCGTAAAGCGCGGCTCGTCGCCGACGAAGTTCGTGGCAAGGGCTACGCCGACGCCGTCAGCACGCTGCAGTTCACCAACAAGCGGGCCGCGGGCCTGGTTGGGGACGTCATAAACAGCGCCGCCTCGAACGCGGAGAACAACTTCGACCTGGACGCCGAAGACCTGTTCGTCCGGGAGATTCGGGTGGACGATGGCCCGACGATCAAGCGTTACCGGCCGCGGGCCATGGGCCGGGCGACCATGATCCGCAAGCGCACCAGCCACATAACCGTGGAGCTGGGCGCGGCCCCGGAGAGCCTGGCGGCCATTACCGCAGACGTAGACACGCCCGGAGACGGGGAGGAAGAGGAGTAGTATGGGACAGAAAGTACACCCGGAAGGCTTCCGCCTCGGCGTAGCGCGAAAGGGCGAGAAGGTCGACTTCCGGAGCAGTTGGTATTCTGAGAGGGATTACGCCGAGTTGCTCGGTGAGGACCTCAAGATCCGGGAGCACATCGAGAAGAAGCTCACCCGGGCCGGCATAGCGAACATCGAGATCCGCAAAGCCGCCGAGCAGGGCGAGGTCGTCGTGGACGTCCACACCGCCCGCCCTGGCATCGTGATCGGTAAGGGCGGCAGCGAGGTTGACGCGCTGCGCGGCGAGTTGGAGCGCCTGACCGGCAAGAAGGTTCAGGTCAACGTGCGCGAGGTCTCGCGGCCGGAGTTGAACGCCGCGCTCGTCGCGGAGTCCATCGCCGAGCAACTCGAAGGCCGGGCGGCGTTCCGGCGGACGATGCGGCGGGCGATGACCAGCGCCATGCGGAGCGGGGCTGAAGGTTGCCGTATCCGGTGTGGTGGCAGGCTCGGTGGTATCGAGATGAGCCGCGAGGAGACGATCTCCGAGGGCCGGGTTCCGTTGCACACGTTGGACGCGAACATAGATTACGGGTTTCGGGAGGCGGCGACGCAGATGGGCCAAATCGGGGTTAAGGTCTGGATCAACCACGGCATTCAGACGGACGATGACCTTGAGGGGAGGGTTTAAATGCTCGTACCCAAAAAACTCAAGTACCGCAAGCCCCACCGGGGCCGGATGCGGGGCCAGGCAAAGGGCGGCACCGAAGTTCATTTCGGGGAGTACGGCTTGCAGGCGTTGGAGCCGGCCTGGATCACCAACCGCCAGATAGAGGCGGCCCGGATCGCGATGACCAGGAAGATCAAGCGCGGAGGGAAGGTCTGGATCAACATCTTCCCCCACAAGCCCGTTACGAAGAAGGCCGCCGAGACCCGGATGGGCAAAGGCAAGGGCTCCCCCGAAGACTACGTGGCCGTCGTCAAGCCGGGCCGCGTGATGTTCGAGATGAGCGGCGTGAACGAAGAGTTGGCGCGTGACGCCATGCGGCTCGCCGCCCAGAAGCTCCCGATCCAGACCCGTTTCATCATTCGGGGAGGTGTTCAGTAGTGAAGGTAGCAGAGGTTCGCGAGCTGGACGTGGAAGAGTTGGAGAAGCGCCTCGCCGATACGCGGCGGGAGCTCTTCAACCTGCGCTTCCAGCACGCCACCGGACAGTTGGACAACACGGGACAGCTAAAAGAGGTGCGGAAGAACATCGCCCGCATCCTGACCGTCCTGAACCAGAAACAGCAGGAGAGGTAAATGGCGGAGGATCGTACAGAGAATCAGGGGCTCACGGAAGAGCAGCCCGCCGAGGAACCGACGGAGCCTACCGAAGGTGAAGAACCTACCGAGGCAGTCCTGGAGGCGGAGGTCGCCGAAGAGCCGGTAGCGAGCCAGTCAACGAGGATGGACCTCGACGAGGGCCGGGTTCAGACCGACACCACCCGCGGCACGCGCAAGGAGCGAGTCGGGATGGTTGTTTCGGACGCGCCGGAGAAGACGGTAACCGTTTCGGTGGAGACGCTAGTGCGCCATCCGCTCTACAAGAAGCGCATCCGGCGCTCCAAGAAGTTCCTCGTCCACGACGAGCAGAACGAGGCCCAGATGGGCGATACGGTGCGGATTATAGAGACCCGCCCGATCTCCCGCCGCAAGCGGTGGCGGTTGGCGAACGTCATATCGAGGGCCGAGTAGTGCTACAGCAGGAATCGAAACTAAGGGTAGCGGACAACTCCGGCGCCCGGAGCCTGCTGACCATCCGGGTTCTGGGTGGCAGTAAGCGGCGCAGCGCCGGTGTCGGAGACGTAATAGTAGCCACCGTAAAAGAGGCGACGCCGGGCGGCGCGGTCCGCAAGGGCGAGGTCGTACGGGCCGTCGTCGTGCGGACGGCGAAGGAAACCCGCCGGGATGATGGATCGTACATAAGGTTTGGCGAGAACGCCGGCGTCGTTATAAACCCGGATGGGGCGCCGCGCGGGACCCGGATCTTCGGTCCCGTGGCGCGGGAGCTCCGGGACAAGGGTTACACGAGGATAATATCGCTCGCTCCGGAGGTGTTGTAGGGATGGGCTTGAAGGTAAAACGCGGGGACACCGTGCAGGTGATCTCCGGCAAGGAAAAAGGAAAGCGCGGCGAGGTCGAGCGCGTAATCCCGAAAGAGAACCGGGTCGTTGTGGGCGGAGTAAACATCCGCACCAAGCATGCCCGCCCGAGCCAGAACAATCAGCAGGGGCTGTACACTTTTGAGGCCCCGCTGCACGTCTCGAACGTGATGGTGGTGGACCCGACCTCCGGCGAGCCGACCCGCGTGGGACACCGGTTCACGGATTCGGGCGAGAAGCTCCGGGTGAGCAAGAAGACCGGGGAGGACATAGATGGCTAGATTGAGAGAGCGGTATCGCGAGGAGATCGCACCGGCGATCAAGGATCAATTCGAGATCGAGAACCCGATGCGGATACCGAAGGTCGAGAAAGTCGTTGTGAACATGGGCGTCGGAGAGGCTGTGGACAACAGTCGGGCGCTCGATGGCGCGATGGCGGACCTCGCAAAGATCACCGGCCAGAAGGCCCAGGTGCGGCGGTCGCGCAAGAGCATCGCCGGGTTCAAGATCCGTGAGGGCATGCCGATCGGGGCCAGGGTTACCCTGCGCGGCGAGCGGATGTGGGAGTTCTTGGATCGTCTGATCTCCATAGCCCTGCCGCGGGTGAGGGACTTCCGGGGCATTAGCCCTCGCTCCTTCGACGGACGCGGGAACTTCGCGCTCGGTTTGCGGGAGCAGCTAATCTTCCCGGAGATCTCCTACGACGAGATAGACAAAACGCGTGGCCTCGACGTAGCGATCGTGACCACCGCGGAAACCGACGACGAGGCGCGGGAGTTGCTGCGGCAGCTCGGTATGCCCTTCAGGCAGAACTAGGAGAAGTTCATGACCAGGAAAGCGCTGCTGGAGAAGCAGAAAAAGACGCAGAAGTATTCGACGCGGGAGTACAACCGCTGCCAGAGGTGTGGCCGGGCGCACGGCTACTACAGGAAGTTCGGCCTGTGCCGGATCTGCCTGCGGGAGCTGGCGCACGAAGGCAAGATCCCAGGCGTAACGAAAGCGAGTTGGTAGGTAGAGATGTCGGTAAACGATCCTATAGCGGATTTCCTTACCCGTATCCGCAACGCAGGAATGGCAAAGCACACGTCGGTCGAGATTCCCAACTCCCGGATGAAGGCCAACCTGGCCCGCATCCTGAAGGAGGAGGGCTACATCGAGGACTACTCCAAGCGCGGCTCCGGGGCCGAGGCAAAGCTCGTCATAGAGCTGAAGTACGGCCCGGACGGACAGCGCGCCATCACCGGCCTGCGGCGCATGAGCCGCCCCGGCCGGCGGGTCTACCGCAAGCAGTCGGACATCCCGCGGGTGCTCGACGGGCTCGGCGTGGCGATACTCTCGACCTCGCGGGGGATACTCACCGACCACACGGCCCGCAGGCAGGGCATCGGTGGCGAAGTCCTCTGCTTCGTCTACTAGGAGGATTGAGCGTTTATGTCGAGAATTGGTAAAGCACCGGTCGAAGTGCCGGGTGGCGTACAGGTAGATATCTCGGGCCGCACCGTAAAGGTGACCGGTCCGAAGGGCGAGTTGGAAGTGCCCATCGGGCGCGGCGTCGAGGTCAAGCAGGAGGACGGGAGTATCGTCCTGGAGCGGGCTTCGGAGTCGCCGGAGCACAAGTCCATGCACGGGCTGACGCGTTCGCTAGTGCAGAACGCCGTCACCGGCGTTACGGATGGTTTCACAAAGACGCTGCAGATAGCGGGCGTTGGGTATCGGGCGGCGTTACAGGGACAGGATATAAACTTGCAGGTCGGGTATTCGCACCCGGTCTCGGTCTCGCCGCGCGAAGGGATCGAGTTCGAGGTTCCGGCCGCGACGACGATCATCGTGCGCGGGATTGATAAGCAGCGGGTCGGCCAGACGGCGGCGGAGATCCGAAAGGTCCGTCCGCCGGAGCCGTACAAAGGCAAGGGCATCCGCTACGAAGACGAGCAGATCCGTCGCAAAGTCGGCAAAGCCGGTTAGCGATAGGAAAGGAATCAGATGGCACTACTACAAAAAAGAGCGCACCGCGAGAAGCGGCGGAAGCGGGTTCGGCGCCGGATCTACGGCACGACCGAACGCCCCCGCCTCTCGGTGTACCGCTCGAACGTACACATCTACGCCCAGCTCGTGGACGACGACGAGGGCCACACGCTGGTCGCCGCCGACACCCGGGAAGCCGGCGATGCGGAGAATCGCGTCGAGGCCGCGCGTAAGGTCGGCGAACTCGTCGCCGAGCGGGCGAAGGCAGCGGATATAGAAGAGGTCGTCTTCGACCGGGGCGGCAATCGGTATCACGGCCGGGTGGCGGCGCTCGCAGAGGGCGCGCGTTCCAGTGGATTGAAGCTTTAGAGATTAGGAGATTGAGTTTTGGGTCGTCAGAGAAACGATAATAGAGGAGGCGGCGGACGCGGTGGACGCGGCGGTCGTCAGCGCGATTCGGAGTTTCAGGATCGGGTAGTAGAGATCCGGCGCGTCTCGAAGGTCGTCAAGGGCGGCCGGCGCTTTAACTTTAGCGCCCTGGTCGTCGTCGGCGACGGCAAAGGCCGCGTTGGGGTCGGGCTGGGCAAGGCGAACGGCGTACCAGCCGCTATCGCCAAGGGCCAGGAGAAGGCCCGGCACGCGATGTTCCAGGTGCCGATGCGCAACACCACGATTCCGCACGCGGTTATAGGTAAGTTCCTCAGTTCGGACGTGATGCTCAAGCCGGCCTCCGAAGGTACGGGGGTTATCGCGGGCGGTGGTGTCCGGGCGGTATTGGAGCTGGCCGGAATTAAGGACGTGCTGACGAAGGCGCTCGGTTCGACCACTTCCGTAAACCTGGTAAAGGCGACGGAGCAGGGGCTCAAGCAGCTCCGGTCCAAGGCCGACATCGAGCAGATGCGGGGGGTGAAGATCACGTCATGAGCCAACTGAAAGTCACGCAGGTAAAGAGCGTTATCGGGTCCCTCGGTAACCACAAAAAGACGGTGCGGGCCCTGGGCCTCAAGCGCATCCGGGACTCGCGGGTCCACAACGATACGCCCCAGATCCGGGGCATGGTCCAGAACGTGCGCCACCTGGTTCACGTCGAGGAGGTTGAAGAATAGTGCGTTTAAACGAACTTTCCCCGGCCCCCGGTTCCAGGAAGTCGCGCAAGCGCGTCGGTCGTGGTACGGGTTCCGGACACGGCAAGACCAGCGGCCGCGGCCACGGCGGGGCCAAGTCCCGGTCCGGAGCTTCAGGGTTTGCGAACTACGAGGGTGGTCAGATGCCGCTGCAGCGACGGTTACCGCGCCTCAAAGGTGAGGCCCGCGGCCGGCATACGGTGGCCCGTCCGAAAGTGTACGCGCCGATAAACCTGGGCCAACTCGAAGAACTATCCGGTGATACTATTGGGCCGGAGGAGTTAAGGGGCGCCGGTATGGTCAGGAAAAACGCAAAGCTCGTCAAAATCCTCGGGGACGGAGATATAGATCGCGCCGTCACCGTAAAAGCCCATGCTTTCAGCCGGTCGGCGAAAGAGAAGATCGAACAGGCCGGTGGGAGCACCGAGACATTGGAGCGATAGCTAAATGTTGGGAGCCCTCGCAAACGCCTGGCGCGTACCGGATCTGCGCCGGAAGCTGCTGTTTACGGCGATGATTATAGCCCTGTACCGGCTCGGTGCCTTCGTGCCGCTGCCGGGTGTAGATGCTTCGGTGCTGGCCCAGGGCGCGGGTACGCAGAACTCGGTAACCCAGTTGTTCGGGGTGTTCACCGGCGGGGCGTTCAACAATCTCGCCGTCTTCTCGCTCGGGATCATGCCGTATATCACGGCGGCCATCGTCATGAACCTGATGACGGTTGCGATCCCACGCCTGCAAGAGTTGGCGCGAGAGGGCGACACCGGGCAGCAGAAGATCACGCAATATACCCGGTATTTCACGCTGGTGCTGGCGTTCGTCCAGTCCATAGCGATGACGCTTTACTTTACCCGCTCGGACGCGTTCAGCGCAGCGGTGTCCGCCTCTGCGCTGAACATTTTCCTCATCATCGTAACGTTGACCACCGGCGTTATGCTAATTATGTGGATGGGAGAGCAGATCTCCCAGCGGGGTTTGGGTAACGGTATCTCGCTGATTATTACGGCCTCGATCATTTCGCAGGCTCCGAGCGCTATACGCGCCCTGTTGTCGGGCAACGTCGGCCCACTCTCTCTGGTGGTGCTTCTCATACTCCTGGTCGTAATCGTGGCGGCCATCGTGTTCGTGAACGAGGGCCAGCGGCGCATCCCGATCACCTACGCCCGACGTCAGGTCGGGCGCAAGATGAGCCAGGGCGGCTCGACGTACCTGCCGCTCAAGGTGAACATGGCGGGCGTCATCCCGATCATCTTCGCTTCTTCGCTCCTGATCTTCCCGACGGTGCTGACGACGTTTTCCTCCGGCGGAAACCAGGACTCGTTCCTTTACCAGCTCGCGCAGTTCTTCGGGCCGCCGGGCTCCGCGGCCGGGAGCGGCGTACCGTACCTGATCATGTTCGCGCTCCTGATCATTATGTTCACGTACTTCTACACCGCTGTGCAGTTCAATCCGATAGAGCACGCCGAGAACCTGAAAAAGAGCGGCGGCTACGTGCCGGGCTATCGTCCGGGGCGCCCGACGGCCGAGTACCTCAACACGGTGCTTACCAGGATCACGCTTTTCGGAGCATTTTTCCTGGCGGCGGTTGCGGTGGTGCCGTACCTGATCACACCGATCCTGGGCTTGCCGTCGAGTGTTTTTATCGGGGGTACTTCGATACTGATCGTGGTTGGCGTATCGTTGGATACGGTACGGCAGCTAGAGAGCCAGTTGATGATGCGCAACTACGAAGGATTCTTGAGGAGTGGGAGATAAAGAGGATGAAAGTAGTAATACTTGGCCCGCAGGGGGCAGGGAAGGGAACTCAGGCGCAGCGCGTCTCGGAGGAGACCGGGGCGGAACACATCGCCACCGGAGACCTGGTTCGGGCGGAGATCAAATCCGGCTCCGAGCTCGGGGAGCAAATCAAGGACTACAACGACCGCGGAGAACTCGTCCCGGACGAGACTATTATCGAGATGACGATGCCGTACCTGGAGCAGAACGACTCCTGGCTCCTGGACGGTTTCCCGCGAAACGAAGCCCAGGCTGAGGCCCTGGACAAAGCTTTAAACGAGAGGGACATGGAGCTGGACGCCGCCATCGTGCTCGAAGCCTCGGACGAGGAACTCGTGCAGCGGCTCTCGGGACGCCGCCAAAGCGAGGCGTCCGGCAACATTTACCACATCGAGCACGACCCGCCGCCGGAGAACGAAGAGGAAGACCCCGGCCCGTTCGTGCAGCGGGACGATGACAAGGAAGAGTCCATCCGGCGCCGGCTGGAGATATACCACGACCAGACAAAACCGCTGAAGTCCTACTACGCAGAGAGAAATATCCTGGCGACCATCGACGCCACCCAGGAGATCTCGAAAGTCACGGAAGACGTTATGGCGGCTTTGGACGGGAAGGGTTCTTAGTTCCATGATCGTGCGTAAGAGCCGGGGTGAGTTGGAGGTGATGCGGGAAGGGGGACGCATTACGGCCGCCTGCCTGAACATGCTCGCAGAAAATGTCCGGCCCGGTGTTACAACCGGAGATTTGGACCGGATGGCGGAAGAATTCATTTGGGAGAACGGCGGTACCCCGGAGTTCAAAGGCTATCCAGGGTCGCCCGGCGCACCGGACTTCCCCGGGTCTATCTGCTCCTCGCCAAACTCCATGATCGTCCACGGCATCCCCGGCAAATACCGTTTGGACGACGGAGATATTATCTCCCTGGACGTTGGCGTCCGCTACGAGGGCTTCGTTACCGACAGTGCGACCACGGTAGCCGTGGGAGAGATAGCCGACGGTACACGGAGGCTGCTCGACGTTACGCAGCGGTGCCTGACGGCGGCCACGGATCAGATGCGGGTCGGCAAGCGCCTGGGGGACGTAGGTTACGCCATACAGTCGGTCGCCGAGCCGGAAGGTTACGGGGTGGTACGCGACCTCGTCTCCCACGGCGTCGGGCGCAACATGCACGAAGACCCGCAGATCCCGAACTACGGCCAGGCCGGCACCGGCGTCCGGCTAAAACCCGGCATGGTCTTCGCGATAGAGCCCATGATCACGGCCGGCAGCCACGACATCCACATCAGCGAGCGGGACGGCTGGTCTATCTTCACCGCCGACGACTCCCTGTCGGCCCACTTCGAGCACACCATAGCCGTTACCGAAAACGGCCCGTGGGTGCTAACGGAAAACAGCCGGACAGTGGGAGAAACGGACGTTGCGTGATAAGATATTCGTTTGGCTTCTGCCACCCTGTAACGACCTCGAAAGAAAGGCTTGAGGAGCTACTTGGCTAAAGAAGACGCCATAGAGGTAGAAGGTACGATAACCGAAGCCCTACCCAACACCCAATTTCGGGTGGATCTTGAGAGCGGGCATGAGGTCTTGGCCCACATATCGGGCAAGATGCGGATGCACTACATCAGGATTCTGCCGGGAGACCGGGTCAAGGTCGAGTTGAGCCCCTATGACTTGAGCCGGGGACGCATTACTTACAGGTTCCGAAACTAGCAGACCATAAGATTACAAAGAAGAAGGAGAGCGTTTTGAAAGTGCGAGCGAGCGTGAAGCCGATCTGCGAGCGGTGCAAGGTCATCCGCCGCGGCGGCGTGGTGCGGGTGATCTGCTCGAACCCCCGACACAAACAGAGGCAGGGATAACATGGCGCGGATAGCGGGAATAGACCTCCCCCGGGAGAAGCGGGTCGAAATCGGCCTGACATACATCTTCGGCATCGGTCATTCGACGGCCAGGAAGATCTGCGATTCTGCGGAAGTGGACCGTGACACGAAGGTCCGCGATCTGGCCGAGGGCGAGGTCAGCAAGATCCGGGCCTACATCGACCAGAACCTGGAGGTCGAGGGCGACCTCCGGCGTGAGACCAACCAGAACATTCGGCGGCTCATGGAGATCGGCTCTTACCGGGGCATTCGGCACCGCCGGGGCCTCCCGGTGCGCGGCCAGCGGACAAAGACCAACGCCCGCCAGCGCAAGGGTCCGAAGCCGTCTATCGGCGGAAGGAAGAAGGGCTAAATGGGACGTCAACGTCAGCAAAGGGGCCGGGGAGCGAGCCGCTCCCGCCGCAGGGTCCGCAAGAACATCTCGACCGGCGTGGTCCACATAAAGAGTTCGTTCAACAACACCATCGTCAGCGTCTCCGACCAGGAGGGCAACGTCATAGCTTGGGAGTCGGCCGGCGCTCTAGGCTTCAAGGGCAGCCGCAAGAGTACGCCCTACGCCGCCCAGATGACGGCGGAGAGTTGCGCGAACAAGGCGATGGAGCAGGGCGTCCGCCGGGTAGACATCGAGGTCAAGGGCCACGGCTCGGGCCGGGACATGGCCGCCCGGACGTTCCAGTCCATGGGCATCGAAGTTTTGGGCATCCGGGACGTTACGGGCCAGCCGCACAACGGCTGCCGGCCGTCGAAGCGCCGTCGGGGCTAGAGCCGGGACCTTAGAAGAAACTTAGGAGGTAACAGAGCAGTGGCACGTTATACGGGACCCAGGGGCCGGCGCGACCGGCGGGCCGGGGTAATGCTTTCTTCGATGCGGAAGAACCCGCTGGAGAAGAAACCTTACCCGCCCGGCGAGCACGGCCGGGGTCGTCAGAAGCAAACGGAGTTCGGCATTCGGCTCCTGGAGAAGCAGAAAGCCCGGTGGTACTACGGCGTCTCCGAGAAGCAGTTCAGCCGCGCCTACGAAGAGGCGGCCCGGTCGCAGGGCGTTACCGGCGAGAACCTGCTGCGCCGCATGGAGCTTCGGGTGGACAACGTGGTCTTCCGGATGGGCTTTGCGACCAGCCGGCCGCAGGCGCGGCAACTCGTGGTCCACGGACACTTCGAACTCAACGGCAAGAAGCACGACATCCCGTCGGCCGTCATGCGGCAGGGCGACGTGCTCGCCGTAAGGGAGAAGAGCCGTAACCTGGAGCCCATCGTAAACGCGGTGGAGAACGTCGTGGCGGTTCCGGCGTGGCTGGAGGCCGATCACGAGAACTTCACCGGGCGGATACTGCACGTACCGAGCCGGGAAGAGATAGACACGCCGGTAGAAGAGCAGCTCATTATCGAGTTCTACAGCCGGTAGTAAAACCCATTTATTCCAAGCAGGTGGTTTTTTGACGATGTTAGACATAGCGCCACCCCGTTTCCGGGTGGAAGAAGAAGACGGCCAGCGCGCGATCTTCGTGGCGGAGCCGCTTCCGCGGGGGCTGGGACACACTTTGGGCAACTCGCTCCGGCGGGTAATGCTCAGCGGGCTCTCCGGGGCTTCGGTGACAAAAGTTCGTATAGAAGGCGTTCAGCACGAGTTCTCGACCATTCCGGGAGTCCGTGAGGATGTTGTGGACATAATCCTCAACGTCAAGAATATGAAGTTCAAGCTGGAGCGCGACGAGCCAATAGAGTTGGAGATCATCAAAGACGGTCCCGGTGAGGTTACCGGGGAGGACATCGAGCTAAAAGCTGACGTAGAGGTCGTTTCCCCGGACGCGTACATCGCGAACGTCTCCGAAGACGGGCATCTGGACCTCCGCTTGACGGTCGAAAACGGCCAGGGTTACGTCCGGGCCGAGCAGAACAAGAGCGACGCCGACCCGATCGGGGTTATAGCGGTGGACTCTTTGTTCTCGCCGGTTCAGCGGGTGAACTACTCGGTGAACGAGGCCCGTGCCGGGGCGCGGACCGACCTGGACTCGCTAACGCTGGAAGTATTTACCGACGGCAGGATCGAGCCGCGCGAAGCCCTTCAAGAGGCTTCCAAGCAGCTCATAGACATCCTGGGGCTTTTCACCGACGGCTACGAAGGCCCGCGGAGCACCGAGACCCGTCGGGGCGCCGGTCGCCCGGTTATTACCGACGAGCGTCCGGTCGAAGAATTGGAGCTTACGGTGCGTTCCTACAATTGCCTCAAGCGTGAGGGCGTGGACACCGTCGGCCAGCTCGCCACGATGACCGAAGAAGAGCTGATGAACATCCGCAACCTCGGCATGAAAAGCGTCGACGAAATTCGGTCCAAGCTCTCGGAGATTGGGTACGAAATGGAGAGCGAGGGTTATGAAGCCCAGTGAGCGCGACCCGGCCGTTATCGAGACCCCTATCGAAGAGTTGACCTTTACGAATCGCACCTACAACGGCCTGAAGCGGGAGGGCATGGACGACATCGGGCAGCTCGCCAGGGCGTCCGATGATGAGTTGGCGAATACCCGCAACCTCGGCACGAAGAACGTCGAGGAGATTCGGATCAAACTCGCCGAGTACGAGGAGGATTGGAGATGAGACACGCCAAGAGAGGCCGGAAGCTCGGCCGCGACGCCCAGCATCGCAACCTGCTGATGGGAACCATGGCCGGCCAGGTGATACAGCATGGCCGCATAAAGACGACCGCCCCGAAAGCCAAAGAGGTCCGAGGCGTAGTGGACAAACTGGTCAACACCGCAAAGAAGGACGATCTGCACGCCCGACGGCAGGCGGTCAAGGTCCTGAAAGACAAGACCATAGTGCGCAGGCTCTTCGAGGACGTCGCCCCGGACCTCGACGACCGCAACTCGGGCTACACCCGCATTCTCAAGCTCGGGCCGCGGCTCGGCGACGGCGCCGAGCAGGTATACCTGGAGCTGGTCAACTACGAAGTCGAGTAACCCCGGATATACACCAGACTCCGACGAGGGGGCCCGCCACGGCGGGCCCCCTGTTGTCTATTGCGAGAACCTCGAGTTTTCGTATCCTGGGGGTGATCGCCGGGTTCTCGAAGCCGTGAGTTTCGGGGTCCGGAGCGGCGAGTACGTGGGCGTCGTCGGGCCGAACGGTGGCGGCAAGTCCACGCTGGTGCGTTTGCTAAACGGGTTGCTCCGGCCGGGGTCCGGTGGGATCCGGATACTGGGCCGGGACCCCGTCGTTGAGCCGTTCGAGGTCCGCAAGAACGTGGGCATGCTATTTCAGAGCCCGGACAACGGCCTCGTCGCGCCGTTCGTGGAAGACGACGTGGCATTCGGGCTGGAGAACCTGGGCGTGCCGCAGAAAGAGATGCCCGGGCGGGTTGCGGGGGCGATCCGGGCCGTCGGCCTGGAGGGTTACGGGCGGCGGGAGCCCCACACGCTCTCCGGCGGCGAGAAACAGCGGGTGGCGCTCGCGGGGCTTCTGGCGGTCGAGCCGGAGATCCTGCTCCTCGACGAACCGACCTCCATGCTCGACGCGGCGGGCCGGCGGGAGGTCCTGGACCGGGTAAAGAGTTTGCGGGGCGAGAAGACGATCCTGCACGTAACCCATCACCTGGAGGAACTCCTGGACGCCGACCGCGTGCTGGTCCTGAACGGCGGCAAGCTCGTCGCCGACGTCGCGCCGGAACAGTTGGTGTCGGATGCGGAGCTTCTGCGGGACAACCGGCTCTCCTTACCGCCGGTGCTGCGGCTCGCGGCAGATCTAGGACTCCCATCCCGGCAAAAGCCGGAGGAATTAGCCCGGCGTTTGCTGCAAACGTCCGGCGCGGGCCCCCTGGAGAACGACCGGATAAAGGATGCCCGGACGAAATGAGGCTGGAGTTGAGAGACGTGTGGCACGTCTACTCTCCGGGCTCGGCGTTCGAGGTACCGGCGCTCCGGGGCGTTTCACTGGCCGTCGATGAAGGAGAAATTCTCGGCATCGTCGGCGGGACCGGTTCCGGCAAGAGCACGCTAGTGCAGCACATGAACCTCCTGCTCGCGCCAACCCGGGGTCGGGTCCTGGTGAACGGCGCGGACGCCGCCTCCTTGAAAAAAAGTGAGTTGCGGCGCAGGGTCGGGCTGGTATTCCAGTTCCCCGAGCAGGGGCTGTTCGCCCCGACGGTCGAAGAAGACGTGGCCTTCGCGCCCCGCCGGGCCGGTCTCGGGGAAGATGAGGTGCAACGGCGGGTCCACGAAACGCTGGAGCTTCTTGGTGTGGACCACCTGGCAGGCCGTTCGCCGCACGCGCTATCCGGTGGCGAGAAACGGCGGGTCGCCATAGCTGGTGTGCTGACGATGCGGCCGGAAGTCCTCGTTATGGACGAGCCTACGGCCGGGCTGGATCCGGCTACCCGGCAGGACCTGCTGGCAACGACGCAGAGACTATTTTCAAAGGACGCCTCCATCGTGCTCGTCTCCCACGACCTGGACGAAGTGGCGGAGGTCTCCGACCGCGTGTGCCTGATGGAGAAAGGCGAAGTACGGGCGCTCGGGACGCCGGAGGAAGTCTTCTACGCAAACCCCGAGTTTGCCCCGGCAACCGTCCGGGTGGGCTCTATTATCAGGGATGCCCGGTCGGAGTTCGGTATGCCGGTGCGCTACGAAGACACGCTGCGGGCGCTAAAGGGCATGATGGAGGAGAGCCCGTGAACCGGAGCCTGGGACAATTTTACCCGGTAGAGTCCCCGCTGCACGTGCTGGACCCGCGGGCCAAGATACTGGCTACCGCTCTGCTCGTACTGGGTACGTTTCTGGTCCGCTCGATAACCGGTCTTCTATTGGTAGCGGTAGTGTTTATGACGCTCGTCTTGGCCGCCCGCATCCCGGCGGGCACGTTCTTGCGGGTGCTGCGTCCGGTGCTCCTGATCGTGGCGCTCACCGCGTTCTTCCAGATATTCTTCTCCCGCGAAGGTGAAACCTTGTTCCGCTGGTGGATATTGCAGGTTCATGAGGGTGGCCTGCAGATGGGCCTTCTACTGGCGCTCAGGATACTGTTGCTGGTGTCGGCCGCCGGGCTCCTGACGGCGACCACCGCCCCGGTCGCGCTGGCCGACGGCATCGAGGACCTGCTCTCGCCGCTAAAGAAAATACGTTTCCCGGCGCACGAGGTGGCGATGATGATGACCATAGCCCTGCGTTTTATCCCGACGCTCCACGAAGAGGCGCAGAAGATCATGAAAGCCCAGGCCGCCCGCGGCTCCGACGCCTCCGACGGCGGCCTCATCCGGCGCGTCCGGGCGATGGTGTCGGTCTTGGTGCCGCTGACCATCGGGGCCTTCCGCCGGGCCGACGAGTTGGCCGAGGCGATGGAGAGCCGGGGCTACCGGGGTGGCGAGGGCCGAACGCGATACCGCGAACTCCGCTTTCGCGCCCGGGACGCGCTCGCGCTCGCCGCCACCGCCCTAATCGTCTTGGGGAGCATTCTCCTTTGAGGTTCGCCGGGTTGGTCGAGTACGACGGGGCGGAGTTCGCCGGCTGGGCGGCGCAACCCGGCCGCCGAACCGTGGAGGGCACACTATCCGAAGCCCTCCAAACCATACTGCAAGTCCCGGTAAAAATAGGTGTAGCCGGACGCACGGACACCGGGGTCCACGCGTCCGGGCAGGTGATCTCCTTCAGCGCGGATACGGGCCTGACGCCGCAACTGGTCGCGTACAAAACTTCCGCCGTTCTCCCGAAAGACCTCGCGATCCGCCGCTGCGTGGAGGTCCCCGAAGACTTCGACGCCCGCAAAAACGCTTTGAGCCGGAGCTACGAGTACCGGATCGTGAACTCGCCGGTACGGTCCCCGCTGCTCTGGCGGCGGAGCCTGTATCTCGCGAGAGATCTGGACTTCGGCCTACTAAAAGAAGCGGGCGAACTAGTCTTTGGAACCCACGAGTTCAAGGCTTTTACCCCAAAAAGGACCTACCACGCACGCTTCGGACGCAAGGTTTCGGAGTCTTTCTGGGAGAAGCGCGGCGAACTCCTAGCCTACAACATCACCGCGAACTCTTTTCTCTATGGCATGGTCCGGTCGTTGGTGGGTACGATGCTGGAAGTCGCGGAGAAAAGAGAGAGCTCGTAGACTTCGTGAGGTTGCTAACCGGCGGTGATAGAACCGAGGCCGGTCCGGCGGTTCTGGCGCGGGGCCTTACGCTGACGAACGTGGAATACGAACTCGACCTCTGGAAGGACGAGGAAAATGGATGACCCCGTAAGAATCCTCCGGGAAATAGACCGTTACGTCGAAGACCTGTTCGCCACCAACGACGAGGTGCTGGAGAGCACCTTGCGAGAATCGAAGGCCGCCGGGCTGCCGGACATTCAGATCTCCGCCAACCAGGGAAAACTTCTGCGAATGTTGGTGGAGATAAGTGGCGCCCGACGCATTTTGGAGATCGGGACCCTCGGCGGCTACAGCGCAATACACTTCGCCCGCGGCCTGCCGGAGAATGGAACCCTGATCTCCCTGGAAGTAGACGAGCATCACGCCGAAGTCGCCCGCAAGAACATCGAGTATGCGGGGTTCCAGGATCGGGTAGAGGTGCTCGTAGGCGACGCCCACGAACGGCTCGCCGCGATGGTCGAGAGCGGGATCGAGCCTTTCGACCTGGTCTTTATTGACGCTGAGAAAGAAGGCTATCCGGCCTATCTGGATCGGTCGTTGGAGCTCTCGCGTCCCGGCTCCCTGATCCTGGCGGACAACGCCATCCGGGGCGGAAGCGTCCTGAAACCGGAAGACGGATCGGCCCGGACCACCCGGGAGTTCAACGAAAGCATCGCCCGCCATCCCGGTCTCTCCGCCATCGTGCTGCCCCTCGTCCGGGAGCGTATAGACGGCCTGGCTATCGCCCGCGTGTTAGACGGCTGAAAAAGAAAGACAACCGTTTAGCAGGGTTTTTCTCGGACCTGGTGTTGACAGCACCGGGAATAGAGAACATAATGCCCGGCACCTACCGGTTCGCCGGAGCCTATCGAGCAACGCGGGCTTCGACGTCGCAAGAGGGAATCCGGTGTAAATCCGGAACTGCCCCGCAGCGGTGAGCAGGAACGAAAACCGTCATAGAGCACTGGCCTACGGAGGCTGGGAAGCGGCGGTAAGTAGGGTTCGGGAGACCGAAGTGCCTGCGAGTCCGAAGACCTGCCGGTGGCCCGCACGGGTGTGCGGGAGGGTGGCTCGTGCCTTCGAGGGAGAGGCTGGTCGCGGCAAAAGAGCATAGCCGGTGGTTGACGAACAGGACCTTTCACCCACCTTGGCTCGAAGACCTCTTTTACGCTACCTATCTATTTCGCCGGCCTCTGTAGCCTTCCGCAGTAGAAAAGCGGCGTGAAAGGGGTAGAGCGATGATCACACAAGAAACATCGGTGCGGAAGCGGGACGGGCGGATCGTGTCTTTTGATGCGGCCAGGATTTCGAGGGCCGTCGCCAACGCTTTCCGGGCGGAGCAAGGTTTACACAAAGGCGCCGGGTTACACGCGGAGCTTCGGGAAGAGGTGGAACGTACCACGGCCGCGGTAATGGCCCGCATCGTCGAAAGCGACGAGCCGGTAGACGTAGAACAAATACAAGACCTCGTCGAGGAACAGTTGATGCGGGACGGCAACTACCGGGTCGCCCGTCGCTACATCGTCTACCGCGAGGAGCACAAAAAGGCCCGCATGTTCCGGGGCGAACCGGTTGACGACGACCGCCCGGCCATAAAAGTGCGTCACGAGGACGGTAGCGAGAGCGTCTTCGAGGCCTGGCGCATCCGACGCAGGATCGAGGTCGCCTGCCGGAACCTGGAGAACGTGGACCCCGGGCTGGTTCTGGACGACGCTCTCGGCTCGCTCTACGATGGCATTACGCCGCAGCAGATACAACGGGCGACCATCCTCGCCGCCCGGTCTCACATCGAGAAAGATCCCGCTTACGGAGATGCCGCCGCCCGGTTGCTGCTCGGTGTGATCTACCGCGAAGCGTGGGGCTCAGCACCCGCCGAAGAGGACTTCGAGCAGACCTACCGGCAGAACTTCGTCGGCTACCTGAATGCTGGAATCGAAGCCGAACGGTTATCTTCCGAACTCCTGGAGTTCGACCTCGACAAGCTCGCCGATGCGCTGCGACCGGAGCGGGACGGCGACTTTACCTATCTAGGGCTCCAGACTATCTACGACCGGTACCTGATCGAGGCCGGGGGACACCGCATCGAGTGTCCCCAATACTTCTGGATGCGGGTCGCGATGGGCCTTTCCCTCAACGAAGACGACCGCGAAAACCGAACCATCGAGTTCTACGAAATGCTATCGGCCTTCCGGGTAGTCTCAGCGACCCCGACGCTCTTCAACAGCGGTACCCAACGCCCCCAACTCTCCTCCTGCTACCTGACCACCGTCGGCGACAACCTGGAAAGCATCTTCAAAGCCATCTCTGACAACGCCAAACTCTCCAAATGGGCCGGTGGCCTCGGCAACGATTGGACCAACATCCGGGCGACCAACTCCTTTATAAAAGGGACGGGTGGCGAAAGCCAGGGTGTCATACCGTTCCTCAAGATCGTTAACGATACCGCCGTAGCAGTCAATCAGGGCGGAAAGCGAAAGGGCGCCGCGTGCTCTTACATGGAGACCTGGCACCTGGATATCGAGGACTTTCTAGAGCTGAGGAAGAACACCGGTGACGAGCGGCGCCGGACGCACGACATGAACACGGCAAACTGGGTGCCGGACCTCTTCGTCAAGCGCGTGGTGGAGGGCGGCGAGTGGACGCTGTTCTCCCCGAACGAGGTCCCCGACCTGCACGACCTCTACGGCAAAGCGTTCGAGGAACGCTACGTCGAGTACGAGCGGATGGCCGACCGGGGCGAGCTGCGGCAGTACAGAAAGGTCGAGGCGAACGTGCTGTGGCGCAAGATGCTCTCGATGCTTTTCGAAACGGGGCACCCCTGGATCACCTTTAAAGATCCCTCAAACGTCCGCTCTCCCCAGGACCACACGGGCGTCGTCCACAGCTCCAACCTCTGCACCGAGATTCTCCTCAATACCAGCGCTGAAGAAACAGCAGTGTGCAACCTCTGCTCGCTAAATCTAGCCGCCCACACAGACGCTTACGGCCTTGACGAAGCGTTACTCTCCGAAACTATCAAAACTGCCGTGCGGATGCTAGACAACGTCGTGGACATTAACTTCTACCCGACGCCTGAGGCAGAAACCGCCAACCTGCGCCACCGGCCCGTTGGCCTGGGACTTATGGGTTTCCAGGACGCACTTTTCGAGCAACGCATCGGCTATGCCAGCGAAGAGGCCGTGCGGTTCGCAGACTACTCGATGGAGTTGATCTCCTACCACGCAATCCTCACCTCCGCACAACTCGCCGCTGAACGCGGCACCTACGCGAGCTATAAAGGCTCCAACTGGAGCCGGGGCCTCCTCCCGATAGACACCATCGAACTGCTGGAGCAAGAACGCGGCGTAGAAGTCGAGATGGACCGATCCATGACCCTGGACTGGCAAGTAGTTCGGGACGCCGTTGCACAAAACGGGATGCGGAACAGCAACGTCATGGCGATAGCGCCAACGGCTACCATCTCCAACATCTCCGGTGTTTATCAATCTATCGAGCCGACGTACTCCAACTTGTTCGTCAAGTCCAACCTATCTGGAGAGTTCACGGTCATCAACCCTTATCTGGTGCGGGACTTGAAGAAGCGTGGGTTGTGGGACGAGGAAATGATCGGGGACCTCAAACACTTCGACGGCTCGGTTCAGGATATAGATCGCGTCCCCGAAGACCTCAAGAACGTTTACCTTACGGCGTTCGAGATAGACCCTGGCTGGATCATCGACTGTGCGGGCCGCCGCCAGAAATGGATCGACATGGGCCAATCCCTGAACCTCTACCTCGCCCAGCCGAGCGGCAAGCTCCTCTCTGAGATGTACCTGGACGCCTGGAACAAAGGCCTCAAAACCACCTACTACCTCCGCTCCCGAGGCGCCACGAACGTCGAGAAGTCCAGCATGGACATCAACAGACGCGGTATCCAACCGCGCTGGATGAAGAGCCAGTCCGCATCCAGTCGCCTGGAAGAGGAGCAACCAATACCCGTAGTCATGCAGGAGGCGGTCCAGGGAGAGACCTGCTCCCCCGATAACCCGGAATGCGAAGCCTGCCAGTGAGTACCCCAGTAGAAAGAGAGAACTCAATGAGCCAACTGCTCGAAGACTACGGCGAACAGCCCTACGATCTGACGAAGCGTATAGACGCTAAGGATAAGCGGCTCCTTAACTGCCGGACCGTCGACGTAAACCAACTCTGGCCGCTAAAGTACGAGTGGGCCTGGGAACATTACCTGAACGGCTGCTCCAACAACTGGATGCCAACCGAAGTCCCGATGCAGAAGGACAACGCACTCTGGCACTCGGACAAGCTCACAAAGGGTGAGCGGCTCGTCATAATGCGGAACCTGGGCTTCTTCTCGACCGGAGAGAGCTTGGTCGGCAACAACATCGTGCTCTCTATTTTCGAGCACATCACCAACCCCGAGGCACGCCAGTACCTGCTGCGCCAGGCGTTCGAGGAGGCCATCCACACGCACACCTTCCACTACATCGTAGAGTCGCTCGGCCTGGACGGGCGCGAGGTCTTCAACATGTACAACGAGGTGGACTCCATCCGGGGTAAGGATGAGTTCGTCATGTCGCTGACAAAAGACGTTATGCGCCCGGACTTCTCGACCCGGACGACTGAGGGCATTCAAGAATTCATCAAGAACCTGATCGGCTTTTACGTGATCATGGAGGGCATCTTCTTCTATTCCGGGTTCGTCATGATCCTCTCCTTCCACCGCCAGAACCGGATGACCGGCATCGGGGAGCAGTTTCAGTACATCCTGCGCGACGAGACGGTCCACCTCAACTTCGGCGTGGATCTCATAAACACCGTCAAGGAAGAGAACCGTGAAGCGTGGACGCCGGAACTGAAGGACGAGATCGTTGGGATGATCCGGTCGGCCGTAGAGTACGAAATAGCTTACGCCCAGGAGTGTCTTCCCGACGGTGTGCTCGGCCTGAACGCGGGCTTGTTCCGGGAGTACGTCCAGTTCGTCGCCGACCGGCGTCTGGGACGCATCGGGCTCCCGGCCCAGTATGGTTCGCGCAACCCGTTCCCCTGGATGAGCGAGACGATGGACCTCGCTAAAGAAAAGAATTTCTTCGAGACCCGCGTAACCGAGTACCAGAGCGCCGGCTCGCTGGTTTGGGACTGAGCAGCCGTGACCGGCCAGCACACGAAACAAAGGATAAACGGATGCCCGAGATAAAAGCCTCCGTGCCCGGCATCTACGCCCGCTCCGAAGCACTGGTGCAGGCCACCCGCGACCTCGACCGGGGGCGCACCACCGCCGTAGCGGTCGAGAAGCAACAGGACGAGGATCTGAATAATTTCCTCGAAACCCAGAAAGAGGCGGACCTCGACTACCTCTCGGACGGCCTCTTGAGTTGGCAGGACATCTTCCGCCCTTTCGACGAGGCGGCGCACGGCCTGCGTCCCGGCCCGTTGACCCGCTTCTTGAACACCAACACGTTCTTCAAGGCGCCGGTGGTAGAGGCGGACCCGCCCAGGCTGGCCGAACCTCTGGGAGAACCTTTCTTCCGCACCGGGGAACTACCACGCGGGAGGTGGATAGCGACGTTGCCTTCGCCACACACCCTGGCAGTTGCTGGAGGGGGTAGGCTAAAGCCGCAAGCGATAGCCGAGACGGTACTTGCACCCCAGATACGGTGGCTCGCAGAAAGCGGCTGCGCGATGATCGTCTTGCAAGAGACTGCGCTCTTCGGAGGTGGTAGCGACATCTTCGGGCTCGGTGAGTCATTGGACGCCCTGGAGAGCCCTGTGTCACTCGCGGTCCAGCTCCCGTTCGGAGACGCCGGCGGGGTGCTTGGAGAGTTAGTAGAGCTAGATGTAGAGGCCATCGGGGTTGACTTTTACGCTACGGACCTGGCCGCGTTGCCGCGTCCGTTTCCCAAGACTCTACTAGCCGGGGTCGTGGACGCCCGCAATTCTTTGTTGGAGGAGCCTGAAGAGATCGCCGGGTTCGGACGCCAACTCCTCAAGGAGTTGGAAGGGGATCTTCACTTCGTCCCGAACGACGACCTGCAGTTCGTGCCGGAAAAGATAGCCTGCGAGAAGGTGCTGCGTCTCGGAGAAGCGGCCCGGATTTTGAAGGAGGAACGGTAGTATGAGCGAGGTACGTTTTGTAACGCGGGAGATCGGGAGCCTCGCCAAACCCGGCTGGCGCGTGAAGTCCATCTCCGAACGCCCCGTAGAAGGGGCTGACGTCGAGCACGCCCGCACGTGGGGCGAACGCCTCGGCATAGACACCGAAGAGCTAACCGGGATACTCGGCAGGGGAGAGGACTTCTCAGAACAAGAGAAAGCCAGTATTCAGGACTACGCCGCCCTCTACGGCCTCCGACTCCTGGAGAACAGCGGCCTCGATGTGGTCTACGACGGCGAGCAGCGTCGCAGCGAGATGTACGACCACGCCGTAAAGCACGCCCACGGCTTCGAGACCCGCGGTACGGTCCGCTCCTGGGACAACAAGTATTACACCAAGGCCGCCGTGATCGAGAAACCTTCCGTAGAAGTAACCTACGACCTCGGAGAGCACGAGTTCGTCCGCAGCCACACCGACCGCGCTGTAAAAGTTCCGTTTACCGGCGCCTACACCATCATGGACTGGTCCTACGACGAGCACTACACCGGAGGAGGCGGTTTGCTCGGGGCTTCGGTCGAGCGCCGGTTGGAGGCCCGGCGTCAATTCGGGGTGGATGCGGCCCGGGACGTGGTGCGGCCTAACCTGGCCGGTATCGTCGAGGCCGGGGCTGACTGGGTGCAGATAGACGAGCCCGCCGCCACCACGCGTCCCGGAGAAGTGCCACTCGTCGTAGAAACCTTCAACGCCACCCGGGAAGCCGTGGACGCCCGTTGTTCCATGCACATCTGCTTCTCGGACTACGGTTGTCTTTTTCCCCACATTGAGGAGCTGGACGACTGTTACGAGCTGCAGCTAGAGTTCTCGAACCGCGATTTTCTAGAGACCGGCACAAAAGCCGGAGACCGGCCCGGTTACGAGATCCTCGACAAGTTCCGGGAGAGTGCGTGGGATGGGAAGATCGGGCTCGGGGTCGTAGACATCCACACGGATTTCATCGAACCGCCGGAACTCGTGCGGGATCGCATTCTCTACGCGGCGAGTGTTCTGGGACCGGAGCGGATAGAGGTCAACACCGACTGCGGCTTGCGTACCCGCAGTTGGGAGGTTTCCTACGAGAAGCTTGTGAACATGGTTGAAGGAACGCGTCTCGCTGAGGAAGCCCTGAACGGTTCTTGAAATAAGATAAGTCTTTAGCCGAGTACGTTTTCGGCGGAGAGTCCCAACCCGGAGACCGCTCCGGACTCCAGAGCATCGCCGCGCTTTGCCCGCAAAGTTTGCCGGTATCCACCGGAGACCGGCCGGAAGTGGATCTCAACAGTTTCGGTGGCGAGGTTGACGAGCCAAACCTCGGGGATCTTCGCCCTCGCATACAGTGGCAGCTTGATCTCAACACCGTACTCTATGGAGGTGTCGGAGACCTCGATCGCGAGCAGTACGTCGTTGGGGCCGGGGTGCTCGCTGGAATAGAAATCTTCGTGGGGTTTCAGCAGCGCAATGTCCGGTTCTGGCTCGGAGCTGTCGTCGAGACGAGCTACCCGTCGCTGCCATCTCTACAATTGCTCCCCCGATAAGTTCTACACGCTCAACTTCTCCTAGTATCCCGGCTTCGGTCATGCGATGGTATCCGGAAACGCTGAAGCGTTTCTCCCAACCACGAACGGGTGGATGTCCCTGTTTGACGGCCTGCATAAGCTCTCGACTCAAATGTTAGCATACCCGCAAAACTCGAAAACCGGAGGAAAACATGATATCCGAAGAGCAGGTGCGGCACGTCGCCAACCTGGCGCGTTTGGGGCTGACGGACGAGGAAGTAAACAGGATGGGCGACCAACTCGGGACCATCCTGGAGAGCATAGACAAAATAGGGGAGCTGAACCTCGCTGATGTACCTCCAACGGCGAACCCGCTGAACCTCACGAACGTTCTCCGCCCGGACGAACCGCGGGACGAACTGCCGCGGGAAAAAGCCCTCGGGTCCGCGCCGGAGCCGGCTGAAGACCTGTTCTCCGTGCCGAGAATCGACTGATGCTCGACCTCACGGCATACGAGTTGGCCCGGAAAATAAAGTCCGGCGACGTTTCCGTCCGCGAAGCCGCCGAAGCTGCAAACCGTCGCGTCGAAGAGGTCGAGGATGACATAAACGCTTTCGTAACTACCACCTCGGAGTTGGCGCTCGAACGTGCAGACCGGGTAGACGAACGCCTGAAAAACGGAAGGACGAAGCTCTGGGAAGGCGTGCCGCTGGCGGTAAAAGACGTTCTGTCAACCCGCGGCGTGCGGACCACGAGCGGCTCGAAGATCCTGGAAAACTTCGAGCCGCTCTACGATGCGTCGGCCTTGAAGAACTTTGGCGAGGACATGATCGTGATCGGCAAGGCGAACTGCGACGAGTTCGCGATGGGCTCCTCTACCGAGAACTCCGCCTACGGCCCTACCTGCAATCCCTGGGACCTGGGCCGGGTACCGGGTGGTTCTTCCGGTGGCTCGGCGGCGGCGGTTGCCGCGGGCGAAGGATGGTGGGCTTTGGGTACGGATACCGGGGGTTCTGTGCGCCAGCCGGCGGCGCTGTGCGGCATCGTCGGGCTCAAGCCGACCTACGGACGGGTTTCGAGGAGCGGGCTCATCGCGTTCGGTTCGTCTTTGGACCAGATCGGGCCTCTCACCCGCGACGTGCGCGACGCGGCGCTCTTGCTCCAGGCCACCGCCGGTCACGACCCCTACGACTCCACCAGCGCGAACGTCGAGGTCCCGGACTACCTCGCGGAACTGGAAAACGGCGTCTCCGGCTTGCGGGTCGGCGTCGTAAAGGAGCTGATGGACGACCGGATAGACGCCGGTGTCCGGGAGGTGACGGAGAAGGCGGCCCGGGACTTGGAAGATGCCGGGGCCGAGGTGGGGGAGGTAGAGCTACCGCACGCCTACTACGCCCTGGAAGCGTATTACATCATCGCCCCGGCCGAAGTCTCCTCGAACCTGGCCCGCTTCGACGGGGTGCGTTACGGTCTGCGGGTGCCGGCGGGCGGGGTTCACGAGATGTACCGCAAGACCCGCGAGGAAGGCTTCGGGGACGAGGTGAAGCGCAGGATCATGCTCGGTACCTACGCCCTCTCCAGCGGTTACTACGACGCCTACTACTCCCAGGCCCAGAAAGTCCGCACCCGGATAGTCGAAGACTTCCGGCAGGCGTTCCGCCGCTACGACGTCCTACTCTCTCCGACCTCGCCCTCCGTAGCATTCGAACTCGGGGCCAAAACCGATGACCCGCTCTCCATGTACCTGCAAGACATCTGCGCCGTCCCGGCGAGCCTCGCCGGTATCCCGGCTATCAGCATCCCCGGAGGGCTTTCCGAAGGGCTGCCGGTCGGAGTCCAGCTAATGGGCGACTACTTCTCCGAACCGCTGCTGCTGCGGGCCGCGCGGGCCGCCGAACGGGCGGCGGACTTCGAGTTCACGATGAGACCATAGGACAGACAGAACCTACTCGCAGACGGTGTTGCCGCCGGCGCGTTTCGCCCGGTAGAGGGCTTTGTCGGCGGCTTCGGTGAGGGCCTCAGGTCCGGCGCCGTCTTCGGGGTAGGAGGCGGCCCCGAGGGAGATGGTAGGGTTTGCGCAGACGCCCTCGCGTTCGAAGGCGTACTCCTCGACGCGGTGGCGGATCTCCTCGGCCACTTTTATGGATCCTTCTTTACCGAGGCGGGGGAGTATTGCCTGATACTCGTCGCCCCCGAAGCGGGTGGCGTATAGCTCCTCGGAGTGTAGAGATTCTCGTATGATCCGTCCGACTTCGCCGACGACGAACTCTCCTAGCAGGTGCCCGTAGGTGTCGTTTATGTTCTTGAGGTTGTCTATGTCGGCCATCAGGACGCCCAGCGGACAGCCTTCGTCTTCGCAGGCTTCGAGGGACTGCTCGAACAGCGCGTCGAAACGGTTTTTGGCGAGCAAGCCCGTCAGGTAGTCCCGGCTGACAAGGCGTTGCATCTTGCGGTGAAATTCTTCTTTTATTGGGTCATGATCTACGAATTCCAGCACGCTGTCTCCGATAGAGAGCCGATCCCCACAACTTAGAACACAAGCTTCGTTCACGGACCGTCCGTTGACGGTAGTCTGCTTTCCGGTCCCGAGATCCCGGATAGCGTAACCTTCCCCGTCGCTGCAGAGCCGGAGGTGCTCCAGGCCGACCTCTACGTCCCGCACCACGATGTCCGCGTGAAAGGGATCGCTGCCGAGAACGAGCTCCTCTCCATCCAGGTAATAGATGTCGCCGAAGCTCGGCCCTTGCAAGACTACAAGGTGAGGTTTGCCAACCTCGGAAATATGCTTCTCCCTTCCCACTTGTTGGTGCAAAATTTCAAACAATTCTAGCATCCGGCCGGGTACCGGGGGTGACGGATTTACACCGCAAAAACGCCGCAAAGAAAGAGCGGGACCCGGGCGAACCCGGGTCCCGTTCCCTTTCGAGTCGTTTTCGTTCAGCCCCGTCCGGATTCCTCCACCTCGCAATCGTCCGCCACCACGTCGACCGGGTCGGCCACGTAGCTATCGCGGCCGGAGCCGCAGGAGATAACGTCCCTTTGTCCGTCTGCGGCGAAGATAGTATCGTTGCCCGAACCGGCTTTGAGAACGTCGCGGCCACCGCCGCCGTTCAGAAAGTCGTTACCGGAGCCGCCCACCAGGACGTCGCGACCGTTGGGGTCCCCTTCCCGGAAGGTGATCGTGCCGCCGAACAGGCTGTCGTTGCCGCCGCGTCCGAGGAGGACATCGTTGCCTTTGTTGCCGACGAACGTGTCGTCGAGCGCGCCGCCCCGGAGGAGGTCGTTGCCGTTCGTACCGTAGGCCGCACCCTCTGGTGGCCCGGCCGCAAACGCCGTACCCGCGCCTAGAGACAGCGCCAAAAGACCCGTCGCAACCGCCAGGGCCGCTTTCTTACCGAGCGTCATTCCCCGCGTCTCGACCTGCGTCGCTTCCTGCGTCATTGTTTTGCTCCTTCTGTAGTGCCCGGCACTTCCGGGCTTCTGATCGGTATTGTGCGACGCCCGGCGGGGGCGGCCATCGTACAAACGGACGATCCTGCGCGCCCTAAAGTATGATCCCGAACCGGCCGCCGTCGATGCTAGCGATGCTAGAATTGAAAGGTCGTAGTTATGTGCAGCGCGGGGGTTTCGAGACTTTGCAGACGAGAGAGAAACAGACATACCAGGCGGTTATCGGGCTGGAGTTTCACGTCCACCTGGCGACCCGGACCAAGATGTTCTGCGGCTGCCGGGTAACCTACGGTGAAGAGCCGAACACCCACACCTGCCCGGTGTGTCTCGGGCATCCCGGCGCGCTGCCGGTCGCGAACGAAAAAGCCATAGAACTCGGCGTGATGGCCGGGCTCGCGCTCAACTGTGACGTCGGGGAGCGGGCGGTCTTCGCGCGCAAGAACTACTTCTATCCCGACCTGCCCAAAGGGTACCAGATCTCCCAGTTCGACCTGCCGATCTGCACCGGCGGACACCTGGACGTGCCCATCGGGGGACCGGTCGGGGTGCCGGCCGGGGGGCCCGACGGCGACGAGACCGTCCGGGTCGGCATAACGCGCCTGCACCTCGAAGAGGACGCGGCCAAGAACGTTCACGTCGGTACTTCGGGCCGGATGCACGGCTCGGTCGGCTCGCTCATAGACTTTAACCGGGGCGGCACGCCGCTCATGGAGATCGTCACCGAGCCGGATATTCCATCTCCCGAAGCGGCCCGGGCCACGGCCAACCACCTCAAGGAGATCCTGCGGGCCGTCGGCGTTTCGGAGGCGGACATGGAGAAGGGCCAGCTCCGCTGCGACGCGAACGTCTCGATCCGCAATCCCGACGGCTCTTTCGGCACCAAGACCGAGTTGAAGAACATGAACTCCTTCCGCTTTGTAGAGCGGGGACTGGCGGCGGAACTTGCGCGCCAGCAGGAAATTCTAGAGAACGGTGGCCGGGTAGAACAAACGACGCTCCACTACGACCCGGATACCGACGAGGTCCACGAGCTCCGCAGCAAGGAGTACGCCCACGACTACCGCTACTTCCCGGAGCCGGACCTGCTGCCGCTGGAGCTTACCGAAGCGTGGGTGCGCGAGATAAAAGAGCGCCTGCCCGAGTTGCCGGACCAGATGCGCGCCCGGTTCGTCGGGCAGTACGGCCTCTCCGGCTACGACGCCGGGGTCTTGACGGCGGACCGGGACCTGGCGGCATTCTACGAGGCGGTCGCCGGTGCCCCCGGCGTGGACCCGAAACAGGCGGCCAACTGGATCTCGGTCGAGCTCCAGGCCCGGCTGAACGAGGCCAACATAGAGATTTCCGGGGCCGGCATAAGCCCGGAGCACGTGGTCGAGTTGATCGGTCTGGTGGACGAGGGAAAGATCTCCCGCTCCGGCGCCCGCGACGTTCTGGATCGGATCTTCATCAGCGGCGAGTCTCCCTCGGCCGTGGTCGAGCGCGAAGGGTTGGCCGCGACGGGGGGTGATGAACTCGCCGGTATCGTGGACGAGGTCATCGCCGCAAACCCCGAGGAAGCAGGCCGCATAAGAGACGGGGATCAAAAAGTAATCGGAGTCCTCATCGGCCAGGTCATGAAGGCCACCCGGGGCGGGGCCGACGGGGGCCGGGTCCGGGGACTCCTCCTGGAGAAGTTGGGCTCTTAAACCGTGTCGCGTATCGGCGTTACCAACCCGGCGCAGGCCGTCCGTATCCGGGATGTCGGCGGCGAGCCCCTGGAATTCGACCTATCCGGGGCGCGGCCACCGGGCGGGGTTGCCCTGGTCCGGGAGTGGATCGCCGACACCACCGAAGTCCTTCTCGGCGCCGAACGTCCGGACGCCCTGCTCGTGGACTCCGGCAACCCCGCCGAACTTATCGGGCTTTTCCTGGCCGCCCTGCGGTTGGACATCCCCACGGTTATTGCCCGCCGGGACGATGCCTACACCGCCGCGCTCACCGCCCTCGGGGCCGTCCCCTCGAAGAACGACACCGCCGAAACGGTGGTGGAGATAGCCGCGGCCCGGGAGCCGCGGCCCGGGGAATTGGTCGGCAACTTCTCTTTGGCAAACGCCCTGCGCATCGGCCTCTCGATGGGTGGCGGGTCGGAGCTAATGGTCCACTTTTCCGCCGTCGCGCGGGAAGGAGGCGTGTCGGGGTTTGCCCAGATGTTGCGGGTGCTGACGCCGGAAACCCCGGAAGTCGCACACCCGAACTCCAAGTGGTTTCAGGAACAGGGGCTCCATCGGCTGTTCGCCCACTTAGACGACGATCTGCACGACGTCCCAACGGTTACGGGGTGGCTAAAAGACTCCCTGCCCGCCGCGCCCCCGCCTCCGGACGAGAGCTTCCGGTTGGTGTTCGTCCAGGGCCGGGCCTCCAGGACCGAGGCCATCTGCCGCGTGTCGGAGGGCACGGAGGAGGTCGCCGGCGAGTGCCGAATATTTCTATCCGAGAAAGAAGCGGTGCAGGCTGTACGGGAAGACCGGGTAGAGCCGGGAAGCCTGATCGTTCTTGGAGGTTACGGGCCGAAGGGAGGGCCCGGGCTCCCGAAGCCCAGAGACCTCGCAACTATCTTGGAAGAAGCAGGTCTGACCCAGAGCGTGCCGGTCCTGACCGATGGGTTGCCGCCGGACGCGGTGTCCGGCACCTGGATCTCCTTGATGACCCGGGAAGCCGTCGCCGGGGGCATGATAGGCCGCCTGCGGGACGGGGACGTTTTGCGGATGGACCTTTTGGAAGGCCGCATCCGGGCCGGGACCAAACCCTCCGAGATGCGGAGCCGGGAGCCATACGAATCTCCGGACGGCCCGAACTTCGGGTACGTTGGACGTTACACCCGCTCGGCCCGAACCACCTTCGACGGAGCCGGCTTCGGATAGAGGCTGCAGTCTAGTCTTGTTCCTCACCGCTGTCCCGGTCCCGGTTGCGGACCATGCTTCGGAAGATTCCCGGGTTGTTCAGCGAGCGTTCGGCGATCGCGTTTACGAAGCCCAGAATAATGCCGACGCCCACGAAGATGTAGAAGATAGTGAAGATCTTGGCGGCCGTCGTAGAGGGTGAGAGGTCGCCGTATCCGACGGTGGTTAGCGTGACGACGCTGAAGTACAACGAGTCGAGCAAGCTCCACCCTTCCGCGTGCCGGTAGAAGACGGTCCCGGCCGCGAGCGTCGAAAGCACTAGAAAGAACAGCGCCTGGAACTTGGGGTCTTTTAGAGATTGCCAGATGGTGCGGACAAACCGCACCAGTACCGTTAAAAACGCGATCATCTACCCTCCTTGGGGCCGGCCCTCGACCGACGTATCTCTTCGCTCCGTCCACCGGACTTCTACCTCGACCGGGTTTCCGAACTGCTCGGCGATGGCGTTCGCCAGAGGCCCGGCGGACGGCGGCTCGTCGGGGCCCGCCACGTTTACGGTTACCCGGTCGTCGTCCACCGAAACTCCGGTCGATTGGAGTTCCGTACCCCCGAGCCAGGTCTCTACCTGCTCGGAAGAAACCTCGACCTCCTTGTTCTCCCGAATTTCACCCCACGAGTGGATTCCTAACGGTACGGAGACGGCCAGAACGATGACGCTGGCGGTGATCACGCCGGCCCTTATACGCTGTTCGTCCTGGATGACTTGTGCCCGAGGGACGAAACCGGTCAGGATAAAAACTATCGCCCCGATGAGCACTATGGCGGCCAGGTTGGTCAGGTACAGCAATAACGCGCCCCACGCGAGATCCGGCCTCCCAAAAGCCAACGTCGCCCCGACGGTCGCCAGCGGCGGCACCAGGGCTACCGCGACCGCCACCCCCGGTAAGGCGTCGCTCACCTCCCGGCGCACCAGGGCGTAGGCTCCGGCAGCACCAGCCGCCAGTGCTATGCCGAGATCCAGCAGCGTAGGCCCGGTGCGGGCTAGTATCTCGTCGGGGATGTGTATCTCGCTTAAGGGCATGAGTTCTGTAACGGCCCAGGCGAGAATGACGGAGCCGGCGCTCGCCACGAGGACTATGGTAAACGAGACCGCCTGCCTAACCGGCAAGCCCATAACCAGTGTCGCGGCAACCGAGAGCACGGGCCTCATAAGCGGCGCGACGAGCATGGCCCCGATCACCACCGCCGCTGAGTTGGCTAGCAGCCCGAAGAGTGCTATAAGGACCGCCAGAGATTGCAGGACCGTGAAGCGGTAGAGGTAAGACCTGAGCTCCGGACCTTCGGGAAATAGCTCTTCTCTCACCTCCTTCCGGCGTTCGGGCGTAAGGTCTACGGCGAGATCCACGATCCGACGCCACAATGGGTCCCTGGAGCGCCCCGCGCCATCGTCGCTGTTCCGGTCCGTATCCTGCCCTCGAACGTCACCCAATCAAGCGCCTCCCAGTCTCCCAAGAAACCGTCTCATACCCGGCATGATAAAGGCGTGGCACAAAATACACATCCTCAGCGCGCCAGCGTTTTGAGCGGCGCGCGATAGCACCGAAACTGCCACAAAAGCAACAGTTTGTTGAAAGCAACCGCGATCATGTAGCCAATGCCAACTATTGTAGATAAACTGTCGGGGTTGAGAATTCGTATTTCCGAGAGAGGAATTAGCATTCCATGATGAACAAGTACCGCCTCATGTCGCCCGGACCAACCCCGATACCACCGGAGGTTTCCGCCGCCGGCGCGCTGCCCATTATCCACCACCGGACGCCGGAGTTCGGGGAGGTTTTCGCCCGGGTGAACGAGAACCTGAAACAAGTCTTCCTTACAGAGAACGACATCTTCACCTACGCGGCGAGCGGCACCGGGGCTTTCGAAGGCGTGATCCAGAACCTCTTCACGCCCGGCGACAAGGTGCTCGTCGCAAACAGCGGCAACTTCGGTAACCGCTGGGTCAAGATGAGCCGGGCTTTCGGCCTCGAAGTCACCGAGCTCGAATACGACTGGGGCGTCAAGGCGGATAACGATGAGATAGCCGAGAAGCTCTCCGAAGACCCGGAGATAAAGGCCGCCATGTGCGTTCTCTCCGAAACCTCGACCGGTACGGTAAACGACATAGAAGGTTTCGCGAAGGCTACAGAAAACGTCATAAGCATCGTGGACGCGGTGAGCGGGCTCGGGGCTTGCGAGCTACGGACCGATGACTGGGGCGTAGACGTGGTCGTAGCGGGGAGCCAGAAGGCGCTGATGATACCGCCCGGGCTCGGCTTCGTGAGCATCAGCGACCGGGCTTGGAAAGCCCACGAAGAGTCCAGGATGCCGCGCTTCTACTTCGACTGGACGGCGGCGAAGAAGGCCTTCGAGAAAGACCCGCCACAGACGACGTGGACCCCGGCGGTGAGCCTCATCATACAGCTAGATTTGGCCCTACGTCAGATCCTGGACGAGGGCGTGGACGAGGTCTTCGAGCGGCACGTTCTGCTCGGCCGCGCCGCGAGGGAAGGCATCAAAGGCATGGGCCTCCAGCTCTTCGGGCCGGACGAGGACTTGAACGCGGCGGTTACCGCTTCGTGGGTGCCGGAGGGTGTGGACGGCAAGCAGTTGGTGAAGATGTTGTTCCGGGAGCACGGGATACAGGTCGCTGGCGGGCAGGCGGACATGGCCGGCAAGATCTGGCGCATAGGACATTGCGGCTACTTCGACTCTTACGACATCATTGCCACCATCGCCGCCGCGGAGTTGGCGCTGGAGTCACTGGACTACGAAGTCGAGCTTGGCAAGGGCGTCGGCGCGGCCCAGCGGGTCTTCGCCAAAAGCGGGGTAACCGCTTGAAGGTCCTGATAAGCGAGAAGCTCGGCGATCGTGGAGTAGAGTTGCTGCGGCGGGAGTTCGACGTAGACGTGCTGCTCGGTCTCTCGCCGGAGGAGCTTATAGAGAAGATCGCGGACTACGACGGCCTGATCATCCGGAGCGCCACCAAAGTTACCGCCGAGGTCATAGAAGCCGCCGATAACCTCAAGGCCATCGGCCGGGCCGGTATCGGGGTTGACAACATAGACATCGAGGCGGCCACCAAGCGCGGCATCCTGGTGGCTAATGCTCCGGAGAGCAACACGGTCGCCGCGGCGGAGCACACTTTGGGACTAATGCTCGCGGCGGCCCGGCACATCCCGGCGGCGGACCAGTCGCTCCGGGGGGGCGAGTGGAAGCGGGGCGACTTCAAGGGCGTTGAGGTGGCGGAGAAGACGCTCGGGCTCGTCGGGCTCGGGCACGTCGGGGCCATTGTCGCCCGTGGGGCGCTCGGGATGGGGATGCGGGTGCTGGCCTACGACCCGTACGTCGCCGAGGACCGCATCCGCTCGATGAACGTCGAGAGGGCCGAAAACGTGGACGAGGTGCTCGAAAACTCGGATTTCGTCTCGCTGCACGTGCCACGCACGCCGCAGACCACGGGCCTGATCGGGGCCGAAGCCCTGGAGAAGATGAAGCCGGGCGCTTACCTCATAAACGTCGCCCGGGGCGGTATCGTGGACGAAACGGACCTCTACAACGCGCTCAAGGAGGGTCAGATAGCGGGTGCTGCCCTCGATGTTTACGTCGAAGAACCGAACACTGAATCCCCGCTCTTCTCGCTCCCGAACGTGGTGGTAACGCCGCACCTCGGGGCGAGCACGGCGGAGGCCCAGGACCGGGCGGGTGTTACCGCCGCCGAGCAGGTGGCAACGGCCCTGCGCGGTGCGGTGCCGGTACACGCCATAAACGTGCCGGTCCCCATGGGTGAGGGCGCGGAGTTCGTGGCCCGCTTCTCGGGGCTGTGCCGGGCGCTCGGGAGTTTGCTCTACCAGCTAACGGATAGTCCAGGGAATCACTTGCGGATCGAATATCACGGCGAGGTTGCGAACTTCGACACCCGCCTGTTGGACGTCTCGGCCCTCATGGGCCTTTTGACCCCGATGGTCCACGAACCCTTGAACTTCGTCAATACACCCTCGCTTGCCCGTGACCGGGGCATGAGGGTCGAGACCGCAAAGACCTCCGAGAGCCCGGACTACACGAGCCTCGTCGTGCTGAGGTTGGACAGCGAAGGAGGGGAGAGCGTTGTCAGCGGCACGCTCGCCGGCCCCCGTAATCAGCCGCGCCTAATCGGGGCGATGGGCTTCGACATGGACGTGGAGCCCGAAAAGCACATGCTCTTTATCCAGAACGAGGACGTGCCCGGCATGATCGGGCGGGTCGGTGTCACACTGGGTGAACACGACATAAACATTGGTAACATGGCCGTCGGCCGCGGCGAACCCGGCTCCCGGGCCGCGATGGCCGTTACGGTGGATGAGGCCGTCTCTCAAGAAGTCATAGACCGTCTCCTGAGCATCCCCGGCTTTATCGACGCCCGCGCCGTCACCCTGCAAGAGATGCCGTGAGCCCCGGCCTGGAAGACATACTGGCCCGCTACCGGCCATACGGCCCGGTCTACAAGCCGGGCGAAAAAGCCCCAAACGCCGGAACCTACATCTGCGGCCGGGGGACCATGCAACCCCCGGCGTACGCCCAACTCCTGAAGGGCGATGAGTTCCCCGAGGTAGAAGGACTCGGCGAACACACCCGCTGGAGCCAGACAAACATCCAGGCTTAGGCCCTTGCTGGCCGTCGGCGGTAGAACTACGATGAACCTGAAGGTCAACTCTTGAATCCAGACATCCCCACCGACCGCACCGCATCCGACGAACGCGACGAGGTGCGCCTGAACGGGCGCGGCGGTTCGGCTTTTCTGCTGGCTTTCGGTGCCACCTGGACCCTAGCCGGCGTCTCTACCTTCTTCCTCCCCACCGACACCGCCGCCCTAGTGTTCCTTTTTCAGGGTGCCGCCGGGACCCCGTTGGCCTTCGTCCTGGAAAAGTTGCTGGGCTATCCGCCGGCCTCACGAGGCAACTCGCTCACCCCGCTCTCAATCCTGGTGGCGATGTCGCAACTCCCGATACTACTTGCTGCCGGGGTCGTTTACACCCTCGACCCGATTGGCGTACCCGTGGCGCTGGCCGCGATAGTGGGTGGACATTTCTTGCCCTACGCCTGGATACACAAAAACTATCTCTACGTTGTGATGGGTGTTATCGTGGCGGTTGTACCCTACGCTCTGTACGTGCTGCTAGGCAATGTTTCTTTCTACTTCGTAGGTTTTTTCGTGGGGGGCACTTTGCTTGGCTTCGCCATCATGCTCAAGATGCAGGTCGAGAGGGAACTTTCACAAGCCTGAGCGTCACGATATCTTCTACCGCGCCGTGGTGTATTTCACCTGGACTCTTTTCTGTGCTTTCTGCAGACGAAAACTAAGTCTCCATGATAAAGCGGATGGTCTGCTCGGCGATGTAGTCCGCGTCGTTGTCGAGGGTGGCGACGTGGTAAGAGTTCTCCAGCCGGATGAGTTGACGGAACCGGCTTTCTAGCTGGCCCTGGATGTACGGGCCGTTCTCCGGCGGCACGACGTGGTCTTCTACGGACTGAAAAATGAGCGTGGGGGTCTCTATCGTCGGCAACAGATCGTCGGTGACGCGCATGAGCGCCGCGAACTCTTTGATGGCCGGCATCGGTATCTCCGGGTAGACTAACTCCTTCACCCCGAAAGCCTTTATATCGGATCCGACACCCGGCACGGTTGCCGGGGCGTTTTTGTCGAAGACGAGGCGGGAGAGTTCCGGATCTTTCAAGAACATACAGGCGTTTATCGGGACTATGCCCCGGATGCGTTCCGGATACATGCCGGCGAAGTAGAGTGCGAGCGTACCGCCCATCGAGAGGCCGATAAAGAAGATCTCGTTGGTCCTCTCCTGCAGCCAGGCGAGGTCTTCTTCGACGGAAGCTATCCACTCCGACGCCGTGCTCTTCGCCATGTCCCGCAAACTCGTTCCGTGTCCGGCGAGCCTCGGCCCGGCGACCGTGAACCCGGCCCTCGCCAGCCCTTCTCCCAAAGGCCGCACGCTCTGGGTGGTACCGGTAAACCCGTGACAGACCAGCACACCAACCACGTCGCCTTCCATGCGGAAAGGCTCCGCACCATCCATTACCCTCGCCACTCCAACCTCCTCTGCTAGTTAGCCCTGACCTTCGGCCTCTATGATACCGTCTGCGACCTCCATCAAATCGTCCCCGACTACGTCCGGCCTCTCGACCAGCGGGTCCGGCACCTTCCCCGGCCGTCCCACGAAAGCGGCGGCGCAACCAGCCCTTAGTGCCCCCGCCACGTCCCAAGCGTGGGCCGCGACGAGCCGTATATCCTCGACCTCCACGTTCAGCTTCTCCGCCGCCATCTGATACGGTTCCGGCGCCGGCTTCAACCGCTGCACCTCATCCGCCGACATCATCTGCTCGAAGAACTCGCCGAGCCCGGAGTTCTCCATCTGCTGATCCGCGACCTGCTGCGTCGAGTTGGTAAGCGTCGCGAGCCGGAACCCGGCGTCGCGCAGGCGTTCGAGAGCTTCTTGCACCTCCGGGTGGGGCGGTAGTTGCGGTACCGTGGTCAGGATGCTCTGCCGGTCTTCTTCGGAAAGCTCCACGCCGCGGCGTTCGGCGGTCATCTGGAGGGCCGCGCCGCCGATAGCGCCGAAGTCCGAGTAAGCTCCGGTAACCGTCGAGACGAGGGCTGATTGGATCATCTGCCCAAACCATTCCCCTCGAACGGCGGCGTCGCCGAAGACGCGCTCGAAGTGCGGGTCGAGGGCGGCCAGGTCCAGCAACGTTTCGTTCACGTCGAAAACACAAACTCGCGGCATGTAGATTCCCTTCGTCGGGTTGGGTCTCCCGATAGGGATTATCTGCTAAAGCGACTGCTTGCCGCAACTATCAGAGTGCGGCGGAGATTACACGCACCCCGGCGAGCTCTATCTCGCGGAGCAACTCCGGGTTCGCTTTGTCGTCGGTGACGAACACGTCTACCCGCGAGAGCGGTGCTATTTTTGCCAGCGCGATCACACCGAGCTTCGTATGATCCGCGACCACCACAACCTTTTGCGCGGCGTCCACCAGACAGCGATTTGTCTCGGCCTCCGCCACGTTTGGCGTGGTTAGCCCCGCGTCCGGGTGTATACCGTGAACGCCCAGAAACAGGATGTCGGCGTTGAGCGTCTTCAGGGTACGCTCTGCGAAAGGACCAACCAGGGCGTCGGACGGCGTACGAAAGATGCCACCGGAGAGCACGATCTGCTCCCATCCCTTCTCCTGCAGCGTCAGCGCGATGTTGGTCGAGTTCGTGATAAAGGTGAAATCTTCGTTTCCCTGCGGCAGCGTGTCCGCTATCTGCCAGGTGGTCGTGCCCGCGGAGAAGGCGACGGTGTGCCCGTCTTCGACCAGGGGCAACGCTTCCCGCGCTATGGCTTTTTTCTCTTCCCGGTTCAGACGCTGTTTTTGGGTAAAATGCGGCTCCGCCGCCGTCTTGGGCAACGACACTGCACCGCCGTGAACCTTCTGCAGCAGCTTGTGGGCGGAGAGCGCCTCCAGGTCCCGTCGGATCGTCATATCCGACACTCCGAGTCGGCCCACAAGTTCCGTAACCGTTACGCTACCGGAACGATTCACCTCGTTGAGGATGAGTTCCCGACGCTCCTCGGCGAATATCTTCTGCTTCTCTGCCACGTCAATAAGTTACCATATAGCAAGTTCCAACTGAAACAAACAAAAACGCTGTTGTCCGACGTTTGACACGCTGTCAACCTGCTGTGCGGAGCACGCGCCGGTAGAAGTGAATGGGGGAAAGGGTGAGGCTTCTCGATAGGGTACCGCACATCCTCTACGGAGGAGACTATAACCCCGAGCAGTGGACCGAAGAGGTTTGGCACGAAGACGCGCGCTTGATGCGCGAAGCCGGCGTGAACTTGGTCTCGCTGGGCATCTTCTCCTGGGCAAAGTTGGAGCCTCGGCCCGGCGAGTACGACTTCGGATGGCTCGACCGCAGCATGAATTTGCTCTACGAAAACGGCGTCATGGTAGACCTCGCGACCGCCACCGCCTCGCCGCCGCCGTGGTTGGCGCGGCTCTATCCAGAGAGCCTGCCCGTTACCGAAGATGGAGTAACGCTCTACCCGGGGGCACGTCAACACTATTGTCCGAGCAGCGTCGGGTACCGCGAAAAGGCTGCGGAGTTGGTTCGGCGGGTCGCGGATCGTTACAAGGAACATCCGGCGCTCAACATGTGGCACGTAAACAACGAGTACGGTTGCCACGTCTCCGAGTGTTACTGTGATGCCTCGGCGGAGCATTTTCGGCAGTGGCTAAAGGACCGTTACGGAGATCTGGATAAGCTCAACGAGGCGTGGGGAACAGCCTTTTGGAGCCAGCAGTATTCTGAGTGGGAGGAGACCCTACCTCCCCGGCTCGCCCCGACCTTCGCCAATCCGACCTAACAACTGGACTTCCGGCGTTTTTCCTCCGACGCGTTGCTCGAATGCTTTCTGATGGAGAAGGAGATCCTGCGCGAGGCTACGCCGGACATACCCGTTACGACGAACTTCATGGGCTTTTTCAAGCCACTGGACTACTGGAAATGGGCCGCCCACGAAGACATCGTCTCTGACGACTCTTACCCGGACCCCACCGACCCGGAGGCACACGTAGGAGCCGCCATGAACCGGGATCTGATGCGCTCCCTCGGAGGCGGGAAACCCTGGGTGCTCATGGAGCAAACCACCGTCCGCGTAAACTGGCGCACCCGCAACGCGCCCAAAAAGCCTGGACAGATGCGGCTCTGGAGCCATCAAGCCGTTGCGCGCAGAGCAGACGGGATAATGTTCTTTCAGTGGCGGGCCTCGAAAGCGGGAGCCGAGAAGTTCCACAGTGCGATGGTTCCCCACGTGGAACCCGAAGAATCCCGAAGTTGGCAAGAGGTGAAGCAGCTCGGCGCGGATCTCGGCAAATTGGACGAGCTGCTGGGGACCAGGGGCGAGGCTGAAGTCGCAATCCTACTCGATTGGGAGAACTGGTGGGCGCTGGAGCTCGACTCCAAGCCCTCCGCCGACGTACGGATGCTCGACGGCCTCAACTCTTTCTACAAACCGCTCTTTGAGATGAACGTGCCAGTGGACTTTGCACACCCCGAGGCCGATCTCTCCGCGTACAAGCTAGTTCTCGTCCCACACCTGTACCTAGTTACTGACGCGGCTGCAGAGAACCTGAAAAGCTACGTCTCCGACGGAGGAGCGCTCGTGCTGTCGTTCTTCTCCGGTATCGTAGATGAGAACGATCACGTAAGGCTCGGCGGGTATCCGGCCCCATTTCGGGGAATGTTAGGACTCCGCATCGAAGATTTCGTACCGCTCGCTGAAGGAGAGACGAACCGGCTGCTCACGCGGGAGGAAATCGCTTACACCTGTGACCTGTGGGCGGACCTGATCCACCCCGAAGGCGCAGAAACTCTAGCTACCTACACGGAAGGTTTCTACGCCGGAGCCCCCGCCGTTGCTCGTCACGAGCACGGAGATGGAATCGTCTACTATCTCGGAACCCGGCCGGAGGAAGCATACACCACGAGGCTTATATCGCAAGTGTGCCGGGAGGCCAGCGTAAAGCCCCCGCTAGAAACGCCGGCCGGCATCGAAGTCGTACGTCGCAAGACCGGTCGAAGATCCTTCCTCTTTATCCTCAACCACAACCAGGAGGAAACCGCATTGTCCCTGTCCTCGGAGGCAACGGACTTGTTGACCGACAATTCGTACCGTTCCAGCCTAACCCTCGAACCTCTGGGAGTAGCGATTTTCGAAGAAACAACGGAAACCTTAGTCAATTCCAGGCGCTAGGTCCGAATTTCAACATTTATAAAACCTATAAAGTTGATCCAAGTTTAAAATCCTGTTAGCCTTCGCTTCGATTGCCGTTAGAAACAGACCATAAGGGGTGAAGGCCGTTACGAAAAGGAGGACGCGTGTTTTTGTGGACGGCGGTTGTAGAAGGGGATTGCCTACTCCTCAGTAAGGAAGCGTAAGCATGCCAGCTTATCAAATAACCTGGATCGATATAGTTATTGTGGTTGCCTACATCGTTGCCACTATAGGTCTGGGGATCTGGTTTTCCAGGGGCAAGGAAGACGCGGAGGGTTACTTTCTCGGGGGACGAAATTTCCTTTGGCCGTTGGTGGGACTATCGCTTTTCGCGACCAACCAATCGGGGACCTCTTTTATAGGATTGTCCAGTTCCGGGTATGCAAATGGTATAGCGGTCTTCAACTATGAGTGGACTGGCGCCGTGATTCTCGTTTTTTTCGTTGTTTTCTTCCTGCCGTTCTACTTGCGTTCCAGGGTTTACACTATGCCGGAATTTTTGGGCAACAGGTTCGATAGTAGATCTCGCTACGCACACTCTGCGTATACAGTCCTGGCAGAGACGTTCATCGGACTTAGCGCCTCGTTGTATGCGGGCGGCATTACTATCAATCTACTCTACCCAAACGTACCACTATGGGTGTCCATCGCTGTTTTGGGGATAATTGCGGCCGGTTATACCATTGTAGGCGGCCTTAGCGCGGTCGTGATCACCGACGCTGTGCAGGCTGTGACCATCATCATCGGTTCTATAATCATAACTATTCTAGTCCTTGGCAGGATAGACTCGCTGGATCAGGTAAGGGAGGCGGGTCCTGAAGACCCGTTCAGCCTCATCCAGCCGGCTTCTGACCCGGCGGTGCCGTGGCCGGGGCTCTTGACGGGTATCCTGGTTATAGGAGTCTATTATTTTTGCATGAACCAGATACAGGTCCAGCGGGTGCTTGGTGCGCGCAGCCTGGATGATGGTCGCCTGGGCGCTTTGCTCGGCGGTGCGCTCAAGCTAACGCTGCTGTTTATCATAATCCTCCCCGCTGTTCTGGCAACCGCCATCTACCCCAATCTGGAGAACCCGGACCGGATTTGGCCGACCCTCGCCCTCGACTTGCTGCCGATAGGCCTGCGGGGTTTACTCCTGGCAGCTTTGATAGCCGCCCTCATGTCCACCATTGATTCAGTGCTAAATGCCCTGTCCACGGTGATCACCATGGACTTCGTGCGTACTTTGCGGCCAAATACCAGCCAGGAAGCCCTGGTCCGCATCGGGCGGGTCGCCACTGCGATGTTACTGCTAGTCGCCGTAGTATGGGCGCCCCAAATTACGAACTTCCCGACTCTTTGGGGCTACCTGCAGGCCGCAGTCTCCTACCTTACCCCCTCGATAGTCGCCGCGTTTATATTGGGAATCTTTTGGAGAAGGTCCAACGCGCTCGGGTCGTTCGTGGCTATTATGGTCGGACTGCCAGTGGGGGTCATCGGGTTCATCGTGAACGAGGTGATCGGGCTGTTCGAGCTACAGTTTCTGTACGCTGCTACCATTCTTTTCTTCTTCGCCTGCCTGCTGATGATCGTGGCAAGCCTCCTGACATCTCCGCCCCCCGAGGAGAAGACGGAGGACCTTGTATGGGACCTTAGCCTGTGGCGCGAAGAGTCCCGGGAGCTTGCCGAGAAGCCCTGGTACTGGAACTATCGCTACTGGTCCGTAGCCCTGCTCGCGGTTACGGCCGCGACCGTAATAGCTTTCTGGTAACGATTCGAGTACCCATTGATTGAGGATGCGACCCTCTTGAAAGGAGTAGCTAGTTTGGAAAAAGAACAACAACCAAAGGATGATGTCCGCTACATCATCTTCTACACTTTCGGCGACGAGTCTGGCAAACAGGATGAGCAGGAAGAGGATCGGTGAACGAGCTTCGCTGGAACCCGACGACCGGGGAGTGGATCTCCTACGCCACCCATCGCCAGGACCGCACATTCCATCCACCGCCAGAGTACTGTCCTCTGTGCCCCACGAAGAGCGAGGACGATTTCCCAACCGAAGTGCCCCGATCCTCCTACGAGATAGTAGTCTTCGAGAACAAGTTTCCTTCCTTTGTCCCCGAACCGCCGGGACTGGAAGAATCCGGCAGCGAGCTCACCCCGACCGCGCCGGGCCGGGGAATCTGCGAGGTCGTCCTCTACACCGACGATCACTACGCCACGCTGGCCGGGATGAGCGAAGCGCACATAAAGAACCTCGTTGACGTGTGGGCCGACCGCTACGTGGAGCTCGGCTCCCGGGACTTCGTGGACTACGTCTTTATCTTCGAGAATAAAGGTGAGGTTATAGGCGTAACGCTCGAACATCCTCACGGCCAGATCTACGCCTACCCCTTCGTCCCACCGGTCGCGGCGAAGGAACTCGAAGCCGCCGGCGAGTACCGGGAAGAGAAGGGCGGATGCCTCCACTGTGACCTTCTCTCTCAGGAGCATGAGGATGGCCGGCGGGTATTGGTAAAAGGCGATCACTTCACAGCCTTCGTCCCGTTCTACGCCAGCTTCCCCTACGAGGCGCACGTCTACTCCCGTCGTTGCGTACCGTCCATAGCAGACTTGAACGGGCAGGAGCGTCGAGACCTGGCCCGAGTTCTAAAACGCCTGCTCGCCGGATACGATAATCTGTTCGGGTTCTCGCTACCGTACATGATGGCGATGCACCAGGGGCCGACGGATGGAAAGGACTACGAAGGCGTGTCGCATTTTCACATCGAGTTTTATCCGCCGAACCGGACCGCTGAGAAGCTCAAGTATCTGGCCGGCAGCGAGACCGGGGCCGGGGTCTTCGTCATGGACGTGGCCCCCGAAGACACCGCCACCGAGTTGCAGACAAAGATCGAGAAGGCCGACTCTTGAAGCTACTGGTCACGGGTGGCGCCGGATACGTCGGGAGCGTAGTGACCTCTCAACTTACGGATGAGGGCCACGAAGCGGTGGTATTCGACGACTTTTCCAAAGGCCACGAACCGGCCATACCTGAGGGTGCAAAGTTCGTCAGAGGCGACTTGCTGGATCCTGGCAGTATCCGCGACGTGCTATCCGGAGGCTTCGACGGCGTGCTACATTTCGCGGCCCTCTCTTTGGTGGGCGAGTCGGTCGAGCAGCCGGAGAAATACTACCGGAACAACGTTTGTGGAACGCTCAACTTGTTAGAGGCGATGGTCGAGCACGGGGTGAGGCGGCTCGTCTTCTCCTCGACGGCGGCGGTCTACGGGGAGCCGGAGAACATCCCGATCCGGGAGACCGACCCGACGCTGCCGACAAACCCTTACGGCGCCTCAAAGCTGGCGGTAGACCGCATGATCTGGGCCGTAGCCGAATCCCGCGGCCTCTCGGCGACGAGCCTCCGATACTTCAACGTCGCGGGTGCCCGGGGTCCGTTCGGGGAGGACCACGAGCCGGAGACTCACCTCATCCCCCTCGTGCTGCGGGCCGCCTCCGGGGAGTGGGACCACGTAGACATCTACGGTACCGACTACGACACTCGCGACGGAACCGCCGTCCGGGACTACATCCACGTTGAAGACCTGGGCCGGGCGCACGTCCTGGCGCTCGAAAGCGAAGAGGTGGGACACAGGATCTACAACCTCGGCAACGGTGAAGGTTTCTCCGTCCGCCAGGTCATAGAGACCGCCCGTGAGGTAACGGGCACGGACATAAAAGCCGTCGAAGCTCCTCGCCGCGCAGGAGATCCGCCGGTGCTGGTTGCCTCCAGCGAGAAGATAGCCGGAGAGCTTGGCTGGAGACCCGAAAAACCCGAACTCTCTGCCATGATCTCTGACGCCTGGGAATGGAAACAGAACCATCCCCGCGGCTACAAAAACTAGAAGGAACAAATTTGCGAGAGGTAGAACAGCGGGCTGTCGAAGCCTACAGAGAAAACTTCGGTACGGAACCAGAGGCGGTAGTTAGCGCGCCGGGCCGGGTAAACCTGATCGGGGAGCACACCGATTACAACGACGGCCACGTACTGCCGTGCGCCGTGGAACGCCGCGTCGCGGTCGCTATCGGGCGCGGCGACGACGAACTCTACTCAGCGGACTTTGGCGAGAAGAAGCCGGTCAACGAGGAGAAAGAAGACGGCTGGCAGGACTACCTACGGGGCGTAGCCTGGGTCGTGAAGCAGGCCGGATACGAGATAGGCGGCATAAACGCGGCCTTCGCCGGCGACGTGCCGCTCGGCTCCGGCCTCTCCTCGTCGGCGGCGATAGAAGCCGCCACAGTTCTGTCCCTCGACACGCTCTTCGGGCTGGGCATGGACCGTAAGCAGATGGCGTCCCTGTGCAAAAAGGCCGAGAACGAGTTCGTCGGCGTCGCCAGCGGCATCATGGACCAGTACGCCTCGCTGCTCTGCGAGGTAGGACATGCCCTGCTCGTGGACTGCCGCTCGCTGGAGGCAGAGAGCATACCCCTCGACCTGGAAGGCGCCGGCCTGGTGCTGCTGGTCTGCGACACCCGCGTCGAACGTGGGCTGGGCGATACCGGCTTCAACGACCGGCAGCAGACCACCGCCCGGGTGGCGAAGACCTTGGGCCTGGAAGCCCTGCGCGACGCCTCGGAGGCTGACCTGGAGAAACTCTCCGGCGATGAGCTGAAGCGCGCCCGGCACGTCGTCACCGAGCAAGCGCGAGTCATGGAGGCGGTAGAGGCTTTGAAAAATAAAGACTTCGGGACGTTCGGGCGGCTGCTGTACGACTCTCACGCCTCGTTGCGCGACGAGTACGAGGTCTCGATCCCGGAACTAGACACGTTCGTGGAGGCTGCTGAAGAGACCGGATCCTTCGGGGCGAAAGTTACGGGCGCGGGGTGGGGTGGCTGCGCGATAGCCCTGATCCCCACCGACAAAGCCGACGGCCTCGCGGATAAAACCCGGGAGCTTTTCGAAGACCGGGGCTTCGGTGAGCCGCGGTTCTACAAATTCGTCCCGGCGGCGGGTGCGGAGGTGATCTCCTGATGCCTATCGTCTTCGACGAGGAACGTCGCCGCTGGGCGCTGCAGGGCGACAATGTGACTTACGGTATGGAACTGGACGAGAAAGACCGGCTCCGGCACGTGTATTTCGGCGGGCTCTTGCCACGTACCGGGGACTTCCCGGACGTGAGCGGGTATTACTTCCCCTTCGAGCATCCCGACGGGCCGGGACTGCGGTTCGAGTACCCGGCCTGGGGAAGCCTGTACTACTGTGAACCGTGCCTAAAGGCCACGTTCGCTGACGGCGTCCGGGACACGAGGCTCGTCTACTCCGAGCATCGAGTGGAAGAGGACGAAGTCCCGGAGTTGGTCATCGTGCTGCGGGACCCACATTACCCGTTGCGCTTAGAGTTGCACTATCTGCTCTTCGAGGCCCTGGATCTTGTAGAGCGGTTCGCGGTCGTGGCGAACGATGGTGAAACCCCGATCACGCTGGAAGAAGTCCTCTCCGCCGTATGGCACGTCCCGCGGAATCACGGCTACCGCGTGACCCATCTGGCGGGACAATTCGCCGGGGAGACCCACGTCTACCAGGAGGGTATCTCCCCCGGCAAAAAAGTTTACGAGAGTCGCCGGGGCGTCACCAGCCATCACGCCAACCCGTTTTTCGCCTTGCACTGGGGGAACGCCATGGAGAACCGGGGAGAGGTCTGGTTCGGGGCTTTGGGGTGGAGCGGCAACTGGAAGATCACCGTCGACCATGACGCCCACGGCTACCTGCAAGTCTCCGGCGGCATCAACGACTTCGACTTCTCCTGGTATCTCGAAGGTGGAGAGGAGTTCACGACGCCGTCGTTTATCGGGGGGTACACGCAGGAGGGCTTCGGCGGCGCGAGCCGCAACCTGCACCGTTACGCCCTGGATCACCTCCTGCCGACGAAAGGCTCCCTGCCGGTCCTCTACAATTCTTGGGAGGCGACCTACTTCGACGTCGACGAAAAGGGGCAGATCGAGCTGGCCGAGAAGGCCGCGCAACTAGGCGTAGAGCTTTTCGTGCTGGACGACGGCTGGTTCGGACAACGCAACGATGACCGGCGAAGCCTCGGGGATTGGTGGATAAACGAGGAAAAATTCCCGAATGGGCTGCGTCTCCTAATAGATAAAGTCCACTCGCTGGGGATGAGCTTCGGCCTGTGGGTCGAGCCGGAGATGGTGAACGAGGATAGCGACCTGTACCGGGATCACCCCGACTGGACATACTATTTCCCGACCCGCGAAAAGACCGAAAGTCGCAACCAACTCGTCTTGAACCTGGCGAAAGACGAAGTCCGGGACCACCTGTTCGGGGTTCTGGACAATCTGCTAACCGAGCACGAAATATCTTTCATCAAGTGGGACATGAACCGGCCTTTCTCGGAGCCCGGCTGGCCGGACGCGCCGCCCGAACGCCAGCGGGAGGTGTGGGTCCGGCACGTGTGGGCCGTCTACGACATCCTGCGCCGCCTGCGGGAGAATCACCCGGACGTAAAGTTCGAGACCTGCTCCGCCGGCGGCGGACGCATCGACCTCGGCATGTTCCGCCACACCGACCAGGCGTGGGTCAGCGACAACACGGACCCTTACGACCGGCTCCTCATCCAGGAAGGCTTCTCGATGGCCTATCCCGCCCGGACCATGATGTGCTGGGTCGCCGACACCGGCAAGTGGATAAAAGGCCGCGAAGCCCCCATGGCCTACCGGTTCCATTCGGCCATGATGGGCTCTCTCGGTATCGGGGGCGACCTCGGCAAGTGGTCCGAAGAAGAACTCGAAGAGGCCCGCTTTCTGGTCGAGAAATACAAAGACGTCCGGGATGTCGTTCAAGACGGCTACCAGTACCGGCTGCTCTCGCCGAGATACGGCGATACCGTAGCCGTCCAGTACGTCGGTCGGGACAGAAGCCGGTCCGTCTTATTCGTGTTGCGGAGCGCCCACCAATTCGCCGACCCCGTACCCAAGATCTTCCCGCGCGGACTAAAGCCCGACGCCCTCTACAACGTCACCGTCGAGGACGAACCGGTCAGCGGCGAAGCTCTAATGCAGCGGGGAATGAAAGTACGCTTGGAAGAAGAGTTGTCGAGCATCCTGGTCGAGATTACAGAGCAATGAGCCGCGAGGGCCGGCGCGGGAAACTCCGGGAGCTCATGGATCGTCGCGGACTTGGTGCTTTGCTGATGCGGCGTTCCGCCAACTTTGCCTGGTACACGGGCGGCGCGGACAACCGGGTGGATCACGCAGACCCGCTCGGCGTGGCGGCGATCCTGCTGACGGCCGACGCCGAATACGTCGTTACCGACAACATCGAAGCCCCCCGCATGCGCGAGGAAGAGACGCCGGATTTCGAGTTGGTCGAGCATCCCTGGTACGAAACTCCTTCGAAGTCAGTAGAGGAAGCATCTGGCGGTGTTCCGGTAGGCGCGGATCACCCGCTACCGGGAGCGATGGACTGTTCCGGAGAGATCCCACCCCTCCGCTACGTGTTGGACGAGGAGGCTATCGAGCGCTACCGGCGCGTCGGCCGGGACGCGGCACAGGCCGTTTCGAGGGCGATAGAAACCTTACCCCATTTCATAGGAGGCTCACACGGCCTGACGGCGGCTGTGGCAGAGGCCTGCCGGAGGAAGTGGCTCTCCACACCGGTGCTGATGGCTGCTTCAGAGGAGCGGATGCGACGCTACCGGCATCCCATACTCCGTTTCCGGGCGCGGGAACTCGGCCGGATGTCGATGGTGGTCGTCTGCGCCGAACGGGGCGGTCTGTACGCAAACCTGACCCGCATCCTGCTCTTCGATAAGATCGACGACGAGACCGTCCGCCGCCAACGTGCTTGCGAGAATATCTTGCGGAGGATGCGGGAAGCTACCGTGCCGGGTCGCACCCTGGCCGAGGTATTCGAGGACTGCAAAAAATTCTACGCCGAAGAAGGTTTCCCCGGAGAATGGAAAAACCACCACCAGGGCGGGCTCACGGGCTACGCTTCGCGGGAGGTCGTCGCCACCCCGGAAACCGAGCTCGAGATAAGGCCCGGAATGGCTTTCGCCTGGAACCCCTCTATAAGCGGCGCAAAGGCCGAGGAAACTTTCGTACTGACTGAATCCGGGCCGGAGGTTATCACCGGATCTTAGGGTCGAGAAGGTCTGGTAGTCTGGATTGGTTTCTTACCGTGGAGGGTAAATTCTCTCCGGCATGACTCCGGCCGCGGCTGTCTACTACGAGAGGGGTTCTTTCCATGGTCAAGATCGGTTACTTCCTATCCAGCGAAGAGTTCGGGCCGCACGCCCACGTGGAGCAGGCGAAAATGGCCGAGGAGGCGGGGTTCGAGGCGCTCTGGATCTCGGACCACTACCACCCCTGGGTTAGCGAACAGGGCCAGAGCCCGTTCGTGTGGTCGGTAATCGGGGCCCTCTCCCAGGTAACTTCCCTACCCGTAACGACGGCCGTGACCTGCCCGACCATGCGTATCCACCCCGCAGTACTGGCCCAGGCGGTTGCAACGTCTGCGGTAATGCTCGAAGGCCGCTTCAACTTCGGCATCGGCTCCGGCGAAAACCTGAACGAACACATCCTGGGCGACCGCTGGCCCCCGACCGACGTTCGCCTGAAGATGATGGAGGAGGCCGTCGAGGTCATGCGGCTCCTCTGGGAGGGCGGCACGAAGAGCTTCTACGGCAAGCACTACACGGTCGAGAACGCCCGCATCTACACGATCCCGGACGAGCCGCCGCCGGTCCTGGTATCTGGTTTCGGGCCGAAGGCTGCGAAGCTCGCGGGGAAGATCGGGGACGGCTACTGCCACGTCGCCCCCGACGCCGAGATGCTGAACCTCTTCCGCGAGTCCGGTGGCGGAGATAAAGTCGCCCACGCCGGCTCGAAGGTCTGCTACGGGGAGGATGAGGCAGAGTGCCGCCGGATCGCCCACCAGACCTGGCCCAACGAGTTGCTCCCCGGGGAGTTGGCTCAGGAACTACCGACCGTAGCCCACTTCGATCAAGCAACCTCCATCGTCACGGAGGACATGGTAGCCCAGGACGTCGTCTGCGGCCCGGACCCCGACCAACACAAGCAGAATCTCCAGGAGTACGTGGACGCTGGCTACGACGAGGTGTACGTTCAGCAGATCGGGCCGAACCAGAAAGCCTTCTTCGACTTCTACCAGAGCGAAATCCTGCCGGAGTTCCGCTAAAGGCCGATACACAAGAGCCCGCGCCGGGGATGGTAGAATCGTACCGTTCGTAACGACAGGAGTCTCCGATGGAGAAAAGCAAAAAAGACGGTGGAGGTTTACTGACCACACTTTTGATCGCCATCTCTATAGTGGTCATCTCCATCGTGGTAGGCGTCGGTCTCGCCCGGTACGGTTCGAACTTGCCGGTAGTTGGATGGTTCTTTGGTGAAGGGCAGTCCCAAACAACTACGAGCGCGGTCGCGTTGGAGGGTATCCAGAAGCTAGATCAGCTCGATACGGTGCGTATGACCCAGTCCGTCGTCGTGACGAAAGAGACCGGCGGCACGGAGTTGCGGAGGTTTCTTGCGGGGGAAGAGGTGATCCTGGTAGCCGTCGGTGACGTTGAGGCCGGGGTGAACCTCTCGGCCCTCACCGAACAAGACGTGCAGGTCGAAGAAAACGCCGTTACATTGAACATGCCGGAGCCCGAGATCTCCTCCGTCGCCCTCGACGAAGAAGAGACTCGCCTCTACGACCGGGACCAGGGCATCCTCCGCCTCCGCCCGGATGAGACCCTCGTAGAAGAAGCCCGCCAAGAGGCCCGGGACGAACTCGAAGCCGCCGCCCGCCAGAACGACATCCGCGCCACCGCCGAACGCAACGCCGAAGACACCATCCGCACCTTCCTGACGACGTTGGGTTACGAGAACGTGCGGTTCGAGTAACAGACCGGCTCGTGCGGGGTGTAAAGTGTTCTTCGAACCAACTTCCTGGACGCATATGAAGAGGAATATGAACCAACGGACAAACGTCCGTTGATTATTAATCGCGGTGACATATTCTGGATAGATGCAAGTGATTCGCAAGGATCTGTCCCGGGCTGCTCTCACCCCCACGTGGTGGTTCAGGACAACGTCTTCAATCACTCGCGCATCACGACCGTGGTAGTGTGTGCGCTAACGTCAAATTTACATCGGGCGGGCGAGCAGGGGAATGTAATGCTCGAAGCGGGGGAGGGGTACCTTCCCAAGCAGAGCGTGGTGGTTGTGTCCCAAGTCTCTTCGGTCGAGAAGGCCTGCTTTGGAGAGCGGATCGGGTCGCTTTCCGATACGCGGGTGGAGCAGGTTTTGTCCGGCCTGCGATTCCAGCAGGTATCTTTCTTCGGGCGGTAGCGGGCGACTCGTAATCAATGGCCCGAGTAAGGCCACTGCTTTCTTTGACGTTTATCCCTTGGTTCGTTGCTCGTGCTCCAGTAGCCTCTCTTTGAGATGCAGACCTCCGCTGAAGCCGCCGAGCGTGCCGTCCGCCGCAATTACGCGGTGGCATGGTACGACGAGCGGCACCCGGTTGCAGCCGTTCGCCCCGCCCACGGCCCGCGCCGCGCCCGGACGCCCGATCATATCCGCCACCTGCGAATAACTCCGAGTCTCGCCGAATGGTATACGTCTAAGCGCCTCCCAGACCTCCATCTGCCAGGGAGTACCGGAGGCCGCCAGCTTTACGGTAAACTCGTGCCGCTCACCAGAGTAGTATTCGGAGATCTCCTGCCGGAGACGCGCTGTACGGGCGGAATCCTGTACGAATTCCTCGTAGCCATCTGCCTTCAGTTCATCTTCGAGGTCCGAGTCGTTGTTGGATTCTTCGAAGTGCGCCCGCACCAGTGCTCCATCTTCGTTTACCGCGAACGTCAGTGGTCCGGCGGGGGTCTCTGCGGTGTCGAGGTATGCTTTCATGCTACTTTTCCTTTCTTCGTGGAAGCGTTATCCAGGCTGGTCCAGAGGTGTTGGGTAGCGTAGGCTCGCCGGGGCCGCCATCCCTCACCCATTTTCGCGATAGACGCCGGGTCGTCTCTGCCCCCGAGTTTTTCGAAGGCGCAGTGGACCCCGAGGTCGGGGGGCAAGAACGCGTCCGGGTCGCCAGGGCGCGCATCGCGACGTACGAGGCGGTCCAGGGACCGATGCCTTTGATGCCCAAAAGTTGCTTCTCTGTCACCGAACGGTTCATGCTTTTCCTGTCGCTGTAGTAGCAGACTATTGCTCGGGGTCGTAGGAGAGGTTCGGGGAAAGCCACTTTTCGGCTTCTTCGAGCGACATACCCTTGCGTTCGGCGTAGTCTGTGACTTGATCCCGCCCGATCTCCGAAACCCCAAAGTAGCGGGACTCGGGGTGTGAGAAGTAGTAGCCGCTGACCGCAGCACCGGGGTTCATGGCGCAACTCTCCGTAAGCGAGATGCTGGCGTTGTTCTCTACGTCTAGCAGGTTCCAGAGGGTGCGCTTCTCGGTGTGCTCCGGACAAGCCGGGTAGCCGGGGGCGGGCCGGATGCCCTGGTATTCCTCCTTGATAATGGCTTCCGTGTCCAGGCTCTCGTCCGCCGCGTAGCCCCAAAACTCCTTGCGGACCCGCTCGTGCAGCAACTCGGCGAAGGCTTCGGCGAGCCGGTCGGCCAGCGCTTTGACCATGATGGAGTTGTAAACGTCGTTCTCGTCCTCGAAGCGGCGGGCGATTTCGTCCGCGCCGATACCAGCGGTAACGGCGAAGAGTCCAATATAGTCTTCGAGGCCGGTACCCTTGGGCGCTACGAAGTCGGCGAGGGAGTGGTTCGGGCGGCCCGGTGGCTTCTGCTTCTGCTGGCGCAGGAAGTGAAGCTCTGTGAGCACTTCACTGCGCGACTCGTCGGTGTAGACTTCGACGGAGTCGTTGGGCAGCAAGTTGGCCGGGAAGAGTCCGAAGACGGCGTTCGCCGTGATCCACTTCTCGGAGATCATGCGCCCTAGTAACGCCTGAGATTCGGTAAAGAGCTTCTTGGCTTCCTCGCCCTTCTCCGGATCGTCGAAAATTTTTGGATAGCTGCCCTTTAGCTGCCAGGAGTGAAAAAAGGGTGTCCAGTCTATGTAAGGCCGGATCTCTTCCAGCGGATAGTCTTCGAGCGTCCGGACGCCGAGAACGTTCGGCTTCGGGGGGGTGTAGCCTTCCCACTCGATCTTCACGCCGTTCGCCCGGGCTTTCTCTAAAGTCGTGATCTTGGACCGCGAACGGCGGCCAGCGTGCTTGGTCCGGGCCTCCTCGTACTCGGTGGCGATCTGGCTCGCGTAACCTTCCCGGTGCTCCTCGCTTATGAGGTTCTGGACCACGCCGACGGCCCGCGAGGCGTCCTTGACGTGAACTATCGGGCCTTCGTAGCCCGGAGATATTTTGACCGCTGTGTGCGTCTTGGAGGTCGTCGCCCCGCCGATGAGTAGGGGAATGTCGAAGCCCTCGCGCTGCATCTCTTTGGCGTTGTGAACCATCTCGTCCAGAGAGGGCGTGATGAGGCCGGAGAGCCCGATCACGTCCGCGTTCTTTTCCTTCGCAATCTCCAAAATCTTCGCTGATGGAACCATCACCCCGAGGTCTATGACCTCGAAGTTGTTACACTGCAGCACGACACCGACGATATTTTTACCGATGTCGTGTACGTCGCCCTTGACCGTCGCCATGACGACCGTACCGTTCGGCTTGCGCTGCTCGCCCTTCTCTTCCTCGATAAACGGTATGAGGTAGGCTACGGCCTTCTTCATAACGCGGGCACTCTTGACCACTTGCGGCAAGAACATCTTGCCCGCCCCGAACAGGTCGCCGACGACGTTCATCCCGTCCATCAACGGACCCTCGATCACGTCCAGCGGACGACTGGCCTCCTGACGCGCCTCCTCCGCATCTTCCTCCGCGTACTCGGCGATGCCCTTGACCAGCGCATGCTCCAACCGCTGCGACACCGGCCACGAGCGCCACTCCAGGTCCTTCTCACTCCCGGAGACGTCCCCCGAGTCCCGGTACTTCTCGGACAGCTCCAGCAGCCGCTCGGTCGAGTCGTCGCGGCGGTTCAGCACCACGTCTTCTACGGCCTCGCGCAACTCCCCATCCAGCGCGTCGTAGACGGCGAGCTGACCGGCGTTGACGATGCCCATTGTGAGGCCGGCGTTTATGGCGTAGTAGAGAAAGACGGCGTGGATCGCCTCGCGTACCGGGTTGTTGCCCCGGAAAGAGAACGAGACGTTCGATATGCCGCCGGAAGTCTTGGCGTGGGGGAGGGACGTGTGGATCTCGCGCACCGCCTCGATGTAGTCCACGCCGTAGTTGTTGTGCTCGTCTATCCCCGTGGCGATGGCGAAGACGTTCGGGTCGAAGATTATGTCCTCCGGCGGAAAACCGACCTCCTCGGTGAGCAGCTTGTAGGCGCGGGTGCAGATCTCGACCTTCCGCTCCTTCGTGTCCGCCTGCCCCTCCTCGTCGAAGGCCATTACGATCACCGCCGCGCCGTAGCGCCGGAGCAGCCGCGCCTGACGAATAAACTCCTCCTCACCCTCCTTCATGCTGATGGAGTTGACGACAGATTTGCCCTGCACGTGTTTCAGGCCCGCCTCGATAATGGACCATTTGGAGGCGTCGATCATCACCGGCACCCGCGAGATGTCCGGCTCGGCGGCGACCAGGTTTAGGAACGTAACCATCGCCTCCTCGCCGTCGAGCATCCCCTCGTCCATGTTCACGTCTATGACCTGGGCGCCATTCTCGACCTGCTCGCGGGCCACGTCCAGGGCCGTCTCGTAGTCGTCGTTCAGGATCAAGTCCTTGAATCGTGCCGACCCCGTTACGTTCGTCCGCTCCCCGACGTTTACAAACAGCGAGTCCGGCCCGACGTTGACCGGCTCCAGCCCGGAGAGGCGCATCTTGTGTGGGAGTTCCGGTATCTCGCGCGGCGGATGCCCGGAGACGGCCTCTGCGATGGCCTCGATGTGCTCCGGCGTCGTACCGCAGCAGCCGCCGACGATGTTCAGCCAGCCGTTCGCGGCCCACTCCCCGATCTCGGCCGCCATGTACTCCGGGCTCTCGTCGTACTCGCCGAACTCGTTCGGCAGCCCGGCGTTCGGGTAGGCGCTGACGTGCGTCTCCGCTATCCCGGAAAGCTCCTCGATGTACTGACGCAACTCGCCGGAACCCAGGGCGCAGTTCAGGCCGACGCTGATGGGCTCGGCGTGCCGGACCGAGTTCCAGAACGCCTCCGTAACTTGCCCCGAGAGCGTGCGCCCGCTCGCGTCGGTGATCGTGCCGGAGATCATGATCGGGACGTCTAGGTCTTCTTCGTCCAGGTAGTCTTTGATCCCGAAGATTGCCGCTTTCGCGTTCAGCGTGTCGAAAATGGTCTCGACCAGCAACAGGTCCGCCCCGCCCTCCACGAGCCCCTTCGCCGCCTCCTTATACGCCCTAGCAAGCTCGTCGAAGGTGACGTTGCGGAAGCCGGGGTTGTTGACGTCGGGGGAGAGGGAGGCCGTCCGGTTCGTCGGGCCGATGGCCCCGGCGACGAAGCGCGGACGGTCCGGCGTATGTTCCGAGTAGGCGTCGGCCGCCGCCCGCGCCACCCGTGCCGCCTCGTAGTTCAGCTCGTAGGCGAGGTCTTCCATTTTGTAGTCCGCCTGGGCGATTGAGGTCGAGCTAAAAGTGTTCGTCTCCACGATGTCCGAGCCGGCTTCCAGGGAGGCTTCGTGGATGTCGCGGATGATCTTCGGCTGCGTGAGGGTGAGCAGGTCGTTGTTGCCCTTGAGTTCTCCGGGATGGTCGGCAAAGCGTTCGCCCCGGTAGTCCTCGTCGGTGAGGTCGTAGGACTGGATCATGGTCCCCATCGCGCAATCCAGCAGCAAAATGCGCTGCTTCAGAGCAGCCCGAAACTCAAAGAGCCGGGACTCTCTATCCGAAGCTATTGTGTCGCGAAGAACCATAGGCCTCTATTCTATAATCCGTCAGTCTTTATCCACGGACGACAGGCTGATCGCCTCCATCACGTCTCCGGCCAAGTCCGGGGCACTCGCCGGCGGCATTATGTACGCGCCGTTCACGAGCGGCTGCGCCTTCGAGAGCAGGTTCTGCGCCACCTCGACGCCATACTTCGGAGCGTCTTCCGGTGACAGGTCCGCGAGCTTTGTGCGGACGTTCTGCGGTATGTTTATGCCGGGAACCTCGTGATGCAGGAACTCGGCCTGCCGGGCGCTCCGTAGCGGCATCAGGCCGAGCAAGAGCCTGGGGTGCAAGTCTCGGTCTTCCAGTTTCTCCAATGCCCGTTCTAAGGCCCCAATCTCGAAGACCGGCTGGGTCCAGAAGGCGTGCGCCCCGGCCTCGGTCTTACGCCGCAGCTTGTTTATCTCTGCGTCGAGGTCTTCGGCGGTCGGGTTGAAGGCCGTCCCGATAAGGAAGCCCGGCGGCTCTCCGATTGGGTTCCCGCCCAGGTCCTCACCTTTGTTCATTTTCGAGAGGACGTGGACGAGCCCGATGGCATCGGTGTCGAAGACGGAGGTGGCTTCGGGGTAGTCCCCGATCTGGGCCGGGTCGCCCGTAACGGCCAAAATGTTCTTTACGCCCAAAGCCGTCGCCGAGAGCAGATCCGCCTGCAGCCCGATAATGTTCCTATCGCGGCAGGAGATGTGGGCCACGACTTCTATTCCGACCTGCTCCTGCACGATCCGGGCGACCGCCACCGGATGCATCCGCAGCCGGGCCCGCGCACCGTCGGAGATGTCTATGCCGTCCGCACCCCGCTCCTTGAGCCGCCGCGACGCCTCGACCACCTCCGAGATGTCGTGGCCGCGCGGCAGGTCCACTTCCACGGTGACGGCGAAGCCGGTCTCAAGCTTGCGGGCGAACTCGGAGTCGGGCTCGGCCTGTACTTCGGCTTTCTCCTTCTCGAACGCGACGTTGGTGTTGCGGGCGGCTCTCTTCTCCGGCGCGAAGTCCCGCAGCGCCTCGGAGAGGGCGTGGACGTGGGCCGGGGTGGTGCCGCAGCAGCCGCCGATGATTCGGGCCCCGGACTCGGCGAGCTTCTTTCCGTAGAGGGCGAAGTGCTCGACGTCCTGGCGGTAACGTATTTGTCCGTCTATGAGTTGCGGCAGGCCGGGGTTCGGGAACGCGGCTACGGGTCCAGCCGCGTCGGACATCTGCTCCACGATGCCGAGCATCCGCTGCGGCCCGACGGTGCAGTTGGCGCCGAATATTTCCACGTCCCACCCCGAAACTTCCCGCGCCACCCGGGCCGGCAGTCCTTCGGCCAGCGTCTCGCCGTCCTCAACGAAGGTTTTATACGCCAGCACCGGCGTGCCGAGGGGTTTTACCGTTTCGAAGGCCAGCCGGAGCTCGTTTACGTCGGTAAAGGTTTCAAGCAGGATCGCGTCCGCGCCACCTTCCAGAAGGGCTTCGGCTTGCTCCAGGAAGATCTCCTTGGCCTCATCGGTTTTGAGGGAGCCAACCGGCTCCAGCGAGCGCCCGAGAGGCCCTATCGCCCCCAGCACAAGGGCTTGCTCCCCGTTTGCCGTGTTGTCCGCTGCCTGGCGGGCGAGGCGGGCTCCGGCGGTGTTGATCTCACGCACGCTGTCTTCCAGGTTGTGGGTGGCGAGTCGCAAGCGGTTGGCGGCGAAGGTGTTGGTTTCTATGAGGCTCGCCCCGGCATGGAGGTATTCTTCGTGGATGGAGGAGACGAGATCCGGATGGGTCAGGTTGGCGCGGGCGTAGGGATGTTCGTAGCCGATGCCGCGGTCGTGGAGCAGGGTGCCCACGGCCCCGTCGCCGACGAGTACCCGGTTCTCCAGCATGTCTCTAAGGTTAGGACTCAAGGATCAAAACCCCTCTCCGTTGCAATTATTTATCCACGTACGTGTTTCAGTTCGTGCGGAGAAGAGAGGTTCGGCGTCTGCTATACGTCTCATCTCTCGGAGTATCCTCCGCGGGAGTTGGCACCTGACACGCAGCTTGCGCTCCACCGGTTGCCGCGGTTTCACAGGGCCCGTCCCTCCACCGCTCTTGATGAGTAGTGTCGCGTCGGAACCGCAACCGGCCCAGCGACGTGCGACCCCACAATTACACCACGGGCATGCCGGTATTTCAATTTTGACGCGGCGTGTGATGTGCAGGTTATCACCGGGGATCTCTACCTCCGGTCGGCGAATAGTTGGGGGCTGCGCTCCGGAGTTGCTACCTGCCCGTCGCCGTTTTCGAAGACCTCGGGCTTTAGGGCGCAGACGTCGGGTAGGTTTCGGTAGGAACCGGCGTAGTCTATCCCGTAGCCGACGACGAACTCGTCTGGAACTTCGAAGCCGAGGTACTTTATATCTACGTCTATCTTCCGGCGCGTGGGTTTTGAGAGGAGCGTGCAGATCTCCAAGCTATCCGCCCCACGAGACCGTAGGAGGCGCAGGAGGTGAGAGAGTGTCAGGCCCGTATCCACTATGTCCTCGACGATCAGGACGTGGCGGCCGGCGACCTCCCCGTTCAGGTCCTTGACGACGCGGACGTCGCCGCTCGAGGTGGTCCCGGCACCGTAAGAACTGACGGCCATGAAGTCGATCTCACAGGGCGATTCTATGTGGCGCATCAGGTCGCTCAAGACGACGACCGAGCCGTTCAGGATGCCGACGAGCAGCAGCTTCTCGTCCGCGTAGTCTTCGGTGATGCGTCCTCCGAGTTCTTGTACTCTGTTCTGGATCTCCGACGAGGTGATGAGGATTTCACTCACGTCCAGCCTCGTGCCAGTCTCCACGTTTTTCGTACCCCCAGGTTTAGATGCCGGTTCCATCCGCTCGCAGACTACTCTACCGTGGCTAGGCTCCCGCCGCCTGACGCAAATCATCGGCCCGGGAAGTGTCCTCCCAGCTAAAGCCCGGCTCATCCCTGCCGAAGTGCCCGTAGGCCGCCGTAGCCGAGTAGATCGGGCGTCGCAGCTTTAGGTCTCTTATGATCGCCCCGGGCCTGAGGTCGAAGTGCTCTTCGATCAAAGCTCCTAGCGAGACGGGGTCTATGTTGGCCGTGCCGAAGGTCTCGACCATCACGCTGACGGGCCTCGCGACCCCGATGGCGTAGGCTACCTGCACCATGCACCGATCTGCAAGCCCGGCGGCCACCACGTTCTTTGCTACCCACCTCGCCGCATATGAGGCGGAGCGGTCTACTTTAGTGGGGTCTTTGCCGGAGAAGGCGCCGCCACCGTGGGGCACGGCTCCTCCGTAGGTGTCGACGATGATCTTTCTGCCGGTGAGCCCCGTGTCGCCCTGCGGCCCGCCGACCACGAAGCGGCCGGTGGGGTTTACCAGTATCTCGGTCGAGCTCGAACCGGGGTCGAAGAACTCTTCGGGCATAACGGGGGCTATTACGGTATGGAGCATGTCTTCTTTTATGTGATCCTCTACCCCGTCCTGATGCTGGGTGGAGATGAGCACTTTCTCTACCGCTACGGGCTTGTCGCCTTCGTAGCGCACCGTTACCTGGCTCTTGCCGTCGGGACGGAGGTAGTCGAGGATTCCTTGTTTGCGGACTTCGGCGAGCCTTCTTGTGAGGGCGTGGGCGAGGGTTATGGGAAGTGGCATTAGCTCTTTTGTCTCGGTGCAGGCGTAGCCGAACATCATGCCCTGGTCCCCGGCCCCGATCTCATCTAGCTCCTCTTCGCTGGCTTCGCTGGCTTCGCTGAGGTCTGCGTCGCTTGCTGCGTCGCTGGCGTGGTCTACGCCCTGGGCTATGTCCTGGGACTGGGGGTCTATTGAGGTGATCACGCCGCAGGTCTCTGAGTCAAAGCCGAACTTTGCCCGGGTGTAGCCGATCTCCGAGATTTTCTTTCGCACCAGGGTCGGGATGTCCACGTAGGTTGAGGTCGTGATCTCACCGGCTACGATGACCATACCGGTAGTAACCAGTGTTTCGCAGGCCACCCGGCTCATCGGGTCATCTATCAGGGCGGCGTCGAGGATAGTGTCTGAGATCTGGTCGGCTATCTTGTCGGGATGCCCCTCCGTTACCGACTCGGAAGTGAACGAGAACGAGCGGTCCGTAGAGGCTCCGTTTTCGAGCCCCCTGTCCGGCGTTATCCTCGTGGCTTTTCCTGCAACTTCGGTCATGTTTTCTCCTTGCGGGTTGTTTTGGGTCAGCTTGTTATTCGGTACGGAAATGGTGGATTCCCCAAGTCAGATGACCTTTGCGTCCGCCCTCGATCCAGTGTCCGAGTCCCTTCTTCATCCTCTGCAGGTAGTCTTGGCTGACGACTTCGGAGAGCTCTTCTTCCCGCTGCTCGGTCTCCTGGAGAACCCGGGCGTAGTGGGTCGGGAGGTGTTCGGTGTGGTCTTCGAAGTCCACTTCCCGCAGCCCGACTTCGTCGGCTATTTGCCGGTAGTAATCCGGGGAGCCCAGCGAGTCGAGGTGGATGCGGTCGAGGATCGGCTGCAGTACCTCATCGGGACATTCGTCGGCTTTCATGGGGTCGGTGAACACAAACTGCCCACTGTCTTTCAAGACCCGGGTAGCCTCGGCGAAGACTTTCTCCCGCTCCGCGCTGTGCAGGATGGCGTCCTGGGACCATACGACGTCGAACCGGCCGTCTTCGTAGGGAACTTCCTCGAAACTTCCTTCGACGACCTCTACCAGATGTTCGAGGCCCTGCTCCTCGTTCATCGCGCGGTTGCGCTCGTTTTCGACCTCGCTGAGGTTCAGGGCGACCACCCGGCAACCGTAGTTCTTTGCTAGAAAGCGCGCCGGTCCCCCGTAACCGGCCCCGAGGTCCAGCACCCGGCTACCTTCTCCGAGATTGTCTAGGCGGGAGGCCATCTTTTCGACGGTCCGGCGGCTGGCGGCCCGGATCGGCTCTTTCTCCGAGTCGTAGATGCCGATGTGGATGTCTTCGCCGCCCCAGATGGTGGAGTAGAAGTTATCCGCATCCTCGGAATTGTAGTAATCCCGGGCCATGTTCAACGCCTGTACCTGTTTGCCCACTATCTTCCCTCTCCCTGTTCGTTTTCCACGTAGAATTTCTCGGCGACGTGGACGAAGAAGTCCGGCTCCTCGTCGGCGTACGTTTCCTGGAAGTCGCCGTAGGTCTTTATTCGTTGGAACCCGACCTCGTGCATCAGGCGCCGCGTGTAACCCTTGCGGAGCGGGTACATGTTGAGGTGATATACGGCGTCGTCCGGGAAGTCGTACCGAAAGCGGGCGAGCCCCTCGTCTACGTGCTCGGGCTCTACCCGGATCTTGTCGCCGCAGTAGTAGTAACGGTGTTGGCTGGAATACCCGTGGTCCAGGATCGCGTCGTAGTTCCGTTGGTCCAAAATGAGGACTCCATCGTGGCTGAGCATGGCGTAGAACTCGGCCAGCGTCTTGCGCCGGTCGCGCTCGTCAAAGAGGTGGGTGAAGGAGTTGCCCAGGCATATGATGGCGTCGTACTCTCCGTGGACGTCCCGGTTGAGCCAGCGCCAGTCTGCACAAACCGTCCGCAGGATGTGGCCCCCGTACTCCCGCCCGTTCTCGAACGCCTTCGCGAGCATCTCCGCGCTACCGTCCACGCTTACGACCTCGAAGCCTTCGTTCAAGAGCCGCACCGAATGAAAGCCCGTCCCCGTCGCCACGTCGAGGACCTTGCGCGCCCCACACTCCCGGAGCTGCCGGATAAAGAAATCCCCCTCGCTCTCGGCCCGCATCTCCCAGTCGATCAACTCATCCCACTTCTCGACGAAACCCTGAATGTATTCGAGCTTATAGTGATCCGTCGCCCGAACTTCGACGGGCCGCTCGCCAAACAACTGCCGGTTACCGGTTGACACTCGTTGCCCCCTCTGGATGCCGCCCGGATGAACCCACCCGAACGAAAGAACCGCTTGCGAATACCCTAAATCCCGTCCCGACAATTCCCCCCGGAAAGCATATTCGAAGCTATAGATGTATACGCCATTTCAATACACCCCCCGGATCATACATAGAAATGTCTCTGATGCAACCAGTATTACGAAAAAAATATAATGTGAAACGTTTGCGTCATACGCAACGTAGATTGCACGGTCGTTAAAGCGACTAGGAGAGCCTTTTGGTTGCGGGGGCTACGGTCGGGTTGTTCAGGCAGGAACGGAGATTTCCGGCTCTCTCCGGTCCCGGATGCGGGCTGCTATCTCCCGGGGTTCTCTGACGGCGAGTTTCACGCCGACTTCCAGCTTGTAAGCCGACGAGGTTTCGGCCCGTTGGGAGAAAACGTCGTAGTTCTGGGCTTCGATGCGGTCGAGGATCGCCGCGTACAGCTCACGGGCGACCTTTACCGGGTAGCGGCGGCCCCGGGGGATGTACTTCATTCCTTCGTCGGCGACTTTGTAGAGCTTGCGGGCGCGGGCGATCTCGAACTTCATCAACCCGACGAAGCGATCGTCCACGACGCCTTTTCCCAAGTCCTCTTCGGTGTAATCGAAGCGTTCCAGGTCTTCTAACGGAACGTAGATCCGGCCCCGCTCCCAATCCTCTTTCATGTCCCGCAAGAAATTGGAGAGTTGCATCGCTACCCCGAGGGCTTCGGCGTGGTGGTCTGCAGCGTCGTCTTCGACACCGACGGCCCGGCACATCATTAGACCAACGACCGCCGCGCTACCGTAGGTGTAGGCTTCGAGGTCTTCGTAGGTCTCGTAGCGGAAGACGCGGGTGTCCATCTTCATGCTCTTCATGAAGTCCGTTATGGTGTCGAGGCTTATCCCCCGGGCGCGTACCGTGTTGGCGTAGGCGTTGAGCACGGGGTTTGCCGTACCCTCTCCCGATACGGCTGCCACCGTTTCGTTCTCGAAGTCGTCGAGGGCTTCGTGCTGTTCCCCAAGGCTCTTTATTCCGGGGTTGTCCACGATCTCGTCCGCGTACCGCATAAAGGCGTAGAGCGCGTAGACGTGCGGCCGGACCTCCGGTGGCAGAAGCCGGGTCGAGAAGTGGTAGGTCTTGCTGTGCGCCTTCTGTACCCGGCGGCAGAGGTCGTAGCTCTCCGGCAGCGTGAGCTTACCTTCGAGGGTCTGTCCTCCTGCCGGATCCAGGCGCATTATCCGGTCCCGATCTCGCGCCCGATGCGCTCCGAGACCAGCTTCGCCCCGATGGTAACCAGCGGCACACCCGTCCCGGGGCGGGTACTCGCCCCGACGAAGTATAAGTTCTCGATGTTCTCCGAGACCATCGGCGGCCGGAAGTACCCGACCTGGAAGATGCCGTGCCCGATACCGAACGCCGCGCCTTCCTCCAGGTTGTAGTCCGTGAGCCAGTCCTCCGGCGTGCGGACTTTTTCGTAGACGATGTGGTCCCGGACGTTCTCGATGCCGCAGCGCTCTTCCAGCAACCCGTACACCTTCTCCTTGAAAGCCGCACCATCGCGCTCCCAGTTCACGTTCGGACCGAGATGCGGAACCGGGACCAGCACGAACAAGGCGTCCTGCCCCTCAGGGGCCATCCTCGGCTCGGTCTTCGAGGGCACGACGGCGTAGAACGATGGGTCGTCCGGCAGCCGGCGCTCCTGGAAGATGGCGTCGAAGTTCTCCTTGTACTCGGAGGACAGGTAGAAGTTGTGGTGAAGCATGTTGTCCAGTTTGTGGTCCATGCCGAGGTAGAGCATGTAAGCCGAGGCCGTGTACTCCAGCTTCTCGCGCTTGCGGCGACCATCGAAGTCTTTTTCCGCCGATTTTGGGAGCAGCGAGCGGTAAGCGTAGGGGAGGTCGGCGCCGACCAGCACCGCGTCTGCGGCGTGTTCTTCGCCGTTTACCCGCACGCCCTGTGCCTGATCCTTGGTGACGGTAACTTCCTCTACCGGGCTGTTCAGGTGGAATTTGACACCTAGCTCGGCCGCCAACTTCTCCATAGCCTCCACGAGCGAGTACATCCCGCCCTCCGGAAACCACAGGCCGTCCTCGGCAAGCTCGGTGTAGGGAAGTAGCGAGTAAACGGCCGGCGCCCGGAACGGCGAGAGACCCAGGTACATCGTCTGGAGGCTGAACGCCTGGCGTAGCTTCTCCGTGCGGAAGAACTTCGAGACGTTCTTGTAATAGTTGCCGACGGCGTTCGTTTTGAGTAGTAACCGGAGATTACGAAGCCCGAAGAAGTCCTGTGCTTTGTCGAAGTCTCGCTCTACGAACTCCTTGCGTCCGAGGCGGTACTTGTGGCAGGCGTCTTCGAGAAAACGATAGAAGCGCGGGGTAACGCCGGGTTCGATGCGCTCGAGCTCGTTTATAAGCTCGGGGAGCGTGCGTTGAATCGTCATGGAGTCGCCATCGCCGAAGTTGACCCTGTAGTTCGCGTTTAGAGGGATGAGATTCACGTAGTCTGAGAGCTCGCGACCGGCGGAGCGGAAGAGGTCGCGGTAGGTGTCGGTCATCAGGAGGAGCGAGGGGCCGGTGTCGAAGGTGAACCCTTCGGCTTCGAGGCGTCCCATGCGTCCGCCGAGTTGGTCGTTCTTCTCGAAGACCTCGACCTCGAAACCCCGGGCCTGCAGCCGGATGGCCGCGGCGAGGCTGCCCATCCCGGCGCCGACAATCGCTATGCGCTTCGCCGCCAAGCGGCACCATCCTTCCGTCGGACAAAGGTATAGTAAGTGTACCGCGCAGATCCTAGCAGGATAAGCCACGAAACCAGGTAAAGGAGCTTACAGAGTTGGGCCGGACAAAACCCGAAGCGACGCTTACGAACCGGGGGGCGGACCGGGTGCGGTCGGGACGTCCCTGGGTGTACCGTTCGGACGTGGCAGAAGCCTCGGGTACGGCCGGTGACGTGGTGCGGGTACTCGACCGGCGGGGAAGGTTTCTCGGTCAGGCTTTCTACAACCCGCGCAGTGAGATCTCGCTGCGCGTAGCGGAGCGTACCCAGGCGCCCGTAAACGAAGAGTGGTTCGCGAGCCGGATAGAGAAAGCTCTGGAGTACCGGAAATCTCTTCGCATAGACGCCGACGCCTACCGCATCCTCCACGCCGAGGCAGACGGCCTACCGGGGCTCGTCGTGGATCTCTACGGTGACTACCTGGTGCTCCAGGTGGGTTCCGCCGCCGTCGAGAAGCGGCTGGAGTGGGTGATAAAGGCACTAGAGAACCTGCTCGGACCCTCCGGCATTCTGGCCCGCAACGACTCCGCCGCCCGCAAGAAAGAGGGCCTCGACACCACGGTTCGCGTCCTCACTGGCGAGGTCCCGGAGAGCGTAGTGGTGCGGGAAGGGAAGATATTTTACTGGGCGGATCTCTGGAGCGGGCAGAAGACCGGCGGGTTTCTGGATCAGCGCGAGAACCATCTGGCCGCCGGTCGTTACGCTTTTGGAAGGGTGCTAGACGTCTTCTCCTACACCGGGGGCTTCGCGTTGCAAGCTGCACGAGGTGCGGATACCGTCGAAGCGGTGGACTCCAGCGGACCGGCGTTGGATGCAGCCCGGTCCAACGCGGAGCTAAACGGCCTGGAGAACATCTCGTTCACCCGCTCCAACGCTTTCGATTTGCTGCGCAAACGTTCGGATGCCGGAGAGCGGTACGACGCTGTGATCCTCGATCCTCCGGCCTTCGCCAAGACGAAGCGGGAGCTGAACCGGGTGCGGAAGGCGTACAAGGAGATCAACCTGCGGGCCATGAAGCTCCTCGCGCCCGGCGGCACTCTCATTACCTGTTCCTGCTCGCACCACTTCTCGCGGGAGATCATGGAAGAAACCCTCCGTGCCGCGGCGGCAGATGCCGGACGCACGCTGCGGGTGAGAGGGTGGCGCGGCCAGGCCGACGACCACCCGGAGATACTTACGGTCCCCGAGACCCGGTATCTGAAGTGCGCGGTGCTGGAACGAGTCTAGCTCTCTGCCGGCAGCACGTTCGTCGCCCGGAGCGTCTCCTCGATAAACTTCTCACCTTCGACGGTGCGGAGGAAGCCGCGGTGGGAGCCCTGGTACCACCGGATGCGCGGCTGTTTCCAGTGGCGCCACAGGCTAGTGGCCTCGCCCGGTGGCACCACCCGGTCGGCGACGCCGCAGAAGATGGCCCGTTTTTCCCGGGCTATCTGCGGTGTTAGACCGAGCGGCGCTACAGGGCGCATCAGGGTGTCCATCTTCTCTTCCGTGACGCCCTCGGTCTTCAGGTAACGGGTGGTCAGGGAGAGGGCGTTGCGCCAGAACAGGCCGGACGGGTCAACGGCGGGGTTGCCGGAGATCACGCAGTCCACCCCGCTTTCGAGGCCGGCGAGCAGGGCTGCCGTGTAGCCGCCTAGAGAGTACCCGATCACCCCGACCGCCGGGGCGTCTTGTCCCGGCTGCCGAAGCCAGGCGATGAGTCGCCGGACGTCCCACATCGCCTGGGCCCCGGCGTGGACGGTATCCATCACGTCGCCGGAGAGGATGCGGTCGCCGCTCACGGCTCCGACCTTGCGGGGGCCGTGGATCGGGAGTATCGGAAGCAAAAGGTTCAGGCCGAGTTCCTGGTGGAGGTGCTCTGGCCGGTAGAGCAAGAGGTCCCGGTGGGGAAAGTCCATCCTGATACCGTGAAGCCCCACGAGCCACGGTCGAGGCTCCCCGGGGTGCTGCATGACCCAGGCGTGGGCCGTGCGGTTCTCCTCGTAGGAGAGCCAGCGGTCCCGGCCCGGTTCGTCCGGCCACGGCTCGTAGCCGCTCTCGAAGGAGAGATGCTCCATGTTCCAATTTTTGTGTTGCAGAGGCTTTTTGTAAGGGTTTTCGAGGGATGGCGGCTCGCGGTGGTAGCTTGCTGGGCGGGCGAGCCATCCCTTGTCGTCGAATACCTCCAGCGCCGCGTCCGTCTCGTGGCCGATCCGGGCCGCCCGCGGCCCGACCCAGAGCGGCGAGGTGGTGAGTACGATGGTACACATCGAGAGTTCGTCGCCGGCGGCTGTGTAGGACTGTTTCAGGCCGAGCCGGGGCTCAGGCGCCTCCGGGGGTACGGGCTCCTGTCCCAGCGCCAGATACCCCGCGGCCACGTAGCTCATAGCAGACAGGACCAGTAACACAAGAGTAGCTACCGGACCCGAGACGAACGCGGTGGGCAGAGATAGCAACATCCCAAGAACGGTCCCGAAAGACATGAACTGAAAGATGCGGGCGTCCCCGGCCCACAGCAGGTTTGAGAGGCCCGTCGCCAAAAGTAGGGTCCCCGGTGCGGCGCCCAGAACTTCGCCCAGCACACCGCCCCGTACGGCAAACCACATCCACAGCATCCCGGCTACGACCGGGACCACGGCCACCACCGGCCACCAGGAGGGCGCCACCGGGCCGGACTCGGCCCGCCGCGCGTTTCTCTTTTGCGTCTCCATCCGCATGTTTTAGCAGAGACGCTTTTTGCGCGCGACTATGTACGGGGACGCTACGAGGACGTGTCTTGCGGTTAGAGGATGTTAGCCTTCAGAAACGGAAGAAAGAACTCCGGCGTCGCGGAGGGTTTCTCTGACGGCTTCCCGGCCCTTGGTGGCGCGCAGTAGACCGAAGTGGGTGCCTTGATACCAGAGGACACGGGACTGGTCCCAATGCTGCCATAAGCTGTGTGGCTCGCTGGGTGGAATAATGCGGTCGGCCAGGCTCGCTATGATGATCCGGCCTTCTTTCGGTACGCGGGGTTCAAAGGAGAGTGGGGACACAACGCTGAGTAGCCGGTCCGACTTTTTCTGCGTCGTGCCCTCCGTTTTGAGGTAGCGCGTCGCGGCGGAGAGGCCGTCGCGCCAGAACATGTGGGACGGGTCTACTGACGGGTTGGCTGAGACCACGCCGTCAATGTTGTCGTCGAGGCCGGCGAGCAGGGCTGCCGTGTAGCCTCCCAGAGAATGACCCAGGACGCCGACCGCTGGTGCGTCTTGTTCCGGCTGCCGGAGCCAGGAGAGGATACGCCGGATGTCCCAAGATCCCTGGGCCCCGGCGTGCAGGAGCTGCATCATGTCTCCCCCGAGCAGGGGTGAGCCGCTGACAATACCGCGCTTCCGGGGGCCGTGACGCGGTAGATAAGGAAAAAGAAGGTTCAACCCCAACTCCTCGTGCAAAAATTCCGGCTGAAAAAGGTCGCTGCTCTTGTGCGGCGAGCCGTTACGGAGACCGTGGATGCACACGAGCCAGGGACGGTTCTCATCCCGGTGTCGGAGGGTGAGGGCGTGAGCCGTGCGGTTGGCCTCGTTAGAGAGCCAGGTGTCCCGGCCGGGTTCGCCGGAATGCGGTTCGTAGCCGCTCTCGAAACTGAAATGCTCCATGTCCCATCCCTTGTGGCGGAACTTCGACCAACTGAGGTTCTCCGCCGGTGGCGGTTCGTGGTGAAATCCGCCGGGGTTCTCTAGCCAGCCTTTGTCCTCGAAAAGCTCCAGGGCTTCATCTACCTCACGAGAAACCCGTGCGGCCCTGGAACCCACCGCGTGCGGCCAAGTAGTCAGAATTATGACGGTCATCTTGACCTCGTCGCTCGCCGCTTTCGTGGAGAGTTTCAAGCCCATCTCGGGTTCCGGCACGTCCACCGGGACGGGGTCTTCACCGACGGCCAGATACCCGGCGGCCACGAAGCTAACCGCAGAGAGCACTAAAAGCACCACTCCTACGGGGATACTGACGACGAACATCATCGGAAATGACAAGACTACCCCGAGAAACGCCCCCAGGCACATGAACTGGGAGAGGCGGGCGTCGCCGCCGGAGAAAACGTTCGAGAGGCTCGGGGAGATCAGCAGCACCGCCGGCAAGATACCGAAGACATCCCCCCAAATGCCATTGTTGACAGCGAAATACGCCCACACGATACCGGTCAAGCCCACCAGCGGCGGGATATACGGCCACAACGGCGGGGCTGCCGGACCGGGTGGTTCGCCTTGTTTGGTGTCGGGTTCTTTTACCACGGCTCCACCTTCCCATGCGTATTCAGCGCCGGCTACTCGTACTGTACAGCTTCCACGATGTTCGTGCGGGCGGCGGAGCGGGCCGGGAGGAGGCCGGCGAAGATGCCGATGCCCAGACCGGCCACGAGGGCGTAGACGGCGGGACCGGTCGGGTAGAAGAAGCTCACCTCAAAGCCGCCGGCGCCAGAGCCGCGGACGAACAGGTAGCCGAGCAGGGAACCGACGACGACCCCGACGAGGCAGCCGATGAGGCTGATGACCACGCCTTCGTCGATGATGAGCCGTCCGACCTGGAGCCGGGTGGACCCGACGGCGCGGAGAATCCCGATCTCGCGGGTCCGCTCGAAGACGCTCATAGACAGGGTGTTTACGACCCCGAAGGCCGAGACCGCCACCGAGACACCCATGATGGCGTAGAAAAAGACGTACTGGCGGTTGAAGTCGCTTTCTATCTGCTCCTTCCACTCCGCGTTGGAGTAGAACGTGAATTGCGGATAATCTCCGAGAATTTCCTCCATCTCACCGCTCAACGCTTCTCGATCCGAACCAGGCGTTGCCTTTATGGCGAGGAACTCGTCGGCCTTCTCGTTGAAGTCGCTGGCGAGAACTTCATCGGAGAGGTAGATGCCGCCACCGCCGCCCAGAAGGTCGTTCTCCAGAATACCCTCGACCGGGTACTTCTCCGGACCTTTGGGCGTCGGGAGCTCTATCTGCTCTCCGACCTTCAGCTTGCGCGATTCGGCGAGTTGTTTGCCGACGAGCGCAGAGCCGTTTTGTAATTCGGAGAAGGCATTCGAGTCTCCGGCGGCGTAATCGAGTCGGAAGATGTCCGGGTAGCTGTTGTCCACTCCGAAGACGAAGTTCACTTCCTCGCCCTGCCGCAGAAAGGTGGATGAGAGGGCGGTGGTTTCTTCAACACCGGAGATGTTCGAGACCCTCTCCGGAAGTTTTTCGGAGAAGGTGGCGTCGGAGGTCTGGACGACGGGTTGCACGACGTAGTCGCTGCCGAGCGAGCCCTCCAAAGAAGCCTGGATCGTGCCGAGCACGCTCCCGCCGAGCGCCGAGAACGCTATGACGAGCGAGATGCCGACCATCAGCGCCGAGGCCGTGAGCGCCGTCCGGGTGCGGTTACGGGTCGCGTTCGCCGCCGCCATCCGGCCTTCCACCCCGAAGAGCAGCCGCAGGATGGGGGAGAACAGCAACGAGAGCGGTTTTACGAGGGCCGGAATTATGAGCGAGACGCCGAGAAAGGTGCCGATCACACCGACTATCCCGGAGGCGTAGATGAGGCCGTCGAGGTTGGCGGAGAGGTTGCTGGCGAGGTAGTAGATCCAGGGCGCGCAAACCCCGACCAGCAAAATCCCTAGTACCGGTGCGAGAAGAGATAGTCGTCGTGATCGGTGTCCGGAGTCGCCTCCGGTTCTGGCACGCATCGCCTCGACCGGACTCACCCGGCCGGCCCGTAAGGCAGGGTACAGTGCTGCGATTACCGTTACTAAAATGCCGACGACTATCGCCGAGGCGAACGCGAAGGGGGAGAGGTAGAGTTTCGTGATCTCGAACGTAAAAGCCTTTCCGAAAAGGAACACGAGCGCCCGCGCCATCCCGTAGCCGAAGAGCACCCCGACCACCGAGCCGAGGAATCCTAGAAGCACGGCCTCGATCATGACGGAGCGACCGATCATGGCCCGCGTGGAACCCAACGCCCGCAGCATCCCGAGCTCGCGGGTTCGTTCCAGTACCGTCATAGAAAGCGCGTTAAAGACAAGAAACGCCCCGACGAAAAGCGCGGTACCGGCAAAGAAGAGCAGCGCGATCTGGAACCCCTGCAACTGGCTGCTTACCTGATCCGTGCGGGTCGTAGACTGCTCCACCTGAAACCCATCCCCGAGCCTCCGGTCGAGCCGCCGTTGTAACTCCGGGAGCGCCACACCCTCCGCCGCGCTCACGGAGACACCGGAGATCTCCCCTTCGTTATCAAATGCCTCTTGTGCGTAACCAGCGGGTGTCATGCCGAAACCCACCCCGCCGAACGAACCACCCGGTATCCGCAACAGCCCGACCAGTTCCGCTTCCTCTGGACCCTGGGGCGTCCCGATACGCACCGTATCGCCCACACGCAACCCGGCGGACTCGGCCGTGCCGCCGTCGAGGGTAAGCTCCGCGCCGTTCTCCGGGTAGCGGCCCTCCGTCAGGTCGAAGCCCGTCGCCAGGGAGGCGGATTCCGGCTCGACGCCGAAGAGCCGCATGCTCTGGACTTTCGGCAGCCCGTTCTCGTCCGTTTCGTCCAGGATCAGGGACGCCGGCAGCGAGAGCCGCGGCGCGGCGGACTGCACGTCAGGCGTAGAGCGGACCTCCTGAACGCGGTCTTCGCTGAAAGTCCCGCTGCCCCCGGCGGCGGTGATGGTCAGGTCGGCGCTCCCGTAGGCGCGGGTAAAAAGGTCTTTGAAAGTGCTCGACATCGTGTTCGAGAGGGTCAGTACCCCGAAGACGATGCCAACCCCGAGCACGATTCCTACGGTGGTCAGAACCGTGCGCTGGAGCCTGGAACCCAGGTTGCGGAAACTGAGGCTTGAAAACCGGCGGAGCTTCATGCTTGCGAGTCTACTCTACGGATAGACGCCGGAGTGTGTTCGATAACTCGCGACACTTTAGACCTGCTTTCTCAGTTTGTCGGAGGGTTCGGGCCGGGAGGGACGTTTGCCGGGTGAGATCTCCTATCTTAAACTCAACGCCCGGAAGCCCAGCCACAAAAGGAGGCGCCGATGGCCGTCGACGAAGGCGATAGAGGATACAGGGAAAAAGGGAACTCCGGTGGCGAACCTTCCGGCACCTCTGGCGGGGAAGGCATAGAAAACAAACACTCCAGGTTAGGAATCACGTCTTTCGTCTTTTTTATCCTCAGCGTGGTGTTGTTCGTCGGGGCGCTCGTCGTCTCCTTCGTCGTGCTGGGGCCCATTATTCAGGACATCGACCCGCAGGTAATACAAGACCCGCAGTCGATACAGAACCCGGAAGACTTGCCCCCGGAGTTGAGGGAGCAGGCAGAGCGGGCGCTGCTCCCGCTCCTGCTGGTATCCGTGGGGTTTTTGGGAGCCCCTTTTCTATCCTTCGTCGGCGTAGTGTTCGGGGTAGCTGGCCTGATCCAGGGCCGCCGCAAGAAGATCTTCGCCACGCTCGGCACGGTCCTGAACGGTCTGGCGTTGATCGCCGCCATAGCGCTGCTTTTCGTGGGCTTGATCGGGGGCGCGGCGGGAGTTCCCGCCGGTTAGAAACAGAAAGCTGCTCCGGCTTTTACCCTGCTGTTTCCAGCGTCTTGATGCGCTCGAAGATTTCCTCCGGGTTCGGGTTTCGAAGCTCGTCCACCACCCGGCCATCCGCCAGGAAGACCACCCGGTCGGCGGCGGAGGCGGCGCGAGGGTCGTGGGTGACCATGATGATCGTCTGCTCGTAACGGGCGGCGGACTCGCGCATGAGGTCTAGCACCCCGGTTCCAGTCCTAGAATCCAGGTTCCCGGTCGGCTCGTCGGCCAGAATGATGTCCGGGTTGCGGACGAGCGCCCGGGCTATCGCCACCCGCTGCTGCTCGCCGCCGGAGAGCTCGTCGGGCCGGTGCTCTCGGCGTCCCGAGAGCCCCACGAGGTCCAGGAGTTCATCGAGGCGGTCGGCGTAACTTGCGGGTTTCTCGCCGGAGATCAGGGCCGGCAGCAACACGTTCTCCTCGGCCGAAAGCGTCGGGATCAGGTTGAAGAACTGAAAGATAAAGCCCATCCGCTCCCGCCGCAGCAGCGTTAGCTTCTTGTCCGAGAGGTCCGAAAGCTCCACGCCGCCGACGATGACCCGCCCCGATGAAGAGCGGTCCAAAGCCCCGAGGATGTGCAGCAAAGTGCTCTTCCCCGAGCCCGAAGGACCCATGATCGCCGCGAACTCACCCTCCGGAAACTCCAACGAAACCTCTTTGAGCGCCCGCACCGTCGTGGAGCCCTCACCGTAAACCTTCGCCAGATCTTCGGTCTTTACAGCAATTTTGCTTCCGTTTTCCATCCGCTGAGTATATCCGCGAAGGTGAATAGGGTGGTGAAAGTGGCGACAGTGGCGACAGTTTGTCGGGGTTTGCCAGTGGGCTAAAATGCTTTGAGACCATTGTAGAAAGGACTGAGAAATGGAGAGATCCGGCAACCGAACAAGCGCACTGGTTTACGCTGCTGCCATGGGCATAATCTGGGTAGTCGTCTGGCTCGTCGGGGCTTGGATCTTCGGGGGCACTCAACCGGTAGTTGACGCTCTTATCGCCGGTTCCGTGGTGTTTATCGTCTCATACTTTGTACGCAGGCGGATCGAGCAGTGGCACCGTTTGTAACACTTACTTCTCGCTGGTAAACTATTGCAGCAATTCCACAAGCCCCTGCTTCTGCGGTCGCTATCGGCGCCGGGGAAGCTGTTAGAGACCAGAGGAGGCAATTATCGACGTTTACGAAGCCATGCTCATAGTTATTCCCGAGCTCGACGAGGATCAGGTCGAGAGCACGCTCACCCGGTTCCACACCGTCATCGAGCGTACCGGCGGCGAGGTCACCGAGACGAACCACTGGGGCCGTCGGAAGCTGGCCTACGAGATAGACAACCGTACGGACGGCTTCTACTCCATTATGAGCTTTACCGCCGGAGAACGGACGCTCGTGGAGCTCAAGCGCATCTTGCGGGTTTCCGACGACGTGCTGCGGCACATGGTGGTCAAGCTGCCGCCGGACTATGCCGGATCTCCACAGGAAACCGTGTTACAAGAAACTGCTGAGATGACCGAAACGGCCGAAACCGCCCAGGTCTCCGGTTAGCTACAGGATCAGGAGGTCCCCAGATGGGACAACGCAGGAAAAGAGGCCCGGATAAGGGCGATCGGCCGGTAAAGAGTAAACCGTGCATATTTTGTCAGGAAAACATAAGCTACGTAGATTATAAGGACTACAACATGCTCCGGCGGTTCACTTCGGACCGCGGCAAGATCCGGGCGCGCCGGGTAACGGGGCTTTGTCCGCAACACCAGCGGGAGGCCGCATCGGCTATAAAACGCGCCCGCGAAATGGCGCTTCTGGCCTACGTGGCGGGACAGTAGGGGGAGGCTTATGCAGGTAATACTGACCCAAGACGTGGAGAAGATTGGGCAGCGCGGAGACATTGTGGACGTGAGCCGGGGCTACGTTCGCAACTTCCTCGTTCCCCGTAACCTGGCCGAGGTCGCCACCCCCACCAAAATGGAGGAAGCCCGCCGGGAGATGGAAGAAACCGAAGAACGCGAACGCCGGCTGGCGGAGCGGGCCGGCGAGATCGCCGAGACCCTCAACAAGAGCGTCATCACCATCGAAGCCCGCACCGGCGAAGACGAACGCCTTTTCGGCTCCGTTACCGCGGCCAACATAGCCGATGCTATCCAAAAAGCCCGCGACGTACGCGTAGACCGCCGCCGCATCGTGCTCAACGAGCCGATAAAATCACTCGGAACCCACCAGGTCCCGGTGCAGGTCCACGGCGACGTTCAGGCGACCGTGAAAGTCATCGTCGTACCCAAGCTGTAGTTCAACTTGAGGTACACGTAACACCTCTACTATAGGCTTAGGCGTAAAGGCCCCGATGGCATTGTATTGGGGCCTTTTTTGCTGCATATTGTGGAGATGGAACGTCGGGGGAGAATGAGAGAGGTAGCCGGAGGCGCCGACGCCGCGCGCGTACCGCCGCATGACCTGGATGCCGAGCGGGCGATCGTTGGGGCCATGCTCGTCTCGGAGCCTGCGGTGGCGGCGGTGGCGGAGTCGATCGCGGCCGAAGACTTCTACTCTGAAACGCACCGGGTTCTGTACCGGGCCATGATGCGGCTCTACGCCAAAGGGGATCCCATAGACCAACTCACCCTTCTGGACGAGCTCAGAGGGATGGGCGAGGCGGACCGGATCGGCGGCCGGGCCTACATCTTCCAACTGGTAGAAAGCGTCCCGACCGCCGCCAACGCTTCCCGTTACGCCGAAATAGTACGGGGCAAAGCACTACTGCGGGCCATCATAGACGCCGGCAGCCGCATCGCCGACGACGCCTTCCAGGAGCCCGACGACGTAAACGAAGCCCTCGACGCCGCCGAACAACTCGTCTACAGCGTCTCCAACCGGACGCTGCGCGAAAGGCTTGCTCCGGTCTCAGAACTCGCGCCCGGCGCCCTGGAGATGATCCAACGCCTCTATGAATCCGAAGGCGAAGTAACCGGCGTCGAAACCGGCTTCGACGACCTTGACAAGCTCACCACCGGCTTCCATAAGAGCGACCTCGTAGTTCTGGCTGCCAGGCCGGCAATGGGAAAAACGGCATTCGCACTAAATGCAATTTGGCACGCAGCGAGTGTGGTAGAGTTGCCGGTGGCAATCTTCAGTTTGGAGATGAGCAAGGAGCAGCTTGTACAGCGGCTTATTTCGCAGACGACGCGCATCGCGACGCAAGACCTGAGGAGCGGGAACGTAAAGGCCGAGGACTGGCCGAAGCTGGTACGCGGGGTGGCGGAGGTCAGCCGGGCGCCGATCTGGATAGACGACACCGCCGGCATCAACCTGATGGAGATGCGGGCAAAGGTCCGGCGGCTTTCCAGCCGTCTCAACGCCCAGGACGAGAAGCCGCTCTCGCTCGTCGTGGTGGATTACTTGCAGCTCATGATCGGGAACAATCGCGAGAACCGCCAGCAGGAGATAGCAGAGATCAGCCGCGGCCTCAAGGTCTTGGCCCGCGACCTCGACGTGCCGGTACTCGCCATAGCCCAGCTCTCCCGCGCCGTCGAGCAGCGCCACGACAAGCGACCGTTGCTATCGGACCTGCGCGATTGTTTGCCTGGCAGTGCTCTCGTTACTGACGCGGACACCGGACTACGAATACGGGTGGAAGACATTGCTAGTCGAAATGTCTGGCCAAACGTCTGGAGCATAGGGGCAGATCTAAAACTCCACAAACGTCCGGTCGAAGATATTTGGGAGACGGGCGAAAAGACTATCTACAAAGTCCGTACCCGTCAAGGCCGTGTTCTGCGGGCTAGCGGCGGACACAGGGTCATGCTCGATACGGGTTGGGCAAAAGTGCAGGATCTGCAGTCCGGCGACTGCGTTGCATCACCGCGTCAGCTACCCGAGCCGGCAAACACTGCCCCAGTAGCCTCCGACCGGGCATTACTTCTAGGATGGCTTCTGGGTGACGGCTGGCTCGGTGGCAGCCCCGCGCTCACGGTGGCGACCCGTGATGAAGCCGATGTCGCGTCGGCACTCGGTCGCAACGCCTTTGGGCTGAGTCCCGCTATCAAGCCCGAACACGAGGGAAATACTACGGCGCTAAAGGTCATATTCACCACTGGCAGATTGTGTGGCGCCGGCAAAAACTCACTAACGTCTTGGCTACGAGACATTGGGGCGTGGGGACATACCGGACGCGACAAGCACATACCCGGGTGCGTTTTTGGTTGGAGCAATGAATCTATTGTGGCTGTGCTACGCGGCCTGTTTCACGCAGACGGCTCCTTTTCTCAACGAGTTTCACGGTCATGTGTGCGCTTGGCGACCGTTAGCGAGCGGTTAGCCCGTGACGTGCAAGAGTTGTTGATCCGGCTCGGTATACGCTCGTCTATACACACGCTTGACAACGCGATTTCAGGCTATCCAACTAAAAACAGTTTCAGCTACGTCGTATACATCGGGGAGCGGGCCGAGGTAGGCGCTTACCTGGAACGGGTGGGCTTCCTCGGTGCCAAGCACGAAAGTGCAGTCTCTTCGTTTGTGAGCGGGAAACGAAACGACGCCGGCAGCATAGATCGCTTACCTTTGTCCGTGAATGCCCGAATCAATAATTTACGAGCACGAGCGAGACTATCCCACGCCGACGTGGGCTGGCGCGAGCAGGGAAAGAAAATGTCACGTGCCACGGCTGCCGGCGTGGCCGAGCGCTTGGATCTCGGATGGTTGAGAGAGTTGGCCCACAGCGACCTTACTTGGGACGAGGTTGTAGAGGTGGTGCCTTGCGGAAAGGAAAAGACTTACGATCTCACCGTGGGCGACCTTCACAACTTCTACGTCGATGGTCTGATAACACACAACTCGGGTGCCATAGAACAGGACGCGGACATGGTAATGTTTCTCTACCGCGACGAGTACTACAACCCGGACTCGGACGACAAAGGCATTGCCGAGGTCATCGTCGGCAAACACCGCAACGGCCCGACCGGCAAGACCCAGCTTGCGTGGCTGGAGCAGTACACGAAGTTCGCTTCGCTGGCGCGACGCTAACCGCGGTTTGGTCCCGAAGTTCGACTACTCGCTCGACTTTCAGAACACGAACTTTCGTGAGCAGCCGCACCTTTACAGGGTTGGAAAAGGTGAGCAGGGAGTCTTGCTTGTCGAGCCGTACAAGTCGGAGATCCTGCCGTATTGGCGGTTCAAGACGGAGGAGATCGCCCGGGAGTCTTCGGAGAGCATCTACGCGCTTTTTTTGGACTACAAGCGGCAGGACGACTTCGTTGGTATGGACATGGCGAGGAAGTTCTTGCAGATGGGCTACACCCGGGCGCGCCGCTACGCCAACCACCGCTCCGGCAAGAAGTACGACGCCCGGGGCGAGGTGCTCCCGCAGGAGCCCGACGCGCTCGACAATGAGAAAGCCCGCGCCGCCCGCGTGTTCTACGAAAAGTACTTGCTCGCCAGAGAAGATGGGCACTATAAGCGGCGCCGGAAAGACTGGACCGGCAAGTACGGCTAGCGTCAGAGGGAGGTTCTTTCGACTGCGGAATAAGCCTGTCCCGTATCTGATGTTTTAGTGGGCCGACGTATGAAAGGAGGTGGAACGACTTGGATGAGACAGCACTGGTTTTGTTTCTTACGGCTTCGTTAGTGGTGATCCTGGCGCCGGGGCCGGACAACATCCTCGTGCTCACCCGCGGCGTGACGTTGGGCCGCCGGGCCGCGCTGGTCTCGGCGGCCGGCGCGAGCACGGGGCTCGTGTGCCACTCGCTGTTCGCGGCGGCAGGCCTTTCTGCCATCCTGGCAAGCTCGGCGACGGCCTATACGGTGGTCAAGTACGTCGGGGCGGCGTACCTGATCTACCTGGGCATAAAGTCATTGCTCGACCGGGAGAGGTTCGTGTTTTCTCCCGAGGGCAGGCCGTCCCTCGGTCTCCGGAGTGTCTACGGTCAGGCTGTCGTTTCCAACGTCTTCAACCCCAAGATAGCGGTCTTCTTTCTGGCGTACCTGCCGCAGTTCGCCAACCGGCCGGCGGAGATCGGCGTGGCGCTGCAGCTTCTTCTTTTTGGGCTGGCCTTCGCGCTCTTGACGTGGGTGCTCTTCAGCTTCGTCGCCTATTTCTCGGGTGCCCTGGGCGGCTGGCTGAGACGCCGGCCCCGGGCGGCCAACGGCCTGAGCTGGCTGACCGGCGGCGTGCTGGTGGGCCTGGGACTGCGTCTGGCCTGGCCCGAGCGCCATTGAGCAGAGGCTGACAGAGGCTACCGGATGGCAGCGCCCATCGCGTGGTAGCCGCCGTCTACGTGGATCAACTCTCCCGTAGTCGCCGGCCACCAGTCGGAGAGTAGGCTGACCACGGACCTGCCGACGGGCTCGGGGTCGGTGGTCTCCCAGCCTAGCGGGGCCTGCTTTTCCCACTCACCCTCTATGCTTTCGAAGCCGCTGATGCCTTTGGCGGCAAGGGTTTTTACCGGGCCGGCAGAGATGAGGTTTACCCGGATGCCGCGTTCCCCGAGGTCGCGGGCCAGGTAGCGGGAGGTGGATTCAAGGGCGGCCTTTGCTACGCCCATCCAGTCGTAGGCGGGCCAGGCGACGCGGGCGTCAAAGTCGAGGCCGACGATGGAGGAGCCGGGCTTCATGAGGTCCGCGAGGCCGACGGAGAGGGCTTTTAGCGAGTAGGCCGAGGTCTGGACGGCGGTCGCGACGGAGGGCCACCCGGCGGTGAGGAAGTTGCCGCCCAGGGCGTCGTCGGGGGCGAAGGCGATGGCATGGACGATGCCGTCCAGTTCGCCCCAGCGCTCTTCCAGGTCTTCGGCGACGGCTGCTATGTCTTCGGGCTTGTTCGCGTCGAGTTCCAGCACGGGCGGCTCGGGGTCTAGCTTCTTCGCCGTGCGGCGGGTGAGGGAGGCGGCGCGGCCGAAGCCGCTCAAGACGATCTCCGCGCCCTGTTCCGTTGCCAGGCGCGCCACAGAGTATGCGATGGAGCGCCGATCCAGAACGCCCGTTACCAGTATCTTCTTGCCGTTCAAAAGGTCTGCCATTCCATCCTCCTCGCGAAATCTTCGGCTTTCGGCCCGGCAAAGTCTACGGGATCGACGGTCCCGTGGCCAGGGAGGGCAGAGAGGCGGAGGCTACTTTTCCGAGCCCTTGCCGTAGAGGTGTTTCTCGTAAGACGCCTGTACTTGGGCTTGCCAAGCGAGAAGGTCGTAACGGAGTGCCTGGAGCCTTTCATCGCTCTTCTCTTGCGCCAGGTTCTCGCGCTCTAGAGGGTCCTCTGCGAGATCGTAGTATTCGTCTTCCTTATTGCCGTAGTAGTAGATGTATTTTTTCTGGCCTTCGATGCTCGCCAGGCAGTGGTTCTCCTGGTAGCAACTCGCCAGGAGCTTTCGGTCTTCCGGGGCGTTTAGCACGGAGGTTCCGGGGTACGTGCCGTCTTCGATGTCGTAGCCGAGCAAGTCCGTCACCGTAGGAACGATGTCGAGCAGGTTGACCGGGGCTTCCATCCGCCCCGCTTCCTGCCGGGTTCCGGGGTCGTGGATGAGGAACGGTATCCGGAGCCCTTCGTTGTAGATAACGTTGTCGTGCTGGCGCAGCCCGTGCTCCCCGAATCCTTCGCCGTGATCTCCGAAGACCACAAACACCGTGTTTTTGTAGAGGCCGAGTTCCTTGTACTGGTCAAAGAGGTTTTTCAAGAAAAAGTCCTGATAACGAATGGTGTTAAGGTAGTCGTTTACCTCCTCGTCCTCGACAAACTCTTTCTCGCCGTACCGGTCGGGCACGGTGTAGTCGTGGTGGGGCGTTAAGGTCAAGTAGGTCGCCAGGAACGGTTGACCTTTGTCCTTTTTCAGCCACTGCTCGCTCGGTTCCAACATTATGTTGTCCTCGCGACCGAAGTAGTTCACTTCTTCGAAGCCTTCTTCTTCCATGTCTTCGAGCGGGAAAAAGTCGTCGTAGCCGAAGTTCTCTACTAGCTGGGTGCGGCGTTCGAACTCCTCGGTCGCGGACTGGAAAAAGGCGCTGCGATAGTCCTGCTGCCCGAGTAGATCCGGCAGGCACCGGGCGGGGATGGCGTCGGGTTCGGACTCGGTGTTTTTCGTGGCCAGCGGCGGGGCGATGCCGCAGTTTGCCGCGACCAGCGCCTTGGACGTGTGCGGCACGACGGCATAGGCGTTCTCCGACACGAGGCTTTCTTCCGCCAACTCATCCAGGAACGGCGTAGTTTCCAGGTCTTTGTTGTAGGGCGTCGTCGAGCGCGCGCGGGTCGACTCCAGAAATATCATCACGACGTTGCGCCGGTCGGTTTGCGGTGTTTGTGCCAGGGAAGCGTCCGTGGGTTGCGTGCCGGCGATGAGGTCTGTCTCGATCTGCGGCCCGAAATCCGGTTTGTTGAGCTCCGAGAGGGCTATGTTTGCTAGGGCGTCCCGGGAGAACGTGTCGCTGACGCCCGTGGCGCTCGGCAACGCCGAGAGAGACCCCAGGACGACCGCCGCCACGCACACCATCAAAGAAGCCTTCCAGGGCCTCCCCGGAGCCTGAACCGGAAGACGCCACCTCTGGGCCAGAATGCGGGTCAGTATCGTGGGACCGACGATCAGGTACGACAGAACAGACACCAGCAATACCCAGTGCAGCGCCGAGGTTTCGGCACTGATTATCCGCCACGTTTCGCTGAAAGATGAGAGCGAGAGCATGATGAAGCTGTAGTCCAACGTCGAGCCCGTGGTTTTGTAGAAGAAGTGGGTGCCGGTCGTGAGTATTACGGCCACCAAGGCGGAAACGTGGAATAAAATCAGGGAGATCCACCTCGGAAAGCCCCGCCGGAACACGGCAAAAACGCCTATCCACAACAACGCGTATCCCAGGTTGAAGAAAACGTCGGAGCGTACCTGGTCCAAGAAACCCAGAATACCGGGGGGACTGAGCTGGGTGAAGATCCGGACGACCTTCAAGGTCACGTTGTAGAAAACCAGCGGAAGCAACAAGCTGAGAAGGTAGATCCAGTCCTCCCGGACTAAAAGTTCCCTCAAAATGGTTTTGAAACGACCTATTGGTAATCTTTGACCCATAGACCGGAGAAGTTTAACAAAGATTTTTAACAAGGATTTCATACTCGTTTACATTTTGGGCGTTCTCCAAACAGACGATGGACAAGATGGATATGCCTTGGGAAACTAACCTCGCGAGAGGAGGTTGTGAAGATACCGCGAAGAAAGCCGGTAGGGTAGACTTTGTAAGATGGTTCGGGGGAATGTTTCCTGCTTTACCGATCTTTTCGGGAGAGTGTCTGGGGGCTGGGCGGTTGACCGGGGTGCGGGATCCGGCTAATTTGAAGGGCGTGGCAACGGAAAGTTAGTTGTTGGGGGTGGTCGAAAAAGAAGAGAATACTACCCGGACAACCGGGTAAGAAAGGCTATAGTCGGAGGTTGATCGAAGGTTCGGGCCCGGACGCCCGAGAAGAATGCAATGGGGAAGGGAGAAAATCCAGAATGAGCGAAGAACAGAACCCGGAAACTCAGGAGGTACAGACTTACGAACCGCCGGAGGAATTCGTTTCTCAGGCAAACGTCACGGACCCGGCAGTCTACGAAAAGGCGGAAGAGGACTTCGAGGGGTTTTGGGCATCCTGGGCCAGGGAGCTTCACTGGTTCCAGGACTTCGAAAAAACCCTGGACTGGGACCCGCCGGAGGCGAAGTGGTTTGTCGGGGGGAAGACTAACGTCTCCTACAACTGCCTGGACTACCAGATAGAGCGGGGCCGGGGCGACAAAGACGCCCTCGTTTGGGAGGGGGACGAGCCGGATCAGGAACTCCGCTACACCTACACGGAGCTGAAGGCCGAAGTAGAGAAGTTCGCCAACGTCCTCAAAGACCTCGGGGTGAAAAAAGGCGAGCCCGTGACGGTCTACCTGCCCATGATCCCGGAGCTCCCGATAACGATGCTCGCCTGCGCCCGCATCGGGGCTCCACACTCCGTAGTCTTCGGGGCGTTCTCCGCCGACGCTTTGCGCGACCGGATCAACGACTGCGAGGCGAAAGTCCTGGTTACGGCCGACTCGGCGCCGCGCGGCGGCAAGAAGACCGGCTTGAAGTCGAACAGCGATGAGGCTTTGGAAGATACGCCATCCATAGAGAACGTCGTGGTCGTACGCCGCACCGGCGACGAAGTAGACATGCAAGAAGACCGGGACCACTACTGGGACGAGCTCATGGAGGGCGTCGGCGACGAGTGCCCCGCCGAGGAGATGGACTCCGAAGACCTGCTCTTTATCCTCTACTCTTCCGGCTCGACCGGTAAACCAAAAGGCATCGTCCACACCACCGGCGGCTACATGACCCAGGTCTACGCCACGACCAAGTGGGTGCTCGACCTTCAGGAAGACGACGTCTACTGGTGTACGGCCGACATTGGGTGGGTAACGGGCCACTCCTACATCGTGTACGGGCCGCTGGTAAACGGCGGTACGTCGCTCGTGTTCGAGGGGACGCCGACCTACCCCGAGGGCGACAGGTTCTGGGACATCATCGAGCGTCGCGGGGTGAACATCCTGTACACGGCGCCGACCGCCATCCGGGCGTTTATGAAGAGCGGCACGGAGGCGCTCGAGAAGCACGACCTCTCGTCGCTAAAGCTCTTGGGAACGGTCGGCGAGCCGATCAACCCCCGGGCCTGGGAATGGTACTACGACAACGTCGGCGGCGGCCGGTGCCCCATCGTGGATACCTGGTGGCAGACGGAGACGGGCGGCATCATGATCACCGGCCTCCCGGCCATAACGACCATGAAGCCCGGCAGCGCCTCACACCCGTTCCCCGGTGTTTTCCCCGGTCTCTACGACGAGGAGGGCAACGAGCTTGAGGGTGAGAACCAGGGCAACCTGGTTATGAAGCAGCCCTGGCCGGGGATGCTGCGGACCCTCTACAACGATCCCGAGCGCTACCGGGAGACCTACTGGCAGAAGTACGGTGACGCCTACTTCGCGGGCGACGGGGCAAAGCGGGACGAGGACGGCTACTTCACCATCACGGGCCGGGTGGACGACGTAATAAACGTCTCCGGGCACCGAATGGGCACAATGGAAGTCGAGAGCGCGTTAGTTGCCCACGAGGCCGTAGCCGAGGCCGCCGTGACCGGCGTGCAGCACGAAGACAAGGGCCAGGCCATCTTCGCTTACGTTACCCTCGAAGGCGACCGCGAAGGCACGGACGAGTTGAAAGATGAGTTGTTCCAGCAGGTTCGGAGCCGGATCGGGCCCATAGCCAAACCGGAAGAGATCGTCTTTACCGACAACCTCCCGAAGACCCGGAGCGGTAAGATCATGCGCCGTATCCTCCAGGGCGTCGCGGAAGGCTCGGAAGACCTCGGCGACACCTCTACCCTCGCCGACCCCTCCGCCGTAGAAGACCTGAAACAGGAAGTCTCCCAACAGACCTAGCGGACTGGACAGCGGTTACACGAAAAGGGACGGGCTCCGGTTCGTCCCTTTTCCCTGGGAAAACGAAACTTTTTCTCCGGTATTATCGTATAAAGGTGTAGTAAAATATTGTCCAACGATCAGAAACTTTCTTGAGGAGGAAAAAGTGTTTGGATACATAATAGTAATGATTCTGGGGGCCGTCATCTCCGGAATTGCGGCGCTGTGGGTAAAGAGTTCGTACTCCAAGTACTCGAAGCAGCAGAGCAATAGCGGCATGACCGGGGCCCAGGTTGCCCGTTCGATTCTGGATCGTAACGGCCTGACGCACGTGCCGGTTGAGCCGGTTGCCGGCCAGCTAACGGACCACTACGATCCGGGCAAGAAGGTCGTACGGCTCTCGGAAGGCAACTTCAATAAGAATTCTATAGCAGCGATCAGCGTCGCGGCCCACGAAGTAGGCCACGCCATTCAGGACAACTCCGGATATATGCCGATGAAGCTGCGGTCCGGAATCTTCCCGATCGTGAACTTCGCCGGGCAACTCTGGTTCCCACTGTTCTTTATGGGAATCATCTTGGGCGCATCCGCGGGAGTTGGTCAGCTATTCATCCAACTCGCCATCGTCGCGTTCGCCGGTATACTAGCCTTCCACGTGGTGACACTGCCGGTTGAGGTTAACGCTTCGACCCGGGCCTACGGCCAACTTACGCGCTATGGGATCCTTTCGCGCACCGAAGCTTCCGGCACCAAGCGGGTACTGTCGGCGGCCGCTTTCACGTACATCGCGGCGGCACTCACTTCCCTGCTGATGTTGGCGTACATGCTGCTCGTAGCACGCCAATAAGAAACAGATAGTTCGGCAACTCCGGGCGGGGCTTCGTGCCCCGCCCTTTCTTTTTGCCGGGTAAATCCGGTTTCTAACAAGGCTCGTTTCGGTGCTAAAATGCTCGTGTTGTGGAAAGAGTAGATCGGATAAGCAAGCGTCGGCGCAAGCTGCGGAGCGTAGGGGAGCCGCAGCCCTGGGAGCCGCGTCACATGCAACTGGCCGGTATACGGTTTGCGGATTGCGTGGGCGAACCTTCCGGGCGGCGCAACGTAACGCTCGGGGTCGTAAAGCACCTGTGGCGTTCACCGGTCCCCTTTATCGGCTTCTACCCGCCGGAAGGTGTCAGGGTCACGGAGCACCGTACTTACGTTCCGGCGCCGCCAAGGCTCGTGGACGACTCGGATTACCTGGTTGGGGTGGAAGAGCACAAGAAAGCCTTCGCGGAGGACTTGGGCAAGACGATGGTGCCGTCGGGAAGCCTGCGGGGCTACTTCGAGGTGCCGACCGACGAGGGATGGCGCCTGGAACTGGACCTTGTTGGACGAGAGTTGGAGTTGTGCGACGCCTGGGGCATGACGTCGAAGAGGCGGGTTTCGGGGGATCTCGCGCCGTTCGTGTGGGCGTACCGGCACAGTGAGTTCTGCCTCGTCACCATCTATGACAAAGATATAGATGCGTTGCGGGACGACCTGCTCTTTGTCGCGAAGCGAAAAGGTGTGGGATTGCATTGGCGCCACAAAGTGGCTTGACCTCTGTGAAGGGGGCCAATTGCCGCGCTAGGCTGCCCCGGTCCACGTTTCGGCCGACGTTCTGGTTGTAGGATTCACACTACGGGTAGTATTAGTAGCATATACTCGGATATAATCCGCGCAAGAAGATAGTGGCTCTACCGGGATTCGCAGATGTACGTTTAGCAGAGAGGCGGAAGGCTAGTAGATGTTTACGACTCATAGCACCGGGGGATTTGCCGTCACCAGCGTGCCCGACGGCTTCGGCATAGAAGACTTCGAAGAAGTAGGTTTACGGGCCGTCGAACGAAAGTTCGGGCCCAAAGACATTATCTTTACGCCGGGGGACCCGGATGATCAACTCTACTTCCTCCTCTCCGGTACGGTGCGGCTGTACAAGATCTACGGCGATTACAAAGAGGCGACGACCGCGCTCTTGAAAGAGGGCGGTATCTTCGGCAAGCTCAGCCTGGTGGAGGGCCGCTGGCAGGACGTGTTCGCCGAGACCGTTACCGAAGCCCGGGTGGCGAGCATCCAGAAAGCCTCCATAGAACGGGTCATAAAGAGCCGGCCGGACTTTGCCCTGAAGCTCTTCTCTTCTTTCTCCGAACGGCTCCGCCAGTCCGACGAGGTGATAGAGAGCTTGCTGCACCGGGAGGTCGCCACCCGGCTCGCGACGCTGCTCATAAACCTCGCGGATCGCTTCGGCACGGGAAACGGAACCGGAACTATACTGGACGTACGCCTGACGCATCAAGACCTGGCGAATATGATCGCCTCTACTCGCGAGGCCGTCTCGAAAGTGATGAGCGAGTTCCAGCGCGACGGCTACATAGAAGTCCGGAGCCGCAAGATCGTGATCCTGGACAAGAACGCCCTCACCGAGTACGCCGGCCCCTCCGGCCTCGCCGCGGACGGCCAGCTAACGATCTAGCCCACGACGCACGGCCGCGTCCTGCGCCGGTCTCTTCCGGGGCGGGCTAGAATAGCCTCGTGAAGGGAAGCGAAGAAAGAGGCCACCGCTGGGCATTTCCGGCGTACCTGGTGGCCCTGGCGCTTCTGGGATTGCTGACCGTCGGCCGGATCGGCGTTGCCTGGGACGAGCCGAACTATTTTACGTCTTCTTATTCCTACCTTTCGTGGGTGGGACACGTCTTCGCCGAGCCTTCGGACTGGTGGGCTTCCATAGACCGCTACTGGGAGCAGAGCCATGAGGCCCCGCCGTTCTTCAAGCTCTGGGCCGGCCTCTTTGCCGGGGTTGGGGCCCTGATCTTCGGGACGGACGACCTCGGCCGGCTGGGGGACGCTTACCGGCTCGGCTCCTACGCGCTGTTCCTGATCTCCGTCTGCGCCGCGTTCCGTTTTGTGCGCCGGGAGTTCGGCCCGGTGGAGGCCTGGGGCGTCGCCCTGAGCTTGCCGCTCGTCCCAGTTCTCTTCGGCTTCGCCCGGCTCGGACAACTCGACGGCGCCGCCGCCGCGATGTACCTGCTGGCGATGCTCGCCCTGTACGAGGCGGCCGTCTACGGGGGGCGGGGCCGGACTTTGTTGGCTGGCTTGCTTCTGGGCCTGGCGTTCGCCACCAAGCTGACGGTGTTCCCGATCTTGCCCGCCGCGTTGGCCTGGGTGCTGGTCTACCAGAGGGGGAGAGCGGCCTTGCTGAGGACGTTTACGAGCTTCGGGATCGGGGGTGTGGTTTTCTACGCGATCTGGCCCTGGCTCTGGCGAGACCCGGTGGGGCGGACGTGGGAGTTCCTCACGTGGGCCGGTGGTCTCCAGGACGAGCGCCTGACTTTTTACCTGGGGCAGTGGTGGGCCGGCGCGCCGTGGCACTACCCGCTTTTCATGCTCGTGGCGGTCGTGCCGCTGGTCGTGGCGCTCGCCGGGCTCCTCGGTGGGGTACGAATGTTCGGAGAAGCCCGGAACCCGGTTTCCGGGTGGATCCTCCTGAACCTCGTTTTTATCGTCGGGATAGCCGGCTCCGGGCTCGTGCCGGTCTACGGCGGACCACGGCAGTTCCTCCCGGCGTTCGCCGTCTGGACGGTCTGTGCCGGGGTCGGCATAGGATGGCTGGCGACCCGGCTGCGGCCGCAGCCGACCGTGGTGCTCGCAGCGTATGCGGCCCTGGCCCTACCGGGTATTTTGTGGACGGGAACGGCCAACTCGCTCGAGTACTACGGCGAGGGGGTCGCCCTGATCCCGGGCGCCCGCTCTTTGGGTTTCGAGACGACTTACCTGGCCGATACCTACAAACCGGCACTGGGGTACGTCAACGAAGTCGCGCCCGAAGGGGCGACCGTGTACGTGCAGGCCGGTACGTATGCAGTGATGGAGACGTACCGTAGGATAGGAGACCTCCGTGAAGACCTCCGGCCCGCCTATCTCGCGCCTATCGCGCCGGACAGGTATACCCGCGACGCGCGTCCCAGGCAAGACTCGTACTTCCTTTTCCTGCCGCGCCAGTCTATCTACACGAACCAGATGCGGGTCCTGGAAGAAAAAGAGCCACTCTACACCTACGAAAAAGGTGGTGTGCCGCTCGTCGCGGTGTACTCCGGGGAGGTCGTCGGGGAAACGCTGAGCGTGGAAGGCGCGCCGGAGGCCAGGGACGTAGGCCGGCCCAACGCGCTGGTGGTTTCCATTGGGGTATTGTTGGTGCTCGGGTTTCTCGGCAAGAAGCGCAAAAAGGAGGTGGACCCTGAAAGGCCTGCGCGGGTTTTTGGACGAGGAGGCCGTTTTCGCGGAAACTTTCCGTAGTGCCGGGCGTATAAGTATTCAGGTATGGAGTACACACCCACAGTGACCATTGGCCGCTGGCGAGAAAAGGTCCGCGGGTTGCCCCTCAGGCGCGAGAACCTGGAGGACAACGACCTCGTGACCCGTTCTCTCGCCGGCGACACGCGGTCCTACGAAGAGCTGGTCCGCCGGTACGAGCGGCTGGTCGGGAAAGTCTTATACCCTTACGCCCGGCGCGAGACCTCCGCCGAAGACCTGGTGCAGGAGACTTTCCTGCGCGCCTACGACCGGCTCGAAACCTTCAACCCCAACTACCGGTTCAAGACGTGGCTGCTCACCATCGCGAACAACCTCGGGGTGGATACCCTGCGGCGGCGCCGGGAGGTCGTGGAGTTCAACCAGGAGATACACTCCGGCGCCGCCGGAGGACCCGAGGTGGCGGCGCTGCAATCCGACCGGGCGCGGGCCGTCCGGGGGGCGATAGAGGATCTGCCGGAAACATACGGTGTACCGTTGATTCTGCGTTACACTGAGGATATGAGCTACGCGGAAATAGCGGAGGTCCTGGGCATTACGGTGGCGGCGGTAAAGAGCCGGCTCTTCCGGGCGCGCAACATGCTGGCCGAAAAGCTCCAGGACGAAGGTGAAGCCCTGTGAACTCTCCCGGAAACTGCGGCTGCGAGCCGGAAGAAATTTTCGAACTCGCCGACCGGGCTCTCACACCCGAACGGGAGAGGACCGTCAGGGCCCACCTGGAGCAGTGCCCCGGCTGCTACGAGCTGTACGAGCGGGAAGCGAAGCTCAACGCCTGCCTGAAGTCGTTGAGCTTCTCCGAGCCCCGGTCGGTTTGCGGGCCGGTGGCTATGGCCTTGCCGACCCGGCCCTTGAAAGCTCGGCTTCTGTGGGCGTCCGTCGCGGCGATTTTGCTCTCGGCGGCGTTGTCTGCGCTCGCTTTTAGCGGGGTGAACCCGGCAGTCTTTTTGGTAGACGCGATGACGTTGTTCTGGGGCTCGGCTTCGGTGCTTACGGACGTGGTCAACACCGTACTGACCATCGCCGGGGGCGCGTTGCTGGTCGTACTGGCCGTCGGGGCGTTGCTGGATCTCCTGCTGGCGGGAGTCTTCGTGTCGGTGACGCGCCGGACCCGGCGGGTATGAACGCCTCGATCCCAACTCCTACCCGGGTCCCCGTCCGGGCTCTAACGACGTTCTTTCTGGTGGTTGTAGGAACCCTTGTTTTGCTTCCTCCGGTGGCGGCCCACGCCGCAGAGAAGAGGATCTTCGGCGATGTAACGGTAGACGCCGGCGAAACGGCCGGCAACGTCTCGACGGCCGAAGGCGACATAGAGATCCGGGGCCGGGTGGGCGGAGACGTGAAGTCCGGCATGGGAGATGTGGAGGTGTACGCGCCCGTTGGCGGGACGGTGGATGCGGACTTCGGGGACGTAGTTGTGGCCGCGCCGATAGGCGGTGACCTGGACGTGGGGCACGGAGAGGTCCAGTGGAGACCCGGAGGCCGGGTGGGCGGCGACTTCAACTGCCCGAACTGCGAGATGGAGGCGGTATCGGAGGCCCGGGTAGGGGGCGAGATGCGTTTCGGCATGACCCCGGGTTTTGATAACTCCTCCGAAGAGTCCGGGGTGCTGGGCTTTATAGGGTGGTTTTTCGCGACCCTGGTCTTCGTGGCCGTCAGCGTGCTGGCCGCCGTTATTTTGCCCCGGCCTGTAGAGTCTTCGGCGCAGAAGATCGAGGAGTCCCTGGGACGGTCGCTGCTGGTGGGCCTGGCTTCCGTACCGGCGGCTTTGTTGCTCGCCGTGGTTTTGGGCGTCTCTATAGTCGGGATACCACTCTTGCTGCTCGCCGCGCCGGCCTACCTGGCCATTTTGCTCTTCGGGGCCGTCGTTGCGGCGTACTTTCTCGGGCGGCGCCTCCTGTTCGCCACGCGGCGGTACCACGGCGGCAACGCCCTGGCGGCCATGATCGGCGCCACGGTGTTGGCCGCCGTTTACCTGATCCCGTTCGTCGGAAGCCTGATGTTCTACGCTTTGTCCTTGCTCGGTACCGGCGGCGCCATACTGGCGCTCCTCTCCCGGCGTAGAACGCCGGCCTACTCTTCCTACGAAACATACGTCGACGAGCGGCGCGCCTGACACGCGTCCAGCAAAGCAAGTGCCCAGCACGCGCCCGGCCGGCGGCGGAACCCGTATACTGATCCTCTAGCCTAGAAAAATGTCCAACCAAGAGCCCGGTGAGGGGTAAACGGGGTAAGGCTTGAAAGTGGATCCACTTTGACGAGAGTTGCGTGGCGGGTGCTATTGACGATGCTGATGGTGGCGGTAGTCGTTCTGCTTGGCGGTTGCGGCGATAACGAACGAGAGCCGGCCGAAAGCGGTGGGGAAAGCACGGTCGCCGGCAAAAGAGAACTGGCGGTGGGCTACGGTGAAGAGCCGGCCATCCTCAACCCGTTTATTATCGGGGGTGAACCTGTGGCTACGGGCGACGTGGTAGCCGGTATCTTGGAGAAACCATACAAGATACAGCCGGACCTCTCCCTCGCCCCCGAACTCGCCGAAGGTGAGCCGGTGGTCGTAAGCAGGGACCCGCTCGTCGTCGAGTACCGCTTGAAAGACTACCTCACCTTCTCCGACGGCGAGCCTCTGACCAGCGCCGACGCGAGGTTTACCTACAAGCAAATAATGAAGCCCGAGAACACCATTATCAGCCGTGAGGGGTGGGACAAAATCGAGAAGTTTCAGACACCCGACGAGCAGACCGTCCGGATGACGTTCTCTGAGCCTTACGCGGCGTGGCGGGACCTCGTAAGCGGTCCGCAGAGCGGCATCCTCCCCGCACACGTTTATAGTGGCGAAAGCTTCAACCGGGCGCTAAGCGAAGAAATCATCGGCAGCGGCCCGTACGTCCTGAAGGAGTGGAACAAGGGAGAGAACCTGATCCTCGAAGAAAACACCAACTACTGGGGTGAGGCGCCCCCGATACGGCAGGTCACATTCCGCTTCATCCCCGATGCTCAAGACCTCGGCACAGCACTCGGGACCGGCGAAGTCGGCTTTATAAGCCCACCACCGGAAACGGACCTGGTAGAGCAACTTGAAGGTTACGGGGGCGTGCGGGTGGACAGCGCCGCGGGAACTTCCTGGGAGCACATAGCCTTCAATACCGAAGAGGTAGACAGCCTCAAGCTGCGGCGGGCCGTAGCCTACGCCCTGAACCGCGAGCAACTTTTGAAAGACATTTTGCCCGGGCAGGTCGAGCCGCTCGATAGCGTCCTCGTACCGGAACAGGAGTCATTCTACATCCCGGCGTGGAACAAATACAACTTCGACCCGGAAAAGGCCCGCCGGCTCGTACGCGAGGCCGCATCCAAAGGAACTGGTACCAAAATCTCCCTCACTACCACGCCGGGTGGCCTTCGTACCGGGCTGCAAAAGGAAATCCAACAACAGCTCCAAAAAGTCGGGATAACCGTCGAGATCAAGAACACCAGTTCCCCAAGCCTCTTCGAAGAGCGGCTGCCCGAAGGCGACTTCGACGTTGCCCAGTGGGCCTGGCTCGCGACCCCCGAACCCCGGTTAAATGCGCTCTACGGTGCGGACTCGTTCCCGCCGGACGGACAGAACTACTACCGCTACGAAAACCCGAAAGCCAGCTTCCTGATGCAACGGGCTGACACCACCGTAGACCCGGAAGAGCGGGCCAATATCATAAAGCAGGTGCAGCGGATCCTGGCCGACGACCTGCCGCTCATACCGCTCTACCAGCGCCCCGTCTACTACGCCCACGACGAAAACCTAGAAGGCCCGGAGGTCAACCCGACGCCCGCCGGACCGTTCTGGAATATCGGGGAATGGTCTCTTCGGGGGTAGCCTACGGTAACTTCGAGAAGCCGGACCACACTACAAGTTCCGCATTGTCGCGCGATGTAGTGAAATTTACTTTTTTGCAAAGCTAGTTGATCTTCCAGCCAGAAGGCTGTAATTTCAACCCGCGGTGCCCGTTCGTCAAAGATGAATGCCTGGAGATCGACCCCGCTCTGGAGGAGAAGAAGCCGGGCCACCGGGCGGCCTGCATCTTGTCGGGTGAGGAGATCGAGCAACGCAAAAAGGAGGCCGACGAGGAACTCGGTGTACAGGAGGCGAGCGCATGAGCGAACATAGCGGCGATTACCTGCTGGAGACAAACAACCTGAAGATGCACTTTCCTATAAAAGCCGGGGTGCTAAAGAGAACGGTCGGCCACGTGAAAGCCGTGGACGGCGTAAACCTCCAGGTTCGAAAGGGCGAGACGCTGGGCCTCGTCGGGGAGTCCGGCTGCGGCAAGAGCACGCTGGCCCGCTGCGTTTTGCGCCTGCTCGACCCGACAGACGGAGAAGTCTACTACGAGGGCAATAACATCCTGGACTACGGTCGGAAGGAAATGTTCGACGTGCGGCGGAACATGCAGATCGTCTTCCAGGACCCGTACGCGAGCCTGAACCCCCGGATGACGGTCGGCCGCATAATCGCCGAGCCCTTGAAAACCCACGGCATCGAGGGCGACAACAAGAAGCGGGTCCAGGAATTGCTAGAGATTGTGGGCCTTTCACCCGAGCACTACAACCGCTACCCGCACGAGTTCTCCGGCGGCCAGCGGCAGCGCATCGGGGTGGCCCGCGCCATCGCCCTGAACCCGAAAATCATTATCTGCGACGAGCCGGTGAGCGCGCTGGACGTCTCGATCCAGGCCCAGGTCGTCAACCTTCTCATGGACCTCCAGAAAGAGTTCGACCTGACGTATATTTTTATCGCCCACGACCTCTCTGTCGTAAAGCACATCTCAGACCGGGTGGCGGTAATGTATCTCGGACGGATCGTGGAGATCGCCGATCGGAAGCAACTGTACAACGAGCCGCGTCACCCCTACACGACCTCGCTCATGTCGGCCATCCCGATCCCGGACCCGAGGCGGGAACGCGAGCGCCAACGCATAGTCCTCACCGGCGACGTACCATCCCCGGCGAACCCGCCTTCCGGTTGCACGTTCCACACCCGCTGCCCGCGGTCCCGGGACTACTGCAGCGAGAACGTGCCCGACCTCGACACCCAGGTAGAAAACGGATACCGGGCGTCGTGCTTTTTCCCGGTTATGAAAGGACAGAGGATAGAAGAGACTACCGGTGGCACGCCCCAGCAGGACGCCGCCCGCTGACGGCCCGATACGCCGGCTGACGGACGGTTTTTCCATAGTAGAATCTTTTCGTGTTTAAGAATACTTCCTCAAGGCTCGGCCGTGCTTCGGTGGTGCGTTTTCTGGCCGTGACAATACTCATCGTGGTGGTAGCCGCGGGGGCCTACTTCTTCGGGCGCTCGCAGAGTCCGGCGGGGCTCGGCGAGGCGGACCAGGAAAGCTTGAGGCTCTACTCCGAAGCCCTCGACGTGGTCCAGGACGACTATGTGGATCAGCAGGCCGTAAAGCCCCGCCGGCAGACGTACGCCGCCATAGAAGGCATGCTCGGGTCTTTGGGCGATGAGGGACACACGAGGTTCCTGACGCCCGAAGAACGGCAGCAGAACCGTCAGGGGCTCTCGGGGACTTACGTCGGGGTCGGGATACAGCTCGAAACCAAAAACGAAAACGTGGTGGTCACGGCCCCCATAGAAGGTTCGCCGGCAGAGCAGGCCGGTGTGCGGACGGGGGATGTTCTCGTCGCGGTAAACGGTAAAAACATCCGGGAGCAAGAAGTCTCCGAAATCGCCGAGCGGGTCCGCGGGCCGGAGGGAACCGAAGTAGAGATCACCGTTCTAAGAGACGAAGAAGAGCAGAAATTTACCCTGGAGCGGGCCGAGATACAGTCCCCGGTAGCTTCCTGGGCCATGATAGACGGCACCGACGTGGCCCAGGTCCGCCTGGCCTCCTTTACGAACGACAGCGCCGAAAAGCTGGAGGAATCTTTCACAGAAGCCCGGGACGCCGGGGCGGAGCGTTTCATCCTGGACCTCCGCAATAACCCCGGTGGACGGTTGGATCAGGCCACCCGGATAGCCGGCCGGTTTTTGGAGTCCGATAGCGTTGTTTACCTCCGCAAAGAAGCTTCCGGCGGCCGGGAAGAGGTCCGGGTCTCCGGTGGTGCGGAGCCTACCGGTGCCCCGCTGGCGGTGCTCGTAAACAACGGCTCGGCCTCCAGTTCGGAGATACTCGCCGGGGCCTTTCGGGACAACGACCGGGCGCCGGTGATCGGGACGACGACCTTCGGGACCGGGACGGTGCTAAAGGAATTTACTCTGGAGGATGGCTCGTCCATCTTGCTCGGCATCGCCGAGTGGCTCACCCCCGGAGGGGACTTTATTCGCGAGAGCGGCATAGACCCGGATATAGAGGTCGAGCTCGGCGAAGACGACGAGCCCGTGTTCCCGACCGAGACGGAGGACCTCTCCCGGGAAGAAGTTCTGGACCGGGACGCCCAGCTACGCCGCGCCTTCGAAGAAGTTCGCGACCAATAGCACTTCTCACTAAAACCGCGGTCTTCCGTATTTAGAATACCCCCGGTTGGAAGAGTAGCCTACGGGAAGGAAGCCATGACACAACACGTACACGAGCTTGTAGAGGTAGAGGCCTCCGTGGAGGATGTATTCCGCTACTGGTCGAACTTCGAGAACTTCTCCAACTTCATGCAGAACATCGAAGAAGTCCGGATGACCGGTGAGGACACTAGCCACTGGAAGGTGAAAGGACCCCTCGGCACGAGCGTAGAGTTCGACGCCCGGACGACGGAGATGGACCCCGAGAAGGGCATAAGCTGGGACACCGTGGACGGCGAGGTGATGACCACCGATGAGGTCCGCTTCGAGGCGTTGTCCGAAGGCCGTACGCGGGTCGAGGTGAACACGAAGTACTCGGACCCACCCGGCGGGGTCGTCGGGGAAGCTGTGGCTACCATACTTTCGGACCCGGACAAGAGCACCCGCGAGGACCTGAAAAATTTCGCCGAAATCGTACAGCGCGGCGAACTTGGCGGGCCGGAGAACCAAGAGCCGAGCCGTTAAAAGGCTTTCAAAGCGCGCAGGTCCGGTTCCCGGCCGACGGGTTTAGGGTAGTATATGGTTGTCGGGCCTCGGGGCCCGGCGGTCTTTGTACATTACGGTAAGGGGTTGGCCTTTGGGACTCGCTGTAATAGCCATGGTAGTCATAGCGATAATACTTTTGATCGCCGTTCCCGTGCTCATGCGGGTCTTCAGCGAAGCCGCTGACCGGGACCCGGAAGAGTCCGGCAGCGATGACACCGGTGAGAGGAAGGAAAGCCAGGGCGGACGGTCCGGTCCCCGGAGGTAGAAACGAAGGTAGAAACCGTCGGCTAGCCCAAACCGCTGGCTAGTCCAGCAGGTCGCGCAGGCTCGCGGCGTGGGGGCTACTTTTTATCTTTGCGAGCGCCGTGAGTTGTATCTGGCGGATACGCTCCCGGGTTACGTCGAACCTTTCGCCGACTTCTTCCAGGGTCTTTGGTTGTCCGCCGGTAAGGCCGAAACGGTACTCCAACACCATGCGTTCGCGTTCGGGGAGGCCGTTGAGCGCCTCGCGCATCCGGGCTTTGAGGAGCGAAGACTTTGCCAGGTCGTGCGGGCTCTCCGATTCTTCGTCCGCGATAAAGTCTCCGAGCTCCGAAGAGTGGTCTTCGCCGACGGGGGTTTCGAGGCTTATGGAGCGTCGGCTGACCCGCCGGATGCGGGCTATCTCGGCGGCGTCCGTTTCCAGTATCGGGGCGACTTCTTCGTCGGTCGGGTCGCGGTTTAACTCGGCGGCCAGGGCGCGGTGTACCCGGTAGTACTTGTTGATCTTCTCGACCATGTGAACCGGAACCCGGATAGTCCGGCCCTTGTCCGCGATGGCGCGGGTCACGGCCTGACGGATCCACCACGTCGCGTAAGTGGAGAACTTGTACCCTTTCCGGTAGTCAAACTTCTCGACCGCCCGCATGAGGCCGATGTTTCCTTCCTGCACGAGGTCCAGCAGGGAGACGCCCCGGCTGGCGTACTTCTTCGCGATGGAGACGACGAGCCGCAGGTTCGCGCGCGTGAGGTGGGCCCGGGCTTTCCGGTCGCCCCGCTCGATCCGCCGGGCCAGGTAGCCTTCTTGGGGTTTGGTGAGCAGCGGGGTCCGGCCGATCTCATCCAGGTACATCTGCACGGCGTCCCCCGTGTAGCGGGTCCGGAGGTTGCTTTCCAAAACGGCCTGCACGACCTGGGTGTCGTCGTCTTCGGAGAGCGTATCGGCCAGAAACTCGGAGTCCACGACCTCGATGCCGTTTTCGCGGAGGAGCGCGTAGACCTGCTGTATCTCCGAGGTGGACAGGTCCAATTCCTGCAGGAGTTCGAGGACTTCGGTAGATTCCAGGGTGCCGGTCTGCTGGCCGGCCTCGAAAAGTTCTCTTACCTCTTCGACTTCCCGCAGTTCGCGTTGGGGTTGCAATCTTCTCCGGTTCTCCTAGACTGAAACTCTACTGATATGTGCACGTAATATATCTCAAAAGGTTCAGAGATCAATCGTAGTCCCGTTGGCCGGCAAATGGTGGAAGCAAAGGTGAGCAAATATGATCGGTGTTAGGAATCTGTACCGGGTATTTCAGGAGTCGCGCAAGGCGGCCCAGGAGCACGCGACCCTGGCGGTGCTCGGCACCTCCGAGCGCGCCTCGAAACTGGCGAACATCCTCTCGGCGCAGCGGGGCGTTCAGGGGGCGGAGATCATACTGAGCGTTCCGGAAGGCGGCGGCGCCCTGATGCTCTCGGGCAAAGCAGTGGATGAGCCCGATGAGATCAACCTCTCCGCTGTCAGCGAGGGGATCGTGTGCGACGAGTTGGTGCCCCGCGTGGTCGACGCGCTGGACGAGAACTACCTCATACCGCTCGGCCGCGGGTACCCGCTGTTCCGGAGGGCGGTCTGTGAGGAGGTTATCCGCAAAAACGCCCGGCAGAACGCCGTGATCGGGGCGTTGCCGATCCCCGGGGCCGACATGCCGGTCATGACGGCGAACCAGGGTCGGATGGTGCTGAACCTCGCCGCTATTCACGGGGAGGCACTCTCCATCGACCGGGCCCAGGAGTTGGTCGGGGTGGTGGCCGCGGGCTTTGGTCTGCGGGCCATAAGCCGCCAGTTGGTCAAGTTCATACCCCTCGGTGGCTGGGCCGCGGCGGCGGCTATCGGGTACGCCGGGACCGTGGCGATGGGCCGGGCGACGATGCTGTATTTCGAGCGCGGCAAGCAGGAGGTCGGCGAAGGGGAGATGTCCGAGATCCGCAGCCGGGCCATCGCCGAAGCCGAGAACTTCGTCGCCCGGTTCAGGAACCGGTAGCGACGACGGTAACGCCAATATAATGTTACTGTAGCGTCGAATTATGTTTGCTCTCTTCCGGCAAATAATCTTCGAGCTGCGGGCTGTTTTCGGTAGCCTCCGCAAGCTCGCCCTGCGGGCCTTTCTCGCGCTAACCGCCGTACAGGTCGTGTTGGTCGGTATTCTGGTGGGGCTCGCCCAATTGAGAAAACGCCGGGGAGAGCCGCGCGAAGGGTTTCCCTGGGAGGACCAGGGTGAGATAGAGCTGGAAAGCGGCGAGGAGCAGATCAAGATCTACCCTTACGGCGTCGAGCTCTACGAAATGATGCTCTCCGAGATCGAGAACGCCCGGGAACACATCTTCCTGGAAACTTTCATCTGGAAGGGGGATTCCACGGGCCGCCGTTTCCTGGAGGTCCTGGAGCGCAAAGCCCGCGAGGGGGTCGAGGTTTACGTGATCTTCGACGGCTTCGCAAACCTGGTGGTGCCGGCTCGCTTCAAGCAGTTCCCCGAGGTGATTCACACGCTCCAGTTCCGTCCTTTGGACGGTTTCTCCAGGCTCGCAGACCCGCGCACTATTTTCCGGGACCACCGCAAGATCCTCTGCGTCGACGGGCGGGTCGCTTTTGTGGGCGGCTACAACATCGGGAAGCTCTACGCGGCGGGCTGGCGCGACACGCACCTCCGCATCCGGGGCAGCGAAGTCCGGGAGCTAGAGAACGCTTTCGTAGACTTCTGGAACACCCACCGCACAAACGACCTGCCGGCGATACCGCAGCCGGGAGAGAGAGCCTGGAACTCGCACCTCGTGCTCCACCGGAACGACCCGTACATGCGCATCTTCCCGATCCGGGGCGTCTACCTGGAGGCCATAGACCGGGCCCACAAGAACATTTACCTGACCCACGCCTACTTCGTCCCCGACCGCGCGCTGCGCGTCCACCTGATAGAGTCCGCGCGGCGGGGCGTGGACGTTCAGGTGGTTTTGCCGAAGGAGTCGAACCACATAACCGCCGACTGGCTGGCGCGGAGGCATTTCTACGAACTGCTCGAAGCCGGCGTAAGGATCTTCCGCTACAAACACATCATGATCCACTCGAAGACCGCCACCATCGACGGCGTTTGGTCCACCGTAGGAACGGCGAACATAGACCGTCTCAGCCTGCTCGGCAACTACGAGGTGAACCTGGAGATCTACAGCGAACGCTTCGCCGACCAGATGGAACGCATGTTCGAGCTGGACAAGACCAACGCTGAAGAGCTTACGCTGGAAGAATGGGAGAACCGCCCGCTCCCGGCCAAGATCGTCGAACGCGCGCTGGCCTCTCTGAGTCCGCTGGTATAGGTAAACCCCCGGGAGCGAGGGTCCTACGGGTACTCTGTATAATGAACTCATGTTCTCCTTGAGTCTCGGCGGAAAGGAACTCTTTGGCGCGTTGGAAGCTCCTTGAACCGGATAAAAACGCGGTTGCGGAGCTTGCAAAAGCCTCCGGGGTGGACGAACTCGCCGCCCGGGTTCTGGCTAACCGGGGTGTTCTACCCGAACACGTGGATGGCTTCCTGGCTCCTTCGTTGAAGACCATCGCGGCGCCGGATGAAGAGCCCTGGCGCGTGGCGGCCCGCCGGATCGTACGGGCCATAAAGAACGGCGAACGTATCGGGGTTTTCGGAGACTACGACACCGACGGCATAACTTCGGCGGCGGTGCTCTACCAGGTGTTCTCAAACTACACGGACAACGTGGTCGTCAAGCTCCCGACCCGGCAGGTTGGGTACAGCCTGCTGGAGTCATACGTGCGGGACCTCTTTGCCGAGGGCGTGGACCTCCTCGTCACCGCCGACTGCGGCATCTCGAATAAAGACGAGGTGGCGTTGGCGGCCTCGCTGGGGATGGACGTGATCGTGACGGATCACCACATCCCGCCGGAAGAGCCGCCCGACGCGGCGATCGCCGTCCTGGACCCGAAGCTGTGGGACATGGAAGATCCGCTGGCGGGCGTGGGCGTGGCGTGGAAGCTCGCCTGGGCGGTGGCCCGGGAGATCGGGGACCCGGAAGGCAAGCAGCGCCTGGGGCGGCTTCTGGACCTGGTATCCGTCGGCACGATAGTAGACATCGCGCCGCTCATCGGGGACAACCGGGCGCTAGCGACGATGGGACTTCGTCACATCAACCGGACGCTGGCCGCGGGCGGGGCGCGCCCCGGTTTGCAGGCGCTCGTGAAGGTTGCCGGGGTGCGGGGACGATTGGACGAGCAGGACCTCGGGTGGAAGATCGGGCCGCGCATCAACTCCATCGGCCGGATAAAAAACCCCACCCCGGCCCTGGAGATGCTCCTGACCGACGACGGCAAAAAGGCGTTCCGCATAGCCTCTACCCTGAACCAGCTAAACAGCGAACGTCAACGCCGCACCCGCTACGCCGTAGAACAGGCTATGGCGGAGGTAGTCGATGAACAGGACTTCAAGGTCGTCGTAACGGACGAAGCCGGTGGGTTGGCCGGCCTGATCGCCGGCCGGGTCGCTTCCGCTACCGGGCGTCCGGCGGCCATCCTAAACCGCCGGGCCGACGGCTCTTATGGCGGCTCCGCCCGCGCCGGGGAGACAGACGTAGACCTCTACGGGGCCCTGTTCGAGGTGCGGAACCTGCTCGGGGAGTGGGGCGGACACCGGAAAGCCGCCGGTCTCTCCATAGAGCCCGGTAACTTCGACGCCTTTGTCGAAGGGGTAAACGGGGCCGTGCGGGCCCAGCAAGAGGAAAACCCCGGCGTGCTCTCCCCGGCGATCGAGGTGGACGCGGAGATAGACCTCGGCCGGGTCTCCAACGGTCTTCTCGACTGGCACGAAAAACTCGCCCCCTTCGGTAGCGGGAACCACCGGCCGATCTTCGCCTCGGAAGGGTTACAGATAGAGGGCTCACGCCAACTCTGGGAGAGGATGAACCTGGTGCGGCTCGGCAACGGGGTCGTGGCGAAGATGGCTGGAACGCCGGAGAGCCTGCCGGACGGCCCGTTCGACGCTGCCTACACCGTCACCCGGAGCGCGTACACGGGAGAGGCCGAGCTGGAAGTAGTGGACTGGAGGCGGGGCTAACGTGGTGGGGGAATAGAATTTGAACGCTATCGGGGTGGACGTGGGGGGGACCAAGATCGCCGCCGGGGTCGTTACGCAGGAGGGGAGTATATCGGACGAGGTCCGGTATCCGACGCCGGATGAGCCGGATCACCTGGTGCGGGCTATCGCGCGGGCGATACAAGAAGTTGGTGACGGCTACGAGGTTGGCGGGGTGTGCTTGGCGTTGCCGGGCCTCATACTGGCCCAGGAGAACAAAGTCATCTTTGCGCCAAACCTGCATGCCATAGAAGGGATACCGCTAAAAGACGAGTTGGAGCCGGAGACCGGATACGAGCTGACCATCGAGAACGACGCGAGCGCCGCGGCTTGGGGTGAGTTCCGGTTCGGGGCGGGGCGCGACGTAGACCATCTAGTCTTTGTTACCCTCGGCACGGGGGTTGGTGGGGGTATGATCTCCCACGGCGTACTTCTCCGGAGGGCGCAAGGCTCCGGCGGAGAGTTGGGCCACATGACGATTCAGGCCAATGGCCCCCGTTGCGGCTGTGGAAACCACGGCTGCCTGGAGTCTCTAGCCTCCGGCACCGCCATACAGCGCCGCGCCAGCGAGGTCGCCGGCGAGCAGCCGGACTCCGGACTCGGGAAACTGGCCGTCAACGGTGAAGTTCCGGGAGAGGACGTTACCCAGCTCGCCCGGGAAGGCGACGCAGAGGCCCTCTCCATCCTGAAAGAAACGGGCCGCTGGCTCGGTATCGGGCTCGCCGGTTTCGTCAATATCTTTAACCCGGAGATGATCGCGGTCGGCGGCGGCGTCGCCGAAGCGGGGGACCTGATCCTGGAGCCCGCCCGTAAGGAAGTACACCTGCGGGCCCGTTCCCCGTCGCGGGAACTGGTCGAGATTCGTCAGGCCACCCTGGGACCGGAATCCGGCATCCTCGGCGCCGCCCTGGCCCGCGACCCGGAATTCGGCGAGTACGTCCTGGGAACCTGATTGCCGCTATTCGTAGTGCCAACCCCCATAGGAAACCTCGAAGACATTACCCTCCGCGCCCTGCGCGTCCTGCGCGAAGCGGACCTCGTCGTCTGTGAAGACACCCGACGCACGGGACGACTGCTCTCCCATTACGAGATAAAGAAAGACCTCTTCTCCTATCACGAGCACAACGAGAAACGACTCGCTTCCGAGCTCACCGGGCGGGCCCGCACAGAGTCGCTCGCCCTCGTTACCGACGCGGGAACTCCTTCGGTCTCCGACCCCGGATACCGGCTGGTCCGCTCGTGCATCGAGGCCGGAGTCCGGGTCGAGGTATTGCCCGGCCCCTCGGCACTCGTCACGGCGCTCGTCGCCTCCGGTTTGCCGACGGACACCGTCGTCTTCGCCGGGTTCCCGTCGCGTAAAGGGGGAGCCCGGACGGCATTGCTGCAACGCATCGAGCGCGAGCCTTCTACCTTCGTGCTCTTTGAGTCGCCCCACCGGCTCTCCAAAACGCTCTCGGAGTTGCCCGCCGGTGCGCCGGTGGCGGTCTGCCGGGAGCTTACGAAGCTGCACGAAGAAGTGTTCCGGGGGAGCGCGGGAGAGGCGGCCGAACGTTTCTCCAGAGGGGTAAAGGGGGAGATCGTGCTGGTGGTACAGGGTGGGACGACAACGAATGAACCGAGCCTGGAAGACGCCGTCGGACTGGCGCGAGAATACGTGGCGGAAGGTGAACGCGCCTCGAAAGCGGCGGCCCGGGCGGCCCGGCAAACGGGGCTGAAGAAGAGTGAAATATACGACCGCCTGACCGGGGACTGAAAAGTGGCCCGGCTCACAAGATATAATACTCTTCGTACCGGATGCCAGGGAGAGGTATTGATACCGTGTTCTTAGACTCGCACACACACCTTCTACGACTCAACGTGTCTCCCGAAGAGGCCCTGGACGAGGCCCGGGAGGCCGGCGTCGAGACCGTAGTAAACGTCGGGACCGATGTAGAAGATTCCCGTCGGGGCGCGGAACTCGCCGCGGAGTTCCCCAACGCATATACCTCGGTCGGCATACACCCGCACAACGCCGGCACTTACTCGGCGGCGGATCTGGAGACGTTGATGGACCTTACGGAGAAGCCCGGGGTGGTGGCCCTGGGTGAAGTCGGGCTGGACTATTACCGCAACGAGTGGTCCGCCGACATCCAGCGGGCCCTGTTCGAAGATGCGATCTCGCTCGCCAACGAGGTCCGGATGCCCCTGATTATCCACTCCCGTCAGGCTTTCGGAGACACGATGGCCTGCCTGGGAAACGCCCGAATCCCCATTATCCTCCACTGCTTTGAGGGGGGAGACAGCGAAGTGCGCGAAGCCCGCGAGCGCGACTACTATATCGGTCTCGCCGGTAACGTCACCTACAAAAACACCGAGACTGCCCGCGTCCTCCGCCTCATGGACGAAGAGCGCATCCTGGTCGAGACCGACGCCCCATACCTGAGTCCTCAGCCGATGCGCGGCAAACCCAACACCCCGAAGAACGTCGTCCACACCGTCCGCTTCGTCGCCGAACGTCTCGGCCTGAACGAGGAAGAGGTCGCAAACCTGACCACCCGCAACGCCCGCAGCGTCTTCGATCTCCCCGAAGCCTGAGTTGGAGTCCCCCGCCCAATTCCCGAAAAAACGTCTCGGACAACACTTCCTGAAAGACCCCAACACCGCCCGCATAGTCGCCGAAGGCGTAGCCGGAGACGACGTGGTGCTGGAGGTAGGCCCGGGACGCGGCTTCCTGACGACTTTCCTGGCGGAGCGGGCGAAGCTGGTACACACCATAGAGTTCGACCGGGATCTCCTGCCCGCGCTCTACGACACCACGCGGAACTCCGGAAACGTCTTGGTGCATCCCGGCGACGCGCTTTCTTTCGACTACGATACCCTCGACCCTGCACCCGGCAAGCTGGTAGCCAACTTGCCCTACAACATCGCCTCACCCCTGATCCTGAAGCTTCTCGAAGAACAGAATAGTATCAATGTTATGCGGTTTATGGTGCAATACGAAGTGGCCCGCCGGATGGCCGCGGAGATTGGGACAAAAGACTACGCAGCTTACGCGGTGCTCGTCCGGTTGTTAGCCGCGGTGCGGATCGTACACAAGGTTTCGCCCCAGGTTTTCCACCCCCCGCCGCGGGTATACTCTGCCGTCGTGGAAATGGAGCGGCGGGCGGACGTGTCAGGACCGGCGAACTACAAAGGGGTCAAGGAGTTGGTGATCACCGCTTTCAAGAGCCGGCGCAAACAACTAATAAACAACCTGCCCGAGCCCGCGCGGCGGGAAGCCCCGCAGGTTTTAGGTCGCATGGGCTACGGGCCCGGGGCCCGGGCCGAAGAGTTGGCTCCCGGGAATTTCGTAACGCTCTACCGGGAGCTTTCGTGGGCGTTGTAGTGCGTTTGCGAGCCTACGCAAAGGTCAACTACGTTCTGGCCGTGCTTGGGCTGCGGGACGACGGCTACCACGAAGTAGCCACCGTTATGCAGAGCATCTCGCTCGCGGACGAGGTGGAGATAGGAAAGACGGGCGGGGGTTTTCAACTGGTCGTCGAGCCGGAGGACGCCGAGGTCGGGAGCCTCGAAGCCAATACCGTCTACCGGGCTTGGCGTATGATCTGCGAGGCGGCCGGCGAGGAGCTACCGGTTCGAGTACGACTCTACAAAAAAATACCTTCCGGCGCCGGTCTCGGGGGTGCTTCGGCGGACGCGGCCGCGGTCTTGGTCGGGCTCGACGAGCTTTTCGAGGTCGGGTTGGGCGAGAAGGAGTTGCGGGAGATCGGGGTGCGAATAGGTGCGGACGTACCGTTTTGTATCTCAGGCGGGACGGCGCTAGGCGAGGGGATAGGCGAACGTCTCACCGAACTGCCCGCGCCCCCGGATCACCGGCTGGTCCTTCTAAAACCGAAACGGAGCGCGGAGACCGCGCGCATATACCGGGCCTACGACGGGCATACCCCCGAACCGAACAGCACGGTCCCGGTAGAGCAGACCGTACAAGCCCTCAAGAGCGGTGACCTCGGCGGGCTGGCACTTTCCCTGGGCAACGACCTCGCGCCGATCACACGCGGCTTCGTGCCGGAGGTGGCGGAGTACGAGAAGAAGCTGCTAAAAGAAAGAGCTTTGGGCGCCTGCATGAGTGGAACCGGCACGGCAGTGTACGGATTGTTCGCAAAGGAGGATGAAGGGCGAACCGTATCCGGGCGTTTCACGGCTCCTTTCGTCGGGGTCTACGAGCCCGTGGCCCACGGGATGGAGTTAGCGGGAGCTTGAGGAGATACGTACGATGATCCCAGGTTGCCCGTCTCCGTCAAGGGCGTTTTGCTGGTTGGAAGCCAAACTGTATTCCTGAAAAACGGTCGCGGCGAGTGGGAGCTACCAGGTGGCAGGTTGGAAATTGGTGAGGCTCCGGAGGAGTGCGTGGCACGCGAGATAACGGAGGAACTGGGAGTTGCCGCAACCGTGGCTCCCATATTGGATTCGTGGGTCTACGAGGTGTTTGCTGGCGTTTACGTCTTTATAGTAGCTTACAGATGTTTTGCGAAAGAACCTTTCGGGTTGCGGTTTAGCCGGGAACACGAGGCCGTTGGGTTGTTCAGCCTGGAGGAGCTTGATCTGGTGAATGCTCCGGCGGGTTGTAAAAGATCGGTGAGGACTTGGATCCGTCTGTCGAACAACAGCGGCTCCGTAGGTCGTCGAAAAGCTGACGATTAGACGCCTCTCCGGTATAATCGGCGCGGTGTATTTTTGGGGCGTAGCCAAGCGGCAAGGCGCCGGGTTTTGGTCCCGGGATCGCAGGTTCGAATCCTGCCGCCCCAGCTATTCGCGATCCGTGCTCGTCAGAGAAAAAACTAAGGAGCCGTAAAACCTAATGCCCGAAAGACCCCAGATCTTCGCCGTGGTCCTGGCCGGTGGTAAGGGCACCCGGATGAAATCCAATCGGGCCAAGGTACTGCACACGCTCTGCGGGGTCCCGATGGTCAACTACGCCATCGAAGCCATAACACCTCTTTTACCGGAGAAACTGCTCGTCGTCGTTGGACATCAGGCAGAGCAGGTAGAAGCCGTTTTGCCACCGGAAGCCGAGCCCGTTCTGCAGAAGGAGCAACTCGGCACCGGAGATGCGGTTCGGGTCGCGCTGGACGCTATAAGCGAGGAAGAGGGCACGCTGCTCGTGGTGAACGGGGACGGGCCGCTCATCTCGCACCGCACTTTAGGGGAGTTGGTCGAGCGGCATCGGGCCGCCGAGGTGGGGGCGACGGTTTTGGTGGCGGAGTTGCCGGACCCGACGGGGCTCGGCCGGGTGGCAGAAGACGCGGGCGTGGTCAGGATCGTGGAAGAGCGGGAGGCTACGGAGGCGGAGCGGGAGATAAACCTGGTGAACCTGGGTTTGTACGCCTTCGCCCTGCCGGAGATTCGGGATGCGATAGAAAGGATCGGCTCCGACAATAGCGACGGCGAGGTGTACTTGACCGACGTGCTAGAGGTGATCGGGCGCCGCTCGCGGGCGGTGACGTACCGGCTGAAGGATTTGGAGGAGGCGAACCTGGTAAACGACCGGGCGCACCTGGCGCGGGCCGAGGAGATCCTGCGCCGCCGCATCCTGGACGCCCACATGCGTAACGGCGTAACGGTCCGGGACCCCACCTCGACCCACATCGAGGCCGGCGTGGAGATCGGGCGCGACACCGTCGTCCTGCCCGGCACCTTTCTCCGGGGCGAGACTCGTATCGGCGCGGACTGCGTGATCGGTCCTTCCACGGACCTGCTGGACACGGTAGTAGGCGACGGCGCCCAAGTGGAACACTCCGTCGGCCGGGGCGCGAGCGTCGGCGTGGACGCGAACGTCGGGCCTTACTCTTACCTGCGCCCCGGAACCGAACTCGGACCCGCCGCGAAAGTCGGGGCCTACTGCGAGGTCAAGAATACCCGGATCGGCGACGGGAGCAAGGTTCCCCACCTCTCCTATGTCGGGGATACGGAGATCGGGGAGGACGCGAACCTGGGGGCCGGGACCATTACGGCGAACTACGACGGCACAAACAAGAACCGGACCAGCATCGGCGACGGTGTTTTTACGGGGGTCAACACGAGCCTGATAGCGCCTGTTACTATAGAAGAAGGCGCTTACGTCGGGGCCGGAAGCGTGGTGAACAAAGACATCCCGTCGGGCAAGTTGGCGGTCGGGATGCCGGCGCGGGTGATCCGGGACGCGCCCGGCAAAGTATCTAAAGAGAGTTCTGACGGCGGAGAAGAACGGCCAGATACCGAGATGGAGGGATAGAAACACATGCAAGACGGTTACCTGTCGCAGACCACCGAGAAGAAGCTCATGCTGTTCTCCGGGAGGGGGTACCCGGACCTCGCGGAGAGCATAGCCGAGCGGTTGGATATGCATCTCGGAGAGGTAGAGTTACAGCAGTTCTCCAACGGCGAGATGTACGCCCGGTACCTGGAGTCCGTGCGGGGATCAGACGTGTTCATCGTGCAGTCCCTCGGGGAGCCGGTAAACAAGCACCTCATGGAACTGCTCATAATGATTGACGCCGCGAAAAGGGCTTCGGCGAAGAGGATCACGGCGGTTATCCCCTGGTATGCTTATTCGCGGCAGGACCGGAAGACGAAGCCGCGGGAGCCCATAACGGCGCGGTTGGTAGCCAGCATGATCCGAACGGCCGGCGCCGAACGGGTGATGACGATGGACTTGCACGTCGGCCAGATCGAGGGTTTCTTCAGCTTCCCCGTAGACCACCTGACGGCGATGCACACCTTCGTGGACTACTTCGTGGACGCCGGTTTCCGTGGGGCCGACGACGCGGTAGTGGTCGCCCCGGACGTTGGGGAGGCCCGGGTGGCGAACAAGCTGGCCGACCACCTGGACTTACCGTGGGCCATTATGCGGAAGCAGCGCAGCGCCCCCGGACAGTCGGAGGTAACGCACGTTATCGGGGACGTGGAGGGACGACGGGCCGTCATGATAGACGACCTCATAGACACCGCCGGCACGCTCTGCAACGCGGCCGAACGGCTGGTCGCCGAAGGCGCCACGGAGGTTTCGGCTTGTGGCACGCACGGCGTTTTCTCGGGGCCGGCCTACGAGCGGATCGAGGAGTCTTATCTAAAGGAAGTCATCGTCACCGACACGCTTCCCTTGAAGAGCGGCGAGCCGCAGTCTAAGATACGAACGCTTACGATCGCCCCTATCCTCGCGAGCACCATCAACAACGTCTTTACGGATGCGTCGGTGAGCGAAGTGTTTATGGGCGAGAACCAGCTTTTCTAGAGTCAGAGAATCTTAGGAGTACGTGATGGCAGACAACGTAGAGTTACAGGCTGAGCGGCGCGGCGGCCGGGGCAAGAACGACTCCCGGCGCTTGAGGGTTTCGGGGATGGTTCCCGCGGTGCTGTACGGCGAGAGCAACGAAGCGGGCGGGAGCATCCCGATCGCGGTCCCGACGAAGACGGTGGACTACACGCTCCAGCACCTCGGGGATAACGCTTTGTATAATTTGACGACTTCCAACGGTAGCGCGACGGCGCGGGTGGTGGACGCGCAGCGCGATCCGGTTTCGGGCCGGCTCATGCACGTGGACTTCGCGCCGGTGAACATGCGCGAGCGGATCGAGATCACGGTTCCGCTCTCAGTGGTTGGCGAGGCGCCGGGCGTGGAGGAAGAAGGCGGCGTGTTGCAGCAGGTCGCTTACGAGATACAGGTCGAGTCCCTGCCGGGCAACATCCCGCAGGAGATCGAGGTAGACGTTTCTAGCGTTGGGATGAACGAGAACCTCGCGCTGGGCGATTTGACCATGCCTTCGGGGGTCGAGCTCATCTCTGATCCGGAGGAGATCGCCGTGACGATCACCGCGCCGACCGAGATCACCGACGAGGAGATCGAGGCCGCCGGTATCGTCGAGGAAGAGTCCGACGAAGTGGACGAGGAGGCCGCCGGAGATGCGGAAGCTGGGGAGGCTCCTGCGGAAGAAGGCGCAGAGTAACAACGCCGTTTCCGCAGATACCACCGAAAAAGAGAAAGAGGGCGGGGGGCCAATGCGGTCCCCCGTTATCGTGGGGCTCGGCAACCCCAGCCGCTCCTACGAACGCACCCGTCACAATGTAGGCTTTCTCGTCGCCGACGAGCTGGCCCGGCGCTACGGTGGCGACTGGCGCAAAAAGAAACGCTCCGTCGCAACCCCGGTAAACGTCGGTGCTTTTCCGGCCGAACTTCTAAAGCCTCAAACCTTTATGAACAACTCCGGGCAGGCCGTCGGCGGCCGGCGGGTGCGGGACCTGATCGTGATTCACGACGACCTGGACTTGCCGGAGGGCGACGTGCGGGTAAAGACTGGTGGCGGTGCGGGCGGACACAACGGTCTGCGCTCCATCATCGGGCAACTCGGTAACGACTTCGTGCGGGTGCGCGTCGGGGTTGGGCGGCCACCGGAGGGCATGACCGTCACAAACTACGTGCTCGGCAAGATGGATTCTGCAGTGCGCGACGCGGTCCCCACCGCGGCGGACGCTGTCGAAGTGGTGGTCGAACAGGGTCCGGAAGCGGCGATGAACCGGTTTAACGTGCGGTCCCGAGAGTAACGTTCTCGGGTTACTCTTCTTCCATGAGTTTAGAGATGTTGGGTTGGGTAAAGAAGTCAATGATCCAGTCGGACGCCACCTGGGCCCGGTTCAGGTTGTGGCCCAGTTCCTTTAGGTAAACCATACGCCACACTAGCTCACCGAGGCTACCGGTGAACTTTACGCCCAGGATGTCTGCGAGAGAGCTGGCAGAACCCAGGTCCACCAGGTTGCCCAGCGACTCGTAGACGAACTCCGAAGGGGAGCCGCCCTGGATGTCTGTCGCCAGGTTGTGCCCAGCCTTATCCCCGGCCTGCTCGGCGGATTGGGCGAGGGCGGGTACGGGTGGCCCATCGTAGTCTATGTTGACGCAGTCGCCTACGGCGTAGACGCCGGAATGATCTTTGACGCGCAGAAACTCGTCTACGAGGACACGACTTCGGTTGTCCTTCGAAACGTTGAGGCTCTGGGCGAGGGGGCCAGGTTCCACACCCGCCGCCCAGACCGTCGTGAGGGTTGGTATCTCCCGACCGTCGTTTAGGATGACGTGATCCGGGTGTATCTCCGACACCCGGGTGTTGTTTATGAGTTCGATGTTCTGGGCCTCGAAGCGCTTGGTGGCGGCGTTCGCCAGCGGCGCGTCCAGGTCTTTGAGGATGCGCTCCCCGGAGTTTACGAGGATGACTTTGGCCCGGTCGAAGTCTACGTTCGGATAGCTGCCTTCGAGGACCTCGAAGAGCAGGTCGTGCGAGTAGGCGGCACCCTCTACCCCGGTAGGCCCCCCGCCCACGAAGACAAACGTCAGTAGGTCGTCTTCATGATCCCCGCGCTGCCACTCGGCTTCTTCGACGCAATCGATTATGCGGTTGCGGATGTTGAGGGCTTCGCGCAAGCCCTTGAAGTCTATGGCGTGCTCCACGACGCCGGGGGTGTCAAAAAAGGCCGTCCGGCTGCCGGGAGCCAGTACCAGGTAGTCATAGGGAAAAGTTTCCCGGTCGGTTTTCACTTCCCGCGCCTCGAAATCCACTTCCTCCACTGCGGCCTGGTAAAACTGCGCCCCCAGAGGCTCGATGACGTTGCGAAGCGGGTAGGCCAGGTGTCGGACCTCGACGTTCGAGGAGATGGACCGGGGCACCATGGGGTAGAAAGTCGTGTAGTTGCTCTCGTCGAGCAAGGCTACCCCGACTTGCGGATCGCCGTCGAGGGCGCGGACCAGGCTTTCAACCGCCGCCAGCCCGCCGAAACCGCCGCCCACGACCAGCACTTTAGTCGGAGCGTCGAAGTAGTGGGTTTTTAGAGGGCTCGGAGCCTGCGCTTTCTCGTACACCTTGAAAGCCGCAACCCCTCCCGCCAGTGCCGCAACCGCTGCCAGAGTGCCCTTGATCATGAAACTCCTATCTAAGCCGGGTACGTTGCCAACTTTTACCCCCACGCCGGACCAGAGAAACTCGGCGCCGAACGTTCGGGGGAGGCGCCTAGCGCAACTCCACCGCGTCACCGACGTGCAACGTCCCGGTCGAGTCGTGGGCCAGGTTTTGCCCGAAGAATATCTTATTGCCCGTCCTCCGGTACTTGGCGAGCGTCGCCAGAACTTCCCGGTCCCGCCCGCCAGTTTCTTGCTCCGTCATGACGATGGAGCACCGGGAGCAGGGCTTGGCTACGCGGAAGTCCACACTGCCGATGCGGAGCCCGCGCCATTCGTCCTCTTCGAAAGGACCACAACCTTCGACCACGAAGTTTGGCCGGAAGCGGTTTACGGGGACGTTTCTTTTCAGGCGTTCGCCGAGGTCTTCGAGTGATGCCTTTGAGACCACGAGAAACGGAAAACTGTCGGCGAAGCCGACCTGATCCCCACCCCGGGCGTACTCCGGGTCTACCGGGCGGATTTCGTCGTCCGGCATGTGGACCAGTTTGCAGCGGGCTCCCAGGAACGCGCTAAACCACTCGTCGGCCTCGTCCCCGATGGGCGTGGCGTTTACCGTATCCGACCAGATCCGGACCCGAATGTTCGCCTTGTTCTCCGGCTGTAGTGACAGGAATAATGCAGGCATCTCCGAGGCTTCGACGATCAGGCGACCCCGCTCCAAACGCGTGGAGATGAGCGCCATACTCGGGTGTTTGCGCTGCGACATGAACTTGTGGTTTTCGTCAACCAGCATCCAGCGCCGGTCGTACTCGATGCCCCGGCTGTCCAGACAGGCTTCTTGCAGGGTGATACCGCCCACGGACTTGATGGGGTAGACGTAGATCTCTTTTAGGGAGATTCCGGTCATCTGCGGCCCATCTTAGCAGCAACCGGGGCGTTTGCGGAGCGGGGGAAACCGCGGGTTGGAACGCGGTCCAGGACGAGTAGAATATGCGGGTGCCGGATACGACGCAGACTAAGAACGTGCAGGCTCCGCGTCGTATCCGGGCATACCTCGCCGCCATGAATGAAACTTTTGTTTTGTTGCGAGCTTCGACCGAAGCGGACGCGGAGCGTTATGCCCGCGAGGCGGCGGCTTTTACCGGAGACCCGGTGGTGCATATCCCGTCGCGCGGTGTTCCTTACGGGGACGTATTTGAGCCGTCCGTGGCCCGGGTGGGACGCCGGCAGCGGGCGTTGCACTCCTTGGGTTTGTCCCGGGTGGTGGTAGCCGGGCCTCTCGCCGTGATGGAGCGGACGCCGCTCTACGCACCGCTGGAGTTGGCCGATGGTGTCGAGTCGGACCTGGACGCGACGCTGGAGAAGCTGGTGGAGATCGGATACGAGCGCTCCGATCGGGCTTCACGTCCGGGAGAGTTCGCTGTGCGCGGTGGGATCGTGGACCTCTTCCCGAGTACCCGCCGGTCGCCGGTCCGCATCGAGTGGTGGGGAGATGAGATCGAGAGCGTCCGCGCCATCTCCCTGGCGACCCAACGCGTCGTCCGCGAACTGGAAGCCATAACCGTCTACGCCGCCCGCGAAGCAGACCTGGCATCCCTTGCCGCCGCGAACGAAGACTACCCCGAAGAAGCCCGCCGCGGCGTCCGCACGCCCGGTCTGGACCGGCTGCTCTTGCAGAAAGATCCCGTTTCCGTGCGCGAGCTACTGCCGGACGTTACGCTCTGGTACGAGGAAGCCCGGGAGGACCTGCCAGAAGACCTCGACGGCTTTGTTCCCGAACTTTACGACGATCGTTTGCCGGAACCGGACCTGGAATTCACCGGGAGCGCCGAAGGAGAAATCGTCTCGGCCCCGCCGGTAGCCGCCTTCTCCGACACCATTCGGGAGGCAGGTCGCCGGCTAGATTCTATGGCCGAAGAGGGGCTCGCGGTCTTTGTAGCGTGCGGGTCGCGGGGCGAAGCTCGACGCACGATCTACGCTTTCGGGGAGATCCAACGCAATGTTCGGGAGGCCGACCGGGTGGACGCCAACCTGCCGCGCGGCGTCTACGCCGTTCCCGGCGAGGTCGAAGAGGGATTCACCTACCCAGAGGGTGGTATCGCGGTCTTGCGCCGGGACTCGCTCTTTGGCCGGCGACGCAAGGCACGCGAAGCCCGCCCCGGACGCTCTTTCGCCTCGTTCGCCGACCTCAAGACCGGAGACCTGGTGGTCCACGCGACGCAGGGCATCGGGCGCTTCGAGGGGCTGGTGGCGAAGGAAGTCCTCGGCGCGACCCGCGACTACATGCAAGTTACTTACAAAGGTGGCGACACCCTCTTCGTGCCCTACGAGCAGATGGAGCTTCTACACAAGTACATCGGGGGTGAGGGGACCCGGTTGGACAAGCTCGGTGGCTCGACCTGGGCCCAGGTTACTGACAAGGTCCGCAAGCGGGTCAAGGCGCTCGCCGGGGATCTGCTGCAACTCTACGCCGCCCGGGCTAACGCTGTCGGTCAGGCACTCCCGGAGGATGGCGAGTGGGAGAAAGAGTTGGAGGAGAGCTTCCCCTACCAGGAGACCCCCGACCAGCAGGCCGCCATCGCTGCCGCGAAGGCGGACCTGCAGCAGCCGCACCCGATGGACCGGCTGGTGTGCGGCGACGTGGGGTTCGGAAAGACAGAAGTTGCGATCCGGGCGTCGTTCAAGGCCGTGCTCGCCGGCAAGCAGGTCATGCTGCTCGCCCCAACGACCATCCTGGTGCAGCAGCACGAGCGGACTTTCAAAGAACGCCTCGGGAACTTCGCCGTGCGGGTCGAGGGCGTCTCGCGTTTCCGGACGGCGGCCGAGCGCAAGCGGATACTCGCGGACTTCGCCGCCGGAGAAGTGGACGTGCTCATCGGAACGCACGCGCTGCTCGGTTCGGAGGTCCGGCCGAAGGACCTCGGCCTGATCGTGGTCGACGAAGAACAACGCTTCGGCGTCCGCCACAAAGAACGCCTGAAACAATTCAAGACCAGCGTAGACGTACTGACCCTCACCGCGACCCCTATCCCACGCACGATGCAGATGGGCCTCGCTTCGCTACGAGATATAAGCATTATCGAAACGCCGCCGGCCGGTCGTCGGAGCATCCTGACCCACGTCGGGCCTTACGAAGAAGACCTTGTCAAACGGGCCATCGAGCGGGAGGTTGCGCGGGGCGGGCAGGTCTTTTTCGTCCACAACCGGGTTGAGACGATAGACGAGGTAACGGAGCGGCTGCGGGGCATCGTGCCCGGCGTGCGCTTCGTAACGGCCCACGGCCAGATGCCCGAGCGGGCGTTGGAAGACGTGATGCAGGGCTTTCTCGAAAAAGAAGCCGACGTGCTCGTTACGACGACCATCGTCGAGAGCGGGCTGGACGTGGCGACGGCCAACACGCTCATCGTGGACCGGGCGGACATGATGGGCCTCTCGCAGCTCTACCAGTTGCGCGGCAGGATCGGTCGCTCCACAAGCCAGGCTTACGCCTACCTCTTCGCCCCGCTCGGAGCAACCGTCGAGTCCCAAAAACGCCTTGAAGCGCTCATGGACTTTACCGAGCTCGGCAGCGGTTTCGCGGTGGCTATGCGGGATTTGGAGATCCGGGGCGCCGGCAACTTGCTCGGCGGCGAGCAGTCCGGCCACATAGCCGCCGTCGGCTTCGAGATGTACCTCCGGCTACTGGAAGAAGCCGTCGCCCTCGCCAAGGGCGAGAAGGTCGAACATGAAGAGCAGCGACCGGTAATTGTCGAACTGCCGGTGGACGCCTACCTGCCGCCGGAGTACGTAATGGACGAGATCGAGCGCGTAGACCTCTACCGTCGGGCATCCGGCGTCCAGACCCTCGCCGAAGTAGACGACCTGGCCGAAGAGCTAACCGACCGCTTCGGACGTTTACCGGACCCCACCCTGAACCTGCTCGGCATCTCGCGCGTAAAGCTCCTCGCCCGTGAAGCCGGCGCCACCTCCGTAACCTACCGCTCCGGCACGCTGACCGTTACCGGCGTCACCGCACAAACTCCTGCCCTGTTGCGAAAAGAAACTGGCGGTACGGTCGGCGGCCGGGAAGGCCGGGTAACGGTACGCTCTGAGAAGGAGCCTTTGGAGTTGGCGGAGGCGGCGCTCAGGGAGCTCTCACGAACTTCGTAGGTGGGTTCTCACTTACCGCAAATCGGTACACCGGGCGAAAAAGACTAGCATCCCGCCGACCAGGGCGAACACGAGAACCGGAGCATTTATAAGAATTGCGTCAGGTCCGAGGCTTCCCGGTCCTCCCAGGTACAAAGAAAATGGCTCTCCCAGGTACGAATTGAGAAGCCAGAAGAGGGACGGAAGGAACCACAAGGCGACCGTGCTTAGCGCGACCGAGCCGACGGCGATCAAGATTTCCAATCGTCCGGAGATCCAACCCGCCAGCGCGCCAATGCCAACCGAACCCGCCGCCCATCCGAAAAACCACAGTACCGAGATGAAGGTGCCGATAGCATTTCCATTGGGTCCCTCGCTTCCCGGGTTCAGAAGAAAGGCGTTGTTCAGCAGAACGATCAAAACAGCCCCGGGCGTAACCCCAAAGATCAAGCGCACTACGGCCTCTTCCGCTCGTGAGGTCTACTCGCTGTTACCGGCAATTATAATCACCGTGGTTGGAGTGCGGTAAGGGCCGTTCCGATAACCTTGTTCTACAAGCCCGCGAAGTTCAGAGGCAGGCATGTGCGCAACTACGCCCCGCAGTAGGAGACCGAGCATCCGAGAAGAATTGCTCCTGCAACCGCGGTGGGCGTTAGCCCGACCGACATGAGCGACAAAGCGGCGTCCCACCGTAAACTACGTTCTCTGGCCCCCCGCGAGAAACGTGTGGCGAGAAAGATCCCCAGTGCGGCCAGAATAAGGCTCCCTACAGAGAAAACCCAGAACCCCATTCCTAATATTAGGTCCATTAGGTTTTGAGATAAGAACGCAGGCTGTACGGTCCACAAAATTTCTATAGCTACGAGAAATACCGCCCACGCTGCGGCCAACGCCAATGTTGTCTTGCCTAAAACTCCCAACCGCCCCACTGTCAGGGTGCGAAACTTCCAGGCCGCTACCGCCGTCGCGTCGGAGAAGATAACCGCACCGGGCAGATAAACTAGCGCTGCCCCGACCCCGAGGCTTGTACCCGCAGCGTACTCGTTGATGAAGAAGGCCCCGGCCATCCCGGTTAGGAGCCCTACGAGAGATGCGGCCAGCGCGACGGCAAAGATCGCCCAGAGCCGGCTCCGCGTTCGCGCGGAAGCACCGTGGACCGAGAAGTTGGCTACCCATCCCGCCGACAGGGCCGCCAGAAGCGACCCCGTCAATGACGCTAACGGCCCGACTATGAACATCGGAATAACGAGACCCATAACATAGATGGGCGCGGAACTTGCCGCTCCTGCCACCAAGGCTACCACCGGCACCCCGATAAACCACAGAACTTGTCTCAACTCCGGATCCTGTCCTTTCGAGGAAACCATAAGGCTCCCAACGGTTTACAGTGTAAGGTAACTGTAGCACACGGTACTAGAAGGTGTTAACGAGGATCTGGCGGGGGTGTAGTTCGTGAGGCTCGTTCTCGATTTGCGCGAGGTTACTCCGGGGTCGTGCGACGATTTGCGGGGCTTACGGGTCAGGGCATGGAGAGATCCTCGTGCTGAGTAAACCGGCGTCAGGCGGGAGTTCGATGTTTTGCTGCGGGGAGGCCGGAATGCCGAAACGCCGTGCTATAATCCCGGCGGTTTATGCCGTTCGATTACAGTGAGGTTTCCTTCCGTTTTGAGTAAGTTTTTTTCTGCCAGGGTCTTATTTTTTGTCGTGCTTTTCGCGTTGTTGGCGGTTGCCGGGTGTTCGCCGGCGGACCCGGTCGAGAGCGTGGATTCGGGGGCGCGGAAGGTCGTTACCTTCGATGGTGGTGACGTTACCGAAGGCGAGGTGGAAGAAGCGGTGAGTCAGTTTGCCCAGCAGAGTGGGGCCGGTGAGGTACCGCCGGACTCTCCGCAGTATCAGCAGGCGTTGCAGCAGGTCATGCCGCAGCTCGTCGGCGTGGAGGTAGCCAAGGCTTACGCAGAGGAGAACGATATCGAGGTAACGCAGCAGGATGTGGACGAGGAGATGGAGACGATCAAGGATCAAATCTCCGAGCAGGCCGAAGCTGCGGGCCAGGATCTCGGGCGCGGACAGGCGTTCGAAGAGGCTTTGACGCAGGCGGATCTTACCGAGGAAGAGCTTCGACAGGACATCCGGGATCAGTTGCCGATCCAGTTGGTGCAGGAGGAAGTCGTGGGCGACGTCCAGCCCACGGAAAACGAGATCGAGGCCTTCTACGACGAGAACAAAGACCTCCAGTTCGCGACCCCCGAACAACGCTGCATAAGCCACATCCTTTTCAACAAGGATCAGCAACAGAAAGCCAAGGACGTGAAACAGCAACTTCAGGACGATGGCAACTTCGGCGAGTTGGCCCGGGAGCTCTCCCAGGACCCCGGCAGCGCCGAAGAGGGCGGAGACCTCGGGTGCCAGGGCGAAGGCCAGTTCGTACCCGAGTTCGAGGAGGCCGCGTTCAGCGCCGACGAGGGCGAGGTTGTCGGCCCGGTCGAGACCGAGTTCGGGTACCACGTTATCAAGGTGACGGAGACCCGGCCCGCCGAGACCGCGCCGCTGGAGGAGGTCGAGCCGCAGATCAGGGAGCAACTCGCCCAGGAGGAGCAGTTCACCGAGTTCGAGCAGTGGTTGGAGAAGGAGAAGAAGGACCGCAACATCGAATACCTGGCGGGCTATAAGCCGGAAGATCCGGCCCCCGGCGGCGCGACCGGCGGAGAGCCAACCGCAGTTCCCGAAGGAGAGTAAACGGGAACAGGCGCTTCGGGGCTTTTCGGTGGTGTATCGTGGTAGCGTTTTGCGGTAGCGGGACGGAGTTCAAACGCGTAAAGTTACGGGTATAGCCAGCTACTAGACGCCAACAGGGAGGATAACTGCATATGACGGAGATCGTGGCGATACACGGGCGTGAGATCCTGGATTCCAGGGGAAACCCGACCGTCGAGGTGGAGCTCGCCACCCGGAGCGGTTTTATAGGCCGGGCGGCGGTTCCCTCCGGGGCTTCGACGGGCCAGAACGAGGCCGTCGAGCTTCGGGACGGCGAGGACGGCCGCTACGGCGGTAAAGGGGCCAGCACCGCCGCGGAAAACGTGGACACAGAACTCGCCGAAGCCGTGCTCGGCATGGACGCCACCGACCAACGGGCGTTGGACCTCGCCATGATCGAGGCCGACGGCACGGATAACAAGGGCCGGCTCGGGGCAAACGCCATGCTCGGGGTTTCCCTGGCCGCCGCGAAAGCCGCCGCCGAGGCCGCGGCGCTCCCGCTCTACCGCTATCTAGGCGGGGCCGGGGCGCACACCCTGCCGGTCCCGTGTTGCAATATTATGAACGGCGGGGAACACGCCTCCAACAACGTAGACTTTCAAGAGTTCATGGTCGTTCCGGTCGGTTTCGATACTTACGCCGAGGCGCTGCGGTCCATAGCGGAGGTCTACCAGGTCCTCAAGAAGTTGCTCGGTGAGAAGGGGCTTTCGGGCGGCATCGGGGACGAAGGAGGGTTCGCGCCGGACCTGGATAGCAACGGCGAGGCGTTGAACCTCATGTCCGAGGCGGTCGAGCGGAGCGGTTACTCTCTTGGGGACCAGATCTGCTTCGCCCTCGACCCCGCGGCCTCCGAGTTCTACGAGGACGGCACGTACAACCTCTCCGGCGAAGACAAAAAGATGACCGCGGATGAGATGGTCGACTACTACGTGCAACTCTCCGACCAACACCCGATCATCTCCATCGAAGACGGTTTGGACGAGGACGACTGGGACGGCTGGGCGACGCTTACGGAGCAGCTCGGGAAGAAGATACAGCTTGTCGGGGACGACCTGTTCGTCACGAACCCCAAGATACTCGCCCGCGGCATCGACGAGGGTGTTGGCAACTCCATATTGGTAAAGGTCAACCAGATCGGCACGCTCACCGAGACTTTCGAGACGATGGAGCTGGCCCACAAGGCCGGCTACACCACGATGGTCAGCCACCGCAGCGGCGAGACGGAAGACACCACCATCTCCGACCTCGCGGTAGCTATGAACGCCGGGCAGATAAAAAGCGGCGCCCCGGCCCGCGGCGAGCGGGTCGCCAAGTACAATCAGATCCTGCGCATCGAAGAGGCGCTGGGCGACGCGGCACATTATCCCGGACGCTCGGCCTTCAACCCGCGCGAGGGGAGATAACCCGGTGCGTAAGACCAAGATAGTCGCCACGCTTGGCCCGGCCACTTCGTCCGAGAACATGATCGGGAACCTGGTCCGGGCCGGTGTGGACGTAACCCGCCTGAACTTCAGCCACGGTTCCCACGACGACCACATCACCAACGCGCGAACCGTTCGGAACGCGGCGAAAGAGTGCGGCCGCAACGTGGCGATCCTGCAGGACATCCAGGGTCCAAAGATAAGGACCGGCAAAGTCGCGGAAGGCACGGAGTTGAAAGAGGGTAGCGAAATAACCCTCGCCCCCGGAGACTTTGAGGGGGACTCGAACCGGCTCTCGACTTCTTACAAAGAACTCGCCGGGGACGTCGATGAAGGCGACCGGCTGCTAATAGACGACGGTCTACTCGGGTTAAAAGTAAAGCGGATCGAAGGTGACGAGATAGTTTGCGAGGTCATAGAGGGTGGCGAAGTTTCGTCGCACAAAGGCCTCAACTTCCCGGACACCGCGCTCTCGGTCAAAGGGCTTACCCCAAAAGACCTGGAAGACCTGGAGTTCGGGGTCAGCGATCTCAAGCCGGATTGGATCGCGGTTTCGTTCGTCCGCAGCGGGGACGAAGTACGGGAGATCAAAGAGCGCGTGAGAGAGTTCGGCGGGGAGGGTATTCCCCTGATCTCGAAGATAGAAAAGCACGAGGCTATCGAAGACATTGAGGACATAATGGCCGCTTCAGACGGCATTATGGTGGCCCGGGGGGACCTGGCCGTCGAGCTCTCTAACGAGCGTGTGCCGATAGAGCAGAAGCGCATGATCGCCCGTTGCCGCAGGTTGGGCAAGCCGATCATCGTCGCCACCCAGATGCTCGACTCCATGATCCGGAACCCCCGCCCGACCCGGGCCGAGGTCTCAGACGTGGCGAACGCCATTTTCGACCGGACCGACGCGGTGATGCTCTCCGGTGAAACAGCGGTCGGTAACTACCCGTTGCAGAGCGTGCGGGAGATGGACCGCATCTGCCGGGCCGCGGAGGGGGCCATAAACTACGGCCGGGACATCAGCGCCTCCGCCTCCTGGGGCCGGGGCGACCGCTACGACGCCCTGACCCACGCCGCCTGCGAACTGGCCGAAGTCCTGGAGTCCCAGGCTATCCTCACCTCCACCCAGACCGGGCTCTCGTGCATCCGGCTGGCGCGCTTCCGGCCCCCAAATAAAATCCTCGCCGTAAGCCCCGTAGACGAAACCGTCAGCCGGCTCGCGTTGGCTTGGGGCGTGACCGCGATACCCGGCGAGCAGGCCGGTACGCTGGAAGACCGGTTCCGCACGGCGCTGGAAGCCGCCGAAGGTGCGGGAGCGTTAAAAGAAGGCGACCAGGTGATAATGACCGGCGGAACGACCGGCTCCACGCCGGGCTCTACCAACCTGCTACAGGTTTACACGGTCGGCGAAGACCGGTGAAGCTCTCCCGGCCGCTAAAGGTCGTGCTGTACGCGGCGTTTCTGGGGGTGCTGCTCGCCTCCTACATGGCGCCCTTGCAGCAGATCATCGAGCGGCGGGCCGAAGTTCCCGTTCTTCAGGAGAGGATCCAGAACACCGCCGCATACAATGCCGAACAGCGGCGAATCGCCGAAAGCCTCAACACCCCGGAGGGCGTCGAACGCGCCGCCCGCGAGGACTACGGCATGATCCGTCCGGGAGAGAAGATCTACATAGTCTCCGGGGAACATGAACGACCATGAGGCCGTAGCCCGCCAATTGGGCCGCGAGCCCCGGCCGTTCCGCGTCGCGGCCCGGTGTCCGTACGGACGGCCAAGCGTCGTGGAGAACGAAAAAAGCTGCAACATGCCGACCCGGTTCTGGCTCACCTGTCCCCACTTGGACAAAGCAATCGCGAGGATCGAAGCCACCGGCGGCGTCCGGGCCGCCCAGAAAGAACTCGGCACCGAACCGGTACAGGCGATACACGAGAAGCACCTCGAAGACTACGGGGTACGCGTGGCCGGGGTGCGCGGGGGCGGATACGTCAAGTGCCTCCACGCCTTTACCGCTTTGCATCTGTCGGGAGCCATCCCGAACCCCATCGGAGAATGGACCCTGAACCAGGTGAAAAACCCGTACCCCGACAAGACCTGCTGTACAAGTTGAGTCGGAGTCCGGTTGTTATACTCGGTGTGAGTGCGGGGGCGTAGCCCAGTCGGCAGGGGCAAAGGACTTTATGTGCGGGCGTTTTTACGGGTGAGGATATAGGTGCGCGGCCCCTGTAAGAACAGAGAGTACGAATATATTAGGGCGATTGAGTTGCGCCGTTCTGGCTACGGATATAGGAGTATTGCAAACGAGATCAACGTGCCCTGGCGAACCGTGTGTGGCTGGGTAAAGCATATCCCGGTCGACAAACGAGTAGCCCATAAAGAGTAGCCCGTAAAAACTGGGTCGTACACAAAAACAGGAGGCATTTCCTACGGGGAAGAGCGCGGTCCGTCAGAGGCTTATAGAAGAACGTGGGAACGCTTGCGAGCTCTGTGGTCTGGACCGTTGGCTCGGCGGGCCGATAGTATTGGAAATGCATAGAAAAAATGCGGGCAAAGACTACAATAGAGAGAACGTTGTTCTCCTCTGTCCCAACTGTCATAGTACTACTGACATTTGGAGAAACAGAAAACGCGGGGGCGTGGCGGAATGGCAGACGCAACGGACTTAAAATCCGGTTCCTGAAAAGGAGTGTGGGTTCGAGTCCCACCGCCCCTACTACAAAATGCTACGTATCGCAAAGTCTAGGGCCTAGTCCGGCCGGGGCTTGGCCGGAGTGGGGATCATGCCGCCTATATACTTCTGATTTCTTTACGCTGTCAAACGGAGCTTGACAGGCTTACCTCGTAGGTTACTCTAGTATCTAATAGCGTATACTTCACCTTACGTAGCAAGATAGGCAGATGAAACAGGACGACGGTAGTGGAACAACCGGGTATCGGCGGACGGAGGAAAAGTTTCGCACCTCCGAACAGCGGTACAAAATGGTTATTGAGCAATCTCCTCTTTCTATACACGTGTTTTCTCCCAATGGCCGCTCTCTGTTGGCCAACGCTTCCTGGAATGAGTTGTGGTACCTCGGGAATAAAGAGGAGCCGGAGGGCGCCAATTTGTTTGAGGACGAGCAGATTCAGGCTACCGGGCTTATACCGTACATCGAGGAGAGCCTGGCTTCCCGGAAGCCGGTAAGCCCACCGCCCCTTCTTTACGACCCGGACAGGTCCCGGCGCACCGGGGAGCCGCGCTGGTTGCAGGCGTTTATCTACCCGGTGAAAAATGAGGAAGGAGACGTAAACGAGGTAACCCTCATCATCGAAGACGTTACCGAGCGTAAGAACCTCGAAGAAAAAATGGTTCCACCAAGCCCACTACGACGACCTGACCGGTCTACCCAACCGAACGCTGTTTCTAGATAGGTTGGGCCAGGCCCTACTTCGTACGAGGTCTGTCAGGCTGCCGGCCGGTCGCCACCCGGGCGGGGCCGCGGTCGGCGGGGTCGCGGTGCTTTTCCTGGGCCTGGACAACTTCAAATACGTGAACGACTCCCTGGGCCGTAAGGTAGGAAACCGTTTGCTTGAGGGGGTTTCAGAGCGCCTACAAGCGTACCTGCAACCCGGGGATACGGTTGCCCGAATCGGCGGGGACGAGTTCGCCGTGCTCCTTGAGGACGTATCGGAACCCGCGCAGGCGACCGATACCGCCACGGAGGTCTTACGAGAGCTCGAAGCTCCCTTTGCCCTCCCGGACAATGAAGTCTTTATTACGGCCAGTATCGGCGTAGCCCCGGGTAGCTTGACGGGGAACAACGGCTCTCACAACGGTACCCGTGCCGGAGACCTCTTGCGCAATGCTAACATAGCCATGCACCGGGCCAAAGAAGCCGGTAAGAACTGCTACCAGGTCTACGAGACGAGCATGCGGAACCAGTCCTCCGAGCGCTTGAAGCTCGAAAACGACCTCCGGCGGGCCGTAGAGCGCGGGCAGTTCGTGCTCCACTACCAGCCCCAAGTAGAGCTTGAGAGCGGCAAAGTCGTCGGTGTAGAGGCGCTGGTGCGCTGGGAACATCCCGAACGCGGCCTGGTTTACCCGGCGGAGTTCATACCGCTTGCGGAGGAGACGGGCCTTGTCGTCTCTATCGGACGGCAGGTTCTAGAGGAAGCCTGCCGGGGGGCGCAGATGTTTTTCGACCGGTTCCGGGAACCACGCCTCACGATGTTCGTAAACCTCTCTGCCAAGCAGTTCCGGCATCCGCGGTTAGCCGAGGAGATCTCCGGGATACTAGAAAAGACCGGCATGGAGCCCGGGCACCTGGCCCTGGAGATTACAGAGAGCGTCGTAATGAGCGACGCTCCCGCGGCGGATAGCACTTTGAAAGAGTTGAAGGCGCTCGGCCTCAGGGTCGCTGTAGACGACTTCGGCACCGGTTACTCGTCGATGAGTTACCTCCTAAGCTTTCCAGTAGATTACTTGAAGGTAGACCGCTCGTTCGTTAGCGGCCTCTTTACAGGAGGAACCAAGGACGAGGTCATTACCTCAGGTATAATCAATCTCGCCCATGCCCTGGACCTCGGAGTAATCGTCGAGGGCGTCGAGACCAAGGAACAACTCGCACGACTGCAGGGGATGAATTGCGAGGCGGCCCAGGGGTACTACTTCGCAAAACCACTGCCGGAAGAAGATTTTGCGCGGTGGCTGGCTATCCGGGCTGTACGGTAATACTTCGGAGCCTACTCGCCAGGACGCATCATACGCTATCATAGGCTCGCCAAACTTGGTGTTTCAGAACTCAGCACTAACGAGGTTACACGGCGGGCACGATAAGGTCGTAGAATGCGGGGTGGAGAAGCACTAATGTCTCGAAGTTGGAGCAACATAGAGGCACCCACACCGGCGCGGCTGGGTTTCCTGGAGTCAGTTTTGAATAGCATGGGCGACGCCGTGCTCGTCACCGAGGCGCATCCCGTAGGAGAGCCGGGGTTGAAGGTCGTGTACATCAACGAAGCCTTTACCCGCATGACGGATTACACCCACGAGGAAACGCTCGGAGAGTCTCCGCACATCCTTTGGGGCGAAAAAACGGATCAAGCCCGGCTGGGTGAGATCCAGGGCGCGCTCGCGAAGCGGGAGCCGGTCCGGACAAAGCTTCTCGGCTACCGCAAGAGCGGCACGGAATTTCTGGCAGAGCTCGACATCTCACCCATCACCGACGAGCGCGGCGGCGCCACCTGTTCCGTGTGGACGCTACGGAACGTCGCGAAACGCCAGCAAGAGTACGAAACGCCCAAAGAAGCTACGCTTGAAGAGAAAGTACCCGGAGAAAGTCACCAGTTTTTGTGCTCTGTGGTACGAAACAGCCCAGACATCACAACCATTATCGGAGCCGACGGCACCATTAGCTACGAAAGCCCGTCGGTTGAACGGATACTGGGATACAAGCCGGAGGAGTTGGTCGGGACCGACGTTCTCGCCCTCGTGCATCCGGACGATGTTGAACTGGTGAAATATCTTCTCCTTCGGGTGCTAAAGGGTGAAGGTACCCCGAACAGCCGGCTGGAGTTCCGATGCCGGCACGCGGACGGCTCTTGGCGGCGTCTGGAAGTGGCGATTGCGAACCTGATGGACGTACCGGGCGTGAGAGGTATCCTGGTCAATTCCCGGGACGTTGGCGGGCGCAAGTGGGCCAGGGAGTCCATCAAGGAAAGCTACGAGTTATTAGAGGCTGTGATAGAGAGCACCACCGACATCGTCTTCGTCAAGGACTTGGAGGGGCGTTACCGCCTGATCAACCGGGCCGGCGCCGAGGCGTTCGGCAAGAGCGTCGAGGAGATAATTGGCAAGGACGACGCCGAGCTGTTCTCCGACGACGGGTGCGAGATCATGGAGCGGGACCGCGAGGTTCTGATCTCCGGTGAAACCCATACCACCGAAGTCATCAAGACGATCGACGGACATAGGCGCACGTATCTCTCCACCGAGGGACCTTACCGCGACGCCAGGGAAAACATCACGGGCTTGTTCGGCCTCGCGCGCGACATCACCGACCGGAAAGAGATCGAGGACGCGCTCCGAGAGAGCGAAGCCCGGCTCAAAGCCGCCCAGAAGATAGCCCGGGTCGGTCAGTGGGAACAGGTAATCAATGGAGACCTCTACTGGTCCGACGAGCTCTTCCGAATCTACGGCTTCACCCCGCGACAGTTCGCCCCGACTTACGAGGATTTCTCGGAAAGGCTCCACCCCGACGACGTAGAACTCGTTGAGCAGGTGCAAGAAGATTTTCTTAACGCCCGTCATGACGTACAGTCGGGAGTCGAGTGCCGCATAATCCGCCCGGACGGCGAGGTGCGGGCCGTGTACAACGACTTCGAGTTGAGCCACGATGAAGAAGGACGGCTCGCTAAGATCTCCGGAACGGTTCAGGATATTACCTGGCGCAAGAAAGCGGAGGAAGAGTTGCGTGACAGCGAAGCGCGCTATCGCAGCCTCGTCGAACTCTCCCCGGACGCCGTGGTCGTTCACAGCGGGAGAGAGATAATTTACGTAAACTCCGCGGGGGTGAAACTCTACGGGGCTTCTAGCCCGGCGGAGATAATCGGTAAAAACCCCCTGGAATTCGTGCATCCCGACTACCGGGAAGCCGTTCAGGCGCGAATGGCGGATTATGCGGAGAGAAGAGAGCCGGCTCCTTTAATGGAGCAGAAGTACATCCGCGCCGACGGAGGTACTATCGACGTGGAAGTGGTCGGGGTGCCCATAAACTACGGTGGCAAACGTGCGGCACAGGTGGTCATCAGGGACGTCACAAAGCGTAAACGCGTCGAGGCGGCGTTGCGGGAGAGCGAGAAGCGCTTTAGTACCCTGATCCGTCACGGATGGGACATCGTCTCGATTCTGGAGTCGGACGGTACCATCCGTTACGAGAGCCCGGCCGTCGAACGGGTGCTCGGCCACAAGCCAGAAGAAATGGTCGGGACCAACGCCTTTTACTACGTACACCCGGACGATGTCGAAATGGTGGCGGATAAGTTCCGCGAGGGCGTGGCGAACAACAAATCTACCGTGGCGATAGAGGCGAGGTTCCTGTGTGCCGATGGATCTTACAGGCACCTCGAAGCGGTCAGTAGCTTCCTTGTGGAGGATCCGGATGTACAAGGAGTGATCATCAACTCCCGCGACATCACGGAGCGTAAGGAAGCTGAGGAGGCGCTGCGTAACTCGGAAGCGCAGTTTCGTTCCCTGGTGCAAAACATGCCGGGCATCCTGGCGGTGTTAGACGCCCACGGCAACACGCGCTACCTGCTAAACCCGCCGGGCGAGCAGGTGCTCGGCTATAATGACGGGGAGCGTTTGAAGATGAACGTTCTCAGCGAGGTCGTCCACCCCGACGAGCGCGAACGGGCGCGGGCGCTACTCCAGAAAGCGCTTTCGGCCCCCGGTTTTACCACCCCGCCCACAGTATTCCGGGCCCGCACCGGAGACGGTTCCTGGAGGTGGCTCACGGTGATCTGCACGAACCTGCTCGAGGACCCCAGCGTAGAAGGTCTTGTGGTCAGTGCCTGGGACATCACCGAGCAGAAAGAGACGGAAGAGGCGTTGAGGGAGAGCGAGGACCGCTTCCGGCAACTCTTCACACAGTCTGTTGACATCCTGGTGGTGCATGACGGCGACGGGCGTATCTTTGACTGTAACGGCGCCGCCTGCTGCGCGCTGGGCTACTCTCGGGAAGAGATGCTCTCGCTCTCAATACAAGACCTCGACCGCAACACGCTCTCCGAGGAGGAGTGCCGGGCCCGGGGGATGAACGGCGGCACGCTCTGGCAGCGGGCGCTGGCCGGTGACCCGGGCTTACAGGATGCCGTCGTGAGGACGGAGCTACGGCGCAAAAACGGTAGCGAGTTCCCGGCCGAGATACGTGTGGGCGGCGTAGACTACGGGGGCCGGCGGATGATCCTGGCTTCCACCCGGGACGTTAGCGAACGCCGCCGTCTCGAAGAGCGCCTCGTCCACCAGGCCACCCACGATCCCCTTACCGACTTGCCCAACCGACGCACGTTCATGGATGACCTCGAACGCGTTATAGAACACGCCCGCCAGCGGAGCACGAACGCGGTCGTGCTGTTCGTGGACCTCGACAACTTCAAGCAGGTGAACGACACTTTCGGTCACGAAGCAGGAGACCGGCTGCTCGTGACGGTGGCGAGACGCCTTAGAGGTTGCCTGCGCCCTGATGACACCGCCACCCGTCTCGGCGGAGACGAGTTCGTGGTGGTATTCAAAGACATCTCCGGTGAGGCTGAGGCTGCTCGGGCGACAGAAAGGATACAGGAGGCTCTAAGCTCTCCTTTTGAGTTGGACGGACAAAAGATCTCCTTGACGGCCAGCGTGGGTGTCGTCCTCGCAGAGCCCAACGTCCGGCCTGGGCTCCAGGCAGAAGACCTACTTAGAGAAGCGGACGCCGCGATGTACCGGGCCAAGAGAAAGAGCAAGAACCAACACGATACCTCCCACCCAAAAACGAACGGAGAGCCTCTCAACGAAGACGAAACGCCTTGAAGTTCTACACCCTTCTCTCCCGGTTACCGTCCCCACAGAGCTACCTGGGCAAAATACTCCTCGTTGGCTTCGTGGGTATTCACACGCCCCTGATCCTTTTGGTGTTGTACCTCGCTTTGCTGCCTGCTGAAACAGGGAGCATTATTGTAGCCTTGCTGTTCGCCACCCTGCTGGGAACCGCCGCGACGCTCTACGCGCTCTACGCGCTTCTAGCCCCTATGTCTCTGGCTGCGGGTGCCTTGCGCGACTACCGGGAACGTGGCGCGACGCCCAACCTACCCGTCGGTTTTTCCGACCGGGCCGGGAGGCTCATGGACGACGTTCAACACACGGCGGTGAAGCTTAACGGAGTAATCCGGTCGCTAGAAGACCTCTCCACGAGGGACCCCCTGACCCGGTTGCCAAACCGCTCCCTTCTCAAGGACCGCCTCGGACAGGCATTGGTCCGGAGCAGGACGGGCCGTGGGGCACCGGGTAAAGTCGCGGTGCTGTTTCTAGACCTCGACGACTTCAAAGCGGTAAACGACACGTTGGGCCACGACGCGGGTGACGAACTCCTCTTGGCCGTCGGGCGTCGTCTTCAGGAGTGCTTTGGCCCGCAGGACACCCTCGCCCGCTTCGGTGGGGACGAGTTTGTCGTTTTGGTCGAGGGCGCCGGCGCCGGGGAGGCGCGGCGAACGGCGCAGAAAATCTTGCAGAAGTTGCAGAAGCCGTTTGTCGTCGGTGACCAGGAGTTAGTCGTCGATTGCAGCATAGGCATCGTCTTGGCTGAACCCCAAGACCAGCCGCAGGATCTTTTGAGAAAAGCCGACCTCGCGATGTACCGGGCCAAGGAAGAGGGCGGAAACCGCCACACCGTATTCCAGGAGGAGATGAGCGTCCGCTTGAAAGAGCGTCGCGCCCTAGAACGTGACCTCCGGAGGGCGGTAAAGTCCATAGGAACTTCCCGCCAGGAGTTCGAGATCCGCTACCAACCCGTGATGCTCCTCCAAACCGGCGAAGTGGTTGGTGCGGAGGCGCTCTTGCGGTGGAAAAGCCCGGAGCACGGTTTTGTAGAGCCTTCAAGGTTCATACCCGTGGCCGAGCAGGCCGGCCTGATAGTTCCAATTGGCGGCTGGGTGATCCTTGAGGCCTGTCGTCAGGCTACCCAGTGGCAAAGGGAGCATCTTGCAGCGCCCCTACAGGTTAGCGTGAACCTCTCCACCCGGCAGCTAAAGCGTTCCGAGTTGGTGCGAGAAACGGCCGACGCCTTACAACAAACCGGGCTAGACCCCGGCATGCTGTGTCTGGAGATTACCGAGAGCGCCATGGCGGAGGACTCTACCCGGACCGCGGAGGTGCTCCAGGAGCTAAAAGACCTCGGCATACAGCTTGCCGTGGACGACTTTGGAACCGGCTACTCTGGCCTTTCTTTCCTCAAACAATTTCCTGTAGACAAAGTGAAGATTGACCGCTCGTTTGTAGAGGGGATCGTCCGGAAACCCGAAGACGAGGCACTCGTAGCCGGGATGGTAAACCTCGCCCACGCCTTGGATAAAGAGGTCGTCGCCGAAGGAGTCGAAACCGGGGAGCAACTCGCCCGCTTGCGGAAGATGGCGTCCGCTCATCCACCAGGAGATGACGGGGCTGCTAAAAGCCCGTACCCGGTTCGAGGAATAAGAGCGCCAGCGCCAAAACTGCGTAAAGCATCCCGGAGCCTCTGCTGGTGCGGGTGGGATCTACCAGTTTCTGAGCCTTTCTATAACTTCTTGCAGTTCTAGTAGCACGTTCACAACCCCGGGATCGAACTGGGTGCCCGAACAATTTGCTATCTCCCGCAGGGCTTCACCGACCGAACGACCGGGATGGTAAGGTCTGCCCCTGACCATAGAGTCGAGCGCGTCGGATACGGAAACTATTCGTGCCATAAGGGGTATTTCGTCGCCTCGTAGCCCGTCGGGATAACCTTCGCCATCAAATCGTTCGTGGTGGTGTTTTACCGCGGGTATAGCGGGCGCCAACTCTGTAACCAGACCCAGCATCCGGGCTCCCAGCAGAGGATGATGCCTCATGGTCTCGTCTTCTGCCGCGTCTAATCGTGTCGGTTTACGGAGAAGGCTGTCCGGCAGCCCGAGCTTGCCCACGTCGTGCAGCAGGGCCCCGACCGCGAGGACATCTAGCTGATCCCGGTCCAACGACATCCCAGAGCCTACGAGTCGAGATATACGAGATACGGCCTTCAAGTGTGCTGCTAGGTTCGGGTCGCGGACCTCTATAGTTTCTATTAGGACCGCCGCCGCAAACTCCATTCGCCTCTTGTCTACGTTGTTCAGCACTTTTTCAGGGAAGAAACAAAAACCTTGAAGTAGAATGTGTAATGGCAAAGAGTCCAGTAAGGGATAATCCGAGAGACCGCCGAAGGGAGCAGAGCTGTGGCAGAGCCTATAAAGAAAGTGCTCTTCGTCTGCACGGCGAACGTTTGCCGCAGCCCCATGGCGGCCGCCATATTCAACGCCCTGGCCGAGGATACAGCGCTCTCTGCCCGGGCAGAGAGCGTGGGGGTCGCGGCCCTCTCCGGGGAGCCTCTGTCGCCGGACGCCGAGACGGCCCTGCAAGAGATCGGAGTTTCCGGCGGTGACCACCGGGCGCGGCAGGCCGACAGGACAATCCTTGAAGAAGCAGACCTCGTGCTTACGATGGGCCCCCGGCACACGGCGGAGCTACACCGGCAGTTGGGAGAACCCTTTTCGGGGGTGTACACGCTGGCAGAATACGCCGGCGACACCCCTAGCGATGAAGAAATTCCAGACCCTTACGGAAAGCCCATGATTGCATACCGTGCCTCCGTGCAACAACTTCTAGGGCTTGTGTCTTCGGCCGTAGAGCGTCTCCGGCGGTGAGCGTCACGGCCCACGCGGCCGTCGGCAAGCAACCGGGGGGCCGCAACGACCCCCCAGGCGACACCCCCCAACTGTGTCCCGACAATCTAGGTACTATCGACGGGGGATGCGGCGAAGCGCCAGCATACCCGTACCAACCAGCATAAGGGCGACGGCGGAACCGAGCAGCAGAGAGGCTCCACCCGTGTCCGGCAAGGCTTCCAGTTCGGGACCCTCGTCTACGGCTTCCGCGTTCCCAGAAACCTCCTCTAACCCGGCGTTCTCTTCTACACCATTACTTGCGCTTCCGGCGGAAGACAGCGGGGAACCGTAAGCGTCATCCGCTGGGGTCTGCGCGGAGGCCGTTGCCGAGCAGGCCAGCGCGACCATTAAGGTGATTACCAGGGCCACGACCCAACGAAGCTGAACGCCCGCACCTCCGGTTTCTCTCACTTGCTGGCTCCTTCCTGTCCGAAGACTTGTTACAGAGTTTGAACTCAACGACTAACGTATAGCACGCCCTGAACCCCGGAAGAAGGGCCCGAGGACACTTAACATACTTTCAGAGACCCAACGTGTAAGAGGGTACTAGCCCTTTATATAAACTAAAGTGTCGGAACCAGCAGAGGACAAAGTAGCTTTTGTTTCCAAAGCTGGTCATCGAAGTCTACCAAGTAGTCGTAGTGATGAGCCGGGGTGGCTGAGGTTTGCTACAAGATTGCCCATATCTTAACGAGGTTGTCGGGGCGGCGGGCACCGGCTGAAGCATCGTCAACGAGGTTCGGCTTCTTCGAGTTGCTCTACGAGCCGGGCTATATCGTTGTTGAGCGGGTTGCGGGTTTGCGCTTTCTTGTAGAGCGACAGCGCTTCCGGGTGGTTGCCCCGGACGAGGTGGTACTCGGCGAAGAGCGTGTATGGGGCGAAGTGTTCTGGGTTAAGGCGTATTGTATCGCGGTAAGCTGTCTCGGCGCGGGTGTTATAGCCGGCCCGCGCGGCAACTTCAGCTATTCTTTGGGGGATCGTTGGGTCCACGGGGTTGAATTCTTGCGCCCGCCCGGCGGCTTTCAGGGCGACGTCCGGGTCTTCTGCCGCGTAGCTGCGCTCGAGGTAGTAATTGGCCGCGTAGAGGGGTGTAACGGCGGCTATCGCCAGCACGGCTACCACACCGATTCCGAGCCGTACCGGCCATTGGAGCGACCCGGGTTCGGTCTGTCTCCGTGGCGTTGCGAGCAAGGCCAGATAGACGATCACCGGCAGGGTAATGGCCGGTATCTGCCAGAACCACTCGGCGCTGGAGTGGACAAACCAGTAAGCGACCGCCGCGATCAGTGCCCCGATCTGGGCCTTGCTTTCCGGGTCGAGGTTTCCGTATCTGCGCCGCAAGCCCGTCAGCAGGGAGACGAATAAGAATCCCCCGAACAAAAGTCCTCCCACGACGCCCCGCTCGCCCAGAACCTCAAGCGGTAGCATGTGCGGCTGGCTGATCCAACCCACCGACGCTTCCCGCTGTTGGTAATACGTCGCCTCGTAGTTGTGGGTGCCGACGCCCAGGAGAGGGTGATCTTCGAAGCCTTCCCAGGCAACCTGCCACAGTATGTACCGTCCCGAACCGGAGGCACTGAGGTATCGGCTCTGATCCTGCCCGGTGGTGTCGTCGCCTTTGAAGGCCTCCCATTTCTGCACGCCCCAGGTTAGGGGGTCTCCTGTGCGCTCGTAGAACGTCGTTGCACCGAACACAAAGACAGCGAGGACGCCGACCAACGCGATGGCTCCGGCGACTCGGGCTATGCTTTGTCGGGGAGTCCACCATAGATCTAGTAGGCCCCACAAAAAAGCGTACAGGCCGGCTCCAACGGCGGAAACCCAAACGACCGGTAAGACTTGCCGGATCGCCACCGACGGTTCGCCTTCGTTTAAAAACTCCAGGTAGACTTCGTTGAGGCCGGGGAAGGCTACGAACAGCGCGGCAACTATCGGGGTTAGCGCCAGAAGGCCGCGGAGTCGCTGGCCGGAAAACAAGAAGAAGATCGGTATTGAGACGGCTGCCGCCACCATCGCCCCGCGCGACTGCGTCAAGACGGCGGTGTCAACACAAAGGACGGCCCCGCCGAGAATCAGCCCGCGCAGCAAAGGATTTACGCGCCGGGAGCCGGCCAGGTAGACGGCCGCCCAGAAAGGTACCAGAAGAAATGCGGCCTCACCATTGTAGTATCCGATGGTGCCGATCAGACGAAAGTCTTCGAACAGGCTGTCTATGCGGGGCGCAAGGCCTGACAATGTCAACCCCGCGACTACCGAAGGTCCGAGGACCGAAGCGGCGAGTACCCAGCGGCGGGACGCCCCCAGAGCCACCAGGCTGGCTGCCGTCCCGAAGGCAAACAGATATAAAAGCGTTTGTCCCGCACCAACCCACGCGTCGCCCTTGTTCGGCGACCAGAGTAGCGAGGCGAACGTCCACGCCGTGTAGCCGGCGAATAAACCCAGTGCTAACGAACTCCAACGGGACCCCAGCCTGGTCAGCGACCCGGTCGCTGACATAATAAAGATCAAGACCGCCAGAAGTACGACGGCTACCGTCCAAACCCCGACGAAATATCCGCCGTATTCGTAACCCATCCAGGCCCCGAGCAGCACCACCGAGACCAGCAGGAGGCTCGGGGCCAACCGGGCCGTGGTCGAACGTTTCTTACCGCGCGACATCATCTTCATCCCCGGGCTAGTCTACAAGCGCCGTAGTAGGCGCATCGTCCAAGTTCAAAACAACTACCTGCAGTCGGCACGGATAAAAGCGTGAATAAAAAGAAAAAACGTGCGGCACCGGGCGCCCTCGAACCAGCCCAGCGCAAACCTTATGGTCGAGTCTGTGTGAATATCTAAAGCACCTCTACGTTGTCCGGCAACCTACCTAGTTTCCGGCGGAAGGCGTTTCGGAGGTCTATCACCACAGGAGCATTGTCCAACGTGCCCTCTATCTCTACGGCACTATGATCGGTGACGATAACCACGCAGTCAGCCCCCCGAACTTCCTGGGGAGTTAGCTCTACCGAGGAGAGCTTCATCCCGGGCAGGTAGGGTACGTGAGGGTCGTGATAAGCCACGTCCGCCCCGGCTTCCCGGAGCAGTTCTAGTATCGTCAAGGAAGGACTTCCCCTCAGGTCCGCGACGTTCGGTTTATAGCTCATCCCTAGCAGGAGTATCTTGCTGCCGTTGACCGACCGCTTGTTCGCGTTCAGGGCCGAAGCTATCCTGTTTACCACGTAGTAGGGCATATTGACGTTCACCCGGCCCGCGAGCTCGATGAACTCGGTGGTCATGTCGAAAGCCCGGGCGCGCCAGGAGAGGTAGAACGGGTCTATCGGTATGCAGTGTCCCCCGAGCCCCGGTCCCGGGTAGAACGGCATGAAGCCAAACGGCTTGGTCTTTGCCGCGTCTATGACCTCCCACACGTCTACTCCCATACGGTCACAAAGAACGGCGAGCTCGTTCACCAGTGCTATGTTGACCCCCCGGAAGATGTTCTCCAGTAGCTTGGACATCTCGGCGCTCTCGGGCGTAGAGACGGGATGAACCTCTTCGGTTATGCTCCCGTAAAGTTCGGCGGCCCGGTCGGTGCACCTAGACGTCATGCCGCCCACAACCTTGGGTATATTGCTGACCGAGTAGCGGTTGTTGCCGGGATCCACACGCTCGGGAGAGAAAGCCAGGTGGAAGTCATGGCCCACGCGACGCGCGGCATGAGACGTGGTGTCATCCTCGTTGCCTTCAAAGATCGGGAGCAGCACCTCCCGGGTCGTACCCGGATAGGTAGTGCTCTCCAGCACGACCAGGGTTTTTTCGCGCAGGTTGCGGGCAACTTCCCGGGCCCCAGACACCAGGATCGAGAGGTCCGGCTCCCGATGCTCGTTCAAGGGCGTCGGCAGGCAAATTACGACCGCATCGACTCCAGCGAGCACCGTGAAATCATCTGTAGCCTGTAACTTACCCGAAGAGATTGAGTGCTGTAGACGCCGGACGTCTACATCTTCGACGTACGAGTCACCAGAGTTGAGAAGGGCTACCTTCTCGCGGTCCACTTCTACACCGACTACGTCGTAGCCGGCCTCGGTAAACGCTACTGCGAGCGGCAAACCAACGTACCCGAGCCCGACGATTCCTACCCTCTTCGTACCTTGAGAAGCCGACATAAACTTCCTTTTCCTATCTCCTATGCCGAAGTCCACAAAAGGTAAGAACCTTTAGTAAGCTCCGTGACGGAACAGCACGATCTTTATGGTGCGGGCCAGGATTATGATGTCCAGCCACACGGACCAGTTGTGTACGTAGTAGGCGTCTATCTGAACCCTCCCAGAGAAAGAGGTTTGGTTGCGTCCAGCAACTTGCCAAGGACCAGTGATACCGGGAGTGACGCGCAGGATTTCATCCTGAACATCGCCGATATCTTCGGACTCACGGGGCAGGTAAGGTCTTGGTCCTACCAAGCTCATCTGGCCGAGCAGAACGTTCCAGAGTTGCGGCAACTCGTCTAAACTGGTTTTCCGCAAAAAGTGTCCAATGCGTGTTGTACGGGGATCTTTACGGAGTTTGTGGAATCTCTCGTATTCCAGCCGCGCCTCAGGGGCTGCGGCAAGCAACTGTCGCAGTAGCGTCTCGGCATCGGGCACCATGGTGCGGAACTTAATGCAGGGAAACAACTTACCATTCCGGCCCATCCTGAGGTCTTTATAAAATACCGGGCCGCCTGACTCGAGCCAGACTAGTGCGGAGAGTACCAGGAGCAGAGGCAGTACGAGCATCCCACCGAACAAGATCATACCCAAATCCAACACGCGCTTGAGCCTCTGGGCCCAAACGTTTAGCAGCCTGTACTCGATCTCGACTCCGAACGTGCCGGCAAGATTCCGGGCAACAACTGCGGAGTTGGTTATGCCGCCGAGGTTGGGTATGACGACGACGTGCCGAAAGCTGCGACTCGCCAAGCTCACGTACTTGGTAAGCTGCTCGCGGCGGGTGCGGGGCAGGGCGAAGAAAATAGTGTCCACGCCTTGCCCACGAGCGACAGCCATCGCGTTGACCAAGGTCTCTTCGTGAAGGGCTTCCTCAAGGGGAGTTCCTGCTGGTGTCAAACGATAGTCGAAAAGGGATACGGGGTCGTAGCCTTGGTCCCATTCCTGCTCCAGCAGTCGCCAAAACTGCTCTCCAGTGTCTTTGTACGTCAGTATCATGACCGGTTTTCCCCATATTCCGAGCTTTCTCATTCCCCAGCGGGCCAGGTGCTGAATAAAAGGTGCCGTGAACAACAAGCCGGAAAAAACCACGATCAGTAATAAGCGGGGGAGTTGATCCCCAACCTGGAACCCCGCAGCAATTAGCGTCAACATAGCCAGGGCGGCGAACGTCGAGTAAGTGTGCCGGCGTAGCCTCTCTGCCGAATCGAATCCGTAGGCTGGATACAATCCTAATAACGCTCGTATCCCGATCCAAACTGCTATCGTGTATATGGCCATAGGCACGGCTACAATAGCGGTGCCCCCCAGAAGCACTTCGTAGTCCCATAAACGAAGAATCTGATGCGCCGCACCCCAGATCACGAGCGCCAGTAGTATGTCAGAGAGTATCAACGTGCAAATGACTAGCCGTTGCCTCCAAACCGGTCTCCGACGCTTACCGACTTGTAGCTCTCTACGGGTGACGGCTGTTGAAGATTTCTCTAGCTGTTGCTCCAATGTGACACTTTCGTTCGCCTATACCCAAGCTGATGTTTCAGTTCTTCTAATCTCCGATTATAGTCGGTATTTCGAGAGAGAATAGTCGGTATTTCGAGAGAGAAAAGAGTTTCGGGCACGAAGTGCACACCAAGCAGCACAAGGTATAATGCGGTGCTACCCACGGGCTAATACCTGGGTACTAAAAGTTGCCCATAAAACGGAAAAACGGGGTAGAGAGCGAGGGTCAAGTTCTTTTGCAGGGTGTATATTTTGACGGCTAGCATTTCCTAGTCTGTATCGAAAGGAATCTCTTGCACAGCTCCGGAACCTCAGTGAGCATCGTGGTTGCGACCCACAACAGGGAACATATGCTCAAAGAGACACTGCCCACTTACATCTCACAACCCGGCGTGACGGAGACACTAGTGGTTGACGATGGTGGCTGTGACGGAACCCAAGCAGTTTGCGAGCGTTTCGGGGAACGGGTTCGGTACTTGCGGAACGAGGTACGGAGAGGCCAGAGCCGCGCCATGAACGTGGGTGTGAAGGCCGCCCGAGGAGAGTTTGTCTTTATAGGAGAAGACGACTTGAAGCTCGACGAGAACCATATACCCACCCTGTTAAGTCATCTGGATCGTACAGAAGCCGACATCATCTGTGGCCGACGGGTCAACGTGTACGAGGGCGAGACCGAAAAAGAGGCCCTCGCACGCGCCGCCCGGTGCCGGGACCCTCTGATAGACAAGCGCAGCATACTGGAGCACAGCTTCATCGAGTGGGCCGAAGACCAGGTCGTCCCTATCACGGGTCCGAGCATGCTGGTCCGGCGCCAGGTTTTCGAGGACGTGATGTACGATGAGGCCATAAGAGGGAGAAGCGGCTGGCGGCTGGAGACTGACTTCCAGCTCGCCGCAGGCAGTAAGGGCTATAAGCTGGTGCTCTGCCCCCACGCGATAGGGTTTCACTACCCTAGTATCCGGGTGAGAAAGAAAGCCGGGGGGGCTAAGAGCGGTAGTCGGTTAGGCTACGAGTACGAAGTCGCCGGTTACAATCTGCGCCTGCTCCGTAAGCACTGGGATTATCTAAGCGATCCCGCAGGACCTTTTAATCTGGGCCCCAACCCGGTGCTGGTGTTCGTGCGGCAAATGGCTTCCAGATACCTGCTCGGGGCCCGCAAAGCCTACGCCTTTGCCCGGGCGCGTTTTGCCGGGAGGCCACCCGCATGGCACTAGGCCTCATCCCCTTTTCATCTCGCGCCGCAGCGTCGACCCAGCAACACCACCGTTTGCCGAACTTCTTTATCGTCGGTGCGGCCAAAGCTGGTACGACCTCACTGTACGAATACTTGGGCGCGGCGCCCGGAGTATATATGTCACCGGTCAAAGAGCCCCACTACTTCGCCCCGAACGTCTGGACTAACCAGCCCGACAAGAGAGTCGTTGACCTCGACGCCTATTTGACACTTTTTCAGGAGGCGGGCGGTAAGGACGTCGTTGGTGAAGCCAGCCCTTTCTACTTGTGGGACCCGGACTCCCCCGCGCTCATACAAGAGACGGTGCCAGAGGCCCGAATAATCGTAATGTTGAGAGATCCGGTAGAGCGGGCATTCTCACACTACCTGATGGAGGTCGGCAGCGGCTCCGAAACCCTGCCATTCTACGAGGCTTTGCGATCCAACGCGCAGCAGCTTGACGACACGTGGGGCGTTGGGCGCCACTACCTTGAGATGGGACAATATTCAAGGCAGGTTCGGAGGTATTCAGACACCTTCGGAGACAGTAAGGTAAAGGTCGTCTTCTTCGAAGACTTCAAAGAAGATGCTGGGGCCGTCATAAAAGAGGTGCTGTGGTTCCTAGGGGTAGAAAGACGAGGCGTTATTCCGGAGGCTGAAGTCCACAACGCTTTCGCCTCTCCACGAGGGCCCTGGGCCAGGCGACTTATATTCTCCCGCTCGGCCCGGCGTCTGGCCCGGCCGCTGATCCCTGGGCCGCTGCGCCAACTGGTGTGGCGCCGGCTCTTGCTGAAGCCGGGGGCAAAGCCGGAGATGCCACTAGAGGCTCGCGACTTCTTGCGTTCATACTATCAGGAGGATGTGGGTATGCTCCAAGACATGCTAAACCTGAAACCACCTTGGCCGTGGGCTTATGAGTAAAGTGCGTCGGGGCCAGGGAAGACCTAAAACAAAGAGGCGGTTCTGTATATGAGCGGGCAGAGGATACTGAAAGCCATCTGGCGCCTGAAGTGGCTCGCTATAGTAGTTCTGTTAGTCTTTCTTGGGGCCAGCGCGCTCGTGACGGCTCTTCTACCAGAGGAGTACCAGGCCACCTCCACTGTGCGGGTTATACCGAATTCAGATCAGCCTTCAGATGCATTCTCACAACTCCAGACCAACCAGGGTTTGGCGAGAACTTACGCCGAGTTACTCAAGAGCCCAAGTATTTACAGAGAGGTTGTAGACCAGCAAGGACTCTCTGTAGAGCCGGAGGATCTTAGGGAGACTACAGAAGTTTCCTACGTAGAGGGCACCGAGCTTATACAAGTTCAGGTCGAGGACACCGGCCCCGGGGAGGCCCGTAACCTGGCGAACCTGCTGGCACGGACGTTTATAGAAGAGCAGGGCGGTGGGGCGGAAGAAACGTTGGTGCTCGCGGACCCCGCGCTGGTACCTACAGAGCCGGTAAGCCCTTCCTGGCCGCTGAACATGGCTCTGGCTCTGTTGCTCGGTCTGGTAGTGGCGGTGGGTGGCACGGCTTTGCTGGACTTCTTTGGCGACCGAGTTTACTCGGAAGATGAGCTTGCGGAGTTGACGGGAGCACCTATCCTGGGGTTCTTACCCCGCATTCGGAAACAAGACAAGAAAAGCTCTCCCGGCTCGGCCCCGTTTGAAGAAGCGATCAACTCCCTGCGCGTAAACCTCGGGTTTGCCCTGGGCAGCAATTCGGGCAGCGGGGTCGTGCTGTTTACTAGTACTTTACCTGAGGAGGGAAAAACTACCGTCGCCGGTGCCCTGGCAAAGTCGTACGCGCTGGCAAAGCGAAAATGTCTTCTGGCTGACGCAGACCTTAGAAAGCCACAGGTCCATGCGCGTTTCGGGGTACGCAACATACGGGGTCTGTCCAACCTTCTGCTCGAGGGGTCAGAGGGCTTGAACGGGTCAAGCTCCGAAGTTGAGGAGAGTCCCAACCTCACCTTACTGACTAGTGGAGCAATGCCGCCTAACCCCGTAGATTTACTGACCTCGGGAAAGACAAAAGAGCTTATCTACTCCCTGCGCGAACAGTTCGACACCGTGATACTGGACAGCCCACCAGCCTTGGCGCTCGCCGACGCGAGCGTCCTGGGAAGCATGGCTGACGGGGTGCTCCTGGTAGTAGACACGCGGCAGGCTCGCCGGCGCAAGATACTACGCACCGTCGAACAACTCCGCAGCGGTAACGCCCGCATCCTGGGCATCGTGCTCAACCACGTTTCAGAGGGCGACGTGGGCTATTATTCCTATGGATAAAACAGCGGGGACGCGTTGGGCATGGAGCGTTGCCCTGGTTTCTACCGCCGTCTTTATAGCGGTTGCGAGCGTTTTTCTCTCTTACTATGTTTCACCGGTTGTCGTGATCGGTTTGTTGGTAGGGGCTATCGGACTTTGGGTGATCGCTTCTTTTAAAACCGGTGCGATCCTACTATTGCTGCTCAGCCTGCCCATGGGTCGTATTACCCTGGCCGAGTTTGGTCCCGTCCCCGTTTCGCCCGTAACGATGCTGGTGGCTGTACTGGCGGCGGTCTGGCTCTGGAGGGTTCTCGTTGGCTTCGACAAGGTCGAGATGTCGTGGATGCAACTTCCGCTAGCCGGCTTCTTGTTGTGCGGCGTTCTAAGCCTGTACCGGGCTGCAGATACCGTTATAGCCGCCAAAATAATTTTTATCTTTGCCATGGGGGCGGCAGTTTACCTAGCCGTATCTCATATGGTGCGCTCGACGGAAGAGGTACGAGCGATCCTATGGGCTATAGCGATCACCACAGGCTTTGTAGGATCTTACGCGGTCGCGGCAGAGATCGGGGTCGTTGGGGGAGTGTCCGAGATCCAAGTATATGACTCCGGCGAAAGCTACAGTAGGGTTGAAGGACTCTTTACCCATCCTAACCAACTCGGGGGCTTTCTCGCGTTGACGATCCCCCTTGTAGCGGCTTTGATAGCCTCTGAGCGCTCCTCGTGGAAGCGTATAGCAGGTTACCTGCTCGTCGCGATCGCGGTGGCCGGGCTAGGCCTCACGTATTCTAGAGGAGCCTGGGTCAGCACTGGAATCGGACTGCTGATCCTGCTGGTAGTTCTTAGAAGGGGGTCTTGGTTGATACCCGGGCTTGCCCTTATAGGAGCCGTTGCTTCTTCCGGCGCCGTTCTTGAGCGGCTACAATCTATCGCATCCTTCAACAGCGACTCAGCGGTTACCAGCCGGTTCGATTTCTGGGTTGTGGCGTTTAGGTTGATAGCCGAACATCCCTTTTCGGGTATTGGATTGGGGAATTGGTATACAGTTTACGATACCCTGCAGATCCAAAACCTACCCCGTCTACCCTACTCTCTAGAGGTTCCTGCTCAGGCCCACAACCTGTTCCTCAACTTGGCGGCGGAGATTGGTCTCATAGGGGTCGGCGCGTTCGTTTTGATGCTCGGGGTTGCTTTCTACAAAGCCTCGAAAATCGTTCGCACCTCCGCAGGACAGGTAAGGATCTGGACCACGGGTATCGGTGCCGGGCTGGTCGCGATGGTCGCACAAAATTTTATAGACGTCACCATCTATCAAGGGTTTATGGTGATCGTTCTCTTTACCTATCTCGGGTTGTTAGAAGCCATGGAACATTTTAAGAAGAGCGAAGTCGTTTAGGCTGTGGTGCTGAGCTTGGTGAAATTCGGGTTGCGATTCCTGGCAAGCCTGGGGGGAGCATACTTTACGCTGCTGACGGGCGCCACCTTTCTGCACAGAGAGACCCCTCCTGCCTCCGGCTCGACCAGCCGGCGGTTCGCTATCGTCGTGCCGGCCCACAACGAAGAGTCGAGCGTATCGAACACTTTGAGGAGCCTGGCGAAGCTGGACTACCCCGAAGAACGATACGGGGTGTTCGTAGTAGCCGATAACTGTCAAGATGCCACGGCGGAGGTAGCCCGGAGGTTCCGCTGCACCGTGTGGGAGCGTACAGACCCCGGGCGCCGGTCGAAAGGACACGCCCTAAACTGGGCGTTCGGTAGAATACCCTCTGAGTACGACGCTATCGTGGTCGTGGACGCCGATAGTGAGGTGGGCTCCGGGCTACTCGTCGAGTTCTCTCAGGCCTATCAGTCTTCTGTAGCCTTACAAGGCCTGTACCTCCAGTCCTCCGGCTCCGGGCCGGTTCCTATTGCCAGCTACGTGGCTTCCACGCTTCACAACGGGTTGAAGCCCTACGGAAGGGAGAAACTCGGTTGCTCCGTTGGTTTGGGAGGCAACGGCATGTGCCTCCCACGGGACCTCGTCAGGGAGGTGCCGTGGCAACGATTTGGGCTTGCCGAAGACGCGGAGTACCACCTAGACCTCGTTTTGTCTGGCAGGAGAGTTCGGTTTGTGCCGGGTGCCCGAGTATGGGCAGAGGCACCAGGAAACTTCAAAAGCCTGCAATCTCAGCGTTCACGATGGGAGGGGGGGAGGACAGAGGTCTTCCGGCGCTTTACCCGCCCCTTGATGATGCGGGCGATGAGAAAACAAGACTTCAATAGCCTGGAAGCCCTGCTGTCGTATGCTGCTCCTCCGTTCAGCTTTACGGTGTCCGCGGCGCTGGTTTGCCTGACTCACGGGCTGCTCTGCCGTTCCGTAAGCAGCGGTGCTGTAGGAACGTTTGGGTTGGTAGCTTCGGTACTGGCGGTTTTGCGGGCTCTCAACCTGGTGCGGGCACCGGCCAGGGTTTATCTGTACTTGCCAACGTTGCCGCTCTTCGTCGCCTGGAGAACTTATCTAACGTTCAAGAGTGTCTTGCCGGGCGGGAAACAAGAGTGGCGGCGTACCGAGCGTGCTGGGGAAAGGAAATGACCGAACCTGAGGCAGGAAAACCTCTCGCGGGAGAGCCTCTAGCGGGTAAGGTTGCAAGGGGCTCATCCTGGCTCTTCGGCTCCTACGCCCTGAGCAAGCTCGGCCGCATCGGGATGATGCTGGTGATCGCGGCCATGCTCTCTCCCGCGGACTACGGGATAATCGTTCTATCTGCCGTCATACTCACCGCGGCGCAAGTAACCAACGAGTTGGGTGTGTGGCAGGCGGTGGTGCACCGGAGCGAGCCCGAACCACGCTTCGTCGACACGGCTTTTACCACGAACGTCATCGGCGGCTTCGTGGTGGCTACCGGGCTTTTCTGGGTTGCCCCTGTAATCGCTGGCTTCTACGGGGAAGCGGCGATGACGGGTGTGCTCCGGGTTATGGGCTTGGCGCTGATCGCTGACGCGGTCTTCTACGTGCCGGACGGCCTGCTCCGTAAGGACTTGAAGTTTAAGAGTCGCGCCCTGCCGGAGATTGCCGGGACTTTCGGGGCAGCGCTGGCTACCGTCGGGCTGCTGCTCTTGGGAGTAGGGATCTTGAGCTACGCCGTGGGTTTCGTGGTCGAGAGCCTCACCCGATGCGTGCTTACGCTCAGAAAGATCGACCGACGCCCGAGATTCTCCTTGCACTACGGCTCCTTGAAAGAGATTGCGTCATACGCCAAGTACGTGTTAGGTGCTGACCTGGCGCGCCAACTTTCTTCTAGCATAGACTACTTTATCGTCGGGCGTCTTTTGGGAGCCGGACCTTTAGGCTTCTACACGCTCGCTTTCAACTTGGCTAACTACCCGGTGTCGAACTTCTCCCAAATACTCTCGCGCATAGCGTTTCCCACTTTTGCGACCTTACAAGAGGATCCAGGCTACGCCCGACACGTTTACTTGAAGATGGTCCGAATCGTTGCCGGGCTGGTCATCCCGTTGCTGACGATGTTGGCCCTGCTGGCGGAACCTTTCGTCGTCGGGGTCCTGGGAGAGCAGTGGCGACCGGCAATTTTCCCGTTGCAGGTAATGGTCGTGGCCGGAATCTCCCGGGCGATCTCTTTTCCCGCGCTGGACTTGCTCCGGGCCTCGGGGTTCACGAGCCTGCCTTTCAAGGTGTACGTGGCCCAAAGCCTGCTGATAGCAGGTGCATTGTTAGTATTCGCAACCAGGGGAGTTGAGACCGTAGCCGTCCTGGCAACCGCTGTTCTGAGCCTGGCGTCCTGGATCATCACGGGGGCCGCATGCCGAACGTTTGGGATTTCGACCCTGGACTTGTGCCGGTCTCTTTCGCCGGGAGTGGCGCTGGCTGCCAGTGGCCTGGCAACCGTGGTTTTTCTCGGCTTGCTGGGCATCAACTCTCTACCGGACATCCTCCAGCTTGCTACGTTATCTTTTGCCGCCAGCGTAGCAATGGCCCTCTGCCTGTTCACCGCGTACAAGAGCTTCCTCCGGGAGATTCTCGCGCTCACGAAATCAGGCAAGATCAGAAAGCTCGGCCCTGGAGAGCAGAAAAACCTTGAGGAGCGACCTTCGATCTTGCGAAAGGGATGAGGTTATGCTCACAGATCGGAGAAAATTGGACAAATGATGAGGTTTTTCGAAGCCATGAACAAGCCAGGGGTTGTAATAATACTCCTGCTGCTCATGCTTTCTATACTGGGTTTTCTATACTATCGCAATGAGGCTGGGATTGACACTTCCTCGACTATGGCTCCTGAAGCTACGGCACCCGGGGCTACTGTACCCGAGACGACGGTGAACGAAGCACGCGAAGGAGGAGCCACGGCGCCTGGTGGACCCACCACCCCGGCTTTGGAGGCGGGCGAAACCGTGTTCGTTCACCGCGCTACGCCTGAAAGTATCGCCGACAACAGTACCTATATCGACCACCCTCTGGCTAACAACAATCCAGACGCCTTCATTCTGGTCACACAAATCCTGGATTCAGAGAGCGATGCGACCGACGACGGCCACCCGATAGGTGTCTGGTACGACGCAAACCGCGCCAGCGGCCGGTGGGCGATCTTTAATCAGGATCTCGCGGCAATGCCTGAGGGAACCGCCTTTAACGTTACCATCTTGGAAGGGCCCGGAAACGTTGTCCACCGCGTCGCGCCCGCCAACACCGTGGCGAACAGTACTTACCTGGATCATCCTCTAGCCAATGACGATCCCGACGCCTTACTCATGGTTACGGCCAACTGGAACCCGGGGGGCGGAGCGGGGACCTACAACGACCATGTAGTGGGAGTGGAGTACGACGCCAACCGCGAGAAGTGGGCGATCTCCAACCTGGATCTCGCGCCAATGCCCTTGAGAATCGCCTTTAACGTTGCCGTCTCGGAGAGTCCGGAGAGATGAGATAGCGCATCGTGGAGCATCACGAACGAATCGTAGTCAAAAGTCGTGGAGCAGAAGCTTCCTGAAGAGCGTGCCTTCCCTCCGGCAGTCGAGTGTAGCAATTGATGCGCCAATGTCGGCGGGAAGGAGATACCGACAGAGAGGATACATTAGGTATGAGCGGCCGCGGAGGGCTCCTGAGGCAAAGTTCGAAAATGGAGAGTTAGTGGATTTGTAAATATCTCTTCACCCCTCGCAAGATCGAAGGATACGCTTCAAGACTTTCCTGCTCTTCACTTTGAATAACAACAAACCGAAGTGTTGTATATCGACTTTTACATTATTTTGTTACTCGCAACTAAAGCTTTCTGATCTTCTGGTCGACAACATCTAAGTAGTCCTGAAAAAGGCAAACCCATCGCGAGATGGGGACGCAAAACCGTGGGCCTCTTCTTGAGGTAGCCAGGTTGCTGAAAGGAGAGAAGTGCGACACGTACTACTGATTACTTTGGCCCTCTTGATGTCTAGTGTTCTTTCGATCCATTTAGTGAAATCTTCTGAAGCATGGGCTGCGACGAATCGCGCCAAATTTGAGCCGAGAGACGGCTTGGCTTATACGGGGGTAGCAGCGGACCAGCAGCCAGAAGACACGGTGAGAACTGCCACCCATAAATGGGGACACTGGACCAAACTTATGGGGGGTAAACGTACCCGCATCTCCCACACCTTTGAGGGGTTCGACACTTGGTTCGGATACGACTTCGACGTTGCCGAAGCGCGCAACGCGATACCGCTGATAAGCTGGCAAACAGGCACAATATCTCCAAGGATTATAGCTCAGGCGGGCGACGCGGGAGGCAAACCTACAGACCAGGTGATACTTCAGAACGCACAGCTTTCAGAGCAGTATGGGAAACCTGTGTTCCTCAGGGTAAATCAGGAGATGAACGCACACTGGATGCCCTGGAGCGCATACAACGCCAGTGGCAAGCGGCGCGCCTTTACTTCAACAGACTTTCGGAACATGTGGCGTCGGATGGTGATTATATTCCGTGGCGGCAAGGTCTCACAAATCAACGAGCGCTTGCAGGCTAAAGGCCTTCCGCGGCTCGATCGCGATGCGAAGCTCCCAGAATGGATGGGGGTGCCCAGCATCTCTAATCCTAACTCGTACATTCCTCCCGCCAACAACGTAGCCTTTGTCTTTAATCCCGTTGATGCTCCTGGTATACCTAATAAAAGTGGTAACCGTTGGGGAAATTACTATCCCGGTGACCAATATGTGGACTGGGTGGGGCAGACTACCTATAACACCACCTGGAACGCTACGATGGATCAAAGGTTTAGATGGATGAACTCTTTCTACAGAACGTACTCAGTTAAACGTGATAAGCCTTACATGATGGGGGAATGGGGCTTAGAGCCCAAAAAGAATGCCGGGTTTGGCGACAATCCGGCTTATATAAGACAGATGCTCGATTGGACGAGGAATCACCGGAAGGTCAAGGCGCTAGTCTACTTCAGCATCAACGCTCCCCACGGTGATTACAGGCTTGCCCGTTACCCCAGGTCCGCCAAAGTATTGTCTCGAAACGTGTCGAAATCAGGGTATTTGAAGACCCGTTGAGAACAATTTAGTTTCGTCAGCCCGCTGTGGAGCGTTCGCGGGCTGACGTACGCTATTTCCGTAGGTGCAACGGGTCCACGTCACTAAAAAGCAGCCCGTTCTGCAAGGCCGAGGGCGTATTCGGGGAGCCACTCCCCGGCCCTTGAGCTACCGTAACAGGCCCCATCGGACTCTCCGGGGATCTTGATCCAAAGGTACGCGTCTACCCTCGGCCGTCCTGTATCTAGGGTAGGACGTTTGCCGAGAGCCCGACCTGGGGCATTGCACGACTCGCCGTTGCGCCCGTTACCGTTGCGGCTGGTGTCTATAACAAAGTGCTTGTCGCCAACGCGGGAAGAGACTTTATTACCATAAGCGATCTCTCTCTGGGTCGAGTAGTGGTTGGCGACGTTCAGGGAGAACCCGCGAGCCTCGTTTACTCCGGCCGCCCGCAACCGGGACGCCATCTCTTCAACGCTGATCCAATCTTCGTTGGTGCCCGCGTCTATATAAACCAAAGCATCAGAGCGTTCTTTTAGCGCGTTTACCGCGTCTCGAATTAGATCGAACCGCTCTCGCTTTCGGTCTTCTGAGAGGCAGTTTGTAAGGGCGAGCGCGTCGGGCTCCAGAATTACAATGGCTTTGCGACTTTCTATGCCGTCGGCAAAGGATCGTACCCAACTCCTGTATGCTTCCGCAGAATCTGCGCCCCCTGAAGAGTGCAGTCCGCAATCGCGATTCGGTATATTGTATGCGACTAGTATAGGAACTTTTCCTGCTTCGGTCGCCTCTGATACATAACTTTCGGTTCTGGCCTCGATACTATGGGCCGAGCCGCCAACCCATTTAGCCTGGGGCTGGGCGGCAATCTTGTCCATCAGCGCTGCGTCGTTTGGCCGTGAGAAACGCCATTCGTCGGCTTGCGCACCTGCTTTCGAATCAGGGTCCACGTAGAGTTCCTCACCCTCGAATGGCTTGGAAGCGTCATCCTGTGGACTGTTGGACGCCGGCTCCCCCACCAGATTTATCCGGTCAACGCGCAGGTTGCGGTCGCACGCACTGTTATTGAGGTCGTCTTCAAAGGTCACCTCCAGGGTGTGTTCTCCGGCGGTCAGGTCGACGTTCGCTGCATAGTCCGTCCACCCGGTCTGCCGTACCCGCTCCAACATTATCTGCCGTCCGTTGAGAGCCACCTTCATAAGAGGGGCACCATTACACTGGTCCCCCCGAACCCTTACGAGGACCTTTTTAGTCTCTGGGGCCGTAACCTGTCCTAGCGCGGTAGTCTCCGACCACAAAACTAGAGCTCTATCTCCGCTGGCGGATGCATCCTGATAGTCGCGCCCTTTATCGTCCGAGAAGTACATCGCCTCTGCTTCGAAAGCGAGAGGCTTGCTCTTGGCATCGCGTGTTTGGCTAACCTCCAGGAGTATGACGGTAGCCGCCAAGATTACGAGCACCGTTATGACGAGCAAACGCCACGAATAGCGCATCATCCCGGGTTCCATCTGGCGTCATGAACGTCTGGACCTTCTTCATATCCGAACAAAGCGTCGTACTCGTACAAAATCCGTTTCTTACTGTAAACGTCGCGGTATAGGTTCCGGGCTCCGCGCGAGATACTTTGATTGTAACCCACGTCGGTAAAGTTCGACATTAGCCGTGGGTAGCGGCTTACATCGTCTTCTACCAGACAGTTCACCCCGCTGGTTACTGATATTCCTTCTACCCCGTAACTTGTAGATAGGATTGGGACGCCCCTAGACAATGCTTCCAGCGTTTTGATCTTGACCCCGCTACCGAACAGCAACGGTATTATCATGGCGCAGGAATTGTAGAAGATAGCTTCTAAGTCCTCTACGAAACCTTCGACGGTAACAGAACCTTTGTATTGCTCGACCAGCCGCAACAGCTCATCGTCGGCGCCCCTTCCGATTATACGCAGCCTTATGCCGGGGATCTTCTCTATTGTCCGGCCCATGTAGTTTTCTATAAAGTGGCTTATAGAAAACTGGTTGTGAGGAATGCTCAGGTCCCCAAGGAAGACGAACTCCAGGTTACCATCGTAACCTCGATTTGTATCCGTTGTGGGGTTTGAGAGCAGCGGCTTGATCGTCTGGACGGAGGGTAGACCCGTCTCTTTTCTCAACAGCTCTGCTTCGTCACCGTTGATCAGCAAGGACTTGTCGAACCACCGCACGCAGGTCCGCTCCCTTTTCTCAACCAACCTTCGCTCCGACCTCAAGAGCAGTTTTTGCACGAGCCTCGACCGGATAATTGGTCTCAGGGATGCGGGAACGAAACGAGAGAAGTTACCTAATACGTTCAATTCGGCGTTACGGAATCGCGATAAAATATCCAGCATCCTCGCGTACCTGAGAGAGAACAGATCGTCCATGTAGAGAATGTAAACGCCATTCGGGCGCCTGATTTTCTCGAAAAATTGACCGGTACGGAAAGTGTCACAGATAATGAGGTCCGGGCCAGTTTCAGCAACGAAGGCCCGTAGAATCTTCCCGAGCTTTGAAGAGTAGAGCATAGACTCTTGAATGCTCTTAGCACTTTTTATCATTGCGTACCAGAGTACGTTCCACAATCGGCATAGAAAACCCGGTTGCTCGAATACGACGCATTTGCAAGGCATGTCGGCTTCTAGGAGCATCTCATCTGTCGCTCCCCCCAATAGTATATAAGTTACATTTCTCGCCCCGTGTCGCTCAATTAGATACGATAAAACACCTGACACGACAACTTTCTTACCTGTGTCGACGGGGTAAGGTAAGACTGCGCTCACGAACACGACTTTTGTCATCTACGAGGTATACCTTTCAGCCCTTGTTCGAAAGGTTCTTGGAAGCGCCAGTGTGTCACGACAAAAACGTTCACCGCAAGCCCCATTGTAACCGTTCTCCGGCAGCCTGAGGAAAAGAAGGTACCCTTCTCGGCGATTAGTGTAAACGATTGTCTAGTACCGTAGCGCACCTTGGGATTATCTTGGTGCTGTTTGTCAGGCATCCTGTCTCGAACGTCTTTTCATGCGGCCTCCGCGTTGGTACTTTCTATCGAAAGACGAGTAAAGTCTATCGAAAGGGTCAAACAGGATGTCGAAGAAAACTGTGGTGACTGGGGGGCTCGGATTCATCGGCTCACACGTGGTTGACGCTTACCTTGCCGCCGGGGATCAGGTGACCTCAGTCGATTCCGAAGTCGCCGCGGCCGTGGATGGTAGCGAGCAAGAAACGCACCCCTGCTGCACCGTCATCCGGGAGTCTATTGAGGACTACTTCGAGTCCGGGGGCAACTTCGAAGGCTTTGACCGGGTCGTGCATGCGGCCTCCCACGTCGGACCGGCGGGTATTCTGCAGTACTCCGGGAAGCTGGGCTCGGATATGGTCCGCAGCATGGAGTACGTGCTGGAAGGGTGCCTCGAAGCCGATGCGCCATTGTGTGTGTTTAGTTCGGCAGAGGTGTACGGCCGCAGCGGCCTTTTGGGCGAGCAGGACGACATCCGGGTGCCGGCGGCGTACAACACCCGAATCGAGTACGCCGTTGCCAAAACGCTTATAGAGACCATGACGGTGAACAGCCGGTCCCGGGGCTTGGAGGCGTTCGTGATCCGCCCGTTCAACATAGTGGGGCCGCGCCAGAGCCGGGCGGGCGGGTTCGTGATGCCCACGTTCGTACAGCAGGCCCTGGCCGGGGAGCGGATCACGGTGTTCGCCACGGGGCGGCAGGTGCGGGCGTTTACCTCCGCCACGGATCTCAGTCGGTTTCTGACAGACTTTTGGGACGAGGCGCTGGAGAGCGAATCCTCCGTGTTCAACCTCGGCAACCCCACGAACCGCACGACCATCCAGGAGCTGGCCGAACGGATAAAGACCCTGCTAAACAGCCGGTCCGAAGTTGTAAACATCGACGGGAGAGAAGTCTACGGGCCCATGTACCTGGAGGCCGAGTCTTTCGAGAAAGTTCCTGCGCTCGGGGCTGCGTCTCAGCTTGGATGGCAGCCGCGGGTGTCCCTTGATGACCTAATCCTGGAGACGGCAGACTACTATCGTACGCAGGAAGATTATCGCCAAGAGCGTGAGAAAGAACATGCCCTCGCTTCTTGATAGCCTGAACCGGGTCTTGGTCGTCGCGCCGCACGCCGACGATGAGGCGATGGGCTGTGCGGGACTCCTGAGCAAATTGTCGCAGCAGGGTTGTGACAGCCACGTTTTGTATATGACGGTGGACGGGTTTCACCATTACGGCCTAGAGCGCACTACCAGCTACGAAGAGCGCGTGGAGGAGATCAAGGCCGTCACCGACCTGCTTGGCTGTAGCTACGAGATCGTTTACGGAAACAAAGACCTTATCGAAAAGCTAGACACCCTGCCAAAGCGGGAGCTGGTAGATTTCTTTGAGAGGACAATAAACGAACATCGTCCGGACCTCCTGCTGCTACCTTGCGGGGTGGATTACGACCAGGACCATGTGGCGACCTTCCAGGCCGCTTTTGCCGCCGCCCGGCCCATCGCCGAAATGTTCGGAAAGTACCTGGTACCCCATGTAATGACCTACGAGATGACCAAGATAAATTGGGCTTCCGAAGCGTTGCCGAGACCCGTAGCTTACTGCGACATCTCCAAGCACCTCAACGCAAAGCTCGAAGCCGTCACGCGGTACGCCACCCAACTCAGGCCAAACCCGCACATTCGGAGCCTCGAATCGGTGAGTGCCCTGGCCGAGATCCGGGGTAAGGAGATAGGGGTCGAGTACGCAGAAGCGTTCAGCGTGCTGAGGACCATAATGTGAACCGGCTTCAGACTTCCCGGAAGAGTTTCGCTGCTTCGGTGCGGTTTCTTACGTCCAGTAGCTTGTAAGCGGTACGCAGGTGTTGCTTTACAGTAGACTCGGAAAGGTAGAGACGTTGGGCTATCTGGGCGTTGCTGAACCCGCTGGCGACGAACTCCAAAATTTCCCGTTGGCGGGAGGAAAGAGCCGCGAGGTTGGTCCGATCCCCACCGGCCAACATATACTCTAGTAGCTGCCGGGGCGCGGCGACTTTACCCTCCGAAACGACCGTGAGGGTGCGAATAATCTGGTCTGGCTCCATTCCCGCGTGTATAAACCCCATAGCCCCGGTTTGCAAAGCAGATTGAGCAGCCGACAGGTCGAGGTTCATACCGAAAACCAGTACCGGGGTGTCCGCTACCAACTCCCGAGTGCGTGCCACGCTTGCGGGAATGTCTTCTGTAGAAGGATCACCCAAACAAAGAATTACGAAATCGAAAATGCCCTGGTCGTCTGGCTCAATCTTAGAATAGACCTCGGCTTCTTTCTCCAAAACCTTCGTAAGACCTATAACAACTACCGGGTAGGAGCAACGAATCCATATGGAACCAAGACGTTTGTTTCTTATCAACCGCTCCACCTATCTTGTTTCTTTTAACAACCCGGAAACCACTCAACACTTACCACACAAAGACCACGATTAAACGTTTTTATTCTTCGGTACACATGAAATCTTAACTTTACCGTTAGGCCGTTAGGCCGTTAGGCACGTTTTGATCGTCTTCTGTATTGCGAGCGGGTGTCCTAATAATACGAGTTCGTCGACCAGACGGGTGGTTGCGGCGACAAACTCAGTCGTAGTTTTCGACTGATGACGTTCCCGAAGAATCCTTTTGTCCTTGCTCTTGAAATCGAGACTTGCGCAGGTCACGCCAGATGCTACGCCCCACCAGGATAAAGACGTACGTAGCGACCAAGGCAACGAGGATAGAGAGCGCCGTGCCGGCTCCCGCCAGGGGCGAGGAAGACACGAGCCCTACGATCAACAGTAGCGCGCCGACCGCTATGAGCCCGGCGGACACCACCGACGTCCCGAGCCGGAACAAATAGCCGAGACATCCCTGGCGCATTCTACCGGGCACTACGCGCTTTCCGGCTGTAGCGCCGTAAACAATAGCTTTTGGAAGCCACCCGCGCTCCTCTCGTACCTTAGAATGCCGACCCTAATTTTACTTCTACTTGACGGCTGATGGTAAGTTTCCGGCGAAAGGTCCCGGAAAGGCCCCGATGTGGTGCACAAGTCGTTGGAGGGGACTTAAACAAGATTTACCAGGGCCGCGCTGATTATCGCCGGAACGGGATGAAGTTTGCGTGTAGTTATTGTAACGAATCTGTAAAGACTGGAGGGTATCGAGCGTCGGCCTCCACCGTTGGAGTAGTATTAGGCGCGGTGGATGCTTTGCTGATAGTCGTGGTCTTGGTTGTGGTGCTCTTACTGCTGGCCGGAGGTTCCTGGTTGCTGGTAGCGCGCGTCCGGAGGTCCCGGCGCCGGCTGACCGGGCCGAAGTTGAGAAATCGGGCCTTGGAGGAGTCGGAGCGGCTGGCGGGCCTGGTAGAGCAGCGAGAAGCCGGCCGGCCGGCGGACGACCCTGTGATTCGGGACCACGAGCTCATCGACCGGCGCGTCACGTTTCACGACGAAGAGACCCAGGAGGTCTACCGCCGCGACCACCTACCGGAGGTGGCGGAGCTCCGGGAACTTTTCGCCGAGCACGGTATCCGCAACGGGACTTTCGACGAGTTCTACGAGGTCCCCGAAAACGACGCTGGCCTGCGAACCATCTCTACCGCCCTGCAGGAGATGGCCGGCAGGCTCGGATAAACCCGGTCTGCAGGCCAAACTTCGGATGCTAGACTGTCCCGATGGTTGCGCAGAGCACACCCAGGGCCGACGTCGTAGGAAGCCTGCTGCGTCCGCCGGAGTTGCTGGAGGCGGCTGAAAAGAGGGCCGCCGGCGGGCTAACGGCCGCCGAGTTCAAAAAAGTCGAGGACCGGGCCGTAGACTGGGCCATCGGGCTGCAGGAACGGGCGGGGCTCGAAGTCGTGACCGACGGCGAGATGCGCCGGGAGTCGTTCCAGAGCCAGATGGTCGAGGCCGTCGAAGGTTTTGGAGAGCACACCATAGACGCCTACCTCTGGGGGAACTGGCACGGGGACGAAGCCGTGGGCGACAAAAACGTCCGGCGTCCGGAGGAGCTCGGCGTGGTCGGGAAGCTGCGCCGGCGGCGGCATCTCTCTGTGGAGGAATTCGTCTACGCCCGCGCCCGGACGGACAAAACGGTAAAGGTGACGCTCCCGAGCCCGACGCTCTACGCAAACTTCTGGTCGCCGGAGCTTTCCAAAGAGGCGTACCCGACGATGGACGAGTTCGTGGAGGACGTGGCGGAGATCCTGCGCGAAGAGGTAGAGGAGCTCGTCCGGCTCGGGGCGGAGTACATCCAGCTAGACGCGCCGCACTACCCGCTGTTGCTGGAAAAAGAGACCCGCGAGTTCTACGAGGCCCGGGGATGGGACCTGGACAAGTGGCTCTCCCGCGGCGTCGAGTTGGACAACTACGTGATCGGCGGTGCCGGGGGGCATCCCGGCGTTACGTTCGCCTTTCATCTGTGCCGGGGCAACCAGGGGAGCCGCTGGCTCGTCTCCGGCTCCTACGAGCCGCTGGCCCGGAAGATATTCAGCGGCATCGCCGCCGAACGGCTGATGCTGGAGTACGACGACGAACGTTCGGGCGACTTCGAACCGCTGGCACACGTCCCGGAAGACAAGGTCGCCGTCCTCGGGCTGGTCACCACGAAAAACCCGCGGCGTGAAACGGTAGAAGAGTTGGAAGGTCGGATAAAAGAAGCCTCGCGGTATGCTCCGTTGGAGCGGTTGGCGATCAGCCCGCAGTGCGGCTTTGCAACCTCGGTGGTCGGGAACGCCCTAAGCGTGGAGGACGAAAGCTACAAGTTGCAAACCCTCGTAGAAACCGCCGGGCAGGTGTGGGGGTAGCAAACTGACCGGCCCGAGCAAAAAGCCGGGCGCGAGAACGCTTTCTACTGGGAAAGCCTCCGGCGAAGACAGAAAGCATTCTCTTGGAACGCCCGCCGCTATCCTAGCGGGGGTGGGAACCTCTACCTTCGTGTTCGTCTTGTACCTGACTACCCTGGCCCCGGGTGTCCTGCACTACGGTCGGCCGCTCCTGCTCGACTCGGTGATGCTCCAGACGCAGGCCATCACGCTCGGGATCACGGGGCCGACCGGGGAGCCGAGTTGGGTAATGCTCACGCACCTGTTCACGTATCTGCCCTTAGGGGACCCGGCTTACCGGACGAACCTGTCCTCCGCCGTCTACGCGGCGCTGGCCGTTCTGATGGTGTTCGCCGCCGGGCTGCTATTGAGCCGGCGGGTCTTCGCCGCCGCGGCCGCGGCGCTGGCTTTCGGCCTGGGAAGCGTCTTCTGGAGTCAGGCGGTAATCACCGAGATCTACACGTTGAACGCGCTCTTGATAATGCTCCCGATAGTGTCCCTGCTCGCGTGGCGGCGATACGGCAAAGACCGTTACCTCTTGCTGGCGGCTTTCCTGATGGGCTTCGCGCTCACTAACCACCTGACGAGCGGGGTGGTTATCCCCGCGGGGTTCCTGTTCGTAGCCGTAACGAACTGGCGCAAGCTCGCGGACGCGGGGCTGGTGCTCAAGGGCGCCGGGCTCTTTCTGTTAGGGCTTACGCCTTATCTGTACCTGCCCCTCCGCGCCGCGATGGACCCGCCGATGAACGAGGCCGACCCCTCGACGTGGTCAAACTTCTGGTATTTCGTAAAAGGCGGCGGGCACCACAAAAACTCCTTCGCCTTCGGGCCGTCGGAGATCCCCGAACGCCTGGGGCTCTACTGGAGTTACCTGGTAGCGGACTTCAACCCGGTGCTTTTGGCGGTCGCGATAGTCGGGGCGGTGTTCCTGGTCCTCCGGGATTTCGCCGCGACCGCCATAATCCTGCCGGCCTACCTGCTGTGGACTTTCCACGCGATAGAGTACAAAATCTTCGACGTTGAACTCTACTTTATCCCCAGTTTCCTCGCCCTGAGCCTGCTGATAGCCGTCGGGTCCGGCGTTTTTCTGCGGGCGGTGGAGCGTTTTTCGGGGGGACTTCCGGTAGCCGGCCGCAGGGCCATGGTGGCGGTAGCCTCCGCCGTACTGGTGCTCCTGCCGCTCTACGGGGTGTGGAATACTTACCCGGAGAGCGACATGGGCGACGCTGACCGGGGACGCGAAATCCTCGACACCGTCGCCGCCGAGGCCCGGCCGAACTCGACCATCATCCATCACCGGAGCAGCCTGTGGTACATGGTCCTCGTCGAAAAAAAGCGGCAGGACCTGACGATCATCGATCCGTGGCGGCCCGACTGGGACCGGCGCACGGACATCGTCTGGCCCGACGATATAGACGCGGCCGCAACGAAGCGCCGCTACGGCGTCGGCGACGGCACCGGGGTGAACGCGGCCCGGGCGGCCGCCGAGGACGGTCCCGTTTACATACTCGACCAGGAAGGCAACGGCTTTCACAACTTCTACGACGCCGGCTTCAGGACGCTGCACGTCGGGGGCGTGCTGTACCGGCTCGTTCCTCCGGAGGAGAACATGCCTGTCAGGAGCGAGGGATCGCTCGTCAGGCTCCCGGAAGAGTAACGAGCTTGCCGTAGGTCCCCCGACCTCCCAGAAGCTCCAGGGCGTCTGGTAGTTCTTCGAAGGAGACCGAGTCGTAGATCAGGGGTTTTATCTCCCCGGACTCGTAAAGGTTCATGAGTTCTTCGTGGCTTTCCCGGATGAGGTGGGGCATCATCTTCCCATACAGGCCCCAGTGCAGCCCGAGGACGGAGTAGTTCTTGACCAGCAGGTGCGCCGCCGGGGCCTCGGGGATTCGGCCGCCGGCGAAACCGATCACTACGAGGCGGCCTTCAAAGGCTACGCAGCGGCGCGAGCGGTCGAAAATGTCGCCCCCGACCGGGTCGAAGATCACGTCCGCACCCCGTCCGCCGGTCGCCTCTTTTACCATTTCTACGAAGTCCTCTGTTTTGTAGTCTATGGCGACTTCCGCCCCAAGGTTGCGGCAGACCCCTACCTTCTCTCCGCCGCCCGCCGTGGCGATGACCCGGGCACCGGCGGCCCGGGCGAGTTGTATCGCCGCTGAACCGACCCCGCCGGCACCCGCGTGCACCAGCACCGTCTCTTTCTCTGCGAGCCCGGCCCGGCGGTGGAGGGCGAAGTAGGCCGTCTGGTAGACGATGTGCAGCGCCGCCGCATCCTCGAAGGGCATGTCCTCGGGGATAGGATAAACGGCCGATTCCGGGACGGAGACCCGTTCGGCGAAACCGCCGCGCGGTAGCGGGGGCGTCGCCAGGACCCGGGCGCCCTCTTCGAGTTCCGTTTCTTCCCCGACGGCGGAGACCGTTCCTGCGACCTCGGCCCCCGGCGTGAACGGGAGTTCCGGTTTCTCCTGGTACTCCCCCTTGCAGAGCAGGATGTCGAAGAAGTTCAGGGCCGCGGCCTCGACCTCGACGATGACCTCGCCGGCCCCGGGCGCGGGGTCGTCCACCTCCTCCAGGGTCAGGGCGTTCTCCGGGTCTCCGAGTTCTTTTACCTGCCAGGCGCGCAAAGTTTCCTCCCTCTCTTTTGGTAGAAGAGAGCTTATCATCGGCGGGCAATATTTACGCCGCCGGGCCCGTTCGCCGATGACCTGGAGACTGGTATAGGTTAATATGGAAACCCCCGCAATTTGGGACCCAGGAGGGTGGAATTTTTGCAACTTTCGGGGCTTTGTAGCGCCGCACAAAATAACGGAAGCACGGCGGTACTTACTTGCAGAGGTGGCGGCCCGTCGAACGCTGTGCCTTTCTCTGGGAGAGGCTGGACCGCAGCTTGAGAAGCCGGATACGCCGCCGGGGACCCGACCCCGGTAGAAACCTCGGGGACCGGGGAAAACACTCCAGCATAGACCTCATCCTGTGGGAGTGGCGGGAGAAACGGCCGGAGGAACCCGAGCCGGAGACCGCCGAGACTCCCGGGAAGAATCGGGCGGCGGGCGCCTTGAGGGCCGTCGCCGGCTTGTTGCGCCGGATAAACAACGCCGGCAAAAACGAGTCTCCTACGGGACGGCCCGGAGGTACGACGCTCTCTTACCTGCCGGGCCTGGACGGGATGCGGGCGCTCGCCGTTATCGCGGTGCTGCTGTACCACGCCGGGCTTGCCTGGGTGCCGGGCGGCTTTCTCGGGGTCGAGGTGTTCTTCGTCATCAGCGGGTACCTCATCACGGCGCTCCTTTTGGCGGAGTGGCGGCAGACGGGGAGCATAGACCTCAAGGCTTTCTGGCTCCGAAGAGCCCGCCGGCTTTTGCCGGCGCTCTACCTATTGCTCGTCGGGACGCTTTCTTTCACGGTTTTGTTTTTGCCGGAAGAGGTTGCGCGGCTCCGGGACGACGTGGTCGCGGCGCTCGCTTACGTCACGAACTGGCTCTTGATCTTCAGCCAGGAATCGTACTTCGAGGCCGCCGGACGACCCTCGCTGCTGCAGCACCTCTGGTCGCTGGCGGTCGAGGAGCAGTTCTACATAATCTGGCCGCTGCTGCTTACGGCGGGCCTCGTGTTTCTGCCCCGTCGTTACCGGCTGCCGGCGGTGCTCGGTGGTGCGGCGGTGTCCGCGGCGCTGATGGCGATTCTGTACCAGCCGGGTACGGACCCGTCCCGGATTTACTACGGGACAGATACGCGGGCCGCCGGGTTGCTGTTCGGGGCCGCGCTGGCGTTCGTGTGGGCGCCGGAGCTGATCCGGGTCTCGGCGCGCTACGATCCCGGTGCCCGCCACCGTACCTTGCAGCGCGCCCGGCGGCACGTCCGGTACCGGCTCGGCTGGACCGTACCCCGCCTTCTGGACCTGGTCGGCCTGGCGGCGCTCGGGATGCTCGTCTGGTTCTGCCTCAGCCTCGACGAGTTCCGGCCGTTTATATACCAGGGCGGCTTCGCGCTGGTCGCCGTTGTCACCACGTTGCTCATCCTGATCGTGGTCCACCCCCGCGCCCAGGTCGGGGCCAACGTGCTGGGGTGGGGGCCGCTGCGCTGGGCCGGCCAACGATCTTACAGCATCTACCTCTGGCACTGGCCGGTGTTTGTGGTTACCCGGCCCCAGCTCGACGTCCCGCTGGAAGGCGTTCCGTTGTTCCTGCTGCGGATGGTGGTTACTTTCGTGCTGGCGGACCTGTCGTACCGATTCGTAGAGACCCCGATACGGCGCGGGGCCCTGGAACGTTCCTGGCGGTCGTTGCGCGAGGCCGAAGGACTGCGCCGCGCCCGGCTCGGGCTGCAATGGGCCGGGGGTACGGCGGGCGCGCTGGCGATCTGCGTGGTGCTCGGGCTTGGTGTCGTGCAGGCCGAAGCACCGGAGCAGCCGCAGTTCGCCGCCGCGAAGCAGAAAATAGAGACCGACTCCGGGACAGCTTCGGCGCCGGCTGAAGGTGCGGAGGAGCTGCCGGACCTGCCGGATCAGGTACCGCCCCAGGAGCCGGCAAACGCCCCCGACCCCTCCGTAACCCCCCCGCCGGACGAAGAAGCGGCCACCGAAGACGGAGCAGCCGGAGACGGGGCTACCGGGGATGAGGCGGCCGTGGCAACGGGCACGGTTAGTGCCGTCGGGGACTCCGTGATGGTCGGGGCTTTCGAGTTCGGGGATCTGGAGGGTCGCATCCCCTCGCTCACGAGCGTGAACGCTGAGGTGGGTTTTCAGGCCGCGGACGCCGTCACCGTTCTGCAACAGCGAGAAGCCGCCGGACAGTTGGGGGATGAGGTCGTCGTTCACATCGGGAACAACGGGCCGATCCGGGCCGCGGACATCGACGAGATGATGCGGATTATCGGGGAGGATCGCCGGGCGGTGTTCGTGAACGTCAAGGTGCCCCGCAACTGGGAGTGGCGTAATAACCGGATAATATCGGACGGCGTCGGGCGCTACCCGAACGCCACGTTAGTCGACTGGTACGGCGCGAGCATAGAGCGCCCGGAGATATTCTGGGAAGACGGTATGCACCTTCGGCCCGAAGGCGCCGGGCTATACACCGACCTGATCCTGGACGCGCTCGACAGCACCTGAACCCAGACCGGCTAACCTTCGCCCGGTCCTCCGTCATCTCTGGCGGCGGCTATTTTGGGGTGTTAAGCTTGAACGCAGGCCCTTGCGGGGCCCGGGTGGTTAGAGACTTTGCAGGAAATTCGTTCAGGAGGAGATCCGGATGCTGAGAGTAAGAGACGCCATGACGCGAGACGTTATCACGCTGGAGCCCGAGGACAGCGCCGCCCGGGCCTGGGGGATATGCCGGGAGAACGCTATCCGGCACCTTCCTATCGTGGACCAGGGCCGGCTCGTCGGGCTGGTCTCCGACCGGGACTTACGGGATGTGAGCCCGCCGAGAGAGAGCCGGGATCAGGAAAACACCCTGGGGTGGGTCCGGGTGCGGGACATCATGACCCGTGACATAGCCGTTATCGGGCCGCTGGACACCATAGACCACGCGGCGCGCGACATTTACGACCGCAAGATCGGCTGTCTGCCGGTGGTGGATCACGGGGAACTCGTCGGCATCATTACCTCCCAGGACATGATGCGCACCCTCGCCTTCCTCGTCGGCGCCCAGGACCGGGGAAGCTGGGTCGAGGTAGAAGTATCGAACGAGCCCGGGATGCTGGCAAACGTGACCGACGTGATCCGGGACCGCCAGGTCAACATCTCGAGCGTCTTTCTCTCCCCGGCCGAAAGGACCAGCCACCGGGTCATCCTCCTGCGCCTGGAAACCACTAACCCGTCCGGCGTGGTCCGTGCCCTCGAAGAAGCCGGCTACCGGACGAGCGGGGTAGAATCCACCGCGCCCGTGGAAGCCGGTCCCCGGGAGGTCTAGGCGCGTCCCGACCGCTGCGAAGAACCGGTTCGCGAAAATAGAGAAAAGGCCCGGCAAGAACCGGGCCTTCGAGGAAGCGCAGGATACGAACTGCTACCGGCGCAGTCTCCGGTAAGCGAGAAGCCCGCCGGCCGAAACCAGGGCCGCACCGGCTATCACCGGGAGAAGCGGCCCGCCAGTGTCGGGTAGGACGTCCACCGTCTCACCCAGGGCATCGGTAACGACCGCCAACCCGGCCCCATCCCCGCCACCGTCTGCGCTGGTAGAGTCCGTGCCGGTAGAGCCTTTGTCGCTGTACTGATCCGGGCCGGAACCGGTCGAACCCGGCGCGGTATCAGGGCCCTCATCGTAACCGGAGGGCGCCTCGGTTGTGCCACCGGGAGTATTGCCGGGGTCGGGGGTGTTGTCCTCCAGTACGACTACCGTATCCGGGCTGAGAACCGGGGGCGGGCAGATGGAGGGTATGGCTTCGTTCGGCCCAAGGGTCAGGGTGAACTCGACGTAGTCTCCATTGTTAATGTCGCTTATGGTGATCGGCACGTCCTCACTGTCCCGGCGGACGAAAAACTTTGTGCCGGCTTCCGCAAAGGAGAGCCGGTAGGCGCAGACGGGGTCTTCCGGGTCTTCTACCTGCATCCCGGTTTCGCTGACGTTGCCGGCGATACCCCGAAAGACTTCTGTAGTCGGCTGGGCAGGTTCTCCGGAGAAGGAGTAGGAGGCCTCGACTACGGCGTCTTCCGTAAAGGTTTGGGTGTCGGCGTAGAAATTTTCGGGGTTTTCGCCGCTGGCGAACCTCTGGAAGGCGAACTCCACCGGCTCTCCGGCGGGCACCTCGGCAACGCCTTCGTAGACGCCGCCACTTTCGCAGAGGGGACCTGCCGGCCCGACAATGGCGGGGTCTGAGGTACAGAGGGGCACGTCGGCCGGTTGCTGGCCGCCCACCGGGTAGTCTACCCCGAAGACTTCACCCTCCGGAACCGCGCCCTCCAGGGAAAGACGGAAGGTGATCCGGACGGTCTCCGCGCCGGGGACGCCTTCCGCCGGTTCGACTCCGGTGACGTCTATGGAGGGCAGGGTACTGTTCGCTATGCCATTACTGTTGGGAAGGTCTTCACCCGGGGTCAACGTGCCGTAGACTGTTACCGGCTGGTCAACGTAAGCGTCGAGGTCCGGTCCGGCGCTCCGCAGCGCGTACAACGTGTTCGTGGACTCGTCCGTGATCGAATGGGTTCCGTCGCCCAACACGTCCGCCGGGAGGCCCACTTTGAGTACCCCGGTGGCCGAAACTTCTTCGGCGCCCGCGGACGATGGACTGTACTGGTCGGACGCCGCATCTTGCGCCTGAGCAGGCGTCGTGGTCGTTGCCATCGCCGATAGCACCACCATCAAAACCGCCGCGATCATCGCTAACTTCCTCATGTTTTGCTCCTTCTCCGTAGTCGTTTGCTGAACCTGGCATAACTTTCGCACGCCGGTGCGCCAGGGGGAATCCTCCATTTGTAGGAAGTTCTCGTGACAAATGGTGGATTTACCGGCGCTATTATCAATTGCGGGGGTGATTTAGACTATGTTAATTTTGAGAACGCCGGTCAACCTACCTACAGGCTTGCGTTGGACCTGGATCTGGATCTCCGCCGTCGGCGCGGTGGCGGCGGTGCTTACCTACGTCCTGGGGTACCTGCTCGTCCTCGTCTACTCCGCGACGATATCCGTGCTGACCGGCAGCCCGGCCTCGGACGACGAACTAGGTGTTTTATCGGAGGCAATGGTCTTCAGGGCCCCGCTACTGCAGGCGCTGCTGACGTTGTTCGCCGCCCGGTGGGTTTCGCAGAGGGCGGGTAGCCGGGTGGTCGCCCACGGGGTGTTGGAAGGATTCTTCGCTGCGGTTTTTGGGCAGGTCATCGGCCTGGTCTTCGCCCTAATCGGCGGCTGGTTCGGCGGTCTCTGGGGACGCAAGAGCCAGGACCGGCAGGCGGCGCTCTACCGGGCCAGCCAGGTTCCTACTACTGGTTTGGTGGCGGTAGCGGAGCATGCGTCGACGCCGTGCTCCCGGTACCAGGAGAGGCTTTGAGGGTGCCTACCGGTGTGAGTTTAGACTTTGATTATAGAGGGCGTTCAGCGACCGAAATCCGGAGCACGGCTTACCAGATCCCGTGAAACGACCGCGTCGATTACCCCGACGGCGCCCGGTCGTTGAAACGCGTCGAAAACCAAAATAAAGCCTCGATCCCGGTCGATCTTCCTCCCGGCGAGTACCTTCTGGAAGCCTTCGTAAAAGTACCGCGGGGCGACGCCTCCTACTACTTCCGCCTCATCGTAGAACCGGACGAAACGGCTGTCACCCGGGAGGATGCCGCATCAGCGACTTCGTAATCTCAGGGCATGATGGCTGCGACATCACCCGGGGCTACTATTCCCCCAGGAGATAACAGTTCCCTGTATAGCGGTGTGTACGAGGCGACAAGGGATGGGGGCTTGATCTACGGCGGCGATGTCATCATTCGGTGCGAGGACCTCGTGAAAATGGGGGCTCCTGCGAAACCCGGCTCTGGAGACGTAACTTTTGAGGGAGGCGTAATGGAGCCGCTGACCAGGGAGGCCGTCGAGTTGTGCACGAAGGCCGGCTTCCCCCGGAAGGCGCCGCCTTCTGAACGTCTCTCCCGGAAGAGAAAGCGGTCTTCGAAAGGTTTTTGAGATCATTGACGTGCGGGGGGGTGCGGGAAGATATAATACGGCTTTAAGAAAGATCTCGGGTGGAAAGCAGAGAAGAGGCCGGACGTAGCCGTACGGCGTTCGTCCTCCGGACAAAGGTAGGAAGTTACTTAGTTGGAAGTGTGTCGGATCCGGTTTCTCTTCACCGTACTATTCGTGTTTGTAGTCCTCATCGGCTGCAGCCCGGACTCGACCGAAAACACCTCCGGGACCGGAGAAAGACCGGAGACATCAGGCCCATCTCGAACAGGTCCTCCCTCCTCCGGCACGGTTGCCAACGTTTCCGGTACGACCGTTTCAGGTACTACCACTCCGGCCGGTGCTCCCACCGCCGGAGAGACCGCCCGGGCCCCGGAAGCCGGGACCACTGGCGCCCCTACGGGCATGACGAGTAAGACCACCGGCGGGGGAGAGATGGCAGACTCTAGCCGGGATCGGTCGTCGGATCAGCAAGCTACCGACCGGCAACCGGCGGTCGCCGCCTCGAATACGCTGGTACCGGGGGTTGAGGATCAGACCGACGGGCCATTGACCCGGGGGCGCATGGTCAGCTACTACGGACACCCCTGGTCCGGCGCTATGGGCGAGCTCGGCCAGTACGAGGAACCGCGAGAGATGGTCGCCGCGCTCAAGGAGCAGGCCGCAGCCTACACGGAGTTGGACCCCGACCGGCCGGCGATCCCGACCATAGAACTCATCGCCTCCGTGGCCCAACCGGAGCCGGGCGACGACGGCCTCTACCTCAACCGCACGCCGCCGGAGGTCATCGAGGAGTACGCGAAGCTCGCCGAAGAGACCGGCTGCCTGCTCTTGCTCGACATCCAGATCGGCTACAGCACCATAGCCGACGAGATTGAGGTGTTGAGACCGTTTCTGGGGCGGCCATACGTCCACCTCGCCATAGACACCGAGTACGACATGCAGCCGGGTGAGATCCCCGCCCAGCAAGTCGGCGCCAGCTACGCCTCGGAGATCACGTCCGCCGCCCAGACCCTCTCCACGATAACCGAAAGAAATAACCTCCCCGCCAAAGTGCTCGTCATCCACCAGTTCCAGTACGGCATGGTCTTGAACAAGGAAAACCTGGCCCCGGTGGAGAACGTCGAGATGGTTCTCCACGCCGACGGTTTTGGAACGCCGAAGGTCAAGTACGATAAGTACGAGGCCCTCGTCACCCAAGAGCCGATTCAGTACGGTGGCTTCAAGCTCTTCTACGACCAGGACACCCCGCTACTCTCCCCGGAACAAGTCCTCACAGAGTTAGAGCCGCCGCCCGCCGTTGTCAGTTACCAGTAACCCAGTTCGGTGAAGGTGTTGCGGATGGGACTCGTCGGGACTCCTGGTAGAGTCAGGCGTCGGAGGAGTAAACGGGTCAAGTCGAGGAGCTTTCTCTGAAGCCGATACTAACCTCGAAGCAGACGCCGCACTTGCGGACGGCTATCTTGGCGGCAGCCCTCCTGGTCTTTCTCGTGCTGCTGGGCTCGTGCTCCGCGGAGCAGGGCGGCGACCAGACCGGTAGAACGAGCTCCCAAGGAACTAGCCCCCAAACAAAGAAAACCGTTCCCGAAGACGCCCAGACCGGAAGCGGCCCGCGGGGGCCACGGCCGCAGGCCCGCGGTTACCTGGTTCCGGTAGCCCACCTCACCTCGACTCAGGAGAACGTGGGCGCGGGCGAGCTGTCCCGGCTCCAGGGACTCGCCGTACCGCGAAGTTACCGGGAAGCGGCGGCAAGATTGCTCGACGAGCCCGATTTGAGGAGCTTCGACTCCGCCGCCTCGGTAGTGGACCATATCAGCCGTACCCCGGGTGCGTTGGGCCTCGTACCCTGGAAGTCGGTCGACCCCCAAGTCAAGGCGCTTTCGGTAAACGGTAAAGCGTTGCTCGCGGCGGACGGAACAAGTTCCGGGGGCTATCCGCTGGCACCGGAAGGGGCGGAGGCGCCGGACCCCGAGAAGTTGCGGCGCGTCGTGGTCGGCGGTGACGTAGTCCTCGACCGCGGCCAGAGCTACGCGGTGATCCAGCAGGGCAGAGGGATAGATTTTCCGATGGACGGCGGCTACGCGGCCATAACCGGGCGCACCCGGGAACCGAACCCATACTCCGCCGCCGACTTCATCCACCAGTTCACCGCCGAGCGCCGGGGAGGTTCCGGGAAAGTCCGCGAGTACCTGAGCAGCGCCGACCTTACGCTAGCGAACCTTGAGAACCCGGTAGTGTCGGACGCGGTCTGGCACCCGGAGGCTACGACCTTCACCGGCGACCCGCAGCTACTACCGATCCTGGAGCAGGCCGGCGTGGACGGCGTTACTCTGGGGAACAACCATATCCTGGACGCGGGCGTCGAGGGCATTGAGGAGACGAAGCGGTACCTGGAGGAGGCCGGTATCTCCTACGCAGGGGCCGGGATAGACCTTGCCACGGCCCGGGAACACATGACCTTCGACCTCGGGGGAGTAAAGCTCGGCGTTCTGAGCTACCTGGACGTTCCCTCTTACGAGTGGGCCTGGGCCACCAGAACGCAGCCCGGAACGGCGCCCCTCCTGGAAGACGTGATGCGGGAGGACATAGAACGGCTGCGGCAGGAAGTCGACCTCGTCCTCGTTATGCCGCACTGGGGTAAAGAGTATATTGCGGAGCCTGAGCCATACCAGGTAGAGTTGGCGCACGCCGCCGTGGACGCCGGTGCCGACCTCTTTATCGGGGGGCACGCCCACTGGCCCAAAGGTATCGAGGTCTACGAGGAGAAGCCCGTCTTCTACGGTGTCGGGAACTTCCTCCTCGACCAGTCGTGGTCCGAAGAAACCTCTACCGGCATCTTCGCCGAGATCACGTTGTATGGAGACCGGTCTGTCCAGGCAAAGCCCGTCCCGTTCGTAATGCTGGACCAGGCACAGCCCAACTTTCTCTTGCCGGAAGCCGGTGGCAACCGGGCACTGGGAAATATCTATGCTGCTTCCCTGGGACCGGAGTTCGACGCTTACAAAAGAGGACTCCCTGACGACCCTTAGGCCGACGATGAAGACGCTGGCCTGCCCCTGCTACGGAAAGCCTATATACTAGCCTCGTCCCCGAGAACCCGTTCTCAGCAATACGGCAACACGCCGTAGCTGCCCAGGTATCCCTGCAAGCTAAGGCCGCTGCCTGCTATGTTTAGGGCGTTCTCCACCCCCACGTAGCGCCACTGCCACGGCTCCCAGATGTAGCCGGTCTGCGCCTCGTATCCCGGCGGGTAAGTCAGCACGTACCCGTAGTAGCGGGCGTTGTACAGGAGCCAGTAGTAGGAGTTTGTCGAAGCAAAAGACTGGTAGAGCCCGTAGCCGGTGGCGGCGTTCGTAAAGTCCACCGTCGTTCCCAACTGGTGCATGCTGTGGCCCGGCGGGGCGCTCACCCCTCCGGCACCCGGACCGTAGACGCCCGTCCAATAGTCGTAGAGAGAGGCCTGGGTGTAATAAGAGCGATAAGCTGAAGAACTCACCAGCTCGATCCCCGAGGCGTTGGCGTCGGACACCATGTTTGAGAGGGCTACCGCTGCATCGTAGCGTAGTAGCTGGCCGCCGCCGGTGGTGGAGACGCCGTAGTAGGAGAGATAGGTGAGGTCCGGCGGGGCGTAGCCGGGAGAGAGGCTGTTATAACGATCCACCAGTACCAGCGGATCGTTGCAACTGTTGTACACCGTGCCCTGGGCATCGGCCGGGGACCGGGCGGCCAGCACCACGAAGAAGGCCGCCAGAACGCACACCAGTGCCACCGCACCCGGGGTTTTGCCTGACGCCAGAGTTTCTCGTACTCTTCTCAACTTCTATCCTCCTCTAGTCGTCCCGCTGCCGGCTATCAGGCGTGGCCGCCGAATCCGCCACAACAATCAGGATCCGACCCGGAGAAAGCTAACCGCCGGGATGAACCGGTCAAGAGCCGGAGAGCGGAAATAACCGTCGGCAAGAAAAACATCAATCCGAATAATCTCGTTCTCTGGTGACATTGCCGGGTTTACGGTCGTGTCTAAAGGCCTGTTCACGCCCGACGCGGCTGGCGACGACGCCGGAGAGAACCAGATATGCGTACACCAGAGCGGAACCCAGGATCCAGAACACCATCGGAAGCACGACCGCGGCGACCGCCAACGGAATGGCTTCCGGTGGTAACAAATCGAGCGGCGCGTCGGCAAAGACCGTCTGCCCGACATTCCAAACCAGCCAACCCGCAATAGCGTAGGCATAGCCGGCGACAAGCCGCGGCCCGTACCGGGCCAACGAGCCAGCAACCCACAAAAACGCTTCCCAGTGGCTCCCGAAGTGTCTGGGGATGCCCGCGCTGTTTTTTGGATGGAGAAGATCTCTCACTACGCCCGGAATGTTACTTGATAGCCGATAAGCCGGCAAGTCGGGCCACTACGAACCGGAGAAAAGCCCTTCCACACCCGGCTTCAGCTTCCCGTTCTCGTCCAGGTAGTTTCTCCAGGTACGCTTCGGAGAATAACCGAGCATCTCCTGGGCTTTCTGCGTGGAGATGCCGGCGGTGTCTTCGCGCGGTAGCGGCTTCTTTATCTCGACTTTATCCCCGTAGTATTCCTCGACGATCTCCTCGAAGTTCCGGTTGCCGACGTTGTCGGGGGAGGAGATGTAGAAGACCTCGTGGCCGTCAAGGTCGCTCTCGACGGCGAGCGTTATCGCGTCGGCCAAGTCGTAGACATCTATGTAGCTCCAGAAGTTCGGGCTTAGCTCTGATGCGTCGCGCACCTGCGGCCCCAGGTTACGCTCGTAATTGCCCTCGTGCTGCACCCAACTCGGCCGGATCGTAATGCACCGAATATCGGAGCGCCGGATCGCCGCGTCCATCAACTGCTCCCCGAAGTGTTTGGCGAGGGCGTAGGGGTCTTGCGGCTTTATGGGGTGCTCCTCGTCCACCGGCACGTAGTCTGGCAAGAATTCCCGTTCGGGGAAGAAAAAGCCGGGCACCGTCTCGCTGGAGATGTTCACGAAGCGCGAGACGCCGAACCTTACCGAAGCCTCGATCATGTTGAAGAGCGCCATGAGGTTATTATGAAACACCACGTGCGGCGGGTTGCGCGTCGGCTCCGGTAGCGCCGCCGCGTGAACCACCGCATCCATCCCCCGAACCACGGCGAAAGCGTCGCCCGCGTCGGTGAGCTGGGCCTGCATGTAATCCGGCTCGTCCTCGCCGGGCCGCTCGAAGACCGGCGGCAGCACGTCCACCGCCCGGACCTCGTGTCCGGCCTCCATAAGCGCTGCCACCGTCGCCTTCCCGACCTTGCCTGCCGACCCCGTAACCACTACCTTCATAAAGCTCCTCCTTCTAGTTCGACCCGCAGATGTTAGCAGATGGTGCCCGCTACCCAGAATGTGGTTTTACCCGGCACTGGCGGGGGTAAAGGAAGCCTCATGCACGTAGTCGTGGTCGGAGCAACGGGCAACTTAGGGACGAGCATCCTGCGCTCGCTGGCGGCCGAAGACAAGGTCGAGTCTATTCTCGGCCTTGCCCGGCGACTTCCGGGGCTGCAAGCGCCGAAAGTCGAGTGGGCCGCGACAGATATCGCACAGGATGACCTGGTTCCGCACTTCGAGGATGCGGACGCCGTCGTGCTGCTCTCCTGGCTCATACAGCCGTCCCGAGACCTCAACAAGCTGTGGATGGTGAACGTGGAAGGCAGCCTGCGCGTCGCGCGGGCCGTCGAGGAGGCCGGGGTTTCGACGCTGCTCTACGCTTCGTCGGTCGGGGCTTACTCGCCGGGGCCGAAGGGCGAAGCCGTTGACGAAAGCTGGCCCACGGGCGGGGCGACCGTCTCGTACTACGCCCGGCAGAAGGCCGAGGTGGAGCGGCGGCTGGACTTCTTCGAGAAGGAGAACCCGGACGTGCGGGTGGCCCGGTTGCGGCCGGGGCTCGTCTTCAAAAAAGAGGCGGCTACCGGCGTGCGGCGGCTCTTTGCCGGGCCTTTCCTGCCGAACTTCCTGATGCGGCCGGAGCTTATCAACTTAATTCCCCAGATCGAGGGGCTGCGCTCGCAGGTGGTTCACTCCTACGACGTGGGGGAGGCTTTCCGGCTCGCGCTCGTGAACGAGGAGGCGCGGGGCGCGTACAACCTGGGAACGGAGCCGGTGTTGGACGCGCAGGAGATCTGCCGAATCCTCGACGCCCGCCCGGTTCCCGTCTCCGCAAAAGTGGTCCGGGCCGGGGCGGACCTCACCTGGAGGCTCCGCGTTCAGCCCGTCCCGCCGGGCTGGCTCGACCTGTCGCTGAACGTGCCGATAATGAGCACGCGCCGGGCCCACGAGGAACTCGGCTGGACGCCGCAGTACAGCGCCGACGAGACCCTGCTGGACATCCTGGAGGGCTTGAGGACCGATGCGGACCTCGATACGCCGCCGCTCTCGGCGGCGACGGGCGGACCGTTTCGTATACGAGAGATATTGACCGGAGTAGGAAGGAGGGAGCCGTGAAAGCCGTCGTCTGGCACGGTAAGGAAGACGTGCGGGTAGACAATGTTCCCGACCCGATAGTGCAGGAACCGACAGACGCTATCGTCCGGATCACCTCGACCGCCATCTGCGGTTCGGACCTGCACCTGTACTCCAAGCTCTCCCCGATCATGCGCGAAGGCGACATTATCGGGCACGAACCGATGGGGATAGTCGAAGAGGTTGGACCCGAGGTGGAGCACATCTCCGCCGGGGACCGGGTCGTAATTCCGTTTAACGTCTCTTGCGGCCACTGCTTTTTCTGCGAGCAGAGCCTCTTTTCCCAATGCGAGACGACCCAAGACAACGGCAAACTCGCTCAGACCGCGAGCCTTTTGGGCCGGGCGAAAGGCGCGAGCCTCCTTGGATACACTCACGTCTACGGCGCGGTGCCGGGCGGCCAGGCAGAGTACCTGCGCGTGCCGCAGGCCCACTTCGGGCCGGTAAAAGTGCCGGAAGGCCCGGCGGACGAGCGTTTCCTCTACCTCTCGGACGTGCTGCCGACGGCGTGGCAGGCGGTGGAGTACGCCGACACGCCGGAGGGCGGGACGTTGGGCGTGTGGGGGCTCGGGCCTGTTGGGCAGATGGCGTGCCGCATCGCGCTGCACCAGGGGGTGGGACGGGTTATCGGGATAGACTCCGTGCCGGAGCGGCTCTCGCTCGCGGCGAAGTACGGCGTCGAGACGGTGGACTTCTCGGTGGTGGATAGCGTAAAGGACCTGGTGCTGGACATGACCGGCGGCCGGGGCGTGGACGCGGCTATTGACGCCGTCGGGATGGAAGCGGGCGGGTCGCTCGTAGACTCGGTGTTGCAGACGGCGAAGGTGCAGCTAGATAAGTCTCATGCGCTTTGGGAGTGCATGGGTTCCATCCGGCGGGGCGGGACGCTCTCCATCAGCGGGGTGTACACCGGACCGGTCCAGATGTTCCCGCTCGGGGACCTCTTCGACATGCAGATACAGGTTCGCATGGGACAGGCCAACGTCCGCCGCTGGGTGGATGAAATCACGCCACTGCTCGAAGACGACGATGACCCACTGGGCACCGAAGACCTCAAGACGCATGAGATGCCGCTCGCGGACGCGCCGCTCGGGTACGAGATGTTCCAGAAAAAGCAGGACGGCGCGATCAAGGTGGTCCTCAAGCCGTAAGGCTGGACGTTCGCCGTCGTTCTGGGCTATTATTCAACGTCTCTGAAACGAGAGCCGGCCTCGTAGGGAGTCCGGCGCAACCCGGAGGACGTTTGGAGGATGGGAAGAGAGCGAGGTGGAAGTAGGGGCAGCGCGCGCCGGGGCCGGCGCTCGGACCCGCGTCTGCGCGGCCTCTCTTACAGGGAACGACGCCGGGTGTATCTGCGGCGGCGCGTCGTGGCCGTGGTGGTCATTGCGGTGATCCTGTTGCTAGTTCTGGCCCTGGTCGTCCTTATCCCGCTCCTTGGTGGTTCGGAGACCGGTAGAGCCTCCGCCGATAATACTTCCCGCGACGTGGAACTGGCCCACAGCGCCGACGCGGAACCTTTGGACGTGCTCGTTCTGGGTGTGGACCGGCGGCCGGAGGGTAGCTCTGTAGAAGGGAGTCGCTCGGACACCATTATGGTGGTGCGAGTCCTTCCCGGGACTGGCGAGGTAAGAATGCTCTCCATACCGCGAGACCTGTTCGTCGAGATAGAGCCCGGGGTGGAGGACCGGATCAACGCCGCTTACTCTTACGGGGGCGTGGATCAGATAACCCGGGCGGCGGAGCAGGCCACCGGAATATCCATAGACCGCTACGCCGTCGTAGACTTCGAGGGTTTCAGAGACATCGTGGACGCCGTGGGAGGTCTGAGGGTGGAGATACAGGACCAAATGCCCCCTGGCCGACAAATGCAAGGGACCCAGACTCTGAACGGGGAGCAGGCCCTATTCTACGCCCGCTACCGGGGGACGCCCGGTGGCGACCTGGACCGCATAGCGCGCCAGCAGCAGTTGGTGGGTGCCCTGCGCGAGAAGCTCGTGAGCTGGGGCGCGGTCTCGAAGCTGCCCGGGATCATGGAGGCGGTCCACGGCAACCTGGAGACGGATCTGGGCCTGGGGGCGAACATCTCTCTGGCGCGGTCGCTGCTGAACGCGGAAGGCACCGACTCCGCCCTCAAGACCCTCCAGTTCGCCGGCTCACCGACCACCCTGCCCGACGGCCGGCAAGTCCTCGCGCCGAACCCCGCGGAGAACGAGAAGATTTTGCAAGAGTTCCACAGAGAGTAAGTACCAACCCGTTGGACCGGACTTTGGAAAAACTCAAGAGAAGATTTAGGGAGACCGAACATGGCTAATACTCTGCAGCAAGTATCCGAAGGCGTACATCGCTACGCCGACGGATTAGTGAACTGGTACATGATCGAGGAAGATGGACAACTCACGATAGTGGATGCCGGCTGGCCCAGGAGCTGGCCCCGCATCGAGCAGGCGATCTCCGGCATCGGACGTTCGTCAAGAGACGTCGCCGCGATAGTGCTCACCCACGGCCACCCCGACCACCTCGGCGCGGCGGAGAAGGCCCGCCGGGAGTGCGGCGCACCCGTTATGGCCTACCGGGAGGAAGTGCCGCGCGTCCGGGGTGAAGCGAGTGGTTCTTCGCCGTTCGCCCTCGTACCGTCGCTCCTGCCGCACCTCTGGCGGCCCGCGTCGCTCGGGTTCGTACTGCGCGCCACGGCGCAGGGATTTCTCACGCCGACCTGGGTAGAAGAGGTGCAGCCCTTCGAGGCTGACGAAGAGCTGGACGTCCCGGGACGGCTGCGGACGATCCGGACCCCCGGCCACACACAGGGACACGTCTCCCTCCTATCTGCGGAGAAGGGCGTGTTATTCGCCGGCGACGCCCTCCTGACCCTCGACCCTCTCACCCGGGAGAAGGGACCGCGCTTGCCGCCGGACTCTCTCAACGCCGATCCCTCGCAAACGCGCGCCTCGCTGGACACCCTCGAAGGGATCGAGGCCCGAATACTGCTCCCCGGACACGGTGAGCCCTGGACCCGCGGTGTGTCCCGGGCGGTAACCCAGGCGAAGGCCCGCGCCTAGCGGGTGGCCGGGACCTGACCCTCCAAACGGATCGAGTGGAAGCCGGCGAGCGGCTATTACGCTACTACCGATGGCGGAACGCCACCCGCAGCCCTACGAGGCCGGTAGCCAGGATCAGGGCGGCCGCCAGCGGCAACAGTGGCGCCCCGCCGGGACCGCCGGTGTCGGGTATATCTGTTTCGAGGTAGCGTTCGGCGACGACCGCCGGCTGCTCGACCGGGTATCCGGCGTCCATGGACCACGCCAGGCGTAAGAACTGGGCGTGGGTCCAGCCCAGCGGCGTGGCCGAGCGGGTCCCCTCGCCGGTCGGGAAACCAGGCTGTCCTGAGGGCGGGTTCTCGTCCCAGACCTGCTCGGGCAGCATGTAGCCCTCGTTTGCGGTGTTGGCGATGGTCTGCAGGTAGCTGTCGGCCGGGCGGCCCGCGGCGAGCTCGTACTCGCCCCGTTCTCCGGAGAGGAACGGCCACGCGCGGCCTATCGTGGATGAGTTCTCCAGCTCCCACTGCCCGCCCGTGTCGGTCTCACCGTAGCCGTCGTGGTTGTAGCGGTGCCAGACCGGGCCGTTGGGGGTGTCTACCCTGAGATTGGCGTCTACTTCGGGCAGGGAAGCGAGGATGGTCTCGTCGTCGGGGGGAAGTATCCCGAGCCGCACCAGCTCTAGAAAGCCCGCGTCCACGATCTCGCGCTCGTCGTAGGTGCCGGCGCTGTTGTTGAGCTCCAGCTTGTGGCCGTCGTTCGGCTTGCCGTTATCGTCTATGCGCTCGTAGTAGCGGCCGTCGCCCAGGGGCCCGGTGGTGGTGAAGGTCCAGTCATCCACCTTTTGTCGCCACTCGTCGGCCACGCCCTCGTAGCGGCGGGCGGCCTCCTCGTCGCCGTTGGTGCGGGCGATGTCCGCGGCGGAGACCAGGCCGGCGATCTGGGCGGCGATGGTCGAGGGCGAGTATCCTTTCTCTTCTTCCCACCGTTCCTGCTCGGTAACGGGACCGTTTTCGACGATGAAGTCTGCGGCGGGCTTTACGTGCTCCCGGTAGGTCGCCTCGTCGGTGCGGCCGAGTTGCCCGGCGAGCACCAGCGGGAAGGCGACCTCGTCGAGTTGGAGGTTCTTCCAGAACGGCGTCCCGTCTACTTCGGTGTTCTGCGGGAAAGAGCCGTCATCCTTCTGCTGGCGCTGGAACAGGAAGTCCAGCGCCCGTTCGGCCCCGGTTTGATCGCCGATGGCGAGCATAGCCGTCGCGGTGTGGTAGAGGTCGCGCGGCCAGACGAGATGGTAGGGGCCGGTGGGATCCTCTATGGCGTCGGTGGCCCACACCCAGGGCATGGAGGGGGAGGCGACGGAAGCGCCGTGGTAGGTCTTGTCCTCGCCCGCCCGGAGCACCATGGCCGAGACGTTGTAGGTGTTCCGTAGAAGCTCCGAGCCGTTTACACTCTGCGGGGCGGGTTTGAGCGAGGCGAGGTAGTCGTACCAGCCCGCCGCGTAGTCCGCCTGGAGGTCGTAGAAGCCGGAGGCGAGCGATGCCTGTGCGTTCTCGATGGCGCCGTCGGCGTTGGATGCGAAACCGAGGGCCAGGGTGGCGTTTTGCGCGTCTACCCCATTTACCGGCAAACTCGCCGTCTGCACCACGTTGCCGTTCGGGGATGAGGTGTACTGGTTGTCCAGCCTGTAGTTGTCTTTCAGGTCCTGCAAGCCGCTATTGGACCCCAGGTAGCCGGTGGACTTCTCGGTTAGTTCGGGCGTTGCCGCCAGGGCGCTCGCCACTTCGCCGTCGGTCGCCACGAGCGCGTTCCCGCGCACCGCGCCCGAGTCGTCGTCGCCACCGTTGTCCAGGGCGGGATCGTAGAGCGCGTAGAGTTGGTAGGGTTCGCCCGTCAGCGACTCGAAAACGACGCCGATGATCTGGGTCGGGCGGCCCGGGTCGGTAACGTAGGTCTTGGTGATCCGGTACTCGCCGTCTTTGTCGGTGTTGACCTGCTGGTAGATCAGCGCCCGCTCGTCGATGAGTCGTACCTGTTGGTCTGTCGCCTCACTTTCGAGGTCCGCGAATGAAGCGCCGTCACTGACTACGAACTGCAAGTCCCGCACGCTGGGCGTGCTGAGGTTCGGGTAGTAGACCTCGGTGAGCCGGCCATCGTCGAGCGTGTACCAGATTTTGCTGTCTTCGGTGGTTGAAGTACCGAAGCCGTCCTTGTCGGCCTGGGTGAAGGTAGCCTTCTCACCCGGTCCCCCGGGAGCCCCCGAAGATTGGGCCTCCGCGGGCTTCGCTATCGGAGACGTGCCTAGCAAGACTGCAAACATAACGACTGCTACACCGAACGCCAAACGGTGTCCGGTAATAGAAAAGCTCTGGGCCTTCACGTTTCTCCCTTCCCATGCACCAGTTGTAGATTCGTGCTTCCCCTGTTCCGCGCGTCACTATAAAGTTTTGTGCATACCGTGTCAAATAGTGCTTCCCCGCAGAGAGGCCCAAAACCTGCGGACCTCGTGTAGACTACGAGGCAGGCCTCAGATCGGCCTGTAAGGACTCGGCAGACTTTTCCGGGGCTTGCACTCCGCGGCGGTGGGTTGCGGTAGTCCGGGTGATGACAATTGTCCCTCCTTGACCGAACCCAGATTCCAACAGCGTATCCAAGTACCGTGAACCTTCCCACAGAAGCAACGTATGCGAGTGTTAGAAACATTCCGTCTCTGAGAATGTTGCTCCAACAAGAAACAGGAGGTTCACTGTGGCTTTCTTGAAAGTCGGAGAAGAGAACAGTACGTCTGTCGAACTATATTACGAGGATCACGGTTCCGGTAGCCCGGTCGTCCTGATCCACGGTTGGCCCTTGAGCGGCCGCTCCTGGGAGAAGCAGGTTCCGGCGCTCGTGGATGCCGGGCATCGCGTTATCACCTACGACCGGCGGGGTTTCGGCAAGTCCTCCCAGCCGTGGGAAGGCTACGACTACGACACCTTCGCCGCAGACCTCGAAGCGTTGCTGTCGCACCTCGACCTCCGGGATGTAACGCTCGTCGGCTTCTCGATGGGTGGCGGTGAGATCGCCCGCTACATTGGCAACTACGGCACCGACCGGGTCTCGAAGGCCGTATTGGCCTCCGCCGTGCCGCCCTACCTCTACCAAAGCGACGACAACCCCGACGGCGGGCTGGACGACGCGACGATAGAGCAGTTCGAGGAGGGAGTGAAGGACGAGCGCCTCGAGTTCCTCGACACCTTCACCGCACAGTTCCTAAGCCCGGGCCAAGGCCTGACCGGATCCGAGAAGGTCCAGGCCAGCGAACAGCTCCGGCTGCACCTGCGCGACATCGCCGCCTTCGCCTCGCCGAAGGGGACGCTTAACTGCATCGCCGCGTTCGGCAAGACCGATTTCCGCGACGACCTCGCCAAATTCGACGTGCCGACCCTCATAATCCACGGTGACTCCGACCAGGTCGTCCCGTTCGAGGTCAGCGGCCAGCGGTCGCACGAAGCAATCGCCGACAGCGAGCTAGAGCTGATCGAGGGCGGTCCCCACGGCATCAACGCCACCCACGCCGAGCAGTTCAACCGCGCCCTGCTAGACTTTCTAGGCTAAAGCTATTGAATGGTCGGGGCGAGTATTAGCGCCACGACCATTCTTAAATCCTTTCGGCGGCCAGCACAACCCCGTCCTCGTCGGCGTAGACATGGTGGCCGGGCGTCCACGTTACACCGCCGAACTCCACGGTAACGTCTCTTTGGCCTTCGCCGTTCTTTCTGCTCTTCAGCGGATGGGTCGCTAATGCCAGGACGCCGACCTTTATACCGGAGATCTCTCGCGAGTCGCGGACGCAGCCGTTCACGATAATTCCCGCCAACCCCCTGGAAGCCGCGATAGAGGCCAGCCGATCGCCGAGTAGGGCGCACCGCTTCGAGCCGCCGCCATCTATGACGAGCACGGTCCCCCCGGACACTTTCTCCAGCGCCTCCCGGACGAGCACGTTGTCTTCGTGGACCCGGACCGTCGCAATGGGACCAGAAAAGCTCTTTACGGCGCCGTAAGAGGCGAACACCGGCTCGCAGACGTTCACGCTCTCCAGGTGCTCGTCGCAGATGTCGGTTGTATGAAATTGCCGGCTCAACCTACCGACCTCGCCACCGTCTGCCAGAATTCGTCTTTCTCGCCAGGGACGAACGGGATGTAGAGGGCGACGCGGTCTATGAGGCCTTCGTAGCGATCTTTCAGGACCGGACCGACCTCTTCCGGGGTGGCTTCGACGGCGAAGGCGGAGAGCATCTCGTCCGTGATGAGGCCGGGCATCTCGCGCCAGTTCTTATCGCGGGCGAGCTTGGAGAGTTCGTCAGACACATCTTCCCAGCCGTGGACCTCCATTACGGTTCGGTAGGTCGGGGTGGAGGCGTAGAAGGAGATCTGCTGCCGGATAGACTCGCGCTCCTCATCCCCGGTTATGACAAAGGCACTCGTGGCAAGCTCCACGTCCCCGGGGTCCCGGCCTTCACCTTCGGCGCCGTCGGCGATGGCGGTCTTTATTACCTGCCGCACGTACTCCGGGCTGTGGAACGGGTGGACGTGGAAGCCGTCGCACAGCTCGCCGGCCAGCTCCGCCAGGCGGGTGTTGACGCCGGCGATGTAGACCGGTATCTCCGGGTTGTCTATCGGTCCGGGGTTGAAGAACGGCGTCATGAGCGTATGTTGGTAGAATTCGCCCTCGAACTCCAAAGAGCCTTCGTTCTGAAACGAGCCCCAGATGGCCCGCAGCGCCAGGATGTACTCCCGCAGCCGGGAGGCGGGTTTGCCCCACGGCATCGAGAAGCGGCGCTCGATGTGGGCCTTTACCTGGGTCCCGAGGCCGAGGATAAACCGTCCGCCGGAGAGGTCTTGCAGGTCCCAGGCCGTCTGGGCGACCTCCATCGGGGACCGGGAGAAGGCGATGGCGACGGAGGTCCCGAGTTCCACTTCCTCCGACGCTTCGGCGGCTATGGCGAGCGGCAGGAACGAGTCGTGTTTGGTCTCGCTGGTCCACAGGCCGGCAAAGCCCAACTCTTCGGCGGAGCGGGCGGTGGCGGACATGCGCTGGAGGTACTTGCCTTCGACGCCGAGGCCTACGTCGAGCTTCATGGCGGCTCCTTTACGGTATGAGGATGAGCTTGCCGGTGGTCTTACGGCCTTCGAGGTCTTCGTGGGCCTGGGCGGCGTTGGAGAGCTCGTAGGCGCCGCCGATACGGACGTTCAGGTTGTCCTGCCCGATCCAGGAGAAGAGGCTCTCGGCCCGCCAGAGCAACTCCTCGCGGGTGGCGGTGTACTGGGCAAGGGCGGGCCGGGTAACGTAGAGGCCGCCTTTCTGGTTCAGGGTCTGAAGGTCGAACGGCGGCACGGGGCCGCTGGCGCCGCCGAAGAGCACCAGGGTGCCGCGGGGCCGCAAGCAGTCGAGGCTGCCGTCGAAGGTGTCTTTGCCGACGGAGTCGTAGACGACGTGGCAACCCTCGCCATCCGTCATGCGGTCCACCTCTTCGACGAAGTCCTGTTCGGTGTAGATGATGGTTTCATCGGCGCCGGCTTCTTTGGCGAGCTTCGCCTTCTCTTCGGTGCCGACCGTCCCGATCACGGTCCCCGCGCCCCGCATCTTCGCCATCTGGCACAAGAGCAGCCCGACCCCGCCCGCCGCCGCGTGCAGCAGGACGGTCTGGCCTTCTTCTATCGGGAAGGTGCTGTGCGTGAGGTAGTGGGCCGTCATGCCTTGCAGCATTATAGCCGCCGCCATCCGGGCCTCGACCATCGTGACGTTGAACGGCACGAGGCTCTCTACCGGGGCGTTGATATACTCCGCATAAGCCCCCGGAACCCCGGCGAACGCTACATAGTCTCCTGCGGAGAACTCTTCCACACCATCGCCGACGGCCTCGACCTCGCCCGCCCCTTCGAGGCCCAGCGTGAACGGCGTCTCGCGCGGGTAGAGGCCGGTGCGCTGGTAAACGTCTATGAAGTTCACCCCAGAGGCGGCGAGTTTTACCCGGGCCTCGCCCGTTCCGGGGTCTGGAATTTCCACATCCTCGTAGCTTAGAGCTTCCGGACCGCCGTGTTCGTTTACCCGGATCGCTTTCATGTTCTCGTCCCCCTGACGTAGTCTCCTAACAGAAACTATTCTACAAAGGATTTCGTGCTACACGCCGACGGCTTGCGAGACGGATGATTTTACTCGTCTTCTCCGCCGTTCTCCCCGTCGTCTCCGCCAATGCCCGCATCCTCCAGGTCTTCCTGAACCTCCTCCCGGATCTCGTCGTCGAGGTCCTGCTGGGGCTGCTCTTGCGGTTGCTGCTCTTGCGGCGGTTGCTCTTGCGACGGCTGCCCTTGCGGCGGACTCTGCTGTTGTTGTTCGTCCGGTTGTTGCTGCTGGGGTTGTTGCTGCGGGCGTTCCTGTTGTTGCTCGGGCTGTGCGGGGGGCGGGGTGGCCTGACTCGGGGTGTCTGGGACGGCTGGTGGCGGTGGCTCGACGCTGACCCCGAGGTTCACGGCGGTACCCGGCTGGACCTCTTCGCCCGGATTGTAGCCTTGCTCAACGACGACGCCCGGGGCTAGGTTGGGCCTCTGGATCTCCCGGACGTTGCCCACGACCAGACCCGCCTGTCCCAGCGCCGCCTCCGCGTCCGCGAAGCTCATGTCTCGGACTTCGGGTACGGACGCGAGAGAAGGTTCTGGGGGACCCGACCCGACTTCTATCGCAACCGATGAGTTTTCTTCTACCCGTCTACCGGCGTCGGGCGACTGGTCGAGCACCGTTCCGGCTTGTTCCTCAGAACTCTCTCGCCGCCGTACCTCCGCGTCGAGGCCGGCGTTCTGTAGCTCTTGCCGGGCCTCTTCCCGGCCCAGACCTTCCAAGGCGGGAACTTCTACGCTGCTGTTCTCGCCGTTTCCGCCATTTCCGTTGTCGGCACCGTTCTGAGAGACGGCCCAGGCGAGGCCGCCGAGAAGGGCGAGGAGCAAGAGGACCACCGCAAGAGTCCGTGCCGGGCTCTTGCGCCGTCGCCTGCGGGTTGGTACGGGAGGGGGTGGGGGAACGGTCTGCCGGGTTTCGACCCGCGTGGGGCGTATGCCGGTTTCTACCGGCGCGATGGCGAGCGGTGGCAGCCCATCGCGCACCCGCCGCAGGTCTTCGGCCAGCTCGGTCGCCCCCGCGTAGCGGTCTTCCGCTTTCTTCGAGAGCAGCTTCGTGACTATGGCATCTAAGTCTTGTGGTATCTCCGGGTTCACCTCTCGCGGGGGGCGCAGCGGCTCGTTGACGTGCTTCATTGAGACGGCGACCGGGTTGTCCGCGGTAAAGGGCAGCTCGCCGGTGAGCATCTCGTAGAGTACGACGCCCAAAGAGTAGAGGTCGCTCCTGGGGTCTACGGGCTCGCCGAGCGCCTGTTCGGGGGACATGTAGCTCGCGGTCCCCAGGACGAGGCTGGTTTGGGAGATCGAGGTGTAGGCTGCGGCGCGGGCAATGCCGAAGTCCGCGACCTTCGCGTCGCCCGCAGAAGTGAGCAGGACGTTGTGGGGTTTTATGTCGCGGTGGATCACACCGCGCCCGTGCGCCGCTTCGAGGGCGTAGGTGATCTGCAAAGCCAGCCCGATTGCGGAGTCCGCCTCCAGAGCCCCGTCCTGCGAGATGCGCTCCTTTAGCGAACCCCCCGGCACGTGCTCCATGGCTATATACGAGGTACCGTCCTCGGCCACGCCCCGGTCGTAGACGGCGACGATGTTCGGGTGAGAGAGCGAGGCGGCGCTCCGGGCCTCGCGCTTGAAACGTTCGGCGAACTCCGCGTCTTCGGCGTACTGGTCCCGGAGCACCTTGATCGCCACGTCCCGGCCCAACACCTCGTCGTGGGCCAAGTATACCCTCGCCATCCCGCCGCCGCCCAGGGTACTCTGGATGCTGTACCGGCCGTGAACTACGGTTTCAGGCATGGTACACGCCCTGTTGGGTCGAGATGTCGGAGAAACTCATACACGGCGTAGTTTAGCTTGGTACGAGGCCCTTTCCAATGGTGGTTGGACGCCGCCGGCCTGCTAACATCAGCATCCGATGCCGGAGCAGGTTCATATAGCAACCTACGATCCCCACTGGCCGGTGCGTTTCGAGGACGAGCGTGGCCGGATCGAGGGAGTTATAGGGTGTTGGCTGGCCGAGGTCGAGCACGTCGGCAGCACGGCGGTGCCGGGCCTGGACGCGAAGCCTGTTATAGACGTGATGGCAGGTTTGAGATCCATGTCCAATGCGGATCGCTGCGTGGAGCCACTTATCAATCTCGGGTACTCGTACTGGGCGGAAGGCGTGGAGCCGCACCATCGTCTCTTTGCGAAGTTCGTTGACGCTGAGTGGACCGCGCGCACGCACAACCTGCACCTCGTAGAAGCCGGAGGCTGGTACTGGAAAGAGCATTTGCTGTTCCGCGACTATCTGCGGACCGATCCCGCAACGGCCCGCGAGTACGTCAAACTCAAGTACGAGCTGGCCCGACGATATAAGGATGACCGGGAAGCGTACACCGCCGCCAAGTCAGAGTTCGTTGCCGCCGTCCTGTTGCGGGCAGCGAAGCCCCGGGCGTAGCTCTGCTACCATTCAGCCGGGTAGGCTACGCAAAGGGAGTGGTGAGCAATGGCGACGGTAACGGTGCGGGAGGCGACCATCGGCCTCCTCAGGCATTTCGAGATGACAACGGTATTCGGTAATCCCGGCTCGACGGAGCTACCGCTCCTCAGAGACTTTCCAGAGGATTTTCAATACGTGCTCGGGTTGCAGGAAGCTGCCGTGCTCGGCATGGCGACGGGATACGCCCAGGGCGCGGGGAACGCGGCGTTCGTCAACCTGCACACGGCGCCGGGCCTCGGGAACGCGATGGGCGCGATGGTAACGGCCTACTTGAACAAGACGCCGCTGGTCGTCACCGCCGGGCAGCAGGACCGGCGGCACGTCGCGCTGGAGCCGCTGCTCTCCGGCGAGTTGGTGGATCTCGCGAAGCCCTACGTCAAGCGGAGCTACGAGCCGCCGCGGGCCGAAGACGTGCCGTTCGAGTTGCAACGGGCCTACCACACCGCCATGCAGCATCCGCGGGGTCCGGTCTTTCTCTCGATTCCGATGGACGACTGGGAGGCGGAGGTAGAATCGCCTGTCGTCCGGGAGGTCTCGTACCGCGTCGCGCCGGATGCCGAAGGACTACAAGAGATAGCCGAGGCCCTGGCGGGGGCGCAGAGCCCGGGGCTCGTGGTGGGGCCGGGGATCGGGCGAACCGGCACCGGCACCTTCGAGGGCGTCGTGGGGCTGGCTGAGAAGCTAAACGCCGGGGTGTGGCAGGAGCCGATCTCCGCCCTCGCCGGCTTTCCATGGAACCACCGGCTCTTTCAGGGTCACCTGCCCGCTGCGCAGAAAAAGATCTCCGAAAAGCTCTCCTTCCATGACGTGGTGCTCGTGCTCGGGGCGCCGGTCTTTACCTACTATCCATACGTCCCCGGCCCCGTGGTCGAAGAGGGTACACGAGTTTTCCAGATCACCGAAGACCCCGAGGAAGCAGCCCGGGCCACAGTCGGCACGAGCATCGTCGGGGACCTGGATCTGGCAACCCGCAGCCTCACGGAACTCCTGCCGGAGACCGACCGCACAGAACCACCACGCCGGGAACCACCCGCGGAGCCGGAAGCGTCCACGCCAATGTCGGTGGCCTATGCGATGAACGCGATCTCGGAGGTGCTGGAAGAAGGCGCGGTGGTGGCGGACGAGTCCACTTCCAGCAAGGGAATGGTCTACGAGTACGTAAAAGCGGACGCCCCGGACGCACACCACACCTCCGCGGCCGGGGGGCTGGGGTTCTGTATGCCGGCTTCGGTAGGACTCAAGCTCGCGCTGCCGGAGCGGCAGGTGGTGTGCCTGATCGGGGACGGTTCCAGCATGTATTCTATCCAGGCCCTCTACACCGCCGCCCAATACAACGTTGCCGTCCCCTTCATCGTCATAAACAACAAAGGCTACTCAATCCTCAAGGGCTTCCGGGACGCCATCGGCCTGGAAGACGTACCCGGCCTCGACCTGCCCGCCATAGACCTCGTACAAATAGCCCGGGGCTTCGGATGCGAGGGCGAGGATGTAGAAGACCCCGGAGACCTGGGTACCGCACTCGAACGAGCCACGAACGCCGACGGTCCCTACGTGTTGAACGTCCTGGTGGACACCACCGTCCCCGACATATTCGGTTGAAAAAGGGCCGCCTCATAAGGAGCGGGAGCCTGCTGCTCGGCATCGTGGCCGTCGTCGTGGCCGTACGACTCACCGGGCTCACGGACTTTATCAGCCTCGACAACCTCGGACGCCTCCGCGACTCCGTCGAAAGTTTCGGCCCTGCCGCCCCGCTGGTCTTTATAGTTGGATACGCCGTGGCGACTGTGGCTTTTCTCCCCGGTACGCCGCTGACGCTGCTAGGTGGGCTCGCCTTCGGCCCGATCCTCGGGACCTTCTATGTCATGGTGGGCGCGACTATGGGACTCACGCTGGCCTTTCTCGTAGCCCGCTATGCCGCCCGCGGCCTCGTCGCCTCCTGGGTCGAGGAGAACGAGCGGCTCGCAAGGCTTGACGGCGAAGTCGAGCGCCAGGGCTGGCGGATTCTCGTAATAACGCGCCTCGTACCGCTCTTCCCGTTCAACCTCCAGAACTACGCTTACGGCCTTACCAGAATAGGGCTCGGAACTTACGTCCTCGTTTCGGCGGTCTGCATAATCCCCGGTGTCGTCGCCTACACCTTCGCCGGCGGCTCCGTCACCAGTGGAGACCTGACCCGTACCTTCGTCTTCTTGGGTATAGCCGCCGTATTCTTCGTGCTGCTCTCCCTGATCCCCGGCTGGCTGCGCAGCAAGTCTCGTATTCCGGAAAGACGAACAAACCCAGAAGACTGACCTTACATCAATGCTCGATAAAAAATATCTTGTAAACGTTTACGAAAACGTTTACAGTGCGAGATGGAAAGGGGTTGCCTGAGAATTGGCGACAATAAAGGATGTAGCGAAGGAGGCGGGGGTGTCCGTGGCTACGGTATCGCGAACTCTAAACGAGGCTGAGCGGGTAAGCCCGGGGGTACGTGAGCGGGTCGTGGCTGCTGCGGAGAGTTTGAGTTATCGGCCCAACGCGGTTGCGCGCTCTTTGAGGGCGCAGAATACCCGGACTTTTGGACTCGTGATCCCCAATATCGGAAACCCTTTCTTTACCCAGGTAGCCCGGACCATCGAGGACGCGGCGCGCGAGCGGGGTTACAGCCTGGTTTTTGGCAACACCGATGAGAGCCCGGAAAAAGAGGCCGAGTATCTGGATGTGCTGCTGGAGAAACAGGTGGATGGGCTCATCGTTAGCCCGGCGCGGGCGGCCTCGCCGCAGTTGGAGGAAATAGTACGTGACGGGGTGCCGGTCGTGTTCCTGGATCGCTTCGTGCGGGGTATCGGGGTGCCTGTAGTCCGGGCCGACGGGCGTCGGGCAGTAAATGAGTTGGTCGAGCATCTGGCGGATTTCGGGCACGAGAAACTCGCGATCATCTCCGGACCGGCAGAGACCGTACCCGGCCGGGAAAGGTTCGACGCTTTCCGGGACGGAGCTGAAAAACGAAACGTGCCGGTAAGCGAGGATTGTGTAAAGGTCGGGAACTTTCGCCGGGAGAGTGGATTCAAAGCGATGCAGGATCTGTTGGACCTAGACGAGCCACCGACGGCCGTGTTCGCCGCCAACAACCTCATGGCGCTGGGGGCTTTGCAGGTGCTCAAGCGGGCCGGGATGAGGATACCGGAAGACATCTCTTTCGCGAGCTTCGACGATGTTAGCTGGTTCGAACTTGTCGAGCCCTCCGTAACGGCAATAGCGCAGCCAGTCAAAGAGTTGGGAGCCGCGGCGGCCGAGATGCTGCCCGTGTTGGTCGAAGGAGAAGAGGCGGAGTCTGTGATCTTGGAGGCGGAGTTGGTAGTGCGCGGATCTTGCGGAAGGGTAGGAGGTAAGGCGTGAGCACCTTATTAGAGATGAGCGGAATCACCAAAGGGTTCCCGGGAGTTACGGCCCTAGATCACGTGGACTTCGAACTCGAAAGGGGTGAGGTACACGTGCTGCTGGGAGAGAACGGGGCGGGTAAGAGCACGCTCATCAAGATGCTCTCCGGCGCCCATCAGCCGGACGAAGGCGAGATCTTGGTGGACGGCGAGAAGGTGGAGATCAACTCTGCCATGGACGCCCAAAACCTGGGCATCTCCACTATCTACCAGGAGTTCAACCTCGTTCCGCAGCTCACTGTCGCCGAGAATATTTTCCTCGGCCGTCAGCCGCGGAGCTTCGGGATCGTGAACCGGCGCAAGATGCGCAAAGATACGCGGGAGTTGCTGGAGAGAACAAAAATCCGGGTGGACGCCGATGCGCCGGTGCAGAGCCTCGGCGTAGCCCAGCGGCAGATGGTCGAGATCACCAAAGCCCTAAGCTTGGACGCCCGAATCCTCATCATGGACGAGCCCACGGCCTCGCTCTCCGGCCAGGAAGTAGACCGGCTCTTCGAGATCATCCGCGGGTTACAAGAAGACGACGTAGGCGTTGTTTTCATCTCTCATCACCTGGAAGAAGTCACCGAGATCGGGGACCGGGTTACGGTATTGCGTGACGGAGAGTACGTGGACCGGGTTCCGGCGAGCACGGACCACTCGGAGTTCGTGCGGCTGATGGTCGGCCGGGACATCGAAGACCAGTTCCCGCGGCGTAAGCCGGAGTTGGGTGATGTATTACTGGAGGTAAAAAATCTCTCCCAGAAAAGAGTGCTGGAAGACATTTCCTTTGAGTTGCACGCCGGAGAAGTAGTCGGGATTGCCGGCATTGTCGGGGCTGGGAGAACCGAGCTTGCAGAAGCTATCTTCGGATCCGAGCCGGCTGATTCAGGGGAAGTGCAGATAGGAGGCGAGAGTCTGAGACCGGGCCAACCTCGGGAGGCTAAAAACCAGGGAATCGGGTTTATTACGGAGGATCGTCAAGGAGAGGGGATCGTGCCTCCACTCTCGGTGTCAGAGAACCTGGGCTTGGCCGCGTTGGGAAACAACAGTCGTGTCGGCATAGTCAACCGTCGCAAGCAAAGACAACAAGCGGACAAAATGATCGAAGACCTTAATATCCGTACGCCGGGACCGGAGCAAGAGATCCGGTACCTCTCCGGCGGTAACCAACAGAAAGTCGTTATCGGCAAGTGGCTCTTGAACGACTCGAAAGTCCTCATTATGGATGAGCCTACACGCGGGATAGACGTGGGGGCGAAGGTCGAGATCTACGAGTTGATGAACGAGCTAACCGAGAACGGGGCTGGTATTTTGATGATCTCCAGCGAACTACCGGAGGTCCTCGGCATGAGCGACCGAGTGCTGGTCATGAGCCAGGGACAAATTGCGGGCGAGCTTCCGGCGGAGGAGGCTACCCAAGAGAACGTAATGGAGCTTGCGACCCAGCAGAAGGAGGACGCCGTTGAGTAGCGTGTTGCAAAGGATCAACCCTAGAGCGTTGCTGTCGCGCAGTGGTCCGCTCGGTGGGCTCATCATCCTGTGCGTGGTTATGTCTTTTCTCTCGCCGTTTTTTCTCACGTTCAACAACTTGTTCAACGTGGGAACCCAGATCGCCGTCATCGCCATCCTGGCTTTCGGACAGACGTTCGTGATCGTCTCCGGCGGCATAGACCTCTCTGTAGGCAGCGTGCTGGGCCTTTCAGGAGTCGTCTTCGGATGGGCAACAGCAGTAGCCGGTCTACCGCTGACGGTCGCGGTCGCGCTAGGGCTGGGAGCCGGGGCCGTTGCGGGTCTTACGAACGGCCTGCTGATAACGCTGGGGAACCTGCCGCCTTTTATAGCGACGTTGGCGATGCTCAGCGCGGCGCGGGGGTTGGCGCTGGTGATCTCAAACGGCCAGCCGCTCAACCCGATCCCCGAATCTATACAAACCCTGGGCACCGGAGATCTCTTCGGCTTTATACCGCTACCCGTGATCCTGATGCTCGTAATGTGGATTTTTACGATAGTAGTCTTGCGGAGCACCTATCCGGGACGTTGCATGTACGCTATCGGCGGCAACGAGGAAGCCTCCAGGCTCTCCGGAATAAACGTCTTCAGCCAGAAGCTGTTTATTTATACGCTCTCGGGGTTCTTCGCGGCCGTCGCCGGAGTTCTAGCCACGGCCCGACTCGCCTCTGCCCAGCCGCAAGCCGGCTTTACCTTCGAGTTAGACGCCATCGCGGCGGTCGTCATCGGGGGAGCCAGCCTGGCGGGTGGGGTAGGCTCCGGTACCGGAACCCTGATCGGGGCCCTGATCCTTGGCGTCCTGCGAAACGGGCTGAACCTGCTGAACGTCTCGGCATTCTGGCAGCAAGTGGTAATAGGCGCCGTTATAGCGCTCGCGGTCATGACCGATACGCTGCGGCGGCGGCGAAAAGGATAAGAAAAGGATAAGAGGAAATACAATGAAGGGAGACAAGATGAAGTCCAAAACAACCTACTTGTTGGCTACCCTGGCGCTGCTCATCGTCGTAGCGGGCTGCGGTAGCTCCAATGGCGGCGGCTCGGGGGAGGGTGGCCGGATAGCGCTCTCGGTCTCCACGCTGGACAACCCGTTCTTCGTTGACTTGCGTAATGGAGCCCAAGAAGCCGCTAGTAGCACAGACTACGAGCTCGTGGTCAGCGACGCACAAGACAATGCTTCACAGCAGCAGAACGACATCCAAAACTTCGTCACCCAGCAAGTAGATGCTATCTTGGTGAACGCCGTAGATACGGAGGCTGTGGTCCCTGCAATAGAGCAGGCCAACAACGCTGACATCCCGGTTATAGCCCTCGACCGGGTGCCCGATAGTGGCGAGCTTGTTACGGTTATATCTTCAGACAACGTGCAGGGTGGCCGCATGGCGGGTGAAGAGCTTATAGCAGCGGTAAACTCTGGGCCGGTCGCCCACCTCGAAGGCACGCCCGGTTTGTCCGGTACTCGTGACCGCGGTGAAGGGTTTCAGAATGCGATCTCGGACCAGAATGAGGTCGAAGTGGTCGCGAGCCAGTCGGCGAATTTCGACCGGGATGAGGGACTGAACGTGATGCAAAACATCATTCAGGCGAACCCTGAACTCAAAGGCGTATTCGCCGACAACGACGAGATGGCTCTCGGTGCCGTCAGGGCACTCGGAGACCGGGCTGGTAATGAGGTTTCTGTTGTCGGCTTCGACGCCAACGCTGATGCTCTCCAGGCCATTCAAAATGGCACCATGCTCGCGAGCGTGGCCCAAAACCCGAGCCGTATCGGTGAGCTCGGCGTGGAGAATGCGGCTGCCACTATAGAAGGAGAGAGCGTCGAAGAGGAGATCCCGGTCGAGGTAGAGCTCGTTACCCAGGACAATGTATCGCAGTTCATGAGCGGTGGTGGTACTTCCGGTGGCTGATGTTCTGGTAGTAGGCTCTATAAATCAGGACTTTCTCCTGAAGGTCGGGCAGCGCCCGCAACCGGGCGAGACCGTTACGGGCGCCGAGCTCTCCCTGCACAACGGCGGTAAGGGCGCGAACCAGGCCGCAGCCGCGGCCCTGCTCGGCGCTTCGGTCGCGATGCTGGGCCGGGTCGGGGACGATGACCTCGGCGGGCCGCTAGTAGAGGCGCTCGAAGAAAAGGGTATAGATACGGGTCTTATCGAGGTTGTAGAGGATGAGTCTACCGGAGCGGCGTTTATCACGCTCACCCCGGACGGTGAGAACGCCATAACGGTCGCCCCCGGCGCCAACCGCCGCGTCAGGCCGGAGGACGCCGATGCCGCATCGGAAGCCATCCGGGAGGCGAAGGTGCTCGTCGCCCAGATGGAGGTCTCGGTGGGAACGGTGAGCCGGGCGGTAGAGGTTGCCGAAGAGGTGGGTGCCCGCGCCCTGGTAAACCTGGCGCCGCCGATGGAGCTTTCGGACGAAACTTTATCGATGCTGGATCCGCTGGTAGTCAACGAGCACGAGGCGGCTTTCTTGCTTGGAGATAAGGTGGAAGGCGTGGACGGGGCTCTCTCTGCGGCCCCGAACCTCCTGGCGCTGGGTCCTCGTTCGGTGGTAATAACCCTGGGCGCTGAGGGGGCCGTCTGCGCGGAGGAAGGTGTGACGGAACAAGTCTCTTCTCCCGAGGTAGAAGTGGTGGACACTACGGGGGCTGGCGACGCTTTTGTCGGGGCGTTGGCCGTGAAGCTGGCGAATGGTTCGTCTTTGAAAAATGCCGTCTCTTACGCGGTGCGGGCTGGTGCTGCGGCCGTCACGAAGGAGGGTGCCCAGGGCGCGTTGCCGACGCCCAAAGTAGTGGAGGAGCTTTGAAGAAGGGTGGCATCGTGAACGCGCGACTCGCGTATGCTCTAGCCCGGCTCGGGCACACCGACCGGCTTGTGGTGTGCGACGCAGGATTGCCGATACCACCCGGGTCGGAGGTCGTGGACCTCGCTTTCCGGTTCGGCGTTCCGCCGTTCGGGGTAGTCCTTCGTGGGTTGCTGGAAGAGCTGGTAATCGAAGGTGCGACCGTTGCCGAAGAGGTGAGAGAGCAGAATCCGGCCGTTGAAGAGTTGCTCGGATCGTGCTTACCGGATCTGGACTTCGTTCCCCACGAAGAGTTGAAGCGCCTGTCGTCTACCGCCCGGCTCGTCGTACGAACCGGCGAAGCGACACCTTTCGCGAACGTCGTACTTCGTTGCGGCGTTCCGTTCTAAAAAACTCAGGAAACGTGGGTGGCGTTGGCGAAAAAAACGGGACCGCGGCTGATCAACTGGTCGGGTTCGAGGCCGGCTTCTGTGAGCAGGTCCGTTACTTCGTCGGGGGTGAAGAACTGGACGCCGCCGGTGGTTAGAAAGCGCTGGAGGTAGCGGCCGCCGGTAGTCTCGGCTTCGAGGATACCCATAATCGCGATTTTCCCGCCCGGCTCCAAAACCCGGCAAGACTCTTTTAAAGCCCGTGCCGGGTCTCCGAGCTCGTTTAGCGTGCCGCCACAGACGATGCCGGCGAATGAGGCGTCGGCGAAGGGCAGGTTGTCGGCGTCGGCCCGGATGAACGAGGGGCTTACGCGGTCTTTGCGGGAGCGTCGGACGGCTTCCCGGATCATCGAGGGGGCGATGTCCAGGCCGATCATCTCGCCGGCGTCGCCGAGCCTCGCGGCCATGGTGCGGGTGTAGAGCCCCGATGAACAGCCGAGGTCGAGAAAGAGGCCGCCGCCGTCCAGGCCGACCAGGCTGGACATCATGCGGAGCTCACGTTCGTTGGTGAAGTGTTCCCCGGTCAGCAACGAGAGAGAATGGACGCGCCAGAGCGGTTCGTAGCCGAAACCGGCGCCGGGGAGGAAGTTGGTCAGGTTTGCGATGTTATCGGCGCCGAGGCCGCGGCCCATCACGTTCAGGTAACCGTTCTTTATGTAGTAAGTCTGCTTTGTGGCGCGGGAACGGACTTTGCCGCGACGAATCACGCCGTTCTCCTCCGTGCCCTGGAAGTAGACGAAACCCCGCTCGTCGGCGGGATCGTCGCGCATGATCGGGAGTAGATCCTTCTTGAACATCTAGCGCCGCCGGCCCCTTTTCTGGAACCGGCTCAACCGGACGTCGAACCCCCGCACCGAGTCGACGAACGCCCCCGACTCTTCGGCTTGCGGCGCGGCCTTTAGCGTAGGATAGCCTCCTTCGTGGTAGACGAGCGGCCCCTTTCGTACATCACCCAGCCGCGCCGAGACGACCCGCCCCAGAAACAACTCGTGGTCGCCGCCAGGATACACCGCCTCCAACTCGCACTCAACTACCGCCAGAGAGTTCGCCGCCAGCGGCGCGCCGGTAACGCCGTACTCACCGCCCAGAGAGCGAACCGCCGAAAGACCGCTCGACCGCTCCGGGGAGGCGAAGAGCCTGGAGACTCCTTCCTGTTCGTCGGACAGGACGCTCACCGCGAAGTAACCTTCTTTTTTGATCCGCGGGTTCAGGCGCGCCTCCCGGTGGACGCTTACCAGAAACAGCGGCGGGTCGAGGGAGACCGAGATCACGGCGTTCGCCGTCATGCCCTCGGCGTCCTCGTCTTTTCCCGAGGTCACCACGGTAACCCCGGTCGGGAACAGCCGCATCGCCGCCCGGAGGGAATCGGGATCGGCAGCGGTCGCTTTCGAGTCCCTATGCTCTCCGGCGTCCCGCGGTCCCTCAGCCGGCAACGCTAACGCTCCTGATAGTGTAAGCCTTTACGCACGGCCTGAGGCTACTACGCCCGGCGCTCTTCCACAACACTACTCCCGGTTCGCAGCTCCTCCGGCCACCACCGCTCGACCGTCTCCCGGTCCGAACCGTACCAGTGCCCCAAATGTTTGTTGTGCTGCACGCCGTCCAAAACCCGTTGCTCCGCTCCCGGCAACAAAGCTGACTCGGCCGGTACCACGCCGTCCCCGGCCACCCGGCCGTCTTCGACAAACCGTTCGTAGCGCTTGCGGGCCTTGCGGGATTCTGAGCCATCTTCGGCGTCGCCCACGACGGAGAGGTACTCCAAGCCGGCATCTGCGTGCAAAGCGCCGGGAAAGAGTTCGTTGACCCGGTTTATGGGGGCGAGACGTCTGTTGCCTGAGACCTCGTGGGGGCTGCCGAGTGAGATGAGGTGCGAGACGCGCCGGTGGCCGGAGTATCGGCGGCCGCCGTATGGCGGGTCGCCGCCAGCGTAGACCCGGGATGCTATCCCGCCCGCCGAGTGGCCGACGAGCACCGCTTTGTCTGATTCGCTCTCCAAGAGTGCCCGGTCTACCGTGGTTGCAATCTCGAACACCAGTTGCCCGAAGCCGCGGAAGTAGCCGGAGATCCAATCCAAAAGAGTTAGCGGTACCACGTGAACCTCCGCCCCGGAGAGCCCGCGCAAAATACCCGCGAACTCCTGGTAGTTCCGGGGCCGGGATGTAACCCCGCCGACCACAATTATCGGTCCGTTCATCATAGGGTGAGTATACATGAGGGGGTTCGTGCGGTAGACGAAAGGAGACGACCCAATTTTTGGACCCCGCCAGGTTTTAGCTCTTGTGGTTTTTAGCTCTTATGGTTTTGCGCTGAATCGCTAACTTTTCGGGTGTCCGAACAGTAGGTTTCGAAACGTATTTTCCTGGGGAAAACTTATGCTATAGAAAGCGTTCGTTGTTTCCGTGCGGGAGTGGAGGTTTCGAGTATATGTCTGAAAGCTCGTCGGTCAACACCCAACAGACAGACAGTGTGTTGATGAGTTGGGTGGGGCACCGGGTGGTCGTTAAGTACCTGGCCGGCCCCAATGATCCTATGGACCCGAACGATGAAAAGGGACTCGCCCGGGGCTCGACCGAGGCCCGTTCCGGGGTATTTCAACTCCACCGTTTCGGGCAGGTCGGCATAGAAGTCGGCAATACCCTCGAAGAGTCTACTCAAGACCGGGTGACGCTTATACCGTGGGGTGCGATCCTCTCGCTAAGAGGCAGTACGCCGCAGGAGCGAGGAGGCGCCGACGGCCGAATCTCCGAGGAAGATCTGGCTGAATTGGCGCGCAACGACCCGACCTGAGGCGGGCAGAAGGTTCGGATCAGGAGAGGCTCGTCCGCAGCCCGTCGAGGATGAACTGAACGGCGAGGGCGGCGAGCAGCACGCCGAGCACCCTGGAGAGCACGTTCGCCCCGGTCTCGCCGAAGAGCGCCATAATCCTGGGAGCCAGCAGCAACGAAACGAGAACTAGCAACATGACCACCGTCAATACGCCCAGAACCGCCCCGATCTCCAGGGCGCCCCTATCTCCGGTGTACAGCAAGATGCTCGTGATGGCGCCGGGACCGGCGATCAGGGGTATGGCGAGCGGGAAGACCGAGATGTCTTCTTCGTAGGAGACCTCTTCCTGCTCGCGCACCGTGCGCGAGCGCATCCCGGATGAACTGCCGAAGATCATGTCCAGCGCCGTCAGAAAGAGCAACGCGCCGCCCGCGATCCTGAACGCGGCGATCTCTATGCCCAAAGCGCCCAACAATACGTTCCCGAACAGGGCGAAGGCGAGCAGGATGCCCGCGCCGAGGGCTGTGCCTTTTATCGCCATCTCCTTTTTGCTCTTCGCGCTGTTGCCGCGGGTCAGGGCGGCGAAGATGGGGGCGAGACCCAAAGGGTCGACCACCACGACCAGGGTGACGAAAGCGTTGAAGGCGAGTTCCAGCACATCCGGATTATACGTCCCGGCGGACGCTCTTCCTTGCGGGTAAGATGGAATAGCGTGGAAGTGGGCCGTTTCGGGCGGCCTCTCTTTTGGGCAAAAACAGGGCTACGAGTACAAGACGATCGGGGAGGATAGCAAACCTATGAAAGCCGTAATAATGGCCGGGGGCAAAGGAACGAGGCTCCGGCCGTTGACTAGCAACCAGCCGAAACCGATGATCTCCATCGTGAACAAACCGTGCATGGAACACATCGTGAACCTCCTCAAACGCCACGGCTTCGAGGACATAGTAACCACTTTGGGCTTTATGCCCGAGGTGATAGAGGACTACTTTGGCGACGGTTCGGCCTGGGACGTAGAGATGGAACACTCCATCGAAGAGGAGCCCGCAGGGACCGCCGGATCGATAAAGCTCGCTGAAGACAAGCTTGCCGAGCGCTTTATCGTGGTCTCCGGCGACGCCCTGACGGACGCAGACCTCAGCAAGGCGGTCGAGTTCCACGAGAAAAGCGGGGCGGAGGCGACGCTGGTCCTGCAGGAGGTGGACGACCCTTCGGAGTTCGGTATCGTGGTCGTGGACGACGACGGAAAGGTCGAACGCTTTCTGGAGAAGCCGGACCCGGAAGAGGTCTTCTCTTACACGGCGAACACCGGTATTTACGTGCTGGAGCCGGGCGTACTGGATGATATACCGGCGGACGAGGAGTACGACTTCGCCGACGACCTGTTTCCCAAGTTGCTCGACGAAGGACGGCCGGTGTACGGTTACGTCACGGAGAAGCCTTACTGGGAGGACATCGGCAACATAGATCAGTATCTCGACGCCCAGCGGGCGGTGCTCGGTGGTGAGGTCAAGGGCATCGAGATCCCCGGTAGCGAAGGAACCGTAGACGGCGTCTTCGTCGGGAAGGACACGAAGGTCGACGAGGAGCAGCTCCAAGCCCCGGCCGTGATCGGGGCCAACGTAAAGGTTGCCGCCGGGGCCCGGATCGGCCCCTACACCGTCCTGGGGCCGAACGTCCGCATAGAATCCGGCGCGAAGGTCGTCGGCAGCACCGTGGCCGAAGGCTCGGTTGTCGGAGAGAACGCCGAGCTGGACGGTGCTCTCGTGGGGCGTTCTTGCAAAGTAGGTGCGGACGCCCGCCTGATGAAAGTCAGCGCGCTCGGGGACAACGTCGAGGTTGGCGAGGGCGCGACCGTCGAGGCCGAAGTGGCGGTCTTCCCCGAAAAGACTGTGGAGGAGGGCGCAACCGTGACCGAGGACATGACTTAGACGGTGAGGATCTACAGCGACAGCGCCTCGGGACTCCATATAAACCACGTGGCCCGCATCGAGGCTGAGGAACGGTTTCCGGCGGCCCTCGCCGGGGTCCGGCTGGCGGAAGAGAACGGGGCCGAAATAGAGCATCGCGCCTGCGAGCCCGTGTCGCAAGAAACGCTCGAAGCGGTACACGATGTGGCCTACCTCGACCGGCTGAGAAGGCTTTCCGAGTCGGGTGGTGGCTACCTGAACGCTGATACCGGCATGAACGAGCACTCCTGGAACACGGCGTTACTAGCGAGCGGCGCGGCCGTTGGCGCGATCGAGAGCGTTTTATCGGGCACGCCGGCTTTCGCCGTCGCCCGGCCACCGGGGCACCACGCCGGGACGGATTATGGAATGGGTTTCTGCCTTCTCAACCATGCCGCCGTCGCCGCCGGGTACGCCCGCTCGCGGGGGTTGGAGCGCATAGCGATTCTGGACTGGGACGTCCACCACGGCAATGGCACCCAGGACATCTTCTACGACGACGGACAGGTGCTCTACCTCTCAACCCACCGGAGTCCTTTCTATCCAGGGACCGGTGCCGCCCGGGAGGTGGGGGATGGGGAGGGCCGCGGCCTGACCGTCAACGTGCCGCTCCCGGCGCGTTCGGGGTACAAAGAATACGTGGCGGCTTTCGCGGGGGTGTTGCTGCCCGTGTTGCGCGAGTTCGCGCCGGAGGTGGTCATCATCTCGGCCGGCTACGACTCGCACGCCGCCGACCCTCTCGGCGGCATGGCGCTGGAGTCGGGGGCTTTCGAGGACTTTGCCGCGGCGATCACCGCCCTCACGAAGGAACTCGACATCGTCCCACCGGCCCTGGTGTTGGAGGGCGGCTACAACCTGGAAGCGCTGGCCGAAAGCGTCGCCGCCACGATAGAAGGCGTAGGGAAAGGCGAGCCGCCGGATCGGTCTTATTCCGGTGCCGTAGAGGTCGTCGAGGCCGCCCGTCAGGAGCACACGGGGTTCTGGGAGAGCCTGCGCTAAGCAGCGTCCGGCCACGCCTTTGCCGACGGCTGAAACCTGAACCCTCTAGGAGGTGAACAGGTTTTCCACCTTCTCTACGGTGGCGTTTATGGTAAAGATCACCACGTCGTCACCGGGTTCCAGTATATCCTGGCCCTTCGGGATAATAATCTCGTTGTCGCGGAGCACCATTCCGACTATGGCTTCTTTCGGGAAGTTCAGTTCCGAGAGTTGCCGGCCGGCCACGCGGCATTTGTCGGGGACTCGGAGTTCGATCATCTGGGCCCCGCTCTCTAATAGGGAGACGGCCATCACGTCGCCCCGGCGGACGAAACGGCTGATCGCCCCGGCCGCCAGCATCCGCGGCGAGATGGTAATGTCCACCCCGAGCTTCTCGGCGAGCGGGAAGAATTCTCCCCGGTTTATGCCGGCTATGGTCAGCCGGGAACCGAGTTGCCGGGCGTACATGGACGCGAGCATGTTCGTCCGGTCGTCGCCGGTTACCGCGATAAAGGCGTCGGTCTCGCCGACGCCCTCTTTGACGAGGAAGTCCCGGGAGACGTCCTCTTCGTGATACACCACCGCTTTTTCGAGTTGCGAGGCGATGTGCTCTGCGCGCTCCGCGTTGCTCTCGACCACTTTTACCGAGACCAGGTCTTCCATAGCCTGCGCCAGACGCAATCCTATCCGGCCCCCGCCGACTATCATGAGGTCTTCGACCGGCTCCGTGTCGGTCGACACGGCCTTAACCGTCGCCGGAACGTGGTCGTGCTCGGCGATCAGGAATATGTGATCCCCGGCTTCGAGTACGGTATCTCCCCGGGACATTAGAGGCTCTCCGCCGCGGACGCCGCCGAGGACCAGAGACCGCTCCGGCAGGCCCACGTCTTTGACCGCCCGTCCTACGGCCGGGGAATCCTCGTCCAGAACCACCTCGGCGACCTCGATGCGACCCTCGGCAAACGAGTCTACGTTGATCGCGCCCGGGACGAGCAGGGCGGCCTTGATCTCCTCGGCCGCGACCTGCTCGGTGTGGATTACGTAGTCTATGCCGAGTATGTTCTTGGCAAACGGGTCTTCGGGATAGTAGTCCGGGTTGTGGATGCGGGCCACGGTGCGCCCCACCCCGTGATACTTGGCGGCCAGGCAAGAGGTTATGTTCACCTCGTCGATGCTCGTCGTGGCGATCACGAGGTCCGCCTTTTTCGCCCCGGCTTCGGATAAAATTTTGGGGCTGGCGCCGTTGCCGCGCATCACGAGGGCGTCCAACTGCTCTGACACCTGCTCCACTTTCTTTTCGTCCTCGTCTACCACGACGACTTCGTGCCCCTCCTCAGAAAGCATTTGGGCGACGTTGAACCCTACCTCTCCGGCCCCGACGATGACTGCCTGCATCCCTCAACCCGCTTTCTGTTCTCCTGCAGCCTCCACCCTAAACAAGCTCCGGTTTCACCTAAGCTGCGGTCTCACCCCTCATGTTACTCGCATTGCTATTACGGGACAACTATTCCGTCGCCGTAGCTGCCGTAGCTACCACGACGGCCGGCTAGTCTTCTCGGATGTTTTTCGTCGACGCCCGCCAGGAGCCGCGCATGGCTTGCGCCCGCTGCAGCATTTCGGCGTCCGGCGTCCCGGTACGCGGCGTTTCCGGTAGCGGGTCGTATCTTTTCCGAACCTCCTTGGAGAGAGCTTCGATCACCTCGGGAACCGAGGCGTCCATGTCCGCGACGCTCTCCAGGCGGAAAGGTAAGTCGAGCGCTTCATGGAAGTGTTCTAGGACGGGGACGAGGCCAGCGGTGTTCGAGACCAAAATCAGGGCTTCGAGCCTGGTGGCCCGCTTTTTTACCCGCTGGGCGAGCCCGGCGTGTTTTACCCCGCTTCTTCCACCGGAACGTACCGAGTAATCCCCCGGACAGAACTCACCCTCGACCTTCCCGGCCTCCGCCGGAACCCCGAGGCTGCGGAGGGCGGCAGAGATGAGGTCTACCCCTTCCGCGTAGCGTTCGTAGAGCCCGTGCCGCAAGTCCTCCACGGGAAAGGTTAGTGAGAAAGAGATAGAACCTCTGTTGGCCGCCACCGCCCCGCCGCCCGAGTTTCGCACGAGCACGGGGAAACCCAAATCCTCGGCTATTCCGACCGCCCGGCCGAAGCCCGGCAAGCGCTTTTCCCGGCTCGTTGGCGCAACATACCGGGATGAACTCCACACAAGGGCCGTCGGGCCTCGCGCGTCGGAGGCCACATCTTCTAATACGACTTGTTGCAGCCCGAAACCGTCTTCGGGGTTGTCCAAATAGCCGACTACGAGCGTCTCCACGCAGTTTAAGATAGCACCCGCGCCGGACAAGCCGGAAGACGGCGATGCTAAAATCTACCCGTGGCGAGCCCGCCGTTTGAGTCTGGGTCAGGTTACGACGAGCGGAAGCATGACGACCCTGGCGACGACGTATAGCTTCTATCTACGGTGGGGGACCGGACTTTCGAAAGCGATTTCTACAATGTCCGGATGAAGAGACCTAACCCTTCCCGGTAAACCTCGCCTACAAAGAGTCGGTGGGCTACTACGGAGACCCGTAGGCACCACGGCGGCCGGTGCTAAGATAGCAGACCGAAGCGAGGACCGGAGACTGCGGAGAACGATGTTTCAGACAACCCTAGGAAACCGAAAGCTTTGCGGCGAAACGTTCGGCGGGATGCCGGCGTGAAGCAGGAGCAGCTCAGGGGTCCCTGGAAGGTTCGGGGATCCAGGCGGGTGTACGAGAACCCCTGGATCTCGGTTCGCGAAGACCGGGTCGTCCGCCCGGACGGCGGGCCGGGCATCTACGGCGTCGTACACTACAAGAACGCCGCCGTGGGCGTGCTGCCGGTCGAGGACGGACACGTCTACCTCGTGGGCCAGTACCGCTACCCGCTGGACCAATACTCCTGGGAGATACCGGAGGGCGGATGCCCGGAAGATGAAGAGCCCTTGCAAGCCGCCCGGCGGGAACTCGAGGAAGAGACCGGCCTCCTCGCCCGGCGCTGGGACAAACTCGGGGATGCGCACCTCTCCAACTCTGTATCAGACGAGTACGCGGTGTGGTTTCTGGCGACCGGCCTGACCTCCGGGCAACAGCAGCCCGATGGCACGGAGGTCTTCGAAGTCCGCCGCGTTCCACTTCAGGAGGCACTGGAAATGTCGCTCGACGGCCGGATATCGGACGCCCTTAGTATCCTGGCCCTCACGAGTTACGCGCTGAGAAAATCCGGGCCAGACGACCTATGAAAGTGCTCGCCCTGGCCGGCGGCGTCGGCGGCGCAAAGCTGGCCGCGGGTCTTCAAAATCTCCTGCCATCCGAAGACCTCACCGTCGTCGTAAACACCGCCGACGACTTCCGGCTCTGGGGGTTGTACGTCTCCCCGGACCTCGACACGATTATGTACACCCTCGCCGGCATCGCCAACCCCGAGACCGGCTGGGGAATAAAAGGCGAAACCTTCTACTCTTTAGAGATGCTCGACCGGTACGGTGAAGACCCGTGGTTTATGCTCGGCGACAAGGACCTGGCAACCCACGTCCTACGCACCGCTCGTCTCTACAAAGGAGATTCTCTGACGGAGATTGCGGCGGGCCTCTCGGCGGCGCTTGGGATACGGGCTTCTATGCTACCGATGTGCGACGAGCCGGTCTCCACCCGCGTACACACCCCGGACGGCGTCCTGGATTTCCAGGACTACTTCGTGCGGCGGCGTCAGAGAGACGAGGTGCTGGGCATAGAGCTGCGCGGCATCAAGGAGTCCCGGATTACGGGGGCCATCTCCGAGGCGCTGGCGAAGGCCGATGTCGTCGTGATCTGCCCCTCCAACCCCATCGTGAGCGTCGGGCCGATCCTGGCCGTACCGGGCATGACGGAGGCCCTGTCTGCCTCCGCCGCCCCGAAGGTCGCGGTAAGCCCTATCGTCGGCGGCCGGGCTCTTAAAGGACCGGCGGACCGGATGATGCACTCGCTGGGCCACGAGGTCTCGGCAACGGGGGTCGCGCGCATGTACAAAGGTCTCGTAGACGGCATGGTGATAGACGAGGCCGACGCCGCCGAAGAGGAGGGCATAAAAGCCTTGGGGATCGAGGTGCTGGTTACAGATTCCGTCATGCGCGTCGAGGGCGACCGGAAGCGGCTGGCCGGAGAGGTCTCGGAGTTTGGCGCGACGCTGGGGGCTCATTGGACGTAGCCGCCGTGGTGCCGGTAAAGGACTTGCAGGGGACCAAGAGCCGTCTCGCGCCCGTGTTGAACCCCGCGGGCCGGGCCGGGCTGACCGTCTACATGATGTGCCGGGTCGTCGCGGCGCTGCAGGATGCCGGAATCCAAAACATTTGTGTCGTTAGCCCGGACCGGCTGGTATTGCAGCAGGCGGGTGAGAAAGGGGCCGACACGTTACTCCAGGAGAGCAAAGGATTGAACCCGGCCCTCGAAGAGGGGCGGCGGTGGGCGATGGAACGGTCGACTTCCGCGCTGCTGGTGCTACCGGCGGACCTGCCGCTCATCGAGGCGGAAGATATAAGGTCCGTAGTATCCGGTTGCGGGGCTTCGCCTTCCGGCGTAATCTCCCCGGACGCCATCCGCGCCGGTACCAACGCGCTCCTGCTCCGCCCCCCGGACGCCATCCCGTTCGCCTTCGGAATCGGCAGCTTCGAAGCCCATCGGCAAGCGGCGCGGGAGAGAGAGGTTCCCCTGAAGATAGTCGAGCGGACCCACCTTTCCTTCGATCTGGACACCGCAGGAGACCTCTCCCGCTTCTACACCCTGGAAGGCCTGAAACCGTGAGAGGCATTCAGATACTCCCCGTAGAAGGCATCCCGGAGGTCCGGCCCGGCGACGACCTGGCCCGGATAATCGCTGATGTTACGCGCGACCTGCAGCCCGGCGACATACTGATCGTTACCCACAAGATCGTCAGCAAAGCCGAAAACCGCCTCGTGGACCTCCGTACCGTCGAACCTTCCGCACTCGCCAAAAGCTTCGCCGCCGAGTACGACAAAGACCCGCGCCAGACCGAAGTAGTCCTGCGCGAGAGCCGGCGCATCGTGCGCATGGACCGGGGTGTCGTAATCTCCGAGACGCATCATGGATTTATCTGCGCCAACGCCGGCGTAGACGCCTCCAACGTCCCCGGCAACGAAACCGTCTGCCTGCTGCCCCTCGACCCGGACGCCTCCGCCGCAAAGCTCCGCAAAGCCCTCTCGGAGAAAGCCGGCGTCGAAATAGCCGTCATAATCTCCGACTCGTTCGGCCGTCCGTGGCGCCAGGGAATAACCGACATCGCTATCGGGGCCGCCGGCCTGAACCCTCTAGCCGACTACCGGGGACAGACCGACCCGCACGGAAACCCTCTGGAGGCCAGCGTCCTCGCCATCGCCGACGAGCTGGCCGCCGCCGCGGAGTTAGTCATGGGCAAAACCGACGCCGTACCCGTCGCGATAGTAAGGAACTACGCTTACGAAGCCGGAACCGGTAGCGCCCAAGACCTGCTTATGGAGCCCGGGAGAGACCTTTTTCGGTGAAATTCTCGTAAACCCGACAAAAAATGTCGGGTTTAACATTGACGGTTCGGATAATATTGCTTAATATCTCGCTCATGGACTTCGAGCTTATGCGTAGAGTTGCCCTGGGACAGTTTGGCCCTTCAATGTGTACCCGATGTAGCGTTCGCTGCTGCATCTAGCCTTTTCACTGATATTAGAAAGTTTTGTATCTTCTATGGAGGATTTTCGTGCAAAAAGCTCTTGGAACGTTGGGGCATAAGTCCGTGGTTTTGAACGGTGAGAGGCTCTCGCAGGCGAATTGGAGCCTGGAGGGCGCCGACCCCCGGAAGACTATAGAGTGGGCGGTCGAGGCTTACGGCGACGGGCTGGCGCTCTCGGCCTCGTTCGGCGGCGGCGAGGGGATGGCGCTTCTGGACATGATCTCCAAGATCACCGACAAAGTCACCGTCCTCACGATAGACACGGGGTTCATCTTCAAGGAGACCGTCGAGTTCCGGGAAGAGGTCATCCGCCGGTACAAGCTGCCGGTAGAGGTCTTGCGGCCCGCGCTCACCGTGGAGGAGCAGGTCGAGAAGTACGGGGAACAAATGCGCACCTGCAGCCCGGATCTGTGCTGCCAAGTCAGGAAAATAGAGCCTCTTCAGCAGGCTCTCCAGCGCTACGATGCCTGGATGACCGGCATCCGACGGGTGCAGACGCCGCAGCGGGCCGGTACGAACGTGGTCGCGTGGGAAGAGAGTTATGGGGCGGCAAAGATCGCGCCGCTCGCCGGCTGGACCGAAGAACAGGTGTGGGCGTACAACCGCGAGCACGACGTTCCGGTGAACCCGTTGCTACACCAAGGGTATAAGAGCATCGGATGCGAGCCCCAGACCCGTCCGGTCCATCACGACGAGGACGCCCGCGCCGGACGTTGGTCGGGGCTGGACAAGACCGAGTGCGGCATACACTTCGTCGGTGGGGATCTCCGACGTGAAGTCTCTTAGGGAAGGCCAGCGGCTCAACAACGTAGAGAAGATCAAGCAGGAGCGCCACCCGCTAGAGGTGCGAGGGGCTATCATTGATACTTACTCTAAAGAAGGCGTTGGGTCGCTGCAGGCCGTTCACGGCGAGATGGAACGTTTGAAGTGGGTCGGGGTGTACCCGCAGAAGCAGGGTGGAAACGCCTTCATGATGCGTTACAAAGTACCCGGTGGCGTCCTGAAGGCGGAGCAGGCGCGGGTATTGGGTGAGGTTGCCATGGAGTTCGCCCGGGGTCCGGTCTCGAATCCCGTATTCGGGGATGCTTTTCTGGACATCACGACGCGCCAGACGGTGCAGATGCACTGGCTGCGGATAGAGGACATACCGGAGATCTGGCGTAGGTGGGAAGAGGTCGGGATGACGACCGTGCAGGCGTGCGGCGACTCGGCCCGCAACGTTTTGTGTTGCCCGGTCTCGGGCCTCGACCACAAGGAGGTCGTAGACGCCTACCCGGTGGCCCGGGCGATAGACGACTACTTCACCGGCAACCGGGAGTACGCAAACCTGCCGCGGAAGTTCAAGATGAGCGTTACCGGCTGCCTGGAAGATTGCGCCCAGGCGGAGATCAACGACATCGGAATGCTCCCCGCCCGCCTCTGTGACGGCACCATCGGCTTCAATGTGCGCGTCGGTGGCGGCCTCTCCGACGGGCCGCGGATGGCGTCTGACATAGACGTGTTTGTGCAACCGGAGGAGGCCGTGGAGCTTACGCGGGGCATTGCGCAGGTCTTTGGGGAGCTTGGAAATCGGGAGAACCGCTGGACGGCCCGGATGCGGTATCTGGTGCAGGAGATCGGGCCGGAGCAGTTCCGCGAAGAGCTCGACAAGCGCACGGGCTTCGATCTCACACCGGCCGGAGAGGATCTCACCAAGCACTACCGGGGCGACCACGTCGGCGTTCACCGGCAGAAAGAAGACGGCCTCTACTACGTCGGTCTGAACGTGACCGTTGGCCGGATAGCGGGCGAGAGCTTTATCGAGGCGGCCCGGCTCGCGGAGGAGTATGGGGACGGTGAAATTCGTCTGGCGACGGACCAGAACCTCATTATTACCGGCGTCCCCGAAGAGAAACTGGACGACTTACTCGCCGAGCCGTTGCTTGAGAAGCATTCTCCGGAGCCCGGCTCGTTCGAGCGGGGTGTAGTGGCTTGCACCGGCAGCGAGTTCTGCCGCTTCGGTATCGTCGAGACAAAAGTCCGCGCCGCAGAGTGGGCCAAAGAGATGGACGAACGGGTCGGCGATCTCGGCCAGAACGCCGTGAGGATGCACTTCTCTGGCTGCTCGGCGTCTTGCGCCCAGCCCCAGATCGGGGACGTCGGGTTCCGGGGCGAGACGGCCAAAAAGGATCGTCAAATAGTCGAGGGCGTAGACATCGGGCTCGGTGGTTCGCTCGGCAAAGACGCCGCTTTCATAGACTGGGTCGAGGGCGCAAAGCCCACCGACGAGGTACCTGACGCCCTGGAGAGCGTCTTTCGGCAGTTCAAAGAAGAGCGCCGTGAAGACGAGCGTTTCCACGAGTGGGCGCGGCGTAAGCGCAATAAAGAGTTGCGTGAGGCGTTGCGCAAACCGGAGGCCGCCGCTAGCAGAAACGGGGGTGACGCTTAATGGCCGGCTTCGACATCCGGGACATGATGAACGACATAGACGAGGCTCCTGGAAAGGTGTGGTTCTGGGATCTTGAGAAAGCCGTTATAGACGCCGACCGCTGCGTGCAGTGCGGGGTTTGTGTCGCGGCCTGCCCGACGGACTCTATCGGGCTCGGGGAGGACGACTTGCCGGAGCTCGTCAAGATGTGCACCGGCTGCTCGTTGTGCTGGGACTTCTGCCCCCGCGGCGGGTTGCAGTACGAGTCAACGTGGAAGATCACCGGCAACGGAAATGGAAACGGCACCGGTCGCGCCATCGAGGGCGTCGGGCGCGTCGAGGAGAGCTACACGGCCCGGATAGACCCCATGATCGAAGGCGTGCAGGATGGCGGCTTCGTGAGCGCGCTGCTCATCGAGCTTCTCGAAGCCGGGGAGATAGACGGCGCGTTGCTCGCCCGCGAGAGTGAAACGGAACGGTGGAAGGGCGAGGCTTTTCTGGCGACGACGCCGGAAGAGGTAAAGGAGTGCGCCGGGAGCTTCTACAACCAGACGCTCGCCCTCGGGCACGTGGACTTCAAGGACTACGAGTTGCCGCCAAATCCCCGGATCGCGGTTGTTGGTACGCCGTGTGAGATCGAAGGAATAAAAGCTATGCAGGCCCGGCCGTGGACGTGGGGCTCGTCGAAGGTCGAAGCTATAACGCTTACCATAGCGCTGCTCTGCACAAAGAGCTTCAACTACGAGAAGCTGATGCTGGAGGAGGTCCGGGACAAGCGCGGCGTGGATTTGGATAAAGTAGGCCGGGTAGACATCACCCGCGGGAAGCTTATCGTGCAGGACCTGGACTACGGGACGATTTTCGAGGAGCCGATCCGGGACTTCCACGGCGCTGCCTTAAAAGGTTGCGACGAGTGCGCGGACTTCATGGGGCACGCGGCGGACATCAGTGTGGGGAGCGTTGGGAGTGCTGACGGCTACTCTAGTGTCCTGATCCGGAGCGAAGAAGGACTCGACGCGTTCGAGTACATCCGCGGAAAACTGGAGCTTCGCGACCTTGACAAGCCGGATGCATTAGATAAGCTAGACGGCTTGGACAAAAGGGTGGCTTTCAACAGTCTAAAACGGGCTTTCGATCCGGACGCCCCGATGTTCATAGACTTCGAAGAGCACTTGAACAACTACGACGGGACGGACCGGGCCCCGGTGGCGCATGAAGCGGTGAGGTATTGATTGACGGATCAGCACATGAGATTGTTCTTGCCGGACCTGCCGGATGAGCCCGCGACCCTCCGCGCTGAAACCCGCGCGCTCCTAGAAGAATCACCCGAAGAGGGTTCCCGTAAGATAAACGACGCCCGCTTCGTGGCCGACTTGCTCTGGGAAGAATGGCGTGAAGAATTGGAAGAATCCGGCATGGACTATGAAAGGTTCTTGAAAATTTCGCGCGGCTACGCAAACGAGTTGCGGCTCTGGGTCGTGGGTGAGCGGCCGTGGGACCACTGCGCCGCCGGGCTCGCCGGGCGGGTCACGAGGCGTCTAAGGGACAATAACAAAGCTTTAACGGAGGTTAGCCAGTGACGATCAAGGCAGAGTACGTCGGGATAGAGCCGCACGGCGGCGAACTTGTAGACCGTCGCGCACCGAAGGAAGAACGCGAAGGCCTTAAACAGCAGGCTGCGGAGCTGACGCAGGTGACGCTCGGCCCGCGCGCGATCTCCGACCTGGAGATGGTCTCTACCGGCGTCTTCTCGCCGCTTACCGGCTTTATGGTCGAGGAAGACTACAAGGGCGTAGTAGACAACATGCACCTCGCCAACGGTTGTGTCTGGAGCCTGCCCATTACGCTCTCCGTGAGCGAGGAAGAGGCGAACTCCATAAACGAGGGCGACGACGTTGCGCTCGTGGACGGCGACGGCCGCATCGTGGCGACCATGACCGTCGAAGACAGCTACACCTACGACAAACAACACGAGGCCCAGCAAGTCTACCGCACGACCGAGGAAGAGCACCCCGGCGTCGCGGCGCTCTACCGGCAGGACGACATGCTGATCGGCGGCCCCGTTACGCTGCTCGAAGACGAGCCGAACCACCGCCCGTTCCCCGGCTACTACTACGAGCCGGCGGAGTTGCGGACCGCGTTCGCAGAGAAGGGCTGGAAAAAGGTCGTCGGCTTCCAGACGCGCAACCCGGTGCACCGGGCGCACGAGTACATCCAGAAGAGCGCCCTGGAGACCGTAGACGGGCTGTTGCTGAACCCGCTCGTCGGCGAGACCAAGTCCGACGACATCTCGGCGGCGGTGCGCATGAAGTCCTACGAGACGATACTCGACCGTTACTACCCCCAGGACCGGACGACCCTCGCGGTCTTCCCGGCGGCCATGCGCTATGCGGGGCCACGGGAGGCTGTGTTCCATGCGATCTGTCGCAAGAACTACGGCTGCACACACTTCATCGTCGGCCGGGACCACGCGGGCGTCGGGAGCTACTACGGCACCTACGATGCGCAAGCCATCTTCGAGGAGTTCGAGCCGGACGAGCTCGGCATAACACCGCTCATGTTCGAGCATTCTTTCTTTTGCCTCAACTGTGAGGGCATGGCGACGACCAAGACCTGCCCGCACGGCAAAGAAGGACACGTATTTCTGTCCGGCACCAAAGTCCGGGAGATGCTCTCCAGGGGCGAGTACCCGCCGCCGGAGTTCTCCCGGCCCGAGGTCGTCAAGGTGCTAATAGACGGGCTGCGGGACGAAGAACGGACCATCAAGCAACCTCGCGTGTACGAAGACAAGTAAGAAAGTAAAAGAGTAAAGGAGTTCAAAGATATGGATTACGGTAGCAGGTATGGACGCGGGTTTACGCTGTGGTTTACGGGCCTCTCGGGCGCGGGGAAGACGACCATAGCGGAGATCGTCGAGCGCGAGTTGCGCGAGAGGACCGGCAAGATAGAGGTACTCGACGGCGACATCGTGCGGACGAACCTCTCCAAAGGCCTCACGTTCTCCTTAGAGGACCGGAACATTAACGTGCTGCGCATAGGCTTTGTGGCGAACCTGCTCACCCGTAACGGGGTCGGCGTCATCGTTAGCGCCATAAGCCCGTACAAAGAGGCCCGGGATACTGTCCGCCGCGACATCGGTGAGGACTTCATCGAGGTCTTCGTGGACGCCCCGTTGGATGTTTGTGCGGACCGGGACGTAAAGGGACTGTACAAAAAGGCTTTCGCCGGGGAGATCAAGGAGTTCACCGGCGTCTCCGACCCCTACGAGGCCCCGGTCGCCCCGGAGCTTCACATAAAGACTGATGAGGAAGAGCCGCGGGACAGTGCGCGGCGGGTGATCGGCAAACTCGAAGAGCTCGGCTACCTGTTGCCGGCTGAGGAGTTCGACCGCGCGTGAGCATTGAGGCCGCCCTCTTCGGCCTGTTGGTCGGTTTTCTGGTCGGCCTCACAGGTGTCGGGGGCGGCTCCCTCATGACGCCGTTTCTAGTAACGGTGATGGGCGTTCCGGCGCCCACGGCTATCGGCACCGATATGGTGTACGCCACGGCGACGAAGCTCACCGGCTCCTGGCAGCACTATAGGCAGCGTTCCATAAACCTGGAAGTGGCGCTTTTCTTGGGGATAGGAAGCATCCCCGCAAGCCTTCTGGGCGTTCGGACTCTGGAGTGGATCAAGAACTCTTTCGACGCAGAGCGGGTGGACGCCATCATGATCACGGTCATTGCCATCACGCTCGTAATCGTTGGGGGGTCTTTGATCTTTCGCACTTTTATGCCCGAACACTGGACCGAGCGCAAACAACACCGGTGGGACGGCGATGGCCGCATGAGCTTTCAGCGGCGGTTGTTTACCATAGTCTTCGGTTCCATCGGGGGATACCTCGTCGGGCTTACATCCATAGGTAGCGGAAGCATCATGGCGGTGATACTGCTCTTGCTGTATCCGCTGAGCCCGGCGGTGATAGTCGGTACGGATATTGCCCACGCAACCGTGTTGTCTCTGGTAACGGGCATCGCGCACATGACACAGGGCAACGTGGACTTCGGGCTCGTCGGGACGCTGCTTGTGGGGAGCATACCGGGAGTCCTGATCGGGAGCCGGGTAGCGCCGTGGTTGCCGTCGCGGCCGTTGAGGATCGTACTCTCCGTAATGCTCATCTTCGTCGGCACGACGCTCCTGATCACGCACTAACCCGGACGGAGTTTGTGAGTCTAGGCTGCGGGGGTAGGACCGAATTATGAGCCTTGAAGTGTTCTCCCAAATCGCCGGCCCGGTCTCTAACTTTCTATTGGGGCTGGTGTTCGCGGTTGGGTATTACATCATAATCAGGTTGTACGGTGAGACCTTGAAAGAGATGCGGGAGGAGCGGCTCTCCGGCGGCCGTCCCCAGGTTATCGTCCAGGCGGACTACAGCCATCTGCCGGAGGTGGAGTTGGCCGTTCGCAACGTCGCCGGCGGGGCCGCAAAGGAGATAGCCTTCGAGTTCTCCCACGAGGTGGAGAGTTCCGACGGGTTCGTGGTTACTGAATTGCCGTACTTTCAGTACGGGCTGGACTTTCTGGAGCCGGGAGGTGAGATCTCCTGCTACTGGGACTCTCTGGAGGAGATCATCCCGAGGCTGAGAAAGCAAGGCCTAGACGAGGGCATCCTGGTAACCACGCGCTACAAGTCTCTTGGCGGCACACCGTACACCAGCTCTTGGCGGCTCAACCCGCTGCTCTTCGAAGGCTACCGGGACACGCCCCGCAAGGGTCTGGAAGACCTCGTCGAAGCCGTAGAGAAACTTCAAAACCTCGCGGAGCCGTCGTCGCAGCCAAAAGAGCGCGAGTCCCGGGACGCTTGAGCCCCTGCTTGGCGGGGTGCGGGGAAGATGGTTTACTCTGTCAGTCCCGTTAGAGATCTGAGAGAGGCAACGAAAGGTGTCGGAAGCAAGAATGAGAGATTCGGCTTCGTCTGGCTATTCTCTCTGGTTCGTCATCGTGGTGGCTTTCTTCGTGACCGCCCTGATCACGGCGAACATCACGTCGGTCAAGATCATCGGGTTATTTGGTTTCGTGGTGGACGCGGGAGTTATCATATTCCCGATCAGCTATATCTTCGGCGACGTGCTCACGGAGGTCTACGGCTACCGGCGGGCGCGGCAGGTGATCTGGCTGGGGTTCTTCTGCAACCTGCTCGCCGTAGGCGCTATCGTTCTCGGCGGAGCCTTACCCGCCGCCCCGTTCTGGGAAGGGCAGCAAGCCTACGAAACGATACTCGGCTACGCCCCACGGCTGCTCTTCGCCTCGTTCTGCGCCTACCTCGTCGGGGAGTTCGCAAACTCCTATGTGCTAGCGAAGATGAAGGTCGCCACGAACGGCCGCTGGCTCTGGAGCCGGACCATCGGCTCTACGGTGGTCGGACAAGGCCTCGACTCGACGGTTTTCGTCGTGCTGGCTTTCACCGGCATGGTCCCCACAGGAGCCCTCTTCGGCATCATCCTGGTCAACTGGGTCTTCAAGTCTGTCTACGAAGCCGCCGCCACGCCGCTGACGTACCTGATCGTGGGCTTCCTCAAACGCCAAGAGAACTCGGACGTGTACGACCGGGACATCAGCTTCAACCCGTTTCTGGTAACGAAGTGATCGGAGACTACGACACGACGATATCTCTACTCGCGGCGTTTCCGGAGAGGAACGTAGCCGGTGTCTGACCTGCGCTACGGTCTGTATCTACGCCCATCGTACGAAATGAGTAAGGCCCAAACCGAGGTCTACAATGTGCTCGAACGTCAGTATGGGCTCAGGGCTGCGGGCAACTTTATGCCGCACGCCACCCTCAAGGGGTTCTTCCGTGCTGACGTGGACGAAGAAGAGATGGTGTCCCGGCTCGACACGGTGCTCGAAGGCAGAGAGGCATTCGAGGTTTTCAACGGCGGTGTAATCGCTTTTAATCGCTATGCCATAGTAATAGACATAAACGACACTCGGGAAGGAGTGCCTAATGCTCCTTTGCAAGACCTTCATCGAGACACAATGGACGCGCTCGTACCGTTTACCAACCCAGGCTGCGATTTTACCCGCAAGGAGATGGAGTGGGCCTACGAACAATTTCGTGCCCATCTTACGCTCGCGATGACAGATGTACCTGATAGATTCTTTGAAGAAGTTTTAGGGTTTGTGCGTCAAGCGGAGCCAATAGGTCCAACGAGCTTCCTCGCTGAAACACTACAATTATTCGTGTTTCGCAGTGAAGATTGGCGAGGTCCGTGGTGGAAGACGCTACGGTGGGAACTACTATGCTCTTGGCAGCTCACGGCTCCTGAGCGAGTGTGATTTTGAAGAAAAACCTTAAAACAAATCTCTCCGAGGTTGCCACAGCGGACCTCGTTGCGGTGGGAGAGTGAACAACGACCCCTTGATTTTGACCCCCGAACAAACATCCTTTCTCGTGCGCCAGCGCGTGGCACGTCTCGCCACGGCCGATGCTGAAGCTGAACCCCATGCCGTCCCGGTCTGCTTCGCCTACACGCCGGGCGCCATCTACATAGCCCTCGACGAAAAGCCCAAAAACGTTCCCTTGGCCCGGCTCAAGCGCGTGCGGAACATCCTCAAAAATCCGAAGGTAGCCCTTATCGCCGACCGTTACTCAGAGGACTGGAACTTGCTGGCCTTCGTTATGATCCGCGGCAAAGCGGAGCTAGTGGACCCCGGAGAAGACGAGCACGCCGCCGCCACACGGCTCTTGCGGGGCAAGTATCACCAATACGAACGCATGGAAATAGACGCGAACCCGGTCATCGCGATCCGTCCCGAGAAAGCCGCTTCTTGGGGCGCTCTCGACACCCCGAAAGAGGCCGCAAAGCTATTGGATACGGTCCGCGGTCGCCGGTCGGTCCGCCGTTACCTCGACAAAGAGGTCCCGCAAGAGTCGGTGGAACGGGTTTTGGAGGCTGCGCGTTGGGCTCCCTCGCCACACGGCCGCCAGCCGTGGCGCTTCGCCGTGATCCGTCAGAATGCATCGAAAGAGCGGCTCGCTGGAGCCATGGGTGAGGAGTGGCAAAACAACCTCCGGATGGACGGTCAAGACCTGGACGTAGTAGAGAAACGTCTCGAAGGTTCTAGACGGAGGCTGCTGGACGCGCCAGTGCTTGTGCTGCTTTGTCTGTATCTGGAAGATTTGGACGAATACCCAGACGCCGGACGGCAACAGGACGAGACTACGATGGCCGTGCAGTCTTTAGGGGCCGCGGCCCAGAACGTTCTGCTCGCCGCCTACGAGTTGGGACTGGACGCGGGCTGGATGTGCGCCCCACTCTTCGCCCCGAAGAAGGTGGTCGAGGCTTTAAATTTGGATTCGAAACTCGTGCCGCACGCGCTGCTCACGCTCGGGTACGCGGTGAGTGACCCGCCGAAGCGCCGAGGCCGGAAGCCGCTGGACGAGTTGGTGGTCTACCGGGACTGACCGTCACCGATTCAAGTGCAGGATGCCGCGTTCCAGGGCAACCGTGACAGCGGCGGTGCGGTCGTCCACCCCGAGCTTGCTGAACGTGTGGACCAGGTGCGTTTTGACCGTTGCCTCACTGATGTGCAGAGTCTTGGCGATATCCTTATTGCTCTTGCCGCGGGCGACGAGCCCGAGGATCTCTAGCTCCCGACCGCTGATCTTGCCCCGCTCCGGCTCCCGCATCCGGCGCATGAGCCGGTCGGCCACCCGCGGCGCGAGTAGCGGCTCTCCGTTCGCAGCAGCTTTCACGGCCCGGAACAGATCCTCCCGCGGCGCGTCCTTGAGCATGTAGCCTGTAGCGCCGGCCTCCACGGCCCGCAGGATGTCCGCGTCGGAGTCGTAGGTGGTCAGGACGAGGATGTGGACTTCGGGGTTTTGGACTTTGATCTCCTTTATCGCCGCGACGCCGTCGACCTCGGGCATCCGCAAGTCCATGAGCACGACGTCCGGTTTTAGCCGGGTCGCCAGCCTCGATGCCTCGGCGCCGTCAGCGGCCTGGCCGACCACCTCGAACTCGGGCTGGGCCGAGAGCATTCCTTCCAGGCCCGCCCGGACTACCGGATGGTCGTCGGCGATTACTACTCGCACCGGCTTTCTCACGAAAGCTTCCGCTCTTCGACAGAGACTTTCACCGGAAGCTCGACGGCCAGGGTGGTTCCTTCGCCGGGAGAACTCTCGACCAGCAGCTTCCCGTCTACCTGCTCAACCCTCTCCCGCATCGCCCGCAGGCCGAATCCTCCCTCGGAACCGTTGGCGTCGGGCGTTGGATCGAAGCCCACGCCGTCGTCATGAACGTCCATTACGACCAGATCGTCTATGTAGGAGAGGGTGAGATCCACCCGGCTCGCCCCAGCGTGTTTTTGTGCGTTGGAGAGCGCCTCCTGCGCGACCCGGAATAACGTTACCTGAATCTCTTGTGGAAGCTGTTTTGCGTCTCCGGCGACCGAAACGTCGGCCGATACACCGGACGACTCCGACCAACGCTGTGCGAGCCTTTCTAGCGCCTCCGGCAAAGACGAGCTTTCCAGTAGCTCGGGTCGCAGGGCGCGGACCAGACGGCGGGCTTCGACGAGGCTCCCGCGGGCGGTGCGGCGGGCCTGATCCAGATGTTTCTGTCCAGTTTCTCCATCGAGAGACAGGGCGTCTTCGGCGGCTTCGAGGTGCGTCACGATGCTGATAAACCCCTGGGCCAGCGTGTCGTGGATCTCTCGGGCGAGCCGGCCACGTTCCTCTAACATTCCGGCCCGGCGTTCTTCTGAGGCGAGCTCCGCGCGGGTGGTTTCCAGTTCCTCGATCAGACGCTGACGTTCCTCGCTCTGGCGAATAATGGAATCAATAAAAAGGGATAGCACGGCGGCGACGGTGAGGCTTCCGAGGAAGATTGCGATCCCGGATGTCGAGACCATTTGGGTCAGGGCCTCGAAGCCGCCGCTAAGCCAGATGAGCAAGAGCGACAATACGGCGGTTCCGAGAATCGCCCAGCGCGTCGGCAGGAGGCTGAAAGTGTGCCAGTAGAAGACAAACGTAACGGACATAAACCCAGGATGAACCGAAACGAGCCCGGCAAGGAGCCCGAGCGCCACCACGAAGTATCCTAGTGCCCGTAGCGGATACTGCTCTACGCATTCTCGGGGCGTTATTGCGAGCAGCCAGTACCACCCGCCGAGGAGCAGCGTCATACCGGAGGCTGCGGCCACATATCCCCATGAGTACGGCGCGTCTATCGGGCCATCCGCGAGCGCAGAGAGCAAACCGAAGGCCAGCAGTCCGTAGAACACGAAGTGCATCGCCCTGTGCCACCGATTCCAGACGCTGCCGTCTTGCGAGCGTGGCGTTCTCCAAGGGACGCCACGCCCGCCGAGTTTTCGAACACGTGAAAACAAAGCACTCATGTTTCGACTAAGAGAATACCGTTCACGATCGTCTTTAGCCACCCGGCTTACTCCCACCGGAAGGTTCGGGCAGAGATGAAAGCGGATACGAGGAGCACGCCGACCAGCACGGCCACAGCCAGCAGGTTCCATTCGCCCTCGATCCAGAGGTCCTGGATCAGCTCGACCACGTAGGTGAGCGGCAGGAAGTCGGAGATGAGCCTCACTGTGTCGGGGAACTGCTCTCTGGGAATGCCGGCGGCCCCGGAGAGGAAAAACATCGGGAAGAAGACGAGCTGGCCCGTGATCTGGGCGACCCGCACGGTCGGCGTGAGACCGGCTATGACAAAGCCCACCGCGAAGAAGCTGAGGCTGGCGAGCACGAAGGCGGGAACTAACGCCAGCGGAGCCTCGGGCATCTTGAGCCCGTAGACCACCCGCGCGACGGTCAGCAGTAGCGCTATGCCGAGCGCCGTCATCAGCAGTTGCGTGAGCACCTGGGCGGAGAGTATCGTCCAGGGATGTACCGGGGTGGCGCCCAGGCGGCGCAGGATGCCGTGTTGACGGTACTCGGCGAGGTTGATGGGCAGACCGATCAGGCCGATAGACCCGATGACGAAACCGGTGTAGGCGGGCGCCATAACGTCCACCATCCGCAGGCCGTCCGAGCCCGGCACGGGTTCGTTGCCGAAAATGCTGGCGAAAAGCAGTAGAAACATCACCGGTAACGCAAGGTTGAAGAACACGGCTATAGGTTCGCGCAGGAACAACTTCGTCTCGGTGAACGTCATCTTGTAGAGAGCCTGCATTTTCTCCTCTAATCCCGCAACGTCCGGCCCGTGAGGGCGAGAAAGACGTCTTCCAGGTTCGCACTTTCGGTATTGAGATCCGTCGGGGTGATGCCTCGCCGATCCAGCGCAACCACGACCCGCACGAGCAACGACCCGCTACCACGGACCAAGACCCGGTCTTCCTTGCGCTCGACGTTGCTGACCTCAGATATGCTCCGTAAGGTTTCCATATCGAAACCGTCTGGCGCGGTGAAGCTGACGGTGGTTTCGGCGTCGAGGTCGCGGACGAGAGCTTCGGGGGTGTCGAGGGCGATGACCTTCCCTCCGTCCACGATGGCTACCCGGTCGCAGAGGCGTTCGGCCTCGTCCATGAAGTGCGTTACGAGCACGACTGTTTTGCCCGCGTCACGGATGCCGCGGATCAGGTCCCAGCTCGCGTGGCGGGCCTGGGGATCTAGGCCCGTCGTGATCTCGTCGAGGAACACGACCTCCGGCTCGTTGAGCAACGCGAGCGCCACGAAGAGCCGCTGCTGCTGGCCGCCGGAGAGGTTCTCGAACCGAGTGTTGCGCTTTTCGCTCAGCCCCCACTGCTGCATGAGCCCACGCCAGTCGGCCGGCTTGTCGTAGAAGCTGGCGTACAGGTCCAGCGCCTCCCATACCTTGAGGCGGTCCGGCAGAGCCGCTTGCTGGAGCTGGACACCGATGCGCCGCCGCAGTTCGGTACCTTGGCTTCTGGGATCAAGGCCGGCGACCTGTATCGTGCCGTAGTTGGGCCTACGCATCCCTGTCATGCACTCGACCGTGGTAGTCTTACCCGCCCCGTTGGGACCGACGATACCAAAGATCTCACCTCGCATGACCTCGAACGAGACCTCATCTACAGCTACGGTCGAACCGTAGCTCTTGCATAAACCTTTCACGCGAATAGTCGCTTTCGCCGTTTCCAAGATCCGCTCCTTCCCCCGGTACGCTTTGTCTATCAGAGCCAGTATCGCGTACCGGAACTCCGGCGTAATCGGCCGGAGGGCTACAAATGGGACGACACAAGGTTGATAGCAGCATCAACCGTTTGGCTGATGTCCCGGGAGGTGCTCTTTTTCAGGTTGCGGTTATCTGGTGGAGTATTCCTGCTCCGGCACGCCGTACAGCGTCGTCCGGCGGCGCGGGGTGCGACCGATCTCCCGGATGGTGCTCTCCAACTCCTCTGGAAGCATCTCCTGGCCGTGGCTGGCCCCGGCGGCCCGCGAGATGCTCTCGTTCATCAACGTCCCGCCGAGGTCGTTGCAGCCGGACTGCAGGGCGAGTTTAGCGCCCTCCATGCCCAGCTTGACCCACGAGACCTGAACGTTGTCTATGTAGCCGTGAAGCGCGATGCGCCCAACGGCGTGCATCTTGATCGTCTCGGCGAAGGTCGGTCCCCGGCGACTACGCCCCTGCAGGAAGAGTGGCGCTCCCATGTGGACGAACGGCAGCGGCACGAACTCGGTAAAGCCGCCGGTCTCGGCCTGAATGTCGCGGAGCACGAGCAGATGCCGCGCCCAGTTGATCGGTCCGTCCACGTGGCCGAACATGACCGTGGTCGTCGCCCGCAACCCTACGGCGTGCGCGGCGCGCATTACGTCGGACCACTGCTGAGTGTTGATCTTATCGGGACAGATGATCGCCCGGGTCTCGTCGTCTAGTATCTCAGCCGCCGTCCCCGGCAGTGTCCCGAGCCCGGCGTCCTTCAGATCCTCCACGAACTCATCCACGGAAATGCCCAAAGTATGCGCCCCCTGCCACACTTCGAGCGGCGTGAAGGCGTGGACGTGCATCTCCGGCACTTCGTCCTTGACGGCCCGCAGATAATCTATGTAGTTCTGCCCCGTAAAGCTGCCGTGAATGCCGCCGACCATGCAAACCTCGGTCGCGCCCTTTTCCCAAGCCTCGCGGGCGCGGCGGGCAACTTCCGTGGTGTCGAGCAGGTACGGGTCTCCGCGCAGGTTCAACGACTTTGGGCCTTTGGAGAAGGCGCAAAAGCGGCACCGGAAGTAGCAGAGGTTGGTGTAGTTGATGTTCCGGTTGACGACGTAGGTTACCTCGTCGCCGATGACCTCCTTGCGCAGCTCGTCGGCCACTTTGCAGAGTTCGGACATCTCCGTGCCGCGGGCGGTAAAGAGGGTAGAGATCTCTTGTTCGTCTAAGTCTCGCTCTCCGGCTCCCGCGAGCGCCCGCACGAACTCCGGGCGCAGCTTCGACGGCCGCAGCCCACGCGCCTCGGCCACGCTTTTCTCCGGCACCTCCTCTTCGGTTCCCGGAGCCCAGTCTTCTACCCGGGCGAAACCTTCGGCGTCTATCCCCGCCCACACGTTGGGGCGTAGCTTTTCGTCCACCCAATGCTCCGCCTCGAGGGCGTAGGCGGGGTGCAGCGCCAGCCGTTCGAGGAGCAGGTATCTCCGGCTCTCGGTGGCGCGTTCCAACTCTTCGAGGTGCGGCCAGGGGCGTTCGGGGTTTACGTGGTCGGGGGTTACGGGTGAGACGCCGCCCCAGTCGTTGATCCCGGCCTCGATGTACCGCAAATATGGCGGCACACCGTTCGTCTCCGCATCCGCCAGGTTCGGCGGGGCCTGAATAGTTACGTCCGGCGGCAGCAGCAACCGGGCGAGGGCGATGGTGGCGAGCATGTCGTTTTCGGAGGGTTCCGGCCGGTCAGCCATACGGGTGCCCGGCTTTGCCCGAAAGTTCTGGACGATGCACTCCTGAACGTGTCCGTAACGCTCGTGCAGGTCCCGGATCTCGAGTATGGTGTCCACCCTCTCCTCGATCTCTTCCCCGATTCCAATGAGTATTCCCGTCGTGAACGGCACCGCCTGCCGTCCGGCTGCCTCAAGGGTCTCCAGCCGTCTCTCCGGCACTTTGTCCGGTGAGGCCCAGTGGGCCAGGTCCCGGCCGAGTAGTCGTCCGGAGACCTCTTCCAGCATGATCCCCTGCGAAACAGAAACTTCCCGGAGCAACGAAACTTCGTCTTCCGAGAGCACACCCGGGTTCGCGTGCGGCAAAAGCCCCGTCTCCTCCAGCACCAGCCGGCAGCAGTGGGCGAGGTACTCGATCGTGCTCCCGAAACCTAACTCTTTTAGCTCTCGCCGCGCTTCAGGATACCGCTTCTCCGGCTTGTCCCCGAGAGTGAACAGCGCCTCTTTGCAGCCCGCTTCCGCGCCGGCGCGGGCTATCTCCAGCACTTCTTCCGGTGTGAGGTACGCCCTCTCGCCGGGGCGTGGGGGATGGGCGAAGGTGCAGTAGCCGCAGTTGTCGCGGCAGAGCTTTGTAAGCGGGATAAAAACTTTGCGGGAGTAGGATACGCGGGGTCCGAAAAAGCGGTCCCGGACCTCTACCGCCGCCCGCATCGCCGGTACGGCGTCTGCAGTGGCGCGGCGCGCCAGTTCGTATGTTTCGCCTATTTCCAACCGTTCGGAGACGGCCTGTTGTATCAGTTCTTCGTAACCCATGCCGCTCCTAACGACCTCGGCCAGTTCATCCGCAGATACTACACCCTCACCACTAATTTCTCCGTCACGCGCTTTTATTCCCCGGCGGTAGCGGCAGTCCCCGGCTGTTTTTACCTGGAGAGCAGGTCTCTACCTGGAGAGCAGGTCTCCGTATTCGGGATGGCGGTTCATGAACTCGTCTACAAAGGGGCATACGGGTTCGACCCTGCGGGCCGTGTTCTCGCGCACGTCTTCCAGCATAGTCCTTACCAACGTGTCTGCGTAGCCCCGTCCCTCGAAGGATGGTTCGACCTCTGTGTAGGTAAAAGTTATGACGCCATCGGAGAGATCGTAGGCCGCGTAGCCGGCCAGGTCGACGTTTTCGCGGATCTCGTACCGGTACGATTCGCTATTGTTGGTTACTCGAAGGTTATGCTCCGACATTTCCCCTGCTTTCTTCTGGTAGAAAACTTTCGATTATGAGATCTACGGCGTTTTTTACGCCGTTCTCCCGGGCGACCTTTTCGCCCAGGTCTTTAGCGCTTTCTCTGAGGCTCGGGTCTATGATGATCCTGCTGACGGCCCGGGCCAGACGCTCGGCGGAGAGCCTGCGGCGGTGTACCGGTGGCGGTGCGGCACCGGCCTTCGAGAGCAGGTGTCCCCACAGAAGCTGATCCCCGTAAGAAGGAACGGTGACGGCCGGTATCTTTGCCTGGAGCGCCGCGTGCGTCGCCCCGGTGCTCCCGTGGTGGATAAAGCCCCGGGTTCGGGGCAACAACCAATCGTAAGGAGCTTCTTCTATCTCCATAACGTTGTGGTGCGGGCTCTTGCCCCGGAGATCTCCCCAGCCACCGAGCAGTATACCCCGCTGGCCCATGCTGTCGAGCGTCTCGGCGAATACGTCCGCGATCTGCGCGGCGTTCTCTACGTAAGAACTACCGAATCCCATGCAAACCGGTGGCGGGCCGTCTTTGAGGAATTCCGTCAGTTCTGCGGGGGGCTTCCAGCTTTCTTCGCCGTTCAGAAACCAGTAGCCGGTGATCCGGCGGTGCCCGCCCCAGTCCGGCGGTTCGGGCAGCAACTCCTTGCTCCAACCATACAGTTGCAGCCGGTCGTCGGAGCCGGAGTTGAGCAGGGGACCTAGAAACGGGTGCGGCTTCAGGGAGAATATCTCCGAGCGGATGCGGTTGATGGTTTTTCTGAAAGGTTGCCACAGCAGTTGCCCGGCCGCCAGGTGCGTCGTGCGGTTGTAGAGCGCCCCGATGGTTCTCAGGCCCCCGCTTTGGAGACCGATGCTCGCCGGCATCAGCGCGTTCGGGAAGTGGCTGGTCGGTGCTATAAGGGGCGACATCGCGATTCCGGCGGCCGGCAGATTCCGCGCGTCGGCCACGTCGTAGCCGGGAAAGGCGGCCGAGGAGATCAGCAACCCGTCGGCGTCTTCTGCGGCCTCCGCTGCTTCGTTCGCCGCCTCGTAGAGCGCCGGCTCGACTACCTGCCGGAAACCCCTCATTATCCCGGTCGCGGAACCTCCCGAACGGGCGAGCGACTCGACCACCGCCCGCGGGTCTACAGAAAGCGGGGCGAAGGCGAAACCGCGGCCTTCGATCAGGTCTTTGAAGGTGGAGTGCGAAGCGATCTTTACGTCGCAGCCTGCATCCCGAAGGCCCAGGCCGAGCGCGACGCATGGCTCCACATCCCCCCTTGAACCAACCGTGAGAATCGTGATCCGCATCCTCTGATCCCCTCTACGAACTCTGAAAACGACCTTACCAGAGATACGGCCAATATGCTAACCGCACGTAGCGAGAAATCCAAACTAACCGCACGTAGCGAGAAATCCAAACAAACCGTTCCTTTCTAAACCCGACAAAATTTGTCGGGGATACGTTAGAATGTGATCTCGTACCGTTAGCAAGCAGAAAGAGGAGATCTCAGATGGAGCAGGAGATACAGGAGAAGGGTTACGCCCAGCCGGAGGCCCTGGTCACGACCGATTGGGTCGCGGAGCACCTGGAGGACGAGGACGTCCGCATCGTGGAGTCCGATGAGGACGTATTGCTCTACGACATCGGGCACATCCCCAACTCCGTCAAGATCGACTGGGTCGAGGACCTGAACGACCCGATCATGCGCGATTACCTCGACCCGGAGAACTTCGCCGAGCTGATGGGCGCGAACGGCATTACGCCCGACACTACCGTCGTCTTCTACGGCGACAAGAACAATTGGTGGGCTACTTACGCCCTGTGGGTCTTCCGGCTCTTCGGCCACGACAACGTCCGGGTGATGGACGGCGGGCGTTTGAAGTGGGAGGCCGAGGGCCGCGAGATGACCCAGGAGGTTCCCTCCTTCGAGCGTTCCGAGTACCCGGTGCCGGAGCGGGACGACGAGAAGATCCGGGCCTTCAAAGAAGACGTGGAGCAGCACATCGAGAAGAGCGGTCAGCTAGTGGACGTGCGGAGCCCCGGCGAGTACTCGGGCGAACTCTTGCACATGCCGGACTACCCGCAGGAGGGCGCCATGCGCGGCGGCCACATCCCGGGCGCCGCAAACGTGCCGTGGGCGCGGGCCGTCCGGGAGGACGGGACCTTCAAGAGCGCCGACGAGTTGCGCGACATCTACGAGGGCGAGGCCGGCCTCTCCGACGGTGAGGAAGTCATCGCGTACTGCCGCATCGGGGAGCGGAGCAGCCACACCTGGTTCGTGCTCAACTACCTCCTCGGCTACGACAACGTCCGCAACTACGACGGCTCCTGGACCGAGTGGGGCAACTCCGTCCGGGCTCCCATCGAGCGGTAAGGCGACTGCAACTTGGACCGCAAGCAGCGCGTCGAGTTCCTAGTGGACCACGTCAAGAACCCCCGGCACCAGGGGGTTCTTGACGGCGCGGACGTCGTCATGCCCGGCGGCAGCCCGGAGTGCGGCGGCAGCGTGACGATCTACCTAAAAGGTGGAGAGAGCGACCGCATAGAAGCCGTGACTTTCACCGGCGAAGGCGACACTTTAAGCATGGCGGGTTCCAGCATGGTCCTTGAGAAAGTGCAGGGTGAGTCCCTGACGATGGACGAAGTTCTCGCCCTCGACTACGAGCAGTTCGTGGATGGCGTTGGCCGTGAGTTGGTCGGTAGTCGTACCCGCAACGTAACGCTGGGCCTCAGCACGCTAAAGGCCGCTGTTCGGAAGTACCAGAGGGACCTGCTGCAGAATGGTTCCGCAGCAAGCAGGTCGGCTGTGGAGGTCTTTTAGAGGAAACTCAAAGTAGGAGTAGCGTGTGCCGAAAACACTAGGGCTGCTCGGGGTGCCGACGAGTATGGGGGCATTCGCTCCCGGCCAAGAGAAAGGACCAAGAGCGCTCAGAGAAGCTGGCTTCGTCGAACTCCTCTTCCACAGGGGCGTTGAGGTAGCGGACCACGGAGACGGTGAAAGGGTGCGGCGCTGGCGTCCGGACAAGAAAAACCGCCGTGCTCAGAACATCTCCGCTGTCGTGGAGGTTGCTAAAGACACGGCGCGGAGAGTTAGCCAGGCACACACAGCCGGCCACCTGCCATTGATTATTGGCGGAGATTGTACTATTGAACTAGGCACCGTGGCGGGCCTCCTACCCTCTAGAGGACGCCTGGGTCTCCTCTACTTCGATGTTCACCCCGACCTCAATGTGCCGAGTAGTGTGGCGGAGGGAGCGCTTGACTGGATGGGTGTAGCGCACATGCTCGGCGAAAGAGGAACCGCTGAACCACTGAGCAACTTCGGACCACGCTTCCCCTTGCTGGAACCAGAGGAAGTGTTTCTGTTTTCCTATGGTCCCGAGCAAGCAACCGAGTGGGAGCGCGAGGTGATCGAGCGCCATGGGCTCAAAGGGATTCCGGTTGGGGATGTCGCCGCTGACCCGGAAGCAGCCGCAACGCGCGCTCTGACGGAAATGGAACCACGTTTCGATCGGTTGCTCGTACATTTCGATGTGGATACTGTAGACTTCACCGACCTTCCACTCTCGGAGAACACCGGACGCAACGAGGGTTTGCTCTTTGAAACGGCAATGCGGGCTCTGAAGATGCTACTCGAGAGCGAACGGCTGGCGGCGATAACCGTAACGGAGTTCAACCCTGACCATAGCGAAGACGACGGGTCCACTGCGGAAACGTTTGCGGGGGAGCTTGCACGCGTTTTGTCGTGCTCTCCAGTATTCGCGAGTTGAACTAAAATCCGCACTCTCCCCGAGAACATCCTTCTATTCCGCTAAACTGCACGCCTATGGATGAGGAAGATAAACAGCCGCTCTGGGGTGGCAGGTTTGGCGCAACGCCCGCGGAGGCTTTCGAGCGGCTCAACGCCTCGATCCCCTTCGACATCCGGCTCGCACCCTACGACATCCGGGGCTCCATTGCCCACGCCCGGATGCTCGGAAAGCAGAGGATCGTCTCGCAAGAAGAAGCTGCGGAATTGGTGCAGGGTCTCGAAGCGGTGCTGGACGAGGTAGAGGCCGGAAAGTTCGCGTGGACGCTCGTCGACGAGGACGTGCATACAGCCATCGAGCGGCGGCTGCAGGAGCTGGTGGGAAATGTGGCACTCAAGCTGCACACGGGCCGGAGCCGCAACGACCAGGTCGCCCTAGACCTCCATCTATTTGTTCAGGATGCGGCGGAGGAGATAAAGTGCGGTTTGTTCGACGCTATGCGGGCGCTCGTAAATTTGGCCGAGGAGCACTCTGACCTCATCCTGCCTGGCTACACACATTTGCAGCGGGCGCAGCCGATCCTGCTGCCGCACCATCTGATGGCCCACTTCGAGGCGTTCCGGCGCGACCTGCGGCGGCTGGAGGCGGCCCGCGAGGCGGCAGACGTCTCGCCGCTCGGGGCGGCAGCGCTCGGCGGGACGCCGCATCCTGTAGACCCGGCGGCGGTCGCGGAGGATCTAGGGATGGAGCCGTTCGCCAACTCCCTCGATGCCGTCTCGGAGCGGGACTTCGCGCTGGACCTGCTCTACGCCTGCGCGGTGCTCGGGGTGCATCTCTCGCGGGTCGGGGAGGAGTGGGTGCTCTGGACGAGTGGGGAGTTCGGCTTTGCAACGCTGGACGACGCGTACTCTTCCGGCTCCTCGATCATGCCGCAGAAAAAGAACCCGGACGCTTACGAGCTGATGCGGGGCAAGTCGGGGCGATTGATCGGGGACCTCAACGCGCTGCTTATAACTTTGAAAGGTCTACCCCCCGGCTACTCCAAAGACCTTCAGGAAGATAAGGAACCCATCTTCGACGCGGTGGACGCCGTGCTCGCCATGCTCGCCGTCCTGCCGGAGATGCTTCGCACCGCGAGCTTCCACGGTGCGCGGATGGAAGAAAGCGCCGGCGGGTTCGCGCTGGCGACGGAGTTGGCGGACTTCTTGGCGGCCCGGGACGTGCCGTTTCGGGAGGCGCACCGGGCGGTGGGCACGCTCGTAAAGCGGTGTGAAGAGCTGGGTGTCGGGCTGGAGGAGGTGCCGCGCGAAGAGTTAGCGGCGGCGCACCCGGCGCTCGTGGATTTGCCGGGCGGTTTGCTCAAGCCGCGAGGAAGTATCCAGAACAAGAAGTCCGCCGGCTCCACGTCGCCGGATTCCGTGGAGCAGCAGCTCCAGCGGGCAAAAGAGTTTCTTGCGGGCGTGTCCCGGTAGCGAATGGCGGGTATAGGTCTCTACGGACAAACCCCAGAAAGGGAGTGCTGAGTGAAGATAGTCCAGATGTCGGATCTGCACGTCGAAGACGGTGGAAAATTCCGGCCGGACCTGATGGAGAACGTGATCGAGGAGACGAACCGCCTACAGCCGGACCTCGTGGCGGTCGTCGGGGACCTTACCGGCGACGGTTACCGGAAAGAGTTCGAGATGGCCCGGGAGTATATGGACCGCCTGGAGTGCCCGAACGTTCGGTACACTTTAGGCAACCACGACGCCAAGCACGTCGGCTACCGGTACTTCGAGGAGCTCTTCGATACCCGCAGCAACTCGACGACAATATCTTCGGCGAGCGGCGAGGCGAAGGTGGTGGCGATGGACTCCACCAAGCCGGACCTCGACGAAGGTGAAGTCGGACGGGAATACTACGCCTGGATAGACTCGGAGTTCCGGGGCTGGGACAAAGGTCCCAAGATATTTCTCATCCACCATCACATCCTGGCCGTGCCCGGGACCGGCCGGGACGCAAACATCCTGGGCGACGCCGGCGACGTAATGGCTATCCTGCGCGAGTTGGAAGTTGACATAGTGCTCTCCGGCCACCGGCACGTACCTTACGTGTGGAGCATCTCGGGCGTCAGGATAGTACACTCCGGCACGGCTTCGACCGAGCGGATACGCGGAACCATCGGGCCCTCGTACAACCTCATAGAAATCGGCGAAAATGACGTGCAGATAACGCTAAAAGACTCGGCGGGGGAGAACGATCTGCCGCTTGCCAGCTTCTCGCGCAAGCCGGGGCGGAGCACCGAACTTTACCTGGACTACGAGCGGTACGTAAGCTACGACAAGTTGCCGCTCACGATCCCCGAGAACGAAAAACAGGCATAATGCGATGACGTTGAAGTAGTCGAGAGGAGCGCGGGCGTGCGGATAGTGCAGATGTCGGACATTCACGTTGGGTCGGGGCTTTTCGACGCGGACCTACTCTCGGCGGCCATCGACGAGACGAACGAAATGCAGCCGGACCTCGTCGCCATAGCCGGCGACCTGACGATGGAGGGGCTCCGCTGGGAGTTCGAAGAAGCGAAGTCGTACCTCGACCGGCTCGAATGCCCGAACGTCGTGGTCGTGATGGGCAACCACGACGCCCACAGCGTCGGTTACTGGCACTTCGAGGAATTCTTCGGCGCCCGGGAAAGAGCCCTGACCGTCCCCGCTCCGGAAGGCGAAGCGAAGGTCGTCGCCCTCGACTCGACGAAACCAGACCTGCACGAGGGCGAGGTCGGAAGGGAGCATTACGCCTGGCTCGCGTCGGAGTTTCGGCTTTGGGACAAGGGACCGAAGGTCCTGATCGTCCATCACCACATCCTGGCCGTGCCCGGGACCGGTCGCGACGTGAACAACCTCCGCGACGCCGGGGACGTAATGGCGATCTTGCGGGAACTAGAGGTGGACATCGTGCTCTCGGGACACCGGCACGTACCCTACGTCTGGAGCATCTCGGGGGTCCGGATCGTCCACTCCGGCACCGCATCGACCTACCGGGTGCGGGGCGTCATGCCGCCGTCCTATAATGTCATCGACATAGATGAGGAAAGCGTAAAGATAACCCTCAAGCAACCCGGCAAAGGCAAAGAAGGCGAAGAGCCGCTGGCTAGATTTGCCCGGCAGCCGTCCAAAACGAGCGAGTTCTACCCGGACTTCGACCGCTACGTCCGCTTTGACGAGTTGCCGTTCCTCTCGGGGCGGCCGGAGGATTTCACCTAGCCCCCGATAAACTCTTTGCCTTCGGGTTGGCCGGTGTGTTCAAAGGCTCGCCGGAGTAGATCTCGGCCTTCCTCGCGTTCTTCATCAGAGCGGGCCTTTTCTTCGACAGTTTTTACGGACTCTTCGAGGTCTTCCTCGATAAACAAAATCTCCGGTAGGCCGATTACGACCTCCCGGATCTGACGGTAGATAAAGTCCGGCTCCCCGGCGTAGGCCCAGCACTTCCGGGCCCGGACCCAGGCCCAGCCTTTCATGCGGACCGTGTTCTCGATATCCTCGTCTTCGAGGCCGTACATCTCGATCCGGAGCCGGTGCTCGGTTATCAACTCGGGCTTTATGCGCACGCGGGCGATCATGGCCCCTAGTTTAACAACCGCCCGAATTTTGTCCGGTTCAAAAGATCCCTCCGCGGCTCCAACTGCGGCGGGATCTTTTGCCGGTAGGTTTTAGCATGCCCCGGTTAGTTCAGGACACCCTGCTCTTCAAGGAACTCTTGGGCTACGTCTTCCTGGTCTTCCTGATCTATACCCACCCGGGCGTTTAGCTGCTGCATGGTCTCCAGGTCCAGGGTGGCAGAGACTTCGTTCAGGATGTCTTGCATGTCGGGGTTCTCGTCCAGCACGTCGCCCCGCACAACCGGGGCCGGGTAGTAGAACGGCCAAATCTCCTGCGGGTCCTCCATAACGGTGAAGTCGTCGGAGGCGAGCTGGCCGTCGGTGCGGAAGCCGACACCAACGTCGCCCTCACCCTGGCTGACGCCCTGATAGATCGGGCCGCCGATGCTGTTGACGATGATGGTGTCCTGGAAGTCGAAGGCCGGGTAGTTGTCCTGCATGTTCGGGTACCCGTCTCCCCGGTTCTGGAACTCGGAAAAGGAGACGAAGCGCAGGTCGCCTGAGGCTTCGGCCAGGTCCGGGAGGGTTTCGATGCCCTGTTCTTCGGCCACCTGGCTGTTCACGAAGATGCCGTAGGTGTTGTTGAAGTCCGCGGGCTCCAGCATCGTCATCGGGGTGTCGCGCTCGGAGTAGAGCTGCCGGGCCTCTTCGTAAGTCGCCTCGGGCGTGTCGGGCTGCTCGCCCTCGAAGTTCAGGATCGCTTCTAGCGACGTGCCGGTGTACTCGGGATACAGGTCTATGTCGCCGCTAGTGAGCGCCTGGTCGGCGATCTGCTCGGAGCCGAGGTTTAGGCGTTTCTGGACGCTGTAACCGTTATCTTCGAGGGCCGCGGCGTAGAGCTCGCCCAGGATGTACTGTTCAGTGAAGTTCTTGGACCCGACGGTGATGGAGTTTCCTCCACCGTTACCCCCGCCGTTACCTCCGCCATTGCCATCTCCCGAGTCCTGGTTCCCGCCGGCGCCCTCTCCTACGTTGCCGCAGGCCGCCAGAAAGGCCAGCGTTAGCGTGGCAAGCAATGTCACGAAGACGTTTCTCGACAGTAACTTTCTACCGCTACGTTTCACTTTTTCTCCTCTTTCGAGTTTGTTTTCCTTCAACTTCTTTTGCGGGCGATCTTTAGTCCCTTCGGGGTGGCGGCGCGCTCCAGGCCGGCGAAGGTGAACTCCGTGATGATCGCTAGGATGGCGACCGCGACAGACCCGGCGAGCAAGATGGCGTTCGAGTTGCGGCTAAAGCCCTCTACGATAAAGTCTCCGAGCCCGCCGCCCCCGAAGAACGTCGCCAGGGTGGCGCTCGCCACCACCTGCACCGCCGAAGTGCGGATGCCGGCGAAGATCACGGGGGCCGCGATGGGCAGTTGAATGCCGATCAGTATCTGGAACCCCGAAAGGCCCATACCGCGGGCCGCATCCACCACGCCGCGATCTACCTGCCGCAACCCCGTGGTCGCGTTGATCAGGATAGGCGCTATAGCCAGGGCCGTGAGCGCGATCAGCGCGTTGTCCGCACCGAACCCGACGATGAAATAGGCGAAGGCCAGCAGCGCCAAGGCCGGTATGGCGCGCCCCATGTTCCCAATGTTAATGGCGATTACGGTCCCCACCGGCGTATCACGCACGGCCACCGCCGCCGCGAGGGCGATAATGGTCCCGAGGATCACCGCGGTTACGGAGAGTTGCACGTGTGTCCCCAACTTGCTAAAGAAATCCGGCCGGGTAAAGACCTCTAAAAACTCTTGCACGTTACGTCCTCCTCCGCGCCCACGGCCTCAAACGGCGCTCCACGGTCAGCAGGACCAAATCGGCCGCAATAGCCATCAGCGTCGCCAGCACGGCGCCGGTGATGATCGCGGTGTTAAAGCCTTGCTGGATGCCGTCGAAGATCATCTGTCCCAGGCCGCCAGCGGCCACGAACGCCCCGATGGTCGCGATGCCTATAACCGTCACGGTCGCGATGCGGATGCCGGCCACGATCACCGGCAGCGCCAACGGCAGCTCGACCCGCGTCAGTATCTGCCAGGGGGTGAGGCCCATGCCGCGGGCGGCGTCTATGGTGTCTGCCGGCACGGAGTCGATGCCCGTGACCACGTTCCGGATCAGGACCAGCAAAGAGTAAGCCACGAGAGCAATGATGACCGGCGTGGCCCCGATGCCGATGCCGGGCAGCGTGATGAGGATGGCGAAGGCCGCGAGGCTCGGGATGGTATACAGGATGCCGGTAACGGAGACTATCGGCGGGTAGAGCCAGCGTTTGCGGGCCGCCAGCACACCTATGGGCAGCGAGATCACCAGCGCGATGGCTATGGGCACGAACGAGAGGTAAGCGTGGCCAATCACCGCCGGCCAGATGTCCCCCCAGAAGTTCTCCGAGATCCAACCCCAGTCCACGACCGGACTCTGCAGGAGGGCGGGCGTCTCAAGCATTCGCGCCGTTCCCGAAGCCCCCGGCATTTCCGGAGCCCCCGGCGTTTCCGGGTTGGGTGAGCGCCTCTATGGCGTCCATCGTTAGCAGCTTTCGGTCGTCGTTCTCCACGATCGCCCGGTCGTGGCCGGAGCCGATCATCTCCGAGAGCGCGTCCCGGGCGGTCGTCTGCCCGTCGAGGTGGACGAGCCCGTCGGGGGTTCCGTTCGCCGGCTCCAATTCCATGTCGCCCACCCGCGTGAGAGAGAGCCGCTTTAGCACCCGGTCGCTGCCGACAAAAGAGGAAACGAAGTCGGAGGCCGGTTGGGTCAGGATCGCCGTCGGCGAGTCGTACTGGGCCAGCACGCCGCCTTCTTGGAGAATGGCTATCCTGTCGCCCATCCTTATGGCCTCGTCTATGTCGTGGGTGACGAAGACGATGGTCTTCTTGATGTCTTCCTGAATCTTTAAAAACTCGTCCTGCAGGTGCTCGCGCGTGATCGGGTCGACCGCCCCGAAAGGTTCGTCCATGAGCATGATCGGGGGGTCCGCCGCCATAGCCCGCGCCACCCCGACGCGCTGCTGCTGGCCGCCGGAGAGCTCGGCCGGGTAACGGTCCCGGTACTGGCCGGGGTCGAGGCCCACGAGGTCCAGAAGTTCGTCGGTGCGGTTCTTCATGCTATCTTTCTCCCAGCCCAAAAGGCGCGGGACGGTCGCCACGTTCTCGGCGATGGTGCGGTGGGGGAAAAGCCCGATGCCCTGGATGGCGTAGCCGATCTTGCGCCGCAAGTCCGTGGCGCTCTGCTCCGTCACGGGCTCCCCGTCGATGAAAATGTTCCCGGAGGATATTTCGACCAGCCGGTTGACCATCCGCATCGTGGTGGTCTTGCCACAGCCGGAAGGGCCTACCAACACACAGATCTCCCCTTCAGGTATTTCGAAGGAGAGATCTTTGACTACCGGCTCTTCGGTGCCGGGGTAGGTTTTGTAGACCTCTTTAAACTCGATCATTGCATCTCCCAAATTTCCACGGGTAGAAACCATACCTACAGGCTTTTTCGAAACTTCCTACTTCCATAATTGCCTTTCCTGATCCCTCCTGGAGTGAGTACATTAGCCGGTAAGTATAATCTATCTTTGAAATTGTTAGGGGTAATGCGGAACACCAGCATATTTCTGGTATATCTGGAAAATGGTTTTCTACGGCAAAGACAGGACTGTGGTCTTCGCCGGCGGCGGGCACGCCCACTTGCACTCTCTACTGAACACCGCCCGGTTCGTCGAACGCGGCTGCGAGGTTGTGCTGGTCAACCCGTCGCCGCACCTGTACTACTCGGGGATGGCGACGGGGGTGATCTCCGGTACTTACACGCCCGAGCAGGACCGGATAGACGTCCGCCGGCTCGTCGAGCGCGGAGGGGGCCGGTTCGTCGAGGACAGGGCTACCGGGGTCCTGAGAGAACCCGGCGAAATTTTGCTGGAAAGCGGGGGACGAATACCCTACGACTACGCTTCCTTTGGCATCGGGAGCGAAGTAGCCGATTCTTTCGGAAACGCGGGCCGCGTCGTTCCCGTAAAACCGGTCGAGAACACCGCAGAGATCCGGAACCGGATATTGCGTCATCCGGGCGTTGCCGGCCCGAACGTGCTGGTGGTCGGTGGCGGGGCGGCGGGGTGCGAAGTAGCCGCCAACGCCGCCAACCTGCTGCGGCAAAACAACCTCGGGGGGACGGTCAGGATCGCCGAGGCCGGCCCGGCGCTACTGGGCACCTCTCCGGAGAAAGCGCAGCGGGGTGTCACCGCTTACCTCCGGAAACGCGGCGTGGAAGTCCTAACGAAGACCCCGGTCGTTTCGTACGCGGACGGCGGGGCCGAGACCGGGGTCGGACAAAAACTGCCGGCGGACCTGGTCGTGGCGTCGGTGGGCATAGTTCCCCGAACACTAAAAAGAGGCTCCTACCTGCTGAGCGGCGAAGACGGCGGATTGTGGGTCAATAGTTATTTGCAGAGCGTCAGCGACCCCAGGATCTTCGGCGGGGGAGATTCGATCTCTTTCCGGGGCTCGGCCCTGCCCCGCCTCGGGGTCTTCGGCATCCGGCAGGGGCCGGTCCTTTTCCGCAACCTGCTCGCCGCCCTCGAAGGGCGTCCGCTGGAAAGCTACAAACCCCAGAAGAACTACCTTTACATCCTGAACTTCGGGGACGGAACCGGGCTCGCCGTCTACGGCACGCTTTGCTGGCGCGGCCGTCTGCCGATGATGCTCAAGTACGCCATAGACCACAGGTTCATGAAGCTCTACGACGCCTAGTTGTGCCGCCCGATGCCCAGCAGCAAGTAAAGAATAAAGTACCCGGCTGTGGCGACGACGGCGACGGAGTAGAAATTATTCGGGTCCAAGAGGTTCTCTTGGCCGGCCGGGATCGGAACCACGCTCAACAGGGCCTGGGCGGGAGATTCCAGGAGGATTCCGAGGCTGTAGATGATCTCGGTGATGCTGTTGGTGGACGCCTCTACGTTCGCGTAGACGACGACTATGTGGGAAAGAATCACCAGTATTACAAAAGCCAGTATCGTGCGGATCAAACCCAATTACTCGTCTCCATATTGATCTCCAGACGCTATGAGGTGGTCTTCCGGCTGCTGCTAGTCCCTCCCTGCAAGGTGTCCTGTGGTCCGCCACGCTTCGAGTGGGCCCTCCTGATGCTCGCGCCTTTGAGCAAGAACACGACGCCCGCAACTAGAAAGCACACCGCGCCCACCGTGAAAGTCACCAGGTCCCGCATCAACACGCCGGTCGCGGCCGCGGCCCCCGGCACCCACCAGACGGCAAACAACCAGCCGATCTGACGCGTGTTCGGGTTCGTAGCCATGTACACGCCAAGCCCTATGCCGGCAAGAAATACCAGTAGCAACAATATCCCCAAAAGGGTCAAGACGACGCCCATGCCCCTATACTACCGAAAAAACTTCGGTTTCGATAATTTTCTTTTCCGGGACCGCGGGGCAGTACAAAACTCCGGTTACCGGCGACGTTACCGGCGGCTCATCTCCCGCCGGTAATCCTTCATCTCTTCCAGGAAATCGTCCCAAGACTTGAGCGGACACTCCAGCCGGTTGTTGTATAAAGAGAACTTGTGGACCAACTCGTGCCGGGCCGATTCCGTGTCGGAGACGGCCCGGGGATGCGCCACGATCAAGACCTCCCAATCTTCTTCTTCCTTGATGTTCTTTATAGCCTCTTTTATGCCGGGACGGTGGTAGAGGAGAATTCCCGGAGCTTGAAGGTCTTCGTAGGCCGCGACCAACTCGTGGCCGTGCGCGGCGGCGTAGGCTTGTACCGCGGAGCGCTGTTCGTCGAGGGTGGGAAGCTCACCCTCCGTATCCGTCCTGATGTACGATGCCGCCCGTGCCACGTCGGGGCGATGATAGCATGCGGCGCGTCTGGTATGATCCAGGGGTACTTTAGAAGCGGTACGTCGGGACGTGGCGCAGTCTGGTAGCGCACTCGGCTGGGGGCCGAGTGGTCGCCGGTTCAAATCCGGCCGTCCCGACTTTTGCGGCAGGCCGGATCCTCAGAAAGGTCACGGAACTTTGGACACACTCAACCTATTGCTGGGCATCTTTGGATTTATGATCCTGATCGCGATTTTCTTTTTCGGGGGCTTCGTCCTGCTGGACTTTATCTGGGGCCGCCGCGACGGAGACCCGTAAGCCGCAACATCGCGGTACCGACTATCTTCGATCTTCCTCGACCCGCTTAGATGACTTCTTCTCTCGATGACCTGTTCGTGGTGCCTCTTTCACGGCTACTACTACACGAGGCCCATGACGGTAGCCGGCTGTCGCGTCTGGCGGGACGTATTGGTGAGGAAGGCTTTCAGCGGCACCCCGTTATCATCTTTCCCCAGGAGAAAAACTATCTGGTGCTCGACGGCGCCCATCGCGTCCAAGCGCTGAAGAACCTCGGCTGCGAGTTTGTCCTGACCCAGAGGATAGACCTCCCTGAAAAAGCTGAGAGCTGGGGGCACGTACTGAGCATCCCCGGACGCTCGAAGCTCTACGGGTTGGAGTCCGTCGACATCTCTTCCGGGTACGGGGACGATGAGCACGACGGCGCCCGGCTGGCCGGGATAAAGTTCGCCACGGGCGAGTACGTTTTCGTGACGGCCAGAGAGCCGGGCCTGGCCGGAGAGGTCAGGGGGCTTTGGGGGTTGCAGAAACTCTACCCTAGCGGGGGCGTGGTGCACCGGGTGGAGCCGGGGGCAACCGTAGAACTCGCCGAAGACGAGTCGATCGTCCGCTACCGGTCTTTTACGTTAGAGGAGTTGGCCGAGGTCGTCCGTTCCGGGGCCGTACTGCCGGCCGGCATCACGCGGTTCCGGGCGCGGGAGCGGATACTCGGGGTCCGCTTTCCGCTGGAGAAGTTGAGAGACGGCAGCCTCGAAGGGCGTAACGAAGAACTTCGGGCGTTCGTCGAGGAGCGCCGGAAGCAGAACCGGGTGCGCTACTATGCCGAACCGGTAGTGCTCTTCGAGTAACCCCTTTCGGATAGTTTGGGGGACCACATCCGGTGCGGTCGATTCAAATGAATTCATCTATGTGTTACATTGCGGCGGTGGTAGAGCGACTCGGCCTTGACAGAGCTATCTGTACCGAAGCCGGGCTCAGCCTACTTTATTACCCGGGCACCTGTACAAATCCGCGGGAAATCGCGATCAAGTCGGAGGAGAACGCATGAGCGCGACGGTAGTGTTGGGACTGGCGTGGGGAGACGAGGGCAAAGGCCGCGTCTGTGACTCCCTGGCAAAAGACGCCCACTACGTTGCCCGCTGCACCGGCGGTAACAACGCCGGTCACACCGTGAGGGTCGGCAAAGAAGAGTTCAAGCTCCATCTCGTTCCCTCCGGGATCGTGCGCGAGGGAGTTACCTGCACCATCGGAAACGGGGTGGTGGTAGACCCGGAGGTTTTGGCCGAAGAGGTGCAGGCCTTGGAGGCCCGGGGGCTGGATGTCAAGGGCCGGCTGAAAATTGACGGCCGGGCGCACCTGATCATGCCGTACCACATCCATCTAGACTCTCACCGGGAAAAGGCGTTGGGCAAAGAAAGGATCGGCACCACGAACCGCGGCATCGGTCCTACCTACGAAGATAAGGTGGCGCGGGTCGGCATCCGGGTGCAGGACATCTTCGATAAGAAGATACTCCGGACGAAGCTGGAAGCCGCCCTGCGGGAGAAAAACGCTATCTTCGAAAACGTATATAAGGAGGAGCCTTTCAAGGTGGAAGGCCTCGTCGAACGGCTGCTTTCTTTTAGGGAGCTTCTGGAGCCGATGGTGGCTGATACGGGTACCATGCTGCGGGAGGCCCTGGAAGAACGGGAGCGGGTGCTGGTAGAAGGGGCCCAGGCGGCCCTGCTGGACAACGACTTCGGGACGTATCCTTTTGTAACCTCCTCGAACCCTTCCGTGGGAGGGGTAAGCGTCGGGGGCGGTATCCCGCCTAAGAGCCTGGAGAACGTCGTGGGGGTTACGAAGGCTTACACTTCCAGGGTCGGGGACGGGCCGATGCCCACGGAGATCTTCGACGGCGTCGCGGACGACATCCGGGAGACCGGTAGGGAGTTCGGGACGACTACGGGCCGGCCGCGGCGGATAGGTTGGCTCGACCTACCGGCGATAAAGTACACGGCTTCTTTGAACGGCATCACCCACCTGGCGATAACGCTGCTGGACGTACTTTCTTGCGTGGAAGAGATAGAAATCTGCGTCGGTTACGAGATAAACGGCGACCGGGTAGAGGGATACCCGATGCACCAGACGGATCTGCACCATGCCCAGCCGGTGTACAAGAGCCTTCCGGGATGGGGTGTAGACATCACGGGGGCCAGGATGCGGGGAGACCTGCCGGAGGCCGCGAGGGACTTCGTCGAGTTCGTGGAAGCCGAGATCGGGGTTCCGCTGTGCATGGTGAGCGTGGGTCCGGAGCGGGATCAGGCCATCGTAGAGAGGATCGGGGTCTAGAAACGTGCGGGTGATGATCGTCGGAAGCGGTGGGCGGGAGCATGCGCTGGCCGAAACGTTGTCGGGAAGCCGCCTAGAGCCCGAGCTTTTCGCCGCCCCCGGCAACCCGGGAATAGCCCGCATCGCCCAGACAGTAGACATACCGGCGAGCGACATCCTGGCGTTGCGCGACTTCGCCATAGAGAACGAGATAGACCTGACGGTCGTCGGACCGGAAGACCCCCTGATCGGGGGTATCTCCGAGTGTTTCTGGGAGGCGGGACTAGAAATCTTCGGCCCCTCGCGGGCCGCCGCCCGGATAGAGGGCTCGAAAGTCTTCGCCAAAGAGGTCATGCGACACGCCGGGGTTCCAACAGCGGATTTCGAAGTCTTCGACCGCCAGGCCGACGCGCTCGCCTACCTCCGTTCGCTCGATAGGTTCCCCGTGGTGGTCAAAGCCGACGGCATCGCCGCCGGCAAGGGAGTTGCCATCGCTGATTCTCAAGAGCAAGCCGAAGAGGCCGTCCGGGAAGCTTTCAGCGGCAAGTTCGGGGAGGCGGGCCGGCGGATCGTTATCGAAGAGTGTCTGGAGGGTCGGGAGGCTTCCATCTTCGTGATGACCGACGGGCATGAGATACTGCCGTTCCTGCCGGCCCAGGACTACAAACGCATCTACGACTATGACGAGGGGCCCAACACCGGCGGAATGGGGGCGTACTCGCCGATCATGTGGATGGAGCCCGCGACGTATGCCGCGGTGCTGGAGGAGATCATCCGCCCTACCATCCAGCAACTCGCCATGATCGGGGCGACCTATACAGGGGTCCTATTCGCCGGGGTAATGATCACCGAAGATGGCCCGAAGGCCCTGGAGTTCAACTGCCGCTTCGGAGACCCGGAGACGCAGGTGCTCCTACCGAGGCTGGAAACCGACCTGCTGGAGCTGATGCTCGCAACCAACGACGAGAGCCTCTTCGGCCGCGAGGTCGTCTGGTCCGCGGATAAAGCCGTCTGCGTAGTCCTGGCTTCGGAAGGATACCCGGAGACATCCTCTTCCGGGGACGAAATACAAGGCCTCGACGAAGTGCCGCCCGGTGTCTTTATCTACCACGCCGCCACCGAAGAGCGGGACGGTGAGTTCCACACCGCCGGTGGACGAGTCCTAAACGTGGTTGGAAAAGGCCCCAGCGTCATCGAGGCTCGCGCGAGAGCCTACGCCGCCGTCGAGCAGATCCACTTCCCCGGCATGCAATACCGCACCGACATAGCCCTCGAAGCAATGGAGTTTGAGGAGCTGTGAGTTTGGGCTCTCAGTACGACGGGCTCGGCCAAGAGAATAGAACCGTCCGATACGTCGTCAGATCTGCGACCCCGATTTTCTATGCGTTGGGATGCGTGCCAGTTTTCCTGGGAGTTGTTCTGTCAGTAGCTCTTTTCGAGAACAGTCTCTGGTTGGGCGAACTGACCGGGCTCTACTATGTCGGAGACCTGGTCGCCGTCGTGGCGATGTTTCTGATCGGTGGTCTGGTCTTCGGACTACTCGGAGTAGGAGCCTTGCGGCTGGAGCGATTGCGGCGGCCCGCTTTTCTGGACCATCTCCGGCATTGCGCCCTACTCTATGTGGGGCTGCTCTTCTCGGGCTTTGTTCTGTTTATCAGCTACGAGTCGCAGGCAGGGGGCCTGGGATACGCTTACGGCATCGCTGTGTTTGCTAGCGGAGTCTATGCCGCGCTTGTGGATGCTTTAATCCTTTCCTTGAGCCAGCGACGCCCAAACCACGCCGAAAGCGAGGGTGTTCGGTGATCGAACGCTACACACTCCCGGAGATCGGCGCCATCTGGACCGAAGAAGCCAAGTACCGCGCCTGGCTACAGGTCGAGCTTGCCGTCTGCCAGGCCCGCGCCGAGCTCGGTGAGATTCCTTCGGACGAAGTTGAGGAACTGGCTGAGAAGGCTGATTTCACCGTAGAGCGTATTCGGGAAATCGAGGCAGAGACGAACCACGACGTAATAGCTTTCGTCTCTACCGTCGCCGAGTACGCCGGGGATGTGTCCCGCCACTTCCACTTCGGCCTTACAAGCTCTGACGTGCTGGACACCGCCGGGGCGCTCCAACTCCGGGATGCGCTGGACCTCGTGATCGGTGAGGCTCGGGAGCTTGCCGGAGTGATTGTGGATCTGGCCCTGGAGCACCGAGAAACGGTGATGGTCGGCCGGACGCACGGGGTACACGCCGAACCGACGACGCTCGGGCACAAGCTGGCGGTGTGGGCGTTCGAGATGGAGCGGAACCTGGACCGGCTTTCGCAAGCCCGGGACGTCGCCGCCGTAGGCAAAATATCCGGCGCCGTCGGGACCTACGCGAACGTGGACCCGAAGGTCGAGGCGCTTACGTGCGAGCAGTTGGGCATATCGTCTTCGCCGGCTTCGACCCAGGTCGTGCAGCGCGACCGGCACGCCGAAGTTCTCTCGACGCTTGCGATACTGGGCTCGACGTTGGAGAAGATAGCGCTGGAGATCCGGGGCGCCCAGCGGACGGAGATCCGAGAGCTTGCCGAGCCGTTCGGCCGAGGCCAGAAGGGCTCTTCCGCGATGCCCCACAAACGCAACCCCATCCTGACCGAGCGTCTCTGCGGTATGGCCCGTATCCTCCGGGCCAACGCCATCGTCGGCTTCGAGGACAACGCCCTCTGGCAAGAGCGCGACATAAGCCACTCCTCCGCCGAACGGGTCGTCCTCCCCGACTCGACGATCCTCGCCTTCTACATGCTCCGCACCACAAAGCGCGTCTTGCGCGGCCTGGAGGTGGACAAAGACCGGATGCTGGCGAACATGAACCTCGGCGGCGGCATCGTCTTCTCCGGGCGTGTCCTGCTCGCCCTGGTCGAGTCCGGCATGTCCCGCGACGACGCCTATGCGATAGTCCAGGGCGCCGCGATGCAGGCCTGGGAGGGAAACGGCAACTTCCGGGAACTTCTGGAGGAGAACGAGGAGATCTGGAAACGGCTGGGCGAAGACCTCGGTAGCCTCTTCGATCCGTCTTACGCGCTCCGCAACCTGGACGTGGTGTTCGACCGGGTAGAGGAACTCAGAGGGAAGCTGGAGAATGGCTGAGGAACTGCTCTACGAGGGCAAGGCCAAAAAGGTCTTCACGACGGACGAAGAAGACGTACTGCTCCACCGCTATAAGGACGACGCGACGGCCTATAACGCCCAGAAGCGTGGATCCTGGAAGGGTAAGGGCCACACGAACGCCGCCATCAGCGCGGCGCTCTTCCGGCACCTGGAGAAGAACGGCATCCCGACCCACTTTCTCGGCCAGATGGATGCCGTAACCATGAAGACGAAGAGGCTCGACATGCTACCGGTAGAAGTCATCGTGCGGAACGTCGCCGCCGGTTCGCTGGCGAAGCTCATCGGTTACGAAGAAGGCACGAAGCTCAAGGCCCCGATAGTCGAGATGTGCTACAAGCGCGATGACCTCGGCGACCCGATGTTGAACTGGTCTCACTTCCGGGAGTTGGGAGTTGCCGACGAGGATCTGGAATTTTGCCAGGAGCTGGGGTTGAGGGTGAACGAGATCCTCTGGTCCTTTTTCGACGAGCGGGGCATTATGCTCGTAGATTTCAAGATAGAGGTCGGTCGGGACAACGAAGGTACGCCAATGCTGGCCGATGAGATCAGTCCGGACACCTGCCGCTTTTGGGACAAGGAAACCGGCGAAAAGTTGGACAAAGACCGCTTCCGGCACGACCTGGGCGGCGAGCAAGAGGCTTACGCCGAGATGTTGAGGAGGGTGACGCAGCAGTGAAAGTTCGCGTGCTCGTTCGTCCGAAGGCCGGCATCCTGGACCCGCAGGGTGAGACGGTGAAGAACGCGCTCCCGGCGCTGGGCTTCGACGGCGTGCAGGCCGTTCATGTGGGGCGTCTGATCGAGCTGGAACTAGAGTCCGTCGACGAGGTCGAAGGCATGTGCCAACGACTCCTGGCGAACCCTACGGTCGAGGAATACGAGTGGGAGGTGGTTGGGTGAGGATCGGGGTAACGGTCTTTCCCGGCTCCAACTGCGACCGCGACGCCCTCTATGCCGTCGAGAGAATGGACGCCGTGCCGGTCGAACTCTGGCACGCCGATCCGGAACTCAAAAGCGTGGACGCCGTGATCGTCCCCGGCGGCTTCTCCTACGGCGACTACCTCCGTCCCGGAGCCATCGCCCGCTTCGCAAAAGTCATGGCCCCGCTCGAAGAGTTCGCCCGCGACGGCGGCCCGATCATCGGAATCTGTAACGGCTTCCAGGTGCTCACCGAGGCCCACCTCCTCCCCGGAGCATTGTTGCAGAACATAAACATGCGCTTTGTCTGCGACCGGGTCCGGGTGCGGATAGAGACTACCGGCACGCCCTGGACGACGGGCTGCGAGGTCGGCGAGGAGCTGACCTTGCCGGTGGCCCATAACGAGGGCAACTACTTCGTGGACGCCCGGACGCTGGCCGAGTTGGAGGATGAGGACCGGGTGGTGTTGCGGTATCTAGAGAACCCGAACGGCTCAATCGGGGACATTGCGGGAGTCTGCAACGAGGATCGGAACGTCGTGGGTATAATGCCACACCCCGAGCGCGTCTCCGACCCGACACTCGGGTCAGACGAGGGGCTGAGGGTACTGCGGTCGGTGCTCGCAGGAGCCGGAGTTTGAACGTCCAGGAGACCTACACCGCGCTTGGTCTCTCGGACGCCGAGTACGAACGTATTCTAGAGCTCCTGGGGCGGGAGCCGAACTACCTGGAGCTTTCGCTGCTATCGGTGATGTGGAGCGAGCACTGCGGCTATAAGAACTCTCGGCCGCTGTTGCGGCGGTTCCCGAACAAGGGGGAGCGGGTGCTGCAGGGGCCGGGCGAGAACGCCGGCGTGGTCGAGGTTGGGGACGGTTGGGCGGTGGCGTTCAAGATGGAGAGCCATAACCATCCGTCGGCGGTCGAGCCTTATGAGGGGGCGGCGACGGGTGTCGGGGGCATTATTCGGGACATCCTGGCGATGGGGGCGCGGCCGGTGGCCTCGATGAACTCGCTGCGGTTCGGGCCGCTAGAGGAGGAGCGCAATCGCTACCTGTTCCGGGAGGTTGTGAGCGGCATCGGAGGATACGGGAATGCGGTCGGGGTGCCGACCGTGGGTGGTGAGATCGAGTTCGCGGAAGCTTATTCGGGGAATCCGCTGGTGAACGCTATGTGCGTCGGACTTATTCGGGTCGAGGACCTGGTTACGGCGCGGGCGACGGGGGAGGGGAACCTGGTCGTCCTGATCGGCTCAAAGACCGGACGCGATGGTATCCACGGGGCGACGTTCGCCTCGGACGAGCTTTCGGAGGAGTCCGAGTCGAAGCGGTCCAACGTGCAGGTCGGAGATCCTTTCTGCGAAAAGATGGTCATCGAGTGTTGCCTGGAGCTTCTGGAGAGGGGTTTGCTCGTGGCGCTGCAGGATCTTGGTGCGGCCGGGATCACCTCTTCGGCTTCGGAGATGGCGGCCAAGGGCGGCGTCGGGATCGAGATAGACACGGACAAGGTTCCGCTGCGTGAGGAGGGGATGGAGCCGTGGGAGATCGCGATCTCCGAGTCTCAGGAGCGGATGCTCGCCGTCGTCGAGCCGGAGAAAGCCGGCGAAGTCTTGAAACTCGCCGAACGCTACGAGTTGGTCGGTGCAGTAGTCGGCCGGGTGACGGACCACGGCGACCTGTGCGTGCTCCACGACGGCGAAGTGGTTGGAACCGTGCCTGCTAACATACTCGCCGACGCCCCCACTTACGAACGAGAGGTCGTCCGTCCGGCGTACTTGGAAAAGATCGAAGAGCCGGACCTAGAAGAAATCCCCGAACCCGACGACTATAACGAAACCCTACTCACGATGCTCTCACATCCGAACCTCTGTTCGCGGCGGTCGGTCTGGACCCAGTACGATCACCAGGTCGGCACCGACACCGTTGTCCTGCCCGGCGCTGACGCCGCCGTAATGCGCATAAAAGGAACGAAGCTCGGCTTCGCCGTTACCACGGACGGCCGGGGGCGACACTGCTACCTAGATCCACGCGGCGGCGGGGCGGCGACCGTGGCAGAGGCCTACCGCAACCTCTCCTGCGTCGGGGCCGAGCCTGTGGCGCTCACCGACTGCCTCAACTTCGGCAGCCCGGAGAAAAAAGAAGGCTACTACCAACTCGCGGAGTGCATCGAGGGGATGAGCGAGGCGTGCGAGGTATTCGGGACGCCGGTGGTGAGCGGCAACGTCAGTTTGTACAACGAGACGGACCGTGGCGCCATCTACCCGACCCCAACCGTCGGTATGATGGGCGTTCTCCAGGACGTAACGCGCCACGCCACGCCCGCGTTCAAGCGGGATGGGGATGTGGTGTTGATCGTTGGTATAACCAAGGATGATAACGAGCATGGGGAGCTAACCTTTGCCGGTTCGGAGTACCTCGACGTGATTCATGGCAAGGTGGGAGGCAGACCTGCGAGGCCCAACCTTGTGGAGGAGAAGGGGGCTTCGGACCTAATCCGCAGCATGATCGAGAGCGGTCTCATAGATACGGCGCACGACGTTTCGGGCGGGGGCGAAATCTTCACGTTGGCCGAGATGGCGATCTCGGGGGGAATAGGCTTCGAGTACGACGAAAGCGAACTCGAAAATTTTCTAGGGAATAGTAGAGTGGATCGTAGAGTGGATCTGGCGTTCTTCGAAGAAGCCGGCGCGAGTTTCCTCATCGGCTTTCCCCAGGAACGATGGGAAGAGGTACAGGAAGCTCTAGCTGTACCTGACTCAAATGGCGTGTCGTGGGTGGCTTACGATGAGGTCGGGTATACCGGCGGTAGCAGGTTCAAGATCGGAGATTTCGTAGACCTTTCTCTGGAAGAGATGAAAGAAGCCTACGAACGTGACCTTTTTGAATGAAAAGGTAGACATACTCGTCGGAAGCAGTGAACATGTTGGAGCTTGTATGCGAATTGGCGAAAACCTACCGGAGTTTTTCGACAAAACCGGTCTAAAGCAGATGCGGCGCAGCTTGTCGAAAGACCTCCTATATCTGGCGATCAAAGATGGTCGTGTCGTCGGGTTTGTGACCATTGAAGAGGAAAGTAAAGGGGCAGAGATCTCCTGGCTCGCCGTGGAGCCAACGCAGCAAGGGGAAGGAATTGGTAGTAACCTCCTGAACTTCATCGAAGAAAGCCTCGCCGGGAGGGGCACGAAACTACTAACCGTAAAAACGCTCGCCGGAGAATCGAACTACCAACCTTACGAGGCGGCCCGGGCTTTCTACGAGAGAAATGGTTTCGACCACATACGGACTATCCACTCCTATCCGGACTGGGACGGAGACCCCGCCGCAGTTTACATGAAAGAGTTACCAATACGGGAGGCGGAATGCAATTAGAGAAAGTGAACATCGCGCAAAAGCTCGCTACTTTTGAAGAGCACTGGAGCCCCAAGATCGTAGGTGGGCTGAACGGCCAGCACGTAAAGCTGGTGAAGCTGCTCGGTGATTTCGTCTGGCACCACCACGACGAGGAGGATGAGATGTTTCTCGTCGTGAAAGGTCGGTTCCGCATGGAATTCCGCGGGCGGAGCGAGTGGGTCGAAGAGGGTGAGTTTATGGTGGTGCCGCGGGGCGTCGAGCATCGGCCCGTCGCGGAAGAGGAGGCGAGTGTGTTGCTGTTCGAGCCGGCGGACACGCTCAACACCGGCAACGTGACGGACGATTTGACGAAAACGGAACTAGAGAGGATCTGAGTACCGAAAGGTGAGTATATTGAACGACGACTATCGCGATACCGACGGTAAACCCAAAGAAGCCTGCGGGGTGTTCGGAATTTTCTCCCGGGAATTGGAGGGTGAATTAGCCCAGCGCACGTACTTCGGCCTCTACGCGCTTCAGCATCGGGGGCAGGAGTCGGCGGGCATCGCGATCTCCGACGGCGAGCGGACGACCGCGATGCGCGACATGGGCCTCGTCTCGCAGGTCTTCGACGGGCAGCGGTTGGCGTCGTTGGAGTCGGGGCACATCGCCCTCGGGCACGTCCGGTACTCGACGACCGGCTCTGCTTCCTGGGAGAATGCCCAGCCGGAGTTCCAGGGGCGGGGGGATGTAAACGTCGCCGTCGCCCACAACGGCAACCTGGTAAACGCCGAACGGCTGAAGGAGGAGTTGGCCGAAGAAGGATTCAGGTTCAACTCTACGTCGGATACCACGTTCATCGCGGCCTCGGTGGTTAGGGAGTTGGAGCGCGGGCATTCCGTAGGGGAGGCGGCGCGGGCCGCGATGCGGCGGATGGAAGGGGCTTACTCGGTAGCCATGATCTGCGGCGACTCTCTCGTCGCCTTCCGGGACCCGCACGGGTTTCGCCCACTTTGCATCGGTGAAGTCGAGGGCGGCTACGTTATCTCCAGCGAGACTTGCGGCCTGGATATTATCGGGGCCAAGTTCTTGCGAACCGTGAAACCCGGCGAGGTGGTGGTCATAGACGACGAAGGGCTACATTGCTATCAGGTCGAGAGCCCGCGGCACGCGCTCTGCGTCTTCGAGTACGTGTACTTTGCCCGCCCGGACTCCCGCTTCGACGGGCGCGAGGTAGCGGGCGCCCGGCACCGGATGGGCCAACTGCTCGCCGAGGAGTCTCCGGCCGAGGCGGACGTGGTCATCCCCGTACCGGACTCGGGCATCATGGCCGCCGTCGGGTACTCGGAGACGAGCGGGATCCCGTACGCGGAGGGACTCATAAAGAACCGTTACGTCGGAAGGACGTTTATCGAGCCGGCGGAGGGCATCCGGCAGCTCGGCATCCGGCTGAAGCTGAACCCTTTGCCGTCCGTGATCGAGGGCAAGCGCCTCGTGGTAATAGATGACTCCATCGTGCGGGGCAACACGAGCCGCAAGCTGGTGGAGTTGCTATTCGAGGCTGGCGCGGAAGAAGTGCATTTCCGGGTCTCGTCACCGCCGGTTACGGGACCTTGTTACTACGGGATAGACATGGACAGTCCGGACCAGCTCGTGGGCGCAAACTATGCGGTGGAGGAGATCCGGGACCAAATAGGGGCGACCTCCCTGGCATATCTCTCGACGGAGAATATGGTCGCCGCCACCGAACAACCGAAACACAACCTCTGCCGGGCCTGCTTCGACGGCGACTACCCGATCATCGGCATCTCCAGCAAGCACGCCCTGGAAAACCGCACCCACCATGCCGTGCCGATAAACAGGTAGGCTTGAAGGAAGCCGGACTACACATCCGCCGGTATGATCCTGATGATCTAGGGATCGTGCTGCATCTACACGAAGCGGGATTGCGTGAGATGGGCACTTTCATAGAAGAACCGGGGTTCGACCTCGACTTACGCGATATCGAAGGTGAATACCTCGAAGGTGATGGAGAGTTTCTCGTGGGGGTTTGTGAGGAGCAGGTCGTGGCGATGGGCGCGCTGAGGAAAATATCACGGGAAAGTGCCGAGATCAAGCGCATGCGTGTTGCCCCGGCCTTCAGGCGAAGAGAATTCGGACAAAAGATTTTGGACTTACTCCACTATCGCGCGGCAGAATTAGGCTACGCGACATTGCACCTGGATACGGGCATAAATCAGAGGGCCGCACGTAATCTGTACGAGGCGAACGGCTACCGGAAGACGCGGCGCGGCATGGTAGGCCCGGTCGAGTGCGTCTTCTACGAGAAGAGTGTCGTTGTCTGAAAAGAGCGGTACTAGCAGCTACGAAGCCGCCGGCGTCTCCATCGAACGCGGGGAGAGTGCCGTAGCGCTGATGATGTCCGCCGTCGAAGCGACGCAAGGGCCGCGAGTTTTGTCTGCTTCCGGCGGCTTTGCCGGCCTCTACACCCTCGCCGGTTACACAGACCCGGTTCTCGCCTCCACGATAGACGGCGTCGGCACAAAGGTTATGGTCGCACGGGAGGTAGGAAGCTACGATTCTTTAGGCGCGGACATCGTGAACCACTGCGCAAACGACGTGCTCGCCACCGGGGCTAGGCCGCTAATCTTCCTGGACTACGTGGCGAGCGGCCGCCTCGACCCCGAAGCCGTGGCGGGGGTCGTGCGGGGGGCGGCGGAGGCTTGCAGTAGACTCGGGATAGCCCTGATCGGGGGTGAGACGGCGGAGATGCCGGGTCTGTACGCTGAGGGGGACCTGGACGTTGTCGGCGCCTGCATTGGGGCCTGCGAGCGCTCGGACATTGTTTCGGGCGGAGAGGTGAGGCCCGGGGACGCCGTGATCGGGCTGGCATCCAGCGGCCTCCACACCAACGGCTACACCCTGGCCCGCAAGGTTTTGGAAGATGCCGGGATCTCGTACTCCGATACCCCAGAGGGTTTCGACCACACCGTTGGGGAAGTCTACCTGGAGCCGCATCGGGCTTACGTAAAGGAGATACAAGTCCTCAAAAACTCGGTGGAGGTGCGGGGGATGGCCCACATTACCGGCGGTGGACTGCCGGGCAACCTCCCGCGGTCGCTCGGTGGCTTCGGGGCGCGGCTGGAGCCGAGCGCCTGGAAGGAGCCGCCGGTTTTCGGCCTGATCCGCAAGCTCGGTGGCATCCCGGAAGATGAGATGCGCCGGGTCTTCAACCTCGGCGTCGGGTTCTGCGCCGTGGTACGGGCAGAGGTGGCGGACGAGGGGGGCAGGGTTCTGCGCGGTTCGGGGTGCGGGGCGTGGAAAATCGGGGAGGTCGTCGAAGGGGAGGGGGTCGAGTTTGCCTGAAAAGGAACTTGAAAGGAAGCCCGGAAGGCTTCCGGAAGGCTCCCGGTTTGCGGTGTTGGCTTCGGGGTCGGGCAGCAACCTGCAGGCGTTGCTGGAAGCGTATCCGCGAGAGGTCGTCGTGGTCGGCGGGGACAAGAAAGGCGCCTACGCTTTCGAGCGGGCGCGGCGGGCCGGGGTGCCGGTCGAGCACGTGGACCCGCGAGGTTTCGAGAGCCGGGAGGCTTACGACGCGGAGCTTGCGGCCAGGATCTCCGCCCACGACGTCGGGCTCGTGGTCGGGGCCGGTTACATGCGGGTGCTTTCTCCGGTCTTTCTGCGGCAGTTCCCGGCGATGCTGAACGTCCATCCTTCGTTGTTGCCGGAGTTTCGGGGGCTGGATGCGGTGGGCCGGGCGTTGGAGGCCGGGGTGGAGGAGACCGGGGTGACGGTTCATTTCGTGGTCGAGGAGGTGGACGCCGGGCCGATGGTGGCGCAGGAAGCCGTCGCGGTGTTGCCCGGGGACACGAAAGAGGTTTTAATGGGACGGCTGCACCCGGTCGAGCACCGGCTGCTCGTCGGGGCCGTCGCGGATTATTTCTGGGGGAGAATCGGGCTATGAAGCGTCGCGCGTTAGTTTCGGTGTCGGACAAAGAAGGCGTCGTGGATTTCGCCCGGCGGCTGCACGAGTTGGGGTTCGAGATCCTCTCCACCGGCGGCACCGCAAGTACCTTGCAGGAGCAGGAAATTCCTGTAGTTCCGGTATCGGAGGTAACGGGAGAGCCGGAGATACTCGACGGCCGGGTGAAAACTTTGCACCCCAGGATTCACGGTGGTATCCTCGCCGATTTGGAAGATCCGGACCACGTAACCCAACTCGTCGAGCAAGACATCGCCCCGATAGACCTCGTTTGCATAAACCTCTACCCGTTCGAGGAAACCGTGGCCGGCGGCGCCTCCGAGAAAGAAGCCATCGAGCAGATAGACGTTGGTGGCCCGGCGATGCTCCGGGCCGCCGCCAAGAACTTCCGCACCGTGACGGTCGTTCCCGGCAGAGAGTTCTACGATGAGGTGCTCCGGGAGTTGGACAACGGCGGGCACGTCTCAGAAGAAACTCGCCGGCGGCTGGCGCTCGCGGCCTTCCGCCGCACTACAAAGTACGACTCGGCCATATCCGCCTGGCTCTCCGGGCGGACCGGCGAGGATGAAAACTTTCCGGAGTCGCGTACGGTGCGTTACCGGCGGGTTTCGTCGTTGCGTTACGGGGAAAATCCGCATCAGGAGGCCGCTTACTACGCTGCGGAGGGCTCGGAGCATCTGCTATCCGGGGTAGAAGTTTTGCAGGGTAAGGAGATCTCCTTCAACAACCTCTACGACCTCGATGCGTCCCGCACGTTGCTGGCGGACCTGATCGAGGGCGCGCCAGACGAACAAGGCGCGGTGATCATCAAGCACGCCAACCCCTGCGGCGCGGCCGTTGCAGAGACGCTTTCCGAAGCCTACGAAAAGGCTTTCGACTCCGACCAAATCTCCGCGTTCGGGGGCATCGTCGCCCTGAGCGGTGAGGTAGACGGAAAACTTGCGTCGAGCATCTTGGAGATCTTCACGGAGATACTGCTCGCCCCGGACTTTACCCGGGAAGCCCGCGAGGTTTTCTCCGAGAAGCCCGACTTGCGGCTGTTGCAGGGCGGTCCTCTCGGCCGTTCGAAACTCTCGGCCAAACACGTAACCGGTGGGCTGCTACTACAAGAAGCCGACCGGATGGAGAGCACGACCGGTTACGAGGTCGTCACGAAAGCGCGGCCGTCGGAGGGTCAAATGCGCGACCTGATGTTCGCCTGGCGCGTAGCAAAGACCGTCAAGAGCAACGCCATCGTGTTGGCGAAAAGCGGCGCGACGGTCGGCGTGGGGACCGGACAGATGAGCCGGGTAGAATCAGCGGAGATAGCGGTAAATAAAGCCGGCGCGAGGTCCCGGGGTTCGGTGGCCGCCAGCGATGCTTTTTTCCCGTTCGCCGACGGGGTGGAGGCGCTGGCGGAGGCCGGAATAGAAGCCGTTATACAGCCCGGCGGCTCGAAGCGCGACGGGGAAGTGGTGCGGGCCGCGGACGCCCGCGGTTTGGCGATGGTGTTTACAGGACACCGGCACTTTTTGCACTAGAGTACGCCCCGTGAGCGAAGGTTCCTCAAGAGAGCAACGCGCGGCAGCCCGGCTTATAGATGCGGTGGAGCGGGTGATCTACTACGGGGCCGCCGTCTTTTTGCTTGTGACTATAGGCATGATCTTCTACGATGCCGCGGTCACGCTCGTAGAAGTCCGCAGCGCTGGCCCGCTAGACACGGCGATCGAAGTCCTGGACAAGATACTTTTGCTCTTTATCTTCGCCGAGTTGCTCGGCACCATAACGACCATCGTCCGCGAAAACGAGGTCCGGGCCGACCCGTTTCTCCTGATCGGTATTATAGCCGTCGTCCGGCGTATCCTGGCCGTCACCGTTTCGATAGAACAAAGCCTTGGTACACCGAAGTTCGACGACCTGCTCTACGAGCTCGGTGTGCTCACGGTTCTCGTCGTCGCCCTGGCCGGGGCTTTATTTTTCGTTCGTCGGATCCAGCCGTCGGGTTCGTAGGAACTGCAAGCGTTTGCGTCGGCGGCTTTCTTTAAAGTCGGGCGCTATTTGGTAAACTCTACGGGCTGAGTTTGGGCCAGTAGCTCAGTGGTAGAGCAGGGGACTTTTAATCCTCGTGTCGAAGGTTCGATCCCTTCCTGGCTCACGAGCCCGGACACGGGCTTTGCCGAAAGGCTTCGCCCAAAATAGGGCCATACGCCCCCATCGTCTAGAGGCCCAGGACACCGCCCTTTCAAGGCGGCGGCACGGGTTCGAATCCCGTTGGGGGCACAGGTCCCCGGAGCCCGACGCGGGCGATTAGCTCAGGGGTAGAGCACCTCCCTTACAAGGAGGGGGTCGCTGGTTCGAACCCAGCATCGCCCACTTCTAAAAGTCCTGCAAATAGCAGTATTTTACGATAAGAGCCGTGGGCCGAGAACTGTATCCCGGCCCTCTGTACACCATTTGTACACCAATTGGAAGCGGAGCTTTAGCCGAGGGCTTCGCCCATCGCGTCGGTTGCTTCGCTGCCCATGCCGGGGAGCATGTGGGAGTAGGTGTCGAGGGTGATGGCGACGGAGGCATGGCCGAGGAGTTCCTGCACGAATTTGGGGTGAATGTTTCTCTGGAAGAGCAAGGAGGCACAGGTGTGCCGGAGGTCGTGGAATGTGGTCCCTGGCAGGCCCGCTTTCTTTAGTAGCGGTGCGAAGGATCGCCGCCGAATGTTCGACGGATTGATGAGGTTGCCGCCCTCTCCCGCGAAAACGAGACCCTGATCCTCATAGAGCGTGCCAGCCTTCAGCTTCTCCTCCGCCTGGCGCGCCCGGTGGCCCTTGAGTGCGTCCACGGCCCGCGGCGTCAGGCGTACGGTGCGCCGGCTCTTCTTCGTCTTCGGCTCGCCCAGGGCGAGGCCCTTGCCGTTCCCGGTGCGCGTCAGCGTCCGGCGCACTCTGATGGTGGGGACGTCAGAGGCGAGATCTATGTCGTCCCACTTCAGGCCGAGCAGCTCCCCGCTTCTCATACCCGTATGGAGCGCCAGCACGTAGAAGGCCTCCAGACGGGTGCCGCGGGCCGCTTCGAGCAGCCCACGCGCCTCGTGCGCGGAGAGCGGGTGCATCTCCTTGGGCGAGGGCGTCGGAGCTTTGACCGCATCAGCAGGGTTGCGCGGGATCAGGTTCCACCTCACGGCCTGATCCAACGCCTTGTGCAGTACGTGGTGCATCTTCTGGACCGTTGCCGCAGAGAGCCCAGCATCGAGGCGGTCGCGGTAGAGTCCCTGCAAGCGCAGCGCACCCAGGTTCTTCAGCTTGACCCTACCGAGAGCCGGGATCACATGGTTGTTTACGAGATACTTGTCCCGCGAGAACGTGGACTCCCTCACCGTGCCCCGCACACAATCCGAGAGCCAACGCTCCAGATACTCGCCCATCGTCATGTTCTCGTCGTCGAAGACGATCCCATCCGCCCGCTCCGCCAGAGCCTTCGTCAGCTTGTCCCGCACCTCAGCCCGCGTCTTGCCGTACACGGTTCTCCGCTTCGTTCCCGTTGACGTCTCCACCGTATAACGGGCCATCCACAGATCCCTCTTCGGATGCCGGGAAATCGAGCCCTCCCCATTTCCGCGTCGCTGAGGCCAAAGCGCTACCGATAGAGTTCCTGCGACAGCTTGGACTTTCCACCATCAGCTATCTCGGCAGCAAGGCTGTGCGGATGCCATACTTGAAGGAAGACGGCACGGAGAGCGCGGTGCGTCTCCGGATCTCTCTGGAGAAAGGACCGAAAGGCGACGACCGTTTCCGCTGGCGTAAAGGCTCCAGGCCTACCCTCTACGGTCTCTGGCGCCTGGACCGTACCAGGGAAGCCGGATACGCCGTTCTAGTCGAGGGTGAGAGCGACTGCCACACACTCTGGCACCACGGCATCGAGGCCCTCGGCATCCCCGGCGCAGCCAACTGGAAAGAGGAGTGGGCACAGGTACTAGATGGAATCGAGAAGGTCTACGCAATCATTGAACCCGACGAAGGCGGCGCAACCTTCGAGGAGAGACTCTCCGCCTCCACCATCCGGGACCGGCTGCATCTCGTAAAGCTGGAAGACGCCAAAGACGCTTCGGATCTCCACCTCCAGGACCCAGATCGCTTCAAAGAGAACCTGCGCGTAGCATTCAAGCGCGCGAGGAGTTGGACCGACACGGCACAGGAGGAAGCAGAGAGTCGCACCCGCGAAGCGTGGGAACAGTGCAAAGACCTCGCCTGTGAGAGCCGCATTCTGGACCGTTTCGCCGCCGAACTCGGACGCTCCGGGCTCGCCGGCGAGAGCCGGGCTGCGAAGCTCCTCTACCTGGCGCTCACATCTCGCCTGCTGGAGAAGATCGTGAGCGTCGCCGTCAAAGGCCCCTCCTCTGGCGGCAAGACCTACCTCGTTGAGCGCGTCCTCTCCTACTTCCCTGAGTCTGCTTACTATGCCCTCACAGCCATGAGCGAGAGGACGCTGGCCTACTCTGAGGAGCCCATAAGACATCGCTTTCTCGTCATCTACGAGGCCGAGGGCATGTCCGGCGACTTCGCCACCTACCTGATGCGCTCTCTTCTCTCCGAAGGCCGTGTCCGCTACGAGACCGTCGAAAGTACCAAAGACGGCATAAAGCCCCGACTCATAGAACGTGAAGGTCCTACTGGCCTGATCGTCACCACCACTGCTGTCAGGCTCCATCCCGAGAACGAGACCCGGATGCTCTCCCTGACCGTTACCGACACCCAGGACCAGACCAGGGACGTGCTCAAAGCTCTGGCAAAAGGAAAGACTCAGAAGACCGACCTCACGCCCTGGCTTGCCCTGCAGGAGTGGTTGGAGAGCGCCGAGCATCGCGTCAACATCCCATATGCTGAGGATCTCGCCGAGCTCATCCCGCCTGTGGCCGTAAGGCTCCGCCGTGACTTCGGAGCAGTTCTCAACCTCATCCGTGCCCACGCCGTCTTGCACCAGGCCGGGCGCGAGCGGGACACGGACGGCAATATCGTCGCCTCCCTCGACGACTACGAGGTCGTCCGGGAACTCGTCGCCGACCTCGTCTCCGAAGGCATAGATGCCACCGTCTCTAAAACAGTGCGAGAGGTCGTTGCCGCAGTGAGTAGGCTGCGCGAAGACTCGGAAGGAGAACCTATCTCCATAGCAGAGGTAGCAAAAGAGCTTGACCTCGACAAGTCCGCCGCCTCTCGCCGGGTACGCAGTGCCACCGAGCAAGGCTACCTCAAGAACCTCGAAGACCGCCGTGGCAAGCCTTCCCGACTGGTGCCCGGAGATCCACTGCCCGAAGACCTCCGGATACTGCCTGCCCGAGAAGCGTTGCACCGTTGCACGACCGATGCAAACGGCCAGTGCAACGGTTCTAGCGGCGAAAACCCTATAGGTAAGCCGCTCTCACCTGACCGTTGCAGTGTTGCAGGCGAATCTGGGGGGAGGGAGACCCCCCTCCCCGCCCCTGGTGAAAACGGACGGGTGGAGTTTTTGCTATGACCGCCGCAGCACAAACGAACGAGGTGCGGACAAAGAATGCCGGCGTTTTGCTGGAGGAGCTGCGCCAGCGGGATGTTCACCTTAAAGCTGAGGGTCTCATGCTGTGCGTGAATGCCCCGGAGAAGGCCTTAACCGACGAGCTGCGCCACACGCTTCTCGAGAACAAGCGAGCCCTGATCCGGCACCTCGAACGCGAGCGCAAAAGACTTGAAGAAGCTAACCGCCGCGGTCTCGTCATAAAGTGGAGCAGAGAGCCCGGCTACATCTCTCTCCACGACCCGACAACCGGCGAGTGGCACGAGGTCCTATCCTCCGAATGTCCGCCCTGGATTCTGGACGATGCGAAGGCGCACCGCCGCCGGGGAAGGAGCGAAGCGTGAGCAGCTACCGGGAGATGTATCGTCGCCGTAAGCAGGCCCGCGCCCTCTACCTGGAGCTGCGCGCCCTGGGCCTCGAAGTCCGCGCCGAGGACGACACGAACGGGCCAGCGAACTACAGGATCGTGGTCGGAGGTTTGAGTTCACTTTCTCTGGTACACGCCGACCGCCTGATGCGGCGGGTCGAGGATAACGAGCTCGGGCTTGCGAAGGTCCTCTTGGAGAGATGGAATCCCGACCTCCACGCCATCCGTACCGAAGGACGTCTCTCGTGAAAGCAAGGGAGGTACGAGAGGACAAAATCGTGTGTGAGAATCCCTATATAAGAAAGAAACTCACGCACACAGAAGGCGGAAGAGAAGAAGATGAAGGAAGCGCTTGGACTTCGACACTACAAACAACGGCAACGGTAGCGAGCAAAGACCTCGCCGCAGCCTGCCCGACTTCTCTACCGGAAGCGGGAGGACCGGCAATGGTGGAGGACTGTTCGGATCTACTGGCACGGAGGACCAGGCTTCGGAGACAGAATCCGAAGACTTCCGTATACCGGCCGGCTCAAGGAAGGCCGCTCTGGTGCATCTCTCAGTAGAAGCTTGGCGCAAAGGTGAGCTCGACCCGAAGAAGCTCGGCGAGGTCCGCGGCCGCGATGTTGACGAAGCCGGTCTGCAGCGCGCCCTTTACCGATCCTCTATGGGCGAGATAGAGCACGTACTGTGTCCCGCCGTAAATGGACGCCGCGTAGTAGTCGAGGGACACCTGGCAGGCTCTGCTCGCACAGCCCTAGAACGTATGTGCGTAGAGGTAGAAGAGCTTCATATGGAAGACGAGAAGCACTACATAGACATGACCCCGGTTATCTTCATCTTCGCAGCGGTGGCTATGGCCGTCCGCTACATCTCTCTCGGTCTTGACGACCAGAGTCTCTATATCCTGGCAGGTATAGGTTTCGCCCTGATGTACGGGCTTCGTCCCTTCTTCTTCAAGATGCAGCGTCCCAGAGAGTAGCTCTTTCCTTGAAGGTAGCTACACACCTGATCTTCGCCGAGTGCTGCGGGTTTGCAACCTCAGCAATCTTCGGTGTCCACTACGAGACCCCTTCGGTACTCATAGCAGCAGCTACCTCGGTCTTACCCGACGCCGACTATCCCAAGAGCTGGCTCGGCTACCAGCTCGGCTCCGTCTCCGAGGAGATTCACCGTTACTTCGGCCATAGGAGTTTCCTGCACAGCTTCCTCGCCTTGGTGCTCGTCACCTTGATCCTGGGCTTGCCTTTATGGTGGATCTACGGACGCCCGGCTCCTATGGTTGCAGTGTTTGTCGGATACGGTAGTCATCTCTTGGCAGACATGATGACTTTAGGAGGCGTGCAGCTCTTCTGGCCCTCCAAAGCCATAGCTGTCTTCCCCGGTAGAGACGAGTACCGGGTAGTCTCAGGGTGTCCTTCGGAGCGTGTCTTCGTAATCATAGCCCTCGTTCTTGCTCTCCTCTTCTATCCGGTCTCAAGAGTAGGCTTCGATGGGCTGATCTACCGTCTCGGAGGAGCGGACGATGTCTACGGTAGGGTAACAAAGGCGATTGATGGTGATACTGTAAAGGTAGAGGTGTTCAACCAGGTACAGTCCATCCGCCTCATAGGAGTAGACACACCAGAGACCGTAGCCCCGGATAAGCCCGTAGGTTGCTATGGGAAGAAAGCCAGCGCCTACACGAAAGAGATCCTCTACGAACGCAAGACCAACGACGATGGGAAAGTCATACGCCAAGGCCGGCTTGTGAAGCTGGAGATCCCGCGCATAGGGGACTCCGAGGACGCCTACGGAAGGACCCTCGCCTACATCTACCTGGACACCGACAAAGATGGCTCCTACGAGCACCTCTACAACGACGACCTCATAGAGCTGGGTCTTGCCCGTACCACGGAATTCTCTCACGCCCATCGCCGTGAGTTCGAGCGGTTGCAGGACGAGGCCAAAAAGCGCGGCACAGGTTTGTGGAGTGCCTGTCCCGAGGTAGATGGTTCCTGATGAAACAAACGCTACGGCGAAATCTCATGTGGCCGCACCCGATCAAAACCACCGAACTTCCGTAGGAGGCGTACGCACACCCACCCCGGCGGCGGTCCTATGCCGCCATCCAGGTTGCTACAGCTTCGCTTTCGCAACCGCCGGGGACCCCGGGCTATGCTCCCGTTAAGTGCGAGAGCGGACGACGAAGCTCTGTTGAGCGGGCCACAGGGCGCCCCGGATGGTCGTCCAGAGCCCCTACACGCCGATCCACAATCGGCCTGACATTGCAAAAGCGGCCAGCTATTGCTCGCCGCCCAGAGGCGAAGCTCCACGAAACGGGCTGCCAGGGCAAAAAGCGCCCTCGCAACCCTGAGCGGGACGATAATGTCTTGCCTGGCTCCACAACCGGCAGGCTGCCGCCCGCCGAACCGCCTCCGCTGCCGCGCTCTCCCCAACTCCCTTCCGATAACCAGCTCACACTTCACACGGACCGGTACACGTTTTTCTGCCGCTAACAGGCTACGCCAGCGGGCCGGAGACGGCTAAAGCCGCCCTGACGGGTTTCAAGGGGCCTCCATACCGGCCGTCCCCTACCCCTTGACATCCCCGGCCCGCCGTCCTCTCCCGCCTCCTGGCAGGCAAAACATGGTTTCTAGCAGCGACACATCCGGCCCGTCTTCCTTTCCCCTCGGTGGGGCGGTGGCCTTCTGCGGCTCCCGCTACGGCTCCCCGTTTCCGGTGGCGCTGGTCGTCTCTGCGGTTCTGTCTGCTGGCGGCTCTGTGCGCGTCGGCTGTGCCTCTGGCGTTGACGCGGCCGTCCGCTCCTGCTGTCCCTCGGCCGTGGTGCTCCAGGCACCGTCGTTTCCTGGTCCGCTTCGTGCTCGGCTTGCAGCCCGTACTCGTGCGGTGGTCTCCGGTGCTTCTGCTCTCTGTGTCTTCCCGCCGGCGGGCGGCTCTCTCGGTCCTGGCTCCACTCTGGCGGTCCGGTGCGCTCTGCCGGCAGGCATTCCTGTCTGGTGCGCCGGTTCTCGTCCGTCTGTGTCGGTGCCCTGGTCGCCGCTGCATTTGGCGGGTGTTTCCGGCTTCGTGCATCTACCGGCTCCCTCGTTGTTCTGACATGCTCCATTATCAGTATCGAGTATGCGAGAGCAGGATGTTTGGTTATTGAAAATGGACGCTAAAGTCTGCGATGCTAGCAGCCGATAATCGCACAGAGCTGTTAGCTCGAATGAGCGTTGCTGGTCTGAGGCTCGGCAGAAGCATATACTGAGTTTATTCGGTAGTTATAGAAGGGCGCAGAGGGGAAATCTTGGACGTATTCGAGCTACGCAACCGCCTGATCGAAGACTACGGATCTTACGTGGGCAGTTTTATTCGGATTAAGGACGCCCGGATAGAGGACGAGGTACGGCGGAGCATCGACGACGGACTACTCTGGCCCGATCCGCTTATACAGCTAAATCCTTCGTTCGAGGCCGGAAACCGGATCGACGAGCTGGTCGGTGAAGGCCTCCTCCACAATGAATGCTTCCGAATCTTCCAGGCCGGTAAGGACGCCGGTAACTCTGGAGTCACGCTGAAACTCCACCGCCACCAGTCCGAGGCCGTCCGCACCGCCCGCGCCGGGCACAACTACGTCCTCACCACCGGCACGGGTTCCGGCAAGAGCCTCACGTACATCATCCCCATCGTGGATCATGTCCTCCGGCGTGGTCCCTGCAAGGGCATCCAGGCCATCGTCGTCTACCCAATGAACGCCCTCGCCAACAGCCAGTACGGTGAGCTTACGAAGTTCCTCAACGACGGATACCCGGACGGCAAAGGCCCAGTTACCTTCGCCCGCTACACGGGTCAGGAGTCCGATGAGGAGCGCCAGAGGATAATAGCTAACCCGCCAGACATCCTGCTCACCAACTACGTGATGCTGGAGTTGATCCTCACCCGTTCTCAGGAGCGAGGGCTCGTCCGCCAGGCCCAGGACCTCGGTTTCCTGGTCTTCGACGAGCTGCACACCTACCGCGGACGGCAGGGCGCCGACGTGGCATTCCTGATCCGACGCACCAGAGAACTGCTGGCTGCGGAGAACCTCCGCTGCGTCGGCACCTCCGCCACCCTGGCCGGGAGCGGCACCTACGACGAGCAGCGGGCGGAGATCTCCCGCGTCGCTACCCGCCTCTTCGGCGCCGAGGTAAGGCCCGAGAACGTCATCGGCGAGACCCTCCGCCGCGCCACCCCGGATGCGGATCTGGAGGATCTCTCCTTTGTCTCCGAGTTGACTACCCGCCTCCAGCACGAGGGCCGCAAGCCGCCCACGGACTATGGGGAATTTGTGCGAGATCCTCTCTCCATCTGGATCGAGAGTACCTTCGGCGTGACCCCGGAAGAGGATACTGACCGTCTCATCCGCACCACACCGCGTAGCATCTCCGGCCGGGACGGAGCCGCCAAGAAACTTGCTGCGCTCACCGGGCTCTCCGAGGAGCACTGCGCGGAAGCAATAGAGGACGGTTTGCTTGCCGGCTACTCCTGCGCACCCGACCCGGACACCGGTCGTCCGCCCTTCGCCTTTCGCCTCCACCAGTTCATAAGCCGCGGCGACACCGTCTACGCCTCCCTTGAGCCTGAGAAGGACCGCTACATAACCGTGACAGGCCAGCAGTACGTCCCCGGCGACCGGAGCCGCGTCCTGATGCCGCTAGCGTTCTGCCGGGAGTGCGGACAGGAGTACCACCCGGTCCGCGCTTTTCCGGACGAGACCGCGAGCACTCTGGAGTTTCGTCCCCGCTCCCTCTCCGACGTTCACGACGACGGCGAGAGCGAGGCCGGGTTCCTATTCTTTAGCTCCACCGAACCCTGGCCTTCCGAGTCCGAGGAGGACTTCTGGGAACGCTTGCCTAATGACTGGCAGGAAGAGCACCGCGGTTACCCCCGCGTTCGGAAGGACCGGCGCAAGGATCTGCCCCGTCCGGTCCCGGTCGGAACCGACGGCCGCGAGAAGGGCGGAGCCGAGGGCCTCGAAGTCCACTACTTCCGGGCGCCCTTCAAGTTCTGCCTCTCGTGCGGTATCTCCTACTCCGCGAACCTCCGCTCGGACTTTACGAAGCTCGCCTCTCTGGGCTCTGAGGGGCGCAGCACGGCGACGACTATCCTGAGCCTCTCCGCCATAAGCGGCCTCAAGGAGGCGGAGGATCTGCCGGAGAAAGCACGCAAGATCCTCTCCTTCACCGACAATCGCCAGGACGCCTCTCTCCAGGCCGGCCACTTCAATGACTTCATCGAAATCGGACTGCTCCGCTCAGGCCTCTACCGCGCCACCCTCGCGGGCGGGGAAGAGGGGCTGGCGCACGACGAGTTGACGGCGCAGGTCTTCGATGCCCTGGACCTCCCCCTGGAGCGGTATGCGAGCAACCCCTCAGCCCGTTTCAAACAGCTCTCTGACACCCAGACAGCCCTACGCGATGTCCTCGGACACCGGCTCTACAGAGACCTGGAGCGGGGCTGGCGGGTAACCTCTCCCAACCTGGAGCAGTGCGGCCTGCTGAAGATCTCCTACGACTCCCTCGACGAGCTCTGCGCCGCGGAGGACGTCTGGCAGGAGAAACATCCGGCGCTCGTCGGCGCCACTCCCGACACGCGCGCGAAGGTCGCTACGGTCCTGCTCGACGACATGCGCCGCCGCCTCGCCATAAAGGTGGACTACCTGGACTACGACTATCAGGAGCGCATCCGGCGCCGCAGCAACCAGAACCTCATCCCGCCCTGGGCCGTGGACGAAAACGAGGAGATGAAGTACGCTGCCATCCTCTTTCCCCGCTCCCGGCGTCCTTATGACTCCCGCGACAACGCCTACCTCTCGGCGCGCGGCGGCTTCGGCCAGTACCTCCGCCGCTCCTCTACCTTCGAGGAGTACGGGGACAAGCCCAACCTGGAGGAGACGGAGGAGATCATCCGCGGCCTTCTCGAAGGACTGACCGAGGCTGGCATCGTCGAGGCCGTAGCTGAACCAAACGGCGAGGAGGACGTACCCGGCTACCAGGTCCAGGCCTCCGCCATGCGCTGGCTCGCCGGCGACGGCACCGAGCCTTTCCACGATCCCATCCGCACGCCTGATCGCTCCGCCTCCGAAGGGAACACCAATCCGTTTTTCGTCGAGTTCTACTCTGAGACAGCAGCCGGTATGCAGGACCTCGAAGCCCGCGAGCACACCGCCCAGGTCCCCTATGAAGTTCGCGAGGACCGCGAGGAGAGCTTCCGCGAGGGACGGCTCCCCATCCTCTACTGCTCTCCAACGATGGAGCTCGGCGTTGACATCTCCGAGCTGAACGCCGTCAGCCTCCGCAACGTCCCGCCGACCCCGGCTAACTACGCCCAACGTAGCGGCCGGGCGGGCCGGAGCGGACAGCCCGCCCTCGTCTTCGCCTACTGCTCCATCGGCAGCTCCCACGACCAATACTTCTTCAAGCGCCCCGAACGCATGGTCGCCGGCGCCGTAAGCCCTCCACGCCTGGATCTCGCCAACGAGGACCTCGTCCGGGCGCACGTGCAGGCGATCTGGCTGACGGAGACCGGCCAGAGCCTCGGCCGCTCCCTCAAGGACATACTAGATGTCGAAGGCGAGGAGCCGAGCCTGGAGCTCAGGGACTGGGTTCACCAGAGCTTCGCCGACGAGGCTGCGAAACGCCGCGCCCGCCAGCGGGCCGGCCGTGTCCTCGAAAGCGTCGAGGAGGAGCTGCGCGACGCCCCCTGGTATACGGAGGGCTGGCTCGATGAGGTACTCGACGGCGTGGAGCGGGCCTTCGAGAGGTCCTGCGACCGCTGGCGCACCCTCTACCGGGCGGCGCTTGCCCAGGCCGAAACGCAGAACAAGATCGTCCGCGACGCCTCTCGCTCCCAGAGGGACAAGGAGCAGGCCGCCCGCCTGCGCCGCGAGGCCGAGGCCCAACTAAACCTCCTCATCTCCGAGGCCGACGGCGTCTCTTTCTCGGACTTCTACAGCTACCGCTACTTCGCCAGCGAGGGCTTCCTCCCCGGCTACAGTTTCCCGCGGCTCCCGATCTCCGCCTTCATCCCCGGGTCCGGACGCCGCCACAATCGCGAGGAGTTCCTCTCCCGCCCACGCTTTCTGGCCGTCTCCGAGTTCGGACCCCGGGCCTCCGTCTATCACGAGGGTGCCCGCTACCTCATTAACCGCGTGATCCTGGAGCGTGACGAGCAGGAGCTGCTTACCACCCGCGCCAAGCAGTGTGAACACTGCGGCTACTTCCACCCGATCCCCGGCCAGGACGACGGTCCCGACCTCTGCGAGAACTGCGGCGCCGCCCTAGGAGCCCAACTCCGCCAACTCTTCCGCCTCCAGAGCGTCTCGACCATTCGCCGGGACCGCATCAACTCCGACGAGGAGGAGCGTCAGCGTCTCGGCTACGAACTCCGCACCGGCGTCCGCTTCGCCGGACGAGACGGAGACCTCTCCGCCCGCAACGCCACGTTACAGAGCGGTGGAAAGACGCTCGCCACCCTCACTTACGGCAACGCCGCGACCCTGTGGCGGATAAACCTCGGCTGGACCCGCCGCAAAAACAAGGACCAGCACGGCTTCGTCCTCGACACCGAGCGGGGCTTCTGGGCGCGGACCGACCAGGAGGCGACCGGCGACCCGCAGGATCCGCTCTCCAACAGCACGACTAGGGTTATCCCCTACGTCGAGGATACCCGCAACTGCCTGATGTTGCGCCTGGAGGAGAACCATCCGCCCAAGGTCCTCGCCTCTCTCCAGTCCGCGCTCAAGAATGCCATCCAGGTCGTCTACCAGCTAGAGGACAACGAGCTCGCCGCCGAGCCTCTGCCCTCGCGCTACGACCGACGTCTCATCCTCCTCTACGAGTCGGCAGAAGGTGGCGCCGGCGTCCTGCGCCGCCTGCTCGACGACCCCGGCTCCTTCGCCCGGGTCGCCGCCGAAGCCCTCCGCATCTGCCACTTCGATCCGGAGACTGGCGAAGACCTGCGCCACGCACCACGTGCCAGGGAAGACTGCGAAGCCGCCTGCTACGATTGCCTGATGACGTACACCAACCAGATGGACCACTCCATGCTCGACCGCCAGAGCATCCACGAACTCCTCATGCAGCTCACCAGCGCCACTGTCGAGGCAGCCCCGACCCTCGGCACCCGCTCCGAGCACCTGGAACGGCTCGAACGCCAGGCCGGGTCCATCCTGGAGAAGAAGTGGATCGACTTTATGGAGGAGCGTGGCTACCGACTCCCGACCCACGCGCAACTACTCGTCGAGGAGGCCGGTACGCGCCCGGATTTCTTCTATGACGGTGAATTTGGAGCGGCGATCTACGTGGACGGACCGCACCACGACTACCCCGAGCGGCAACAACGCGATGCCGAGACGACCGAGGCTATGGAAGACCTCGGCTATATGGTCATCCGCTTCGGCCATCGGGACGACTGGGGCAAAATAGTTGGTGAGTTCCCCTACGTTTTTGGCGGTTTAGAGACGGGGCCAGTGATCTCCGTTCCGCAGAATATAGACGGAGAATCTGAGCTGGACGGAGGGCCGGACCTGGATCTCTTCGGCCCGGAGTGGCACCCTCTAATAGAGGCGCTCGCCGGGCTTGAGGAGGTAGAGGTAGAAGGCGGCGCCGACGTGTGGGATGGTACGAGCCCGGCCGGTCAGTCGGTGGCGGAGGTGATCCGGGACCGACGTTCGGTCGTACTGGTAGACGAACGGGACGAGGTCTCAGAGAGGCTCGTCTCACTGGCCCAGGAGAGCGGTATGAGTGCAATTCCCGTGCATCCGGACCGGGTAAGGGAGGCAGTAGTTGCTGTAAGGCAGGCGCTGGAGGGTTAGATGCGGGTCGCCATGGCAAAACATTTCAATAGACAGCTCATAGGTATAAAGAGCGAAAAAGTCCGGAAAGCAGCAAACTCGTGCGTCGAAAAGTTTTTCGACAACCCATCCACCCCGGGGCTGAACCTTGAATCATTGCCAGGCACTGGCGGCTTCTGGTCCATACGGGTAAACCGCGACATGCGGGTGATCGTACACAAGGGACGTGAAGAGTGGATGCTGCTTCATGTAGACCATCACGACGCCGCCTATCGTTGGGCTGAGCGTGCCAGCGTCCAGCGGCACTCACACACCGGCGGTATCCAGATCCGCTACACCGAAGAGGTATATCGGGAGGAGGTGTCGCAGTACTCGCCGCCAGAGCCCGAGCGCCCGCCAATCTTCGATGGGCAAAACGAGGACTACCTGCTTGACCTGGGCGTCCCGGAGGAAGCATTGCCGGCACTGCGGGATGTTGCCAGTGACGAGGAGTTCGACGCGATAGGCGAGCGGCTACCGGAGGACGTCTGGGACCGGCTCCTTAGCCTCTACCTTGGAGAGCCCGTGGAGGTGCCGGAGCCTATCTCCGACGATGACTCTTCTCTCAATACGCCCGAAGCCCTCCGGGAGTTCTTCGTCACGGAGGACAAGGACGAGCTCAAGCGGGCTCTGGAGGCGCCGTGGGCCGAGTGGCTGGTATTCCTCCATCCCTTGCAGCGTCAGGCCGCCTACTCAGATTTCCGAGGCCCAGCCAAGGTGACGGGAACCGCCGGGACCGGGAAGACGGTCGTGGCGCTCCACCGGGCCCGGCGCCTGGCCCGGCAGTCGAAGCGGGTCCTCCTGACCACGTTCTCTAATACTCTGGCCGCCGACCTCAAAGAGAAGCTCGACCTGTTATGCAAGCCCTCAGAATCCGAGATGATCGAGGTGGTTACCGTCCATGGCATGGCAAGGGAGGTCTTGTGCCGCGCCGGTGTCCGGCCCAAGACGGCGAACGAAAAGCGCGTCAGCACGTTGCTCGAAGAGGCTCGTCGGGATAGCGCTTCGCAGTTCTCGGACGACTTTCTGAAGACCGAGTGGGAGCGCGTGATCGTGGCGCAGGGCATCGACGATTGGGAACAGTACCGGGACGCGCCCCGCGCCGGCCGTGGTGTACCTCTTCGGGCGAGCGAGCGCAAACGGCTCTGGGAGGTCTTCGGCGAGGTCCGCCGACGCCTGGCCAAGACGGGAGAAACGACTTACCCAGACCTCTGCCGCGCGGCAAAGAAGAAGGTCGAGGGGGGTGCGGTAGAGAGTCCGTACGAGGCCGTGATCGTGGACGAGGTCCAGGACTTGAACCCGCAGGAGATCCTGTTTCTGAAAGCTCTCGGCGGACTCGGTACAAACGGCCTGACTCTGATCGGTGACGGTGGGCAGCGCATCTATCCCGGAGGATTCAGCCTTCGTGCCCTGGGTATAGAGGTGCGCGGACGCTCGCGCGGGCTCCGGGTCAACTACCGGACTTCGCAGCAGATACGACGCTTCGCGGACCAACTTCTGGGCTTCGAGGCGGATGACCTCGACGAGGGTACCGAGAGCCGGGCCGGGGTCCGGAACCTGTTCTCGGGTCCGGAGCCGGAGGTCCACTCTTTCGGTGATGGAAACGAAGAGGATGAGTGGTTGGCCTGGCGGATTTCCGGGCTTATGGAGGACGGCCTGGACGGCTGCAATATAGCTGTGTTCGCTCGTACTAGGGGTCGATTGTACGCCATTCAAGCGGCGCTTCGGAGGCATGGAATTGGCTCAGTTCAGCTAAAAGACAACATAGGCCACCTCGAAGAAGCTGCGAGCGTCCGGCTCGGCACCATGCACCGGGCCAAGGGGCTTGAGTACCGGGCCGTCTTTCTGGCCTCCATTAACCGGGGCCTCCTTCCGCACCAGCGCTCGATCGGGGACCGTGACGACGCCCTGGAGTGGCGGCAAGCGTACCAGCGGGAGCGCCATCTCCTGTACGTCAACATAACGCGCGCCCGGGAACTGGTCTACCTCTGTTACCACGGCGTCCCGAGCCCCTTCCTGCTGGAGGCCGGATTCGTTGATGATGAGGAGGAGTCAGCGTGAGCTTCGCCGTAGGATCTCTGGTAAAAGCCCGCGGTCGTGAGTGGGTCGTTCTTCCCGAGTCAGAAGAAGAACTGCTCGTCCTCCGGCCACTCGGCGGCACCGAGGATGAGGTCGCCGGCGTCTATCTGCCGCTGGAGCCGGTGGAGACCGCAACCTTCGATCTACCCGATCCTACCCGGCGGGGAGACTACCGCTCCTCGCGACTGCTGCGCGACGCCGTCCGGCTCGGCTTCCGCTCCAGCGCGGGACCGTTCCGCTCGTTTGCCAAGATAGCTGTAGAGCCACGTCCCTACCAGCTCGTGCCGCTCCTGATGGCCCTCAAGCTCGACCCTGTCCGAGTCCTGATCGCCGACGACGTCGGAATCGGCAAAACTATCGAGGCAGGCCTCATAGCCCGCGAGCTTCTTGACCGGGGTGAGGCCGACCGGCTCGCCGTCCTCTGTCCGCCACAGCTTGCGGGACAGTGGCAGTCAGAGCTGCGCGAGAAGTTTCACATAGAGGCGGAGCAGGTCCTGCCGAGCACCGCCAAGCGCCTGGAGCGCCACCTCCGCACGGGGGAGTCCATCTTCGACCGCTACCCCTACGTCATCGTCTCGACCGACTTCGTAAAGTCCGACCGTCGCCGCGACGACTTCCTCCGCGCCTGCCCGGAGCTCGTCATAGTGGACGAGGCCCACACCTGCGCGGAGTCCGGCGAGGGCCGCAGTGCCCGACACCAGCGCCACCGCCTCGTCTCCGGCCTCGCCGCCGATGAGGGTCGGCACATGATCCTGGTGACCGCGACGCCCCACTCGGGCAAGGAGGACGTCTTCCGCTCCCTGCTGGGCTTTCTCGACCCCTCGTTTTTGAACCTGCCCGACGACCTCTCCGGCCCGGCCAACGAGCACCACCGCCGCCATCTGGCCCAGCACCTCGTTCAGCGCCGCCGGGCGGACATTCGGCACTGGATGGGGGCTGAGACGCCCTTCCCCGACCGGGAGGAGGCCGAGGAGCACTACAACCTCTCGCCCGAGTACCGTAGGCTCTTCGACCGGGTGCTGCGCTACGCCCGCGAGAAAGTCCGGGACGACACCGGGGGCGGCGTCCGCCAGCGGGTGCGATGGTGGTCGGCTTTGGCCCTCCTGCGCTCCCTCGCCTCAAGTCCCGCCGCCGCGGCCTCAACCCTGCGCAACCGGGCCGCTCCCTCCGAGTCGGAGACCGTCGCCGAGGCCGACGAGCTTGGTCGCCGCTCGGTGCTCGACCTGATGGAGGACGAGTCCCAGGAGGGCAACGACGTGGCCCCCGGAGGATTCACCGGCGAGGACGAAGAGGGCGAGGAGCAGCGCGAGCGCCGCCGCCTCCAGGAGATGGCCCGCGAGGCCGAGGCCCTTTACGGCAAGCCGGACGCGAAGCTACAACGAGCGGTGAAGCTGATCTCGGAGCTTGTAAAGGACGGCTTCAACCCCATCGTCTTCTGCCGCTTTATCCCGACCGCCGAGTACGTGGCCGACGAGCTCAGGAAGAAGCTCAAGGGGGTGGAGGTTGCGGCCGTCACCGGCACGCTCCCGCCAGCGGAGCGCGAGGAGCGGGTCGAGGAGCTTGGCGGACACGACCGGCGGGTACTGGTGGCTACGGACTGTCTGTCGGAGGGCATCAACCTGCAGGCCCGCTTTGACGCCGTCTTCCACTACGACCTCTCCTGGAACCCGACGCGCCACGAGCAGCGCGAGGGTAGGGTTGACCGCTACGGTCAGCCCGAAGACAAGGTCCGCGCCCTCACCTACTACGGAATAGACAACCAGATAGACGGGGTGGTGCTGGACGTCTTGATCCGCAAGCACAAGCAGATCCGGACCTCTCTGGGCGTCTCCGTCCCCGTTCCCGGCGACACCGAGGAGGTCGTGGAGGCGATCTTCGAGGGCCTCCTCTTGCGCGAGGAGTCCGGCAGCGACCTCTCCGACCGGCTCCCCGGTTTCGACGAGTTCTTCGCCCCCAAGAAGGAAGACCTCTACAGCCGGTGGGAGTCCGTGAGCGACCGCGAGAAGCGCTCCCGCACCATGTTTGCCCAGGAGAGCGTAAAGGTGGAGGAGGTAGCCCGCGAGCTCGAAGCCGTCCGCGCCGCCATCGGCGGCGGCGAGGAGGTAGAACGCTTCGCCAAAGCCGCCTTCCAGGCCCACGGCGCGGTAGTAAGCGAGAACGGAAACGTCAAGATAGACCTCTCGGATGTCCCGCGCACCGTAAAGGAGGCTATCGGGACGAACGGGACGGACCGCATCGCCGCGAAGTTCGAGCTCCCGGTAAAAGACGGGGAGGTCTACCTGAGCCGGACGCACCCGATCATCGAGGGTCTCGCCTCCCACGTCATGGACACGGCCCTCGACCCCCTGGGCGAGAGTGAGGCCCGCCGCTGCGGCGTAACTGTCACCTCCCAAGTCGAACGCCGCACCACGCTACTGCTCGTCCGCTACCGCTACCACATCCTCACCAGCTTCCCCGGCGGCGCGGAGCGGGCGCTTCTTGCCGAGGACTGCCAGCTCGCGGCCTTCGCTGGTCCCGCTTCCGATCCGCAGTGGCTCGACAGCGGGAAGGCCGAGGCGCTGCTGGAGGCGAAACCGGAGGGCAACGTCCAACCGGACCGGGCCGAGTATTTCCTGAAGCAGGTCATAGCCGAAGGAGACACACTCAAGGAGCGGCTCGGGGCCGCGGCGGAGGAGCGCGGGGAGGAATTGCTCGAAGCCCACCGGCGGGTGCGGCAGGCTTCCCGGCAGAAGGGCGTGCGCCACCGGGTAGAGCCGAAACTACCGCCGGACGTTCTCGGTGTCTACGTCTACCTCCCGAAGCGGGGCTAGGAGAATAGCTTGAGGACGCGCTCTAGGGAAGGCTTCACCACCATCACCACCGAGGGCTCCATCCTCCCGCCCGACCTGCTCGCCCGCATCGTCGAGCGTGACAGAGACCTGGACGGCTTGGACCCCGGCTCCTACCACCTCGCTGGTCAGACCCTAAACGAGGCCATTAGCCGCTCTTGGAGCGTGTTACAGGGGGCATGGACTACGTTCAAGGACCGGCGGGCGGAGCTGCCCGAGGGACAGCCGGAGACGCAGATGACCCGCGAGCGGTGGCTGCTGCCCCTGTTCCGGGAGCTGGACTACGGGCGTCTGGAGACCATGCGGGCCGTGGAGATAGAGGGCAAGAGCTACCCGATCTCCCACCGCTGGCGGCAGGCCCCGATCCACCTCGTCGGATTCCGCACTGACCTCGACAAACGCACCCCCGGCGTGGCAGGCGCGGCCAGGATCAGCCCCCACGGGCTCATCCAAGAGTTCCTCAACCGCTCCAAGGAGCACCTCTGGGCCTTCCTCTCCGATGGCCTGCGCCTGCGCATCCTGCGCGACAACGCGAGCCTCACCCGCCAGGCCTACGTCGAGTTCGACCTGGAGGCGATGATGGACGGCGAGGTCTATCCGGACTTCGTCCTCCTCTGGCTCCTGTGCCACCAGTCCCGCGTAGAAGCTGAACGCCCCGAGGAATGCCACCTGGAGCAGTGGTCCCACGCCGCCTCCGAGCAGGGCACCCGCGCCCTCGAAGGGCTCCGGGACGGGGTGGAGGAGGCGATCTCCTCTCTCGGCTCCGGCTTCCTCTCCCACCGGGCCAATGACGAACTGAAAGCCAGGCTCCGCTCCGGCGAGCTCGAAGCCCAGGACTACTACCGCCAGCTCCTCCGCCTCGTCTACCGCCTCCTCTTCCTCTTCGTCGCCGAGGACCGGGGGCTACTTCTGGACCCGGAAACCGACAATGCTGCGAAGGACCGCTACACCCGCTACTACTCTACGCGCAAGCTGCGGGACGTGGCCGAGAAGCGGGTCGGCGCCCGCCACTCCGACCTGTACCGGGCGCTCTCACTCGTCATGCAGAAGCTCGGGGACGAGGACGGCTGCCCGGAGCTGGGGCTGCCGGCTCTGGGCGGATTCCTCTTCGGGCCGGAGGCGATGCCGGACCTCACAGGGGCGGAGATCTCCAACCGCGACCTGCTCGACGCCGTGCGCGCCCTCTCGCTGGTGGACTACGACGGCTCTCACCGCCCGGTGGACTACAAGAACCTGGGGGCGGAGGAGCTCGGGAGCGTCTACGAGTCCCTGCTGGAGCTACAGCCGGAGCTCGACTCCACCTCCGGCGTCTTCACCCTCCGCGCCGTCAGCGGCAACGAGCGCAAGACGACCGGCAGCTACTATACGCCCCACAGCCTCGTCACCAGCCTGCTCGACACCGCTTTAGACTCGGTGCTCGATGAGGCCGCGAGGAAGCCGGATGCGGAGGCAGCAATCCTGGACCTCAAGGTCTGTGACCCGGCGGTGGGCAGCGGACACTTCCTGATCGCCGCCGCCCACCGGATGGCCCGGCGTCTGGCCTCCGTCCGCACCGGCGACGACGAGCCCTCGCCCGACTCCTACCGCGAGGCGTTGCGGGACGTGATCGGGCGCTGCCTCTACGGCGTGGACGTGAACCCCATGGCCGCCGAGCTGTGCAAGGTAAGCCTTTGGATGGAGGCGCTCGTCCCCGGCAGGCCCCTCTCCTTCCTAGACCACCACATCCGGGTCGGCAACAGCCTGCTCGGTACGATCCCGGAGCTGGTCGCCGACGGCATCCCAAACGACGCCTTCAAGCCCATAGAGGGCGACGACAAGAAGCTCCCGGGCGCTCTCAAGAAGCGCAACCGCGAGGAGCGCAAGCAGGAAGAGGCCGGACAGCTCGCGATCTCCCTGCGCACCCTGGACAGAAAGCAGGAGGCCATAGAACAGGGCTACGAGGAGGTCGAGGACGTACCGGACGAGTCCATCTCCGGGGTGCGGAAGAAGGAGCAGCGCCACAAGGCCCTGGAGTCCTCCTCCGACCTCGAACACGCCCGCCTCATCTACGATGCCTGGTGCGCCGCCTTCGTGTGGCCGAAGAAGGAGGGTGCGCCGGAGGCCATAACCCACGAGGTCTTCGCCGGCCTCACCCACAGTCCCAAAGCTCTGCTGCCCGAGAGCCGCGAGGAAGTAGAGCGCATACGGGAGAGATACAACTTCTTCCACTGGCATCTCGCGTTCCCAAATGTCTTCGATGGGAACGGCGGCTTCGACGTGGTCTTTGGCAACGCGCCGTGGGAGAGGATCAAGCTCCAGGAGCAGGAGTGGTTTGCCGCCCGCCGTCCCGAGATAGCCACCGCCCCCAACGCCGCCGCCCGCAAGCGCATGATAAAGGCGCTCGTGGAAGAAGACTCTGCACTCCACGCCGCCTTCCTCGAAGACCTGCGGAGAGCCGACGGCGAGAGCCATTTGATCCGAACTACTGGCCGCTTCCCGCTCTGCGGACGGGGAGACATAAACACCTACAGTGTCTTTGCTGAGACAAAGCGGATGATGCTCTCTCCAACTGGCCGGGTTGGTGCAGTAGTTCCCTCCGGCATCGCCACCGACAACACCACCAAGGAGTTCTTCGCCGACCTCGTGGACACCAGGACCCTCGCCAGCCTCTACGACTTCGAGAACCGGAAGAAGATTTTCGCCGCCGTGGATAGTCGCATGAAGTTCTCCCTGCTCACCATGACGGGCAGGGACCGTCGCGTGGAAAAGGCTGATTTTTCGTTCTTCGCCCTCGATATAGCCGACCTCCGGGACCCCGAGCGGCGCTTCCCACTCTCGGCTAAGGACATACGCCTGCTCAACCCCAACACCCGCACCTGTCCGATCTTCCGCACCCGCCGCGACGCGGAGATCACGAAGGAGATCTACCGTCGCGTCCCTGTCCTCATAGACGAGAACAAGAACGACGGCAACCCCTGGGGCATCACGTTTATGTCGATGTTCCATATGTCCAACGACTCCGGCCTCTTCCGCACCCGCGAGGAGCTGGAGGCTGACGGCTGGGAGCTTGAGAGTAACGTCTTCCACCGTGACGGCAAACGCTACCTGCCGCTCTACGAAGCAAAGATGATGGACTTCTATGACCATAGATGTTCGCAAATTGTTATTAGTGAGACTGCAACGCGTAGGCAAGGGCAACCAGAAGACCTGACTCTTGAGCAGCACCAAGATTTGTACTGTGTGCCGCTATCACGCTATTGGGTTGCAGAGAGGGATGTCGAGCTAGCGCTACCTAATAGAGCAGACGTATCATGGTTTATAGGCTTTAGTAACGTTACTAGTCCAACAAATGCACGTTCTATGATTTCGACATTGCTTCCGAAGGTAGCGGTAGGCCACAGTATGCCCCTTGTATTGTTTGACTCTACGAGACCCATGTATTCAGGTGCGGTCCTTGACGCGATGCTGTCCAGCTTCCCTTTCGACTTTTTGGGGCGTCAGAAACTCGGGGGCGTAAATTACACCTTCTTTATTATCAAGCAACTCCCCGTCCTACCACCCGAAACCTACGACGCGCCCGCCGCGTGGGAGCTAGGGAGTACGCTCTCTGATTGGATTGCATCGCGCGTCCTCGAACTCACCTACACAGCGTGGGACCTGGAGCCCTTCGCCCGCGACCTCGGCTACGACGGCCCGCCGTTCCGCTGGCACCCCGAGCGCCGCTTCCTGCTCCGCTGCGAGCTGGACGCCGCCTTCTTCCACCTCTACGGCATCGGGCGCGACGACGCGGACTACATAATGGAGACCTTCCCCATCGTCAAACGCAAGGACGAGGCCGCCCACGGCGAGTACCGCACCAAGCGCGTCATCCTGGAGATCTACGACCACATGGCCCGAGCTGCGGAAACCGGCCAGCCCTACCAGACTCCTCTCGACCCGCCGCCCGTGGACTTCGACCTCCCCGAAGGCGAACCCGCCACCGTCACACCCCTCCGACCGCGCACCGAACCGGAGCCATCCCCACCGCAGGAGATCGCCGCCGAAGATAGGGTCGACTACGCCACACCCACGCAGCAGGAGGCCGGAGACTCCGACCGAGACCAGGCAGAGGCCCTCGTAGATGCCATTCTCAAGAATGCCGACTTCTCGCAACTCCCGCCCGAACATCGGGGCGCCCATCAGCCCACCCTGGCTGAAGAGGAGCAGCCAAACCTTTTGGACGAAAGCGATGCCGGGGCTCCCGCTGAACGCCCCACGCCCGAGGTCCCCAACCCCTACGAAGCCACCCTCGCCCTCCACGCCTGCATCCCTGACGGCGAAAAAGTCGAGCATGGAGTCCTGCTCCACGATGCCGCCCGCGAGCTCGGCCACCCAAAGCTCACAAAGAAAGTCCGCAGCGCCCTCAACAAAGCGCTGAACAAGGAGCACAACGCCGGTCGCCTCAAGACCGACTGGAAGCGTATCTGGAAGCCGAGGAAGAAGTAGCGCAATGGGCGTACCCACACATGGACCTAGTTGTCGGACGGTCCTCTCCAGACCGGCGCGCTGCCAGACCTGCGACGGATTTGTCTACTACTGGGGATGTACCTGCGGTTCCAGAGTGCTCTTCGATGTCGCTGGCGAGACTTGGTCCAAACACCGATGTACCGGTGCAGCCCCCCTGAACACGGATCCAAAGTCTGGCAAGAACAAGAGCCGCTCCAAAGACGAAAAGCAACCAAACGTCAAAGTTATAAACACTTATACGTACGGGGTTTTGTCAGAAATCTGCTACATGTGCGGCAAGTCCGTGCGTATAAGGGATTGGGAGGCCCACAACTACTACACCCACGGAATAGGCAAGAAGCCCGCCTCCGGTAGCTCATCAGATCCCTACCTCAAGAGGTCGAAACGAGCTAAGACCTCGGCACGGAGTAGTAGGAAAGCCGGATCAAATAGAATATTGGCTGTTTGCCCAGAGTGCGGGGCAAAGGTACTGCGGAAGAATTTGACTAAGCATCTCACAAAGAAATGCTCCAACCGTCAATCTGCTAATGTTACTGCGCTTGCACCCGCCACGGACTCCAATGAGCGCCGACTGCCGAACGGCACCGTACCTACAAAACCTATCACCAAATGTGAGGTTTGCTCGACACCCGTTCGCCTTGACAGGCTGAAAGATCACATGCGTCGAGTGCATCCTGCCCAGGCAACGCGGAACAATCCTCGAAGACAAGGGGGCCGATGAGCAGAGAGCTTGTAGGACAGGTAAATCTTAGAAACGCCTACAGTGTGTACAAGAAAGGCAATGCGTATTCTGTCGTCGGCGAAAACCGCCGGGGCCAGAGCTACGAGTCTAAGATCTCCCAGGAGGCAGTCTCGTATCTTCAGCAGAAGTTGCGAGGGCAACGAGTAGACGCGGCGGGAGCAGCGAAGATACTCGCTCCAAAGGCTGAGAGCTTCAAGTTGCCGTACACCTACGGCGACAAGCTCCGGTACTCTGCCCAGCACGTCCTGATCGTTCTCGTCGCCCGGGGCGAGGCCACGGTTGTCAAAGAGGGACGCTCCTACATGTACTCGATAAGGTGAACAATGCAGAATACAGCGCCTGCCGGCTCAAGACCGACCGGGCTTCTGCTGCCAAACGGAGCTTCAGTGGCATCAACACTTAGGATGAGCGCCCCATGAAACCAAAAAGACTGCCAAAGAAAGTGAATACTCATCCGCCTGTGCGTCCTAAGAGTTCAAAAGATGCTCAACTAAAGGCACTAGAGCAGCAGGCTCGCCAATTAGGACAGAGCGGCCGGCGGCTGGCGGAAGCTGTTGAAGTTAACACCCGCATACTGGAACGCGAACCTGAGAACCTCCCCGCCCTCACGAGGCGTGGACTCTCCTACCTCAAGCTAGACAACTACCCGGCGGCCAAAGAGGATCTTACTCACGCACGGCGACTGTACCCCGCGAGTTCCCTCGTCTCTGAAGCCCTGAAAAAGATAGACCGTGGATGGGATGCTGCCATGGAGAGAGCGCGGGGCGGGACGGCGGGTAAGTTTAAACCGTTAAAGAAGCGCAAGCGCCCAAGGACAAGATACCAGCCCCAGCGATCGGAATGGGCGCACCCGTTTATAGAGGCGAAGCGCAGCGCGGCAGAGGAAGATAAGGCCCGAAAGCTGGCAGCCGAAGAGGCCCGCAAGAGGACAGAAAAGGAGCTGCGCGCGCTAGAGGAGCTGACCGGCTTCGAGGAAGTCTACGCCCTCGGCGTGGCTGCCCGCAATGCTACGCCTCCCAACTACACTGTCGCTATAGCAGCCTTCAAGAAAGCATACAAGCTAGATCCCAGAAGGAAGGTTAGACGTGGAAAGAAACCCGCTCCGGGCCTGTTCGAGGTTCCCACGAGGCTCGCCGCCGCCTACAGGCTGAACGGACAGCTCTACGAGGCGCAGAAGACCTACGAGTGGGTATTGGAGCATCACGACAGCCGGTTTGCAAGGGTAGGGCTTGCAGCCGTCTACGAGGACAACCGGAAGCACGTGGACGCCCTCAAGTTGTACGAGTCAGTGCTCGACCGTTTCCCCAATGACGCCTACGCGCTACGCGGAGTAGCCAGGACACTCGCCAGCCTGGGCCGGGTCGATGAAGCCATCAAAGCATACGAGAAAGCGGCAGAGGCTAGTGACGACCGGAAGGCTACCGCCGCTGTCTTGGGCGCCCTCGAAAAGATGCATGCGGAACTCAGAGAAAAAGACGAATCAGACCGAGCGCGACAGGTCGGTCTTGCGATTGAGAGATTGCGGGGTTTAGAGGATGAAGCCTACTGATGCCGACAATTATCTAGTATCCAATGTGGACATCTGTAGCAGTTACGGAAGCGAAATGGAAAGAGAACTTGGTGAGCAGTGAAGCAGCCTTTAGCGTCATCAACGGCGACGTAGAGCAGCTAGAAAGCGTGTCGCTGGAGGAGATCGGTTTCAGAGAGCGCCAGGACCTCCAGCGCTGGATCGAAGCGTACCCCGAGATCGTCGGCCCGGACCTACTCGTGATCACTACGGAGCTCGACCGATGGGAGTTCGGCACCGACCGTGTCCGGGACCGCCTCGACGTTCTCTTCCTCGATTCTGCAGGCTCGCTGGTCGTCGCGGAGCTGAAGCGTGGCGAAGCACCGGACACGGTGGATCTCCAGGCTCTCAAGTACGCTGCCTACTGTTCTCAACTCACGGTCGAGGATGTGGTGGCAGACTACGATCGGTACCATCGCACCGGCGAACAAACCGCCAACGACGCCATCGTCGAGCATGCTCCCGCGTTGGAGCGTAGCGGCATAGGTCCTGTGAAGGTCCGTCTGGTAGCGGAGACGTTCAGGCCCTCGGTCACGAGCATGGTCCTCTGGCTTCAGGATTACGAGTTAGACATAGGCTGCATCGAGATCACCGCCAGGCGCCTCGCCGACGGAAACGCCATCGTCACCTCTCGCCAGATACTCCCTCTGCCGGTCGCGGACGACTACCTAGTTCAGCGGCGTCGAAAGGAGAGGGTGGAGGAGAGACGAGAGGCCTCGGGACGCAGGCCGAACGTGGTCACTGAGCTCCTGTCAGCAGGTGCTATCGAGCCCGGTACTGAACTCAAGCTAAAGCTAGACCAGTTCACGCGCGAAGAACAAAGCCTCGTTGGGCCGGGCCTTGAGGATGATTCTCTCGTAGGATTGGCGGAATGGACTGGCCTCGGCCTCCGCAAAGCACTGCGCTGGCGCAAAGACAATGGACTGTATTCGGCTTCGTTGTTAGTAGTCAAGATTTTGCAGGTAGCCGGGGCCAGGTCCGAGGAAACCCCAGGAGCAGTTGCCGGCCCACGGTTCTGGCAGGTGCCGGACGGTCGTACCCTCGTGGAGGTGGCGGATAGTATAGACGGAACCGGCGAGGAATTGAGCTTGGAGGAGTTGGTCGGAGATGACTGAGAACGTCAACCTCACGGAGGAGAAGTGGCACGAGGCTGTCCAGGTCTGCGGACGTATCGTCGCCGATAGGGCGACTTTCGAAAACGAAGAGATCAACTATAAGCTAAAGATTTCCGATCGGCTCAAGACCCTATTCAAAGCTCTTGAGGAGGGGGAGAACTTCGTTCCTCTACTCAAGAGAGCATTCTCATCACCGAACAATTTGACCTCCTACTTTGCCCACGGATCCTTTATAGAATGGGCGGCCGAGAACTCCGAAGACGCCCGATCGGCTTTGCTCAGCCTTGCGGACACGGACTCTTCAGTCGCGGATCGGATAGACCGGTTTATGGAACTGGTGCCAGATGACAAGCCTTCCGGACCGGGTAGTCGCCTCTCCATTGCTTCGTTTTTCCTCATGGGCCTCGAACCGGCTAATCATCCGATGTACCGTACAAGGGATTATCAGAAGATCGAGCGGTTGCTTGGGTGGCCCGACGCTCCCGTCAGTTCCTCTGCTGGAAAGACTTACACCCACCACCGCGGTTTCGTCCAAAAATTGCTCGCCCGCCTACAGGAAGCCGATCTCGATGTTCGTGACATGCTCGATGCTCAGAGCCTGATCTGGATCCTGGCGAATAAGGACGACCCGGATATCCGCGCCTGGAGAGGAGAAGCCAAAGTGCCAACCGCATTGGAGCGTGCAATGGAGGAGTTCGAGCACGACTTGGACCCCGAAACCCTCGAACAGCACCGGATGCGCTTCGCGGAAGCCAGAGCCAGGTTCGACGAGCTCTTCGGCTCCAGAGAAGCTATAGAGCAAATGACGCCCGCAGGTTTCTTCGACTTCTTCAACAGCATAGATGCCCATGGGAAGCCCGGTGCGGGCCTCTTTACGCCTAACCTCCCGTTTCCAAAGAACCCGGAGACGCAGGCATATCGTCGTCTCGTTGAGGATATGCCTGCCCTACAGCAGGCCCTCGCAGAGCTGCTGCACGATGAAGGAGGTCTTGCAGAGCGAGTAGACAGAATGCTCGCCGGGCCAAAGGTCAGGACTTATATTACTGATTCTCTACCCATCCCCTCCATGTTGTTGTGTTTCCAGACTCCCCAGTCTCACGCAGGTGTACAGCAGATGAGCATAAAGGCGGCCAAGCTCGACGTAGCTGCTGTTCAGGACATCTCTGAGGACTATGACTGGTCTGCCGGTGAATTATTCGAACTCATGGAAGACGAACTGGCCTCGCTACCCTCGAAGCATGGCAGAGATTGGGATTGGGCGCAGCGCAACCTCTTCTACTTTAGCGAGGCGTTCCGCCGCAACCTGGAGGACGACCCTCTCGCAGATTACGTAGATCGCTTTTATGAGGAGCGAGGCTACCCAACTGAACGAGACGCGGAACACGTGACAGTGCGTGAAGAGTTCGCGGCTTACATAAGCGAGGACGCTATCCCCGAGCCCACCTGGAGTAACTTCCAGCGCATATTCAACGCGGGTTACTATGGAGGTACTGGACCACAGTCGAGGCTAAACGCCTTCATATCGGGCGCAGACGAGGAAGGCCTGGAGAACCTGCGCCGTGCCGTCGAACACCTGTTGTACTCCGACGAGCCACCGCAAAGGTGTTTGGATGATGTGCTCGAAGGTGAGTACAAAGTACCGGGTCTTGGTGAATCCGTTGCGACCAAGTTACTCGCTGTCTACTTCCCTGAGGAATTCTTGCCAATTTTCGTTACGGACGGCGAAAAAGGCAAAATAGCTCTCATGCGCCACGCAGCACTTGAGTTGGAACCGCCGGAGGGACTCTCCAGGGGAGAGATGGCTGTGAAGACCAATGATCTCCTGCGAGAGCGGCTGGAACCATATTTCGGTGAAGACACCTTCGCTATGAAAGAGTTTCTTTACTGGCTCTATTGGGCAGAGGAGCATGCGGATAAAGAGGAGGATGATCTCAAGAAATCCGATCTTGAATCCCTAGCGGAGTACTTGCTGCTAGACGTGTCTTTCCTGAAAGAGGTTATCTGGCTCCTAAGAGAGAAGGGACAGGTAATCTTCTACGGTCCACCTGGAACGGGGAAGACGTTCGTCGCCCGCGCTATCGCAAAACACCTGGCCGCCGAGCTTTCGCGGCGCGAGGTCGTGCAGTTCCATCCGAGCTACTCCTATGAGGATTTCGTACAGGGTTATCGACCCGTACAGCGGGAAGACGGCTCCCTCGCCTACGAGCTCAAACACGGTCCTCTAATGCGCCTGGCGTACGCGGCTACGGAGGCAGAGGGCCGGGACCACGTACTGCTCATAGACGAGATCAACCGCGGCAACCTGCCGAAGATCCTCGGTGAGCTGCTCTATCTCCTGGAGTACCGTGACGACGAGGTCGCACTCCTGTACGGAGAGGACGGCGAACGCTTCAGTCTGCCAGAGAACCTTTTTATCATCGGGACCATGAACACGGCCGACCGTTCCATTGCGCTGGTAGATGCAGCCCTCCGTCGTCGCTTCCATTTCATTCCGTTCTTCCCGGAGGAGTACCCTCTCGACGGCCTGTTGTCTGACTGGCTAGAGCGGCACAAGCCGGACATGATGAGCGTCTCTGACATCGTGGCGCGTCTCAACTCCCGGTTGCGAGAGCAGTTCGGGCCCCACCTGCAAGTCGGCCCGAGCTACTTCATGCGGAAAGACCTCTCGCATGAGGTACTGAAGAGCATTTGGGCACACGACATTATGCCGTTCCTGGAGGACCAGCTCTTCGGCCACGAAGAGGAACTCGCGAACTACACACTCGACAGCTTGCGAGGGGAGGGAAGTGCAGACGATAGAGCTGAGGGAGTACCAGCCGACCCTGGCACGCCTGACGCGTAGCGAGGTTCGGCAGCTCCTGGGAACGAACCTCGTAGACCTCAATCCCCTTCCCGGCGAGGACGAGTACGAGCTTAGGGCGGCAAGTATCGTTGGTACGGTCGTTCTGCCGACGCTCCGCCTCCTCATCCGTCCGAAAGTCGGCCTGAAAAACCTGTTCTTTCTCCTGGGATACGGAGTGGAGCTTACAAGCTGGGCTGAGGAGAGGTTCCCCTACGAGAAGGATCCCGACCTCCTGAAAGCTGTGGCCTACATCTTCGAGGCGGAGGTGAGCCGCGCCGTACGTCAGGGGCTCGTCCGGGGCTACCAGGCCCGACACGAGACGCTCACCACCCTGCGGGGACGCATAGACATCGCCGGTCAGGTTCGCGCCCGTCAGGATAGACCTTTCCCGCTTGAGTGTTCTTTCGAGGAGTACACCGAGGACATCGAGCTCAACAGAGTAGTCAAGGCCGCACTCCGCCGTCTCCTGCAGATCCCCGGGTTGCGCCTGGACGTCGTCCGGAGGCTGCGCTTCCGGTACCGAATATTCGATGAGGTTGAATCCATCGAGTACGGACCGGGATCAGTGCCCAGCATCGACTTCACCCGCCTCAACGAACACTGGAGACCAGCGGTGGAGCTAGCCCGACTGATTTTGAACCAGGAGAGTCTGCGCGACCAGAGCGGAAAGGTTCTGGGCATTTCGTTCACGGTGGACATGAACACGCTCTTCGAGCGGTTCGTCGAAAAAATTGTCGGTAGGGAGGCGCGAAGAGCGCGACTACAACTTGTCGCCCAGGCCCCCAGGCATCTCTCTACCGATGTCCCCATGAGACCCGACCTCGTCTTGAGGGCCGGAGGCCGGGACCTGGCAGTCGGTGACGCGAAGTATAAGGAGCCGGGAGACGAGCGACCTCCGAACGAAGATCTCTACCAACTACTCGCATACTGCGTCTCGCTGGGCTTGCCAGGAGGTTTGCTGATTTACTCTGGCAGTTTCAAGAAACGATACCGGGTCGAACGGGCCGGCATTGTCTTGGAGGCTACCAGCATAGACTTGACCGGCGAGACGAAACAAATCGAAACCAGTGCCCGCGAGGCCGCGGCGCGGCTTGTAGAGCACGCCGTCATTCACGGCGTTAGACAGAACGCAGACCACGAGTCCGGCTCACATCCACAGGTTGGAGTTCTGGCACTGTAGTCTCCGAACTTCGTAAGACCTCCTAACCCGCCTCCCAAAGTGCCGAAGTGAGATGTTTGATCTGCATTACATCATTCGCCGCAAGCCCACAGAGCCACCCCAAAACCCGGCCTTGATGGCCGCCCTCCGGGTCGCGCTACGCGCGAGCTTTCGGGGTTCCCGGCCTCTGCTCTCCCGGTAGCACAGTAGCGCGAGGCGAGACTCATCGAGACCGGGGCACAGGCCGGCCCAAATGGTCCGCCCCGAGCCCCTGATCGTACCTCCAGATCCAGCGTAACGTAGAGAGGCGGCCAGCTACCGCTCCCCGCCCCAGACAGAAACTCATATCTTTCATCATTCTCGTCTTCCTGAAGCGACCAGGCTTCGCCGATAGGGGACATTCTACCGGCGGCGTCCCTCCGTCAAGGGCACCCAGAAAACTCGGGCAAGCACTGCTTGCCTGCCCTCCGGGTTTGCTCCGCAAAACTTTTCCGGGACCCACCCTTGACTCCACTCCTTACCGCCGGCTTCCCCTTCCCCCAGGCAGCAAAGCCCTGTTTGTAAGGGTGCAATAGCAAACGCCCCAGCGGTGTAGCAGCACCCTGGGGCCCGAACCACAGGAGGTAACCCTGTGATCGAAAGAAGTGTATCGCGTCGCGTGTGCCGGGGCATTCAGCTCTGGCGCCACCGCAAGGCAGAAATCCGGCCAATGCCGGCAGGTGGTCTGTCTATCCCCTCGTGCTCGGAACCTGGCCGTAGCTACCGGGTGTCGCTTGCCGGCGAGGGACGCTGCGGCTGCACTGATTGGCGGCGTCGCAAAGAGCCCTGCAAGCACATCTTCGCAGCACTGGTGTGGGCGGCCAAGCGGCGGGCAGTGCAAGCCCGCAAGTCGGAAAGGGTGGTGGCATGATGGCCGCCACCTCTGCAGCCCGGCGCGAAATTCATCACCGTATACCCCGCTGTTTACTGAAGGTCTACGACCGGGGCCACGGTCCCGGCCTCGAACCCGAAGATTTGCAGGCGTGGTTCGATTGGGAAGAAGAGGCGTTTCGCTATGGGGTTGACTCAGATGTCTCCCGCGAAGCACTGGCCGCGCTGGTCGAAGGCTCCACGGTCGAGATTTCTGCAGGCTATCATCGCGTCGCCCACTCGCAAGCCGGCGACTTCGTCCGCTGGGGCCGGCTCGGCGGCCTCGAAACGCTGCGGCGTTACGGTCGGCCGTGGTTCTCACTCCTGGGCCGCAGGCGCTGGGAGAAGATCACCGCCGCGCAGCTCGAAGAAGAGTTCGCGGCCATCACCACGGGGCGGTCCTAACATGGCCGCTCCGCTTTTCCCTTTGGGCCGTGTCGTAGCGACGCCGGCTGCTCTGAATGTACTCGTGATGGTCGGACAAGACCCCGGTGAGCTTCTGGAGCGTCACCAGTCCGGTGACTGGGGCAATGTGTCATCCGATGACGCCACTGAGAACCAGCGCAGCGTCCAGCACTGCTGGCGCATATTGAGCGCCTATCAGGTCGGTTCGCAGGGGATCTGGATCATTACCGAAGCCGACAGGTCGAGTACCTGTTTACTCTTGCCGGAAGAATACTGACACGCGGAGCAGGTAGGGGAGAGGGGCGTCTATCTCCCGATCCCACCTGCAACCGTGCAACACTCTCGTGTATCAGGTGAGCAGATGACTGTGCTAGACTGCGTGGCATCTCGTTGGAGGACAGCGCGAGCGGAGGAGAAAGGCGAAGCGCATGGACGGCAGAGACTATACGTGGTTCGGCGAGGTCCTCTACCGTATCCTGCACTCTCGCGGCTCCAGCCAGTCGGCCCTCGCCAGAGAAGCTCGCGACCGGGGCCATGACTACCGGCAGAACTCCGTCTCCAACTGGATGCGTGGAGTACACGCGGCGCCGAGAGACCTGCCTACCCTCCTGGATCACCTCTACGACCTCTCCGAAGAGGAATGGGTGGAGCTGGCAGTGGCCTTTGCCTACGGACAGCGAGCTAGCCGGGAAGACCTAGAGGATGTCAGAGAGTTCAGGGCTTTCTACCGGCGGATGCTTAAAGAGGAGGCCAAGGGCTCTCTCAGAGGGGAGGCGCGTAAGGGTTGAGCCTGCGGGTACTGGAGTGGGGGTTCCGCAACCAGGGGTTGGAAGGCTATTACGCCAGAGACCTCGAACCGTCGGTATTGGCCGTACATGAGGACTTGCGTCCGGAGGCCAGGCGCGCGAGGGAGCTAGAGGCACGTGGATACGAGGAACGTCCGCTCTCCTTCAAGTGGGACGACAAGTTCTGCTACGCGGCCGGCAGTCTTCTGGAGCTGGACCCCGACACTGTGCGCGCCTTGAGACCCACCATAGAGCAAGACGAGCCCGAGTGGGTCGAGTGGGTCAAGCACGAATGGCGCGGCTACTGGAACGTCGAGTCCACTGCCTACTGGTCCGGTGTGCCCTTGCAGGCCACGCTCGCCATCCTACTGAACCTCCGTGACCGCGGGGAGCTGGACGTCGAGGAGAACTGACGCTCACCTTTCGGGCAGGGCGGTAGGACGAACTCTCCAAGACCTCGGCCACGACATCGAGAACGGGGTATACTTATTGAGGTTGGCGAAACAGGAGCTGTCATGGAAAAGGCGGTAGGGGCAAACGGAAGCGTGCGGGATCTCACCGACGAGGAGGGCCGCGCGCTCTTCGACAACGCCGCCCGCTTCTACCTCGGCATCAGCGGCGAAGAGTTCATCGAACGATGGGACAGCGGCTACTACGATGACGATCCTGACCAACCTGATGTCGTGGACGTGGCAATGCTCCTACCGTTCGCCCGCTAAAGAGTGCTCTTCTCTTAGGTGGCGGCTAGGACCCCGGCTGAAGCTGTGAACAACTTCTTGGACCCACTACAACGGGTCATCTCTTGCGTCACCCAGGTCCAACTCAACGTCAAGGGTGGCTACTATCCCACTACCGACGAGCCGCACGCTTTGGTACTCGCAGATGGACTGCCGCAGAAGCTGCCCGGCGAGACGGACCTTTCCCTGGTCGTCAAGCAGTTCTACTACGTGATCCGGGTAGAGGAGCCCGACAGAGGACCGTGGAAGGTCAGTACCGCCGAATACAACTACAATCTGCGCGACGCTGACAATCGGGTGGTTCTAGCCTTCCACTGGCATCCTGCAGAGAGGTTCAAGGTGCGCCACCCTCACCTGCACCTCGATCAAGGCGCCCGCCTCGGGCGCGAAGACCTCCACCGGACGCACATCCCCACAGGCCGTATCTCCATCGAGTCGGTCATCCGGTTCGTCATCACCGAGCTCCGAGTAGAGCCGCTGCGCGACGACTGGGAGAAGATCCTTTCCGACGCCGATTCAGCCCACCAGAGCTGGCGCACCTGGTCTTGACGCCTCCGACACACCCGTAATCCGTACACCATTTGTACACCAGTTGGGCGAAATTGCCCCTTGTTGCGGATTGTTGCTGGAGTACGAATTTTCCCGTTTTGCAGGATATTTGCAACACCGACTAACACCCCGAAACAGGCCCGAAGTCCCTTACAAGGAGGGGGTCGCTGGTTCGAACCCAGCATCGCCCACTTAGGAACATATTTCGTGCATAGGGGCTACGGTGAGCGGGAGAAAGCTACCGGTATTTATCGGGAGGATTCTGGCTTTTGGGAACTTTGCACTGAACGAGTTCTTCCGCGCCCAAACTTCGTCTCCGGGCCACGGCCGAGACAATGTTGGTGAAGAGTCGAGTTTGTAGCTACGGTTCGTTACGGTGTATGACGCACGCAACTCCTACACGGTGCCGGACCTCGATCAGGCCGTTGGCCTCTTTGCAAACGTGCTCGGCTGCGAATTTCTGTACAAAGCTGGCCCCTTCGAGGATGAAGGTGGTGACTGGATGAGAACCCATCTAAACGCCCACCCCGGCGCGACGCTAAACCTCGCCGCGCTCCGCTGCGGACCCAATACCAACATCGAACTCTTGGAATTTAAGGTGCCCGAGGCACCAGAGCAGCAGACGCAACCGCCCAAAAACAGCGACGTAGGTGCCAGCCACCTGGCTTTCTACGTCGAGGATATAGAGCCGGCCGTCGCCTACCTGAAGCAGCAGCCGAGCATCGAGGTCCTGGGTGAACCGACCACGGTGACGGGGCAGCCAAGTGAAGGCCTGAAGTTCGTGTACTTCCTCACCCCCTGGGGCATGACGATGGAACTGGCGAGCTGGCCCAAAGAAATGCCTTACGAGGAGAGCACTCCGTCACGCCTGTACGGACCAGAGCCCTCCTGGTACCAGAGGTAAGTGTGCCGAGAGTAAGAGCGTAGGTTGAGTTGTTTTTTGTACCGGCTAAACTCTACTTTATTTGACACGCTTCTAGGGAGCTGAGAAGCCGCTGTTTATGCGGGTTACAAGGTCGTAGATCCAGAGAGGTTTAGTTGGTACAGCGAAGTGGGGATCTGGAGAGGCGCCGGCGAGTGGTTCTGTATTGTCGGGTTTCGACTTCAGATCAGGACAACGACCGCCAGGAACGGGACCTCCGTGAGTACGCTGAGAGGGCGGGCTTCGAGATCATGGGAGTGTTCAGGGAGACGCTCTCCAGGATCCGGAAAGCCAAGGGCAAGCAGCCTATCGAGCGCAAGAAGGTGATGGCGCTTGCACGGGACTGTCAGATGGATGCTGTGCTGGTAACGGAGCTAACCCGGTGGGGACGTTCGACCCAGGACCTGATGGACACTTTGGGACAGCTCGCCTCGTGGGACGTGTCTCTGATCTCCCAGACGGGTTTGACCTTCGACCTCTCGACGCCGCAGGGAAAGCTAATCGCCAATCTGATGGCTAGTCTCGCCGAGTTTGAGCACGATCTGCTGCACGAGCGCGTCCGGAGTGGGATCGTCGCGGCGAAGGCCAGGGGACAGAGCTTCGGCAGGAAACAGGGTTACAGGCCGTCGGAGCGGCACGCCCCGGAGGTGGTTCGCCTGTCGGAGTTCGAGAAGCTCTCCCAGCGGCAGATAGCCGAGAAGCTCAGGATCTCAAAGACCACGGTCAACGAGATCTTGAAGCGTTACCGAGCGGAAACAACAGAGGGGGCTGCGAGCTAGGAGCTGGCTTCTACCGGCTCGTAGTGGAGCACCAAGAGCTGCTCGGCCTTTAGGGCGACGGACGCGTAAGCGCGGCCCTCGTCGTTGGAGAACTCGACCTCGAAGACGCCGGGTTTCAGGATCTCGACGACCGTCCCGACCTGCCCCCTGTACAGATCCCGTTCAGGCAGATCCTCGGTGAGAGCCACAACGTCCAGAATGTCTACGCCGTCCTTCACATCTCTACTAGAGCACCCAACAACTGGTAAATCTCGGGAAGTCCTCACCGGAGCGAACTATCCAACCGCTACGTACGGTAGCACTTCCCGTCTCAGTGTTCATCTCGAAGTCTAGCATGTACCTTTGGCCGTACTCGTCCTCTTCGACCGGAGTCGCCTCTTCGGAAACAGCCGCAGAAAGCAGAGCCTGGCGAAGCTCCTCAGAATTCTCGGCGGTAAGGCCCAAGGCGGAAGCGAAAATCCTGGCTTTGTGCCTGCCCCGCGGGTGCTCCAGGCTCAGGCAGTAGCCGCGGAGCTTTCGCATCTCCACGGAGCTTTCGCATCTCCACGACGGCATTCTGGGAATTCGGGAGCTTTGCCATCGCCACAGAGTAGCGGGATGCGGATAACTTCGCAGGGACTAACGGAGCTTACCGTACGTTTTCGCTCCGATGCTACTCACGGTCCACTTTCTTGAGGCCATTACGAGCAAGCGTTTAAGCTACTCGACCCTCTGGCGGTTGTTGAAGCGCCTGGGATGGAGCCGAAAAAAAGATCAGTGGGTGCTAGGCGGAGCCTGGAAAGAGATGAATGGAAAAGAGCAGATTGGCGGTTGACGGTCGCCGGACGACTCGATCCCGAGCGATTGGTGTTCGTGGACGAGATGGGAGCCAACACCTCGCTTTCTCCACTCTACGCCTATTCTCCAGTTGGGCAGAGGGCGCGCTGCTTGGTGCCCCGCAACCGGGGGAAGAACACCACAACACCACGCTGCTTTCTAGCATAAGCATTCGAGGGATGGGTCCCTCCCTTGCGGTGGACTGGACTTGCATCGGTTCCGTGGACTGTTAGAGACTGAGATCGGCAACAGTTTGCGGAAAGGAGAACATTGCCACGAACAAACCCGGCCTACCCACCGGAGTTTCGCCGAGAAGCTATCCGGTTGGTGAAAGCCTCCGATGAGGAGCACCCCATACCCAGGATCGCCCGGGAGATCGGCGTCTCCGATGGCACCCTCAGGAGCTGGGTAAACCAGGACGAGATCGACGAAGGCGAACGAGAAGGGCTAACCACCGAAGAGAAGGAGGAGTTGCGCAGGCTCAGGCGTGAGGTGAAGACCCTCCGCCAAGAGAAAGAGATCCTCCGAAAAGCCACGGCCTTCTTTGCCAGAGAGGAGATCGGGGGTCGGTGAGCACTTTCAGGCTTATCGACGCGGAGAAGGCCAATCACCCGGCAGCGACGCTATGCAGGATGCCCGGAGTGTCCAAGAGCGGTTACTATGCCTGGCGCAGTAGGCCGCCTTCGGAGAGGAGACGGCAAGACGATCTCCTTACCGAGAAGATCCGCGAGATCCATAGCAGGAGCCGCCAGACCTATGGTTATCCACGAGTTCATGCGGAGCTTCGCTCACTAGGGATCGGTTGCGGCCGAAGGCGAGTGGCGAGGTTGATGAGAGCCGCGGGGCTTCAAGGCTGTATGAGGGGTAAGAAGCGTAGAACGACTCGCCGTGATCCGCGGGCTGCTCCTGCACCGGACCTGCACCGGACCTGCACCGGACCTGCACCGGACCTGCACCGGACCTGCTCCGTAGGGACTTCATGGCCGGAGAGCCCAACAAGATCTGGCTGGCGGACATCACGTACGTGCCGACGCGGGAGGGCTTTCTCTATCTGGCCTTCATCCTGGACACTCATTCGAGAAAGATCGTCGGCTGGTCGATGGACTCACACATGAGGACAGAGCTCGTGGTCGACGCCCTGGAGATGGCGGTGTGGAGACGCAAGCCATCTGCCGGGCTTATTCACCACACCGACCGCGGCTCGCAGTACACGGCTCTCTCGTTTGGCAAGTGCCTCGAAGAGGTTGGGGCATCATTCCTTCGATGGGAAGGACCGGGACCGCCCTAGATAACGCTATGGCCGAGAGCTTCATCGCCACCTCGAAGACCGAGCTCGTGCATCGACGGCGTTTTCCAGATCGCCAGGTAGCAAGGAGTGCCATCTTCGAGTACCTGGAAGGGTTCTACAACCGACATAGGCTGCATTCGGCATTGAGCTACCGGAGCCCTGCAGACTACGAAGAGGCTACAATGGAAGGAGTGGCCGTGGCGTAGATGCTACCCGTCCACGAGACCGAGGTAATTCCAGAGGAGCAGCAGCTACTGTTCTACGACGACGCCCTAGTCCACTGCGCGGAGCTTGAGAAGGGGATGGACGAGGAGGAGCTGCTCGCGGCCTTCTCCGGTTCCGGGCAGGGGGCGATCCCCAGATAAACGGCGTGCGGCGCGACCGACGCACCATTCCTCAGAAACCCTTTAGCAACCCGCCGGCCGAATCGGCCTCGTCTGGTCCCCGGCTTTCGCCTGATCCCCCATCTGGTCCTTCACCGGGCAACCTGGACCCTCTAAACGCCTTCTGGGGTCTATTACCTTCGGACAATACCTATGGCATTCCGACGCTGCTACCGAACGCTTCGCTGCGGGCGCCGGCGTATCGGGCCAGGAATCCACCGGTGTAAATTCCTACTTTTGAAGGGAAAAGTAGTCTTGTGGCCGGATTGTACACGTATCTCGGTCATACCCCACTTGTGACGATGGTGTCAAAGGCGGATCGCTTCCCGCTACCGGCTCGTGCAGAATACAGAGTGAATCCGCCAGCTCCTGGAAGGACTTTGCAAGATGTTGACGCGTATAGACCACCTAGTCATCCTAGTCCGAGACTTGGAGCGTGCCTCCAGGGACTACCGGGCCCGTGGATTCAACGTGGTACCGGGCGGAGAACACGCTGATGGCCTGACCCACAACGCCTTGATCCCCTTCCAAGACGGAGGATATCTAGAGTTGGTAGCTTTTCTGGATCCCAAAGATCCCCGCGATAACATCTGGGGCTGGCGCTCTTTGGCGGGCTCCGGCGTCGGCCTCATAGACTACTGCTTGGCGTCCGACGATCTGGAAAGAGACGTGGAAAATTTTCGAGAGCAGGGCCTCTCCGTGGCTGGTCCCGACGAAGGTGGGCGGCGGCTGCCAGATGGGACCGGGATACGATGGCGCATCGCACGTTTCGAGCAACCGGGAAAGGTGTTGCCGTTCCTAATCGAGGATCTCACCGACCGCTCGCTGCGCGTCCCTGGCGCCCCGGCGACGGAACACCCTAACGGCACGACGGGCATCTCAGGGCTAACCCTGGCGGTCTGGGAACTCTCCTCTTCGGCCACGCTACTCGGGTCCTTGGTGGAGGGAGAGACAAGTACATCGCGCCCGGAAGCGCAGCCTGCTAGATTTAGGGTTGGAGCCCAAACGCTCACGCTTACTGCTCCTGAAAGCAGCGCCGGTCCTGTTCAAAAACGTCTTGAAACCGCCGGTCCCGGACCGCTAGCAGCCACGCTGAAGTGCAACGGTGAGGATGTCCCCCTGGACCAACACTTGGCACACGCGTGATCGAATCAGTACAATAAGTTGTGAGTGCTAATAGGATTTTGCCCCTCGAGTTTGGAGGAATACAGTGTCCCGAGAGAACTCATCCTCGACCCGCCGCCCTTTGATCCGAGAGCCTGGGCTTATCCTGACCACTGCCATGATTGCATATGCTGCTCTCGTCTTCGCTTGGTGGCCGGCCAACACGACGATCGGTGGGATCTCCTTGGTAGCTTGGCTGATGCTCATCGGCATCGTCCTCTGGGTGGCCCTGGGGTTCATTTATTGCTTCTGGGTAGAGCGCCTTGAGCGCGAGGAGGAGACGCGCCGATGAGGATCACCGAGTCGGTCGTCCTGCTGATCTACCTGGCCGCCGTCACGGGCATAGGTATCTACTTCTACCGCAGGGCGCGCGGTTCGGAGTCCGACTACTTCACAGCCGGAAAAAGCATCAACACGTTCGTCGGCGCTTTCGCTATCTTCGCCGCCACGGCCAGCGCCAGTTCCCTTATGGGCGCCGTCGGTTCGGGTGTCTCTCTCGGGTTCCCGTTCTACTTCGCCTACGCTTTTGGTGCCGTCGCCCTCCTACCCTTCGCGATCTTCCTTATAGCGGGGCAGATGCGAAAGTCCGGAGTAAGTACCGTACCCGATTTCTTTCGTCAACGATTCGGCACCAGCGTCCAACTCGTCGCCGCCGTTATCGTCGTCCTCTCGATGACCTTCTATATGGTTCCGCAGCTAACGGCGTCTGGCTTAATCGGCTCCTACGTCTTGGGCATCGACTATGGCACGGCCGTCATATTCCTCGGCTTGGGGTTCACCGTGTACGCCGCACTCGGCGGGATGTGGGCAATCAGCTACACCGATCTTCTCCAGGGCATCATCATGTGCGGCGGGGTCATCATCGTGGCGATCGTCATTCTCATCTCTTACGGCGGTTTCGGCCCGGTCCTCTCAGATGCTCTGGCCGTCGATCCGGCTTTCGGTGAGGTGACCCAGCCCTGGATGTCCTACTTCGGCCTGTTCGTCGCGTTCCTGTGGTTCGGGATCATCTCCCCGTCGGTGGTGATGCGAAACTTCGCTTCCCGCAGCGCCTTCGTCGCACGCCGCTCCTCGATGTGGGGTACTTTCATCTATCTGGTGCTTTTCCTGTGCGGCGCTGTGATTGCCATGAGCGGCACGGCTCTCGGCCGGATCGGTGAGCTGGAGAACACGGACCTGATCTTCGTCCTCGTCATTGAGGAGTACCTGCCGGCCATTCTCGCCGGCTTCGTGCTCGCGGGGCTGCTAGCCGCCATCATGTCCTCCGCCGACGCCATGCTGCTGGCCATCTCGGCAGCCGTCGCGCACGACATCTACAAGGGCATGATCAATCCCCGAGCCCGGGAACGAGTCGTCACCGCCTTGGGGCTGGTCGTAATGTTCGTCGCGATTTCCGTCGGCATCTACTTCGCGCTGGACCCGCCGGGAATAATTGCGGTCATGGTCGGTTGGGTCGGCGGTTTCCTCCTATCCGCTTTCGGTTTTCCGATCGTGCTAGGTCTGTGGTGGAAGGGGGCTACTACAGCGGGTGCGTTGACCGGCATGCTCGGTGGAGCGACCACATTCGTGATTATCATCGTGGGCGGTTGGTTGCCGACTAATGCCGAGCCCATCATCGCCGCCCCGGTCTGTCTGCTACTGATGATCGTCGTGAGCTTGCTCACCGGACCCCCGGCGCAGCGGCAGCAGGAACTCGTGGACCTATACCACGGGCCGGATGAGATCCCGTCGGATGAGACCCCTGTTGAGGACACCGCGGCAACACCCTGAGCTCGTCCGTTACAGCGATAGGTGACTCCCTCCTCAGCGAGGAGCAGACACGCGCCAAGATGCGTCGCTGCTACCGACGGTCGCCCACTGGCATGAGCAAGGGCGAACTTCTTCTGCATCCGATGTGGCTCGCTTGGACAAAGGTGATCGCCGATCGTCCGCCGTTCCGGCCGGTCATCCGACCCACCATGATCTTCGTAGATGCGGTCTCAGGCTACCGCGGGCAGTTGACCACTGTCCCGCACACTCAGGAGCTCGACCGCGACGTGGGGACATTGCAGCAGGCCCGAATCAGAGACGAGAGGCGCGCCCGCGAACTGGTGCAGGACGTCCAGACCCAGCAGATCAACCGCTCGTACGTGCTCCGCAAACCGCGTCACGAGATCCGCCGGCTGGAGATGCTCTACCTGCCCTTGTGGCGCTTCGACCCGGGAGGAGGTGGCGAGGTGGCCGTGATCAACGCCGTGACCGGAGACGATGAAGCCTACCTTGCCAGTCGCTGGGATCATCAAGGTGAGGGTGATGGAATGGAGGACCTCTAGCAAGCTCATTGTAGGAGAGCACAAAGATATCGGGGCGCAAAGACTGTGGCTTGCCCGTTCCCACTCACCCGCCTCTGAATCTTTCCTCAGAAACCGTCTGAAAAGCCTCATAAGCGAGCCAACCTCCTCACCATCAAGCGAGTCATTGCCACGTACATCAACGCCTCTACGGTCTCGGGAACCCTCTCGTAGTCCTTGCTCAGCCTACGGTTCTGGCCTGTCCAAGAGAAGCTCCGTTCCACTACCCATCGCCTCGGCAGGACGATGAAACCCTTCGGGTAGGGTGGCGGCTCCACGCCCTCCGGCACCCATACCCAGCGGCTAGGTCGTTTCACTATCTCGGCACTCCAGCCCAAGACTTTCTCTACCCAGTCCGCACCCTTCTCCTTGCCGTTGTAGCCGGCATCCAGCCACAGATGCCTCATGTGCGGGAACAACTCCTTCGCACCTTCCAAAAGTAGCTTTATCCCGTCGCGGTCGAAGACTCTAGCCGAGTGAACCTTCACCTTGAGCAGCAAACCCTCCGTGTCGACCAGGATGTGACGCTTTCTTCCCTTTATCTGCTTGCCTCCATCGTAGCCTCGTTCCTCTCCTCCTACACCGGTGCTCTTCACCGACTGGCTATCCACACTACCGGCGCTGGGCTGAGGATCTCTCCCGAGGCGAACCCGAAGACGCTCTCGAATTGCAGCGTTGAGCCTCTCCCAAGTCCCATCCAAGCGCCATCTTCTAAAGTCATGATAGACGGTTTTCCAGGGCGGGAAGTCGTGGGGCAACAATCGCCAGGCGCAGCCACCGCGGAGGATGTAGAAGATGGCGTCGAGAATCTTACGCAAAGGATGAACCCTGGGGCGTCCGGGGGCTTTCGGAGAGGGAAGATGGGGCTCGATGATCTTCCACTCGGCGTCGGATAGATCGGTTTGGTATGCTCTTCTCATGTTCGGTATCCTACCGAGTCAACGCTTCAGAGCCCCTTTTCAGACGGTTTCTGAGTAAGATTTCATCCTTACATGATTGCATGCGGGTCAATACCTTTGAATATCGCTGTAGGGGGAGAGTTCGAAATCTCCGCCGTCGCAAACGACATCTTCACCCGCGAAGCCGCCGAGTTTTTGCAAAAGCCGCCGTGCTACCCGAAGGCCGGGTCGTCGGCGTCGAGACCGGCGGATGCCCCCACACCGCCGTCCGGGACGACATCTTCATGAACCTCGAAGCGGTCGAAGCCTTCGAGAAGGAGCTGCCCGAGCTAGACTTGATCTTCGTAGAAAGCGGCGGCGACAACCTCGCCGCCTTCTTCTCCCCGGAGTTAGTCGATGCTTCCATCACCGCTTCCATCCCTTCACCGTTCAACACGGAGGTGAGGAGCGTTGGGGGCGTCGCCGCGAAGTTTTGAGGCGTTGCGGTCCATTATCGAGAGGTCGGCGCCGACCAAGGGTGCGAGGTCCATCTTGTCTATGATGAGCAGCTCCAAGCGGGTGACGCCGGGTTCGCCCTTGCACGGAACCTTATCCCCGCTAGTGATGCCTATGACGTAAATAGACTGGGTGCGTACCGCCGTAACAAAGCGTCACTGGAAAAGCGTCACTGGACCTCGGCGACTTCTACTGGGAGGCCCAACCATCACGATCATGACCACTAGCATCGTTACAGACACCAGTGCCAGCAGCTCACGGAGAGTTCCGGGTTAGCTTTGTGTCGTAAGCCGTACGCGGAAAAAGTCGAAGAGAACGCGCAACACCGCGAGCGACGGGACGGCAACGATCACTCCTGCGATACCGCCCAGACCTCCGCCGACTATCACGGCGAGAAAGACCAGGATCGGGTGAACGCGCAGGGTGTCACCCTGGATCTTCGGCGTCAGGAAGTTGCCTTCTAGCTGCTGAATACCCAAAAACAACACCGCCGTAAGGAGCGCCCTCGTCGGCGAGATGGTGATCGCTACCAGAACCGCCGGGACGGCCCCGAGCCAGGCCCCCAGGTACGGTATAACGGCCGTTATAGAGACCCAGACCCCGAGAAGCAGGGCGTAGGGTACGCTGAGAAAGAATAGTCCTACGGCCGAGACCACGCCCTGGATAGCGAGCACGAGGGCGAGCCCGCCGAGGTACTTGGAGAGCGAGTAGCCGAAGGCGTCCCACAGGGTAAGGAAGTCCCGGCGATAATGGTGGGGGGCGGCGCGCAGGTAGGCGGCCTTGAAGCGGCGGACGTCCACGAGCAGGTAGGCCCCAACGAAGAGTACCCCAAAGAGCGTCAGGGCGAAGCTAAAAGTGCCGGTGACGACGCCCAGGGCGCCACCGATTACGTTCCCCCCGACGGCCTGGACGGCGTTCGTCAGGTCCTCTCTAACCCGGGAGGCGACCTCTTCGGAGTCGCTCGGAAGTAGTCCCCTCTGCTGGAAGAAACTGAGCAGGTTTTGTAAGCTCTGTTCAGCGGTGCCCGCTATGGCCGGCAAAGCGTCGGCGAACGCGGTGAGCTGCTCTCCCACCAACGGCACGAGGATGAGCAACGCCAGCACAACGAGGCCCAGCAGGAGCAAAAACGAGCCGAGAATCGCGAGCCCGCGCGGTATGAGCCGCGAGAGCCAGCGCACCGGGAAAGAGAGCACGAGTGCGAGCGCAAAGCCGCCGACGAGGGTCGTAACCACGCTTGGTACGTACCAGACTACCAGGCCGAGCACGAAGAGTCCGGCCAGTATCAGGACCGTTCGTAGACGCTTCGAGATTTGGATCGGTGTCGGGTGGACCGTAACGTCCGGCTCGGACTCCGGCAGCTTAGTGGGCTGCCCACCGGTTTGCTCCCGTGTTCCGCGGAGCCTCCGCATAAGTTGCTTTATAAACCGCTGCATAAGCCGCTTTCTATACCCGACTCCGGGTGGCCAATCGTCGTGGCCGCCAGCCGGTATGTGTACGAGATCGCCAGATCTCCTTAGGGTCCGTTAGGATGCGCGAGATCCTTAACGCTCAACCCATCGAGCCTATCATTTAGGGCATTATATCTACTCGTGGCGGTCCGCAGTATGCCGCGCGTGCTACCCTGCAACCGGTTCGTCCGAGCCGGGCGAAGCCGGGCGACTGAGAACCGGGCGGGCTTCGGCAGAGCCGATGAAAAACGAGCGCGCTTTCTACCGAAAAGGAGGAACCGGATTGGTGATGGTAGTTTGGACCTCTCTTCCGGCGTCGCACGAGGCTCCCTCAGACAGCGCCTTCAACGAGAGCGGCAACCCATGATAGAGGAACCGCTTTTAGGTCTCGGCGTCATTGTGGCGCTCGGTATTGGGGCCCAGTGGCTCGCCTCGCGACTGGGCATACCCTCGATACTCTGCTTGCTGGTAGTCGGCCTCTTGGCCGGCCCTGTTGCCGGCCTGATCGATCCCGACGCGCTGCTCGGAGATCTGCTCTCCCCTCTGGTCTCTTTATTGGTCGCGGTGATCCTGTTCGAGGGAGGCTTGAACCTGCGCGTTTCTGAGGTGCGGGGTGTACGAAAGGTGGTGCGACGCCTGATCAGCGTCGGCGTGCTCCTGACGTGGGTCCTGACCTCCCTCGCCGCGTACTTCTTGTTGGGTCTAGGCGCACAGCTCTCTGCGCTTTTGGGCGCCATCCTCGTGGTTTCAGGCCCCACAGTCGTGCTGCCGCTGCTAGAACACGCCCGTCCGGCGGAGCGGCTGAACTCCGTGCTGAAGTGGGAGGGCATACTCGTTGACCCTATCGGCGCGATCCTGGCGGTGCTCGTCTTTCAGGGCATCCTCGCGGCCAATTCGGGAGAGGAGCCCGGCTCGCTCCTGGGAGGCTTCATCCTGACCTTCCTGACCGGCACGCTTCTGGGGGCAACGGGCGGCGGCTTTTTGTTTCTGGCCCTGGCCCGCGGGTGGGTTCCAGAGAACCTCCGCAACGGCGTAACGCTTGCGGTGGTGCTGGTAACGTTTGCCGTTTCGGACCTGATCCGGGCCGAGTCCGGCCTGTTGGCGGTCACCCTTATGGGAATAGCCCTCGCCAACCAACAAAAGGTCTCTGTCGAAGGAATCGTGGAGTTCAAAGAAGAACTTAGAGACCTGTTTTTGGCAATCCTCTTCATAGTGCTCTCCGCCCGGCTCGGCCTGGAAGAGCTTACCTCCGTAGCAACGCTTGGCACCCTAGTCTTCGTGCTCGTGCTGATACTCGTCGTGCGCCCGGTGGCGGTACTGGTCTCGACCTTCCGTTCCGGCCTTCCCGGACGCGAGCGCGCCTTTCTCTCCTGGATGGCCCCCCGCGGCATAGTGGCCGCCTCCGTCGCCTCGGTCTTCGGGCTGGAGCTTGCGGACGCCGGTATCTCCGGGGCGGAGGCACTCACGCCGCTGGCCTTCCTCGTCATCCTCGCCACCGTCGCCGTCTACGGGCTGAGCACCGCGCCGGTGGCGCGCCGGTTGGAAGTCTCGAAGGGAGGTGGGGCCGAATGAACTACGTTGCCCGAGGGCTACGGTGAACCCACGCAGCTCGTAACCCGCTACCAGACCGTTTCCAACTCACCGAAGGCTTGCGTTCGATGCGCAGGTCTTCCAGCGCGAGCAGTCGCCGCAAAAATACGTCGCTTTCCTGGATGGCAACAAAAGCGCCCGGACAGCGATGGTTGCCGTTACCGAAACTCGTCACCGCAGGACCGACCTTCTCCGCCTGCAGCTCCCGACCTGGGCTTATCATCAAGGAACACTCGCCGGTTACCGTCTCGTCGGCGTTTGCCGCGTAGGTGTGCAGGTCTATAAGGCTTCGCCTCCTGCGACCTTGGCAGGTTGATGGCGTGCCGGGTGCTGCTGGGAGACGGCGCCTCGACGGCGCTGGTCCGGCGGATGGTCGAGATCGATACGCGCGACGTGCTCCGAAAGAACGTGTCGCCGGAGGAAGGTAGGACCGTACCAGCGGAGGTTACGTCCCACCACCTGGTAGATCGTGGCCGACGGCTGGTGGTCGAAGGTAGGCTCCACGAACCTGAACCTGAGCAGCCTCGGTGCCAACTGGGAGATAGACCTGGTGGCCGAGGATCCAAACTTCGCAAAGAGAATGGAACGCTTGTTCGAGGAAGACATCGCAAACTCCCGGGAGGTCCGTCTGGTAGAAGCTACCGGAACGGGCCGTCAACCCAGAGTACGGGCGGACGGTCAAATCAGTAGCTCCGACCGAAAGGCCCGGCGGAGAGCCCGGCGTGGCGTCGTAGGTAGCGGTTCTGGAGCTTCAGCAACGGCAACCAGGGTGGGCAGCGCCGTACTCCAGAAGGGCGTTACCCCGCTCCAGACCCACGAACAAGCGTTCGCCGCCGGGGCGAGCGCCGCCCTGCTCGGGGCGGGGCTCTTGAGTGCCCGCTTTCCACGCATCATAGCCTGGCCGCTGGCGGCCCTCAGCTCGTTCTTCGGTGCCATCGGGATACTGCGGGCCGTCCGCTCGGCGCTCTCAGATCGCTCCCCGGAACTTTCCTCCGGCGAGCCCACATCTGATCCCGGCAAAAGCTTCCAAGATGCTGAAAGCAACTCTTGAACCATGAGTTCGAAAGGAACCATCCCCTGAAAGCCTCGGTGGAGGAGCTACTACAAGCAACGGTAGGTCGCCGGCGGCCCGTGGCCGAGATCATAGGCGCCACTACAGTCGGGTTCGGTGCCCTGGCTACTACTTACCGGCACGCTCCCACCCTGGTAGGGCTGGGAAACTACACCAACGACGAGAGAAGGTCGTACCTCGGATGCTACCCGGCCTTGGGACCCGAGTTCCAGCCCGGTGCCGAGGCACTCAGCACGGCCGTAGCCTGAAACCTCGGCCCTGGCGAAAGGGATCAGGCTTTGCAGGGTTGTGGGGGTGAAGACAGGCTCTCGACCTACTGCGACGCCGCGCCACGGCCCGACACCGGAAGAACCTTCACCTTGCGGCAACAAGGACGAGTAAGGTAACCTTCAGGCTCCACCCTCGGAGGAGGTTCGGGACATGGAGATAGACTGGACTTGGACGCCGCAGGAGAGCTTGACCCTCGGCCTGATCGGCCTGGCGATATTCGCCATCATACTGCTGGCGTACTTTCGGGATAGGGTAACGCAATGGTGGCAGCAGCGGCGCAGAAGGTAAAAAAACCTCGCCTGTCCAGCCTCACCTACTCGTAGTGGGCGTTCGTTAGAAATAGCGTGGTGGGTCTGCTACACTCTTTTCGCCCTACGCGGGGGCGTAGTTCAGTTGGTTAGAACGCTGGCCTGTCACGCCAGAGGCCGCGGGTTCGAGTCCCGTCGCTCCCGCTCTTTTTTACCAAAGAGTTTCTTTCAAACCGTTTTGCCGGGCTCGTTGCCGGGGTATGATATCCAAGTGTCAGGCCGCTTTTTCAGGGAGTTTGTATGAAGCGTAAACGGCAGGCAAAGAGCGTAGATACGCTTATCGGTGAGATGGGACGCGAGCGTATCGCCTTGAGGGCCAAGAGGACGACCATCGTGCTGCTGTTGGTTTCTTCTATGTTGTGTCTCTTTTCGGCTTTTGCCAGCCTTGCCGGGGTTATTCCCTACGCCGTCGGGCCCTCGGTAGTCTTGATCCTGACCGCGGTGGTTGGACTGGTGCTCGCCGCCATCGAATCTCGTGGTGCTTGACACCCGTAATAAATTAAGCGGTGAGCGATGTAGCAATTATTTGGAGGTTCTTTTTATGGCCGAGCCGGTAGCCGTTTCTACGGAAACGTTCGAAGAAGAGGTTTTGAAGTCTGACGTTCCCGTTCTGGTGGACTTCTGGGCTTCGTGGTGCGCGCCGTGCCGCCAGGTTGCGCCGGTAATGGACCAGCTCGCCCAGGAGTACAAAGGTGCGGTAAAGGTGGCGAAGGTGGATGTTGACGCGGAGCAGGAGATAGCTGGGCAGTTTGGCATCTCCAGCATCCCGACCATCGCGTTCTTCGAGCCCAACGAGCAGCCAAAGGCTGTGGTAGGGGCGATACCGAAGGAGATGATCGAGTCAACCTTCGAGCTGGAGCGCTTTGCCCCCACGGGATAATCCGTCCCGAAAGCCCCACAAGTTCGACCCGGCCAAGGCCGGGAAGCTAGATAACCCCGACCGCCAGCGCATACTGCCCAAAGACCGTGTAGTAGAGCTACTGCAACTGCACGGTTCGGAGACGGTCCTGGACTACGGGGCCGGGAGCTGCCTGCGGGGCTCGTCCACGCGGTCGACGAAAACCCCGAGATGTTCCGGCTTCTGCGGGAGAGGTTGGAGAGGACCTACCCACACAGCATTCGTCGGCAGCTAATAGAGAACAACCGGGTGGACCTGGCAAACGACTGTGTAGACCGGGTACTGGCGGTAAACCTGCTCCACGAGGTTATCGGGGAAGAAGCCCTTTCGGAGATGTGCCGTCTGCTAAAGCCCGACGGCTTTCTCCTGGTTGTAGACTGGCGGTCCGACGTCCGGCGGGATGTGGGACCGCCCGCCGAGGTTTCCCTGACACCCGAAGAAGGAGCGGAGATGCTAAGAGAGGCCGGCTTCGACATAACGCCCGCAGAAGATGGGACGTTCTCGTACCACTTCGTCCTCGTGGTCCGTATCCCCGAGCCTTGATAGCCGGCCCCCGGTAATCTAGAATCTCTCCGGTTACGCTTCGCAGTGCGGCGGGATAGCTCAGTTGGTAGAGCACATGACTGAAAATCATGGTGTCCCCGGTTCGAGCCCGGGTCCCGCCACTTGTTTCTGTATCTTGGCAACGAATGGGGGGCCTTTGAGAACCGGTCTAGCCTCTATTCTGATAACGATCAGCGCTTTCCTTCTGGCCGCTTGCGGCCCGGATAGTCAGGTGCGCGAAGTGCAAGGCGCCACCGACGAGGCCGCCGTAGAACCCGCCGTCGAGACCGTGGAAGTCACCCGGGAGGTTACGGTCGAGAAGACCGTTGTATCCGGGCCGGATAGACCAGATGCGGGCGTCGAAGAAAGTACCAGGGGAAGTGCCGGGGAAGATACCGGGGAAAGCACCAGCGGAATTACCGGAGAGAGCATTGGTGGTGAGGCGACCCGCGAGGCGCTGCCCAGACCGGCCGTCCCGAGCGAAACAGACATAAAGCGGACGGTGGGGGATACCGCCACGCTCGACAACGGAAACAGCGTTACGGTTTTCTCCGGCCAGTCCGGGGTCCCCCCCGAGGACTCGGTCTACAACGCCCGGGCGGGGATGAATTTCTTCGTAATAGAGGCGGAGGTCTGCGTTCCGGAGTCTGCCGGGGAACCATCGTACTTTACGCCCAGAGAATTCAATTTGCTAAACGACGATATCGTCCGCCGCATGGCGAGCGTGCCGACGAAGCTGCCCGCGCTGCGCGGCTCCAGCGTGGACCCCGGAGAGTGCAACCGGGGGTACATAACTTTCCAGGTCGAAGATGGGGAAGAGCCGCGGGCCGTGATCTACGAGGGCTCCTCGGTCGTCGAATGGGAGCTCGAAGAAGGATAGCGTCCCGCACGGGATAAATTGCGGCCCCGGTTCTTTTGTTTGCGCTACACTTGCGCGAGCACAGAGACGTTCGGGCTTTAGAGAGGAATAGTTATGGATCGCGCCGCGAAAGAACGGAAGATGATCTCTTTGATGGTCAACGACCTCGGTATTGCCGACACCGACGAGCAGGAGATGACCAAGATGAACGAAGAGGTTGGGGCGCTCTCGGAAGAAGAGTTGGATAAAACCCTGGCCGGACGGCTGGACCTACCGTATCCGGTGGACGAGGAAGTCCTGGAGCGGGCGCTGACCCGGGTCGAGGAGCCGGAGCGTCTCTCGGAAGGCTTTACCGGGGCGCCGGACATGAGCCACGAGGCGCGACCCGAAGAGCGGGAGGGCTAACAGCCTCTCGGAAGGTCGCGCGGAATTAAAGGGCCGGAGTCCGAACAGTCCGTAACCCTGGCCCTCGCATAGATGATCCTCGTTAGCGCCACTTGGCAGAAGCTATCCCTTGAGAAACTTTACTTGCTTATATGATCACCGTACCATCCTACGGGCCAGGAGGCCGCTGGTAATGAGCAAGGCACCGATGCCCACCGCCAACAGCGAGGCGCCACCGGTGTCCGGTAGAACCTTGGTTCCTCCGTCTTCGGCAGTAACGTCCTCTTCGGGAGCAGGTTGCTCACCGTCGGGCTGCTCAGGAGTAGGCTGATCTTCATCGTACTGATCGCCAGTGGTGTCGCCATTCTGTGGAGGAGCGGCTGGGGTCACGAAGATCACGCTACCGTCCTCGTAAGAGATTTCTCCGGCTGACTCAGTGAACTCACACGGTATACCGTCCCCATCGGCATCCAGGCCGTTGGGATCTGAGGGATCCTGACTCAAAAGGGTCTGCGCCTCCTGCTGCGCCTGCTCACCGCTGTCCCCGAGTTCTGCACAGGCCGGACTCTGTACACCACTTTGCGCCAGCACAGGCGAGACCGCGAGCAGCACCATGACCCCCATTAAGGTCGCTAACATTAACTTCCTCAAAGAACTTCCTCCTTACTAGATATTCCTACAACAATGGCTTTCAACGACTACTTAGATCTTCATAAACAGACTCCAGGCGTGCATCCTTATTTTGGAGGGTTTTGTCCACCAAAAGTAGTATTGTGACCGATATTATTATATCTTCTTATGCGTGGAGAAGCGCTTTGCGATCATCTATCGTAGCTACGTCTGCAGCATAAGAATCAACAGGCCCGACGCTTCTCGTAGGCTGCCAACTCTTCTATGGCATTCCGCAACAACCTCTAAGGGCTCGGGGCGTTTGGGTCCACTGTGGGGGCGGAGATCTCCGCTTTCAACGCATCCACTTCGCTGTCGAGTTCGGCCAGCGTGCCGCGGGCTTCGGTCATGCGGGCGTATTCTGTGCGGACAAAGCGGGTATAAGGCGCTATCGCCTCCCGCATCCGCTCGGCCGAACGGGCGAGCTCCGTTTCGAACTGCCGGGAGACTACCTCGCGGAGTTGGTCCCTCAAAGCGTCGGTCTTCTCCCGAAACTCCTCGCGGGCCTTGCGCCGCCGGTTCGGGATGATGAAGAAGCCGAGGCCGGCCAAAAGCAGCCCCGATAGGATAAAGGTTGCGTCTAGCGCCGCAGCCATAGTGACCGTGGACACGGCTGCCCCCAAACCGATGGCGCCGACTTCGGCGGCGACCGTCTGGGCGACGGCGCCTTGCAGGGAAAGGGCTATTTGCTCCGACTCGCGTTCACGGTCGTAGTTGCGGACCACGTCGGCGGCGTTCTTACCGACAGAGCGGATGACCTGGCTCCGGTTGTACTCGAAGTTGTCGCCAACCTCCCCGATGAGGTGCTCGTCGTACTGCGCTTGCCGGCGACGGTTGACGTACTCCACGATGTCGCGCCACTGCTTCAGGTTCCGGTCCACCATCCAGTCAACCAGCTCGTCCACCCGTTCGTCGATTAGCGCCTCGGTGTCCCCAATGACCTCGCGCTGGAAACGCTCCTGCATCCGCTCGCGCCGCACCAACTCCGCCACGTTGCCGATGCGGATGTTGTCCTCGAACCACGCCTCGCCGCGCTCGTTCAAGGAGTGAATGATGTTCTCGATCTCCGCCATCCGGGCCTCGAAGTCCCGCCGCATGTCCTCCTGGAAAAGGTCCAACTGCGACTCCACGTTTTCCGCAGTCTTAAAGTCATCTTCTAAGAGGCTCGTCCGCTCGCCCACGGACTTTCGGTAGCGGCGCACCAGTTCCTCAACGACGCCTAGCGGGCTCTCTAGCTTCAGCCGCACCCGGCCCTCCTCGTCCAGAAGCCCGGTGACGTACTCCTCCAGATCACCGAGGCCGCTGGCTTTCAGCAGGGCGTCGCGTTCCATGCCGCTCGAAGCGTTCTTCGCCTTACGGGCTAGCAAGGAGGAGACGAAGAAAAGCGGCGGTGTCAGGCCCAGCATCGAACGAATGCCGTCGGAGACGAACGAACGGACTTTTTCGGCGCTCTCTTCGTTATCCAGAAGGTCGGATTTGTTGACGATCAGCAGGATCTTCTTTCCCCAGTCCCGGATCAGCTCCAGGTACCCGCGCTCGCTCTCGGTCAGCGGCCGTTCGGCGGAGGTAATGAAAAGAACCAGATCCGAACGGGGGACGAAGCTGCGGGAGAGTTCTTCGTGGTGGCGGATGATCGCGTTGGTGCCCGGCGTATCTACGATGGAGATCTCGCGCAGGAACTCGTTCGGATGACCTTTCTCTAAGATGCCTTCGCGAAGTTCGCGGCGTTCCGGCTCCTCGCTGTGACGGAGGACCGTGATCTTATCGGTGGTCGGCGTAACGCCCTCAGTGGCGATCTCCGCCCCCAGCAGCGAGTTTATGAATGCCGACTTCCCCGAGTTGAACTCCCCAACCACGACCAACAGAAACAACTCTTCCAGATCTGAGAGCGTCTGCCGGACCAACTCTATATCTTCCCGGGGCGCCCCAAAGTCTCCCAAAAACTCGATCAATATCTCCAGGAGAGACCGCTCCCGGTCTACGAGGTCTTGCCGGCTGTCGTCGAGAATACGCATAGGCTCTTGCGGGGCATTATAAACGTCGCGGTAGCCTATGCTGACAATACACCTTCTGAAGCGCCGGACCACTCCTTTCGTAGTAAGCTGTCCGGGCTGTTTCAGACGAGTTTTTAGGGAGCGACTTGCAACTCTTCGGTAAACGCCGGTACGTGGTGCTGGCGTTCGCCTTGCTGGTGGTGTTCTGGGGTTCGGCGTTCTCGGTCGTCAAGGTCGGCCTGGAGTATTCGCCGCCTATGCTCTTCGCCGGGTTGCGGACGTTGCTCGGCGGGTTCGCGATGCTGATGGTGGCCGCGGTATGGGGCGGGGATCCGCACTTGAAGCGCGACTGGCCGGTTTTTTTGCTGCTGGCGGCGTTCAACGTGGTGTTCTTTATCGGGTTCCAGACGCTGGCGATCCTGAACCTTCCGTCCGGGACCGCGGCGGTGCTGGTTTATTTGCAGCCGATACTCGTGGGATTTCTTGCGTGGCTGATCCTGGGCGAGCTGCTTTCAGCGGCCAAGATCCTTGGTCTGGTGTCGGGTTTCTCCGGGATTGTCGCGGTGAGCACCGGAAGTCTTTCCGGCGCAATATCCCCGGTCGGGGTGGCGCTCGGGGCGGGCTCGGCGTTTTTCTGGGCGCTGGGCACGGTCTTTTTCAAGCGGTACGAGGCGCGGATTTCGACGATGTGGGCGGTGGCGCTGCCGTTCGTGATCGGGGGCCTCGTGCTGACGGCTTTTAGCTTCACCACCGAGCCCTGGTCGGAGGTGTCTCCTACGGGCGCGCTTTTCGGTAGCCTGGCCTACGTGGCGCTGGTCGGAATAGCTGCGGCGTGGCTGTTGTGGTTCGGCCTGATCCGGGCCGGCGAGGCCAGTCGGGTCGCGGCCTACGTCTTTTTCGTGCCGCTGGTCGGAATAGTTATCGGGGCTATCTTCCTGGACGAACCGCTAACGCCCTCGCTGCTCGTCGGGACCGCCCTGATCGTCTGCGGCATCTACCTGGTAAATCGTTCTTCGAACGGGGAATATAAACCTGACAACTAGGCCCGCACCGGCGGAGATAGCGTTGACATCCCCAATGGTGCTAGTCTAATGTGGCCGGAGCATTAATACGAAAAAGTGTCTACGTTCGAAAGGTAGAGCATCTTGCGCCTGAAGTACCTCGCGATATCTGACGCCCATTTGGGAGAGGCACCTTCGATGCTCTCGTACCGGCAGGGCAGGGAGCACCTGCGAAACGTGGTCCTCGAACACCTCGGTGGCGGCGAGAAGGTGGAAATTGAGCAGTTGATCCTGCTCGGCGACATACCCGAGAGGTCCCACGCTACCCCCGACGAGATGCTCTCCAGCACCCACGGGTTCATGGATACCCTGAGCGAAGCGGTCTCCTTCGAGAAGGTCGTTTACATGCCGGGAAACCACGACCACACGCTATGGACGGCCTACTGCCGCAAGCTGTACGGAGAAGAGACCGTCGGGTGCATCACCGAGCCCGCTGGAGACCAGATAGTCCGCCGGGGAAAACGTGAAGACCCGAAAAACAGCGCCGGAGAGCTACTCTCCACGATCTTCGAGTACCCTGATGGCCCTCTCTGGAAAACTATTCGGGAGGAGGAACGCGACATAGTCTTCGCCAACCCGATCTACGCGGAAGAGTTCGGCGGCCGCACCTACGCTTTCTCGCACGGCACCCACTTCCGCAAGGAAGTTACCGCCCCCCGCTGGTCGAGGAAATTGGCGGAGCTGGCAACCTCGAACGGTTTTCTCGGAGACTTTCAGGTCCTCTCCGAAGGCGACGTGCGGGAGGCGCAGAACCTGGAAGAGTTGGAGCGCGTGGTGTCGCCGTTTATAGACGCGCTACTCCCGGCTTACGAGAACAACCCGGTTTCGATGCTCGACGAGGCCGGATACCTAATGGCTGTCTTGAGCGGGAGGTTCGGGTTGCAGCGACAAAGCCCGGACGAGAGCAAGCTCTTCCCGGCCGCGCAACTGCAAGAGGTGTCCGAAGACCTCATACCACGCCTCGCGAAAGACGGGGAAATCTCCGACCCCCCTCTAAAACTCTGCATGGAATATTTCCTGCCCCACATCACGGATCACCTGGAGAGGCACGGCCTGATGGGAGACATCACCTTTGTCTACGGCGACACCCACGACGGCGGATGGGGCGACCTTTCCCTGCCGAACGGTAAAAGCATGCGGGTCTACAACACCGGCGGCTGGGTCACCTACGACGTAGAAGATCATCCCACCTGTTACCTGTTCGCCCTGGACGAGGACGGAACCGAGTATCTCCTAGACGTCTCGTTCAAAGAAGTAGACCTCGACGGGAGCTTACTGCTCAAAGCCACGTCGGACAGCTCCAAATCCCAGAAACAGAAAGCCCGGAACACGCTAGGAGATTTGTTCGCGTGGGCGCAGAACGTCCGGTCGTAGTTCTTGTCACGTTCCCGCCCGAGTAGAATGGTAGACTCGAACCTGTGGCGTTATTCTAGAGGCCGACCAAAGCGCAAAAAGACCGAGACCCTTCCCGGAGAGAAGATTGTCCCAAAAAGAAAAGCTCATCGTTGACGGGTAGGCGGTTTCGGTGGGTGGCGTGCGCGGCGTAAAGAAGGTGCCGCGTTCAACGAAGAACCGGCCTTACCAGCGGCGGGACGGGAAGATCAACCGTATAGACCCCGACTTGCGGCGGGTTATGGTTTTTGTCGGGGCGGCGGTTGCCGTGTTCTCTTTCGGCTGGTGGATGAGTGGCCCGCTCGGCGAACTCTGGGTTCTATTTCAAGGAGTAGACGCGGGGAGCCTGAGAGCCACCATTCAGGATCTCGGGCCGTGGGCCCCGCTGACCTCGACGGCCCTGATGGTCATCCACGCTTTCGTACCGTTTCCGTTGGAGATTCTGGCGGCGGCGAACGGCCTGGTGTTCGGGACCTGGGGCGGCATAGCCATTACCTGGGGTAGCATGGTCGTAAGCTCCTGGGCCGGGTACGGTGCGGCCCGCTTTGCCGGGCCGCTGGTGTTCCGCATAGCGCCGGGTGACCGGCTGGAGCGGATGCAAGAGTGGACCCAGAAGCGCTCAGACTGGCAGCTCGTCGCGGTGCGGTTTATCCCGATCATCTCCTTCAGCCTGCTCAACCTGGCGATGGGACTGCTCAAAGTACCTTTCTGGAAGTTTACCTGGACGACGGCGCTCGGCATTATCCCCATCGTGGTCGTCTCCGTTGTCAGCGGGCACCTGCTGACCATCGGGCCCTGGGGCTGGGCCGTGGTCGGCGTCTTGGTGTTGGCGCTGGTCGTCTGGGAGCTGCAGCGCCGGCGCGCCGAAGCGTAGAGAGACCTTTAAGAACCTTTAGGTCAACTCAACGGGTGGCCGTAAGCTGGAAGCTCTGTTCGGCCAAGCCGTAGCCGGCCTCGGCGAGCGGGTGGGCGATTATGTCGGCGCCGGCCTCTCGCAACGACTCTTCTTCATCCGGGTACATGCTGATGGTGCTGATGATGCCGTCGAAGTCTCTGCTGCGAAGCTCCCGGACGGCCTGCATCCGGCCTTCGATGTCCGGGAGGGTTAGTATGACGCGCTCCAGTTTCTCAAGGTTCACGTTCTCCCAGAAATCGGGGTCTTCGGCGTCGCCGTAGACGACCCGCCGGCCCTCGGCGCGGTGCTCCTCGATCTTGGTCGGGTCCGAGTCGAGGCCGACGGGGTGGGCGTCGTTTCCTTTGAGGTTCGCGTAGGCGGCGCTGCCGGTCCGGCCCATGCCGAACACGAGCGACCGGGCGCTGCCAAGTATTTGCGGGGTCTCGTCGGGGTGCCGGACGTCCCGCTCGAAGCGGCAGAGTGTAGGCTCTAACCTGGCATAGAGGTTGTGAACGGCCCGGTTCAAGGGCGCGCTCATCACGAACGACAGGACTACCGCGAGCGCCAAGACGACAAGGGAGGACTCGGGGATCAGGCCTCCTGCGGCCGCCGCGGCCCCGGCTATAAGGGCGAACTCGCTGTAGGCCGTCAGCGAGACGGCGACCATGAAGGCGTTGCGGACCCGCAGGTTGAAGAGCGCCGAAAGAAAGAAAAACAGCGCGGTCTTGAGCGGCAGGAGCAGCGCCAGTAGCAGGGCAAAGGCCAGGCCGCCGAAGGTGGGGAAGCCGGCCAGTCCGATCTCCAGAAAAAACCCGACGAGAAACGCTTCTTTGAGTCCCCACAGCTTGTCCGCCAGCTCGTCGGCCTGCGGCGTGCCGGCCAGGAGCGCCCCGGCCGCCAACGCGCCGAGCTCCGAACTCAGGCCGACCTCCTCGAACAGGGCGCCGGCGCCCAGGGCGAGCAGGAGGCCGTAGATCAGGAGTAGTTCTTCGTGGCGGCTGGCGTTCAAGAGCAGGGTTAGCGGCAACCGGGCCAGCGGAATCGCCAACAGCAGCAGCGCCCAAGGAGAAGGCACCCCCAGGCCGCTGAACGCCAGCAAGCCGATCGCCACGATGTCCTGGAGTATGAGGATTCCTATGGCGACCCGGCCGTGGTAGGAATCTAACTCGCCCCGGCCTTCCAGCGTCTTCGCCGCGAGCACCGTGCTGGAGAACCCCAGCGCGATAGCGATAAAGATCGCCGCCGTGATCCCAAACCCGAAGGCCAGCACCACCAGCGTAAACAGCGCCGCGCTCAGCGCGAGGTGAATTGCCCCGACGCCGAGCACTTCGGGGCGAAGGATACTTTTGATCCTCAAGTGCAGGCCGATGGTGAACAAGAGCAGCAACACGCCTATATGGCCAATCTCGTGCAGAAGCTCGGTGCTCTCGAAGCCTACGGCGAACAGCGCAAAGCCCCCGCCCAGGTACCCCACGAGCGGTGGGAGCCTGAGGGCACTAGCCACGAGCCCCAGCACGTAGGCCAGGATCAACAGAAAGGCCGTCGCAAGCGAAGTCTCCAGTGTAATTCCTCCTCCGTAGTGTTATCGCCGACGGGAACAGTTTACTTTATTCGTGGCAAGCTTCGCTTGGACGGAGGAGTAAAGGCCAGCAGTCGAGGTGCTAGACTCCTAAGGAAGACGTTCGTAAAAGGGGGATCGTTGTGGTGGACCATCTCGTGTTCTTTGCCGTAAAAGAAGAAGTTTCACCAGAAGAGGTGGAGGACCTTCTATCTTCCATCCGGGCGCTAAAAGACGGTGTCGGTAGCGTGGTAGATCTCTCCGTGGGGGAGGACTTCAGCGGACGTTCCGGCGGGTACACGCACGCGCTCTTTGCCCGCTTCGAGGACCGGGACGGGTTGCAAGAGTACATGGAACATCCAGACCATCTCGCCGTCGTAGAGAAGCTCGACGAACGGACCACCGGACGGATCGTGGCGGACTACGAGTTCTAGTGCGGGAGCCGGACTACGGGAGCATCACGCCGCGGGAGCTGAAAAATCAACTGCAGAGCGGCGACCCGCCGGAGTTGCTCGACGTGCGGGAACCGTGGGAGTTCGCAACCGCCCGGATAGAAGGTTCACGGCTCATACCGCTCGGCGCCCTGCCTGAAAGAGTTTCCGAGTTGGACCCGGGCCGGGAGACGGTCGTGATCTGCCACCACGGGGTCCGGAGCGCCCACGTCACACAAGCCCTCGACCGCTCGGGCTTCGACCGCGTACTCAACCTCGAAGGCGGCCTGGACGCTTATTCTCGGGTAGACGAGACCGTGCCGCGGTACTGAGCTTTCAAGAACTCTTCTCGACCTCTACGATGTCCTCGGCGGACCGGCCGGAGTCCATACTTACCGAGCAGCGGACGTAGTAGTCGCGTCCGGTGGGCGGGCTTTCCCGGGATGCCTCCGCCGGAACGAACTCTTTGGAGAAGGTGTTACCGTCCAGGGCGACGCGGGCATCGGGGTCGAAGTGGCTGCTCGCGGGACCGTCGCGGGCTTCGAGTATTCGGCAGAGCGGGGGCGTGGAGATGCCTCTCGCCCATTCTCCGTCGGCCATCACTGTTTCACCGCTCCACCCGGCGCTTTTTATTTCTACGACCGCGAACCGGACTTCTCCTTCGTCGCATCCGAGAAGGAATAGCGCTAGGGTGCAGGCCAGGATCAAGCTCCCCAACCCGCGGCCCCTGCCGGCCCGGCTGCGGCTACTCCGGCGCAAGCGTCGACTCTTGTGCTTGGTGGTAGAGGCCGGCGGCGAGGCCCTCCGGTGTGGATGAGCGATCCCGGAGCATCCGGGCGGCTTCGGTGGCCGGGGTCTCGCCCGGCATTTCGAAGGTCAGGACGACCGGCTCCAGGTCTTCGAGGCCGAGTTCTTCCCGTACTATTCGCTGCGCTTGCGTCGGATCCCGGCCCGTTTCTTCTGAGATACGGCGGACCATGGAGCGGGGGTCGAGCACCTGACAGACGGCTATGCCGCCGCCGAGCCGCCGCTCCCACCACCATTCGGCCCGGACGCCGGTAAAATTTTCTTTGACGAGCATCGTCGCTTTGTCGGCTAGAAACTCGTTCAGGTACTCGGTCATATGCACGATTTATAGCAGTTCGACCGGCCTCTTTCTCTATTCGTGAAGCCCGTGTAAAATGCGTGTGGCGGATTCGGGAGATTTGGGAGAGGGTGAAGCAACCGTGGCGAACGTGGTGAATAGTACTGCTGGATCCAGTCCCACAGGATCCGAAAACCGTGCCGGTGAGGCCTCGGTCAGGAGTGGCCGTGGTGCGGCAGTGGTTCACGACCGCGCGCTGGAGGCTTACGGTTTTGGTGAGGGACATCCCTTTAACCCGCTGCGCTTGCGGATGACCCTGGATCTTTGCGAGTCAGCCGGGTTGTTGGAGGGTTGCAGTTTTACCGGCTCCGACCCGGCAGACGAGCCGGACTTGCTCAGGGCCCACAGCCTGACCTACGTCCGGCTCGTCCAGCAAGCCGGAAAAGGGCTATCGACCCCCGCTGAGCTACTGGATTACGGGATCGGCACCGAAGATAATCCCGCCGTCTCCAACGTACACGAGGCTTGCTCCCACATAGTCGGGGCGGTTTTGAAGGCTTGCCGGATGGTGATGGGCGGCGAGGCAGACCACGCCATGTGCATTTCCGGCGGCCTCCACCACGCGCTGCGGTCCCGGGCCAGCGGTTTCTGCTTCTACAACGACGCCGGAGTGGCTATCGCCCGCCTCAAGGAAGAGCATCCCGGCATCCGGATAGCTTACGTGGATACCGACGCCCACCACGGCGACGGCGTGCAGTGGATGTTCTACGACGACCCACAGGTACTCACCGTCTCCATGCACGAGTCGGGCCGATACCTGTTTCCGGGAACCGGCGGCGTACGGGAGAGGGGCCGGGGAGAAGGCATAGGTTACTCCGTCAACGTGCCGCTGGAGCCTTTTACCGACGACGAATCCTGGACCGAATGTTTCGACGCCGTAGTCCCCGAAGTCCTGCGCGCCTTCAGGCCCGACATCATCATCTCTCAGAACGGCTGCGACGGGCACAAGCTCGACCCGCTGACGCACCTCTCGGCCACGACCCGCCTCTACGAGCACGTTCCGGGCCGCATCCACGACCTCGCCCACGAGCTCTGCCACGGCCGGTGGGTCGCAACCGGCGGCGGAGGCTACGACATCTGGCGGGTCGTTCCCCGGGCGTGGACGGCTTTGTGGGGAGCCGTTTCCCATCAAGAATTGCCGGACGAAGTACCGGAAGACTGGCTCGCCAGGTGGGGCGTAAAGAGCCCCGTAAAACTGCCGCGTTTCATGCGCGACGATCCGCTGGACTATCCACCCATAGAGCGCGCGCAGCAGATAGCGGACGCCAACCGCCGCACCGTAGAAGCCGTGCTCGAAAAAACCGTGCCGCTGGTACGCTGATAAGTTAGATAACACTGACCTTGGAACCTGTGCTAATCTATATTCCTGTCGATGAACGACCCATTTGGACATAACATCGCGACGCTCGCCACCGAGACGAAGCCTAAACCCCCGGAGCAGACGGAGCGCCGCACCTCGCAGGAACCACCGTACAAGGTTATCCTGCACAACGACGACTTCACCCCGATGGAGTACGTGGTGGAGACCCTGATCAAGGTGATACCCCGCATGTCCGAAAAACAGGCGATCTCCATAATGATCGAAGCCCACACAAACGACAAAGCCGTCGCCCATAAAACCCACAAAGAACTCGCCGAACTCTACGCCGAACAACTAACCTCCAAAGGCCTCATCGCCTCCATAGAGCCTGACTGAACTAAAGTTCATCTATGCGCCGCGCCTCTTGACCCACCCGCCCGCACAAAGTATACTTACGACGTAAGTAAATCCGGGAAGGGTAGTTGCCGTGGCGAGAAGTATTCGTGGTTTCTCTGGGCGATGGTCGAAGGTTTTTGGTGCGGTGTGGGTGGCGCTTGTTGTTGGCGCGATCTGCGCGGCGGTTTATGCTTTTTTGTATGGGCCTCTGGTAATTCTCGGGTACGGGGCCGCTCCGTTAGCTGTTCTGGCGGCGATTATCTCGGCGGTTCGGTGCGAGAGTGCGGACTTCGAGGTTGCCGACATTTCTCTAGGTTCGGTACTCGTGTGGTGGATATTCGGGTGTGCGGTTGGTGGGTTTATTGGGGGTCTCGGGTACGTCGCCCAGTTCACTGGAGAGTTGATCTTGTTTGGCGGTCTCCTCGGGCTCGCGCAGTGGGTAGTTTTGAGGAGGTATCTGCGTCGCGCCGGGTTCTGGGTAGTGGCGAGTTTCTTCGGGTGGGTCGTGGCGCAGGTGGTCGTGATCTCTATTCAAGGAGCACTTCCGGGCCTGGTTGACTTTACGCACCGGATAACCCGGGATGACGTATTTGCGTACGCGCTATTCGATCCCTTTGTGTGGGCGGTCTATGGGACTTTCCAGGGTGTCTTATTGCTTGCGGTACTCCGCCGCGCCGCGCTGCTCTGGCTTCTACCGTGGATTCTCGCGAGTGCTTCGGGAGGTGTTTTCGGGGCGGCGGCCCTCTACCTCGAGTTAGATGCGCTGCTTGGCGTGTGGGGTGGAGGTTTCGGGGCCTTTATCTCCATCGCCGTTTATCAAAGCATGATCTGTACTCTCTATGGAGTACTGACCGGGCTCGTACTCTACGGCGCCTTACAAAGAGCAGGGACGGTGCAACAGGCGGAGCAGAGGGTCTAAAGTGCATTCTCTATCTATAAGAGCTTGGCGTGGACCTGTGTTTACGGCAGCGGCCCTGATCTCTCTACTGGCGCTCGGGCTTTTTGTTTCTTGGGTCTACTTTTCTGACCTGGGCCTCGGTTGTGATTCGGAAGAGCAGAATGTATACGAAGAGTTTCCACATTTCGGAGACCGGCAGACCGAACCACAGGCGAGCGAAGAGACGGGTACTTGCTTTGCCCGCTACGAGACTCGTCAGAGCCGGCAGAAAGTCCAGGACTACTACGTCCGAAACCTCGAATCAAACGGCTGGGAAGTTACCCGGAAACCACCGCCGGAACAACTGGCGCCACCCGAGAAAACGATGATGGAAGAGCGTGTGCCCGGCAAACCGGAGAAAACGAGGGAAGTTCCTTTGGCGGATTCGGGAGGGCTGATCTCCGCCGAGCGCGGCGAGTATTTCTATCAGGTCGAGTACTTCTCGCTAAGGGACTACATCGAGTCACGGCCGGGGCTGGAGATCATCGTACACGTCGGCAAAAAATAAAGAACTCAACCGCCGATCTGGCTCATCGTCCTGTTGCGCGATTCTTCCGGCAGCGTTAGACCCGCAGCCGGTTTTATTCCGGCCGTGTGCCAGAGAATTTCGTGAATTGCCGGTATCGGGTCTTCGGAACGGATAGCGTCTTTTACCGGCACGTCGAGGTCGGTGAGGAGGCAAGGGTGGATCTTACCATCGGCCGTTAGCCGCAGCCGGCTGCACCGGGCGCAGAAAGGTTCGCTGACCGGCGTTATAACGCCGAAGGTTCCGGGTGCGCCGTCGAACTTGAACTCATCGGCCGGGGCCGCCGGGTCTTCTTTTTCCACGGGCTTCAGGTCTCCGAGTTCTGCCCGGGCTTTCTCCAGGATCTCCTTGCCGGAGATAAAGAGCGACCGGAAGCGGGAGCCGTCGGTGTCGCCGTTTAGCGGCATTAGCTCGATAAAGCGGGCGTGGATGGGGTAGCGGAGCGTCAGCTCGGCCATGTCTTTTATCTCGTCGTCGTTCACCCCGCGCATCGCCACCGCGTTTAGCTTTACCGGCGAGAGCGGGGTTTCGAGGGCGGCCATTATGGAATCCCACACCTTCTCGAAGTGGTCCCGGCGGGTGATGAACTGGAACTTCTCCGGCTGCAGCGTGTCCAGCGAAATGTTTATGCGGTCCAGGCCGGCTTCCACTAGGTCTTCGAGGTAGTCTTTTAGCAGGAAGCCGTTGGTCGTCATGGTAACGTCTTCGAAGCCCATAGCCTTTAGCTGCTCGACGAACCAGACGATGCCGCGCCGGACGAGCGGCTCGCCGCCGGTAACCCGGACTTTGGTTACGCCCAGTTGCAGGCAGGCTTCGGCGAAGGTGAGCATCTCTTCCAGGGAAAGGATGTGGCTTTTGTCCTGGAAAACGATGTCTTCGGGCATGCAGTACTGGCAGCGGAAGTTGCAGCGGTCTGTAACGCTGATCCGCAGGTAGTCCATCTTGCGGTTGTAGGAGTCTGTTAGTTGTGCAACGCTCGTTTTCAAAACTTCCTCCTTTCGCAACATTGTAAACCCTAGAATGCTCGGTGGCTGCCCCGACGCGAAATTCCGCTTACCGTTACACTTAGTGCCGGATCGGCGCTAAACTGTCCCGACACCGGATAAAGCTAGAAGAGGTCTACGGCTTTGAACAAGCCTTCTACGGAAAGAGTAATGGTGGAGCATTTCCGGAAGCGCGGCGGGCTCGGGAGAAGCCACTGCTAACGGCGGCGCTGGTACTCGTGCCGCTGGCCCTGGCCTTGTTGGCCGCGCCCGTAGCGGTGCTCGCGGGAACGGTCCGCACGAGCCTCGCGGCCCCGACGGGGGCGGCGGTTACCGCGCTGGCTTTCGCAGCCGCGCTGTACGGGTGGATCGTGGGCGGCGGAAAGGTCGATGTTCCCTGGGCGCCGACGCTAGACTTGCGCTTCGCGGTCGAGTTGGACGGGCTCGCCGCGCTCTACACGCTCCTCGCCACCGGCATCGGCTTTCTGGTCGTGGTCTACGCTTCCCGGTACATACCGCTGCACCTGCACCACGAGGACCGGTCCCAGAAGTACGCCGTCAGGTTCCACTTCTTTATTTTGCTCTTTATGGGTTCGATGGTCGGGCTCGCGATGGCGCAGGACCTTATCCTGATCTTCCTCTTCTGGGACCTCACCGCTATCGCCTCGTATTACCTGATCGGCTACGACGCCCATCAAGAAGAGTCTCGCTCTTCGGCCCTCATGGCCTTGTTGGTCACGGGTGTCACCGCCGTGCTGTTGCTGATCGGGGCGCTCATGTTCTACGCCGCCTACGGCACTTTCTCCGTACCGGAGTTGGCGGAGCTTACGGAGCCAGGAATGCTACTGATCGTGGCCGGCGGGCTCATAGCGGTCGCCGGGCTCGCAAAGAGCGCCCAGATCCCGTTCCAGTTCTGGCTGCCACGGGCGATGGCCGCCCCGACGCCGGTCTCGGCGTATCTGCACTCAGCGGCGATGGTTGCGGCCGGGGTGCTGCTCATTGGAAGGGTCTACCCGCTCGTGCAAAAAAGCGAGTTCTTGCTCGGCGCCCTGACGGTGATCGGGGCGGGCTCCATACTCGTCGGCGGTCTCATCGCCCTTACCCGGAACGTGCTAAAGCAACTGCTCGCGTACTCGACGATCTCGCAGTACGGCTACGTGGTTTTTATGTTCGGGATGGGCGGCAAGTACGGTGCGATGGGCGCCTCTTTCTACGTAATAGCCCACGCCCTCGCAAAGAGCGCCCTGTTTCTAACCGCCGGCGCGGTTACGGAGGCGACCGGCGAGAACCAACTCTCCCGTATCGGCGGCCTGGCCCGTCGGATGCCGCTGCTAGCAGCCTCCGCCGCCGCCGCCGCCGCGGGGCTGGCCGCGCTGCCGGTGACCATCGGCTTCTTTAAGGATGAGTTGCTGTTCGGGGCGGCGCTGGAGAAAGAAAGCCTCCTGTTTCCCGGAATGGCGCTCCTGGCGACGGTTTTGACGCTTACCTACACCTGGAAGTTCTGGAGCGGGATCTTTCTCGGGGACGAGGAAGGCGAGGTCGAGAACATTCCGAACGCGCTCGTGTTGCCGATCACGGTGCTCGGGGTTCTGGTGCTGCTCGGCGGCATCGTCGTGAGTCCTTTCGAGAGGCTGGCGCGGGCCGCGGGCGAGGTCTCCTACGCGGATACCATAGACGGCGTAACGACCGCCTACCACCTGGACGCCCGGCCGGAGAACTTGCTGGCGCTGGCGACGTTCGGGCTCGGCGCGCTGGTCATCATCTCGACGCCGCTGTGGCAGGGGGCGGTGAATGCATTTGCCCGGGCCGGGGAGAAGGTCGGGCCGGAGCGCATTTACTTCGTTAGCCTGGAAAAGTTGAACCGGTTCTCCGACGTGATCCACCGGATCGAGGTGCGGGACACGCGAGCCCGGGTGGCGGCGATTCTGGTGCCGGCGGGGATACTCGTAGGGTTGGGCCTCATTTTTACCGGGACGTCCGGCGTGTACGAATTCGGCGGGTTTGTGAGGGATGACTTCCCGTTGGTACTAGCCTTGATCGGGGCGTCAGCAGCTTCGGTGGCGACGTGCGTGGTCCGCAAACACGTTACCCTGGTGTTGGTGATCTCGGCCGCTGGTTTCTCTATTGCCGTCGCCTACGCCTTTTTCGGTGCGCCGGACGTGGCCCTGGTGGCGGTGCTGGTCGAGACCATCATCACGCTTATAGTCCTCGGGGTGCTCAAGCTCATCCCCTACGACGTTCTGCGCCGCGGGGCGCGGATACCGGTGCAGTACGCAAAGGCGAAGGCGGCGATAGCGGTGCTGGCCGGCGGGTTTATGTTCGCCATAAGCTGGGCGACGCTCTCTCAGACCACGACGGAGGAGACCGTCGCCCAAGGGCTGCTGGAGCTTACGCCCGACGCCCACGGTAAAGCCGCCGTAACGGTGATCTTGGCCGACTTCCGGGGCCTGGACACGATGGGGGAGATCTCGGTGGTCGCCCTGGTGCTGCTCGGGATAGCGACCCTGCTCTGGCGCGGGAGGCTACCGTGAGCCGGAGGTTTCTGTGAAAGGGGTGCGCGAGGGCAGTCCCGGCGGCGTACCGGCGGGCGTCACGAGCGTCATGACCCGGGTCGTATCCCGGCTCCTCCTGATGCCGACCATAGCTACGGCGGCGGCCATCCTCATAAAAGGCTACATCGAGGCGGGGGACGGTTTCTCGGCGGGCGTCGTCGTTTCTCTGGGCATACTGATGCAGTATCTGGCTTTCGGACGGGAGCAGGCCGAGAGGCTTCTGCCGCTGCGGGGCATCGGTTACCTGGCGTTCCTGGGCTTGCTCGTCACGCTGGCGGTAGCGTTCCGGCCGCTGTTTGTTGGTGAGCCGCTAATGACCCACTGGCCGCCGGCGGGTGGGAAAGTGATCTACGTAGGCACGCTGGAGATCATAACGGCCGTCGCCTTCGACATCGGGATATTCCTCCTGGTTATCGGCTATGGGACCGGGACTATAAGCCTCATCGCCCGGCTCGTCGCCCGCGTAGAGCGTCGCAGCCCGGAGGAAGAGGAGCATCGGGACCCCGATGAAGCCTATGGAGGGGGCTCCGGATGACGTTTATCATCTCGCTCGCCGTTTCCATAGTCTTCGGGGCCGGGGCTTTCCTGATCCTGCAGCGCAACCTGATCCGGGTGGTTATCGGGATACTGCTCATCTCAAACGCCGCCAACTTGTTTATCGTGTCGGCCGGCATCACGCGGGGGCGGGCTCCCATCTACCCGCTGGCCGAAAACGCCCAGACGAGCGACCCGCTCGTGCAGGCGATGGCGCTGACGGCTATCGTGATCGGCTCCAGCGTCGCCGCCCTGCTACTAGCCCTTAGCTACCGGCTCTACACCTCGCACAGCTCGGTAGACCTGGAAGACATTTCGCTGGCCGAGACCGAAGCCTCCGAAGCACTCGACCGGGGCGAAGAACCGGAACTCATAGAAGCCGACCGCGAGGAACCGATTTGATCCTGATCTCGCTCTCCATCGGCCTCACCTGGATCTTCGGCACCGTCCTGGCGATGCTAGATGGTCGCCGCCGCAGCGTGGGAATCCTCGCCCTGGCAGCCCTGGGTACGAGCTTAGTCTCCGTTGTCCTGCTGGCGATTCGGGTGTTTCAGGAAGGTACGGTCGTCTTTGTGGCGGGCGACTGGCCGCTGGGCCTCGGGATAGCGCTGCGGGCCGACGCCCTGGGCGTTACCTTCGCGGCGGTATCGAGCGGGGTCGTCTTCGTTTCGCTGCTCTACGAGATAATTCTGGGTGTCCGTTCGAGGACGTTCCCGGCTTTAATCCTGTTCCTGAACACCGGGCTCGTGGGGATTTTTCTAACCGGAGACATGTTCAACTTCTACGTCTTTTTCGAGATCGCGATGACGGCAGCCTACGTGTTGACGGGCTACCGGGAGCAGGACTATCAGGTGCGGGCGGCGTTTATCTTCGCCGTCATAAACCTTCTGGGATCGGTCATTTTCCTGATCGGGGTGGCCGCCCTATACCACATTACCGGAACGTTGGACATGAGGATGGCCGCCGAGCGGGCGCTGGAGACCGGGGCAAACCCGACCCTGATCATAGCAACGGCGATTTTCGTGGCTTTTGGGTTGAAGCTCGGGCTTTTCCCGTTCCATTTCTGGTTGCCGGCCGTCTACGTCGGGAGCCACGCGCCGGTCGCGGCGATCTTGAGCGGCGCCCTGGCGAATATTGGCAGCTACGGTATCTTGCGTTTCGGCGGATACATACTCCCCGACCAGCTCACGTTCGGAACGCCGGTGCTGCTGGCGCTAGGATCGGCGAGCATTATTTATGGCGCCCACCAGGCCGTGGCCCGACGCTCGCCGGTCGAGGTGATGGCGTACTCGGCCATCGGTCAGGCAGGCTACATCCTTATAGCCGTCGCCATCGGCGGGCCGGTCGGGTACGCGGCGGCGGTGATCTACGCCGTGGTCAACTCGCTAAACAAGTTGTTGGTCTTTCTGGCGACCGGGCTGCGCGGCTGGATGGTCGGGGCGGCTTTCGCCATCGGGGCTTTTAGCATCGCGGGCGTGCCGCCGGCCGCCGGTTTTATCGGTAAGCTGGCGCTGTTTCGGGCTGCTATCGGGGTAGAGAGCCTGGCGGGAAGTGTGGCGTTGGTCGCCCTGATCTTCTTGGGCGGCGCTTTGTCGTTCGTGTATTCGTTCCAGATCTACCAGAGCGTCTACCTCAAGCCGGGCCGCATGGAAGGGGGCAAGCCGAGTTCGGCCGGGGCGCGGGTGCTGGTAGTCGCATTGGCGGCGTTTCTGATAGGACTCGGCCTCTACCCCGAACCGCTGCTCTACGTGGGCGAGCAGGCCGCGGAAGTACTGGTGGGGGGGCCGTAGGCTTGAGGTACGTCGTCTTTACGCTGTTTCTCCTAACGCTGGTCTACTTGCTCGTCTTGGGGAGCTTCGCACCGTGGGACATAGCAATAGGATTCGTTGTATCCGGGGCCCTGATCCTCTTGACCCGGAGGTTCTCTTTCGGGGAGAAGCCTTCTTCCTCGAACCTGTTGAGTCGCTTTGTGTACTTCTGGCCGTTCGTGGTGGCCGAGATTTGGGGCATTATTACGGGAACCTGGGAGGTTGCGATGGTTACGCTGCACCTGAGGCCGTTGGTCAGCCCCGGCATCGTGGCCGTGCCGATCGGCGAACGGACCCCGACGGGCGTGGCGGTCTCGGCCCAGTGTACAACGCTCTCGCCGGGGACTTTCTTGGTGGACGTCGACTGGGAGCGGGGCGTAATGCTTATTCACGCCATAGACGCCAGCGATCCGGACGAGGTGCGCCGCGACCACCAAGAGTTCTACGACAAGTGGCAGAGAAGAGTGTTTCCATAGTGTTCTTTACAACGTTGTCCACAACGATTTCTATAACGTTCGGGGGTTCTAGTTGCACACGGTAGTTTTCTTCGCGGCGGCGGGTTGGATGACGGTACTCCTCGTGGTGACCGTCATCGCCACCATACAACTCCGGGCGACGGCGGGGCGCATCCTGGCCCTCGACACCCTCACGCTTATTCTGGTAGGACTTCTCGTGCTCTTCGCCGACGCTTTCCGGACGGCGTACTACCTCGACGCCGCCCTGATACTGGCCCTACTAGCGTTCGTAAGCACCATCGCCGCCGCCCGCTACCACGGTGAGAGAAAGATCTTCTAGTGTCTTTGGTGACCGCGATACTTCCCTGGGTGGCCGACGCGCTGGTGGTCTTCGGCACGTTCATCGTGACCATCGGCGTCTACGGGATAATCCGCATGCCGGATACTTTTACCCGGCTTCATGCCGCCAGTAAGTCAGTGTTCCTCGGCCTTATAACGCTGCTTATAGCCTCGGTGTTCACCACGGACCCGGCCATCATCCTGCGCGTCGTGATGATCGCCTTTTTCCTATTGATGACCACGCCGGTCTCGGCGCACGTTATCGGGAAAGCCTACTTCCACCGTGGGGGCAAGATGCGTGCCCCGGACGCCGTAGACGAGTCAGGCCACCATCTGAACGAACCCGAAGGCCCTGGAGAAGCTCCCTAACCCAAAAGGGTTAGAATCTTCTCCGCCAGCGGGTCCCATCCCAGGTGTTCGACGCTGTTACGTCTTACGGTTTCACCGTGGCCGGAGCGTTCGTCGCGGGGTAGCTCTAAATACTTCATCAAGGCAAAGGCGAGGTTCTCTTCGAAGTCGTCCGTCGCCACGCGGAGGTCGAACGGCAGGCCGCGGCCCACGATGCCGCCAGCTTCCTTGAGCCCCGAGTGGTCGGCCACGAACGGCGTAACCCCGCTCGCCGCGGCCTCTGCCGCCACGAGCCCGAAGCTCTCGGGAAAGATGGAAGGGACTACCGCCACGTCGGCCGCCGGCAAGAGCTTCGCCAGCGTTTTATGCTCCAGCGGCCCGATAAATTCTACGGCGTCCGCCATGCCCGCCGCATCCCGCAGCAGGTCTCGGGAGGGGGTGAAGTGTTCCAGCGCCTGAGAGCCCCCTTCGGAGGGTCGTCCGGACTCGGACAGTAGCCCTACCGTAGGCCGGTCGCCGCTGCTCATGGAAAGGGTCAGGGCTTCGAGGACCTCCCGGAAAGTGCCGAAGCCCACCACGAGCAGGCGGGCCCCCGTCCGGGCACGAACGCGGGCGAAGGCCGAGAGCAGGCTGTGAACGCCTTTTGAGCGGATCAGCTTTCCGACGTAGATAATAAGCGGGGTTTCCGCGCCGAGGAAAACCTCCAAGCGTTCTCCGGCGTCGCGGTCGTGGGCGCGGGGGTCGTAAGAGGCGTATATGCCGTTCAGCCTGCCGGCCATGCTACCGGCATCCGGCGGCGGACTTTCGAGAAGCCCGGCCAGCATCCTGGCCTGTTCCGGTCCCCGGCCGGTCCCGCCGCCCAGGTCCAGCAAAGGTCCGGGGTCCAGCGCGTCCGGCCGGAAGAGGCTGGTGTCTACGCCGCCCGGAAGGGCCAGGACCTTGTTCTCTAGTTCGGGAAAGTCGCCTTTTACAGTGCCCGCGCTATCCTCCGAGAGGGCCAGGACACGGTTCGCGCCTTCCAGTCCTGCCCGGGCAACTTCTTTGTAGAAATTGCTTTTGCGGGCGACGTACTGGAGCGCGCTACCGTGAACGATGCTCAGGTAAGGTATGGCCGTTCCGGAGAGGGCCTTACGGGAGATCATGGGTCCCGGCACGGAATGGTTCGTGATGACCGCATCCACCGCATCCGGCCCGCCAGCGGCGACAACGGAGCGTACCGCCGCGACGTTGCGCCGCACGTACTCCTCGAACTCAGCGGTGGTCAGGTACAGAAAAGTCTTTACCCGCCATCCCGGGTACTCGTCATAGACGTAGACGGGCAGCAAATCCCCAATGTCCGGCAGATAAACTGTGCAACGCCCGCTGTAGGGGGTTCCCCGTTTTCCACGAAGTTCGATGCCCTTCCGGCCCACGGTGCAATGTCCGTCGACGAAATCGTAGTCTAGGGGATAGGGTTCCTGGCAGAGCAGGTGGATCTCGTGTCCGGTGCGCACCAGCGCCCGGCAGAGGTTCTGGACGTAGACGTTGCTCCCGGAGCCCGAGAGCATATAGCCGTGGGTCATGAGCAGTTTCACGCGTCAGAGAATAGCAGAGCGTCGCCGGGCTTAATTTCAAATACCGAAGATATTTGTCAGAAGTGCGAGTGCCAAACCCGCGCCTATCGCTAACAACGCTAACTGGGCTTCACGTTTTGAAGGGTTGTCCGGGCGTTGATGGTGCAAGAACCTGCCGATAGCAGGACCCAAGAACCCACCTAACGCGCCGTAGAAGAGTTGTTCCGGTAGAAGTAGGTCCGGGGGATCCTCCATGATCCGGACGAGCCAGCCCGGTGCGGGTGCTTGTTGACCCAGAGACCAGAGCAGGTAGATCATGGATACGATCAGAAGTCCGTAGGCCAGGATTATTCCGGCAGCCACTGGTTTCCTTAAACGCCATGGGAGGGTCAGCAGGGTGGCGCTTCCAGTGCCGACCAGTATTCCGGAAAACATAAAGAGGATTTCGGGAACCACTGAACTTGAGAGCACGTCAGTGAACAATGCTATGCCAACGGCGAGCGGGACAAAGGTTGCGGCGAGGATTATCCACACCGTCTTCATTGCTTTGTCGTCGGAACGGCGTATTTTGCTTCTCCCCGGCTCGTTTCACCATGTTACCGGTTCTTGCGGCGCGGATAAACCGTGCTCTAGGCTGTAATATTCGGAGGACGGAACTTTGTATTTGCGAGGAGGAAGGCCGTGGCGCGGACGAAAGCTGCTTCGATACCGGAGGTAGGGGACAAAGCCCCCGAGTTCAACCTGTCGAGCGCCCAGGGTGGGCAGCTCCGGCTGAGCATGCGGACCGCGCGGGGTCCCGTGGTGGTGGTTTTCTATCGCGGGGTGTGGTCCGGGGACGATGTAGAGTACTTCGGGGCGCTGGCGGAGAAGGAGGACGAGATCAACCTGTCCGCCGCTTCCGTCGTCGGCATCAGTACGGACGGGCCGGAAGAGGCGCGGGAGTTCGTGGTGCAGAGCGGCATAAAGTCCTACGTGCTCTACGACTACGCCAAGGTCGCGAGCCGGGAGTGGGGTACCCTGCAAAAAGACAAGGAACACGGCGAGCATTCCCGGGCGGCGGTCTTTATAGTCGGGACTGAAGGAGACATCGTTCACGCGTGGACCGAAGACCGGCCCGGGGCCGACGAAATACTCGCCAAGGTCGGTGAGATCACCGGCCTCCCCAAACCCCCCGAAGAGACCGCCGAGAAAGAGAAACCAAAGAAGCCCAAAAGAACCGTCAAAACGGAAGAGGCTGCTGAAGGCAAGGCGGAGAAGTCGGAAGGCGCGAAGAAATCGGAAAACGGAAAGCCTAAGAAAGAGTCCGGCTCTGGAGATCTGCCCGAGAAACCCGTCGCCGAGGCTGAGAAAGCACCGGCAACGGGGCAAGGTCCAGAGAAGGAAGACAAAGAAAAGAAGGATCCCGAAGCGCGGGCCACTACGGAAGTTGCAGATGGTGAGTCGGCTTCGGAAGGTTCGTCCGGGCAAGGTGAGTCGGAGGAGTCGGAGGAGTCGGAGGAGTCGGAGGCGCGCACCGAGGAAGAGAAGAAGGACGAAGGGTAAGAGCCTGTGGGGAAGCCACATCGGTTCGAGACCGGTCGGGATCGTTCCGCGGAACCGGGGGCTGTGCCGGAGGATACGCCGGGGTCGCCGGGGTCGCCGGGGTCGCCGGCCAAGAGAAACCCGAAGCCGGAGGAGACCCTGGAAATCGGGGAGGTCCTGGAGCCGGAGGCGCTCAAGGTGCGGCTGGCGATAAAGAACCGGCACATCAAGGAACTTTACGAAGAGTTGGCCGGCGCCCGGCTTTCTGCGGCCGAGGTCCGGGCGGTGCGGGAGGTTGGGCGGCGCAAAGCCTCCGCCCTGGAAGAAGAACGCGACCTTTTGCAACGGCTCGTCCAAGAACTCGAAGATAGCCTGCGCCGCGAGAACGACCGACGGCTGGAACTGGAGCGCGCGCTGGACGAGCGGGAGGCCGAGGTGGACGAGTTACGCCGGGAACTCGAAGAAGAGTACGAGTTGCGTACCCGGCTCGCCGAACCCGAGAACCGGCTGCGCGCCGGTATAGAGCTGTTCAACGAGTCCGAGCACCGCCGGGCGGTAAACAGCCTCTCACGTTCCATGGGGCAACCGGAGGTACACGTCGCGCTCGGAGAAGGGGAAGAGCCCCCGGTAACGCTGGGTTTTACGTGGCAGGGCATCACCTGGCAGGCTTACGCTTCGAACCCCGGCCTCGCGGTCGAAGAGCCCCGCGTCTACCTGGAAAGCTCGGGCGAAGACCTCTCGGGGGTTGCCAGAGAACGCCCGAACGCGCACGTTGACGCCCGGGGAATGGTGGTTCTGGGGGTTTGAACGGTACGAAGCCGGAGGCGCGGGGCCGGTAGGGGCCGGTAGCAGCCGCTAGGGCGTTAGTCTTTGCGCTTCGGGGCTTTGTTTTCTTCTTCGTCCGGCAACTCTTTGTCTTTCTTGTCCCGGCCGAGTTGTTCCGTAAAATCGTGGACGCCGCGTCCCAGCGCCCGGAACATGCCGGTAATGCGCTTTGGGCCCAGGATCAGGAACACGATAAACAGCAGGATCAGGAGTTCTATCGGACCAGCCATGGCGGCCTCCGTTCGCAGAAGGGTGTCGTCGGCCGCGACATTAGTAGCGGCGGGCTTCCATAAGGTATTTCAGGCGGGCCAGGGAACGCTCTCCGGTGCGCCTGGCGAAACCCGAACCGAGCGCCTTGGTCACCCGGCCGAGAAACCGCCGTTTGAGTTGAAAGTCTCCGGTGTAAGAGACCGTGCAGCTTCCGTTGCCCTTCGGCGCGACCTCGACCCGGCCGCCGCCTTCTATGGCCGAGTCGTAGACCCAGCGAATCCTCTTCAAGCTATGCTCCAGCATCCTGACCTCCGGCTTTACGTGACCGATGGGCGTCTCGATCTCCAGCCGGTAGAAATCTTCCCCGAGTTGCTCGACGCTCTCTACCCCGACCATCCAGTCCTTCGCGTGCCGGAAATCCCCGATGTAGGCAGCAACGCTTTCGGCCGGGGCCTCTATCCGCTCCCGGATCTCGACGGAGTCCTTCTCCGTTTTCTTCGTCACGCCCACCCCAGGTTATCGAGTTGATCGTCGTCGAAGCCGAAGTGGTGGGCGATCTCGTGCACCACCGTAACCCGGACCTGATCCCTGAGCGCCTCCGGCGGAAAGTCCCGCTCCAAAGGACCCCGGAAAATAGTGATCCGGTCTGGTAAAGCCCCGGAATACAGCGTCCCCCGCTCTGTCAACGGAACCCCCTCATACAACCCATAAAGCGTGGCTCCCTGTGCCAGCGGCGTAGAATAATCCGGCCAGTCTTCCACCAGAACCGCCACGTTATCCAAAAGGTCCAAAAACTCTTGCGGCAGGTCGTCCAACGCCCGCTCCACCAGCTTCTCGAATTCTTCGGTTTCGCTATACATAAGGGTTATTGTACTTTATACAAAGTGGCTGTATTCTTTCTTCAATCCAATGTACCTTAGTCAGGACATTCAATTTGCGCAGAATTGTTCTTGCAATATTGATCGTAGCTTTAGGAGTACTGGCGGTTGCAGTAGCAATTACTGCATGGGGCTTTTTAGGTCCAAGCGAAGGCGGAACTTGGGCTACTATAGCGGCTGCACTAGCTGTAATAGCTTCATTGACAAGTGCTTGGAATGGACAAAGAGTCCTTAAACTTCAAGAAGATGCGCAGCAGCCATATCCTTACCCTTCAATAGATGTTGAGAGCAGATATCAAATCATGCAGCTTCGTATAACAAATTACGGAGGAGGATTGGCTCGCGACATCAATTTCAAGTGGGATGACAACCCACTTCTAGATGTACATGGAGAGCCTGTAGGGTTCACGAAACAAGAAGGAGCACCGGATGTCGCGGTGTTGCTACCAGAGCAGAGTATCGCTACTTATATTGGCCTTCACTTCGAAATATTCGATAAATACGAAGATATGAACTACTCAGGCCACCTAGAATTCAAGAATGCCTCCGGTAAGATTATGAGGCATCCTTTCTACCTTAGTGCTGAACAATACCGCAACACCCTTACGCACGACGAGGAAAGACTAAAGACCCACCATCGGTTGCAACAGATCCCCGACGAGTTGAAGAAACTATCATCAGAATTGAAGAAATTTCAGACGTAACTCAAATCAGCTAGTTTCTAGAAGAGAAGGTAGCAGGCCAAAACGCGATATTGTATAGGCAGATCTATATAGAAGGACGAAAAATTGAAGTTCTTATCCAACTCACGCCCGGGCCGCTGGCTAGTCTGGATCCTCTACCGAGTGCTCAACAAACCGCTGCCGGTGCCGCACGCGGCGGAGTGGATGAGGATTCCGGAGCATTCCGTTGAGCAGGTGCTGGAGACCGGCGCCCTGAACAGCCTCCACCCGGAGGACGTTCTGGAAGCGGCCCGCCGCATGGACCGCCAGCGCGAGGAGCACGACGAGCGGTACGCCGACGAACAGTAGCCCTACGCGGTCTCTTTCTCCGAAAGCCCGGTCATTTCTTCGCTGAGGTGCCAGAGCTTCTTCGCCGCCGCTTCATCGCAGGAGGCTTTAGAGGACGAGACGGGTTTCTTGTTCGCGAAGTATTTGCCGGTGACGCCTTCGACTTCGGGGGATGAGGCCAGGTAGACGGAGGTTTCGGCGCCTTTTTCGGGGGAAACGGCGAAGAGGCGGAAGAGCGCGAGGACCGGGCGGGCGTACCAGACGGCGTTGTTAGAGCCGAAGTTGGTCGACACGGCGCCGGGGTGCAGGGCGTTTGCCGTGATGCCGCTTTCTTCGAGGCGGCGGGCCAACTCGTAGGTAAACAGGATGTTTGCGAGCTTGGAGCGGCCGTAGGCTTTCATAAAGCCGTAGTTCTGTTTGGTGCCGAGGTCGTCGAAGTCTAGCTCCGCTCCCTGGTGGGCGCCGGAAGAAACGTTGACGACGCGGGAGGGGGCGCCGGATCTCAGCTCGTCCAAGAGCAGGTTGGTGAGCAGGAAGTAGTTCAGGTGGTTGACGGCGAAGGTGCGTTCGATGCCGTCCCCGGTCTCGCCGTATTCGGAGAAGATCGCCCCGGCGTTGTTGACCAGCACGTCCAGGCGGTCGTGGCGGGCCTCGAACTCTTTTGCCAGGTCCCGGACCTCTCTTTGCGAGGAAAGGTCCGCCAGCAAGTATCCGACGTCCTGGTTGCCGGTGTGGGACTTTATCTCGTGAACCGTTGCTTCGGCTTTCTGACGGCTGCGGCCTACCACGACCACCGTTGCGCCCTGTTTCGCGAGCTCGCGGGCCGTCACCTCGCCGATGCCGGAGGTCGCCCCCGTTATCAGGCAGACTTTGCCCCGCATGTTTTCTCCGGCCTCTTCCATGTTCTGAACAACCTCCCGGGGTTCGTACTATCCGACGTACGTTGTACCATTTCCTTTGCACGGACCCGAACCCCGGAGGTTTGTTTGGAAGCCGAAAAGATGCGGGCGGTCGTGGCCCACGGTCATGGCGGGCCCAAGGTGCTTGGTGTCGAGGAAGTCGGGAGGCCTGCCGTGGCGGACGGCAAGCTCCTGGTAAAAGTCTTTGCCGCGGGGATCAACCCGTTGGACTGGCGGCTGCGGAGGGGAGAATTGCGCCCGCTCACGGCCCTGAAACGCCGCTGGGTCCCGGGCCGCGACATCGCCGGTGAGGTCGAGGCAGTCGGGGGCGGCGTAGAGGGCTTCCGGGCCGGAGATAGAATTTATGCGATGTTGGGCGGGGTCTTCGGGGGCTACGCGGAGTACGCGGTGGTGCCGGCGGCAGCGGCGGCCCCCGCGCCGGGAAATCTTTCCTACGAAGAAGCCGCGGGGGTTCCGCTCGCGGCGCTCACCGCCATACAAGGTCTGCGGGGCGCGCTGCGCGATTTGCCCCACGATTGCGACGAGGCGCTCGGACGGCGCCGGGTCCTGATCAACGGCGCCTCCGGGGGCGTGGGAACTTTCGCCGTCCAACTCGCAGAAATATTCGGCGCGGAGGTAACGGCGGTTTGCAGCGCGGGGAACGCCGGCCTGGTCGAAGAGTTGGGCGCGGACTCCGTTGTCGACTACGGACGGGAAGACTTCACCGGACACCGGGACCGCTACGACGTGATCTTCGACGTCGTCGGGAATGGGAGCTTCAATACCTGTCGCCGGGCGTTGAGGCCCGGCGGCATCTACGTTACGACCGAGTTGCTACCCGGCAACTTCCTCTGGCAGGTGCTTACTTTCCCCGGCGAGAACCGGAAGGCGCGGGTGGTCGTGGTCAAAACGTCCGGCCGGGACCTCGGCCTGCTGGGGTCGCTCTTCGAGGCCCGCCGGCTGCGGGTACGGCTGGATGAGGTCTACGCCCTGGAGGACGCGGCAGCGGCCCACGCCCACGGGGAAACGGGCCGCGTCCGGGGCAAGCTCGTGTTAAAGGTCAGGGACTAAACCGCAGAAAACTACGGCAGACCCGGGACTACTCTTGCATGAGGTCCGACGCCATGACCGCCGGTGAGATCTCTATGTCGAAGTGTTCTTCCCACTCGGAGACTAGCTCCAGGATCGGGCCGTTCTCGTCCGCCTCGAAGACGAGGACGATCCGGGGATCACCCGACTGCACCCAATACTCGCCCAGGATATCTATGCCTTCAAACCTTCCGTTGGTCGGCGCGGTGCCGAGCCCGGCCCCCTGGGTCCTGCGGGCTAGAAAAGCGTCCAGGGTGACGGTTTCACCTGCTTTTACTTTGAATATACCAACAAACAACATCGTCAACCTCCTAAGATCCTGAACTTCTGCTCGTAGTCTACTCCGGGTTAGAACGGTAGTCCCGGCATAACGTCTCCACGGTTCGCAAGAGAATTTCGAGACGCCCGAGCCTGTTTTCTAACTGGTCGGGGCTTTCGCCGGGATGCGCCAGCGTCGAATGCACGGTGGACTCGAAATCCGCGGTGGAGATGGGTAGGGAGGTGGTAGACGAGATCGAACCCTTCTCGTTCACCATGTACCTCTCGTTCAGCGCAAATAGTGCCTGGGCCATGCAAAACGCGCACCGGAAGAAGCAGCCGGCGACGTAGTGGGCGTCGCCCCGCTTCGCGGGTTTACGGCAGGTTTCGAGTGCGAAGCGGGCTTCCCAGACTTGCTTCCGTATCAGGGTTTCCTTTAGTAGTGGTGGATAACTCGCGGTCAGGCTCTTTAATGACGCGAGCACGCCCTCGGGGTCGTAGAGTGGGTGGCTGTAGTGGACCTGCCCCAGGTAGAAATGTTCGTGAAAGCCGTGCGGATGCCCCGGCTGATAATGAGCGGCTGTTTTCCCGGCCCGACAAGCCTCTACAATACGGGTTACCTGCCCGATCTCCCCGAACAGCCAGTCCACGGGTTGGCCTTCCACCTGCAGCCAGGCTCCGCCGTTGATCCAGGGTCCCCAACCACCGAAGTCCGTTACCCGCTCCCCGGGATGCCGGTATCCCAACTCCTCTGCCAGAATATGTAGCTCTTCCAGCGAGGGAGGATGCTCCTCCCGGTAGTAGATGCCCAGGTCTATGTCCGAGCCGGGAAGCGCCTCCCCTCGTGCCCGGGAACCACCCATGACTACCGACACCACGCCCTCTATCTCCCCGAGCCTACCCGCTATCCGCGGGGCAAGACCCACTTCCAGACTCATACTCCGGGACCTCCTAAAGGTTCGTCAGGGTGAAGGATATACTAACTCCATGGACCTCTTCGACACATCCGGCACCGACAGCCTTTCCCGCCGCGCCCCGCTGGCCGAGCGTCTGCGGCCCTCTACCTTAGACGAAGTCGTCGGCCAATCGCACCTGACCGGCGAGAACGGGCCGCTCCGCGTCGTGGAAGACCGGGGCCGGGTAGGCTCCCTCGTTTTCTGGGGTCCGCCCGGAACTGGCAAGACGACCCTGGCCCGGGTGCTCGCCGGGACCGTCGACGAAGAGTTCGTACCCCTGAGCGCCGTGACGAGCGGCGTAAAAGACCTGCGCGAAGCCCTTGACGGCGCCCGAGAGCGGCTCAAGTACGAAGATCGCGGCACGCTCATGTTCGTGGACGAAGTCCACCGCTTCAACAAAGTTCAGCAGGATGCCCTGTTGCCCGCGCTCGAAGAAGGGCTCGTAGACTTTATCGGGGCGACCACGGAGAACCCTTCGTTCGAAGTCACCGCGCCGCTGCTTTCCCGCTCACGAGTCTTGCGGCTGCGCCAACTCCCGGAAGAAGGGTTAGAGGCCCTGCTGAAACGTGGGCTGGAGGATCTGGAAGCGGAAATTGCTGCCGAAGCCCGGGAATACTTGTTGAGTCTTTCCGGTGGTGATGGCCGGCGGCTGTTGAACGCCCTGGAGGTCGCCGCTGCCGGAACGGGGAAGATCTCGGTGGAGAACGTGGAGCGGGCCGTCGGGAACAAAGCGTTGCGCTACGGCCGGGAGGAGCATTACGATGTGATCAGCGCGTTCATCAAGAGTGTCCGCGGCGGAGACCCGGACGCGGCGTTGCACTACCTGGCCCGGATGCTGGAGGCCGGCGAAGACCCGGTGTTCGTGGCTCGCCGGCTCGTCATACTGGCCTCCGAAGACATCGGTAACGCCGACCCACACGGCCTGCCCCTGGCGATAGCCGCCGCCGAAGCCGTCCGACTCGTCGGGATGCCCGAAGGCCGCATACCGCTCGCCCAGGCGACCACGTACCTCGCTTCGACGTTCAAGTCAAACGCCGCCTATAAAGGGATCGGCCGCGCCCTCGAAGACGTGCGCCACAAGAACACGCCCGAAGTCCCGGTGCACCTGCGCAACGCCCCGACGGGCCTGATGAAGGACGAAGGATACGGCGCGGCCTACCGTTACGCGCACGACGACGAGCCCGAAGGCATGAACGACCATTACCTACCCGATGAACTGCGGGGCCGCATCTACTACGAGCCGAAATACAACGGGTCGGAGGCGGAGATAAAGGAGCGGTTGGAGAGGTGGCGTCAGGAGCGCGAGGGACGGTAGCTTCTGGATCTTGGCGGCGCGACAGTCAGGTGCTTTGCTCTTCCTGATCGCCGACGGCTGATCCCTGATCGCTTTTCCCGTCCAGCGGCGTTTTTTCGTTTGTGGCGGGCAGCAGGGCGAGAAAGATGAACGGTTGGAACCAGGTGATGTACGGGTAGAACCAGTAGCTGGTCGTTAGTTCGAAGGCGATGACGAGCGCCGCCGAGAGCGCGGCGAGGCGCCGGAGGGTACGAACCTTGGGGAAGACGGCCAGAACGAAGCCGAGCAGTATCACGGCGGCGATAAGGGGGCTTTGGAGGATCTCGGTCTGAGGGATCTGGGTGAAGATCGTCCAGGGCGTGTCGCGCTCTCCCTGGAAGGCCAGCGTCTTGTCGTAGAAGAGCCTCAAGCTCCCGAGGATGTCTCCGTTCAGGAACAGGACCCAGAAAGAGGCTGCTACCACGGCTGCGCCGCCGAGGATGAAGTTTACGACGAGGGTACGGCGCACGTCGTCGTGGAGCATCCACAGGGGCGCCAGGACGAGGGGGTAGAGCTTGATCGCGAACCCGGCCGTAACCGCGACCCCGCGCGCCACGGGCGAGGTCACGAACGCGAGACCCACGGCGGTTACGGCCGCCACCAGGATGTCGTTGGTGTTGTTGTTGGTCGAGTAGAGGGTATAGGGGAAGACCGCCCAGGCCAGGAAAAGGGCCGTCCCGACCCGAAAGCTAGAGTACTTCCAGCCCGCGAAAAGCAGGGCCGCGGCCCCCAGGAGAAAGGCGAAGATCGTGACGGCGTGGGCCGCCGGAAGATAGCCCCACTCACCGGAGAAGCCGAAGATCATGACGGCCGGGACGTAGATGAGGTAGTTGAGGGGACCGTAGGTGTCGCCGGTACCGACGTCGGAGGGGAAGTTGCCGTAGGGAACCATACCGTTAAGTATCAGGTCGCCCCCGACGACGCCGGCGTAGCCCACGTCTATTACGCGGGAGTAGTAGTTCAGGATCAGGATGAGGCCGCTTGCGGCGACGGCCAGCACGAGGAGGAGCCAGGTCGGGAGGCTACTCGTACGCTCGACCCGTTCCCCGATGCCGAAGCCCATAAGAAGGGTGCGGATGAACAGGTAGATCAGGGGCGGATACCAGAGCAACACCGCCTCGTAAGAGACACCGGCCCGGAAAAACCCGTGCGACACCAGGAACGAGAGCATCATCAACACGTCCAGGTTCCGCATGGAGTAGAGCTTGTCGGTGCGGGCGAAGGCCAGGGCGAAGACCAGCGCCATCGGTCCCCAGACCCACCAGTAGTTGGCTTCTTTGCCGTAAGCCCCGGAGTCTCCCCGGGCCATCTGCCAGCCGACCTGATCCCCGGTAAAGACGTAGTTGACGCCCAGCTCTTCGTCGTTGACGCCGACCCGCGCCACCTCCGTCTGCTCTCTACCCTCCTCGATCCAGTAGTGGACGATCCACTCGCCGTCTTTGAACTCTGCGTCGGTAACGTAGTTTCCGTAACCGGAGAGTTCGTCTCGAACCCGGGGCTGGGCGCTGGCCATTTTCATCGCTTCTTCTTTGTCGAGCTTGGGATAAGTGACGGTGTCGGCCCGGGGACCGACCTCCACGCCGGAGACCTTACCGGTGTCGTCGTCTACGACGAGGCGGGCGACGGTCTTGCCGGAGGCCTGCTCCGTGAGCGAGACGCGCCACTCGTCGGGGTTGTTCTGGTACCGGGCGGAAGTCTCGACGGTGGGTTTGGAATAGTACTTGTCCAACTCCGGCACGAAGCTGGCTTGTCTGGCGGCCTCGGTGGCGCCCATCTGCGGCCCCGGCGCCAGGGCCAAAACGAAACAGAGCAGCGGCAACAGCAACAGAAAAGGCAGCGTCCGGCATTTTATCATCCGGCGTTTCACGCGGGTTCCTTCTCGGGAAGGTCCTCGGGAGGAAGCACGAGCATTACCACCCAGAGCATGATCAGCAGCAGGTCCCGCAACAGGAGCAGGTTTATAGCCTCCGGTTCGAGGTCCATCAACTCCCCGTAGTATTCGGGGAAGATCTGGGTGGTGGTCCAGCAGGCTACCAGAAACATACCCGACACCCCGACACCCCAGAAGCCGGCGGCGGCCAGGGGAAGGAGGGGGAGGAGCCAGAGCATGTACTGGGGAGAAAGGACTTTCGAGCCGATCATGAACGCCAGTATAAAGGCGGCGGCGTACCTGGGAAACTTCGCGGCCACGAAGCCCTGCGCCCGGTGGTCGCGGTACATTACGAGGGTGGTCACGAGCAGCAAAACACCGCTGACCGGCAAGCTCAACGCGCTCAAGAGACCGGCCCCCCGGCCTTCTACCTCCCAGGCGCCGAACTGGAAGACGATGTCCTCTACCCATCCCAGCCGGAGTAAAATCGCCGATCCCAGGCTTTCTAGTTGCAGGCCCCGGTCCGCGTGGTACGTGAAGCTTTCTATAAACCGCTCCCGGCCCAGCAGGTAAGCCGGCACGAAGAAGAGGCCCAGCGTGGCGAAGAACGCGAGAAAACCCAGGGCCGTTCTTTGTAGCCACCGGACGAGCGTCTCTCCTGGGACCCGGATCGCGGCCAGGGAAAGCGTCGCCAGGGCGGGCACCAGTTTGGCCGCCGCACCGAAGCCTAGGGCGACGTAGCCCAGGAGTCGGTACCGCCCGCCGAGCGCGGCGGAGAACGCCGCTACCGCCAGGGAGAGCGAGACCACCGGGTCGAAGCGGACCACGGCGACGGGGTGCAAGAGGAATGCCCCCACGGCGACCGTCAGGGTCGGTAGGATCCAGGCCCACCCCCCGCGCAGTTTACGGGCCGCGAGCGCCACGAAAAAGAGCGTCGCCACGAGGACCAGCGACATCTCGGCCCCGAAAATGGTGCCGAAGCCCCCGAGGTCGGAGCTAAAGAGCGCCGGCGGTATGAAAGCCGGGACCGCCCCCGGCGGGTACTCGATAAAGAAATCCCGGTAAGGGAGGTCCCCGCCCAGCAGGGCCTCCCCGGTCTCCCGGTAGAGCTTTACGTCGTTCGAATCCAGCACCAAGCCGGCCAACGACTCGGACAACCGGGCGGTAAGCTGCCAGTAGAGCACCCCAGAGAGAAGCACCAGGGAACCCCAGAACGCAGCCGCTCGGACGAACGGGACTTCGAAGAAGCCTGAACGGGACTTTTTCGGCCGATCTTCTATTGTTCGTCCAGTTCCTCTAGTTCCTGGCCGAAGAGGCCGGCGAGGGGTTCCAAGCCTTCGGGGGCACCGGTCGCGAGCAGCGAGTCATCCCCGCGCAGGATGTAGGAAGCGCGCGGGCGGTAGGTCCAGCGCCCGCTACGGTTCACGGCGAGGGCATACATGCCGGTCTCGGTCTCTAGTTGAAGGGCTTTGAGTGTCTTACCGTCGGCGGGGGAGTTCGGGGAGACGGTGAGCTTCAGGACGATCTCGTCGGACTCCCCGACGGCGGCGGAGAGGACCGGGTGGATCTCCTCTCTCTTCTCTACCATCCAGACCATCTCCATCGCACAATCGGCGATGGTCTCCGAAGCGGTCGCCAGGTGCAACACGCCCCGCAGCCGCGAGGAGTCCTCAATGTGGCGGGCGGCAAGGAGCACCCAGCGTTCGATGCGGTAGCGCATCTCGTCCATCTCGTCCTCGATGGCGACGACCTCGCGGGCGAGCCCGGCGTCGTGGTAGAGCAGGGCGGAGTAGGCGAGGCCGACGGCGACCTCGGAGAGGTTTTTCATCTCGATCAGGATGTCCACCGCCTTCTCCAGCTCGGTCAGCGGCCCGGCGTTTTCGTCGGTTTCGGGCTTCGACAGCGGCCGGGCCCCGGCGAGTTCCCGGATCTCCGCCACGCCCTCCGGCGGTCCTTGTAGAAACAGCACGTCGCCCTCGCGCAGCACGTCCTCCGGTTCGGGGTCGAAGTTCCACTCGTTGTCGGAGCGGACGGCGATGGGCCGCATCCCGGTCTCTATGGGGAGATCTACGGCGCCGAGGCTCCGGCCGTCGAGGGTGCTCTCGGCGCAAATGCGGACCCGTGAAGGAATTTCTTCGGCCTCCGGAATGTCCTGCAGCAGCTCCGGCGGGATGCCGAGCCGCTTTACCACGATCTTGGCGATGTCGTTTGCGGCGTTGCCGATCTTCTCGATGTCCTGGACGACCTGCAGGATCCCGGCCATCTGCTCCGAATCCGCCGGGCTCCGGGCGGCGAGGATTGCGAGGGAGCGCATATCGAAGACGAGGTCGTTGAGGCGCTCTTCGAGGCGGAAGACTTCTTCTGAGATGTCTTCGGAGTTGTAGAAGATGGCCGCGTAGGCCAGGTCCACCATAAGCTCCGAGGTGTCTTTCGCCTCGGCCAGCATGTCCTTGAGGTTTCTAGGTCGTGTATCTCGCATAGCTCCTAACCCATCACGTCAGGTTGAAAAAGATCATGGCTATTATAAGGCTCATAAAACCGAAGAGGTCCACCGACGCGGTGATGATCGGGATGCCGTAGGTGTCGGGGTCGAGGCCGAGCCGGTAGCTTACGGTCGAGCCGTAGTACGCCGCAAACACCGAGGCGGTGGTCGCGATGAGACCGGCGATCGCACTAATGCCCATCATCGCGAGGAACCCGGGGCTCAACTGGCCGGCATCCAGGCCCATCGTCGCCAGCAACCCAGGTCCGAGAGCCCCGAGCCCGACCGCGATCCAGTGCGCCGCCCCCCCGATAAACAGATACACCCCAACCGCAAATATGTACACGAGCGTAAAGTCCCGAAACGCCCGGAGCTGCGGCAGACTGCGCGGCTCCAACAAACCCAGGTGGACCTTTGAAGACAACCGGCTGGAGAGGATGCCGCCCAGGGCGCCGCCCTCTTGCAGGAAAGCCGGCAGCAGTATGAGCAGGGCCGGGTAGGCGAAAAAGACTTCGCGGCGGTCTTCGAGGGCGAGGCCGACGAGGGTCATGGCGATACCGGAGAGCGCCAGGATCGGCAGGCTCTCGGCCAGTATCCGCCTGAGGTTGGCGGTCCCGAGTCGAAACCCGACCCCGACGGCGGCGACAGCGCATAAAATGAGGACCGCCGCCAGCGCGTTCGAAAAGATCGGGATTCCGATCAGCGTCGTGGCGAGCACCAGCGCCGGCAGGGTCAGGATGTCTCCTGCGGCGGTTAGCATCGGGGCGGCTATGTTGTCCATGTCCCAGCCGCGGCTAACGCTCAGGCGGGCGACCAAGATCGTAATGCCGACCAGCAACACCCCCGCGATAATGCCGCCGACCGTGGAGATCACCGCGTAGTCCAACACCGACAACTCGCTTGCGACACCCAACAGGTCCGAGAGGTAGCGGGCCAGAAACGCCAGAAACACCCCGGAGATGAGCGAGAGGATTACCGCGGCTTGCACGTTCTCGGCCAGAATGCCGCGCCGCAGGTTCACCTGAAAAAGACCGGTTTGTATCGCGGTCGAGAGGCGGCTGCCCATCGCGCCGAAGATGGCGCCCCGCATCCCGATGGCCGCCGGGATCAAGACCGCAAGCCCGACCAACTCCTCTAAAGTCCCCGTAATGCTCGCCAACGCGATGCCGGCGACAAGCTCACCGACAGAGGAAATGAAGAGCGCGGCGAACCCTTGCCGCAGAGACTCTTTCTCTTCGGTCAGGTAGCCGTAGACGGCCGGCCGGAGGTGAGGCCGGTTGCGTAACCTGCTCCGCAGGCCACCGTCTTTCCGGATGTTTTCTTTCTCGGACACGGTAGAGAGGTATAGCGTTTAGGAAGGGTTCTGTAAAGCGTCCGGGGACCGAAAGCAGGCAATATACTGGTGGTGGCAGACAGGCATTCTACGAAAGAGGTGTGAGATGCGCGCTGTTACGGCGAACCCCTCGTCGCCCGGCAACCTGAGTTTAGAGGAGGTAGATGGGCCATCGCCGGCTCCAACGGAAGCCCTGATCCGGGTCTCGGCGCTCTCGTTGAACCGGGGCGAGGTTCGCCGCGCTGAAAACGCAGACCCCGGCTTTCGCCCCGGCTGGGATCTCGCCGGGACCGTCGAACGTTCCGCGGAAGACGGCTCCGGCCCACCCGAGGGCTCCCGGGTGGTCGGGTTTCTCCCCGCCGGCGCCTGGGCGGAGCTCGCCGCCGTCCCCACAGACTCCCTCGCCGGCCTGCCGGAGAATGTTTCCTTCGCCCAGGCGGCGACGCTGCCGGTTGCGGGCCTGACGGCACTCTACGCGCTGGAGATGGGCGGCAACTTGCTCGGACGTTCGGCGCTCGTAACCGGCGCATCCGGCGGCGCGGGACACTTCGGGGTGCAGCTCGCCCGGCTCGCGGGAGCGAAAGTAGTGGCCGTCGTACGGCGGGGGGAGCACGTGGAGTTGCTGCGGGACGCCGGGGCGCACGAGGTAGTCGTCAGCGAAGACGCTTCGGCCGCCGGAGAACACGGCCCCTATCACATTGTTCTGGAGTCCGTAGGGGGAATGGTGCTGGGGAACGTGATCCCTATGCTAGATACCGGCGGAACGTGCGTTACGTTCGGGGTCTCGGCCGCGCCGGAGACGACCTTCGACATCCGCGGCTTCTTCGCCACCGGCGGGGCGAGCCTGTACGGTTTCATACTCTTTCACGAAGTCCTGGAGAAGCCGGCCTCCGGTGGCCTGGATCGTCTGGCGCGGCCCGTGGCGGATGGAAGCCTCCGTCCGCACATCGCCCTGGAAGAGCCCTGGACGGAGATCGGGGCCGTCGCCGAGCGTCTGATGCAGCGGAGCTTCACCGGCAAAGCGGTGCTCCACGTAGACGGGTAAGCAATCTTGGAGGAACGAGCGTTGGACCTACTAACGAAAGAGGGTTGATTCGTGTCGGTAAAAGACCTTGAGACGGATTCGTTGACCGCTTGCGTCGCGCACGTGTTGGGCGTGGAGCCTGCCGAGGTTCCCGAGGATGGCGGTGTCGGTTTGCGCCAGTGGCTCGCGGGCCGGAACCTCGGCCTGGTGCCTATAAAAGCCCCGGAAGAGTTCTCCTGGCCGGGTTACTTTCTCGGGCGCCGGGAGGACTCGCGCACCTGGGCCGCACACTTCGGCGTTCCGCCCGGCATCGTCTTCGAGCCGGCGCCGGCGGACAGAACGGAGAAACTCGACGCCGGCTTCGTACTCGCGCCGCCCAACTTGCTCGGCAGAGTCGGTATCTCTACCGGGCATATCAATCCCGGAACTGTCGAGCTGATCTCCGTCGCTGCCGAGGCCGAAGCACCGATGTCGGTCGTGCAGTCGGCGCGGGCAATAGCGGGCCGTGGGCTCGAAGGGGACAGGTACGTTCGTGGTGCGGGTACCTTCTCCGATCCCCGTGGGCGCGGCTACGACCTTACGCTGGTGGAGGCTGAAGCGATAGAGGAACTAGCGGAGCAGGGAATCGAGTTGGAGCCCGCCGTAGCGCGGAGGAACCTCGTGGTCCGGGGCGTCGCCCTGGACGAACTTATCGGCAAACATTTCCGGGTCGGCGAAGTAGAGTGCTTCGGCCAACGGCGGTGCGAGCCGTGTGCCCAACTCGAACGTCTGACGAAACCCGGGGTTCTGCGCGGGCTGGTGCATCGGGGCGGACTACGGGCGGACGTGCTATCGGGCGGCGAGATAAGAACCGGCGACCGCGTCGAAGCGCTCTAATAGATCTATATGTCAATTCCGTATGCGACCGGCTACGTCCAGTCCGGAACTAGAGAGCGGACGCCCGCGCTGATGCGCTCTCTTGAGTAACCTTGCACCCGGCGCTGGTGGTAAAACAGGTCTATCTCTAGCGGGGCCAGTAGCGCCATCGCCAGGTACTCCAGGTCCGGGTCGTCTTCGACGACACCTTCTCGCACCGCGGACCGCAGCAGTGTTAGCACGGTAGAGCGCAGCCAGTCGTGTGCCGGGTGCGAGAGATGGGCGAGGCGCTCGGTGCCGTACAGAGGCTCGTGTCCGCCGTAGAGAAGGTCCAGGTTATCGTCCATGAAGCCGACTAATGAATCTAGAAAAACGTCTAACTTTTTCAGAGCCTCGTGTCCCGGTTCGCAGATCATGCTTAACGTATAGCGCTGAAACTCCAACGTCGGCTGGTGTAACAAAGCCTGGCAGAGAAAACCTTTGTGTGGAAAACGCCGGTAGAGCGTTCCTTTACCAACGCCGGCGCTTCTCGCTATCTCTTCCATAGTTACACAAGTTACGCTTTTCTCGTCGAATAGTTTTTGGGAGGCCCGCAGTATTCTTTCCCGATTGCGGGCGGCGTCGCTGCGTTCGTTCCCTATCGAGGTGGAAATCCCGGTGTGATCCAGGATCCACCGAGCCTCCATCTTTTTTCGTCGCGTTTTTTCCACTAGATACTCCTCAAAACTTGACAGCCCTAGTGTAACGGGTTATCTTGCAGACTTAAAGCGGACGTAAGTCCGTTTAAATACGAGAGGAGTTTTGATGGCGAAGGTAGCAGTGATCTACTACAGCGCGACGGGCAACGTGTATAAGTTGGCCCAGGCTGTAGAGGAGGGCGCGAAGGAGGCCGGGGCCGAGGTGCGCTTCAAGAAGGTTCGGGAGTTGGCGCCGGAAGAGGCCATAAAAAGCAACCAGGGTTGGCACGACCACTTTATGGAAACCCAGGACGTACCGGAGGCGGAATTAGACGACCTGGATTGGGCCGACGCCTACATCTTCGGGACACCGACCCGTTTTGGAAACGTCGCGGCGCAGCTCAAGCAGTTTATAGACACGGCCGGCGGCTTGTGGTTCGAGGGCAAGCTGGCGGATAAAGTGGTTGGTGGTTTCACCAGCGCATCCAACCTGCACGGCGGCCACGAATCCACGCTCTTGAGCATGTACAACGTGTTCATGCACTGGGGTTCTATTATCGTACCGAACGGTTACACTTCGGATGAGATCTTCGCCGGTGGCGGAAATCCTTACGGCTCCAGTAGCACCAATGATCCTTCTGAAGAAGAGTTGGCCGTCGCCCGCTTCCAGGGACGCAGGATCGCCGAGAAAGCCGCCTTGCTGGCGGGCAGCAAAGTCTAGACAAATCGGGCGAAGGAGCAGCGCATAGGCGAGCGGACCGGGATCACCGCCTACGACAACGGCCCGTACCTCGTTTCGGGGCCGGTCTCTATCACCGACGCGGACGGCAACGAGTACGTCAGTGACAAAGAGCCCGTCGCCCTCTGTCGCCGCGGGGCTTCTACCAACAAACCCTTCTGTGACGGCGCCCACTGTGTGCCGGCTTCGAGGCCGCCGAGCGGACGGTCCAGGAGTAGGAGCTTTCTATTTCTATCGGCGGCCGGGAGAAGCGGACGCCGAACCTGTGTAGACTGCCGGTATGAAAGCCGGCACGCATAAGTTTCTCCCCACCGGACGCGTGCACTTCGGCGCGGGGAGTTTGGAGAAGATAGAAGAAGAGGCTCGGTCCGTGGATCGGGCCTTCATCGTTACTGGACGCAGCCTGTACGAGAAGACGGACCTCATCCGGCGCGTAGAGCAGCTACTAGGCGAGAAACACGCCGGGACCTACGCCGGAATAGGCCAGCACACCCCCGGCGGCGCGGTCGAAGAAGCTGCGGGGGAGGCGGAGATGGCGGCCGCAGATTTGCTCGTGGCCGTCGGTGGCGGAAGCGTGGTCGACGGGACAAAGGCTATCGCCCGGCAACTCGGCTATCCGGCACAAATCGCCATCCCGACCACGCTCTCGGCGGCGGAGTGGGCGCACCGCGTTGGCGTCACTGACGAGGCCGCCGGGAAAAAGTCGGGTTTCGCGGACTCTAGAGCCGTACCGCCGGTTGTCATACTGGACCCGGAGATAACGGTCTTCACGCCGGAGAAGCTGTGGCTCTCGACCGGAATACGGGCGTTGGACCACGCGGTCGAAGGATTTCTCTACGGTGGCCCACACCCCATCACCGATGTTACCGGCCTCGAAGGTGCCCGCCGGCTCTTCGAATATCTGCCGCGCTCGAAAGAAAAGCCGGAAGACCTGGACGTGAGGGCGGAGCTCCAGGTGGCCGCCTGGCTCTCGTATTTTGCGCCGCTCAACACCCCGATGGGTCTCTCTCACGGCCTGGGGCGCAGGATAGGGGCGAGCTACGGCGTGCCGCACGGTATCACCTCCTGCATAACCCTCGCGCCAAGCCTCGAAGTCATGCGGGACCGGATAGCCGAGGACCTCTGGTCGGCACTGGCCGGGGCCGTAGAAGGCGACCCGCCGTCGCGGATCGCCGGACTGGTAGAGGGGTTGGGGTTGCCCGGTTCCTTGCGCGGAGCAGGCGTGCCGGAAGAAGACCTGGACGATATAGCGGGCGAGTTTGGGGACCGGGCCGGCGACGCCCAGAGAATCCTCGAACTGGCATACTGACCTTTCTTGGAGCAACAGGAAGGGAGCGACAATGGCCGGCGTCATTAGCGGTGTAAAACGTCAAACGGAGATCTACCTGAACGGCCTCGCCGGAAAGAAGCCCACCGTACCCGCAGACCCGGGCCGGCTGGAAGAAGCGGCGCGGGAGCAGATGAGCCCGGAAGCCTTTGCCTACGTCGCCGGTGGCGCCGGAAAAGAGAACACCGTGCACGAAAACCGGGCGGCGTTCGCCCGGCGTCGCATCGTGCCCCGCATGCTCCTCGACGTCTCCGAGCGTGACACCTCCGTAGAACTATTCGGCAGGAAACTCCCGGCGCCGATCCTTCTAGCCCCTATCGGAGTGCTGGAGATGGCCCACAAACGGGCGGACGTGGCCGTATCCCGGGCCGCGGCGGTCGAGGGCGTGCCGTTCATCTTCTCCAACCAGGCGTCGCGGCCGATGGAAGAGTGCGCTGCGGCGATGGGCCCCCCGGAGGGAGCGCCGCGGTGGTTCCAGCTCTACTGGAGCACGTCCGACGCGCTGGTCGAGAGCTTCGTCCGGCGGGCGGAGCGGTGCGGCTGCGAGGCGATCATTGTCACCCTGGACACGACCATGCTCGGCTGGCGCACCCGCGACCTGGACCTCGCCTACCTCCCCTTTCTGCGTGGCAAGGGCATAGCCCAGTACACCAGCGACCCGGTGTTCCGCCAGAGCCTTACGGAGCCGGCGCCGCCGGCCGGCGAAACAAAGATAAACCTCTCCACGCTCAAGGCGCTCGTCGAGCAGGCGCGCAACTACCCGGGCAACCCCATAAAGAACCTCGTCTCCGGCGAGCCGCTCGCCGCCGTCCGCAAGTTTATCGCCACCTACTCTCGGCCCTCGCTGACCTGGGAAAACCTGGCTTTCCTGCGCGAACTCACGGAGCTGCCCATCGTGCTCAAGGGCATCCTGCACCCCGACGACGCCCGCAAGGCGGTGGAGCACGGCATGGACGGCGTGATCGTCTCGAACCACGGCGGCCGGCAGGTGGACGGAGCAACCGCAACTCTGGACGCGTTGCCGGGCGTCGTCGAGGCTGTGGACGGAAACATTCCGGTTCTCTTCGACAGCGGCGTCCGGGGCGGGGCGGACGTGTTCAAGGCACTGGCGCTCGGGGCCCGGGCGGTCTGTCTCGGGCGGCCCTACGTGTACGGGCTCGCGCTCGGCGGGGAAGAGGGGGTGCGGAACGTCATCCGGAACCTCATCGCCGACTTCGACCTGACGATGGGACTGGCCGGTTGCCGGTCCGTCGCCGAGATAACAGAGGAAACACTCGCCCCGGCCGGCGGCGCGCGGACACCGGCAGAAAGAGTCGCGCCGGAACCTCATTAGACCGTTGCCCAACGTTCTCTCCACCCGGCCCGCTCTTCTTTGTCGAGACGTGGCAGGAGCGGGAACTTCGCAAAAGAAGCCTGGCGGCGGGCATTTTATCGTGGGTAGCCCTCTTGCAGAGGGCGTAGAATAGGAGACACACTATGGGCCGAAGAAAAGACAGCGAAGTAGCCAGCACCGCCTTTCCGACCCTGGACGAAAGTCAGCTATCCTACCTCGAAAACTACGGCGAGGTGCGCGAAACCGAGCCCGGACAGACCCTTTTCCGGGACGGCGACACCTCCTACGACTTCATCGTCATCCTGGAGGGCAAGGTAAACATCGTGGAGAGCTTTTCCGGCAGGGATCGCACCATCGCAACCCACGGCCCGGGCCGCTTTCTAGGTGAGATGAACATGCTCACCGGCCAGGCCGTCTACCTCTCGGCGGTCGTAGAAGAAGCGGGGAGAGTGCTGGCTATTGCCCCCGAAAACCTCAAGGAGATCGTAGCCGAAGAACCAACCCTCTCGGACGTCATCCTCAAAGCCTTTCTCGCCCGGCGGCAGGTACTTATGGGCGCCGGGACGGGCTTACGGATCGTTGGCTCCCGCAACGACCGGGATGCCTTGCGGCTGCGGGAGTTCGCCGTCCGCAACCGATTGCCCCACGCCTGGGTCGACCTGGAAGAGAAAAACGGCGCGGAACTGTTGCTCCGGGAGTTCGGCGTCGGGCGCCGGGAAACGCCGGTCACCATCTGGCACGGGCGAGCGCTCAGGAACCCGTCGAACGCCGGCCTCGCCGAGGAGATCGGGCTCGACGTGGACAACTCCGCCGAGACTACCTACGACCTCGTCGTTGTCGGCGCCGGTCCTGCCGGCCTCGCCGCCGCCGTCTACGGAGCCTCGGAAGGCTTGTCTACGCTCACCCTGGAATCCGTCGCCCTGGGCGGACAGGCGGGAACCAGCAGCCGCATCGAGAACTACCTCGGCTTTCCGGCGGGCCTCTCGGGCTCCGAACTCGCGAGCCGGGCGATGGTCCAGGCCGACAAGTTCGGCGCCCGCACCACCGTCCCCCAGGAGGCCTGCACCCTGACCCCGGAAGATGGCTGGTACAAGATCAGTCTCTTCGAAGGCGGCGAGGTGCGGGGCCGGGGCGTCATCATCGCCACCGGCGCCCGCTACCGGCGGCCCGACGTGGGGCGCCTGGAGGAGTTCGAAGGCCTGAGCGTCTACTATGCCGCGACCGAGGCCGAGGCCCAGACCTGCGCGGGTAGCGAAGTCGTCGTGGTCGGCGGCGGCAACTCGGCCGGACAGGCGGCGGTCTTTTTGGCGGGCCGAACTAGCAAGGTGTACCTGCTCATCCGGGGCAATGATCTGGGAAAGAGCATGTCCAGCTACCTGACCGACCGCGTCGGACGCACCGAAAACATCGGGCTGCTCGCCAACACCGAGGTCCGGGAGCTACTCGGTGAGGGCGGCGCGTTGGAAGGCGTCGAGGTCGAGGACAACCGCTCGGGTGAGCGCCGAACGCTCGGGACGCGGGCGCTGTTCGTGTTTATAGGGGCGGACGCCAACACCGGCTGGCTCCAGGACACGCTGCAGCTCGATGAGAAAGGCTTCGTGCTGACGGGTGAGTCGCTGGACGAAGCCGCGCTGGACGATGGGGTGTGGAGAGGACGCGAACCGTACATGTTCGAGACGAGTTTACCCGGCGTGTTCGCGGTGGGAGACGTGCGGAGCCGCTCGATCAAGCGTGTAGCCTCTGCCGTCGGCGAGGGTTCGATGGCCGTCCGGCTCGTCCATCAGCGTCTATCGGAAGCCTAAGAAGCTCCCACCTGCTCCCCGGCCGGCTCCACCTCGTAGTCTTCTTTCCAAGCGTCGAAGCCGCCCTCTAAGGCCGTAGCTTCGAAGCCCATTTTGTTCAGCCGCCGCGCCACCCGGGCGCTGGTCGCTTCGTCCGGTCAGGTGCAGTAGGCGACGATGCGCTGGCCTTCTACCTGACTGCCGTAGGCCTCTTCCCGTTCTTGGACCCACTCCTCGATCCCATCCGGCGTTACCCGCTCCGAGCCGGGGATCTGGGTCTTGTCCTGCTCGTATTGGGAGCGGGTACGGACGTCGAGGACTACCGGAGGCTCTTCTTCGTCCAACATTTCGGCGAGGCGTTCTGGTTTGATGCGGATAGAGCCGCTCGCGTCGCCCTCGAAGATACCGCCGGCGTTGTCCCGCTCCTCCTCATGGGTTTCGTTCTCGACCGCCCGGCCGTAGGCCTGAGAGAGGGGGGTTGCTGAAGCGCCGTGCGCGATCACGGAGACGGTTACCACAACTCCAACTACGGCCAGCACGAACTCCGCGCGGGCCACGTCGGCGTGGATCACGAGCAGGGCGAGCAGGAGAGAGTTCAGGCCGCGCGGGCCGAACCACCCGATAAACGCCCGTGCCCGGTTGCTGATAGAGGCTTTGCGGAGGACTATGGCTATGGCGAGGGGACGGGCGACGAGGATCACGATCAGGGCGAGTATGAGGGCCGGTACCAGCGGCACTTCGCCGAAGAGATCACTTACGACGACGCCGAACAAAATAAACGACAGCAGCATCGCCATCTCGCTCGTCGTCTCACCGTAGTCCAGAAAGCACTGGCACAAGTCGAAGTTCAGGACCGCAACCGCGAACCCAGTGGCGAAGGCGGCTAGAAAGCCGTCTCCGCCGAGGGCTGTGGCGACTGAGTAAGAGAGCAACACGATCCCGACGCCGTAGAGCGACTGGTAGACCTCGCTCACCCCGAACCGCTCGTCGGCCCGGCTCATCAACCACGCCGCCCCGGCGCCGATGGCAAATCCGATGACCGGACCGAGGATCAAAACTTCTCCTACCAGCACGACCCATCCGGCGGCGCCGGAAGCTTCGGCGTTAGCCAGCGCGATCAGGATGAGCAGGGTCGGCAACACCACGATGTCGTTCGTGCCGGCTTCGATGTTGAGCGCCTGCCGCACCGACGAGGGTATCCGCTCTTCGCGCACCACGTCACGGAGCACTACCGGGTCGGTAGAGGCCAGGATGGTGCCAAGCAGCAGGGCGATGACCACCGAAACGCCCAGCAAAAAATACGCGCTGACGGCGATAACGGAGACGATGATCAGGGTTCCCGGCCCTAGAGAGAGCACCGGAACGAATCCCGCCCCGCTCATGCCAGCGTTCCCGATCCTCACGGCCTCCAGGCATAAAACCATCGCCAGCGTGATCGTCGCCACGGTCTCCAACAACGGGTCGTCCGGGCTGAACTCCAGGATTCCCAAGCCCTGATGGCCGAGCAGAAATCCCAGCCCCAGGAAGATGATCGGGAACGACAGCGGCGCCCGGTTTACGACCCCCGACGCGAGCCCCGCCACCGTGAGCACGATGGCGACCAGGGCGAATCCCGTTACCAGACCCGGCACGATACCCCCTCAACCGTCCGCAAGAACATCTTAGACGAGCACCTCGTCAACGTAGCAGAATCGCCAGTCTTCACCCGGCTGAAAAGACTGAACTATAGGGTGTTCCGTCGCGCGGAAGTGCTTTGTGGCGTGCTTGTTCTTGGATGAGTCGCAGCAGCCTACGTGGCCGCAGGACAGGCACTCGCGCAGGTGTACCCAGGTGTCGCCCATCCGGAGGCATTCTTCGCAGCCGTCGGCACTGGGCTCTACATCTCGGATCTGGTCTACGTGCGTACATTGCTGTTGCATGAAAGCTCCTCTCTGATATTGACTACGCGGGAGCGGCTTCGCTCTCGGTTCCGTCCTCTGCTTCGCCTACCTCTTGCTCCTGTCCTTTGCCCTCGATAATTAACGCCGCCGCCAACGCGCTCGCCAGCGCGAAGCCCGCCGCGATGTACATGGCGAGCCGGAAGCCCGCCACGAACGACTCGTCCACGGCGCTCTCTATGACCGTTGCCGTTTGTCCGTCTACGCTCTCCGGCGGCTGGGCGGCCCCGAGGTCCACCTTCCTCTCTTCCATCACCGCCTGCGTCTGTTGCGACATTTCGATATCCGCCAGCCGGGAGTCGAGGGTGCTGGAGAAAGTGGCGAAGACGAAAACACCCATCACCGCGACGGCCATAAGGGTCGCGGTGCGCGAAACGGCGTTGTTCACGCCGGAAGCCAAACCGGAGTGCCTCCCTGAAACGGAGTTGAGGGCGGTCGTCGTGAGCGGCGCTATGACGAGCGACATCCCGAGCCCCATTACCACGACCGCCGGAAAGAAGGTGAACCAGTACGAGCCGCCGGTTCCTGGAAGGGCGAAAAGAATGAAGCCCGCCGCCGCGATGATCGGGCCTACGACGAGCGGTATCCGGGGGCCGATGCGCGGCACGAGCCCGCCGGCCCAGCGGCTGAGGAGGAACGTCAGCACGATAAACGGCAGGAACGCGCTCCCCGCTGCCGTCGCCGAGTAACCGTGCACCTGCTGCAGCACAAATGGAAAGAAATACAGCGCCCCGCCGAGGCCCATGTACAAGAACAGGGTCAGCAGGTTCGCCCCCGTAAAGTTCCTCGATTTGAACAGGGTAAGCGGCATCATCGGCTCCCGGATATTCCATTCGGTAAACACAAACCCCGCGAGGGCGGCTACGCCTACTACCAGGGGTATATAGACCAGCGGGTCGGTAAAGCCCCGGCTAGAGGCTTCTATCAGGCCGAATACGAGACCGCCGAGCCCGACCGTTGCCAGCGTGGCGCCGACGAAGTCCAGCCGGGCGGCGTCCGGGTCGCGGCTTTCGGGGACGTGCCGGACGCAGATGTAGAGCGCGACCAGGGCTAGTGGGATGTTTATGAGGAAGGCCGCCCGCCACGAGACGAAGTCTATGAGCAGCCCGCCCACGACCGGCCCGAGCGCCGCCGTAACGCCGGAGAAGCCGGACCAAGTGCCGATGGCCTTGCCCCGATCTGCCTCGGAGAACGAGGAGCTTATAATCGCCAGCGAACCGGGGATCATGAGCGCCCCGCCGATGCCCTGGACGGTGCGGGCGGCGATAAGCGACTCGGAACTCGGTGAGAGCCCGCACCACACGGAGGCTATCGTGAAGATGGCGATGCCGATCATAAAGATCTTGCGTCGCCCGTAGTGGTCGCCTAGAGATCCTCCGACCAGGATCAGGGCCGCCAGCAACAGCGCGTAGGACTCCACGATCCACAAAGCGTCCACCGCCGTGGCGTCTAACTCCTGCTGGATGACCGGCAGCGCGACGTTGACGATGGTGCCGTCCATAAAGCCCATTCCGGAGGCGATGATCGCCGCCGCCAGAACCCACGGCCCAGAACTCTGTTCGCAGGGCGACTCGGTCTTGCCGGACTTTATGACACCCTCGTCACACGGAGGTCGTGAATGCAACGCCATCCTCTAGCTCCCTCCCAAGAATCTAATAAACGTCAGAACGACGACCCCGGCTTTTCGAGAAACTCCGCTTCCTCCGGTGTCGTTTCTCGTCCTAGTATTTCGTTCCGGTACGGAAACCGCCCGAACCGTTCGATGATCTCACGGTGTCCCTCCGCGTACTCCCTTACGTCCGGGCCACCCTCTTCGGCAAGTTCTTGAAATAGTGCCATAGACCGCTGCTGGTCTTCCACTCTTTCGCTGTGCATGAACGGCATATAGAGGAAGTGTCGCTGAAAAGGTGCCAGCTTCCGATCAAAGCCTTTCTGTATGGCTTCACGGGAGATATCTAGTGCTTTTTCGTCCGTAGCATGGGTACGCGCGTCGCCGCGGAACAGGTTGCGCGGGAACTGGTCCAGTAGGATCACGAGCGCCAGGCAACTCTCCGGCTTTTCCCGCCACCCGTCGTACTCACCCCGTGACGCCCGCTCGTAATCTTCCAGAAAACGCTCGCGCACCTGCCGGTCGAACTCCTTATCCTTTTTGAACCATTCGTCGCGGAACTCGCCGTAGCCCGGTTCGTCCTCGCGCCCGAACCAGAAGTCCAGGATCTCTTGCGGATCACTCGGCACGCGCCACCACGGCCAGGTCTTCTTCGGAGCGGGTGTAGGTGGGGCCGTTGAGCTTCGAGCTGTAACCGTTCATCATCCAGACTTCGGGGATGATCTCCGATATTAGCTCCCCGTCGTCGAACATTCGGACCATCGAACTCTCCGAGACGGCGACCGCCACGGCGTCTGTGTAGTTGGAGACCGAGGCCGCCGCCATGTGCCGGCTCCCCAGGCCGAGCGGCACGTTCAGGTCGTCGGAGTTCGCGTCTATGTAGCGGGCTCCTGAGAGAACGACGCCCGCGTTCGAGACTACGAACGCCCCGTCGAGTTGGGCTAACTCTTTGAGCGACTCGCGGACGTTCGGGTCGTCTATGTGTTTGTCCTCGTCGGCGTGGCCTTGTAGGGGGTCCAGGATCAGGGGCTTCGAGTTCTTCATCACCTCGCCCGAGTCCCCGACGACGAAGAGCGTGCCGATCTTGCGCCCCTCCCGGCCCTCGCGCGCGATCTCCACCGCCAGCGAGATAGTTTGTGTCAAGACCTCCGTGTTCACCCCGCGCCGCTTGGAGCATAGCTCCCTGAATAAAGCGTTTCTATCTTCCACCGCAATGCTCCTCTCCGATTGCATCCGACCTCATCCCGAAACTCGCTCTGCCGGACGCGGCTGCTCGACCGGCTCGCCGTCCGGCCCGCCGACCGGCAGCCGGATCTGCATGCAGGTGCCCTCGCCCGGTTCCGAGACCACCCGGATGTCGCCGTTGTGCCGCCCGACCACGATGCGGTAGCTCACGTCCAGGCCGAGCCCGGTCCCTTCGCCGACACCCTTGGTAGTAAAGAACGGCTCGAAGATCCGGGTTTGAAGCTCTTCCGGGATTCCCGGACCGTCGTCCTCTATCTGCACCAGCACCACGTCGTTCTCGCACCGCGTCCGCACTTTTATTCGTCCGGCATTTTCTTCTGCGACGGCGTCCACGGCGTTCTCCAGCAGGCTCGTCCAGACCTGGTTCAGCTCACTGCCGTAGGCCGTTACCGTCGGCAGCCCGCCGTAGTCCCGTTCCACCTCGACGCTGCTCAGCCGGTAGGCCAGTATAGCCAGCGTGTTCTCCAGCTCTTCGTTCACGTGAATCTCGCGCAGGGGCGTCTGGTCCATGTGAGAGTAAGCCTTCATCGTCTCGACCAGCGAAGAGACCCGCGTCGTGCTGGACTCGACCTCTTCGACGAGCCCGGCCACTGCCAGCACCGCCTCCTGGTAGCGCAATGCCTCCCCGATGCATTCTGAGGCTACGGCCGCGTCTATCTCTTCCAGGAACGCTACATCCAGGCCCGCTTCTGTGAAAGTCGCGGCATAGTCCCACGCCTCTTCTGTGATGCCGCGATCCTCCATCCAGAGAGCCATGTTCTCTTCGCGCTCGGAAGATTCCAACGAGTTCTGGTGCTCCGCGGTGGCGGCCCGTGCTAGAGCCTGCGTGGAGATGCGCTCGATCCCCGCGACCTCCTCCGGGCTGAGATTTCCCGAAGAGGCCAAACGCGAGACTTCTATCCCGATAGACCTCATGGCCTCGAAGCACTCGCGCAGGCGCCCGGCGGCCCGGACGCTCGCGGCCGCCGGGTTGTTCAGTTCGTGGGCGAGCCCCGCCGCCAGAGTCCCTAGAGACTCTAGCTGCTGACGCTGCTGGGCCACGGACTGGAGGTGCTGCACCCGCCAGGCCATCGTCTTTAACACCGCGTTGCTGAACGACGGATAAACGCTCAACATGTGCCGGAAATCACTTTCCGGCAGCAGGAACAGGCGGCTATCTTCCAGCGCCCGGCCGCTCGCCAGGAACGGCGTCCCGGCCATCAAAGGAACTTCTCCGAAAAAGATGCCGGGACCGTAGGTGTTCAAGACCGTTTCCCGGCCGTCCACCTCTTTTGTTATCCTCATTTCCCCTTCGAGGACGACGTACAGGTGCTTTATAGGCTCGCCTTCGCGGGCGTAGATCTCGCCCGCAGCAACCCGCGCCTCGGAACCCTGCTCTATAACCTCTTCGAGTTGCTCGTCGGTCAGGCCGTCGAAGAGCGTCGAGCGACGCAGTTCTTCCAGTGTCGCCATCTAGTTACCATCCTCTTCGTTGGGGTCTATCGGGATACGGACCTGGAACGTCGTGCCGTCCGGGCCGGTGTCGAACCTAATGCTTCCGTGATGCTTCTCGGAGACGATGCGCCGGACGATGTCCAGGCCGAGGCCCGTACCTTTGCCGACGTCTTTTGTGGTGTAGAAAGGCTCGAAGATCTTGCCCTGGGCGTCATCCGGGATGCCGGGGCCGGTGTCGGAGATCTCGACCAGTACCCGCCCGTTCTCCCGCTCCGTACGAACCTCGATGCGACCCTCACCGTCAACCGCGTCTATGGCGTTGTCCAGCAAGTTCGTCCACACCTGGTTCAACTCGCTGCCGTGGGCGCAGACCCCCGGCAGCTCGTCGGCGTAGTCGCGCTCCACCGTTACGTCGCCTTCTTTGAGCTTGTGGCCGAGCATGGTCAGGGTGCTCTCCAGGCCCTCGTGAATGTCTACCTGCTGCAGGGGAGCTTTGTCCATGTGGGAGTAGGACTTAATTGCCTTGACCAACTCCGAGATGCGGGCGGAGCCGTCCTCGATCTCCCGCAGAAGCTCGTCCCCCTGCATCTCCGCCACGAGCCAGTTCAGCACGCCGGGAATGTTCTCCTCGTTGGAGATGTGGCCGGATAGCTCCTCCAGCCACTCCTCGTCCAGACCGGATGAAACCAGTGTAGGGGAGAGATCCCAGGCTTCTTCGACGCCGCGGTCCTCTAGCCAGATCGCCACCTCATCCTCCTTGTCGCTCTGGTCGAGGGAGTCGAGCTTGGGGGCTTCTTTCGCCCGCTGCGCCACCTCTTCCGGCAGGCCGGCGACGTACTCCCGCTGCTCCGGCGTCATCTCCAACTCGTTCAACTCTATGGCCCGGGCCGACGAGCCCCGGAAGACTTCGCGGGCCTCCTGGGCGCTGCGGCTGATGGCGGCGGCGGGATTGTTCAGCTCGTGGGCTAATCCGGCGGCGAGGGTTCCCAGAGAGGCGAGCTTGGCCTGTTGCTGGGAGACGGTTTCGTGGAGTTGCGCCCGCTCGGCGGAGGTGGCGACGACGCTCCGCAGGACTTCGGGGCAGACGGTGAGCATGTTCCAGAAGGCGTCCACGTCGAGCTTGTAGAGGTTTACGTCGGTGGTGGCGTGGCCGGTGGTCGGGTACGGTTCGTCGAGGACCAGGATCAGCTCGGCGAAGATGTCGCCCTCTCCGAGCGTTACGACGTAGACCTCCTCGCCCCCAACGTTCTGGGTCCACTCCGTCTCGCCCTCCAGGATCATGTAAAAGCCGTCCGCCGGGCCGCCCTGGGCGGCGATCCGGTCTCCGGCCTCAAACTCTACGACCTCACCCTGCTCAGAGACCCACTGCAGTTTCTCTTCGTCCAGGCTAGCAAAGAGCGGCACACCACGTAAGCAGTCGGTGATCTTGGTTGCTTCCATAGCTACGCTACACCTCGCTCAGGTATTGGTGGACGAGTTGGACCGCGATCGCGCCGCCCCCGACGCCGTAAGCGATGCGTTTGGTGGAGCCCCGCACCACGTCGCCGGAGGCGAAGATGCCCGGCACGCTGGTCTCCAGCCAGTACGGGTCCCGGTCCAGCTTCCATTCCTCGGGCTTTTTGCCGTCGCGCACGAGGTCCAACCCGACGGGTATGTAGCCGCGGGCGTCCCGCTCCACGACGCCGTCGAGCCAGTCGGTGCGCGGCTCGGCCCCGATAAAGAAGAAGATAGAGCTCCCTTCGAGAGTCTCTTCTTCGCCGTCCGCGTTGTTTACGGTGACGGTTTGCAGGCTGTCCTTGCCGTCCACCGCTGCCACGGTCGTGTTCGTGCGAACCTCGATGTTTTCTATTTCCCCGATCTGGTCTACTAGGTACTGCGACATGCTCTTGCCTAAAGAGTCGGCCCGGACGAGCATGGTGACCTTGCTCGCGAACCCGGCGAAGTAAACGGCGGCCTGCCCAGCGGAGTTTGCGCCGCCGACGATAAAGATCTCCTCGTCCTCGCAGGATCGGGCCTCGCTCATCGAGGCGCCGTAGTAGACGCCCGCGCCGGTAAGGCGGTCCAGGCCCGGCGCGTCCAGCATCCGGTACGAGACGCCGGTGGTTACGACCAGCGCGTGGCAGGAGAGCTCACTGCCGTCGGAGAGCTCGACGATGCGGTACGGGTCCTCGACCCGCACGCCCCGGACCTCCTGGGGGGTCAGGATCTCCACCCCGAACCGTTTCGCTTGCGTAACCCCACGCCGCGCCAGGTCCGCCCCCGAAAGCCCCGAAGGAAACCCCAAGTAGTTCTCGATACGGCTGCTCGTCCCCGCCTGGCCGCCGGGAGCCTCCCGCTCGATCATCACGATCCTGAGCCCCTCCGACGCCCCATAAACAGCCGTAGCCAACCCCGCCGGACCAGCGCCGATGATGATCACGTCGTAGAAAGGCTTCTCCGCCTGCGTACTCAGCCCGATGTTCTCCGCCACCTCCAGCGTCTCCGGCTCCTCAAGCTCCGTCCCATCCGGCAGCACCACCAGCGGCAGCTTCTTCCCATCCAGCTCGATCCCCTCCGGCGCGCTCTCCGACTCCTCGCCGGCCCGCACGTCTACCCACTGATAGGAAACCTGATTCCGTCCCAGGAAATCCCGCAGCTCGAAAGACTTTGGCGACCAGCGATGCCCGACGAGCCGAAGCCCCTCGAACGGCGGCCGGTACGAGGCTTGCCAGTCTTCCAGCAGGTCGTCCAGGGTGGGATAGAGGCGTTCTTCCGGCGGGTCCCAGGGTTTCTGTAAGTAGTAGTCCAGGACGCGGTTGTTGATCGCGCGTATCGCTGCGTCCGTATCCGCATAGGCCGTCAGCAGCGCCCGCTTGGCGTCCGGGAACATGCCGCGGGCTTCTTCCAGAAACTCCACCCCGCTCATCCGGGGCATCCGCTGGTCCACCAGCATCAGAGCAACGGGGTCGCCCCGCTCCTGCACCTTCGCCAGCGTGTCCAGCGCCGATTGCCCGGAGTCCGCCCGCAAAACCCGGTACTCGCGGGCGTAGTTGCGACGGAGGTCGCGTTCGACCGCCCGCAAAACCTGGGGATCATCATCAACCGCGAGTATCACCGGCTTCGCCATAGCCCTCCCAGCATCTCAAATACGTTTCTCAAAATCCGTAACAGCTTTCAAACCGCATCCGAAAGCCCGCTCGGACGCTTGATATCACTATAACATCACCTTCAACCTGCCCATTGGGGTAGGTTACACTGAGGGATAAGGGAGAGACGAATAGATGATGCTGCCAAATGCAGAAGATGCCTACATACCGCCGGAGAAGCTGACGGACTATCTTCTCTTAGAAATGCACGCTGTGGGGAAATCCAAAGCCAAATTCTTCTGGTCGCACGGGTGCAAAACTACAATACGCAGTACCTACTTGACCGAAAGCTATTCTCCATACTCAAGAATAGATAAGTATAATAAAACAGATGAGCACAAAATCGATTTGCAACAATCGAAACATTCCACTACCAATCCAGCGTGAGGTACGGCAACGCTGTGGCTTTGGGTGCGTAATTTGCGGTATGCCCTTATACGAGTATGAGCACATGGAAGGTTGGGCACTGGTTCAACGGCATGTTGCAGAAGAAATCACGCTGCTTTGCGATCAGCACCATCGCGAAAAGACAGGTGGACTCCTCCCAAAGGAAGTGTTGAAAGAAGCTAACACCAACCCCTATAACTTGCGGAAAGGCGTCTCAAAGCCATACACTCTTCACTTCTCGGGCAAGCAGGCGGAAGTCGAAATCGGTGGCAACAGCTTCACCTGTGAAGATCAAGGGTACGGAACGATTATGGTTCCAATAAGCGTAGACAACGGTCCTCTAGTTGGCCTCATTCTTGGCGATGGTCACCTTCTACTCAACTTAGTCGTCTTCAATGAGTGTAACGTTCCGGTGCTGCACATCAAGAACAATCAACTCTACTACTCAGTAATTCCTTGGGATATCCAGCTTGTGGGCACGACGCTAACCATTCGTGAAGCGCATCGAAAGATACTCTTGGAAATCGAGTTTGTGCCTTCGGAAAAGGTGATTATCAACCGGGGAAGGTTCCTACGAAATGGCGTTGAAGTACTTGTTCGTCCCAACAACATTCTCATCACGAATAACTCTTCGTATATTAGTGGCTGCCGTGCACATAACTGTCATGGCGGACTCATTCTTGGTCACCATGAGAACAAGATGTCAGGATTTATGGCTATTGAAGGAATCCCGCGCTATCTTGGAGACCGAAAGGAAGCGCTAAAATTTGAGAAGGAATGCCAATCCCAAATTGGTGGAAGCTAACCTTTCATTCCAGCGTACTGCCTCTGCTGGCTTCTGAACTCAAACCGTTATGGAGCAAGACCTGTGACGATAATGATTGTGACCAAGTCGGCGATGATCAGCCGCCGAGCTAACTCATAGCCGGGCGAAGCTTCGCTAGGCATGGGAAAGTATCAATGATATCATGAGCTCTATGATCGATTGGTCGACGTGCCCCGCTGTCGAGCGGGACCCGCAACGCGTCAGCGGAGCCTGGGTGTTTCGCGGCACGCGTGTGCCTGTTGCCGCGTTGTTCGAGAATCTTGAAGATGGCGCGCAGGTTTCCCAGTTCGTAGAGTGGTTCCCCGGTGTCACGCCCGAACAGGTTCGGGCTGTTCTCGAACACGCTGCGCGAAGTACGCTGACTCCAGCCTGAGTGCGCGTACTGTTTGATCAAGGAACGCCGGTTCCTCTGCGAGAATCGCTAACTATAGAGTAAAATCCCGGTTAGCAGCCGAGGCACGAGAGGAAGTGAGATCGCATGGCGGCCAAGCCGTTGTCCGAGTTGGTCGAGGAGTTGCCACCGGACGTACAGCGAGAAGTAAGAGATTTTGTGGAGTTTCTGATCTCCAAGCACAGTCGTGCGCCGGGCAGGAAACTGAGTCAGGATTGGGCCGGGACTTTGCGGGACTACCGCGATCAATACAGTGCGCTGGAGTTGCAGAAGAAGGCTCTTGAGTGGCGCAGCCACTGACCTACCTGCTCGACACAAACATCTGGTTGGAGCGTCTTCTGGAGCAGGAACGTGCAGAAGAGGTAAAACAACTGCTCGAAACAGTTCCGTCGGGCCGGCTGCTAATTACGGACTTCTCGTTTCACTCTATCGGTGTCATATTACTTCGCCTGGATCGCCACGAAGCGTTGCTAAGTTTCTCCAAAGACCTGTTTGCGGATAATTCAGTGCGGCTTCTAGCTTTGGAGCCGAGTGATATGGAACGTTTGGTTGCTGTAGGGAGAAATCACCGTCTCGACTTCGACGACGCGTATCAGTACGTTGCGGCTGAGCGGAACGGTGCTTCCCTGGTCAGTTTCGATGGCGACTTCGATAACACAGAGCTTGGCAGGCTCACCCCTCACGAAGTAATGGCCCGGTACGAGAATTAGAAGTGAGCGACAAAACATACAGTTTGAGAGAGTAGTGAACCCCTGAAAGGTTTGTTCGATGAAGAACATTACGTTTAGTGCTGACGAGAAGCTAATCGAGGCCGCCCGCGAGCGGGCGCGGGCGGAGCATACGACTTTGAACGAGCAGTTCCGGTTGTGGTTAGCGGGTTATGCGCGGCGCGAGCAGCAGGCCGAGAGGGCTATGGCACTAGTGCGAGAGTTACAGGGAAAGGTCCGAACTGGTGGGCGCAAGTTCACGCGGGAAGAGATGAATGAGCGGTAACATCAAGCGACAGGCTCTGACCCAGTTTGCAGCAGTTCCTTCAGCCTGTTCAAGTTGGACTGCCACTGGCGCTGATCTAGCCGGTCGAATATCGGTTGAGGGGTGCCAGGAGCCGCAGCGAGCTCGGCAAAGCCCAAGCGCAGCTGTAACCGACTTTTGTGCCGCCCCGGACAGGTTCCAGAAAGAAGTCCAACTCGCTAAGTAACGGGCCGGAGATCACTTCGAGCGAAAGCCTGCGGGGAGGTTTCGTATGCGGTTACGAGAAGCCTATCCTCGATTCTTCGCCCGTGAAACCGGAGCACGGTCGTGAAGGTGACGCCGGCACGGACCGGGGTTTCCGAAACGTCCTTCACTTCGATTAGCTCCGCTTGCCAGCGTGGGACGCTATCGAGATCGGTGACCAACTCGAAGGCATCCCCGATGGGGCGCTTGATCTCCACGCTAGCCTGGACTGTTTTCGCAACTTTCTGGCCTCCTGCTTCGGGCCGGATTATAAAAGATTTCACTTTCGGCACGGGTATCGTCCTGTACCGCATATCCGGTACACAAAGCCGGCAGCCTGGAGGGTAGACTAATTGCCAGGACACGAGGGTTTACAAATCGGGATGTTGAGTGAGGAGAACCGAGGTCTGAGAAACCGAGGCTTGAAAGCGGAGACCCCAACCGTTGGTATGCGGAAGGGCGTGCCAGACGGGCTCCTGGCTTCCAGGGAGTTCAGGGCTTTTGAAGACGTCGAGATCGCGCGTACTCGGTACTTGCCCGGTGAGATGGAAGTTCCGCCGCTGCGCGGACACGTAGTGAATCTGCTCCTCAGCGGATCTGGGAGTATGGTGACTCGTCTCGACGGCAGTTTGTGGGAGGGAGAGCAGGTTCCGGGTGGGGTGGAGGTCTTTTCGGGACGCAAGCCTCAGGAGCGGATGCTCGACGGTACGATCTCTGAGGCCTTGAACGTGCTGTTGGATGAGGACTTTGTTAGGCGGGTTGCTGATAAGGCGGGCACCGATCCGGACCGGGTAGAGATAGTGGAAGCGTTGCACGGTCACGGCTAGAACGTGCACAAAAACGGCAGGAACGTGGAAGTAAACAACCTCTCTGCGCTGGATAATTCCTAACAAAGCCCCCGAGTTACAGGAGAAAAGCAATGGTAGAGAACGAAGCAAGCACTCCGCAGGTAGCGCTGGTAACCGGCGCGGGCGGCGGTATAGGTCTTGAAGTGTGCCGCCAGCTCGCGGAACGCGGGATGACCGTGATCCTCACCACCCGGAATCCGGAGAAGAGCGAGGCCGCCGCTAAAGAGCTGGCCGAAGAGGAGCACAACGTACGGCCTGCGACGTTAGACGTCTCCGACGAAGAGAGCGTGCGCCGGCTCGTCGATCAGATTAGGGACGAGTCTGGACGTCTGGATGTCCTCGTAAACAACGCCGCCGCCTTCGTAGACTGGACGGAGACAGCCCTTACAGCGGATCTGGATGCGGCGCATCGGGTCTTCGAGACGAACCTGTTCGGCGCGTGGAGGACGAGCCAGGCGTTTGTATCCTTGATCCGGAATAGCGAGCATGGCCGGATCGTCAACGTCTCAAGCGGGGCTGGCTCCCACGGCGAAACCCAGTTTGGCCTAACGAGGGGCGGCGGGGCCGTCGCGAGCTACGGTATCTCCAAGGCGGCGATCAACGCCCTCACCGCGAAGCTGGCCGCCGAGCTGGAGGACACTGGTATCCTCGTAAACTCCGTTTGTCCCGGTCTGACCGCCACCGCCCCCGGTATGGAAGAGATGGGAGCCCGCCCGGTTACGGAGGGAGCGGCGAGCGTGGTGTGGGCCGCCACACTTCCGGACGACGGCCCAACGGGAGGGTTTTTCCGCGACGGGAGCCGTTACCCTGGTAGGAGTGACAAAACTTGCACTCTACTTTAGTCTGTATATCGCTTCTGCATGACCGATCAGCAAGTTACTGGCGACCACAGATACGAGGATACACTGTTGCAAAACAGATTGGTGCTTCGTCACTCCAGACGCTTTTTCGCGATCTTCACCGTTTTGTCGCTTGTGGCCGTTGCTACGGGTTGCCTAGTTGTCGCGCTCGATGGCGTTCCTGCCGGAGCGTGGCTACGCAACCTCGCTGCATGGGGTGTGGGCGCGGTCGTGGCGCTGGCCGTTTCCCGTTTCGCTTCGCCCATGTTCGCGCGCGGCATGATCTTCGCCGCACCTATCGGATTGCTGGCCAGTCTTGCCAATCCGGGCCAGATGGGTGTTCACCGCTGGTTAGATATCGGCCCTGTCAACGCGAATGTCGCCGCGCTGCTACTGCCCGCCTTCGTTGTGGCGATGGCCGTTCTCGTACGCGATGCGCGCTGGACGTGGCTTGCGTACGCCACGAGTGTGGTAGTACTGATCTTACAGCCAGACGCATCGCAGGCAACCGCTCTCGCTGCGGCTATCCTGATTATCGTAGTGCACCTCCCGGTGGCACGCGTCGTCCGCATTGGCGTCGCTGTTCTGGCCTCGTCCGGCGCCGCGGTGGCATGGTTGCGTCCTGACCCGCTCACGCCCGTTGCCGAGGTCGAAGGCATTATCGGGCTTGCTTACACGCTCTCTCCTCCGGTCGCCGTAACGGCCGTTGTTGCGGTTGGCGGCGCCGCTCTTGCTCCCATGATGATTGCTGTGCGGCCTGAACCATCGTCCGTGCGAACCGCCGCACTAGCGCTCAGCGCCTATTTCGTCCTGTCAGCCCTCGCGCCGCTGTTCGGCGCTTTCCCGGTCCCGCTCGTCGGCCTCTCCATGAGTCCGATTATCGGGTTCTGGCTGGGCGTCGGTCTGCTAGCGGCTAGTGTCTCTTGGAAAAATGCTGTCGCTGACGTCTCAAGCGCATGATGCGAAGGCGTCGACAAGCCGTTAATCTGGTAAGTGTGAGAGACTAGCAAGGGCAGGTTGATTTGGTGAAAGACTTTCCCAGAGTCCAGGTCGAGAGTCGCGAAGAATGGCGGGCGTGGCTCGATGCCAACCACGAGAGTGTGGAGAGTATCTGGCTCGTCACGTTCAAGAAGGCAAGTGGCAAGCCGCACGTGCCGTACGACACCGTGGTCGAAGAGGCTATCTGTTTTGGTTGGATAGATAGCCTGCCGCGAAGACTGGATGATGAACGTACCATGCTGTTGCTCTCGCCGAGGAAGCCCGGCAGTGCCTGGTCGAAGGCGAACAAGGGCAGGGTGGAACGCATGCACGCCGCTGGCAAAATGCGTCCGGCCGGCCTGCGGAAGATCGAGCAGTCCAAAGCCGACGGCTCGTGGGCGTTCCTCGACGACGTCGAAGCCCTCATAATCCCGGACGACCTCGCCGCCGCGCTCGCAGAATACGAGGATGCCGAAGTGAACTTCGCGGCCTTTCCGCCCTCGGCGAAGCGCGGCATTCTAGAGTGGATCAAGCAGGCCAAAAGGGCCGAAACCCGCGGCAAACGCGTCCGGGAAACTGCCGAACTTGCTTCCAGAAATGTTAGGGCGAACCAGTATCGCAAGTGAAGCACAGTATGTCTTCGAGTAGAAGAGAGAGAATTGTAGGCATCCTGGCCTACGGTTCTCTCAAGGACGATCCGGGCGTGGAACTCGGGCCACTCATCATAGAGAAGGTCGAGGGTGTGGGGACCCCCTTTGCCGTAGAGTTCGCCCGCGCGAGCCGGACGCGCGACGGGGCGCCGACCCTCGTGCCCATTTCGGAGGGCGGTGCTACGGTGGCCGCAAACATCCTCGTTCTGCAGGCTCCCACTACAGAGCCCGAAGCCACGGACGTGTTGTGGCGCCGGGAAACCGGGCGGGAGGGGAGCGGTAAACGCTACGAACCGCCACCGGAATCAGATACAAACACGGTACTCATCCGGTGTCTGGAGAACTTCGGAGGCCTGGACGTGGCGCTGTACGCTGATACTGGCGCCAATATACTCGGAGCCAGTCCCCGCAAACTCGCGGAGTTGGCAGTTCGTAGTGCAAGCTCTGACGCTGGTACAGGAGGAAGGGACGGAATAGCGTACCTGATCGAGGTCAAAAAGAACGGTGTTTATACGCCGCTGATGCCCGAGTATGAGAAAGAAATACTGCGGTTGGCAGATACGGAAACGCTGGAACAGGCCCGCGAAAAGCTTACAAAGCGGAAGTCCTGAACGATGGACGATGCTCGGGTTATCGCGTCGTCTCGACCGAGATGTCCGGGATGTGCGTAAAGGCGATGCGGGCCGGCGCCGTGTGGAGAGAGCTGTGCATGGCGGCCAGGTAGACAGCGTTCGAGCCGAACCGGACGTTCACAGCATCCATCGCCCGCGTCAACTCGGACTTCCTGGCGTCCTCCTCGAAAAGCGGCGGGGTGCGGTACGCCTCGTGTACCAGGTCGTAGAGCACGACCGAGACTTTGAGAGGGGTACCCGCGGACGGACGCCTTTTGTAAAGTTCGGAGAGCGTCCAGACTATTGTCTGGGTCTCTTGGCAGGGGGCCAGGGGCGCTGAAGCCTTCCACTTTCCCCACCGGGCGTAGGAGACGCTCACGGCCATCCCGCCGGCCCAGTACCGCAGCTTGCGCAGGCGGGCGGCGGCTTTATGAACGAGCCGGACGAGCACGGCCTTCGCTCCCTCCGGCGAGCGGAACTCCGGTGGCAGGACGTGGGAGTGGCTAAGGGTCCGTCGGCGCTCCGGTTGCTCGGGGAGCTCGTAGCCGCGCAGGGCGTACCACCACCGCTCTCCCAAAACGCTCTTCCACACGTTCCGCAAGTCTTTCCTGGTCAGGCTACAGAGTTGCTCCACCGTAGAGACGCCGTAATCCTCCAGCCGGGCGTGCATCCGGCCGCCGATGCCGGTCAGGTCGCGGAGGGAGAGCGGGTACAGTTTGTGGGGGAGGTCTTTTAGCTCCAGCAAGGTCAGGCCGTTCGGTTTCTGCAATTTGCCGGCGATCTTGGCTAGAAAGCGGTTCGGGGCGAGGCCGACCGAGCACAGTAGGTGCTCACCGACTTTATCCCGAACCGCTCTTTTCACCTCGTCCGCCACCGCCACCGCTTCGTCCGGCTCCCGCTGTCGCGGGCCCAGCTTGCAGAACATCTCGTCTATGGAGGTTACTTTCTCGACGGGCAAAACCGAATCGACGGCAGCCACGATCTGCTCGTGAACCTGAACGTAGAGCGGCGGCCGCGCCTCGACTACCTGCAGGTCCGGGCAGAGCTTGCGCGCTTCGAAGACTTTGGTTCCGGTTTTTATTCCGTACCGCTTGGCCTCATAGCTGGCGGCTATGGCGCACGTATTCCCGGCCATCACGGGGACCACCGCCACCGGACGGCCGCGAAGCTCCGGAAGAAACTGTTGTTCCACTGACGCAAAGTAAGAGTTCATGTCCAGAGACAGCCACTTCAGGTTCTCGGGGGGTTTTATGTTTCCTGTGACGACCACGCGATCAAGCTAGACGGCGGCGATGAACCCGCGATGAGCCCACGATGAATCCGCGCGGGCGTAAGAAAAAGCGTAGAACGCTACCGCCTCTACGGAAGCTCCGGGGCCGAGCGCTTTCTATCTGTCCGGAAGTTTGCGTCGGACGTCGAGGACTTCGAAGCCCTGGAGCGGTTTACGAGGCGCGAACTACTCTATACGCGGTTGTAGAAAGGGCTAATTTTCACCCGGGCCGCACGAGAAGTTTCCGGTTCCAGCTTCGGGGGCTTCGTCCGGCGGCGCGCTATCGGAGAGGACCATCCAGCCGAACGGGTGCACCCGGATCTCGTGCCAGCCTTCTCTTGGATAGTACTCGGTGGCGAACACGTACCGGTTGCCTTTTTCGAGTTTTTGCGCCTCTACGTGTCCGCCGTTTGGGTACGCGTTGCCCAAACACACCGTCGCTTTGGTGCCCGGCGGCGGTACGCTGAGTTGGTTGACCGTTACGGTTTCTCCGGCTTTCAGACCGTCGCCCGGAGAGTCGTCTTTTCTTACCTCTTCGACCCGGACCGCGAAACGGGCGGTCGCGCTCCAGCCTTCCAGAAAAGGCGTGGGATCGTTGTCCGCGCGGGCCACCAGGCGTTCTACCTCTCCGATAAAGACTTCTTCGGAGTTTTCGGTAAGCGCCCGCTCGCGCCACGGGTCGAAGTCGAGGTTGGACTCGGACGAGATCCGCGCCATGGGTTCTGCGTAAGTCTCGCGGGCCTCGGCCTCGGATCTGGCCCGCTCCTTCTCCAACACCCAGGTGATTAGTAAGGCAACCGCTATTAGCCCCAACGCAACGACCGCCAAAAAGCCCAGAACGACGACCAGTATTTTCTTACGCATAGACACCTAATTCACCAGTATATAAGGATTCACCGAAGACGGCGCCACGAAGCCGATGATAGAAGCCGATGGTAGGATGGGCGCCGTCGAGTTCGTGCCACGAGTCCCCGTACCCGAAAGAGGTTGCGTGCCCAAAAACCGCCCGAAAAGCAGCGAAAAGCTAGAGTTGTGCGGATGGCTACTGTTCGTGGTTTCCGCCCTCTTTTTTATCTTTGCCAGCTTGCGGGCTGGAGACGTGGTCGGGTTGCTCGGCGGCTTATTCTTTCTGCTCGCTTGCGGCGTGTTTCTGGCCGCTTTCGGAAGGCGTGGCGGCAAAGACTGACGGCGAATTGCGGAAGGATCGGCCTTCCAAAAGCCACGTCGTCAGCCGACGGCTTTCAGCGCTCAGTTTTTTGTACTTGCTAATGGCTGACGGCTGGCCGCTCTATTACGGAGTTGCCGGGGCCGGGAGTTGTTCGCCGAGCCATGGGGTGAGGGTTCGTATGTAGGTAGACGTTATGTGGTCTCCGTTGCGGTAGACCAGCACGTCGCCTATAACGGCGGGGCAGGTATCCTCCAGGCACAGCATGGGTTCCGCGTCGATCAGCTTTGCCCCGTCTACCCTGTTTGCGGCCCGGGCGTTTACGGGCGGGTAGTTGAACGCTTTGTCCCTCGGCGTCGCGCACTCTTCCAGATCCTGCAGAGATTGGGAGACGCAGTCGGGGATGTCTTTGTTCGGGTGCGGGTTGTCCTTTATGACCGCGACCTTCGCCCCGTCATTACGGAAATTCCGTAAGACTTCTACGAAGCCGTTTTCGAGAGCCTCGTCGCTGGCGGCCGGGCCGAGTTGGCGTCCGTTTTCCACCGCCGTGTACGGGTTCTGCATGGTGGCGATGACCAGGCCGGGGCGTTCGCGTTCGATCCGCTCGAACATGTTCTTCCGCCAGGTGCCGCACTCGTGGTAGATCCTGCCGAGCGGCACGTTGTAGCGCTGGATGTCGGCGAGCGGGCAAGCGGTCTTGGTGATGGCGACGAGCCGCCAGTCCCGCTCTTTGGCGAGCTCGTTGACGGCCCCGAACCACTGCATGGCGTGCGAGTCACCGAGCAGGAAAACGGTGGTTTCGGCCGAGGGGTTGCCGAAGACGCATTCGGGGAGATCTGTCTCTTCCAGCCCGAGTTGGCAGCCTTCCTTGTACATCAGGGGCCGGTCATCCTTCGCGTTTCGGGGCGTTGGCCGTATGGCGTCCGCGCTCTTCTGCAGTTCCTTCCGTTCTTCCAACTCCGCCGCGCCGGCGATCTGGCTTCCGGACGCTTCTTCGGTGTTCGGCGTGGTCGCGAACAACATCAAACCCAGCGCGACCGACGAAACAGTACAGGCGGCACCGACGGTCAGGGCTTTGGACGGGTAGAGGCTCAGTTGCCGGGAGTTCAGGAAGGGGTTCTCGACCAGGTGGTACGACAGGACCGCCAGGATCCAGGTGGCGGCGACGATGGCAACGCTGTTCGGCAGGGACAGCTCGCCCCACACCGCCGTGGCGAAGACCAGCGGAGGCCAGTGCCAAAGGTACCAGGAGTAGGAGATCCGGCCGACGTGCCGCACGGGGGACAGCGTGAGAAACCCTAGTGGAGCCGAAGAGCCGGAAGAATTCCTGGAAGCGCTTCCCGCCGCGATGATCGCCACGGTCCCCAGGACCGGCACCAGGGCGGCGGTCCCCGGAAACGCGGTTCCCTCGCCGAACCGGACGACAGACCACGCCACCGCGCCGACGCCCGCCCACCCCAGGACGAACGTCGCCGCCCGGGGCAGCCGCAGCCGGGACGCGGGCACGAGGGCCAGCGCCCCGCCGAGGGCGAACTCCCACGCCCGGGTGAGCGTCGAGAAGTAAGCGGAGCCCGCCTCTTGGCCCGTGATGTGAACGTTGTAAGCGAAAGACGATACCGCGACGGCTGTCACGGCCACTGCCAGGGCCGGCCGGGGGTTACGACCCGCCTGACGGCTGCGCAGGGCGAAGATCAGGAGTAGCGCCGGCCAGACGACGTAGAACTGTTCCTCGACCGCCAGCGACCAGAAGTGCTGCACCGGGCTGGTGCCGAGTCCGGCCGCCAGGTAGTCCACGGCCTGGGCCCCGAGCCGCCAGTTCACCACGTAGAGGCCCGCCGCGGCGACGTCGAAGGAGACTTGATCCATCCTTACCGGAGAGAGCAACAGGCGCGAGAGCACGACCGTAACACCGAGCACGACCACCGTGACCGGCAGCAGGCGCTTCGCCCGCCGCGAGTAGAAACGTTTCAAGGACACCGTGCCGGTCCGCTCCATTTCGGAGAGCAACAGGCCTGTAATCAGGAACCCCGAAATAACGAAGAACATGTCCACCCCGACGTACCCTCCGGGCGCAAACGGCAGCCCGGCGTGATAAAGCAGCACGGCCCCCACCGCCAAGGCCCGCAACCCCTCCACGTCGGGCCGGAACCCATCTTTAAAAGAGGAGCGGCCCGAACCGTTGGAAGCGCTGGAAGCGTCGTCGCCCGCACCGCCGGGACCTCGCGCCGACGGGCCGCGTCCGGCCCCCGAAAATAGTGCCCTCCAACTCATCGACCCAGAGTGTAAAACACCCGGCGGTGGGCTACATCCGGCTCAAGGGCTAACGCTTTCTCTCGATATCCTGGAGTACGCCGGAGAGCCACTGCCGGGCTTCTCCAACTTCCTCGTTAGAAAGAGGATGGCCGATGTCCCGCCAGCGCAACTCCACCCCGGCGCCGGCTTCGCGCAGGATGCCGACGAGGCGTTCGGTGTTGTCCGGCGGGATCATCCGGTCCTGGGTTCCGGCGGCCATGAACACCGGCAGCCCCGAAAGGTCCGGCGTTACTTCCGGTTCCAGTGGGACCATCGAGCGGAGCAGCACCGCCGACCGCAGGAGGCCGGGGTGCAGCAGGATCAGGGCGGCCGCGATGTTCGCCCCGTTCGAGTAACCGGCGGCGACGAGTTTCTCTTTGTCGAAACCGTACTCCTCCGCCGCGGCCTCGACGAACTCTGCCAGTTCGCGGGTCCGGAATATGAGGTCTTCGACGTCGAAGACACCCTCGGCGAGGCGGCGGAAAAAGCGTGGGGCGCCGTGCTCGGAGATCTTGCCCCGGGGTGAGAGGATGGCGGCACCGGGCGCGAGTTCTTGTCCCAGGGGGATCAGGTCGTTCTCGTTGCCGCCGGTGCCGTGCAGTAGCAGCAGCGTCGCGCCGTCTTCCTCGCCCGGAACGTAGCGGTGGACGAATTCTGGTTTCTCGGCCACTAGCTTTCCTTCGACGGGTCCCGGAGCGGCGGCAGCACGCCCTCGATGTGGTCCCGGCGGGGTTCGTACTGGGGCGGAAGTTTCAGGCCCGTGCCCAGATCCACCGGATACTCGTCAACGGCGAAACCGGGCGGGTCCGTGGCGATCTCGAACAGCACGCCGCCCGGCTCGCGGAAGTAGATGGCGTTGAAGTAGTTCCGGTCGATAACCGGCGTGACGTCGTAGCCGATCCGGGCAACCTCTTCCCGGATCTCCAACTGGTGCTCGTCGTTCTCGGCCCGGAACGCGACGTGATGCACCGTCCCGACCCCCGTGCGGCCCCGGGAATCGCCCGATCCATCGACCACGTCCACCAGGTTCCCCGGCCCACCATCGCCCGCCTCGAACCGGTACCGGCCGTCACCTTCCTCGACCTGCCGGAAGCCGAGCGTTTCGGTCATGAGCTTCGTCGTGCGATCCGGGTCGCGTTCGGAGAGGGTTACGTGGTGAAAGCCCCGGACGGCGTGTTCCGGCGTCACCGGGCCGTCTTCCCACGGGCTCCGGTCGTCCGTGGCGGAGGCGACGAGCTCCAGCTTCATACCCTCCGGGTCGGCGAAGGCAACGACCGTATCGTCGAAGCGCCGGGAAAGCTTCTCGAACCGGACGCCGTACTCGATAAGCCGGTCCGTCCAGTAGCCCAAGGAAGACTCCGGGACGGAGAAGGAAGTGACGGTGAGTTGGCCGCTTCCCTGCCGGCCGGCCGGCGCGTGGGCCCAGGGAAAGAACGTCATGATGCTGCCGGGGGAGCCCACACCGTCGCCGTAGTAGAGGTGGTAGGTCTCCGGGTCGTCGAAGTTGACGGTCTTCTTTACCAGCCTCAAACCCAGCAAGCCGACGTAGAAGTCCACGTTCCGCTGCGGTTCGCCGGTAATGGCGGTGACGTGGTGGATGCCGGTGGTGTCGGTGCTCAAGTAAGTTCCTCCTGGCTCGGGTAAGTTCCATAAAACATTTCCATCCGGTTATACCACCGTTATCTAATCGTCCCGCCACCCTATACCACCGTGGCTGCCGTCGCAGAAAGGTTTGCTTCCCGAGTACCCGCACCGGCACAGGGCAACCCTGCTTTCGCGGCGGGACGGCGGGCCTTCCGCGTCTCCCACACCCCGTATTTCTAGTTCGCCCTTTACGAAGAGCGGTCCGTTCGGCGTGAGTTTGATGTCGAGCCTCCCGCCGGCCTCCCCGGAAGACCCCTCCGAGGAATCTCCCTCTATAAAGCCCTCGTCCCTGAAACCGGAGTTCTTATGGCTGTTGTCGCAGAAAGGTTTGTTCCGGGACTCGCCGCAGCGGCAGAAGGCGACCCGGGTGTCTTCGAGGAGAGTAGTGCCGTCGTGTTCCTTTACCTCGATGTCGCCCCGGGCGTACAGCGGGCCGTCTTTCGCGACGGTAACGACGTTATCTTCGGGAACGGGTTCTTCGGGGCCGTTGTCTCTGCGGACGAACTGCAGAGCCCCGGTCGGGCAGCGGGCTAAGACCCCGGCCACGGTGTCCGGGTCGGATGCCTCCGGCCGTATCCAGGGTCGCTTCTCCACGTCGAAAACTTTGGGGAGGCCGTTGATGCAGTCGGCCGAGTGGATGCAGCGCCGGGGGTCGAAGGTCACGGTGATCCCCTCGGAGCGGTAGTCTTTCCGGGACATCGGGCCTCCTTTCGAGGCGTCGTGGAGCGTTTCCAGATCTAGAAAGTCGGCAGGCTCTCGCGGTTCACGGCGTAGAGGCTGAACACCTCCCCGGGCGTTCGCACGAGGGTAAAGCCGGGTAGTGATTCGACCTGTTGTTCGAGGCCGGAGTTCTTATAGACCATTATGTAATCGACTTCGTGGCGGCGCAGGATCTCCATTCCTTCCTGCACGGTGGAGGTGGTGTAAAAAGCCCGCACGTCCCGGGCCGATTGGGGGACGTTGATCTGGCCGTCAGAGTATCTTTCGAGCGCCGGCAGGACGTCCAGGATCAGGTTCCCCCGGTAGTTGACGACGTTGGCCGACGCCGACCAGGAGGCGATCGTCACGTTTACTTCTTCCGGCGCGAGGATAACGCTCTCCCCGGTGATGTTGTCCCGCATCCAGGGGAAAATGGGGGCGGTGCGGGGGTTCTCCGCCTCGGCGGCCTCGTCCGCCGCGTACATCCCCCGTACGCCGCTAACGGTAAACGGCGCGGTCGCCAGCATCAAGGCGACCACCGCTACCACCGGGACGAGCCCGACGACCAGGACCGGGGTGCCGTGATTCCGTAGAAAGGCGCCGGTGGCGCGGGCCGCCTCCCAGATAACCCACCCCAGGGTTGCCAGCGCGGCCAGCGGTATCGGCCACGCGAGCCGCCACAACTGACCGGGCACGACCACGTTGTTCCCCACAAAGGTCGCAACCGGCGGGACGTAGCAAACGAGCAAGGAGATCAGGAGCGTACCGAAAAGTAGTTGGGCCGCAAGGCTCTCCCCAAGCTTCGAGATCAGGAACGGAATGCCGACGACCAGGGCTATCAGCAACACAACGTTCAAAAGCAGCGCGGGGTGCATGATGTAGGAGTCCTGGCCCAGCTCCAGGATGCGCTGGCGTTCGGGCCGGGCGAAGACCATGTTCGCCAGCACGTCCGGGTCGTTCGAGTTTATGTCGGCTTCTTTGAGCACGTCGGCGAGCGACTCGCCCGTCGTAAAAACGTAGAGGGCGGGAAGAGCCAGCACCCCGGCGCCCGCCGCCCCGAGGCCGACCACCCTGAGCCATTCTCCCGGCGACCGCCAGTTGGCCGTCAGGTAGACGATGGCAAAACCTGTCATGGACAGCCCGATAGTCGCCAGCCCGACGGGATGAATCGCCATGACCGACCAGCAGATCAGGGCAAACAAAGCCGCATACGGAATTTTACGGCTGCGCAGAAAAGCGGCCGCGGCCGCGAGCGCCATTGGTAGGAAAACGTACTTTGTGGCGAACTTGTCTTCGACCTGGCGGGCGGCAAACTCGCCGCCGGGCGTCAGGGTCGAGGGGAACAGGTAGATCAGGTAAAACAAAGCGAACCCGCAGCCGGCAACGAGGGCCGCCGTCCGGTTCTCGAAAAGAACGCGGGCCAGGGCGTAGAAGGACATCAGCGCCACACAGATGAGCGCCGGGTTTAGGTGCTCGAAGACCAACGCTATTGGGTCGACGCCGGAGACGCGAGAAAGCGCGGCTTGCTCCAGAAGCCAACCGTTGATGCTCGCCCGCGAAACTCCCAACTCTCCCCCGAGGTACGGCTCCCAGAGCGCGAGCCGGTCCGTGCTGAGGTAATCCCGGATGTAAGCTAGATAAACCCAGATGTCGCCGTACAACCCCGCCCCCCGCGCCCGGGAAACGGACGCCAAGACGCCACCGAGACCCAAAAAACACAACCAGAGCAAACCCCGGCCCAGAGGACTACCGGACTCCGCCGCGTGGTCTGCCGGCATCCGGTCTGCCGGCCCGCGGTCTAACTCGCTGTCCGGCGAGCTTTCTCTGGCACCACCGATTAGTATCCTGATAGCGGCCCAAACCAGAGAGGAGATCACCACAGCCCCCGTTATCCAGATGTAGAGGTTCAGGCTCCGGTGGGTTATAAGCAGCGGGACCGCCAGCAGCGCGAAAGTGCCGGAGCTGACGACGAACGCGGCGGGGACCCCCGTTACGTCCGGTAGCCGGCCGGAAAGAAAACGTCGCCACACCATCGCCCCCGGCGCCAAAAACAGCGCAAAAGCCGCCAAGAAGCGTACCAACGGGGCCGCCTCGAAAACGTCCCGCAAAGGCCCTAGCACGAGCAAGCAGGCCACGCCGACACCCACAACGGACATCTCGAATAACCTATCTCGTGCTGTTAGGCGGAGCTTCTTCAACCGGTACCTCTAGACCTGCTATGGCGTTGCCGGGTCCTGCGCGGCGCGAATTATAGGTGATTCTACGCGGTTTTGGACGACTCCCGGAACTGGCGGCGGTAGAGGTCGGCGTAGAGGCCACCACGCCTTAAAAGTTCGTCGTGGGTTCCGCGCTCGGCGATGCGGCCGTCATCTATCGCCAAGATCTGGTCCGCGTTCCGAATGGTGCTAAGGCGGTGTGCGATAATGATGCTCGTCCGGCTCTCTAGCAACGTACCGAGCGCCTTCTGGATGATCGCCTCTGTCCGCGTGTCTATGTTGCTCGTCGCCTCGTCCAGGATCAGGATGCGCGGGTCGGTCAAGAGCGCCCGCGCAAACGATAGGAGCTGCCGCTGGCCCTGGCTCAGCGCGCCTCCGCCCTCGCCCAGCACCGTCTCGTAGCCGTCCGGCAGGTCGGTTATAAAGCCGTGGGCGTTTACGGTGCGGGCGGCGTCCTCTATCTCTTCCTGAGTCGGATCGTCTTTGCCGTAGCCGATGTTCGCGGCGATGGTCCCGGAAAACAGGAACGGCTCTTGCAGCACGATCCCGATGCCGGCCCGAAGGTCCTTGCGGGCCAAACCCCGCACGTCCCGGCCGTCTATCTTGACCGCTCCCTCTGTAACGTCGTAGAAGCGGGGGACAAGGCTTGCGATGGTCGTTTTACCCGCGCCGGTCGGGCCGACGAGGGCGACCGTCTGGCCCGGTTCGATGTCGAAGTTTATGTTCTGCAGCACCGGGCGGCCCGGATCGTAGGCGAAGGTTACGTTCTCTAGGGAGATCCTACCTTCGGTCTCGCCAAGCTCTACGGCGTCCGGCGGGTCCGGTGGTTCGGGTTCTTCATCGAGGATGTTGTAGATCCGCTCAGCCCCGGCGAGCGCCGCCTGGAGCTGGGTGTAGAGCTGCGAGATTAGCTGGATCGGCCGGAAGAACTGCTGCACGTAGAGCACGAAGGCCGTCAAGATGCCGATGGTCAACGAGCCGGCGAAGACCAGGTAGCCGCCGTACCCGATCACCAGCGCGATAGAGAGCGTCGAGAGCACGTCTATCGTCGGGGCGAAGGCGGAGGTAATGGCTACAGCCTCTAAGTTCGCCGCCCGGTTGGCCGCGTTCCGCTCCCGGAACCGCTCGATGTTAGCCTCCGTCCGGTTGAACGCCTGGGCCTCGCGCACCCCGACGATATCCTCTTGCAGGTTCGCCGTAACGTCCCCGACCGTCTGGCGTGTTACCCGGAAAGCCCGGCGGGCGCGGCGGGCGAAGAACGCGGTAAGGACGAGCATGAGCGGGATGATCAGGAAACTCGCCAATGCCAGGTTCCACTGCAACAGAAACATAGCAAGAAGAATCCCGATCAGGCTGAACAACGACCCGAGCAACTGCGCTATGCCTTGAGAGAACAACTGATTTAACGTGTCAACATCGTTGAGCACCCGGCTCATCAGATCGCCCACCGGGCGTTTATCGAAGTAGCGTAGCGGCAGGTGTTGGAGCCGGTCGAAGATGCGCCTCCGAATGGTCGCCAGCACGCTCTGGCCGATAGAGCCCACCTGATAGGTCTGTCCGCGCTGGGCCAAAGCACCAACGCCGTAGGTCGCCAACAGCACCCCCATCATGACGGACAGCATCGTCCGGTTGCCGCCCTCCAGGATATAACGATCTATGGTGATGCCGATAAGCGCCGGACCACCCGCTTGCGAAGCGGCCCCGAGCAACACGAGCACCATCGCGTAAGCCAACGAGCCTTTGTACGGCCTCAGTTCCCCGAGCAATCGCCGCGCTGTATTGCCCCGGTTCCCGGCTTTCTCCTGGGGCGCACCCGCGATGGACTCTATGCCCCGCATTCCCAAAGACTATCTACCTGCTTCGTTAGTCGTAGGTGAGAGTCGCAATCCGGCCTGAGGAATGACTTCTTCTGCGGCCCAGGCGAGCGTTTCCGGGTCCGTAGAAGGCAGCGAGAGCGCGCCGTACGTGGCGCCGGCCTCCGATAACCGGGCGAGTTCGTCGGCCACGCTGTTCGCGTCTCGTTGCTCTACGTTCAGGGTGGTGCCGATCTCTAATCTCGCCGGATCTCGTTCCGACTCTTCACCCAGCCGAGCCAGCCGCTTCCGAACCTCCGTAACTTTCTCCGGGTCGTCCTTGAAGCCCATCCAGCCGGCCCCGAACTTCACGGTCCTCTCGAACGCCGCTTCACTGTATCCGCCGATCAGGACTGGAGGACCGCCTGGAGTCTGCGGCTTCAAGCCGATCTCAGCCCCCTCGAAAGAGTGGAAGCGGCCTTCGTAGTCGGTCTTCTCTCCGCTCCAGAGTTGCTCCAACACCTGTAGTCCCTCGTCGGTGCGCCGGCCCCGTTCCTTTTTGCTCATCCCCAGCGCCTCGAACTCCCCCTCCTTCCAGCCGACCCCGACACCGAGCGTCAGCCTCCCGTTCGAGAGCACGTCCAGCGACGACAGCATGTTCGCCAGCACGACCGGGTGCCGGTAGGGGAGCACGAGCACCGCCGTTCCGAGGGTGATGCGCTCTGTCTGGCCGGCCAGGAACGCTAGCAACATGAGCGGGTCGGGCAGCAGGCCGAAGACCTTCAGTACGTGATCCGGGACCCAGAGCGAGTCGAAGCCGAGCCGCTCCGCCTCCTGCCCGACGGCAGAGATCTCTTCCGGGCCCCGGTCGGAGTCGGCGAAGAAGATTCCTACCCTCAATTAATCCATCTCCGCCAGCTTCTCGCGGGCTTGGTCTTCGGTCATTGGGTTGTTGTAGATGGCCGAACCCGGATGCTGCTTCTCGCCACCTTCTCGGAGCGAACCGGTGTCTACCGGCGCGAAGCTAATCTCCTCGATAAGCCTGGAGACCGTTTCTTTCGCGTCCTCGTCATCACCCGCCAGGAAGAGCACCAGGCGATCTTCGTTTTCGGACCGGCCTTCGTTTGCGAGCGTTTCGTAGTACATGGTGTTGAACGACTTGACGAGCCGCGCACCAGGGATGTTTTGGGCCAGCAGTTCGCTGGAGGTGAGGCCGTCGAAGTCTATCTCGCCGTCCCGGCCCGGATAGTAGTTGGTCGCGTCGATGACGATCCTGCCGCTAAGTTCTTCGGCCGGCAGCGTGTCACGGGCGAAGAAAGGAATTGCTACGAGAACGACATCACCGAATTCTGCGGCCTCGTCTACGGTTGCGGCGCGGGCATTCGAGCCTATTTCGTCGACCAAGTCCTGTAGCGATTCCGGGCCGCGGGAGTTGCTGACGAATACCTCGTGCCCAGCTTGGACGAAGAGCCCCGCGGCGTTTTCGCCGATGTTACCGGAACCTATGATGCCGATGTTCATGACTGGTCCGTCAACTCTTCGAACTCGTCGTCGGAGAGTTCTATCCCGACTGCAGCGGCGTTCTCGTCCAGGTGCTCGACGGAAGAGGTGCCGGGGATCGGGAGCATGACCGGCGAGCGATGGAGGAGCCAGGCGAGGGCTATCTGGGAGGGGCGGGCGTCGTGGTTGGCAGAGATCTCGTCGAGCGGTCCGCCGCTCTGGGCCAGTTTGCCCGTCGCCAGCGGGAACCAGGGGATAAAGCCGATCCCTTCCTGCTCGCAGTAGTCGAGCACGTCTTCCGAGCCGCGGTCGGTGAGGTTGTAGCGGTTCTGGACGGTGGATATTGGGACTATCTCTTGCGCCTGTTTTATCTCCTCGACGCCGACTTCGGAGAGGCCGACGTGCCGGATCTTGCCCTCGTCCCGCATCTCGGAGATGACGCCGAGCGACTCTTCAGCGGGGACATCCGGGTCTATGCGGTGTAGCTGATAGAGGTCTATGCGCTCCAGCCCGAGGCGTCGCAAACTCCCCTCGCAAGCCTCACGCAAATGCTCGGGACGGCCGTTCGGCCGCCAATCTCCCGGGCCGGGCCGGAAGAGACCGCCCTTCGTGGCGATGGTGAGATCTTCGGGATACGGCGAAAGTGTCTCGCCGATGAGGCGTTCGGAGACGTCTGGGCCGTAGGAGTCGGCGGTGTCTATGAGGTTTATGCCGACCTCCACGACGCGCCGGAGTACGGCCTTTGCCTCTTCGGGGTCTTCGGGTTCGCCCCAGATGCCCTCGCCGGTAATGCGCATGGCGCCGAAGCCCAGACGGTTTACCTCCAGGTCGCCGCCGATGGCGAAGGTGCCGGCTGCTGAGGCGTCGGGGTGTCCGTTTGTCTCGGTCATGTTGTTCCTTTCTCTAGGTTGGGGTTTCTTCGACTACTAGCTGGGAGCCGAGGATCTCGTTGTACAGTTCGCTGTCGCGGGTGAGTTCTTCGTGGCTTCCTCGGGCGGCTATCTCGCCTTCGTCGAGGACCAGGATCAGGTCAGCGTCCCGCACCGTACTGACCCTCTGCGCGATGACGAAGACCGTCCGGCTCTCCTCGCGCATCAGCCGGTCGAGCGTCTCCTGTATAGCAGCCTCCGTCTCCGCGTCGACCGCCGAGGTGCTGTCGTCCAGGATCAGGAGCCGCGGGTCTACGAGCAGGGCGCGGGCGATTGCGATCCGTTGCCGCTGCCCGCCCGAAAGCCCGAGCCCCCGCTCACCGATGACCGTACCGTACCCGTCCGGTAGCTCCCGGATAAACCCGTCGGCCTGGGCGTCACTGGCCGCCCCTTCTACTTCTTCGCCGGTGGCGTCGGGTTTGCCGAAGGCGATGTTATCCCGGACGGAGCCGGAGAATAGGCGGGTTTCTTGCAGCACGATCCCGATCTGGGACCGTAAGGAGGAGAGCGTTACGTCCCGCACGTCGTGGCCGTCGAGCTTTACGCCGCCCGCCGTCGCGTCGTAGAAGCGCGGCACGAGGTTGACCAGCGTGGACTTGCCGGAGCCGGTGGTTCCTAGAATAGCAACCGTCTGGCCCGGCTCGATGCAAAAACTGACGTCCCGCAGCACCTCCCGCTCGCTGCCCGGATACCGGAAACCGACACCCTCGAACTCGACCCGGCAGTGGATGGGCGGGAGCTCCACCGCGTCGGGTTTGTCTTTTACCTCTATCGGGGCGTCCAGGACTTCGAAGACGCGCCGGGACGAAGCTCCGGCCCGGGAGATGCTGGCGGAGAGGAAGCCAATAGTCAAAATGGGTTGGAGCAGGAAGGCCAAGTAGGCGTTGAAGGCGACCAACTCACCGATGGAGAGGCTACCCCCGATGACCTGCAGGCCGCCGAAGAGGACGATGCCGAGCGTGCCGAGGTTCGAGAGCAGGAAGATAAACGGGAAGTTGTTGGCGAAGGTTTGGACGGTCTGAAGGTTCTTGTTTAGAAGTTCGTCGTTGACGTCGCGGTAGCGTTGGGTTTCGTAGTCTTCGCGGGCGAAGGCCCGGATCACCCGAACCCCGGAGAGGTCTTCCTGCAGCACGGTGTTCAGTTTTCCGAGCGTCTGCTGCACTTCGCCGAAGAGAGGGCGTATCTTCTGCACAAAGCGTATTAGTACAAAGACGATGGGCGGCACTATGGCGAGCGCCACCAGCGCGAGTTGCCAGTCCAGGTAGAGCAGCAGGAAGGTGGTGCCGACCAGCATCACGGCGGCGTTGCCGAGCTGAACGACCCCGCTGCCGGTGAAAGTCCTTATCTGCTCGACGTCGTTGGTCAGGCGGGTGACGAGCTGGCCGGTCTGGACCCGGTCGTAGTAAGAGAAGCTGAGGCGTCCGATCCGCTCGAAGAGCGCGTTCCGCAGATCGAAGGCGACCCCCTGGGACGCCCGCTCCGCCAGGTATCCCTGCAGGAAAGTAAACAGCCCCCGCGCCAGCGCCACCCCGACGAGGCCCGCCACCATAAAGAAGACTACGTTCAGGTCTCGCGGCCGGATGCCGTCGTCTATGGCCCGGCCAATTAGGAGCGGCGTCGTCAGGTTCGCCCCGGTAACGAGCAACAACGCAACGAAAGCCCCACCGGACTCCAGCTTGTACGAACGCAAATAGCCCAGCGCCCGCCTCACCGCCCCGAGTCCGGCCGGGTCTCCGCTTTTTTCGGTAGTCGCGCCGGCCGCCACTACTCCGGCGCCATACCTTTCTTGCCCAACTCTTCAAGGGCTTTCTCGGACTTCTCCAGGTTATCGAAGCCCATGCCTCTCAAAACTTCCGGAGCTTTTGTGAATTGAACGTTTTCGTACTCGACGACTTGCCAGTAGTTGCCCCACGGGTCGAGGAAGTCCAATCCTCCGCCGGACGTGCTACGGAAAATTTTGGCATCAGTGTCTTCAAGCGCCTGCCGAACGGCTTCCCGATCGTCCACAACGAGCCCGATGTGCCGGTGCTCGTCCGCTTTTTGCGTGCGGCCTTCGGAGAGGGCGAGGAACTGGTCACCGGCGTCTACAAACGCCATCCGAGAGCCGCGGCCCCGCAGCTTTACTTCGAAGAGCTTCCCGTAGAACTCCAGGGCCTCTTCGATATCCCCGACTTCTACAGCGATGTGGTTGAAGCCTAGAAAGTTGGCTTTGCTCATGCGCCCATCTGGGTCGTGTGCCCTGGCTCGACGTAGACTACGATGCGTTCGTCGCCGGGTTGGTGGTAGGGGTACTCGTCGAGGCCGAGGTACTTGTTCGCCATCGCGTTGATAAAGTCGTTATCTGGGTCTTCTTCGACTTTTCTTACTTCCCCCCGGATCTCGATGTATCGGTAGGGGTTTTCGGGGTCTACTATTGAGAGCGCCAGGCGCGGGTCGCGGCTGACGTTTTTGTATTTCTGGCGGGTTTTGGTCTGGCTGAACTTCACGTGTTCGCCGTCCCAGTCGAACCAAACGGGGTTGTTTTGCGGCTCGCCGTCGGGGCCGATGGTGGCCACGTGGACGAGGGCGGTGGTTTCGAGGAGGTCTTCGTAACCCTCCGGTATCCGGCTGCTTTCCGTTGTCATGCTATTCCTCCTTGTCGTTGCCGGTGCCTTCGTAGGGGAGTCTGTGCCGGATCCAATCCTGTTTGCCTCCGGCGTAGTCTTTAACGTCCGTGTAGCCCATAGCCGCCAACTCCCGGGCGGCTTCTTCGGAGGCGGATCACATGGGGCTCATGCAGTAGACGACGATCTCAGCGTCTTTGTCCGGTAACGCCTCTTCCGCCTTGTCTACCTCTTCGAGCGGCAGGTTGATCGCCCCGGGCAGGTGCGATTGCTGGTAGAGATCCTCGTCGAGCGTATCTACCAAGGTGAAATCGTTGCCATCCTCGATCTTCTCCCGCAGCTCCTCGCGGGAGATGGTGGCTACTTCCTCGTTACTCATTCTCGGCCTCCTCCGGCTGCTCTTGCTGGGACGCTTCTTGCTGGTTCGCGTAAGCGACCACGACGACCAAAGTTACGAGGCCGAGAAAAGAGATCCAACGCGGAACCCGCAAACCGAAGAGCCGGTCTAAAGAGATCTCGCCGGGACCCGTCATCATTAGCGCGGTCGCCACGACGGAGTTCGTAACCGGGAACTCGGCGCCGCCTTCCGTCACCCAGATCGGCGCATTCCAATGAACCTTGGTGGTCGCTATCGCCATCGACCCCATAACCCCCAGCGACCCCAGCGGGCTGAGCAGCCCGAGCAACGTGAGCACCCCGCCGCCGAGCTCCGAAACCCCGCCGAGGATCGCCCACTGCTTGCCCGGTTTCAGGCCCAGAGACTCCATGAAACCGGCCGTTCCTTCGATACCGGGTCCTCCGAAAGAGCCGAAGAGCTTCTGGGCCCCGTGGCCCGCCATGAACAACCCGAGCGTTGCCCGGATCAGCAATAAAGCCAGATTACCCAAAACACTCCCTTTTGCAAAAGGTTTTTATATTCCACCTAGCCGGGACTTGCGTTTGCTCTCTACCGGCAGGCCGGCTTCTAGCCAGTCTTGCTTGCCTTCGGCGTAGTGCCGAACGTTTTTGTAGCCCAACGCTTCTAGCTCCCGCACCTCCTCGCCCGAAGCCGCGCAGTTGACGTTCATGCAGTAGACGACGATCTCGGCGTTCTTATCGGGCAGCACCTGTTCGGCGTCGTCCACGAACTCGTAGGGGAGGTTGACGGCCCCCGGTAGATGGCTCCGCTCGTAGTGCTGCCGGCCCAGGGCATCCACGAGCACGAAGTCTTCGCCGCTCCCGATCTTCTCTTTCAGTTCGTCCTGCCCTATGTTTTGCGCCATCTCCGGCCTCCTTTGTGGTTCCCTGCAGCCCTTCTAAGTGTAGCGCGGTCTGTTAGTGTAGTTTCAAGCCCTAAGCCCGACCTTTCTCCACGGCCTTCCGCACCCCCGGAGCCACCTCGCCCGCAAAAAGCTCTACCTGCCGGACGTAGTCTTCTCGGGGCCAGTAGACAAAGGTGTCAAAGCCTGTCTCCAACACGAGCCGGGTAAGCTCTTCGACCCATCTCCGGACCGGACCGTCAAAGGGTCCAACGCCGCTTCCGCCGATGTTGCCAATGTTGCCGGAGACGTTCAAGACCCGTTGTATCTCGCGCGGCTCCCTGCCGGCTTCCCGGGCCCCGTTGTCTACCTTCTCGTGCATTCCGGGCAGTTGCTCTGGCTGGACAAACCCGAAGGAGGGGACCCAGCCGTCGGCGAGCCGTCCGATGAGGTTCAGCATTTTCGGGCCGTAAGCCCCGACCCAGATGCCGATGTCGTGTGCCGGACGCGGTCCGGGACGCATACCTTTTAGGGCGTAGATTTCGCCGTCGAACCGTAACGAACGCTCATTGCTCCATACCATTCGCATGACCTCTATGGCTTCTTCGACGGACCGTACCGCCTCTGCGGGGCTGCGGCGCGGTCCGCCCATACCCTCGATCGCATCCCAGAACGCCCCCGCACCAAGCCCGACCTCGACCCGCCCACCGGAGAGAACGTCCAAACTGGCGGCGGACTTGGCGAGCATCGCCGGCGGTCGCAGCGGCAGACTGGCAACGTCGAGGAAGAGACGCAGGTTCTCTGTTTGCGGTACGAGCGTCGAGATAAGCGTCCAGGTATCTAGAAAGCGGCGCTGGTAAGGATGATCCTGGATGCCGAGCAGGTCAAGCCCGGCCTCGTCGGCGGCTTTGGCTATCCGTAGCGCCCAGTCCGACGGGTCTGTCAGCGGCTCGACGCTAGCTCCAAACTCCAGACGGCGGCCGTAATCAGGCATCTTTCGGCTCCTCCGGTGGTTCTTTCGCCCTGTGTTTTATACCGAACGTCGCCACGAGAGCTATCGCGGCGGAGAGGGCTATGAGCAGGAAGGCGTCGGAGAACGGCGCGGCGTCCAGGCTGTAAAACGGGTTGATCGCCGCTCCCCCGACCTCCTGCCGAAAGGCGAGAAACGTAGCGGAAACCGCCGGTCCGAACCCACCGCCCAGAAAGAATATGAGCTGGAAGATGCCGAGTCCCACACCACTCTCCTCCGCCGAGAGCGTTGCCGCCGCGGCGTTCGCGGTGGGGGAGTTTACGATAGAGAAACCGAGCCCCAGCCCTAACACCCCGAGGGCGACCACGACGGCCGAAGCGCCGACCCCGAACGTGGAGATTCCCAGGGTCGAGAGCAACATCACGGCCAATCCCGTCCGGATGAGGAGCCGTGGGCCGAACCTGTCGGAGAGCCGTCCGGCGACGGGGGAGAGGATCGCGACCACCGCGGCCCCAGGAGCCAGCACCAGCCCGATACCGGCCGCCGACAAACCGTTTACCTCGGAAGCCAGAAATGGCGTGAGCACCAGCGTTCCGACGTTCGCGAACATCATAAAAAACCCCACCGCAACCGCCGCCAAGAAGCCAGGATGGCGGAACAGATCCGGCGACACAAAAGGCTCTGGTGCCGACCGGATGCGCCACACGAAGCCTACCGCGGCCGCTGCAGATAGCAGAAAACTGCCCCAGGTCAGCGGCGAAGAAAAACCGGCCACCTGGCCTTCGGTAACGCCGAAGAGCGCGAGCCCGGCGGCCGAGGCCAGCAAGAGACCGCCCGGCACGTCGAAGTGGTGCAGGGCCTCCATCAAGCTGCCTGGAACCGGGTGGTCCGAGACGGCGTCCGGGAGTACGTACCAGGCTCCGGCGGCCAGTAGTAGCGCCAACACCAGCGTAACGAAAAAGAGGCTCTGCCAGCCGGCGGCGCCAGCGATAAACCCGCCGGCCACCGGCCCAACCGCCGCCCCGACCCCGACGCTGGAAGAGAGCAGGCCGAGCGCCGTTCCTCGCTGTCCGGGCGGCAAGAGCTTCGCGATGGAGGCGAAACCTAAAGCCGGTATCGCCGCCGCGCCCGCGGCCTGCAGGATGCGTCCGGCGACCAGAATAGAAAGGTTCGGGGCGAAGGCGCACACGACCGAGCCCGCCGCCAGGCCGAGCAAGCCCAGGGTGAACGTCCCCCGCAGGCTGTAGAGATCGGCGATGCGGCCGTAGAGCGGTATGCCGACCGCGAAGATGAGCAGGTAGCCGGTAATTACCCACCCGACCTGTCCCTGCGACGCCTCGAACTCTCGCCCAATGTCCGGTACCACGACGTTCACGAACGTCTGCTGCAGCACGGAGATAAAGATCGCCGCCGCAACAACCGCCATTACGAGCCGGGTAGAGACACCGCCTTCCACCCGGCCGTCGGACACTAGCTTCGTCCCGCCGGTGTAAGCGCCCACCGGGATGGTTCGTCTTCTACCTTCAACCGCGAGGCCAGGTCTACGAGAAGCCCGCCGAGCCGGTCCAGCCGGCCACCGTAGTTTCCGTCGGTGATGTTTCCCTTGCCGTCCGAGAGTTGCCAGGCTTTCGGGATCGGGACCATTAACGGCGCTACAATCCCTCGTAGTGCGTGAACAACGTGTACCAGCGCCCCCGTAGCGTTCGTAGCTGCCTGATCCCCGCCTGCGGTAGAAACGAGCCCGACCACTTTACCGTCAAGATAAGGCCGCTCGTCCCGAGCCAGGAACTGCGTAAAGTCTAGCGCGTTCTTCGTGACCCCCGCGAGCGTCCCATGATAGGCCGCCGTGCTGATAACCACCGCCTCAGCTTCGCGGAGGCCATCCAAAAATACTTCTACGTTCCCGCCGTACTCGCCGAGCTTTTTACCCGGCACGTACACCGGAAGGTTCAACTCCCGGAGGTCCAGTAGCTTTGTCTCGGCCCCGGACTCCTCGGCCGCCTGGAGCACCCGCTTCAAGGCGCCCAAACTGGAAGAGTTCTCGCGAAGCGTACCGCCGATGCCGACGACGTTCAAATGATTGACGTTCAAATAGGTCCTCTTTTCAAAAACAGTTTGTATTGTAAGCCGTCTAAATAGTTTGTGAAGTCTAGTGCTGTGCGGGCCTGAAGTCCGGGTCCAGGTTTGACCTGACTTTTGTCAGCAACTCGTGAAAGGTGCGGCGCTCTTCCGCGTCCAAGCTGGCGAAGGTCTTTTCTTCGACCTTCTCCCAGCAGCGGGTCACGGGTTCTTCCAGCCGGCGCCCTTCTTCCGTGAGAAAGACCCGGAAACTCCGGGCGTCGTCGGGGTCTTGGCGGCGTCCGACGAGGCCGCAGTTCTCCAGCCGCCGGAGCATCTTGGTGACGGTTGGGGGTTCGACGCCGAGACGGGCGGCGAGTTCGCCGCCGCGCAGGCCGTCGCGTTCCCAAAGCTCGATCAGGACCATCTCCTGCCCGACGTGCAGCCCGACCTCCGCCAACAACTCCCCGACGCCCGCCCGGTGCACCCGGCAGACCTTCGCCAGCGCGTAACCACTCTTCTCCCGAATCGGGTGTTGAGACGCGTTATCCTCCGCCGCGTCCCTCAAACCGTCGCGTGCTTCTTCCGCGCCGTCAGCCGTTCGTAGTTGCGCCGGAACAACTCCAGCGCGTCCTCCACGTCCTCTTCGCCCCGGATGCGGTAGGTCACCCATCCCGTCTGCGGAAGTACGTGATGCAACTGGGCCTTACCCTCGGCAACCAACTCCTCACGCACCCGCCTGGGGAACGGCAGATCCGCCTGACGGTCACCGTGCAGGTGACCGATCTCATGCCCGTTAACCCGAAACTCGACCCCACCAAACCGGTGCGACCTCGCCTCCGTACCTTTCCAACCCAAAACTTCGTCTCGAATCTTCTCCGAAATACTCATCTTACCTCCTCACACATATTAGTTAGCCAGCTAAGTAATTTTAACGCTGGCAAAGGAGATGTCAAGATAAGGCGAGGGTGTGCTAGGGAATTTTCTCTACCGAAACTGCCTGCTCCCCGTTGCGGGATGCGTTCTCATCCCTTTGCATATAGCGGGACTATAGGGACTCTAAGATCTTCATTTGTTCGTCCTAAGCCTTTGCCGGCCCTGTCTTTCTCACGGCCGCTGATCTGTCCGAGGAGCACCGCCACGAATATCAGAACTATCCCGGCTCCCTGCTGAATCATGTACGCTTGGCCGAGCACTACAAAGCCCAGCGCGCCCGCAGCTACCGGACTGATGAGGCCCAGTAAAGAATCTAATACTCTGGCAGTGGGCGGCGAAGAGGCCGGACCTCTATGTTTCAGCGGTAGGGGTGTTTGGCCGACTTTTACGGGTCTCCAAATTGTTGGATAAGTCGTTGGCGAGACCTTTGGCTTTTGTTGGTCTCAACGACGAGGAGTTCGACGTACTGGTGACTTTGCGGAGGTCCGGCGAACCTTACAGCCTCATGCCGACAGAACTATACCGCTCGGTGATGCTCTCTTCCGCGGCTATGACCAATCGCATCGACCGTCTAGAGGAGCGAGAACTCGTTGCGCGAGAGCCTGACCCCGAAGACCGTCGCGGGATAAGAATACGGCTCACGGAAAAGGGTTTCGGTTTGATCGAAGACGCGGTAGCGGCCCACGCGGAGGGCCAAAAACGTTTGCTTTCCGCGCTTGGAGAGCAGGAACGTGAACATCTCGCGAGCCTCCTGGCCGATCTCATGTTTTCAGTAGAGGCACATCAGCAAGAAACGGGGGACCCCCGCTAAACGAAATCCTCTAGTGCGCCTTCATTCTAGAGGCAGTATCGTCAACAACGCAGAGACGGTGATTACGGAAATAGCGGTGGAGAGGAGGATGGCGCTGGAGGCGCGTTCGAGGTGGGTGTCGTACTGGCGGGCGAGGATAAAAACGTTTGCGGCAATGGGGAGCGAGGCGCCCAGGATGGCGACGCTGGCCCAGAGCGGGTCTACGGTAAAGATCTGGGTCATGGCGAGCCACATGAGGGCGGGGTGGACAAAGAGCTTGAAGGCGCTCATGTAGGAGGTTTGGCGCAGGCCGGTTGCGAGGGGGAATGCTGAGAGGGTGGCGCCGAGGGCGAACAGGGCGCAAGGGCCGGCGGCGTTCCCGAGCAGGTCGGTGAAGTTGGCGATCGGGGTGGGCAGGGGAAGGGTGAGGCCCGAGACGAGCACGCCGGAGAAGATGGCGATGATGATCGGGTTTCGGACGAGCGAGCCCAAGACCGTCGAGACCAGCTTCGTCCACTGGCCGCCGAAGCCTTTGTCGGACTCGACTATGGTGATGGTCAAAGGGATCAGGACGGTAGCCTCCAGCGTTAGGCCGAGCAGCAGCGGGATCGCCGCCTCGTTCCCGAAAGCCGCGGCCACCAGCGGAAGCCCCATATAGCCCGTATTCCCTAAAACCGCCGATGCACCCTGAATGGCGGACTCTCCCAACTGCGTGCCGAACAACAGCCGGCCCGAGATCGCCGAGGCGGCATATACCGTCAGGCCGACACCCAAGTAGATAGCCATAAACTTCACGTTCAGTACGTCTGCCAGGGGTGCGGTCGCCATCAGGTTGAAAATAAAGACCGGCAGGGCGAAGTAGAACACAAAGCTGTTCACCCCGGCGACGGCGGCCGGGCTCAGGATACCGAAGCGACCCGCGCCGTAGCCGCAGAAGATCAGGGCAAAGAAAGGCAGCGCGGTGTTGAGGATGACTTGCAAGGTACGAACACTATACAGTTTGAAGGCTCGGAACCGGTCGAGTTGTACGGATTTCGATGTAATCGGTGAGCGTACTCCCCTTGCGATAACCGAACTGCATCTTGAACTTCTGTGCGGGGGAGCTACGCCCTCAACCTGCTCTGGAGCTCCCTTTGGCTCTCCCGCTTCTCCTACGGCCTGGCGGAGTGGCCCTGGCCGCCTCACCTACGGGCTGAAAACTGGTGTCGCGAGAGGTTGAGTAGGGCCACCCTCTCTACGCCGCTTGACGCGGAGTCGGGGCTCCGTTAGGCTCAAAACGTATACGATTGGAGAGGTATACGAAAGGGGAAATATCCACGGGCAAGCTTGTCAGCAACTGCGGCTCAAAGATCGGAGGTCGGCCTTCTTGTAGTTTGCGCTTGGTTTCTGGGGAAGTTGTTAATTTTGGGTAAAGGAGGAAACAGAGAATGGCAGGAGACTACGTTCTAGGGATTGACCAGGGCACGACCGGTACTACGGTCCTGATCTTCAACCACGACAGCGAAGTAGTCGGGCAGGCAGCCTCGGAGTTCACCCAGCACTACCCGCAGCCGGGCTGGGTGGAGCACGACGCCGATGAGATCTGGGAAGTTTCCATGAAAGTCGTGGAGGACGCCCTCGGCCAGGCGGGAATCTCCGCCGAAGACCTGAACGCCGTCAGCATTACCAACCAGCGCGAGACCATCGTCATGTGGGAGCGGGCCACCGGCAAGCCGGTTCATAACGCCATCGTCTGGCAGGATCGCCGGACGGCGGAGTACTGCGACGAGCTCGCCGAGCGGGGCGTCGAAGAGACCCTGAACGAAAAGACCGGCCTCCTCATAGACCCGTATTTCTCAGGTACGAAGGTTCGCTGGATGCTGGAGAACGTGGACGGACTGAGGCAGAAAGCGGAGGGCGGTGAGATCGCCTTCGGCACCATAGACTCCTGGATGGTCTGGAAGCTGACCGGCGGCAACGTCCACATAACCGACTACACAAATGCCTCCCGAACGCTGCTCTTCAACATCCACGAGCTGCAGTGGGACGACGAGATGTGCGAAATGCTGGAGGTCCCCAAGGAGATCCTGCCGGAAGTCAAGCCGAGCTCCTACATCTTCGGCGAGACCGACCCGGACTCTTTCTTGGGCGCGACGATCCCGGTAGCCGGCATCGCGGGCGACCAGCAGGCGGCGCTCTTCGGGGAGGCGTGCTTCGAGCCGGGCCTCGCAAAGAACACCTACGGTACGGGCTCGTTCGTGCTCATGAACACCGGCACAGAGGCCGTCAAGAGCGACGAGGGCCTGCTGACCACCATCGCCTGGGGCATCGGGGACGAGCCGGTCGAGTACGCCCTCGAAGGCGCCATCTTCATCACCGGCGCCGCCGTTCAGTGGCTCCGGGACGGGTTGGGAATTATTGAGGACGCCTCCGAGACCGAAGAACTGGCAAAGAGCGTTGATTCCAACGACGGCGTGTACTTCGTGCCGGCGCTCGTCGGGCTCGGGGCGCCGCATTGGGATGCTTACGCTCGGGGGGCCATCTTTGGCATCACGCGGGGCAACACCCGGGCTCACATAGCGCGGGCGGCGCTGGAGAGCATGGCCTACCAGACCCGGGACGTCGTCGAGGCGATGGTCAAGGACTCCGGCATCGAGGTCAAGGAGTTCCGGGCCGACGGCGGCGCGGTCGCCAACGAGTTCCTCATGCAGTTCCAGGCGGACATCCTCGGCGTCAACGTCGAAGTGCCGGAGATCACCGAGACCACCGCGGTCGGGTCGGCGTACATGGCCGGCCTCGCCACCGGGTTCTGGGAGAGCAAGGACGAAATCGCCGAGAAGTGGGCGCTCCACCGCCGCTACAACCCGGAGATGGAAGAAGACGAGCGCGAGCGGCTGCACGGAATGTGGCTCAAAGCCGTCGAGCGGTCCAAAGGCTGGGACCGTGAGGAGGAAGAAGCAGAAGTCTAAAAGGAGGAGGAGAAAGACACCGGACCGGGGGCTCTTGGTCCCCGGTCCTCGACATGAACGAGGAGCGTAGATGAAAAAGATTATCAACTCCCCCGAGAGGGTGGTAGAAGACATGCTGCGCGGTATGGAGTTGGCCCATGGAGAGTTGCTGCGCCTGATCCCCGAGCACAACACCCTCGTCCGGGCCGACGCCCCGGTAGAAGGTAAAGTAGCGCTCGTCTCCGGGGGTGGCTCCGGCCACGAGCCGACCCACGGCGGCTACGTCGGCCCCGGGATGCTCGACGCCGCCTGCGCCGGGCCGGTCTTTACCAGCCCGGTCCCGGATCAGATGGAAGCAGCCACAAAAGCTGTGGACGGCGGCGCCGGCGTTTTCTACATCGTCAAGAACTACACCGGCGACGTAATGAACTTCGAGATGTCCGGCGAGATGACCGAGAATATAGACACCGACTACGTCGTCACCAACGACGACGTAGCCGTCGAAGACTCCGAGCACACCTCCGGGCGGCGCGGGGTCGCGGGCACGGTCTTTGTCCACAAGACTTGCGGGGCCGCCGCCGACGATGGTAAAGACCTCGCCGGCATTAAGGAGCTGGCCGAAAAGGTCAACGGCAACGTCCGCTCTATGGGCATGGCGCTCACGAGTTGCACCCCGCCCGAGAGCGGCGAGCCGATCTTCGACATCGGAGAAAACGAGATGGAGCTCGGCATCGGCATCCACGGCGAGCGCGGCTCCCAACGCTCCGAGGTAGCGTCCTCGAAAGAGATCGTGGAGCACATGCTCGGCCGTATCCTGGGCGACGCTGTAGATTACTCCGGCTCCGAGGTCGCCGTAATGGTCAACGGCATGGGCGGCACACCGCTTATGGAGCTCTACGTCGCCTACGCCGACGTCCGCGACTACCTCGAAAACGAGGGCATAGAGGTTTACCGGATGCCCTACGTCGGGGACTATATGACCTCCCTGGAGATGGCGGGCTTCTCCATAACGCTCCTCAAATTAGATGATGCGTTGAAGGGTTATCTGGAGGCGCCGTGCAACGTGGCCGCCGGACGGCCGTTCTAGAAAGAGGACGATAGATGGAAAGTTTTCAACTTTATCTAGCCGAGTTTGTCGGCACCATGATCCTGGTTCTCCTCGGTGACGGTGTCGTCGCCGGGGTGTTGTTGCGGCAGTCCAAGGCGGAAAATTCGGGCTGGATCGTCATTACCTTCGGGTGGGGTATGGCGGTGGCTATGGCGGTTTACTGTGTCGGGGCCATTAGTGGGGCGCACATCAACCCGGCGGTGACGGTGGGCCTGGCGTCCATTGGGTCCCTGGAGTTGGGACTGGTCCCCGGCTACGTAATTTCCCAGCTTCTCGGGGCGTTCGTCGGTGCCGTGCTCGTGTACTTCGCCTACCTGAACCACTGGGAGCCCACCGCGGACCCCGGGTTGAAGCTGGGCGTGTTCTGCACCGCCCCGGAGATACCAAACACCGTGGCCAACCTCATAACCGAGATTATAGGCACGGCCATGTTGGTCTTCGGCGTCGTCGCCATAGCCGCGAACACCCAGCGCATAGAAACAGCGGCCGACGTAGACCCGTCGGCGGTGTTTGGAACCGGCATCTTGCCCCTGATCATTGGTCTCCTGGTGTTCTCTATCGGGTTGTCGCTCGGCGGACCTACGGGGTACGCCATCAACCCGGCCCGGGACCTGGGGCCGCGCATCGCCCACGCTGTTCTGCCGATACCCGGCAAAGGTGGCTCGGACTGGGGGTACAGTTGGATCCCGGTCGTAGGCCCGCTCGTCGGGGGCGTCATTGGGGCTGTACTGTACGCCATACTCGGGTTCGGACCGTAGAAAGACCGAAGTGCTGCAGAACCGGGTTCATGGGGCCGGAAACACCTTGTTTGCCGGCCCCGCGCCCGGGTTTTCTGCATCTGGTTGTCCCCCGAATATTCGGGGTAAAAGTTGAGGTAACCACGTACTTCCCCGCGAGGGAGAACAGGAGAAAGACATGAGTGAGCAGAAAAGCAACCTTCCCGAGCCGGATCGTTACTCTGTAGAGCACGCGCGGCTGGATGAGGGAGAGGGCGGCGGCATCGAAGCTGCGCTCCAGAGAAAGCTCAACGAAGGCTCTGCGCAGAGCTGGAGGCTCATGAGCGTAGTACACGACCCTACCGGTGAGGGCGTGCTTATCGTGTGGGATCTTCAGGGAATGATATCGGGTTGAGGGAGAGATGATCTTGGACGAAAGGTCAAACTTTGAGCCCAACTGAAAAAACCGTCGCCGTTATTCGGGCGATGGCTGAAGCGATGGAAGAGAACCAGAAACACCTGACAAAGCTCGACTCGGAGATTGGGGACGGCGACCACGGCAACAACATGCACCGGGGCTTCCAGGCCGCCCTCGAACGCCTGGAAAGTACAGATGCCGAAACCCCCGCCGACGTACTCAAAGCTGTTTCATCGGCCCTCATAAGCAAGGTCGGCGGAGCGGCGGGGCCACTCTACGGTACGGCTTTTCTACGGGCTTCATCGGCCATATCAGATAAAGAAGACATTTCATCCGAAGATGCCGCGGAGGCCCTGGAGGCGGCGCTCGGCGGGATAAAGCAGCGGGGCAAGGCGGAACTAGAAGACAAGACCATCGTGGACGCCCTAGAGCCCGCTGCGGAAGCGGCAAAAGGTGCCACGGACGGAAGGGTCGCCGAAATCTTCCGGGCTGCGGCGGACGCCGCCGGAGAAGGCGTCGAGGCCACGAAAGACCTCGTGGCCCGCAAAGGCCGGGCGAGTTACCTGGGCGAGCGGGCCGTCGGCTACCAGGACCCCGGGGCCACTTCGACGTACTTGCTGCTCGACGCCGCAGCCCGGACTCTGGAGGAATCATGAGCGTCGGGCTGGTGCTCGTCTCGCACAGCCCACAGGCGGCGGAGGGGGTCGCCGACATCGTGCGACAGATAGCGGGGGAGGTGGAGGTTCACCCTGTTGGGGGCGACTCAGATGGCGGCTTCGGCACGGACCCGGAGCGGATACAGTCTGTTATAGAAGATACTGAAGCCGACGAAGTATTGGTGTTTATGGATCTTGGGAGCGCGGTGCTCTCGGCTGAAACGGTGTTGGAGATGCTATCCTCAGAGGATAGAGAGCGGATTTGGCTGGTAGATGCGCCGTTTGTCGAGGGCGCTTTTTCGGCGGGGGTTGCAGCTTCCACGGGAGACGGTGCCGAAGATTGCATCGAAGCGGCGATGGAGGCAAAGACCGAGCCGAAACTACACGAAGGATAAGGAGAAAAATATGGACCGTCAGGTACCGCAGGACATTCAGAACTATCCGTTCGACGTGATCGTGGTGGGGGCCGGGATCAACGGCACCGGCATCGCCCGGGACGCCGCGATGCGGGGCTTGAAGGTCTTGCTGCTAGATAAAGAAGACATTTCGAGCGGCACGACGCAGTGGGCGACGCGCCTGATCCACGGCGGCCTGCGCTACCTTCAGTACTACGAATTTCCCCTCGTTCGCGAGTCACTAAAAGACCGAGAGCTACTGTTCCGCATCGCGCCGCACCTGGTCCGGCCGCTGGGGTTCGGGGTCCCCATCTACGACTACATGGAGCGGGGCATGATGCTCATCCGGATGGGCATGATCCTCTACGACGCCCTCTCGTTCGAGAAGACCGTCGGCGGCCACAAGATGCTGAACAAAGAGGACACCCTGGAGCGTTACCCTGGCCTGAACCCGGACGGGCTCAAAGGCGCCGCTTTCTACTACGACGGACAGTCCGAGTACGTCGAGCGGGTAGCGGTCGAAAACGCGATCTCCGCCCGGGATCACGGCGCGGTGGTTCTGAACTACGCAAAGGTGGACCGGCTCATCATGGAGGGCGGCAACGTTACCGGGGTGGAGTTCTCCGACGAACTGACCGGCGGCAAGTACAAAGCTTTCGCCCCCGTAACCGTAAACGTCGCCGGCCCGTGGGTGGATGAGGTGCTTGACGGCCTGGAAAACCGCTCCGAGAACCAGATGGTCGGCGGCACAAAGGGCAGCCACCTCGTCGTGGACCCGTTCCCCGGCGCGCCCGAAACGGCGCTCTACGTGGAAGCTGAGTCCGACGGCCGGCCGTACTTTATCGTGCCGTGGAACGGGCGGTACCTCATCGGCACGACGGACCTCCGCTACGACGGAGACCTGGACAAAATCGTGGCCGGCGACGATGAGATAGAGTACCTCATAAACGAGACGAACCGCACGATTCCCGGGGCGAACCTGGGCACCGAAGACGTGCTTTTCGTCTACTCCGGCGTCCGGCCGCTGCCGTTTTCGCCCGACGGCGACACCAGCGGCGTTACCCGGAGCCACATAATCTACGACCACACGCTGCACGAGCCGGCGGTTCGCGGTCTCATCTCGATTATCGGGGGCAAGCTCACCACCTACCGCAACCTCTCCCGCGAAACGGTGGACGACGTTTTCGACAAGCTGAACCTCCACGCCCCGAAGAGCAACACCGGCAAGGTCCCGCTCCCCGGCGGCGCCACCGAAGACTTCGAAGCATTCTCCGCGGAGTTCAAGGCTCATAGCGGTTTGGCCGAAGAGATATCCGAGCGGTTGCTAAAGCTCTACGGCGTCCGGGCCCCGGAGGTGCTGGCGCTGGCCGACGACGACCCGGACCTCAAGATGCCGCTCTCAGCGGAGGCGAGCGTGGCGACCGGCCTGATCGGGGCCGAGGTCATCTGGGCTTTCCGCGAGGAGATGGCCCAGAAACTAACCGACGTACTCCTGCGCCGTTCGATGATTGGCATGGGGCCGAACGTGGGTCTCGACGTAGATGAAGCCGCCGCGGAGATCGCCGTCAAGCACCTCGGTTGGGATGAAGAGCGGGCCGAGAAGGAAGTAAAGGATTACCGCGAGTGGATCGAGCGTTACAAGCCGAAGCAGTTCCGGCAGGAAGAGCCGGCAACCGCCTGAGACGTCCGAAACCGGGAAATTTCAGGAGCTGTTCCTGGTTTCACGTTTGATCGTACCCGAGCGATGGTAAATTCGAGGGGTAGATAGCTAGACTTCAAGGAGGTCGAAACAAGTGGATATTGGAAAAGCCAGCGAAGGAATTCTCGCCGACGAAATGTCCGGGAAGCGCGAAGAGATCGTGGAGATGCTCAAAGATGCGTACTTCATGGAGCTCGAAACGGTGATGAGCTACGTCACCAACTCCATCAACCCGGATGGTGTTCGCGCCCAGGAGATCAAGGAAGCCCTGGACGAAGACATCCAGGAAGAGTTGACGCACGCCCAGCAGTTCGCCAACCGCATCAAAGAGCTTTACGGCGTCGTTCCCGGCTCGCTAGATTTTAAGGCCGAGCAAACCGGCCTGCAGCCGCCGGAGGAGCAGACGGACGTTGTGCACGTGGTAAAGGGTGTTATCGAGGCTGAGACCGGCGCCATCGAGCAGTATCAGAAGATCGTCGAGGCCACCGAGGAAGCCGACCACGTTACGCAGGACATGGTCATCGCCATCCTGCACGACGAGCAGGGCCACCGCCGTTTGTTCGAGGGTTTCCTACGCGAGTACGAGGCCGAAGGCCTGGCGTAACGATAGCGGCATAGAAGAGAGTTCCGAAAGCCCGGTCTTTTGTGGCCGGGCTTTTTGCTGTCTGCTGCCCCACAGTTGAGGCTGCTGTATAATCCTGTCCGTAACGCGATGAGCGAGACCTACTCAACCCACACCCGGAGCCGGTCAATTACGATGACCCCGGTCGGCCTGGGTCTTTAGCTGTGGGAGAGCCTCTTTTATTTTGGGGCAGCCTTTTTGCGGCGCTCTTTCTCGTGGCCCTAAACGGTTTCTTCGTTGCGGCGGAGTTCGCGCTGGTACGGGTACGGGAGACTCGCATCCAACAACTCGAAGAGGAAGGTAGCGTCCGGGCCGCTACGGTGCGGGCCGTGCTGCGGGATCTGGACACTTACCTTTCAGTGTGCCAGGTCGGGATCACGGTAGCTTCGCTGGCCCTCGGATGGCTCGGAGAGCCGGTGGTCTCGCGCCTGATCTCGCCGGTCCTGGAGTCGGCCGGTATTACGAACGAACGTGTGGTCGGCACTATCGCTATTATCTTGGGATTCACCGTCATTACCTACGCGCACCTCGTTTTCGGAGAGCAGGCGCCGAAACATTTCTCCAGCCGGCGGGCCGAGGCTACTGCGCTCAGGATCATCCAACCCCTGAAGCTATTTATGTTCCTCTTCCGGCCGCTGGTCTGGCTGGTCAACACCTCGACGAACTTCGTGCTCAAGCCCTGGGGCATCCGGCTCGGGGAGGAGATGGAGGCCCATTCCGAAGAAGAGTTGAGGTTGATGATCACCTCCTCCACCGCATCTGGTGAGCTCGATCCCGAAGAGCGCGAGTACCTATACAACGTCTTCGACTTCGCGGACAAGGTGGCCCGGGAGATCATGGTCCCCAGGCCGGACATCGAGGCCTTATCCCACGACACACCCCTGGGAGAGTTGGCCGAAGCGGCGGCCTTCGGGCGCTTTACGCGCTACCCGGTCTGCGAGGGAGACCTCGACAACGTGCTCGGCTCGGTGCACGTAAAAGACCTGTTTCGCGCCGCCGGTGAGCAGCCGGAGGAGTTCGACATCAAGCCCCTGGTAAGAGAGTGTCTCGTCGTCCCGGAGAATAAACCTATAGAACAACTTCTGAAGGAATTCCAGAAGCAAAAGCTCCAGATGGCGATAGTCATAGACGAGTGGGGCAGCGTGGAAGGCCTCATAACTATTGAAGACGTGCTCGAAGAGTTGGTCGGAGAGATCCAAGACGAGTTTGACCGGGACGAAGCCGCTATCGAACAACTCGGAGACGACGTCTACGCCATAGACGGCCGCATCCCGATCGAAGCGGTAAACCAGCGCTTCGGCCTGGACCTCCAACACGAAGACTTCGACACTATCGGTGGTTACATCCTTGGTTCCCTTGGCCGTCCACCGGAGGCCGGCGACACCGTAGAAGTGCCGAACGTCCTGCTCACCGTCAAAGCCGTCGACGGGTCCCGCGTCTCGATGCTCACGCTCAGCCTTATCGAGACTTCTGAACGTTCCGATGAATGACCACGAACAGCGGCGTACCGATTACGAACAGATGCTTCTGCGCGAACTCGAAAAAGTGTCGCTCACACCGGAGAAAAAAGGCTAGTGAGAGCAGGACAACCCCCCGGTAAGGGTAGATAGAAGACATCCGACTCGATACCTTCGGTGAGGTACGTACCGTCGTGATCTTGTTTCGGGATGTGGATCGCCCCGAGTGCCTTTTCGGATACGCCTTGGGTCCTATGGAAATGCTGGAAGATGACCCGTATGACCCGTATATATTTTCGACTATAGTCTGGACCAACTGGGAAGAGGAAATTTACGCTGCCGGATACGGTTTACCGGAAGGGTGCTCGTCCGAGGGCATAAACTGGATCCAAGTTCTCTGATTCAGCAAATCTACATCCTCCCTGCTAACATTGGCTTTTCGTTCGAACACCCCAATTAGCAAGCAGGTGAGATTGGATACGGAGCGCAAAGAAAACCTGGACTCCTTAACGGGCGGCGCGATGGCCGGCATCTGGGAGTGGGTACAGCAGAAGATACCCGAAGGCGTCGAAATCTTCGACGCCCACGCCCACATCGGCGCGGACGTGGACGGTCGGAAGATGACGGCGGACGGCATGCGGCGTCGGATGGTTCAGGCCGGAGTATCGAAGAGCATCGTTTTCCCGCTCAATGATCCCAATGCCCGCGATGACTTTTCCGGCCCCAACGACGTGCTCTGGGATGCCTACAACGAATACCCGGGCTCTTTCGTGCCGTTCTTCCGCCTCAATCCGCACCGCGACTACGAGAAAGAGTTCGGGCGCTGCGTAGACCGGGGTTTTCAGGGGTTGAAGCTGCATCCTGTTTCGCAGCAGTTCGAGCTCGACGATCCAAAGTTCGTGAGGTTGATGGAGATGGCGGCCGAGGTGGACTTGCCCGTGTTGATCCACGCCGGGTTCGCGATGCAACGTATCGTGGAGCCGTTGCTCCCGACGGTCGAGGCACACCCGGAACTGCGCCTGATCCTGGGCCACGCCGCGATGATCGAGGTTCTGGAAGCGACCCGGGCTTTCGCGGACCATCCGAACGTACTTTTCGAAACCTCTGTGGTAGGACTCAGAGACCTTTATCTGCTCTTCAGGAACCTGGACTCTTCGCGGATCTGCTTCGGTTCGGATATCCCCTACGGCGACCTGCCGTCCACGCTCTACGCGGCCCTCGCCGCGGCCGATGCGGCCGGGGTGGAGGAAGAGGATCTCCCCGGCATACTTTCCGGCAACATTCGGCGGTGGTTTCCGTGACGGAGGCGGAAAAACAGTCCGCCGCGCTCCGCGTAGGATACTTGTTGCAGGTAGGAACCTATGCGACCATGGCGATCCTCTCCATGTGGCAGGCAAACCCCCGGGCCCGGGTCGTCATGGGCATGGCCCAGGCCTGCGTCCGGGGCAAAGGACCGGACGGCAATGACGAGGAGTTGCTCGAACAACTGCGGGCTTTGATCTCCGAGGCCATAACCCACTACGAAAACGGCGAGTTCCCGCCTGCCATGGCCCGGATGCGGGTCGCCCACGATCTGGTCGGCCTGCAGATAATCCGCATTACCGGAGACTGAGGTCCTGCTAGAAGACCTCGCCGCCGCCCTGCCCGAAGATGCGCCCTTGGCCGCGACCCGGCGTGGACCCCTTATAGAAAGCGTCCACCGGGGCCGCTGGGTCGTCTGCGACCCGGACGGGAACATCCTCGGAGGGACCGGCGACCCGGAAGGCTACACCTACGTACGCTCCTCGGCCAAACCTTTCCAGGCTATTCCCCTGCTCCTCTCCGGCGCGGCAGAGGCCCTCGGCTTCACGGATGAAGAGGTAGCGATCCTGTGCGCCTCCCACAGCGGCGAAGAACGACACCTCTCGGTGGTGCGCTCCGTCTTGGAGAAGTCCGGCCTCTCAGAAGACCACCTGCAAAACGGCCCGCACCCGCCGTTTCACGGCCCATCCGCCGTTCGCGTCGCCCAAGGTAGTGCGACGCCTTCGGCAATTCACGGCAACTGCTCTGGCAAACACGCCGGAATGCTCGCCCTTTGTGTCCACGAAGGTTGGAGCACAGAAGGATATAGAAACCCTGGGCACCCGGCACAGCGCCGGATATTAGATACCGTGGCGGAGGCTTGCGGCCTGGAACGGGACGAAATTCTACTGGGCGGCGACGGTTGCGGCGTACCGTCTTTTGCGATGCCGCTTCGCAGCCTGGCTACCGGGTTTGCCCGCCTGGCTGCGGGTGAGAGACTACCCGCCGGTCTCGCTGAGGCTTGCGGACGCATCCGGCGCTCCATGAGGAACAATCCGCACCTGGTGGCGGGAACGGGACGGCTCGGCACCAGGCTCATGGAAAGTACGAACCTGCTCGTAAAAGGAGGCGCCGAAGGAGTTTTTGCGTGCGGGAGCCCGGAAGGTTGGGGCGTGGCGCTCAAGGTCACGGACGGGGCATCTCGGGCCGTCCGGCCGGCGGCGCTGTCTATCCTCGCCCGCTATGGGGCGCTGCCTTCAGAAGAGACGGCGTCGGAGTTGCGCGACCTCCACGGCGAAGTCGTGGGAGAGGTGCTCTCTCTCCTTTAGATGACCATCGGCTGTTACTGGCCGTCAAGTCTCTTGGCCCAACGCTTCGTTTATGGCCTTCAGAAGCTCTTCGAGGTTGCGTGGGTTCTGGCCCAGGTCTCCCTTACCGACCCGCGAGGCGCTCTCGAAGTGCGCCTCCGATCCGTTTGCCTTCTCTACAACCCGTACCGTAATATCGTCTGTGAACCCGAGCCTGGTCCGCCGGGTGGCGCTTAGCTCGCCGTCGACGTTGCTTTCCAGCGTCCAGCGCTGCAGCCCCCCGACGGCTTTCTCTATGGCCGTCAGTATCTCGGCCGGGGCGGCGGAGTAGGCGCGGCGGGTGCGGGCGGAGTTTTGGGTGGGGCGTTCGAAGCTCATGACGTTTATTGTAGAACGCTTTAATATTAAAGTCGTGCGGCTTTCTACGGAAGTTTTGAAAGAGTGTTACAAGGCTGGGGCCTTTCCGATGGCCGACGCGTCCGGCCAGATAAAGTTCTATCGTTCGGACCCCCGGTCCATACTAGAGTTAGACTCGCTCCACGTCTCCAAATCGCTGGCCCGCGTTATAAGAAAGGGCAAGTACGACGTTTTCCTGAACCGGGACTTCGAAGCCGTCATCCGGGCCTGCGCCGACCGGGAGGAGACCTGGATCAACGCCGAGATACAAAGAGCTTTCGTGCAACTCCACGAAGAAGGTAAAGCCCACAGCCTGGAGGCCTACAAAGATGGCGAACTCGCCGGTGGGCTGTACGGCGTGGCACTCGGCGGCGCGTTCATGGGAGAGTCGATGTTCAGCCGGCTGCCGGACGCCTCCAAAGTCTGCCTCTTTTACCTCGTAGAACGCCTCGAAGAGCGCGGCTACGAGCTGCTCGACTGCCAGATACAAAACGACCACCTGGCCCGGCTCGGGGCGGTGGAGATCCCCAACAGAGAGTATCTCCACCGCCTCGAACGGGCGCTGATGCTCGACCGCAGATTTGTGTAATTTCTTATAAAGTTTTCCGCCGCATTTGTCGCAGTTGATTTACATTCGTGCCGATAACCGAATGGATTCTGCAAACGTGACCGGACTAAAGAGTGCCGGGTACCGACCAGTGGTGTGAAAAGGAAGAGGCGTAGATGAGTACAACTACATCGAAAAGCGCTGCCGTGTTATTTGTGGCGTTTCTGTCTGGTCTACTGGTGTTTGCAGTCTACAATTCCTCTGCTTCCGCAGCCACGAACGTGCCGTAGGGATTCTCGAAGGCGGGGGTCGCGGGCGGGCTCGAAAAGCCTACAGCGATGACCGATGTCCCGGACGGGAGGATTTTCGTAACGGAACGGGACGGCCGGCTGCACGTTATAGACACCATCTATCAGATGCGCTTTCTTGGAGATCCTGCGCACAAAGGAACTATCTTCAAGAGCGTACAGGTCAGGTCCAGAGCCTATCCCTCCCGACCCGTGGCCCCTTCGAAGGTAAAGAAGGGCGGGAGGTTTACGGTATACGGCTACCTGAAACCGTACCATTCCGGCAGGACCCAACTGAGCTTTTACCACTACAGAAACGGCAAATGGCGATTCTACAAAACCGTTTACGCGGACAATAGGCGATACAATGGGTTTACGAGGTACATCAGGCGCTACAAGCTACCATACACCGGACGCTGGTACATCCGGGCATATCATGGTGATAGGAGCCACGCTACTACCTGGAGCCCGAGAGAGGTATTGAGAGTAGTCAAGCAAAGGCCGGGGGTTTGTCCCGGAGATGGTAAGCTTGACCCATGGACAATAAATACATCAATTTAGAGTGGTTACCGGAACTCGAACGGCCTATTCTCATAGCCGGCTTTACGGGTTGGAACGACGCGGCGGAGGCCGCGAGCACCTCGATCAGCACCCTGGATAGTTCGTGGGAGGCCGACAGGTTTGGTGGTTTCGACGCCGAAGAGTTCTACGACTTCCAGACGACGCGGCCCGAGGTCAAGCTGGTCGACGGGGTTACGCGGCAGATAGAGTGGCCCGAAAATACCCTGAGCGCCACCGCCCGCACCCTCGAAGCTACAAACGGTCGTGGCGTCGTGCTGCTCTCCGGGCCGGAGCCGAACTTCCGGTGGCGTTCATTCTGTGAGGCGGTGGTGGAGTTGGCGAAGGAGTTGAACGTGGAGTTGGTGGTGACGCTGGGGGCTTTGCTGGCCGACGTGCCGCACTCCCGGCCGGTTACGGTATCGGCCAACTCCCAGGACCCGGCCCTGATCGAGAACCTCGGACTCTCTGCCTCCCGCTACGAGGGACCTACCGGCATCACCGGCGTTCTTCACCGCGTTTGCGCGGACGCGAACCTTCCGTCGGTGAGCTTCTGGGCGCCCGTGCCGCACTATTTGCCGGCGGTTCCGTCGGCACCGGCGACGCTCGGGCTCCTGGAAGGGCTCTCGAACCTGCTCGACGTGAAGATCGACACGGAGCACCTCGAAGAAACCGCGACCGACTACCAGGAACAGGTGGCGGCGGCCGTTTCCCAGGACTCTGACCTCGCCTCTTACGTCCAAATGCTCGAAGAGCGTTACGATGTCCGGGCGGCGGAGGGGACGCAGGATCTGCCTTCCGGTGACGAGCTCGCCCAGGAGTTGGAAAATTTCCTGAGGGATCAGCGCCGCGAAGGAGAGTAACGCCACCCGGTCTTACGGCGCCGGGCACAAAGCTAGAGCCTTACGCACGACGAGCGGTCAGCCATCAGCGATTAGCCAGCGGCAAATACAAGAAGCCGGGCGCTGACAGCTAAAGAAAGCTGGATGCTGACGGTGTGGGTTGCGAAAGGTCTATCCTTTCGCAACCCACTGTTAGTAGATAAGCGCCAACAAGAAAGCGCCGACGCTCACGATGCCCAGTATCAACTGGGCAATAGAAGAGAACAGGTAGCCGATCAGAACACCGCCCGCCGCCCGCGAAGCCCGCTGCCAATCCCCCCGGTAAGGACCCTCCGTTTCGGTTTGTTCGCTTTGTTGGCCCGTAGACTCCCGGTTGCGGCGGAGGTACTCCCCCAGGAAAACGCCGCCGATGGTACCCAGGATCAGGCCGAAAAACGCCCCGATTCCGAAAAACAACATGCCGGCTACCGTGCCCGTGAGGCCGCCGACCGCCCCGCCCAGCGTGCCGGCCCAACTCGCCCCGAAACGCCGGGCGCCGTAAGACGTGGCGACGTAGTCGGCGGCGAGGGCCAGCGCCGCGAAGAGGCCGAGAAGGGAGATCATCCAACCACCGATCTCCTCGAAACCGTTCAGGTAAGCGTAGACCAAAGCGGAGAAGAAGATGAGCGGTACTCCCGGCAGCCCGGGGACGACCGCCCCTACCAGGCCGAGCAGCATGGCGGCGAGCGCTATCCAGAGCGGCAGGCTGTTCAAGACTTCGGACATACTACGGGATCACCGGGAGCGGCTTTTTGCCCAGCTTACCCTCCGGCTTACCCAGCGCGGCGTTCAGGCTGCCCGGCTTGTATCCGGCGAGATCCAGGGCAACGTAGAGAAACCCCGCGTCTTTTAGCTCGGCGGAGATTTCCTCCCGCGTGGCGAACGCCTGCTCCATCTCGTCCGGGCCGACTTCCAGGCGCGCGATCTCACCGTGGTGCCGGACGCGGGCCTGCCGGAAACCTCGGGAGCGCAGAAACTCTTCGGCCCGCGCCACCTGGGTCAACTTCTCCGGGGTGATCTCCTGCCCGTAGGGAAACCGGCTGGAGAGACACGCCAGCGCCGGCTTGTCCCAACTCGGCAGCCCGAGATGCTTCGCCAACCGGCGCACCTCGTCCTTCCCGACCCCCAGCAGCGAGAGCGGAGACACCACCCCCAACTCTTTCGCGGCTTTTCTGCCGGGCCGGTAATCTCCCTCGTCGTCGGCGTTCGCGCCGTCCACCACACACCCGTAGCCGCGCTCCCGGGCCAGGTCCGCCAGGTCCGAGTAGAGCGTGCTCTTGCAGAAGTAGCAGCGGTTCGTGGGGTTCGAGGAATAGTTCGGGTTGTCGAGTTCCCGCGTGTTCACCACCAGATGCTCGACGCCCAGAGACTCGGCGAAGCCTCGCGCCAGGTCCAATTCCGAAGGCAGATACGTCTCGTTGTTGGAGGTAACGGCGAGCACGTTTTCCTCCGGCAAAGCCCGCGCGGCGACCGCCAGCGCGAGGGAGGAATCTACGCCGCCGGAGAACGCGACCAGGGCGCTTTCGTACGGCGAGAAGACGTTCGTCAGCTCTTCGAGCCGGCATTCTAGTTTCTCGTGCAATGTGGGATTTTGCATCTTCTCCATCTCTAAGCCCGTTCCAATACGACCGCGGCGTTATGGCCGCCGACGCCGAGGTTGGCGCACATGGCGGCTTCGAGATCCGGGACGGGACGGGGCTCGTTCACGACGTAGTCCAGGTCGGCGCAGCCTTCGGCGAGCTTGTCCAGGTTTCGCATCGGGGGGATGGTCCTTTCTTTCACGGCCAGGGCGCAGATGGCGGTCTCAATGGCCCCGCTCGCGCCCAGAGAATGACCCAGGGTGGATTTTGTGGCGGAGACTTTAACCTCCGGGTTGATGGCCTCCATGGCCCGGGACTCCGGTTCGTCGCCGGCCACCGTCCCGGTGCCGTGGGGGTTTATGTAGCCGATCCCGCCTCCTTCGAGGCCGGAGTTCTCTACCGCTAGTTGCATGGCGCGGGTGATGCCGCGGGCATAAGGGTCCGGATCGGTTATGTTGTGGGCGTCGGTGGTGCGTCCGACGCCGGTTATCTTGGCGTACGGTTCGGCGCCGCGGCGTTCGACGGATTCGGCGCTTTCGAGGACCATCACGGCCCCGCCCTCCCCGATCACGAACCCGTCGTGATCCGTGTCGTAGGGCCGACAGGCTCCTTCGGGGTCGTCGTTGTTGCGGCTCATGGCCCGCATCGCGATAAAACCGGCGACGATAACCGGCGCTATAGTCGCTTCGGAGGCGCCGCAGAGCACCACGTCGGCGTCGCCCCGGCGGATCAGGTCGTACCCCAGTCCCATCATGTCGGTGCCGCAACTGCAGGCCAGGGCGCCGCAGGTGGACGGTCCCTGCACGCCGAGCTGGATGCCGATGTGGGCGGCGGCGGAGTTCGGCATGATCTTGGTGACCGCGAACGGGTTTACCCGCCCCGGTCCCTTTGTGTCTATGGTGTGCTGGGTGGTCTCCATGGTCGCCACGCCCCCGAGCCCGCTCCCCAAAACGAGGCCGACCCGCTCCGGGTTGCCGTTTAGTTCGTCCCAGGCACCGGCATCTTCCAGGGCCAGCTTCGCGGAGGTCAGGGCGATTTGGGAGAAACGGTCCGTCCGTTGGACTACTTTGCGGTCCATAAAATCTTTCGGATCAAAGTCTGTGCACTCGGCGGCCATCCGCACCCCGTAACCGTCCGGATCGAACAGCGTAATAGGACCCATGCCGCTCTCGTTCGCCAGCAGCGAGCTCCAGAATTTCTTCCGGCCAACACCTATGGGGCTGACGATGCCGATACCTGTTATGTAAGCCGCCGGGTGTCCGTTGTTCATCTCGTCCCCCAAGCGTCGTGTGTTCTAAACCTCATGAGCAATCGAATCTTAGCATCACCTCAGATGAGTGGCGCTGAAAGGTGGAGGATGGTGGACGCGCACACGCTAGTCTAGTAGGGCCTGTGCTAACCTTTCCCCACGGTTTGAAGGAGGTCCCTGATGTTCTACGCCGCCACAACTTTATTCCTGGCGAACTTCGCGCTCGGGGTCCTCGTCCAGTTTGGGGTAGTCGACACCAAACCTTTCCGGTGGCTGCACCACGCGCTCTTTTTCCTGGTTTTTCTAACGGCGGCCCTGGCGGTCGGTTTCGGTTTCTGGCAGGGAGCTCCGTACCGTTGGGCGTTGTTGCCGGTGCTGGTGCTGTTTCTGGTGCTGCCCCGGGTACGGGCCGGCACGCCGGGCCACGCGGCGCTCGCGAGCTTTGCCCTGATCTTCTACGCCGCCGGTTTCGTATCGACGGTATGGACGTTTTAGGAGGCTAATTTTTGGAGTTTTTGGAGGTAATAAAACAGCGCAAGACCACGAACGGACCGCTGCTGCCCGACCCGGTAAAACCCGAGCATCAGCGGCTGCTGGTCGAGGTCGCCGGAATGGCCCCGTCGCACTTCAACAGCCAGCCTTGGCGGTTCGTGATCATCGACGACCGCGGGATGATAGAGGAGATCTCCCGGATCAGCGGTGAGAGCATGACCCACGTCTTTGAGCAGGGCCAGTTCTTTGGCCGCTACCGCAAGTATTTCCGCTTCTCCGAAAAGGAGATGGAACAGCGACGGGACGGCATATATTTCGATCAGCTTCCCAAAATACTCCGGCCCTTTACGAAGCAAGTCTTCTCCGACCGCGCCAAGGTGCTGATGAACCGTTTGAAGATTCCCCAAACCCTCGGCGAAGACAACCGGAAGCTGGTCTCCGGGAGCCCCCTGATCCTGGCGGTTTTACTGGACAAGACCGAATATATCCCGGGCCAACTCTCCGGCTTCTACTCCGTCTTCGGGATGGGGGCCGCAATCGAGAACATCTGGCTGACGACCGTGGAGCTTGGCATGGGCATCCAGTTCATTTCTTTTCCGATGGAGGTCCCGGAACGCTGGGATGAAGTCCAGAGGCTGCTAAAAGTCCCGGATGACCTGGAGCTTATGGCGATGTACCGTCTGGGCTACCTGCCGGAGGACAAGAAGCGACCGACGATAGACTGGTCCAGCCGCCAGCGCAAACGCATCTCACAGTACGTCTTCCGCAACTCCTGCGCCACACCGGAGCCGGACCGTAGAGAAGATTCGGCCACAGAAGGCCGTCCGGTAGAGCGTTGAGCGTTACGAGCCCGAAAAACTCGAAGAACCCGAAAATACTTTCCGTTGCAACCGCGGCGCCGGCCCACCGTATCGGGCAGGAAGAAGTAAAGAACTTTGCCAGGGTTATGTTCGGCGGGGCGCACCGGGACATAGAGCGCCTGATGCCGGTCTTCGACAACGTGGACATAGAGAGCCGCTACTTCTGCGTGCCGATAGAGTGGTTCGAAGAGGACCACACTTTCGGGGAGAAAAACGACCTGTACCTGGAGCATGCGATGCAGCTCTCGGAGAAGGCCGCGCGGCGGGCGCTGGACAAAGCCGGGGTCGAGGCGGCAGACGTCGGGGCGCTCTTTTTCGTCTCGACGACCGGGCTCGCCACCCCTTCCCTGGACTCGAAGCTCATGTTCCAGCTCGGGGTCCCCGGGCGTCACACGCGGCGGGAGGCGCTTTTCGGGCACGGTTGCGCCGCCGGGGCGGGGGGGATTTCCCGGGCCGCGGATTGGTCCCGGAACCATCCCGGCCGGCCGGTGTTGCTGGTCGTGGCCGAGTTGTGCGGCCTCACGTTCCAGCGCGGCGACACGTCAAAGGCGAACATGATCTCCACGAGCCTCTTTGCGGATGGCGCCGCCGCCGGGGTGATTTGTACCGAAGGCACCGGGCCGGAGCTCATAGGGGAAGACGCCATAACGTGGCCGGAGACGGAGAACGTGATGGGCTGGAAGTTCACCGAGACGGGATTCAACGTAATCCTCTCCCGCAGCGTTCCGGTGATCGTGCAGAAACACTTCCGCGACAGCCTCCGGGACTCCTGCGAGTATCTGGGCCTCGACCGGGCCGAACTCGAACACTTCCTGGTCCATCCTGGCGGGGCGAAAGTCCTGGACGCCCTGGAAGAATCCCTCGAACTCGAAGCCGGCAGCCTGGCCCTGTCCCGTGGCGTGCTGCGAGACTACGGAAACATGTCGGCGGCCACCGTGCTGTTCATACTGCAAAGGTTTATCGAGGGCGGGGAGTATTCCGAAGGGGATATTGGTTTGATCTCCGCGATGGGACCGGGTTTTTCGGCGGAGCACGTCTTTTTCCGATGCTAAGGAAAGTTCTGCTCGGGGTTTCTCTGGCCTCCGCCCAGCGATTACTGGAGCTCGCGCTGTCGCGGCGCAACGAGCGCCGGCTGCGCGCCCGCGGGGGCGTGGAGTGGGGCCGCGAACATTATCCGTTCATGGTAGCCCTGCACGTCCTGTGGCTCGTGTCCACGCTGCTCGAAGGTCCGTCGAAAGACCCCCGGTTACACCGCGGGCCGTTGTTCCTATTCCTCGCGGTCCAGCCGTTACGTTACTGGGCGATCCTGTCTTTAGGCGAACACTGGAACACGAAGATAATCGTGGTTCCCGGTGAGAAACTCGTGGGCCGCGGCCCCTACAAATACCTCTCGCACCCGAACTACGTCGTCGTCGCGGCAGAGATCCTCGCGTTTCCCCTGGTGTTCGGCGCCCGTTTTACGGCGGTTGTGTTCTCCGTTCTGAACGCGATGTTGCTTTCGGTCAGGATAAAAGAGGAAGAGAAGGCGCTAAAAGAACTGGCAGAGCCGCCGAACGATGGATAGGATAGTCACCGTCAGCGATTAGCCGGCTGACAAATTGAAATGCCGACGATCAGAACATCTGACGACCATGGGGAGGCCAACGGTGCTGGATCTCAAGTTCATCCGCGATAACGCCGAAGCGGTCAAAGAGAACTGTAAAAACCGCGGCGTCGAGGCCGACGTCGACCTGGTGGTAGAACTCTCCGACCGGCGTTCAACGCTCATCGGCGAGCTGAACCAACTGCGCCAGCGGCAGAACGTGCTCTCCAAAGAGATACCGCAGAGCGAACCGGAAGAGCGCGTACGCCTCATCGAGGAGTCCAAGAGCGTAAAAGTCCAGATCCCGCAACGCGACGCCGAACTCTACGAGGTCGAAGCCCGGCTCAAAGAAGAGCAGCTAAACATCCCGAACATGACCCACCCGGACTCGCCCATCGGCAAGGACGACTCGGAGAACGTCGAGATAAGACGGTCGGGTGAGATCCCGCAGTTCTCCTTCGGGCCGAAAGATCACGTCGAGTTGGGAGAGTTGTTGGGCATCATAGACTTCGACGCCGGCGCGAAGACTACCGGTAGCAAGTTTTATTTTTTGCGCGGGGATGCCGTGTTGCTGGAGTTGGGCTTGATCCGGTACGCGATGGACATAATTACGGAGAAGGAGTACGAGCCGACTATCACGCCGGATTTGGCGCGGGACGAGGCGTTGGTCGGGACGGGTTTTATACCGCGGGGGCCGGAGGCCCAGATCTACTCCGTCGAGAACACCGACCTCTCCTTGATCGCCACCGCCGAGATCCCGCTGGCCGGACAGCACGCCGACACAATCCTGAAAGAATCGCAGCTTCCTCTCCGCTACGCCGGCCTCTCCCACTGCTTCCGCACCGAAGCGGGAGCCCACGGTCGGGCGAGCCGCGGCCTCTACCGGGTCCACCAGTTCACGAAAGTCGAGATGTTTGCCTTTACTACGCCGGAACAATCGGCGGAAGTACACGAGGAGATGGTCGGGATAGAGGAGCGGATCTTCCAGGGCCTCGGCCTACCGTTCCGGGTCGTAGACATCTGTACCGGAGACCTCGGTGGCGCTGCCTACCGCAAGTACGACCTCGAAGCCTGGATGCCGGGCCGCAACGACTTCGGTGAGGTTACCAGCACCTCCAACACCACCGACTACCAGGCCCGCCGCCTCGCCATCCGCTATCGGCCAGAAGGCGGACGGCCACAGCTTTTGCACACTCTAAATGGCACGGCCCTCGCCATAAGCCGGGCGCTCATCACTCTTTTGGAGATCTACCAGCAAGAGGACGGCTCCGTACTACTTCCAGAAGCCCTGGTGCCGTATGTTGGTAAGGAGAAAATAGAGCCTTCGCGCTAGGCCGGTAGTCTCTCGGAACACACGGCTTCGTCGGCAAAGCACCCTCGTCTCGTACCGGGGCCAAAATCTCATCGTGGTCTCGACAAGATTTTTTGGCCCGTTGGAGGGTTGCGGCACACTTCGCAACTCTGTTAACGTTCTGTGAATTCAACCGGAACGAGAGATATAACGTTGCGCATTCAAAGAAAAGTATTCAATGAGAGCGGAGGAGGGGTCTGTGAAGAGCATCGTGGGTGTCGGTAAGAGTATAGCGAGTAACCGGTTCTGGCCCACGATAGTCGTAGGCTTGTTATGCGCGGCTGTTTTGTACGTGGTGATAGCGACCTCCTCCCAGACTGCCGTGGCGCAGCAAGGGCCGCAAGGCGCCGACCAGATCACGTTCAAGCCCCCGAGGGCGGTCCCGGTGGGTGTGGCGTTCTCCCAGGAGGTTACAGCAACGGCCGAGATAGTAGAGAAGCCGCTAACGCTCACCGTCGCGGGCGAAGACTATACCTTACAGCCCGATGACTTTAGTAGCGCCAAGTCCGGCACGACCGAGGCCCAGTCCGTCGTCGATTATACGGCCGAGATCAGCGACATCACGGTTCCTGAGATCGGTAGTTTCAACATGGCGCTATCGCAGGAAGGGGAGACCATCGCCGAAGTCGAGGCGACGGCGATCTGGGGTTTCCTGACGCTTCTGCCGCCGCTGTTGGCTATCGGGATAGCCCTGATCTCGCGGCAGGTCATACCGTCGCTCTTTCTCGGTATCTACATCGGGGCGGTAATGATCTACGGTATCTCGTTCAGCGCGCTGTGGTTCGGGCTTCTCGATTCCATACAGGTCTACATCGCCCAGGCCATCGTGCCGCCGGACGGTGACACGGGACACGTCGCGATTATCCTGTTCACGCTTTTGATGGGAGGTTTGATCGGGATCGTCTACCGCAACGGGGGGGCATTCGGCATAGCCGACAGGATCAGCGTCCTGGCGAGCAACCGGCGGCGCGGCCAGATCTCTACCAGCGCTCTCGGGTTCGCGATCTTCTTCTCCACCTACGCAAACTCGCTGGTTATCGGGAACACCATGCGCCCGGTAACGGACCGGCTCAAGATCTCACGCGAGAAACTCGCGTACATCGTCGACTCGACGGCCGCGCCTCTCGCGGCCATCGCGGTGATCTCGACCTGGATCGGCTTCGAACTCGGCCTGATAGAGTCTTCTGTATCCGGCATCGGCTTCGATGAGGGCGCATACGCGATCTTCTTGAACTCTATCCCGTATAACTTCTACCCGATCTGGACCCTCATCTTCGTCATCGCGGTAGGCGCTACCGGCCGGGACTACGGCCCGATGCTTAAAGCCGAGCAGCGTGCCAGCCGGGAAGGCAAAGTCCTCCGCGACGACGCGGACGTTGATGCAAACGCCGACGAAGACGGCGGAGATTTGCAGATGAAAGAAAACGCCCCCCGTCGGGCCTTCAACGCCGTTATCCCAATAGGCGTGCTGGTTGGTACGGTGGCGGTCGGCCTCTACGTTACCGGCACCGGGGAGACGCTGCGGGACATTATCGGCAGCGCCGAGACCGGCAAGACGCTTTTGTGGGCCGGACTTTTGGGTGTGCTGGCGGCCGTAATACTCTCCGTTGGACAGCGCATCCTGAGCCTTAAGGAGACGATGGACGCCTGGTACGGCGGCCTGAAATCTGTGCTGTTCGTCATGATCATACTGACCATGGCGTGGGCGCTGGGGGCCGTCGCCGAGGACTTGAAGACGGCTAACTACCTGGTCTCCATACTAGGCGACGCCTTATCGCCGGCATTCCTACCGGCGATCTTGTTCGTACTCGCGGCGGCGGTCTCTTTCGCCGTCGGCACGAGTTGGGGCACGATGGCCATTCTGATGCCGCTGGCCGTGCCGTTGGTGTGGACTGTCCTGCAGAACAACAACATGGCGAACCCGGACAACTACTACATCATGTACGCCACCATCGGGACCGTGCTGGCCGGCAGCGTGTGGGGCGACCACTGCTCCCCGATCTCCGATACCACCATCATCTCTTCGGTTGCGGCAGGCTCGGACCACATAGACCACGTCCGAACCCAGATCCCTTACGCCCTGACCGTGGGCTTCGCGGCGTTGCTGCTCGGGCTCATCCCGGCAGGTTTTGGGGTTTCGCCCTGGATCACGCTTCCCATAGGGGCCGCGGTCCTTATCAGCATACTCTTTTTCTTCGGCACGAAGGTGGAAGATAGGAGCGGCGAAGAAGATCAAGAAAGTGAAGAACAGGAGGAAGAAACGGCCGCGGAGACTACCTCCTGACAACGGTAAACCTGAACGGGCGACGCTCGGTGTACCCGGCGGGGGTGTTGCTCGACCCCCGCCTTTCTGTTAATGTTGCACGCAACAAATCGTGCTTGGGGTTGTCAAGGAGGACAAAATGAAGGCGTACTCTGTGGGTGAGAGGTTGGCCCTCTGGGTCCTAATGTTTCTAGCTTGCTCGCTGCTATTTGTCGGTTTTGCGGGGGCACAGGGGAGCGCCTCTTATACTATCGTTGAGCCTCCGAAGACCGTCCTCGATGGCATACCGTTTAGCGTGGACGTGGAAGCCAGCGGTTCCCCGGCGCAGAACGCCCAGTTGCGGGTGGCGGGGGAGACGTACCCGCTCAGCTTCTCGGAGGGTATGGCGACCGCGGAAGACATCGTGGTGAACCAGACCGGTGAGGTCTCGATGCAGGTGGTTGCGGGTGGTGAGACGGCTACCGAGGAGAGCGCGAACTCTATCCCCGGATGGTTCTCGATTCTGCCGCCGCTGCTGGCTATTGCGGTGGCCCTGCTGACGCGTCAGGTAGTGCCGGCGCTCTTTCTCGGTATCTACATTGGGGCGGCGATGGCCTACGGTCTGAGCCTCGGCGCGTTGTGGTACGGCCTGGTCGATACGCTAAACGTCTACGTTATAGAGGCACTCTCACCGCCGGACGGGAGTACGGGGCACGCCTCGATCATCGTGTTTACGTTAATGATCGGGGGTATGGTCGGCATTATCTCGCGCAACGGCGGAATGAAGGGCGTCGTCAACAGGATCATCGGCTTCGCCAGCACCCCGCAAAGAGGACAGACGGCAACCGGGATACTCGGCGTCGCCATCTTCTTCGACGACTACGCAAACACGCTCGTCGTCGGTAACACGATGCGCTCTATTACGGACCGGCTCAAAGTATCGCGGGAGAAGCTGGCGTATATAGTGGACTCGACGGCCGCTCCGGTTGCGACCATCGCACTGATCTCAACCTGGATCGGCTTCCAGGTCGGCCTCATAGATGAGGCCGTTGGTACCATAGACGGCTTCGGCCAGTCGGCGTACGCCATCTTCCTGAACTCCATCCCCTATGCCTTCTACCCGATCCTGGCTATAGTTTTCGTCTTCGCTGTTGCGATCACGGGCCGGGACTTCGGCCCGATGTACACCGCCGAAGTTCGTAGCCGCGCGGAAGGCAAGGTCCTCCGCGACGACGCGGACGTGGACTCGGCCGCCTCGGGTGACGAGCTGGAACCCGACGAAGAAACCCCGGAGCGGGCCTTCAACGCCGTCATCCCGATAGTAGTGTTGGTCGGGGTGGCCCTGATCGGCCTGTGGGTTACGGGCAGCGGGGACAACATCCAGGACATCATCGGCAGCGCGGACCCGTTCGCCTCCCTTGTCTGGGCTTCGCTGCTCGGCGTGCTCGTGGCGGTCGTGCTCACGATCAGCCAACGCCTGCTCTCCCTGGGCGAGACGATGAACGCCTGGTACGTCGGGCTCCGGGCGATGCTCTTCGTCCTGGTCATCTTGGTTATGGCCTGGGCACTTGCGGCTGTGACGGAAGTCCTCCACACGGGTGACTACCTGGTCTCCGTGCTCGGCGAGAGCCTGCCGCCGGCGGTGGTTCCGGCCCTGGTCTTCGTGGTCGCCGCCGCAACCGCCTTCGCCACCGGCACGAGTTGGGGCACCATGGGAATCCTCATCCCGCTTACGGTCCCGCTCTCCTGGGCCATCCTCCAAGCCAATGGAATGGACAACCCCGACGGCTACCACATCCTCTACGCCTCCGTCTCGACGGTGCTTGCAGGATCTGTGTGGGGGGATCATTGCTCCCCAATCTCCGACACCACGATCATCTCCTCGATGGCCTCGGGCTCGGACCACATAGATCACGTCAGGACCCAACTCCCTTACGCCCTGTTCACCGGCCTCGTGGCGCTCATGATCGGCCTGCTCCCAACCGGGTTTGGCCTGCCCTGGTGGCTCATGTTGCCGATCGCCATAGCCATAGTCGTCGGTGGCCTCCTCGTCTTCGGCAAAAAGGCTGACAACGAGGTCGGAGAACAAAGCAGCAAAGAGGCCGAGCGGGAGACGGTCTCGTCCGCGTAGCCTCTGGCCGTTATACTCCTCTCTAACCTGAATTGCATTAGAGAGGAGCTTTGACGTGGTCGAGGCGGTCGAGAAGTTGACGAAGAAGAGCGAGGACCCTAGCCGGTGGTATCTGGACCTGGTCCGCATGGCGAAGCTGGCCGACTACGGCCCGGTGCGCGGCACGTTCGCCATCCGGCCGTACGGGTTCGCGATCTGGGAGCGCATCCAGCGCGACCTCGATGACCGGTTCAAGGCGACAGGCCACACCAACGCCTACTTCCCGCTGCTGATCCCCGAGAGCTTTCTGAACAAGGAGGCGAGTCATTCGGGAGGATTCACCCCGGAGTGTGCCTGGGTGACGATGGGAGGAGACAATGAATTGGAGGAGCGACTAGCGATTCGGCCGAGTTCCGAGAGTATCATCTGCGACTTCTACAGGAACTGGATCCAGAGCTACCGGGACCTACCGCTCCTCATAAACCAGTGGTCCAATGTCCTGCGTTGGGAGATGGTAACCCGCCCTTTCCTTCGCACCTCGGAGTTCCTCTGGCAGGAGGGCCATACGGTTCACGCCACCGCCGAAGAGGCCCGCGAAGAGACGCTGCGGATGCTCAGTGTCTACCGAGACACTTTCTACGAGATACTGGCGATCCCGGTGCTTACCGGGGTAAAAACTGCCTCGGAGCGTTTTGGCGGGGCTGACGAGACCTTCACTTGTGAGGGTTTGATGGGCGACGGCCGAGCCTTGCAAGCCGCCACGAGCCACGACCTCGGCCAGAACTTCGCCAAAGCCTTCGACATCATCTTTCTCGACGAGCAGCAGGACCGGGTGCATCCGTACCAGACGTCGTGGGGCTTCTCGACCCGCACTATCGGGGCGCTCATACTGGTTCACGGCGACGACCGGGGGTTGAAGCTGCCGCCGAAGCTCGCGCCCACGGAGGCGGTTATCGTACCGATCTGGCGGGGCAAGGACAAAGGCGACGTCCGCAAAGAAGCCGAGAAACTCTATGCCGGGCTCCAGACCGAGGGCTTCCGCATGGAGGCGGACCTGGACGAGGAGCATTCCCCGGGCTGGAAGTTCAACGAGCACGAGTTGCGGGGTGTGCCGGTGCGAATAGAGGTTGGTCCGAAAGACATCGAGAAGGAGCAGGTCGTCTTCGTGCGCCGGGACACGGGGGAGAAAGAGTTCGTGCCGCGCACGGGAGTTGCGGAGCGTCTGCGGAAGGTTCTCGCCGATATACAAGAGAACATGCTCGTCCAGGCAACCGAGTTCCGGGACGCAAACACCCGGCACGCTTCTACGTACGAGGAGTTCAAGGAGATCGTCGCGGAGCAGCGAGGTTTCGTGGTTGCGCCCTGGGACGGAACGGAAGAGACCGAGCAGAAGATCAAAGACGATACCAAAGCTACCATTCGATTGTTACCCGACGAAAGGATGGAAGGTGAGGATCTCGTATCCGGAAAGCCAGGCAAGACCGCTATTTTCGCGCGGGCTTACTGAAGCTCTGCTTACTCGTACCAGCTCTGGGGTGCGTATAATTCGATAACAAGAAACTTTACGGAGGAGTTGCTTTGCCGACGGTTCAGGCTCTGCCGGAACAGAGGATGATCTTGAGTAACATAAGTTGGGAGACTTACAAGCGCCTGCTGTCCGATCACGAGAATAGCAGCTCGCCGCGTTTCACCTACGATCAGGGTATGCTGGAGATAACGAGACCCAACCCGGAACACGAGGTGGCAAACCGGCGGCTCGCCCAACTCGTGCTGATCTTTGCGGAAGAGATGGGCATCATAGCTCAGGACTTTGGCTCGACAACTTTTCGGCGCGAAGACCTGGAACGTGGCTTCAAGCCGGACTCGTGCTTCTACATTCAGAACGAGGGCCGAGTCCGCGGCAAAAAGAGGCTGGACCTGACCGTAGATCCGCCGGACCTCATCATCGAGATAGACATTACGAGTCCCTCGCTCGACAAATTCCCCATCTACGCCCAACTAGGCGTGCCCGAGATCTGGCTCTACGATGGAGAGCGGGTTAAGATCCTACGTCCCTCCGAGGATGAAAGCTACTCCGAGTTTCCGGAAAGCACCTGCCTACCTCCCTTGACCGCTAATATTTTAACGGGCTTCGTACAGCGGAGCACCGCGCTCGACTGGCTTTCGTGGGTGCGCGAGGTGCGCGGGTGGGCGAGGAACCCCGCCGGACCGTAAGCTCTATTCTGGAAATTTCCGCACCGTCTACGACTGTTGATCATGCTACTCGGTCGCTCGAAGCGACTAGCCGGGACAAGAAAAGCGCGTTTGCTCTTGACGTAGGGCGTGTTGGGCTTTAGCATCCTCCCTTAGCGCGAACTCGCATCGAGAGCGGCGGAGGGAACTGGCCCTACGAAACCGCGGCAACCGGCGACAAGAAATTTTTGTCGGAAAGGTGCCAAGTCCAGCAGGACGATCATTCCCGTCCTGGAAGATGTGGTGAGAAGCGGGCAGCTTCTTTTTCGAGCGGGTTGCGCGATATGGCTTCGCCGAAAGGTGAAAGCCGAGGCGTAAAACGTGACGGAAGAAGGAGGCTGCATTACTACCGAGTATGACACTAGACCCAGGGACCGGCGCTAGCCACGCTCCGGCCCGTCCGGGTATACACCACCACTCTATAGGCTCTTTCGAGCCGGAACTCGGCGGATTCTTGCAAGATGTTACGCTCGCCTACGAGACGTGGGGCGAGTTGAACACCGCGCGGGACAACGCCGTCCTGATCGTCCACGCGCTTACCGGCGATTCACACGCCGCCGGAGAGCCGTGTGACGAGTACAAAAAGGGTGGCTGGTGGGAACCCGTGATCGGGCCGGGGCGGCCTATAGACACCGACGAATACTTCGTCGTCTGCTCGAACGTGCTGGGCGGCTGCTCCGGGAGCACCGGCCCGGCCTCGACAGACCCGGACAGAGCGGAGCCGTACGCCACCCGTTTCCCGATCGTCACCATCCGGGACATCGTGCGGGCGCAGAAGCGGCTACTGGATGCCCTGGAGGTTCGCAAGCTGGCGCTCGTGACCGGCGGCTCTATCGGAGGCCAGCAGGCTCTGGAGTGGGCGGTCGAGTTCCCGGACTTCGTGGACAAGGCTATTCCCGTCGCGGCGAACGGGGCCCTGGGTCCGCAGGGCCTGGGCATGAGCGAGCTGGGACGTCGGGCGATCATGGCCGACCCGGATTGGCAGGGCGGCCACTACTACGGCACGGGCCGCAGCCCCGACAAAGGGCTCTCCATCGCCCGGATGGCGGGGATGATGACCTACCAGAGCGCCGCCGGACAGTGGGAGCGCTTCGGCCGCCGCAAGGCCGGACGTCCGTCCCTGTACGAGGAGTTCGGCGGGCGGTTCGAGGTCGAGAGCTATCTGCAGTATCAGGGAGATGACCTGGTGGGGCGATTTGATGCCAACTCGTACCTGTACCTGCTGCGGGCGATGGACCTCTATGACGTGGCCCTCGACTACGGGTCGCCCGAGGAGGCGTTCGGTCGGATAGAGGCGGAGGTGCTCTTTGTCGGGATCTCCAGCGACTGGTTGTTTCCTGCTGATGAGGTCCGTGAGACGTCGGAGGCAGCGCGGCGCGGCGGTGCGGATGCCCACTACACTGAGATAGATACCAAGAGCGGGCACGACGCTTTTCTGAAAGACTGGCCGGAACTAAAAGAAGCGATACAACCATTTCTGCAAGCAAAAACTGGAAGCTGACGGCTGAAAACTGAAGCCTGATAGCTCTCGAACGGAGGGAGAGAATATGTCAGAAGCAACTGAAAACCAGCAGCAGGAGCGTGACTACGGGTTCGACACCCTGGCGCTACACGGAGGCCAGGAGCCCGACCCGACCACGACGGCGCGGGCGGTACCTATCTACCAGTCCACGTCCTACGTCTTCCACGACACGGACCATGCGGCCAACCTCTTCGCGCTCTCCGAGATGGGCAACATCTACACCCGCATCATGAACCCGACCACCGACGTCTTCGAGCAGCGGGTCGCGCTCCTGGAGAAGGGCGTGGGGGCCCTGGCAACGGCCTCCGGGCAGGCGGCCGAGACGCTCGCCATACTGAACATCGCGGGGGCAGGGGATGAGATCGTCTCTTCCGCCGGGCTCTACGGCGGGACGTACAACCTCTTCCACTACACACTGCCCAAGATCGGGGTAGACGTGAAGTTCGTTGAAGGCAACGACCCGGAGGCTTTCCACGAGGCCATAACCGATAAGACGAAAGCCATCTACTCCGAGACCGTCGGCAACCCGGCCCTGAACACGCTGGACATAGAGGCTATCGCCGAGGTAGCCCACGAGGCCGGTATCCCGCTCATCGTGGACAACACCCTGCCCTCACCGTACCTGGTCAACCCGCTGGCCCACGGGGCGGACATCGTGGTCGAATCTACGACGAAGTTTATCGGCGGGCACGGCACGACCATCGGCGGCGTCATAGTGGACGGCGGGACTTTCCCCTGGGACAACGGCAAATTCCCAGAGTTCACCGAACCAGATCCCTCGTACCACGGCCTGGAGTACTACCCGGTGCTGGGCGAGATGGCCTACATCCTCAAGGCGCGGGTGCAGATGCTCCGGGACTACGGCCCGGCCCAGAGCCCGTTCAACAGCTTCCTGCTGATACAGGGCCTGGAGACGCTGCCGCTGCGCATGGAGCGCCACTCCCAAAACGCGATGGCCGTCGCCGAGTTCCTCTCCAAGCACGAGAAGGTCAACTGGGTAAACTACCCGGGTCTCTCCGACCATCCGACGCACGACCTGGCGAAGAAGTACCACCGCGAAGGTATGTTCGGCGCTATCCTGGGCTTCGGCATTGATGGCGGCCTGGAGGCCGGCAAGAAGTTTATAGACCGGCTGGAGCTGCACAGCCTACTGGCTAACGTCGGGGATGCGAAGAGTTTGGTGATCCACCCGGCCTCGACCACCCACTCGCAGCTCAGCGTGGACGAGCAGAAGTCTACCGGTGTAACGGACGACTACATCCGGCTCTCGGTTGGACTGGAGAATGTAGACGATATACTCGCGGATCTGGATCACGCCTTGAATGGAGGATGAAGGTAGTTTGAAAGGACCTCTCGTCATAAAGTTCGGGGGCACCTCGGTCGGCAACGGCGCGGCCATAAAGCGCGCCGCAGAGATTGCTGCCGATGCTGCCCGGCAGAGACCGGTAGCCGTTGTCGTCTCCGCGATGGGCGGCACCACCGACACCCTTCTCGGCTACTCCGAGGCGACCGCGAAGATGGCCGCCGAAGACCCTGCCAACAGCACGGACCGGACTTCGACCGGCGCGACGCGCGAGGGTTCTATCGCGGAGCTGCACCGCACGCTGGCCGAACGGCATCTCAAGGCAGCCCGCGAAGCCGTCTCGGACGAGTACCTCCCGGAAGTCGAGGAGCGTTTGCTGGCGCGGTTGGGCGAGTTGACACAGGCGATCTCCGCCCCGGCCGAAGAGCCCGACGCCCGCCGGGCGGAGGTTGCGGTCTACGGCGAGCGGCTCTCGGCGGAGATCTTGGCCGGAGCTATAAGCAGCCTGGGTGCGCCCGCTTCCGTTGTCGCAGGAGACCCCATCGCCACCGACTTGGGCTACGCCGAGGCCGAAGTGGACGCGTATGAGACCCGGGAGCGATGTACGCGCTTCGTAAGGCCGCTGCTCGATGAAGGCGTCGTCGCGGTGGTTCCGGGCTACGGCGGGCGCTCGCCAGACGGACGTCAGACCACGCTTGGAAGGGGCGGTTCGGACCTTTCGGCCACGATAGTCGGGCGCGGCATCGGGTCCGGGGAGGTCTGGATCATGTCGGACGTAGACGGCGTCCTGGATGCCGACCCCCGCCTCGTCCCGGACGCCGCCTTATTGCCCCGGCTCTCCTACCGCGAGGCCCGCGTGTTCGCGGAGCTTGGCGCCAAGATCCTGCACCACCGCACGATGGAGCCGGCCGCCGACGCCGGCATCGAGGTGTACGTCCGAAATACCTTCAACCCGGACTCGTCCGGCACGCGGGTTACGGCCCTCGAAGAGGGCGCGGGCGTGCGGTGCATCGCGCTGCGGCGGAACATGGCCGTCGAGGTCCCGTGTACCAGCGGCCACCGCAACGAAGCCGCGGTCGTCGTGTGTATCGGCTCGCCAGAAAACGCGGACACCAAACGTGGGAGAAAGCTGCTCCGGGAGGCCGGGATAAGCGTTTTGCACTTCGGTAAGGCCACGGCCGGGCTCGTCTTTCTCGTGCCCGAGAGGGAAGCCGAGCAGGCGCTCCGCATCCTGCACGACGCCCTCGTTACAGTGCCTGAAGCCGGGGCTCTCGCCGGTGCGGGGGAGGTCGCTTGAAGCGCCTCGAAATAGTCCAGATCGGGATGGGTAACGTCGGCCGGGCCGTCGCCCAGGTGGTGCTCGAGCAGCGCAAGCACTGGCTGGAGGACTCCGGCCTGGACGTCCGCTACCGGGCCGTCGCGGACACTTCCGGGGCGCTGGTCGGCGAGGACCTCTTGCCGCAGGCCATCCGGGTCAAGGAAGAGGGTGGAAACCTCGCTGACTTGGGTGTCGAGCCGGTGGAGGAGGTGCTGCTCTCGGACCCCGAGCCCGGCTACACGCGGGCGGTCGTGGACCTGGCGGTCCACGGCGGGACTTACGACCTGGACTTGCTCGGTGTACGGAACGGCGCTTTCCTGGTGCTCTCCAACAAGGGACCGCTCTCGGGCAGCATGGAGCAGTACCGGCGGTTCACCACCAAGCTGAGAGACCGATTGTGGCGTGAGGCGACGGTGGGGGCGGGGATGCCGATCATCTCGACGTTGCAGGGCCTGATCGAGGGCGGCGACGAAATCTTCGAGATTCAAGCCAGCCCGAGCGGAACCCTGGGCTTTATAATGAGCGCCGTCGAGGGCGGGCGCTCTTTTTCAGAAGCGGTCAGAGAAGCAGTCGAACTCCACTACGCCGAGCCCGACCCCCGGGACGATCTCTCCGGCCTCGACGTGGCGCGCAAAGCCATAATCCTCGCCCGCACGATGGGCCGGGACATAGAACCGGACGAAGTCCCCTACCAGTCGCTGGTCCCGGAAGGCCTGGAAGACGTCTCTCAGGATGAGCTTATGCAACGCCTACCGGAGGCCGACGAAGCTTTCGCCGAGCGCCTGCTGGCCGTCGAAGAGCATCACATGCTCCGCTACCTGGCCCGCATTCCGAAAGAAGGACCGGTAGAGGTGGGGCTCGTGGACACGCCGGTCGAGAGCCCGTTCGGCCCGATAGACGGCCCAGAGAACGTCTTTAACTTCCGCACCCGGCGCTACTCGGACGTTACACTGACCATCCGCGGTCCTGGCGCTGGGCCGGAGCGTACCGCGAGCGGCGTCGTCTTCGACCTGCTCGACATCATGCACAAAGCCGTAGACGACAACGGAAAGGACCACTGACATGCGCGAGGGATACACCGTAGCCGTAGTAGGAGCCGGGCTCGTCGGGGAGCGACTCGTCGCCGAGCTTCGACGGCGAAACTTTCCCCTGAAAGAGTTGCGCATCCTCGCCCGTACCGAGCGGCAGACCGTGCTCGACGGTGAGACCTTCGAGGTCGGCGTGGCCGAGCCCGGTGCCTTCGAGGGTGTGGACTTCGCCTTTTTCGCCGGCACCGAGGGTGAGAAGGGCGCGGCGGTGCAGCTCGCCTCCGAGGCGATCTCTCGCGGCGCGGTCGTTATAGACAACGGCAGCGACTTCCGGCTCGACCCGGAGGTTCCGCTCGTCGTTCCCGAGGTCAACGCCGACGCGCTGCGGGACCATAGTGGCCTCATCGCCAACGCCAACTGCTCCACCACCCAGATGGTCGTAACGCTCGCGCCGCTCGCCCGGGAGTTCGGGTTGAAGAAGGTCGTGGTTTCGACTTATCAGGCGGTGTCCGGCTCCGGGCGCAGCGGGGTCGCGGCGCTGGAGGACGGGCGGGAAGACGCCTATCCCAAGCCCATTATTGGGAACGCACTGCCCCTGATCGGGGACGTCGGAGATGACGGATACACCACGGAAGAGACGAAGATGCGGGAAGAGACGCGCAAGATCCTGGACCTCCCCGAACTTGAGGTCCATGCGACCGCCGTCCGTATCCCGGTCCACACCGGCCACGCCGAGAGCGTCTACGTCGAGACGGACAAAGAGGTCTCGCTGTCCGAAGTGCTCGAAGTGCTCCGTGGGACGCCCGGAGTCGTGTTCTCCGGCGATGCTGCCGACTTCCCGACGCCGCTGGAGGTAGCCGGAGAACCGGAGACTTACGTCGGACGGGTGCGGGTAGAGGACCACTCCATCAGCTACTGGTGCGTGGCGGATAACCTGCTCAAGGGCGCGGCGACGAACGCGGTTCAGATCGCTGAATCCCTGATCGAAACGCGGGTGTGAGCAGAAAGCATGCCGGAGGTTGAGATACGCCTCGCGACCGAAGAGGATGCCCCGTTAATACTTCGCTTTATTAAAGAACTAGCCGAGTACGAGCGTCTCTCGCACGAAGTCACCGCCACGGAAGAAACTTTGCGGGGCTCGCTCTTCGGTGAGTTCCGGGTAGCCGAGACGCTTCTGGCATACCTTGGAGACGAACCTGCCGGGTTCGCGCTGTTTTTCCACAACTTCTCGACCTTTCTGGGCAAGCCCGGCATTTATTTGGAAGACCTGTACGTGAGTGACGAGTTCCGGGGCGTCGGGGTAGGTAAATCGTTGCTCGCACACCTGGCGCATCTGGCGGGGGAGCGCGGTTGCGGGCGACTCGAATGGTGGGTTCTGGACTGGAACGAACCGGCGATAGACTTCTATGAGAGCATCGGGGCGCGGCCGATGGACGACTGGACGGTCTACCGGGTCACCGGGGATGAACTGGAGAAGTTGGCCTCCGGGGTTTCGGAAAGTTAGCCGGGCTCTGTACGAAGCCCGGATTACCCGATAAACTCCCCGAAAGAGCAAGCGTGCAAGAAAGGAGGGCGTCATGGCCGAAGAAAAAAGAAAAGGGTTTTGGGCGAGGCTTTTCGGGATCGGGAAACCTTCGGCCCGGGAGCAGCGGGTGCTGGAGTACATCGTGCATCGGGTAAACGAAGGCTCTAACCTTCAGGAGGTGCTGGGAGAAGAGTACGTCCGGCGCAACGCCTCCCGTACGGAGATAGAGGAGATCGCCAGTAATCCCCAGGTCGTGGAGGCGGCCCGCGAAAGTATGGAGGAAGAGTTCAAGTCGGGGAACCTGGACCCTAACCGTCCCCCGGAGTAACGGCTCCGGACCAGGATACAGCTTCGGCGGTGCCCCCGGGTTGTATAATTCACGGGTTGCGAATTTTATATCCGAGGAGGCTCGATGCCGATCTACGAATACAAGTGCGAAAACGGACACGTCTTCGACATAATGCAGAAGATGTCCGAGGATCGCCTGAAAACCTGCGTAGAGTGCGAAGCCCCGGTTAAAAAACTCATGCACCCGGTGAACATCTCCTTTAAAGGTTCCGGCTTCTACTCGACGGACTACAAAGGAAACAATAAAACGGAGAAGACCGACACCGCCAAGAGCGGCCCTCCCGACACGGGGAGCGGAAAAGAGAATAGCGGTGGGTCGGAGTCAAAGTCCGAGAGCAACGGCTCGAAGAGTTCCGAAAGTTCTTCGACCGAAAAGAAGGCCGCAAAAAAGGACTAGCAATTGAACCGTGGCGCGGCAGAAGACCCACCGGATGACCGCCGGGCAAGCAGCCTACGTCGCGCCGCGCGGTGGATCATACTCGGCGTCACTTTTCTTTTTGTCGCCGCCGCGCTACTGGTCTCTGTTTTTCTCCTGATCTACACCGCCTGGCGGCACGACTTTGGCCGGGGCCTTTTCGCCCTCCTATTCGCCGTCCTGAGTGCCCAGATCGCGCTGAACTGGCTGCTCTGGAAAGAAGACGACGATGACCCGGACGCGCACTATCACGACCCCGATTGAACAGAAAAGCGCATGAAAAGCCCTGCAAAGTGGCCCTCAATCTCAGGTTCAAGCTGACCTAGACAAACTTCTTTTCCTTGTCTATAGTTCCCCGCGTCGAGGATGGGAGAACAGGCAAAGGCGGCGCGTGTGCGTTGCGCGCCGCCGGAAGCTCTTCCGGCATTAGAAGAGGGAGTTTAGTTGACGGTCACGCCTTTCGCGCATTTGCACTGCCACTCGGAGTATTCGATGCTCGACGGGGCGAGCCGTATCCGGGACCTTATCGCCTTTGCCAAGGACCAGAACATGCCCGGCCTGGCGTTGACCGATCACGGCGTGATGTACGGGATGGTCAAGTTCTACAAGGAAGCGACCGACGCTGGCATAAAACCGCTCTTGGGGTGTGAGGTCTACGTCGCCGCCGACCGGCACGACCGGAGCAAGGCCCCCTACTACCACCTCACCCTGCTCGCCCGAACCGCCGAGGGCTACAAGAACCTGATGAAGCTCTCGACCTGCGGCTTTCTCGAAGGCTTCTACCGCAAGCCGCGGGTGGATCTGGAGAAGCTGCGCGAGCACGGCAAGGGCATAATCTGCCTCTCGGGCTGTCTCTCCGCCGAGGTGCCGACCCGCATCCTCGAAGGCCGCATGGAGGAGGCCCGGAAGTTGCTGGAGCAGTACCGGGAAATCTTCGACGCGGTCTTTTTGGAGATGCAGGACCACCTGAACATCCCGGAGCAGAAGCGGGTGAACGAAGGGCTGCTAGAGCTCCACAAAGACACGGGCCTGGACCTCGTGGCGACGAACGACAGCCACTACACGACGCGCCAGGACGCGAAGATGCACGACGCGCTGCTGTGCATCGGGACCGGCAAGTTCTACAACGACCCGAACCGGATGAAGTTCGCCGGCGACGAGTTCTACGTCAAGCCGGTAGATGAGATGGAGCGGCTCTTCCCGCAGCACCTGGAGGCGTTGGAGAACACCATTAAAGTTGTGGACATGGTCGAGGACGTCGGGATAGAGCTCGGCAAGACCCGGCTGCCGAACTTCCCGAAGCCAAAAGGTTACACGGCGGCCCAATATCTGCGGGAGCTATGCCTGAAAGGACTCTCTGGGCGTTACGGGGAACGGGCAAAGACTACCGAGGTTCAGCAGCGGTTGGACTTTGAGTTGGAGACCATCGGGAAGATGGGCTTCGAGGATTACTTCCTCATCGTTTGGGACTTCGTGCGGTTCGCGAAGGAGCGGAAGATCGCGGTCGGCCCCGGACGGGGCTCGGCGGCGGGCTCTATCGTTGCGTACGCGCTGGAGATAACGGACCTGGACCCGCTGAAATACTCGTTGCTCTTCGAACGGTTCTTGAACCCGGACCGGATCAGCATGCCCGACGTGGACATAGACTTCTCGGTCGCCGGTCGTTCGGAGGTCATGCAGTACGTCACCGAGAACTACGGCGGCCAGGACCACGTCGCCCAGATCATCACCTTCGGGACCATCGGTGCCAAAGCCGCCATCCGGGACTCAGGCCGAATCTTCGAATACCCCTACGGCGACACCGACAAGCTCGCCAAACTCATCCCGGAGAAGCCCGTCGGCACCACCCTGCGCGACGTGCTTACGCCCGGGGACGACGGCTACGTCGCCGGTGAGAAACATCCCGGGCCGGCGCGGGAGATCATCGAGATCGCCGGTAGGGACGAAGCCGCGAAGCAGGTTCTGGACAACGCCTTCGAGATAGAGGGATTTGCCCGCCACGCCGGGACCCACGCCGCCGGCGTCGTCATCTCCGAAGAACCCCTCACCGACATCGTGCCGCTACAAAGGGTCTCGAAGGGCGAAACGTCCGTAATGGTCCAGCACCCGATGAGCGACGTCGAGGCGCTCGGTCTGCTGAAGGTGGACTTCCTCGGCCTCCGAAACCTGGACGTCATCGAAGAGACGCTAGAGAGCATCCGGCAGTCGAAGGACGAAGAGGTGGACATAACGGAGATACCCCTCGACGACGAGAAGACCTTAAAGCTCTTTTCCCAGGGCGACACCTTCGGGGTCTTCCAGTTCGAGTCGAGCGGGATGCAGCGGATGCTCCAGGAGGTCCGGCCGGACCGCTTCGACGACCTCGTGGCGCTCAACGCCCTCTACCGGCCCGGCCCGATGGACTACATCCCGAACTTCAAAAAAGGCAAGCACGACCCCGAGAGCGTCGAATACCTCGACCCGCGGCTAAAGCCGATCCTGGAGCCCACCTACGGCGTCGCCGCCTACCAGGAGCAGCTCATGGAGATCTCCAAGCTCCTCGGCGGCCTCACCCCCGGCCAGGCCGACACGCTGCGCAAAGCCATCGGCAAGAAGAACGCCGCGATGCTCGCCACCCTCAAAGACAAGTTCATGGAGGGCTGCGCGGCGAACGACGTCTCTACCCGGGCCGCCGAAGAGGTTTGGAACTGGATGGAGAAGGCGGGCGGCTACTCGTTCAATAAGAGCCACTCGGCCTGCTACTCGTTCCTCGCCTTCCAGACAGCCTACCTGAAGGCCCACTACCCCGAGGAGTACATGGCGGCGCTCATGAGCAGCGTCATGAACACAAAGGACCGGGTGCCCCAGTACGTCGCCGAGGCGCGGGCGATGAAGATAGAGGTCCTGCCGCCAGACGTGAACGAGAGCGGCCACCGGTTCACGGTCGTCGGGAACACTATCCGCTTCGGGCTCTCGGCGGTCAAGAACGTCGGGGACGCGTGCATCGACTCGATCATCGCCGCCCGCCAGGATGGACCGTTCGAGGACATCTACGACTTCTGCGAACGAATTGACCCAACGACGTACAACAAACGAACAATAGAATCATTGGTCAAATGTGGGGCGTTCGATTCGATGGAGTGTTCCCGGGCGGCGATGTTGGAGGTTCACGCGAAGGCTGTGGACCGGGTCGGGAAGGGGCTCCGGGGGGCGAGCGAGGACCAGTTTTGTATGTTCGAGGCGGCGGAAATCGCCCCGGCCAAGCCCGACATCCCCGACACAGAGGACGAGCAGCGCCAGAGCCTCGAATGGGAGAAAGAGACCTTGGGCCTCTACGTCTCGGACCATCCGCTGCGGCCGGTCTTGCACAAACTCAAGAAACAGATAAACACGACCGTTTCGGACCTGGAGCACTGCCGGGACGGGGCGATGGTGTGGGTCGGCGGGCTTGCGACGTCAGTCAGGATCAACACTACGCGCAAGGGCGACAACATGGCGATGCTCCAGCTTGATGACATGCGGGGTCTCGCTGAAGTTATGATATTTCCACGGGTGTACGCGAACTGTTCGGACTGCGTTCGGGAGGACGCGGTGCTGAAGGTCAAAGGCCGCGTAGAGCGCAAAGAAGGCTTGCCGCGCATCGTGGCGATGGAGCTGGAAGAGCTACATTTGGAGCCGGGCCTGGACCCGCTCTACCTCTTCGCCAACGAATTCGTCGGTCTCTCCCGCGAGGACGCCGAACGGGCTCTAGGCGTGATCCGGGCTCACCCCGGCGGAAGCGCGCTAATACTCGTATCCAGTGATGGGCATGAAGAGCGCATCAGCGGCGTCGAAGACTCCTCCGACCTGCACGCCAAACTCAAGCAAATACTCGGCGCGGGCTGCATCAGCTACCGGCGCCTCCGTACCGTACCGGATATGGAGCAGGTTTCCTAAACAGGGGACGATAAACCCAAGATAGATGTTGCCTGACATGCTGCTTCCCGTATACTTTACGAATGGGGAACGGTGATCGGTTTTATGCGCATACTCCAGTGGGCGGAGGTAATTGGCATAATCTCGTAACTCATCTGAAACAAACATCCACCATTGCTGAAAGTAGCGCCAAAAAGTTCGGGGCCGGGGAGTTGGCTCGTTTAGCAGGGCTCTGGCACGACCTCGGAAAGTTCAATCCAGAGTTCCAGAGGTACTTGAGAGATTGTGAAAAGGCGGAACGCGACGGTTCTAACGCCCCGGTGAGGGGTACGCCGCACGCTATCTACGGAGCAATGCTTGCCTACAAGTCACTTCAGGCATTGGCTTCGATTATCTACGGGCATCATGCAGGGCTACCAAATGCTTCTAAATTGAAAGATGCTGTAAACAGGCCGGAAATCCATGAGAAGTACGAGCATATTCTGAATGTTGCGCGAGAGCAGGTCGACGGGCTAAATCTCCAGGGCGATGTCCGAAGCCTTTTTAGCGATCCGCCCCGCGATGAACTGCAGATGGAGACATTTCAGCGGATACTCTTCTCCGCCCTCGTGGACGCGGACTTTCTGGATACCGAGACGCACTTCGATCCAGAAGCTTCAGAGTTTCGGGGTTCAAGTCTGGAACCGGAGCAGCTCTGGGAAGTTTTCCAGAGGGACCGGGAATCTTTCGTGAACTCCGTGAGAGAGCGAACATTCGTCAATGAAGTTCGAGAAGAGGTCTACAGTTTCTGCCTGGAAGCTGCAAAGAGACCGCAGGGCGTGTATCGGCTCAGCGTACCGACCGGTGGCGGGAAGACCAGGAGCGGATTAGCCTTTGCATTGCGGCATGTGGTGGAGCATGATCTGGAGCGGGTGATCTTCGCTGTCCCGTACACTTCAATCATCGAACAGACGGCTGGTGTCTATCGGGAGATATTTAAGGAGCTCGGAGATAGTGCCGTACTAGAGCACCACTCTGCGGTGCGCCGGAATGATGTAAGCGGCGGGGAGAGGCAAGACGAAGCCTGGACCCGAGCGCGACTGGCAACTCAGAACTGGAACGCGCCGCTCGTGGTAACGACCACCGTGCAACTTTTCGAGAGCCTCTTCGCCAACCGGACTAGCCGGTGCCGCAAGCTGCACAACCTATGCCGCAGCGTGGTCGTACTGGACGAAGTTCAGACGCTGCCGGTCGGAATGCTCGGACCAACAGTGAATATGCTCCAAGAGTTAGTGCGTCGCTACGGAGTTACCGTTGTTCTCTGCACCGCGACTCAACCCGCGCTGGACGAAACGAGCAAATATCTTGAGGGCTTCACATCTGTAGAAGACATCGTGCCGCCGGAACACGCCGCCGATCACTTTCAGGCGCTACGGCGGGTAGAGTACGAAACTCCTTCTGAGTCGTGGTCCTGGCGAGAAGTGGCCCGACGTCTGCTGGAAGCCGCCACAGACAAGCAAGCGATGATAGTTTTGAATACTCGCAAAGATGCATTGGCGGTTCTGAACGAATTGAAAGGCGAGCCGGTTCTTCATCTGTCTACGCTGCTCTGCGGGGCGCACCGGCGAGTCGTGCTGGAGGAAGTTCGGCGGCGACTGGATGACGGTGAGCCGTGTTTGTTGGTCGCAACGCAGGTCGTGGAGGCCGGGGTGGACCTTGACTTTCCGGTCGTCTTTCGGGCGCTGGGACCGCTGGATCGGATCGTGCAGGCCGCCGGACGCTGTAACCGGGAAGGTAAATTGGACGGCCTCGGACGAGTAGTAATCTTCGAGCCGGAAGAAGGAAAAATGCCCCAGGGTGAGTACGCGGCGGCATTCGGAGAGGCGAAGCAAATGCTCGCCCGGACCGAGTTCGACCTGCATGATCCAGAGATTTTTCAGGAGTATTTTCGACTGCTCTACCAGGATGTGCCGACCGACCAGAACAGTATTCAGAAGCTACGCCGGAAGTTTGACTATCCGGAGGTAGCGAACCGTTACCGCTTGATCTCCGACGCTACCATACCCGTGATCGTACGTTATCCGCCGGATAAAGAAGAGCGAAAGCCGTTAGAGAAACTTCTTGGCCGTATCCGGGGGACCGGCATTTGGAGCAGCGATCATCGCCGGTTGCAGCCCTACGTGGTTTCGATGTTCGAGCACGAGTTCGAGAAACGGCGCGAGTGCGTGGACGAGATCTCCGAGGGCGTATTCGTGTGGCACGGTAACTACGACGAGTTGCGAGGCATCGAAGATGTAAGCCTGGACCCTGCGGACCTAGTAAGCTGAAAGGAGGAGCGTGGAGACGAGAGACAACGGCCTGCCGCTACAGGTCAAAGTGTGGGGAGACCTGGCATGCTTCACCCGGCCGGAATTCGGCGTCGAGCGGGTTAGCTACGAGGTGATGACGCCGAGCGCGGCGCGAGGTGTGCTGGAGGCTATCTTCTGGAAACCCGAGTTTCGCTGGAGGGTGCGCGAAATCGAAGTACTAAAGCCGATTCGTCACTTCTCGATCCTCCGCAACGAGATGAACAGCATTCAGTCCGACCGCTCGGCCCGCTCTTGGGCGGAGAACGGCGGCGGATACTTTGCCGACGATGATCGTGCCCAGCGCCACACTCTTTGCCTGCGCGACGTGGCATATGTTATACGGGCCGATATCGAACTCAAGCCACACGTGGGTGAGCATCCGGCCAAGTACCGGGACCAGTTCCGCCGCCGGGTCAAGCGCGGGCAGTGCTTCAACCAGCCGTACCTCGGCACCCGCGAGTTCTCCGCGTTCTTCGGCCCGCCTGACGGAGACGAGCAAGCTATAGACGTGAGCGACGATCTGGGCCTCATGCTACTCGATGTAGATTTCGTGTCGGACGCGAAAGGCGCGCTCACTTACGCCGGACATAGTTCGGGGGGCAGAGAGATTGTCCGGGGCAACGCGCAACCCAGGTTCTTCCAAGCGCGGCTGGATAGCGGCGTTCTGCGAGTGCCACAAGAGTCTTACGAGGGGAGACGTACATGATACTTCGCCGACTCGTCGAATATGCCGAGAGGTTAGAGGCGGAGGGAAAGCTTACGCCGGTGATGTACGCAGCGGTGCCGGTCAGGTGGCAGATCAACCTTACCGAGGACGGCACTTTGGAAGGTTTCATCCCGCTCGGCGGAGACCGCAAAGATAACAAGCGAGGCAACAGCATGATCGCGCCGAACGTAGTTCGTGCCGCAGGTGTAAAGCCGAAACTTCTTGTAGATAATGGAGAGTACGTCCTCGGTATTGGAAGATCAGGGGCCGATGCGGGCAAGGTCGCGGATCGTCACACGCAGTTCGTGAAATTGGTCGACCGCTGCGCTGCTGAGACCGCTGAAGAAAGCGTAGAGGCTGTCGCCGCCTTTCTCGAACAATGGGACGGGGGAAAGTTCCGAGACGACCTACCGGACGAATTTGATCCTCAAGATAACGTAGGCTTTCGCGTAAGAGGTATCTTCCCGGCAGATAAGGAGAGCGCAAAGACATTCTGGGCAAAGAGCACAATGGGAGAAGATACCCCGGAGATGACGTGTCTCGTTACCGGGGAGTTTGGGCCGGTCGAGCAGCGGCTGCCCGTAAAGGTCAAGGGGCTCACTCGGATAGGCGGACAGGCCGCCGGGACGTCTCTGGTCTCCGCCAACGCCGAGCCTTTCGAGTCTTACGGCTTGAAGAACTCGCTAACCTCTCCCATATCCCGCGATGCCGGTGAGAGGTTTGGTAAGGCTCTCAACCACCTGATCGCCGATGAGAAATCCAGCCTATTTATCGGGCCGTCCGTGTACGTGTTCTGGACTCGGGAACAGACGGACTTCGACGTGGTCAGCTTCCTGAGTCGTCCGGAACCGGAAACCGTAAATAGTTTATTGAAATCTCCCTTTTCCGGCCGTGAACAGCACGGAGCGGATGCCTCAGACTTCTACTCTATATCCCTCTCGGCGAGCGGAGGCCGGGCCGTCGTGCGGGACTGGCTGGAGACGACCGTACCGGATGCCCAGGAACACTTGAAACGGTGGTTTCAGGCGCAAAGGATCGTGGACGTTCGTGGCGAACCGGGTCATCCGTTGGGGTTGTTTCCATTAGCGGCTGGCGCGTACCGCGACGCGGGGAAGGAGATGACGCCGCAAGTCCCCGCCGCGCTGGTTCGGGCGGCGATCAAGGGTGGGCGGGTGCCGGAGGACTTGCTGGCACGGGCCGTTCGGCGTAACCGGTCGGAGGGCGACGTTGGCCGTCAGCGGGCGGCGCTTATGAAGTTGGTGTTGATCTACGGAGGAGAGACTATGGCCGAGACCCTGGAAGAGCTGAACCCGCAAGTGGAAGACCCCGCGTACCATTGCGGCCGGCTGCTGGCGGAGTTGGAAGAATTGCAAAGAGCAGCGATACCTGGCGTGAAGGCGACGATAGTCGATCGCTACTACGGCGCGGCATCCAGCACACCGGCGAGTGTTTTCGGTACGTTGATGAGGAATCACAACTCTCACGTCGGAAAGATTCGCAAGGAGCGTCCGGGTGTCGGGGTTGCGATACAGGACCGTATCGGGGACATCACCGAGAAGATCGGGGCTGCTTTCCCGACCACGCTCACGATGCGTCAGCAGGCTGTATTCGCGCTGGGTTTCTACCACCAACGCGCCCACAACCGGACCGAAGCAAAAGGTGCGCGAGAAGCCCGGGACAACAAAGAAGGGAATCAGGAATGACCGAGCAGATCACCAAGATTCATTGTGATCCGTCCAAGAGACACGACTTCGTGCTCGTTTTCGACGTAGCCGACGGCAACCCGAACGGTGACCCCGACGCCGGTAACTTGCCTCGCACAGATCCCGAGACGATGGAGGGGCTCGTTACGGATGTGTCTCTGAAACGTAAGGTAAGGAATTTCGTTGAGATAGCGAGCGAAGACCACGATCAGCCCGAGAGACTCAAAATCTTCGTCGAGCATCACGGGGTTCTGAACGACCAGATCCGTCGTGCCTACACGGAACAGGGCATGGAAGCCGGAAAGAAGGTGGACAAAGAGGTCGCCGATCAGACCGTATTGGAGAACCTGCGTGAATCGTCTGGGGCACTGCCCGGCGCGTTCCAGTTTAGCGACGTCCCGGACGATTCGGAGTCGCAGCCGACGCTAACCTACTCTGGAGAACTAACCGATACCGAGTTCAAGGCACAGACGGACAACCTCGACGAGACGCTCAGCACAAAGACGAAGAACCTGCTCAACGATCTCAAGAAAGCCTCGGACAAAGAAGGCAAACCAACTAAAGGCAAAGACGACGTAGAGAAAGCCCGCAAGTGGATGTGTGCCAACTTCTACGACGTTCGGATGTTTGGGGCGGTAATGAGCACGGGCCTCAACGCCGGACAGGTGCGCGGGCCTATGCAGTTGACGTTCTCCCGCTCTGTAAATCCCATAATTCCACAAGACCTCGCGATAACGCGAATGGCCGTTACCGATGAGAAGGACCGGGAGAAGCTACAGACTATAGGCCGCAAAACCCTAATCCCTTACGGCCTATACGTGGGACGGGGCTTCTTCTCGCCGCACCTGGCGCGTCAGACCGGAGTAACGGAGACGGACCTGGAACTCTTCTGGGATGCCCTCGTCTACATGTGGGACTTTGACCGCAGCGCGAGCCGCGGCACCATGAGCCCGCGCGGGCTCTATGTATTCACGCACGAGAATAAGCTCGGCAACGCCCCGGCCCACGAGCTTTTCGAGCGGATACAACCGTCACTCAAAGACGACATTGCCAGCCCCCGGCGTTTTGCCGACTACACGGTATCCGTCGAGGATAACCTGCCGGAAGGTGTAAACCTTACCCGTATTCTGGGCTGAGGTAGAAACTATGAACATGATGCCGGAGTGGGATGAGGAGGAGATCGTGATGATCTCCGCGCTCCAGCACCATTCTTACTGCCCCCGGCAGTGTGCCCTGATCCACGTTGAGAAGGTCTTCGATGAGAATATCTACACTCTGCGCGGGCATCGCGTCCACGAGCGCGCCCACGAGTCGGAAGGCTCTCTCGAAGACGGCGTGCGGGTCGAACGTGGCCTTTCTTTGTTCTCGGACCGGCTCGGTTTGATCGGCAAATCCGACGTGGTCGAGTTCCGAACCGGCGAGGCTCCGTATCCGGTCGAGTACAAGTCCGGGCCCCGGCGGGGCAGCATCCACGACGACGTTCAGCTCTGCGCGCAAGCGATGTGTCTGGAAGAGATGCTGGGGTGCGAGGTACCTTGCGGCGCCGTCTACCATTACGCCTCGCGCCGCCGCCGGGAGGTCGTATTTGACGAAGAGTTACGCTCACTGACGAAAAATACGATCCGAGCGGTCCGCCATCTACTCGTAGCATCTAGCGTGCCTCCACCGGTCGCCGATGCCCGGTGTCCCAAGTGTTCGCTCTTCGACGCTTGCATGCCGTTCGCGCTTTCTGGTGCGGAACGGGAGGCGCCCTGGATCTACGACCTGAGGAAATGAGATGCTCAAGCAACTTCTGAACACTCTGTACGTGCAGACGCAGGGCGCTTACGTGCGGCTGGACCACGAGACGCTAAAGCTGGAAGTAGAGCGGGAATTGAAACTCCAGGTTCCGTTGCAACATCTTGGAGGTATGGCGCTCTTTGGAAACGTCCTCGTGAGCCCGTTCCTGATCCTCCGCTTCGCCCAGGACGGTCGCTCTATTGCGTGGTTCGGCACAACAGGCCGCTTCATGGGCCGCCTCACCGGACCAACTACCGGCAACGTTCTACTGCGCCGGGCTCAATACGAAGCCCAGGCCGATCCGTACCGCACCGCCGCCGTCGCCCGCGGCATCGTGGCCGGGAAAGTCCGCAACGCTCGCTCCGTAGCCCAACGTGCCGCCCGAGAAGCTGCAACTTCTGAGGAGATCACACCTCTAGAGAAAACGGCCAAAGGATTAGCCTCGGTCCTAAAGCAACTACCGCACGAGCCCGGCGTAGACGGTATCCGGGGTCTCGAAGGGCAAGCCGGACGCCTGTATTTTGAAACCTTTGGCTCGATGGTTCGTGCAGATAAAGAAGCCTACGCTTTCAACGGTAGAAACCGGCGCCCGCCCCGGGATCGGATAAACGCCTTGCTCTCGTTTATCTACGCGCTGGTGCTCGGTGACTGTGTGGCGGGATGTGAAGGAGTGGGGCTGGATCCGCAGTTTGGTTTTCTGCACGCCCTGCGTTCCGGGCGTCCGTCGCTTGCCCTCGACCTTCAAGAAGAGCTGCGGCCCGTCCTCGCCGACCGGCTCGCCCTCTCGCTCGTGAATCGCCGTCAGCTCCGGCCCAACGATTTCGACGAACGAGAGGGTGGTGCCGTTCATCTCAACGAAGACGGCCGTAAAAAAGTCATCGTCGCGTATCAGAAACGTAAGCAAGAAGAGACCAACCACCCGGTGCTGGATCAGAAAGTTCCTCTAGGGCTCGTACCCCACGTGCAAGCCAGATTGCTCGCGCGTCACCTGCGCGGCGACACTGAAACCTACGTACCCTTCACCCCGAGATAGCGATGGACGTTCTAGTTACCTACGACGTGAACACCGAGACAAAAGAAGGGCGTCGCCGGCTACGAAAAGTCGCCACGACCTGTAAAGATTTCGGTCAGCGCGTCCAGTACTCAGTCTTCGAGTGCCGGGTAAACGCCGCCCAGCTCGAAAGCCTCCGGGCGCGGCTGGTCGGCATTATCTCCGCAGACGAAGATAGCCTCCGTATTTACCGGCTTCACCCGCCCCGCGAAAAGAACATAGAAAGCTATGGTCAAGATTCCTACGTATCTTTCGAGGACCCTCTGGTCTTCTGAAAAAACTGCGCGAACCTATAGCTACGCCCAAAACCCCGGTAGGTACGCGCAAGTCACAAAGTCCAGCAAAAAGAACACTTTTGAAGGAACACCAGCGTCAGCTTACCGACTTCGGCAACAGAGAAACTACGTTCGCGCAAACGTACCCCGGAAGCCGCATGAATAAGGGAGTATCATCAACGCCGTTGCGCCCGGCTTCCGAGTCGGGCGAGGATTGGAACAAAGCCACTGCATAAGTCCATGAAACATTAGAAGCGTTGCGCCCGGCTTCCGAGTCGGGCGAGGATTGGAACCACCCAGATTGCCTAGAAAATGGCCATGACTTTTGTTGCGCCCGGCTTCCGAGTCGGGCGAGGATTGGAACTTTATTTGGCACCGCGTCGCCGGAACGAATAAGGTTGCGCCCGGCTTCCGAGTCGGGCGAGGATTGGAACTGCGGTGAAAATGCTGTAGACACGGCGATGACCTGCGTTGCGCCCGGCTTCCGAGTCGGGCGAGGATTGGAACCAGGTCGTAGCTTGAAGCGGTATCCCGAGGCGACCTGTTGCGCCCGGCTTCCGAGTCGGGCGAGGATTGGAACTGATGACGTACTATGTTAGCTACCACGTCGTGGGGTTGCGCCCGGCTTCCGAGTCGGGCGAGGATTGGAACAACGACCTCTGTCTCTCTCTGCTCGGTAGTCGATAGTTGCGCCCGGCTTCCGAGTCGGGCGAGGATTGGAACCTGAATTTCCGCACCGACCGGCCGTTACCGGGGAGGAACGAGACGTTGCGCCCGGCTTCCGAGTCGGGCGAGGATTGGAACGGTGCTCGGGGTGTGGTAACGCGATGATGGCCGTGGGGTTGCGCCCGGCTTCCGAGTCGGGCGAGGATTGGAACAAAGCCACTGCATAAGTCCATGAAACATTAGAAGCGTTGCGCCCGGCTTCCGAGTCGGGCGAGGATTGGAACCCCGGAAGTACGGTGAGAACGTCTTTGGTCTGTACCGTTGCGCCCGGCTTCCGAGTCGGGCGAGGATTGGAACAGGGCCCCGTAGCTGTTCTTAGCGAACGCGGGCTTGTTGCGCCCGGCTTCCGAGTCGGGCGAGGATTGGAACCACTTTCTCACCTCCTACCTCGCCTTCGAGTTCATCGTTGCGCCCGGCCTCCAGATTGAGCGCACCTCCTGTTCTACGAGAAAACAACTTTGCTGAGAGTATTAGCACCCAAGACGTCGAAACCGTGTAGAGTTATAGCGCTTTGAGGCTGCTAAGAGTTTGCCCGCTAGATGTTCGTCTTGCCGCGATAGGCGGCTTCGTGGACGAGGTCTTGGGGTAGGATGTTGCGGGCTCTAGGGTTGCAGCGTAAAGAACTCCGGAGTTGGGCGCTCTACGACTGGGCGAACTCGGCGTTCGTTACCTCCGTCGGGGTGGTTATATTGCCGCTGTATTTTCAGCAGGTGGCAGGGGCCGACTTGCCCGAGGGCCGGCCGCTGGTTTACTGGGGATACATCAACAGCCTCGCGTTGTTGCTTATAGCGGTCGCTTCGCCGATGCTCGGGGCCGTGGCGGACTTTATGGGCGCCAAAAAACGCTTTTTGGGGCTTTTTGTAGGCCTGGGGGTTTCGGCGACGGCGGGGATGTACTTTGTGGGGGAGGGAGATTGGGAGCTGGCGGCGATCCTTTTTGTGGCCGGAACGACCGGGGTGACGGCTTCGCTAACGTTCGCCGACTCGTTGTTGCCCCACATCGCCCGTGAGGGCGAGGTAGACCGGGTTTCTACGGCGGGTTACGCGCTGGGTTACGTCGGGGGTGGGTTGTTGCTGGTCATCCACGCGGCCATGATCGTGCGCCCACAGTTCTTCGGGCTCGCGGATGCCGGGGCCGCCTCGCGGGTCGCGTTCCTGACCGTCGCGGTTTGGTGGGTGGTGTTTTCTATCCCGATCTTCCGCAACGTTCCTGAGCCACCGCGGCGGCTGGAGGCGGATGAAACCCTGGGGGCCAATGCTATTCGGGTGGGGTTCGGGCGGCTCAGGGAGACTTTTGGTGAGGTGCGGCAGTACCGGGACCTCTCTTTGTATCTGATCGCCTACTGGTTCTTTATCGACGGGATTCACTCCATCCCCAAGCTGGCAACCATCTACGGTGCCAGCCTTAATATAGATAGCGGGGCTTTGATCGGGGGTATCATCGTTTCGCAGTTCGTGGGGATACCGTTTACGTTCGCTTTCGGCGCGCTTGCGGGCCGGATCGGGGCGGTGCGCGGTATCTACGTCGGGCTCGTCGGGTACGTCGGGATCACGGTCCTGGCCATGTTCGTGACTACCGGCTGGCATTTCTTCGCCCTGGCGGTCGGCGTCGGGATCCTGCAGGGCGGAACCCAGGCGCTCTCCCGGTCGGTGTACTCCAAGATGGTGCCCAAAGCGAAGTCTTCGGAGTTTTTCAGCTTCTACAGCGTGTTCGGGAAAGTCGCGGGTATCCTCGGACCGGCCTTGTTCGCGCTGGTGGTCAGCCTCACGGACACCGGGCGCATAGCCATCGCCTCGTTGGCGGTCTTCTTCGTCGTCGGCATCCTGGTCCTGTCGCGGGTGAACGTCGAGAAAGGACAGCAAGTCGCCAGAATGGAGGATGCCACCACACACGTCGCCGATACCGGCGCCGGGTCGTAGAGGGAAAGCCGGAGGTTTGCCGGCCGTACTTTACGAGCCGTACAGTTCGGTGAACTTGGCGTTCAAGTATCCGAGGTAGGGGGCGGTATCCAGGGGGCGGCCGGTGGCGCGTAGTACCAGGTCTTTTGGTTCGTACCGGCGGCCGTGCCGGTGGATGTTTTCGTGCAGCCACCCGAGCAAGGTTCCGAACTCGCCGCGGCCGATCTCGTCCGGAATGTGGGGATGTTCTCCGACGGCGGCTTCGAACAACTGCACGGAGAGCACGTTGCCTATGGTGTAGGTTGCGAAGTAGCCGAAGAGGCCGGCGGCCCAGTGTACGTCTTGCAGAACGCCCTGGGCGTCATCTTTCGGCACGAGGCCCAGGTATTCTTCCATTTTGGCGTTCCAGGCGTCAGGCAGTTCCGCGACGGAGAGCTTGTCTTCGAAGAGGGCTACCTCCAGTTCGAAGCGGAGCAGGATGTGGAGGTTGTAGGTTAGCTCGTCGGCCTCGACTCTGATCTCGGAGGGCCGGGCCGCGTTGATCGCCCGGTAGAAAGTTTCGAGGTCCGTGTCGCCGAGCGCTTCGGGGAATGTTTTCTGTAGTTGCGGATAGTAGTGGCTCCAGAACGGGCGCGACCGGCCGACCAGGTTTTCCCACATCCGGGACTGGGACTCGTGAATGCCCATCGAGGCGCCGCCGTCGAGGGGGGTACGGAAATAGTCCGGGTCCACCCCCTGCTCGTACACGGCGTGGCCCGACTCGTGAAACGTGGCGAACAGCGACGGGGAGAGCCAGCCCGGATCGAAGCGCGTGGTGATCCGGACATCACCGCTGTTTATGCCGACGCAGAACGGATGGACCGCCCGGTCCTGCCGTCCTCGGTTCCAGTCGTAGCCAAAGGCGGTCGAGACCGACGCCCCGAATTCTTCCTGCAACTTCTCGTCGAATGACCCGTAAAGCGGGGACGAACGGTCTTCTTGCAAGGCGCCGGAGATGTCTTGCAGTAGCGGGAGGCTGCCGGTTTTCAGGTCCTGGAACATCTTTTCCAGCGGGACTTTCTGCGCCCCGGGTTCGAAGATGTCGAGCATGGCGTCGTAGGGATGTTCGTCGTACCCGAGGTGCTCGGCGCTCTCGCGTTGCAGGGAGAGTAGCTGCTCCAGATGGGGGAGGAACACCTTCCAATCGGAGTTCTCCCGGGCCTTCGCCCAGGCCGGCTCGGCTATGGACCGGGCGCGGGTGACCTCTTCGACGAGCTGCGCCGGTAGTTTCGTCGCCCGGTCGTAGTTGCGGCGCGCGACCCGCAAGATGGCGCCGTCGACCGTTTCGGGATCCAGCCCGTTTTCGGGATCCAGCCCGTTTTCGGGGCTTTCCGGCTCCAACGCTTCCAGAAGCTCGCCGGTTTCAGGGGCGGCCTGCATCTCGTGCGCCAGCCGGGATAGGGTGGCTAACTGCTCGGCCCGGCCCCGGATGCCGCCCTCCGGCATGTAAGTTTGGCGGTCCCAGGCAAGGGTCAGGCTTGCGGCGTTGAGGTCGCTGATCTTTGCGAGGCGCTCTTTTAAAGTCTGTAGGGTGTTTCCGGAGGTTTTAGCCATTCGAACATACTAGCACCGCGTAGAAGCCCGGATGTGGCCCGGGCCACGGCCCGAATAGTACCCGGCGGCGGGGCAACCGGCGAAGGTTGCAGATTTTGGGACTTGTGCGAAGGGCACTAATATCATTAAATACTAACTACGCGGAGCGGCTACGCGTAGATTTGAGCTCATCGAATAGAAGGGTGTAAAGATGAACACACTGGCAAAGAGCGGCCTGGCTATTGGTGGAGGGGTGCTGGCGCTGGAGGGCTTGCGGCGCGCCTTCCGGGTGCAGCCGAAGCCTCGGTACGAGCCGTGGGAGCGCAAGCCTTTCAGGGAGTTCGAGAACAAAGTGCTCGTGTTGGGTGGAGGCTTCGGCGGCTACAACGCGGCGATCGCCCTCTGCAAACTGGTCAAGAAACGCGACGACGTTGCGGTAATGGTTATCTCCAAGGAGAACTATTTCACGTTCTGGCCCATGTTGGCCGGGGTCATAAGCAGCGACATCCAGACCCAGAACGTGGCCCAGCCTTTGCGGCGGTCCCTGATCGAGGCCGGCGCCAGCTTCCGGCGGGCGACCGTGGAAGACATAGACTTCGAAGAGCAGTTGGTGACGGCCGTTGGGGAAGGAGACGAGAAGATAGAGGTCCCCTACGACCACGTGATCATGGCCCTCGGGGGAGAGCCGGCGTATTTCGGCATACCGGGCGTCGAGGAGTACGCCATAAGCATGACGGGGATACACACGGCGGAGGAGATTCGCAACCGGGTGATCGAGCGTTTCGAAGAAACCACGCTGGCCCGGGGCGACGTTCCCCGCTCGAAGCTGACCTTCGTGATTATCGGCGGGGGGGCGACGGGGGTCGAAACGGCCGCCGAGTTGCACGGTCTGATCCACGATACGCTGGCCCCGGATTACCCGAACATCAACCCCTCCCGGGTACGCATCGCCCTGGTCGACCGTAATGAGCAGGTTCTGAAAGAGCTGGACCCGGCGCTGCGGCGCACGGCCCGCAAAAAACTGGCGGATCTCGACATAGAAGTCTTCAGCGAGACCAAGGCACAGGAGATCACCCCGCACAAAGTCGTCCTGGATACGGGGGAAGAGATAGAGGCCGAGAACGTCGTGTGGACGGCCGGTGCCCGGGCGAGCGTGAAGCTGGAAGACTTCGAAGAGCTGCCCTCAGACGAGCGCAAGGGCCTGGAAGTCGACGAGTATTGCCGGGTAACGGGCTACGACAACGTGTGGGGCATAGGAGATTGCGCCGCCAACCTCGACGAGGATGGGAACGCCATCCCGCCGAACGCCCAGGCCGCGGTGCAGGGGGGCAACGCCGTTGCCCGCAACGTGCTGTCGTTTATCGACGGCGAAGAGCTAAAGCCCTTCGACTACAAATCTCTCGGGCAACTGGTCGAGATGGGGAGCCAGTTCGCGGTAAACGAGGTTATGGGCGTGAAGTTCAGCGGGTTTATCGCGGCGCTGTTCTGGCGGGCCACATATCTCTTCAAGACCGAGAGTCCCCAGAATAAGGCCAGGATCGCGGCGGATTGGGTCCTGGAACTCTTCTTCCACCCGACCGTGACCCAGATCCGGGGCCGGGGATAAAACCCCGCACATCCTGCCAGCTAACCCGCGGGGCATATCCGCACGAGGTCATTTCCTGCGGGTTCTGAGTTAGGGACGAGAACGTGTGGGAACCCGCCTTCTACTACTACACCGTCCCCGAACCCGAAGGTATCACCGATCAGCCGCTAAACGTGGAGGGAGCTTCCTGGCAGGAGGGAGGCACGGCGCTGCTAACCTACGAAGTCGGGCGCAATAGCGAACCTTCAAAGGATACTTTATTGGAGTTCTTGCAGAGCGCTTACGGAGCCGGGGCCGAGACCGTGGGTTGGTATGCGGAGGATTTCCGCGTCCGGTAGGCTCCCCGATACGGCGTAGCGCCAGGAAGAATACTGTAAGAATACTACGAAGGAGATCTACCCATGCCCACGCCGGAAGAGAGCAGAGTGATCCAGGAGCAGATAGAAGAACTTCACGCCCGGCACCTCGATATCGGAGGGGAGCAGATAACCCGTTACTACCCGCCGGAGATGGAATCAGAGGCCCACCGTTTCGGCCTGGCGTTCACCAACGTGGACGGGGGGCAGTTCTTCTACGGAGACTGCGAGTATGCTTTTCCTCTGCATTCGATCTCAAAGGTGTTCATATATTCTCTGGCCCTCGAAGACAACGGTCGGGAGAAGACGTTGCGGCACGTCGGGGTGGAGCCCAGCGGTGACTCGTACAACTCCATCACCTTTGACGAAAAGAACAACCGCCCGTTTAACCCGATGATCAACGCCGGTGCCCTCGTGGCGACCAGCTTGGTTTACGGCAGGGATCAGGACGAGAAAGTCGACCGTCTCCTGGATCGCTTGCGGATCTACTCCGGCAACCCCGACCTGCGCGTAGACGAGGACCTGCTCGCCCAAGAATTAATCTCCAACGACCGGAACCTCGGGCTCAGCTACCTGATGCGGAGCCTCGGTATGATCGAGGGCGACCTCTACGAGAATATGGCTGTCTACCTCTCCATCTGCTGCGTGAGGGTGACTTCGCGGGACCTGGCGAACATGGGCGCCACGTTGGCCCACGGTTGCGTCAACCCCTTGACCGGCGAGCGGACGCTCCCACAGTCTCAGGTGCGGGACGTGATCACGGTAATGCTCATGTGTGGTATGTACGATGCTGCCGGCGAGTGGGCCTACGACGTCGGCATCCCGGCCAAGAGCGGCGTCAGCGGCGGCATCCTGATCACCGTCCCAAACTACTTCGGCGGCGCCTTTTTCTCCCCCGGCCTCGACGAGCACGGCAACAGCGTTCGCGGCGTCAACATCTGCCGCGACCTTTCCAGTCGTTTCGGACTCCACGTCTACGCCGACCCATCGGAAGCTATGTTCGGGCGTATCCGCGTCCAAGACTCACCCTCGGGTTTGACGGTCCCATCCGGCTAGAGTAGCCCTATTGCATGTGCCTACCAAAACGGCCCCCAACAAAAGCCCCCCGTTACAGTAGCAACGACAGCTAACAGCAGACAAGTGCTACAAGAGCCGCTTCCTGAGCCTGCCGACGAGAATGTGGATCACGACCATCACGAGCGTCGCGTACCACGGCCACGCAAACAGCGTGCCGTTCGAGTTGCCGGTGATTGCTACGTTGATGCGCTCCAGGATCGGCCTCAACTCATCCTTCGCAAACCACATACCGGCCATGAATAGAACTGCCGCACCCAACCACAGCCAGCTTTTCCACTTTGGGCGAGCGTCCGACAGTTCCGGCTTTATGACCAGCCGGCTGTGCGGCCATGAGAAGTAGAGAAGGTATGAAATCCAGATCCAGGCGACGGGAAGATACAGAGTCCAGGTAAGTAGATGAAAAGCTATGCTGAGAAATGCCGCCTGGAAAGTAAGCGCCCAAACGTACATCACGACCCGATCCTTCGCCGTCCAAGCCGGGCGCTCTTCTTTTGTCAGAGATTCCGCAAAGGCGGCGGTATCGGGCCCGACGACGTCCTCCACCGTCCTCCACCGTCTTGCCGTCTTGTATGGCTTCTTTGAGATGCACACCCAGTTCGTCGGCCATCTCTTCCACCCGATCCTGGGGTATGCTATTCATTATCCAGTGCATCTCGCATTCGGCTTGGACGTCTCCGATCTTCTCCCGCTGGTCCCTGGTTATCAAAAGCAACTCCTCTATCACTCTAAAGAACCCATCTCTAACTACTCTTCCCGCTGCTTCTCGCGGGTGAGCCACAATGAAACGCCGCCGACGAAACCCGACACGATAGTGGACTTCCAGGACCACTCGGAGAAGGCCGAGTGGTCACCGCCCTTGGCGGCTAGGTTGATCCCGAGCAGCGCCGCGTAGCCTGCCGTAAGGGCTCCGCCCTGAACGAAGAAATTCCTCCAAGAAAGCTCTTCGAGGTCCTCCACCAACCCCGAACGCCGGACATACTGTCGCATGGAGAAGTTCACCGTTAGACCGGCGACATGCCCCCGGGCAAGACCCGACGCGGACTTACGCAAATCGTAAGGCACCTCGTACGACCGTCGCCATAAGTGCCCAACTGTTCCCGCAAGAGCAGCCCCGATAAAAACGAAAGCTACCTGCTCCGCGGCCCGCCCGGCCGGCGACTGGTACGGCGTGTAGGGCTTGCCCCACTCTTCTGCGAAAGCTAGTGTGTCGCCGCCGGTCACGGACTCGACCGGCTTTCCGTCCCGCATTGCTTCTTGCAGATGGCTCTCAAGCTCGCTCCGCATCTCCTCGACCTTCTGCGGAGAGATGCCCATAGCCCTCCAATAACTCTCGCACTCCAGCACGACGAGTTCTATTTCTTCCTGCCGGTCTTCATAACTCAAGGTGGCCCCTATCCTCTACGACCCTTTCCACAGCCTCCGAAAACTTACTCCACTCTTCTTTCCAAACCTCCAGCTTCTCCCGCCCCGCCGGCAGCGCCCGGTAGTATTTCCGCTTCGGACCCTCGCTTGACGCGACCATGTAACCCTCGATGTAACCGACCTTCTGCAACCGGCTCAAGAGCGGGTAGATGCTCCCCTCACCAACCAACTCCAACCCCAGATCCTCCATCTTACGAACCATCTCGTAGCCATACGACGGCTCCTCGGCGATGATCGCCAACAAACACATGTCCAGTACCCCCTTGAGTAACTGTGAATTGCGCCTCTCTCCCGATTGCGCCAACTTGCTCCTTTTTAGAACCTTGCACCACAAGATACCGTCAAGATACCAGCCGCTACTTTGTTTTGCAAGGTACCGGGTTTATATCGTCCGGTGGGGGCGATAGGCGCGGGTTCATGCGTTAAGATAGCGGTTCTTATGAGACGTAGCGTTCCTAGAAAATTCACTACTACGCCGGGTACGCGGGATATATTGCCGCCGGAGTCGACGCGGCTGTGGGATGTGCAGGCGCGGATTTTGCGGCGGTTTCGGGCGTTCGGGTTTCGGGAGGTAGTGACGCCGGCACTGGAGTATTCGGAGGTTATAGAGGAGCCGAGGCTGAGGGATCAGTCGTTCAAGCTCTTTGACGACGACAACCAGATGCTCATTCTGCGCCCCGAGGTGACCACCCAGATCGCACGCCTCGTGGCCCAACGCTTGAGGAACAACCCGCCGCACAAGCTCTCCTACAGTTTGCCGGTGTACCGGCGGGCCGGAGTGGGACGGGGACAGGCGGCCGAGTTCCATCAAGCCGGTGTCGAAGCCGTGGGCTCGATGAGCCCGGCCGAGGACGCGGAGGCTATAGCCCTGCTCGTGGACGTGCTGCAGAGCCTGGGCTTGCGGGCGCCGGACGATTTTGCGGTCGTCCTCGGGCAGGCGGCTTTCTACGAGGGGTATTTGAGGGAGGCTGCACCGGAAGCGGCGCCGGACTTGCTGGCGGCGCTGGCGGCCAAGGATCTCGTGCGGGTAGAGGAGATCTCCGATAGTCTCGACAGTGGCGCGGCGGTTGGGGTGCGAGAGATACCCCGTATCGTGGGTCCGGCTAAAGACGGGACCGTACTGGAGCGGGCGGAGCATTACGCGCCGGGAGAAGAAGCCCGGTCCGCGCTGCGAAACCTGCGGGAGATACTGGACCACTTGGAGGCTTACGGTTGTTTGGAAGCGGTGATCCTGGACCTCGGTCTTATAGGGCGCTACAACTACTACACCGGTGCCGTCTACGAGGCCTATTCGCCGGACTTAGGGTTCACCATCGCCAGCGGCGGACGCTACGACAACCTGCTCAAACGCTTCGGGGAACCGTTGCCGGCCACGGGCTTCGCCATCTCTCTCGAACGGCTCCTCTCCTTGCTACCGAACGCTGAAGTGGAGCCGATGCTCCTGCTCGTGGGCGATACCGTAGAGAGTACCCGCACTGCCGATCTACTGCGGGGCTCGGGCGTCCGGGTATTGCACCTGGCCGAAGACTTGCCGGCCGCAGAGGCGGGACTGTATGCAGACTCCGTGGGAGCGGGATGGGTGTGCTACCCGGCCCCGGACGGCGTCAAATTGAGTCGTAGCGGAGAGGACGCGAGGTTGGTGGGGATCGAAGAAGTCGCCGGAATGGTAAACGGATGAGCGGGCTCCGCATCGCCGTTCCGAAAGGCGCCATCTTCGAGGACGCCTTGCGGGCGCTCGGGGCGGCCGGGTTGCCGGTCGAGGTGCTTCGGGATAACGGCCGCAAGCTCGTGTACCGCACGGAAGGTACGGAGTTTATCGTCAGCCGTCCGACAGACGTGCCGGTCTTCGTGGAGCACGGTGCGGCGGATGTCGGGATCGTGGGCAAGGACGTTTTAGAAGAGCAACAGCCCAACGTTATGGAGCTAAAGGACCTCGGGACCGGCGCGTGCCGCATGATCCTGGCCGCCCAGGAAGACCGGGCAAAGGAGGTCCGGGAGTCTATCGACCGGGCGGAGGTGGTTCGGGTGGCGACCAAGTTCCCGAACATCGCCCGGCGGTACTTCGAGGGCCTCGGTCGTCAGGCGGAGGTCATCGCGCTCCACGGCTCCATAGAGCTTGCCCCGCTCGTCGGCCTCGCCGAGTGCATCGTGGACCTGACCGCCACCGGAACGACTTTGCGCGAAAATAATCTGGCGATACTGGACGACATCTCCTCCTCGACGGCCCGGGTGATCTCCAACCGCGGCTCCTACCGGCTCCGTCACGAACAAGTCGCCACGCTAGTCAATGGCATGCAGAAAGCAGCGGCGTCCGGTGGTTAAAAAGCTCGACGCCCGGGAGCTCCAACCGGAAGAGTTTGTTGCCGGGTTGCGGCGTCCCGGCGGTTTTCTGGACCAGGAAATTCGCGCCGCCACCCGCAGCATAGTCGACGACGTGCGGATGCGGGGTGACGAGGCGTTGCTGGAGAATACGGAGCGCTTCGACGGGGCGCGTCCGGAGCCGGTGCGAGTTTCGGCGGAGGATATAGAGTTTGCCCGGAAAAAGTTATCCGCGGAGCTGGAAGAGTCTTTCCGGGTCGCCATAGAAAACGTTCGGCTCTTTCACAAACGGGAGATGTATCGCTCGTGGGAGACGAGCCGAAACGGGGCGACTACCGGCCAGCGGGTGCGACCGCTGCGCCGGGCCGGGCTCTACGTTCCCGGCGGACACGGGGCATATCCCAGCACTTTGGTGATGTCGGCGGTCCCGGCGCAGGTAGCGGGGGTAGAGGAAATCTGTGTCTGCGTGCCGGGGCGCGACGGGCGCGTGAGCGGGTGGGTGCTCGCCGTCGCGGGCCTGCTCGGGTTGGATGAGGTGTACGCCGTCGGTGGCGCGCAGGCTATCGCGGCCATGGCGTTTGGCACAGAGAGCATCCCGGCGGTAAACAAGATCGTCGGTCCCGGCAACGACTACGTGACGGCGGCCAAGCTGGAAGTCTTCGGGGCCGTCGGCATAGACGCCCCGCAAGGGCCGAGCGAGATCGTCGTCATCGCCGACGCCGGAGCTTTTCCCGAACGTGTCGCCCGGGATCTTATGGCCCAGGCCGAGCACCTCTCCGGCGCGTCGGCGATCCTGCTCTCGCCGAGCGAGAACCTGATCTCAGAGGTCGAACCCCGTCTAACCGGCGAGCCGGCCGAACTCACAACCCTCGTCCGGGTGCGAGACCTCGAACACGCCGCCGAACTCTCGAACCTCTACGCCCCCGAACACACCCACATAATCTCCGAAGACCACGAGGCCGTCCTGAACGACCTTCGCGAAGCGGGTCTCGTGGCCGTCGGTGACCACAGCCCGGTCGCCCTCAGCGACTACGCCGCCGGGCCTTCCCACGCGCTCCCAACGTCCGGGACCGCCGCCTGGGCCTCACCCCTCGGCACCCACGACTTCCTGGTCCGCACCAACTACCTGCACTTTACGCAAGAGGCGCTGCGGGAACTCGGGCCGCACGTCGAGCGGCTGGCCCGGTTGGAGGGGTTCGAGAACCACGCGGAGAGCGTCCGGGTCCGTCTGAAATAACATCCAAACGCCTCTAAGCTAGAATCCTGTCGAAGTCCCCGAAACAAACAGCAAGGAGCGATGTGACGCGAACGGGTAGTGCGGAACGCAAAACCGGCGAAACCTTTGTCCGGGTGAGCCTGGAGTTGGACGGCACGGGTGAGGCCGAGGTCGCCACCGGCGTCGGTTTTCTGGACCACATTCTGCACCTGCTCGCCCACCACTCCGGGATAGACTTGGACGTGAAGGCCGAGGGTGATACCTGGGTGGACGACCATCATACCGTCGAGGATACGGGGCTCGTTCTGGGCCACGCTTTTGATGAGGCGTTGGGCGACCGCTCGGACCTCGTGCGATTTGCGGATGCTTCGGCGCCCCTGATCGAGGCGCTCTCGACGGTCGTCGTAGACCTCGGCGCCCGCAGCCACCTGACCTGCAACCTCGGGCCGATGCCGGAGAAGATCGGCACTTTCGACGTGGAGCTTTTTCAAGAGTTCCTCCGCGCCTTTACCCAGTATGGCCGCTTCACATTGCACTTTAACTGCCACTACGGTGAGAACGCCCATCATAAAGTCGAGTCCGGCGTGAAGGCCTTGGCGGTCGCCCTGCAGCAGGGAATTGCACGGCGAAGCTCCGGAAGCGCGTCGACGAAAGGCGTGTTGGATTAACATGGCCGGCGGCATCCGCACGGTGGTCTTCGATCTCGGCGGTGTCCTTATCGACTGGGACCCGCGCTACCTTTATCGTAAGGTCTTCTCTAATAAATCCGAAATGGAGTACTTTCTAGATAACATCGCCACGAAGGAGTGGCATCTCGAACAGGACCGGGGCCGGACGATGGCGGAGGCGACAAAGGTTTTAGTCTCGCGGCACCCGGAATACGAGGCCGAGATAAGAGCCTTCTACGACCGCTGGCCGGAGATGTTTGGCGGTTCGATCCGGGGTAGTGTGAAGATCCTGCGCGAGTTGCGCGACCTCGGCTATCCGCTGCACGCCCTGACAAACTACTCTGCCGAGGCTTTCGTGCTCGCCCGCGAAGACTACGACTTTCTGGGGTGTTTCGACGAGATAGTCGTGTCGGGGGAAGAAGGCATGATCAAACCAGACAAAAACCTGTACGCCGTACTCGTCGAACGCGCCGGCCTCGAACCGTCCACCACAGTTTTCATAGATGATTCGCCCCCGAACGTGGCCGCCGCCCGGGAACTCGGGTTTACCGCCATAGCTTTCGAGACGCCCGGGCAGCTCCGGGAAGAGCTTGCCGAACTTGGCCTGCTACCGGAACCCCCGGAGAGAAAGGCTTCCAATGCCTGAAACCCTGAACGTCGCCGTCGTCGATTACGATGCGGGCAACACGCTCTCAGTAACCCGGGCGCTGGAGAAAGTTGGGGGGCGCGTGGATCTCACGTCCGACCCGGACCGGGTGCTGGCCGCCGACGCCGTCGTGTTGCCGGGCGTCGGAGCTTTCGGAGATTGCATGCGAAAGCTCCGCGGGCGCGGCATGGAAACCGCCTGCCGAGAGGTCTACCGCAGCGGCAAACCGTTTCTCGGGGTGTGTGTGGCGCTCCAGATCCTTTTCGAGAGCTCGGAAGAGTCGCCCGGCATAGATGGGCTCGGCATCTTTCCCGGCACCGTTGTACGGTTCAAATCCGACGAACTCAAAGTTCCGCACATGGGCTGGAACCAGCTCTCGATCTCCCGGGAGCATCCGGTGTTGCGGGGGCTCGACGGTGAGGCTTTCTACTTCGTCCACTCTTACTATCCGGAACCCGAAGAACCCCAGGACGTGCTCGGCAACACGGAGTACGGCGTGAAGTTCTGCGCGGCGGCGGGCCGGGAGAACCTGGCCGCGGTCCAGTTCCACCCGGAGAAGAGCAGCCGGGCCGGCTTGAAACTCTACGAGAACTTTCTCTCCTGGACGAAGAGCCTGTGACGGGCTTTACCGTTTTTCCGGCGATAGACCTGCGGGGCGGCAAGTGTGTCCGCCTCAAACAGGGAGACTTCGACCGCTCCCGGGAATACGACGCGGACCCCGTCGAGCGCGCCCGGGAGTGGGAGCGACAGGGGGCGCGGGGGATCCACGTCGTAGACCTCGACGGCGCAAAAGAGGGACGGCCGGCGCAACTAGATCTCATCGGCGAGATAACCGGAGCCGTTGGCGTGCCGGTTCAGGTCGGCGGCGGGGTCCGGACGCTGGAGGACTTGTGGGCGGTTCGGAAGGCCGGCGTCGGACGGATCGTGATGGGCACCGCGGCCGTCGGGGACCGGGACCTCCGGCTGAGGGCCATAGATGAATTCGGCGGGATGTTGGTCGTGGCGGTGGACGCCCGCGACGGCGTCGTTTCTACCCACGGCTGGCAGCGGTCGAGCGGCATCGGGGTTCTAGAGCTCGCGGAAGAGTTGGCGGCGGACGGTGTCGCCGCGGTCCTTTATACAGACGTGGCCCGGGACGGCATGGACACCGGGGCGGCGCTAGAAGAAACTGCCGAGGTCGCCCGCCGGGTGCCGGCCATCGCCAGCGGCGGGGTCCGCGGCGCGGCGGACATCACGGCGCTTTCGAAGATAAACGGTGTGATCGGCGCCATAGTAGGTACCGCGCTCTACGAGCGTCAGGTAACCCTGCAAGAGCTTCTGGAGGCCAGCCGGCAAGCGTAACGGGGGAACGCTGAGACGGGGCTATATCTCCAACCGGGAGGTTTTTGCGGCCCCTTCGTCGTACTTGACGGATTGGATCGCGCGCCAGCTAAACTTGGAGAGCGCTTCGTCGGTCGGCTTTCGCGCGAGTTCCGGGTCGGCCTCTGCAATAGCCTCGCGGGCGGTCTCCACGGCGGCATCCAGGGCCGCGTTGATCTCGAACGCCCGGGCGGCCTGGTACTTTATTTCTAGCGTGCGGGGCCCGGCGTCCGCCACCGAGTAAGAAACTTCGTACTCTTCGGTGCGGCTTTCGTAGTCCCCAATCCTGCACGCCGTGCAAGTTAGCTCCGCCATAAGCCCATCCTAGCACCGCCCGGGTAGGTTTGTTCGGCGCAGGAGAGCGCGACCCGGGGTCCGGCTAAGGTAGACTTACGCGGATTCGGATGAATAGTTTTTTCGATACGAGCAAGAAATCCGGGAAAACCGGAAAGAAAGCCGGTAGGAGGTGGCGGCGTTCTTTCGTGCGGACGGTGCGCGGGTTATTCAACTTGTCCCTGGTGGCGTTGCTGGTTTCCGTTTTGGGACTTGTTGGTCTTTACGTGTACCTCGTCAACGGGTACGAGGAACAGTTGGACCGGCGGTATCCGGCGCTCGTCCAGAACTCCCGGGTCTACGACGCTTACGGGAAGGAGATCTCGACCTTCCAGGCCGAACAGAACCGCGAAACCGTCGGCCCCGACGCGCTGGGAGAGCATCTGGCCCCGGCGACCGTTGCGATAGAGGACCGCCGGTTCTACGAGCACGTCGGCGTAGATTTCGAGGGGCTCGGGCGGGCGGCGTGGAAGGATCTCAGGTCCTGGAGCATCCAGGAGGGTGGCTCCACCATAACGGAGCAGCTCGCCAAAAACCTCTTTGTTCCCGAAGAGCAGTGGATAGAGGTCTCGTTCTGGCGGCGGCTCAACCAGTCGGCGCTATCGTTCGCTTACGAGGGCCGGCACACCAAAGAAGAAATCCTCACGGCCTACCTGAACACGGTTTACTTCGGGAACGGGGCCTACGGGGCGCAGACCGCCGCCGGACGGTACTTCGGAAAAGAAGCCCGGGACCTCAGCCTCTCAGAGTCCGCCGCGCTCGCCGGTTTCCTCCACGCGCCGTCGACCTACTTCCCGGAAACCGCCGAAGACGTCCGGCGGGCCGAGAGCCGCCGCAACGCGGTACTCGCCGCAATGCAGGAGGAAGGCATGATCTCTACCTCCGAGCGCCAAGATGCCACGACGCAAGACCTGGAGTTCGCCCCGCCGGAACCCCCCGACGACCCTGTCTACGAGCCGTTCCTGGACAAGGTGCGCCGGGAAGTGCAAGAGCAATTCGGGGACGACGCTCTGGCGCGCGGAGGGCTGGAGATCCAAACCACGGTCCGTCCGAACCTCCAACGCACCGCCGTAGGGTCCGCCGAAGACGTACTCGACGAAACCGACGACCCATCCGCCGCCGTGGCGACCGTAGAGCCGCAGACCGGGGCGATCCGGGCGCTCGCCGGGCAGGAAGGCGACTTCAACCTCGCCCTCGACGCCCGCCGCCAGCCCGGCAGTTCGTTCAAACCGCTCGTGTTGGCGACGGCGCTCCGGGATTACTTGTCTCCGGACACCACGTACATTTCCAAAGACCTCAACGTCAACTTCGACGACCACGACTACCCGGTCGTCAACTACGACTTCGTGGAGCGCGGCCAGATCTCGGTCGGGGAGGCGATGGTGGAGTCGGATAATACGGTTTTCGTCCAGTTCGGCGTCGACCTCGGGCTCTTCGACGTCGCCGATACCGCCGAAGCTATGGGCATAACTACGCCGGTAGAGCCTTACCCTTCGACGGCCATCGGCGGGCTCGGGACCGGCGTCAGTGTTCTGGACATGGCTTCCTCCTACGCGACGTTCGGGGGCGCGGGGATCTACCGCGAGCCCTACGCTGTCGAAGAAATTTACCGGCTAGACTTCGGGGAAGAGGAACAACTCTATAATCACCGGGTCAGCGGACGGCGTGTGCTGTCTGGAAACCAGGCCGCCGTCGCAAACGACGTACTCCGCAACGTGGTCGAGGACGAGGAGGCTACTGCAGACCACGACTTGGACGAGGAGTTGGGACGGCCCTCCGCCGGCAAGACCGGCACGACGGACGACTTCGTGGACGCCTGGTACGTCGGGTACACGCGGCGGCTCTCGACGGCGGTCTGGGTCGGATACCCGGAAGGCCGGCGCCCGATGGTAGATATACACGGGCTGGAAGAAGTCAACGGGAGGACGCTGCCGCTGGATATATGGGCCGGCTACATGCAAGAAGTAACCGCCGGGTCCACCCCCCTGAACTTCCCTGAAGCCGACTACAGCGAGTTCTTTCCGCTAGAAAGCGGCTACGCCGCGGAGCCGCCCCCGACCTCCTACGTCGAAGTCCAGAGTGAACCCTGACGGACGACCATCCCGGAACATGAAGTAGTATAAAGTCGTCGTGGATCTCGAAGAAATATACCGGGGCGCCTTTGTCAACTGGGAAACGGTCGCCGGTTCCTGGAAAAAGCGCACCGTCTCTTCCCGGATGATGCTCTTAGGTGCCCGACGGTACCTGGAAGCCTCAGAAGGTCCGGTAGACCCCGACCGCGCCGCCCTGGCCGGGCCCACACAACTGCCGGACGAAGTAAAAAGCGCCTTCGCCGCCCCGCCGGAGCCTGGGAGCGAAGCATCGGGTTTGTGGGGAAAGTTCGTAGATGCCGCGCTCGCCACCGAACTGGAGATGATTTCCTACGGAGAACGCCCGCCGATCCTGCAGGAACTACGTGCCGGGCTCGAAGCCGCCGCAAACGAAGCCGGGCCGGAGACGGACCTCGGACGCTGGTTTCTTTCCCGCCGCAGCACCCTGCCCGGTCAAGACCTCCCCGAAGACTCCGGTTTCTTGCCGGTTTAGCCGCAATTGCTCGAACGAGCTGTCCCGATGGCTGACCTACGGCCGGTGCTGCTCTCCGGTTTACCCGGAACAGTAGCTGCAATAGAATGTCCCGCAACGAGTTTGGGGAAAGCTGCTTTAAAAGAGAGGAACCGAAAACATGGAATCAATACCTAGCGCCAGTTACAGCATGACCCTGCGGGTCGAGTTCCCGCACACGGCGGGCTCGCTCGGCCTGATCCTGACCACCATCGGCGAGGCCGGCGGCATGGTCGGGGCGGTAGACATCGTGCGGATGCAGGAGGAGAGGACCGTCCGCGACATCACCGTAAACGCCAACGACTCCGGGCACGGGCAGCAGGTCGTGGAGGCCGTGGAAGGCCTGGAAGACGTCCGCGTCGTAAACATCTCCGACCGGACCTTCCTGATGCATTTGGGCGGCAAGATCGAGGTGAAGTCCCGGATGCAGATCCGGACCCGCGACGACCTCTCGATGGCTTACACGCCGGGCGTCGCCCGCGTCTGCCGGGCAATCGCCCAGGACCCGGAGAGAGCCTTCAACCTGACCATAAAGCGCAACACCGTCGCCGTGGTTACCGACGGCACGGCGGTGCTGGGACTTGGGGACATCGGGCCGCGGGCGGCGATGCCGGTGATGGAGGGGAAGGCGATGCTCTTCAAAGAGTTCGCCGGTGTAGATGCGTTTCCCATCTGCCTCGACACCAAAGACACTGAGGAGATCATCCGCTCCGTAAAGAACATTGCCCCGGCCTTCGGCGGTATAAACCTGGAGGACATCTCGGCCCCGCGATGCTTCGAGATCGAGAACCGGCTAAAGGAAGAGTTGGACATCCCCGTTTTCCACGACGACCAGCACGGCACGGCGGTGGTCGTGCTGGCCGCGCTCATCAACTCGCTCAAGATCGTGGACAAAAAGATAGAAGACCTCAAGATAGTCGTCAACGGCGTCGGCGCCTCCGGTGTAGCCTGCGCCAAAATAATGCTCTCTGCCGGCGCGGAACACGTCATCGGCTGCGACTCTAAAGGCATCGTCCACGAAGGCCGGGACGGGTTGAACGAGTCCAAGCAGTGGTTCGCTGAGAACACGAACCCCGAAGGAAAGAGCGGCGACCTCTCCGAGGCGATACGGGGCGCCGACCTTTTCCTCGGCCTCTCCGTACCGGACGTGCTGACGGCGGGCGATTTGGACGCCATGAACGAGGACCCGATCATCTTCGCCATGGCGAACCCCGACCCGGAGATAAAACCCGAGGTAGCATTCGGCCACGCCAGGATAATCGCCACGGGCCGCAGCGACTACCCGAACCAGATCAACAACGTCCTCTGCTTCCCCGGCGTGTTCCGGGGCGCCCTCGACGTCCGGGCCTACGGTATCGACGAGAACATGAAGCTCGCCGCCGCCGAAGCGATAGCCAACGTAATCCCGGAAGAAAACGTCTCGGAGGACTACATCATCCCGTCCGTCTTCGACGAGCGGGTCTCTCCCGCGGTCGCCGAAGCTGTCGCCGAAGCCGCCCGCGAACACGGCTTCGCCCGCCGCTCCCGCCCCGAACGCGAGGAGGTCGGCCTCTCTGCCACCAGCTTCTGACAGCGGGTTGCGAAAGCATAGGCCTTCCACAATCCACGCCGTAAGCTTTCAGCGCCCGGCTTTTTGTACTTGCTGATGGCTAATAGCTGATGGCTAATAGCTAATCGCTCAGCGCTAGTCGTACCTAAAGCTCAAGTCTTGTGTACCTTATGACTGGCGCTGTGAGCGCCACGGAAGATCGCCGCATCTGGAATTACGGGTGCCGCGTCGTAAAATAAGGCTATGCCGAGATTATGCCAGATCTTTGTCTGCGCCACACCGGGCGAGGGACGCTGCGGTGAAAAAGGCGGCAATGAGTTGCTGGAGCTTTTTCGGGGCGAAGTCGGGCGGCGGGGCCTCTCCCCGGAAGTGATACTCCGCAACGCCTGTACCCGGCGTCACCACGAAGGACCGGTAGTGTTCGTCTTCCCCGATGACGTCTGGTATACGGAAGTGACGCCGGAGGACGTGCCGGGGATCTTGGAGCGGCACCTGGTTCCGGTGCGAACGGGAAACTGAGCTTCGTCTAATTCGAGTCTGGGGGCCGGTGGCCGAACCCCACCCGCCCAATCGTCCGCTCCATCGCCCAATCCGAGGTGGCGAGTACCCGATCCCGGCGGCGCTTGAGGTAGTAGAGAAAGATGTTCCGGTAGAGAGCCTGGGCCGCCGGGCCCCGCAGCTTCGTACCGACGGCTTCGGCCACGGCGCTCTCGGGGCCGAGGCTCACTATGTAGCCCCGGTCGAAGTAGTCGAAGGGTGGGCGGGCTTTTCCGGCGAGCCGCCGGCCCAGATCCCGGGCCGCCCACGGACCTTGTTGCACGGCGACGGAGGCGGTGGGGGGCAGGACGCCGTGTCGGGGGTCTCCGTACAATGCGGCGTCCCCGAGGACGTAGACTTCGGGGTGATCCTTTAGCGTGAGGTGGGCGTCCACCGATACCCGGCCCGAACTGTCGTGCTCTCCGGGGAGATCCCGGACCAACGGTGTCATGTCTATTCCTGTTGTCCACACCCGGGTCCGGGCGGGGAACCACTCTTCGCCGACCTTTACGCCTTCCGCGCCCGCGTCTTCGACGGCCGAATTTAGCCGAACCTCGACGCCGAGCTTCTCCAGGTCCTCCATCGCCACACGATGGAAGTACGGGTCGAGCCAACCCAGTAGCCGGTCCCCGGCCTCGAATAGCGTAACGCGGGGCCGGTCCGCGGGCTTTCTGGCGGTGCGCTTTCGCAGGTACTGGAAGAGCGCGGAGATCTCAGCGGCCAGCTCGACCCCGGTCGCCCCGCCGCCGACGACGGCAACGTTTAGCAGGCCGGGCTGTGACGGCGCGCGACGGTCCAAAGCTTCTTGCCAGGATTCGTTCAGGGTGCTTCGTAGCTGCAAGGCGTCTTCGAGCGTCCAGAAGAGTTGGAAGTGTTCGGCCATGCCCCCGGGAGGCCGCGCCGCGCCGCTGCCGGCGGCCAGGACCAGGTATTCGTAGCCGATTGTCCCGGCTGATATTTCGAGCGTCTTGCGTTCCAGGTCCAGGCCCGTCACCTCCGCGTTCAGGAAGTCGCAGCGGTTTTTGCAAAGGTTTTCTATCGGGAAGCGGATGCTGTCCGGGTGGATGCGGCCGACGGCAACCTCGTGAACTAGGGGTATAAATGGGTACTCTTCCACCCGGTCTACGAGCAAGGTCTCCCCGAAACGACCCGAAGAAGCCGGCAAGCGCCGCAGAAAGCTGGAGCCCGCAAAGCCGGCACCGACCACAACGACCCGCGCCCTCCGGCCCACGTCCCGGGCCGTCAAGGTCTGGCAACCTCTACCGCGAGGAGCCACCCGGTTACTGCCCGACCAAAACCACTGAGGCTATCCAAGCTGCAGATCCTTCTCTTCCGAGTCGACAAGAGCATTGACAAGGGGTCAAGTATACCGTTGCCATAGAGGTTATTACGGGTGAAACTTTACAAACTACACCGCAATATCGTAGACTCTAAAAACTGCCACCGGCGCGCCGGTGGTGGTGGGGAATAAGAACATAGAAACCACCGTCTCACGAGGCTAGAAAGGGACCGTTGTGGCTCAGGAGGAGATATGTGCCGGAACGATCAGCGCCGAGGCTATAGCGCCCGGGCTCATAGTAAGGCACACCAACCGCCGTTTGGGGAAATTAGACTCCCAAGAAGCGTGCAAGCGTTTGATCTCTGGGAGCATATCTTTCTCGGAGTTCGTGGATCAGGTCGGAGAAGACTTTGGCGAGTTGCTGGAGTTTATGATGGACCACGACCTGCATCCGGGAAGGCCCGAGGACGTTGTCTACTGCATAGAGTCTTACGCCCGGTTTTCGGACCGCCCGCTCCTGCACGGCCAACTCCGGGAACTGTACGCCCACGAGCGTCAGTCGCAAAGCGTAGGCTAACCGTGTGGGTCAACCGGCGACCAAAGAGGTAGAATCCTTCCGGCACGCAGTCGTACGTCGAAGAGGAGGGATGCCGGTGAACGAAGATGCGCAGAAGCGTCTGATCACTATTCTGTCGGGGATTATCGCTTATGCGGTGGCCGACCGGCTGGCCGATAGGTTTTTGGACGTTCCGGAACAGCCGGGTATTGGCGACGATATAAAAGAAGCCCTCATAAAAGGCGGCTTTCGTCTGGCTTCGACGGCCCTAGCCTCCATAATCGTCCGGCGCATAGTCAGCCGTTACATGGGCGAGTAAGCATCCGCTAGAGGTAGTCTGAGAGCTACGCGCCGCGGGGTATGTTTCGCGCCGCCCGGTGGGTTATTATTGCGCTTATGAGCACCGTAATTATCGTCTTGGTACTGGTCGTCGCCGTTCTGGCAGTGGCCGGAATAATGCTCGGGCGGGTCTCGCACGAAGTAAAAAGCGCCCGCGACACCGAATATGTGGAACTCGATGGACGTTGGATCCGGTACACCGTGATCGGCGGCGGGCCACCGGTCTTATTGGTACACGGCTGGCTCGCATCTTCCCGCATCTGGGAGCAACTCGCCCGGCGCCTCGCGCAGCGTTTCACCGTATACAGCCTGGACCTCACCGGCTTCGGGGAATCGGATAAGCCAACCGACGGCTACGGAACGCGCAACGGCAGCCGCCTGCTCTACGCCTTCTGCGCCCACTTCGGGCTCACCCGGGCCACGGTCGTCGGCCACGACTTCTCGGGCTCCATGGCCGTAAAACTCGCCGCAGATCATCCAGACATCGTGGGTCGACTAGTCCTGGTGGCAACCCCCGCCGACGACGAACAGATAGATTTACCGACGCCGTTGTGGCTCACGACCCTGCCGGTCGTCGGTCCCATCTTCTTCAGCCTGGGCAGAGCGTTGAAGCCCCTGCGCAAACTCTGGGTGAAGCCGTTTGTTTTCGATCCAGACGATCTGCCCGAGGAACTTATAGAAGATGCTGGAAAGCCCACGCCCGCCTCTGCGGGAAAGACCTACAGCATCACCCGGCACGAAATTTCCGGCGGCCGGGTTGCCCGGCAGGCCCGGATCATCAAGGTGCCGGTACTGCTCGTCGCAGGTGAAGACGACCAGATAATAGACCCCCGGGCGGTCGGCGATTGGGGCCGGCACGCCGAGCAAGCCGAGATATTCTTGATGGACCGGTGCGGACACCTGCCGATGGTCGAATCACCGGCCGAGTTTGGCGCCCGAACCCTGGCTTTCCTTACCGGAGACAGCCGCTATCTGGAGTACGTAAAAGAAGTTTCCCCGCCGGCCGTCCAGAAACCGGTTCCGGATGAAGGCGACCTGGAAGACCGGGAAGAACGAGCGGAACCCGAAAAACGCGAAGAAGAACCGCCCCCGCAAGAACCGGCGGCCGCGAACGATGGAAAATCCGTCACCGCATTAGGCACAGAAACAGGCGCCGGCCTCGGCGACATAAGCTGGGACTTTACCCCCAAAAAGACCCTCGCGTCGCGAAACGAACGGACCCCTACACCCCGCTCCCGGGGAGCGGGTGGGCCGCAGGAGGAAGACGCGGAAGCCCGGAGAAAGCCGCCCCGGACGACGCCGATCCCGCCTACATCGACGGCGCCGCCTGCACCCCGGTCCCCTAAACGCGGGACGCCGGAAGCCCGAAACAACGAAAAAAAAGACGCCAAAGAGGTTTCTCCGGAACTTTCGGATCAGGAACCCGGTGGTTCGCGGCGCCGGAGCGCGAAGAGGGAGCCCGGTTCAGGGCGCGTCCCAGATTTCCCCGGGGACCTCTTCCAGTGGTCCAAAGCGCCGGAAGACTACAACCCCGAGAGGCCGCGCCGGAGAGGATCCGGCAGCAGAAGAAAAGACGAAGAGTAAGGCCCGCTAATATTCTTAAAGTCTTTTATTCAAGTACAGCCATTCTTTGATTCCCAGAAAGTATCCGGTCATTATCGAGCTTTGCCGGGAGACTTCTTCGTAGCCTTCGTCTTTGTACAGTTGGATCGCCGGTTCGTTGTTGCCGCTGACGTGTAGCCCCACGGTCTCCTTTCCCGCATCCCGGCCCATCTCTTCGGCCCGGTGCAGCAGGCGGCGGGCCACGCCCCGCTTTCGGTACTCCTCCGTTACGACGAGCCGCTCGACGTAAGCCTCAGAGGTTTTCGGCGTGTAGCGGGGATAGGAGAGCAGCATTGTGGCCCAGAAAGCCCGCAATACACCCAGGTTGCGCCGCAGGTTTCTCCAAAGGCCGCGGGCCAGCACCGTTTCGTCGGACTCTTCCATCCGGACCCCGACGCTCGCGACGACTTCGGTGCCCGACCCGGCATCCGACTCAACGACCAGTGAGCTTACGCCGCCGGAAGCATGTTCCAACTCCACCCACTTCTCCATTATCCTGTTCGAAATTTCCCGGGAGTTACCGAAAACGGGGACGAACTGATCCAAAAACCCTTCGACTACCAGAACAGCGATCGCAGGGTCGTCGCCGGGTTCGGCGAGGCGGATAGGTAAGGTTTCGGAAGAAGTCATAACCCATTAAATCTTAACAGAGTCTTGTAACTTACCCCTTTTTACGCGGTTTCCTATGGTCTCTGGTCGTGGAAGCAAATTGTAGCTCTGCCGGGAATGTATGCTAGTATTTGCAGCGTTTGAACCGAAGTTAAACCTTGCAACAAACTCCGGAGGAAGATGAAGAGTTACATGGCGCGGCCCCAAGAGGTCGAACGAAAGTGGCACGTCATAGACGCCGGGGATAAGACCCTGGGCCGTCTGGCGTCGGAAATCGCCCGTATCCTACGCGGCAAGAACAAGCCGCAGTACACCCCGCACATCGACACCGGCGATTTCGTGGTTGTTATAAACGCCGACCGCGTGAAGGTGTCCGGTAAAAAGGCGGAGCAGAAGCTCTACCGGCGGCATACCGGCTACCCCGGTGGCCTGCGCGAAACGAGCTACGAGCAGATGATGGACCGGAAGCCGACCGAGATCCTGCGCAAAGCCGTTTGGGGCATGATCCCCAAGACCCGGCTCGGGCGGCGGCAGTTCAAGAAGTTGAAGATCTACGCGGGCCCCGAGCACCCACACGAGGCCCAGCGTCCCGAACCCTACGAGGTGAGTTAGTTATGGCAGATACCCTTTACATGGGAACGGGCCGGCGCAAGACCGCCGTGGCCCGGGTCCGGCTGCTCGCCGGTGACGGCAAGATCATGGTGAACGGCCGGGACTACGCGGATTACTTCCCCCGCCCGACCTACCAGACGGTGGTGAAATCTCCGCTGGACCTCCTCGAAGTTTCCGGCAACTACGACGTGGTCGTGAAAGTCCACGGCGGCGGCCAGACCGGCCAGGCGGACGCCGTGCGGCACGGTATCGCCCGGGCGCTCTCCGAGGAATCACCGGAGGCGCGCGGCGAGCTGAAGAACGCCGGCTTGCTGACCCGGGACTCCCGCGCCGTCGAGCGCAAGAAGTACGGCCTCAAAAAAGCCCGCAAGCGCCCGCAGTTCTCCAAGCGCTAAAACCGGCAAGGCATCTGTTCGCGGGCGGTCCCTTTCCCCCTTCGGAGGGTTTGGAGGGGCCGCCCGGCGTTTTGGAGGTTTCTTTGAAGTCCCTAGAGTCTTTGGAGCAAGAGATCACTTTCGGAACCGACGGGGTGCGCGGGGTCGCGAACAAAGACTTAACCCCCGAGAAAGCCCTGCGGCTCGGACGGGCCGCGGCCCGGACTTTCGGTAGCCCGATACTCGTAGGCCGGGATACCCGGGTCTCCGGCGGAATGCTTTCGGGCGCACTCGCCGCTGGGGCCGCCAGCGGCGGCGCGGATGTAGTGGACCTCGGCGTTCTGCCCACGCCGGGCGTCGCGGCCCTGGCCCCCGGCCTGAACGGCGCTGCAGCCGCGGTCGTGAGCGCCTCCCACAACCCCTACCCCGACAACGGCATCAAATTCTTCTCCGGGACGGGCCGCAAACTCTCCCCCGAGTCCGAGAAAGAACTCGAACGGCTAACCGCGGTCGACACCCCGCGGCCTACCGGGGACGGGGTGGGCCATTTATCGACGCTTCCGGATGCTGCAGCCCGCTACGTCGAGTTCGTGCTGTCGAAGACGAAGCCTGACGCGGGGGGCGTAAAGGTGCTGCTCGACTGCGCAAACGGCGCGGCGTTCGAGGTTGCGCCGCAGGCTTTCAGGGAGTTGGGCGTGAAGCTCTCGGTAACGGGCGACAGGCCGGACGGCACGAACATCAACGCCGGTTGCGGCTCCACGAACGTAAGCGAGCTCGACGCGTCCGGCCACGACGTGGCGTTTTCTTTCGATGGAGATGCCGACCGGGTACTGGCCGTCGACGAGAAAGGAGCCGTCGTAGATGGCGACCGTATCCTTGCTATTCTGGCCCAGGATTTGAAGGACCGCGGAGTGCTCTCCGGCGGCGTCGTGGTTACGGTGATGAGCAATCTGGGGTTTCACAAAGTCATGGGCGCCCTCGGCATCCCTTACGAGGTGACGCCGGTCGGCGACCGTTACGTGGCCGAGGCGATGGCGCGCCGGGGGGCCGCGTTGGGCGGGGAGCAGTCGGGGCATGTTATTCTCTCGGAGTACGTGACCACCGGAGACGGGCTCGTGACGGCCCTGGCCCTTCTGGACGTAATGTCCCGTAGCGGAAAGCCTCTTTCGGAGCTGGCGGCAATAATGGACGTGTATCCCCAAAACCTGATCAACGTGGCCGTCGAGAGGGCTTCGCTGACGAAACCCGTCGCGGCCTCTGGGATGGTCGAGAAAGCCGTCTCCCGGGCCAGAAACCACCTCGGGGCCGAAGGACGCGTCCTGTTGCGGCCGAGCGGAACGGAGCCCGTGGTGCGGGTAATGGTCGAGCACGCGGACGAAGACGTTTGCCGGACGGTCTGCGAGGAAGTCGCGGACGTCGTGGCGAGCGCCGGGGCAAATGCCGAGGCGGAGGTAGAGGTTTGAGGTTTTTGGGATGCTCGTTGGTTTGGCGGCCGGGGGAGTCCCGGGAGAAAGCGTCGTGCCTCGTGGCGATGGACGAGCGGGGAAACATCGTCGGCAACTCGTTTGCCACCGGGATCAAGGAGATATCATCCGGCGTCGCGGGTTATGCCGAAGGCCGTCGCGGCATGATCCTCGGCATAGACGCGCCGCTTTCGGTGCCGAACGAACGGGGCAGCCGCAAGATCGAACGAATCCTCTCGAAGCTGTCGCTCCCGGCCTATTCGGCGAGCCGCAAGATGTTCGGCGGCAACCCTTACCCCGAAGAGTTGTTGGCCGACCTCCAAGAGCACGGCGTGACCTACACCGACTACCCGTTCAGCCGGGCCCGGCGTCAGAGCACGGCCGTGGAGGTCGACTCCGGGGCCACCCTCAAGGTCCTTTCCCTGGAACGCGACCGCGGCAACGGAAACGATGGAGGTAATGGAGACCCGGCCCAGAAGCTCCGCGGCATGGCGGACCCCAAGTTTCGTAAGGGCAACAAAGAAGAACGGTCTTCGGCGCTGAAGGGCGCGGTAGACGTTCTCTGGAACGCCCCGGGGCTCCGCATGCGGACCGGGAACCTCTCGGCGGATCTCGGCTCCCCAGAAAACGTGGATATCTCGAAGCTCGACATCGACTCCAAGCTCTCGCACGCGGAGTTGGATCGGCTCTCCAGCCTCGTCGAAGGAACGCTCGCGGCCTACACCGTTCACCGGCACTGGAAGGGCCGCGGCGGTTCCATCGTGGTTGGATCCGGCTACGAGGGGGCGGTGCTCCTGCCGGCCACCGAACCCTTGTACGCCCGGATCGCCGAGGAGTGCCGCAACGCCGGGGTCCCGTACGTCTAGGATGGGCCTCTGCGTTCGTATAGTTCCATGCCTGGACGTGAACGCCGGCCGCGTCGTCAAGGGCACGCAGTTCAAGAACCTCCGGGACGCCGGGGACCCGGTCGAACTCGCCGCCCTCTACGACCGCGAGGGCGCCGACGAGATCGTTTTCTACGACATCACCGCTTCCCACGAGCGGCGAAATACGGCGACCGAGCTCGCCCGCCGCACCGCCGAAGAAGTCTTCATCCCGTATACCATCGGCGGCGGCGTCCGCACCGCGGACGACATGCGTGCCATGCTCCGTGCCGGGGCCGATAAAGTCTCCATAAACAGCGCCGCCGTACAAAACCCGGACCTCATAAACGAGGGCGCCGAACGCTTCGGCAGCCAGTGCGTCGTTTTAAGCGTCGACGTAAAACGCCGCCGGTCCGGGACGGGCTGGGAGGTCTACCTGAACGGCGGCCGGCTGAACACCGGGATAGACGCTATAGGCTGGCTCGTTGCGGGCGAGCAGCGGGGGGCGGGGGAGTTCGTGCTCAACAGCATGGACGCCGACGGCACCGAGGGCGGCTACGACCTGGATCTCATCTCCGAGGTCGCCGGGAAAACCACCCTCCCGATAGTAGCCTCTGGCGGCGCGGGCGGGCCGGAAGACATGGTCTCCGCGGTAAAGGCCGGCGCCGGGGCGGTCCTCGCCGCCAGCATCTTTCACTTCAACGAGTGGACCATCGAAGCGGTAAAAAACCACCTGGGCGCCGCGGGGATACCGGTAAGGTGAGCGCGGTAGAGAACATCCGGTTCGACGAAAACGGCCTCGTGCCCGTAATTGCCCAGGACGTGTACACCGGCGACGTCTTGACGCTCGCTTACGCGAACCGCGAGGCCGTCGAAAAAACGCTGTCCGGTGGTGAGGCCCACTACTATTCCCGCTCGCGCCGGGAGTTGTGGCGCAAGGGGGCGATGAGCGGCAATACGCAGCGCGTTGCCGAGGTACGCCTCGACTGCGACGCGGACGCGCTGCTCTATCGGGTCGAGCCGCGGGGTCCGGCCTGTCACACCGGGGAGCGGACGTGTTTCTTTACCACCGTCGCGGGGGAAGGCGTCGGGGTGGCGGTGGAAGGTACCGAAGCCGGCGCCGGCTTCGGGCCGACGGTCGAGCGTTTGGCGGAGACGATAGCGCAGCGGCACCGGGAGATGCCGGAGGGGTCTTACACGGCCGGGCTTATACGGCGGGGGCCCGAACGGGTGGCGCAGAAAGTCGGTGAAGAAGCCGTAGAAGTAGTCATAGCGGCCCTGGGCAGGGATCGGCTGGCGGAGGAGGCGGCGGATCTCGTCTACCACCTGCTCGTGTTGTTGGAGGAGCGGTCCGTTGGTGTCGGCGAAGTTGCCCGGGTATTGAATGAGCGGCACGGCTAAACAGCGGCTCGTCCCGGAGCCCGGCGAGGCCCGCAGGCTCGCCCGCGGCTACGACGTGGTGCCGCTGTACGCGGAGTTCATCGGCGACCTCGAAACCCCCATCTCCGCCGTGATGAAGTTCTCGGGCGAGGAGAACGTCTTTCTCCTGGAGAGCGCCGAGGGGGGAGAGCGGTTCGGACGGTACTCGTTTCTGGGCTTTGATCCCAAGCGCACGCTTTCCTACCGGAACGGCTTTTATACGGTCGTGGACGCCGACGGGGTGCGCGAGGTCCCGGCGAAAGACCCGTTCCGGGGGCTGGCGGAGATCGTCGGCAAGAAAAGCGTCGCCCCGCTGCCGAACCTGCCGGCTTTCGTGGGTGGCGCCGTTGGGTATTTCTCCTACGACGCGGTGCGATACCTGGAGCATTTGCCGGCGAAGTTGGCCCCGCCCGACGACCTGAACGTGCCGGAGGCTTACTTCGCCATTACCGACACCCTGATAGTCTTCGACCACCTGCGCCACCGCATCCTGATCGTGGCGCTGGTAGACGCGGGAAGACTGCGCGATGTCGAGGGCGAAGGGTTTACCGCGGCCTACCGGCGGGCGGCGGACGACATCCGGCGCGTGGCGGAACGTCTCTCGGCCCCGCTTTCGACTCCGCTTCCGGTATCGCTTGCGGATGCGGGGTCGAACAACAGGCCGGGCCGGGGTGCGGGCACATCGTCCAGCCTCTCCCGGGAAGATTACGAAGAATCTGTAGAAAAAGCGAAGGAGTACATCCGGGCGGGGGATGCTTTCCAGGTGGTGCCGTCGCAGAGGTTCCGGGCGGAGATCGGGGACCTCGACCCGCTACTGCTCTACCGGGGTCTCCGGACCGTCAACCCGTCGCCCTACATGACGTACTTGAAGCTCGGGGACCTGTACATCATCGGGGCTTCGCCGGAACCTCTGGTGCGGGTCGAGGGGGACCGGGTAATGACCCGGCCCGTGGCCGGTACCCGCCGGCGGGGCGCAACGCCCGAAGAGGACGCGGCGCTCGGGCAAGAGTTGCTCGCGGATGAGAAAGAACGGGCCGAGCACGTAATGCTCGTCGACCTGGGACGAAACGACCTGGGGCGCGTTTGCGAGACCGGGACGGTAGGGCTCTCCAAGTTCATGGACATCGAACGTTACTCGCACGTCATGCACATCGTTTCGACCGTCGAAGGAAAGCTGCGGGACGGACTAACGGCCCTGGATGCGCTGGCGGCCGCTTTTCCGGCGGGTACGGTCTCCGGGGCGCCGAAGGTCCGGGCGATGGAGATCATCGACGAGCTAGAGCCGACCCGCCGCGGCCCGTACGCCGGGGCCACCGGATACTACGGGGTCGACGGCCGCCTGGATACCTGCATAACGCTCCGTACGGCGCTCGTGAAAAACGGCACGGCCTACTTCCAGGCCGGAGGTGGAGTCGTGGCCGATTCGGTCCCTTCCCTGGAGTACGAAGAAAGTCGCAACAAAGCGGGGGCGATGGTGCGGGCGTTAGAGGTGGCCCGTAGCCGGGAGCTGTGGTTATAGGATGGAAGGCGAGTAATGTGGTGGGATGACTATAAAAAAGTGTGGTGGGACTACGATGAAGGTTTCGATTGTGCGTACCCTTACTCCTGTGATTGTCCAGCCTGTGAATCAGTAGCTGAAAGACTTTTGGTAGAAGAAGAGGATCGGGAAAACGAACTCGCAGAGCGACAAGATAGATTCTACCTAGAGCGTCTTGCTCAACAAGAGAAGAAATTAGTCGAGCAAGAACGATTGGCTGAAGAGGAGCGGCTGGCTACGGAGAAATACGCACTTCGGAAGGATGTAAACAAGTTCGGTGGATTGGCGCAGCATTTAGCGGAACGTATGAAGTCGATTGGAGAACCTACGAAAGGAGCTCCTTTCCCTACTGGAGAGATATCCAAGTTGGACGATGATGAGCAGCGCTGGCCGTACATCACGGATAATGAAGAGCAGAGGACCTTAAGATGCATGCGAATGGTGTGCGAAGTAAACGAATGGAACAGAAAAATCTGGTGCTTGACGAGAACCGCTGGTGAGGCCTGGGAATGGCATATATCTCTGCCGTTGATTTTCATTATGGAGTTCTTGGTTACTCGGTACGCACAAATGAACGGGTGGAAAATGTCCACAAAAAAAGGCAAGATTGTTAAGCCGTCGAAGTTCGAGTCGGCGACGAATATCTGTTTTGCCAATAGCGTCTATGACGAACAGCTATGTACTCTATTGCACGAAGCTCGCGACTGGCGGAACGAGACACATCTCTCTAAGAGGAGCAGGGTTGGTCATAAGCACGATGGTTCTTTTCGACGATATGCAAAAACTGAAGAAACGCTAGCTCGCTTGGAAGAGGCTCTGGAGAAACACTGGCACAAGTCGCATATGTAGAGCGATATAGACTTTTGACATGCCCAGATTCCTTCCAGATATCTCCATAGAGTGGTTTCTTTTAAGAGGGATAAACGGACCCGGTTAAGCTATACTTTTCGGCATGTTAGGGGTGTTTCTAGTACTTTTTGGCTACTTGCTGGGCGCCGTTCCGACCGGGCTTTTGGTTGGGAAGGCAGCCGGCGTGGATATCCGGCTTGTGGGCAGCGGGAACATCGGTACCGCGAACGTGCTCCGGGCGGCGGGGAAGTGGGCAGCGGGGCTTACGATGTTCGGGGATATGCTGAAAGGTCTGTTGCCGGTCGTGCTGGCGCGGGTGGCCCTCGACAACGCCTGGGTCATCGCCCTTGTTGCCCTGGCATCGGTGGCCGGGCACTGCTGGCCGGTATTCTTGCGGTTCAAGGGCGGCAAGGGCGTGGCTACGGGGGCGGGCACTATTCTGGGGCTCGCGCCGCTTTTGGGGTTGGGGTTGTTTGGATTGTGGTGGGTGGTTGCCCTGATCAGCCGGTACACTTCCCTGGCGGCGATGGTGACGATGGTATCCGGCCCGTTCGTTTTCCTCTTTTTCGGACAGCCGATGCCGTACGTGATCTACACTTTCGTAGGCGGCGCGTTGGTAATTTGGCTGCACCGGGGAAACGTGCGGGCGCTTTTGAACGGTACGGAGAGAAAGGTTGGGCAGAAGGTGGATAAGAGTGGCTAACGGTCTCGGCGAGGCTTATAAAGGAAAGAACGTCCTGCTTACCGGCGGGACCGGCTTTCTCGGAATGGCGCTCGTAGAGAAGATCCTGCGCAGCCTGCCGGAACTCGGGCGGCTCTACCTGATTATACGTTCCTCCCGCGATAAGTCCGCCACCGACCGCTTCGAGAAGGACGTTTTGCAATCCGCCGCCTTCAGGAAGTTGCGGGAGGCGAAGGGCGAGGATTTCGAGGACTACGTGGATAAGAAGGTCCGCATCCTCGAAGGCGACGTACACGCGCCGGCGCTCGGGCTCGGGGAAGAAGACCTCGCAGAGCTTTCGCGGGAGGTTGACATCGTAATTCACTCGGCGGCTTCCGTCGTCTTCGACGCGCCGCTGGATGTGGCGGTCGAGTCGAACGTCCGGGGGACGCTAGGTCTTTTAAGACTCGCCCAGGATTGGGAGAAAAATCCACTCTTCATGCACATCTCGACTTCCTACGTGGCGGGAAACAGCGACGTGCTGGCCCCGGAGGCGCCGCCGGGCGAGACGACGCCGAACGGGACGAGGTTGGACGCCCGCAAGGAAGTCGCGAGCCTCGAAGCGGTCGCCGCGAAGGTAGAGCGGGAGTCTAAAGAAAAGAACCTCCGACGCCGCTTCGAGCCGGAGGCGCGGCGGGAGTTGGGGATGGTCGGGGAGGAAGAAGAGGTCGCCGCCAGGGTGGACCAGTTGCGGCGGGCCTGGGTCCGCGAGCGGCTGGTCGGGCTCGGGACGGAGCGGGCGCAAGAGCTCGGGTGGAACGACGTGTACACGTTCACCAAATCGCTGGCGGAGCGGATAGTGGTGTTGGAGAAGGGTAATGCGCCGCTCGTGATCCTGCGGCCGGCGATTATCGAGAGCAGCCAGAAGGAGCCTTATCCTGGTTGGATCCAGGGTACCCGCATGGCGGACCCCATCATCATGGCGTTCGCCAAAGGCATCCTCCGCGAGTTCCCCGGCGACCCGAACAGCTACGTGGACCTCGTCCCCGTGGACCACGTCGTAAACGCCATCCTGGCCGCCGGCATTAAACGTCCGGAGCAACCTGAAGTCTTCCAGGTCGCCTCCGGCGAGCGCAACACTTTGCGCTACCGGGGCTTCTACGACATCGTGCGCGAGTACTTCCAGAAAAACCCGCTGCGCGATTCCGGCGGACGCCCCGCGCCGCTGCCGGAATGGAGCTTCCCCGGCCGTCGTAGGGTCGAAAACAACCTGAAGCTGGAGTTGGCCGGGCTAAAAGTCGCGGGCGTACTCGCCGCCCGGATGCCCGACGGTCACATGGCCTCCGACGCCCGCCAGCGAATAGCCCGGGCCGAGAAGCGGGCCCGCATGAGCCTCTACTACAGCCGCATCTACGGCGCCTACGCCAACATGACCGCCACGTTCTCGACGGCCCGGACAGCCAAACTTTACGAGGAGCTGAGTTCGGAAGACCAGAAAGAATTCTCCTTTGACATCACGCGGCTCGACTGGAAGAAGTGGCTGCACGAGGCCCATTTGCCGGCGCTCACGACCAAACCGGGCCGTAAAAAGCGAAAGAAAGTGGAACAAGAACCTGGAGAGGTAGCGGCGATCTTCGACGTGGATGGCACGCTCGTCGGCTCGAACGTCGTTTCTTACTACGCCTGGCTCCGGATGCGGGAGCTATCGCCGGTGATGCGCCCGCTCTGGCTCGCGGCTTTTCTGACCAAAATCCCTTACTACTGGGGACTGGACAAGATCAGCCGCACCCACTTCAACCGCGCCTTCTACAAAAACTACCGCGGCTGGAAACCTTCCCGCGCCCGCCAGCTAGGCCACGAGAGCTTCGCCGGTTTTACCCTGGACCGCATCTACCCCGGCGCGCTGGAGCGCCTGCGGGAGCACAAAGAGGCCGGCCACCGGGTCGTGTTGCTCTCCGGGGCTCTGGATTTTTTGCTGGAGCCGTTCAAAGACCTGGTAGATGACGTGCTCAGTGCTTCGTTAGAGGAAGAAGACGGCGTGTTCACGGGCGAGCTCGTGGGGGCGCCGGTTGCGGGTGAGGCGCGGGCCAGGATGCTCGCCTCATTTGCCCGGCGGCGGAAGCTGGATCTCTCCCGGTCATACGCCTACGCCGACTCGATCTCCGACCTGCCGATGATGGAGGCCGTCGGAAACCCGGTCGCCGTAAACCCCGACCGGCGGCTAGAAGCCGCGGCCAGGGAGCTCGGGTGGAAAATTCGTCACTGGGAAAAGAACGGCGCCGCCCCGAAGAAGATCTGAGGTTGCGCGCCCTCGTCTACCGCAAGTCCATCCCACGCTACCTGCTCATGCGGGCCGGCGCCAAGCGCCTCAAAAATCTAGAGACCAGCCGCTACGCCCCGCTACAGCTCAAAGAGACGCCCGAACCCGGGTTGCCGACGCCGGAGTGGGTCCGGGTAAAGCCTCTACTCTCCGGCATCTGCGGCTCGGACCTGGGCACGTTGTCGTCGGAGAACTCGCCGTATTTCTCCCCGATCACCTCTCCACCCTTCGTTCTCGGCCACGAGGTCGTCGGCGTCGTTACCGAAACCAACTCCGGTTTCGAAACCGGAGAACGGGTAGTCGTAGAACCCGCCCTCGGCTGCGAAGTCCGCGGCATCGAACCCCCCTGTCCGTACTGTGCCACGGGACGCTACGCTCTGTGTCTGAACGTGACGGAAGGCGATGTGGCGCCCGGCATCCAGACCGGCTTTTGCCGCGATACCGGGGGCGGTTGGTCGGAGGGAACGCTCGTCGCCCACCCGTCGCAGCTCCACCACGTCCCGGACGGTCTTTCGGACGAAGCCGCCGTCGCCGTGGAACCGCTCGCCTGCGCCGTTCACGCCGCGCTAAAGGCGAACCCCGGCCCCGGTGACACGGCGCTCATCATCGGTGCGGGGAGCGTCGGCTTGTTTACCGTTGCCGCCCTAAAGAAGCTCACAGAAGCCAGCCGAATTATCTGTGTCGCCAAACACGCCCGGCAGCGCGAAGAGGCCCTGAGGCTCGGGGCGGACGAGGTAGTTTATCCGAAAGAGACGTACACAAAGCTCCCTAGCACTCTCGGCACGGATACTCACGAGCCCGAACTCGGCAAGCCGGTGATTATGGGCGGGGCGGAGAAAGTCTTCGAGTGCGTGGGCTCATCTTCTACGATGGAAGACGCTGTGAGGCTGACCAAACCCGGGGGCGAAGTCTCTCTCGTCGGGATGCCCGGTGCAAAGAGCAGCCTGGACCTGACCGCGCTCTGGTACAAAGAGGTCAGCCTCTCCGGAACCTACGCTTACGGCATCGAGGACTACAACGGAGAGCGCACAAAGAGCTTCGAGTTAGCGATGCGTCTGGCGCCGGAAATCGGGTTGGGGAAACTCGTTGGGCCGCGCTTCCGGTTAGAGGAATACCGGAAGGCGATCTCCGCCGCCCGGAACGCCGGACGCGGGGGCAACGTGAAAGTAGTCTTCGATCACAGGGACTAGCCAGCTATTAGCCGTCAGCGATTAGCAAACTCATCTGAACGAAAACTACCGGATTAGAGATGCTCTACTATGTAACCGTTGCAAACGTTGTAGAGGTTGACGAGCTATGATCAAAGGAGCGTAGCGTGGAGGCGGTAGCGGAGTACGCGGTACAAGTTCTCGTTCTGCTAATTATTCTAGGTTTCGGAATTTTTATGCGGTTCACCCGGGCCGGCACCGAGGCACAATTTTTCGTGCTGTTCGCCCTCGTAGGGTTCGCGCTTCCAACCGCACTGGGATCGGGGATAACGCTCGCGGTCGTAGACTTCCTCTACCCGCAAGCTGTCGTCGTGGGCGGGTTCGCGGGCTTTCTCTGGCTCGTCGTTCTGGCCTCCCTGGCATCTACCGTTGTTTTCGATCTCGGTGCCGAGAGCTTGTTGTTGAGGCTTCTACGACGCTTTGGAATGAGCCTGAACAGTATAAAGCTCGTAGAAGCCGTCGTCGGCGGCGTTTTTATAGCGGCTGCGCTGTACGCTACCGCGTTTTTCTTGCCGGGGGCCGACATCTCGATTGCCGCGACGTTCATTGCGGGCGAGGTCTCGGCTTTCGCCCGCTACTTCATCGGCCTCTACCTGGAGGATAACGTCTCCGGTGGGAATCGAGGCCGACGAAAAAACTTTAGCCCGGGACGTTCTGAATGAAAATGACTGGTTGAAGATAGGAGAACAAATGAGCCGCCCCGCCCAAGTAATAACTCTGGATAAGAACAGCCCGTCGATGATGTTCAACGCCGGCGTCGAGTTTCACTACGAGAAGCTGCCGGAGGGGACGCGGGTCATATACCCTCCCGGTCCCGTGAAACCGCTCGAAGACCCCGGCGTAGCGGTCGAGAAGGCGCTGCTGGAGCCGATGGGCATGGAACCACTGCACGAGCTTCTGCATCCCGGCATGAAGCTAACCATCGTCTTCGACGACGTGTCCTGTCCGCTGCCGCCGATGAAGCCGCCGGACAACCGGCAGCTCGTGATCGAGAAAGTGTTGGAGAAGGCCGCCGCCAAAGGCGTCGAAGACATCCACCTTATCGCCGCTTTGGGACTTCACCGGCGGATGACGGAAAAAGAGTTGAGGTGGGCACTGGGACAGAAGATCATGGCCCGCTACTACCCCGACCGCCTCTACAACTACGATGCCGAAGACGAAGACGGCAACACCGTCATCGGAGAAACGGAGCACGGAGAGCAGGTCCGCATCAGCAAACGGGCCGCCGACAGCGACCTGATCGTCTACGTGAACATCAACTTCGTTTCGATGAACGGCGGCCACAAATCGGTCCACACCGGCATCTCACCTTACTCCTCCATCAAACATCACCACAACGCCCACACCCTCAAAAACACCCGCTCCCTCATGGACCCGCCAAACTCCGCCCTGCACAGCTCGGTTGGCCGGATGGGAGAGATCCTGGACAAAGAACTCAAGGTCTTTCACATCGAGACTACCCTGAACAACGCAGCTTTCCCGTCGGTCTTCAACTTCATGGCGGAGCCAGAGCACGAATGGAATGCTCTTACCAAAGCCAACTTCCTCGTCAACTACAAAGCGACCCAGACCATGCCACGAGGGGCGGCGCGTAAAATCTTCCAGTCCATCGTCGCCCCGCACAAGATGACCAGCGTCCAGGCTGGCGCCACCGACCCGGTCCACGAAGAAACCATGAAAAACCTCTACCGGCAGAAGCTCGTGCAAGTCGAAGGCCAGTCCGACGTTCTGATGCTCGGCGTCCCGTACATCGGGCCGTACAACGTCGACTCCATAATGAACCCGATCCTGGTCCACAATATGGTCCTCGGCTACCTCTTCAACCTTTACAAAGGCAAGCCGCTCGTCCGAAAAGGCGGCGTCATCATAGCGACCCACCCGGTCCCCTACGAGTTCGACGAGGTCCACCACCCGAGCTACAAACCTTTCTTCGACGAGGTGCTCGCGGAGACGACCGATCCGCACGAGGCCGAGCGGCGCTTCGAGGAAGAGTACATCCACGACCCCTGGTACAAAACCCTGTACCGCAACTCCCACGCTTACCACGGCTGGCACCCGTTCACCACCTGGCAGTGGGGCGCCCACGCCCTCGACCATCTCGGCGACGTCATCTTCGTCGGCGGCGACCCTATGACAACCAAACACATGGGCTATAAACGCGCCGATACCGTCGCCGAAGCACTGGAGACTGCGAAAGATACTGTCGGCCCAAACCCGAGCAGCACCTACATGCATATTCCGCCGCTCTTTATGTGTGAGGTTTTTTAGAGCCGGTTAGAATGCCAGACATGAGAACGTTTCGCACAGGTAGAACGGGACTCTTCCTCTACGAAGGAAAGACCCTCGAAGAGTGGTTACCATCCGTCGTGGACCGGGTGGTCGAGCGGTTTGATCCCCTGCAGATGATCCTGTTCGGATCGCTGGCGCGAGGCGAGGTGAACTACGACTCCGACATAGACTTGTTGGTCGTCTTCGATCGCGTGGAGTTGGAAAATAAGCGGAAGCTTACAGTAGAGGTACGCCGCACCCTGGCGCACTTTCCGGTGCCGAAAGATATCGTCGTCACGGACGTAGACGAAATCCGCCGTCGGGGGCACCTCGTCGGACCGATCTTACGCCCCGCTTTAGAGGAAGGACGGGTCGTTTATGAACGATCCTGAATTGCTCAAAGAGGTCGAACGCTGGCTCCGGTATGCCAACGACGACTTGAAGATCGCCAGAATGATTCTGGAGCACGAGCAGGTACCAAGGGCGGCTTGTTTCCATGCCCAACAATGCGCCGAGAAGACCATCAAGACATCGCTGATCTTCTTACAGATCCCTTTCCGCAAGACTCACGATCTGGAACTTCTATGCAAAGAGTTACCCGACGACTGGACCCTCGCGGAAGATCTCGGACGTTTCGCAAATCTGAGCGACTGGGCTGTCGAACCTCGTTATCCCGGCGACCTGCCCGAAGCCACCCGTGAGGAGGCAACATCGGCCGTGGAGCAGGCAAGAGGCATTTACGAAACCACCCCCGAAGATCTGAAACGTCACGGATACGAACCGGAAGAAGATAGCTGACCTGAGCAGCCTCTACATACACATGTCCTGACGCTCTTTGTATACGAGGTTGGGTAGCGGTCTTCGGAAGCCGTCTTTATTGCACGGAGCCATGACTCTGTTATCCTTCTTACCGGATAGGTTTTTGGAGAGAGGAGCAAGAATGTCAAGTCAGTTGCAGGCTGCCGCCGGACGACGGCAGAGTACGCCGGTAGGCACCATAAACGTTTACGATCCACACCCGCTAAATTGGTTGTACATTACCTGGAATACGATGGAGGAACCGGTTCGCACCGACTCCGAGGGGCATCTGGTCGGGGCGGCGATGGAGGATTCCCGGTGGGTGGATGAAACCACCTTCGAGGTAAAAATGCGCCGGGGCGTGAAGTTCCAGGATGGGGAGGAGTGCAATGCGTATTCTTTCCAGCGGGCGTTTGAGGAGGTGCAGCGGTGGAAGGCGCCGCATCCGCCGGGGACTTCGCTCAACTTCCACCCGGATACCTGGCTGGAGATGGTCGACGACTACACGCTGAAGATGCACTTTCCGGAGCCGGACGGTGCGATCCTGGGCAAGTTTCGGGGTTTGCACATCCCCAGCACCCGCTTTTGGGACGAAGAGGGATTCGGCTATAGAAAGCGTGGTACCGGCGAGGGACACTGGTGAATAATTGATGCGCCGGGCCCGTGGGGCACCGGACCATTCACCCTCGTCGAGGGCTACTCTTCGCTGGAGAACGAGATCGCCATCGTAGGCGCCGACCCGCTAAACGCTATCTGGCTCGACACCAAAGAAGATCGCAGCGACCGCGTAGTGCTCGAAGCCTTCCCCGGGCACTGGAATAAAGAGCGGGGGCCGCGGCTCGAAAAGGTGATCTTCCGGAACGACATCTCGCCGGCCGAGGCTCTCGACCTGGTATGCAATACCGAAGGTGAGATGGATATTGTTGCCGAGGTCGCGCCCGCCGACGTCGAAAAGGTCGAGGATTCCGAGTACGCCCGTTTGGTAACCACCGACGCTATGCGGATATTGACCGGCGTCATCAACCGGGACGCCGTGCCGTTCGGCGACGCCCGCGCCCGTAAGGCGCTCAACCTGGCCGTGGATCGGGAAAAGCTGATCCGGGAAGGCTTCAGGGGCTACGCCTACCCGCTCGCCGGTCTCATCCCGCACTACGCGGCCGGTTACTCTAAAGAAAAGGAACCGTACCCGCACGACCCGTACGAGGCGAAGCAACTGTTGCAAGAAGCCGGATATCCCGAAGGCCGGGCGCTCCGGCTCGCGACCCCGGCGTACCTCGGAGGCTTGGCGGGGTTGCTCGCGGACGACTTCCGCTCCGCGCTCGGGATCGAGGTGGAGGTGATCTCTATCCCGACAGAGGACCTTCTCGCGGCGCAGCACGGCCTGGTTGAGAAGTCTATGGACCTTCCGTTCGACGTCCTGGTACACGCCTGGTTCGACCTTACCGCCGACGCGCCGGCGGCGTTCATGCACAGTTGGTTCTACCATTCCGGCGGGGCATTCCGTGCGGGGCCGCCCATTCCAGAATTCGAGCAACTTATGGAGCGGTACGTGCGAGAGATAGACCCCGAAAAGCTCAACCAGCTCGACGCCGAGATGGACCGGCTCGCCTACGACGAGGCGCTCTCGGTCTTTCTTTGCGCGCCGCAGGCCCTCTACGCGGTAAACGAGCATGTAAACTTCGTCGGACACGCCACGACCTTCGAGGTCGCCGAGACGGAGGTGACAGAAGATCACTGGTCTAGAAGAAATGGTTCATGAGAGAAAGGGAAATACATGGAAGCACTAGAATCCGTAACGCTTGCGGAGGCCCAGAGCATTGTTGCCGCCGCAGAAGAGAAAGCGCGGGAGATTGGTCAACCGATGAACATCGCGGTCGCCGAAATCGGCGGTAACCTCAAGGGTTTCGCCCGTATGGAGCAAGCCTGGCTCGCTAGTATAGATATAGCTATAGACAAGGCTTTTACGGCAGCTTCGCTGGGTCTCTCCACGCAAGAGCTCGCGGAGATGGCCCAACCCGGCCAGCCGCTGTTCGGCATCAATACTACCAATAGCGGCCGGATAGTTATTTTCGGTGGCGGTATCCCGCTCCTGCGCGACGGTAATGTCGTCGGGGCTGTCGGTGTGAGCGGTGGTACCGTGGACCAGGATCAGGAGGTCGCCGAAGCCGGCGTGGCCGCTTTCTCTTGAGGGCGACTGCTAGACCGCCCGGCGTATAAAAAGCACCGTCAACAGGCATACTGGTGCCAGAGAGAGGTAGGCCAGGGCGTTGCCGCCGAGATCCGCCAGATACCCTCCGAGCGGGGCGCCTACCGCGTAACCGGAGGCCCAGACGAAGTTGGTCGCGGCGAAGGCCACGGCCGGCTCGACGCCGGACTTTTCGGTTCCGTTTGTGAAAAGGGCCGTACCCGGGGCCAGCGGGAAGTTGAAGAACACCGCGGCGAGAACCACCAGCAGGCCGAGCGCGTACGGGCCCGCGATCCAGGGTAGCGAGACGAGGATAACGAACGAGACCAGAAGCGCGGTGAATACCGGGGGCTTGTAGCCGGCCCGGTCCGACCACCGGCCCGCGAGCGGGTGGATCGCGGCTTCCGCCGCCGCGCCGAGTAGAAACACGACCCCGATAGCGGCGGTGCCCCAGCCGAGCCGAGAGAGTTCGAGGGGTGAGAGCACTGCCAGCGCGCTGAAGAGAACCGGTGACAGGGCTATGAGCCAGAGCCCGGCGGAGTGCCGGGGATGGAACACGGCGCCGAGGGAGCGGAGGGTGGGGAGGTTTCCATCCGGCGGCGGTGCCGGTGTCAGGAAGGTCCAGAAGGCCACGGCCGCGCCTAACAAGGCGACGGCGACGAAGATTGGGGCGATGCCGACGGTTCCCGCAGCGCCCCCGAGAGCCGGCCCGATCAGGGCTCCTACCACGGCGGCGCTGATGAGCGTGCCGAGCATTTGTCCGCGCCGCTCTTCGGGGGCCTGGGCGAAGATCCAGGTGAAAGCCGAGATCCAGGACAGGGCGCTCGCGAACCCCTCCCCGAGCCGCAACGCGACCAACATCCAATACTCACCCGCGAACCCGAAAGGCAAACTGGTCAGCGCGAGCAGCGAAAGCCCGAGAATAGCCGTTTTCTTTACCCCGAGCCTCGCAACCAGGTAAGCACCGGGGATGCTGCCCAGTATGATCCCAACCCCCATAGCCCCGTTGAGCATCCCGACCTCGCCCTTCGTGAGCCCGAACTCTTCCAAAAAGTACGGCACGAGGGGCACCAGCACCCCGTAGAAAACGGTGTCCGCAAAAACTATCGCGCAGGTTAGAAAGAGCACTCGTCGCACGGCGGCTATTCTAACCTTCAACTTCTCCCGGGAACGGTTTTCGAGAAAATTCTTACCGGGCTTCCGGGGTCGGTTTGTTACCATCACCAGCGTGAGCGAAGTTGTGAGAAAATCCGTCGGGGTCGTGGAGGGCTGGCTCGCCTGGGGACGCCGGAGCCGGTCGAACAAGGTCCTTTTCGGCGTCGCCGTTTTTCTGGCCCTCTTCGTGACGGTAGCCTTTACCTGGGCCACGCTAAACCCGGCGCCCGGAGACTTTGCCCGGTACTTCGTTTTTTACTGGGTTTGGGGTCTCTGCGCGCTCGGCTTGCTCGTCGGGATGGCCGAGTACAAGACGAGCCCGTTGCGTAAAAAACGCGAGCGAGGACACCTGTTCATCTTGCTCTACATCGGGGCCTTGCTCATAATCACGCGGGCCCTCAACGCTTTCCTGTACTATGGTGTATAGCTCGTAGAACCTACCGAAAGCGGGATCATGCTGAAAGCTCTTTTGTTCGATCTGGACGGAACGCTGGCAAACACCGACGCCGTACACTTCCCGGCCTGGATGGAGGTCTTGCGGCCCCACGGCATCGAGGTGACCCGCGAATATTACGACGAACGGCTGTCCGGCCGGGTAAACGCTGACGTGGTAGACGACGTGTTGCCGGACCTCTCCGACGAGGATCGGGAGAAACTCATAAACGACGAAGAAGAGCGTTCGCGGGACCGGGCCGCGCAGATCGGCCCGCTACCCGGACTGCAGGCGTTTCTGGACGAAAGCCGGGAGCGGGGCTTGACGCTCGCCCTCGTTACCAACTCCGTGGAGGCGGACGCCGACCAGATCTTGGAGCCCCTGGATCTCGTAGGGACTTTCGACCCTATCGTCTATCCCAGCGAGGTAAGCGCCACCAAGCCGGACCCCGCCCCGTACCTGGAGCTCCTGGACCGGCTGGGTATAGAAGCCGGCGAGGCCCTGGCCTTCGAAGACTCCGTAACCGGCGCCGAAGCCTCACACGCGGCCGGCGTACAAACGGTCGGTGTATCGTCCGGCGACACCCCCGAGGATCTAAAAGAGGCCGGTGTGGACCTCGTGATCGGGGACTTCGCTGACAAGGCTCTGTACGACCTCCTGGACGAACGCAGCTCGTAGTGCTCGAAGCGCTGCTCCTCGACCTCGATGGGACCCTCGCCGAGACCGACTCCGTACACCGCATCACCTGGGCCACCGTGCTGGGGCCGCACGACATCGAAGTAAGCGAAGAGTTCTACAAGGAAAACATCAGCGGCCGTCTCAACCCCGACGTCGTCAAGGATCTCCTGCCCCACGTTTCGGAAGAGGAGGGACGGGAGATCTCCGCCGCCAAAGAAACAGACTTTCGGAATCGTACGGACGCGTTGGAGCCGCTACCCGGCTTGATGGATTTCCTCGAAAAGGCTCGTGGCAAAGGCTTGAAACTAGTCCTGGTCACCAACGCCCCCAAGGAGAACGTACCGGCGGTACTCGCGGGAATCGGGCTGGAAAATGCATTCGACGCCACGGTTCTGGCCGTGGAAGTGGGTATCGGCAAGCCGGACCCCGCACCATACCTGGCCGCCCTAAAGGACCTGAAGCTCTCACCCGACGAGGCTCTAGCCTTCGAGGACTCGTCTTCCGGGATAGCTTCCGCCGTCGGGGCCGGCATCCCGACCGTCGGCATCGCCTCGACGCACGACCCGCGAACATTGCGCGACGCGGGGGCGTTCATGGTCTCGGCGGACTTTACCGACCCGGAGTGCGTCGCGCTACTCGACCGCTAAAGCGCCAAGAGCCGTCACGCGGCTTCCCGACCCTCCAACCTTCGTAAGAAACCGGACAGCCTCTCCCGGTAATCGGGGTGCTTATACGCCTCGACGTGGGCGTAGCCTTCCAACCTCCAGAATTCGGCTTCCGGGTTCGCGTCCCGGAACATCCCGGCGTGCCCGAACGGCACGGTTTCGTCGGTGGTCGAGTGGATGATGAGTAGTGGCACGCCTTCTTCGGAGAGTTTCGCGGCCTCCTGCTTCGGGACCACGGCCGAAGCGTCGAAGTCCAGGAATGTTTTCGCCATGAGCTTCGTTCCGGGGTTGAAAAAGGCCGGCAAGCCGCTGTTTTCGGGGAGCGCGTCGCTGAGCAGCAAGGGGAGGTCGGCGTAACCCGCTTCTTCGACAACGGCGGCTACCCCTGTCCCGGGAGCGGCCCGCACGACCGTCGCGCCGCCCATCGACCAGCCGTGGATCACCGTCTGCCCGGGCCGAAATCCTCTTTCTCCGAGCCAGTCCAGGGCGCCGCGGACATCCCGAACCTCCCGGTATCCGAGCGTCCGGCGGTCTCCCTCCGATCTTCCGTGGGCCCGGAGGTCGATCATCAACACGTTGTATCCGGACCGCTCGTAGACCCGGGCGGTCCTCAAAATCTGCTCGTTGGACTTGTTCCCGCCGAAGCCGTGGACCAGAACCGCCGCCCGCGGAGACGCCCGCCCGGGAATCCACCAGGCAGATAGGTCCGTCCCGTCCGCGCTATTCAGGCTGACGTCCCGGAAATCCAACCCTACCGAGGCCGGAGTCGCCTCCATTGGGGCCGGGCTCGGGGCCGTGAGACGGCTCGCGACGAAGAGCCCTATCCCGAAGTACGCTACTACCAGAACGGCGATTACCGCCACACTAACGAGGAGCCGGACATGGGTTTTCCCAAACCGGCTAAAGGGCCACCTCTATCGTCGAGGGGGTTTCTCTTTCTTCCATAGTGACGGTTATGGTTCGCGCCGCCGCCTCGTATCGCCACTCGGCGTCTTGCCCGTCCACTTTTACTCCTTCGGGCGCGGCCAGGCCTCTTAGTTCCAGGATCACTTCGCCACGCTGCGGGGTGAAGGAGCCTTCGCGCCCGCCGATGCGTACTGTGACGTGATCGGCGGAGGCTTCGCACGAGATAGTGCGCCGGGCGTACTCGCCGTCTAGGTAGGCGAAGCCGTCGCCCGCGTCCTCATATAAGGTCGAATCTCCCGTTCCGGGGGAGGGGTAGAGGAGCAAGGTTAGCGGGTTGGTTGTCTTTTCGCCGGTGTGGTTCATCTCCGGGCCCATCGGGATGGCGGCGTTCGCTTTTACGTAGATCGGGGGTTCACCGAGCGGGGCGTGGGCCAGGACGTGGGCCGGTCCGTCGAAGTGCTCGGCGGTCCAGTAGTGGAACCAGCGGCCTTCCGGCAGGTAGACGTGCCGGTGCTCGACGCCCCGGCGGGTTATGGGCGCGACCAACAGGGCGTCGCCCAGAAGAAATTCGTCGTCTACCGTGTAGGTAGTCGTGTCTCCGGGGTATTCAAAGAGGAGGGGGCGCAGGATCGGGGCGCCCGTCCGGTGGCTCTCTTCGAAGAGCGTATAGAGGTAAGGGAGGAGCCGCATCCTCAGCTTGACCATCTTGCGGTAGACGGACTCGCAAGGTTCCCCGAAGGACCACGGCTCTTGCCGGGCGGTGCCTTTGGCCGAGTGGTTGCGGCAGAAGGGCTGGAAGACGCCGAACTCCGCGAAGCGGGCCAGAAGTTCGCCGTTTGCGTCGCCGAAGTGCCCGCCAATGTCTATGCCGGTCCAGGCTACGCCGGAGAGGCCCATGTTCATTAGTTGCGGCATGCTCATCCAGACGTGGTCCCACCAGGAAGAGTTGTCCCCGGTCCACTGCAAAGCGTGGCGCTGGAGCCCGGAATAACCGGAGCGCGAAATAACGAACGGCCGCTTTTCCGGGCGGTGCCGGAGCATTCCCTCGCGCGTCGCCTGCGCCATGAGAGAGCCGTAGGTGTTGTGAACTTCGGCGTGGTAACGCGCTTTGCCGCCGCCGGGATGCACGAGGTCGTCGGGCATGGTGGAGTTTTTCGGGACGAACAGAGCGGGCTCGTTCATGTCGCACCAAATGCCAGAGAGGCCTGCGTCGAGCAGGTCGCGGTGGTTGTCGCCCCACCATTCCCGGGTTTCGGGGTTCGTGAAATCCGGGAAGGCGCATACTCCCGGCCAAACCACGTTGTGGTAGTCGTCACCTTCGTCAGTTTTGCAGTAGAGATCCCGCCTCAAACCTTCGGTGTAGGTCTCGTAGTTTTTGTCGACTTTTACGCCGGGATCTATGATGGCTACGGAGTGAAATCCTGCTTCTTTCAGGTCTGAGATGAGCTTCCCGGGGGCCGGGAAGTTCTCGGTGTCCCAGGTAAAGACCCGGTATCCGTCCATGTAGTCGATGTCGAAGTGGATGACGTCGCAGGGTATGTCTTTCTCGCGAAAAGTACCGGCTATCTCCCGGACTTCCTCCTCTGACATGTAGCTGTAGCGGCACTGCTGATGCCCGAGCGACCATTTGGGCGGCATCGGGGTTCGGCCGGTTAGCTCGGTGTAACGCCCGACCACGCTCCTCGGCTCGGGGCCGCAGAAGACGTAGTAGATCAGGTCCCCACCCCGGGCTTCGTAGCTTGCGCGGTTTGTATTCGCTTTTGCCAGGTCGAAGCTGACCCGATGGGTGTTGTCGAAGAAGAGGCCCCAGGCGAAGCCGTGGTTCATGACGAGGGTGAACGGGGTGGAGGCGTACATGTTGTCGTGGTCGTCGGTGTGGCCCATCGGCGGGTCCGTGTTCCAGAAGTTCTGCCGGGAGCCGGTCTTTTCCAGGCCGCCCGTCCGTTGGCCGCAGGCGAAGAAGCGCTCGCCCTCTTCACGTTTTTTGTGGAGCCCCACCGGGTCGCCGAACGGCGCTGACGGGTCCTCCGGTAGCTTTACAGAGCCCATACCGAGGTCCGGATCATCTGCGGCGAAAGTCCGGCCGGAAGAGTCCGTGAAACTAACTCTAAAAGGGTCTAGAGCGACGCGGGCGGTCGCCGCAGTGGTGGCTACCTCCAGATTTTCGTTGGATCCCCGCATAGACACCTCTACCGGCTCCCACCCGACTTTATCTATGGCGGGGGATTCGTAGTTTGGCGGTCTCCCATCCGCGAACATGCCGACCCGGAAGAGATCCGGGGCCAGCGCCGTAACTTCCACGGTGGTCGAGCCAACCTCGAACCGAACGGAGTTCCGGTCGTGGTCCGCGAGCTTCGCCGCGCCGAGCGGCTCGTAGTCGGCTCCGGACGCCAATATCGAATCATAAGTTTCCGTCAAGACTCCTCCTTCTCGAAGCTGGTCAGCTCATCAGCTTCTTAATTTGTTTACAAACGGCGCCAACATGCGCTCTGCTTCCTGTGTCTTCCCGAGAAGGTTTTCGTATCGTGAAGGCTTCAGGTGATCCAGATCTCTCGCAAGCAACAAATGATACTCTAACTCGCTGGCAGAGCCCATCGCTATCAGCATGAATCTGGCAAGCTCCGCATCTCCACTGTGCCCACAACCTTCGGCGATATTGGCCGGTATCGAAGCGGCCGACCGTCGAACCCGACTCATGAGCCCGCACGGTTCCTCTTTGGGAAAGCAGGCAGTCGCTTTGTAAAACTCCAACATGGGCCTGTGCCCCTTCTGCCAGACCTGTAAATTTCCAGAATTTTGCACCGCCCTCCTTGCTGAAGTGCTGACAGGTCGAGAAGCTGACTGGCTTCTACCTAAAACTCTAGGTCTCTACCCACGCTCTGCTCCAGCGCCCGGTCGTAGACGATACGGGCGGCGGCCAGGTCTTCGAGGGCCAATCCCTGGCTGGCGAAGAAGGTTATGTCTTCCGGTCCGTGGCGGCCGGGGACGTGGTTGGTGATGACCTGTCCCAGCTCGTAGACGGACTCGGGGAGTATGGCTCCGGTCTCTAGCGAAGGCATCAGGTCCCCGGCTTCGAGGCCGAGTTCCTCGCGGGAGTCTACGCAGACGAAACTTGCGCGGCGGACGACGTCGCGGTCTACCTCGCTCTTGAAGATGAAGTTGGACCCGGCAGCGTTTACGTGCGCCCCTGGCCGCAACCACTCACCTTTTAGCACGGGTTCTTTGGACGAGGTCACGGTAACGACGACGTCCTGGGCTGCGGGTTCCTCCGGCGCGGACGTAGTTTCTATCTCCATCCTGAGTTTCTCGCCCATCTTCTCCGCGAAGCTCTTGCGGCCCTTCTCCGAGCGGCTGTGGACTATAACCCTTTCGAGGTCTTTTACCGCCGCGATTGCTTCTAGCTGGCTCTCGGCCTGCCAGCCCGCGCCGTAGATGCCTAAAGTAGTCGCATCCTCGCGGGCGAGGTGTTTGGTGGCGACGCCGCTCGCCGCGCCGGTGCGGAGTTGGCCCATCTTGTCCGACTGCACTATCGCGAGCAACTCGCCGCCTTCGGAGTCGAAGAGCATCGTGTAGAAGCGGGCGCCTGAGGTACCACGGGCGATGGAGTAGACCTTGATGCCCATAAGCTCGAGCTCCGGGGCGCCGGCGGCCATGTAGTTCAGGCCTCCCGTGGGCAGGGCGACGCGGCGACGGGCGCGGTTTGTGGCTTTGCCCTCGGCCTGATCCTTCAGAACGAACTCCACCGCGTCTATGGTCGAGTCCATGTCCAGCAGACGCTCGACTTCCTCTTCGGTCAGCAGTAGGGTCACGCGGCCTCCTCTCCGGGGCTTCTCCTTGCTACAATCCCTCTACTCATGCGGGTTCTCGTTATAGACAACTACGACTCCTTTACCTACAACCTCGTCCAGTACCTCGGGGAACTCGGGGCCGAGGTCGTCGTCCGGCGCAACGACGAGGTTACGGCGGATGAAATCTCCGAACTCCATGCCGACAGGATAGTCGTCTCGCCCGGCCCTTGCACGCCGAACGAGGCGGGAGTCTCGGTGCCGCTCATCGGGGAACTCTCCGGCGAAGTCCCGATCCTGGGTGTTTGCCTCGGCCACCAGTCTATCGGCCAGGCCTTCGGGGCGGACGTGGTGCGCGGCGAGCCGGTACACGGCAAGACGGCCCTCATCCACCACGACGGCAAGGGCGTGTACGCCGGCCTGGAGCAAGACTTCGAGGCAACCCGCTACCACTCGCTCGTCATAGAACCCGATTCTTTGCCGGATTGTCTGGTCGTCACTTCCGAGACGGCTGATGGTGTGATCATGGGCGTCCGGCATCGTGAGCACCCCACCGAAGGCGTTCAGTTCCACCCCGAAAGCGTCCTGACCACGAGCGGCAAAGCCCTGCTCAAGAACTTTCTGGGACTCTAGCCGTGCTCCGCGACGCCTTACGAAAAGTAGCCGCTGGAAAAGCCCTGACCGAAACCGAGGCCGAGCGGGCGCTGGAGACCATAATGGAAGGAACCATTCCGCCAGCGGCGACGGCGGCGCTCCTGACCGCCATGCGGCTCCGGGGCGAAGCCGTACCGGAGATCGTCGGTTTCGCCCGCGCCATGCGCCGTTTCGCCGAAAAGGTCGAAGCGCCGGAGGGTGTGGTGGATACCTGCGGTACGGGCGGTGACGCGAAAGGTACGATCAACGTCTCTACGGCGGCGGCTTTCGTGGCCCGGGGAGCGGGAGTAACCATCGCCAAGCACGGCAACCGGGCCGCCACGAGCCAGGCGGGCTCCGCCGACGTACTGGAAGCGCTGGGGGCTGAGATAGAGCTCGGGCCGGAACAAGTTTCAGGGTGCATCGCCGCCTCGGGCATCGGCTTCATGTTCGCCCGGACCCACCACCCGGCGATGAAGTTCGTCGCTCCTGTCCGGGCAGAGCTACCGTTCCGCACCATCTTCAACCTGCTCGGTCCGCTCACGAACCCCGCCGGGGCCAGACGGCAGGTCATCGGCGTCTTCGACGGTACTTACGTTCGGCCCGTGGCCGAGACGCTGGCGGAGCTTGGTGCGGAGAAAGCGCTCGTGGTACATGGAAAAGATGGGATGGATGAGATCACGGTATCGGACGAGACCTTTGTCGCTGAAGTCCGGGACGGTGGAATAAAGGAGTACGAGATCTCTCCGGAAAAAATCGGACTTTCTCGCCACGCCCCCGACGGTCTGCTCGGTGGCGACGCCAACCTCAACGCCCGGATACTCCGCGACGTACTCTCCGGCAGAGAACGCGGCGCGGCGCGGGACGTGATCCTGCTAAATGCCGGCGCCGCAATCTACGTCGCGGACGAGGCTGGCTCGATAAAAGAGGGCGTACTAAAGGCCGGGGAGTCGCTAGAAAGCGGCGCCGCCACCGAAGCCCTAGAAGACTTCGTAAAAACGACCCGCCATTTATCGGGAACCGTATGACGATACTGCAAGATCTCACCGCCGCCGCCCAAAAGCGCGCCAGAGAGTTGCGAGAGCAAACAAACCTCGACACCCTCTACGAGAAGGCGATGCTCTTCGAAAAACGGGACTTCGCCGCCGCGCTCGCCACCCCCGGACTCTCCGTAATCGCCGAGATAAAGCGGGCCTCACCATCAGCAGGATTTATCCGGGAAGTAGAGTCGTCAGATTGGGGCGCCCGCTACGAAAAAGAAGGCGCAAGTTGCCTCTCTATCCTCACCGAACCGGACTGGTTCAAGGGGACCCTCGAAGACCTCGACGCGGCGCGAGAGTCGACGAGCCTACCGGTGATCCGTAAAGACTTCACCGTGGACGAAGCCCAGGTCCTCGAAGCCGGAGCGCGGGCTGACGCGGTGTTGCTCATAGCCGCCCTCTTCGACGCCGCCACGCTCACCCGCTACGTCTCGCTGGCCGTCGAGGTCGGCCTGACGCCGCTGGTCGAAGCCCACGACGAACGGGAAGCAGATCTGGCGCTGGAATCCGGCGCCCGCACAATAGGCGTGAACAACCGCAACCTCAAAAACTTCAGCGTAGACCTGGGCAATTTCGGGCGTCTGGCGAACCGGCTTTCCGGGGCGACGCTCGTTGCTGAGAGCGGCGTCAAGTCCTCGGAAGACGGTCGGCGCTTGCGGGGTGCGGGGGCCGATGCCGTGCTCGTAGGGGAGGCGGCGATGCGGAAGCCGGAGTTAGTCAAGAAGCTCTCAAAGTTGCCGTAATCAGTCGTCTACTCTACCTGGTGCGGTTATCACTTGCCGCACAACTTAGCGGGATCTAAAATGTAGCATAGACACAATGCTTCCGTTTAGCGGTTTACGCAGAGTGCTTGGAGTGAAGCTAAAGCGACGGCTGATGCTAACGAGAGGATTATGTATGGGGTTGGAACTTCGATCGGCTATTGCAAAGTTTGGGGCTGAAGCCAAGACAAAGCTGTCAAACGTCGCGGTAACAGGAGAACCGGAAGATCAACTTCGCGCGCCGCTTGAAGACTTGTTCGAGAACCTGGCTGAACTCTGCGGAGTCCCACCGTCCAAAGTCGCGGCTGTTGGCGAGTCTTCGCTGGCCGAGTTAAAAACACGCCCTGATTACGCGATCACCGTACACAACGCGCTCGTCGGGTTTGTTGAGGTCAAGGCGCCCGGTAAGGGTGCCAACCCACGCAAATTCAAGGATCGACACGACAAGCAGCAGTGGGAAAAGCTCCAGTCGCTACCGAATCTTATCTACACCGATGGCAATGAGTTCAGCCTTTGGCGCAGTGGCGAGCTGGTAGGTCAGATTGTAAGCCTCGTCGGTGACGTCGAAACTTCCGGCGCAGACCTCGACGCGCCGCCTACCTTGCTAGGTCTCTTTGGAGACTTCATTACATGGGACCCCATCCCTCCACGCGATGCAAAACAATTGGCCGAGGTGAGTGCCCGGCTGTGTCGGTTGCTGCGCGACGAGGTGAACGATCAGTTGGCACTTGGTAGCACGGCTCTAACAGCTCTTGCGGCCGACTGGAGGAAACTGCTTTTCCCAGAGGCGTCTAACGAGCAGTTCGCAGACGGATACGCCCAGGCGGTAACGTTTGGCTTGCTGATGGCCCGGGCGCGTGAGATAGAGCTTAGTAAAGGGCTCGACCAGGTCGCTCGTCAACTGGGGCAGACGGACTCGTTGATCGGTACCGCGTTGCGCATTCTGACGGATGATGCGGAGAATCAGGAGACGCTGAAGACTTCGCTGGGCACGCTTACACGGGTGCTCGATGAGGTTCACTGGACGACCATTAGCAAGGGTGAGCCCGATGCGTGGCTCTACTTCTACGAGGACTTTCTAGAAGTCTATGACAACAAGCTCCGAAAGCAGACCGGCTCATACTATACGCCGCCCGAGGTTGTTGGCGCAATGATCCGATTGGTTGACGAGGTGCTCCAGGATAGGTTCAGGCTCACTTCAGGGCTGGCTTCGTCCGAAGTGACCGTGGCCGACCCAGCGGTCGGCACGGGCACCTTCATACTCGGGGCTTTGCGCCGGATCGCCGCGACGGTCAAAGAAAACGAAGGACCTGGTGCTGTGCCCGCAGCGATAGATGCCGCTGTGAAGCGCTTGATCTCGTTCGAGATACAACTTGGGCCGTTCGCTGTAGCCCAGTTGCGCATCCTGGCTGAGCTTGCGGAACTAACCAAAACCGACGCGCCACCTACAACACCCCTGCAAATGTTCGTCACTGATGCGCTGGGTAACCCTTACGAAGAGCAAGATTGGCTACCCGCGATCTTCGGCCCGATTGCGAAGTCTCGACAGCAGGCCAACGAGATCAAGCGGCAAGAACCTATCACGGTGGTGATAGGCAATCCGCCGTACAAGGAGAAGGCGAAGGGGCGCGGCGGGTGGGTAGAAGCTGGCAACGAGGTTGAGGCCGCACCGCTCGCGGCGTGGATGCCGCCACGTGAATGGGGGGTTGGCGCGCATGCGAAGCACTTGCGCAACCTGTACATTTACTTCTGGCGCTGGGCGACGTGGAAAGTGTTCGACCATCAACCGGGAGCTGACGCGGGGATAGTCTGCTTTATCACGGTCGCCGGTTTCCTCAATGGGCCCGGCTTCCAGAAGATGCGTGACTACCTGCGGCGAACCACCGACGAATTGTGGGTAATCGACTGCTCTCCGGAGGGGCACCAACCTGCGGTCAACAGCAGAATCTTTGAGGCCGTACAGCAGCCCGTGTGCATCGTGCTCGCCTCCCGGTCGCCAGATACAGATCAAGAAACACCCGCGAGTGTTCGGTATCGGTCGCTTCCCGCCGGGCATCGGCGTGAAAAGTTGGATGCGTTGGGTCACCTCACCCTCGACACTGATGGCTGGAAAGAGTGCCCTACTGGGTGGCGCGCCCCGTTCTTGCCAGAGGGAGTGGGGGTGTGGTCCACGTATCCGGCGCTCGAAGACCTGTTCATCTACAACGGCTCCGGGGTTATGCCCGGACGCACCTGGATAATCGCACCGGACACAGAGTCTTTGCGACAACGTTGGCGAACTCTGGTCGACGCGCCGTCCGACCGGAAAGAGGATCTGTTTCACCCTCATCTCCGAGGCGGAGAGCCAGGCGACAAGCACAGCAAGCGTGTAGTGAAGAAGGGGCTGCCTGGTTATGAGCCGCAGCCTACGCCCGTGGCCGACGAGAAAGGCGCTGGTATCCCGCCGACGCGCTACGGGTTTCGCTCATTCGACCGCCAGTGGATCATCCCCGACAACCGGCTGATCAACCAACCCAACCCAACTTTGTGGAAGTCTCACTCAGAGCACCAAATATATCTCACAGTAGGCGACAGATCACCATCGTCGGGACCCGCGGTCACCTTTGCGGCACTGCTCCCCGACCTCAACCACTATAACGGGCGCGGGGGACGTATCTTCCCAACCTGGCGTGATCGCGACGCCAGCATCCCTAATGTTCCTCCGGCCCTGCTCGACTATCTCGGTCAGCGGTACGGGAGGATGGTCAGTGCGGAAGATCTGATGGCCTACATCGCGGCCGTTGCGTCTCATCCGGCGTTCACCGACCGCTTTAAAGCCGATCTTGCACAGCCGGGTCTCCGGGTTCCGCTCACCGGCGACGGCGATATCTTCGGCGCCGCGGTCGAGCTCGGACGCACCATCATCTGGCTCCAGACCTTTGGCGAACGGTTCGTGGGTACTGATGAAGGTCGGCCTGCAGGCCCGCCGCCGCGGCTCTCGCCGGACGACGCCCCGCGAATTCCGACTGGTGGCACGATTCCGTCGGACCCGGAGAAGATGCCCGATACCATCGACTACGATGCGACCAACCGCAGGCTGTTAATAGGTAGCGGGTACGTGGAGAACGTGGAGGCTCGGGTGTGGAGCTACGAGGTCTCCGGCAAGCAGGTGTTGCGCCAGTGGTTCAGCTATCGCAAGGCAAATCGCGAGCGGCCGATTATTGGTGACCGACGACCGCCGTCGAAGCTAGGTGAACTGCAACCCGATCACTGGCTCGCAGAATACACGACGGAGCTCATAAACGTGCTCAACATGCTTAGCCTACTCGTAAACCTCGAACTACCACAAGCTGAGCTGCTAGAGCAAATCTGCTCCGCCAAGACCATCTCCGCCGACGAGCTGCGCGAGGCGGGCGCACTCACGGTGGACGCAGAGTCAATGTCGAAAGGCGCGACAACGGATACATCAGGGCAAGCGAAGCTCGTTGACTGACTACGAGGGGTACTTCGACACCTGGCGTCGCGGCTGTTGACGCGAACCTGCATTCGCGTACCGGTGATGGACCTCTAAGTTTGGTCCTTCTCGTCTAGTAGCTCCTGGATCTTCTTTTCCGTTTCCTCGTAAGCGCCCTCACCGAAGTGCTTGTAGCGGATAAAGCCGTCGGCGTCGATGAGGTACCAGGCGGGCCAGTAGATGTTGTTGTAGGCATTCCAGGTGGCGTAGTTGTTGTCGAGAACGACCGGATACTGGATGCCGGCTTCCTGAACCGCCGCAGCGACGTTGTTGTAGTCCTTTTCGAACTCGAACTCCGGGGAGTGAACGCTGATGACCTGGAGGCCGTCGTCCGCGTATTTCTCGTGGTAACCGTTGATGTACGGCTGGGCGTTTTGACAGTTGTAGCAGGTGTAGGTCCAGAACTCGACCAATACGACTTTATCGCCGCGCAGTCCTTCGAGTGAGACGCCGTCGGTGTTGATGTAGCCGGTGGGGCCGGTGATGTCGGCGGCGCGTTTGAACTCTTCTTCTTTTGATGCGATTCTCTCCGCATCGCTTCCGGGCGCGGGCTCGTTTCGGGCTTTCTGTGGCCCTGGACCTTCTTGTTTTTTCGGTTTGTTTGGGGCAGGCTCCAGAGCTTCTGCGGCCTCTGTGAGTTCCGCAGTAACCGGCTCTTTTATTGTCTCCCCGGTGGTTGGTGGGATCACCCGCGCCTGTGTATCGGCCTGACCCGCGGCGTTGAACCGGAACTCGACAAAGACTATAGACCCGACGATCGCGAGTATCGTAAGGGCGAGAAGCACGGGACGGGGGGTCAGATATCTCATAGCAGCACCTCGTTTAGTAGTTGGAAGTTGGCGAGCAGGCTGAGCGTATCCGTAAACACGAGTATGCCCATCAAGATCAAGACCCCGCCGAACGCGGTGTGCAAGCGGGCGGCGGCCCCGCGATGTTTCCTGATGAACCCGAACGCCCGAGATGGGAAGAGGGCGACGAGCAAAAACGGCGCCCCGAGCCCGGCGGCGTAAGCGAGCAGCAGCGGAAACGCCGAGGCCGGTTGGGCGGCGGCCAGGGCCAGCGTGCTGCCCAGAATCGGGCCGACGCACGGCGTCCACGCCACCGCGAAAGAAGTCCCGAAGAGCAGCGAAGCCAGATGTCCGGGCCCGGGCATTGTTTGCCGCATCGAGAACTGCCGGTCTAGAAAAGGAAGGCGGAGCAGGCCCGTCAAGTGGAGACCCAGAAGGATCACCACCGTCCCCGCGACGCGTGAGAGCCAGGTGAGCGTTTCGGTGGCGGATTCTTGTAGCACCGCGTTCAGGACGATGCCCACGCACGCGAAGACCGTCGAGAAACCGAGCACGAAGAGCAGGGTGTTAAAGAAGACGTCCCGACGCTTTAGATCCGTATAACCGAGCGAGGTGCCCGCGAGTTGGGCGAGAAAAGCCGGGATAACCGGCAACATGCACGGTGATAAGAAAGAGGCGAGCCCGGCCACGGTGGCTAAAAAAATGGTTGGTTCGTTCACAGCGCTTCGTTATCTTGATTCAGATGCACGGGGTTGTCGATGCGACGTTTCCTTTCGGGCTGTTTGTCGCCTAAAAAGATTTTGTCACGGTCGTTGGTGGCAGGCAATGTGTTTCACCTTGGTGGCTCTAAATCTTAAGGAACACGTAAGGTTTCAGGCGCGGCGGAGGGTGAAGCAGAAGCGGGAGCCCTCGCCGGGTTGGCTCCCGGCCTGGATCTCACCGCCGTGGGCTTCGATCAGGCCGCGCGCGATAGCAAGGCCTAGGCCGGCGCCGGTGTGGTCTTCTTCGGAGCGGGTTCGGGATTTCTCGCTACGAAACGACCGTTCGAAGACGCGTGGGAGATCCTCCGGGGTTATTCCCTCGCCGGTGTCTTCGACTTCGACCTGGACTTTGTCTTTCTGCGGTGTGGCCCGGAGAAAGACCGTACCGTCGGCGGGGGTATGCCGCAAGGCGTTCGAAACCAGGTTGTGTAGTACGCGTTGGAGACGAGGCGGATTGGCCAGCACCGGGTCCACTTCGCTTTCTACTTCGCCCACGAGCTTCACGCTTTGTTGCTCAGCCTGGGCCTGGAAGCTGGAGAGCGTGTCGGAGATGAGGTCGCGTAGCGAGGCTTCTTCCAGCGTTAGCTTCAGGACACCGGCGTCTATGCGGGCGAGTTCGAAAAGGTCGTCGACGAGCCGGCTGAGGTGGGCGAGTTCGCCACGGGCCGAGTCCAGGTAGCGGGCTTCGGTGCCGGGGTCGGCGGCCACCCCGTCTACCACGGCTTCTATAAGGGCCCGGGTCGAGGCGAGCGGCGTGCGGAGGTCGTGGGAGACGGAGGCTATGAGATCCCGGCGGGTTTGTTCCATCTCGCGCTCGTTCTCTTTGGCTTTGTCCAGTGCGGAAGCCATGTGGTTGAAGTCGGTGGCGAGGCTGGAGATCTCATCGTGCCCCTCGACCGGGACCTTTGTCTGCAACTTGCCTTCCGTAAGTCGGGCGGCCCCGTGGCGGACACGTTCTATGCGGCTCGCCATCGGGGCGGCGCAGAGCAGGCTGAAGCCCACCGAGAGGACGGCCGCGAAGAGCAGCATGGTCAGCACGATCACGAAGTCGTGACCCGAGATGAACATGGCCCGCGCCCCGGCCAGCATCATACCCAGCAGTAGGAGACTGCCGACCAGACCGGCCCCCACGAGTTGCGCCCGCACGCCACCGAGGCGACCGAGCACGGCGGGGCGTACCACGGCCAGCGCGATCAGACCTCCACCGCCGCCTGCCCCGCCCAAAAGCACCGCGATAGCCGGTAGGTCAGAGGCCGGCACCCCGAACAGCGTGGCGCTGACCAGGATAGTTACCGCGAGCGCGCCGAGCAGGAACACCAGCGCAACGGCGAGCGTCTGGAGCATCGTCCTCATAACTTCACCCGCCGAACTTGTAGCCGACGCCCCAGACGGTCTGCAGGTAGCGGGGGTTTGCGGGGTCGGGCTCTATCTTCTCCCGCAGCCGCCGCATGTGGACGGTTACGGTGCTGGTCTCGGCGGCGAAGGTGTAGCCCCACACCGTCTCCATGAGGTGATCCCGGGTGTAGACCCTGCCGGGGCTCGTTGCGAGATGATGCAGCAGGTCGAACTCCCGCGCTGTGAGCGTTACGGGTTTACCCTCCACCAGCGCCTCGCGTTTGTTCGGGTCTATGGAGAGGCCATCGAAGGTCAGGACCGGCTGCGTAGGGTCTTGCGGGGTCGACTCTTCGACCCGACGCAGAACGGCGGTTACCCTGGCGGCCAGCTCGCGGGGGGAGAAGGGTTTTACGACGTAGTCGTCGGCGCCGACGCCGAGGCCAATGATGCGCTCCTCTTCGTCGCCTTTGGCGGTCAGCATGATGACGGGGGCCCGCCGTTCGGATTGCATGCGGCGACAGACCTCGAAGCCGTTGAGTTTGGGTAGCATCAGGTCGAGCACGACCAGCTCCGGGTTGCTGTGGCGGAAGAGGTAGAGGGCTTCCTCGCCGTCGGCGGCCGAGATCACCGTGTGGCCGTCGCGCCGCAGGTACAGCCCGACCACCTCGCGGATATTCGGCTCGTCGTCCACGACCAGAATCCTCGCCACCCGACTCTTCACCTCCTCAGCTTTCCGCATTATACCGGTCCCCATCTAAACGGTTCCCAGCGGGGCGGTTACGAAGTTGGCGGTAAACTGCTGGCACCAGACCGAGATCGCCCGGTGTACCTCCGGATCGAAGTCCGGCGGCAACTCATAGGTCTGGTTGCCCTGATTGCCTTTGAGCGGCCCGAGGTCCACGAAGCCCGCGTCCAGCACCGTTTGCGCGTCGAACGCGTCGTTAGCGGCCACGGCGTACACAAAGAGATCCGGACCGTTGTCCACGTCCAGGTTCTCCAGGCGTAAAACATAGGAACCGTCCTCTTGCCGGTAGACGACGGCATCGCCCGTACCCTCATACTCCACGTCGTGGAACGCTCCCGCCGAAACCTGCTCCGGCCCGGACGGCTCCGGTGCGGTCTCCGGTGCGGGCTCCGGCGTAGCTTTTTCAGTGGTCTCCGTGGTGGTGGCGCCGACAGCCTCTTTTTCGGTAGTCGTCTCTTCCTCTGTCGTTTCCGGCATTTCTTGTGTGGTTTCTGTTGGAGAGTTGTCTTCGACGGTCTCCGAGGAGGCGACGAATTCCTCGTTTACCTCGCGGTCGATAAAGGCGGCTTGTACCTGGAAGTACCCGAAGAGCAGGTATGTGGTCGCCGCCGCCAGCAAAGCAACTCCTCCCCAGAAAGCGGGACTACGCAACAAGTTCCCTGTCATGGTTTTTCTCCTCTACGAGTTTGGGTTTCTCGGCCTTCTACCGGGGCTGGGATCTCGCGGTGAAAGGTTCTTGTGAGAATTGATACTCCGAAAAGCAATTTACTCGAGCTCCCTCTTCTGATTCTTGTTCTTGATCCAGCCAGGGACAAAAGAGACCAGTACGAAGAAGACAGCGGCTATTCCCAGGTAGATAAAGGTCCGGGTGAGGTTCTGCTCGGCGGCGGCCAGGGACCCGCCGGCGAAGGTGTAGACGATGACACCGGGCAGGATGCAAACGGCGGTGAGCAGCACGTAGATTCCGAGCCCGACTTTGGTAATACCGTAAGCGTAGTTCTGGAGGTTGAATGGGAAGAGCGGCACGAGGCGGGTGATGAGCAGTATTCGCCAGCCTTGCTCCTCGACGCCCTTGTCGAGCTTTTGGATGCGCTCGTTGTTGGCCGTCCAGTTTTCTACCAGGCCCCGGGCAGCGTATCGGCCAACGAGAAAAGCCAGGGTGGCGCCGATCGTGGCCCCGATCCAGGTCCACAAAGTCCCCCAAACGGCCCCGAAAATGAGACCGGAGAGCAGGGTGAGCGGTGTGGCCGGTAAGAAAGCGACCACGGCTACCACGTAAATGACTATAAAAACTATGGGGGCCAGGGCGCCGAAACCATTGATCCAATCTCTCAAGCGGCCTAAATTGTCCAGGCTGATGTACTCCGTAACGCCCGTGAGCCGGGCGATGACAATAGCGACCAACAGCGCGAGCCCGATGCCGATGAGCCGGATGGCGTTGTTCTTCTTCGTAGCCGCGCCTCCGGCCATCTCACGAGAGCCAACCTCGCTGGAGGCCGCTTCCGTAACGTCGTCTCGACTCATCCAGATCTCCTTTCCAGCACTCGACGAGAGAAATGTAGCCCCCGCTTCTTACACAGCCCTTTCACAATCCTTACGGAATTATTAACACGAAAGTCCGTGGGTATGCCCCACCCGCGCCACTCGACGGAGCCGGGCCGGGATAGAGAGTAAACTTGAGTAATGACCTTAGTAAAAGTGTGCGGCATAACCAGTGTAGAAGACGCGCAGCTCGCAGCCGATGCAGGGGCCGACGCTATCGGTCTGATCTTTGCGCCCAGCCCCCGTCGGGTGGAAGAGGAGCGGGCCAGAAACATAGCCGACGTTCTGCCGGATGAAGTCCTCAAAGTGGGGGTCTTCGTGAACGAAGAACCGCGGAATATTCTCTGGCTTGCGGAAGAAGTCGGACTGGACTACGCACAGCTTCACGGCGACGAGAATCCGGAAACCGTGTCGGAACTTCGGTCCGTCGGATTGAAAGTCATAAAAGCCCTGCGGGTCCGGGACGCTGCTTCGGTGGAGGCCCTAAAACACTACGAACCGGACCTCTTCCTGCTAGATTCTTACAGCGAAAAAGCGCGGGGCGGAACTGGGAAAAAGTTTGACTGGGAATTGGCGAAGACGCTGGGTAGGTATGCTAACATTCTCGTCTCCGGGGGGCTTACCCCCGAGAACGTGCGGGCGGCAGTCGAGTTTTTCGAGCCTTACGGTGTTGATGCTTCGAGTTCCCTGGAAGATGCGCCCGGTATAAAGAACGGCGAGCGGGTTCGGAGGTTCGTAAATGCAGCAAAAAGTTGATACAGGTTACTTCGGTCAGTACGGCGGACGCTACGTCCCGGAGACCCTTATACACGCCCTCGAAGAGCTGGAGGAGGCCTACGAGCGCTACCGCGACGACCCGGAATTTATCGAAGAGTTGGACGGGTTGGCGCGGGACTTCGTGGGGCGTCCGACGCCTTTGATGTTCGCCTCGCGGCTCACGGAGAAGTGGGGCGGGGCGAACGTGTGGTTCAAGCGGGAAGACCTGGCGCATACCGGGGCACACAAGATCAACAACACGCTCGGTCAGATCCTTTTGGCCGACCGGATGGGCAAGGAGCGCATCATCGCCGAGACCGGGGCCGGGCAGCACGGCGTCGCGACCGCCACCGTCGCCGCGCTCTACGGCAAGGAGTGCGTAGTGTATATGGGCGAGGAGGACATCCGGCGTCAGCGGCTGAACGTGGTGCGGATGCAGCTTATGGGCACGGAAGTCGTGCCGGTGACGAGCGGGTCGAGGACGCTCAAGGACGCGGTGAACGAGGCGATCCGGGACTGGGTCACGAACGTGAAGGACACCCACTACATCATCGGGAGCGTGGTGGGGCCTGCGCCTTATCCCAGGATCGTGCGGGATTTTCAGGTCGTGATCGGGCGTGAGATCGAGGTCCAGGCCCGGGAACGCTTCGGCGGCGACCCGGACGCCATCGTCGCCTGCGTCGGCGCCGGCTCGAATGCCATCGGCGCGTTCCACCCGTTTATCGGACGGGATAACGTGCGGCTGGTCGGCGTCGAGGCCGCCGGACACGGGCTATCGTCCGGGGAACATGGCGCGTCGTTGGCCGAGGGCAAATTGGGCGTGTTGCACGGGGCGAAGAGCTACGTGCTCCAGACAGAGGCCGGACAGATCCGGGAGGCCCACTCCATCTCCGCCGGCCTCGACTACCCGGCGACTGGCCCGGAACACGCCCACCTCAAAGACCAGCTCGCCGCCGAATACGTCAGCGTGGACGACGAGGAGGCGCTCGAAGCGTTTACGCTCTGCTCCCGGGCCGAAGGTATCATTCCGGCACTGGAGACGGCGCACGCAATCTCTTATGCGGAGAAGGTCGCCAAAGAGTTAGGTCCCGGAAAGAACATGGTCATCAACCTCTCGGGCCGGGGAGATAAAGACGTAGATACGGCGGCGGAGGCGTTGGGTGTCGAAGGGTAGCGAACGCTTGCGGGGAGCATTTTCCGACGGCAGGGTGGCGCTGATGCCGTACCTGACCGCCGGTTACCCGACGCTCGACGGGGCGCGGGAGGTGGGGGAAGCCTACGTAGCAGCGGGGGCGGATATCGTCGAGATCGGGGTTCCATTCTCGGACCCACTGGCCGACGGGCCGACGATTCAAGACACCACGACCCGCGCCCTGGAGAACGGGGCGGACCTGAACTACTGCCTGGACCTTGCTTCCGGGATTTCGGATCGGGTGCCGGTCGTGTTTCTCGTCTACTATAACGTGATCTTCGCCCGCGGAACGGAGCGGTTTCTGGAGTTGGCGGCGGATGCCGGGGTCTCGGGGCTCGTGATACCGGACCTGCCCGTAGACGAACTCGGCGAGTTCGGAAAGCTGGCCGAAAGCAAGGGCGTCGCGTTGTGCCCGCTCGCCGCCCCGACTTCGACGGACGATCGGATAGCCGAGATCGGGAAAGCGGCGTCGGGATTCGTATATTGCGTCTCGGTCGCGGGTGTTACCGGTGCCCGGGAGACGCTGCCGCCAGGTGCGGTGGGGTTGCTGCGGCGGGTGTGTTCCAGGGTGGACGCGCCGGTGGCGCTGGGATTTGGAATTTCCACGCCGGACGCCGCCGCCGAGGCGGCGGGCGAGGCGGACGGCGTCATTATCGGGAGCAAGTTGATGCAACTCGTCGCCGAAGGCGGACCGAAGAAAGCTGGAGAGTGGTTGGGCGAGGTTCGGGAGGCTATCCTGGGCGGTAGCCGGGCCGAGGTGGGGGAGCGGCATTAGGAACTGGCTCAGCAAGCGTCGCGAGTACAGCCGTTCGCCGGAGCCGGAGACCGAGAGCGGTCTCGGCCCAGTAGATGGCGTCTTTACCAAGTGCCGAGGGTGTGGTCAGACCATCTACGAGAAGGAGCTTTCGGCCCGCTTCAACGTGTGCCCCAACTGCGAGTTTCACTACCCGCTCCCGGCCCGCTCCCGCATCCGGTTGCTCGCGGACCCCGGCAGTTTCCAGGAGACGGACGGCAACGTGTCGGCCTCGGACCCGTTAGGGTTTGAAGACTACGAGGAGCGGCTGGAGGGAGCCCGCCGCAAAAACGAGCTAGAGGAAGCCGTGCTCACCGGGACCGGGAGCGTCGGGGGGCGGCGACTGGCGCTCGCGGTGATGGACTTCGGGTTTATCGGCGGCTCGATGGGCAGCGTGGTCGGCGAGAAGGTCGCCCGGACCATGGAGCTTGCCCTCTCCGAAGAGATACCCCTGGTAATCGTCTCGGCTTCGGGTGGGGCGCGGATGTTCGAGGGCGTCTACTCTCTAATGCAGCTCTCTAAAACCAGCGTCGCGCTCTCCCGGTACATGGAAGGCTCGTGGCCTTTTATCTCCGTACTCACCGACCCCACGTTCGGAGGGGTAACGGCCTCGTTTGCGACGGCGGCGGACGTAATTATTGCGGAACCGGGAGCCCGCATCGGCTTTGCCGGCGGTCGGGTAATAGAGCAGACGACGAAAGAGCGGTTGCCCGAAGGCTTCCAAACGGCGGAGTTCCAGAAAGAACACGGGATGGTGGACCGCATCGTCCACCGGTTAGAGTTGAAAGAAGACCTCCGGCAGCTTCTGGAGCTCGTAGGTTGAGGGCCGCGCGATGATCCTGGACTTCGAAAAGCCGATCCTGGAGCTCGAAAGCCGCATCTCCGACCTCCACCGCCTCGCCGGCGAGAGCGAGGAACTCCAGGCCGAGATCCTACGCCTCGAAGAGGCCCTGGATGCGGCCCGTCGCCGCATCTACACGAACCTCACGCCCTACCAGCGGGTCCAGGTCGCCCGCCACCCGGAACGCCCGAACCTTCGCGCGTATCTCGAAGCCCTGGTCGAAGACTTCTACGAACTTGCCGGGGACCGGCTCTACGGCGACGATCCGGCCGTGCGCGGGGGCTTTGCCAGGATCTCCGGCCACAAAGTAATCCTCGTGGGCCAGGACAAGGGCGCGGACGTAAAAAGCCGGGTAAAGGGGAACTTCGGCATGGCCCACCCGGAAGGCTACCGCAAGGTCAAGCGTTTCTACGAACTGGCAGCCCGTTTCGGATTGCCGATCGTGACGCTGGTAGATACGCCGGGGGCGTTCGCCGGGCGCGGGGCCGAGGAGCGGGGGCAGGCGTGGGCGATCTCCGACGACCTCGTGGCGCTCGCCCGCTCGCCGGTGCCGGTAGTATCCGTAATAATCGGGGAGGGCGGCTCCGGCGGCGCGTTAGCGATGTGTGCCGCCGACTACGTCGGGATGCTGGAGAACTCTTACCTCTCGGTCATAGCCCCCGAAGCCTGCGCCTCCATAATCTTCCGAGATTCCAGCCGCGCCGCCGAAGCCGCCGAAGCCTTGAAATTGACCGCCCGCGACCTAAAGCAGCACGGCATCGTGGACGAAGTTCTCCACGAGCCGCTAGGTGGGGCCCATCGCGACCCTCAGCCCGCCATAGAGGCCGTCGGCGAAGCCCTGGGCCGGGTGCTCTCCGGCTTGAGCGACGTAGACGCCGGAGCCTTGCTGGAAAGTCGTTATGAGCGCTACCGGCGCATCGGAGAGTACGCCGAGTACACCCCCGACACGAGCCCGGGCTAACCGCCGGAGGGGCGCGTGGTACCGTCCCATCAAGCGGCCGGCGACCCTCGATGTCGGGTCGCCGGTTGTGCTTCTTTCAGACGCTCCGGGCCTGCTCGGCGTGCTTGCCCTCGGCGAACTCCTCGACGATCTTGGCGCAGAACGCCTCAAGGTCTCCGGGGTTGCGGCTCGTGACGAGGCCCTGATCGGTGACGACCTCCTCGTCCACCCACTCGCCGCCCGCGTTGCGGATGTCGGTCTGCAGCGTCGGGTAGGAAGTCACGGTGCGGCCGTTTAGTACGTCCGCCTCGACCAGCGTCCAGGGGCCGTGGCAGATCACGCCGACCGGCTTCTCCTGCTCGAAGAAGGAGCGGACGAAGCCTACGGCCTCTTCGTTGCCCCGCAGGTTGTCCGCCCCCACGGTTCCGCCCGGCACGATCAGGGCGTCGTAGTCTTCCGCGGAGACCTCGGAGAAGGTCTTCTCCACCGTGAAGCTCTCGCCGGGGTTGACGTCGCTGTTCATGGTCTGGGCTTCGCCGGTCTCGATGCCGACCACGTCTACCTCGGCGCCGGCTTCTTCGACAGCGTTTTTCGGTTCGGTGAACTCAGCCTGCTCGGTTCCCACCGGGGCGAGCAATATAGCCACCTTCCGTCCCTGCAGTTCGTTAGCCATGTCTTTCTCCTCTCGTTGGTAGGATGTACGTTCTCTCGACAGAGTTTGTAGTGAATATGCTTTTTACCAGGAAGAAGGTCCTCCTTCGTCCTCTCCGGGGCCGGTTACGGTTTGGCGGTTAGGGACGATCCAAAGCGTCACCCGCTCGGTCTTTATGTCCCCGGGGTCGTAGTCCTGGCCGTGATACTTCTGGGAGAGTTGGTCTATGTGCCCGCGGGCCTCCTCTCCCGTCACCGTCTCGACGACCTCCCCACGCACCTCGGCGTAGCGGTAAGGGTTCTCTTCGTCCCGGATCGTCAACGTAACTCTTGGGTCGCGCTCGATATTTTTGTATTTCTGGCGGTGGACTTCGGTATTGACCATGAGGCGCTCTCCGTCCGTACCGACCCAGATGCAGTGGTTTTGCAGGTTTCCCCCGGGAAGAAGCGTGCAGATCATCCCGTAGTTGGCTCCCTGGGCCAACTCCACCGTGGTCGGATGCAGTTCGGCGCCGTTCTGTGTGGCCGCCATTCTCTGTGTACCTCCTTTTTCTCTGGTCGGCAAGCCCCTCTACCTGATGCCTTCCCCTAGCGGGACTGGCTGCGGTCCAGGTAAGAGTAAGCGAGCCCGGTAGCCACAGCATAAACGGTGTGGTGAAGGAGGTCCGTAGCTACCGCCTTTCCACCGTACTTGAAAACGGGCGCCGATACGTTCAGCTTCGGAAGTATAACTTGCTCCGAGCCCCACACCAGCCCCAGGTGCGCCACGGTTGCGGCGGGGACGGAGAGCCCGGTCGAAGCCAGCAGTCCCTTTACGCTCCCCCAACCCGTCCCGTAGCCCCAGTGGACCAGGTTCGAGAACTTGCTCTCCGAGTCTTCGTCCTTAGGCTCGACGTCGAGGACTGCCTCGGCGGCCTGGGCCGGGGTCGTGCTCTCGCCACGGCCGCTAAGCTTCATCTCCAGGGTGCTGGAGGCCGTCATCGCGGCCGTTCCGGCTAAACCGGCGAACAAGCCTTTACCGAAGTTTGCGGCCACGTCTCCCAGAGTCGTATTCATAGATTTCTCCTTTTCGTTGCGGTCGCTCTCTACCTACCGGACGGGTTTATACGGAATTGTAGGGGGATCCCGCTGGAATGCGATTTCCGCTTTGTGCATATTTTTCCTTTCGAATCTCCGAGTCTATCCGGCTTCTCCGTTCGGTACGGCTGCCGGCTCGAGCGGACCCAACCCGCCAAAAGCGTCTGTAGCCTGGCCCTAGCCATAGATGGCCTTGTAGCTGCCGGATACGATCTCACCATCCTGGACGACGATATGGTCCTGCTCCATCTCCTCACCCTCGAAGTACGCCCCCAGGCAGAGTCGGGTATCTTCCGCATAACGTCTCTGGCCTTCGAGCGAGGTGCCGGAGACGTGCGGCGTCATGGCGTGGCGGGGCATGCTCCGCCACGGGTGGTCTTCGGGGGCGGGCTGCGGGTCCCACACGTCGCCGGCGTATCCGCCGAGCTGCCCACTCTCCAGAGCCTCGACCACGGCCTCCTTCTCTACTATGGCGCCGCGGGCTATGTTGACGATGTAAGAACCCCGCTTCATCCTGGAGATGTTCTCGCCGCCAAAGAGGCCCCGGGTCTCCGGCGTCAGGGGAGAAGCTATGCAGATGACGTCGCACTTCTCCAACATTTCCTCCAGGCGTGCGTACCGGAAGCCCAAAGTGCTCTCCTCGGTCGTCTCTAGCCGGGTCCGCTTGTAGTAGAGCGTATCCACGTCGAAGGGCTTGAGGCGCAGCGAAATAAGTTGCCCTATGCGGCCCGCGCCGTACATGCCGACGGTCTTGTGCTCCAGGTCGTGGGAACGCGCGGCGATCTCCCCAATGGACCAGCCACCGTTTATGACGTCGTTGTAAGCCGGGATGTAGTTGCGGACGAGCGCCAGTATCTGCATGACCGCATGCTCGGCGACGCTAACGGTGTTGGAGTCGGTCTGCTCGGCGACCGTTATGTTCCGCTCGGCCGCCGCGCCGAGGTCCACGTGGTCGCTGCCGACCCCGGCCGTGAGGATGAGCTTTAACTCCGGGGCGCCATCGAGCATATCTTCGTCAACGTATACCGGCCAGAAGGGCGTGGTGATGAGCACCTCCGCGTCCTGGAGGTGTCCCCGCAGTTCATCCCCTTCCCGGTCCGTAATGGAGGCCAACTCGTGTCCCCATTCCTCGACGAACTCCCGTAGACCAAGCGCGTTCTCCGCGCACCCGAGCAACTCCGGGTCGTCGGCGGCGTCACCGCCAGGATACAGTACAGCTACTATCTTCATGGACCAACCTTTCGGCCTACGGACTATCTACCAAAGAGAAGTAGGGGTCCGGCGCGACAATCCGCGCCGGGAAGGCGCCTACCCGCCCGTCAACTTGTCTATGAGCCCCTTGTCTTCCTCCCCACCTTGTATCTCCACGGCATCGAGTTGCTGGAGGATGCCCAGCTCGTCCGAGGAGCCCCAACGCTCGGCGAGCTTGCCGTCTTCGAAGCGTCCGATCTGGCATCCGCGAACCGAGATGCTCTTGCCGGTCGGCTCGACGCCCTGGAACTCGCCCTGGTGCGTGCCGGTGACCGTGTAGGCGAGCGCCACGTCCTCGTCGGTTGCGGTCATGTGCTCCGGCGTGACCTCCAGGTCCGGGAATGCGTTGCGCATCATCCCGAAGAACGTCTTGAAGCCCTCCGGGCCGCGCCCCTGATCGGGCGCTGGGTCATGATCTACCGCGTCTTCGGCGACTACTTCGTCGAAGATGTCGAAGTTACCGGTGTTTACCGCTTCGGCGAACCTCTCCTGGGCCGCGATGTTCTCTTCTCTAGCCATGATGTTTCTCCTTCCGTTCGCTTTTTGGAGGCCGTAGACCCGGACGGACCCACGGCTCGACTTACTCGGTCGGCGCTATTCGTCGTCTCCGGACTTTTCGGCGCCCGAAGCTTGTGCCTGGTCTTCGGCACCCTCAGCCGGGTCTTGCGGGTGCTCCGCCGACCGCTCTTCGGAATCCGGTCCTTCACCCGTATCGCTGTCGCCCGCCTTATCGGCGCCGGACGCTTCTACCTCGTCCTCGCCGCCTTCAGCGGGTTCTTGAGGGTGTACCGGTTGTTGTTCGCTCATGTCGTTGGTCCTCGTTTCCTCTGTCCTTGCGGTTTTTACGGCTTGAGGACTACTTTGGTGTAGCCGTCCACGCGCTTGTCGAACTTGTCGTAGGCGTCTGGGGCTTCGTCGAGCGGTAGCTCGTGCGAGACGATCTGGCTCGGCATGGCGCGCCCGGCGACGATCAGGTCGCGCAGGTAGCGGTTGTACTTCTTGACGTTCGCCTGGCCCATCCCGATGCTGAGGCCCTTCATGAAGAAAGCGCCGAGCGAGAACGGGTAGACGCCCTGCTGGGCTTGCTCGTCCTCGGGGCCGGGGTCGCCGATGATGAAGACGCCGACACAGCCGATCTTGCCGGCCGGGTTGGTCGCCTTGATACAGCCTTCGAGCGCCATGGCGTGGTGCTCCTGGCCCTCATTGTCGTGGGCCTGATAGCCGACCGCCTCGACAGATTTCTGCACGCCGTCGCCGCCGCGCATCTCCCAGATCTGGTCCGCCGGGTCGCCCTGCGAGTAGTCTATCGGGACGGCCCCTATCTGCTCGGCCAGCTTCAGCCGCTCGGGGACCTTGTCCACGACGTAGACCACGGACGCACCCCGGATCATCGCGCTGTAGGCCGCCATGATGCCGACCGGCCCCGCACCGAATACCGCGACGGTCTCGCCCGGCTTCACCTCGGCCATCTCGGTGCCGTGATAGCCGGTAGGGAAGATGTCGGTGAGCATGGCGAAGTCGTTCTCGTGCTCCTCACCCTCGGGCAACTCCAGGCAGTTGAAGTCTGCGAATGGGACCCGCAGGTACTCGGCCTGCCCGCCCTGGTACGGCCCCATACCGGCGTAGCCGTAAGCGGCCCCGGCCCCGTTTGGGTTCGTCGTCAGGCAGAAGGCCGTCTGGCCCCGCTCGCAGTTGTAGCAGAAGCCGCAGCCGATGTTAAACGGCATGCTTACCCGGTCACCGACCTTGACCTTCGTAACCCCGGCGCCGACCTCCTCGACGATGCCCTGGTTCTCGTGGCCGAAGATAAAACCCGGTTCGGCGGGGGTGCGGCCCTCGTACATGTGCAGGTCCGACCCGCAGATGTTGGTCGTCGTGATCCGGACGATGGCGTCGTTGGGCGCCTCTATCTGCGGGTCCGGCATCTCTTCCACTGTAACCTTATATGGTTCCTGAAATACAACCGCTTTCACAGGCGGCAGCTCCTCTCAAGTTTCGCCTCTACAAAAAATTGACCATCCTGCGGCGGACAGTCTCGGCCACGACTATACCCGGAGGAAAGCCCCCGATAACAGCTCGTTCTCTTGATCCGACCGAAAATGGTCCGAAGTGTGTAAAGGGCGGAGTGGAAAGTCCGGCTCCCAAAACTCAGGGGTGCCCAAACTTTATTTGGAAAGGGTCAGCGCGACATTGGAAGACACTACAGCAATTTGCAGAAGAACTGAACGTCAGGAAAGCCATCCGGTCTTGCACTTCTGCTCACAGCCAAATGTCGGGCGTTCAAGGTTTAACAAAACTGGGGATCAGTTGTTTCGAGAAACGCTCTAGAAGTTACGGATAGCAGGTTCACGCTGGCGGCGCCCGGCAGCGGCAGAACTACTGCGTAGGCGACCGCTCACGCCGGGTGGTGCAAGACCTGATTTTGTCTGATGGTTTACCCGAAAAACGTCCGGGCGTCTTCGTAGAGCTTGTCCGAGACGGTCTTTGTTTCTTCGGTAGCTTCGGAGAGCGGGACGGTGACGATCTCATCCCCGCGCAAGGCGACCATCTGGCCCCACTCGCCGTTGTTTATGGCTTCGGCGGCTTTGAGGCCGTAGCGGGTCGAGAGGATGCGGTCGAAGGCAGTGGGGGTTCCGCCACGCTGGAGGTGTCCGAGGACGACGTGGCGGGTCTCGATGCCGGTGCGCTCCTCGATCTCCCCGGCCAGCGTCTCGCCGATGCCGCCGAGTTGGACGTGGCCGAACTCGTCCCGGTCGGCGCTCTGCGTGATGAAATCGTCGCTCAGTACAACACCCTCGCTCACGGCGACGAGGCCCCATTTTTCGCCGTTCTCGGCGCGCTTTTTGAAGAGGTCGGCGATGGCGTCCATGTCCGGTTCTACTTCGGGGATGAGGGTGACGTTCGCTGCGGAAGCGACGCCGGCGCCCCAGGTGATCCAACCAGCGTGCCGGCCCATCACCTCGACGACCACGACCCGCTCGTGGCTCTTTGCCGTTGTCCTCAGCTTGTCTATGGCGTCGGTCGCTATAGAGACCGCCGTGTCGTAGCCGAACGTGGTGTCGGTGGCTGAGAGGTCGTTGTCTATGGTCTTTGGGCAGCCGATGACCTGCACGTCGAAGTCGTCGTGCAGTCGCTTGGCGACCCCGAGCGTGTCATCGCCCCCGATGGCGACCAGCGCGTCGATCCCGAACTCCTTCATGTTCTCAACGACCTTTTCGGCGTCGCCCTCGTTTTTATACGGGTTGGTCCGGGAGGAGCCAAGGATGGTACCGCCCTCTTGCAGAATGTAGCGCACATCCTCGACGCCGAGGTTCATCAGGCTGTCATCCTCCGGTGAGAGGAGACCCTTCCAACCACGCTTTATGCCGACGACCTCGTAGCCGTGATCCTCGATGCACTTCATGGTTACGGCCCGGATCACACCGTTCAACCCCGGCGCGTCGCCGCCACCCGTCAACATCCCAACCTTCTTTACCTCGGCCATGATTTCCTCCTTCGTTGGGTCGTTCGTGTTCTTACCGGCAATTAGTCTAGCAAATCAACAATCGTGCCCCATGACTTGTCTCGGATATAATATACAAACTTATATTCGGGATGGGGTAGATGTCGGCGGCGCGTTTTTTGATATTGGGTGTTTTGCAGAAGGGACAGCCTTTGCACGGTTACGACATTCGTCGGGAGTTGGAGGTTTGGAAGGCCGAGCAGTGGTCCCAGGTAGCGTACGGTTCGATCTACTACGCGTTGAAAAAGATGAACGACGAAGGGCTGATCGAGGTAGCCAGCAAAGATGAAACTGGCGGCCGTCCGGCTAAAACCGAGTACCGGGTAACAAGCCGCGGAGAGACGGAGTTTCAGCTCCTCCTGCGGGAGTACTGGTGGGAACGCAAGCCGGTCGTCGACCCATTTCAGGCAGCGCTCACCTTCATGGATTTTATGCCGCACGAAGAGTTACTGGCGGCTCTACGCTCCCGGACCGATAAGCTGAACGGGGAACTCAAAGGCCTGGAGTATCTGACGGAGGGTTCCCAGACGCAGAACCCCTACACTCCCCGCCACATCGTACAAAACCTACGCCTCGTCAAAGCGTACTACGAAGCCGAACTCTCCTGGATAGAACAAACTATCGACAAGATAGAACGCGGAGAACTCCCCTAAAACTCCAAAAAAGCAAAAACACCCTTGAAACGATTCATCAATTCTTATATTCTAACTTTTATACAAAATTAAATAAAGGAGAGAGAAGTGTATCCGGTAATCAATGCGGAAGGATTGAGCAAAAGTTTCGAGGTGCGGGGGGATGTGGTTGAGGCGGTTCGGGGGGTGAACCTGGAAGTCAAAGCGGGTGATATCTTTGGCTTTCTTGGGCCGAACGGGGCGGGCAAGACCACGACGCTTAGGATGCTTTCTACGCTACTCAGGCCGGGTGGAGGGCGGGCAAAGGTAGTCGGCTACGATCTACTGCGGGAGCCGGGGCGGGTTAGGGAGCGGATCGGGTACGTCAGCCAGGCCGGTGGGGTAGACGTACAGGCTACTGGTTTGGAAAACTTACTCTTCCAGGCGCGTTTATGTGGGTTGGGCCGAAAAAAGGCCCGAGAGCGTGTGTCAGAAATGGTAGAACGTTTCGAGCTTTCGGGCCTCGCCGGGCGCAAAGCGGCCACTTACTCGGACGGCCAGAAGCAACGTCTGGCATTGGCGATAGGATTGGTCAACCGGCCGGAGCTATTGTTCTTCGACGAGCCAACGGTCGACCTAGACCCGCAAAGCCGGGCGCGGCTGTGGGACGAAATACGCGGGCTTCGGGACACTGGCGCTACGGTCTTTCTAACTACTCACTACCTGGACGAGGCAGACGCCCTCTGCGATCGGCTCTCGATCATAGACGAAGGCCGGATCGTTACCGAAGGTACGCCAGAAGAGCTCAAGCAGCGCATATCCGGAGATGTAGTATCCATAACCTTCGACGTACAGAACGGCGGGCCGGGACGCGCCAGAGAGCTACTCGACTCGGGTCCGACGGTACGTGAGGTACAGGAGGACGACGACACGCTGCGTGTGTACGTCGAAAACGGCGAGCAATCCTTGCCGGGCGTGTTGCGGATGCTGGATGGCGCCGGATGCAAAGTACAAACCATCGCCCTCACCCGCCCGAGCCTGGATGATGTCTTCCTGCGACAGACCGGCCGCTCCCTGCGAGAACCGGCAAATTAGATGAAAGGATAGATGCGAATGAAAACGGTCCGTGACATTTGTTTGGTATTCGCCTACAGTCTCCGAACCACCTTGCGCAACCCGGTGTGGGTTGTCGTCGGGGTTGTTCAACCCATCGTGTGGTTGCTGCTTTTCGCTCCTTTGCTCGGCGGTATAGCACGAGGTCCGGAATTTCCGCCCGGCGGGGCTCTTAAGAAGCTCCGCCAGTAGGCTATGGTTGACGACAAGATCGTCCCTCCCAACGGTAGTGGGTCCAGCCCTCGCGTACGAGCCTGCGCACGGTTATGATCACCCCAGAGAAGGCGAGCCAGAAGTCGATCACCCGCCCGCACCTCTCGGTACACCACACGAGCTTCTTGTGGGCGTTGGTCCAGGAGTTCGTACGCTCAACTACCCACCGATTCGTCGCTGCTAGTGGGGCTGGCTTGCCTTTCTCGGAGATCTCCGCCAGTAGGCCACGGTCGTGTAGCTTCTCTCGGGTGCTCTTTGAATCGTAGCCACGGTCGAGGTGGACGCTGATCCGCTCGGGCAACTCTCCCACAATCTCCATAGCATCCAGGGTCTCCTCCAGCAGTGGCGAGTCGTGACGGTTGGCCGGAGCGGCTATGGCTCCCAGTGGGATACCGTTGGCGTCTACTACCGTGGAACGCTTTATGCCCTGCTTTCCCCGATCTACGGGGCTTCTACCCGCCTTCTGACCGCCGCACGGAGCTTTGGTGATGCAGCAGTCTAAGGCAACATTCGAAAGATCGAGACCAATTATCCGGTCGTAGGCATCGAGCGCTATCTTCTGTAGCTTTTCCATTACTCCAAGCTCGATCCACTCGTCTCGGCGACGCCTGATGGTGGTGGCTGAGCACTCCTCGTCGGCAATCCTCTCGTAGGCGCAGCCGAAGACCAGAACCTGCACGAGTTTGTCGAAGATCACTCGCTCCGGTATGCGGGGATTGTGGCAACCCAGAGGATGAGTCTCTTGGTGCTCGGGCAACAGGACGGCGAACTGCTCCCAGATAGGCTCGATGATGTATGGTGGCAGGACGGGCATGGGTTGCTCCTTGTTCGGAAAGCTTTGAGGACTTCCCGAATGATTTAGCATTCCATGCCCAACTCATAAACTGTCGCTCCCTCCCTACTGGCGGAAGCTCTAAGGTATTTACTCCGGGACTTTTAATTTTAATGGCGCTCTTCGGGACTTTGTTCGTCGGGTTTGGCCTGATCGCCGAGATTCGAGCCGGAGTAATAGAGCGTCTTTCGGTTACCCCGGTGAGCCGGCTGGCGTTGGTTTTGGGGCGTGTTCTCCGGGATGTGGTAGTTCTGCTGGCACAATCGCTATTGCTCTTAGGTGTAGCCTGGCTAATGGGTATGCGGGCCAGCATGTTCGGGGTGGCCGTCGCGTTGGTCTTGATAGCCCTCATCGGGATAATGTCAGCATCCTGCTCCTATGCGCTTGCGCTGGTGCTAAAGGACGAGAACAGTTTTGCCCCGACCATCAACTTCTTCACCTTGCCGTTGCTGCTGCTCTCTGGAATAGTATTGCCGTTGACCCTGGCTCCGGGGTGGATGCGCGCAATAGCTTCAGTAAACCCGTTTGCCTACGCTGTGGAGGCCACGCGAGTCCTCTTCGTCGGGACTACTGGCGGCACGTCGGTGGTGAGTGCCTTCGTGGTAGTCGGTGTACTTTCACTACTAACCCTCTTCTGGGCCGTTCGCGTATTGCAGCGCGGGGTCGCCTGAGCTTTGCGTTTCTATACCAGCTTGGCTCGTAGACCGGAGAGAATCAGGTCCAGGCCTCCTTCGAATTCGGCGTCGCGGTCGACTCCGTCCAAGGATGGTGAGAGCTCCGCCAGTCGCGGGAAGTCGTCTTTTTGTAGTCCCCGGGCGCCGACCCGGCCGTTTCCGGGTTCCATGGCGAAGCCCCGAATCTCCGACGTAACGTACCCGACCGTGTAGCTGGTCAGGGTCCGGTATGCCCGGAGCGCCGCGTGCGGATCGAAGCCCGCTTTTTGCAGCGTTTCCAGGAAAGTTTCTACCAGCCAGGCGCCGTCCATGGTGTCCGGCGGCCGTACGATCAGCAGGGGGAACACGTGGGGGTGCTCGTGCGCCAGCCGGCGGAACCTCCGGTACGCCTCCCGGACGCGGGCCTCCCAGCTTTCGTTCTCCGGTGGAATTTCTAGTCCCCGGAGCATCAACTCCACCATTCCGCTCAACAGAGCATCCTTGCCCGGTACGTGGTTGTAGAGCGACATCGCCTCGACGCCGAGCTCTGCGCCCAGCTTCCGCATGCTGAGGGCGTCGAGGCCTTCACGATCTACGAAGTCTACCGCCGCCTCTAGTATCCGCTCCCGATTTAGTGGCCGTCGCTTTGGCGCCACCACCCGGCACCTCCTCTTACTCGGCTTCTCTAAAGGTATAAAATATACCGTATTGCTTACGATGTGAATACTACGGACGTCTTACCCACCGCCGGAAAGTATTACTCCGTAGCCTGGATCTCCTGCCGGGCTTTGTCCGGGTCGAACAGATAAAGCATGATCGTGCATACGATGGGAACAGCGGCTAGCACGGCGAGGGCCAGGACGTAGTCGCCGGAGAACGAGCGGAGGGCGGCCAGCGGGAGTGGGGCCAGCGCGGCGGCGGAGATCATGACCATCGTGGCCGGTCCTTGAACTTTGCCGAGCCCCCGGCGACCGTAGTAGTGGGCCCACACCACCCCAGCAACGACGCCCTGAAACCCGGCGCCCGCCCCGAGGACCAGCGAGTACAAAACGGCCGTAATCGGTGAGTAAACCAGTTGCAGCCCGAGCACCGCCGCGAGCAACAGTGCCATGCTAACGTACAACGGATGGCGGGGTCCGAGGCGCTCTATCAGGAACCCCGAGAAGGCGGTCGTCGCCGCAGAGGCCGCGGCGAACGGCACAAACACCCCGGCGGCGGCCGTCGCGCTGAGTCCCTGCTCGCCGAGGATGGAGATCTGGTGAAACACCAGCGCGGTTACCGCGAAGGGAATGGCCGCGAGAGGCACGGCCAGCAGCCAGAAGTTTGAGGAGCTTATGGCCTCCCACGAGCCCCGCTCGCGTTCCGCCGCGCCGCCGGGCTCCGGCACCGGTTCGGAAGAACCGTCCGGGTACAAACCGACGGCTTCGGGCCGGTTACGAACCACGATGATAGAAGCGGGAATAAGCAGCAACCAAACCGCCACGCCCAAAATAACATAGGCCGTTCGCCAATCAAAAGCAACTATGAGCGACTGCGTGAGCGGGGGCAATAAGGCATTGGAGGCCGCCAATCCCAATACAACCACCGCCATCGCCCGGCCGCGGCGTTTCACGAACCACTGGGCGGTGAGGATGTTGGCCGTGACCGGCAACGACCCCTGGCCGAGCGCCCGCATCGCGGCAAAGCCGAAAAACAACGCGATGGGCCCGGCCGCGACGGACATGCCGAAACAAGCGATGCCGAGGCCGAGGGCGATACCCGCGAGCATCAGGCGCGCGCCGAAGCGGTCCACCAGCCGGGCCACCACCACGACCATCACGGCGCTCACGCCCGTGCCGAACGTGTAGAGCGTCGAGAGGTACACCCGGGAGAGGCCGGTGTCGGCCAGGATGGGGTCTACGAAGACCGAGAAAACAAACGACTGCCCGGGGCCGGAGCAAAAAGTAGCCAGGGTCGCCACGACGACCACAGCCCAGCCGTAGAAAGGCCTTTTGACGCCCGCACTTACCCCGGGATACTTGACGCTAAGTTCCTCCGGACCTTCCACACGAAAGCCCCCCGCTAGAAAACGGCCGGGTCAGGTCGCCGCCGACGGAGCTTTCGCCGGGGACGTTGATAAAGGGTAGAGAAGCCCTACTCGTACAGGCCGGCTTTCTGTTTCTGACGTTCGATGGCGGATTTGATCCCGTTGGCGTCCGGCCGGGCCATGCGGCTGATCTGGTACACCCGGCCCTTGTTGTTCTCCAGCGTAAGGGTACAGTTCACCAAACCCTTGACCGTGACGGCCGAAACGTCCTTGAGCCCGATAGCCTCGACGTTCTGTCCCTGCCACCCGCTCGTGATCTCTACGTGGTCTTCGTAAACGTTGACGATGTAGTTGTTGTGCCCCGAAGCCTGGGCTATGAAACGGTCCAAAAATGCTCCCTCGAATCCTGTTCGTCTTACTGCATCGGTTGTGTGGCTCTTTTTTCTGTGGCCGCATCCAGCACTTTACAGCCCGCCAAAGCGTACTCCAATTCGACCTCGAACGCTAGAAATATTTACGCAAAAAGATGGGCCGGAGTTTCCCCCAGCCCATCTCGTCTCCGTCGAGCGCGTTGTTCCGTTAGGACTGACTCTCGGTCGAAGTCGTGGTCTGCTGCGGACCGGCGGCGAAAGCGCCGTTGCCATTCTGGCGGTCGTCCGTAGCGATGATCTGACCCGCGTACCCGTAAACGCCGTGCTCGCTGATGTCGAGGCCGTTGAGCTCTTCTTCCGGCTTGACCCGGACGCCGATGGTGGCTTTCAAGAGGGCGAACACCGCCAGCGAAGCGATAAACACGAACCCGCCGGCCGCGACGATGCCGATGGCCTGAACGCCGAGCTGGGTAAGCCCACCGCCGTAGAAGAGGCCCGGGTTACCACCGTTGGCCTCCGCCAGCGCCGGGGTCGCAAAGAGACCGCAAGAGAGCGTGCCCCAGATGCCGCCCATGCCGTGGGCCGCAATGGCGCCCACCGGGTCGTCCACGCCGATGCTGTCGAAGAACAGGAGGCTCGCATACATGACGATGCCCGCGACAAACCCGATAATTACCGCCGCCCACGGCGCCACAAAGGCACAAGATGCGGTGATCGCCACGAGCGCCGCTATCGCGCCGTTGCCCGCCATGCCGACGTCCACGTTGCGCCGGTAAGCGTAGCTCATGACGATGGCCCCGATCACACCAGCTGCCGCCGCGAGGTTGGTCGTCAGGGCGATGTCGGCGATCTCCGGCACGGCGCCCAGCGTCGAGCCGGGATTGAAGCCCTGCCAGCCGACCCACAGGATCAGGACGCCCAGCACCGCCAGCGGCATGTTGTGGCCGGCGATGGGCTGCGGGTTGCCGTCGTCGTCGTACTTGCCGAGCCGGGGACCAAGGATAAGCGTACCCGCAAGGGCCGCCATGGCGCCGGAAAGGTGGACCACCGTGGAGCCGGCGAAGTCCTGTTTACCGAGGCCGCTCAGCCAGCCGCCGCCCCAGATCCAGTGCGCCACCATCGGGTAGATGAGCCCGACGAAGACGACCGCGAAGATCAAATACACCGGGAACTTAGTCCGCTCCAACATCGTGCCCCACACGATCGCCAGCGAGACGAGCGCGAAGGCCGTCTGGAAGAGGAACAATAGCGAAACGGGGATGCCGTCGTCCTCGAAGCCGCTCAGGAAGAAACCGCCGCTCCCGAAGAGCGCGTTGCCTTCGCTAAAGGCCAGCCCGAAACCGACCGCCCAGAAAACGAGCGCCCCGATGCCCATGTTGGCCAGAATCTTCGCCACGACGCTTCCGACGTTCTTCATCCGGGAGAACCCGACCTCCAGCATGGCGAACCCGGCCTGCATAAAAAGCACCAGTATGAACGCCAACATCACCCAAACGGTGTTGGCGACGAACTGCAAATCCTCGTTGCTCGGTGCGTCTTGCGCAAACGCCACCGAAGGTAAAGCCAGGGCCGCCACCAGGGCAACGGCGAATATGAGTCCAAATCGGCGCAAAATAATTCCCTCCTTGCTAATGGGTTTAAAGTCTTCGAAAGCATATCCGCCTGTGTGCAAATAGTCTTTATACCGATGTACAAACATAAGATGACCCAAAGGCGCGGTAGTTGCTACGTTTGTACAAAGTTGGGGAGTTTCAGGGGTTAGCGGTCGGAGAAGCTGGAAGGTTTTTCGGGGACTCGTCCCAGAAGTTGCATGACTTTGATGCCTAGCGTAAGGCTTTCGCGGTCTTCGCTCTTGTCTACGTCGAGGCCGGTAAGTTCGCCGACGCGGTCCAGGCGGTAGCGGATGGTGTGCCGGTGGGCAAAGAGTTCCGTTGCGGTTTTGACCGTCGAGGCGTCGTTGCGCAGGTAGGTGGTGAGGGTTTTGATCAGCTCGGTTCCGTAGCGGGAGTCGTAGACCACGACCGGGGCCAGGGTTTCATCGTAGAAGGATTCCAGTTCGTCGGGATCTTCCTGGAGTACGCGGAAAAGGAGTTTGTAGGTGCCAGCCCCTGCGAAGGTCGAGATGGAGTCCGGCCCCTGGATGCGGTGCCCGATCTCCAGCGCGACTTCGGCCTCGGAGTAGGCGCCCGGCAGTTCCGACGGGTTCTCTATGTAACGCCCGATGCCAATGGAAATCGTCAGGTCGGGAAGTAGGCCCTTGACGTAGCGCTGCATCTGGTTCGCCAGCCGCCGGGTTGCTTCCGGGATCTCCGCGGGTGGAACCTCTTTCGACGCCCCGATAAACAATATTACGTTGTCCGAGCGGGGACCGAGAAGGAAGTTGTCGAAGAGTTGACGGGCTTGCAGGCGGACCGCGTCGGCCAAACGCTTTTTCAGCTCCTGGATGGCCGACTCCTTGAGCTTGCGCCGCTCCAGGTAGTTGGCGAAGTCGTCGATGTCTACGATCAGAGTCAGCGCCCCGGCCGAGAGGTCCGCGCCGAGGTATCTGGCCCGCTGCAGCAGCAAGTCGACCGACCCGTAGTGGCCGTTCACCAGGTCGTCTACGAAATCTCCGCGGGCGCCGAGTTCGGTCTCCAACCGGACCCGTTCTTTGCCGAGTTCCGTCTCCAGGATGCGCCGCGTCCAGTAGAGTAACACCACGTCCTCCGGCGTCAGGGCGTGGCCGCCCAAGTCCATCCACAGGTAGCCAACCGGGGTTCCGCTGCCGATCGGCATCCAGAAAAGCTCGTTGCTCTCTACCCTCCAACGTTCTATCGGCACGGACAGGAAACCGTCCGGTAGCCGGGCATAGCGGTCCCTTCTTTCACGGCGGATGTCGTCGATGCCCGTACTACTCGAAGCCCGAAGCTCCTTTTCCTCCAGTAGATCCGACAGCACCCGTGATTCTCCGGCGCCGGCCAGCAGCCGGCCGACGGGATCTTCCACCGCAACGGACCGCCCGAGTAGTTCGGAGATCTTCGCCGCTAAACTTTGTATCGTCCCTTCGCTTACCGCCGTCTCCAGCAACGCTTTGCTAACCGAGTGAGAGCGGAGCAACAGGTCGTTGCTTTCCGAGAACGCCGAAAACAACCGCTTGAGCGGCACCGCCGGGGCCAGCGTAAAAAGCCCGATCCCGAGCTTGCGCGCGAGGTCGACGGCATCCTCTTTGGGCGGGCTGTTCGTCCGCCAGATCACCGCGGGAGCCCCAACTTCTTGGGCGTGCTTCAGGAATTTCTGGTCCAGCGTCCCCCGGCTGCTAACCACGATCTCACCCGGCTCCAGCCAACCGTTGTTTTGCAAATCTCCTTCATCTACGGAGATGCCGGTAACGGTACGGTCTTCTTCACCTTCCACGGGACAGGCGGCGTCGAGGTCTTCGGTAATGGTTTGTTTGAAGTCTCGTAATATCATCGGCGTTCCCCCTGCAGCCTGGGGCGATAAATAGCTAGTCTATACCGCGTAACTATATACGCTCGTGGATAAAAGGTAAAAGGCGCCACGTTCCGATGGTAAAATTCCGGGCGGTAACAATACACCCTTTGGCCTCCCCAACGGAGGCCGTATACTTGCCGGTAACGCCTTCGAAAAAGGAGCCGAAAGATCGCCGAAAGCCAGATAATCGTCCGTGGGGCGCGGGAACACAACCTGAAAAACGTAACCGTTTCCATGCCGCGGGACGAGTTGGTAGTCGTGACCGGGCTCTCCGGCAGCGGGAAGTCGTCTCTCGCATTCGACACGATCTACGCCGAAGGCCAGCGCCGCTACGTCGAGAGCCTCTCGGCCTACGCCCGGCAGTTCCTCGGCCAGATGGACAAACCGGACGTGGACCACATAGACGGCCTCTCCCCGGCGGTCTCCATAGATCAGAAGACCACCAGCAACAACCCCCGCTCCACGGTCGCTACGGTAACGGAGATCTACGACTACCTCCGCCTGCTCTACGCCCGCGCCGGCCGGCCGCACTGCCACGTCTGCGGTTTCCCCGTAGCCTCCTCGACCCCGCAGCAGATGGTCGAGAAGGTGCTGGAGCTGCCGGAAAAAGCCCGCTTTATGGTGATGGCGCCGGTGGTGCGCGGCCGTAAGGGCGAGTACGGCACGTTGTTCAAGGAACTCGCCGAGGACGGCTACGCCCGCGTGCGGGTAGACGGCGAGCTGCACGAGCTTCCGGTGGACTTGAACCTGGACCGGAACTACAAACACGACGTTGACGTGGTGGTTGATCGGCTCGTGGTGCGAGAGGGGATCGAGCGCCGCCTGACGGATTCCATAGAAACTGCGCTCAAGCTCTCCGAGGGGCTCGTGCAGATAGAGACCGTAGAGCAGAACGGAAGCGAAGCTGGTGACTCGATGCTCTTCTCCGAGAGCTTTACCTGTACCAACTGCGGCGCCTCCATCGCCGAGATACAGCCGCGGACGTTCTCGTTCAACAGCCCGCACGGCGCCTGCTCCCGGTGCGACGGTCTCGGGAGCCGGCTGGAGATCGACCCGGAACTCGTCGTTCCGAACGGCGATCTGAGCATAAACGAGGGGGCGCTCGTACCGTGGGCCAACTCTTCCAGCGAGTACCAGAGCAGCATCCTCGGCGCGCTCTCGGAGAAGTACGACATAGACCCGAACGTGCCCTGGCGCGACCTGCCTGGGGAGCAACAAAACACCGTGCTGCACGGTACGGACGGCGGGCGGATCTACATCTCCTACCGGAACCGATACGGACGCCGGCGACAGTACATGACCAAATTCGACGGCGTGGTCGGCAACCTGCAGCGCCGGTACGCCGAGACGGAGTCCGAGTATCGGCGGGAGAAGATCGAGGAGTTCATGAGCCACGTGCCCTGTCCTAAGTGCGAGGGCGCCCGGCTGCGGCCCGAGGCGCTCGCCGTGATGGTGGGGGAAAAGAACGTCCACGAGTTTACCGAGTTGAGCGTAACGGACGCCCAAAACTTCTTTCAGGGCGTCGAGTTCACCACCCGGGAGTGGATCATCGCCGAGCGGGTCGTAAAAGAGATCCGGGAGCGCTTGGGTTTCCTCGTGGACGTGGGCCTCGGCTACCTGACCCTGAGCCGGTCCGCCGGAACCCTCTCCGGCGGCGAAGCCCAGCGGATACGGCTCGCCTCACAGGTGGGAAGCGGGCTCGTCGGGGTACTGTACGTGCTGGACGAGCCGTCCATAGGCCTCCATCAGCGGGACAACCAGCGGCTGCTCAACACGCTTACCAAGCTGCGGGACCTGGGAAACACGCTGGTCGTGGTCGAGCACGACGAGGAAACTATCCGGGCGGCGGACTACGTTTTGGACGTTGGACCGGGGGCCGGGGTCCACGGCGGTGAGATCGTGGCCGCCGGCAGCGTGGGAGACCTCGAAGCCGCAGATCGCTCCGTAACCGGCGACTTTCTCTCCGGCCGGCGGAGGATAGAACCACCGGACGCTCGTCGGGAGCCGACCGGAGCGGTTACGGTGCTTGGGGCGAGCGAGCACAACCTGAAAGAGGTTGACGCGGAGTTTCCGCTCGGGGTGTTCACCTGCGTAACGGGGGTTTCCGGTTCCGGCAAGAGCACGCTAGTAAACGACATACTCTTCAAGGCGCTCGCCAATGCCGTGAGCCGCGGCAAGCACCGTCCGGGACGGCACGCGGGCCTCAAGGGTATCGAAGGCTTGGACAAGGTCATAGACATAGACCAGAGCCCGATCGGGCGCACGCCCCGTTCCAACCCGGCGACGTACACGAAGGTCTTCGACCACATCCGGCAGCTCTTCGCCGCGACGCCGGAGGCTAAAATCCGGGGCTACAAACCAGGCCGGTTCTCATTCAACGTCAAGGGCGGCCGCTGCGAGGCGTGCCGGGGCGACGGCCAGATCCGCATAGAAATGCACTTTCTCCCCGACGTCTACGTCCCCTGCGAGGTCTGCAAGGGTCGCCGCTACAACACCGAAACCCTGCGGGTTACCTACAAGGGCAAAAGCATCTCCGACGTGCTGGACATGACCGTGGCCGAGGCGTGCGACTTTTTCGAGCCGGTCCCGGCCGTCGCCCGGCGGCTCAACACGTTGCGCGACGTGGGGCTCGGCTACGTCCGGCTCGGACAACCGGCCACGACGCTCTCCGGCGGCGAGGCCCAGCGGGTAAAGCTGGCGAGCGAGCTGGGCAAGCGGGCGACCGGAAAGACGTTGTACATCCTGGACGAGCCCACCACGGGGCTGCACTTCGCCGACGTTGAGCGGCTGCTGGAGATACTGCACCGGCTTGTGGACGCGGGTAATACGGTCATTGTCATCGAACACAACCTGGACGTGATCCGTTCGGCTGACCACGTCCTCGACCTCGGCCCCGAAGGCGGCAACGGCGGCGGCGAGATCGTCGCTTCGGGCACCCCCGAGGAGATCGCGCGGGTAGAGGCCTCGTACACGGGACGTTTTCTGCGGGAGATCATGCCCGAAGTCGTCGCCGCCAGCTAAACCCTTGAGAGAGTTCGAAGAGCAGCCCGCTTTCCGCCGGCTCAAACTGTTTCTGAGCCTGGGGTCCGGGATACTCTTCATTGCAGGATTCGCTCTCGGCGTCTTTCTCCGGCAGGCGACGGTCGGTGTTTTGCTCTTTGCCGCCGGCACGATAGTGTTCGCCGTTCGGGGTTACTTGAACACGGGGGACAAAGCGGTGGCGGCCCTAATCTTCGTCGCCCTGACCGCCATCGGGATACAGCTCATCGTTCTCTTTCTCGCCCCGTAGTTGGAAGCTGCTTACCGCCGTGAACCAGCGTGGCTTACCCGACGTATATTACTTATACCGTGTTATACCGTGTTCGACGTGTTTCGCTACGAGAGAAAGGGTTTATGTTGAAGGGCCGGAAGGCCGCAGTAGTGGCAGGCTTACTCTTCGCTTCGCTACTTCTGCTTGTTGATGGGGCGGTTGCCGAAGAGAAAACGTTCGAGAACAACTGCCGGAACCTATTGGTGACGGTGGATAAGGAACACTCTCTGCCGGCAACGTACGTACCGACGGATCTCACGTATCTCAGCTACCACGACGTACCGTTTACCGGTTCGGACAAGCTGCTCAGGGAAGACGCCGCAGAACAACTCTCCCGGCTAACGGTGGACGCCGGTATGGAAGGGGTGGAGGTTCTGGTCTCCTCGGCGTATCGGTCCTACTACGATCAGACCTCAGCCTTCTCTTACTACACTTACCTCTACGGCCCGGAGGCGAACCGCGTTAGCGCGCTGCCGGGCCACAGCGAGCATCAGCTCGGCACGACGGTAGACTTCACCAACGCCGAGGTGGACTACAAAATTACCCAGGCTTTCGGTGAAACGGACGCCGCCCGGTGGCTTAGGGAGCACGCGGCGGAGTACGGGTTCGTAATGTCTTACCCCAGTGGGAAAGAGGAAGAGTCCGGATACATCTGGGAGCCGTGGCACTACCGGTACGTCGGTGAGGAGAACGCCCGCAAAGTGGAGAACAGCGAAAAACCCCCGCCGGCCTTCGTTTTGGACAAAGGCGTAAAGCCGGACTGCCGCTAAGCCCGGCTATCATTTTCTAAGGTAACTATCCCTTCACTGTAGAAAAGACTAACAGGCTTCGTGTAAAATGTCGTCATGGGGTTGAATGTATGTATTGCTTTTACGTTGGGCGTAGTAGGTGGACTTATCCGAGTGCTCATAAGTAAACAATGGGTTTGGCCTCAAAGATTGTCTGGTAAATCGGGCATTAATTTTGGTTCCCTTGGTACTGTGGTTCTTGGAGGGGCTGCCGGAGCTTTACTGTGGGTATTGTTTACAAGGGAGTTATTTGACGATCAGGGCTTCGGCGCGAAGAGTGTGGCCGCTACCATTCTAGTTGGCCTAGGGGGCGGTGAAGTTTTGATGGGTTGGCTCAACAAAATATTAGGAGTCACACCGGAATCTCAGGCTGACCAACAAGCAAATGAAGAAACGCGTGCTATAGCGGAGCCTCAAGCCAAATCTATAGAAACTCTCACTCAAAACTTATCTGATTGCGTGGAACGAGAGCAAAAACTGCGAGAAGAGGTGGAGAGGCTCAAAAAGGGTGGCACCTAACGGTATGGAGCGGTACACTACGGTACCACATAGGAGGTAGAATTATGGGCCAAGTGTTGCGAGATTTGGACCGTATACAGAGAGAAGCACGGCAAGTGCAGAAGCTAGCGAGAGACTTGGAGTCTGCTAGTTCGGCTCGTGAGGCGCAGAGAATAAGGCGCAAAATGGCCGAAATATCGGAAGACATAGAAGAGGTGTCGCGTACATTCAAGGACCACGATGACGCGGCGCACGCTGTAGGCTGAACGCAGCAACAACCGAAGCAATTAGCCCCCGATCTTTCGGGGGCTTTTCTATTGCAGCGGTTCCTTCGTGGGACGCTTCTTAGTTGGAGAAACCTTTGCTGTAGAAACTAATTAGGGGTTATTTTGATTGAACAAAGGCGGGAAACGCTCAATAAGCCAAGCGATGTAGTCTCTACATTCGGCAATGGCGCCGACAGATGCGAAGAGGCTTCCATCGCCGAACGATGGAAGCAGGGCAATCTCGTGATTCACGCGCACCTGCGGGTCCGGTCCCTCTTGGGCGAAGCGCATGCGGACGATCTCTGTCTTATGTTTAGTCGAGATAGCTTCCCGGCAACTTCTGTATTCCAGGAGACGGGCACCGGGATTCCAACTGAGGACATTACGGACCGCGGGCTCCACGGGAACGTTCTGATAGACGTGAAGGGTACGATGCTTATCGGTATTGTCCAGCGTAGCAACAATGAACAGCGGGTGGGCGTCGGGGGTCCTACCGAGCTTCCCGCCGTTGTACGGTTGCGATTCCTCAATGATTGCCCAGGGTCTTCCGTTAGGGTCGAGGCCGTGCAAGACGCCGGGATTGCGTTTAGGGTTCTTGGGGAATCTGACTTTATTGACGAAGTCGTCTCTGTTTCTGAAGATGGGGAAGTAATTCCACCGACCGGGCTTACCGCCCTCCGCCAGAACGAGTTGCCAAATAAGGTGGTCCAAAGCGGAGCGCATATTGTGAACGGCATCCCCACAGATAATACTAAGGCTCAACGGCGGCTCACCGAACGGTGGGTGGACACTAACGATGTGCCAGGTGCCATCAAAGGCGTAATCGAAGGTCTGTGGGTCGGCGTGCGCCTTGATGAAGGCTGTATCTTCTCTCTCGATAGCGTCGAGGTGTTCGCTAGCCCGCTTGATCTTGGCGCGTGGACCGCTCAGATCGAGAGACATGGCTGATAAGATGTAGAGATCATGACAAATAATCAGGGCAAGCCGAAGCAGAAAACGCCGAAGGGCCAAGAGATACCTGTTCCAAAACGGGGCGAGTTTCTTCGGAATCTTCGCAAGGTTTCCAAGACTGACGAATCACAGACTAAGCGACGCTCTAAGGAGTAGCTTCTTGAACTGCTCTTGAGACTTGTCTCTGTGATTGTAGCGGAAGGCGTACTCGTTTAGGTAGCCTTGCAAGTGCTTGGCGGATACTGCATGGTAAACGCCGTTTATGCCGCGCTTCATGAGCGACCAAAAGCCCTCTATGGTGTTCGTGTGAACGGCTCCGCTAACGTAGACTTGCTCCGCATGGTGTATCCGCTTGTGCTGGTAGCCTTTACGCTTCAACCCATCGTATGAGCGAAGTTCGTCGGTATAGACGACGGTGCTTGGCAGTACCCGCTTGTGGACATGCGGCATTAGAGTCTTGGTTTTGACGTTCCGAACCGCAACAGCAGCGACTTGGCCGCTCCGTTGTACCATTCCGAAGACCGGAACCTTGTGCGAGTCCTCAGAGGGACGCCCGCGCTTGGTTCCACGACGCCGCCCGCCAATGTAGGTTTCGTCCATTTCTACTTCACCGGAGAACGGTTCGTCGTCTTGAACCATAAGCTCTTGGCGGATGAGCTTTGCTATACGCCAAGCGGTCTTGTAGGTAACGCCAAGCTCACGCTCTAACTGTTTAGCGGATATACCACAACGAGTGCTAGTCATGAGATACATAGCGTAGAACCACAAATGAAGGGAGGTAGAGGACTTGTGGAAGATCGTACCCGCCGTAGGATGTACATGGTGCCCGCAATGGACACACGTCCAGGATTGCCGTTGCTGCGAAGTCTCGTAGCGGCGAAAGACGCGCTCCGTTTCGCACTTCTGACAGTAGGTGTGTTCCCCATCTTCGGAGTAACGGTTGCGCCAGAGCCACTCAAGGCACGCCGTATCATCGGGAAACTCTCGCATGAACTCCATAAGGGAGTACTGCGAGTCCGACGACTGAGCGCGAACCGGGGATTTGCGGTTTCCTGGTGCCATGACGTAATAGTACTACAATGCTCTTATACAGTCAAGGGATAATACCTTTTCTAAAGTTGGAGCTTTACGGCTCCCAGACAGGGTTGAAGAGGTCGTTCTGGTCGTAGTTCTCGTTGTCGCCCACGGACCGGTAAGTGTCCGTGTACACTTCCTCTTCACCGACAACTTCGCCGTTTTCGGTAACCTCTTTGTAGGTAACCCAGGTGGAGGTGCTGTTGTCGTAGTCGACCCTTTCGGAGCGTAGCTCAGCCTTTTTATCTGTGGGCTGGCCCCAAACTTCGGAGTACATTTTCCCGTCTTCGTCTACCCACTCCCTGAGGAGCACGTAGCCACCCGTGGTGTTTTTGAATCGTGAGTCGAGTTCTCCGTTGCCGTAAACGTCTCCAAACCACACGGTCGAGTCGAAGCCGGGCTTTATGTACTCCAGCATGGCGTAGTGGGGGTGTCGCTCTACGATCTCTAGTCCGGCGCGGGTAGCGGCGACGTAGAGGGTAGAGGCCACCTGACAGAGCCCGCCGCCCTCGGCGTATTGGATCAGGCCCTCTTGGAAAACCTTGGCTTCTTTGTAATCTAACTGGGAAACCGTGTCGTTGACGGAGAAAACTTCTCCGGGCGCCAGAAGCGTCTGGTCGATAGCTTTCGCCGCTATGTCCAGGTTGTACGTGCGGTTGCCGTCCGGGTCGTCGACCATTTTATAGTTGGTACTGAACTTGCCGAGAAGCTCGGTGGGTTTGAGTTCCTCTGCTTTTTCGGTGGTCAACCCGGGTTGACCGCCATCATTAAGCGGTACCTCGAAGGCGTGCTGGCCATCGAAAATCCCGCTGTTCACCTCTTCGGCGAGTTTGTCTCGCGCTACTTGTTTGCCCGGCTGCGAGGGCTCCACTTCCACCGTGTTGTCCACGAACTTGAATTTGGCGTCTTTCGGCGCCGTCTGCAGGCTCTCGTACATGTCCGGTAGAAGAACCTGGAGCTGTTCGGCGTTTACCCCGAGGTTCACGCCGGAGTCGCCCTCCGAAACGACCAACAATTGAGACACCTGTTCCGGGTTGAGGCTCCAACTCTGGTCCCCGGCTTCCAGGGTTAGAGGTTCTTCGAGGGCGCCGTTTATCCGGTCCGCCGCGTCGTTTGCTTCCTTAGTGGTTATCTTTGGTTCCGCGGGCCCGCCCGCGATTTTCGCTTCGCCTTTGAGGTTCCCGATAGCCTGACGGACGTTGTCCACGGTCGCGTCCTGATCCAACTCGAAACCTGGCCGGCCCTTTTGTACCTGGGTTTCGGTGCCGGAGAGCGAGATGGCCGCGTTTTGCGGCGCCTGGTTTACCTCGTTCGCCAGTCCTCCCACCACGTTCCGGACGAGGTCCGCGTCGAACTCCGCGCTTGCGTCTACTCCCACCATGCCCATCGACGCCCGGACCCGCTCAGCGATGCGGTGGCCGATCCAACCCGACCGCCCAACCTCGTAAGCCCGCTCTATGGTTGATTCAACGTTGAAGTCTATCGCGAGTTCTTCGCTGTTCAGTGCGGCGACCTGGTCTGAGCTTACGAGTTGCAGGTCGGCCGCGGGTTCTTCGCTTTCCCCACCGTCCGGCGCCGCGTTCAGCGCCGCGCTTTCGCCAGCGCGGACGAGGCGGAACTCCTGTGGCATGTTGCTTTGGAGCTGGCTCTGGACTATCTCGCGGGCCTCTTCTGGGGTCTCGCCACCTACTGGCACCCCTGCCACCTCTACCCCCCGGTAGACTTCCCCGGAGTTGGCGTAGGCGTCCAGGGCGACGAGGATAGCCAGCGCGGCGCAACTGATCAGCAGGATCTCCAAAAGCCTGCCCTGACCCTGGACGCCGGACGCTTCCCGGGGTCCGGATGCGTCGGATCCAACCCGTATCCGGGAACGGCCTTTGGAAAAACTTCTTGTCGAGTAAATCTTCGTTTTGCCCATCCTCATATCAGCACGTCTGGCAGCGTCTTTTGTCCGACTTCTCCAGGCTGATTTACGGTTGCTGTGCGCGCTGCTTTTTTATTGCCCGGGCAAACGCTAGTTAGGCAACTGTACATAAAGCCGGAGCCGGGTTCTCCCGAACTTCCCGAACCCGCTGCGGTCTGGCACCCGGATTTTAAAAGCATTGTACAGTTTTGTCACGCCACAGGACGAAAAAATATGTGGAGCCGCGTATTTTAGGCGGCTCCGGTGTCGTTTTAGGAGTTTTCGACGATCTCCTCCAGGGCGGAGCCCAGAATGATGTTTTCCAGGCCACGGATCACTATCCGCGCGTCTTCACCGTAGTCCGCATAGCTCTCGTCGGTTTGCGCCCGGCGGAGCAGACCTTCCAACATCCGGCCGAGGCGGTTGATGCCCCACTCCATGTATTCGTCGGCGTAGAGGGCGACCCTGACCACGGCATCAACGCTCAACGGATCGAGGTTTCCGCGCTCGAGGTTCGTAAAAACGTAGTCGTACTGCTCCAGGATGCTGTCCACGATCGGCCGGGCATCCGGCATGTCTTCGGGCTCGAACATGAACACGTAGGCCCCGGCTATAACCTGGAGGGCCTTGTCCTGGTAATCGTATTCTCTGCCCGCATAGCTCTCGATAACGTCGAAGAGGTCCGAGTATTTGCCGTTCGATGGGGTCTGTGACATCTTCCATCCCTTCAAAGTTTCGGTTTGCCGGAATGAATTCTAGATGGGTGCCGGGTCAGCCGCTACGCTAACCGCTACGGGTCTCGCTGTCACGACCGCTTGCGCGGGGCATCCCGTCGACTAGAATACGGTGACTACGGTGACGTGGGCGAGGAGAAAACCGGGAGGAAAGATGGCTGAGTTTCCACAGAAGATCCTGATAGCGACCGACGGCGCCAACGACTCAGGGCTGGCTATAAAACGTGCGGTGGACCTTGCGGAAAAAGTCGATTGCGAACTGCACGTGGTCTACGTAATGATCCTGTCCCACTGGATGCTGCCCGACAACCTCTCGGAGGCCCAGTTCCGGCAACTAAAACACCAGGCCCAGGAAGTGCTCGACGGGCAGGTAGAAAAAGCGTCCGAGGCGGGGGGAAACGTCACCCAGGGCTACTTGAGGACCGGACGCCGGGCAGACGAAGAAGTTATAGACCTCGCCGAAGAGATCGAGGCAGATATGATCGTCGTGGGCAGCCGGGGCGCCGGTACGATCACCCGGGCCATCATGGGCAGTGACGCCGAGAGCATCGTCCGGCACGCGGCCGTGCCGGTCCTGGTGGTGCGTAGCGAGAGTACTGACCGGTAGAAAACGACGAACCCGGTCTGGAAACCAGGCCGCAGCTCTCGGAGGCCATTGCCGGCCACCTATCAGACACCATAAAACCCTCCCGAGGCTAGTATGACCTTGCCGCAGTGGTTGCTACTAATTTCGGCTTTGCTTCTGGCGTCCGTGTTGATCGGGCTGCTCGCCAACAGGGTGCGGTTGCCGTTTACCGTGGTGCTCGCGGTGGTAGGTTTTATGGCGGGTTGGATCGGGGGTCCGCTGGGCTTCGAGATGCCGTTGGAGGGCCGGGAGTTCGAAGAGGTGCTGGTCTTCGTTTTTCTGCCGGTGCTGATCTTTGCCGCCGCGCTCGGCCTCTCTACCCGGGCCTTCCTCAACAACCTCGGCCCTATACTCGTGCTCGCCGTGCTGGCGCTGGTCGTGTCGGCTGCGCTGGTCGGCATCTCACTGTACTTCGTGCTCGGCATTCCGCTGGCCGCCGCGTTGTTGTTTGGGGCCCTGATCTCCGCCACCGACCCGGTCGCCGTCGTGGCGATCTTCAGGAAACTAGGAGTTCCCCGGCGGCTTCTTACCCTAGTAGAAGGAGAGAGCCTGCTGAACGACGGCCTCGCCATCGTGCTGTTCAACGTGCTGCTGCTCGCCGCCCTCGGGGGCGAGGTGAGCCTGCTCGGCGGCGTGCTGGATTTCTTTAGCGTCTTTCTCGGCGGGGCGGCTATCGGGTGCGCCCTCGGGCTTGCGGTCGCGATGACGCTGCCGTGGTTGGACCGTTTCGGTGCGGCCACGCTTTCTCTGGCCCTGGCTTACGGCGGGTTCGTTCTCGCCGATTACGTGCTGGGGCTATCGGGCGTCATGGCTACGGTGGCCGCGGGGCTGGTCCTAGGCGGCCTGGCCCCCAGCCGGGCTTCTTCGGCGGTGCGCGAACTCTGGGAACAGTTGTGGGACTCCCTGAATTACATAGCAAACGCAGTCCTGTTCTTACTGATTGGGCTCTCCATAGACCCGGAGCTCATCACCGGGAACCTAGGAGCCATAGGGCTCGCGATAGTGGTCGTCTGCGCGGCGCGGGCCGCGGCGGTCTTGCCGCTGATGTCGGCCCTGGAGCGTTTTACCCGCATCCCGCCCGTCGGGTGGCGCAACGAGGCGGTCCTGATCTGGGGCGGACTGCGCGGCGGCGTGGCCCTGGCGCTTGCCCTCTCCCTGCCACAGTCTCTCCCACAGCGCGAAACTTTCGTCGCGATGACCGGCGGCGTGGTGCTGGCGACCCTGCTCCTAAACGCGACGACTATCTCGTGGCTGGTCGACCGCCTCGGCCTCGACCGGCCCTCGCAAGCCCAGAGGTTCCTGGCCGGCTTCGCCGTCGTCTCCGCGGTCGGCAGGTCCCGGCGTCGTCTGGAGGAGTTGGGTTTCGGAGACCCCGTGGTGTTGGATCGTCTCTCGGACGTAGAAACCAATACCCGGGAGGAACTAAAGAAGGTAGACCTCCCAGACGAGGAAGAGGTTACCGTGCTGGTGCGCCGGGGACTTGCCATAGAGCGCGAAACGTACCAACACCTGCGGGATGCGGGCCTGCTCGACCCGCACACCGCCCGCATTCTGCTGCACGAAGTGGGGGACCAGATAGAAGCATCGGACCTGGATAAACCCGCTATGGACGAGATGGAAGCCTCCCGCCAACAACGCTCCACCGCAGACCGCCTGATCCACCACCTCTCCAACCTCCTGCCCCGGCCAACACCGGCCTACGATCCCGAACTGGCATACGAAGAAGCTGGCGCCCGCAGGCTGGGTGCCCGCAAAGCGCGCGGGGCGCTCGACGCTTTCCGCGACCTGCCGAACATAGAAGCATCGGTGGTAAACAAAGCCCAGGAAACTTTCGGGCGGTGGGAGAAAGAATCGCTACAGGCCCTGTCGGAACTCGAAACCGAACCAGACACCGGGAGCCTCGAACTGCGCCGCCAGAGGACGAAAGCCCTGGGCCACCTGGCGGCGACCGACGCCCTTCACGAACTCGTAAACAAAGGCCTTCTCCCCGAACAACTCTCCAACCGCGTCGCGCAAACGCTCCGGGCCGGTATCGAACAGGACAAACAGGACAAAAACCCCTGATGCCGGACCCCGTAACTACCACCTGATAACGAGTCTCATTACCGGTATTAGTATCAAGAATTGTTCTTGATTTATCAGTGTTTGGTCTTACAATAGTGGTGTGGAATCGGCGGGAGTATTTCAGGTTTTTGTGTTTGCCCTGATCACGGCGGTGGCTACCGGGTTTGGTGCTTTACCGTTCTTTTTCGTAAAGAACCTGACGCGTTGGTGGTTGGGGGCGTCGAACGCCGTAGCGATGGGGTTGATGTTGGCGGCGAGCTTCGGGCTCGTTTACGAGGGGCTCGACTACAGCGCGTTCGGCACTTTGGCGGGAGCGGGCATCGGGCTCGTCTTCATAATCTTTGCCTACCGGGTTATGCAGAACGGGGAGAGTCCCGTGGCGTTTGCCGGGATGGACAAACTGGATACCCGCAAGGCGCTTCTCATAGTAGGTGTGATGACGGTCCACTCGTTTACCGAGGGGGTGGGCGTCGGTGTTTCCTTCGGTGGCGGGGCAGCGCTGGGGTTGTTTATAACGCTGGCCATCGCGGTCCACAACATCCCGGAGGGGTTGGCGATCAGCCTCGTGCTCGTGCCGCGGGGGGTGAGTCCCGCGCGGGCAGCCTGGTGGAGCGTGTTCTCGAGTTTGCCCCAGCCGCTTATGGCGGTGCCGGCGTTTCTCTTTGTCGAGTTTTTCGAGCCGCTGCTGCCTTACGGTTTGGGTTTCGCGGCGGGGGCCATGATCTGGATGGTCTTCTCCGAGCTTACGCCCGATGCACTCGAAGACGCGTCGAGTAATTTGGTGGCGATAGTCGTCACGGTCTCTATTATGGCCATGATCTCCTTTCAAGTTCTGATCGGACAGTAAACGCGTTCCCTCTAAGAATTTACTTTCCGGTTAGAATCAACGGGTCTTGATCGAAAGTAGTTACAATCCTTCACCGAAACCCGTGCTACTGTTGGTGCTCGACGGCATCAAGCCGGGAGTGATCCGGGCGGCCATAGACGTGGGAGAGACACCGAACCTCGCAGCGCTGGCCGATAGTGGAGAAGCCGTGTGGGACGCCGTATCGGTCTTCCCGAGCATCACCCCGGCGGCGACGGCAGCCATAGCGACCGGCAAAGCCCCAGCGGAGAGCGGCATCGTCGGCCATGCCTGGTACGACGCCCTGGAGAAACGGGTCGTTGTCTACGGGGCGATGACCGAGACCGTACTCTCCACAGGGCCGATAAAAGTCTTTCACAACAACGTCTGGCGCATGAACCGGGACGACCTGCACGCCGCAACCCTTTTCGAAGACCTGCACGACCGCGGGATAGACGGGGCGTGCGTGAACTTCCCGATCCGGCGCGGTCCCTACAGCCACCAAATCCGGATGAAGACCGTCGGGGGATATTTGAGGGGCGGTCGCTACAGTAATTATCTCGGCCCTTCGGTAGATGGACCGAAGGAATATTACATGGGAGACCTCTTCTACAGCCGCAAAACGGACTTCAGCGGCCGAAAAGGCAACGGTGGAATTAGGCGCTCGGCCGGAATAAACGACGAGTACGCCGCCCGAATCGGGGCGATGCTCGTAAAAGAACGGGCGGCGCCTTTTAACCTGATCTACTTTTTCAAGGGCGACTCTATCGCCCACCACAAAGGCCTCGACGCCCAACGTCGCTACCTGCAAACGGCCGACGGATACCTGGCCCGCATCTTCGAGGCCGGTGGCGGCGTGGAAAAAGTGCTAGAGGACTACGCGGTGCTCGCCCTCTCGGACCACGGGCACGACCCGCTCATCTCGAAACGCCGGTACGTCAGCCTCTACCGCATCCCGGGCGAAAAAGTGTCCCTGGGCGCCAAAGCCCGCTTTTCGAACGGTGCGAACGGTACCACCGTGATCGCCGTGCCGAACGGACGTTCGGCCTTACTGTACCTGCGGGACGCCACGGACCGAGAAACCGTAGCCGGGCATCTGCTGTCCCGCCGCGGGGTGGACCTTGCGGCCTGGCTCGACGGGGAATGGGGCGTCGTAAGGCGTTCGGGTCCGGGGCGTGGGGTTCGTGAGGTGCGCTTCCACCCCGGGGGCGGGCTTCAGGACCCCTTCGGGCGCTCCTGGGAACTCGACGGCGACCCGGATGCCCTGGACCTCACGATCTCGGACGACCGGTTATTTTATGGGGATTACCCCGATGCTTTCGAGAGGTTGTGGGGGTTTTTGCACTCCTCGCGCGGCGGGGATTTGGTGCTCTCGGCGACGCCTGGCTATACCTTCGGGGAAGTCTCCGGCGGTTATCATACGGCCAGCGATCACGGGTCGTTGCATGCCAGCGACTCGAACGTCTTTGTGCTGGCGAGCGGAATAAAGGCGCCCCGCAGAATCACGGACGTGGCGCCGGCGCTGTTGGAGCATTTCGGCGTCGGTGAACCATTTATCGTAGAGGAGTCGCATGTCCTCTAGCCAGAACGGTTCTCCGGACACCGGGCAGCAGGGAATACGGCCGCGCTACCGGCGGGCGTTCGGTTGCGTTACCTGGATCTACATGGCGACCCTGGCTTTTCTCGCGGTGGCGTCTTTGGGCATGATGCCGATATGGTTCATCGCGGGGTGGGACCTGTTCAGCATCCTCGAGGGCATAACGTTCTACGCTATCCTGATCTTCCTGCCGTGCCTGATCCTCGGGGCGATCGTGGGGTCCCGCACCTACAGGTCAGGACGCCGCCAGGCCACCCGCAACGGTACGGTAGTCGGCGCCGTGATCGGGTGGATAGGTTTCGTGTTTCCCATCTGGTTGGAGAACATAATCTCCGGTGGTAACGCACTCTACTGGCTGGCCGCCCCGCCGGTGGTGGTCGGCGGGCTGTTGCTAACCTACGCGGTTTTTCCGGGCAAACCGGGCCGGAAGCAACGCCAGACTCTCGTCTTGGCCTCCGCGGCCCTCACCGGGGTTACCGGCCTCGTTTTGCTCGCCGCTAACTTCAGCTTTCTACAAGTCTTTGTGGCCGTCGTGGCCGTACTCGCCGGCGCGGCGGCCGGATGGACCGCCGGGATAGGTTACGCCCGGGCCGGCGGCGAGGAGATGTTGCCACCGGAGGTCGGACGGGCGCGTTAGGTCGCCGGGCGGCGCGGTATAATTTCACCAATGTCTGAGAACGGTTACCCTGACAGATCCCACCTGCCCAAATCCTCCGGCGTCTACATCTTCAAAGACTCCGGGGGCGAGGTCTTGTACGTCGGGAAAGCCAAAAACATCCGGAGCCGGGTGGCGAGTTATTTCACCCGTTCCGGCGACGGACGGCCGAAGATAGCGGAGTTGCGGGAGCGGGTCGAGCAGATCGACTTTATCGCCACCGAGAGCGAGACCGAGGCCCTGGTCCTCGAAGCGAACCTCATCAAACGGAACCGGCCCCGCTTCAACGCTTCCCTGCGGGACGACAAGAGCTACCCGTACATCGTGGTTACGACCGGCGACGAGTACCCGCGGGTCTTTTCCACGCGCTCCTCGCACAACCCGCGCCACCGCTACTTCGGGCCGTTTCCCAGCGCCGGGGCCGTTCACGCCACGCTCGACGTGTTGAACAAGACCTTCCCGTTCCGGAAGTGCCGCGGGCCGGAGCCGGGGCGCCGGAGCGGGGTCCCGTGCCTGAACTACCACATCGGGCGGTCGGTTGCGCCGTGCATCGGGGCGGTGACGAAAGAGGAGTACGATGGGATCATCTCGGACGTCATCTCGTTTTTGGAGGGCCGGGTGGACGGTTTGATCCGGGACCGCCAGGCCCGGATGCGCGACGCCGCAAAAGACATGGACTTCGAGGCGGCGGCCGAGCTCCGGGATGAAATCTCCGCCCTCTCCCACGTCCGGGACCGCCAGCGCGCCACCATTGCCACCGAGGACTCGTTCGACGCCTTCGGTGCCTACGCCGAAGGAGAGACCGCTTGCGTCCAGATCTTCGCCGTCCGGGAAGGACAGGTGGTGAACCGGGATTCGTTTCTCCTCGACAACTACGGTGAGGCGGGCGCCCAGGAGGTGGCGCTCTCGTTCGTACCCCAGTACTACGAAACCGCCGCCGTACCGCGCGAGGTGCTCGTGCAGGCCGACGAGCCTGAAGAAGCCCTGGTCGAACACCTCTCCGAAATGCGGGGCACGGGCGTGGAGGTCCGCCGTCCGCAACGCGGGGACAAGCGGCGCATTCTGGAGTCGGCTGTCCGAAACGCGGAGCTCAGCCTCGCCCACGAGCGGGTGCTCGAAGAAGCCAAGCGCAACAAGGTCGCCTCCACGCTGGATGGTCTGCAGGAAGAGTTGGCGTTACCCAAACTCCCGGTCAGGATAGAGTGCTACGACATCTCCAACACGATGGGAACCAACTCCGTCGCCTCGATGGTCGTATTTCAGGGCGGCCGCCCGGCCAAAAACGAATACCGGCGGTTCAGGATCCGGACCGTCGAAGGCGCTGACGACTTCTCCAGCATGGCCGAGGTCATCCGGCGGCGCCTCGAACGACTCAAAGCCGGAGACGAGAAATTCAGCCCGGCGCCGGATCTGATCCTGCTGGACGGCGGCAAAGGCCAGCTTTCTGCCGTCTCCCCGGTCTTAGACGAAGTCGGTGTAGGAAGAAGCCTGCCGGACATCTCCCTGCGCTCCCTCGCTAAACGCGACGAAGAGGTCTTCGAGCCGGGCCGTCCCGAGCCCGTGTTGCTACAACGAAACTCTCCGGAACTCTACCTCTTGCAGCGCGTCCGGGACGAGGCCCACCGCTTCGCCAACACCTACCACCGAAAGCTGCGCGGCAAGGCCATGACGGCCTCCGTCCTGGACGAACTACCCGGTGTAGGCCCATCGCGCAAACAAAAGATACTCGACTACTTCGGCACCCCCGAAGCCTTTACGAACGCCTCTCTGAAAGAGTTGGAAGCGGTCCCCGGCCTGCCCGGCAAAGTCGCCCGCGAGGTCCACGCCCGTCTCCACAAATAGTAAGAAGGCATAAGGTTTCAGGTCACGGGTATCAGGGATAAGCCGCCAGAAAAAGTGTGTGGCCTGCTCCCGGACGCCTATGGGGTGGCTAAATATCGTGCCGGGATCCTGGCAACCCCAGAGACGCCTACCGCCGGTCGGCGCAGAACAAAAGCCTGACAGCTAAAGCCTGTAACCTTTTAAGTTAAATCTGACTTAAATATACGGTAAACCGTTGAGAACCTCGAAAGCTGATGTTACCCTCGAATTGCAATATGGATTTCATGTCGCAAAATCCTCCGGGCGCGCCAGCGAACGAGACCCGGTCGCCGTCGGCCGAAGCCTCTATTTCGGGTAAGCGGCGGCTCGTTATCGTCACCGGACTCTCCGGTGCGGGCAAGTCGAACGCGTTGCAGGCGTTCGAGGACGCCGGGTATTTTTGCATAGACAATTTGCCGCCCCGGATGATGCCGGCCGTAATGGAGACCGCGGATCAGGTCGAGTCCGACGGCGTGGTTCTGGTCATGGACATCCGGGGCCGCCGGTACTTTGGGGAGGAGTTGGAGCAGAACCTGGAGGCGTGGGTTCCGGGGGGCGAGTGGGAGCGTCGCATCCTGTTTATCGAGGCGGACGACCCGACGCTGGTGCGCCGCTACAAAGAAAGCCGCCGGCCCCACCCCGCCGCCGAAAACGGCGACGTGATCTCCGCCATAAGGAGTGAGCGCGAAGACCTGGCAAATGTCCGGGAAAAGGCCGACCTCATCGTGGATACTTCCGGTTACACGGCGCTCGACGCCCGCGTTCGGTTCAGGAAACTTGCCGAGTCGTTCTCCGGGAGCCTGACGGTCAGCCTGATCTCCTTCGGCTTCAAGCACGGCGCCCCGCTCGACGTGGACATGCTCCTCGACGCCCGCTTCCTCCCGAACCCTCACTACGACCCCGAACTCCGCCCCCTCACCGGCCACGACGAACCGGTCCGCACCGCCGTCCTCGAAAACCCCGACGGGGAGCAATTCCTGGAGCGCACCTCGGATCTACTCTCGTTCCTCGTACCGCGCTACGCCGCCGAAGGAAAGACCTACTTCACGCTCGGCGTCGGCTGTACCGGCGGACGCCACCGCTCCGTCGCAATAGTCGAAGAGCTGGCAGAGAAGCTACGGGACGACGAAAACTCCGGCATAGACCTCTTCGTCCGTCACCGCGAGCTAGAGTAAGAGGCCTAGAGATTCTCTCCGGAACGGCGAAATCACTTGCGCAAAGACCAGAAGAAGTTTATGGCGCCGCCGACAAAGCCGGCCAGTGCAGCTAGTGGAGCTAGTGGAGCCGGTAAGAAACCATTTCCTAGTGAATTACTCGTCAGCCAGTCGGGGGAGAATAAAAATAGATAAGCCACCAAAGCTACGAGGGCCAGAATATACGCCGACACTATCACTACGAGACTAACCCATCGGCTCCGCGTCAGGGTAGCCGTGAGCCGTGCTAGTCCTAAGCCGGCCGCCGCTCCAAGCATGCCGGAGAGGATCGAGGCAAAGATCTGATTTTCTCCGAGCGCGCTGAGTAGGATAAAGGCAAAAATAATGATCGCGAGTAAAGTTGTGGATCCCATGAGTATCCACTCGGCTATGCCCCCAGACCTCTTGTTGCGAGCCAAATTTTGCCTCCCTAGCCACGCTTGAGCAAGTATAATCTGCTTATTACTCTCCGTTTAATCCCCATGGTAAGCTCATCCCAAAGACCGAAAAGGAGACTCTTATGGCGCTAGGAATGTTGGTAGATGGCGAGTGGACGACGCACGGGATACCGAAGGATAGTGAAGGCCGTTTCGTGCGCTCGGAGACCAGCTTCCGTGACTGGGTGACGGCGGACGGCAGCAGCGGTTTCATGGCGGAAGCAGATCGTTACCACTTGTACGTCGCGGCGGCGTGTCCGTGGGCGCACCGGACGGTGCTGTTGCGACAACTAAAGGGGCTCGAAGATGCTATCTCGCTCTCTATTGTCGACCCTTTCATGGGCTCCGGAGGATGGGTTTTCTCGGACGCACCGGGTGCGATCCCCGACAACATAAACGGCACGAGCTACCTGCGCGAGGTCTACACTAAAGCCGACCCCGACTACACCGGCCGCGTCACCACGCCGGTCCTTTGGGACAAGCAAAAAGAGACCATCGTCAACAACGAGTCGCGGGAGCTTATCCGGATGCTCGACAAAGAGTTCGACGAGATTGCCCAAGTAGATACGGACTACGCCCCGGACGATCTACTCGACGAAATAGACCGGACGATCAGCGAGATCTACGAGCCCGTAAACAACGGCGTCTACAAGACCGGCTTCGCCATGACGCAAGCCGCCTACGACGAGGCCGTAACGGAACTCTTCGACGCCCTGGATCACTGGGAAGAAGTGCTCGGCGACCGACGCTACCTGTGCGGCGACCGCATTACCGAGGCCGACTGGTGCATGTTTACCACGCTGGTCCGCTTTGATGCCGTCTACCACTACCACTTCAAGTGCAACCTCCGGCGCATCTCCGACTATCCCAACCTCGGCGGCTACCTGAAAGACCTGTATCAACAGCCGGGGGTCGCCGAAACAGTCGACTTCGACCATATAAAGCAGCACTACTTCATGAGCCACGAAAGCATAAACCCGACCCGGATCGTACCCAAAGGACCCCGGCTGAAACTGGAAGAACCCCACGACCGGGGACGCTTTACCGCCTAGAAAGAATTCAGAGGAGCACGAAAAACGGAGTCGCCCAGGGAGGATGGGGAGAACAGGCGACTCCGGCAATTATTATACACCGGAGTATAAATTACCGGGTATATTGTGTTACAAATAATAACTTTTCCGTGTTTTTCAAGGTTTGGTGTCAAGGTGGTGTCGGAGGGGGGACTCGAACCCCCACGCCCTTTAACGGGCACTAGGCCCTCAACCTAGCGCGTCTACCAATTCCGCCACTCCGACAAAGCAGCCCAGCGAGTATAAGGTACGCGCCCGAAAGGGTCAACGCCGCGAGGTTCTGGGCAGCCGGGGGCCGCTGGTGTGCTAACTTCTGTAGATGGGTTCGAAGAGAATAACCCCGTTTGCGGTTGGCGGCTTCGCCACCGTAGTTGGTTTCTTGATATCTGCACGGCTTCGCCGTCCGGTACTCCGTAGTCGGGACGACGGGTGGCCGGCGAGCCTGGCCCACCGGGGCGCTTCCGCCCACGCGCCCGAGAACACCCTGGAAGCTTACCGGCTGGCGGTCGAGAGTGGGGCCGGAGGGCTGGAGTTAGATGTGCATATGACGCGGGACGGCCAGGTCGTCGTCATGCACGACGACGTTGTAGATCGCCTCACGGACGGTGCCGGACCGATCAGGGAGAAGACGCTCAAGGAATTAGAGAACCTCGATGCCGGCTACTATTTCAGCCCGGATGCGGGATCTACTTTTCCTTACCGCGGCAGCGGGTTGAAGATTCCCACGCTGCAAGAAGTCCTGCAGCAGTTTCCAAACACCCCGATAAACCTTGACATAAAAGAAGATCAGTCCGGGTTCGAAGAGGCCGTGCTGCGGATTATCGAGGACAACGGTGCGGAGAACCGCACGTTCGTCGCTTCTCAGAAATATCGGGTCGCAAGAAGGTTCCGTAAGCTCTCCAATGGTGCGATATCCACCTCCTCTTCCCAGTTTGAGGTCGGCGTGTTTCTGCTTCTGAGCCGGTTACGGCTGGAGCGTCTGTTGCGGCCGGGTTTCGCCGCTTTGCAAGTACCGACGAGCTATCGCGGCATCGAGCTGGTTACACCTCGATTTATCTCTGCGGCCCACGACCTCGGTGTTCGGGTAGACGTGTGGACCATAGACGATTCAGAAGAGATCCACCGTCTACTCGACCTCGGTGTTGACGTGATCATGACCAATCGTCCGGAGGTGCTAACGGAGGTACTGGAGCAACGGCGCGAAGTCCGGGTAGAGGATCACGAACGCTACGGAGACCATCCCGATTAACGTGTAAGCAGTGGCGCGGAAGTTCACTGCTCCGGCCTGTAAACTACTGATGGTAAAGGCTTGTAAAGATTCAAGGAGGCTGCAAAGCAGTGATCAAGGAATCCGTAATAAAAGATGCTTCGCTCGCACGGGAGGGAAACCGCAAGATAGACTGGGCCGCCCAGCACTGCCCCGTCCTAAACACCATCGCCCGTGAACAACTGGCCGACGGCTTGCTAGAAGGACGCAAAGTAGCCGTTACCGTCCACCTCGAAGCCAAGACCGCATACCTCGCCGTACTGCTGCACGAGGCCGGGGCCGAAGTAACCGTGACCGGATCCAACCCGCTCTCGACGCAGGATGCGATCTGCGCTGGGCTCGTGGACCGGGGCATCCGGGTCTACGCCACCCACGACCCGAGCGACGAAGACTTCGAGCGTTACATCCACCTGGCGCTCGAAACGGAGCCAGATCTCTTGCTCGACGACGGGGCAGAGTTGGTGGGACGCCTGATCACCGACCACCCCGACCTCATAGACAACGTTCAGGGCGCCACCGAGACCACGACCACCGGCATCCACAAGGTCAAAGCGATGACGGGCGAAGGCGTGCTACCGTTCCCGGTGCTTGGCATCAACGAGGCGCGCATGAAGCACCTCTTCGACAACCGCTACGGCACGGGACACTCCTCCATCGTCAGTTTGCTCGCAAACACGAACCTCTTTCTCTCGGGGAAGAAGGTCGTGGTGATGGGCTTCGGGTGGGTTAGCCGGGGTCTCGCCAAGTACGCGGCCGGTTTCGGGGCGCGGGTTATCGTGTGCGAGCCCGACCCGATCAAGCTGCTAGAAGCCTACTCCGAGGGCTACGAGGTAATGAACTCGCTCCAGGCCGCCGAAATAGGCGAGATCTTCCTGACCGGCACCGGCAACCTGAAGGTGTTGAACGGAAAGCACTTCGACCGGATGCAGGATGGTGTGATCCTGGCGAACGCCGGCCACTACGACCACGAGTTCGACATGGCGGTCTTGCGCGAAATGGCCGTCGAGGAGCGCGAAGTGCGCCAGAACGTCACCGAGTACGTGTTGCCGGACGGCCGCCGCATCCACGTCATCGCGCGGGGTAGGTTGCTCAACTCCGGCGCGGGGGACGGGCACCCGGTCGAGATCATGGACCTCACCTTCGCCCTGCACGCCTTGGGTATCCACCACCTCGCCAGCCACGCGAAAGACTTCGAACGCGGCATCCAGGCCCTCCCAACGGAGATAGATGAGCAGGTCGCCCGCATCAAGCTAGATACGCTCGGCGTAGAACCCGAGACGCTAACCGAAGAGCAGGTAGAGTACCTCAATAGCTGGCGGTAAGAGCGTGAGAAGAACCCGGATAGCAGATGGCATGAGATGGCGCGTAAGTTAACTATCCGCTACACGAACTCTCGCAAATGTCCGAATTGCGAAGGTAGGGGCGACGACGGCGCGGCCTGGCGCCCGGTCGAATGCAAACGCTGCAAAGGCCAGGGCAAGCTCGTTACCGGGGTAGAGTTAGAAGATTCGGTGGAAGGCAATCTGCCCCGCTCGCGGTACGATTTCAACGAGCGGGGCGAAGTTTTCTTGCTGGACTTCGATGAGGAAGAAGAGTTGGAGGTTATCCGTCCTGCGGGCCTGTAGGGTTCACGTGGGCCATCATCCGCATTCCCCCGGGCCAGCACGGCCGAGATGCCGACGCCGAGCACGTTGTAGATGTCGGGCCACTCGCGAAGTACGAAGGCCGGGTCACGTCACCGTACACCGCAGCGTAGCCGCCGGGATCATCTATGGCAGCCCAGTCGTAAGCCAGCGGAAAAAGGAATCACTGAAGCGTACTGGCCGCCGCGGCCATCGCAATGGCCACGAGAACTCCTTGCCAGCCTCCCTTGAATACGAGGAGAACGGCGAGCACGATGTAGACGCCCAGCCGCACCAGCAGCATCAAAACTTCCCGCCCGTCTCCCGCGTAAGCGCTGCGGAAAGAGAAGATGTCGGTACCGAACCCGAACAGCGCGGCGGCGAACGTATAGAACAAAGTCATGGCTAGTAAAGATTTCGTGTCCTGCTCCATAGGGACGATTATATTAGCTTCCAACGAACTTAAGTTTTAGGCGATGTCGTGTCCCGAGAGATCTTTTCCAGAATTTCGCTGACTTTCAGGCGGTTTTTGAATGGGACAACCGCGCCGCCAACGGCTCCAGAGAGCGCTTGTGAAGAGGTTCCGAGGTTATCGGAGGCGGCGATCAAGACGCGGTGGCCTTTCTTTTCGGCGGCCCGGATCAGGGCCACCCGGTCCACCAGTGTCCGCTCCGACCAGAACCCTAGTATCTCGATGTGGACTTCCTCCCCCGTTTCTTCGCGATTCAGCGTGAAGTCTGGTACGAGCGCGGCCTTCTGTTCGGGGAGCGTCAGTACCCCGGCTCCCGGACGTAGCTCCCACCCGCCGGTTTCCCTGGCCCGCTCCCAGGCCCGGGTGAATGCTGCGCGCACGTCCCCGCCTTCCCGGTGGTCCTTCGGCCCGGAGTAATGACTTGCGAGGCCGCCCTTTTCGGAGTCGAGTTGCAGGAGAGCCTCCCGACCCTTCCAGTCTACGGTGGCGGAGAGCTTCCAGGGTTCGGTCAGCAAAAGTCCGGGAAGAAATTTCGCCAACCGGAGGCCGTATTTGCGGGTGGAACCAAAGAGCGAGAGCGGACCGTCGAGGTGTAGCTTGTAACCGGATGGCGTGGTTTCCAGACAATAGATGAGGTCCATGAACTTGACGTAGTGGAATACCAGCCGGGCATCGGCGCCGGCCCCGAGGTCCACGGTCATTTCCCGGGCGGAGTAGAGGACACCCTGTACCTGGGCGACGTTGTAGCGGTGGATGAGTTCGTCCGCCGAGGGCCGGTCGAACTCACCCAGTAGCTGGGCGCCCTGGCGGTCGGCGTACATCACAGAGTCCGGCTCCTCCAGGCCCGTTTCTGTCGCGACCTGCGAGACTACCTGCTCACGGGATGTGGTATCCAGAAGGCCGGGTTCGGAGACCGGTAGCTCCGGCATTGTGGCGGCGAGCTCGAAGAGGCGGGTGCGTACCGTGTACGGGTCGGCTTCGGTAGGGGAGGTCCACTCCGCGCGTTCCTCCAATAGCTTCGCGAGCGCCCGAAAGATCTTGAACCCCCGCCGGGGGTCCAGCCGGGGTCCGAGCTCCGCTTCTTTGGCCGCCAGCATCTGTTCCATATGGGACCTCGGGCTTCTTACCTGGTCGGCATAGAGGGTGCAGAGTTCTTCGGTTACTTCCAGCGTGTTTCGGTCCTCTGGCGAGAGCCGGTGGGGGAGGACCCGGCCACGGGCCAGGCGCGCCATTACGTGTTCGCCCCGGAGCACTAAACCACTTTCTCTCTCCGCCGGCGGGACGAAGACTCTTCGCCGGTGCCGCTGGTTACCAGCTCGTAGAGGGTGGCCCGCTTGCCGTCTTTGGGACGCAGGATGCGTCCGAGCCGCTGCACGTACTCGCGGTGTGAGGCGCTGCCGGCGAGGATCACGGCGACGTTGGCGTCGGGTACGTCCACGCCCTCGTTCAGCACGTCAGAGGCGATGATGGCCCGGTAGCGGCCCTCGCGGAAACGGTCCAGGATCTCCTTCCGCTCCATCGCCGGCGTCTCGTAGGTGAGACCCGGAACTAGGAACCGCCGGCTGAGCGCGTAAACTTCCTCCACGCTCTTGGTAAAGATTATGCACTTGTCGTCCCAGTGCTGACGGAGCAGGTTTTCGAGCGTTACACCCTTCCTCATCGCCCCGGCCTGAATCTCCCGGCGCCGCCGGGCCGCCAGGAGCGCCTCGCGACCGCCCGAGTGGCTGGTCGCGGCGACCAGGATAAACCGCTGCCAGTCCTCCGGCGAGCGCATCGAGAGTCGGTGTTTGTGCAGGAAATCTTTGTACACGGCCTCGGCCTGGGCGTACTCGAACCTCTCGTGCACCGTAAGCTCTATGGGGATGCGGACGAGTTCGTAGGGGGCGAGGTAGGTCCCGGCCAAGTCCTCTGGCGAGCGCCGGTAGCAGATCCCGCCGACCAACTCCGGCAACAGCTCGTGGCCGCCGTCGGGACGCTCCGGTGTCGCGGAGAGGCCCAGAGAGTACGGCGCGAGCAACATCCTGGGTATAACGGCGTACTTTTCGGCGGGCAGGTGATGCACCTCGTCGTAGACGACGAGCGCGAAGCGGTCCCCGTAGCGCTCCGCGTGGATGTACGCCGAGTCGTAAGTCGTGACCGTGATCGGCGTGATCTCGTGGTAACCGCCACCGAGAAGGCCGACCTGAACGGAGTCCCCGAAGGCGTCAGACAGCACCGAGTACCACTGTTTGAGCAGGGCCAGGGTCGGGACGACGACGAGCGTACTACGCCCCGCGCGGGACATGGCCTGCACCGCCACGGCGGTCTTGCCGGCGCCGGTCGGGAGCGCGACCACGCCGCGCAGCCCCGCCTTCCACCAGGCCCCGAGCGCCTCTCTCTGGTAAGGACGCGGCTCCAGCGCAATGCGAGATTCTAATGGGAGTCGGGTAAAGTTGGCCGCGCGGTCTGCGTGTTCCGTCTCCGAGGCGCGAAGTTCGAGTACCGTGTTGCGGTACGCGCCCGCCGGGGCGCGCCACTGCCGCGTCCGGTTGTCCCACACGAAAGGCTCCGGTAGCCGGCCAGAATACTCTCCGGTGGCGACGAGGGTTCCGGAATCGTAGGATAGCTCGATCACTCTTCCAACAGCATACCTGAGCCCCGGACGACTCTCAGCGGTAAACTGGGCGAAACCTTCGCCGGAAAGAGGAACTTGACTAGCGTTAGAGACGAACCACGAAAAAACAAATACTTGCTACCGGCGCTCTTGCTCGTCCTGCTGGTAGTTTGCGTGGGGACGCTCGTCGGCTGTGCCGAAAACTCGGACCGGCAAGCGTCGTCCGCGGACGAGGGCCACACCACGTCTGAGGACCCCGGGTCTCCAACCGCCGAAAACGCCGCTGCAAATAAACGCGAGTCTTCCCGTCAGGAAGGGAACGAGCCGGGCACCGGACCTGCGGAACCCACGAAATCTGGAAACGTATCTGGGGAGGTTGGAGGGATGAGCTTGCGGGATATGGTGGGGCAGATGTTCGTGGTCTCCGTTTCGGGTACGGAGCCGGACTATTACATAGAGAAGATGATCCGGGAGCGGAACATCGGGGGTGTGTTGCTCTTCGGCTACAACATGCAGGACGAGGCCCAGACCCGGTCACTGGTCGATTCGTTGCAGAGTCTGGCGATAGATACGGAACCCGCCGTCCCGTTGTTCGTCGCCGTCGATCAGGAGGGGGGTGGGGTCTCCTCCGCGCCCTGGGTAACGCCGCAGCCGGCCGCAGCAAAGATCGGTGGCCGGGGCGACCCCGAAGAAGCCCGGGCCGTTGCGGAGCAGATAGGCAGCGAGCTTCGCCGGGCCGGGGTCAACACAGATTTCGCCCCCGTGGTAGATACCGGGTTCGGCGCCGCCATAGGAGACCGTTCTTACGGCGAAGACCCCGCGCTGGTCTCCCAAATGGGCGCGGCGGCCGTGGAAGGTTTCGAAGCGGCGGGCATAGTATCCGCCGCCAAACACTTCCCCAACCACGGCGTCGCGACGATAGATTCTCACGTAGGCTTCCCGGTGGTGGAGCACAACCTGCCGGAGATCCTCTCCAACGACCTGCCGCCGTTCGAGGCGGCGGCGGAGGCGGGGGTCCCGATGGTAATGGTGGGACACCTCATCTACCCGGCCATAGACCCCGACCGGCCGGCCAGCCTCTCCCGGCCGACTATAAAACTCCTCCGCAAAGAGTTGAACTTCGACGGAATAGTCGTTACCGACGACTTGAGCATGGCGGGCGCCTCGGGTGAAGGGTCCGCCGGAGGGTCCACGCCAGTCGCCGCCGTGTCTGCGGTAAAAGCCGGCATAGACCTGCTCGTCATATCCGGCCCCGCCCAGGAGCAGGCCGACGCCTACAAAGCCGTGGTGGCCGCTGTCGAGTCCGGTGAAATCTCCGAAGGACAGATAGAACGTTCGGCAGAGCGAATCGTTAAAGCAAAAAGAAATTACCCTCTATACAAAGGTATGTAATTGCTTTATTATGCACTCGGTCATAGGGGTGGCCGAGCTAGAAAAGGGATCCAGTAAGCGTCGCAAAAGCTGCGGCGGAGGAAGGAGAGTAGAATGGCCGAGGTAACAATGGAGAACGTCACGAAGGTCTATGGCGAGGACGTAGTGGCCGTTCAGGATATGAACCTAGACATTCCGGACGGTGAGTTCGTAGTCTTTGTCGGCCCGAGCGGGTGCGGCAAGTCCACCGCCCTGCGCATGATCGCCGGCCTCGAAGACATCTCAGAGGGCAAGCTGTTTATAGCAGATGAGGTCGTAAACGACCTCTCGCCCCGCGAGCGGGACATCGCGATGGTCTTCCAAAACTACGCCCTCTACCCGCATATGAACGTCCGGGATAACATGGCTTTTGCGCTAAAGCTGAAGAAGACTGACAAAGACGAGATGAACCGCCGCGTCGAGGAGGCTGCAAAAGTCCTTTCCATAGAGCACTTCTTAGACCGTAAGCCAAAAGCCCTCTCCGGTGGTCAGCGCCAGCGGGTAGCCTTGGGCCGGGCAATAGTCCGCGAACCAAAAGCCTTCCTCATGGACGAGCCGCTCTCCAACCTCGATGCCAAGCTCCGGGTACAGATGCGCACGGAGATCGCAAAGCTCCACAACCGCATAGGTACTACGACGATCTACGTCACCCACGACCAGACCGAAGCCATGACGATGGCCGACCGCATCGTGGTTCTAAAAGACGGCGTGGTGCAGCAAGTAGACCACCCCCAGGACATGTACGACCATCCAAAGAACGTCTTTGTAGCAGGCTTCATAGGGTCCCCAGCGATGAACTTCATCCGGGCCAAGCTAGAAAAAGATAGCTCCGCTGGTGGCTACGTTGCGACGTTCGGAAAGACCCGCTTGCCGGTAAGCAAGCAGGCCATCGAAGAGGCCAAAGAGAAGGGCAGAGACCCCGAGCAGTATGCTGGCGGAGAGGTCGTGCTGGGCATCCGGCCCGAGCACATAGAAGACTCCGAAGTCGCAGACGACATAGACACCTCCTCGGGTAACACCATGGAAGTAGAGCCACAGGTAATAGAGAGCATGGGATCTGAGAAGTATCTGTACTTCGATGTTGGGGAAGAGCACGCGGCGCAACTAGAGAGCGTCGAAGCGATGACCGACGATGGGGGAGACGACGACAACGAGGGTGGCTCGCCCGAAGGTGGCGGGGACATGATGGTCGCGCGGATAGCCCCCGAGAGCAAAGCTGGTGAGGGCAAAAAAGTACAGCTTGCTATAGACCCCGATCACATCCGGCTCTTCGACCTGGAGAGCGAGGAGGCCATTCTCTAAAGCAACTAAATAAGCGAACCCCGGCAGGCCAACTGTCGAGATGGGGAAGGAGGAAAGTAGATCTTGGGACTAAGGAAGGTAGGGGGCGAGCATAGCCCGGCTACCCGAAAACCGAGACGCCTGAGCCGCCGAGACTTCCTGAAGCTCGGTGGAACCGGGCTTGCAGGTGCGGCTTTATTAGGCTCTGTAGGCTGTAGCGGTGGCGGTGAGGAGTTGCAAACCGGGGGCGTTCCGAACCTGGTTCTCTCTTCCGGCCCGGACGATTCGGGAAGCCTGGACGAAGTCGTCGCCCGGTTTAACGAAGAGTACAAGGGCGAAATTAACGTTGAGTTGCGGATAATGCCTAACGACACCGGGGAGCACTTTAACCAGTTGCGCACCGAGCTACAGGCCGGAGCTTCGCGCATAGATTTTATGATAGGGGACCTGACCTGGACTGCCCAGCTCGCGGCGAATGGATGGACTGTGGATCTCTCTGACCGATTCACCTCCCAGATGCAGGAGAAGTTCGTGAGCGCACCCCTCCAGTCCGTCAAGTACCAGAATGGAGTCTATGGCGTACCGTTCTTTACGGACGTCGGACTGATGTACTACCGCAAGGACCTGCTCGAAGAAGCCGGCATGAACAATCCGCCCGAGACCTGGGATGAGCTGAAGCAAATGGCTAAAGAGGCCAGGGATAAAACTGATACCGACAACGGTTTCATTTTTCAGGGTTCCGAGTACGAGGGACATGTAGTAGATGCCCTGGAGTACATCTGGACGCACGGCGGTGAAGCCTTGACGCCCGACCAAGACGTAACTGTAGATAGCCCAGAAGCGACAGCCGGCCTCGAAACAGAGCGGAGCATGATCGAGGATGGTGTTGCCCCGGTTGCCGTTACCACCTTCAAGGAACCGGAGACGCACGCGTCCTTCCTCAACGGAGACGCCGTCTTCGCCCGCAACTGGCCGTACATGTATGGGTTGTCCTCAGACCCCGGACTGTCGCAGATAAGCCCGGAGCAGATCGGTATCACCACGATTCCACACGCCCCAGGGGAAGAGAGCGCCGGCGGTCTAGGCGGCTGGAACTTCTACGTCAAGGATGGTCCGCAGGAGAGGATCGACGCCGCCTGGGAGTTTATAAAGTTCGCCATCACGCCCGAGATAGAAAAGTTTCGGTCCCTCGAAGGGGGCTTTCTTCCACCGCTAGTCGACCTCTACCAAGACCAGGAGATCCGGGACAACGTGCCGGTAATTAGTTTCGCCCAGGATGCGCTCGAAAGCGCGCGGACGCGGCCGGTGAGCCCCTTCTACTCGGATATATCCCTCGTCATGTCCGCACAGTTCTCCCGGTCTTTGCAGGGCAACGCCGTGCCAGATCGGGTCGTGCAGAACCTGCAGACGGAGATGCGGAACATCATCGACCTGGGAGAACGGTTGCTCGTCTGATGAGGTTGTTGGGGAAAGTAAATACTTTGGAGAGGAGGTAGCCAGCACATGGCAGCCAGTTCGCAACAATCAGGGAAAAAAGGAGGTGGGCGGTTTAGGGGCTGGAGCCGGGAGTTCAAGGAACCGGAACGCCGGACCGCTTACTACATGGTATTGCCTACCATACTGGTAATCGCCATAATAGCTTTCTACCCGGTGGCGGCGTCGATCTACTACAGCTTCCGTCTGGACATCCCGGGCGGAGGTTCCGGGGCGTGGGCCGGCTTGCAGAACTATGCCGTTCTGTTTCAGGACAGCGCGTTTCAATCGGCCATCGCCAACACGACCATCTTCGTCCTAATAAGCGTGACCATCGAGTTCGTTCTCGGGCTGGCGATAGCCCTCGCCATCAACCGGGAATTCAAAGCCCGGGGACTGACGCGGGCCGCCATCTTGGTGCCGTGGGCCTTTCCCCTGATCGTTTCGGCGCTCATGTGGCGGCTGATGTACCTGCCCGAGGGCGGTGTGCTCAACTACCTGGCCGTAGTCTGGGGACCTCTGGATACACCAATCCTTACCAACAACACCTTGCTCCTTTTAGGGGCCGTACTCTCGGACGTGTGGAAGACCACGCCGTTCATGGCGCTATTGATCCTGGCGGGCTTGCAGACCATCCCCGGGGACGTGTACGAGGCCGCTGAGATCGACGGGGCGAGCCGCATACAGTCGTTCTTCAGGATCACGCTGCCGCTTTTGAAGGGTTCGATCTTGGTGGCGCTCCTCTTCCGGACGCTGGACGCGTGGCGGATCTTCGACCTGTTCTGGGGTATGAGCGACCGCCAACTCGAATCGCTCTCTACCTACGCGTACAAGACGGTGCGACTCAGCCAAATCCTCTTCAATGTAGGAAACGCCGCGGCGGTCTTCGTCTTCGTTACCGGCTTGGTAATAGCCTTTATCTTCATCAAAGGCTTCGGAATGCAAACTTCTCCGGGAGGAGGTAAGTAACTATGGACAAAGACGGTTCTTCTGGAGTAAATTGGAATAGTATAGGTTTCTATCTGTTCGTCGCTCTGTTCTTGTTGCTGGCTATGGCGCCGATTCTCTGGGTGCTCAGGATGAGCTTCATAACCAACGGGGAGATCACCGCTTCGCCCCCGACCATCATCCCACAAACGCCGACCCTGGAGCATTATCAGACGATCTTCACCGACGCGACCTTTATGAGGTCGATCCTGAACAGCGTCATAGTCGCCGGGCTGACGACCGCGATCTGCCTTTCTCTGGGCTCCCTCGCGGCGTACGCCATAGCGCGCCTGCGGTTCCGGTTCAAGAGTGGGTTCCTGACCTTGATCCTGGCGCTCGCGTTCTTCCCGTCGGTGGCGATCATCGGTCCGCTCTTCCTGATATTCAGCGGCATCGGCATCGTAAACACCTACGCGGCGATAATCATCCCAGACGTGGTGTTTGCGCTCCCGCTGACCGTGTGGCTACTGGTGGCGTTCTTCAGGGAACTGCCGTTCGACCTGGAAGAGGCCGCTAAAGTCGACGGAGCCTCGACGCTACAGGCGTTCTGGCAGGTAATCGTACCGCTCTCGGCCCCGGGCGTTTTCACGACGGCGATCCTGACTTTCATCTTCGCCTGGAACGAGTTCCTCTTCGCCACCACGTTCGCCTTCGACACCAGCATCCAACCGGTTACGGTCATCATCCCGAGCTTCGCCGGCATCTTTACGGTCAACTACGGAGCCCAGGCGGCGGCCGCCATAGTAGTGACGATACCGCTCGTGATCCTGGTCTTCGTCTTTCAACGCCGGATCGTCTCCGGCCTGACTTCGGGAGCCGTGAAAGGGTAGGCTGAACATAAGGAGGTTCCGTCAAGCCGGAACCTCCCTCTCTAATATCAAATCCGCATAGAGGTCGCGAAGGCGGATGCTCGGTTTGGGAAACCGCGAGGAAGCGTAGTGCTCATCAAGTCCGAGAATTCAAGGACATCAAGATACCTTCATTAGGACGTACGCTTAGTCCTCCGAGGTCTACTCTTCCAGAAAGATCCAGATACGTGGAGCAGAGTACCTCGCCTTGTTCACCTGTTTTCGAGAGGTCTAGGATTTGCCGTTCGGCGGCGAAGTTGAGCACTACGAGCATCCTCTGACCCTTGTGTTCACGCAGATGAGCTAGTATAGAGTCGTTACCAGTATTTAGTGGATCGTACGAGCCTACAGTTAGTGCCGGTAGCTTCCGGCGCAGCGAGATCAGACGCCGGAACAAGGATAGCATCGAGTGAGGGTCGTTCTGCTGAGTTTTCACGTTGACCGTCTCGTAATCATTGGCGATGGGTAGCCAGGGCTTCTTATCGGCTGGGCAGAAACCGGCGTTTGGGGAGGCATCCCATTGCATAGGGGTGCGTGCCGGATCGCGATTGTAAGCAGGGTCGTACAAGCCTTGCGGGTCCTGGACCCTATCCTGCGGTATCTCTACGTCGCGCATCTGTATTTCATCTCCGTAGTAGCAAGTAGGAACTCCCCGGAGCGTGAGCAGGAGCATCTGGGTTATTCTGCCCCGCCCGGGGCCGGCGCGATCCGCTATCCTGGGGTTGTCGTGGTTTCCCAAAACCCAGTTTGGCCACGCACCTTCGGGCAGCGCCGTTTCGTATGATTCTATGAGGGGCCCGATGGTCTCCGGCTTCCACTCCGTTAATTCGAGAAGGGAGAAGTTGAACGGCAGATGCAGACCCTCGTGCTCTACACCGTAGTATTCCATCAAGCGTTCGAGGGGGAGGTAAATCTCCCCGATCAGAACCCGCTCACCGTCGTACTCGTCTGCCACAGAGCGCAACGCTCGTACTATCTCCATGATCCCCTGCCGGTCTTCTGAGTAGGTCCGAACCTGGCGCTCCCATACCGGATCCCCCGGCTCCCACTCGGGGTTCGGCGGGTTGTCGCGGAACCGGTCGTCTTTGGCGGCGTGTGGCAGTGCGTCTATGCGGAAACCGGATACGCCCCGGTCGAGCCAGAAGCGCATGACATCACAAATCGCCTCCCGCACCTCCGGGTTGTACCAGTTCAGGTCGGGTTGCTCGGTCTGGAACGTATACAGGTAGTATTGATCTGTCTTTTCGTCCCATTCCCAGGCGCTGTCACCGCTGTGGACGCTCTCCCAGTTGTTCGGCGGACAGCCCTCGGCGGTGGGGTCTCGCCAGATGTACCAGTCTCTCTTGGGATTGCTCCGCGAAGAGCGCGACTCCACGAACCACGGATGCTCGTTTGAGGTGTGGTTGGGTATGAGGTCGATGATCGTGCGGATACCGCGTCGGTTGGCGTTTTCCACTAACTCTTCGAAGCTTGAGAGGGTGCCGAACATGGGGTCTACGTCGCAGTAGTCAGCCACGTCGTAACCGAAGTCTACCATCGGGGAGGGATAGAAAGGGGAGAGCCAGATGGCGTCCACCCCGAGCCACTGCAGATAATCGAGCTTCGAAACGATTCCGCGGAGGTCTCCCACCCCGTCACCATTTGAGTCAGCAAAGCTGCGAGGGTAGATCTGGTACAGCATTCCAGTCTGCCACCATGAATATTCCGGTGTCATAAGTGGCGTCCATCTTAACAAACCCCGGGTTTATGGGTGCGCAGCACCGGGAGCGTACATATACAATGACGATTTGCTGTAGACTGCGAAATGGTGAAGGATAGGCGGAGCTAGAAGGGCACCCTTCTGAAAAAAGAGAGTTTTTGGGCGCGGGATCTCGAGCCTGGATTGAACCTGCGCTCTACGTTCCTCGCCACCGAAGCCGCGGTGCGCAACGACAGTCGCGGGACGCCGTACCTCTCAGCTAAGCTGGTAGACAGCACCGGCTCGATAGACGCCCGCATGTGGAACCTGCCGGAAGAGCTGCGAAACGGCCTCTCAAGCCCCGAATACGTCTACGTTGAAGGCAATACCCACGAGTACCGGGGGACGCTGCAGCTAAAGGTCAACCGGCTCCGCGTCGTGAACCGGGAAGAGGTCTCCGAGGAGGATTACCTCCCGGCCACAGACAAAGACCGGGAAGAGTTGGCCGCCGAGATCCTCCTCGTCGGTGAAGCGCTGGAGAACGAGAACCTCCGGGACCTGTTCACCTTGATGGTCTCCGACGAGGGTTTCTGGGACGCCTTCTGTTCGGCCCCGGCGGCCAAGTCTATGCACCACGCCCGCATCGGGGGGCTGCTGGAGCACTCGGTCCAGTGTCTCAGGGTCGCACGTTCTATAGCAGAGTTGTATCCGGTAGACCCGGACTTGTTGTTTTTCGGCGCCATCTTCCACGACGTCGGCAAGGTTGAGGAGTTGTCCTGGGGCGGTGGGGGGTTCGGTTACACCACGGAGGGCCGGCTTCAGGGACACGTAGTTCTTGGCGATAGGCTGGTCGCCGGTTACATATCCCAGTTGCCGTTTTTCCCCAGAGACCTGGCGCTCCAGATCTCCCACGTTCTGCTCGCGCACCAGGGGGAGATCGAGTACGGTTCCCCAGCCCAACCGAAAACCCTCGAAGCCTTGCTGGTGCACCTAATAGACAACCTCGACGCCCGCGCCGCCATGTACACCGAGACCACGGCGAACGTTAGCCCGGACGGCTGGAGCCACTACGAAAATCCCTTACGACGGGCCCTGTACGTGCCCGAGTCGCCAAACAACTTGACCCACGAAGCCCCGCCGGCCGAATCGGAGGACCCACACTAGAAGCTAAAAGTCGTACTCCTCTTCGCCTTCGGGGCGAGTCTTGGTAGAGCTTTCTGTTTTGACGGGCTCAGGCTCTTTCTCTTTCTTGGCGGGAGAGTTCTTGCGACGCTGCTGGTGCGAGGTCTTATCCTCATCCTCGTCTCCACCGGCGGAAGTGAGTTCTTCTTTGAACTCGTCTATGGAGCGGCGGGCTTCGCCGACGAAGCGACCTATGTCCCGGGCCATCTGGGGGAGCTTGCTGGGTCCGAAGAGCAGCAAGACCAGTAGGAACACCATGACCAACTCTGAGGGGCCGACTCCGAACATAAGCTAAATATACTCTCTCCTATAAGGGCTTACAATCAATCATTACGCTCAGCGTATATACTCGGATCATGAAATTTTATCTGTGGAGCCCAAGTTGATCTCCTGGGGCGGGGTACGCACGATAGCTGTCACGCTCGCCTCCAGAACGGAGAAAGTCGCACCTCCGGAAAACTTCGATTACCGGGATGCCGTCCGGCGTACGCTGGACCCACTCTCGGACTTTACCGGCATCGAGTTGCCGCAGGACGTGACCGATGAGCGACAGTTACGGGTTGCCGACCGGGAAGAGTGGATAGACTTCAACATAGAGGGTTTCGGTACGCTCATGGAGCCGATCCTGAAACGCGCCGCCGAAGGTGCCAACGACCTGACCTGGGCGCTCGGCGGCGCAACCCTCACGGCGCAGGTCGGGCTGCTGCTCGGGTTTCTCTCGGCCCGCGTGCTGGGCCAGTACGATACCGGCCCGCTGCTTACCCGCCGCAGCCCGGAAGAGCCGGGCAAAGTCTTCTTTCTCGACGGCAACATAGTCTCGGCGGCCGGTAGGATCGGGGTCCCCGTAGACGGGTTGAGGCTCTGGATCGTGCTGCACGAAATGACCCACGCCCTGCAGTTTGAGGGCTATCCCTGGCTCCGCAACCACCTGGGCGAGCTGCTCGAAAGCCTCATACACCCGCTGGCCGACCGCCTCGGGATGCGCGAAACCGTCCACCGCCTCACCGACAACCTTCGCACCGGTGGGCGAACCGTCGAACTGATGATGGATCGTGAGCAGCGTCAAAACTTCGACCAGATGCAGGCCACGATGGCCGTTATCGAAGGCTACTCCGACTACGTCATGCACCACGTTGGGAGCGAGTTGGTCCCGAACTACGAGTACCTCAGCCGCAAAATGGCCGCGAGCCGGGCGCACCGTCCGCCCCTGGAGACGGCGATCTTCCGCATAACGGGCCTGGACATGAAGCTGGAACAGTACCGGCTCGGGGAGCGTTTCGCCGACGCCGTCGCCCGCCGCCGCGGCATGGACGGCCTGAACCGCGTTTGGGAGAAACCCGAAAACCTGCCGACCCTCGCCGAAGTCCGCGACCCGGGACTCTGGCTAGAAAGGATAGACGCCGCCTGAGATGTACGAGAAAGGCGACGAGCACCGCACGCTGGGCTATGAGTTCTCTGTAGAAGAAGACGCCCGGCAATCCGCGGCGGAACTCGACCGGCGTTACACGGGACGGGAGATCGTCGGGCTTCGTATCTTCCGCGTCCGGTGGAACGGAAACTACCTCGTGGAAGCGACCTTCTCCGGAGAAACCCCCGACTCGCGTTTGCAAGACGCCCGCGCCCTTCTGGGAGAAGCCGGAAACCCCGTACACCCCGACGACCTCAGCGATTACAAGAAGGCTACCGGAGAAGGCGGCGGGGGACTACCGGATTGGCTCCGGCGGTTTTTCGGCCGCCGGTACTAGCTACTAGCGTCCGATTTCAGCGTCGCCGCCGGCGCCGGGTGTCGTCGTCCTCGTTTGACGGGTCATCGTCGTGGGAATGCTTCTCCCTTTCTAACAGGTACTTCTGGATGTCTTCTTCTCCGGCGTCCAGGTCGGCGCCCTCGCCCCTTTTCAAGGGCTCGCCTTCGACCCGGACCTCTTCCCGATCCTCAGAGGTCTCTTCATCCTGCCGGGAGGTGGCCGTTTCCCGCTCTTCCGGAACCTTTTCCCGCGTCGAAGCCTGGTGCTGCTCGCCGACGGGTTCACCCTCCCCGGCGGCCTCACGCCTTTCGGTGGCTTCACGCCCACTTCCGGGCTCGCCGGTGGTGTCGGTCGCGCGCCCGTACCGCCCGTACTCTGCTTCTTGCCCCTCGATACCGGCCGGCATCGCGACCGTGCTACGGGCGTCATCCTCAGCCCGGCGTTCCTTGCGGCGTCCTTCTTCCTCTTCTTCGAGAAAAACTATGTCTTTTACGGTTACGTTGATCTCCCTTACCCGCAGGCCGACCAGGTTTTCGACCCGGTCCCGGATGCGGGAGCGCAGCGTCTCCGTGGTCTGCGGCAGGTCCACCCCATAGGCGAGCGCGAGGTCCAGGTCCACGGCCGTCTCCACCCGGCCGACCTGAACGGTGACCCCCCGGGTCTCGTCCTGCTGGGTGTTGCTGTCGCCACGGCTGGCGCGGTTCATCAGACCGCTAGCCTGCCGCGACGCTGCACCCCCCATAAAAACACCCTCAACCCCCTGACAGGCGAGGCCGACGATCCTGGAGACGACAGCTTTCGATATCTGGGTGTCCCCTTGATCGGTGCGCAGCGGGCTCTCGTACTGCTCTTCCATATCCTCTCCCATCCCTTGTGGGCTAACTACCAACATATTATTTGCCAAATCGGTCCCCGGCGAAACCCCAGAAAGGCGCGAACGGCACAAGAAAACGGGCCATGACTCTTGCGGTCACGGCCCGTCTCGTTGGTGCTGTATTGTGTAGGGGCGGTTTTACCCGCCGGTGACGTTCGAGATGACTTGCTGCGGGTCCGAGTATTGGCCCGGGTCCAAGTTGTTCTTGAGTTGGTCGATAATGCCGCTGTCCGCGTTGTTGTTCTGGGCCTCGCTCACGATCTGGTCCTTGTTCGCGGGCCAATCTAGGTTTTGCAGGTACTGCTGCAGATCCTGCGGGTTGAAGTTGCCCAAGTCCATTTATGGTCTCCTTTTCGTCGCTTTTCTACATCGTACCGTTTGTGAAGGTTACCGAAACATAAGTGGTGGGGACGAGCCTGCTTCGTCCCCACCCCGGGCGTAACCGATTAGTCGCGCTTGTCGCCTTCTATGTCGATCTCCTCCTTGCGCACGTCCTCTTCGATGATCTCCTCTTCCTCGACGATCCTCTTTTTGATGCGGAGTTCTTCTTTGACCACGGGCCGCTTCTCGACAACGACTTCTTCCTCGACTACGGGAATCCGGATCTCTTCTTCACCCGGCTCTACCCCGGCGGAACCTTGCTGCGGTCGTTCGGCGACCGGCTCCCCTTCTACAGGAACCCGCTCGACGATCACCTCTTCTTTCTTTTTGGGGACCCGCACCCGTTCCCGGTCCGTCCTTACCCGCCGCCGGACGTTTACCGAGCCGGCTTCGCGCTCGCGGGTGCCGGTCCGCAACTCTTCTTCGGTGCGCTGAATCGTTATCTCGTCGTCCTCGGTGCGCCGGGACATCCCGACTTCTTCGCGCCCGGGTTGGGAAGAGGTTCGGGGCTCTTCGACGCGCGGAGGCTCTTCGACGGGCGGACGTTCTTCCATGCGGGGGCGGGAGGTCTCTACGGGCTCTTCGGTCTCGCCCCTCTCACCGTAGTCCAGGTCTACGCTCGTATCTCCGCCCGGCTCTCGGTAGGAACCGGCGCTGTCGCGCTGGGGGTCGCCCACGTTGGAGGTCAGGCCGTAGTACTGCTGGATCTCCGCTTCGTGCTCGGGTGAGATAGTTTCGTCGTCGAAACCGGGCGCGTTCTCTATGGCGTTTTTGGAGGCCGCAATCTCCAGCACCTCCCGCCGGTCGTTGATCCGCACCAGGTCTACTGGCACTAACGTGGACTTCATCCCGAGAAAGCCCATTTTGACCCCGATGTATTGGGGCCGGTCGTTCCCGTCGACAAACACGTCGTCTACTTTGCCGACCTCTTCGTAGTGCTCGTCGAAAACCCTGTACGAAGAGAAATCTTGCTGAAAGTTTGTATCCGAACTTCCGCCTTCGTCACGCATTTTATGCCGCACCTCGCTGTGCCGGTTACATTGATAACCAATTACCCGGCGGAGGCGGCTCGCAAACGGCCTGAAGTTCTTACGTCGCGGTGGTTGGCGACCGGGGTAGATGTGGGTTGGTTCAGTCCATGCGCTGTTCGAGGCGGGTGATCTGCTCCCGCAGTTCGGTTATTTCTTGTTCGAGGTATTTCTCCCGGCCCCGGATGCGGGTGTAGCCGGCTTCGAGCGCCGAGCCGATACGGTCTATGACTTTTACGGAGACCCTGCCCGCGAAGCCCGCCGAGGCCGCTATACCGCCGATGGTGGATTTTCCGAAGGACCTGGCGGTTGGGGTGGTGACGAACGAACCCGCGGCGAAGCCGCCGACCGCGCCTACCGCGGCCCCTATTAGATACTTTGTCGAGCCCTCAACCAAGTGGAAACTCCTCATCCTTTTCAGACGTTCGCCCAACCCCGCAAGTATAGCGTATCCGCCCGGTACGCCCGCACAAAACGTCCGCGTTATACTAGCCGGACATGACCGAAACAGAGAAGAAAAGGCGATTGCGAGGCCTGCCAGCCGTCGACGCCGTGTTGCGGAGTCCGGGTGTAGACTGGCTCGCCGAACAACACGGATGGCCCGTCGTGGCCGCCGCCGTCAGGGAAGTCGTAGGGAAAGCGCGGCAGGAAGTCCTGGCCGACGGTTCGCCGGAAACCGCAGAGGAAGTCCTGGTCGCCGCGGCCGCAAAGCTGCTCGCGCACCGGGGGCTCCGGCGCGTGGTGAACGCCACCGGGGTGATCCTGCACACCAACCTCGGGCGTTCTGTCCTGTCGGAACGGGCCGTCGAAGCCGTCGCGGAAGCGGCCCGGGGGTACTCCAACTTGGAGTACGAACTTTCGGCAGGAAAAAGGGGCTCGCGCTACGACCACGCCGTTCCGCTGCTGCGCGGGATCTCCGGCGCCGAAGATGCCCTGGTCGTGAACAACTGCGCGGCGGCCGTCCTCCTGGCGCTCTCGGTGGTCGTCTCTGAAGCAGAAGTCTCGATAGAGAAGCCGGAGGTGATCGTCTCCCGCGGGCAACTCATCGAGATCGGGGGCGGGTTCCGAATTCCGGAGGTGTTGACGCTCTCCGGCGCGAAGCTTCGCGAGGTCGGGACCACGAACCGCACCCGGCTCTCCGACTACGAAAACGCCATAGACGAGAATACCCGTGCCATCCTGTGGGTCCATCCGTCGAACTTCGAGGTCCAGGGCTTCTCCGAGTCGGTCGGCGTAGAAGAGCTTTCCACCCTGAGCCTGCCGGTCATAGCGGACGTCGGGAGTGGCGCGCTGGCGCCGATGGGCGACGAGCCCTCGGTGCAGGGGTCCGTCCGGGCCGGCGCTGAGGTGACGATCTTCTCCGGCGACAAGCTGCTCGGGGGGCCGCAAGCCGGAATAATCGTCGGTTCTTCGCGTTGGATCCCCGCGATGCGCCGTCACCCGCTGACGCGGGCGATCCGGGCCGACAAACTTTGTCTCGCCGCCCTGGAAACCACCCTGGGCTCTTACCTGAACGGTACCGCCCCCGAAGAACTGCCGACGCTCAAGATGTTTCACGCCCCCGCAGAAGAAGTCCGGGAGAAAGCCGGGAGGCTCGCCGCCGGGATCTCCGAAGCCGTAGAAGGCATCGAGGTCGACGTAGCTCCTTCCGTGGCGCGCAGCGGCGGTGGAACGCTGCCGACGTACGAAATCCCGTCCTTCGCCGTGCGGGTCGGCGGCCGGGACCCGGACACCCTGGCCGAAGAGGTGCGCGCCGCGGACCCGCCGGTGGTCGGCCGGGTGGGCGAGGGACGGTTGTGGCTGGACGCCAGAACGCTCTTACCGGGCGACGAAACCGCCGTTGTAGAAGCCGTGCGGGCCGCCGTTGGTTGAGCGGGAAATAACCCTGACCATCGGCACGGCGGGCCACGTGGACCACGGCAAGACCACGCTCGTCCGCTACATGACCGGCACCGACACCGACCGCCTGGAAGAAGAGCACCGACGGGGTATCTCCATCGTGCCGGGCTACGCGGAGTTGGAGCTTCCCGGTGGCCGGCGGGCGAGCCTCGTAGACGTGCCGGGCCACGAGCGCTTTGTAAAGAACATGGTCGCCGGGTCCAGCGGGGTCGACGCCTTTCTGCTCGTGGTCGCCGCCGACGACGGTGTCATGCCCCAGACGAAAGAGCACCTGGACGTGCTGCGGGTGTTGGGCGTCCGTCAAGGCGTCGTGGCGCTAACTAAGACCGATGTGGCAGATAAAGAAACCGCCGAGTTGGCGCAACTAGAAGTAGAAGAACTCCTGGAAGAGACCGGGATCAAAGCCCCTGTAGTCTCCGTCAGTGGCGTTACGGGAGAAGGCGTCGAACATCTCCGGGCCGTTCTCGGCCGGCTCGTGGGCGAGGGGCGCCCCGTACACACCGAAAGTAGCCCGGCCCGGCTGCCGGTGGACCGGGCATTCTTACTGAAAGGTATCGGGGTGGTGGTTACCGGGACGTTGTGGACGGGGGCTATCCGTACCGGCGACACGCTTTATACAGCATCCGGCTACCGGCCGAGGGTGCGCGGCATCCAGAACCACGGCCGGCCGGCGGAGAAAGCTCTCGCCGGGGCCCGGACGGCGTTGGATCTCGCGGGCGTCGAGCCCGGAGAAATCGAGGCCGGAGACGTTCTAACGTCGGGTCCAATCCAGGAGAGCCGCGTCCTGGACGCCCGGCTCCGGCTCCTGAACAGCGCCCATCTTTTGAAGCACGGCGTCCGGCTGCGGCTTCATCACGGCACGCGCACGACGAACGCCCGCATGATCCTCGTGGACCGCAAAGCGTTGCAACCCGGAGAAGCCGCCCCGGCCCGTCTGAAGCTGGACGACCCGCTGGTCGCCCTGGCCGGAGATCGCTTCGTGTTGCGTTCGATGTCGCCCCAGGTAACCGTCGGCGGCGGCACGGTCCTCGACTCCCGGCCAACCGGCGGCAGCCCGGACCTGGATTGGCTGAACGCGCTGGAGAACCGGGATGTCCGGCTGGCCGTGCCCCTCGCCCTGGCCCGCAACCCCGGACGGGGCATGACGGCCGGAGAACTCGCCGGGGTCTTATCCGTAGGGCAGGACGAGGTGGAAAAAGTCTTGAAAGACTTGCCGGAGATAGAAGAGCTTGGGGGCCGCTACGCGCCGGCGGCAGAGATCGAAGCCGCCCGGACCCGGCTCCTGGAGACCTTGAAGAACCGCGCCGCCGAACACCCCGAAAGCCCCGAGCTAACCATCGCCCAGGCCCGCACGGCCACCGCGCTCACTCACGACCTCGCTGACGCCCTCATAAACCGGCTCTCCGAAAAAGAACTCCGCACCTCCGACTCTGGTCTGCGGCTGCCGCAAGCCGGCGAGGCGCCGCCGGAGCTCGAAGAAGCCGCCGAGAAACTCCTCGAAGTCCTGCGCGCCGCCGGGGTAGAACCACCGGCGACGGAACCCGGTCCTCCGGTAAAACTCCTGGTAAAACGCGGCCGGGCGGTACATTTGGGCCAAGGTTTGTTCGCGGCGGGTGAGGTGGCTGAGGGGGTGCTAGAAGAGATAAAAGCCGTCTGCCGGGCGGAAGGCGACATCTCGCTCGCCGGGTTTCGGGACCGGATGAAAACCAGCCGCAAGTACGCCCAGGCTTGGCTCGAGTACTCCGACGCCGCCGGTGTTACCAGCCGCACGGGCGACGTCCGGATCCTGACCCGCCGGCATCGCTAGACCGTGTACTAAAATGTCCGGCGGAATGCGTGGGCCTGGTGGCCCGGCCGGTCTTCAAAACCGGTTTGCGGACTTCGAAAGGCCGTGGAGGTTCGATTCCCCCGCATTCCGCAGAACGGGAGCGTAGTGTCCCGCCTGACGTTCGTCACGTACAACACCTACGGGGAGAAAAAAGGCCGGGACCCTCTCCTAGACCGCACCCTGGAACGGTCCGGCCCGATGGTCTTTCTCCAGGAAGTGAACCCATCCAGGGCGTTCAGGACTCTATCCACCTTCCGCAAAAAAGCTTTCGTGTCCGTCGGCCGGCACGGCCTGCAGTACCTGGTCACCGTACTGCCCGCGGATGCGCGGTTCATCGAGGCCCGCACGCTACAACTCAACGGCCACCGTGGGTTGATCCCCACGTTCCGGTCCGTTCGGCGGGCGTATGGTTTATACAAGTCCGGCGATAAGCGGTGGAAGGACTGTTTCGAGCCCCGTATAGCCCAGGTCTGCCAGGTATCCTGGCGGGGCCTGGAGTTCCAGGTGGCAAACACGCACCTGTCCCTCGAAACCGGCCTGCGAAACGATAGTTTCTCACGTCTGGAAAAGTTCCTGGACGGCGACAAAGTGGTCGTATCGGGTGACCTCAACGCGGTTGGGCGGGACCTTTTCCTAAACGATTTCGTGCTCTCGGGACGCTTGAACGTGGCCGGTTCCGGAGAGGCTACCCACGTCAGCGGCCGCCGGATAGATTACGTCTTGTACCGGGGTGGGTTTCGCGAAGTAGGCTATTCTACGCAAGAAAGCCTTAGCGACCATCGCTTGCTGACCGTAGATCTGGAGGTTTGAACAATGACGGAGTTTTCGCATCTGGACCGGGAAGGTGCTTCCCGGATGGTAAATGTCGGAGAGAAAGCCGTAGTCCAGCGTACCGCAACCGCTGGAGGAGAAATCTGGATGTCGCCCGAAACCATCCGTTTGCTCCGGGATAAGGCGCTCCCCAAAGGGGATGCCTTGAACACGGCGAGGATCGCCGGGGTCCTGGCGGCCAAGAAGACTTCGGACCTTATACCACTCTGCCACGGGCTGAACCTTAGTCACGTGGACGTAGAATTCACCGTTGGGGAGGACCGGATCGAGATTACCGCTACTTCCCAGGTTAGCGCCCGGACCGGCGTCGAGATGGAGGCGCTAACGGCTGTGAGCGTAGCAGCCCTGACGATCTACGATATGTGCAAGGCCGTGGACAAAGAAATGGTCATCGGCGGCGTCCGTCTGCTGGAAAAGACTAAAGAAGGCTAAGCGCCACCACATATCCAACCGCTTGAGCGAACTTTCTTCTTCTATTTCGTGGACCTCTTTGCGATTCTCTCGCTTTCGAGGCGTGCCGTAGACCAGCCCGAGAAAGGAAGGATACCGCTGGTCTATAGCCTGCAACAACGCGAGGGTAGATGTCGAATCTCCTTCTCGCCACGACTCGCGTGCCCGGGAAAGTTGCGCGTCATAGTGTTTGAGCCGCTTTCCACGAGCCGGGTTTATTCGCTTGTACCAACCCAACCCCGAAGCCCCATTTCGAGCTTTCTCCAGGCGAACCTCGACCTTGCGGAGAAGGTCCAAGATCCCCTCCGTCAAACTACGCGGGGCCGCTTCCGTCATCATCCATCTTTCTAACCGCTCTGCCATCGCAGAGCGAAAATAAGACTCCATACCTGCTCACAAAAAAGCCTTAGCGGGTAAAAGCGTGAAGTCGTATACGGTCCTTCAACGGGGAGCATGTAACACTTTGTGTGTAAATGACGAGCACGAATGCTGTGTTAGACTCGCGAATCGGTTTGCGGTCTGTGAGCGCTCGGGAGGCGGAGATCGAGGACGCCGTTCTATACCCTATATTTCTGGACCTCAACGGCCGGCGATGCGTGGTCGTCGGGGGTGGGGCGGTGGCCGACCGGAAGGCTCGGAAGCTGCTCCAGGCCAGGGCTGAAGTCGTGGTGATCTCACCGGAGATGAAACTCGGTATCGAGAGCATGGCGGTCGAAGTGCGCCGCCGGCCCTACGAGGATGGAGACCTGGAAGGAGCTTACCTGGCGTTTGCGGCGACAGACTCGCGCGAAGTAAACTCGGCGGTCGCCAAAGAGGCCCGGGATCGGGGAATATTCGTCAACGTGGCGGACAAGCCGTCGGAGGGTAGTTTTGCGTTGCCCTCGACGCTGCGCCGGGGTGGGTTGCAGGTCGCGGTCTCGACGGGCGGGGCTTCCCCGACATTGGCGCGGTCTATCCGGGGGGAGTTAGAGAAGAAATTCGGGCCGGAATGGGCCGGTTTGACCGAGGAACTGCGGCGTCGCAGGAGCGTTGGGGCAGAGATCGACGAGGGTTTGCAAGAGGAGGTGGGCCGATGCTTATCGCAGTTGCGGGCATGAACCACCGCTCGGCGCCGATCGAGGTGCGCGAACGGGTCGCGTTTTCGCCCTGTGCGGGCCGGGACTTCGTGCGGCGGCTGAAAGAAGCCGGTGTCGTGTCCGAGGCGGTCCTGATCTCTACTTGTAATCGGACGGAGCTTTACGCCGTCGTGGAAGACGAGAGTGCCAGGGACCGGATACTCGATGGGATCTCCGGCGAGCAAAGCATCGACCGCGAGACCCTGGAAGAGGCGACGTACTGGCTCACGGACGCCGAAGCCGTCCGGCACCTCTACCGGGTCGCATCTTCTCTGGACTCGATGGTCGTAGGGGAGAGCCAGATCCTGGGCCAGGTCCGTGACGCTTACCGGGGGGCGACCGAGGAGCGGACCACCGGGCAGCTATTGAACCGTTTGTTCCACACCTCGCTGCGGATCGGCAAGCGCGTAAGGGCGGAGACGGGCGTCGGGGACAGTTCGATCTCGGTGCCGCACGTGGCGGTAAAGCTGGCTGAAGATGTTTTCGGGACGTTGGACGGCCGCCGGGCACTGGTGCTGGGCGCCGGCGAGATGAGCGAGTTGGTCGTAAAGCATCTCAAGGACAAAGGCGTAGAAGACCTGAGGATCGCCAACCGGACGGCCGAACGGGCGGTCCGGCTCGCCGAACGGGTCGGCGGGCGCGCCGTGGCGTTCGACGAGCTTTCCGACGAGCTACCCGGAGTGGACGTGGTGGTTAGTTCCACCGGGTCCGGCGATTGGGTTGTGAATCGGGACCTCGTAGAGAAGGCTCTGGAAGGACGGAACGAGCCGCTCTTCTTTATAGACATTGCGGTGCCACGAGACATAGACCCGGCCGTGCAGGCCCTCGAACGGGCTTACGTCTACGACATGGACGACCTGCAGTCGGTCGTGGACCACAACGTCGAAGGCCGGGACGAGGCTGCGTTGAAGGGAGAAACCCTGATCGGGCCTGCTGTCGTGGCGTATACGAGTTGGCTGAGTACCCGCCACGCCGCGCCCCTGATCCAGGAACTTCGTCAAGGGGCCGATAGGATCCGCCGCCACGAGCTATCTCGGGCGTTGCGGCGGCTCGATATTACCCCGGAAGAAGCCGCCACCGTAGAGCGCATGAGCCATTCTCTGGTCAACAAGCTTCTTCACGGGCCGATCTCCGAACTGAAAGCGCTGGCGGAATCCGGAGCCCCACTCGACAACCGGGAGGTGCGCGAGCACCTGCTGAGGCTTCAGGGGCTCGAAGTGGAGCTACATCGGGCCCAAAAAAACCGGGAGCTATGACTAATACGCCGAATCCTTTGGTTCTCGGGACGCGAGGCTCCAGGCTCGCCCTCGTCCAGGCTGAATCTTGTGCCGCGGAGCTCCGCTCCTCGGGCATAGAGGTGGAAGTGCGCGTGATCAAGACGACCAGCGAACACCACCCCGACGTCCCGCTCTCGGTGATAGACCAGCGCGACGTCTTTACCCGGCAACTCGACGACGCCCTGCTCTCCGGGCAGATAGATCTGGCTGTCCACTCCTTGAAAGACATACCCACCGAAGTTCCGCAAGGCATAATCATCTCCGCCATTACAGAACGACACGACCCCTCGGACGCACTGGTCTCGGATAGGGGCTACGGCATAGAAGAATTGCCCGAAGGCGCGGTGGTCGCCACCTCCAGCCTCCGGCGCCGGGCACAAATGCTCCACCACCGGCCCGACTTGAAAACCGTGGAGATCCGGGGCAACGTCGACACCCGAATTCGCAAGATGCGTGAGGGCCAGGCAAGCGCCTTGATACTCGCCCGCGCCGGTCTCGAACGACTCGGCCTGGAAACGCCGCACACGATCATCCCCCGGGAGAAGATGCTGCCGGCCGTGGGACAGGGAGCACTGGCCGTTACCGTACTAGAAAGTCACTCCTCGCGGCAAGACATCCGGTATGCTCTAAACCACGAACCCACGGAACGCGCAACGCTGGCCGAACGGGCGATGCTGCGGACGCTGGAGGGCGGCTGCCGGGTGCCGGTCGGCGGGCAAGCGGTCGCAGACGGCGGCAGAATCAACCTGAGAGGGATCGTGGCTTCACCGGATGGGGCCCTGTTATATATAGGTGAAGTCGAAGGTGAAAATCCGGAGAGAGTGGGAGAAAGCCTGGCACGGGAGTTGATCTCCCAGGGTGCGGCGGTAATACTCGGCGAGGTTCGAGAGGTGAGGGCGTGATCTACCTGGTCGGCTCGGGTCCCGGCGATCCTGGCCTCCTTACCGTGAAGGGCGCCCGGTGCCTGGAGAAGGCGGACGTGGTCGTCTACGACCGGCTCGCCCCGGAGGCCTTACTAGACTACGCCAAGCCGGCGGCGGAGAAAGTCTACGTCGGCAAGAAACCTGGAAACCCCTCGATGGCACAGGAAGAGATCAACACCCTGCTCGTGGAGCTAGGAAGGGCCGGCAAGACCGTCGTTCGCCTCAAGGGGGGAGACCCGTACATCTTCGGCCGTGGCGGCGAAGAGGCCCTGGACCTCTTGGACGCCGGCATTCCTTTCGAGGTCGTTCCCGGCGTGACCAGTGGTGTGGCGGCCCCGGCTTACGCCGGGATTCCGGTAACGCACCGGGGAATTTCGACCAGCGTAGCTTTTATAACGGGCCACGAAGACCCGACGAAAGGCCGCCAGGACGTGGACTGGAAAAGCCTCGCGACCGCCGCGGACACCCTGGTGCTCTACATGGGTATCGGACGCCTGGAAGAAATCTCCACCGAACTCATCTCCGCTGGTAGAGACCCTCAGACACCCGTCGCCTGTGTCCGTTGGGGAACCACGGCAGGGCAGCAAACGGTTTCAGGAACGCTCGGAGATATAGCCGAGAAAGTAGCCGAAACCGGGTTAAAGCCGCCGGCGATCACTGTGGTCGGCGACGTGGTCTCGCTGCGAAACAGCGGTCTCGACTGGTTCGAGCGCCGCCCGCTGTTCGGACGCCGGGTCGTCGTTACTCGCGCCCGGAGCCAGGCCGGAGAACTGTCGGCAATGCTGGAAAACCTCGGCGCCCAAGTCCTGGAATTCCCGACCATCGACATCCGACCCCCTGAAGACTTCACCCTACTGGATAAAGCTATACGTGAGCTTGATAGTTTCGACTGGTTGATCTTCACCAGCGTAAACGGCGTAAACGCTTTCTTGGAGCGGCTGGCGCACCACGGGCTGGACGTGCGGGCCGTGCCGCGGACGGGCAGGATCGCCGCTATCGGTCCGGCTACCACGGAGCGCATTCTGGCTACCGGGTTGCGGGTGGACTTCGTGCCCGGCGAGTACCGCGCCGAGGCTCTTCTAGAGGAAATTTCGGCGGACTCCCTGGTCGGAAAACGCGTGTTGATCCCGCGGGCGAAGGTGGCGCGGGAGGTGCTGCCGGAGAAGTTGCGCGAGGCGGGGGCGGAGGTCTTGGTGCCGCCGGCTTACGAGTCCGCCCCAAGGGACGAGGGCAGGGAGGAGCTTACGGCTTCGTTGGAGACGGGAGAGATCGACTGTGTCACCTTCACCGCCAGTTCGACGGTCGAAAACTTCGTGCGGGCCTTCGGGGTGGAGGAAGCCGGGAGGCTATTAGAAAAGGTCCGGGTCGTTTGTATCGGCCCGATCACGGCCGATACCGCCCGGGGATACGGCCTGGAGGTAGATGCGGCGGCGACGGAGTACACTATGCCCGGTCTGGTAGAAGCGGTGGTGGATCTCTTTGCGGCGGAGCCGGTAGAAAAGGACGGTTGAGGAATTGGCGTTTCCCGAACAACGACTGCGCAGAACCCGGCGCACGGCCAACCTCCGTGGCTTGGTCCGTGAGACCTACCTTTCCCCGGAAGACTTTATCTACCCTATGTTCGTGACCGCCGGCGAAGACGTGCGGAAGCCGGTCGAGTCGATGCCGGGGGTCTTCCAGCTCTCTATAAACCACGCGGTTGCCGAAGCACAGAAGGCCCACGACCTCGGGATACCCGGAGTGTTGCTCTTCGGCATCCCAGAGGAGAAGGACGAGGCCGCGAGCGGGGCCTACGACCCTGAAGGCATCATTCAACTGGCAACGCGCGCGATAAAAGACGCCGTACCGGAGCTTCTCGTCGTCGCGGACGTGTGCCTCTGCGAGTACACGAGCCACGGACACTGCGGGATCGTGGACGGGACAACCGGCGAGGTCCTGAACGACGTGAGCCTGGAGCTTCTGGCCCGGACCGCCGCTTCACAGGCCGAGGCCGGGGCGGACATCGTCGCCCCCTCAGACATGATGGACGGCCGGGTCGCCGCCATCCGTAGCGAGCTGGACCGCGAAGGTTTCGAGAATACCCCGATCATGGCCTACGCCGCCAAGTACGCCTCGGCATTCTACGGGCCTTTCAGAGAGGCCGCCGAAAGCGCTCCCCAATTCGGCGACCGCCGCAGCTACCAGATGGACCCGGCAAACGCCCGTGAAGCGCTTCGAGAAGTGGCGCTGGACGTGGAAGAGGGCGCGGACATCGTTATCGTAAAGCCCGCGCTACCGTACCTGGACGTTATTCACAGGGTAAAGGAATCTACGGCATTGCCGGTAGCAGCTTACAATGTGAGCGGCGAGTACGCCATGATCAAGGGTGCTGCGGCGAATGGCTGGCTAGACGAACAAAGGTCGGTCCTCGAAGCGTTGACCGGTATAAAACGGGCGGGGGCCGACGTCATAATTACTTATCACGCCCTGGAAGCCGCCCGCTGGCTCTCGGGATAGCATCTGGAGCTGGGTTCCGAGTAAGCGACTTTACTTAAAACGAGCTTGAATTCGTATATAAATCATGCGTAAGAGTAGCGAAGGGAGCTATACGCGGTTGCAACGTAGCGGAGAAAGAACAGACGCCCGGACAAAGCTCGCTATGGATCGTTCCGCGAGGTTGATGGAGCGGGCGATGCGCAAGATACCGGGTGGCGTAAATAGCCCGGTACGGGCTTTCCGGGCCGTGGGCGGAGACCCGCTGTTTATCGAGAAGGGCGCGGGCTCCCGCATCACCGACGTGGACGGAAACTCGTACGTGGACTACGTGATGAGCTACGGGCCGCTGGTTCTCGGGCACGCCGACGAACGGGTGATCGAGTCCATAAAGCGTGTCGCGCAGGATGGCACGACCTTCGGTGCTCCTACGGAATTGGAAGTGGATCTCGCCGAGGCGGTATGCGAGGCTGTTCCCTCGGTCGAAGCCGTGCGGATGACCAACTCCGGCACGGAGGCGACGATGAGCGCCATCCGGGTCGCGCGGGGTTACACGGGACGGGAAAAGATCCTCAAGTTCGACGGCAACTACCACGGTCATGGGGATGCGCTGCTCGTCGCCGCGGGCTCCGGCGTCGCGACATTGGGACTACCAGATAGCCCCGGTGTAACGAAGGGCGCCGCGCAAGACACCACCGTTCTGCCCTACAACGACCTGGAGGCCGTGCGCGAACTCTTCGACGAGCAGGGCGAAGAGTTCGCGGCGGTTATCCTGGAGCCCGTTTGCGGGAACACGGGATGTGTTTCTCCGGCGGAGGGTTATCTGCAAGGACTGCGCGAGATCACCCGCGAGTACGGGACCGTCTTGATCTTCGACGAGGTGATGACCGGTTTCCGGCTGTCCCGCGGCGGGGCGCAGGAGCGTTACGGCGTCGTCCCGGACATGACATGCCTCGGCAAGATCATCGGCGGCGGCCTTCCGGTCGGCGCGTTCGGGGGCAAAGCAGAGATCATGCGCCAAGTCGCGCCTGATGGCCCTGTTTATCAGGCCGGAACCCTCTCCGGAAACCCGTTGGCGATGGCTGCCGGGCTCGCCACGCTGCGGGCCGTCGAGGAGCCGGGTTTCTACGAACGCCTGGAGGAACTGGGAAACCGCTGGAGAGAAGGCATGGAAGAAGCCGCCGCTGCCGGGAACATTCCTTTCGAGATCAACCAGGTCGGCTCGATGGTGAGCATCTTCTTTACCGGGGGGCCGGTAACGGACTTCGCCTCGGCGGCGCGGGCGGATGCTGAAGCTTTCAAAGACTTCTTCTGGCACATGCTCCGGCGCGGTATCTACCTGGCGCCGAGCCCGTACGAAGCCGGGTTTATCTCCGCCGTACACTCCGACGAAGACCTGGAACTCACCTTCGAGGCCGCCCGGGAATGGTTCGAGAAGGGCGAAAGCTAAGTGGGTGGCAGAACGCCAGGAAGTTCTCTCGAAGAGATATTCCGGCGGGCCGTATCTACTTTGGAGGATGAAGAGGGCCAGGGCGAGGTCGTAGCCGAGGCGTTGGGGTATCTGCAACAGGGGTTCGACGCCCACTACGCCGGCAACGGTGCCGGCGCGACCGACGACGACATACTCGTCGGGGACAACGCTTACTCGTGGGCGGTCGAGACCATAGCCCGGCTCAACGAGCCGCAGTTCGTCGCGGTGGCGAGCCGCATGATCCGGGACGGTGCCGGTGAGATCTCCGCCGGGGACGGCGTACGGTTGGATCTCTGGGTACCACACCTCTCGGACCTGCTGCGGATAATCTCGGGCGAGGACCCAAAGACCTCCGAGTCCCGCGTCCGGCGGGCTATACAAGAACCGCAAGCCGCAGGAGAACCTCGATGAGCGGCCCGGAGGGTGTACGAACGGCAGAAACGAACGGACGGCCCGCAAACGAACCTCTACCTTCGGGGCAAGAGCGGGCGTTGCTCGTGCGGGAGATGTTCGACCGGATCGCCGGCCGCTACGAGTTGCTCAACAACATCATGACCGCCGGGATGCACCGCATTTGGAACAGGAAAGTGGTCAAAGCGGCGGACCTCCGGCGGAACGGCTGGGCGTTGGACCTCGCCTGCGGAACCGGCAGCCTGACCCGGGAGCTCGCGAAGAAAGTCGGTCCCGGCGGACACGTTTTGGGCATAGACTTCTCGACCAAGATGTTGACGGCGGCCGAGTCCCGGCCACAACACAATATCGAGTACCGTCTCGGCGACGCGACGGGCTTACGGACCGTTCCCACGCAAAGCTACGACGCGGCCACCATCGCCTACGGCGCCCGCAACATCCCGAACCTGGACGCCCTCTTCTCCGAGATGAATCGGGTTGTTGTCCCCGGCGGGACGGTGGTTTGCCTGGAGATAGCCCGTCCCGCAAACAAAACGTTCGCCGCGTTCTACGGGTTGTGGTTCGATAAGATCGTACCCTGGCTCGGCGCGAAGGTCTCCGGGGACGCCTGGGCTTACTCGTATTTACCCCAGTCCGTGAAAGAGTTCGTGGCACCTGACGAATTAGCTGACATAATGAGGCGTAATGGATTACAAAATGTTACATGGCAGAGGCTCGCCGGCGGTATCATCACGCTCCACCGTGGAAGAAAGCGGTCCGGAGCGGGAAGCGTCTGACCTGCAAGCCGAACTGCCCGACGAGGCGTTCGAGACCGTAGAAGAGATCGAGGCGTTGCTCTCGGCCACGGCAAAGCGTGCCCCAGAACCGCTCATGGAGCCGGCGCTGGAGGCGCTGACCTCCGGCGGGAAACGTCTGAGGCCGCTGCTTTTGGTTTTGAGCGCCCGGATGGGCGAGCCGGACCACGAGGATCTGCTCAAGGCTGCGAACGCCATCGAGGTGCTGCACACGGCGACCCTGATCCACGACGACATAGTGGACCGGGCCGAGAGCCGGAGAGGGCTACCGACGACCGTGGCCCGCTACGGGCGGGATATTGCCGTGGCTACGGGAGATTACCTGTTCGCCGAGTCCTTCTACGACCTCGCAGAGATTGGGGACCCCAGGCTCATCCGGTCGTTCGCCGAAGCCGCCGAAGGGTTGGCCGCCGGTGAGTTGGAGCAGTACCGGGCGAACGGCGCGAGCGTCGACGTAGAGGCTTACCTGGAGCACATAAGAAAAAAGACCGCCGGGCTCTTCAAGGCCGCTTGCGTCGCCGGCGGGTCGCTGGGCGGGCTTTCGTTGCGGCAGATAGACGCCCTGGCAAGCTACGGTCAGGCGTTGGGGATCGCCTTCCAGATGTCCGACGACGTGATGGACCTCGTCGGCAAGCCGGGGCTCATGGGCAAAGGCATCGGGACGGACCTCGTCGAAGGAACCGTAACGCTGCCGGTGATCTTCGCCCTGCGGGAAGGCGATGCGCCCGTGATACGGGAAGTGCTCGCGACCCCAGAGCCCTCGCAGGAACTGCTGGACGCCGGCATCGAGGCCGTACTTTCGACGGACGCCGTTGCCAAGACCGAAGAATGGGCGCGGGATGAGATCGAGGCCGCCATCGAAGGCCTCCAGTTGCTCCCCGAAAACCCTGAGCGGGATCTCCTGGAGTACGTCGCGACCGAGGTGGTCGGAAGAGATGTCTGAGCAAATCTTCGCCGCGGACCTCGTCCTACCGGTCTCCGCCCCGGCTATCCCGGACGGAGCGGTGCTCGTAAACGAAGGACGCATCGCCGCCGTCGGGAAGCTGGAAGAACTCCGGGAAGAGAACCCCGGCGCCGAAGTAAGGCACTTCTCCGGGTCCACAATAATCCCCGGCGCAGTCAACACGCACGCCCACCTCGGGTTTCGCCGGGAAGACGCGCCGGAAGGAGGAACTTTCTCGGGTTGGCTCTCACGGCTGATCGAACGCCTCCCTGAAAAAGAGTCCTGGACCCCGGAAGCCGCCCGCGACTCGGCCCGGGAAGCCATCGAAGCGGGCACCACCTTTATGGCCGAGTCTTCCCCTTACGGCGAATGTTTACCGCAACTCGCAGAATCCGGCCTGGCCGGTGCGGTACACGCCGAGTTTTTTCCGCACGACGTCGGCTCCCCGGAAGAAGCGATCGAATTTATTTTCGAGAAAGCCGATGAGTTGAAGAAAGGCCTGCCGGAGCGGGTAGACGCGCGGGTAAGCGTCCACTCGCCGTACACGGTGGACCCGGAATCTTCGACGATGGCGGCCCGCCGGTCGCGGGAGAGAGGCGAGCGGCTCGCTATCCACCTGTCTGAAAGCCCGGAGGAGGTGGAGTTCGTCCGCGAAGGCACCGGCGGGCTCGCGGACATCTTTGGCAACAACGAGTGGGGCGGCGTCGGCGTCTCACCCGTTCGTTATGCACAGGACATAGGGCTACTCGCCCCACAGACTATAGCGGCCCACCTGGCGACCGGGGTTTCCGAAGAGGACATCGAGATGTTGGCCCACACGGACACGGCGGTGGCCCACTGTCCACGCTCGAACCACTTTCTGGGGTGCGGCGTTTCGCCCGTACCGCAGATGTTGGAGGGCGGCGTCCGGGTCGGGATAGGAACCGACGGCTTGTGGAGCAGCCTGAGCATGAACCTTTTCGAAGAGACGCTCTTTGCGGTGGAATTGCACGGCTTCGACGGAGCAACGGGACTGAGGCTCGCGACGCTTGAGGGTGCGCGGGCCCTGAGCATCGAGGACGAGACCGGTAGTTTAGAGCCCGAAAAATGGGCTGACTTCGCGGTAGTAGAGACTGCTCCCCAAGATGAAAATTCCGAACGGGAGATACTAGAAGCCGCAGCCGGTGGTGCGGTCGTCGCGACGGTGGTGGGCGGAAACCTGATATACAATCACTCCGTAGCGTAGCACCGAGTACCGGAGGAATTTCTTTACATGATGCTGGACCGGGACAAGTTGAACTTCTGGGTGAGGTTCGTCGCCATCGGGCTCGCCGTCGTGTTCGTCGGAACCTCGGTTCTTTTCGGTATCGGCTCCACGGTCGCTTACAGTCCCATGGATCTTTTTGGCGGCGGTAACGACCAGCAAGCGGGACAGACCGTAAACTCCGGCGACCAGATCCAAAACGCCCGTCAGGAACTGGAGCAAAACCCCGAAGACCCGAACGCGATAGTTTCCCTGGCGGCGCTTTACGTCCAGGACAGCCAGCTAGAAGAAGCCGAAAAAGTCCTCGAAGACGGCCGGGAGGCGGCCCCGAACGAAGAAGACATACCGATGATTTTGGGCGAGGTCTACTACCGTCAGGCCCAGGCCGCGCCGTCGGAGGAGCAGGAGGAGTTGTACGGACAGGCCGGAGATGCTTACGCCTCCGCAACGGAGATCGACAAACAAAACGAAGACGCTTACCTGGCGGCGGGCGGCGCCTACGACGAGGCGAACCAGCCCTCCGAAGCAATAAAATACTGGAACACCTACCTGGAGTTAGAGCCCGACGGCGAGCAGTCCGAGGCCGTAGAAGAGCGTATCTCAGCTATATTACAGGGCGGCATGACCACCGGGGATTCCGGCGGCGGAAGCACCCAGCCATAGGAACCGGTGATCCAGAGTAGTACAATGGTGCGTAGAGTCAGGTAGTAAACGCTAAAAAGCCTGGTGCAAACAACAAGGAGGAAGTAGATGGGCGTCCCCGGACCGACAGAGTTGATCATACTCCTGGTCATCATCCTGCTGCTGTTCGGAGCAAAGCGTATTCCGGAACTCGCAAAGGGTTTGGGTTCCGGTATGCGGGAGTTCCGCAAAAGCAGCACGGGTGACTACGATGAGGTAAATGAAGAGAACAAGAAAGAGCAGAAGCTGACCGCCGGTGGTGGCGACGACGAAGATGAGATAAAAGACGATTCCTCTTCCGTAGAAGCTGACCGCGAAGAGCAACGGCAGAACTAACACCCTGACGACCACCGGATAACAATATGGCGAGTCGTTTAAGGCTCCCGACGCGGGAGCACGATGAAGCGCGCATGACCTTGATAGATCACCTGGACGAGCTACGGTCGAGGATCATCAAAATCGGTGCCGCCTTTATCGTGGCAGTCGTTATTGCGTGGATATTCCACAGAAGAATCTATGACGCTTTGTTGGAGCCGTCTGGTCTCAGTGATCTAAAAGCTACAGCATTGACCGTACCGTTTTTGACCGACGTAAAGCTGGCCCTCTACTCTGCATTGGTCTTGACTGTTCCCGTGCTTCTATACCAGGCTTGGGCGTTCGTGGCCCCGGCGGTAGGGGAGGTGGGGCGTCTTTTTACCTACACGCTCATCACGCTGGCCTCTTCACTGTTTCTGGCCGGGATAGCTTTTGCATATTACTTGGTTCTCCCAATAGCGACGAATTTTCTATTGACTTGGGGGGAGGATCGCTTTGATCCGATTATCACCGCCGATAATTACCTTTCTTTTGCTACCCGGTTCCTTTTTGCGTTTGGCATAGGCTTCGAGATGCCGGCAGCTACTTTTGTGGGGGCGAAACTCGGCCTCATCTCGGGCGACATACTCAGAAAATGGCGCCGCGCCGCCATCGTGGTGAACACGGTATTGGCGGCGGCGCTTACTCCCGCCGACGTGTTTAGCATGATCCTGCTGGCGATCCCCCTGATATTTCTGTATGAGGTCAGCATCCTCATCGCCGGTTACGTGAACCCCGTGACGGATGAGGTCGGCCGGGACGCCCTGGTCGAAGATGATGAGTACGAAGACGAAGAAGGCGAAGAAGGCGAAGAAGGTTCGGACCGCTAGAGGTTCTTGAGGTGTTCTTCGAACCGGCGCATGGAGCGCCGGAGTAGATCCTCTGTGAGCCTCCGGAAGAACGGCCGGTGGGCGATGCGGTTCAACCAACCCGGCTTTACCTGATAATCGGTAAAAAGCGTCATGCGCACGGCCTCGGTCCCCGAATCTTCGAGACCCCAGCCGCCGGTGCCGATGGCGCCTTTTACGTAGCGCCACTCTATCTTCTTCGGGACCTCTACCACAACCACGGCGCTGACGACCGTGTGGGTGAAACCCGCGGCGCTCAAGGTAAACTCCAGGCGTGTGCCCGGGCGCAATTCCGACTCTTCTAGGAACCCGGACTCGTCTAACACCCGCGCCTCCCTGAGCCCCAGGCCCCACTCGGGAAAACTGTTTACGTCCAGAAGACCGCTAAAGGCCCGGCGCCGGTTCACGCCGGCGATGAGATAACTGGCCCGAACCGGCTGGTTTAAACTGCTCAAAGCGGCAACAGCAGGCCGATAGTGTAGAGCAGCCCGAAAACGGCGTGCAGCCCGGCAGTGCCCTTAACTACGGGGTCGAGACGGTCCGGAACGGTGGAGGCGGCTATTCTACGCCACAGCCGGGCCGCCAGCGGAACGCTCAACAGGACCAGCAGAGACCCGAACGGCACGACGCCGGAAAGCCAGAGCGTGCCCCCTATCAGGTAAGCGCCCAGCAGTAGGCCACGATATGCGACGATTCCGCCCCGGCGCCCGAACGCGACGGGGAGCGTATTGCGGCCGCCGCGGCGGTCGGATGCCAGGTCCCGGATGTTGTTTGCCAGCAGGATCGCCGCTACCAGGGCTCCTATCGGGGCTGCCGCCAAGGGGACGTAGAAAGGATAGCTGCCGGCCTGGACCCCATAAGTTATGACCACGATAACGAGTCCCATAAACAAGAACACCGTCGCCTCGCTCGCCGGGGTGTATGCGATGGGCCGCGGCCCGGCGGAGTAGACGTAGCCGCCCAGGGCCGAGAAGCAACCCAAAAGCAGTATCGGCCAGCCGCCGACATAGACTAGGTAGAGCCCGAGAAACAGCGCCAGCGTGTAGCAGAAAAGAGCCCCGAGCAAGACGTCCCGGGCTTTCATACGGCCCTGTACTATAGAGCCGGCGATGCCGATAGAGCCCCTTGTGTCCAGGCCGCGCTGTTCGTCGTAGAACTCGTTGAACATGTTGGTGGCCGCCTGTATCAAGAGGCTCGCAAAAAGCATCGCCAGAAACGGTCCCAACGAGAAAGCCCCGTCCGTGAAGGCCAGCGCCGTACCGAAGAGGACCGGCACGGCCGCCGCGGTGAGGCTGAAGGGCCGCGCCAGCCAGAACCACTCGGCCGGCAGGCTGCGATCAGCGGCCATCGAACGCTGCTTTTTTTCGGGTCCGGACACGGGGAAGCCCGGGTACTGGTTTTACTGTTTCCGGGACGGTCTTCATCTGCGTCCGTTCTCGTAGTTGGGGTACAGTAGAAGCGTAATTCTGAATGGAGAGGCTTGGTTTTTCAAAGGCTGTGTTCACAGTCGTGGTCGCGGGCGCGGTTACGGGCATGGTCGTGGGGGGAGACTTGGCGCGGGCTTTGTGGTAGAAACCGCTCTCGGATGGAAGCTAACGACACACGAGGAATCTTCGGGTCTTACCTGGCCCTCGCCCGTCCGAAACAGTGGACCAAGAACGGGTTCGTGCTGGCCGGGTTGGTCTTCTCCGCGGCGGCGTTGCAGATCTTCTCGGTGGTCTCGGCCCTGCTCGCGTTTGTGGCGTTCTGCGCGCTATCGGGGGCGGTGTACGCGGGCAACGACGTGTTGGACGTAAAAGAAGACCGGCTTCACCCGCTGAAGAGGTCCCGGCCGGTGGCGAGCGGGGAGGTCTCCGCGCGGTCCGCCGTTCTTTTCGCCGCGGTGCTCGCGGTTGGGGGTATCGTTCTCTGCTTTGCCATAGACCTCGGGGTGGGAATCGCCGGCGTCGGCTATCTGCTGCTGCAAGCCGTTTACACCACCGTTTTGAAACACATGGCGATCCTGGACGTAATGAGCATCGCGTCGGGGTTCGTGATCCGGGCGCTCGCGGGCGTTGCGGCGGTGGGTAGCCCGGTGTCGCCGTGGTTGATCGTTTGTACCGGTTTGTTGACGCTTTTCTTGGGTTTCTCCAAACGCCGGCACGAGCTCGCCACTTTGGGCGGCGGGGCCGCCGGACACCGGCGCAACCTGCGCGACTACTCGGTGCCGATGCTGGACGAGATGATGAACATAATGATGTCGGCGACTATTATTGCCTACGTCCTCTACACCTTCACCGTTTACGACGACGTATACATGATGTCCAGTATCCCGTTCGTGATCTACGGGGTTTTCCGGTACATGCTGCTGGTTCACCGCGACGGCGGTGACAACCCGGACGTACTGTTGGTAAGAGACCGCCCGTTGCAGATCACGCTCCTCCTCTGGCTCGCCGTGGTCATGACGGTCATCTACGTCCTCTAAAATGGGCAAACTGGGCAGAAACTTCGTCCTCGCCCTGGTCCTGGGCGTCGCCGTATACCTCATATTGGCCGTACTGACCGGCTTCGAGGACTTGCGACAAGCCCTCGGCCAGTTCCGCTGGCCGTTGATACCTGTAATTCTGGGCCTCGTCTTCACTTCGTACATCGGGCGTTTTGTGCGTTGGCTCTACTACCTGCGCGTCCTGAACGTTTCGGTGCCGCCCAAAGAGAACGTCGCCATCTTCGCCGCGGGGCTTTCTATGACCATCTCACCGGGAAAACTGGGCGAGGTGCTAAAGAGCGTCTTCGTGCGGCAGGTCGCGGGGACGCCGGTCGCCCGGACCGCGCCGACGGTATTGGCGGAGCGGGTGACGGACGGGACCGGCATGATCCTCTGGGGTCTACTCGGGGCACTGGCTTTTAGTTTCGGGCCGGGCATCTTGCTGGTCTTTCTCGCCCTTACGATCTTCGGGATAGCGGTGCTCCGGTCCAAAAAACTCTCGCTGCTAGCCGAGCGGGTCTTGACGAAGATCCCCGTCTTGAACCGCTTTGCCCCCCACTTGAGCGACTTCCACGGGGCGTCGAACAAATTGCTGGGAACGCGGTCGCTCGTCGTGACGACGATCATATCTTTCGTATCCTGGGGCTTCGAGATAGCGGCCGTTTACCTGTGCGTGATTGGTATAGGAGCCGAAGTCCCTTTTCTCATGGTGGTGTTTATCTTTGCGGTAGCCTCTATCGTGGGCGTTGCGAGCATGTTGCCCGGTGGCATCGGCTCTGCGGAAGCGTTTCTCGCGGGACAGTTCGTAGTCATCGCGGGGCTTTCGAGCGGCCCGGCGGCGGCGGTGACCTTCATGATCCGGATGGCAACCCTCTGGTTCGCCATCGTACTAGGTATCGCAGGTCTACTCGCGCTGCGCTTGTTGCTCGGGAAGGTGGAGACCGAGGCCGCCATGGGCGGCGGGTAGTGCGAACGGGGCGTTCGGATGCCGACGGTAGGGGCCGGGGACAAAGTAATTCGCTGTGTTATAACCTGGATCGATATGCGACTAATAATCTCTGAAAAAGCAAACACAGCGAAAAAAGTTGCCCAATTCCTCGCCGAAGACCAGGTGAAGGAGGGCAAGCACCGCAGCGTGCCACACCACACCTTTACGTGGAAGGGCGACGAGACGGTCTCGGTGGGGCTCAAGGGCCACGTCCTCAACCCCGAGTACCCGGAGGAATACTCCAATTGGCAGAAGGTCGAGCCTTCGGACCTGATAGACGCGGAGATTTTGAAGAACGTCTCCGAGAAGGGCGTGGCCAACGCCGTACAGTCGCTCTCCAAAAAAGCCGACAAAGTCGTTGTCGCCACAGACTACGACCGGGAAGGCGAGTTGATCGGGGTGGAGGCCTTGAGCCTGGCCTTCGAGGCTAACCCGAAGCTCGTGGATCACGTAGAACGGGCGCGTTTTTCGGCCTTGACTAAAGGTGAGATCTCCCGGGCTTTCGACGAACTCGACGAAGTCTCCAGGGAGCTGGCCGATGCGGGCGAGGCGCGGCAGGATATTGACCTGATCTGGGGCGCCACACTGACCCGTTGGGTCTCCCGGGCGACTCGCCGCTACGGCAACGCTTTCCTCTCCGTGGGCCGCGTCCAATCCCCGACGCTGGTGCTCATCGCCGACCGCGAACGGGAACGCCGGGCGTTCGTCCCAGAGCCGTACTGGGAGATAGAGGCTAAGCTGCAGAACGGCGAGCCGTTCACCGTGCGCCACGCCACCGGACGCTTCAAAGAAGAAGCCGCCGCAAATACCGCCTACGAGAACCTAACGGATACCGCCACGGTCACGGAGGTCAAACAGAAGTCTTCCACCCGCCCGGCCCCGACGCCGTTCAACACGACGGCCTTCCTGACGGCGGCTGCTGGAATAGGCATCAGCCCGTCGCGGGCTTCGCGGCTGGCCGAAGACCTGTACACGGATGGCTACATCTCTTATCCCCGGACGGACAACACCGTCTATCCGCGCTCGCTGGACATGCGCGAGATCCTCGGCTACCTCAAAGGTGTAGAAGAAGCCGGTACTTACGCGGAACGGTTGTTGAAGAACGACAAGCTGTCGCCGACGCGGGGCAAGAAAGAGACGACGGACCACCCCCCGATCTACCCGACCGCCCGCGCCTCCAAGAACGCGCTGCGCGACGACCAGTGGAAGGTCTACCAGCTCGTCGTCCGGCGTTTTCTGGCTACGCTCTCGGCCCCGTCCAAGAGCTTGCGGACCACGCTCCGATTTGATTCGGGCGGTGAGCCGCTCGTTACCAACGGTACGGTCGTTACCGAGGAAGGCTGGCTCGGGGTATACCCGTACAGCCGCCGCTCGGACGAGGAACTTCCGGCTCTCGAAGAGGGACAGGAAGTACGGCTGCTGGAGGCTGAGATTCTGGGCAAAGAAACCCAGCCGCCGGGACGTTACGGGCAGGGCCGGCTCATCAAGGTGATGGAGGATTTGGGCCTCGGCACGAAGGCAACGCGGCCGAACATTATCCAGAGCCTCTACAACCGGGGGTACGTCCACGCCGACCCGCTCATCCCGACGGAGACCGGTATCGCGGTGGCACAGGCGTTGACCGACTTTGCGTCGGAGATCGCCTCGCACGAGATGACCGCTGAGCTAGAAAAGAGCATGGACGACATCTCGGAGGGTAAGAACAGCAAAGAGCGGGTGGTGGACAGTTCGCGCGACATTTTGCGCCGGGTCTACGAGCATCTGGAGAGTAGCGAGGAGCAGTTCGCCGACATCGTTCGGAGCGGCATCAAGGTGGACGAGACTTTGGGCTCGTGCCCGGAGTGCGGGAAGAACCTCATCATGCGCCGTAACCGGAAGAGCCGGAAGCGGTTTGTCGGGTGTGAAGGATACCCGGACTGCCGGGTGACATATCCGCTGCCCCAAAGGGGGGATATAATCCCGCTCGGCACGACTTGCGATGCTTGCGGGGCGCCGGAGATCAAGGTTCTAGGCAAGCGGCGGCCCTGGATCACGTGCATCAACATGAACTGCCCGAAGAAAGAGGAAGCCGCAAAAGAAAAGGCGGAGAAAGAAGCGCGGGAAGCCGTAGAGGAGGGCGGCGAGCCATCGGAAGAGACCGGGAAAGAACTGGAGAAATCCACCACATAGAAGGACGGGTGGACCTTTCCCAAGAAGAACCTCCCGGTCGCCGGGCTTCTATTTATACGCGGCTTTCGGGCCACCTTATTCTGTGGGCGTTGGTAGCGGTCATCTGCTATTCTGCCGCCCTGTAGGCAACATACGGTCGATTAGATGAATCACTATCGCGAAGAGTGAGATGACTTGGCCCCGACAATAGGCGTAACGGCAACTTTAAAAGAAGATGCGGAGGCGGCGGCGACGCGGCCCCTCGGCAGGTTCGTCCGGGCGGATTTTGACTACGTCGACGGCGTGTTTCAGGCGGGCGGCGTACCCGTGATCCTGCCGCCGCTGGGCGGGAACAAAGAAGTCGAGCGAATTCTGGATGGCCTGGATGGCCTGCTTTTGAGCGGGGGCAGCGACCTGCATCCGGGCTACTACGACGAGGAGCCTCTTCCGGAGCTCGACGTTACCATCGCCGAACGGGACGCGTTCGAGATGGCTTTGCTGGAGGCGGCGTTCCGGCGGGGCATGCCGATCTTCGGTATCTGCCGCGGGATGCAGGTCTTGAACGTTGCGCTCGGCGGGACTTTGTACCAGGACCTCGCTTCGCAAGTCGGTCCTGACCTCATCCTGCACCGGCAAGAGACCCCCAAATGGCAGCCGACCCACGAGGTAGAGTTCTACGACCGCACCCGCTCCGCGGAGATCTCCGGCCGCAACTTTATAAAGGTCAACTCGTACCACCATCAGGCCGTAAAGGAACTCTCGAACGAGTTCGTGGTCTCCGCCTGTTCCTCGGATGGGCTCGTAGAGGCGATGGAGTCCAGGGACCTCTCGGACCAGTGGATCGTGGCTGTGCAATGGCACGCGGAAGCCATGCGCGAGACCGGCCCCGAACAGCGGCATTTCTTCGAGGCCCACGTCGCCGAAGCCGAGCGGCACGCCCTGCGCCGGGCCGCAGCCTAACCGGACGGTGGCGGCGCAAGGAGGGCTATTCGTAACGCTCGAAGGCCTGGATTTCTCCGGCAAATCCACTCTGGTAAGCAACCTGAAACCGCTCCTGGCAACGCTAGAAGTGCCCACCCACTTTACCCGCGAACCGGGCGGCACGCCCGTCGCCGAACAGGTAAGGGAGATATTGCTCGACCCGCGGCTAGACATGGACGTCTGGACGGAGGCGTACCTCTACGCGGCAGCCCGCGCGGATCACGTACGGCGAGAGGTTCTGCCGGCCATCGAGCGCGGGGAGAACGTCTTCTGCGAGCGCTACCTCGACTCGAGCCTCGCTTACCAGGGATTCGGACGTAGTCTAGGCGTAGACACGGTTCGCGAATTGAATTCTTGGGCCGTTGGGACGGTCGTGCCGGATAAGACTTTTTACCTGCGTCTGAGTGCGGAGGAGCGTGTCAGGCGTGCCGGGCATTCGGAGGCCCGGTTGGATAGAATCGAGAAGGTCGGTGCGGCGTTCGCCGGACGGGTAGAGGCCGGGTTCGAGGATCTCGCCCGGTCGGAACCGGAGAGGATAGAGGTGTTGGATGCCACCCGGCCGCCGGAAGAGTTGGCGGAGACCGTGGCCCGGGTCTTTACCGGGAGACGTTGTGTTTCTTCGTAGGTCCGGAAAACGGGCTAAGAGGTCGAGGGCGGCCCGGTAAATGGGCGCGTTCGACGGCATATTGGGCAACCGTTCGGCCCTGCGGCGCCTAGAGGCGGATCTGGAGACCGGACGGGCTTCGCACGCGTACCTCTTTTACGGCCCACCGGGCGTCGGGAAGAGAACGGTGGCCCGCAGGTTCGGGTCGGCGTTGGTGGCGGGCCAGGATAGCAAGGCCGAGGATCGGGCCCGGCGGGGCCTGCACCCGGACCTCCGCGAAGTGGAGCCGGAGGGCGCGTTCACGACCATCGGCCAAGCGCGGGAGGTCGTGAACCTCGCGGCGAGCCGGCCTTTCGAAGGTGAGCGGCGCGTTTTCATACTAGAGGCGGACACCCTGAACGTCCAGGCGGCGAACGCGTTGCTGAAGACCCTCGAAGAACCGGAAGGCGAAGCGGTCTTCGTTTTGCTCGCGGCTTCGCGGGAGGGCGTGCTGCCGACCATCGTCTCGCGGACGCGGCCGGTGAGATTCGACCCCGTCCCGACCGATGAGGTGGCGAGGTTCCTGGAGGTCCGCGGGATTGGGAACCCGGATCTTGCCGCGGCGTTAGGACGCGGAAGCGTCGGACGCTCGCTGAGATATGCGGAGCAGCCGGAGCTGGGCGAGTTGCGGGATACGGTCTTCGAGGCCGCGTTCTCTTATGCCGGAGATTTCGAGGACCGGCACCGGGCGGCGGCGGAGGTCACGGCCCGCGCCGAGGCGGTTGGGGCCGCGCGAGAGGCCGAGGTCCTCGACCGTTTCGAAGAACCCGCGTCCCGGCGGGCAAAAGACGCGGCGAAGCGCGCCGGCCGGGCCGCCCGGGATGGGGCGGTGCGGGAGGCGCTGGAGTTGCTCGCGCTGGTTTACAGGGATGCGGCGGTGGTTCAAGCGGGAGCGGAAGGGTTGGCCGCCAATATAGACCGGGTGCCCGAGATACAGGGTCACGTCCGGCGGCATCCCGAAGCGGATTGGGCGGGGGCCGCGTCCCGGGTGGGAGAAGCGCGGGCCGGGCTTGCGTATAATGTCTCTCCGGAGGCAATTCTGGAGGTGACGCTATCACGGACACGGCAGAGAATACTGGGACGCTCCCCCGTCTCGTAGACGTCCGCGTCCCCGGCTGGAGCATCCCGAGGCTCTGCTACGCCCGGGACCTCGACCTCCGGGTCGGCTACCGGGTCGTCGTGGATACCGAGGTGGGGGAGCTCGTCGGGCGCGTCTCGTTGACCCCCCGGCGCCGGGAGCCTTATACGGAGCCCTACGAAATCACCCGGGCCGTTACCAACGAAGACGAACAAAAGGAAGACGAGAACCGGGAGCTTGCCCGGGAAGTCCGCAACGAAGCCCAGAAGCTGGCCCGAGACTACCGGACCGGTAAGGTCCAATTCATCGGCTGCGACGTGTCTTTGGACGGTTTTTATATCGAAGTGAAGTACGAATCCGAACAAGAACTAGACTTCGGTCCCGTGGAGAAGGGTCTTGAGGACCGTTACGATGCCCAGGTGGTATTGCGGCGGTTCACCTTTATCGAGCGGGCGGGGGACACAGGGGGGTGCGACACGTGCGGCCTGCCGCTGTGCTGCGCCGTCTGGAGCGGGGCGCGCAGCATGGGCCCGGTCAACGTGCGGATCGCCAAACAGCAGGGCGTTACGCCGAACGAGAAGGTCCTGGGCAGTTGCGGCGAGGTGAAGTGCTGCATGCGCTACGAGCACGACACCTATAAAGAGTTCAAAGAACGCGCGCCCTTCAAGAACACCCAGGTGAAACTCGACGACCGGGAGGGCCGGGTTGTGGACTACTCGATGGTGAAAGACTCCGTCTTCGTCCAGTTCGGTGAGAAACGGAGCGACCAGGAACTCGTGCCGCTCGGCCGGCTGGCGGAACACAACGACGACATCGAACCCCTGGAAGCTGAAGAGTAAGCCGGCTCTATCGTGCTGGATAACCTCTGCGACGTACCGGGCGTCCTCGTCGGACACGCCACCGATCGGGAAGGCCTGACCGGCTGCACCGTAGTGCGCTTCGACCGTCCGGCCGTCGTCGCTGTGGAGGTTCGAGGCTCCTCACCCGGAACCCGCGAAACGGACCGGCTCGCCCCTTTGGGCATCGTGCGCGACACCCACGCCGTACTCCTCACCGGCGGCAGCGCCTTCGGGCTGGCGGCGGCGGATGGGGTGGTGCGTTTCCTAGAAGAGAAGGGCGTCGGGCTCGACGTGGGCGTGGCGAAGATACCGCTAGTCTCTGCGGCGGTGATCTTTGACCTGATGTTCGGCTCTCCCGACGCCCGGCCCGACGCTGAAATGGGCTACAAAGCCGCTGCCTCGGCCGGTAGCGAAGACTTCGAACAGGGCAGTGTCGGGGCCGGGACCGGGGCCAGCGTGGGTAAGATGCTCGGCCTGGAGAACGCCATGAAAGGCGGCTTGGGAAGCGCCTCGGTTCGGTTGGAGGGCGGCCTGATCGTGGCCGCCCTCGCCGTAGTAAACGCCGTCGGAGACGTGCGGGACGAGCAAGGCAACATCCTCGCCGGTCCCCGCCGGGAAGACGGAACGCTGGCCGACAGCGTAAGCCTGATGCCCCAGGTGGCTGAGCGGATGCGCTGGGGCCAGAACACCACCCTCGGCATCGTGGTGACGAACGCCCGTCTGACTAAACCCGAGGCCACCAAAGTAGCCCAGATGTCCCACGACGGCCTCGCCCGGGCTGTCTACCCGGTTCACACCAGCGTGGACGGCGACGCGGTATTCGTCGCCTCCGCCGGCGAGATCGAGACGGCCCCGGACGTGGTCGGCGCCTGGGGCGCCCGGACGATGCAAGAATCTATCCTGCGCGCCGTGCGCGCGGCGAAAGGGACGCGAAAAATTCCCTCCCTGGCGGAGTACGCCGGGAGGGAATAAGCAAGGCTTTAGATTTTGCTGGCGGCTGAAACCTGAAACCTTTCTTCAGGCGGCCTCGGGGATCAAGATTCCCCGGCCACCAGGGATGCGGCCGTTGTTCAAGTCGTTTACGGCGTCGTTGATGGCGTCTAGCGGGTAGGTGTGGGTCTGTAGGCTAACCTTACCCTGGGCCTGGAGCGTCATTAGTTCGGCCAGGTCGTTGTAGGTGCCGACCAGGTTCCCGATCACGTTCCGCTCGGTCGAGATGATGTCTATGGTCGGGATCTCTATTTTCCCGCCGTAGCCGATGATGTAGTGCGAGCCCGCCGCGTGGGTCATGTTCCACCCGTCTACCTGGGCCCCCTTCTCGCCCACGAAGTCCAGCACGACCTCGGCCCCCAAACCATCCGTCATCTCCGTAACCGTCTCCACGTGAGACCCATCAGCGACCACGGTTTGGTCCGCGCCGAGCTTCTTTGCGGCCTCCAGGGCTTCCTCGGATTGGTCCACGACTATAACTTCTGTGGCGCACAGCGCCTTGAGCGACTGGATGCCGATATGTCCCAGCCCGCCGGCCCCGATCACGACCGCCCGGGTGCCCGGTTGCAGCATCGGCACGGCCTTCTTTACCGCGTGGTAGGCGGTAAGACCGGCATCGGCGTGGGCCGCAACGTCCTGCGGCTCGACGCCCTCGGGGAGCTTCACGACGGCCCGGGCGTTGGTCTTTAGCAGTTGGGCAAATCCGCCGTCCGTATCTATGCCGGGGAAAGCGCTGTTCTCGCAGTGCATGTCGTCCCCGGCCCGGCAGGCCCGGCACAGGCCGCAGGTTATTAGCGGGTGGACGATCACCGCGTCCCCGACGTCGACGTTCGTGACGGCGGGGCCGATCTCCTCGACCCAGCCGGCGTTCTCGTGGCCGGGGGTGTAGGGCAGGTTGATGCCGGTCAGGGGCGCCCATTGGCCCTCGATGATGTGCAGGTCGGTCCGGCAGAGGCCCGCGCCCCCGATCCTGACGACCACGTCCAGTGGCCCGTCGGCATTCGGTTCCTCTATCTCCTCCAACTGAAGGATGTCGGGCGGTATGCTTTCGTCGTAGCGGTACAACCTGGCGGCCTTCACGATACCGTCTCCTTTCGATCTCGTGGCGTGGGGAACGTTCGCTCCCCACGCCGGGTTTCCTAAATGCCGTTGTGCGACATCTGCTCGGCAATGTAGTCGGCCTGGCGGATGGCGAGGGCGACGATGGTGATGGTCGGGTTCGCCGCGGCGCCGGTGGTGAACTGGCTGCCGTCGGAGACGAACAGGTTGTCCACCTCGTGGGCCTGGCCCCACTTGTTCACAACGCCGTCTTCGGGCCGTTCGCTCATGCGGCAGGTGCCCATGTTGTGCGAGGCCGGGTACGGCGGGGTGCGGACCGTCCGGATCGCACCGACCGACTTGTAGAGGTCGCGCGCCTTTCCCGCGGCGTAGTCGCGCAGGTCTATGTCGTTTTTATGGTCGTCGTAGTGGACGTTGGGGACGGGCAGGCCGTGCTGGTCCTTTACGTCGTGGTTGAGCGTCACGCGGTTGGTGGCGGCGGGGATATCCTCGCCGACGATCCACATCCCGGCGAAGTTTTCGTAGGCGTCCATCAGCTCCGTGAAATCCCGGCCCCACTGCTGCGGGTTCATGAACGAGGCCATGAACGCGGGGCCGAGATGGATGGTCTCCATGTAGAAGCCGCCCACAAAACCGCGGTCCTCAGGGTTGTTGTACGATTCGTCCTCGATAATGCCGGCCATGGTGTTGCCCCGGTAGAAGTTCACCGGCTTCTCGAAGATGCCCCAGCAGGTATCGGAGACGTGGCGCATGTAGTTTCTGCCGACCTGACCGCTTGTGTTGGCGAGGCCGTCCGGGTGATGCGAGGAGGCGGAGTTGAGCAAGAGGCGGGGCGACTCGATGGAGTTGCCCGCGACGCACACGAGCCGCGCCTTTTGGACGTGGTGGTTGCCGTCGGCGTCCGCGTAGAGCACACCCGTCACCTTGCCGCCCCCGTTGTGCTCTATCTGTAACGCCATGGACTCGGGCCGGACCTCCAGATGCCCCGTCTTCTCGCCCTTCGGGAGATCCGAGACCAGCGGCGACCACTTGGCCCGCGACCGGTTGCCCTCAAAGCAGAAGCCGTCCTGGATCGTGGCGGGCCGTCCGTCGTAGGGGACGGGGTTGTGCCCGTAGCGGCCGGTAGAGTAGCTCTTGTAGCCCATCCGCTTCGCGCCCTCGAATAAGACCTTGGCGTTGTTGTCGGGATTGTGGCGGGGTAGGCCGTTGGTCCCGGCGACGCCGACGTTGGTGTCGGCCTTGTCGTAGTAGGGTTCTAGCTCTTCCAGCGTCAGGGGCCAGTCGAGCATGTTGGCACCGGGAATGTCGCCGTAGGTGGTCTGGGCCTTGAACTCCCAGTCTTTAAAGCGCGGGCAACAGCCGGCCCAGTGCACGGGCGAGCCACCGACGCACTTGCTGTGCCAGGTGGGGAGGTTCGGGAAATCCTGGGCGATGCGCCAGGTGCCGCTGGTGGTGCGGTTGTCCAGCCAGGCGAGCATGTTGAAGGCGGGCCACTCGTCGTCTACGTGGTCTTCGGGCTCGTAGCGTTTGCCAGCCTCCAGGCACACGACGTCTATACCCTTCTGGGCGAGCTGGTTCGCCAGGGTGCCGCCGCCGGCCCCAGAGCCGACGATCACGACAACCGAGTCGTCGTTGCGGTCGAATGGTGCGGGCATCTACTATCCCTCCTTACTAACGCGCTCTTCGGTGATAACCTGCTCGACGGGGTCAACAAAGGTTTCTTCTATCGGCTTGTCCCGGTAGTCCGGGGCGTCCTCCAGCCAGTCGATGTCGTTAAAGCCCCGATTTACGTATCCGCCCTCGGGGTTCGACGGGCCTTCGTAGCCGAAGTACGGCCAGATATCGTGCTGGCTGTAGAGGCCGACCACGATCTCGGAGGCCACCGCCTCGAAGAAGGCGCCGCGCTCAATTCGCTTCAAGGCCCTTACTTGCTCGGCCTCCTCTAAACCCCCGAACTCCTCGGGCCAGTGTCCGGTCAGCGTCGCCAGCGACGTGGCGCCCTCTATGAGCAATTGCTTCGTCTCCTCGTCCGCGGCGGCTTTGCCGTCCAGGCTCGCCACCACACGCTCATAGTGCACATCGGGGATACTGTCGTGCGGGTACATCGCCCGCGCCACGCTTACCAGCGTGCGGGCCGTACTTTGGTCGAGGGCCTCCAACTCTCCGAAGCCGCCTTCAGAAGGCTGAATTCCCTCTTCTGCGTCTGAAGCGGCCGCGTCAGCCGTCCGCATTCTGCCCTCGCCGGAAGTCTGGCCTTGCAGGCCCGGATCCCTATTAGACCCTGTATCTTCGTTCATCTGCTGTGTATCTCCTTTCCCAATACTTTCCCAATAAACTACGTGGCGGAAGTCAAGAACCTTCTCCGGTGCAGCGCGCTCTGACACCCGTGGTAATTAGTGGTAACGGCCGCCACGTTGGAGAACCTCGATCTGGTACCCGTCCGGGTCGGCTACAAAAAAGAACTTGCCGAGAACCTGGCCATCCTCCTCCAACTCTATTACCCGGCGCGGCTGCAATCCCGCCTGCTCAAAGCGCTGGTGCTCGGACTCCAGATCTTCCACGGACACCGCGAGGTGCCCGTAGCCGTTGCCTAGATCGTAGGGCTCGGTCTGCCCCTTGTTGAGCGTTAGCTCCACCTCGAACTCGCTCTCGGCGTTGCTCAGATAAACGAGCGTAAAGTCGTCGAGATCAAAGCGATCCGCCTCGCGCAGACCGAAAGCTTCGTCATAGAACGAGATGGACCGATCCAGGTCCAAAACCCGGATCATTGTGTGTATGGCCTTTGCCATGCAACCTCCTTATCATTAAAACCCTCGCGGGCTTATGAGTACCTCTCCTGAACCAAGTATTACCCATATCCGGGCCTCCGAGCAACCTTGAATCGTCGATATTCCAACAATGTGCAAAAAATTTCCCGGGATGGTTCGCGGACTCCCTTGCTATTCGTTGGGTTATAATACTTAGGAGGAGGCTGGTACAGCAAAACGTTCGCCAGAAAGGGTCGATGGGTGTGGTGAGCGAGGCCGACGAACGGTTGATGTTTGGCTCCGGACGCCGCGACGCTGCAGGTAGCGGTCTGCAAGTCGTAGAGAATGCCCGGCAAAGGGCGAAGTTCCAAAGCCTTCGACGGACCTTCAAGATCTTAGATCTGGTGAGCCGCCGGGAAGGCTTGACGGCGAAGTTGCTGGCGCGGGAGTTGGATGTCAGTCTCTCTACTTGCTACCATCTGATCAACACCCTCACCGAGGAAGGCTACCTTAAGAAAGCTTCTCCCCGCGGGGGATACAGGCTGGGCAGGACAATACCAACGCTCCACGCGCGGCGTTCCAAAGAAGACCTTGACTTCACGGTAGAGGTCGTAGTCGAAGAGCTTGCTCAGAAAACCGGTCGATGCGCCTACCTGAAGGTGCTCTTGGATGGGACCGTAACAGCCCATTTGGTAAAGTCTCCCCTCAAAAATCCGCCAGAGGGCATAGTACAAGGGTTTCATAGAGCTTCACATGCGTTGGCACTCGGCAAAGTGTTGGTAGCCGGTTCCGGCACAAAGGGCGTGGAGGACTACGTCGAAAACTTCGGGTTGGAAGCGTCCACGTCGCGCACCATCGTGCGACCCGAACGAACGCTTCCGGGGACATCTCGACCAGGTGCGGGACCGGGGCGACGCAACCGACGTAGAAGAGTATGAGGAGAACCTGTGTTGCGTCGCCGCTCCCATAAGGACATAAGGAGCAAGAGCGGAACGGTCGAGGGTGCGATAGGGGTTGTCCACTACGGGGCAGCGTTTTGGAGAAGAGGCTGAATGCCTGGTCGGCATGGTCCAGTGGGCGGCCACGGAGGCCACGGCGTTGCTTTTGGAAGCTGGCCAGGAATCTTTGCCCAGATAGAATAGCCGGGGGTGTTCCAGCCACAGGCCGAGAAGGAGAAGGAAATGCAAGAAAACGACAGAGGCTTCGTGACGGCGACCGTGCTGGAAGAGCGGCCGACGGTTTTGATCGAATGATTTCTGGCTGGCGTGGTACGGGTAATCTTTGACCAACTGTTAGAGAAAGGGGTGAACTGGGGACCAGCGAGCGGGCACGCAAACCAAACTATCGAGGAGGAGTAATGGTGGAACGTAACGGTTCGGGTAAGGTCGCGCTGGTGACGGGTGCAGCGAGGGGTATCGGACGGGGGATTGTTCTCCGGCTGGCTTCGGACGGGCTCGACGTGGCGGTGAACGATATTCAGGAGAACAGCGACCAACTCGATGCGGTAGCCGGAGAGCTACGCGAGGCGGGGGGTAAAACTACTACCGTAATCGCGGACGTTTCGGAGGCGGACCAGGTCGAGGACATGGTGAAACAGGTTGTTGACGAGTTCGGGCGCCTCGACGTTATGGTGGCAAACGCGGGAATAGCCCAGGTGGTGCCGCTTATAGAGCTTTCGCCGGAGGACTTCGACCGGATGATCTCGACGAACTTGCGCGGTGTCTTTCTCTGTTACCAGGCGGCGGCGCGGCAGATGATCGAGCAGGGTGAGGGCGGTAAGATCATCGGCGCCGCCTCTATCGTGGCCTACCGCCCGTTTCCGCTGCTGGGTCACTATTCCACATCCAAGTGGGCGGTGCGGGGGCTAACCCAGGCTGCGGCCATGGAGTGGGCGCAGTACGGCATTACGGTAAACGCATATTGCCCCGGTATCGTGGGTACGGACATGTGGGACCTCATTGACGAAAAGCTCGCTGAGCACGAAGGTTTGCAGAAAGGACAGGCTATCGAGAAGTATTCCGACCTGATCCACCTGGGCCGGGTATCGGTTCCCGAAGACGTGGCGGCGTACGTTTCCTACCTGGTCTCTTCGGACTCCGATTACATGACCGGACAGTCCGTCATGATAGACGGCGGCATACAGTTCTCGTGAGCTAGAAAGCCTCTGTTCAATAGTGCGAGGGGCGGTTGCAGCCACCTCTCGCGCTAATCTTTGTAGTTGAAAAGTTGAAAAACGCATCAAGTATGGCACAGAATATGCCCACCTTTTAAAGACAAAAGAGAGGATGGCACGGCGGCCGTTAAATATGTACACACGTGCTACAGAATTTTGAACCCTGAAAAGAGCGAAGACTTTTACGTCGGTAAGCTCGGCATGAAGAAAGTCGGCGAGATGCACTTCGATACCGCGACCAACTACTTCTTCGCGATGGAAGAAGACACCTCGGAGCCGATGATAGAGCTCACCCACAACCACGACCAAGAAGAGCCCTATGATCCGGGAAACGGCTACTCTCACGTTGCTTTCACCATCAAAGACCTCGAAGAAACAGTAGCGAAACTCGAAAAGCAGGTCGTAGAGGTCGCGCTCCAGCCCAAAACAATGACTGTTGAAGGGAACGACTACAAGATAGCTTTCGTGGTGGATCCAGACGGTTACCGCGTAGAGTTAGTCGAACGCGGCACCATGAAAGTGGGGGAAATCATCCAGTAGTATCCCGCCAGCAGGACAGCCCTACGTCGCAAACCACCCCAAACTGTAAAGGACAGGCGGGCTGCGATATACTCTGCATCCGCAAGCCGACGTAGCTCAGCAGGTAGAGCAGCTCACTCGTAATGAGCAGGTCAGCGGTTCGAGTCCGCTCGTCGGCTCCCTTCATTCCGCCTGTTCCGCATAGGTTCTTGGCACAACGTATCAGAGTACCGGGCGCATGTATACCCTGGCGTTGCCTACAGGACCTTTGCTGGACTACTGTCCTACAATGCGCCGAATGATGAAAGCCACTGCGGTTGTAATCGCCGCTACAGCGAGCACCGGTGTGGCGGCTGAGAGTGCAACGAGGCCGAAGAGCCTGTGGCGCATCTCCCGTGTTTCGTTGAGGTGCGGGAAGGGTTTCACGGGGACTTCGACGCCCAAGAAGTCGCACAAAGGCCCCCAGCCCTCCCGAACGTCGAACACCAGCAGTCGTTCCGGAGGCACCCGGCGGCGAACCTGCTCGTTGTTGCGCCCGAAGACTTCTATCGCGTGGTCCCGGTCCTCGAAGCGACCGTCGAAGGTATCCTCCCAGACGAGGCGGTCGGTCGGCCGGACAACAGCCGTAGGTTCCGGGGCGAACCTCTCGGCAAGCGCGAAGGCTGCCCTGACCGTGAGATGTCCGTTGGTGAGCTTTCGTAGCTGGTAGATGGTCGAGCGCGTGCTCTCGTACCAGGGTTCCGGGTCGCGGATGGTTAGGACCACGGGTGCCGCGGAAAATGCTTCCAGGAGCTCTTCGTAGAAAGAGCACGCCGGCCAGTCTTCCGCGACTTGGTAGCCTTCGAAGAACTCTTCCCAATCCACCGTTTCACCCCGGCGGGCAGCTTCCGAGAACCCAACGTGATCCGGGTTCTCGGAAACCTCACCCAAGTCATAGCTGGGGCCGAAGCCTAACTCCAGCAACGCCGCCTTCAGCGATGTCGTTTCCGTGCGGCCGAAGCCGGCCCCTATCACCTTCATGCAGCCAGTCTACACGGGCATCATCCGGGCGTCGTGACTTCGGTAGTTTTGTCGACAGATGTTTGCACTCTTTGCTGGTACACGGGTAGGAGGTTCGGATGCTATAGCTTTTGTGATTGTTGCCAGATAATATATCGGGTACGTCAACGTATCGGTATCGAAGAATCTGGTTGGGGAGTTATAGTGCGGCATCTTGGGGTTATTTTACTGGCGATGGTTGTTGCTGCGGGTTTCTCCTTGCAGGCCGGGACGGAGGCGGTCGCCGGTACGAAAAAAGTCCGGAGTGCGGACCGGATCCTGGGTAAACCGCTTCACGGGCAAGCGAAGGTGAAGCGCTACGCCCGTTCTGTGGGTAGCACCCGATACGTTATGAAGACTATCCCGATTTACTACGAGTTGGCGAGAAAACGGAACATAGCTCCAGAGGTTCTCGTGGCGCAGGCTATACTGGAAACCGGGCGCGGGCGCTATGGTGGTGATTCGAAGCCCTGGAACATGGCCGGCATCAAGAAGGGCGGCATCGTGGACGACGGCCCGCGGGACTTTGAGCGACCACGCACCGCCCGCAAAGGCGTAAGGATGCACATCAACCACATGGCCGCTTACACGGGCAAGAGGCCGATGGGCAAGCCTCACGACCGGTTCCACGACGCGCGCGCCGCACAGAAGAACCGCGGGTGGTGGGTGAGGAGAGTAAGCCACCTGGGGGGCGGTGTCTGGGCCACGGACTCTACCTACTCCGGTAAGATCCGGCGCATCCTCAACGACATGGGCAAGTCCTAGTTCGTTCCTTTCCTTGCGCGTAGAGATTGGGGAGACAATAGCGAAATGAACCGACGGATCATCGCCCGCTCGTCCCTCTTCGAAGCCGTCGAAGAAGTCGAAAAGAAAGCGGTGGCCCAGTAAATGACCCTCTACGCCCTGAACCTGTTCGACCTGGCCGACAACGATTCCTACCGCCGATACTCGCGCCGCTCCCCCGAAGCCATAGCCAAATACGAGGGGAAAATAGTCGCGCTCGGAAAGCTGAACGAGGCCCTCCAGAGCGACCCGGACGTGGAGCCGCGGATGGCGATGGTCCTCGTAGAATGGCCCTCGTCCGAGGCGTTCCAGGCTTTCCTCGACGACCCGGAGAACGCCGACCTGCACCCGCTGCGCGAGGACGGCACCCGCAACTACCTGTGGTGGACCTACGAACGGCTGGAAGACCTCCGTCCGCTGTTCGGGCATTACTAGACGGCTTGCACGATGAAAGAAGCCGTAAAAAGAACGCAACCCGCGAGCAGTAGCGTCGCCGAAGGCCAGATGAACTTGTCGGCCACCCCCGAAACGTACCTGGGCGTATCCGGCGTCTGTCCCGCGCGTTCCTGGACGAGATCGGCGAAAAAGATGCCGAGCCAGGACAGGGTCAAGGTGAGGAGCAGGAGTACGAGGGAAAGGTAGAAAAGCACCGGGGCGTAGCTTTTCAACGGCATCTCTACGAGCCCGAGGGAGACGGCGACACCGACCGAACAGAGCAATGCAATAGCAAGCCTCGAAAAGGTTCGTAGCGCATCCAGCCTCATTCGCCGGGCCTCGTCTGGTGGTCCTGAACCTGCATCCAGCCCAGATTCTACTACTCGACTCCCGGGCCGATGCCGTCTGTCTTGGCCTCGCATGGTGGCGGCTGCGATGGATCTTGGGTAAGGTGCCGACGAAAGATCTTACCGGGCTGCCGGACGTCTAATCATTTAACCGTTTTTTCGGCTGGATCGCTGTTAGCATAGTACGGATTCGTGCTCTTCCATCTTCCAGGAGGTTCGTTAGATTGACGGCCAGCACCAAGAATTACACCCTCGGGGTCGAGGAGGAGTATCAGGTCGTGGATTCTGAGAGTCGGGGGCTGTTTCCGGAGAGCGGACGCATTCTGGAGCGGTCGCAAGACGCCCTGGGAGATCAGGTCGAGCCCGAGATGCTTTCCTCGCAGATCGAGGTGATGACCCCGGTGTGCGACTCGCTCCAAGAGGTGCGTGAAGAACTCGTGCGGCTGCGACGGGGCGTGATAGCTGCGGCGGAGACGGAGGGACAGAGGATCGTCGCCGCGAGCACACACCCTTTCTCACACTGGAAAGACCAGGACCTCACGCCTAAAACCCGCTACCGGAGGTTGGTAGAGAACTTCCGGCAACTGGCCGAGGAACAGTTGTCGTTCGGGTTCCACGTACACGTCGGCGTCGGCGACCGGGAAGAAGCGGTGCAGGTCCTGAACCGCCTGCGGGTCTGGCTCGCGCCGCTGCTCGCGCTCTCGGCGAATTCTCCTTTTTGGCTCGGTGAAGACTCGGGCTACGCCAGCTACCGCACCCAGATCTGGGGCCGCTTCCCGACGGCGGGACCGCCCGGCTACTTCAGCTCCCTGGCCGCCCACGACTCCCTGGTCCAATCCCTCGTCGAGACCGGCGGCGTAATGGACGTGGAGAGCGTCTACTGGGACGCCCGGCTCCCGGAAAAGCACGATACCGTGGAGATCCGGGTCGCCGACGTGTGCAGCAAGCTGGACGAAGCCGTCATGCTGGCCGGCCTGGGCCGGGCCCTGGTAAAAGAGTGTCACGACCGGGCCTTACGGAACGAACCCGCCCCCGAGGTACGGCCAGAGGTGCTGACGACCGCGCACTGGCTGGCCTCCCGCTACGGCCTAGACGCGGAGCTCGTGGACCTGGAGGCCGGGCGCACCGTGCCGGCCAGAGAGGTCATCCACGAGCTACTCGCCTTTGCCCGCCCGGCCCTCGAAGACTTTGGAGACTGGGAAGAAGTCTCCCAACTCGTCGAAGAGACGTTGGAGGGAGGCAACGGCGCCCAACGCCAGCGCCGCGTCTACGGGCAGAGGAAACGGCTGGAAGACGTGGTCGACGCTCTTGCCGAAGAAACGGCGCCGGCCACCGGTTGAGACCCGGGACCATCCCGGAAACTATTCCGCTTCTGGAATAGTTTTTTAGGTAGCTGGCGTTGCCTCCGGGCTGTTCGTGAGGTTGCGGGTCTCGCGCAGGGCGACGGAGAGCGTCGAGAGGTCGAAGGTCGCGCTGGAGTTGATGTCCCTCAAGACTTGCAGGACGCGGTCTACGGGTTCGCCTTTGGACTCTATCCAGGAATCTACGCGGTCTTCGGCGGAGAGGTCGCCGTCGGGGACTTCGTGCAGGACCTCCGCGGTGAGCGTGGCTTCCTGATCGAAGAGGTCGTCGCGCAGCGCCGCCCGCGAGAGCATCCGCCACCGGTTATCGCGGGGCAGGTTCTCGATGTGCTCGCGCAGCCAGTGAATTTTTAGCCGCTCGCCCAAGATGAAGTACACCGCCGCCGTGGTCTCCAGCGTCTGGCCGGTAGAGGAGGCCACGTCTATGATGTCCAGCGCCGAGAACATCGCGTTCAGGGTGGCGACCCGCTCTGCGAGATCCTCCGGTACGCCAGCTTCGACGCACTCTGCGGTCGTGTTTTCCATCGCTTCCCGGTCGGAGTCCAGCAGGAGCCCGGGGATGAGGCCGAGCAACTCTTCGGCCCCCTCGGAGAACTGGGAGACGGTGTCGGCGATGTTCAGGGGCGCCCGCCGGCTGCGTAGGAGCCACCGCGTCGCCCGTTCGACTAGCTTGCGGGCGTCGAGGAGCATGTCTGTCTGTACCTTCGCCTCGACCTGGTTGTCGAGGGCTTCTATCCGGGACCACAGGCTGCGCAGGTCGAAGATGTCGCGGGCCGCGGCGTACGCCCGGGAGATCTCTGGCGCGGTCCCGCCGGTCTCCTCACGCAGCCGATAGATAAAGGTGGAGCCGCACCGGTTTACCAGGTCGTTCGTCAAGTGGGTGGCGATGATTTGACGCCGCAGCCGATGCTCTTCTAACGGCTCCCGGAACCGTTCGCGCAGCGGCGTCGGGAAGTAACGCTCCAACTCCTCGGAGAGGTAGTCGTCTTCCGGTACGTCGGAGTCGAGCAACTGCCCGTACAGGTTTATCTTGGTGTAAGAGAGCAGGATGGCGAGCTCGGGGGCTACGAGACCGAGTCCTGCCGACCTCCTGTCCGCCAACTCTTCTTCGTTCGGCAGGAACTCCAGCTCGCGGTTGAGCTGGCCGGCGTCCTCCAACGAACGCATGTAACGGGCGTGGACGTTCTCCATGGAAGAAGCCTGGGCCACGGAGTTGTCTACGGCCTGGGTCTGGCCGTAGTTGTTCTGCAGTACCAGATCCCCAACCTCTTCGGTCATCTCGGCGAGCAGCTCGTTGCGCTGCTTCCCGGTCATGTCGCCGTTTTCGACCACCGCATCTAGCAGGATCTTTATGTTGACCTCGTGGTCGGAGCAGTCCACGCCGGCGGAGTTGTCTATGGCGTCCATGTAGATGCGGCCGCCGCCGAGGGCAAACTCTATGCGCCCCTCCTGCGTCAGGCCGAGGTTGCCGCCCTCGCCCACGACCCGGCACCCCAACTCGTTGCCGTCTACCCTCAGCGAGTCGTTGGCCTTGTCCCCGACATCGGCGTTGCTCTCGTAGCTGGCCTTTACGTAGGTCCCGATGCCGCCGTTCCACAGTAGGTCTACCGGCGCTTTCAGGAGGGCGTGTATCACCTCGTTTGGGGTCATAGACTTCTTCTCGACGCCCAACAGTTCTTGTATCTCTGGCGTCAGGGTGATGGATTTCTTTGTCCGGGAAAAGACGCCGCCGCCCTCGGAGATGCAGTCTTCGTCGTAGTCGGTCCATGAGGATTGTTTGGCCTCGAAGAGCCTCCGGCGTTCCTCGAAGCTCTTTTCGGGGTCCGGGTCGGGATCGAAGAAGATGTGCCGGTGGTTGAAGGCCGCCACCAGCTTGATGTGGCGGGATAGGAGCATGCCGTTGCCGAACACGTCGCCGGACATGTCTCCGATACCGGCTACGGTGAACGCTTCGTTCTGGATGTCTTTGCCCAGGCCGCGGAAGTGGCGCTTCACCGACTCCCAGGCGCCACGGGCGGTAATGCCCATCGCCTTGTGGTCGTAGCCGGTTTCGCCGCCCGAGGCGAAGGCGTCGCCGAGCCAGAAGCCGTACTCGTCCTTCGAGATGCCGTTTGCGATGTCGGAGAAGGTAGCGGTGCCTTTATCGGCGGCGACCACCAGGTACGGGTCGTTCCCGTCGTGGCGCACCACGTCCGGGGGCGGCACGGTTTCTCCTTCGACGAGGTTGTCGGTGAGGTCGAGCATGCCGCATATGAGGGTGCGGTAGCAGGCTATGCCTTCTTTCTGGAAGGCCTCGCGGTCTCCATACGGGGGCGGGCGTTTGACGACGAAGCCGCCTTTGGCGCCGGTCGGCACGATCACGGCGTTCTTCACGGTCTGGGCTTTCATGAGGCCGAGGATCTCGGTGCGGAAATCTTCTTTGCGGTCGGACCACCGGATGCCGCCGCGGGAGACCTCGCTGCCCCGCAGATGCACGCCTTCGGTGCGGGGCGAGTAAACGAAGACCTCGAACGCCGGCCGGGGAAGAGGCAGCTCCGGGATGCCAGAGGGGTCGAGCTTGAACGAGAGGTAGGGTTTGGGTTCGCCGGCGTCGTTTTTCTGGAAGTAGTTCGTGCGGAGCGTCGCCAGGACGGCGTTCAGGAAGCGGCGCAGGATGCGGTCTTCGTCCAGGCTCGCCACCTCGTCGAGCGATTCCTCGATCTCCTCCCGCAGGCGTTCGGTTTCTTCTTCGGCTTTCTCTTGGTTCTCCGGATCGAAGCGTATCAGGAAAAGGTCGGCGAGTAGTTTCGTGATGTGTGCGTTATCCGAAAGAGTGTCTTCCATGTACTCCTGGCTGAACGTGGTGCCAGCCTGCCGGAGGTACTTGCAGTAGGCGCGAAGGATGGTTATTTCGCGCCACGCGAGCCCGGCCCGCAACACGAGGCGGTTAAAGCCGTCGTTCTCCACGGCCCCGTGCCACATCCGGTCGAAGGCGTCCTGGAAGGTCTTTTTTACCTCGTCGGCCTGGAGGTCGCCCTGGGCCTCGTGGGCGAGGCCGAAGTTGTGGATCCAAGCCTCCGGAGAACCTGACGGTTTGATCTTGTACGGGTGCTCGTCCACGACCCGGACGCCCATCTTCTCCAGCAACGGCATGACGCTTGAAAGCGGGATCTTGCCGCCCGACCGGTACAGCTTGAACCGGAGGAAATTCTCCGGCACTTCGAGCGGCCGGTACAGGTTCATGCCCAACTCGTCCTCGGAGAGGATAGTCTCGATCTTTTCTATGTCCGAAACGGCCGTCCTCGGTAAGTAGTCGTGCCGGTAGCCGGGCGGGAAAGCGTTTTGGTAGCGGTGGAAAAGTTCTGTCCCGCGCTCTTCGCCGCAGTGCTCTATAAGGGCGTTGTACAGCTCGTCGCCCCAGGAGCGGATGGACCGGGCCAGTTGCTCTTCGACTTCTTCCACGTCGTAGTCCGGCAGGTCGTCGGGCGTGGTGCGGATCACGAAGTGCAGCCGCGCCAGCACCGACTCGGAGAGCCGGACGTTGTACTCGACACCCGTACCGTTGAACTTCTCCTTCAGGATCTCCTGCATCCGCTCCCGGATCTTGGTGTTGTAGTGGTCGCGGGGGACGTATACCAGGCAGGAAAGGAACCGGCCGTAGGCGTCGGGCCGGACAAAGAGCCGCAACCGCTCCCGCTCGTGCAGGTGGAGTATGCCCGTTGAGATTTCGAACAACTCCTGCTTCCGGACCTGGAACATCTCGTCCCGCGGAAAGGTCTCTAGGATCTCGATCAGGTCCTTCTCGTTGTGGCTGTCGGGCGGGAATCCCGCTTTTTCCAGGCAATACTGCGTCTTGCGGCGGAGGATCGGTATCTCCAGCGTGCTCTTGCTGTAGGCGGAGAAGGTGTACAAACCCAAGAAACGCCGCTCGCCGGTGACCGTGCCGTTTTCGTCGAACTTCTTGACCCCGACGTAGTCCAGTTGGGAAGGACGGTGGACAGTCGAGCGTGAGTTGGCCTTGGTCAGGTTGAGCAGCCGCTTCTCGCGGGCGAGCTTCCGGGCCTCGGGCGGCAACTTGTTGAAACTCTGCGAGACATCTCCGGGCTTCTCGTCTCGCAAGATGCCGAGTCCGCTCCCGGAGACGGCTTGCAGGGTATCTTGTCCATTTTCCGCTACCAGATCGTACTCCCGGTAGCCTAGGAACGTGAAGTTGTTGTTATCGAGCCACTCCAGGAAAGCCTTCGCCTCCGATACGTCGACGTCATCTACCGGCAGAGTTGCCACACCTAGCCCGGAGACGATGGCCGAAACTTCTTCCCGCATCTTCGGCCAGTCTTCGACGGCCACCCGAACGTCTTCGAGCACCTTGCAGAGGCCGCTTCGAAGTTCTTCTAGGTCCTCGGCCTCTGTGTGCCGGTCCACCTCGACGTGGATTATGGACTCGGTCGAGATGTCGTCTGCGTTTTCATCGGGGGCCAACACTTCGGTGAGCCGGCCTTCGCCGTCGCGCCGGACGTTCATTACGGGGTGGACCAGCAGGTGGATAGAGTAGCCCCGGCGGCTGACCTCCGAGCGCACCGAGTCCACGAGAAAGGGCATGTCGTCGTTGACGATCTCGATCACGGTGTGCGTCGTCTGCCACCGGTACTCTTCGAAGCGGGGGTTGTAGACCCGGATCTTCGGCTTTCCGGGCTCGCGCTGGAGCGCGAAGTTCCAGTGTGCAACGGCCGCCCCGTACATATCTACGGGTGAGAACCCGGCCAAGTCCTCCGGCGCCACCCAACTATAGTACTGGCGCACGAACTCCTCGACCTGCGGCACCTGATCCTCATCCAACCGCTCCCGCACGCGCTCGACGACCTGATCCAAGAGTTCGTCCTTCGTAGATATCACAATGTTCCTCCGCGCTCCCGTTCCCGTAACTACTCATTCACAATCATAATAGATCTGAACTCTTACGCGACAGAAATTCCCGCCCGTTCTAATGCTTGACACGAAATTCTGACCCTACTAAAATTGTATACAAACAGTTTGCAAAGCTGTTTCGAAAGGGGTGCGACAACTTTATGGATGCTGTTTCGAAGGGTGGGGCTAGTGCGGGTTCGCCGGGGGTTTTCGATCGGTTACGGTGTTGGATCCTTGAAGGAGAGTACGAGCCGGACGAAAGGTTGGTCGAGGAGCAACTGGCGGAGCGGCTGGGCGTAAGCCGAACCCCGATCCGCCAGGCGCTTACCATGCTGGAGGCCGAAGGGCTGGTCGAGGTTGCCCCGAACCGTGGGGCCACGGTCTGTTCCTTCAGCGCGGAAGAAGTGTGGGACATCTACGATCTCAGGGCTGTTTTGGAGGGACACGCCGCGCGGCGGGCGGCCGGGAGGATCCGGGAGCACGAGCTAGATGATCTTAGGAGGCTAGCGGAGGAGATGGAACAGACCACGCCAGAGAAGTTTACGGTCCACGAGGAAGAGATCCGTCAGCTCGTGGCCCACAATCAAGAGTTTCACGAGGTCATCGTCATGGCCTGCCGCAACCAGCGTTTAGGGCGGCTCATCCGGCGAACCGTCGAGATCCCGCTGATGTTCAAGGCTTTCTTTTGGTACACGCCTTACGAAAGAACCGTCTCAAACCGCTACCACCGGCAGATACTCCATGCCCTCGAACAAGGTGACGCCGAACGGGCCGAAATAGTTATGCGCGAACACGTTTACGAAGGCCGGGACTTCGTCATCCAGGCTTTGGAAGAAGAGTTGTCTTGAGTGGTTACGATTGGCTTTTGACAAAGAAAACCGCATTGGACGTTAGCGGACGCTCAAATGCTTTGTGCGAAAGTAGCGTAACCGAATCCGTCACCGTAAACTTGGTCGACTTCGGGGCGTTCGTGGATCTGGGTGCTATAGAGGCCCGATCCACACCTTAGAGTGATCGAAGAAACCGGTGGACCACCCGGGTGAGGCAGTTAGAAGCGGAGACCGGGTCAGGGACCAAGTTTTGGAGGTGGACCGGGAGCGCGTTCATCTCCGGCTCGAATAAGTACTGAAAGAGCAGGCAAAGTGATCAAAAACATTTGAGGGTTTCGTCTATCAGGAGGAATCCGGGTGGTCGAGATAGACAGTCTCTTGCCAAAGCTTTTCTGCGTTTCTGCGGCTATCGTCCCGACCTCGTAGTCATATACATGACGCTTGGCTTTACCGACCCGAAATCCCCCCTGGCCTGCGACCTCGAAGAACCCGTTGCGAAAATAGCAAAGCTCTCCTGGAAGCCGCCCGAAGCGTGGAGGTTCCGGTTATCTTCACCACCGTTGCCTACGAGGAATCCGACAAGGTAACCGCCGCAGCATTTATAGATAAAGTCCTAGCGTTTCTCACCTTCGAAGCCGAAAGCCGGTGGGCCGAGATCGGCCCGCGCATAGCACCGCGGTCTACCGAGCCCGTTCTAAACAAGCTCTTTGCCTCCGCTTTCTATGGCACCGGACTGCCTAGCGCCCTCGTGGCGGCGGGGGTGGACACCCTCATCGTCACCGGCGCCTCGACCTCCGGCTGCGTCCGGGCAACGGTAGTAGATGCGCTCCAGTACGGATACCGTCCGATAGTTCCCCGGGAAGCCGTCGGAGACCGCAACCCGGAGGCCCACAGAGCCAACCTCTACGACATAGACGCCAAATACGGCGACGTAGTGCCCGTAGAAAAAGTTTCGGACCGCTTACTCGGGATCTCCCGGGGCCGGCCCAAATCCCCGTAACGAATCCGGAGCGGACGGTACGAAGTGCGAGAAAGTAGGCGTGATCTGTACGCTCTAAATTATTTTTCTGTCGTGCCCCTTGCGCGAAGTAGCGGACAAAAGTAGTATGGCTTCAGCTTCGATGGGGAATAAGAGCTTGAGAGATCCAAACTGCTTGAAAAGGGAGAGGAGAAACCAAAAATGTGTAGCGAGACGAACGCTTCAACTTACGATTTTCAGTGGAGAGAGCATTCAGGGGCGTGTAAAAAGCATCGGCAGGAGGGTGGTGTTTAGTGTCTGATCGGTTCGACATTACCGCCATTGATATAGGCGTTCTCGTAGCGTACCTTATCCTGAGCCGGATCATCCCGCTCGTGCTCGCCCCCAAGGGAAGCGGCAACGAAGAGGACGCTTCAGAAGATTACTTTCTCGGTGGACGAAACTTTATCTGGCCTTTTGTCGGCCTCTCGCTCGTTGCCACCAACATGTCCGGGGCGACTTACGTAGGACTCGCCGGAGCCGGCTACGCCCAGGGTATCTCGGTCTTCGCCTACGAGTGGATGACCAGCGTCATACTCGTGGTCTTTATCTTCTTTCTTTTGCCCTTCTACTTGCGTTCCGGCGTTTTTACGCTGCCGGAGTTCCTCGACAAGCGTTTCGACGTGCGGTCGCGGTTGACCTTTGCCGGTTTCAACCTGTTCGCCAACATGTTTATCGACATGGCCGCAGCCCTGTACGCCGGTGGCGTCGTAGTTCGGGTGTTGTTTCCGGTGATCCCGCTTTGGGTTTCTATAGCCGTGCTGGCTACCTTGGCCGCCGTGTATACCATCTTCGGCGGGCTCGGTGCCGTCATGATCAGCGACTCGATACAGGCCACCCTTACCCTAATCGGCGGCGCGGTCGTGTTCTTCGTAGTGCTCACCAGGATACCTTCCTGGGAGGCCGTGTCCCAGCAGGCGGGCGAGGAGAAGATGAGTCTCATTCTGCCTATAGGTAACCCGGATCTCCCCTGGCCCGGACTTATTACCGGCGTGGTCGTGATCGGTATGTACTACTGGACTACTAACCAACTCGTCGTGCAACGAACACTCGGGGCAAAGAGCCTCGACCACGGTCGGTGGGGTTCGTTGTTTGCGGGCTTCGTAAAGCTGACGTTCCTGTTCTTCTTTATCCTGCCGGGGACGTTCGCCATCTTGCTGTACCCGAACATTGGTAACCCGGACCTGATCTTCCCAACCATAGTCTTCGAGACGTTCCCGGTAGGCCTGCGGGGTATGATGTTGGCGGCGATAATCGCGGCGATAACTTCTACGGTTGACTCGATCCTCAACTCGGCCTCGACGGTCGTGACGATGGACTTCGTAAAGACTTTCCGCCCCGAGACCAGCCAGCGCGGCCTGGTCACTATCGGCCGTATCGCGACCGTTGGGGCGCTCATAGTGGCTATCATCTGGGCGCCGACCATCGCCTCGTTCGAGACGCTGTACGGTTACTTGCAGTCCGTGCTTTCGTACACGGTGCCGCCGATCGTCGCAACGTTCATAATAGGAATAATGTGGACCCGGATAACGGCGAACGCCGCCTTCGTTACGCTGGCCGGCATGATACCACTCGGTGTATTCATGTTCATCTTGGGGCCGGTAACGGGTGTATTTCTGGCCGACATTCAATTCCTGTACTTTGCCGGCTTACTGTTGGTGTCGAGCATAATCGTGCTCGTAGGGGTCAGCTTATTGGGCGAGGCGCCTGACCGTGAGAAAACCGAGGACCTCACGTGGGGGACCGAGTACTGGCGGCAGGAAACCCGAGAGCTTCAAGGGACGCCGTTACTGCTCAATTACCGCTTCCTGTCGATAGTCTTGCTCGTCTCCACGTTCATCATTGTGTTTATTTTCCGATAGGGGTTCGTACTTAGACCGGGAAAAAGGAGGAGTTTGTGAGAAACAGGGACAGGGTGGGAAGCTCGATGGCTGCCGCCCAGCGTAGAAATTACAGCCGGCGCGACTTCCTCAAGTTGGGGGGAACCGGCTTGGCGGGCGCGGCGTTGCTCGGCGCCGCCGGCTGCGGAGGCGGTGTAACCGGAGATGGAGGCGGCAACATCGTCTTTACCTACGGGTCCAGCGGTTCCGAAGACCTGAGGACCGTCCAGGAGTTGGTCGACCGCTTTAACCAGGAGAACGAGGACGGGATAACGGTCGAGTTCCAGCAGCGGTCAGAGGTCACGGACGAATACTTCCGGTCTCTGGTGTCGGACTTCGAGGCCGGGTCCGCGTCGGCGGACGTAATTGGCGGAGACGTGGTCTGGAGCGCGGAGTTCGCCTCGAATAACTGGATCGAAGACCTGAGCGGTCGGATGTATTCCGACTACTCGCCGCAGGTTCCGGACGCGTTTTTGGAGGCGCCACTAAGCTCGGTTTCTTACCGGAACAGCTTGTGGGGCGTTCCCTGGTTTACCGACGTCGGCGTGCTCTACTACCGGAGAGACCTGCTGGAAGAGGCCGGCATGGGAGAGCCGCCGACGACGTGGAGCGGCCTGACGGAGATCGCCAACCAGGTAAAGGAGCAGACCGGGACGCAGTACGGGTTCGTTTTCCAGGGCGCCGAATACGAAGGCGGCGTGGTAAACGGCCTGGAGTACATCTGGAACGCCGGCGGTGACGTGCTCGACGGCAACATAAGCACCTCGGCCCCCGGTACTCCGGTCTCGCTCTCACCCAACTTCGTCGTCATAGACAGCCAGAGTTCGGTGCAAGGCCTCGAAACCCAGCGCGGCCTGGTCTCCGACGATGCGGCCCCCCAGGAGGTCGTCGATTATAGGGAGACGGACTCAAACGACGCGTTTATGGCGGGAGACGCAGTCTTCCAACGCGGATGGCCGTTTATGTTCGCAACCTTTGGAACGGATGAGTCCAGTATCAGCCAGGACGACGTCGGAATCGCGCCGCTGCCGGTTCAGAACGAAGGCCAGCAGAGTTGGAGTTGTTTGGGCGGATGGAACATGTACATGAGCGCTTCATCACAAAATAAAGACGCCGCTTGGGAGTTCATCAAGTTCATGACGGCCCCGGAACAACAGAGGTATCGGGCGAACGAAGGCTCCTTCCTGCCGACCATCAGCAGCCTCTACGAAGACCAGGAACTCGTCAACAACGTACCGGTGATAGAGCCGGCCAGAGACATCGTACGGAACGATGCCCGGTCCAGGCCGGTCACGCCCTACTACTCGGTCATCTCGACCCGGCTCGCCCAGGGCTTTAACGCCTCCCTGACCGGCGATAAGGAACCTGCACAGGCCGTGGAAGACTTGCAGAACGAGATGCAGAACATAATCGAACAGAGAAGTTAGGGCCGGAGTCCGGCTCTCGGACGTAAGAAACCAGGCGGCCGGGATACAGTTCCCGGCTCTCTTTCCGTTCCGTCTTACTACTAAGGAGTTCCTATCTCTATGCGGCTCGGCTCGTGGGGGGTGGCGCCGCCCTTTATTAGAACCTCCAACATGCCGTTTTCGAAGGCGGCGTTTACGTCGCTTTCCCGCACGCCTTCGGGCAGGGTCATGTTGCGCCGAAAGTGTCCGTAGTTGCGCTCGTGGGCGTAGTAGGTCACGTTCTCCGGCCGGTCCCGGCGCTCACCCGAAACGGTCAATACCCCGTTCGAGAAAGTAATGTCCAGGTCATCCCGGGTGACGCCCGCGAGTTCGCACCGGATCACCAGATCTCCCTCCGGGCTGGCGTAAATGTCGGTGGTCGGCACCCAGGCGGTCGCGTGGGTGCGCTCCTCCGCCGTAGGGTCGTAGCCGGTGAACCAGTGCTCCCGCATCCGGTTCGCCTCGCTAATGCTGTCTACAAAACCCCTGAACGGGTTACGGCCCTTTTCCGTCACTCGAATCTCCTCCTCAGGATGAGCCTTTACTCGGAGTCCTCGCTGTCGCCTTCGGGCCCTTGCAAGTCTTCGGATATAGAGGGCCGCATCCAGCTAACCGCACTCCACGGTACGAAGATCGGCACCTCCGTCATCCCGCCAGTCTTATACGTGTAGGCCAGGCCGGTCTCGTTCACCTCTTTTATGTTTACTAACTCGGAGTCAACGGCGCTCGCCCGGGCTAACAGTACGTCTTCTCCGACCCATGATTTTGGTATCTCTTTCTCCACGTTCGAACCTCCCCGTCGAATGTAACCCTAACGGATCGGGTGGTACCTCTAAGGCCCACCCGATCCGACGCATACTTTTTGCTCTTTCTAACTACTATCGGTGTCTCGTCCCTGCGAAGCTCCCACGCTGATCCGTTGGGGCTCCGGTACGCTGTTCGACCTGCCCGCCGCCTGCCCCGGTTCCGGTGGCATGCGATCCACGGACGGGGTAGGCTGTATGCTCGGCAAACGCTCACCCCGCAAGGCCACCGCCAGACCGATACACATAAAGATCAGGATTATCGTAAACGGTAGTCCCGAAGAAACTGATGCGGCTTGCAGCGCCCCGAGCGCGTCACCACCGGTAGCGGCGCCGGCACCCAGCAGAATCGCGGCCACCAACCCTTCCAGTAGCGCCCACATGAGGCGCTGGTACCAGACCGGGTTCGGGTCGCCGCCGTTGGTGAGGATGTCGATCACCAACGAACCGGAGTCCGAAGAGGTGGCGAAGAATAGAACCACCACGATGATAGCGAGTACGGAGGCGGCCACGCTAAGGAAAGAAGCAATCGGCAGTTGGTCGAGGAGCGTGAACATGGCCGTGTCGGTGTCCGCACCGGCGAGGCCGCCGCCGTTGCCGCTCAGGATGTACTGTATGCCGGTGCCGCCGAATATGACGAACCACGCCGCCGAAACGCCGGCCGGGGCAAACAGCACGCCCATGATGAACTGACGGATCGTACGGCCGTAAGAAACCCGGGCGATAAACATCCCGACGAACGGCGCCCACGAAGTCCACCAGGCCCAGTAGAACAACGTCCAACCGGACTGCCACTCGGCGGCGCTGTCGTTGGAGGTGAACATGTTGAAGCTCGTACCGATCAGGTTCTGGGCGTAGTACCCGATGCTACTCGGGATGGTTTGAAGAATGAACAGCGTCGGCCCGACGATGAACACGAATATCGCAAGTCCGAACGCCAGCCACATGTTGATCAGGGACAGGTTACGGACTCCCTTGTCGATACCCAAAACAACGGACGTTGCGGCGACCAGCGTGATCGCCGCGATCAAGAGCATCTGGACGGTCGCGTTACTCGGGATCCCAAATAACTCGCTTAGCCCGGCGTTTACCTGCTTAGCCCCGAATCCCAGTGAGGTCGTAAGGCCGAACATCGTGCCGAACACCGCCACGATGTCGATCGTGTTCCCGATCCAACCGTAGATCCGGTCTCCTATCAACGGGTAGAAGGCGGAGGCGGGCCGCAGGGGCAATCCTCTTCTGAACGAGAAGTAGGCCATCGAAAGCGCGAACACAATGTAAATTGCCCACGGGTGGAGTAGCCAGTGGAAGTACGTGTAGTTCATCGCCTGTTGGGCAGCTTCAGGGGTACCGCCTTCGCCAACCGGCGGGCTGGTGAAATGCGATATCGGCTCGGAAACGCCGAAGTAAACGAGCCCAATTCCCATGCCGGCGGTGAAAAGCATGGCGAACCACGACAGCAGGCTGAACTCCGGACGGGAGTCGTCCGGCCCGAGCTTGACCCTTCCGTAGCGGGTAAACGCCAGCGCCACGACGAAAATCAGGAAAAAGCTAACCGCCAGGATCAAAAGCCATCCGAAGGTCGCGTACATAAAGTCCAACACAGACTGCGCCGCGGTTCCAAAAGCCTCGGGAAATAAAGCCCCAACTATAACCATGGACACAATTACCGCCACTGAGACTATAAAGACCGGCGGGTTCGTATGCTCTCTCAGGTACCGCCCCACAGAAAAACCATCCTTTCTTACATATTTGAGATCATTATACTTTAACGAGATGCGGCTTATAACGCAAATGTTGCTGATGAAGCAACAGAAGCTATTTCGCATTGCCGGCACGAGGACTTTCTGTGGGGTTGGTGGGTCGGCCCGGTTGGAGAATCACTTTTCCTTTAGGGTAATATGCGACATAATTACGGATATAGATGCCTACGGCATTGGCTTTCAATCGAGCGTATGACTTTAGAAAGGGACGGAGTTGAGCGAAGAGTCGCAGGGAGCGCAGGAGACGGGCACTACGATGACGAATGGCAGTGACAGTCTCACGGTAACGGACAACCGGACCGGCGAGAACTACGAGATCGAGATCACGGACGGCACGGTCCGGGCTATGGACCTTCGGGAGATCAAGGTAGACGAGGAAGACTTCGGCTTGATGACTTACGACCCCGGCTTCTCGAACACGGCGAGTTGCCGGAGCGCCATAACTTACATCGACGGTGAGGCTGGCATACTGCAGCACCGGGGTATACCGATAGAGCAGCTCGCCGAGAATTCGTCGTATTTGGAGGTCGCGTACCTGCTCATCTACGGTGAGTTGCCGACCGAAGACCAGCTCAAGACCTGGGTGTACGAGGTCACGCACCACACTTACGTCCACGAGAACATGAAGAACTTCATGCAGAACTTCCGGTACGACGCCCCGCCTATGGGTTCGTTGCTGTCGTCGGTGGGGGCGCTTTCGACCTTCTATCCCGAATCCCAGGACATAAGCGACGAACAGCAGCGGCACATGGCCGCCGTCCGGCTCATCGCCAAAATGCCTACCCTGGCGGCGTTCGCCTACCGGAGCAGCCTCGGCCTACCCTTCGTCTACCCGGACAACGATCTCTCCTACGCGGGCAACTTCCTCTCGATGCTCTTTAAGATGGCCGAGCCCCGCTACGAGCCGGACCCGCGCCTCGAACGGGCGCTCGACGTACTATTCATACTCCACGCCGATCACGAACAAAACTGCTCCGCCGCCGCCGTGCGGGTCGTTGGTTCGTCGCTCGTAGACCCGTACTCCGCCGTCGCCGCCGGGGTCGGTGGGCTCTACGGCCCGCTCCACGGCGGGGCAAACGTCGCCGTTCTCAAGATGCTCCAGCGGATAGGTTCCACGGAGAACATCCCGGACTTCCTGGAAGGCGTAAAAGAAGGCAACGAGCGTCTCATGGGCTTCGGGCATCGGGTCTATAAGAACTATGATCCCCGGGCGCGCATTATCCGCGGCCACGTGGACGAGGTGCTGGAGGCGACCGACAAAGAAAGCCCCTGGCTCGACATCGCCATAGAGCTAGAGAAGCGGGCGCTCGACGACGAGTACTTTACCGACCGGAAGCTCTACCCGAACGTAGACTTCTACTCCGGCCTCATCTACGAAGCCCTCGACATCCCGACCGACGCGTTCACGGTAATGTTCGCCATACCGCGGACCTCTGGCTGGATCGCCCAGTGGCTAGAGATGCACAACGACGAAGAGCTCCGCATCGCCCGTCCGCGCCAGATCTACACCGGAGCCCGCGACGCCGACTACGTGCCGATGAACGAGCGCTAAAAACCCGGCACAGACTTCCTAACGGGGTGGCGTCGCGCAAAACGCTACCCCGTTAGCGCAGTTGTCCGAAAGCACCCGGCTGCAGGTCGCTAATCTTTGTACCTCCAGCCAGAGACTATCCGCCCGCACCCTGAGAAAATACCCTCAAAGACCTTTTCGTGGCCGTTTTCAAGCAAGACATGCCGGAGCGAAGGGTGGTGTTGCTCACCCGGTTGTTCGTCGTCGTGATCTCGGTGTTCGCTTATCTTCAGGCCCTGGGGCAGTTCGCGTTGCTCGTGCAGTTGCTGCCCGGCGCTTACGGCGCGGTGGTCCAGTTATTCCCGCTCATAGTGGCGGCGTTTTTCTGGAAACGGGCAACGACGGCCGGGGCCTACGCGGGTCTTATATCGGGGAGTCTGGTCACCATCCTGTTTACGTTCGTCGTGACGCCGACACCGCTGGACATTCACGCCGGTATTTGGGGCTTGCTCGCCAATACGGTGTTCCTGGTGGGGACGAGCCTTCTTACCCATCCAATGGATCGGGAGCACGTGAAGAGATTTGTGGAAGGCTCCAAAACGCCGTTGGAAGAGATGCCCGAGCCTCAAACCGAAGAAGTCCCGACAGCGTAGACGGGCTACGCCGGCCAGCGTCCTCCGGGTAGATGTACTCCCACGGGTTTTTCGATAGCGTAAGCCCAGGCCAGGACGTTTCGCGTCGCGGATGCTGCCGGGATCAGTACCCGCCGGTAAAGGCTGTGACCGGCGGGCACGAAGCCCTCCAGATGATCCAGCTTCGGCAGCCGGACGCCGGGATCGTCGAGGGTTAGAAGCTCACCGAAAACCCGCGGACTATCCTCTTGAGGCTCTTGACGCAGCGCAACAGCGGTCGTATTTAGCCGGTGCTGGGCGTCGATGTCCCGGGCCGGATTTGCGGTGCCTGTAGCCCGGATGGTGGCATCTCGTACGACGAGGGCCGGGTAGCCGAAGGGTAGTTCGTAGAGTTCTCCGCCGACGACGGCTTCCTCGACTTGGAGCGCGCCCTTACAGAAGGCGTCGTGGTTTTCGAAACCGCGTTTTAGGGTGCCGTAAACGAAGATAGAGAAAGTGTATTCTCCGGACAGCGGCTGCACTCCTTTAGCGGCCTATCAGGACGGCGTGATCTACTTTTATGCAACGGTCCATGACGACGGTGAGGCCGTTCTCTGCGGCGTGGGCGGCGGCTGTGTCGTTCACAACGCCGAGCTGCATCCAGAGCGCCCCGGCCCCGGCCGCAACGGCGTCTTCCGCCACCGGTGGAACCGTTTCGCCGCGGCGAAACACGTCCACGATGTCTATTGGCTCCTTTATCTCCGATACGGTCGAGTAGGGTTCTTCGCCGAGTACGGGGCCGGTCAGGTTGGGGTTGACCGGGAAGATCCTGTACCCTAAGCCCTGCAGCGCCCGGGCGATGGCGTGGCTGGTACGGTGCGGTTTATCCGAGAGGCCGACGACCGCCACATTGCGGGCTTCTTTCAGCAAATCTCGTATCTCTTCTTCATTCGGGTTCTTATGCATACTCTACTCCTCTGTGTAGCGCGTGACGAAGATAAAACTCGTAGGCGAGTATAAACGCGGACGCTTCACCCCAACTCTATGCCCATGGGGAGCAGCGCCCGTTCCTTGCCCTTTGCCTCTACCATCACGTCTGCCTCCCGGCCATTTAGCGCGTCGAGCAGGGCGTTCCAGTCGGTCGAGTCTATGCAGAAGGCGTGGGCGCCGGGCTGCTTTTCCGGGTTCTGGCTGGAGATGTGGACTTTCGGACGCGCGTCGCGAACCTGCCAGGTGGGGAGGGAGAGGCCCAGGGCTTCGTCCAGGGTAAGGTTTGCCGGGTTGAGGCCGTGGTGCAGCGTGTCGGTTATGGCCGGTATGCGGAGTGCGGTGGCCGTCTCGACCACCTCGGGGACGGTCCAGGTTCGCTCGTCGTTCTCCAGGGCCAGGTATTGGAGGACTTCTTCTTCGTCTTCGAGAACCTCCACAAAGCGCCGGGCGGTCGCTTCTTTGTCTTCGTTCTTGCCGCCGAGGTGGAGCACTAGAACGCCATCGGGGGCGCCGAGCAGGGTCAGGATGCGGGCCGAAGCGCGCAGTTCTTCGACGCTGCGTTGCACCACCTCCGGCTTCAGGCTCGACGGCTGGATGTACTGTCCCGGGTGCATGGAGAGCCGCACGCCGGAGTCGCGGGCCAACTCTCCCGCTTCCCGTAGCTCTTCGGCGTGTTCGGATCTCCAGTCGTACGGGAACGCCGGATGGGAGGCGAAGGGAATCAGGCTCTGGCCCATCCGGAAGAGACCGATGTTGCGCCGCGCGTTCCAGGAAACGATTTCCTTCAAACCCGCGATATTGGCCCGGATCAAGGCCCGAACCTTTTCGATGTTCTGCAAGTTCGACAGGCGTAGCGTACGGTTGGTGCCGGCTGGAATGGAAAGATTTTGCGTCGGATAGCCCAGACGGATCATGCAGCAGGTGTACAACAATCGGCCACGAACGGCTGTGTTTGCTTTTCCACGGCGAATGGGGGGGCAACAAAACGCCCCGGTACTGAAGCCGGGGCGTTCGGTTGCGGGCGGAACCCTGGATTAGACAGCTACGAACCGTCTTCCAGAAGGAACGTTACGGCCATGTTGACCTTGTAGCCGGTGATGTTTCCGTCCTCGATCAGGACGTTCATATCCTTGACCCAGGCTCCCTCGACGCCTCTTAGGGTGCTTGTGGCACGCTCGACGCCGTCCTTGACAGCCTGTTCGAAACTCTCCGTAGAGGTTGCGCTTATTTCTGTTACGCGGGCGACGGACATACTGTTTCCTTTCGTTTGATTTCCCTAGGCCCGTCAGTACCCGGGAGACATCAAGTTAAACATTCTACGAAACACCGGGGAAGTAGCAGCGGGTGCTGTGGATCCAGGAGATCAGGTCCCAACGCTGGCCTGTAATACGGGATCGCTGGTCGGCTGTTCCGAACCTCCGGCGGGCTCGACGGTTATGGCGACGGCGTCGGCTTTTTCGAGCGAGCCGTCTACCGAAGCGGCCACGGTCCCGGAGTCGGGGCCGCCGGGGCTGAAGGTGCCGGCCGGTTGCGGCGTGTCGCCTTGTATCACCCAGATCTGCATCGTCTTGCCGTCGGGCGGAGCCGGCATGTCATCTGCCACGACTACGGATCGGCCGTTTTCGAGCCGCACCACTTCCGCATCCGTATTGCTGGCCGCCCCCGAGCCTTCCATCGCGAAGGTCTGACGCTCCTGCAGTTCGCCCTGCAGGTTCTGGACCTCGCCCTGTAGGTCTTGAACCTCGGCCTGCAGCAAGATGGCCCAGCCCAATAGGGCGACAACGGCGGCCGCCAGGGCGGCGGGTGCCAGGGTGCGGAAACTAATGTAGTCGCGCAGTCGCGACAGAGCCGAGGTTTGCCCGGGTTGCCCGGCCTGCGCTTCGGAGTTGACCGTGTGCATTAGATTCTGACGCACCTGTGGGGACGGCTCGTACTCGGCGGGCGAGAGCGCCAGAGTGTTGGCTACGGAGTTTAGCTCTTCTACCTCCGCGCGGAGTTCCGGGTATAGGGTCAAGTGGCCGTCTAACTCCCGGCGTTCGGCGTCGGGGAGCGCGCCCAAAGAGTAGGCCACCTTGAGTTCCTCAAAGCGTTCTCGGGACATCTCGCTCATCCGGGTATCGCCATGCCTTTGGAGTCGAAGTGGTCTTTAATCTTTTTGAGCCCGAGCCGCATACGACCCTTTACGGTGCCCAGTGGGAGATCTAGCAGGTCCGCTATCTCGACGTGCGTGTAGCCCGAAAAATAAGCCAACTCCAGGACCTTGAGTTGCTCGGACGGGAGGGTTTGCAGGGCCTGACGGACCTCTTCTCTCTGAGAACTGCGCCAGGCTTCGGAGAACGCCTCGCTCGGCTGGGACTTCTCCGCCGAAGCCTCGACTTTGTCCCGGGTCCGCTTCCGGCTGGCGGTCGAGCGGATCAGGTCTATCCCCCGGTGATGGACTATGGAGAGTATCCAGGTCCGGAGGCTGCCGCGCTCGGCCCGGTAGCTACCGGTCGACCGCCACACCCGGAGAAAGACCTCCTGAACGAGATCCTCCGCCGCCTGCCGCTCGCCCATCAAGCGGTACGCCAGCGAGAAGGCCGGCCGGCTATGACGATCGTAGAGAACGGCGAAGGCTTCCGGGTCGTCGTTCTCGACCAGGGAGATCAAGTCCTCATCCGCGAGATATAGATACTGATGGTCTTTTTTCGCCACACGTCTATTTTACGGCATCCGGGATGTAGCGGATCAGGGCCTTTCTCATAGAACCTTTTTTGTAAAACACTATTTATGTATAATGCATCAGGTTGTTAAGTTAAACGAAGAAAAGTTTTCTGGGAGGGAGTGATCTGGCGAACGACTCGCACCGTAGTTCGTAGTGTAATGTCTTTCGGAGGGGTTTTCCAAAGCCCAGAAAGCGAGGATGGACTAGATGAGTGAAGTGCAGAGCCGCATAGAACCGGTTGGTTTCGACCGGGAATATTCGCGGCGTAACTTCCTAAAGACCGCGGCATGGGCAGGAGCTGCCATTTCTGCCGCGGGCATAGGCGGTTTCGGAGTAGCTGTCCGCAAGGCGCACGCCGTACACGAGGGTTACGCGGCGGCCGGTCCGGTTGCGATCGTTAGCCTGGCCTACCAGCTAGAGGTACTCGAGGGCACGTTCTACGCGGAAGGCGTAAACGCGGGCATTCTCGACGACTACGCCACGACGCAGATCGCGGCCATTCGGGACCACGAGATGGCCCACGCGGACGCCCTGGCAGGAATACTTGGAGAGTTAGGAGCGCCCGTACCGGAGCCTAGCCTTACCTTCCCGGACGGTGTTTTCGCCGACCCGGTAGCCTTTTTGGAGCTCGCCGCAACCCTGGAGCCGGTAGGAATCGGCGCCTATCAGGGTGCCGCACCGGCGCTCATAGGTTCCGAGTATCTGCCCCCGGCGCTCTCGATCCACAACGCGGAGTGCATGCACTGGAACGCGATCAAGATCCTGCAGGGTGTGGTCCCGTCAAACAACGTGGCCTTCGAGGAAGCGCTGCCGCTTGAAGAAGTGCAGGCCGCAGCCGCACCGTTCGGCCTGGGCTAGGGAGGAGAAACCACTAAATTATGGATAAGCAGATGATTAACGTACCGGGGACCGAGGCACTCGCCCAGCCCCACAGTCGGGCGGACTTCTTCAAGAAGCTAGCCGTCGCCGGCGCCGGCGCCACAGCGGTAGGAGCCATGTTCTCCGGCAAGGCAAACGCCCAATACGCTGGTGCGGAAGCCGACTTGGAGGTCGCCAACTTCGCCCTGACGCTGGAGTACCTGGAAATGGACTTCTACGCGCAGGCCTTGAATGCCGGCATCGTCGGTAGTGAGGCGCTCCCGTACATCGAGGCTACTTACGACCACGAGAGCCAGCACGTAGAAGCCTTGACCGGCCTGATCACGGAGGCCGGAGGAACACCGGTTGCGATGCCGGAGTTCACCTTCGGTGATGCCCTCGCCGACGAGGCCACGTTCTTGAACACGGCGGCTACCTTGGAGATCACGGGCGTCGGAGCCTACCTGGGCGCGGCACCGATGATTTCGGGTCCATCCGTGCTGGCCGCGGCCGGGAGCATCGTGGGTGTCGAGGGCGAGCACGTTGTCGCCATCAACTACCTCCTCGGCGTCGTTCCGCCGGCCAACATGGCTTTCCCGGAGGCCCTGAGCCAGGATGCGGTTCTCGCCGCCATCGCCCCGTTCATGGGTGGCGCAATGCCGGATACCGGCGGACAGGCACCCGCCTACGGCACTGGCAAGTCTTACTAGCCGAATCTTTTGGCTAAGCTAAGTTTTTATAGGAGCAGGGCAAGCGCCCTGCTCCTTCTTTTTGTTTTTCTGACGGCGGCCTGTGGAAGTCAGGAGTCCGCCGAACAAAACAACGCGCAACAGCAAACTTCCGGCTCTTCCGGCTCCAGCGTAGCCGCAGAAGAAACGAAAGCCGGCACTACCGGCGGACTGGACTCCAATAGCCCGTCGACGAGCGGGCCTTCGAAGTCTGCCTCTGGCGGGAAAGAGACCGTCGAAGCCCTGAAACCGGAAGACGTTCTTTCAGATAAAGAGCGCACGGGGGCACCGGAGTTCAGCGATTGGGACGATCCGGCGGGGGACGTGGAAGCCATCCCGATCACCGCGGACTCATCCGTCGGGGCGATACCGTCCGTAAGGCCGTTCAACTTCGGCCGGGACCCCGGAGGACCGGAGGATAAGACGCTTTATCTTACCGTCCCCAAGTTGAGTATCTCCGGCATTCCGGTTTTCGACGAGGTCAACGAGGAAACTCTTAAAGAGTCCGTTGTGCGCGTTCCGGCGACCGGCTATCCCTGGCAGGAGGACTCGAACACCTACATCGCCGGGCATCGCATCGGCTACGAAGGTACGGGCTCCTGGCAAGTCTTCTACGACCTGGACCTTCTCGAAGAGGGCGACGAAATATTTCTGGAGGACGCCGACGGGGGAGAGTACACGTACCGGGTAACCAGCCAGGTCGTCGTAACCCCCGAAAACATCGAGGTGATGGAGCCTCAGCCGGGCGGGCCGGTGGTCTCGCTCCAGACCTGCACCCTGCCGGATTACAAAGAGCGGATCATCGTCCAGGGCGAATTGGTCGACAAGAACGTCTGATCAAAATCCCGAAACCTAACAACGAAGGCTCTTCAAACGCTGGGTTTTACCGAAGAGTCCAGGAGGCGGTACCGACCCGAAAGAATCAGCTACACGGGCGAGAAGTCGGTGCCGGTTACCAAACCTGCGCAAACCTGCAAAAAACGGAGTCAGAGGATGAAGACGACTTTCCAGGTTCTTCCGGGTTCGTTTCGGGACTGGACCGTGCTACCATCACCGGGTTTATGAAGACCGCCACAAACTTTCGCCTCAGCGTCCTTTCGAGCGGTAGCTCGGGCAACGCGACTTACGTCGAGACGAATGCCGGGGGGCTATTGGTAGACGTGGGGATCTCTTGCCGCCGGTTGGAAGCCCTGCTCGCCCGGATAGGCCGGGGTTTGAGGGACGTGAAGGCGGTGCTTTTGACCCACGGCCACGCGGACCACACCTCCGGCTTGCGAACGTTGTCCAAGAAGTCGCCGGTAGAGGTTTATGCGACGCCCGGTGTTCTCGAAGGGGCCGGAATAATCCGGGCGGAGGCCGAAGAGCCTTTCCCAGTGTGTGGCCTGACGGCGACCTTTTTCGAGGTTCCCCACGACGCGCCGACCTTTGGATTACGTCTTTCAAACGGAATGCACGCCGCGACGCTGGCGACGGACCTCGGCGAAGTGTCGCCGGAGGTCTTTCGTTGGCTGAGGGGCGTCGATGCTGCGGTGCTGGAGGCGAACCACGAGGCGGAGTGGCTGCGCCGCGGACCCTATTCGGCGGACTTGAAGCGCAGGATCTTCTCTTCCGTCGGCCATCTCTCGAACGAACAGGCTGCGGAGGCGGCGCTCGCGTTGGCGCCGTACGGGCTCAAAGACCTGGTCCTCGCCCACCTCTCGAAAAAGAACAACTCCCCGGCCCGGGCTTGCGGAACGGTAAGCAAAGCGCTGCGGCAGGCCGGTTACGAGGGTATCCGGGTGCGCGCGGCCATGGCCGGACATCCTACGCCGTGGGTCGAGGTTGGCGCGGCCCGGGAGAGCCGCCAATACATTTACCGCTATGCCCAGGGCGGCGCGGCGCGGCAGCTATTCGAGGTCGAGTGATCCGTCGCGCCACCGTGGTGGCCGTCGGGAAGCTCCGGGGATGGGCCGATGAAGGCTGCGAGGATTACCTGAAAAGGCTCCGACGCTACTTCCCGGTAGAGGTGGCGGAGGTCGCCGAAGAGGACATGAACCGGCGGAACCGCAACGAGGTTCTTTCTTCCGAAGCTGCCCGCCTGATAAAGCGTATCCCTGCCGGGTCATACCTCGTGGCCCTGGACCGAGAACGTGGACGGACGGTCTCTTCCGAAAAACTGGCCGAAACGCTCTCCCGCCTCGGGACTTCGGGGCGCAGCGAGGCCGCTTTCGTGATCGGCGGCCCTCTGGGTTTATCCGACGAGATACTCGGCCGGGCAGACGAGCTCGTTTCTTTCGGCAACATAACGCTGCCGCACGCCCTGGCACGGGTCGTGCTGCTCGAACAACTGTACCGGGCGACCAAGATCGAACGCGGTGAGAAGTACCATTGGTGAGGTAGCTTGTCCGCTGATCAAAATTCCTCGGCGCTATCGCTCTCCGACAACGATTTCTGAGTTGCCGACCTGCATGTCGCCGCGGTTGTCTTCCGAGAAGCCGGTTCGCTTGCACCGCTTCTCTACTCGCCGGGCCAGCCTCTGGTCACCGTCCGTGAAATAGTTCTGCCGGCGGCTCACGATGAAAGAGTGGCATTCGGTAACCTGATCCCCGTCGATGAGAACGGTCCCATCTGCCTCCAACTCGTAGTCCGGTATGTCGAGGTCCGGCGGTGGGTCTCCTGCCGGGTAGGCGAAGGCCGCCGACGAGCCGCTTTCCTGCGCCGATATTGTTTCAGAGACCGTCGTAGTAGCCGCCCCACGAGCCGGGGAGTCGCCTAGCTGTGCCGCCATTGTTTCGGTGGTTGTCGCCCGGACTTCCTCCGGGGCGCCCGAGCCTGTCGAACCACAACCCACAACGGCCGCGCACGCGGCTAGGAGAAGCACCGAACAGATCTGACGCAACAACCTGCTTTTCAGAACGTGCGCTTTCACCGCAACCTCCAATTATTTGTAACCTTACCTATCATACAATCGGTTGGACTCCTGGGTTCCCGAGCCGTCCGGCCTTTGCGGCGGTTTGTTTATGGGGCCGAGCGTCGGTGCGAAATACCCGTTTCTGACCGGCTGACAAGCTATAATCTTTTTATGCGCGTGCAACTGGATAGGTTCGAAGACAACGGGTGGGCCGTGCTGATGCCGTACCCCGCCGGAGACAAAACGTTCGACGTACCGCGGGAGGCGCTCCCGGAAGGCGCTGCTCCCGGTGACGTTCTTACGTGGCGCTTCGAGCCGGAGCCAGAGGAGACCGCGCGGCTGGCCGGAGAGAACCGGCGGTTGATGGACGAGCTACTAGGGCGGGACGGGTAAAAGGCCTGTGAGCCTGGAGAAAAAACTAGCCGGGATCTTGCAGGACGCCGCCCGCTCAGAGTACGGCGTAGAGCTGGAGGACGTTCACGTCGAGCGTCCCAAAGAACCTGCGCACGGGGACTTCGCGACCAACGTGGCCCTGGTCAACGCCCGGGTTTTCCGGCGAAACCCGAAGGAAGTGGCCGCGAACCTGGCCGCCGCGCTGGACGCCCCGTTTATAAAGGAGGTGGAGGTCGCAGGTCCCGGGTTCATCAACTTCCGGCTCACAGAAGATGCTTTGTGGGACGGTATCCGGACGCTTCTGGAAAGTGGAGAACGCTACGGCCGCCAGGAAGTTACCGGGAAACCGGTTTTGCTAGAGTACGTGAGCGTAAACCCGACCGGCCCGATGACCGTGGCCCACGGGCGGCACGCGGCTTACGGAGACTCGTTGTACCGGTTATTGCAGGCCGCCGGCTACTCCGTTTCCACAGAATACTACTTCAACGATGGTGGGAACCAGATCCGGCGTCTCGCGGAGTCCGTCGCCCGCCGGTACGCGGAACTTTACGACGAAACCTGGCCGGTCCCGGATACGGACGCCCTCTACCGGGGCGAGTACGTCCGGGAGATAGCGCAGAAATTCTCTGAGGAGCGGGGCAGGGCTTATCTCGACGTAGACCCCGAAAAAGCGTTGCAGGAGATCAGCGCTTTCTCCACCCGCTCGTGCATGGAAGATATCGGGAAGACGCTGGCTCGGGCGCGGGCCACATTTGATGACTACTTCAACGAGAAGAGCCTCTACGACTCCGGCGCGATAGAAGCCCTGATTGAAGAGTTGAAAGCCGCCGGACACACCTACGAGCACGAAGGCGCGCTGTGGCTGGAGTCCACGAAATTCGGCGACGACAAGGACCGGGTACTGATAAAAAGCGATGGTTCTTATACGTACATGGCGCCGGACATCGCTTACCACCGGGACAAACACCAGAGGGGGTTCGGGACCGCGGTGGACGTACTCGGCGCGGACCACGCCGGTTATCCACCGCGCATCCGGGCGGGGCTCGCGGCGCTCGGTATTCCGGAGGATTTCCTGGAGGTAGAGTTCGTGCGGCTGGTAAAGCTCGTACGCGAAGGCGAGCCGGTCAAAGTCAGCAAGCGGGCCGGAACCTTCGTTACCTTCGACGAGCTTATGGACGAGGTTGGCGTAGACGTCGCCCGCTACTTCTACATCCGCTCGTCGCACAAGACCGAGATGAACTTCGATCTGGACCTCGCGATACAGCAATCCGACGAGAACCCGGTCTTCTACGTCCAGTACGCCCACGCCCGAATAGCCAGCATCTTTGAGAGGGCCGGTGCCGAACCCGAAGATGCCGGAGACTTTTCCTCTGGCAACCTCGCCGCCGAAGAACGGGCGTTGACGCTGGAGCTTTTGGACTTCGGCCGCGTCGTGGGCAACGCCGCCGACCGCCGCGAGGTACATCCGCTGCCGACTTACTTGGAGACACTGGCGACCCGATTCCACCAGTTCTACACGATCCACCGGGTGCTGGTAGACGACGAGGCGGTGCGTTCCCGGAGGCTCGCCCTGTGCGCCGCGACCAAGACCGTGCTCGGGTCCGGCCTGAACCTTCTGGGGGTCGAGGCGCCGGAGAAGATGTAGGTTCCGGTCCGGGCGGAACGGTAGGGGACAGAAGGGAAAGTAAGGGCCGTAAACACCTCTGCTATACTGCGGATGTGTTTTGATGTGTTTTCAGCGTTCTAGTGTATTGGGGAAAACGTGGGCACGAACGGCCGGTTGACGATTTGCCAGATCAGTGACATCCACTGTGGCAACAACCCGTTCTTTATCCCGGACTTGCTGGAGCGCACGATCCTGGAGGTCAACGACTTGAACCCCACGGCGGTAGTCGTGTCGGGGGACCTCACCGCCGCCGGATACTGCCAGGAGTTCGAGACGGCGGCCGATTACCTGGGCCGGCTCCGCTGCGGGCACGTAATGGTGATCCCCGGCAATCACGACTCGCGCAACGTGGGCTACCTCCACTTCGAACGGCTCTTCGGGGAGCGGCACTCGGTAATAGACTTCGAAGACGCCGTAATGGTGGGCGTAGACTCGTCGGAGCCGGACCTGAACGACGGCCGGGTCGGGCGCGAGCACTACGACTTTATTCGCGGGGGTTTCAAAGACGCGGGGGACAAGCTGAAGATTTTTGTCGTCCACCACCACCTCATGCCGATACCCGGCACGGGCCGGGAACGCAACATTATCTTCGATGCCGGCGACGTGCTGGAGCTTCTGGACGAAGTCGGCGTGAACATGGTGCTCTCGGGCCACAAACACGTGCCGTACTCCTGGAAACTGGAGGACATGTTCCTGGTCAACGCCGGCACTGCCTCCACAACGCGGCTGCGGGGCAACACCCGTCCCTGCTACAACATCATCGAGATCGAGGCCGGCCGCGTACAGGTCTTCCGTAAATACCCGTTCAAACAACGCGAGCTCACGGTGGACTTCAACGCCGAAACCCAGGAGTACACGCACCGCGAGGAGAAGATAGACTCCCCGGCCGGCGTCTCCGGCGACCAATAAAGACCGTGCGGGCGCTGTTTCTGATAGACGGGGAACACTATCCGCCCGTTGTTCTGAATGCCATGGAAGACATCCGGGAAAGCCTCGGCTTTGCCGGCGTCGCGGCGGCTTTTCTCGGCGGGACGGAGAAGCTCAAAGAAGGTACGGATTATGGGGTGCCGCTCGTGAAGGCCGGTTCGCCCGTTGCGGCGGTCGAGAAAGCCCTCGGCGGGTACGAGGTGGACGTGGTGGTCGACCTCTCCGACGAACCGGTGGTCGGGTACCGGGAGCGGATGCGGATAGCGTCGTTGGTGCTGGCGGCGGGCGCCCGGTACGTGGGCAGCGACTTCGAGCTGCGGCCCACCAAGCTCCACGACATTTCGGAGAAGCCTTCGCTGGCGGTGATCGGGACCGGAAAGAGGGTAGGGAAAACGGCGATTTCGGGCTATCTGGCGCGGCTTCTGACGCGGAGAGGGTTCGACCCCGGCGTGGTCTCGATGGGCCGGGGCGGGCCTCCAGAGCCGGAAGTAATAGAAGGCCACAAGCTCACCGTGGGCGGTGACTACCTGCTCGATGCCCTCGAACGCGGGGCGCACGCCGCCAGCGACTACTACGAAACGGCGGCCCTCAGCCGCGTTACGACCGTGGGCTGCCGCCGTTGCGGCGGTGGCCTCTCCGGTGAGCCGTTCGTTTCCAACGTGCTCCGGGGCGCGAAAATCGCCAACGAGCTGGAAACCGGCATCACGGTCTTCGACGGTTCGGGGGCGGCCGTACCGCCGGTCGCTGTGGATGGGAGGGTGCTCGTGGCGGGTGCGGACCAGGACCCGGAGTACATCACGGGTTTTCTCGGGGCTTACCGGGTTTTGATCTCCGACCTGCTGCTTTTGACTATGAGCGAGGAACCGATGGCGGACGAGGAGAAGGTTAGGAGTATCGCCGAGGCCGTCCGAAAGTTGAAGCCCGGGATAGAGGTGATCCCAACGGTCTTTCGTCCCAGGCCGGTTGGAGAGGTACAAGGACTGCGCGTGGCCTACGTCTCAACGGCTCCCCCGCAGATACTGGAGAAACTATCTGGGCATCTGGAACAACGGTACGGATGCGAAGTGGTCGGTGCTTCGGGTAACCTCTCCGACCGGCGCCGGTTGGCGGAAGACCTGGACCGGATGGAGGGCGTGGAGGCGTACCTGACGGAGATAAAAGCGGCGGCGGTGGACGTCGTAACGCGCCGCGGATACAACGAAGGCAAGCCGGTTCTGTACTGTGACAACGACCCGGTGGGGAACGGCCTCGATGAGGCTTTGCTCCGGCTGGCGCAGGAAGCAACCGCCGGAGATGGTGGTTGATCCGTTCTTTCTGTTATATAATACTAACCAGTAAAGGCGGGTTCCCGCCACAGGCTCGTAAGGGCCACACACCGTTCCCAAGAAGCTCCCGTTGAGATGCCAGATCACCGAGTGATGGTCGGCGCCGGGAGGAGGAGGTTGGGTGATCGTCTATTAGTTCTTTCGAACCTCGGCCGGATTCTGTGGCGCAGACGGCAGTCGAGTACGCGGCCGTTACCGAGCGGGTTACGTTGGGGGTCGGGCGTCTCGAAGGCTCCGGGGAGCCGGAGCAAGCGTACACCCTGGCTACGGAAATCTTCCGTGAGGAGCTGCAAAAGACTTCTGCTGTCAGCGAGGTTGCGATCCTGCGCGAAGAACGGCTGGACGAGAGCGGGCAAATACGCCGGTTAAAGACCCGTCCGGAACTCATTGGCGTAGGAGACAAGCTCGGCCCCGGGGCCGCGGAGGTGGACCTCGCGTCCGAGCCGGTCGAAGGCCTGCAACTCCTCGTAAAAGGCCAGGAAGGGTTCATGTCTGCGTTGGCGGTGGCCCCGAACGGGGGTATGTTGAGGACGTAGAACATGTACATAAGGAAGTTGATCGTCGGTCCCTGGGCGAAAGGGAAAATAGACATTGACGCGCTGGTCGCGGACAACGTAGAAGCCACAGCGGAGGCCGTAGGCTGCCGTACTTCGGAGATAACCGGAACGGCGTAAAGTACTTCAAGGGCGGAATGACACACTCCGTAGTTATGTGTGCGAAACCGCGTATGGTAAGATTCATAGATACCATCCACGCGCCCGAACCGGGCGCCGGTATTCAAGGATTCCAACTCTCAGCAATAACCAACGAACCGGTGAGATTTTTGACGAACGATTCCATCTCGTAACACAGGAAAGGTAGAACAGCATGACCGAACTAGCCACCCTCGAACGTAAACGCCTGAGCGACCTGCACCAGATCGCCTCCCAGCTAGGTATCGAGCAATACCGCAGATACCGCAAGAACGAGCTGGCGGAGATGATCTATAAGGTAGCCACCGAGCAAGCGGCCACTCAACAGGCCGGCCGCAACGAGGACAACCTCACCGCCTCGCCGACCAACGGCAAGACCGAGGTTCGGACAGCCAACGGCACCGCCCAGCCTCCTACACAGCCCGCGACACAGGCCCCCGTAGACGGTTTCGGGGAAGCCGACACGAGCGTAGTAGCACAACCCGAAGAGGTCGAGCAGCGCCGCCAGCAGCGCAAGCCAAACAAAGACCGCCAGGACCGGCAAGACCGTCAGGAGCGTCAGCGCGACCGGGGCAGCCAGAAAGGCGGGGGAGACAGTTCCGACGGCCCGAAGCAGAGCGGTATCCTCGACGTACTCCCGGACGGTTTCGGCTTTTTGAGGACCGGCGGCTACAGCCAGGGCAAGAACGACGTATACGTCTCGACCTCTCAGATAAAGCGGTTCAACCTGCGGCGGGGAGACGAGGTCGTCGGCCAGATACGCCCGGCCCGGGACGGTGAAAAGTACCCGGCTCTGGTCCGCATAGAAACCGTCAACGACCAGGAGCCCCAGAAAGGCCGCAGGCGTCAGAACTTCGACGACCTGACCCCCTTGTATCCTTCGGAGCGGCTCAGGCTAGAGTGGAAGCCGAACGACATAGCGCCGAGGGTCATAGACCTGGTCGCCCCCATCGGCAAGGGGCAGCGGGGTCTGATCGTCTCGCCGCCGAAGGCCGGCAAGACCACCATCTTGCAGCAGACGGCCCAGTCCATCGCCGCCAACTACCCGGAGGTCAAGCTCTTCGTGCTGCTGGCCGACGAGCGGCCGGAGGAAGTCACCGACTGGCAGCGGAGCGTCCCGGAGGCTGAGGTAGTCGCCTCGACCTTCGACCAGCCGGCCGATAACCACATAGCCGTGGCCGAGTTGGTGCTGGAAAGGGTCAAACGCCTCGTCGAAGACGGCGAGGACGTGGTCGTCTTGATGGACGGCATAACACGTCTCTCCCGGGCCTACAACCTGGCCGCCCCCGCCTCGGGCCGTATCCTCTCCGGCGGGGTGGATTCTGCGGCGCTTTATCCACCGAAGAAGTTCTTCGGGGCGGCGCGCAACATCGAGTACGGTGGTTCGTTCACGGTGCTGGCGACCGCGCTGGTCGAGACCGGCAGCCGGATGGACGAGGTCATCTTCGAAGAGTTCAAGGGCACCGGCAACATGGAGCTCAGGCTCGACCGGAAGCTGGCGAACAAGCGGATCTACCCGGCCATCAACATCGAAGACTCCGGCACGCGTAAGGAAGAGCTTCTCATGGAGACCGGCGAATCGCAGCGGGTCTGGCAGGTCCGCAGCATCCTGAACGCCCTGGAGTCCAGCCAGAAGGTAGAACTCCTGATCACGAAGCTCAAAGAGACCCGGACGAACTCCGAGTTCCTCCGGGAACTGCAGCGCGTCCGGGCTTAGCGGGATTTCACGGCGGCCGGGACAGCCGATCTGTCCGGCCGCCGATTCTTTACTGGACAGACGTAATAAACTATAAGAGTCAAAGAAGTTCGCAAAAAGATCCGGAGGTTTTATGAAGACTGAGATACATCCCGAGTACACGACGACGCTCGTGCGCTGCATGTGCGGCAACGAGTTCGAGACCCGCTCGACGGCGGGTGACACCATAACGGTGGACGTTTGCTCCGTGTGCCACCCGTTCTACACCGGCAAGCAGCGGATCGTCGACTCCGGCGGCCGGGTGCAACGGTTCGAGAACCGCCGGCGCTCGCGCCAGCAACAGCAGTAAGCCGGACTCGATATGAGGGTCGGAGGACAGGCCATAATGGAGGGCGTTTTGATGCGCTCTCCAAATTTCTGGGCGATGGCGGTCAGGACGCCCGCGGGAGACACGGACATAAAAGCAGAGCCCTTCCGCTCGGTTACGCGCAAGAGCAAGCTGTTCCGGCTCCCGATAATCCGCGGTTTCCTCTCGCTCGCCGAAACCCTCTGGCTCGGCATGAAAGCCTTGACCCTTTCGACCAACATAGCCCTCGACGAAGAAGAGGATTTATCCAAGAAAGAGATCGCCTTAACGCTGCTCTTCGGGATGGGGCTCGCACTCCTGCTGTTTCTGGCGGCCCCGGTCCTCGGGACGAAAGGTGTCGGGGCCCTGCTCGGGAGCAGCATAGACAACCCGATAGTGTTCAACCTCGTCGAAGGCGCTTTGCGGATCGCGATCTTTATCGCGTACATCGTGATCATCAGCGCCGTCAGCCGCGACATCAAGCGGTTTTTCGGTTATCACGGGGCGGAGCACAAGGCGATAAAGGTGTACGAACGGGGCGAAGAGTTGGTCCCGGAGAACTCGCACAAACTGGACACGAGCCACGTCCGGTGCGGTACGAGCTTCGTGCTCTACGTGCTGGTGATGAGCATTCTGGTTTTCTCCCTGCTCGGTGTCGAGGGTTGGCTGTACATGATCGCCAGCCGCATAGTAGTGATCCCGCTAGTGGCCGGTATAGCGTTCGAGTTCATTATGTGGAGCGCCCGGAACCAGACTAACCCTGTAGTCAAGGTCTTGGTATGGCCGGGGTTGATGATGCAGAAGCTGACCACTCGGGAGCCGTCGGACGAGATGGTCGAGGTAGCGATGGCTTCATTGAAGAAAGTACTGACGATGGAAAAAGAGTCGAGTCTGGAGCCGAACGAGGCGACGAACAAGCTGGTGATCTAATGGACGAGCAGGTGCTTAAGCTGGCTAAAGAGACGCTCGGGCGCTACAAAGCCCTGACGGATGAGCTCTCCGACCCGGACATTTACTCGGACCAGAACCGATACACGGAGGTTGCCAAGGCGCACGCGAAGGTTCGGCGCGGCGCGGAGTTGTCCCAGGAGTTGCTCGATTCTATAAAAGCGGGGCAAGAGGCGCGCGAGTTGGTGCCCCAAGCCGAGAACGCGGAAGAGAAAGAATTTTTCGCGGCCGAGGCCCAGGATTCCGAGGAGCGCGCCGAGGAACTCGCTGAGCGGATCCGGGCCGAACTCATAGACCGGGACCCCAGCGACGATAAAGACGTGATACTGGAGATCCGGGCCGGAACCGGCGGCGACGAGGCGGCCCTCTTCGCGGGCGAGCTTTTCGAGATGTACTCCCGCTACGCCGACCGTCTCGGCTTCAAACACCGCACGCTGTCTTCGAGCCCGGCGGAGGTCGGAGGCTTCAAGGAGGTCTCCGTCGAGGTCTCCGGCGACCGGGCGTACTCGGTGTACAAGCACGAGGGCGGCACCCACCGGGTCCAGCGGGTCCCGAAAACCGAGAGCCAGGGCCGCATTCACACCTCTACCGCGACCGTCGCCGTGCTGCCGGAGGCCGAAGACGTCGAGGTCCAAGTGGCCCAGAATGATCTTGAGGTAGACGTTTATCGTTCGAGTGGGCCGGGTGGGCAGTCTGTAAACACCACGGACTCGGCGGTCCGCATTACGCACAAGCCGACCGGGTTAGTGGTCACGTGCCAGAACGAGAAGAGCCAGCTCCAGAACAAGGAGCAGGCGATGCGGATACTTAAGTCCCGGCTGTTGGAGCGTGAGTTGCGGGACCAGCAGGAGAGGGAGGGGGCACTACGGCAGGCCCAGGTAGGGACCGGAGACCGCTCGGCGAAGGTCCGTACTTACAACTTCCCGCAGGGACGTATAACGGATCACCGGGTCGGGGTAACGTCCCACAATCTGGAAGCCGTGTTCGCCGGGGACGTGAACGAGTTTACCCAGGCGCTGGCCGCCAAAGAACGTTCCGACCGGCTGGCCGCCGAGGCCGACGGCGATACCGGGTAAATACCGGACCGGAGTTTGCAAACCGGCGCGGACAGCGTAAACGACGCGAAGGGCGTTTATCGTTTCGTTCGGGATGCGGCCAAAGAGTTGAGAGCATCCGCCGTTCCAGAACCGGCGGCGTCTGCCGAGTTGCTGATGTCCGGGTTGCTCGGGATAGGCCGGGCAGAAGTAGTGCATGGCCGGGCTTTCCTGTCCGAGGAGCAGAGGCTCACGTATGAGGCCTGGATCCACCGCAGGGAAAACCGTGAGCCGGTGCAGCGTATTTTGGGTTACGCCTACTTCCGGCGCCTCAAGCTAGAGTTGAACGAAGAAACCCTGATCCCACGCCCCGATACCGAGAGCGTGGTCGAGGCGGCGCTCGAAGCCATCGACCGGCGGGCGGGACGTTGCCGGGTGTTGGACCTCGGCACGGGTTCCGGGGCCATCGCAACTTCGATAGCCCAGGAGCGTCCGTTTTGCGAGGTCCACGCCACAGACACCTCGGAGATGGCGCTGCGGGCGGCCCGCCGCAACGCCGCCGCCGCGCAGGCAAAGGTAACTTTCTACCGCGCGGATCTCTTCTCTCACCTAGAGTTCCTACACGGAAAAACCTCCCTGCTCATCTCAAACCCACCATACATAAAAAGTGATGAACTGCCGCATTTGGCGCCCGAAGTGCGGGACTGGGACCCGCACCCCGCGCTGGACGGCGGCCCGGACGGGCTCTTTTTCTACCGGCGCATCTTCGCCGGGGCGGGACCACTGCTCGAGGCCGGCGCGGACGTGGTTCTCGAAATTGGGGACGGACAGGACGCGGCGGTGCTGGATCTGGGCAAGAAGGCGGGGTTCGTACCCGCCGGGACCCGGGAAGACCTCACCGGAACGCCCCGGGCGGTGCTATTGCGGTGGGAAGGATGAAGACTATCTCCACCCAAGACGCGGCCGAACTTTTGCGCGGCGGCGGTGTCGTGCTCGCGCCCACGGAGACCGTGGTGGGGCTCATCGCCGCCGAACCCGGGCTGCCCCGGCTATCTGAGATAAAAGGCCGGGACCAGCGGAAGCCGATAGCCTTTCTCTGCGCCACGGCGCAGCAGGCTTTCGAGCTGGCCGCCGAAGTACCCGTTCTCGCGGAGAAGCTCGCGGGTTTCTACTGGCCCGGTCCGCTCACCCTGGTGCTTCCCGCAGCCGGGGGCGGAACTATTGGGGTCCGAGTCCCCGACCACGAGACCGTGACGGAACTGCTCCTTTCTTACGGAGGGCCACTCTACGCGACAAGTGCGAACCGCGCCGGCGACCCACCGCCCGCCGCCGTAGACGGCGTAGACCCCCGGGTATCCGGGGCCGTGGATGCGCTCGTCGGAGGAGAAACCGGCGGGGGCATAGCCTCGGCGGTCGTAGACCTCTCCGGTGGAGAATCCCAACGGGAAGCCCGACTTTTGCGGGCCAACGAATCGCTCGGAGAAGAAGATCTCTCACGCCTCGTGCGAGAGGCGGAGAAAGGAAACGTTTGAGAGCACTTCGAACAAAGACTATACTCCCTGCCGAGACGTTGGTAGAGAAAACGGTACCGGAGCCTATTGCCCGTGACACTGAACCTAAAGCGGAGGTAAAGCGATGATCGGACCTTACACAGAAGTCGACGCGGAGGTTCAGGAGGCGCTCGACGGAGAACTGGAGCGCCAGAGGACGACTATCGAGTTGATCGCCAGCGAAAACTTCGCTTCCCAGGCGGTGTTGGCGGCGCAGGGGTCGGTGCTGACGAACAAGTACGCCGAGGGCTATCCCGGTAAGCGGTACTACGGTGGGTGCGAGCAGGTAGACAAGGCGGAGCGGCTCGCGATAGAGCGGGCGCTGCAACTCTTCGGGGCGGAACACGCAAACGTGCAGCCGCACTCCGGCAGTCAGGCGAACGAGGCCGCTTACGCCACGTTGTTGGAGTTGGGTGACAAAGTGCTCTCGATGGACCTCGCGCATGGCGGGCACCTCACGCACGGCATGAAGCTCAACTTCAGCGGCCGGATGTACGACTTCGCGCATTACGGGCTCGGGGAAGACGGGTTTATAGACTACGACCAGGTCCGGGAGATGGCGTTGCGCGAGAAGCCGCGCATGATCATCGCCGGGGCCAGCGCCTACCCGCGCACCATCCACTTCGACCGCTTTCGCGAGATCGCCGACGAGGCGGGTTCGTACCTGCTGGTCGACATGGCCCACATCGCCGGGCTCGTCGCCGCGGGCGTGCATCCATCGCCGGTACCCCACAGTGACATCGTCACTACCACCACGCACAAGACGCTTCGCGGTCCGCGGGCCGGCCTGATCCTGTGCCGCGAAGAGTTCGCCAAAAAGGTCAACAGCCGGGTCTTTCCCGGGATGCAGGGCGGACCCCTGATGCACGCCATAGCCGGCAAAGCCGTGGCTTTCGGCGAGGCGCTCAGGCCCGAGTTCAAGGAGTACGCGGAACAGATCGTGGACAACTCCAAAGCGCTGGCCGGCTCGCTGCTCGACGGCGGCCTCGACCTCGTCTCCGGCGGCTCCGACAACCACCTCGTCCTCGTAGACCTGCGCGGCACGGGTACGACCGGCAAAGAGGCGGAGGAGCTTCTGGACGAAGTCGGCGTCACGTGCAACAAAAACATGATCCCCAACGACCCCGAAGGTCCCATGGTGACCAGCGGCATCCGGCTCGGGACCGCGGCCATGACGACCCGCGGGATGGGTGAGGACGAGATGCGCGAGATCGGGGATGTTATCGCCGCCGCCGTTAGGGGCGAGACTTCCGGGCTGCGCGACCGGGTTGCCTCGCTTACGGACGCATATCCGCTTTATGCCTGATTTGGAGAACCCGGAGAACCTTCACGTAGTAAACCAGCCGCTGAGCCGGCAGAAGATGGCGGTTCTGCGCAACGAAGAGACCGGGCTGCCCGAATTTCGCCGGGTCATGCGGGAGCTGGCCTTGATCCTGGTTGGAGAAGCCGCGAGCAAACTGCCTACCCGCACCGCCCGGATAAAAACCCCGCTACAAGAAACCGAAGTACAGAAGATCTCCGCGCCGGTCTGTCTGGTGCCGGTCCTCCGGGCCGGCCTCGGCCTTCTCGACGGCTCCCTGGCCTTGCTTCCGACGGCCACGGTAGGTTTCGTCGGCTTACAACGCGACGAAGAAACCGCCGAACCGGTCGAATACTACGTGAACCTCCCCCAAGACTTGGAAGAGTATTTCGTGATCGTGCTGGACCCCATGCTCGCGACCGGGGGCAGCCTCTCCGCCACGCTCGGCAAGCTAAAAGAGCACGGGGCGGCCGGCATTTCCTGCATCCACGTCGTCGCTGCGGTTCCTGGTGTCGAGCGCGTAACCGCCGAGCATCCCAACGTAGAGTTCTACACCGCCGCCCTCGACCCCGAGTTGGACGACAACGCCTTTATAGTTCCGGGCCTCGGCGACGCGGGGGACCGGCTGTATGGAACCCTCTAGAAACCCTGCCCAAGAGACAACCGCGCTGCACCGTAAAAAACCGCCGCGCCCGTCTTGGGACGAGTATTTCATGCGGATCGCGCACGAGGTAGCCACCCGTTCGACTTGCCCCCGGCTCGCGGTGGGCGCCGTGGTCGTGCGGGACAAGCGCATCCTCACCACCGGCTACAACGGGAGTCCGGCGGGGATGCCCCACTGCGACGATGTCGGGTGCCTCATCCGAATCGTGGATGGCCGGGAGAGCTGCCAGCGCACCCTGCACGCCGAGCAGAACGCCATCATCCAGGCGGCGTACCACGGGGTAACGGTGCGCGGCGCAACGGTGTACTGTACACATCAACCGTGCCTGTTGTGCGTAAAGATGATCATGAACGCCGGCATCGAAGAGGTCCACTACGCTGGCGGCTACCCGGACCCGCTCGCCGTGGAACTGGCCGCCGAGGGCGGGCTGCAAATGATTCAATTCTCTTCACAAACAACATCGGATAATTCCTGAGACCGATGCCTTTCGGCGACTCGAGTAGAGAAACGGGCGGCAAGCTAACGTAGTACAACTTTTACATGTCCGTGGTCGTGCTTTTAATCTTCATTGCCGTTTACGTTCTGGCATTGTGGCTGGGGCTGTACCTGATCGGGCGCGACCCCCGGAGCCCGCGGCTGTTGCTAACCGGGCTCGGCCTCCTGGCTTATGCTCTCGCGGTTGCCGGAAACCTGCTGACGGTCTTGGCGCCGACAGAATCAACACCGGCCGTCGAGCTATTTACCCGAACACTGTTGACGTTACCGGCGCTCTTCTGGACGGGAGCCTTGATCCACCTGCTCCCGGAAGGAAGTTCTCTTCGCAATTCCCTGGCCCTCATGTGGAAAGTCGCCGCGCTTCCGATGGTAACAGGCTTGGTACTTATGGGCTCGTTCTCGGGGGCCAACCAGTGGAGCGGAACGTTCTCGTCTGCTGTAGGATTCGTAGTGCTCTTGCCCATGCTAATGTTGGGCATTCTCGTTTACCGGGTACTCCGGAAGCGTCGTAGAAGACGGGTATTCGGGGCGCTGGTCATATTTACCCTATTTTTCTTTCTCAGCACCGCCCTCATCCTCTTGCCGAACGGTTGGCTGGCTCGAGGATGGATGTTGCTTTCCATCGGTACCGACGTGATAATCCTCGGCTTCGCCATAGCGTATTTCGACGCTTTTGAAGAAGGCGAGGCACTCGTGCCCGACTTATTGCGGTCTCTAGACGCGGCCCTGTTGGCCGCGCTCGCGTTCGGCGGACCGGTGGGGGTGGCGATCTGGCTCTCGACCGGCCCGACGTTGCCAATGCTTTCGTTGCTCCTCGTTACGGTAGCCACTGCGGTCACCGTCTCTACCGTGGCCGACCGGATCTCTGTTGTCCTCGACCGGGTGGCGCTCCGGCGGTTTCCGGGTCTCCGCCAGACCCGTTCGGAGTTACGGACCACCGCAAGGTCCTTGCAGCGCAGAGACCCCGCGCTGGACCCCATGGCGCTTGACGAAGATGAGTTCGTCCGTGTTACCCGGCGGGCCTTGAGTAATTTCGGTGACCTTCCACGACTCTCGGCGAGCCCCCTCATCAACCTCGACCTCGTACACCGCCGCCTCGACTCCCGGACGGAACCCGACAACCCGCTCGAACGCGCCGCCGAACTTAAAACCGTCCTGGCCGAGAGCATCGGGCGGCTCAAGCCCCGCAACGGCGCCAATTTCGGTGTTTCGGACGAATGGCGGTACTATAACGCTCTTTACTTCCCCTACGTAGTCGGTATCAAGCCGTACAGTAGCCGGGCCAGGAACTATCACAAAGACCCGACAGTCCGCGAGGCGCTAGAGTGGTTCCGTACCTCCGTGCCGGAGCGCACGCTCTACAACTGGCAAAATGCGGCGGCAAAGCTCGTCGCGCGGGACCTGATCTCGCGGAACGAATCTTCCTCTAAATAACCGAATTCTCTACAAAATCGGCACCATTTGGCACCGCTTTTCGTTGGCGTGGCAGTGGGGGGACAGTACTTTGGGCTCGCAGATACAGCCAAAGGAGGTCCGCGTGAGAAGTTCACTACTACCGGAAGAGTTCAGGGAAGTTCATCTGGACCAGGGGACGGTACGGTACCGGGAGGTGGGTAAAGGACCTACCCTCATGTTTGTCCACGGAATACTGTCAAACAGTACGTTGTGGCGCGAAGTCGTCCCGACCCTCGCACAGAACTTCCGGTGCGTTGTCCCGGATTGGCCGCTGGGCGGGCATCGAATTTCTATGAACCCGGGTGCAGATCTCAGCCCGGGAGGAGTGGCGCAGATCGTCGCGGACTTTATGGATACCCTGGACCTACGAGACGTAACGCTGGTCGGCAACGACACAGGCGGCGCCATATGCCAGTTAGTCGTAGCAAAGCACCGCGAACGTCTCTCGCGGCTCGTCCTCACGAACTGCGACGCCTACGAAGTCTTTTTTCCGCCGCTCTTGAAACCTTTCAGCTACGGAGCAAAGTTTCTCGGGCGGCGCTTTGTTGATGCCGTCGCGGGGACACTCCGGGCTCGTTTCGTCCAACGTGTTCTGATGTGGCTCGTATCAGGCCGCAAGATGGACACCGGCATCCTCGACGCTTACATGGAGCCCCTGATCCACGACCGCGGTGTACGGCGCGACCTTACGCGCTTTCTGAGCCGGGTGTCGAACCGTTACACCCTGGAGGCCGCCCGCAGCTTCGGAACCTTCGACCGCCCGGTGCTGATCGCCTGGGGGGAGAACGACGTAGTTTTCTCCTCGAAATTGGCCCATCGTCTCCGGCGAGACTTTCCGAACGCAACACTTCAATTCGTACCCAACTCCCGCGCCTTTGTTCCGGAAGACCAGCCGGACCGGCTCGCAGCCGTGATACGCACCTTCGTGCGAGATTCCGGTTCCAACGGCGAAAGTAGATAATGACGGGGCAGTTTTTCTTTGTCTTGGGTTTCTGTCTGCTGCTGGCTTCCCGTCCTACCCAGAATGAGCGACGAAGTTGGTTACGTAACCTTTACGGTCCTGCACATTCCGGTTTGGTGCGATGGATCTTTTCTTCTCTCGAACTATCATCGTGACAACAGCTTGAAACTCTTTGCAACAAATTCGGCGGTGGGGTATGATCTCATTAATGACTTACACAAGTTTTCGCGAGGGTGGTATGGGGTCGGATTACACCCGTTACATAGCTGTCGGATTTACCATCCTGCTCATTATTGCCGCCCTGTCGGCTGGCGGTTACTTGCTGGACGGTTTACTCGGTACGCTCCCCTTGTTCCTGCTTTTGGGCCTCTTCGCCGGGTTCGCCGTAGCGCTTTTCTACGTTTACCTGCAACTCAAGAAGCTGGGCGACGGATGAGCGCCCACTGGCGGCTGGCCACGGTGTACGCGGCTTGCGTTCTAGCGATCTCGGTGCCGGCCGGAGTCGCAACCCTATACTTCTATGGCGTCCCTCATGCGACAGCGCTGGTGTACGGGGTGATCGTCGGGTTGATAAGTTTCGTCTCGACGGCGCTAACGGCCTCGCTGCTAACCGGAAGTTCAACCGCCAAGGGCATGGCGATCGGTGGCGCTTCTTTCGGGGCGCGGCTGATATTCGCAGCGGTGACATTGACGGTTCCCGCCTATCTGGATCTCTGGCCGGCGGTTACAATGCTGGTTGCGTTCGTCTTAGTCTACGTTGCGGAGAACGTGTTGCTGGTGCCGGTGTTGCTTGGTAAAAAAGGTTTGCCCCGGCGGGCAATAAGAGTTGAGGATAATAAAGTGGAGCGGAGGGTTGAAGTTTGACGACTACAGTGGCGCAACTAACCATGCTGGCGCAGCTTAGCCAGACAGAGGTACGCAAGAAGATCCTCCACTCCTGGGAGGCGCATCACGAGTGGGTTATTCCCATAAAGATTGGCCCCCTTGATATTTCGATAGATAAAACTATTTGGTTCCTCTTTATCGGCGCGGCCGTAACCTTCTTTATACTTTTTATAGGAAGCCGATTGCTAAAGGACCGACCCGGTGCTTACCAGGTAATCGTAGAAGATACTTTTAACTTCGGGCGCAACCACATCGCAGGCCAGCAGGGTGAGTATGGCAAGGTAGTATTTCCCTACACTCTGACCTTATTCGTATTCATTCTGACGCTGAACCTGATCGGGCTGGTTCCGAACAGCTATCCCGTCACCAGTAGCATCTCTTTTACCCTAACGCTGGCGTTAATGACCCTACTTATAACCCAATACTTCGCTTTTCGGCGCAATGGTGTGGGAGGCTATTACAAGAGCTTCGCGCCACCCGGTATACCGAAACTCATGGTTCCCTTTATCTGGAGCCTTGAGTTACTTCAGGAGTATGTCACCAAGCCGCTTACACTGGGATTGCGGCTCTACGCCAACATGCTGGCAGGCCACCTGCTGATCTTTGTATTCCTTAGCCTCATTTTGACCTTCGGCATTCCGACGGCGGCGGTCTCGGTACCTGTGGCGGTGGTGATATACGCGTTCGAGATTTTTGTCTCCGTAATACAGGCGTACATATTCGCTATACTCTCGCAGGTTTATATAGAGCAGGCCATGTACGCCAGCGAGGCTCACTAGGTCAGTTGTTAAGTAGAAACGAGTAAACAGTAGAGAGGAGTAACAATTGGAAACGTTGGCACTACTTCAGGCTAGTGGGAATATCGAGACGGGGTTGACGTACCTCGGGGCCGGCATCGCGGCCGGCGGCGGAGTTATTGGCGCCGGGGCCGGAATGGGTTACCTGATCGGCCAGACCATCGCCTCAATCCACCGGCAGCCGGAGGCATTCGAGCAGACGCGGACGCTGATGTTCCTCGGTATCGGGCTCGTCGAGGCGTTCGCCCTCTACGCGCTGGTCTTCGCTATTCTCTTTACGTTCGTCTTCGCCGGAGGATAAGCGGTAGCAAGAGAGGAGATTACAAATGGACTCAGTCATATTCGACTTGCCCAGAGTCAGCCTGATCTTTTGGGAGGTCATAGCTTTCGGGATTCTCCTGTTTTTACTGTATCGCTACGTCTTTCCGCCGATTCAGGACCGTATACAGACTCGTCAGTCCCAGATCGAGCAGGCCATTGATGAGGCGGAGAAGACCCGCAGCGAGGCCCGCGAGCTTCTGGCCGACTACCGGCGTCAGCTCGATGAGGCCCGCGGCGAAGCCCGGCGCATACTGGACGAGTCGCGCAAGCAGGGTGAGTCCCAGCGGGAGCGTATCCGCACCGAGGCCCGGGAGGAGGGAGACCGCATAATCCAGCGGGCCCGCGAGGAGATCGGCCGCGAGCGGGATACGGCCCTGCGCGAGGTCCGCGGCGAGGTTGCTGGAATGGTTATAGAGGCGTCCGAGAGGGTGCTGGGCCGCGAGGTGGACGAGGAAGAGCACGAACGTTTGATCTCCGAAGCCCTGGATAACCTGGAGGCCGAAGTGACCGGCGGCGTCTCGCGGGACGGGAGCCGGAACGCTTGAGCGCCGTCTCTACTTACGCCGAAGCACTCTATACCGCCGCCCGGGAACGGGAGGAATTGGAGGACGTCCTCTCGGAACTGAAAGAGTTCAACGGGGCGTTGGATGAGGTCGAAGAGTTGCGGGAGTTCTTCTTTAGCTCCCAGATCACTGAACGCGAAAAGCGTCAGGCGCTGGACAACCTCACCGAAGACATGACTACCTCGACGAGCAACTTCCTGAAGGTGCTCTCCGACAACGGTCGGAATGAGATCTTCCCGGACGTACTCCGCCGCTACGAGGTACTCGTGGAGGAACACTTCGACCGGGTAGAGGTGGAAGTCATCACCGCCGTGGAGCTTTCGGAGGAGATGGAAGGGCGGGTAAAAGAGCGGCTCGGTAAAATACTAGATGGGAAAGAGGTAGTTCTGGAGACCAGCGTGAACCCGAATATTATGGGCGGCGCGGTTTTCCGGTTCGGGGGAATATTGATAGACAGCAGCGTTCGGGGGCGGCTCAACGGCCTCCGGCAAGAGATGACCGAGAGGAGTGTTGCAAGTGGCTGAACAACTCAGGCCGGAGGAGATCTCCTCGATCCTGAAGGGCGCGATCACGGACTATGAGAACCGGGTTCGTACGGAGGAGGTCGGGCAGGTCCTCGACGTGGGCGACGGCATCGCCCGGGTTCACGGCCTCTCAAACGTCATGTACCAGGAGATGCTGGAGTTCGAGGACGTCCGGGGGGAGAAGATCCTGGGCCTCGCCCTGAACCTGGAGGAGGACAACGTCGGCGCGATAGTCGCGGGCGAAGACCGGCACATCCAGGAGGGCAGCACCGTCCGGCGGACCGAGAAGCTGGCGAGCATCCCGGTAGGCAGCGGCGTACTTGGGAGGGTCGTGAACGCTCTCGGCGTGCCGATGGACGGCAAGGGCGAGATCGAGGCCGAAGACGACCGCCCCGTAGAGATCATCGCTCCCGGTGTCATCCGCCGTCAGGAAGTCAACACGCCGCTCCAGACCGGCCTCAAGGCCATCGACGCCATGATCCCCATCGGCCGGGGCCAGCGGGAACTCATTATCGGCGACCGGAAGACCGGCAAGACCTCGATAGTCGTTGACACGATCATCAACCAGCGCGACCAGGACGTGAAGTGCATCTACGTCGCCATCGGCCAGAAAGACTCCGCCGTGGCCTCCGTGATGAGCGACCTGGAGGAAGCTGGCGCGCTAGAGTACACAGCCATCGTGAACGCCTCTGCCTCGCAGTCGGCGACGCTCCAGTACCTGGCCCCCTACGCCGGGTGCGCCATCGGGGAGCACTTCATGTACAACGGCGGGGACGCGCTCGTCATCTTCGACGACCTCTCCAAGCACGCCGTCGCTTACCGCCAGATGATGCTCTTGCTCCGGCGTCCGCCGGGGCGTGAGGCTTATCCGGGAGACGTGTTCTACCTGCACTCACGGCTGTTGGAGCGGGCGGCCCGGATGTCGGACGACTATGGCGGCGGCTCGCTCACGGCGCTCCCCATCGTCGAGACCAAAGAAGGGGATATCTCCTCGTTCATCCCGACGAACGTCATCTCGATCACGGACGGCCAGATCTTCCTGGACACCGACCTCTTTAATCAGAACCAACGGCCCGCTATCGACACGGGCAACTCGGTGAGCCGGGTCGGGGGCTCCGCCCAGATCAAGGCGATGAAGAGCATCGCCGGTACGATGCGCCTGGAGCTAAACCAGTTCCAGGAGTTACAGAGCTTCGCCCAGTTCGGCAGTGACCTGGACAAGGCCACCCAGGACGCCCTGGCCCGCGGGGAGCGGCAGCTCGCCATCCTCAAGCAGGGCGAGCGAGACCCGCTGCCGGTCGAAGAACAGGCCGTTATCGTCTACGCCGTCAGCAACGGCTACCTGGATGAGATCGAGACGGACAACGTCCCCGACTGGGAGAGCCAGTTCCGCGGGTATATGCGCGACAGCAACGATGAAATCTTGCAGTCCATCCGGGACGAGCAGAAGCTCACGGAAGAGAACGAAGAGAGCCTCAAAAACGCCCTGGACAACTTCAACAGCAGCTACGAGCCAGAGGATACCGGCGTCTCGATAGAGATGGGCGCCGCTGGCGGCGAGGAAGACGAAGAAGCAGAAGAGACGGAAGAGGCGGGCTAGGGTTTGGCCTCTCTCAAAGACCTCCAGCGCCAGATACAGTCGGTTCGTAACACGGCCCGGACTACCAACGCGCTGCAGACCGTCTCCGGCGTGAAGTTCCGCCGGGCGGAAGCGCGGGTGCACCACTCGCGGCCCTACGCCGAGAACATGCAGCAGATGATGCGGGACATCGCCCGCAAAGCGCAGGACAGCACCAACCCGCTGCTCGCCGGGCGGGAGCAGGTCAACACCGTCGCTGTCGCCACCATGACGGCTGACCGGGGGCTCTGCGGCGGGTTTAACGCCCAGGTGCTCCGGCGCACCGTGCGCTTCCGGGAGGAGCAGGACCACGAGCTGCTGCAGGTGGCGATGGGCCGGAAGGCCGTGTCCTTTTTCTCGTTCCGGGGCATCCGGCTAGAGGAGACCTTCACCGGCTTCTCGGACTCTCCCGAGTACCACCACTCGCAGGAGATCGGGCGTCACCTCACGGGCCTTTTCGAAGATGAAAAGGCCGACGAGGTCTACCTGATCTACAACCGCTTCGAGAGCGCGATGGTTCAGGAGCCAGTCGTCACGCGTCTTTTGCCTGCCGCCCCGGACGAGGGGGGAGAAGAGGAAGATCAGCAATACGGGGATGATAACCCGTTCGAGTACATTCCGGGGGTGGATGAGATCCTCACCGACCTCATACCGAAGTACGTGGAGACGGTAATCTGGCAGGCGTTACTTGAGAGCGCGGCCGGCGAGCACGGGGCGCGGATGACGGCGATGAAGAGCGCGACGGACAACGCTAACGAGATGGCGGACAATTTAACGCAGCGGATGAACCGGGCGCGGCAAGCCCAGATCACCCAGGAGATCCTGGAGATTGCGGCCGGCGCAGAGGCTCTGTCAGGTTGAGGCGAAGTATTTCAAGGAGGAACACGACTGATGGATAAGTTTGGAAACGCCCGGGATAAGGCCCAGGATCTGATAAAGGAGGCCGCCGACGCCTTGACCGGCGGTGACACCGAAACCGGTGGGCGTCAGGAACAAGCTGAAGGATCTCCGGGTACGGGAAACGGTGGCCGCGAGCAGCAGAACGTTCGTCAGGAAGAACGCCAGGGTGGGGAGCAGGATGACCAGCGTTCACGCCACCAGAATACGGGTACCCGGAGCGAAAACAGCAATAGCGAAAAAGAGAAAACCCGGACTGACGGCCAGCGCAACGGCCAGGACGGTCAGCAGCAGGGTGCTGTAGGAACGATCGTGGAGGTAAAAGGCCCGGTTGTGGACGTCCGCTTTACCGGCGACGCGATACCGGAGATCTACAACGCCCTCACCGTCCAGATGCAGGCCGCCGAGGGCGAGCAGACTTTGACCCTCGAAGTACAGCAGCTCCTCGGCGACGACTTGGTACGCACCGTGGCGATGACGGGCACCGACGGCCTGCAGCGCGGCCTGGAGGTACAGGACACCGGACGGCCGATAGCCGTGCCCGTGGGCGAAAACGTCCTCGGGCGGGTGCTGGACGTGCTCGGTGATACGGTGGACGAGCAGGGCGAGGTCGAAGACCCGGACGATTACTGGCCGATACACCGCCCGTCGCCCAGGTTCGACGAGCTCTCGACCCAGACCGAGCAGTTCATTAGCGGCATCAAGGTTATAGACCTGCTCTGTCCGGTGCTCCGGGGCGGTAAGGTCGGCCTGTTCGGCGGCGCCGGGGTCGGCAAAACGGTGGTTATCACGGAGCTGATCAACAACATCGCCCTGGCGTATCAGGGGACGAGCGTCTTTGTCGGGGTGGGGGAGCGGACCCGTGAAGGGAACGACCTCTACTACGAGATGCAGGAGGCCGGGGTCCTAGAGAACATGGCCATGATCTTCGGCCAGATGAACGAGCCGCCCGGCGCCCGCCTGCGCGTCGGCCTTACCGGCGTCACCATCTCCGAGTACTTCCGCGAGGAGAAGGGCCAGGACGTGCTCCTCTTCCTCGACAACATCTTCCGCTTTGTCCAGGCCGGCAACGAGGTCTCCGCGCTCATGGGCCGGATGCCCTCAGAGGTCGGCTACCAGCCGACGCTCAGCACCGAAATGGGCGCCCTCCAGGAGCGCATCACGTCCACCAAAAGCGGCTCTATCACGAGTTTCCAGGCCGTGTACGTGCCGGCGGACGACTTCACCGACCCCGCACCGTTCACCGTGTTCGCCCACCTCGACTCGACGGTCGAGCTGACGCGGTCACTTACCGAGCAGGGTATCTATCCGGCGGTGGACCCGCTGTCTTCTTCCTCGACCATCCTCGACCCGTCGGTAGTTGGGGACGAGCATTATCAGGTGGCGCAGCAGGTCCAGAACATCTTGCAACGGTATAAGGAGTTGCAGGACATTATTGCCATTCTCGGCATGGACGAGCTTTCGGAGGAGGACAAGGTGATCGTGGGTCGGGCGCGGCGTCTGCAGCGGTTCCTCTCTCAGCCGTTCTTCGTGGCCGAGCAGTTCACCGGCCTCGAAGGTAAGTTCGTGTCTCTAGAAGACACCATCCGCAGTTTCAAAGAGGTCGTCCAGGGCCAGCACGACGACCTGCCGGAGCAGGCGTTCTACATGGTCGGGGACATTGACGAGGTCTTGAAGAAAGCCCGCGGCATGAGCGGCGAAGAAGCAGAGGAATCCGGGGAAGACGAATCGGAAGAAGACCAGGGCGAGGAAAGTGAGAACGGTTCTCCAGAAGACTCGGGCCAGGGCGAAGAGAGCGAGAACAGCCGGGAAGATGGCGAAGAAGGTGAGAAACAGTAGTGGCGGATGATGGGCGCCAGCTATTTTGCCGGGTCATAACCCCCCAGAACACCGTATTCGACGGTGAGGTAAGCCGGGTGATCGCCCGTATCTACGACGGGGAGATCGGGGTTCTTGTGGACCATGCACCGACGATCTCCACGATAGAGATCGGGGACGTCCGTATCTCGCAGGGCGACGAGACTACGGTGTACGCCACCTCTGACGGTTTCTTCAAGGTGTCGGAGAATTTAGTCCAGATCCTTGTGGAAGAGGCGATCCCGGCCGAGGAGATAGATGTCGATGAGGCTGGAAACCGGGTGGATAGGGCTGAGAAGGAGCTTTCCGAGCTTGGCGAACCCGAAGATGAGCAGGAGGATCTGGACCGCCGGAGGAGGGATATAGAGCGGCAACGCAGTATAGGGGAGAACTACACCCGTGTCGCCCGCAAGTACGGTGAAGGCTAGGCAGCGACTGCACCGATAGATAAACGGTGGGTAAATTAACAAAAATCTCGTTTTAGTGTAACCGTTTTGTTATTTGCGGCCTGTAAGATGCCCTGTTATGCATGATGGTCCAAAACGGCGCGGTAGGGTAGAAAACACGGGGGAGAAACGATGACCGAGAGGTTCTTGATAGAGGGCGGCGTACCGCTCTACGGAGAGGTGGAAGTCTCCGGCGCGAAGAACGCGGCACTCAAGTTGATAGCCGCCGCGCTGCTCGCGCCGGGATGCACCACGCTGCACAACGTGCCCCGCATAAAAGACGTAAACACGATGCGCGCCGTCCTCGAAGGCCTCGGGGTGGAGACGGATTTCTCCGGGCACACCCTCCGGATAGAGGCCGGGGAGCTAGATTCGTACACCGCGCCTTACGAGTTGGTCCGCGCCATGCGGGCCTCCATCGTGGTTCTCGGGCCGCTGGTCGCCCGTTTCGGAGAGGCGGAGGTCTCGGCGCCGGGCGGGTGCAACCTGGGCCTGCGGAAGTTCGACTTCCACCTAAACGGCCTCCGGGCGCTGGGCGCGGAGATAGAGTTGGATCACGGTTTTATAAAAGCCACGGCCCCGAACGGGCTGCGCGGGGCGGAGGTCATCTTCGATTACCCGAGCGTAACGGCTACCGAGAACGTAATGATGGCCGCCGTGCTAGCCGATGGCGTCACGACGATAGAGAACGGCGCCCGCGAACCGGAGGTCATCGCCCTGGCGGAGTTCTTGAACCTCATGGGCGCCCGCATCGAGGGTACCGGGACCGGCCGCATCGTTATCGAAGGGGTCGAAGAGCTGCACCCGGTCGAATACGCGGTGATGTCCGACCGGATCGAGGCCGGAACCTTCGTAATGTCGACGGCCGCCGCGGGCGGAGACGTCCTCGTAAAGAACCTGGCCCCCGAACACCTGAAGATGGAATTCGAGAAGCTGCGCGAGATGGGCGTCGGGTTGGAGCCGGTCGAAGACGGTGTCCGGGTGCGGGTCGAAGATCCGGCGGACCTGACCGGGGTGGATGTCTCCACCCTGCCGTTTCCGGGGTTTGCCACCGACCTCCAAGCCCAGATGCTGGTGCTGCTCACCCAGGTTTCCGGCGCGGGGATAATTACCGAGAACGTGTACGAGAATCGGTTGCAAGTCGCCGAAGAGTTGAACCGTATGGGCGCCGGCATCGACCTGTTCGGCGGCCACCGGGCGCTCGTCCGCGGGCCGCGCCGGCTCTCCGGGACCATCGTTCAGTCCCCGGACCTCCGCGGGGGTGCGGGCCTGGTAATGGCCGGTCTCATCGCCGGGGGCACGACCACCGTCGACGGGGCCGGACACATCCTCCGGGGCTACGAAAACTTCGAGGAGAAACTTTCGAACCTGGGCGCAACGGTAGCCTTTGCCGGCTCGGGTGAGCCGGCCCTGCCGTAAGACCTTTCCCTGGCGACCCGCAGGAGTTAATGGATCTCGGGTGCGGCAAAAAAGCCGACGAGTGTATACAATGACTTCTTTGGCCCGATCGTGTAAAGAGAGGAAGCCTGGAAACAACGATTGCGAACGAGGTGCTCTCGCTGACGCGCCGGCTGGTACGGTACCAGTCGTACACACCTGGGACCGCTCAATCCGTTATGGAGTTCGTAAACGGCTGGTTCGAGGCCCGGGGCTTAGAGCCAATAGCTTACGGGGGAGCGGGGCCGAACGGCGAGCTTTCTTCGCTCGTGGTCCGGGTGGGTTCCGGGGAGCCTCGGATACTCTTGCACGGCCACGCCGACGTGGTGCCCGGTGAGGAAAGCCAGTTTGAGCCTTACGAGCACAATGGAGAACTCTACGGGCGGGGCGTTTACGACATGAAAGGCGCCCTCGCGGCCATGATGTACGCCGTCGAGGACTTGCACCAGATCGGCTGCGACTGCACGGTAGAACTACTGATAGTACCGGACGAAGAGCGTGAATTCGACGGCCCGACGGGGGCGGAAGTCCTGGTGCGCAACGGTCACGTGGGAGATTTCCTGATCACCGGAGAACCGACGGATTTCCACATTGGGACGCAGGCGAAAGGCGTTCTCGATCTTCGCATAACGCTGCTCGGAAAAAGCGCCCACGGCTCCGTACCGTGGCTCGGCAAAAACGCGATCATGTACGCCCACGAGCACTACCAGCGCGTACTGGAACTGCCGTTCGCCGAAGAGCGCAATGACCTCTTTCCGTATCCCAGCATCAACATGGCCCGCATCATTGGGGGGGACGTAATAAATCGCGTCCCTGACCGTTGCACCTACGACCTGGACATCCGGTACCTGCCCGAGCAAGACCCGGAGGAGATAGCGCGCCAGATCCGGTCGATAGAACTCCCCGTCGAGGTGGAGACGCTCTTCTGCCGCGAGCCAACGTATATCTCCCGCGCCAACCCGTTCGTAAAGACGCTCCGCGAGGTGGCGGCCCGGCATTTTCACGGTAACCCGGTCGGAGTCGGACGCCACGGCGCCTCGGACATCGTCTACTTTCAGCGCGTCGGCGTGCCCGGCGTAGAGTTCGGGCCTATCGGCGGCGGCCACCACGGGCCGAAGGAATACGTTGTTTCTTCCTCGTTAGAGAATTACCGCCAGATGCTGGTGCAGTTTTGCCAGATACTCGGGCGCAACGGAAGCGGTTGTTAAAAGGGCTTTGATACAATTAGCTACCGCTTGAAAGTTTCTTAAAACAAGGGTATATTCAGGTAGTTATCCGGGAAGAAAGGCGCGGTTTGACCCTAGGTCTTTTGCAGCAAGAGGTCTCTTACGGCACGTTGTACCTTTACGTTGGGATTTTCATGTTGTTGGTCACGGGTTTCGTGGCGACGGTGCTGGTGATGGCCCGTTTGATCTCCCCGGGCAGCAAGTCCCGGACGAAGGATCAGATCTACGAGACCGGCGAGTCGACCGTTACGGACCCGTGGCGTCCTTTCCCGGTTCGCTACTACATCTTCGCGCTGCTGTTCTTGATCTTCGACGTGGAGGCGGCGTTTCTTTTCCCGTGGGCGGTGGTTTACGAAGAACTTGCCCTCTACGGTTTCGTCCAGATGGTCATATTCGTTTTTATCCTGACCGCCGGGCTAATTTATGAGTGGAAGAAGGGAGCCCTTAAATGGGTGTAATGCAGCAATTTAACGAGCCGAACATCGTTACGACGAGCACGGACAAGCTGTTCAACTGGGCGCGGAAGAATTCGCTTTGGCCGCTCCAATTCGGCCTGGCGTGTTGCGCCATCGAGATGATGTCTACCGGCATGGCCCACAACGACCTGGAGCGCTTCGGGAGCAGCCCGTTTATGGGTTCGCCGCGTCAGGCGGACGTCATGATCGTCTCCGGCACCGTCTCGACCAAGATGGCCGAACGCATGACCCGGCTCTACGAACAGATGCCCGACCCGAAGTGGGTCATCGCCATGGGGGCCTGCGCCATTTCCGGCGGCCCGTTCCTGGATGGGTACTCGGTCTTGATGGGGGCGGACCGGGTGATCCCGGTCGACGTTTACGTGCCGGGTTGCCCGCCGCGTCCCGAAGCCCTCATCTTCGGCATCATGACGCTTCAGAAGAAGATAGAGCGTGACCAGCAGGTCGGCGGCTACGAGAAGCCTCGTCCGGCGCTGGTGGACGAAGACGGTAACATCCAAGAATACCTGCCGGAGCGGGAGTACACGGAGATCAGCGAGGGCAAGGCCCCGCGCTTCGACAACATCCGGCCGCTCAAGCGCACCTACACCTTCGAGCGGAAAGGTATGCCGCCCGCCTCCCAGACAGACGTTGGCTGGATCCCGAAAGAAGTGAAGAAGAAGCTCAAAGAGCAAGAGAAAGCTCGCAAGGCCGCCGAAGCGGAGGCCGCGGGCAACGGAAACGGCGCCGAACCGGCCGAACAGAAAGAGAACGCCTGATGGCCGTCACGATGCCGGAAGGCACGCTGGAAGAACGCCTGGAGCGCTACCTGGAAGGTTTCGGCAACCGGCACGGCTTGGAGGAGTCGGGGATCGAGGGCAGTGTCGTGAACGTCGTCGTGAGCCCGGAGTCGGTCCCGGCGGTGCTGGCAACCGCCCGGGAGGATTTGAACATCCGGCACCTCTCGTACCTGACGGTTGTGGACCGGCAGGGTTTTTTCGAGATCACCTACGCGTTGGCGGACCTGCGCGGCGCGGACGTAAGGGTAAAAACGACGATACAGGGCGAGGAGCCGGTGATCGGGACGGTAACGCACGTTTACCCGACGGCCAACTGGCACGAGCGGGAGGCGTACGACATGTTCGGGGTCGCGTTCGCGGGGCACCCCGACTTACGGCGGACGTACATGTGGCAGGATCACTTCGACCACCACCCGCTTTTGAAGAGCTTCGAGATAAACACCCGCCGGACCTTCGAAGGGTTGCGATAGCCATGCTCCGTGAAGAAAAGAACCTGGGTAGCCAATCACTCGGTGGCACCGAGGGCGGGCGCCTTACGAACCCCGACATAAGGGACGAGTTCGGGCTCGAAACGCTCGACATGAACATGGGGCCGCAGCACCCGGCGATGCACGGGCTGCTGCGCCTCATACTCGAACTCGATGGCGAGACCGTCGTGCGCTGCGACCCGGTAATGGGCTACCTGCACCGCTGCCAGGAGAAGATCGCCGAGAACCGGATGTACCCGGCGGTGATCCCGCTAACCGACCGTCTAGACTACTTCGCCAACATCCATAACGAGCACGGCTACTGCCTGGCGGTCGAGGACCTGCTGGACGTCGAGATACCACCCCGGGCCGAGTACATCCGGGTCTTGATGAGCGAGTTGATGCGGCTGGCGAGCCACATCCCGTCGCTAGGGTTCCTTATGCTGGAGCTCGGGGCGTTTACTCCTATTCTGTACGGCTTTCGAGAGCGGGAGCGGATACAGACCCTCTTCGAGGCCATTACCGGCGCCCGGATGATGTTCCACTACATCCGCATCGGCGGGGTAAAGGCCGACCTGCCGCCGGATATTCCGCAGAGGATCTGGGACTACGTGGAAAGCCTGGAGGCAAACTACCAGTCGGACTTTGTGGATCTCGTGCAGGGAAATGAAATCTTTATCTCCCGAACCCGGAACGTCGGTAGGATGTCTCCCGATAAGGCGCTCGACATGGGGCTCACCGGGCCGCCGCTGCGCTGCACCGGCGTCGACTTCGACATCCGGCGCGACTACCCGTACAGCATCTACAACGAGCTGGACTTCGACGTGATCACCGAAGACGCCGGCGACGTGGAGGCTTCGTACAAGGTCCGCGTCCGGGAGATCCTGGAGAGCATCAAGCTCATCAAGCAGTGTTTGGAGAAGTTGCCCGAGGGCGAGGTTATGGGTGACACCGGCCGTCGCATCCGGCCGGCCGAGGGCGAAGGCTTCAGCCGCATCGAGAGCCCACGCGGCGAGTTCAGCGTTCACGTAGTTTCGGACGGTACGGATACCCCGTACCGGGTACATTACCGGGACCCGAGCTTCTGCAACATGCAGCTTTTGCAGGAGATCGTGCCGGGACATTATTTGCCGGACATTATGCCGATAATGGGTCTTATAGATCCGGTCTCCGGCGGGTGGGATAAATAGTGTCCGCGGCGCTCGAACTGATCGACCAGGAGCCTTTCAGGTTCTTGATCTCGTTCGGGGCGATCCTGTTTCTCACCCTTAACCTGGCGGCTATCCTGGTTATGGCCGAGCGGAAGGTCGCCGGGTACATCCAGCTCCGGTTCGGACCCAACCGGGTCGGGCCTCGGGGGCTTTTGCAGCCGTTGGCGGACATCGTCAAGCTGTTTACGAAAGAGAACGTCGCGCCGGGACGGGCGGACCTCTGGATCTTCCTGGGCGCACCGATCGCGATGTTCTTGCCGGCGGTCCTCGCGTGGCTCGTAGTGCCGTTCGCGCCGGACGCGGTCGTGGCGGACCTGAACGTGGCGATACTGTTCTTTATCGCGGTAACGTCCATCGGGGCGCTCGGCGTCATCATGGCCGGTTACGGTAGCCGCTCGACCTTCTCGCTGCTCGGCGCGTTGCGCGGCGCGGCGCAGATGATCTCCTACGAAGTCCCGCTCATTCTTAGCTTGCTCGGGATCGTGATGCTGACCGGAAGCCTCTCGATGGTGGACATTGTGAACGCCCAGGGCGGCGGTTTCTGGAACTGGTACTTCGTGGCGCAGTTCCCAATGTTCATAGTTTTCTACGTCGCCGGGATAGCCGAGGTGAAACGGCCGCCGTTCGACTTGCCGGAGGGTGAGAGCGAGATCGTCGGCGGGTTCATGATCGAGTACTCCGGCATGACCTGGGCCTTGATCCAGGCGGCAGAGTTCTCTTCTATGGGGCTCATGTCGGCGATCACCACCACGCTCTTTCTCGGCGGGTGGCAGCCGCCGTTCGAGTTTTTGGACCTGGGCGCGTTCAACTGGTTCTGGTTCGGGGCCAAAGCTGCGCTTATTATGTTCACGTTTCAGTGGATCCGGTGGAGCGTGCCGCGGCTCAGGATGGACCAACTTATGGACCTCGGATGGAAAGTGCTGGTCCCGATTTGTCTTCTCTGGCTGGTCGTTACGGCCGGCGCGATGCTGATTTTCTAGGAGGGTTTTAGATGCCGCAGTTAGGACAAGGAATTCTGAAGGGCATGGGGGTGACGATAAAGCACCTCTTTCAGCGGAAGATCACGCGCCAGTACCCGGAGTTCAAGCGAGACCTTCCGGAGCGGAGCCGGGGAATGCTGACGGTCGACATGGACCGCTGCATCGCGTGCCTGCAATGCATGAGGATCTGCCCGGACCACTGCATCTCCATCGAACAAACAAAGCGCGATGCAGACGGTTCAGGAAAGGCAAAACCCTACGCCGTCGGGTTCGTCATCGACGACTCTCGCTGTATGTACTGCTCGCTGTGCGTCGAAGTCTGCCCGGTCAACTGCATCTACCACACCGAGGAGTTCGAGGTCCAAGCCTACAACCGCCTGGAGCTCGCCCGGCAGTTCGGCGAACGGCCCGTCGACCCGACCATCGACCCCAAACCGGAGGTCAAAAAGAAAAAGGCCGCCGGCAAGGGCAAGGCTGATGCGAAGGGCGGTAAGGAAGCCCCCGAAAAAGCCCCGAAAAAGGCGAAGGAAGAAGTGGCTTGATCGTCGCGTTTGGTTTTCTGGCCGGGATGACGCTCGTCTCGGCCCTCGGGGTCGTGCTGAGCCGTAACGTCGTTCATTCGGCGCTTTTTATGTCCGGGTCTTTTTTGGGGATTGCGGGGTTCTTCGTGATGCTCAACGCCCCGGCGTTGGCGGCGTTTCAGGTCTTGATCTACGTGGGGGCCGTTACGGTAGTCATCCTTTTCGGCATTATGTTCACCCAGCGGCCTTCCGTGCGAAGTTTCGGGACCATCATAAACCGCCAGGTCTGGGCCGGGCTGGTGGTCGCCCTGGGGGTCGGGATGTTTCTCGCGTACGTGCTCACCGTTCAAGACTGGGGCGCCACGCAGCCGGGCAACGGCCTCCGGGACGTGGCTGACCTGGGCCGGGTGCTGCTCGGCGTCGCCCCGGATACCGGGATATTCGCCCTGTTCTTCCAGCTCGTCGCGGTGTTGCTGTTGGTAGCGACCATTGCTGCTATAGTCATCAGCCGCCGCAAGAGCGGCGAAGGCGTAGACCGGGGGATCGACGAGTGATTCAGCAAATGCTAGACACGCTCAACGCCACGATACCGCTCGAAGGATATCTGGTCGTGGGGGCGCTCATGTTCGCCATCGGGGCGTGGGGCGCGCTCATCCGGCGCAACGCGGTGGTGATCTTTATGTGCGTGGAGATCATGATAAACGCCATCAACCTCACCCTGATCGCCTTCGCCGACTACCTGCCGGATGCCGGCGGGATCGGGGCGGGGTACGCCTTGATCGTCATCGCCATCGCCGCCGCTGAGGTCGCGCTGGGGCTCGCGATAGTCTTGGCCGTGTTCCGCTCGCGCCGGACGGTGAACGTGGACGAAGTCAATACGATGCGGGGCTAGAAGGAGCAGTGTTTTTGCGCCGGAGAACGCTTAGATGACGCAGACCGTCGGGGGACAGCTAATAATCACGGCCATCCCAGCTATCCCGGCGCTGGTCTTTGTCGTGCTGACCCTTTTTGGACGTACCCTAAAGGAGAACGCCCAGTACGTCGCCATCTTCGGGATGGTGTTCACGCTGGTCTTTTCGATCACCGCGCTGGTCGACGTGGGAAACCTGGCGCCGTGGTTGTTCCCCGGTAGCGGAGAGCCGATCTCTTTCGCGGTCAACTGGATCGACCTGGGTGAGGGCGGCTCTTTCCCAATAGGAATCTACGTCGACGGCCTAGCGGCCATGATGCTGATCGTGGTCAGCTTCGTGAGCCTCATGGTGCAACTGTACTCCGGCGGGTTTATGGAGGGCGACTCGCGCTTCTCCTGGTACTACGCCGTTTTGAACCTCTTCACCGCCTCGATGCTCGGGCTGGTCGTCGCCCCGAACTTCATCCAACTCTACGTGTTCTGGGAGCTGGTCGGCGTGTGTTCTTACCTCCTGATCGGTCACTGGTTCCAGAAACCTTCGGCCCGCAACGCCGCCCAAAAAGCGTTTATCGTCACCCGCGTCGGCGACGCGGCGCTGTTTATCGGGATCATCATCTTCTGGGCCCAGACGGGCACAACTTCCTTCGACGGCATTTCTCAGGCGGCCCAGGCCGGGTTTATCGGCGGGTCGCTGTTTACCGCGGCGGTCGTGCTGGTCTTTGTCGGGGCCATCGGCAAGAGCGCCCAGTTCCCGCTGCACGTGTGGCTGCCGGACGCGATGGAAGGCCCGACGCCGGTCTCCGCCCTGATCCACGCGGCCACCATGGTCGCCGCCGGTGTGTACCTCGTCGCCCGCACCTACGACATCTTTATCCAGAGCGAGACCGCGATGCTCACCGTGGCGTACATCGGTGGGTTTACGGCGCTTATGGCGGCGACGATGGCGCTCGTCAAGAAAGACATAAAGCGGGTGGTCGCCTACTCGACCGTTTCACAACTCGGGTACATGATGCTCGCCCTGGGGGTCGGGGCTTACACGGCCAGCATGTTCCACCTCTACAACCACGCCTTCTTCAAGGCGCTCTTGTTCCTCGGGGCCGGCAGCATTATCTACGCGATGAACTCCTACAGCCTGGCGGATATGGGCGGGTTGCGACGCCGGATGCCGGTCACCTTCTGGACGATGGTGATCGCCGGTCTCTCCCTGTCCGGCATCTTCCCGTTGAGCGGCTTCTGGTCGAAGGACGCCATCGTCGCCTCGACTTTCGAAGAGCACTTTTATGTGCTGTTCGGGATGGCGCTCCTGACCGTTTTCCTGACGGCGTTCTACATCTTCCGCGCTATCTTCATGGCCTTTACCGGCGAACCACGAACAGAAGAGGCCCGCGCTGCCGTAGACCCGCCGGGAATAATGACGCTACCGATGCTGCTGCTGGCCCTTCTCTCCATAGTGAGCGGTTGGATCGGCATTCCCGAAGGGTTTCTCGGGTTGCCGCTCCGGGACCGGTTCGCCGAGTTCGTCGCCCCGAGCGGCTTCGCCACGGAGACCTTGAGTGCGAGCTTCGGCATCGAGCCGCACGGCTTTAGCTTCGGCCTCGCGTTGCTCTCCGTTCTCGTGGCGCTCGGCGGCATCGGGCTGGCGTACTTCCTGTACGTGATGCAGCCTCAACGGGCGGTCTCGTTGGCGCGGAGCCTCTCGGGACTGCACACTTTTCTGGACAAGGGCTGGTACTTCGACGCGCTGTACGGGGCGACTTTCGTGCGGGCTGCCCGGGCGCTCGGGAGGGCCACGAACGTTTTCGACCGACGCGGGCTCGACCGGGGCATCGGCCGGGTCGGAAGCGGGGCGCAGGGTCTCGGGGAGTTCCTCCGACGGTTCCAGACCGGCGGGGTGCAAAACTACGCGTTGTTTATCCTGTTGAGCGTCTTGATAATCGGGATAATCGTCGGGGCTGTTGGGGGCGCGCAGTACGCGATCTTGGTGGTGGCCGGGATCGTGATCCTCACGCTCGCCACCTTCGCGTTGGGGGTGCGGCTGTGATCGCTACGATAACCATCTTCATCCCGCTGCTCGGCGCAATTTTCGTCATGCTCCTGCCGGACGAGGACGAACGCCTGATCCGGTACGCGGCCCTCGGCGTCGCGGCCGTTCCGCTCGCGCTGGTGCTGTTTCTGTATCTCCGGTTCGGCCTCGTGGGCAACCTGGATAATGCTGCGCTTTCACAAAACTTTACCTGGATCGAATCGTTGGGCGTCGGCTACCGGGTCGGGCTGGACGGTCTCGGCTTCGGGATGTTCTTTTTGTCGGCGCTACTGACGCTAATCGCCGTGGTCGTGTCGTGGGACGTGCGGGAAAACCTCAAGCTGTACTACGCGATGCTCTTTATCGCCGAGGTCGGTATGCTCGGGGTATTCGCGGCCCAAGACCTCGTGCTGTTCTATATCTTCTTCGAGGTCACGCTGGTCCCGATGTACATAATGGTCGGCATCTGGGGTGATGAGAATCGGCGGCGATCGGCGATCAAGTTCTTTATCTACACGTTCTTCGGCAGCACGATCATGCTGGCCGGTTTCCTGGCTTTCGGCATCCTCGCCGGAACTTTTTCGATAGAAGGCTTGGGCGCCGGGGGCGGTTTGGACCGGGTGGCACAGGTCGCCGTAGCCGCCCCGATATTGTTCGGGTTGCTGATCAAGGTTCCGGCCGTGCCACTGCATAGCTGGCTGCTGGACGTTTACGTGTCGAGCCCCATTTCGACCAACGTGGTTCTCTCCGGCGTGTTGCCGAAGCTCGGGACTTTTGGCCTGATCAAGATAGCCATCCCGCTTCTGCCGCAGGGCGTACAGCCGTTCCTGCCCTACATCGCGATATTCGGCGTCATCAACATCATCTACGGAGCGTTCGTGGCGTTTTTGCAGCCGGACCTGAAAGCGTTGGTGGCTTACTCCTCTATCGGGACGCTGGGCTTTATCCTGCTCGGCGCGGCTTCGGTGAACTCGGTCGGGCTGAACGGCGCGGTGTTGCAGCAGGTGACCCACGGCTTGTATTCGGCGCTGCTGTTTATCCTGGTCGGGGTGATCGCCGCGAAGACCGGAACCCGCCAGATCTCCGAACTCGGCGGGCTCGCCGCCCGGATGCCGTGGGCCGCCGGGCTTCTGGCGCTCGGGGCGCTGGCGGCCATGGGCTTGCCGGGGCTCGCGGTCTTCGTTTCGGAGTTTATGAGCATAATGGGCGGCTACGAGGCGTTCCCGATTCAGGGGGCGTTGGCGGCGCTCGGAATCGTTCTGAGCGCGATGTACCTGTTGTACATGCTGGCCCGCACGGTGTTTGGCCCCATAGAGAACCCGGCCTACGAAGAGATAGAAGACGCCGGGCCGGCGGCGATGGCGGCGGTTGTCCCGTTGGCGGCCCTGCTGGTAATACTCGGTGTTTTGCCGGGCCTGCTCATCAGCGTTCAGCAGCCGGCGGTTCAGGCAATAGTTTCCGCGATAGGAGGTAGCTAGTGGTAATAACCGGAGAAACCTTCATCGCGCTGATCCCCGAGATCTCGGCTGTCGTATTTTTGATGCTGGTGCTCGTCGTCGGGGCTTTCGTAGAGCGTTCGGCGGGCGTCTCGGCGGCGCTCGCGGCGTTGGGGGCGCTGGTCGTCTTCGGCAGTTCGGCCTACCTTATGGCCTCCGAGTTCGAGGGCGAGTTCTTCGGCGGCGGCTTCGTGGTAGACGGCTTCGCGCTGTTCTTCAAGCTGATCGTCTCGGCCTCGGCGTTCTTTGCCATACTCGCCGCGGCCCGCTGGTCGGGCGGTACGGGCGACGCCCCAGAATACCTGGCGCTGATCCTGTCGGTCGTGGCGGGTTCTATACTGCTGGTCTCGATGCGGGACCTTTTCGGGATTTTCCTGGCTATAGAGCTGGCGACGATACCTTCTTACGCCCTGGTCGCCTTCGACCGGAGCCGGCGCGAGAGCGCCGAAGGCGGGATGAAATACCTGCTAACGGGCGTTATCGCCTCGTCGGTGCTGCTCTACGGGATAGTCTTGATCTACGGCGTGTCAGGCTCGGCGAACCTCGCGGACGTGGCGGAGACCTTTACGGGCGACCTCTCGCCGGTGGCCCTTCTCGGCCTCGTGTTGCTCGTCTCGGGTTTTGCGTTCAAGGTCTCGGCGGCCCCGTTCCATTTCTGGACGCCGGACGCCTACCAGGGCGCCCCGACGAGCGCCGCGGCTTTCCTCTCCGTAGCACCGAAAGCAGCCACGTTCGCAGTGTTGCTGCGGATACTCCTCGAAGGAATGCCGGAGGCCGCGCCGACCTGGACGGCGGTAATGGCGTTTCTCGCCATCCTGACGATGTTCGTCGGGAACCTGTTTGCCCTGCGGCAGCGAAACGTGCGCCGGATGCTGGCCTACAGCTCGGTGGCGCACTCGGGTTATATCCTGGCGGCGTTCGCGGCGCTCCAGGGACCGGCGGTTGCCACGGGCGTCCAGGCCGTCATGATCTACTCCGCCGCCTACGCCCTGATGAACCTCGGGGCGTTCTTCGTTATAGACGTCGTCGGCGAAGACGGTAAAAACTACAACGGCCTGGTAAAAGCCCGACCGGGCGTGGCTATTAGCATGTTCATCTTTATGGCGGCGCTCGTCGGCCTGCCGCCGCTCTCGGGTTTCTGGGGAAAGCTCTACGTAATACTGGCGGGCGCCCAGTCCGGCTCGGTACTAGTTTACGCCGTCGTCGGGGCCGTGGTCGTGAACAGTGTGCTCTCGGTGCCGTACTACTTCGGCATTATCCGCAACATGCTCTTCGAAGAGCCTACGGCGGATACTGGCGGGGCCGAAGAGACCGGGGCCGTCGAGGTGTCCGTTTACGTTCTCGCCGCGGCTACCACGTTGTTATTCCTGGCTATGGGACCGCTTTCGGCGTTGGCGGCCGGTTCCGGACTGTAGGATTTCTGTGCAAGCTGTAATCCTCGTCGGCGGAAAAGGTACGCGGCTACGCCCGATCACCTACGACGTACCCAAGGCCCTGGTACCGTTGCGAAACCGGCCTTTTATGGGGTATATGCTGGACTTTCTGCGCGCGGGAGGGGTCGAAGGGGCGGTGCTCTCGCTCGGGTACTTGCCGGACCCGATCCAAGAGTACCTCTCGAAGTGCAACCTGGATGGGTTCTCGGTGGATTACGCGGTCGAGGACCGGGCGCTCGGGACTGCGGGCGGTATAAAGAACGCCGAGCAGTACCTGGAGGGTGGCCCGATCGTCGTGGTGAACGGTGACGTGCTGTGCGGTACGAACCTCCGAGAGGTCGTGGAGCAGCACCGGGCGTCGGACGCGTTGGCGACGATAACGCTTACGAGCGTCGAAGACCCGACGGCCTACGGGTTGGTCGAAGTGGACCACGACATGCTCGTCCACCGGTTTATAGAGAAGCCGGCCTACGACGCGGTGAGCACGAACCTCATAAACGCCGGGGTGTATGTGTTCGAGCCCGAAGTGCTGGACACGATCCCGGCCGGGCGCGAAGTCTCGATAGAGCGGGAGATCTTCCCGGAAATACAGGCCCGCGGCCGGCTCCGGGCGTACGTGTCGAGCTCCTACTGGAAAGACATCGGCACGCCGCGCAGCTACCTGGCCGCCTCCCACGACGTACTCTCCGGTGCCGTGGGTGCAGACGAGAACTTCGATTACCTGGACATATCTTCCACGACCCGCATCGGGAAAGGCGTGAAGTTGCTGCCGCCCGTGTCCGTTGCAAGTGGAGGTGAGATCGAGGCCGGGGCGACTATCGGGGGCCGGTCTTCGGTCGGCTCCGGGTGCCGGATCGGCCGGAATGCCGTGGTCGAGGGTAGTGTCCTGCTCGACGGCGCCGAAGTGGAAGCGGGTGCGGTGGTGCGGGGTTCGATCATCGGACCCTCGGCCCGCGTCGGAGAGAACGCCATCGTGCGGGGGCTGTCGGTACTCGGGGCGAACTCGGTGGTCGGCGAGGGTAACGTCCTGGATCAGGGCATCCGCATCAACCCCGGCGTCGTACTCCCACCCCACAGCCTCAGCTTCTAGCAACCTCCTCTGCCAGAACCGGCGATACGATAGAATCGCTGCCAAGCACTACTAAAACGAGGTGTTCCTATGGTGATAGCCCAGAAACCGGTAACCGCCGAAGAATTGCTTTCCATGCCCGACTACGGCCTCCGGAGTGAGCTCGTCAAGGGGGAGGTGCGTTGGATGCCGCCGGCGGGAAACGTTCACGGAAAATTAGCTGTCAACGTGACGGCGCCGCTTTTCCTACACGTGCGCGAAAACAACCTCGGCACCGTGTTTGCCGCCGAGACGGGGTTCAAGATCTCGGCCGACCCCGATACGGTGCGCGCCCCCGACGTGGCTTTCGTGCGCCGCGAGCGGGTCGAAGCGGTCGGAGATATCGAGGGATTTTGGCCCGGGGCGCCGGACCTCGCCGTCGAAGTGGTTTCTCCGGGGGATCTTTATACCGAGGTGGAAGAGAAAGTCGCCGATTGGCTGGAAGCCGGGGCGGAGATGGTCGTTGTGGTTAATCCCCGGAACAAAACCGTCGCCGTGCGGCGTTCGGCCTCCGAGATAAAGATTCTCGGAGATGGCGACACGCTGGATGGGGCGGAGGTAGTGCCGGGTTGGATCCTGCCGATACGCGATGTATTCCGGTAGACCTTGGAAGAGTACCGGCAGGCTTTCGCGGACCTCTTGTTTCCACAACGCTGTGTGTCTTGCTCGAAGCGGGCGGGCGACCTGCTGTGCCGCGGATGCTTCGAAGCGCTCCCTTACGTAGGAAAACCCTTCTGCCGGAGATGTGGAATGCCGACGGCTTTCGATGTCTATGTTTGCGACGAGTGTAAAGGTGTGGACTTCGGGTTTGCGAGCGCCAGGGCGCCCCTAAAATACGAGGGCGTTGGGAAGGAAATTGTCCACTCGCTCAAGTACCAGGGCTACACCAGGGTCGTGGGGCGGCTGATGGCGCCGTTGATGGCCGGGATGGTCGAGACGGACGAAGACTCTTTCGATGCCATTGCGTGCGTGCCGTTGCACCGTTCCAGGCGCCGCAAACGGGGATTCAACCAGGCGGAGTTGATGGCCCGGGCGGTCTCCGGGCGGATAACGGTCCCCTTTTCAGATAAACTTGAATCAGTAAAGAAGACCAGGGATCAGGTGGAGCTCTCCGCCGGCGGGCGGAGGAAAAACGTAGAAGGGGCTTTTATGACGACAGGTGCCGTACGAGGCAAAGTTCTTCTGGTGGACGACGTTTTTACCACGGGCGCCACGTTGAGCGCGGGCGCCGGTGCTCTCGTTCGGGCCGGGGCCGACGAGGTTCACGCGCTGAGCCTGTGCCGTACTTGCTGATAGGCTGAAAAGCCACAAAGCGAAGCATAACGAAACAAACGAAGGGAGGCCACATGGACGTAGCCGTCAAGGGGCGCAACATGTCGTTGACGGAGGCTCTCGAAGGGTACGCCCTGGAAAAGGTCGAGCGGGTCACGAGGTTCTTCGACGAGGAACAGAGCGATTCGCGGGCCGAGATCGAGCTGATCCACGAGCGCAACCCCGCGAACGCCGAACCCGAGGTGGTCGAGACGACGCTGTTTATAAACGGGACCGTACTGAAGGCCCGGGAGGCGTCGCCGGACATGTACGCCTCCATAGACAAGATGTACGACAAGCTGGAACGTCAGGTAAAGCGTTACCGGGGACGGCAGGTGGATCGCTGGCAAGGTCAAACCAAAAACAACGACTCGCCGGAGCCCCGGCCGTTCCTGGTAGATGAAGAAGACGAGATAGAGGCTAAAATAGTCCGGACGAAGCAGTTTCAGATGAAACCGATGGGCGCCGAAGAGGCAGTCTTGCAAATGGAACTACTGGATCACGACTTCTTCGTCTTTACCAGCGCGGATACCAGCGACATAAATGTGGTATACCGGCGGCGCGATGGAAACTATGGGCTCATAGAGCCAGCAAGGTAAAAAAAGTAAAAAGGTAGTCACACTTTGACGAACTTACTGACGCGAATACTGAAGATCGGCGAGGGCCGGAAGGTCAAAAACCTCTGGCGGCAGGTAGAGGCTGTCACGGCCCTGGAGCCCCAAGTCGAGAACCTGACGGACGAACAACTTCAGGCGATGACCACCGAGTTCCGGGAACGCCTGGAGAACGGCGAGACGCTCGAAGACATCATGTACGAAGCCTTCGCCGTCGTCCGGGAGGTCTCGAAGCGGACCCTCGGGATGCGGCCGTTCGACGTGCAGGTGATGGGCGGCATCGTGCTGCACGGCGGCAACATCGCCGAGATGAAGACCGGTGAAGGTAAGACGCTCGCGGCCACGATGCCGGTTTACCTGAATGCCCTCGCCGGCAAGGGTGCCCACGTGGTTACCGTCAACGACTACCTGGCCCGGCGCGACGCGGACTGGATGCGGCCGGTTTACGAGTTCTTGGGCCTCGAACTCGGCGTCGTTCAGGACGGGATGAGCTTCGACGAGCGGAAGGTCGCTTACGGCGCCGACGTAACCTACGGTACCAACGCCCAGTTTGGCTTTGACTATCTGCGCGATAATCTCTCCACTTCCGTCGAGCAACTCGTTCAGCGGGACCTCAACTACGCCATCGTCGACGAGGTCGACTCCATACTCGTTGACGAGGCCCGGACGCCCCTGATCATCTCGGGAATGCCGGAGAGCGCGGCGGACGTCTACTACCGCTTCGCCGCCATAGTTCCCCGCCTCAAAGACGGCGAAGACTACGAGGTGGACGAGAAGAAAAAGCAAGTCGCCCCGACGGAGAGCGGCGTCGAGAAGGTCGAGAAAGCCCTCGGGGTGGACAACCTCTACGACGACGTAAACCGGAACCTCGTAAACCACTTGAACCAGGCGCTCCGGGCCCAGACGCTCTTCCTAAAAGACGACGAGTACATCGTGCGCGACGGGCAGGTCTTTATCGTGGACGAGTTTACGGGCCGGGTGCTGGAGGGCCGGCGGTACTCCGAAGGGCTGCATCAGGCGATAGAGGCGAAAGAGGGCGTGGAAATCCGGGAGGAGAACCAGACGGTCGCCACCGTGACGATCCAGAACTTCTTCCGGGGTTACGACAAGCTCGCGGGCATGACCGGTACGGCGGCGACCGAGGCCGACGAGTTCATGCACATCTACAAGATGGAGGTCGTCTCCATCCCGACGAACGAGACCATGGTCCGGGACGACAAGCAAGACCTGGTGTACAAGACGCGGAAGTCGAAGTACGCCGCCGCGCTCCAGGACATTATCGAGCGGAACGAGAAGGGCCAGCCGGTGCTCGTCGGTACGACCTCGGTGGAGGTCTCCGAGCAGCTATCGGGGTTCCTGAAGCAGCGGGGCGTGAAGCACAACGTGTTGAACGCCAAGCAGCACGAACGGGAAGCCGAGACGATCCTCGAAGCCGGGGAGCGCGGCGCGGTGACCATCGCGACGAACATGGCCGGCCGCGGTACGGACATCAAACTCGGCGACGGCGTCGACAACCTCGGCGGCCTGTACGTGCTCGGAACCGAGCGGCACGAGTCGCGCCGGATAGACAACCAGCTCCGGGGACGTTCCGGGCGCCAGGGTGACCCGGGGGAGTCGCGGTTTTATCTATCTTTCGAGGACGACCTGTTGAGGTTGTTCGGGGGAGAGAAGATGCAGGGCGTTATAAACCGCATCGGGTTGGAGGAAGATCAGGCGATAGAGGCCGGAATGATCTCCTCTTCCGTCCGGCGGGCGCAGGAGCAGGTCGAGAGCCAGAACTTCCAGGCCCGGAAGCGAATCCTGGAGTACGACGACGTGCTGAACAAGCAGCGCGAGGTGATCTACGCGCTGCGCCGGGACATTTTGATGGGCGGGAAGATCGACACCTGGGACTACGTCGAAGATGTGCTGACGGGCCTCGTCTCCCAGTTCGTCTCCGAGAGCATCTACCCGGAAGAGTGGGACGTAGAGTCGCTCTCAGCAGAGTTGAACCGCTTCTATCCTTCGACGATAGATTTCGAAAGCCTCGAAATCACGGAGCTTTCGAGCGAGCAGGTTCGGGAGATGGTCCTTGAAGACGCCCGGGAACGTCTGGAGGAGCGCAAGGCCGATTGGGAGGGCCGCACGGCGGAGCTCGAAAAAGCTGGCCTCGTTCGTACTGACGGCGCCGAAGCTTTTGAGGACGCCGAGCGGTACACGCTGCTCTCGATAGTGGATTCAAAGTGGCGGGATCACCTCTACGACATGGACTACCTGCGGGAGGGTATCGGCTGGCGCGGCCTGGGACAGCGCGACCCGCTGGTAGAGTACAAGCGCGAAGGCTTCGACCTTTTCCAGGAGATGGAGCAGGGTCTAAAGGAAGACTACGTCACGTACATCTACCGGATCGAGAACGTCGACGTGCCCGACCAGCAAGAGCAGGAAAACTACTCCTACAGCGGTGGCGGCGACGAGCCGAGCCCGCAACAGAACGTTCCCCGCAGAAACGAAAAAGTCGGCCGTAACGACCCGTGCCCGTGTGGCTCGGGCAAGAAGTACAAGAAGTGCGGCCTCTTGGACACCTCCGAGCACAAGCGGTTTATGGCTGAGGGTGGAGCGGCGGCCCAGACCGGCTAGTGACCGAGTTGCACGAGAAAACCACGGAGCTAGAAGAACGTCTCACCGAGCTGGAGCAATTCTTCGACCTCGGGAGTTTACGGGCCAGGGCGGAGAAGCTCACGGAAGAGATGAGCCGGCCGGGCTTTTGGGACGATCAGGAAGAGGCCCGGGAAGTCTCCGCCCGGTTCTCGCGGGTCGAGGGCAGGTTGAGGCTTCTGGAGGAATTGCGGGGCTGCTTATCCGACTCGGGAGAGTTGTTGGAGTTGGCCGAAGATGACAAGGAGCTACTCTCCGAGGTCGAAGGCGAGCTGCGGCACGTGGAGCAGGTCCTGGAGGAGCAAGAGGTGGCGCGGCTCTTTGCGGGCGAGTACGACGACGGGCCGGCGATACTTACCATAAACCCCGGCGCGGGCGGTGTGGACTCCCAGGACTGGGCGGACATGCTGTCCAGGATGTATCGGCGGTGGGCCGAGCGGCGGGAGTTTTCTCTGGAGGTTATAGAGGTTACGGAGGGAGAAGAGGGCGGCATAAAAAGCGCCACGTTCAGCATCGACGGCGAGTATGCTTTCGGGCTTTTGTCGGCGGAGCGGGGGGTGCATCGGCTGGTCCGGATCAGCCCGTTCGACGCCGGGGCGCGGCGACACACGAGCTTCGCGTCCGTCGCGGTGGCCCCGGTGATCGACGACGCGGTCGAGGTGGACGTCGATGAGAAAGAGTTGAAGGTAGACACGTACCGGGCTTCGGGTGCAGGTGGACAGCACGTCAACAAGACGGACTCGGCGGTCAGGATCACGCACCTGCCGAGCGGTATCGTGGCCCAGTGCCAGAACGAGCGGAGCCAGCACCAGAACCGGGAGGTCGCGATGCGTATTCTGCGGGCGCGACTCTTCGAGTTGCAGCGTGAAAAGCGCGAACAGGAGTTAGCCGCCCAGAGCGGCGAGAAGGCGAACATCGAGTGGGGCTCCCAGATCCGCTCCTACGTCCTTCACCCTTATAAGCTCGTCAAGGACGTACGAACCGGCGAACAGACGGGCGACGTAGACCGCGTCCTGGACGGAGCCCTGGACCCGTTCATCTACGCCTACCTCAAAAACCGGACGCCGCCGGAACCTACCTAGTCTCTTGCCCCCGAACGCGCAAGAGACGTCCAGGATAGAAGGGATTCCTTGAGAGCAACCTTGTTTTCTGTATCCTGGATCTGGTGGACGGCGGGCGGCATTTTGCTGGTGTTAGTCGCCGTAGCCCTGATCGGGACCTACACTTTCTTGCCGCCGATGATGAGCAGCGCTGTCGGTAAGAGCATCGAAAGTGAGATGGGACTCCGGAACACCCCGGAGGTGAGCTTGAAGAGCAACCCGCCGCCCAGGATGCTTTCCGGGGCGTTTGCCCAGGGACAAATCTCCCTGGCGGACACTGATTTCGGGGACGTTCGGCCCCGCAAGGTTACGATAGACCTCGACCCGTTCGACTTGAACGTGCTAAAGAGCGTGGGAGATGGAGATTTCACCAGCCGGGAGCCTTTGTCAGGGGATCTCCGGATGGAAGTTTCTCAGGAAGAGGTAGCCAGGATCGCGGCTTCGGCCTCGCAAGATATCCAGATAGACGATGTCGAACTTAAAGAGGGTGGGGTAACGGTCCGTTCGGGGACCCGGTTGTTGGGCATTGACGTGCCGGTGGCCGTGCGGGGCGGGCTCGAGGTGCTGGACCAGGAGTTAGTTTTCGAACCTCGCCAGGTGTCGGCGTTCGGGTTTCGGCTGCCGCAGGACCTGGCCGACGAGTTGCTCGCAGAGGCCGACTTTAGCTATCCGCTAGAGGATCTGCCGTACGACGCAAGGGTTTCGAGGATTGAGGTGAAGGAAGGATACCTGATCCTCTACGGCAGGTTGGAGCGTATACCGTTGAATGCCGGGAACGGTTGATAAAGCGGCGACCGGCTGTTATCTTGTGCCGCGACCGGTGCAGCCCTGGAGGGGGGATTTCGCCGCGGTAGACAGATAGTCCCCGGAGAACCGCGTTATTTGCGACAGGATCCGGGAAACGCCGGGAGATCAAAACTTGCTACGGGAGAAGCAATGATCGAGCTAAACAACGTTTCGAAGGTCTACGGCAAGAACACCGTCGCGCTGGAGCACGTGAACCTGGAGGTCGAGGCTGGCGAGTTCGTTTTCCTGGTCGGGGCGAGTGGTTCCGGAAAATCGACGATCCTGCGCCTGCTCCTCAAGGAGATGGAACCCACGGCCGGCACGATCTTCGTGAACGGCACGAAACTTTCGACGATACCCCGGCGCCGGGTACCCCGCCATCGCAGAAATATCGGGTGCGTGTTTCAGGACTTCAAGCTTTTGCCGAATAAGACCGCATCCGAGAACGTGGCGTACGCGATGGAGGTCACGGGGCAGAAAAAGCGTTCCATCCGGATAAAAGTCCCCGAGATACTAGAGATCGTGGGCCTCACCGGCAAGACAGAGAAATATCCGGAGCAACTATCCGGCGGGGAGCAGCAGCGGGTCTCCATCGCCCGGGCCTTCGTTTCCCAGCCGCCGATCCTAATCGCCGACGAGCCGACCGGAAACCTGGACCCGGAGACGAGCGTCGGGATCGTGCAGCTTCTAAACAGGATTCACCGCATCGGTACCACGGTCGTCGTTGCCACCCACGACCGGGACATGGTCGACGTAATGCAGAAGCGGGTCGTTACGCTGGAGGACGGAAACGTAGTCCGGGACCGGGTCAAGGGGGCGTACGCCGATGAAGCTTAATTTGGGCTTCTCACTGCGCGAAGCCTTCAAGAACATGCGCCTCAACCTGCTCATGAGCGTCACCGCGATCACCACGACGTTCATCTGTCTTTTGGTGTTGGGCACGGCGCTATTGGTCAGCGGGCACGTGGAGGGTTTGATCTCCGTAGTCCGCAAGGACGTGAGCGTGGAGGCTTTCTTCGTGCAGGACGCCTCTGAAGAGCGAATAGATCAGGTACGGAGCAGCGTGGAAAGCTACCCGGAGATATCGCAGGTAGAGTACATCTCCCAAGAAGAAGGGTTCAAGAGGTTCCAGGAGATGTTCGAAGATCGGCCGGAGATTTACGAGGGGCTCGACAGTGATTTCGTGCAGCCCTCCCTCCAGATACAGCTTGAAGACCCGTCAAGCGCGGGTGCCGTGGCTGAGAAACTGGAAGGCGAAGGGGAGGCGGTTGAAGACATAGAATATCCGCAACGCACCGTGGAGCGCGTGGGGGAGGTCACGGACTACGTCGTTTGGGGGCTCCGGGGGGCTACGGTGCTTTTCCTCGTCTCCAGCGTGCTCCTGATCTCCAACACCATAAGGATCTCCATCTTCTCCCGGCGCAACGAGATCGAGGTGATGAAGCTCGTCGGCGCCTCCGACAGCTTCGTGCGGACACCGTTCCTTTTCGAGGGGCTGGCGCAGGGCATTATAGGAGCGGTGATTTCTGGCGTTGCGGTGGTCTGGCTAAACTCTCTCTTTGTAGAATGGGCCAGGAACGAGCTGCCATTTGTGCCTATCTCCGGTGATTCGGTAAACATGCCCGTTATCGTTCTGATACTCCTCGTGGTCGGTGCCGTGATAGGTATTTTAGGGAGTTTTCTATCGGTGAGGCGTTTCCTGAAGGTTTAGTCTCGGCGGATAGTCCGAAGCTGATAGCTACATTGCCCGTGATAGACTCAAAGCGTGCCGCGCATGAAGTTTCATCCGTTAGTTAAATCATGATCCTGCCGGGCATTCTCGTTCGTCGGGGCAAGTATTCGGTCGCGGACCCGCTCTTTGTAGACGAGCGGCGCCCGATACTGGTCGCCCGCAAGCTGCGCCGGGGCGCGGAGGCCGGGGACATCGTCCTCGTCCGGACCCGCGAAAAGAACAACGCGCTGCGCGGCGAAGTGACGAAGGTTCTGGGGCCATCCTCAGACCCTCGCAACGTCTACGATGCCCTCTTCGCCTCCGTCGAAACATTCTGGGACTTCTCCGAAAAAGTCGAGGACGAAGCCGAGGGCGTAACAGAAAAAGACCTCGGCAACCGAGAAGACCTCCGCGGCCTTTCGGCCGTGACCATAGACGGTGAAGACGCCAAGGACTTCGACGACGCCATCTCCATAGAACGCAAAGAGGGCGGCTACCGTCTCTGGGTCCACATCGCCGACGTCACCCACTACGTGAAGCCAGGAAGCCTACTGGACCGCGAGGCCGCCCGGCGCGGGAACTCGGTCTACCTGCCGGGTACGGTGGCCCCGATGCTGCCACAAAGCCTTTCGAACGATGTCTGCTCGCTCAAGCCGCAGGTCGAACGGGCGACCGTGACGGTCGAGATGGAGGTCTCTGGTTCGGGAGAGGTCGAGAGCAGTCGGGTGTACCGGAGCCAGACTCGCAGCGACGCCCGCTTGACCTACGAGGGTGTCGACGCTTTCTTAAAAGGCGAAGCGGAGGTGGAACAACCAGAACTGGTCAAAGCGGCGCACGAGCTTTCGCGGAAGCTCAAGATGAAGGCCGCCGTGCGGGGAAAGCTGGACTTCGGTGGCCGCGAGCCGGAGTACGAGCTGGATCCGGAGGGCGTGCCGCTCTCTTCGGGGGTCCGGCGTTCGACGCCGGCGCGGGAGCTTATAGAGGAGTTGATGGTGCTCGCGAACGAGTCTGTGGCGACGACCCTACGACGTCGGGGTACGGGCGTGTTCCGGGTACACGATAAACCAAGCGTCGAGGACCTTGAGACGTTGAAAACGCGCCTCGCGGCTGTCGGGTTGCAGGCGGAACCGACGCCGGAGAACCTGGGCGTCATCTCCCAGATGGCGAAGTCAGATGCTGTGAACTACCTGATCCTGCGCTCCCTGCCCCGCGCATTCTATACGCACCAAAACTCCGGCCACTACGGGCTCGCGCTCGAAAATTACACCCACTTCACCTCACCCATACGTCGGTACGCCGACGTTCTCGTCCACCGGGCGCTTCTGGGTGACGAACTCCCCGAAGACCTTACCGGGGTTACGGCCCACATCTCCGAGAGGGAGTACTGGAGCATGATCTGCGAGCGTACTGCGGATCAGTACACTCTTATGTGGCTCCTGCAAGATCGGGTGGGCGAGGTCTTGGAAGGCACTATCGTCAGCACAACCGTTTTCGGTCTTTTCGTTGAGATGGAGAGCGGGGCGACGGGGTTGGTACACGTCAGCAAGCTCCCCGGTTGGTGGAAGTTAGAGGAGAACGGGGTAGTCCTCTCGAACGCTGCGATCGGTGCCTCGTACCGGGTTGGAGACCGGGTGATGGTAGAGTTGATAGACGTAATACCGCTGATGAAGCGGGCTGAACTTAGGGTGATACAGAGAATATGACGGACTTCGCGCGCAACAAAAAAGCCCTGCACGACTTCCACATCGAAGAAACGTACGAAGCTGGACTCACGCTTACAGGCCCCGAGGTCAAGTCCGTGCGGGCGGGCCGGGCGAACCTTAAAGAGAGCTATGCCAGGGTGCGTGATGGCGAAGCGTTCCTTATAGGGTCGCACATCTCCCCGTACGCCAACGCAGCCCACACCGAACAACTCCCGACCCGGGACCGGAAGCTCCTGCTGCACCGGAAGGAGATAGATCGCCTCGTCGGCAAAACCCAAGAAGACGGAAAGACGCTCATACCGCTCAAGCTCTACAGCAAGAACGGGATAATAAAGCTCCAGATCGCCGTTGCCAGCCGCAAAAAAGAGTACGACAAACGGCGCGAGATCGCCAAAAAGACCGCCGAGAGGGAGATGGACCGGGCTATGAAAGAGCGACTCCGGCGTTGATCCCCGGTTCTGAAATGGTAGAATAATTGTTGTATGGGGGCGCATTGGTTTCGACGTGAGCGGACTGCGTCTAGTGAGACGAGCCGAGTTTGCTGGAGACTCGTAAAACGCCGGCACATAAAGATACACGCCAACGATAACGAAATGGCTCTAGCCGCTTAAATAAAAGCGACTCATCGGCCCGGGCAGCCTACGGCCCGGTTCCCGGTGTCATCTAGTAGGCTCGACCTTTTTAGCTCCGGCCCGGAGCTATTGGGGGAAATTTAAAGGGCTAGCCTCGCTGTGACGCCCCGGTTCGCAGCGCAAGGCGAAACTAAACTGGGAGCTACGCTCGTAGAATCTTGCGGACGGCGCGCTCGCGGACGCGGGTTCGAGTCCCGCCGCCTCCACTATAGCTGTTTCCGGAAAGTTGAGCTTTTCCGGAAACAAAGTCGTCAGCTATCAAGCATCAGCCTTCAGCTTTTACAGATAGCAATTTGAAATATTTGGTTTCGCTTCGCGGAGCTGGGCGGCATTGTTCTTTTCGCACTTTAGCTTTAAAGAGAAGTCCGATCAACCGGCAAGGCTTCTTTGCGGCAATCGCTACGCCGTAGAGTTTCAGCCTGTTACAGCTCCTTTATATGGCTATAATTCAGTTCCGTGAGTGATCCTCGTCCCATAGGAGTATTTGATTCGGGCGTGGGTGGTCTGACGGTGCTGGCGGAGATCCAGGACCGTTTGCCCTACGAGCACATGGTTTATTTCGGAGATACCGCCCGGGTCCCATACGGGGTCCGAAACCTGGAGGAAGTCCGGGAGTTCGCTTTCGAGATCATCGAATACCTCAGCACCCTAAACGTGAAACTGGTCGTGGTCGCCTGTAACACGGCGACGGCGGCCGCCCTGGAGGCTGTACAGGAGGCGTTCGATATACCAATAATCGGGGTTATAGAGTCGGGCGCGCGGGCGGCGGTGCTGGATACTCTGAACCGTCGGGTTGGCGTTTTGGCCACGGAGGGAACGGTTAGCAGTAAGGCTTACACGAGGGCTGTTCGGAACGTAGACGCGGGGATCGAGGTCTACGAACAGGCGGCGCCGAATTTTGTGCCGTACATCGAGAAGGGTACCACCGAAGGGCCGGAGCTAGACAGCCTGGCCTGGGAATATTTGGAACCTCTTTTGCAGCAGCGGGTGGGGGCCGTGGTTCTGGGTTGCACGCACTACCCTCTGATCAGTGCAACCATCAACCGCATCCTCGGCCCGGAGGTCCGGCTCATCTCCTCCGCGGGCCAGACCGCGCTCGAAGTGGGACGCGTCCTCTCGCGCCGGGGCTATTTGAGAAGGCCCCGCGACATGGAAGATTATGGGCTTTCCACCTTCGTGTGCAGCGATGACCCTCAGAGCTTCGCCGCGCTCGGCGGACGATTTCTCGGGGAGGAAATAGAAGCGGTGGTTCCCGCAGCCGTAATTTAAACTCGCCGCCCGTTTGCTATACTACGTTTTGGTCTCGGCGGGGCGTGGCGCAGCCTGGTAGCGCACCTGCTTTGGGAGCAGGGGGTCGGAGGTTCGAATCCTCTCGCCCCGACCGCCGCAAGGCCGAAGCGATGCGGGTGTAGCTCAATGGTAGAGCCCCAGCCTTCCAAGCTGATGATGGGGGTTCGATTCCCCTCACCCGCTCTGGCGGATTTCCGTTGGAGCCGTTTGTAAGTCGGGCCCGGTTCGTTCCGACATCTTTGTCTAGTGTTGGTTTCTTGTCGTCTGCTTGGTCGGCCTGCGATTGTTGCGGGGAAGATTTGTTTTTGTTCCGTGCCTGCGCGGAGCTTTCGAGGGGTTTAGCATGTAGAAATATGAAAGAGCAGTTCAGCGGAAAAAAACTTCGGGCCGGGCGGATCCGGGCCCGAATGTCGATCGAGAACCTGGCTTCTTGTAGCGGAGTAGATTCGAAAACCATTTCAGAGTTGGAGTCCGGCATCCGTCGCCCGGGAGGAGCCATGCTGTTAGCGCTGGCCGATGCGCTAGGGGTTCGTATTCATGCGTTCTATTCGGAGAACTCTACCAAGTACCCGTAAGCCCCGGAGTTACCGGCGGGAGGACGGGTGCCTCCTCTCAGCCCGCCGGAGTCCTGGACAACGCCCTCGATCATCCCTGACGCACTTGCGCTACAATGTTGCCCATGTTTGACGAGCTTTTCAAGAGCTTCTTGAACACCCGAATGTAGAAATCTACAAGGGTGTAGAAGACGGAGTTGCCGAACTTGATAAAGCCCTCGCCGCCGCGTTGTCACCGGCGAGATTTTTGGGTATGCTCTAAAGTAGAGAAAATTACACAAAAGGCGATGCGCCCGTAGCTCAGTTGGATAGAGCAGCGGACTTCTAATCCGCAGGTCGCAGGTTCGAATCCTGCCGGGCGTGCTTCTGTGCTTCTAACGTCGATGGGTGCAGATATACTTTCTCTTGCTATTCGACGAGGTTTGCTGATATAAGTACGGGATAGATCGCGGTGTCCGGCTAAAGAAGCTACTCAAGGGAGACATGGGGCATGGTCGAGGTGTTGCTCTTCGTTAATATTGGTTTACTCGTGGTCGGCAGCGTCACCCTAACCATTGCCGTATTTGTCTTGCAGAAGGCTCGGGGATACGTGGATCTTGCCGAAGAGCGTATGGAGCGTCTGCGGAAGGGCCAGGAGAAACTCTTCGAGTTGCTACACGAAGGGCATGGGGCCCGGAGCGTACCAGCGTCGGAAGAAGGGTTCGCAGGGCCGAAGGTAGAGGAGCTAGAAAAGGAACTCCGGGAACTTCGCCAGAGTCAGAACAGCGAGCTTTACCGACAACGCAACGCATCCCGGTCCGAAGATCCCCCGAAAAGTCCGGAGAAAAACGTTGGGCTACTGATGGAGAAAAAATCAGAGTCCGGTGAAAGCCAGGTCGAAGCTATAATACCGTCGACGACGAAGCCCTCTCAGGAACCATCGAGCGTGCCTACCCGGGAAAGGTTTGAGAACAAGAAGGCCGGCGTTGCGGTAAAGCACGCCCATCCAGACGACGACATCAGCCTCCAGAGAGAGCGCACTAAGCAGGGCAAATCTCAGGGTGACACCCCGGTCAAGATGTTTCGGGAGCACTATCACAGATACCTGGAAAACTACGAAGGCTACGTCAAGCTCGCTGAGAGACTCTGCCAGATGCGGGAGGATGGAGAAGTTACGCAAGGTTCTCCAGCAGAACGCGAGTGGGAGCAAAAGCTCCGCCGGCTAAACGATGGCATACGCAGAACGACCGCGCGGCTGGATATTCTAGAGCAATACAACCCCGAGCTTGCCAACGACGAGCGTATCTCCCACCGCGCCGGGATCTCCCAAAGCTACTCCGAATTAGAGAAAAAACTCTCTGGTCTGGAAAACCCCTAAACCTCTACATTCCTGGTAGAATCTCGCAGCACGCATGGTGGCCGTAGCTCAGTAGGCAGAGCACCGGATTGTGGCTCCGGAGGTCGCGGGTTCGAGCCCCGTCGGTCACCCCCTCTTTTGCAGGTAAAATGCAGTCTCCGATCAAATGGCCCAGAACTTTTGACTCTAACCTGACTCTAACCCGGCGTTTGTAGGATGCTGGATAACGATTATTCGGCGTAATTTTTGAGGCAGTCTTTCTCCGCGCTACAGAGAGTCAGAAAGGTGGATGCGTCCAACGTGGGAGGGGAGGCACCCATCTTGCGCGCGAAACGTACGAGGCTCTGGAAACGCTCTGTCAAGTAGCGCTTCCAAAAAGCCAACTTCGCCAACGCCGTGCGAAAACTTATGAGTAGTAGAAAACCACCGTTTCCCGGACACACAGGGCAACCGCGACTATGGTAAATGGGGTACGTTCCTATTCCGCGCTCTGTGCCACAATTTTGTCGGCACCCTCGTTTACACTTTGGAGTTCCTCCCTGGTTGCTTGGAGAAATGAACTTAGTACTCTACTTTGATCGTCATTGCGCCAGATCACCGCTAACTCTACCGTAGGCGAGAGTTCGTGCATCGATTTGTACACGACACCCTTCCTGCGTAGGTTTTGTAAGGAAGCGGGAACGAGTGCCACACCTATGCTCCCTGCGACTAGACCAACGATGGTCTGCATGAGCCAGACATCTTTTTGTACTGCATTCGGTACGAAGCCCGCTTGGCGACAAGCCTCAGTTACTTGACCGTATAAACCCGGCATTAGTTGGTAGCGAGCGGGAAGTATAAACGGGTCTTTTGCGACAGCTTGTAGCTCAACCCGTAGTTCTGAGGCGAGAGGGTGTGTCTCTGGCAAAGCGAGAATTAGTGGCTCGCGCGAAATACGCTCGACGTTGAGCGACGTATCCTCTAGCGGAAGATACAGGAAACCCACATCGATCTGCTTGTCGCGAAGTCGGCGCACTATTAGATCCGGCCTCATCTCGCGCAGGAAGAGTTCGATGCCGGGAAAGCGATCACTGAACCTCCGCAGTATAGGAGGGAGCGCTTCGTTGGAAGACGAAGGTACGAATCCCAGAGTCAGCCGGCCAACCTCTCCATACCCTACCCGCTGTACTACGCGAACGGTCTGGTCTACCTGTACAAAGATACGCCGCGCTTCTTCCAGCAGCAACTCTCCAGCCCCGGTCATCCGGACTCCCCGGCTAGTCCTTTCGAAAAGTAGGACTCCGAGTTCCTCTTCCAACTGCTTTATCTGATTGCTCAAAGGAGGCTGGGCCATACGAAGCTTCCCGGCTGCGCGGCTAAAACTCAACTCTTCCGCTACCGCAATAAAGTATCGTAAACGCCTTAGTTCCATACAGTTGACTATATCAAAATAGTATACGCAACATACCTGTTTAGTATTTGCAGTATGCCGTAAGCACTGCCAAAATAATAGGTTAGAGGAAACCGAAAAACGGGGAAGGGTGCAAGATGAGAAAGCCAACAGGCGTCTGGCATGGCTGAGATAGTAGACCTTCGAGAAGCGGTTGACGACTTGGTGAGTGACGGGTACTCTGTTGCCCTGGAAGGTTTTACGCACCTTATTCCTTCCGCCGCCGCGCACGAGATAATCCGTCAGGAGAGAAGAAACCTGACGCTTATTAGGATGACGCCGGACCTGATCTACGACCAGATGATCGGTATGGGGTGCGCATCCAAGTTGATCTTCTCTTGGGGTGGTAACCCTGGTGTCGGGTCTCTCCATCGCTTCAGGGACGCGGTGGAAGAGCGTTGGCCCAAACCTCTAGAGATCGAAGAACACAGCCACGCTGGTATGGCGAATCGCTACGTGGCCGGAGCGTCCAACTTACCGTTCGCCGTACTACGTGGCTACGTTGGGACCGACCTGCCAGAGGTAACCTCGACGATAGCCCCGATAACCTGCCCATTCACCGGCGAAGAGTTCATGGCGGTGCCGGCGCTACACCCGGACGTGGCTATCGTGCACGCTCAGCAGGCCGACCGCAACGGCAACGTGGCACTGTGGGGCATCACCGGCATCCAGAAAGAGGCCGTGCTCTCTGCGAAGCGCTGTATCATTACCGTCGAGGAGATCGTGGATGAGTTCGATCCTCACCCGCACCAGATCGTGTTGCCCTCGGTAGCCGTGGACGCCATCGCAGTCGTTCCGGGGGGAGCGTATCCATCGTATGCACACGGCTATTATCCGCGAGACAACGCTTTTTACGAGGCGTGGGACGACATAGCCCGGGACCGTGAGACATTCCAAGAATGGATGGAGAAGCACGTGCTCGGCACCGAAGACTTCTCTGAGCACTTAGGCAGTATCTTGGAAGAGGGGGTAAGCAGATGAACTCAGACGACGGCTCTTACACGACGAACGAGATGATGATCGTGGCCGCCTCGCGGGAACTCAGCGATGAAGTACTGTGCTTCGTCGGCATTGGTATGCCCAGTGAGGCGGCGAACTTGGCTCGGGAGACACACGCGCCAAGCTGTGTCCTCGTCTACGAGTCTGGACCTATCGGGGCCAAGCCCGAAGTCCTGCCGCATTCTATCGGGGACGGGGAGCTCGCCGAGCACGCCGATTCGGTCGTACCGGTGCCCGAGATCTTCAACTACTGGTTGCAGACCGGCCGCATAGATGTCGGCTTTCTCGGGGCGGCCCAGATAGATCGCTACGCCAACATCAACACTACGGTCATCGGCTCCTATGATGAACCGAAGGTACGACTACCAGGGGCCGGGGGGGCGCCGGAGATCGCCGCCTCGGCCAAAGAGGTGATCGTGATGTTGCCCCAAAAAGCGCGAGCGTTTGTTGAAGAGCTCGCTTTCGTAACGTCGGCCGGACATCTCGAAGGTGGCAACTCACGGGAAAAGACGGGCTACCTCGGTGCCGGACCTACGGTGGTGATAACGGACATCGGGGTCCTAAGACCCGACCCTGAAACCAAAGAGCTTACCCTCGTCGCCCTACACCCCGAAGCGACCGTCGAGCAGGCACGTGAGGAGACGGGGTGGGAGCTACGCGTTGCGGAAGATCTGGAAATGACTGATCTGCCTACCGAAGAAGAGCTACAAACCCTGCGCGGGTTGCGTGAGAAGACCGAAGCTGCAAATAAAGATACACAGGTTCTGCAAGACCTGTACGCGAAGATCGAGGCGGCGAAGAAATGATCCAGGCTTTGCTGGCAAGACATAATCCGGCAGGAGTCTGATAGAAGGGAGCACCTGAAGATTATGGCTTATGAGGGAGCAAGGGAAGCCTGGATAGTAGGGGCGGTTCGCAGCCCGGTCGGGAAACACGGCGGGGCACTCTCGACCGTACGTCCCGACGACCTGGCCGCCTTGGTACTGGAAAGTCTGATGGAGCGTGTCGGCGTCCCTGCCGAAGAGGTAGAGGATGTCTATATGGGGTGCGGCAACCAGGCCGGCGAAGACAACCGAAACATAGCTCGTATGTCGTCGCTTCTCGCAGGCTTCCCGGAGACGGTAGCTGGGGCTACTGTGAGCCGTCTCTGCGGGTCGGGCCTCGAAGCGGTAACGGCCGCCGCCCGGGGCATCATGCTCGGTGAGGCTGACGTGTATATCGGTGGCGGGGTAGAGTCGATGAGCCGGGCCCCCTGGGCGATACCCAAGCCCGAGTATGCTTTCCCGATGGGCCACGTCACGATGCAGGACACCACCCTAGGCTGGCGCTTCGTGAACCCGAAGCTGGAAGAGATGGGGCACACCGACTCTTTAGGTATGACCGCCGAAAACCTGGCCGAGGAGCGACAGGGGGTAACCCCCGAGATCGCCTCCGGCTCATCCGAAGAGGAGCCAGAGGGCCTGGCCGGAGAGTACGACATCTCTCGGGAGGCCCAGGACCGCTTTGCCCTGCGTAGTCATCATAAGGCTATAGAGGCCACCGAGGGAAAGCGCTTCAGGGAAGAGGTCGTGCCAGTAACGGTCAAGACACGTAAGGACGAGAACGTTGTGGAGGCTGACGAGGGGCCGAGGCGCGACACCTCGATGGAGAAGCTCGCAAAGCTTCCACCTGCTTTCAAAGAGGATGGGACCGTAACGGCAGGTAACTCCAGCGGCCTGAGCGATGGTGCTGCAGCAGTGCTCGTGGTCTCGGCCGAGTACGCGAGAGCCCACGGACTTGAGCCTCTCGCCCGGATAAAGAGCATGGCGACGGCCGGGGTACCGCCGAGGATAATGGGCATCGGACCCGTACCTGCTACGGAGAAGGCGCTGCAAAGAGCGGGGCTTTCTATGGACGACATAGGACTTATCGAGTTGAACGAGGCTTATGCCGCGCAAGTGTTGTCCGTCCTTGCGGAGTGGGGCATGGAGCCGGACGACGAGCGGTTGAACCCCAACGGCGGAGCAATCGCGCTGGGGCATCCCATAGGTTGTTCGGGAGCGAAGATACTAAGCACCCTGGTGCACGAAATGAAACGCAGAGACGATGTGCAGCACGGGGTCGCGACCATGTGTATCGGGGTTGGGCAGGGAATTGCTATGGTTGTCGAGAAGGCGGACGGCTAAGGTATTGGCTTAGAAGCTCGGGCAAGAGGAGAATTCGCATATGACGCAGCAATCAGAAAGTGAAGTTGCAGGATACCGACGCGAGGATAAGGGCTTGCATCCTCCGTATTTATACCCCGACTACGAGGGAACGCGTGTACGAGCACCAGAAAAGCCACTTATCATTCTGCCACATACGCTTTCGGAGATTACCGGCCCTGCTTACGGCCATGAGAAGGTGGGACCGCTGGACCACGACCTCACGCGCCAGCACGAAGACGAGCCCCTGGGGGAACGCATCATCGTTCATGGTCGCGTGCTCGATGGCGACGGCGGGCCGGTGCGGAACAGCCTGATCGAGATCTGGCAGGCCAACTCCGCTGGTCGCTATATGCACGCGGAAGACCGGCACCCTGCGCCGCTCGACCCCAACTTCAACGGTGCCGGCCGGTGCCTGACCGATGATGAGGGACGCTACCGGTTCGTAACAGTCAAGCCCGGTGCTTATCCATGGGGCAACCACCACAACGCCTGGCGGCCGGCCCACATCCATTTCTCGTTGTTCGGCCCGGCTTTTACCACGCGATTGATCACCCAGATGTACTTTCCAGGCGACCCTTTGTTCTCCCAGGACCCCATCTTCCAATCGGTGCCGGACCGACAGGCGCGCGAGCGACTGATCTCCTCTTTCGACCTGGAGACTACCGAGCCGGAGTGGGCATTGGCATACCGCTTCGACATCGTCCTCCGTGGGCGCAACTCGACGCCGATGGAGAACCACTAATGACGCCCGAACTCACACCCTCGCAGACCATCGGGCCATTCTTTCACTTCTCTCTTCCCTACGAGGAGGGCGAGCACCTGGTCTCGCCTGAAGATCCTGACGCGGTTCGCATTGTTGGAACGATTTACGATGGAGAAGGTGCGCCCGTCACCGACGCCATGGTCGAGATCTGGCAGGCCAACCGCGCCGGTCGCTACGCCCACCCGGAGGACCGGCGGGACGAACTCCCGCTTGAAAACGACTTTACCGGCTTCGGACGCTGCTCGACAGATTCTGAGGGTCGCTATGAGTTCGTAACCGTGAAGCCAGGAGTCGTGCCAGATCCGGAAGGCCAGCCCCAGGCGCCGCACATCCTGGTGTCTATCTTCTCTCGCGGCTTGCTCAAGCGTCTTGTAACCCGCGTATACTTCCCTGACGAAGAGGACGCTAACGGCACCGATCCGGTCCTCAGTCTGGTCGAAGATTCGGCAAAACGCTCGACTCTGATCGCTCGGCAACTGGACAACGCTCTTGAACTAGACGTCCACTTGCAAGGCGATCAGCAGACCGTATTTTTCGATGTCTGAGAGCCTTTTCAGGCCGCTATTTGTCCCCGATGAGATCCAGGCTGCGGTTGGAGGCCGGTCGTGGCTCCAGGCGATGCTCGATGCGGAGGCGGCGCTGGCAACCGCCGAGGCGAGGGCTGGTCTTATCCCGAATGAGGCGGCCGAGACGATCTCCGAACACTGCAACGCCGACCGCTTCGATCCGGAGGAAATCGGGCGCAAGGGTCGCTCCGCAGGCAATCCCGTGCCGCCGCTGGTAAAGGCCCTCACCAACGCCATCTCCGGTGACGCCGCCGGCTACGTGCACAAGGGAGCCACGAGCCAGGACATCATGGACACAGCGGCGATGCTCATTTCGCGGCGCGTGCTCGACCTCATACTCGCCGACGTCGAGGCCGTAGCCGCAGCGTGTGCGCAACTGGCGGACGATCACCGCGCGACCGTCATGCCCGGCCGAACGCTTCTCCAGCAAGCCCTTCCGACCACTTTCGGCTTGAAAGCCGCGGGCTGGCTGGTCGCCGTGCTCGAAGCCCGTGATCGGCTGCACGCTGTACGCGCATCAGGGCTCGCCGCGCAGCTCGGCGGGGCGGCCGGCACGCTCGCCTCTCTCGGCTCGCATGGAACACAGGTTTTGCGAGAGTTCGCCCGGGAGCTAGACCTCGCGGAGCCTGTCGTTCCCTGGCACACGGCGCGGCTCCGAATCGCCGAGTTGGGCAACACCCTGGCTCTGGTCGCAGGCGTCATGCATAAGCTGGCGCTAGATGTCATGCTGATGGCACAGACTGAGATAGCCGAGGTGGCCGAAGCTGAAAGTGGCGGCTCTTCGACCCTCCCGCACAAGCGTAACCCTGTGGGCTCAGTTCTCACCGCAGCCTGTGCCCATAGGGTCCAATCATCATCCCATACGCTTCAGACGGCAATGGCCCAGGAAAACGAACGCGCCGCGGGCGCCTGGCATGCGGAATGGGAAGCCCTCTCCGACGCACTCTCCCTGTCCGGCGCTGCGGTCGCAGAGATGCGCTGGGTACTGGAGAGTTTGCAAGTGTGTCCCGACAATATGCGTAGAAACCTGGACGCCACTGGAGGCCTGCTCCTCACCGAGAACGTAACCACGATTCTGGCCGAACACATCGGGCGGCTAGAAGCGCACGAACTCGTAGAAAGAGCAGCCCAGCGGACCATGGACAGCGGAAGTTCTCTGCGGGAAGAGCTTCTGGAGGAACCCGAGGTGCGCAAGCACCTATCGCCCGAAGATATTGACACCGCCCTCGACCCGGAGAAGTACCTCGGCTCTGCGGAGGAGTTTGTGGACCGGGCCTTGAAATTTTACAGCGAGGAGATACCTGCATGACAGCGAACGAAACGGTTCCTCTAGACTACTCGCTCGAAGGTCCTGAGAACGCGCCTGTACTCGTCCTATCTAACTCTTTGGGCACCGCCTCGAATATGTGGGACGCTCAGGTGCCTGCACTGCAAGACCGTTTCCGATTACTGAGGTACGATCACCGCGGTCATGGAGAGTCGCCCGTCCCACCCGGCCCGTACTCCATAGAAGACCTCGGCCGGGACGTGTTGTCGCTGCTCGACCGACTGGAGATAGAGACCTACGCGTTCTGCGGTCTGTCGCTCGGCGGAATGGTCGGCATGTGGTTAGCCAGCGAAGTTCCCAAACGAATCGAGCGTCTCGTGCTGTGCTGTACCTCGGCTAACCTCGGTCCCCCTGAAAATTGGTCCTCGCGCGCTGATGCAGTCCGGAGAGGCGGTATGGACGAGATCTCTCGTGCGGTACTGGAGCGTTGGTTTACTCCGGACTTCCGAGCTGACAATCCCAAAACCGTCGAATGGGCAGACCAAATGCTAAAGGCAACACCAGCCGAGGGCTACGCAGGCTGCTGCGAGGCAATCCGGGACATGGACCTGAGAGACAGGCTAGGAGAGATTCACGCTCCCACGCTCGTTATCGCTGGCGCTGACGACGAAGCCATTACGCTGGATCACGCCGAGCTACTCCAGAATTACATCTTTGACTCTCGCCTCAAGATCGTCTCTCCGGCAGCACATTTAGCGAACGTCGAGCAGTCCGAGACCCTCAAGCGCGCGGTTCTCAAACATCTTGACCCGATACTAGAGAAGGGGAGGACTCGATGAGCGATTCGACTTACGAGCGTGGCATGCGAGTAAGGCGCGAAGTACTTGGGGACGAGCACGTTGACGATGCGATGGAGCGCACTACTGACTTTACCGCTGACTTCCAGGATTTCATTACCCGGTACGCTTGGGGTGAGATCTGGACTCGTTCAAGCCTGGACCGCAAGACGCGTAGCTGTATCACGCTTACCGCGTTGGTATCCTTGGGCCACCTCGATGAACTAGAGATGCACGTTCGTGCGGCGCTAAGAAACGGCCTGACCTCGAATGAGATAAAAGAGGTCTTGCTACAAAGCGCCATCTACTGCGGGGTGCCAGCCGCCAACTCTGCATTCACTGTTGCACAGCACGTTCTTAAAGACACCGAAAACGGTAATGCCAAGGATCTATGAGAGCGGAGGTTACTGCAAAAGGTCGATGGTGAACCAACGAGAGAAAAGTCTTGCAGGCCATAGACGAAAGGGCCGAATGTAAGTTCGAAATGATGATTGTGCACCGTTCTTATACCAAAAAAATATATTGAGTATATGTGTTTAGTATTTGCAATATACAGCGTTCATAGACAGAATGTTGTTCTGAGGAAAGCTAGGGATCTAGGGCCATAGGGGAACTGAGTGGGTAAATAACGGTCTATATTCCGAATCTTAAGGTGTACGACTCTACTCGTAGATGTAGAGTCGTACGTCCTAACCGTTACGGTCTTGCCATGTCACATGGGCGGGGATCTAAGAGAAGGGTGAGCAGGATAGGAGGCGGAGAAAAAATCTTCTGAAATACGTCGGTGTTTCGAATTTTGTATACGCTAGTTGATCAAAAATGGGAACGGAGGAGCGTCGAGCGTGAACACACAAGTAGGAATCATAGGAGGCGGACCGGCCGGGCTGATACTCTCGCTCTTGCTGCATCGCGAGGGTATTGAGTCGGTGGTGATCGAGAGTCGCAGCCGCGAGGAGCTGGAAACAGAGGTCCGGGCGGGTGTGCTAGAGCAGGGCACGGCCGATCTGTTGAGAGATTTGGGCGTAGGGGACCGTATGGACCAAGAGGGCGCGGTCCATACTGGCATTGAGTTGCGGTTCAACCGCAAGGGACACAGAATTCCCTTGAGTGATCTCACCGACGGGGATACGGTCACGCTCTACGGCCAGCACGAGGTAGTCAAGGATCTCATCTCGGCCAGGATCGAAGCAGGCGAATCGATCCTGTTCGAGACCGAAGCCGTTAGCATCCAGGGCCTCGAATCAGATAAGCCGACTATTCGCTATCAGAGGGACGGTGAAGAGCAAGAGTTGCAGTGCGATGTTGTCGCAGGCTGCGACGGGTTCTACGGGTTGAGCCGCGCCTCTTTCCCGGAAGGGGCATACAAAGAGTACGAGCAGAAGTATCCCTTTGGTTGGTTCGGCATTCTCGCTGAGGCGCCGCCTTCGGCAGAAGAGCTGATTTACACGCTTCATGAACGAGGGTTCGCCCTTATCAGCACACGTTCAGCAGATATACAGCGAATGTACTTTCAGTGTGATCCCGACGACGACACCGATAACTGGTCCGATGAGCAGATCTGGGAAGAACTCCAGACGAGGGTCGCTACTGACGAAGAATGGACGCTCAACGAGGGGCCTATCGTCGAGAAGAGCGTCGTTGCAATGCGGAGCTTCGCGGTGGAGCCGATGCAATACGGTCGGCTCTTCCTCGCCGGAGATTCAGCACACATAGTCACGCCGACCGGTGCCAAAGGCATGAACCTCGCTGTCCGGGACGTTCGCAACCTCGCCGAAGCTCTTACGGCCTGGTACAAGAAAAACGACACTGGTTTGTTAGACGGCTATTCGGATGTTTGCCTCCACCGTGCTTGGAAAACGCAACGCTTCTCATGGTGGATGACCTCAATGCTCCACCGCTTTCCAGACGATGACGGTTTCCAGCACAACCTTCAGCTTGCCGAACTTGACTACGTAACGAGCTCCCAGGCCGCGGCGACTTCTCTCGCTGAGAACTACGTTGGACGAGCCTTTACATGAACTTATATGACTACGGAAGCAGTATTCCCATGGGTACTGTCAGCGACAGTAACAAGCAGTGGAGTAAGGGCAGCCAAGTTTGGTATGCCAGAGACCGGAGGTTCTGATGGAGACGAATAGCGAAAGAGGGCAGGGTAACCCGGCCTATCGCACGCTGTGGATATGGCTCTTGTTGGGCTGGATAGTAAGTTACGCGGATCGCAGCATAACCGGGCCGGTTGTCTCCTACATGATCGAGAGCGAGGTCAGCCTGCTGCAAGGCGTCGAGAACCAGTTCGCCCTCGGCGGCCTGATTGGGAGTATGTTCTTCGCCGGTTACATGCTGACCCAGTTTCCGGGCGGCTACCTCGGGGACAAGTTTGGACATCGCACAATCATCGTGATCAGCATAGTCTGGGCTGGAGCGGCCACGCTGCTTAGCGGGTTGATGACCGCCCTGATCGGGTTTGTCGCTCTGCGTGTTATTACCGGTCTCGGGGAGGGCACTTTCTACTCCAATGACCGCAGCGTGATTACTACACAAACTCCGTTCGAAAAGCGTAGCCTGGGTATGGGTGTCGTGATAACGGGCCTCTCTATTGGGCTCACGCTTGCGCTCTTGTTTACGCAACCTTTGATTCAACTGGGCCAGTCCGTATTCGGCACCGACGGCGCGTGGCGCACCCCCTTCTTTGTGTTGGGCGCCATAACGTTGGTCGTAGGGTTCGGGCTGCATCGGTTCTTCAGCAGCCAGGGCGGAGAATTCGAGTTCAACTCCGCCTACGGCTCCGCCCTCAAGGAGCTAGCCAAGTACTCAGTTATTCTATTCGGAGCCGTAATGATCGTTTACTATGTCTCTCAACAGCTCGGAGCCCCAGAGTGGTTGGTCGCGGTTCTCATAACGGCTCTTGCGCTCATCCTGATCGCTTTCATCTTCGGCAGGGTAGGAGGAGAGGTGTCGCCGATCCTCTACGATAAGGACTTGATGCTGGTCTACATTTCGGCCATAGCAATACTCTGGCACCTATGGTTTTTTGGTTTCTGGGCGGTGTCTATTACCTCCGATGCGGCCGGCGGTGTAACCCTGCTGAGAGGCGCCCTGACTGCAGCATTTTTTGGGCTGGCAGGTATAGTTGGCTTCCCTCTTGGAGGCTGGCTTGCTGACTATGCCAAGGAGAAAGGATGGGGTCGCAAGCCGATACTCGCAGCCTTCTTCCTAATACTGGGCTTGATGACTATAGGCTTTGGCTTCTACATAATGGGGGGAGGAAATTCTCTACTCATTATGGGTACTGTCCTATTCGTTTCGAGCCTGTTCTTTTTCGCTCTGCAACCGATGTCTCACGCGCTTACGGCTGACATAGTTGCCGTCCCCGCCTACATGGGCGCAGCGTTCGGTATGTGGAACCTGATCGCTGAGATAGGAGCTGTCCTCTCTCCGGCTATCAGCGGTGTTCTGAGGGGCGCGACGGGCACTTGGACCACGGCCATAATGCTGGACGGAGCTATCGTCTTGGTAGGCTTCGTGCTGATACTGTTCGTCAACGAATCTAAGACAATAGCAGAGAAGAACCCCGAGTCTACGGAGTCGTCTAAACAGTGAGCAGACCCTTTTCGGGCTGTAGGAGGGAGTCGGAGAGGTGGCAGGAGTGTCGCTCTCGGAGGAGCTAAACAACCGGGCGGCTGGAACATTAGCGGGCCTTATCGGCATCGAGGTACTCGAAGCGGAAGAGGGGAGGTTGACTAGCCGACTCGAGCTTCGGGATGAACTAATGGCTGCCAATGGCTACCTCCATGCTGCAACGGTCATTGCGCTCGCCGATACAGCTTGTGGCTACGGTACCTTCATCAGCCTGCCGGAGGGGGCAGAGAGCTTCACAACGGTAGAGTTGAAAAGCAATTTCTTGGGCACCAAACAAAATGGCTCCGTAGAGTGTGAGGCCAGGATGGCTCACGGAGGACGCAATACTCAGGTTTGGGATGCAGTCGTCAGTGATGTCGATAGTGACAAGACCATCGCCCTGTTCCGTTGCACGCAACTGATTCTTTACCCACCCGGCTCGGCAGACTGATCCCGTTGGTGCTATCTATGCGGTGCAGGACTAGGAGCATCAGGTAATGCTCTGACTCCTCGATTCAGAAAACGGGGAGTTCTCAGACTCTCTCCTTATGGTCTCGGGAGTGCAAAATTCGAGACGAATGCTGTGCTGAAACCCGTACAAGAAACAACGTACAAAAACTGACGCTTCCAAGCGGCTTTGCGGACAATTATCTAGCCGTGTGTTTGCGTTAGAAAGTCACTCTGACCCTAACAAAATTCACGGGCACCGTTTCGCAACGTTCGCTCTCACACAAGCCATTGTTATCTCGTTTGTCTTTGGATACAAGTAACTTATCGTCGGATCTCGTTAACTCAGGTAGCGACTGTCAGGACTTGTATGTACTTGAGTTTCGTCCTACATAGGTTGCCGTTCGATCTCGACCTAGACGTTCTAGCCGAAGGCCTCGTCGAGGCCTCCCACCTCGTCGTCGTCCACACCGTCCAAGAGGTGCGAGTAGGTGTCCATAGTCTGTACGATTGAGGAGTGTCCGAGCAAGGTTTGAATGACTTTAGGGCGTTTGCCCTGCTGGAAGAGCTCCGTAGCGAAGGTGTGGCGCAGCGTGTGAAACGTGAAGCCCTGATCGTGGAGGCCGGCCTCTTGCAGCAGCTTCTTGTAGTCGCGGTGGTACAGGTTGTTGTGGTCCATGGGTTTACCGGCCCGATTGGGAAAGATGAGGTCGTGATCGTGCCACTCCGGGGCTCGCAGACGCTCCTCTTTCTGTCGCAGTCGGTGCTCCCGGAGCGCAGCGGCCGCCGTCTTGCTCAGGGGAACACTCCGGCGGCTGGCCTTGTTTTTAGGTGGTCCGAAGCCTAGACCGTCGAGGGTGGACTTGACTGAACGACGCACGAAGAGCCTAACGACGGAGCCATCAAGCTCCACGTCCGACCACCTGAGCCCAAGGAGCTCACCCTGGCGCAGTCCAGTATGGACGGCCAAGACGTAAAGCGCGCTGTTTCGTTTTTCGCTGGCCGCCTTCAGGAGTGTCCTGACCTGTTCAGCAGAGAATGCCTTCGCCTCTTTTTTGTTGCGGCTGCTCCGTGGACGTTCACCTTCGGCTACATTGCGCGGAACTAGGTCATCTCTCACGGCCTGCTTGAGGGCTTTCTGCAGGGTAACGTGTAGGTAGTCGACGGAACGGGACGAGAAATCTTTGCTTTTCTGTCTGTAGAGCCGTCGCACTTCGGGGTGGTCCAAGTCTTTCAGTTTCCTCTTCCCGATGGAAGGAATGAGGTGGTTGCCGACGATACCGGCGTAGCGGACGTAGGTACTGTGCTCCAGCTTGCCAGCCTCTACTAGCGGGAGCACGCTCTCGGAGAGCCACCCGTCCAGGTACTCGCCCACTGTGACGCTCCCCGCGTCGAAGACCAGGCCACTGTCGGCCTCGGACATTGCCTTGCGCAGCTTTGCCGCCACGTCTGCGCGCGTCTTCCCGTAGACTGCCTTCTGCTTAGGACCTTCCGAGGTGTGAACCGTGTGCCGTCCCCACCAGCGCCCGTCCTTGCGCCTAGTGATCGAACCCTCGCCGTTGCCTCGCTTACCCATCGTCGCCTCCTTCTTCGGTTTCCCGGTTCCCGGCTCCGCTCGTCCATTCGTCAAGGAACGCGGCAGGTTCTGTTACTTCTACGCCTTGCCTGCTCCCCGGTAGGTAATGCTTCAAGTTGCCCGTGACTAGCGTGGCCCCTACCTCTCGGGCGACCTCCAGGAAGACCAAGTCGTCCGGGTCGGGCAACTCGACACCGAGGGGCGAAGGAGTGACCCTGAGTCCCTCTTCTTCAAAGAAGGCCAGCAACGAATCGACGTCGGCGGGCGGAAAGCCGAACTTCTCCCTGAGTAGAACCTCCCGCCACTCCGAGAAGACGCGATCGTCGTAGGCCACAACGAGTTCGCCCGCGAGTGCCAGGTCGAGTACCCTAGCCGGTTTCCCGAAGCTGTTTAGCAGCGCGGACACCACCACGTTCGTGTCTAGCACGACCCTCCGCCCGCTCACCGCACGGCGCGCTCGTCCCGCGCCGCCGCGATCTCGGCGTCAATATCGGCCTCATCCATGTCGGTCAAGCCCTTACGCGCTGCGGCCCGGCGCATCTGGGAGACTGCTACCTGCGCCTTTGCGCGCCTAAAGAGGCGCAACGTTTCCTCTAGATCGTCGCCGTCCACACCCACCATCAGCGCGACCGGCTTGCCTCGCGAGGTGATGACCACCTCGTTCCCGTCTGCTGCGGCCTCGAATACGGGCTTTGGGTTGACCCTTATCTCCCTGGAACTGACGAACTTCATGAGGCTCACCTCGCTTGTAGATCTTTTAGTCACGACAAAGTCTACAGCACCGTGACCGCTGTGTAAACGGTCAATCATTCGAGGATGGTCGGGTTCCACGCTTCGGGTGTGGGGTCCGCAAAGGCCGTGGGCCCTTCCCTCATTGAGTGCACGCAAGACGGTTCTCTTTCGCGTTAGAGCTTCTTTTTCTTATCCTGGTGGTGATGCTGGCGGCAGTTGTCGTCGCAGAAGCGCTTGTCGCGGCGCGGCTTTCTTCCCTTGCGCTTGCCTTCGTGATCCGATGCGCGGGCGATCAGGATGATCCGCTGCCGACAGTACTGGCAGCGGGCAATGTGCTTCTCGCCGGCGGCAACGAGCCAGTACATCTGCAGGTACATGGCACCCAGCAGGTTGTGGAAACCGTAGCCGCTGGTGAGGCTGTAGGATCGCGAGGAACCGGGTTTGAGCGTTAGCTTGGGGTAGGCGAAGGCGTCGACCATCCGCACTACCTCGCGGGTCACCAGGTAGAGGGCGAACCCGAGGTCGCCACCGTACAACTCTGTCCGATCTGATAACGAGTAGTGGTCGTAGAGGTCTACGGGCCAAGTTGGGTACTGTTCGAGAAGATCCATTATCGCGTCCTCGTCACGGTTCAGGCTGACTTCGTAGAAGTCCAGGACGGCCGCGGCCCTTTCGACTTCCTCAAAGAAGTGGTCGACGTACTCGTGCTCAGCGGGCTTGTACTTTTGGAAGGTTTCGCGGTCTCTGTAGTACCCGCCGCTGGTGCCCAGCAGCCCGTGCTCGTTCACCCAATCGAGTGCAATCTCGTTGGTTCGTGCCGGGTTCGACCGTTTCTCCTTCTCCAACTCGGCGAACTCGAAAAACAGATTGGGGTACTCCTCAAACGGATAGTACCATCGCCACGCGTCTTGATCCTCACGTTCGTACTTGGGCTTTAGGTAAAAGACAGATTGAAGTGTGCGAAAGGGTGGCGTTGGGACCATCTCATAATCTAGCTTGTAGCCCTTGCACTTCTCCAAGGGGGAGCCCAAGCCTCCCACCTGTCCATGCGCTATCTCAAAATCCTTGCCCTCGAGCCTCTTTTGCATCGCACCTCCTCAACCATAACGTATTCGTAACGGATATTTAAATTTAAACGTTGACAGAAGGATAGTGCCGCTTGATATTGGGCGCAAGCAGGCGAACTCGAAAAGGAGGAGCGGATGGAAGATAGACAGGAGAAGGAGTGGTTCACCACCGACGAGCTGATTCGCTGGCTCGGATTGGGACGGACCAAGACCTATGAGCTCTTGAGGAGCGGTGAGATCCCGAGCTATAAGATCGGGCGCGTCCGGCGCATCCGGCGAAGTGATGTAGAGGCCTGGCTCGAGCACAACAGATACCGGCCAGGTGAATGTTAATTCTCTCCGATACCTGTTGCAACCTGTACTTGAAGGTAAGTGAGGCTGGTGTTGGAGATTAACCCTAACGGCCATCAAACAGGGCACGTCGCTGCAGTTTCTGACGTGCCACCTGCGGGTAGCGCGCGGAAGCCTACCCAGAGCGAGATGCTGCTCAGCTACGTCGACGATACGGAGCTGTTCCATGATGCCGGTGGAAACAGTTACGCGACGGTCGAGGTGGAAGGGCATCTGGAGACGTGGCCGCTGAAGAGCCAGCGTTTCGGTCAGTGGCTTCTCCGGCGCTTCTACGTGGACACGGGGAAAGCGCCCGGTGCCCAGGCTCTCACCGACGCCCGGGCAACGATCAAGGCAAGAGCGATGTTCGAGGGACAGACGAGATCCGTGTCTCGGCGGATCGCAAGGCGCCAAGACACCATCTATTTGGATCTCTGCAACGAGCGGTGGGAAGTCGTCGAGATCACGGCCGCGGGGCGGAGAACGTTGCCGAGTAGCTCCGTGCCCGTCAAGTTTCTTCGCCAGGACAACGCCGCCTCACTACCCTACCCAGAAAATGCGGGTACTGTGGAATCTTTACGATCCCTGCTCAACGTGAAGAGCCAAGAGGACTTTCGGCTATTGATAGCCTGGCTCGTGGGAACACTGAACCCGGATGGACCGTTCCCGGTGCTGGTGCTGCAGGGAGAGCAGGGCAGCGCCAAGAGCACCACGGTCAGAGTGCTACGATCCGTCGTGGATCCAGCCGTAGAGCCTCTGCGAGCACCACCGCGCGATGAGCGGGATCTCGCCATAGCCGCCAGCAGCAACTGGGTGCCAGCGCTAGATAACTTGAGCGGCGTCAGGCCCTGGCTTTCCGATGCATTGTGTCGTCTCGCCACGGGCGGCGGTTTCGCCACCCGCGAACTCTACACCGATGACCGGGAAGTGCTCTTCTCACAGAAACGTCCAGTTATCCTCAATGGCATCGACTCGCTCGCCGTAGCGGGTGATCTGAGGGATCGCAGCCTCGTCGTTGAGTTACCTCCCATCCCCCCAGACGAAAAGCGCACTGAGAGGGAATTCTACCGAGAGTTAGAAGCGGTGCGGCCGAAAGTTCTCGGGGTTCTCCTCGATGCAGTCAGCGCTGCCCTACGCAACCTCGACCAGGTAGAGCTGCGAGAACTCCCCCGCATGGCGGACTTCGCCGTTTGGGTAGCCGCGGCGGAAAAGACACTGCCCTGGGAGTCAGGTGCATTTATGTCGGCCTACACCGGCAATCGTCTGGAGGCCGACGAGCTTGCCCTGGACAGCGACCCTGTTGCTGTGGCCGTTCGGGATCTTATGGCAAACCATCATAATTGGGGCGGGACCGCCACCGAACTCTACGCAGCCCTGGCGGAGCTCGTAGACGAAGATGTACGGCGCTCGAAATCCTGGCCCGCTGCCCCCAATACCCTATCCAACAGGATGAAGAGAATCGCTCCCGCTCTTCGCAAGGCGGGTATCGAGTATGGAGACGAGCGGACACCCGGTGGAAGCCGCACGCGAAGAAAGACCCTGAAGAAAACATCTACAGAGGATCGCCCCAGTCGTCCCGAACGTCCCGGACATGAGGATAGGGGGGACGCAGGGGACGGCCGGGACAGTGAACATCGCGATCATTCTAACCCCAACCGGGAGAGGTTTGTATTGTGAAAGCGCGGCGCCTGATCTCGGACCTGCGGCGTCGCGGAGTCGTCCTAGAGGTGGACGGTGAACGGCTATGCGTAGAAGCCCCATCGGGTGTGTTCGACGGCCACTTCCGAACACTCTTGACGGAGAACAAGCCAGCAATCTTGAAGCTCCTCCGGTGGGAGCAACATAAGCTCCAGGAGGCTGGTCGGCGGGGACTCGTAATCCGGTGGTCTAGCGAGCCCGGATGGATCGCCCTGCATGATCCTTCGACTGGGGAGTGGCACGAGGTCCGGGCCCAGGACTGTCTTCCAAGTGTGGTGGAGGCGGCGACCACAAACCGCCGCCCGAAACTGGGTGACCGCTGACTATTCAGATCATGAGGCTAACGACTGTTCAGACTTTATGGGAACTAGAGAAAGGAGTTTCGTGAGCAGAGATCGTGCAGATAGACGTAAGAGGCGCAGATTACAAAGAATGGTCAACAAGCTGCTAAGGCAGGCTCCGGAGAGGCAATCTGCGGAAAGTGCTGAGGAGTACGCTCGGCGGTCGAGGCCTTGGATATTGAGTCGCGTAGACGAGGTGAAGGAGTGTCCTGCAAGAGGGAGGTTGAAAGGGGGTTGATTTGCAGGTGTTCTCCACAACAACGGGCTTTTCCTAGATACGTGCGATGTAAACAGCTATCTTTAGGCTTAAATATGAGGTTTTCGAGGTATTCGTCCCCTCAGATCATTCGGGTTATGGAGCCACCTTATAATCTTTCTTTTCTGTCTTCATTTGTCTCCTCGATTCGTTTGTACGTGTCTGTAAAACCATTTGGGTACCAATATCATGAGGATCGAGGTTTCAAGCTCCCAGGAAATAGCAAGAAAACGAAAAGACGAGCAATACCAATACCGATAGCACCGATAGTAATAAGATCAGAGTTTCAAGTTTCTGTACGGCATGGTGTCAGTTAGTGGTCTCGGGTAGGAAACGTCAGGGTTTGCGTCTCACTGAGAGGGATCTTCGAGGTCTTCAGTTTGTAACCCGTCATGGTTTCGCTACCGCAGAGCAAATAGGTTTGTACGCTTTCTCGGGATGGGGCCACTCCGGTCGAGAGCTCGATGTGTCGATGACGATGGTGTACCGGCGTCTGAAAAAGCTCGTGGACGCGCACCTCCTCAGACACGAGTATGTCCTTCATGGTAGGCCTGGGGTGTATCTGGCTACGAAGAAGTGTGCGGATCTGGTAGAGGTCGGGGTGCCTCCAGCCAAGGTGGATCTGAAGTCCTTTGACCACGACCTGGCCGTTGTGGATCTCGCGCTGGCCCTAGATGCCCAGCCGCAGTGGATCACGGAGCGCGAGATACGCTCAAGGGCGGTGTCGGCTGTCCGGGGGGATGGGGGTAGGATCTTACGCAGCGGGCGCCTCGGACGGGTGCCCGACGGCCTGATCGTCAGCCCCTGGGACGATGTCTGGGCGGTGGAGTTTGAGATCTCCGGTAAGGACAACGCCCGCTACCTCGACATCTTCCGCGGCTACGTCGAGCGCCATCGGGAGAGGATACCCGAAGAAGAGGACCCCGATCAGTGGCCCTACGAGCAGCTTGAGGAATACATAAACAGCGGTGGGGAGGTTGACGGGGTAGCCTGGTACTTCTGGAGTGATTCAAAGCGCGAGCGGGCGTTGGGAGCCTCAGCAGAGGCCGAGGCAGATGATCCCCAGAGGTCCCGCTACTGTCAGTTCTTCTTCAGCGACGCCGCGGCCCCAAAGTGGCCGCCCTTCGACAAAAAGGAGAAACAGGATGAGCAGGACCGTATGGAAGATCTAAAGCACCGCAGGGCCTCTTACGAGGAGGCCAAGAAAGCACACCTCTCTGGTGTGAGGCTCACCCCAGAGGAGGCCGACTACTTTCTCCAACAAGCTCAGCAGCACAAGAACGAGGGCCGGCTGTTCAAGAGGCAGCTTACGGAGGAGGAGAGGCAACACGCTCTACAGGAGGGGTTGAAGGCAAAGCTAGGTCACGAAAGGGCAAATTACCCCCAGTTCTGGGGTTAGCCAAGGGTAGGAGGTGTTCTAGGAAGATGGACGAAGAAGTACGTAGTTACAAGTTTTGGGACCTTGTGGTCGTTCTCTTACCTGAAGGGGCTCAGAACGACGTCCTGGAGGAATTAGAAGAGCTGATGAGTCTCTACGACTGCGCCTTACCTGTGGACGTTCACAGCGAACACTGCGGGTGCGTAGGCGCAGAGGCTGAGGACGAAAGTTTCGATCTCGCCGTAGACACTCTCCTCATAAGAGATCCCAACAGACCATGGAGGGATCTCGACAGCGAAAACGAAGAAATTTGGAAGCTACGCGTCGAGTACGAAAAGGTCCATCCTTTATACCAAAAGCCGTCGCCGGACTGTGAGGAATGCGGAGGTTCCGGTGTTGGGTGGGAGGAGTTATGCAACCGCGAGAGTGGACAGTGGTGGGAATGGGAGGTTGGCGTCAGGTGCTTCCCGGGCGGGCGTGTGGAGGTCCCTGTGAAGGACCTTCTTAGCTTCTGGCGTCGTTGCCAACCCATCGAGTCGCTAGTAACGCCCGACGGTCAGTGGCACCGGAAACCCTGGACGGCTCAGAGGAGTGTAGAGCCGACTTGGCGAACGTTCAGAAGGGAAGAACAGTTAGAGCATTGGTGGAGGCGTCATCTCGTCAGATACTTGCGCGAAAACGAGTGCTGCATGGCGGTTGCCGTCGGCGCCGAGCTTGCTCGATGGATCGACTAGGTTAAGAACAGCCAAGGAGACCAAGCCCCCGATAGAGAGAAGCCAATTTCCGGGAAGCCGATTTGTCGGTGATTCATTTTCCTGCATAAAAATCGGGCTTTCAGAACAATTTCGTAGGGTAGCGATGTTCCCGGAAGACTCGAAGAGTCTTCCCGAACCGCCGGGGGGCGGAGGTAGGTACTTCCGTTCCTTGGACTTGTGCCCTTTTGTAGCCCGGGGTGTATGAGTGTCCGCCGTGGTGCATGAAATAGTCTGGTCGGTTGCCGGAGAATTTCTCAGGGACGAGGTACAGAGCTATGCTCAGAACCTCTCTAGCGTTCGCTGGTATGCTACTTGTCGTAGATACTATTGAATATACGAAAACTGGGGAGTATAGTGGTTGACTGGAATGAGTTGTTCGATTGGGATAAGGCCAACATTGAACATATCGCTCGGCATGGGGTGGAGTCTTACGAAGTCGAGGAGGCTCTGCTGGACCCCGAGAGGGTCGTGAGGGACGCGCGCAACGTGCGGGGCGAGGTTCGCCGGGCGGTACTGGGAGCAGCAGAGGCGGGGCGCATCCTTTTCGTGGTCTACACGATCAGGAATGAGAAGATACGGCCGGTGATGAGCCGGGATGCAACGGATGGAGAGAAGAGAGCTTACCGGAGGAGGAATCAATGAGCGAGGCGAAGCCTGAAAAGATGATGCCGCTTAAAGACCCATCGGAGATACCGGAGTTCCGAAACGAGGAAGAAGAGGCCGAGTTCTGGGCTACCCACGAGATCACAGAGGAGTTTATCGAGAGGGCCGAGACGGTGCCGGAGAGTGAGCTGCCGCCGCCTCGCTCCCGGACTCGGCCGATCTCTATGCGCTTTGATGAAGACGTGCTCCGGCGGTTGAGGGCCATAGCGGGAAGGAAGCACAAGGGTTACCAGACTCTCCTGAAAGAGTTCGTGGTAGAGCGGCTCTACGAAGAGGAGAAGCGTGAAGGGATGATAAACCACTAGCTCTGCTTTGCTACTTTGTTCCGTGGTAAGGGCGCCCAGTTGGTATGTGGATGGTTCGTTGTCGCCATATCTTGAATAGGAGAAACTGTGAGCTACGCTACACCCGAAGTTTCGCGAACCTCGTGCACAAGCAGTAGGCAAGGTGGGTGGTTTCGGTGCTCAGAATGGTGACAATTGGCGTCTATGGCTTCGACGGCGAGTCCTTCCTAGATCGACTGCGGCAGGCGGACGTCCGCCTGCTGCTCGACGTACGCCAGCGCCGCGGTGTCCGCGGACCCGAGTACGCCTGGGCGAACTCGCTCCGGCTTCAGGCCGCCCTCGCCCGGGCCCGGATCGCCTACGAGCACCACCCCGAGCTCGCCCCAACCACCGAGCTACGCCAGCTCCAGTACGCCGAGGATGACCGACAAGGGGTCGGCAAGCGCTCGCGCCGCGAGCTTGCCGCCGAGTACACCCGCCGCTACACCACCGAGATCCTCGACCACGCCGACCTCACACAGATCGTGTCGGCGCTGCCGAGAAGCGGTACCGCAGCGCTGCTCTGTGTCGAGCGCGACCCTGAGGCCTGCCACCGCTCGTTGATCGCCCAGCGGCTGGCCGAGCAGCACCGCGTCACGATCGAGCACCTGTGCCCGTTGTGATCCTCAACATTCTGTGTGCAGCGATAGCGCTATGGAACACGGTCTACGTTGAACGTGCGGTCGAGTGTGTTGTCGAGGAGCTTCGAAGCAGACTCTACGCTCCTAACTACTCAAACCCGTACCATGCTCTAATCAGAGGCGTGAGATTCCGTTCTGAGGTCCTGCGCTAGATTTCCGTGTGTCCTTCATCCTCGACACGGGTAGGTTACTGGCCCTTGTGCGCGATGAGTGGTGATACTCGGCAAGACGGATCTCCGAGCTCCGCCAGGCTTCACCTTCGGCTTCGCCAAGCTACGCACCAAGACCCTGAGCGTGACAGCCGCGGAGGTCCTGACCGTGAGATCGGCCAGCCGACGCTACGCGACGGCACGCCTCTTTCTTACAGCCGGCTCTGAGAGAACTTCCTTGCTACCGCTGCGAGCTGATCTCGTGGAACCTTTGCGTCCCGGCAGCGTACCAGCGGCCGTCGCTCCATCAAGGGCTCCGGGCGGCCTCCATACCGGCCCCAGCCCAGGTCCCCTGGGCTGGCCTACCGCCCTACGCCCTTGACTCCACGCCGGTCCGCCGGCATCCGACTCCCAAGCAAAGGTTCCTGTTTCGGGGAACCTGGAGGAGTAAATCGGCCCCGCGAGTGCAGCAACACTCCGAGGCCCCGGCCCAAGGAGGAAGCCTTGAGCAAGGTCAGTGTAGCGCCTAAGCAGGCGAACGCCAACACCCGCCAGGCGCGCGGGATAGCTCTATTCCGGTCGCGCGGAGAGCAGATCGAGCACGTAGAGGGCTGGAGGTGGCGCGTCCCATCATGCTCTAGCTCAGGCACCTATCTCGTGGACTTGCGCGCCGAGTCCTGCGAGTGCCCGGACACCCCTCCCGAGGGTGAGGTCTGCAAGCACGTCATCGCGGCGATCATCGCCCGCGTCAAGAGCGAGGAGTGCGGAGGTTGCCGGAAGAGGGTCCTGCGGCGGCACCTGTGGACTGTCCCGGAGGATCACCCGACGCTCGGAGGTCTCGTGGACGAGCTGTGCGAGCCGTGCGCCATCTCTCAAGGGGTAGCCTAAGATGGCGGCCCCGAGCGAAGCTACTGCCCAGGCGAGCAGCAAGACGGAGCAACTCTACCTCTACCCGCACCCCCTGACCCTCGCCCGCGACCGGGCCGAGGCCGAGCGGATGAGGCTGGCAGACTCTGCGGCGTACTCCGCCATGTGCGCCACCTGGGGCAGTCTTGGAGGGCTGACCACCTTCTACCGTTACGGCGCCGACTACTACCGTCTGCTGGCCCGGAGGCGCTGGAAGAAGGTAGGCGCCGAGGTCTTAGCCGAGTACGTGGCGATGAAGAAATCGGAGCGGGCGTGATGGCTTCGCCGAAGGCTACCTGGAAGATCACCGAGAGACGGGCTGCATCAGCGGCCCGCCAGCTCCCCTACCATCGCCGCCTTATGGAGTGGATCTCCCGCGAGACGGCGCAGGACGAGGCATCCTGGAAAGCTGCCTGATCTGTAGTGGAGAAGACAACTGGGAGGAGGTAGTTAGCCAGTATCCTTACGTCTTCGGAGCCGGGAATTATCTCGGCCTGTAGACGCGGTACACTGGTAAAGTAAGGAAACATAAGTAAGGAAAACAAAATATGGAACAGAAGGCCAGGATAACCAGCAAGGGGCAAGTGACGATACCGAAGGCCGTACGTCAGGCCCTGGGTATCACGGAGGGCGACAGCCTACTCTTTGAGGTGGAGGGCGACAACGTACGGGTCCGGGCCGCCAGAAAGCCGGTGAGCTTTGCGGACTACGCCGGAGCCTGGCGAGAGAGAGAGGGGATGAGTTGGGACGAGGTGAATGACTACGTCCGCGACCTGCGGGGCCATGAAGACGGCGAGGAGGCTTGAGGACTGCGGTGGACACCAACGTCTTTATCGCGCTCTTCTCCGGCGACGAGCAGACCTCGTCCGCAGCACAGGCGGCTCTTGAGGAGGCCCGCATCGGCGGGCCGCTGGGGAGCTCCCCTATCGTGTACGCTGAGCTTGTTGCGGGTAGGGACGTCTCCTTCGTCAAAAGGTTTTTCTCGGAGAAGGAAATCGAGGTGGACTGGGAGCTCGACCGGGAGATGTGGAGCGTGGCCGGGGAACGCTACGGAGAGTACGCGCGGGCGCGGAGGCGGCAGAAGGGAGATTCCGGTCCGCGGCGTATCCTGGCGGACTTCCTAATCGGGGCTCACGCCTCGCAACGGGCCGGCACGCTGCTCACCTCCGACACCGGCATCTACCGCACCTACTTCTCCGAGTTGCAAGTATTGGCCCCGGCAGAGAACACCTCATGAGCTTTGCCGTAGGATCTTTGGTAAAAGCCCGCAGGCGGGAGTGGGTTGTTCTCTGAGTCTGCGCCTGGCTCTAAGTACGCGAGCGCTTCTCGTAGGTATCGAGCTCATAAGCCGACAAGCTCTCGCTAGCTTCCCTCGCGGCGATTGTATTCGAGCACGGCGCGGCTGAACTCCGGCGCGCGGTCATCAGCCTCTCTTCCAGGACTCCCTCCAGGGTATCCGGGTGTCTCTGAAGCTGGGCTGTCCAGCGGTCCAGGATCGCGACGAAGCGTTCATGGTCGTCCTGCTCCCACTGGTCGAGGAGGAACTCGTCCGGCCCCTGGGCGTCTATGTTGTATGGCCCGCGGCATTGTGGCGGGAAGTGCTTGAGGTTGGAGGTGACGATGACGTCGGCCCCGCCAGTGATCGCGGCGGCCAGCACATGGCGGTCTTTCGGGTCGTTGGTCATGGCCGGAACGAGTCCCTCGTATCCCGTCACCTCCGCATCCTCGAAGTGCCGCTTCATGAGGGAGATCATACGGTCCACCTTCTCCTGACCCGCGGCGTCACGTCCCTTCTTGATGTTGTGGGCTACCTCGTCGAGGATCTCCGCGCTCCACCGCGGCTGATAGACACCGGCCTGCGCGAGGCGCAACAGCAGGTCTCTCAGGTAAGCGGGATAGAGTACGTTCGCATCCAGCAGGGCTATGAAAGCCACGGCGGGTTGGAAGCCCTACTCGTCGTAGAGGCCGAGCACGTCGGAGATGCGGGTGATCTCGTCCAGGGCTTCGAGCCTCTCCCGGTCACGCTTCTCCTTGAACACCAGCAGGTCCTCCAAGACTACCCGGCGGTGAGAGCCCGCGCGGTGGTAGGGGATCTCCCCACGCTCCAACAACTTCACCAGGTGCGGCCTCGACACGTTGAGGAGGTCGGCCGCCTGCTGTGTAGAGAGCTCAGCCTTGACCGGCAGCACCCGGACGGCGTTGCCGCGCGCCATCTCGTGAATCACCTGCTCCAGCACCCGGTAAACCGAGTGGGGCAGGGGCAACTCATCCCCGGAAGGGCTTCTGAGAACGGCCTTGCCCTGTGCATGAGCCAGTGCCTCGTCCAGCTCTCTAACCGTGCTCGCGTCACGATCCGGCACCAGCACCGGATCTCTCTCTCGTACGTCCGTCACTAACCTCACCTCCTCTTCGTCCTCTTTTTATGCATTAGAGCATACAGTATATTCGAAATAAACGAAACAAAAAGCTGTTACTGCTTCAGATCTCGTTCTTCGGCTATCAGGCGCAGTTCAATCTCACGAGTGGTCGAGGCTACATCTCGCGCCTTATAAATGTAAGCGGAGCAATAGTCATGGCAAAGGTGCGCGATTGCTCCGGACGTTTCGGGCTCAATCTACAGCTTTTTCATAAAGAACGATTCCCTAGACGGAGGACGGACACACGAGGTTCCAAGGACAGCTCTTGCACTCCTGACCTGGATTTGCAGGATAGCGACCCGCACGGGCTTTTTGTACATGGCTTCTAAACTTCTCTGTACGATTGCGGATGATCGTTGGAGTGGGGATAGCATCTACTACTTCTCCCGAAGTCAGGTAATGTAGCTCAACCCTTACCGGGAGCTCCGGCCACGTTTCTCGGGCCGCGGTCACGTAGAGAGCATGCCGATCCTGATTGTGCTTTCCTTCTCTGTGGCTCTTGCGCGGGCGCCCGAACCTGTGTCGGGCAATCATTATGCTGCCGTCCTCGCCATGGCGAGGACGGCATCGGCCATAATCTTTATCTGCACCCCGTCGGGTGCGGTAAGCGACATCTTCTCGCGGATCTGCCACCTAAGCGCTGCTTCTGAAGTTTGCCAGTGCTCGATAGCTTTCTCGGCGTGTCGGCGGTATACGGGTTCGTAGAAGTGTTCGATCGGCCCTTCTTCTTCCCAAACCCGTGTCAGCAACTCCTTTGACCACTCTATATCCGGGTTCCGGCCTATACTTTTTGCTTCTGCCTCCATCTCGTCCATCACCCTGTAGACGCTGTTATGAAAGTCCTGGTAGCCGTTTCTCTTCTCTGGCAGTCCGAGTATCTCCGCGTATCTGAACTGTAGTGGGCAGCTAGCGTAACGGCCGAGTTCCCTGAAAGAATAGGCCGCTTTCATCTGGCTTCCATTGCTTTTCTCTGAAGATTCTTCTGTCGGATCTCCGGAGTCATCGAAAACCTCGGGATGCCATTCCCTCTCATCCAGCATCGCCCGTCCATTGGCTTTCCTTACTAGGCGATCGATCAGCGGCAGCGCCCCGGCGCGCCGTCCATACACCTCGGCTCGACTGAGTATCAACTCGTCCTCGGCTCTCGTAAGGGCAACGTAGAACAAGCAGCGATCCTCTTCCTTTTTGTCCTCTAGCTCGGAATGGTGAGCCAAGTCTGAGGGTAGCGGTACCTTGCCTCCGCCCGGATTGCGGACCGGAAATTGTCCACTTGCGAGGTGTGGGACATAGACCACCGGGAACTCCAGGCCCTTGCTCTTATGCACCGTCATCACTTGTACGGAGTTGCGGACGGCGGGCTCATACAAAACGCTGTTACCTTTGTTGGAGGCGGCAAGCTCCCTAACGTACTCCAGAAAACCTAAGATTCCATCGTCTTCGACTAAACTTTCGCGCTCACCGAAGGAGCGCGCCAGGACTGCCAATTGTCCTACCTGCAGGAGTCGTCGCCGAACTTCGTCCGAAGGATCGGAGAAAAGGTCGCGCAGTCGGCTCTCGGGATGGAAAGCGTAGCGCAAGACAGCATTCCAGGGATCGCGCCAACCAGGCAACTCATCCAAGAACAGACCGAACTTGGTCAAGCAATCAATCGCTTCTTCATTGAGGTTCTCTAACTCCCCACAGCGTGCGAGGGCTTCCTTTACAGTGCAGCCTTTTTCTCGCGCCCAGACAAGCAACTTCACGACGTCCCGCTCCGACAAGCAATTTTCTTCGAAGGCCGCAACTCGCAACAAACCCGCGCCGTCGTTTTCTCGTAGAAGGGAAACCACTGCGAGGGCGTCTTTGAGCTCCTCACTGCCCAGAAGGCTCGTCGGTCCCTGAGCCGCCAATCCAGCCGCCTTAAGGCGAGCAACTATACGGCGGGCCTGATTATTGGACGAGCAGAGCACTGCTTGATCGTCCAACGGCATCCCGAGTTCCTTGCGGCTACGAACTTCTTCCACGAGGTGCTCCAACTCCGCCTCCCTGTCGAGCGTAACGACCAGAGATACGGCGGGTGTCTCCGATGCGGGACGGGTCGCTTCGAGGAGCGGTGGCTCTTTCCCCTCTTCGCTCTCCGAAACCAGAGGACTTCGCAAACCATGACAAGCGCCAACGATGTCCGGTCCCGAGCGATAATTCTTGGTCAGGCGTATGGTGCGGAAATCCGGATAGTCATCCGCGAAGCGCTCCAGGTTCGCGGGTGAAGCCCCCCTGAATCGGTATATGCTCTGATCTGGGTCCGCTACCGCCCACACTACGCCTCGGCCACCATCCAGGGCGCGCAGCAACCGGCCCATCGCGAAGTTGATGTCCTGGAACTCATCGACCAGAATCTGTCCGTACCTACCCCTGATCTCCTCGGCAGCTCCCGGATTATTCTCTAAAACCTCGATCACCAAACGCACCGGATCTCCGTAGTCGACGTAGCCCTCTTCTTTGAGCCAGTCTTGGTAAGCTGCGTACACTTTCGCCGCCTCTACGGTCTTTCCTGCCGATTCTTCCTCGTCTTCGTCCTCGGCTGCGTTTGCCCACTCCTCGGCTAGTCGCGCGAACTCCGCCGGGCTTCGCAGTTCATCCTTTGCTCGGGAGATAACATCCAGAAGGTTGGGTATATAGAAGCCGGGATCGCTCAGGTTTTCCAGTTGGGAGAGGCCGATCTCATGGAGACGGCGTCGAACAAGTAGAGAGGCGTCCATCTCTGTAAGGAGCATGAAGTGTTCGGGAAGACCTACCAGATAACCATAGCTCTTGAGAAGCTCTAAACAAAACCCGTGGAAGGTGTACGCTTGAATCTCACTGTACCCGCCACCGAGCAGCTCAGTAACCCGGACGCGCATCTCCTCAGCCGCCTTATTAGAGAAGGTCAGTGCGAGGATCGAATCTTCTCCCTCGACCACTCCCCCAAGGGTGAGTGCGAGAATTGCGTCATTTGGTTGGCCGGAACGGCTCAGCCAGGCGTAGCGTTCTGCGAGCACACGGGTCTTGCCGGCGCCGGGACCGGCGATTACGAGCGCGGGTGTCGTGGTGGTCACCGCGTTCTTTTGATCTTCGTTGAGCACCGGGGTACCGGAAGCATCTTCGCTTGTCTCCTGTATTTGTGTTTCCTCTGGGATCGTTGCATCGCGCCGCATCAATAGGACGTTGGCGAGTTGGGTCAACATGGCCGTCTCCGAGACCCCAAATTTCTCCACGAGATCTTCGACGGTCCAGGCAGGATCTTCTTGCGTCATCTGTAGCACGAGCCTGGCCGGAGCAAGCAGTTCCGCGGCAAAGAGGTTCGCTTCTATCTCCAACCGATCCCGCGAGTTGTACGCCTGATACACACCGTCTTGAGCTTCGAGTTCGTCCAGGCCGACCTGCTCGTCGATGTTCTCCTCGAAGTCAACGATCCTCGGCGAGTGGTTCAAGGCAGCATGACCTATATCGTGAGCCACGGTAAAAGCGCGGAGATCCGGTTCGAGACCAGGCTGCACGGAGATCTTCTTCCCCTCAATGTCCAGCTCTCCGAGCACGCCGTCTTCTAGCCAATCTGAATCCATTACCTCAAGGCCGAAACACCGCTGCGCGATGTCTCCGAGTGCTCCGGCCACGTTGAGCGTAGGCCCGAATACGGGCCGCCCGATCTTCTGCTCGTAGTCGAGCAGGATCTCAGCAGCCCGCTCAGCGATAACCTCCCATCTCTCCACTCGATCCTCCTATCCGGCTTCCGACAGCCAGTCTCTGTAGTATTCTTCGTCGAAGTCCTCACTTTTACGCAAGGCTTCTTCGAAAGACACCGTCCTCCGCTTGCCGGCCTTCGGGGCAGCATCAGACCGCCAGTGTACGGCGCGAAGTTGCCTGCCCTGGTTTTGCAGAAGAGATCGAATCTCTGCCGGGGCTCTACCCAGAGATCTCCCCAGACGCTCGAATAGCTTGGCGGGCACGCTCTCCAGCACGAGCATGCCGCGCTCCAAGCCATCCAGCACGCTCATAGGTAAATGCACCTCCTTTGCCAGGTCTTCGAGGTTCTCATCAGCTACCGCGCGTAGTTCTTGGAAAGAATGAACCGGCCTGAGTGCTTTCTGTATGGCCCGCTCCTGTACGACTATAGCATCAGCCATCTCGTCCTCGGTGAGTTCTGCTCGCTCTGCTGCTTTCTCAAGGGCGATGAAATCCAGCACGAAATTGGTCAGCTCCTCGCTAAGATCTGGGTAACACTCAATCAGTTCCTCTAAGGTCGGAGCTTCGCCACTCTCGAAACTCTCCATATATTTCACCTCTATCTCCCTGAGCCTATCCTCGTTGCTCACCTCTTCTCCTTTCTCTCTAGTCCCATTTGCCGGGCGACTTGCTGCAAATTCTCCCTGACCCATTTGTAGTGCCGCTTGGCCGTACTCACTGAGACGCCCGCTTCCCGCGCTACTTCCGACCATGCTAGACCTTCCATCCCCTTCAAAACGAAGATGAGACGCTGTCTTTCGTCAGGTACGTGACTCAGAAGCCTCTGCACGATCTCGTTTCCCAGAGCCCGTTCCAAAATCTCTTTGGTTGCGTCGTCCTGGGGCTGTATCTGATGGGTCTCCTCGTCCTCTGATCTTTCCTCGGAGCCCTGAATGCTCTTCGGCACGTAATCCCACACTGCAATGTCGCCGTTGGCTGGCATGTCATGCTGAACTCTGGTTCGCTTGATGGCATCTCCCATCAGACGCTTCACACACAAGTTGAATTTTCTCTCGTAAAGTTCGTTCTTGGGTTCCAAATCCATAAGGTCGGAACATAGGAGCGCGTTCATTTCGTCTTGCGCCTCTACTACCAGATGCGGAAGGCCATCCCCGAACGCACCCTTAGAGTACCTTCGGAAACGACCCGTTAACATTTTGGCTATGGCCTCGTATAGCTTGTCTGCTTCCCTGCGAACCTCTCTAGCTCCCTGACCATCACCCGGTCCTTTCAGCCGCTGTTCTTCTCTCAGGTGTTCGCGAAACGCTTTGACAGCCGTCTCGGCATCCTTGGGATCAATCGGCTCTACATTTTTCTTAGACCATCCTTCCATATATCAAATCCTTTCTTCGTGAAGGCGAGCCTTCAACATTAGTAGACATCTATTAGTTAGTCGCACGACGTCATGCAAATCGGGTCATATTTTCTCCTCTCAGAGAAAAGTTTTCTCGAAAGTCTCGGAATGTGTGTCGTCTGACCCATTTGTGTACGCCTCGTGCGACTAACTCCTCGTAGGCATCGTGTGTCGGGTCCCGGCAAAAATCCAACTGTCGGGGCTCAGGCCACAGATCGCAACCACGGCAAACGCTCCGAAGGAGGTGAAGCATGACCAGGAGCAGAAATAAGAACGGCCGGTTCCGGGCGAAGAGGGCGGATACGCACCTCGGCACGATCCGGAGGAGGGTTGGCAAATCCCTCTCCAAGATGCTCAAGAAGAAGTAGTCTAAAGAAAGGAGGCCAGAAATGGCTCTCAGCCCTATACTCAATCTCCCGGTGCGTACCCAAGTCCTTGGGGTGGACGTGGAGTCCATAGCGCCGGTCAAAGGGTTTACGGAAGACGCCTTCGATGTGGCGAACGTAAACGGCGTGCTCGTCGTCGAGAACCCCACCGATCAGCAGGTGAGGCTCGTGCTCCCGTTCCCGGCAGAACAGTCGAGCGCTGAGGTACGCATCGTCTCGACCGGCAAGCGCACGGAGTTCAGAAAGCGCGACGGTCGGGCGGAGCAGTTCGTTGAGCTCCTGAAGAGCCTCGGTGAGATCCCTGCGGACCAGGAGCCGATCCTCAAGGAAGTACGCGATATGATCCGTACGCGATATGATCCGAGAGTTTCGTGTCGCGGACGTCCAAATCCCGGCCGGACGGCAGGTCCTGCGCTTCCACGCTCGACAGATCCTCCGGCCCGTGAACGGCGACCCGCGCTCCTACGAGGTCGAGTTCTTCGCTCCGCTCGCCGGCTTCATCCTGGCACCCGGCGGACAGACCCAGATGAGCGTTACCGTGGTCTTTCCGCCGAGGTGGGCAGCGCCCAACATGAGCATCGGCACGCCAGTTATTATGCCGCTGCCGGGCCAGCCCGCGCCTGCCCCACAGCCGAGCGGGCCGACGCAGATCGCCGAGCGGCCGATCTACGGGTGGCTCTGGCGTAACGACCCGAAGGTGACCATCCCTTTATCGCTACAGCTAACGGGATAATATAGGTCTCATTATTCGAATCTACGGAGGGGGCGGCCCTTCCGGTCCCTCCATAGAGGAGGATTTTAAGTGGGCGTCTTCAAGAAGATCGAGGGTCCAAATGTCAGCAACAAGTGAATCGAGCGCGCCGCAACGCTAAAATGATGTAGCACCCGGAGGGATAGGAGATCGCTTGGCTCGCAAAAAAGCGGAGTATAAAACTGGCAGTAACGGTAGCGGAGCAAGTCTTGGCTTCGAACAGAAGCTCTGGGCTGCTGCAGACAAGATGCGCTCGTATATGGACCCGGCGGAGTACAAGCACGTGGTTCTCGGGCTCATCTTCCTGAAGTACATCTCAGACGCCTTCGAGGAGAAGCGCGAGCAACTGGAGCTCTTTACGGCTGATCCGGCGAGCGAACTATACGTGAAGGACCCTGATCTACGCTATGAGGTCCTGGAGGACCGTGACGAGTACCTGGCCGAAAACATCTTCTGGGTTCCGCCGGAGGCGCGCTGGAGCCGCCTGCAGGCGAGCGCGAAGCAGCCGGAGATCGGGCGCCTCATAGACGACGCGATGGTTGCCATCGAGCGCGAGAATCCCTCCCTCAAAGGCGTGCTCCCGAAGGACTACTCGCGTCCCTCGCTAGACAAGCAACGCCTCGGGGAGCTGATGGACTTGATCGGCACCATCGGTCTCGGTGATGCGAATAGCCGCTCGAAGGATATCCTGGGCCGGGTCTACGAGTATTGCCTGGGCCGATTCGCCAGCGCCGAGGGCAAGGGCGGCGGCGAGTTCTACACTCCGCGCTCGGTCGTCGGCCTCTTGGTCGAGATGATCGAACCTTACAAAGGCCGCGTCTACGACCCGTGTTGCGGCTCGGGCGGCATGTTCGTGATGAGCGAGAAGTTCGTCGAAGCCCACGGTGGACGGGTGGGGGACATCGCCATCTACGGCCAGGAGTCCAACCCGACGACATGGCGCTTGTGCAAGATGAACCTCGCCATCCGGGGTATAAACGGGGATCTCGGCTCCCAGCATGCCGACTCCTTCCACAACGACGTCCATAAGGATCTGAAAGCCGACTACATCCTCGCCAACCCGCCGTTCAACGTCTCGGACTGGGGCGGCGAGCGGCTGCGCGACGACGTGCGCTGGAAGTTCGGAACACCACCCGTCGGCAACGCCAACTTCGCCTGGGTACAGCACATGGTCCACCATCTCTCTCCGCAGGGCGTCGCCGGATTCGTGCTCGCCAATGGCTCGCTCTCTTCCAACACGGGCGGGGAAGGCGTCGTCCGGCAGTCCCTCGTCGAAGCCGACCTCGTAGATTGCATCGTCGCCATGCCGCCGCAGCTCTTCTACACGACCCAGATCCCGGTCTGCCTCTGGTTCCTCGCCCGTGGCAAGAGCAACGGTCGATTCCGAGACCGGCGCGGCGAGACCCTCTTCATAGACGCCCGCAAGATCGGCCACATGATGGACCGGACACACCGCGACCTCTCCAACGAAGACATCGAGAAGATCACCAGTACCTACCATGCCTGGCGCGGCGAGCCGGAGGCCGGGGAGTACGAGGATGTGCCCGGCTTCTGCAAGAGCGCCACGCTGGAGGAGATCTCCACCCACGGCCACGTCCTCACCCCCGGCCGCTACGTCGGCTCCGAGGCAATCGAAGACGACGGCGAGCCTTTCGAGGAGAAGTTGGCCCGGCTTACGGCGACGCTCGAAGAGCAGTTCGCGGAGTCGGAGCGGCTGGAGACCAGGATCAGGGACAACTTCCGACGTCTTGGTTTATAGCGTGGGTTACCATGTCGTGCAGGAGGTTTGATGTGATGGACGGCCCGATCGAAGCCAGAAAATCCGAGCTTAAAGACCTGTGCGAGCGTTGCCGGGTCGAGCGTCTGGCCCTGTTCGGATCCGCGCTGCGGAAAGACTTCGACTCGGACATTAGCGATTTGGACTTCGTTGTCGAGTTCGAGCCCATGAGTCCGAGCGAGCACGCCGAAGCGTATTTTGGATTGCTGGAGGAACTGGAGAACCTCTTCGGGCGTAAGGTGGATCTGGTGGAAGTCGGGACTGTGCGCAATCCCTACCTGCGGCAGGAGATCGAGGAGCGGCAGGAAACCCTCTATGGCGCGGCGTAGTCGTGAAGCCTACCTGTGGGACATCGTCGACTCCTGCCGGGCCATGCTGGAGTACGTGCAGCAGAGCAACCTCTCAGACTTTCAGCAGAACCGGATGCTCCGCCGCGCCGTCGAGCGGGAGCTGTCCATAGTGGGCGAAGCTGTGGGGCAGGCTACGAGATACTTCCCCGACCTGGAGGAATCCATCGGCCCGGCGCGCCAGATCGTAGGCTTCCGCAACCGGATCATTCACGAGTACGCGGAGATAAACACCGAAATCGTGTGGGCCATCATGCAGAATGAAGTCCCCCAGTTGTTCGAAAAGTCCGAAGCTCTACTGGAGGAGTCGGATCATGGCGAGTGAGTGGGTCGCGCAATCCCTTGGCGACCTCATAGACATCAAGCACGGATTTGCCTTCAAGGGCGAATTTTTCCGCGATGAGCCGCCGGGTGACATTCTTTTGACTCCTGGCAATTTCGCAATTGGCGGTGGATTCAAAACCGATAAGTACAAATACTACTACGGCCCTGTACCAGATGAGTTTGTCATGCGCGAAGGTGATCTCGTTGCTACGATGACAGATCTTAGCAAGAACACTGATACGTTGGGATATCCGGCGATCGTCCCGTCGAGTAGCGAAGGCCGCCGATATCTTCACAACCAGCGACTTGGGAAGGTTCTTGCCAAGGATAAGAATGCTATTGATTTCCGATATCTCTACTATCTAATGTGCAGCAAGGAATACCGGCATGAAGTTATAGCGGGTGCCACAGGCACAACAGTTAAGCATACTTCCCCAGAACGTATTAAACAGTTTCGTTTTCAGCTTCCGCCCTTGGAAGAACAACGCGCCATCGCTTCCGTCCTCGGCTCCCTCGACGACAAGATCGAGCTGAACCGCCGCATGAACGAGACACTGGAGGAGATGGCGCGGGCGCTCTTTAAGTCCTGGTTCGTAGACTTCGATCCCGTGCGCGCGAAGATGGAGGGACGCCAGCCCTTTGGCATGGACGACGAGACCGCCGCTCTCTTCCCCGACTCGTTCGAGGACTCGGCGCTGGGAGAGATTCCGAAAGGGTGGAGCATTGAGCCATTGGATCAAGTAGCCCACTTCCTCAACGGACTGGCTTTGCAAAAGTACCCACCGGAGGGCGAAGATTCGTTACCGGCCATAAAGATAACCGAACTCCGCAAAGGCGTAACCGAGTCTAGCGGCCGAGCGAGCACAGAGATTCCGCCGCAGTATATTGTTGAGGACGGGAATGTCCTATTCTCATGGTCGGGGAGCCTGGAAGTTCAGTTGTGGATTGGAGGCCGGGGCGCGCTGAATCAGCATCTCTTCAAGGTTACTTCTGAGCAACACCCTAAGTGGTTCTACTACTATTGGATCAAGCAGCACTTAACTGAGTTCCGAGCTATCGCTGCAGACAAAGCCACCACGATGGGTCACATCAAACGACACCATCTCACAGACGCGCTCGTGGTAGTTCCGCCGGATAAAATGCTTCAAAAGATGACCGTGACAATGGACCCCCTAATAAACAAGATGCTCAACAACGACCTAGAGTCCCGAACCTTGGCTACCATCCGCGATACGCTGATGCCAAAGTTGCTCTCGGGCCAAATAAGGCTTTCGCAAACGACGTAGTGAAGCATCTGCACGACATATTCGACGGGGAGGTAGTAGCTGAAGTCAATGAGGAGGGCTACGTGGTCATTGGTGAAACTCCCTTTTCACCTGCGGACTTACTGCGTTTGGACAAAACTGCCTATGAGGCTGGGTACAAAGCTTGGCTAGACAACGACTGGCTTGTCAGGCAAGCGTCCAAGCTCGATGAGATTCTTGTTTATGGAAGCAATCGAAATCGCTTCAAAGAACTTTGTGCCGCAGTCGCTCAGGATTATGTTGTACCCTTCATTGGGTCTGGGATGTCTCGGCCGAGTGGTATACCTTTGTGGAGCGAGTTTCTCCGTAACGTCTGTAAAAACTCCACCATGCCTCAAGAGAATCTTGAGACGCTATTAGCAAATTATCAATTTGAGGAATCGGCAGAGAAACTAATGGCTAGCATGCCAAAAGATTTGTTCGACGAGAAGGTCGAGCACGAACTTCAAATATATGGAGACTCAAACTTGGATGGGCCAGTACGTTTCCTCCCTGCTCTTTTCTCAGAACTTGTCATTACCACCAACCTAGACAATGTTTTAGAACGAGTATATGAGGAACAAGACCGATCTTTCGAGGGCACCTTATTTGGGGAGCAGGTAGCCTACTATAGACGAGATAGAGCAGTGTCTAAATCTCTGCTATTGAAGCTACATGGCGACTATCGGCGGCGGGAGGGACGAGTTTTAACGACAAGCGAGTATGATAGCGCCTACGCTAAAAGCGTCGGAACTGTAGCTGAAGAGTTGTCTTTGATCTATCGGACAAGACCGCTCCTCTGCTTGGGATGCAGCTTAGGCTCCGACCGTACTGTGGAGTTGATTGGTGAAGCGGCCAAGGTAGATGGAAGCATTCCAAAGCATTTTGCGTTTCTGCCATCGTTGGAAGCTGAAGGAGAGCTAATGGAACGGGAACACTTTCTAGTTGAGCGACGCATTTTCCCGATTTGGTACAAAGGAGATCATGACGCCTGCATCACTGCACTTCTAGTCGGCCTCATGACAAATCCCGAACGTAGACTGCAGGAGAAGGAATGAGGTCTGAGGTGAACGAGTCCGTTGTCGAAGAAGCCACCCTTGGTTGGTTCGAGGATTTAGGCTATGAGACGCTCCACGGCCCGGCTATATCTCCAGAGGAGAGAGGTGCCGAGCGGAGCAGTTACGCTGATATTGTTCTCATGGACCGCCTGAGCTCCGCTTTGAAGAGGCTCAGTCCTAGTGTCTCTGACGACATACTCGAGGAGGCTCTGCTCGAAGTCATCGGCACAAAATCTCCCAGCCTCATAGAGAACAACCGCACCTTTCACCGGATGCTCACCGAGGGCGTAGACGTCGAGTACCGGGACGAAAACGGCCGCATCGTCTACGACAAGGTACGACTCTTGGACTTCGATCATCCCGACAACAACGACTGGCTCGCCCTCAACCAGTTCACCGTCATCGAGGGTGACCACAACCGCCGCCCCGATGTGATGGTTTTCGTCAACGGCCTGCCCCTCGGGCTTATGGAGTTGAAGAACCCCACCGACAAGAACGCCACGCTGCACGGCGCGTACAACCAGATCCAGACGTACAAAAACGAGATCCCTAGCCTCTTCCCCTTCAACGAGGTACTCGTCATCTCCGACGGCGTAGAAGCCAGGGTCGGCACCCTCACCGCTAACCCGGAGTGGTTTCTCCCCTGGAAGACCATAGAGGGCACGGACCTCGCCCCCGAGAGCATCCCAGAGCTGGAGGTCGTCACCAGGGGTGTCTTCGAGAAACGCCGGTTCCTCGATCTCGTGCGGCACTTCGTCGTCTTCGAGCACGGTCCCGCCGGGACCGTAAAGAAAATAGCGGCCTACCACCAGTTCCACGCCGTCAACAAGGCGGTCGCTTCCACGGTGGACGCCGCCTCGCCTGAGGGAGACAAACGGGTCGGCGTTGTCTGGCACACGCAGGGCTCCGGCAAGAGCCTCTCGATGGCTTTCTACGCCGGCAAGGTCGTGCTCCAATCGGAGATGGCGAATCCCACCCTCGTCGTCCTGACTGACCGAAACGATCTCGACGACCAGCTCTTCGGCACCTTCTCTGCCTGCTCCGACCTCTTGCGCCAGACTCCGCAGCAGGCAGAAAGCCGGGGGCACTTGCGGGATCTCCTTTCCGTCGCCGCTGGCGGTGTGATCTTCACCACCGTCCAAAAGTTTCTCCCTGACAGGGGCGAGAGCTACCCGCTCCTCTCCGACCGGCGTAACATAATCTTCATCGCCGACGAGGCCCATCGCAGCCAGTACGATTTCATAGACGGCTTCGCCAAGCACATGCGCAACGCGCTGCCAAACGCTTCGTTCGTTGGCTTTACAGGAACGCCCATAGAGACAGACGACCGCTCGACGCCGGCGGTCTTTGGCGAGTACATAGACATCTACGACATTCAGCAGGCCGTTGAGGACGGAGCCACGGTTCCCGTTTACTACGAGGCACGATTAGCGTCTTTGGAATTGAACGAAGCCGAATTACCGCACGTAGACCCGGACTTTGAGGAGGTCACCGAAGGCGAGGAGATCGAAAGCAAAGAGAAGCTCAAGAGCAAGTGGGCACGTCTGGAGGCCCTCGTTGGCGCGGAGGATCGCATCGCACGTGTTGCCGAAGACATGGTGGAGCACTTCGAGGAGCGTCTCGCAGCTATGGACGGCAAGGCGATGGTCGTGGGCATGAGCCGCCGTATCTGTGTTGAACTCTACAATGCCATCACCGAGGTTCGCCCCGAGTGGCACAACGAAGACGACGACGCAGGCACGATAAAGATCGTGATGACCGGCTCTGCTTCGGACCCTCCCGAGTGGCAGCAGCACGTCCGCAATAAGGCCCGCAGAGAGGCTCTGTCCCGGCGGCTCAAAGACCCCGAAGACCCGCTCAAGATGGTGATCGTGCGCGACATGTGGCTCACTGGCTTCGATGCCCCGCCCCTGCACACTATGTACGTGGACAAGCCTATGCGCGGCCACGGCCTCATGCAGGCGATAGCCCGCGTGAACCGCGTCTACAAAGACAAACAGGGCGGCCTCGTCGTTGACTATCTCGGCATTGCCGAGCACCTCCGGCAAGCACTCTCCAACTACACAAAGAGGGATCGTGACCAGGCCGGTATACCGCAGGAGACTGCCGCCGCCATGATGCAGAAGAAGTATGAGATCGTCGCCGATATGCTCCATGGCTACGACTACTCCGCCTACTTCAGCGGTGCGCCGGGCGAGCGGCTGAGAGCCATACCGGGCGCGATGGAACACATCCTCTCGCAGGACCCACAGAACGGCAAAAAGCGCTTTCTTCAGGCCGTCACCGAGTTGTCCAAAGCCTTCGCCCTGGCCGTGCCCCACGAGCAGGCTCTTACCATAAGGGATGATGTAGGCTTCTTCCAGGCCGTGAGGACTACCTTCGCCAAGACCACGATCACTGACAGGGCTGCCGAGAACCTCGACCTCGCGGTCGGGCAACTCGTCTCCCGGTCCATCTCTTCGGCCGAGGTCCTCGACATCTTCTCCGCCGCCGGCGTTCAGAACCCTGACGTATCTATCCTCTCTGACGAGTTCCTCGAAGAGGTGCGCGACCTCCCTCAGAAAAACCTCGCCGTCGAGATGCTGGAGAAGCTTTTGAACGACCAGATAAAATCTCGCTCTCGTAAGAACGTCGTCGAGGCCCGCTCATTCTCTGCCTTACTGGAGCGATCCGTCAACCAGTACCGCAACCGCTCCCTCGAAACCGCCGAGATCATACAAGAACTCATAGACCTCGCCAAGCAAATGCGCGCCGCCCACCAGCGTGGCGAGGCCCTCGGCCTCACCGAAGATGAACTCGCCTTCTACGATGCCCTGGAGACCAACGACAGCGCCGTCGCCGATCTGGGCGACGAGAATCTCAAAATCATCGCCCGCGAACTCGTCGAGACTGTCCGCCGCAACGCCACCGTGGACTGGACTCTCCGAGAAGACACACGGGCAAACATGCGCCGCATGGTAAAACGCATCCTCCGTCGTTACGGTTACCCACCGGACAAACAGCAGGCCGCCACCCAGACCGTACTGGAGCAGGCGGAATTCCTCGATAGCTCGGGAGCCGCGGCGTGAGACTGGGAGCGTGAATGCTGGAAGACGCTATGCCAAAGAAGAATGAGGCGCCCAGAGCGCGGGAACAGATTTACGGAGTGTGAAGCCAGTATTGTGTGATCAAGCATAAAGCTAGTGTGTACTGACCCAGCACGGTAGATAGATACTAAGTGCAACAGGCTACAAGTTTTATCTATGAACGAGACACCCGAAGACCTTGCCGTAGGGTGATCGATTTTGACTCTAACGCTGACTCTAACCCGGGCGACATTTGACGATATTCAGCGAACACCAAAATTCAAAAATTACGTCATTTGCAGGATGTTTTGACACTAGACGGTGCACCGCGACACCCACTTACTAGAATTGTGGCTCCGGAGGTCGCGGGTTCGAGCCCCGTCGGTCACCCTTTATTGTTCCTGTTTAGTCGCCGCCGGCCATGCCGAAGATGATCAAGGCGAAAGGTATCACCGTAACGATGATGAGGACGATGATGCCTATTGTTTCGGCCATCTTTTACTCCTTCAAGCTTCTAGTTTTCTTTATTCTAAGGATACCTCAATCGGCGCCCGCTATACTTCGGGTTCGTTGTCGGATGAGTTGGGGTTGATCTTGGTAAAAATCTTATTTGTGTGCCTGGGAAACATTTGCCGGTCTCCGATTGCCCAGGGGGTTTTCGAGGATCTCCTGCATCGTGAGGGACTGGAGAAACGAGTGTCCGTAGACTCGGCCGGGACCGGAGCCTGGCACATCGGAGAGCCACCGGACATGCGGGCCCAGGAGAGCGCGGGCAAGCGGGGGTTCGAACTGAGAGATCAGCGGTCGCGCCGGGTGACGCCGGAGGACTGCCAGAGGTTTGATTACGTTGTTCCTATGGACCAGGACAACTACGACTCGGTAGCGACACTTTGCCAGGATTCGAAGGCTGAAGTGAAGCTTTTTCGAGGGTACGCTCCGGGCTCACCGGAGAAAGAAGTTCCGGACCCATACTTCGGTGGACCGGACAGTTTCGAGCACGTCCTGGACCTCGTAGAGGAGGCCGCCGAGGGACTGCTCAACGACATCCGCGAGAAGCACCTAGGTGAACATGTCTGAGAAGCTGATCTCCGACGGAATAGAAGTTTCGCTGGGCGAAAGATTACGCTCCGCCCGGCCCCTGAGCGGCGGTTGCATCGGTGAGGTCTACAAAGCCGAGCTGGAAGACGGCTCCACGCTCGTCGCAAAGGTGGACCGGGCTGCCGAGTCCCACCTAGAGCGCGAAGCGTACATGCTCCGCTACCTACGCGAAAACAGCGGCCTGCCGGTCCCAGAGGTCTATCATGGGTCGGAAACGCTCTTGCTAATGGAATTTGTAGGGGGGAGCAGTCAGTTCACTAAAGGGGCCGAGCACCACGCCGCCGAGCTTCTGGCCGCTCTGCACGACGTTACGGCGAACGCTTACGGCCACGAGCGCAACACCCTGATCGGTAGCCTGGACCAGCCGAACCTCTGGAACGAGAGTTGGGTCGAGTTCTTCCGCGAGCACCGGCTGTTGTACCTGGCGGATGTTGCACACGAGTCGGGACGGCTACCGACTAAGGACCGGAAGCGCATAGACCGTTTGGCCGGGAAGTTGGACGGACTAATCGAAGAACCGGATCAGCCTTCACTCATCCACGGTGACGTGTGGAGCGCCAACGTCCTCGCAAAGGACGACCGTATCTCTGCTTTTCTGGACCCGGCCATCTACTACGCCGACCGCGAGATGGAGCTGGCGTTCATAAGCCTGTTCAACTCCTTCGGACAAGACTTCCTGGATCGGTACGAAGAGGTTCGGGGCATCCGGGACGGTTTCGAGGCCCGCCGCGACATTTACAACCTCTACCCGCTGCTGGTCCACGTGTACTACTTCGGCGGTGGTTATCTGGGCTCCGTCCAGAACATTCTCAGCCGGTTTGGGGTTTAGCGGTAGCTGAGAGACTGACCGATTGAAGGACCGACAGACTCCCTACGCCAGCGCACTCCATACTTCGAGCTTGTTTTTGATGTGGCGGATGATCTCGTTGGTGAACTCCGTGGTACTCGCCGAGCCGCCCATGTCGGCGGTGCGGGTGCCGTCTAAGACCGTCTCGAAGGTGGCCTCGTAGATGGCCCGGGAGACCTGGCGCGCCTGGTCGTCTTCAACGAAACCGAGCAGTCCGGCCCCGGCCAGGATCATCGCCATCGGGTTGGCTACGTCCTTACCTTCGAGCGACGGGGCAGTTCCATGAGGCGCTTCGGACATGACGATCTCCGGGTTCTCGTCTTCGTTCAGGGCGATCAGTAACGATTCAGCCCCGGCTATGGAGCCGAACATCTGCATCACCATGTCCGAAAGACAGTCGCCGTCGCGGTTAAGGCTCGGGATGACGAGGGGATCTCCCGAGGTGGAAAGGAGCAGGGCGTAGGTGGCGTCTATTAGCTGTGGGTCGTAGCGGATGTCGCCGTTGTTCTCGGCGGCGCGGTCCATCTCCTCCTTGAGCATCCCTTCGTAGACGGGGGAGACGGTCCACTTCGGCCCGCCGAAGACTTTTGCCCTCATCTTGCGGGCGTGGATAAAAGCGAACTCGGCCACGCCCCGGCAGGTGCGGCGGCTGATCTGCTCTGTCCGGTAAGCGATCTCGTCGAGACCTTTACCTTCTCGCTTTTCTTCCGCCCCGTAAGCGTCATCTACCGCCATCCGCACGACGGATATCGGAGAGTAAATACCCGGTAGCGGGTTTACACCCGGGATGCGGCGGCCGGTACGGACGATAACGGTGCCGTTGATCTCTTTCCGCAAGATGGCGTTTGGAGAACCCAGACCACCTTTCTCCGGCGTAATGGTCGCCGCTTTGAGTCCTAGACCATGTTCACGCATCGCCTCGGCGGCTTCGTGGACTACGCCGTTTTCGGTCTCTTGCCGGCATTCCAGCGAGAGGTCGTAACGCTTGAATTCCAGGTCCAGTTGAGTTAGAGAAGGGTCAAGGACTCTCAGGCCTTCTTCCAGAAGCTCCTGGCCAGTCTGGTCGCCTTCCATAACTACGATAGTCTTTTTGTCCATTGTTCACCTCTGGGTTATCTCGCTGATCGTTCTTTTGGAGTATAGGTGCTTGGCTTCGGCCGGACGATATTCTGCCATGCCGCCAGCGTAAATGTCGTGTTCCGCGTATTCGGCAAACCAACGAACTTGCTACTGACCGAGTATATGGGTAGATTGTGAGAAATGATGTTTTGATAAACGGAGAAGATTTGCGGCAGCGTAACGCGTATATTTGGTTCTAAGAAGCTCCGCCAGTAGGCTATGGTTGACGACAAGATCGTCCCTCCCAACGGTAGTGGGTCCAGCCCTCGCGTACGAGCCTGCGCACGGTTATGATCACCCCAGAGAAGGCGAGCCAGAAGTCGATCACCCGCCCGCACCTCTCGGTACACCACACGAGCTTCTTGTGGGCGTTGGTCCAGGAGTTCGTACGCTCAACTACCCACCGATTCGTCGCTGCTAGTGGGGCTGGCTTGCCTTTCTCGGAGATCTCCGCCAGTAGGCCACGGTCGTGTAGCTTCTCTCGGGTGCTCTTTGAATCGTAGCCACGGTCGAGGTGGACGCTGATCCGCTCGGGCAACTCTCCCACAATCTCCATAGCATCCAGGGTCTCCTCCAGCAGTGGCGAGTCGTGACGGTTGGCCGGAGCGGCTATGGCTCCCAGTGGGATACCGTTGGCGTCTACTACCGTGGAACGCTTTATGCCCTGCTTTCCCCGATCTACGGGGCTTCTACCCGCCTTCTGACCGCCGCACGGAGCTTTGGTGATGCAGCAGTCTAAGGCAACATTCGAAAGATCGAGACCAATTATCCGGTCGTAGGCATCGAGCGCTATCTTCTGTAGCTTTTCCATTACTCCAAGCTCGATCCACTCGTCTCGGCGACGCCTGATGGTGGTGGCTGAGCACTCCTCGTCGGCAATCCTCTCGTAGGCGCAGCCGAAGACCAGAACCTGCACGAGTTTGTCGAAGATCACTCGCTCCGGTATGCGGGGATTGTGGCAACCCAGAGGATGAGTCTCTTGGTGCTCGGGCAACAGGACGGCGAACTGCTCCCAGATAGGCTCGATGATGTATGGTGGCAGGACGGGCATGGGTTGCTCCTTGTTCGGAAAGCTTTGAGGACTTCCCGAATGATTTAGCATTCCATGCCCAACTCATAAACTGTCGCTCCCTCCCTACTGGCGGAAGCTCTTAGTGGCAGTAGCGCTATTTTTGGCGGCTCTCGTTTACACGCTGATTTTGTTCCTTTCGGAAGCGCGGCCGGCAAACGCACCCGATGATTCGTTGCCCTGGGCTTTTGCTGCAGCCGGGCTTCTGGCCTTGTTGGGATGGTGGTGGGATCGTTCGAGGAGAGCCGCTGTTGAAGAAGATTTAGAGCGGGAGCGCCTGGAGTTGGAAGCTCGACTTCAAGACCGTGAGGGTGATCTCCGCGAGACCCAGGAAGAGCTTCAAACGGCGCGGCATCTGGAGGCTGAGGAGCGATCTACTCGCGAGAAGCTGTCGTCGAAACTGGACAATCGTGAACAAAAGTTGGGAAGAGAGCGGTATCTGCGATCCCGTTCAGAAGAAGCCCGTCGGACGGAAAAGGAATGGAACCGGGAACTGCAGGCGGAGGTCATGCGAATCTACAAGGAGCGCGGTACGCTAGGAGACCCGTCTGACATCCCCTCGCTGGTGCTGCGCCTGGCGAAGGCTCTACTAGAGGTCGAAAAGGGCCTGTTGTTGTCCCGCCAGGATGACGATGAGGAACTGGAGCTACTCGCCCACGAAGGGTTTAATCACGACCCCGAAGACAGCACACTCGTCCACAGGTTCGCCAACGAGGTCCTCGAGCGCGACGTAACGTTGCGAGAGGATGAACCGAGAACCGGGGAGGATGAAGAAACCTCACTGGCCGACGGGGAGATAGAGAACCTGGTCGCTATTCCAATCTACATTCAGGACGAGTTCAATGGTGTGGTTGTCTGCGCAAACCGGCCTAACGGCTTTGAGGAGTATGACGACGAGGTATTGTTATCACTCGGTGACCATGTGGGGGCGGTACTGGAGAACGCACGGTTGCAGGGCGAGTTGCGCACCTCTTACCTGGCGACTGTGACGCTATTGGCCCAGGCAATGGAGGCCAAGGACCCTTTTTTACGCAGTCACTCTGAAGACGTCGCTGGGTACGTGGGAGCGGTCGCCGACCGCCTCGATTTCGAGTCGCGAGCCCGGGAAGAGCTAATCTTTGCTTCGGTGCTTCACGATGTTGGCAAGATCGGCATCAGCGAGCGCATCCTGCTCAAACCTGCGCGGCTAACGCCGGAGGAGTTCAACGTGATCAAGTTACACCCTCGCATCGGCTACCGGCTCGTTGAGCAAGTGCCGGCGTTGCAGCCGATCGCCAAGTATATTCTTCATCACCATGAACATTTCGACGGCGGGGGTTATCCTTCGGCGTTGCGCGGCGAAGAGATACCGCTGGAGGCTCGTATCATCTGCGTTGCCGACGCCTTCAGCGCGATGACGTCCGAGCGCCCGTACCAAAGGCGGATGTCTATTGAAGAGGCTTGTTTAGAGATTGAACGTAACGCTGGTACTCAATTTGACCCTGAGATCTCGCGCATTTTCGTCGAGGAGGTTCGTCGTAGCCCCTCGACAGGTGGGCAAACAATTCCGAGCGATCCCGAGATCGAACTCCAGCGAGATGTCGGGGAACCGGTCTTAGGCTACGGACCGCTTTCGGTGACAGACAACCTCACGCTCTTGTACACTCACCGCTACTTCCACGAGATTGCCGAAGCCGAAGCCCAGCGTGCAACGTTACAAAATAGTACGTTCGCCGTAGTCCTGGTCGAACTAATAGGAATCTCCGCGTTGAACCGAAGTGAAGGTTACGCAGCCGGGGATGAAGAGATCAAGCGCGCAGCCCGTATATTGCAGCGCTTGGCCGTGCGTCACGGAGCCACGACTTGCCGCTACGGCGGGCGACGTCTCGGCATCATAGTTCCCAGAGGTGATGAAGCTGAGGCCGGGCAGATCTCGGCGGAAGTTGTCCAGGACTTGGCGGACGGAGCAGAAGTCAGCATCGGCATGGCCGTTTGGAGTGCTGGGGAATCCGGCGACGACGTGATAACCCGCGCCTACACTCGACTCAAAGAAGCTCCCGCAATAGAATAGGAGGTGTTGGCTCAGGTCACTTTTGCTGGGTGAAACTCGATTCCCGGTGGTTGAGAGTATTAGACCGAGAGCACAGTACCGTATAGTGCGCTACCCTCGTCCGCAGCTTAGTGAACTATTTCAGAGAAGGGTCAAGGACTCTTAAACCCTCTTGCAGAAATTTCTGGCCGGTCTGGTAGCCTTCCATCTACAATAGTCTTTTTTGTCCATTATTCACCTCTAAATCTAGTCGCTGATCCAGCTTGGCATAAATAAGGCTCTTGACCGGTAGACGACGGCCCTCGTCAAGAGAGTGTTTCGCACCCCGGGGAGACGACGCTCATCTACGTCATCTCTACGTCATCCGCAGATCAAGAGTGGTCTGGAGCGCGGAAGGCGCGAATTTGACCGTTAAGTATCTCCGGTAATAAAGTAGCCTGATGGACGCCTTGAACACGGACGGCATCACGCGCCGAGACTTCATCAAGACCGTAGCCGGAGGCGCGGCAGGCTTGGCCCTGCTCGGGACCACCGCGGTGGCCGGCTCCGGCCATGCGGACTACCTTCCTAGAGGGGGATCGCGGATGAACGTGGTCGTGGTCGTCCTGGGCAACCTCCGCAGGGATCACGTCGGGACCTACGGTAACGACTGGATAAAGACCCCCAACCTCGACGCCCTCGCAAAGGACAGCCTGCGCTTTACCCAACCATATCCGGAATCGCTGCCCACGATAAACGCGCGCCGCGCCATCTACACCGGTCAGAGGAGCTGGCCGTTTCGGAACTGGCCGCCCTCGAAGAAAGAGGAAGTACATCCTATTGGTTGGCGGTGGATACCGGAGGAGCAGACCAGCCTCACGGAGACGCTCCTCGACAACGAGTACTCGAGCGCGCTAGTTACAGACACCTACTGCCAGTTCGAAGCCTCGGTAAACTTTCACCGCGGCTTTTCGGCCTTTGATTTCGTCCGCGGCCAGGAGCTCGACCGGTTCAGGTCCACTACGACGGTCTCCGAGAAGGAGGTAGACCGCTACACCATCCCGGGCAACAGTGGGTCGGCGCGCGAAAAGGTTCGCCAGTACCTCGCCAATACCGCCGGTCGCACCGGAGAGAAGGACTACTTCTCCCCGCAGGTGTTCCGGCGCTCGCTGGACGTGCTCGAGACCGCCGGGAAGATGGCGGGACCGTTCTTCCTGGTCGTGGACAACTTCGAGCCGCACGAGCCCTGGGACCCACCAGAACCTTACGCCAGCCTGTACGGGGAGCCCATCGGAGGCCGGGAGCCCACGGTTCCCAACGACGCAGAGACGAGCTACCTCGAAGAAGACGAACTTCGGAGAATGCGTGAACTGTACGCCGGGTCGGTCACCATGACCGACCGCTGGCTCGGAGAGTTTGTAAACGGGATGGAGAGCCTCAGCCTGCTAGACGAGACGCTCCTGATCGTACTTTCCGAGGGCGGTGTCTCTCTAGGAGAACACGGGTACACCGGCAAGGTTCCCAACACTCTCTGGCCCGAGCTTACGGAAAATGTGCTCTACCTCCGCCACCCCGAAGGAAAGCGGGCGGGCGAGACCAGCGGCTACCGGGCTTCTTTTCAAGATCTCGCGCCGACTGTCCTCGGCGTTGCCGGGGCTGAAATGCAAACTAGCGGCCAGGATCTCGGCGTGATCTTGGATGGCGGCGATCCTGAGCAAGAGAGGCCTTACTTTACGCTGGGTTACGGTAACTACTCCTGGGCGCAGGACGACAATTACGCGCTTTCGGCGCGAAATGACGGCTCAGATGCGAGGCTCTACGACCTGCGCAAAGACCCGCAGCTAAACGACAACGTCGCCTCCAAAAGCCGGAAGACGATAGGGAAGATGTACGAAGGGTACATCCTGGAGGATGCCGGCGGCGAGCCGCCGCCCGTTTATTGAGCTCTCAACGGCCCCTGATGAACGTCGGCCATCAACTTGCTGCTACCCTGTAAAGAGCCTTCTCGTTAAGAAGGCGGCACGAAACGGAGGCTAATGCGTCGGCACTGCGCAAAATTTAGTGGCGCGAGAACAAAGGGTTTTCTTCTGTCCGGCGTCTTCGAGGACGCGGGATGAACGTCGTAATCGTGATCCTGGACAGCCTCCGCAGGGACCACGTCGGGGCCTACGGCAATGACTGGATAGAAACCCCGAACCTCGATGCCCTGGCCGGAGAGTCGCTACGCTTCACCCGGCCCTACCCGGAGTCCATCCCCACGGTCTGCGCCCGCCGCGCCATCTACACCGGCAGGAGAAGCTGGCCGTTTCGGAACTGGGAGGCGCCCAGGGGCGAACCCTTCAGTCCCGCGGGCTGGCAGAAGATCCCCGAGGACGAGGTCAGCCTTACCGGCATCCTCTCCGCCGGGGGCTACGAGACCGCGCTCGTAACCGACACCTTTCACTTGTTCAAGCCCGCCTACAACTTTCAGCAGGACTTCGACGTCTTCGAGTTTATCCGCGGCCAGGCTATAGATTCATACCGTCTCGCGCCCTCCGTCCCAGAGAGCGCGGTAGACCGCCGTACGCTCGTGGGAACTACGCCGGGCACGCGCGAGAGCGTCCACCAGTACCTCGCCAACGTCGCCGGGCGTGAGGGCGAGGAGGAGTATTTCGCGCCGCGAGTCTTCGCCCGCGCGATGGACTACCTCCAGACGGCGGGCCGCAACGAGACGCCGTTCTTCCTGGTGGTGGACTCCTTTGATCCTCACGAGCCCTGGGACCCGCCGGAACCTTACGCCAGCCTGTACGGGGAGCCCATCGGAGGTCGAGAGCCCATTATGCCAGAGCTGGGTACGAGCGACTACCTCATCAATAGGGAGCTCCGCAGAATGCGCAACCTCTATGCCGGCGAGGTCACGATGGTAGACCACTGGCTCGGACGGTTCATAGAAAAGCTCGGAGATCTCGGTCTCGCGGAAGACACCCTGCTGCTCGTGCTCTCGGATCACGGCGTGGCCCTTGGGGAACACGGCTATACCGGCAAGGTTCCCAACGCTCTCTGGCCGGAGATAACGGACATCGTCTTTATGATACGTCACCCCGACGGGAGGGGAACGGGCGGTACCAGCGACTTCTACGCCTCCTTACACGACGTGGCGCCCACGGTGCTCGCGGCCCTGAGTATCGAGCCTCCCCGCCAGATGACCGGCCAGAACCTGAACCCCCTCCTCGAAAACGGGAGTCCCGCCCGCGAACGGCCGTACTTCACGCTGGGCTACCACAACTACTCCTGGGCCCGCGACGAGGATTATGCCATGTTCTGTCTCAACGACGGCACAGACGCGAAGCTCTACGACCTCCGGGACGACCCGAAGATGACCGAGAACATCGCCTCCAGGAACCCGGGCGTAGTGAAGAGGATGTACGAGAGCTATATCCTCGAAGATGCCGGCGGCGCGCCACCCATTTATTAATAGCGCAGGGTTCCGGCTGGAAAAGCCCCACATAAACGCTAGTCCGGGACGAACGGTGGGATTTCCAGGCTTGCAGGCTACTTTTCCCGAAACAGTTCCGACGCAATGCTCATTCCCGCACTCCTCTACATAAACAAGTCTATCAACTGCAGGTTCTCGAATTCAGCCGCAAGCGTGGGGGAGAGGTGCTCCCGGTTATGGGTTTCGCCGAGCGTGCCGGCTATTTCCAGAAAAGCCGCTACCGGACCGCTCGCCGGTACGTCCCGGCGTTTGAGCGCCGCCATAGAACGGCTCATCTCCGGCGCGTCCTCGACCGCGACGAGTACGAGGTTCCCCGCCGCTACGCTCCGAACCACCGCCGTCCGCGGCAAAAACGCCACCCCGAGCCGGTGCTCGACCATTCTTTTGGCGGCCTCGATGTTGTCTACCTCCATCGTCTTTAGCTCCCGGATGCTCGCCTCCCGGAACATGGAGTGTGTCTGCTCGTAGTAGCTGGAATCGTGGTCGAAGAGGATGAGTTGCTCGTCCCCGATCTCCGCGATGTCCGCCGATCCCCGCTGCGTGAAACGATGGTCCGGGTCAACGACCAACACCAACTCGTCTTCGTATAGCGTTAAACTCTCTATCTCGGGGTGCTTCATGGCGCGGGTAAGCCCGAGCTGGACTTCTTCCCGCAGGGTCATCTCCAGGATCGCCTCTGAATGCCCCGTTCGTACCGAGATCGAGACTTGCGGATAGGCCGCCGTGAACCGCTCCAACAACCCCGGCAACGCGTACGTCCCGACGCCCGGTGATGCCCCGAGCACCAACTGTCCCCCCGAGGCCCCTCGCAGTTCCGCCACCCGGCGCTTGCCTTCCTCGAAGCTGCCGATCACGCGCTCTGCGTGCGGTACAAATTCTTTGCCGGCGTCCGTTAGCCGCATCCCCCGGCTCGTCCTGACAAAGAGTTGATCCCCAACCTCCTCCTCCAAACCCTTTATCCGGGCCGTCAGGGTGGGCTGTGTCAGGAACATCTCCTCCGCCGCCCGGCTCACGTTGCCCAACCGGGCCACCGCCAGAAAGCACTCTATCTGCCGAAACAACATAGCTATCTCCAGATATAAATTTCTTCTATAGAGATAATTCAAGCAAACAATTGGACTAATAACAAGGGTCTGGCTATGCTACACGCAAGTTGAACGGAGACTCGAAAGAGAGGCTAGATATGATCCCGGTACAATACAGAGACCCGGAGACGGAAGAGATCCTGGATCGGCGCTACGAGGAAGAGACGCCGGCTATCGGGAGCCGGGTGAGCATCGGCTTCACGGAGCATCAGGTGCTGTTTCGGTGGCAGTGTGTTCCTACGTCGTGCATCGTTTACGTGAGGCGGACCCCGCAAGAGTCGCGGGCCGAAACCGCCGCCTAGAAACTCCGGAAAGGCTTCGAGCGTAACGCCCGGCGGCTTGCTAAAGTAGCTCATTGGAGTAAGCAACCGGGATAGATAGGAGCCTTACAGTTATGGATACAAAGAAACAGTTCGGTGAGGGGGTCGAGGTTTCGGCCCCCACTTCTAGCGAGTTTGAAGAGATCCTCACGCCCGAGGCGGTCGCTTTCGTGGCGAAGCTGAGTCGGGAGTACGGTGGGAGGGTGGCCGAGCTTCTGCAGGCCCGGCAAGAGCGGCAGGAGCGGATCAACCAGGGTGAGATGCCGGACTTCCTCGAAGAGACGAAGGAGATCCGGGAGGGCGACTGGAAGATAGCCCAGATCCCGGACGACCTTCAGGACCGTCGCGTGGAGATGACCGGCCCACCGGACCGGAAGATGACGATAAACGCGATGAACTCCGGCTCTAGTTGTTGGATGACGGACTTCGAGGACGCCAATTGCCCAACGTGGCACAACATGCTCGAAAGCCAGAAAAACCTCCGCGACGCCATAAACCGGGACATTGCCTTCGACGACCCAGACTCCGGCAAGCACTACGAGCTAAACGACGAAGAAGACCTGGCGGTGCTCCTCGCCCGGCCGCGCGGTTGGCACCTGTACGAGAAGCACATGACCGTGGACGGAGAGCAGGTGCCGGGCGGCATCTTCGACTTCGGGCTGTACTTCTTCCACAACGCGCAGCAACTATTGGATAACGGCTCCGGGCCGTACTTCTACCTGCCGAAGCTGGAGAGCCACCTGGAGGCGCGGCTGTGGAACGACATCTTCATAATGGCCCAGGATGAGCTCGGGATACCGCAGGGCACGATCAAGGCTACCGTCCTGATCGAGACGATCCTGGCGACGTTCGAGATGCACGAGATCCTCTACGAGCTTCGTGAGCACTCCGCAGGCCTGAACTGCGGCCGGTGGGACTACATCTTCTCCTACATAAAGAGGTTCCGCGAGCACGACATGCTCCTCCCGGACCGCAACCAGGTAACGATGACCGTCCCGTTCATGCGGGCGTACTCGCTGCTGACCATCAAAACCTGTCACGAGCGGGGCGCGCACGCGATGGGGGGCATGGCGGCCCAGATCCCACGCAGCGACGATCCCGAGTGGACCGAGTTCGCCAACAATAAAGTGAGCGAGGATAAGACGCGCGAGGCACAAGACGGCCACGACGGCACCTGGGTCGCGCATCCGGGCATGGTCGGGCTCGCAAAGGAAGCTTTCGACGAGCACATGCCGCAGCCTAACCAGCTAGACAAGATCCCCGACGTGAACCCTTCGGCGGCGGACCTTCTGGAAGTTCCGGAAGGCACCCTTACGATGGACGGATTCCGCAACAACATCAGCGTGGGCATCCAGTACATTGCAGCGTGGCTGGCCGGTAGGGGGGCCGTTCCGGTCTTTAACTTGATGGAAGATGCGGCGACGGCGGAGATCAGCCGGGCGCAGGTGTGGCAGTGGATCCACCACCCCAAGGGCATCCTCGAAGACGGCACCGAAGTCACCAAGGAGCTCTTCCACGAAGTCATGGAAGAGGAGATGGAGAAGATAAAGAACGACATCGTCGGCCCCGAACGCTGGGAACAGGACGAGTTCGGCGAAGCCGCCAAGCTCTTCGAGCGCATCTCCACCCAGGACGAGTTCGTCGAGTTCCTAACCCTCCCCGGCTACGAGTACTTCGACTAGGAGACACCGATCGTCACTCTCCCGACATCCGGCATCGGCGGCGCGGAAGGCACAGCCTGCAAACCGCCGGTGCCACCCGTCGGCTTCCGAGTACCCAGGCCCGACACCTCTTGACAAGGCGCTACGGAAACACCATAATGTGCCTTTAACATATAAGTTGCAAACGCACTTAGAAGAGGTGAGCTTCGGGCGAGACGGTTTTTCGGGATGTAGTTCTTTACTAGAAGAGGAGTAAGTGATGGAGAACGGGCAAGGACAGGTTCAGGAGATAGAGCAGAGTTGGCAGGGCGGGCGCTGGGAAGGCATCGAGCGCCCGTACAGCGCGGAGGATGTCGCCAAGCTGCGGGGGTCTATCAAGATCGAGCACACGCTGGCCCGGTTGGGCGCGGAACGTCTGTGGGACCTGATGCACAGCGAGGACTACGTCAACGCGCTGGGGGCTCTTACCGGCAACCAGGCGGTGCAGCAGGTGAAGGCTGGGCTGCAGGCGATCTACCTCTCCGGTTGGCAGGTTGCGGCGGATGCGAACCTGGCGGGCCAGATGTACCCGGACCAGAGTTTGTATCCGGCGGACAGCGTGCCGCACGTGGTGCAGCGGATCAACCAGGCGCTGCAGCGGGCAGACCAGATCCACCACGCCGAAGGTAAGAACGGCGTCCACTGGTTCGCTCCCATCGTCGCTGACGCCGAGGCCGGTTTCGGCGGCGCTTTGAACGTCTTCGAGTTGATGAAGGGTATGATCGAGGCCGGCGCAGCCGGCGTCCACTTCGAAGACCAACTCAGCAGCGAGAAGAAGTGCGGCCACATGGGCGGCAAAGTCCTGCTGCCGACGGCCCAGGGCATAAGGAACCTCATCTCCGCGAGGCTCGCCGCCGACGTGCTGGGCGTGCCGACGGTGCTCGTCGCCCGGACCGATGCCAACGGCGCCAACCTCATCACCAGCGACGTTGACCCGATGGACCACGAGTTCATGACCGGCGAGCGGACGCTGGAAGGATTTTTTCGGGTGCGGGCCGGGTTGGACCAGGCGATCTCTCGCGGCCTCTCTTATGCGCCATACGCAGATGTTGTCTGGTGCGAGACCTCCGAGCCGAACATTGAGGAGGCGCGGGCGTTCGCCGAGGCGATCCACGCCGAGTACCCCGGCAAGCTGTTGGCGTACAACTGCTCGCCGTCCTTCAACTGGGAGGCAAAGCTCTCACAGGAAGAGATCGCCACCTTCCAGGAGCAGCTCGGGGAAATGGGCTACAAGTTCCAGTTCGTTACGCTGGCCGGCTTCCACGCGCTCAACTACTCCATGTTCGAGCTCGCCCGCGACTACAAGGAGCGGGGCATGGCCGCGTACTCCGAACTGCAGCAGGCCGAATTCGCCGCCGAGAAGTACGGTTACACCGCTACCAAGCACCAGCGCGAAGTCGGCGCCGGCTACTTCGACGAAGTCGCCCAAGTCGTCGCCGGGGGCACCGCCTCCACCACGGCGCTCAGCGGCTCTACCGAAGAGGAGCAGTTCAATACGCCCGAAGACCCGAACACTGGGCTGCCAGGCTCCACGGAGAACGAGCAGTTCGTGAAGTAAAGCTGGTCAGCATTTCAGCTATCAGCTTGTCTGCAGAGGGGGCCGGAGATCCGGCCCCTCCTTTCGTTCTTTGACGGGTAGTATCGGAATGCAAGCCGGGTGAGAATTGTCGTCAAAGGCTGTAACCCTTAGAGGTTATTTGGCAAGGCTTCAGCGTGGTAGGATGACCTTATGGTCCCAATAATATTGATTTTATTTGTTTTGGTGGTCTTAGGGCTCGGCTATTTTGTTTCGTCGACATTGCGTACCAGGTCGCCCCTGCCCACGTTGGTACTGCTTGTCACGAGTGTTGTCGTCTTCTTACTGTTCTACATCTCTTTCTACCTTGACATCGTCTTCGCTGACCAGAACGACGCGGTCGGGGGCATAACTGGATGGAATGCCGGATGGACCCCGGTTCTCGGACTTCTTTCACTCGGATTGGGTATTGCAAGTTTGGTCGTGCATGCACGAGCGCGACGAGCAGGTCGTTGACTTTCAAACGGAACCTTCATATAACCAGCTTATGAGTTTAATGAGTAGAAAAGAGCGGTTGCTGCCGGACGGCGTCCCGCTCTACGCTTGAATCTATAAAAACGGCGGCGTGTCCACCGAACGTTATACGGTTGTGTTTACTGGGCTTTTCGATCTGAAGAAACCCGGTGAGTATACGTACCTGACTATGGGCGAACATCCGGTAGAGGTTGGAAGCTATGAGTTGCATCGTGGGCGTCCGCCTTATGGGAAGTTTGGACGGGAGATAGGATTCCACGAGCTTCCGGTCGGCTGCCAGGAGTTTGTAAGGGAAGTTTACTGGGAGCTGTGGAGTTTAACGGCTTGAACGATAGTTCACGCTCGGCCGAGCAGCTAGCCACGGAACTACGGGAAGCGCACCGAGAAGAGGTGGCGCGCAATGAAGTACAAGTCAGTTCGTTGTGGGCACAACCTTGCTTAGCCTACAACGTCCAGATCGAGCTGGACTCCCAAACCAGAGCGTCACTCAGGAAAACGCAGCAGGCACTGAAACGTGTGGAGCCAACCTTGCTGGTGTGTCCTCAACAGACCCTTCACGTGAGCCTTGCCTGGCTGCTCGCCGTGCATGTGAGCTATCCGGTTCCCAAAGACTCTCTCTGGGAGCGCTACGGGGAAGAATGGATGTCGGAGCTGAGACGCATCGCCGTCCAAAGCGCGGGTTTTCAGATCACCTACGAACACATCGTGGCTACCGACTCCGCTGTGATCGCCCTCGCCCAGCCGACCGAACCGGTAAACCGCATCCGCGGGATGATCTGCGAACACTTGCGCTTGCCCTCCGAAACCCGAAACGAGGCGGACCTGGCACACACCACTTTGTTTCGCTATCGTGAGTCGCTCTCCGATCCAGAGAAGTTCCTTGCCATGCTCGAAGACACGAGTGTCGACGCCATGACCGAGGTCGAGGAGTTGGTTGTCTCGAAGGAGCTAGTCTATCCATCTCTGGAAGCGGAGATGCTTGCGCATCTTCCGCTCGCCTCCCAGTAACGCAGCAACACGTCTATGTAGAGTGCTTGGCTGGTGGGTGACGGTCGAGATAAACAAGCATGAGGGATGACGCTACCAGGCCGGCGGAGAGGGTGAAGGCCCAGAAAAATCCGGTCAGGGGGATGACGAAACCGAAGAGGAAGGCTCCGAGGCCTGTTCCGGCGTCGAAGGCGACGTTCCAGAGGGTGCTGCCCATGGCGTGCTCGTTTTTTGAGACTCTTTTCATGGTCAGGATCAGGGTCGCATTTTGGAGTAGTCCGAATCCGGTGCCGAAGAGCGCGGCTCCAACAAGTAGAGCCAGGCCGCCGGAGGGAAGGCAGATCATGCCCACGGTGCAGGTGAGTAGGCCGGGGATGAGCAGCAGGTGCGGGTCCCGGCGGTCGCCGAAACGTCCCGCCCACCACCGCGCGACCGTGGTGGTGGAGCCGAAGATTAAAAGTCCTCCCACGGCGGAGAACAGCCCCGATCCGGGCGCAGCCAACGGCAAAAACGTCAGCACCACCCCCGCCGCCATGGTCGTGGCGGTGAATATCAGTGAGATTCGCAGGAGGGGGCCGCGTTTGAGGGCCACGAAGATACCCGAGCCGGATTCCACGAAATCCTGTGCGGACGACGCCGAGCGCCGGATGACGGGGATCGCCGCCAGCCCCGGGAGCGGGACCAGACCGCCGGCTAAGAAGACCAGGCTGGATCCATACTGGTCCACGAGCCACAGCCCCAGAGGGTTGCAGAAGATGTTCGGCACTGTGATGGCGATGCCGAGCAGCCCCAGCGCCTCACCCGTTCGGCCGGGCGGGACGAGTTTCACGATCAGGGCGACGAACACCACCGTAACGATGCCGAACCCTACGCCTCGCAGCAGCGTTACCGCGAGTATGGCCTCTACGCTCTCCGTTGGAATGTAGAAGAACGCCGGGACGCCCAGGAACAACAGACCGGCCGCGAGCGTCCATCCGTAGCCGAGCCACCGCAAGAGGCGAGGCATCTGGATCTGGGTCAGCACGGTGGAGAGCATAAAGACACCGGTAGCCAAGCCCGCTCCCGAACTCCCGCCGCCTGCCCTCTCCGTGTAGAGCGGAACGACGGAGAGGAGTAGTTGAAACCCGAAAAAGACGGCGAAGGCGGTGAGAACTAGCACCACTACCGGGCGGTTCAGCAACGCTTCTCGCTCCGGCGCACGGGTTCTTCGAGAAACTTCCACATCCCCCTACTTTAACCGGAACAAAGAGGCCCAATTTTGCGAGAACTTTAGTCGGGTATTTCTAGCAAGATCTTGCCCATCCCCGCACCCTCTTCCATGTGCTTCAAAGCGTCGGCGGCGTCTTCGAGCGCATAGGTCTCGTTGATCTTGGGCTTCAGGCCGTGCTCGGCGTAGAGGTCGAGCATCGCGCCAAACTCTTCGGCGGTGCCCATCGCGGTGCCCATTATGTCCAGGTGCTTGAGGGCGGCCATGATCGTCATAACCTTCGGGGCCGGGCCGGCCGTCGCGCCGAAGACGACGATGCGGCCGCCGGGTTTGGCGAGCTGGACGAGCGCGTTGAAGGCGTCGCCGCCGACGCTGTCTACCGAGAGGTCAACGCCGCCGGCCATGCTCTTTAGCTCTTTGGACCAGTCCTCGGAGGTGTAGTTGACGCCGCCCTGCGCACCGAAATCCTTCGCCGACGCGATCTTCTCGTCGCTGCTGCTAGTGACGTAGACGTTCGCGCCCAGGGCACTGGCGATCTGGACCAGGAAAGTAGCAACTCCGCCTCCGACACCCGGCACCACGACCGTCTCGCCTTCCTGCACCCCTCCGCGGCTGACGAGCGCCCGGTAGGCGGTCAGCGCGGCGAGTGGCAGCGCCGCAGCCTCTTCGTGCGAGAGATGGGAGGGTTTGGGGAAGACGTTCTCCGCAGGGACTCTTGCAAACTGGGCGAAGGTCCCGTCGTCGGGAAGGCCGAGGATGCGGTAGTCCTTACCCGGTACGCGGGGGTTATCGCCCCAGTAGAGAGAGGGGTGGATGACGACTTCCTCTCCCTCTTCCGGGCCGTCGGCGCCGTCGCCCTTCGCCGCGACTTCGCCGGAACCGTCGGAGCCGGGGATTGCGGGTAGGATGTCTTCTTTTACGCCGGGGTACTGGCCGTTGGTGGCGAAGAGGTCGCGGCGGTTGAGGGCCGCGGCGTGGAGCCGGACGACTATCTCGCCGGAGCCAGGTTCGGGTTCTTCTACGTCTTCGTAGCGGAGGCCGTCGGGGCCTTCGAGTTCCTGAAGTTGTATTGCTTTCACGTTACTGCCTCGGTGGGGCGAAGGCCTGGGTGCCGGTGATCTCTCGTCCGACGATGAGTGACTGCACGATGTCCGTCCCTTCGTAGGTGTAGACGACTTCCATGTCGGCCAGGTGTTTGGCTACGAGGTACTCTAGCAAAATACCGTTGCCGCCGAGGATGTCGCGGGCGTCGGCGCAGACCTGCTTTGCTTTTTTGGCCGTGTTCATCTTGGCGAGCGAGGCCATGCCGCCGGTCATCTTGCCCTCGTCCAGGAGCCCGGCGAGCCGGAAGCACATGAGCTGCATGTTGGTGATCTCCGCGAGCATGTTGGCGAGCTTGTTCTGGATGAGCTGGTAGTTCTCCAGCGCGAGGCCGAAGATCTTGCGCTCCTTGATGTAGCTGAGCGCCGCCTCGTAACAAGCCACTGCGTGCCCGATGCCCTCCCACGCGACGCCGTAGCGGGTCGCGGTGAGCACCTTCGAGGTGTCCTTGAAGCTGCGGGCGTACTCCAGCCGGGCGTCGAGCGGGACCCGGACGTCCTCTAGCTTTACATTGGCCTGCCATACGGCCCGCTTGCCCATCTTGCCGGTCATGACTTCGGTGGAGAGGCCTTCGGCTCCTTTCTCCACCAGGAAGCCGCCAACGTTGCCTTCTTCGTCGCGGGCCCAGATGATGATGACGTCGGCGAAGGAGGCGTTGCCGATCCAGCGCTTCTCGCCGTTTATGACGTATTCGTCGCCGTCCCTTACTGCGCTGGTCTCCAGCATCACGATGTCGGAGCCGTGCTCCGGTTCGGTGAGGCCGAAGGCCCCGATCTTCTCCATCCGCGCCATCGCCGGCAACCACTTCTGCTTCTGCTCCTCGTTACCGAGCATCTCGATGGTCCCCATCGCGAGCCCCGAATGGACCCCGAAGAAGGTGTTCAAACTACCGTCGCCCCGGGCCAGCTCGATAGCTACGAGCCCTACCGCCAGGTTGCTCATACCCGGGCAATCGTAGCCTTCAATGGAACCGCCAGCGATGTTTAGCTCGGCGAACTTCGGGATCATCTCGAACGGAAACTTGGCCTTGTCCCAGTACTCGTTCATCACCGGGATGACCTCCCGGTCGCAGAACTCCCGCACCCGGTCCCGGATCTGGCGCTCTTCATCCGTCAGAAGCTCGTCCAGAAGATAGAAATCCGTCCCCAGAGAAGTGGATACGTCGGCTATCATGCTCTTCCTCCTTGTGTACGCCGCCGCGGCCCTCCGCGACTCCCTTTTTATACCTGAACTCTAGCACGCCCGCGATGCCCGTGATCCCGGCCACCCGGCCGGAAAAGCCTTGCCTTGTCACGACGCAATGTTATCATAACGGTGCTTATCAAATTTGACAAGAACCGAGGGAAAAGAGGAGGTTATGCAGGAATCTCCAACGCAGGACAGTGTCGGAAGAACGACCGAGTCGGACAACCTTCTCGTGGCGGTGGGGCGTCATACGGAGTCGAAGTCTTCGAAGGCGGCGCTGATCGAGAAGGTGGATGGGAACTGGCGTAGTATCTCTTATTCGGAGTTTTGGGATAGGTTGAGGAATTTTGCAGCGGGGCTTTCGGGGCTCGGGGTGGTAGAAGGTTCGCGGGTCGCGCTCATGTCTACCAACCGGCCGGAGTGGCCGGTCTCCGACCTCGCCATACAGAGCCTCGGCGCCGTAACGGTCCCGATCTACCCGACGCTCGAACCTGAGCCGGTGGCACACATCCTCGGTGATTCAGAGGCACGAGTTCTGATCGTCGAGGACGAAGAACTCCTTGAGAGGGTCGAAGAGGTCCGGGACCGGGTTCAGGACTTGCGGTTCGTAGTAATAAAAGGTGAGGTTGCGGCCGGCGACGAGGACGTATTGAGCTTCGCTGAAGTCGAGAGGACTGGGCGAGAGAATCTGGTAGAGGGTTGGGAGGAAGGCTGGCGTTCGCTCGGGCGGGACGACGCGGCGACGGTGATCTACACCTCGGGAACTACGGGGGTGCCGAAGGGCGCTGTGTTGACACACGGTAACATCCTCTCGAACCTGGAGGGGACGATGGAAGCATTGCCGATGCGCGAGGACGATATTTACCTGTCGTTCCTGCCGCTGTCGCACGTCTTCGAGCGGACGAGCGGACAGTTTCTGGCCTTGAGCATGGGCTCGACCACTTACTACGCCGAGTCCATCGAGAAGGTGCCGGACAACCTGCGAGAGGTAAAGCCGACGGTCATGCTCAGCGTTCCGCGGCTCTACGAGAAAATGTACGATCGGGTAATGGAGCGGATCTCCTCCGGTCCGCCGCTGCGACAGAGGCTCTTTCACGCGGCCATCGCCGATGGAAAGCGCCGGTACGAGATAGAAAAAGAAGGCGGCAGCATCGGGCGTGTACTGGAGATGCGGCTCAGGCTGTGGGATCGGCTCGTGTTCGGTAAGCTCAAGGAAGCCGTCGGCGGTCGGGCGCGCTTTTTCGTCGCCGGCGGGGCAAAGCTCAGCGCCGAGATCGGGCAATTCTTCTACGCGGCGGGGATCAAGATCGTCGAGGGCTACGGGCTCACGGAGACCTCGCCGGTCATATCTTGCAACCGGCTGGAGAAGATGCGGTTCGGGACCGTCGGGCCGCCGATACACAACGTCGAGGTAAAGATCTCGGACGAGGGAGAGATCCTGACCCGCGGCCCGCACGTTATGCGCGGCTACCTGAACAACGAGAAGGCCACCGCCGAAGTCTTTACCGGAGACGGCTGGCTCAGGACCGGTGACGTAGGAGAGATAGACGAGCACGGCTACCTCAAGGTTACCGACCGGGCGAAGAACCTGATCGTCTTGAGCACGGGGAAGAATGTGGCTCCCCAACCTATAGAGACGGCTATCGTCGCCGCCCCGCACATCTCGCAGGCCACCCTCATCGGCGACGGCCGCAAATACGTCTCAGCCCTGCTCGTCCCCGACTACGATGCCGTCCGCAAAAGCCTCGACCGCAACAACCAGAACGACCAACTCAGCGAAGATGCGCAGGTGAGAAGCCTGTTGGAGAAAGAGTTAGACGAGGCCACCCGGCAGTTCGCCAACTACGAACGGCCAAAGAAATTCGCTTTGCTGGCCGAGGAGCTCTCCCAAGACCGGGGCGAACTGACCCCTACGCTAAAGGTCAAGCTGCGCGTGGTGCGCGAACGCTATGCAGACACCATCGAGAAGCTCTATTCTTGATATTGTCCGGATATACGTTGTTAAAAAGGAGTTTCGGGGAATAATCAATAGGCCGTTCCACGATAAGAAGGACGAGGGAGGACTCCATAGAACGTACAGAGGTAACGCCCAAAGAGATATTCCTGAGCGAGGTGAAGTCCAAGAGCATCTTCCCGCTGCTCATACTGCACATGGTCAGCAAACAGCCCGAGTACGGCAACAGCATCATAAAGGGCGTAAAAGAAATGACTTCGGGCGTGATGAGCGCCTCACCCAACACCGTCTACCCGCTGCTGCGGCGGCTGGAAGAGAAAGGCTACCTGACCGCGGAGTGGGAGGACGCAGACACCCGCACCCGCAGGTTCTACAGCATCACGTCCCAGGGCGAGGAAAAGTACGAAGAGATAAAAATTCTCTTCGAGGAGCATCTGCTCCGGGTCAAGACGGCCATCGAGGCGATGCAAGAGGAGATCTACGGCTAACGACACGAGGGACTTGCTGACTACAGAAATGACACACCGGGGAAAGACGCGAACTGTAAGAGAAGAAGTGGAGGAGATATGCCGCAACAGATAAGAAAAGTGGCGGTTTTAGGAGCCGGAACGATGGGGGCCGCGATAGCCGCCCACTGCGCAAACGCGGGTCTCGAAGTGGACCTGCTGGACATAGCCCCGGACGACGATGACAACAACGCCGTCGTCGAAAAGGGCTACAAACAGATGAAGGACGCCCGGCCCGCCGCCCTGATGAGCGAGAAAACGGTGGACCGCATCCGGATCGGTAACTTCGAGGACCACTTCGCCCGGGTCGGCGAAGTGGACTGGGTTTTAGAGGCTATTATCGAGAAGCTGGAGCCGAAGCAGCAGCTAATGGAGCGGGTGGAGCAGACGGCGAAAGAAGACGCCATTATCTCCTCCAACACATCTGGAATACCGCTGCACCAGGTTGCTGAGGGGCGCTCGGAGGGTTTCAAGAAGCGCTTTCTTGGGACGCACTTCTTCAACCCGCCGCGGTATTTGAAGCTGTTGGAGATCATCCCGACCGAAGATACTAATGAAGAGATCGTCGAGCGGGTACGGAGCTTCGGGGAGCGGGTGCTCGGCAAGGGCGGCGTCATCGCCAAGGACACGCCGAACTTTATCGGGAACCGGATCGGCTCTTTCGCCGGGATGCAGTCGGTTAGCTACGCCATAGAGAACGGTTACGGCGTCGAGGAGGTGGACGCTATTACGGGACCCCTGATCGGGCACCCCAAAACCGCCACCTTCCGCCTCAACGACCAGGTCGGCCTCGACATCGCCGTCGGCGTCGCCGAGAATCTCTACGAAGCAGTCCCAGAAGACGAATCCCGCGAACAACTCAAGCCGCACCCGAAGCTAAAAGAGATGGTCGAGCAAAACTTGCTCGGCAACAAGAGCGGCGCCGGCTTCTACAAGCGCACCCAGCGCGACGGTGAAAGAGTCTTCGACGTCATAGACCTCGAAACCTTCGAGCACCACCCGGCCGAGAACCCAGAGATACCGATAGCCGAAGAAGCCCAGCAGCAAGGAGACCTCTCGGCCCGGCTCCGATTCCTAATGGACAAGGCCGAGGAGGACCGGCACGCTCAGTATCTGCGGGATACGCTGCTGCCGTATCTAGCTTACTCTGCGAGGAAAGTACCGGAGATCTCCGACACCCTCGAAGACGTGGATCACGCGATGGAGTGGGGCTTCGGCCACCAGGCCGGCCCGTTCCGCACCTGGGACCTGCTCGGTGTGCAGCAGACGGTGGAGCAGATGAAGGACCTGGACATTGAAGTCGCCGGCTGGGTAGAAGAGATGCTCGAAGGCGGCAACGAGAGCTTCTATAAAGCCGAAGGCGGCCGCGAGCTAGTCTACAGCCCGGTCGAAAAAGGCTACGAGCCGGTCCGCGAAGACCCCATGCAAATCTCGCTCGACAGGCTTCGTGACGAGGGCAAGGAACTGGCGAGCAACGACTCGGCCAGCTTGCTAGATCTCGGCGACGGCGTGCTCCTCTTCGAGTTTCACTCCCGGGGCAACTCCATAGACGGCGCGATGCTGGAGATGGGGAACAAGGCTCTGCAGGAGATGGAGCGGGACGATGTTGTCGGGCTCGTCATCGGGAACGAGGGACGAAACTTCTGTGTGGGAGCGAACCTCGGGGAAGTTGCACAGGCGGTTCAGGCAGGACAGTTGGATCAGGTCGGCGACAGGATTGACGCCCTGCACGACCTCCTTATGAACTTCCGCTTCGCTTCCAAGCCGGTCGTCGCGGCCCCGCGCGGTCAGACGCTCGGTGGGGGACTGGAAATTTGTCTGCACGCCGACCGGGTAGTTGCTGCCGGTGAGACCTACATGGGCCTCGTCGAGGCCGGGGTCGGCCTAATCCCGGCGGGCGGCGGAACCAAAGAGCTTGCCCGCCGCATAATCTCACCGCCGATTCAGGTGGCCTCCGACGCGCCGCCGCTGCCGCACCTGCAGAAAGCCTTCGAGGCCATCGCGATGGCGAAGGTGGCGACCAGCGCCCTCGAAGCCCAGGAGATGGGTTTCCTCACGGCGTACGACCGGGTAGTCATGAACCCGGACCACCTCATCTCCGCCGCCAAACGCGAAGTTCAAGATCTCGCCGACGGCTACGCGCCGCCAGAACGGGGTGAAAACGTCTTCGCCGCCGGCAAGTCCGCCGAAGCCGCGCTGCAGGTAGGTGTGCTCACGATGCAGTGGGGCCACTTCGCCAGCGAATACGACGGCGTAATAGCGAACCATGCGGCGCACGTCCTCTCTGGCGGTGGGGTATCATTGCCCCAGTGGGTGACAGAGGACTACCTGCTCCAACTCGAAAAAGAAGCTTTCCTCGAACTCCTCAAGAACGAGAAGACTCACGAGCGAATAGAGGGAATGTTGAAGACGGGCAAACCGGTAAGAAACTAAGGATACTCGGGTAACTTGAGAGAGCTTAGAATGCTCGCGGTAGCAACGATAACCGTGCTGGGTGCATTAACAATCATTGTGGGCTTGATGGTTCTGGCCCTAGCTCCGGGCCCTAGAAATGGAGAATGTTCCGGTGGTGCAGGCTGCGCGGCTCTAAACGACGAGCCGATACCAAACGTAGTCGGTGAACCGGTTAGGAAAGCGTGCCGAAGTCTGGGAGAGGCAAAGTATAGTGGACAAATTCAGGCTGCTCGAAGAGCCTTTGCGGAACCGGGACAAATTGTAGCCCAGGAGCCATTGGCCGGTAATTTTAGTCCCGAAGGCTCTTTAGTGAGTCTGACCGTTTCGAAACCTGTGCCTAAAATGGAACTAAACCAGGATTCTGTCTGCTCGACAACGAACAGCACAGCATCTTCGTAAAGGAGGAAATGCAATGAAAGAAGCCGTAATCGTTTCGGGAGCCCGTACCGCCGTAGGACGCGCACCGAAAGGAACGTTGAGGTCGAGCCGGCCGGACGACATGGCCGCCGCCGCGATAAACGAGGCCATCCGGCGGGCCGACGGACTGGAAAAAGAGGAGATAGAGGACGTAATCATCGGCTGTGCGATCCCGGAGGGGACGCAGGGCTACAACGTGGCCCGGCTCAGCTCGCTGCTCGCGGAGTTGCCGGACACCGTGCCGGCCCAGACCGTCAACCGGTTTTGTTCATCGGGGCTGCAGACCATCGCGAATGCGGCCGAGCGGATCATGGTCGGCAACGCCACCACCATCCTCGCGGGTGGGACGGAGCATATGTCCTCGACCATTGACCAGCCCATCTTCTCGCCCAACCCGAAGCTCGTGGAGGTGAACCCGGCGGCGTACATGGGCATGGGCCTGACCGCCGAACAGGTCGCCCAAGAGTTTAAAGTTTCGCGTGAGGATCAGGACGAGTTCGCCCTCCGCAGCCACACGCTGGCGAAGGAAGCCGTAGAAAGCGGTGTATTCGACGAGGAGATCGTACCGCTCGATGTCGAGTACGACTTCGTTCACAACGGCGGCGACGTGGAGCATATGGAGACTACCTTCAGCCGGGACGAAGGCCCGCGCGACACCTCGGCTGAGGCCTTGGCCAGCTTGCGTCCGGCTTTCCAGCGCGACGGCACGGTTACGGCAGGCAACTCTTCCCAGCGGAGCGACGGAGCCGCCGCGGTCATCGTGATGGAGCGTGAGGAGGCCGAGAGACGTGGGCTGCAGCCGCTCGCCCGTTTTATGGGTTTCGCCATCGGCGGCGTGCGGCCGGAGGTCATGGGTATTGGCCCGACGGTGGCGATTCCGAAGGTCCTGGATCAGGTCGGGCTCACGATGGACGATATAGACCTGATCGAGTTCAACGAAGCGTTCGCGGCCCAGGCGCTCGCCGTCATCCGCGAAGTCGGCATGGACCTGGAGAAGACCAACGTCCACGGCGGAGCCATAGCTCTCGGCCACCCGATGGGCGCCACCGGCACCAAGCTTACCGTCCAACTCCTCAACGAGATGAAGCGGCGTGGCGGTCGCTACGGTATGGTTACCATGTGCATCGGTGGTGGCATGGGCGCGGCCGGTATCTTCGAGAACTTACAGAATTAGCTGTTAGTAAGCCAGCATCTCAGCCTATCAGCGGTCAGCTTTTATTGGTTGGCCGCTGAAACTTTTAGCGGTTTTAGCGGAAGGAATGCCTTTTGACCGACGGTGTGACTCCTGCGAACCTCGCCACGCAGCCTATTGGTGAGGCCGCGCGGGTTGCGGAAGGCGTTTACCAACTAAAGCTACCGGTTCCTTTGCCGCTGCAGTTCGTCTCGGCGTACCTGATCGAGGGTGACGACGGATGGACTATCGTAGATACTGGATACCATTACCCACAGACTTACGAGGTTTGGGAGAGTGAGGCCGCCTCGATTGGTTTGGATCTCGGCCGGGACGTGGCCCGGATCGTCGTAACGCACTTTCACCCGGATCATCTCGGGGGCGCGAGGTGGCTGCAGAAGCGATCCGGCGCCCCGGTCTATATGCTGGAAGAGGAGATCTCTCGTTCCCGCGCCCTCTGGGGCGGCGAACCGGACCCCGCGCCTTTCGTAGACCATCTGGCCCGCCACGGAATGCCGCGCGAGTTGGCCGCTTCGGCCGCTGCGAAGATGCGGGCGAGCCTGTCGTTACCGGCGCAGATGCTCCCGTTAGGGGACGGGGAGAAGCTAGACTTCGGTAACCGCTCTCTTCGTGCGATCCACGCCCCCGGACACGCCGACTACCAGCTAATGCTGCACGACGAAGAGCAAAAGATACTCTTTGTCGCGGATCACGTGCTGCTAAAGATCACCCCAAACATCGGGCTCTGGCCGGAATCGAAGCCGAACCCGCTGGCCCGTTACCTGGAATCAGTAGAGTCTTTGCGGGAACTCGACGCTGATCTGATCCTACCGGGCCACGGTCCCGTGTTCCACGACCTGGAGGGCAGGATCTCTGAGCTTGTAGCCCATCACGAGGAGCGGCTGGATTTCATGCACGCCGCATTGAACGGGGTTTCTCTATCATCGTACGAGGTCTCCCGCAAAGCCTTCCGTGGCGCCCTGACGATCTACCAGCGCTGTTTCGCCCTGGCCGAGACGCTGGCGCACCTGGACCACCTCGTCCTCGAAGGGCGCGCCCAAGCTACCGATAGCGGGACGGTATCCTACAGTTCTGTTTGAGTAGGTCGATCAATGAGCGGGACTTCACTTCCGCGTCGCCTTTTTTGCGGTAAAACAGCTATCCAACACCATTGATTCTTGCGCCAAGGAGTGAAATGCGAACCCTCGAAAAACGAAAAGCCCTTCTCGCCCTTCTCACGATCTCCGCCGCTATTTCCCTGGCCGCCTGCAGTTCCTCCACCTCAGAGCGTCCTGAGAGCGGCACGGTAGAAACCGGCGACTCCGGTCAGACGGAACCCGCTCAGCGAACACAAGCAACCGGACAGACGCAGCCTACTCAAGGGACGACTGCCGGAAATACCTCCGCTTCGCAAGAGGCGACCGCCGAGAGCGCCTCCGAACCGCCCCCGGAGCCTACGACCAGCGGGCCGGTCGAAGTCCAGTTCGAGACCCTCGCGACGGGCTTGGAGGCGCCGTGGGGCCTGGTTTTTCTCCCCGATGGACGGGCGCTGGTGACGGAGCGAGATACCGGGCGGGTGCTGGCCGTAGATGGACGAGGCAGCGTAGAGGAGGTGCATCAGATACCCGAGGGGGGCTCCGGCGAGGGAGGTTTGCTCGGCCTCGCGCTCTCGCCCGACTACGAGAACGACCGCTACATCTACGCCTATTACACCACCGGCGAGGACAACCGGGTGGGCCGTTTCCGACTCGGAGAACAGCCCGAGCCCATCCTGACCGGCATCCCGGTAAACACCTACCACGACGGCGGCCGCATAGCCTTCGGCCCCGACGACCTGCTCTACGTCGCCACCGGGGATGCGGGCGACCCGCAACTATCCCAGGACGTAAACTCCCTGGCCGGCAAGGTCCTGCGCATGACCCCCGAAGGGGAAGTGCCCGCCGATAACCCCTTCCAGGACAACCTCACCTACTCCTACGGCCACCGTAACGTGCAAGGCCTCGCCTGGGATGAAGAAGGCCAACTCTTCGCCAGCGAGTTCGGTGAGAATACCTACGACGAAGTAAACCTCATAGAGGCCGGCGGCAACTACGGTTGGCCGGAAGTAGAAGGCGAAGGTGGAGAGCCGGACTACATAGATCCCATAGCTGTTTTCGATACCTCCGAGGCGTCGCCGAGCGGGGCGGAGATCCCTACGGACAGTGCCATACCCCAGTGGAACGGCGACTTTCTTATGGCGGCGTTGAGCGGAGAGCGGTTGTGGCGGCTGGAGCTAAACTCCGATGGAAGCGTCGCTGAAAGGGAGCAGCTTCTCAGCGGGGACTTCGGACGCTTGCGGCACGTGGCGCAGGCGCCGGACGGTTCGATCTGGGTTCTCACCAACAACCGTGACGGGCGTGGAAATCCCGCGCCGGAAGACGACCGCATCTTGCGTCTCGCCCCGGCGGAGAGCTAATCAGCCGGTCGCCGGCTCCACAGTCGCCGACATCGAGCCCTTGCAGCGCGGAATCAGTGGATCAGGGCCGAAGTCGTGGACCTGATCCCGCTTGAGTTCTGCCACTTCCAGGTTTTCCGTGGCGACCACGACCCGGCCGGTCTTGTCTACCTCTAACGCCATTTGAAAGCCCTTCTCCGGCGGATGGCCGAAGATAGTGTTGAGCATGAGCACCACGTAGTCGTAGCTGTGGTCGTCGTCGTTGAGTAGGACCACGTTGTAGGGCGGTAAACCCTGCGTCTTCCGACGGCTCTTTTCTTGGGGTCTCGTCGTCGTGCTCGTCATAGTGTTTGCAGGTTAGCACGCTCCCGGCTCCATACTCAAATGCAGGCCCGGCTATGTCCTGGATAGAGCCGGGCTCGACGTTTGCTACCGGGTCGGTTAACTTTAGGTGTGAGACTATGTCTACGAACGAGCCGAAAAAACGTGTTCTGGGTGAGGAGTTGCGGCGACCGATAGCGCCCGCCTGGTGGCCGGCGGCGACTTTCTTGCCGATAGTGAGCGGGGCGCTCTGGCTGTGGTGGGCGAGCCGCAGTCCCTGGCCGGGCTTGCTGGACCTGCCCCCCGGCATCCTGCTGCTCGCTACCGGGGTTTCGGGACTGTTTTTCGACCGGGACCCGCGCCTGTTTCAGTACATGACCTTCGGCGCTTTCTTCGGCATGGTGCTTTCTCTTCCATCTATGTTCGTGTTCGGTGTCGGTCCTGGTTTGTTGCTACTCGCCGGCTCGTTCCTGAGTTTTATGTCCGCCGGGTACCTGGGCGTCGGTCAGGAGCCAGTTCCGGCGGGGGTGCCGATCCCGAAGCTAAACGCCCGGCTGGCGCTCAAAGCGGCGGGCGACGAACTCACGATAGGCGCCATCGTGTGGAGCACGTGGCCGATGACGATCGGGCCTCGGGCCACGCGGGTGCGACGCGAGATGGAAGCTGCCTACGAGCTGTTCGACGGGGCCGGGTGGCTCGACTCGCCCCGGGGCTACCATCTCGAACCGCCGCCGCTCGAAAAAGCCACGAGCCGGGGACGCCGCCACCTGGGACACCGGTTCGAGCAGCTCAGCTTCGAGAGCGGCTACGAACCCTGGCCCGAGGAGCCGGGCCGGGAGCGCTGGCTCTCGTACAAGAGCAACCGCACGGCCCACGCCTGGGTCTTGCGGCATCCCGGTGGGCCGCGCCCCTGGCTGGTGTGCGTCCACGGCATCAGGATGGGCTCGCCCTGGAAAGACCTGACCCTCTTCAAACCCGACTACCTGCACAAAGAGCTTGGGCTGAACCTGCTCTTCCCGGTCCTCCCCATCCACGGCCCGCGGCGGGTCGGGTTGGTAAGCGGCGGCCGCATCTTGACCGGAGACCTGATGGACACCTTGCACGCCGCTTCCCAGGCGATGTGGGACATCCGGCGTCTGCTGGATTGGTTGGAGGTAGAGGAAGCACCCGCGATAGGGGCGTTGGGACATTCTTTGGGCGGTTACTCGGCGGCCCTGCTCTCCTGCCTCGACGAGCGGCTCGACTGCGTGGTGGTCGGCAACCCGGCGACGGACTTTACCCGGTTGTTCTGGCGCAACACCCCGGCGCTGGCGGCCCGTTACATGCAGCATCAGGGCGTGTGGCGCGGGCTGCAGGGAGAGCTGACGAAGGTGATCTCCCCGCTCCAGATGGAACCCCTGGTGCCCCGGGAGCGGCGTGCGATCTTCGGCGGCGTCGCCGACCGGGTGGTGCCGATCTCCGAGACGAACAACCTGTGGATGCACTGGGACCAGCCGCGCATCGCCTGGTACGAGGGGACCCACCGGGGCTTTCTGCGCGAGCCGGAGGCCCGGCAGCTCTTAAAAGAGACCCTGGGCGACGCCGGGATGCTAAAAGGTTAGCCGTCGGCCGGGACAGACGCCGACTTTTCGCTGGAAGCCGTGTCCGACCGGGTTTGCATAAGCTGCAGGATAGAGTTGGCGTAGTAGCGTAGCAGGGGTAGCTCCTCCGGAACTGCCTGGTAAATACCATCTTCTTCGCGCACCAGACGACGCAGGATCAGCCGGTCCAGACCGGATCCGATAGCCCTTTCCCAATCTTCGTGTGGGATGTAAACGTGGGCGCCGGACTCTTCGAGGTCCGCCATCAACGCCCGGCCGCGAGACTTCAACTCCTGCCACGACAAAGCTTCGTCCGAGTCTTGCGCAAAGAGGTGCGCCACAAGCGGCACCGGCACGACCGGAACGACGTTGCCGACCGCGCGCATTAGCTCCTGGGCCACGGTTTTTACCTGCTCTATCCTCTCCGGGCGCTTCATGTCTCGGAAGTCTATGCCGTGGACTCTGGTGTACCCGCGCATCGAGATCGGGGCCCCGAAGTTCACGACGGCGGAGCCGAAACGCCGCCAACCACCACCGAGCGCGAGCCGCAGGTTGTGGGAGACGAAGCCGCCGGCGTTTACGACGGCATCCAGCCGGGAGTGCTGAATGGTCTCTTTAGAGAGCAGCAACGAACGGTCCTCCAGCACCCGGTCGTAGTTGAGGCCCACCGGAATGAAAACCAGGTCCCTTGCGCCGACCGGGTCAAAGCGTCGGAGCATGTAGTCGAGGAGCCCGATCTTCGGCTCCCGCAACGCCCCGTCCCGGCTCAACCCACCTTCGGGAAAGACGACCTGCACCATGCCGGCCTCGGTAGCCATCTGCACCCAGCGCTCTAGGACGCGACGGTAGAGGGGATTTCCCGAACCCCGCCGCACGAAAAAAGCGCCCATTGCCTTGACCAACTGCTCTATCGGCCAGATGCGCGCCCACTCGCCCGCCGCGTAGCTCAGGGCCGCGCGTTTGGAGGCCAGGTAAGCCAGCAAAACGTAGTCCATGTTGCTGCGGTGGTTCGCCACGAAAACGACGCTCGGCTGGGTCTCTACCTCCTCCAGCGCCCGTTCGTCGGCGAAAACTACCCGGACGTTGTACAGCCTCCGCGCCAGGAGCCGGCTGAGCCGGGTCCCGATCTTGAAGTATACGTAAGGGTTGAACGCCGGCACGATCTCCCGGGCGTACCGCTCGACCTGACCCATCGCCACCGCCAGCGGCAAGCCGTGCTCCCCAGCGTGGGCCTCCGCCGTCTCTAGAACGGCCGGATCGTACAGAAGCCGGTCAACGAGTACCCGCCGCTTTGTCACCCCAAACGGCGGAATCTTAAGCTGCAGGCGTTCGTTGACGTCGGCTATCACCGCGTTCGCCCGTCGTCGCAGGTACCAGCGGGCTGCCGGAAGCAGAACGCGGTTCGTTAGCGCCACCGCGGAGAGCGCCGCCCCGCCAACGAGCTGCCACCGCGAAAGGACAAACTTCCTGCTCATGGTCGCGCTAGCGTCCCTGCCACTCCGGCTTGCGTTTTTCTAGAAAAGCGCAGATGCCTTCCTGGGCGTCTCCGAAAGAGGCGTTGGAAGACATGACCTCTTTAGTGTAGGTGTAAGCCTGTTCCGTTGGCACTTCGAGTTGCTTGTAGAACGCCTGCTTGCCGACACCGACGACGAGCGAGCTGGCCTCGGCTATCTTCTCCGCCAGTTTCCGTGATTCGCTTTCAAGCTCCTCGTCGGAAACGACCCTGTTGACCAGTCCCTCGGCGCGTGCTTCCTCGGCGGAGATAAAGTCTCCGGTCAGCAGCATCTCCATAGCTTTTTTCTGGCCGACAGAGCGGCTCAGGGCGACCATCGGGGTGGAGCAGAACAGCCCGATCCTGACCCCCGGCGTGGCGAAACGGGCCTCTTCCGCGGCGACTACGAGGTCGCAGGTCGCGACGAGCTGGCAGCCGGCGGCGGTGGCGATGCCGTGGACCGAGGCGATCACGGGCTGCGGAATTGACTGGATGGTCGTCATAAGCTCCGTGCAAACGTCGAAGAGCCGCCGGTAGAACTCCGGGTCGCGGCCTACCATCTCGGAGAGGTCGTGCCCGGCACAGAAGGCCGGTCCGTTCGCCCGCAGGATTACCGCCCGGGCTTCCTTGCTCGCGCAGATGGACTCGAAGCACTCTTTCAGCTCCAGCATGTGCGCCAACGACAGGGCGTTGCGCTTATCGGGACGGTTCATGGTCACGTAAGCCACATTCCCATCTTGCTCGAAGAGGATGTGCTCGTAGGTTTTTTGTTCGGCTTCGATCATTCGTGTTCTCCTAACGCGTATTCGCGCTCTTCGACGAGCTGGACCAGCCCACCGATCTCGACGGTTTCATCATCGTTTGGCCGGGCGGATATCAGGGAGCCCTCGCCCTGGCGGATCAAAACTTCCCGTCCCAATCGCGCCGCCAACCGGACGGCGTGCGCCCCTGTAGCTTCGTCTTCCTCAACACCGAGGCGGGACGCGAAGACCCTAGCCCGCAGGAAACCGGACGGTTCATCCTCCCAGGCCCACACTCCGACCAGGTCCTTGCCCTCGGGCGGGCCGTCCAGCAACTCTACCTGGGCGGGTGACTCCATCTCCAAGTGCTCGAACTCGGGCGCCCAATCGGGATGTCCGGTGATAAAGGCCACCTCCCCGTCCATCCTCGCCGAGACTTCGCCTGCGGGCGGGCGTAAGGTTTCTACCGCTGACCGCTCTTTCGCCAGGAGCCAGGCCGTACCGACTAACGGGTGTCCGGCGAACGGTAGCTCGGTCGTCGGGGTGAAGATGCGGAGGTCGCCGGACGCGGGTTCGTCAACGAAAACCGTCTCCGAGAAGCCGAGGTCTGCCGCGACTTGTTGGCGGCCGTCCTCTGGAACTTCGCTTCCTTCGAGGAATACGCCCAGCGGGTTGCCGCCGACGCCTTCGTCGCCGACGAATACTTTGAGGACGTGTAGTTGCGCCACGCGGACCACCTCCGGGATGGCGTTGTTGCTAGTGGACTTTCTTCTCCTGGCCTTCCCATTCCTGATCTCGCAGGACGAATTTCTGGACCTTGCCGGTGGCGGTCTTGGGTAGGTCGCCGAAGTCTACGGCTTCGGGGGCTTTAAAGCGGGCGATGCGCTCTTTGCAGAAGTCTATGATCTCCTCTTCCGTGGCCTCTTCGCCCTGCTTGAGCGTAACAAAAGCCTTCGGACGCTCGCCCCATTTTTCGCTCGGGATGGCGACGACGGCTGCCTCCATCACCGCCGGGTGCTTCATCACCGTTTGCTCGACCTCGATGGTGGAGATGTTCTCGCCGCCGGAGATAATTACGTCTTTGTCCCGGTCACGGATGTCCGCGTAGCCGTCGGGATGCCAGACCGCCATGTCGCCGGAGTGGTACCAGCCGCCCTCGAACGCTTCTTCGGTCTCCTCTTCGTTCTCGAAGTAGCCTTTGGCGACCATGTTGCCGTGCATCACGATCTCACCCATAGTCTCCCCGTCAAGCGGGACGTCGTTCATGTCCTCGTCCACCACCCGGACCAGGTCCGCCGTGACGTAACCCTGGCCCTGGCGCGCCAGCTTGTTCGCCCGCTCTTCCTCGTCGAGATCTTCCCACTCTTTCTTCGGCGCGGAGGTGGTCATCGGGCCGTAGGTCTCGGTGAGGCCGTAGATGTGCAGCGGCCGGATGTTGAAACCTTCGAGTTGGCCGAGCAGGGTGGGGGAGGGCGGCGCACCCGCGATGGCCGCAACCACTGGACGGTCGAGTTCGTGGGCGTTCTCGTCGTTGACGATCCCGATCTGAACCGTCGGCGCGGCGCAATAGTGCGTGATCTCCTCCGCCTCGAACAGTTCCCAGACGCGCGGCGCCTCGACCTTCCGCAGACAGACGTGCGTTCCCGCTATCGCCGTTACCGCCCACGGGAAGGTCCATCCGTTGCAGTGGAACATCGGCAGCGTCCACAGGTAGTTGGTGTCGTAGTTCATCCCGACTTCTATAACATTGCCCAGGGCGCTCAAGTACGCGCCACGGTAGGAGTACATCACGCCTTTAGGCTGGCCCGTGGTCCCGGAGGTGTAGTTTATGGAGATGGTCTCTTCTTCGTCCTCCAACATGCTCTCGACCGGCTCCGGCGATCCGTCGGCCAGGTAGTCCTCGTAGGAGTCTCCGCTCTCGCCCGTGTCGTCTACGCGTACGACCTCCACGTCTTCGACATCCTCCAGCAGATGCTCCAGCTCGGCGTCGGCGAAGACCATCTTGGTCCCGGAATGCTCGACGATGTATTTGACTTCGTCCTTACCCAAACGGGTGTTGATCGCTACGAGCACGTAACCTGCGGCAGGCACTCCAAAGTGTGCCTCCAGCAACGGCGGAATGTTCGGGCAGAGAAAGGCTACCCGGTCCCCCTTCTGCAGTCCCTCTTCCTTGAGCCGCGAAGAGAGCCGGTTGACCCGCTCTTCCAGCTCCGCGTAGGTGTAGCGCCGATCTCCGTGAACAACGGCCGTCTTCTCCGGGAAAACATACGCGCTGCGCCTCAGGAAGCTGATCGGGTCGAGTTCGCTGCGGTAGACCTTGTGGCTCATGCCGGCTCCTTTCGTGGGTTCCCCACTCACAGTATAAAGCCCCCGGTGTTACGCTGCGCCCGGGGTTCGGAAACGATATAAGATAAACGGGCAACTGCGCAAAGGGGGTAGGAATGGAAAAGCGCCGTCTAGGACGGTTGGAGCATATGAGTTCGGTCCTGGTCTACGGCGGGGCCGCGCTCTCAGAGGTTAGCGAGGAAGAAGCCGATCAGTCGATCTCCGCTGCTCTCGAAGCCGGAATAAACCACTTCGACACGGCGGCGGGCTACGGCGACGGGAACTCCGAAGAACACCTCGGGCGCTGGATGCCGGAGATCCGCAACGACATCTTCCTCTCCACGAAAGTCGAGGAGCGCGAAAAAGACGCCGCCCGACGCAGCATAGAAGCGTCCCTGGAACGGCTGCGGGTAGACTCTGTAGACCTCATACAGCTACACGCCGTGGGCGACCTCGACGACCTGGACCTCGCTACCGGAAGCGGTGGTTCGCTGAGGGCCGCTGTGGAGGCTATGGAAGAAGGCCTCACGGGCGCGGTCGGTATTACCGGCCACGGACACCACGCGCCGGTCACGCACCTGGAAGCGCTTCGCCGTTACCCATTCGACACGGTACTCACGCCCTGGAACTACGTACTCTCGTTGGACGATGAATACCGCGTGAGCTTCGAGAAGGTTGTCCATGAGGCCATACGGCAGGACGCAGGGTTGATGACCATAAAGACCATCTCGCGGCGCAACTGGCCGGGGGGTGATCCACTAGAAGGCCAGCGAAGGGCGACGTGGTACGAGCCGTTCGAGCAGCAGGAGTACATAGACGCCGCCGTTTCGTTCGTGCTGGCGCGGCCGGAGATCACCGGCATCCCGATGGTCGGGGACGTGGGTTTGAAGCCGGCCATGATCGAGGCCGAAGCAGAGCCTCGCATGCCGCTCGAACAGGCCGCCGAGATACTCTCACGCGCCCCGGACCACTCGTCCCCCTTTATCTCGATGCCGATTTGAAGCTAGGGCTTTTCACCGTTTCCCTGGCCGACAAGCCACTCCCGAAGGCGCTCGACTATGCCTGGAGCCTCGGATGCGAGGCGGTAGAGCTCGGGGCTGGGGGCTATCCTGGCAACGCGCACTGCGACCCGCACGAACTGTTGGCCGACTCGAGCGCTCTGAAGGATTTTCGGAAAACGATAGAGGACTCGGGGGTAGAGATCAGTGCCCTCTCCTGCCACGGAAACTCGTTGCACCCGAACGAGGACATCGCCCACGCCCACGACGAAGATTTCCGCAACACCGTACGGCTGGCGGCGGAACTTGGCGTAGAGACGGTCGTTACCTTCGCCGGTTGTCCCGGGGACTCCGAAAACTCCGAGAGACCAAATTGGGTGACCTGTGCCTGGCCCCCGGATTTTCGGGAGACTCTCGAATGGCAGTGGACCGAGAAAGTAGCGCCCTATTGGCAGGAGACGGCCAAGTTCGCGGAAGAACGCAGTGTCAGGGTCGCCGTAGAGCCGCATCCCGGCTTCGTCGTCTACAACGCCGAGACTTTCCGGCGATTGAGAGATCTCACCGGAGACAACGTCGGGGTGAACCTGGACCCGTCGAACCTGTTCTGGCAGCAGATCGACCCGCTCGTCAGCGTGGAAGAACTCGGCGGCGCCATCTTCCACGTCCACGCAAAGGACACGGGCTTCGACCCGAACCTGGTCGCCCGTAACGGCGTCCTGGACACGAAGGAACACACGCCGGATGGTGGGCGCTCGTGGCTTTTCCGGGTGGCCGGCCGCGGACACAGGGCGAACTTTTGGAGAGAATTCGTAATTAAACTGCGAGGCGTCGGCTACGAAGGGGCGCTCTCCATAGAGCACGAAGACCTCTCCATAAACCCCGAAGAAGGTGTCCGGGAAGCGGCCGGCTTGCTCGGGGCCGCCCTCGAAGAAAAATACGACGGATAGTAAGGAGCTGCAAATGGACTTTCCGGAAGAATTCCTGTGGGGCACGGCGACCGCTTCTTATCAGGTAGAAGGCGCGGTGGGGGAGGACGGAAGAGGGAAATCTATCTGGGACACCTTCTCTCACACGCCCGGCAAGGTGCTCCACGGAGATACCGGCGACATAGCCTGCGACCAGTACCACCGGCTCGAAGAGGACCTGGATCTCATGTCGGAGCTTGGCATACAAGGCTACCGCTTCTCCGTTGCCTGGCCCCGCATCCAACCGGACGGCAGTGGTGGGCCGAACCGGAAAGGTTTGGACTTCTACCGGCGGCTGGTAGACGGACTCCGCGGGCGCGATATCGAGCCGATGCTCACCCTCTATCACTGGGACTTGCCACAGGCGCTCGAAGACCGGGGCGGCTGGACGAGCCGGGAGACCAGCGAACGTTTCGCAGAGTACGCCGGCATCGTCTACGAAGCCCTTTCCGACACCGTTCGGTCCTGGATCACGCTGAACGAGCCCTGGGTCGCCGCCTGGATGGGTCACGGCTACGGCGTTCATGCTCCCGGACACGCGGAGCCCGCCAGGGCCCTCTCCGCCACGCACCACCTCCTTCTCGGGCACGGCCTGGCCTTGCAAAACATGCGCTCTGCCGCTGGCTCAGCGGACGAGAACCAGCTCGGCATTACGCTCGTGCTTCAGCCGGCGCGGCCGGCACGAGACCGGGAGGCCGACGCGGAAGCGGTCCGGCGCGTGGACGGGCACGCGAACCGACTCTATCTCGATCCGGTGTTCCGCGGCGAGTACCCGGAGGATCTCTTCTCGCACTACCGCGAGCGCGGCGTCGAGCTTCCGCCGGTGCAGGACGGCGACATGGACGTTATCTCCGGGGACCTCGACTTCCTCGGCGTCAATTACTATTTCCGGCACGCCGTTCGGGATGCGCCCGACGAAGAACCGTCCGGGACACCTTTCTCAGATCTGAACGCCCGCGTCATAATCCCGCATGACGCGGAGAGGACTGCGATGGGCTGGACCGTCGAGCCGGAAGGACTGACGGAGATACTGGTGCGCGTAAAGGACGTGTACGCCGACCTGCCCATCTACATCACCGAAAACGGGCGCGCCGTCCACGATTACGCAGATCCCGAAGGTAATATAAACGACGAGGAGCGAGTTTCGTACCTGGACCGCCACTTTCGGGCGGCGCACGGGGCGATGGAGCAGGGAGTGAACCTGGCCGGGTACTTCGTGTGGTCTCTTTTAGACAACTTCGAATGGGCCGAAGGGTACTCCAAGAGGTTCGGGATCGTTTACGTAGACTACCCGACGCAGAAACGGACGCCGAAGATGAGCGCGCGCTGGTACGCGGACGTGATCCGGCGTAACGGGTTAGAAGAGGAAATGAAGGAGCCGAGATGAACTACAGGGAGTTGGGACAGACCGGGATGCGGGTCTCGGAGATTAGCCTCGGGACCTGGGCCATCGGCGGTGAGTGGGGCGACGTGAGCGAGGAGGAAGCCTGGGGCGCGCTCAACAGGGCCATAGACCTCGGCGTAAACTTTCTCGACACCGCCGACGTGTACGGCGATGGTGCGAGCGAGAAGCTGATCGGACGTTTCCTGAAAGAACGCGGTGGCGATGAAATCTTCGTCGCCACCAAAGCCGGACGCCGCCTGGACCCTCACGCGGCCGAAGGCTACAATTACGATAACCTTTCGTCTTTTCTGGAGCGGAGCCTGCAAAACCTCGGGTTGGAAGCGGTGGACTTGCTCCAACTCCATTGCCCGCCGACGGAGGCTTATCGGCAGGACGACACCTTCGAGGCCCTGGATCTGCTACAGCAAGAAGGCAAGATAAAGAACTACGGCGTCAGCGTCGAGACGGTCGAAGAGGCGAAAATAGCGCTCGACTATCCCGGGGTAAAGACCGTCCAGATCATTTTCAACATCTTCCGCCAGAAACCCTCCGAGGAGTTCTTTCCGATAGCGGAGGAGAAAGACGCCGGCGTCATCGTGCGGGTCCCGCTGGCGAGCGGCCTGCTCTCCGGCAAGATGGGCCGTGACCGCGAGTTCCCCGAAGACGACCACCGCAACTTCAACCGCGCCGGCGAAGCCTTCGACAGAGGCGAGACCTTTGCCGGCGTAGATTTCGACACCGGCCTCAACGCCGCCGGAGAGCTCAAAGCACTCGTACCGGAGGGCCATACCCTGGCCCAGTTGGCGCTGCGATGGGTACTCGACCACCCGACCGTATCCTGCGCCATCCCCGGGGGCAAACGGGGATCCCAGGTCGAAGACAACGTCGCCGCCGCCGACATGCCGCCGCTCCCCGAAGAGGCTCATGGGCGCATAAAGGAGGTCTACGACAACCGCATCCGCCCGCAGGTGCATCAATACTGGTAAGCCGTTTAGGCGGCACGCACGACGGGTATCTAAAGCCCTGTAGGATTCAGAAAGGAGCACCATCAATGGCTAACGAACTACAAGGCAAAAAGATAGCTTTCCTCGCCGCGATGGAGGGTACGGAGCAGATCGAGCTGACCGAACCCTGGAAAGCCGTGGAAGAAGCCGGCGGCGAAGCAGAGTTGATCTCCACCGATTCTGGTGAGATACAGGGCTTCAATCACTTGGACAAAGGCGACACGTTCCAGGTAGATAAAACCGTTTCCGAGGCGAGCGCCTCCGACTACGACGGGCTCGTGCTACCCGGCGGTGTCGCCAACCCGGACAACCTGCGAATGAACGAAGACGCGGTCAAGTTCGTCCGGGACTTCTTCGAGCAGGCCAAGCCGGTCGGCGCCATCTGCCACGCCCCTTGGACCCTGATCGAGGCGGACGTACTGAACGGACGCACCGTAACCTCGTTTCCCAGCCTCCAGACCGACCTCCGGAACGCCGGGGCCACCTGGGTGGACGAGGAAGTCGTGGTGGATCAGGGTCTCGTAACGAGCCGTACCCCGGACGATTTGCCGGCGTTCAACGACAAGATCGTCGAAGAGTTCTACGAGGGCAAGCACGAGGATCAGGCCCGCAGCGCTTAACCGCTAAACCCCCAAAAAGCGAACTTTTCGAGAAGCGGCCCGCCGGATGGGTCGCTTCTCTTTTTCTATTCTAAGAAGGTAACCGGCTGGTGAGATCGGCTATCATCATGTGGTGAGCTTGAATCTCCGTAAGGCAGTGGTAGTGAGGAACCGGTGAGATTATGAGTGTAAATTCGGTCGGCGATATCAACCCAGGGTCCGAATACCGGCCCTCCCTGAGATCCGGTAACCCTGTCGTCCCGGAGAACCTGAAGACGAACCGGTTTGAGAAAGGCCGCTACGAATACGTGATCCTCGGTGCTGGCTGCGCCGGACTGAGCCTCTGCTACTACCTGCTGGAGCAAGGCGTCACAGAGCCTATCTTGATCCTGGACCAAAAGAGCGGGTTCGTAGACGACCGCACGTGGTGTTTTTGGGACGTGGAGCCTACGCCGTTTTCCCACCTTACAGCCAAACGATGGTGGACCTGGATCTTTCGCGCCACCGATACTGTACAGCAGAGAACGGAACGTTACCCATACCAGTGTTTGACGGCCTCGGACTTCTACACGGGCGTCCTGGAGCAAATATCTTCTCACGACAACGTAACGCTGCACCTGGGGGAGCCCGTGGTGAGTTGCAAAGAGTACGGTGAAGAAGTATTCGTCGGGACCGCCCAGGATGCCTACACGGCCCACTACGTGTTCGATGGCCGAGGACTTCCTCCGGGCTCGCCAGCGTTCGAGGAAGCGAAGGGCGAGGCGGTCTGGGTGCCGCAGAAGTTTGTCGGCCTCCGGTTGCGTTCCCGAAAGCCGGTCTTTGACCCCGGGCGTTGCACGCTCATGGATTTCTCGGTGGACCAGGGACGGGGCTTGCGATTTGTGTACGTGCTGCCTTTCAGCGAACACGAGGCCCTGGTAGAAAACGTTTATCTCTCCGAAGCAGAGATCACCGTAGAAGAGCATCGAGACGAGTTGGAGGAGTACCTGGCCGACGTCTACGAACTATCTCCAGACGACTACGTTGTAGACGACGAGGAGCGCGGTTATATTCCGATGACGGACCATGCGTTCCCCCGAAAGTCCGGCGACAGGACTTATCTTATAGGGATGTTGGGCGGCGAGTCTCGTCCGTCAACCGGCTACACGTTTTTGCGCATCCAGCGGTACTGTCAAGCCCTCGCGAAGAACGTCATCGCCGAAAAAGAGCCGCCTAAACGGATAGAGCCGGCGCGCTATAAGCTGCTCGACAAGGTATTTTTGAGGTTCATGAACGAACATCCCGAGAGATGCCCGGAGGTGTACTTGCGGATGTTCACCGGCCTTCCGCCGGATACGCTGGTACGTTTTCTAACCGAAAAGAGCACCCTGGCGGATGATCTGCGGCTGGTCCTGGCGATGCCCAAGATGCCGTTCCTGAAGATTGCGGTTCGTATGCTCGTCCAACTCGTGAGCCCGCGTACCAACTAAATGAAGCGCCCGAAATGAAACACCTGGCGGGTTCGTCGGCCGGGATGAAAGGTTCGCCCGGCGCCCGGCAGACGTTGGTGAGGTTCGTCGTTGTGCCTTCGTGGGCCATCGTCGGGGCTACGGTTCTGGCCTTTCTGGTGGGATTTGAAGTCTCCGGTCCGCTCCGTTACGCGCCGTTTGCTTTTAGCCTGATCCTCTTCGGTTTGCCGCACGGGGCCGTGGATCACCTGGTCCCGGGACGCCTCTTCGGAAAACCCGGCTCGACCGGCTTTGTAGCCCTCGTGGTGCTGCTATATTTGGTTCTCGCCGCCGTTTACCTGGCGTTCTGGGCCTTTTCTCCGGTAGCCGCTTTTTCTTTTTTTATCTTGCTCACCTGGTTCCACTGGGGACAGGGAGATTTATACTCGGCGGTAACGTTCTTACAGGCGCAACGCCTGGCGCCGCGGGCCTTAAAGATACTCTACGTCGTCGTTCGTGGCGGCCTGCCGATGCTAATCCCGCTGCTTGCCTTTCCCGCGGTCTATAGCAACGTCGCAGAAAGCATCGTCGGCCTTTTCTCGAATGTAGAAGTTCCTGCCGGGATTTTTGGTCCGGGTTTTCGCCTTACCGCCGGAATAGCTTTCCTGGCGCTCGTCCTGGTTACGCTGGCATGGGGTTTCGTGGTCTCCGGGCCGCGGGATAAGCCCGCCTGGATGCTGGACGCCGCAGAGACCGGGCTGTTGGCGGCTTATTTCATTGTGGTACCGCCCGTGTTCGCGCTGGGGATGTACTTCTGCCTGTGGCACGCGCCCCGGCACATCGCACGTCTCATGCTCCTGAACCCCGCATCCTCGGCCGCCCTACAAAAGGGGTCTTTACCCGGTGCATCGAGGGTTTTCGTCCGCGAGGCCGCGCTGCTAACCGCTATTGCGCTGTCGTTGCTCGTCGGGTTGTATTTCCTTGTTCCGGGTGGCGTAGAGGGGGCCGCGGGGCTACTCGCCTTGTACCTCGTTCTCATCTCGACGCTCACCCTGCCGCACGTGGTGGTCGTCGGCCTCATGGACCGCCGCCAGGGCTTGTGGCGGTGATCTACCGGCTCCCGCTGACGGCCATAATGCTATTGCTTCTAACCGGTTGCGGCATCGAGACTACATCTGACGATGCTCGGGAGGGAGGCGCGACAGTTACCGTTGCCAGGGTCATAGACGGCGACACCGTCGAGGTACGCCCGGCGGTTAGCGGAACCGAAGACGTGCGCCTGATCGGGATAGACACCCCCGAGACGGCGGGTTCGCCGCGGGGCGCGCAACCCTACGGAGAAGAAGCGGCACGTTTCGCCGGAAGAAAGCTCGAAGGCCGGCGCGTGACGCTCCGCTTCGACGTAGAAAGAAAGGACGATTATGGCCGGGTGCTGGCGTATCTGCACCCGCCGAACGGCGCGATGTTCAACCTGATGCTTCTCGAGAAAGGGTACGCGCAGGTGGCGACCTTTCCGCCGAACGTCGAACACCGGGACCGGTTCGAGGCGGCACAACAAAAAGCGCGGGCGGCGGAGCGCGGGATATGGGGCCTCCCAGAAGACCGGCTCTGCGGGTTGACGGACCGGGGGAACGGCATCGGTGGCGGGTGCTGAAACTTCGACGGCTGTAGAAGGCCTTTGACCGGCGTCTCGAAACGCCCGGAGCGGTATTATCGAACACAAGGGTTTGTCGGTTTTCTATTAGGGTAAGAGTTAAACCGATGTAAAGCCAACGAACTATGGAGGTAGAATGGCACAGCGACTCGAAGGCAGCATAGAGGTAAACGCTCCGGTTCAGCAGGTTTATGACTACTGGGAAACCCTAGAGAACCTGCCGAACTTCATGCGCAACGTCGAAGAAGTCCGCTCCATTGGGGACAATAAGACCCACTGGAACGTAAAAGGACCTTTCGGGGCGTCGGTGGAGTTCGACGCGCGGACGACCCAGAACGAGCGTAATGAGGCGCTCGCCTGGGAAAGCGAGGACGGGGACGTAGAGACCTCCGGCCAGGTACGCTTCCGGGACTTGGGCGACGAACGGACCCGCGTAGAGGTTCAGATGGATTGGTTCGACCCGCCCGGCGGCAAGGTCGGGGAGACGGTCACGGGCCTAGTCGCCGGGCCGAAGACCATGCTGGAGCAGGATCTGCAAAACTTCAAAGATCTTATGGAAGGCGAAGCTACCCCGCAAGAGATCCAGGAGCGGCCCAACGCCGCCCAGATCCACACCGGGGCCGTGGCTTTCCTGACCTCCGGCACCGGGCTGGCGATCCTGGGCCTCGGTTTCGTACTGTGGCTGCTACTCCGGGGTGGCAGCGGCTCCCGGCGGAAGAAGTCCGGCGGCGCCCGTATCATCTTCGAGTTTTAAAAAGCGGCCCGTCCGACGTCGGCCGGTCGCCAAAGAGAGAGCCCCGGGATCTCTGAAATCCCGGGGCTCTCCGCCGTTTGGTTGTATTAGGTTATTGGCGGTAGGTGATTAACCCAGGGACAACGTACCGAAGATCAGTACTTTCCGCTCGGTGTCGAAGTAGATCGTGCCGCTCATCCCGAACAGGTCCATTAGTACGTCCGCGTCTTCCGCCGGGGGCCGGATGGCGTATTCGGCGGCGCCGTCGTCGAGCACGAGTTGGTATGAGAACTTGCCGGCTTCGCCGCGCTGTTGCTCGCTCCAGTTAGCGTGAACGTTGGTGACCTGACGAACCGCTATCTGCTGCTCTGTATTCTGCTCTGCCACTGTTTTCCTCCTGTGGTGTTGCTTTGGCGCACTTTGGTGTGCTTTGGCGTGCTTTACGGTTTCTTTACGGTTTATCGGTGCTTTGTTAAACCTCGCCGGATCAATCTAGAGAAACGTTGCTCGTGATGAAGACCTTGCGTTCTAGGTCGAACGTGAACGCCTGGTTCGTGCGGGCCAGCTTGAGCATGACCTTCATGTCGTCCGGGGTCGGCTGCAAGACATACTCGTCAGCACCATCGTCCAGTATAAGCTGCACGGTAAAGGCGCCCGGGCCGCCCCGCTCCATCTCGGTGTACGACGCCTGCATGTCAGTGACCTGACGGACCGTTATCTGCTGCTCCGTGTGTTGTTCTGCCTCAGACATAACCCTCCTTTTCGCTTGTGCTTCTTCTATACTCTTCTACACTCCGCGGTTTATGCCCAACCCGCGTTCTGGTCAAACCTCGGGCGGGCGGTGCCGGAGGGTGAGGGGACTACCGCACCCGGTCTATTTTTGCCGCGAGGATGAAGTCGCTCTCGGTGAGGCCGTCTATGACGTGGGTAAAGACCTCGATTTCCACCCATCCCCAGGTGAAGCTGATGTTTGGATGATGTCCTTGTTCCTCGGCTAATTCACCCATCCGGTTTACGAAAGAAAGGGCTTCCCGGAAGTTCGAAAAGCGAAACTCCCGCCGCAAGCGATGCTCCCGTACTACTTCCCAACCCGGCAACTGCCGGTGCAGTTCTTCGAGCTCCGCCCCCGACAACGGCGGGGTATCTCCTTTGCACGGCACGCAAGGCCTGTCTGCGAGCGACACGGATCTACCTTCTTTCTTATCGGCCGGCAACTTCGGAAAACTGTTTGGCGTAGAGGTCTCTGGAATGGGCGAGGGCTTCTTTTGCATCTCCCGGTCCGAGGAAATCTCCGACGCGAACCTCTTTGTTTTCGAGCGTTTTGTAGTCCTGGAAAAAGCGTTGCAGTTCGTCTATCCGGTGGTTTGGCAGGTCGGAGAAGTGGTCGTAGGTGCTGTACTCCGGGTCGTCGAGGTGGACGCAGATAATCTTCTCGTCGTTCTCGCCGTCGTCTACCATCGGCATCATGCCGATGGGCTTGACGCGCAAGATGCTCAGCGGTTGGACCGGCTCCTGCATCATTACCAGCATGTCCAGCGGATCGTTGTCGTCGCCCAGGGTGCGGGGGATAAAGCCGTAGTTGGAGGGGTAGACGACCGAGGAGTACAGGACCCGGTCCACGAGCAACATCCCCGTTTCTTTGTCCAACTCGTACTTCACCTTGGAGCCTTTGGGAATCTCCACGATGACGTTGAACTCTTCGGGGACGGAGTCGCCGATTGGTACGTCGTGCCAGGGATGCGGCATGCAGACCTCCTTGGATGCGTGGGCCGTTCCGTGCTGCTTCGTCTCCGCACGATACTACGGCCGAGCATCCGGCGCGACCGGCCTTTGCGGGACGTTGCCAGAGAGTTTGACCTGTTTGGCCAACGTGCATAGAATTCGCCGGGGGAAAAAGTTGCAGGTAACCCGGGTAGGATCCGGAAGGAGGACTCGTGGAAGTTGTCGTAGGGGTCGACATAGGGACGACGAGCACCAAGGTCATCTCTTTCGACCGTGAGGGAAACGTGCTGGCCGAAAAGTCCGCCGACTACCCGCTAAACTCACCCAGTCCGGGGAGGGCGGAACAAGACCCGGAGAAAGTATTCGGGGCTGTTGTGGACTCCCTGGCGGCGGTCGTCGAGACAACCACCGGGGATGGGCACGAAGTATCCGGCGTCTCGTTTAGCGCGGCGATGCACAGCCTTCTCGCGCTCGGGGCGAACGGAGAACCTTTGACGCCGGCCCTGATCTACGCGGATAATCGGGCGTCGGAGCAGGTCGAAAAGATTCGTGAAGACTGGAACGGGCTGGAGATTCACAAGAGGACCGGCACGCCCATACACCCGATGTCGCCCCTGGCAAAGATCCTGTGGTTTAAGGAAGAGGAGCCTGATACGTTCGAGGCGGCTGAGAAGTGGATCTCGATGAAAGAGTACGTTTTTGCGCGTCTCTTCGGTGAATACCTCGTAGACTACTCCATAGCCTCGGCGACCGGCATGTTCAACCTGGAAGATTTGGACTGGGACGAGGAGGTCCTCGGGATGCTGGAACTCGACCGTGAACGGCTTTCCCGTCCGGTAGCCACGACGCACGTGGTCCGAGGAATGGCAGATGAATCTGCGGACCGTCTGGGCCTGGGCCGGGACACGCCGTTCGTGGTCGGTGCAAACGATGGTGTGCTGGCAAACTTGGGGCTCGGCGCCACGGAGCCCGGCGTGGTTGCTTGCTCGATCGGCACCAGCGGGGCGGCGCGCTCCGTGGTGGACCGTCCGCAGGTAGACGAGGGCGGCAAGCTGTTTTGTTACGCGCTCACAGAGGACAAATGGGTGATAGGCGGCCCGATCAACAACGGCGGCATCGCGCTTCAATGGGCCGTGGAAGAACTCTTTCCCGGCATAAAAGAGACCGCGGAAACGCAGGGCCGTGACCCGCACGAGTTGGCGGTAGGGTTGGTAGAAGAAGTCGCCGCGGGCTCGGAAGGCGTAATCTTCCTGCCCTACCTGACGGGAGAGCGGGCCCCCTTCTGGAACCCCGCCGCCCGGGGCGTCTTCTTCGGCCTCGGGCTGCAACACGGGCGCAAGCACCTGATCCGGGCCGTGATGGAAGGCGTTATCTACCAGATGTACAGCGTCCAAAAAGCGTTAGAGGAAGTGATCGGCAGACCAAAAGAGATCCGGGCCACCGGCGGGTTCGCCCAATCAAGGCTCTGGCGCCAGATAATGGCGGACGTGTACGGGCGGGAGATTTCGTTTCCCGAAAGCTACGAGAGCTCTTGCCTGGGCGCCGCACTGCTCGGCATGATGGCCCTGGGCATTACCGACTCGTCCGAAGCCGCCGAAAAAATGTTCCGAACTTCTACCCGACACCAGCCAACCGAAGAAAACGCCGCCGTCTACGAAAAACTAGTGCAAATCTTCGACAAGCTCTACGAACGGCTAGAGCCCCAGTTCGCCGAAATATCCCGGCTACAAAGCCAGATGTGGCGGAACGAAGGTTGAACTTTCCACGTCTTTCGTAGAAGCCTCACGACGAACTTCGTATCTACTTTCGCGTATTTGACGGTGTGTATTCGGGAGGTTTAACATACCGCAGCTTTGTAAAAGGGGCACGATAGTAGGGTATTTGTTGGAAGGAGGTTGTGGCGGATGAAGACCGTTTCAGAGTTGGGTTTGGGCGTGGCAACACGATTTGACGAAGGCTACTTGTCGGGGTCTTGAGCTAGATCTGTTCGTGAGCGACCTTTTGTGGGGGAAGTAGGAGGTTTACTGTGTCACCGTTCGCATTGCTCGGCATAATAGCCGTCGCAGTTATTGCAATACTTTTTCTGATCCTCGTTCTTAAAGTACATGCTTTCGTGGCGTTGTTGGTGGTTAGTTTCTTTACCGCGCTCGTCGCCGGGATACCGCCGGGTGACATCATACAAGTCATCCAAGACGGTATGGGAGGAACACTAGGATACATAGCCGTCGTGGTCGGCCTCGGCGCCATGTTCGGGGAGTTGCTTCGGGTTACGGGGGGCGCGGACCAGATCGCCCGGACGCTCGTAGGGGCTTTCGGCGAGGATAGGATACAGTGGGCGCTAGGCCTTACCGGTTTTATAGTCGCCATCCCCGTGTTCTTCGACGTTGGTTTGATCATCATTATTCCGCTGGTTTATACGCTGGCCGAACGGTTCGGCCGTTCGCTGCTCTACTACGCAATACCGCTAGTCGCGGGGCTCGCCGTTACCCACAGTTTTATACCCCCGACACCCGGGCCCGTTGCAGCGGCCGGAATAATAGGGGCTGACCTCGGGTGGGTGATCCTCTGGGGAACGGTGGCCGGTATTCCGGCCGTTATCATCGGCGGCATACTTTTCGGTAAGTACATCGGGAACAGGATCAACGTGGGCATCCCGGAATACTTTCAAGAAGCCGAAGAAGAAGCCCGGGAGGAGAACGGCGAGAAGACGACGCCATCTTTCCTGCTCATCATTTCCATCATTATGATCCCGCTGGTCTTGATCTTGATAAACACCCTCTCGGACGTCATCCTTCCGGACGATAGCTCCGTGAAGACCGTTTTAACGTTGGTCGGACACCCGTTCTCCGCCCTGACCATCGCGGTGTTGCTCGCCTTCTACTTTATAGGGGTCCGGCATGGATACTCCGGCGACGAAGTTCAGAACATCGCCAGCAAAGCGCTGGAGCCTGTTGGCCTGATCGTGCTGGTTACCGGCGCCGGCGGCGTGTTTGGGGCGGTGCTCTCCGAAAGCGGATTGGGAGACAGCCTAGAACAACTCATGAACGCCGCCAACATGCCCGTCATAGTTCTCGCGTTCCTGACGGCGGTTTTGGTCCGGATCGCCCTGGGTTCAGCGACCGTCTCCATAGTTACCGCGGCCAGCGTCGTCGCGCCGGTAGTCGAGGCTGGAAACTACTCGGCGCCCCTGATCGGGGCCATAGTCATCGCAACGGCCTCGGGCGCCACGGTGCTCTCTCACGTCAACGACTCCGGTTTCTGGCTGGTAAGCCGCTACCTCGGGATAAACGAGAAACAGACGCTACAGTCGTGGACGGTGATGGAGACGATCATCGGCCTCGTAGGCTTCTCGGTAATGCTCGTGGTGAGCTTTTTCTTGTAACATAGGCCGATGTCTATCGCGCGGTTCGCAATAGTTGCTCTACTGTTTGCTTCCGGCCTGGCCGTCACTGCTGCTTGTAGCGTCGAGGTAAACGACACGGCTCTGTCGCGGCAGATCGAGCCCAGGCCGAACATCGTCGTATTCAACCTCGATGATATGGCTAGAGCCGACTTCGAAAGTAACGGGCCACTGCGGAGTGTCGTGGAGGGTAGAGGGGCCGACTTTCGGAACCCGGCCGTTACGACCAGTTTGTGCTGCCCGTCGAGGGTTTCTACGTTGACCGGGCAGTACACCCACAACCATGGCATACAACGTCACGTTGGGGAAGGCCGGGACGGCGTAATCGAAGGCTACCCGCGCTACAAGGAGTACGGCCTCGACAAGGATAACCTCGCCGTATGGCTGCAAGACTCCGGATACGCCACGGCGATGGTCGGTAAGCTGATGAACGGCTATCGGGGCGAAGAAGTGGACCCCGGCTGGACCGAGTGGTATGCCTCGGTCTCTTCCTGGAAGAACAACGTCTCGCTCAACGAGAACGGCGAGGTTCGGAGCTACAAAGACCGCCGCCGCGACTGGGAAGACATACTCGGTAACAAGAGCGTAAAAGTCATAAAAGAGCACGCCGGTGAAAAGCCGATCTTTCTCTATCATAACCCCCACGCTCCTCACGGTCCGCTGGTCTGGCCGGAGCGTCACGACGGCCGGTTCCGCACCGCAGGGTTGCCGCAGGTCGGCGCGGTGAACGAGAAAAACGTCTCCGATAAGCCCGCTTACATCCGAAAGCTGGACCGTCTCGACCGCCGGGATCTTACGAAGATGGAACAAAAACATCGCCAGAGGATGCGTTCGGAGTTGGCCGTCGCAAACGCCCTCCAGCGGGTGGAGAAAGCCCTGGAACGAAAAGGCGAACTTGACAACACGATCTTCTTTTTTACCTCGGACAATGGCTACCATCTCGGCAGCCACCGTCTCCCAGCGGGCAAGCAAACCCCCTACCGTACCGACCACGAGGTGCCGCTTGCAGTGTGGGGTGGCGAAGACACGGACGTGAAGAAGGCCACCCGCGACCATCTGGTTACCAACGTCGATTTTGCGCCGACGATTCTGGACCTCACGGGAACCTCTAAAGCGGGCAAGAAACTCGACGGCGAGAGCTTCGTTGGCGCGCTCGACGGCTCGGTTGCGGCGAAGGACTGGCGGCGCTACCAGCTCTGGGAAGGCTACGACAACTCAGGGCTTCCGTCTTCTATCGCGCCACCCGGCTACTCTGCCGTGCGAACTCTGAAAGGTGCGGTGTTTGTCCGGTACAGTACCGAGGATTTACCCGCAGGCGACACCGCTCTTGAATACTACGACCTCAACCGGGACCCGCACCAGAAAAACAATCGAGTAGATAGCATGCCTCCCGAGCACCGCCGAAAGCTCGATGAACTGCGGGATCGGCTTTTCCAATGCGTCGGCAGTGGCTGTGTAGCCGCCAGAGGTTAGCCGAACGGAGAAAGTGCTGTAAAGAAGTACCGGAGGTCGGGCTCGAACCGACACTCCCCTCTCGGGGAACCGGATTTTGAGTCCGGCGCGTCTACCTATTCCGCCACTCCGGCAAGTACGGAAGATTATACGCGGCGTGCCGGGTAAATCCAGGTTCGCTGCGGGAAAGTAACCCGGGTCTTGTATAATCTAACTTCATGCGAGTCTACCTTATCGACGGCTACTCCTTACTCTACCGGGCGTTCTACGCTTTGCCTCAAAGCATATCCACGTCCGGCGGGCTGCCGACGAACGCCCTCTACGGTTTTACGAGCATGGTGCTGAAACTGCTCGACTCCGGTGAGGAAGAGATCGGGCTCGGGGTCGTGTGGGACGCCGGGTTGCCTAAGTTCCGGACGGAGATCTACCCGGAGTACAAGGCCCAGCGCACCGCAATGCCCGAAGAACTCAAGGCCCAGGTCGGCCACATGGATCACATCTTGGAGGCCATGAACATCCCGGCCATCCGGGCCGAAGGGTTCGAGGCGGACGATGCAATCGCCACGCTCTCCAGGCGCATCCCGACGGACGTGGAACTTATGATCGTCACCGGCGACCAGGATGCGATGCAGCTCGTGAACGGCAACGTAAAGGTGTTGCGGACGACAAAAGGAGTCTCCGAAACAAAGTGCTACGGCCGCGACGAGGTAGTAGAAGAGTACGGTGTTACGCCGGAGCAAATCCCAGACTACAAAGCCCTGGTCGGTGATCCCTCAGACAACATCCCCGGCGTCAAGGGCGTCGGCAAGAAAGGCGCGTCGAAGCTGCTGCAGCAGTTCGGCACGGTGGCGGAGATCTACGATAACCTCGAAGCCGTAACCGCTAAGGGCACCCGCAGCAAGCTCGAAGAAGGAAAAGACAGCGCCTTCATGTCTCTGGAGTTGGCCCGGATGCGATTTGACGCGCCGGTAGAGTTCGACCAAGAGGCCCTGCGATTCGAGGGTGTGGCGCCGGAGAGCGGGGAAGTCCTGCGCCGCTACGAGTTCCGGAGCCTGGGACAACGTATCGCCGCCCTGCCGGTAGTCGGAGGGGAGGCGCCGCCGGCGCCTCCCGCCCTGACGGTGGGCTTGACCGGCAAACCGCTGGAAGAGGGACTGCTGCCGGTCGCAGTGGATCCGGTCGGAGACGGGCGCTGGTGCGCTGTGGTAGAGGAGGGTGGGATCCACCTCCTCGACAGTCCGCCGGACCGCCCGCTACAGGTTCACGATGCGAAGGGTCTCGGTGTACAAGGCGCCGATTTCGACACGTACCTGGCCGCCTACCTCATAAAACCCGGCCTCGGCGGCTACGAGTTGGAGTCTCTGGCTGCCGAACGAGGCCTGCCGGAGATCGAGGTGGAGCACGACGACGGCCGGGTAGTCGCGGCCGCGACTAAGGCCTCGCAGATCCACGCGCTCGTACCGTTTTTGGAGAAAGACCTGAAAGAGATGGGGCTGGCACGCCTCTACTACGACATGGAGCTTCCGCTCGCCGACGTGCTCGCAGAACTGCAGCGGGTCGGCATGCCGGTGGACGTCGACACCCTGGAGAAGGTGGGGCAGGAGTTGGAGGAGCGGCTCTCCGACCTGGAAGCGCGTATCTATGAGGAGGCGGATCAGGAATTCAACATCGGCTCCCCGAAGCAGCTCGGCAAAGTCCTCTTCGAGGACATGGGCCTTCCCCCAATGCGCAAGACCAAGACCGGCTACTCGACGGATGCGAAGGTCCTGGAGCAGTTGCGCCTGCAAGGCCACGCAATCGCCGAGCTTATAGTCGAGTACCGCGAATATGCCAAACTCAAAGGCACTTATATTGATGGACTGCAGAACCTCATTACCCTGGAGGGCCGTATTCACACGACGCTAAACCAGACCACTACGGCGACGGGGCGTATCTCTAGCGACAAACCGAACCTACAGAACATTCCCATTCGCACGAAGATGGGCGCCCGTATCCGGGACGCTTTTACCGCATCACCGGGACGCACGCTGGTCGTCGCGGATTATTCTCAGATAGAGTTGCGCATTTTGGCGCATATGTCGCGGGAACCCGCCCTGATCGAGTCTTTCACCACGGGCGAGGACGTACACACCCGCACCGCCGCCGAGGTCTTCGACGTGCGGCTGGAGAGCGTTACGCTGGAGTTGCGCCGGCGGGCTAAAATGGTCAACTTCGGTATCCTCTACGGCATCTCCGGTTTCGGCCTCGCCACCCGGCTCGGAAACGTCAGTCCTGTCGAGGCGGACCGGTATATAAAGCGTTACCTGGAGCAGTATCCGAGGGTGACGGAGTTTATGCAGGAGACGTTAGAAGAAGCCGAAGAGTTAGGCTACGCGACCACGCTTTTTGGGCGCCGACGGTACGTGCCGGAGTTGCGGAGTTCCAACAAGAACCAGCGCAAGTGGGGCGAGAGGATCGCCTTTAACGCCCGGGTGCAGGGGACGGCAGCGGACATTATAAAGGTTGCCATGGTCAAACTCTATCCGCGGCTTCAGGAGTTGAATGCGGACATGATCATGCAGGTCCACGACGAGCTGGTCTTCGACGTTGGCGAAGAAGCGGTGGCGGACGTGGCGGCGTTGGCGGAAGAGAAGATGGTCACGGCCTACGGCCTGCAGCCGCCGCTAGAGGTCGAGGTCAAGGTCGGCGGGCGTTGGGGTCAGGTGCGGCCTTTATCGGCGGGGGAGTGGTAAACTTCGGCTAAGATTGTAAGATATACTCTTCATGGAATTTCTGTATAATCCCGCCGGCAAGCAAGCAGAAGGAATCAACTAGTACATGACGGAAACTACTGAGAAGGCAACCCGAGAGCTAACGATGAAGGACTTCTTCCGCGAGGAGAACGGCGAAGTCGTTCCCATCGACGAGAGCGTCCTCATAGACTTCAAAGACGGCGACATCGTCGAGGGCGAGGTCGTCCGGATAGACAAAGAGGAAGTCCTGGTCGACATCGGCTACAAGTCGGAGGGTTTGATCCCCACCAACGAGCTGACCATCCGCAAGGGCGCCGACCCCAACGACATCGTCGAGCTTGGCCAGCAGATAGAGGCCCTCGTCCTCCAGAAAGAGGACGCCGATGGGCGTCTGATCCTCTCGGCCAAACGGGCCGCGTTCGAGCGGGCGTGGAACCGCATTGAGCAGTCCTACAACGAGCAGGAGACGGTCAAAGGTCCGGTTATCGAGGTCGTCAAGGGCGGCCTGATCATCGACATCGGCCTGCGCGGTTTCCTCCCGGCTAGCCTGGTAGACATCCGTCGCGTCCGCAACCTGGAAGCCTTTACCGGTGAGACGCTCGAAGCGAAGGTTATAGAGTTGAACCGCTCCCGCAACAACGTGGTGCTCTCCCGCCGGGCGGTCCTGGAAGAAGAGCGCAAAGAAGAGCGGGATCGCATCCTCACGGATCTGGAAGAGGGCGAGATCGTCACCGGTACCGTCTCGAACCTGGTGGATTTCGGGGCGTTCGTGGACCTAGAGGGCATAGACGGCCTAATCCACATAAGCGAGCTTTCCTGGAACCACGTAGACCATCCGAGCGAGGTCGTCGAGGTCGGCGAAGAAGTCGAGGTCAAGGTTCTGGAAGTGGACCGGGACCGCGAACGGATCTCGCTAGGCCTCAAGCAGACCCGAAAGGACCCATGGCAGGAGATCGTCGAGCGGGTCAACGTCGGCGAGACCATACAGGGCCGTATCACCAAGCTGGTTTCGTTTGGGGCTTTCGTCGAGGTGGCCGAAGGCGTCGAGGGCCTTATCCACATCTCGGAGCTCGCCGAACATCACGTCGAGACGCCGGATGAGATCGTGCGCAGCGGCGACGAGGTCGAGGCGCGTATCATAGACGTGGACGCCAAGCGCCGCCGACTCTCGCTCTCGCTCCGGCCCAAGAAAGAGGACCGCGAAGAGCAGCCGCGCGAGGAGCGTCCGCGCCGTGAACGGGAAGAACGCCCGCGGCGCCGCGAAGAGCGTCCCGTCGAGCGGCCGACGAGCGGCCTGCGGACCGGCGCCTTCGACAGCCTGAGCGACCTGGATCTTAGCGGCAACGAGGACAGCGAAGAAGAATAACCTCCGACACAAGACACAGCACGAACGAGGGGCCGGTGACGATAGCTGTTACCGGTCCCTTTGCTTGCGGCAAAAGTACCTTCGTGCAGATGCTCGGCGAATTGGGCGCACAGACCGTCTCGGCGGATGAAATCGTCCACGATCTTCTCTCCGACGACCCCGAAACCATAGGTCGCGTAGCCGAGCGTTTCGGGGAAGACGTGCGTGGCGAGGAGGGCATAGACCGTAAATACCTCGGGCGGAAAGTTTTCGGCGACCCGGAGGCGCTGCAAGACCTCGAAGACATCCTGCATCCCCTGGTACGCCGGGAGACCGATCGCCGGGCGGCGGCTACGGAGGCAGGGATCTTAGTGGTCGAAATACCGTTGCTCTTCGAGGGTGGGCGTAGCGGGACTTTCGACATCACCGTGGCGGTAACGGCGCCGGAAAAACGCCGGAGGGAATGGTCCGAGGAGCGGGGCGTGGATGAGGAACAGCGCCGGGCGATAGAGGCGCGTCAATTTTCGGGAGAAGAAAAAGCGCGGCGGGCGGATTTCGTGGTGGTAAACGACGCCGGGCTGGATAAACTCAGGGAGCAGGCCACAGACCTCTTGGAAAAAGCCACGAGCGGGGGCAGCCACGGCAACATACGCCCGAAAGAAACTTAGATACAAACGAACCCGCCGTCGGCGGCGGTTCATCTTCCTGGCGGTGATGGTGGTCTTGCTTCTCGCCATGACGCCGTTTCTGCTGCAGTTGCCGGAGACGATCCAGAGGATAACCCACCCGCTGAGGTACGAAGCTCAGATACAACAGGCCGCTCAGCAGAGCGGTCTGGAGCCGGCTTATGTGGCCGCGGTGGTACGTACCGAGAGCCGGTTCAGGCCGGATGCGGCATCGTCCGAGAACGCCTACGGTCTGATGCAGTTGCTGCCGGAGACCGCGAGCTTCGTCCAGCAACGGAGCGGCATACAAGGCGACTACCGCGAGCCCGGCGTCAACCTGAGTTTGGGCGCCTGGTATCTGGAATATCTCGGAGAGAAGTACGAGGGCCGGGAAAGGCTCACGCTGGCGGCCTACAACGCGGGTGAAGGCCGGGTGGATGCCTGGATCTCCGAGGAGGGTTTCGACATAGAGGAAGACATCCCGTTCGAAGAGACCCGTAACTACGTGGAAAGCGTGCTCGAAGCCCGTGAAGTGTACCGCGACCTCTACGGAAGGAACTTGAATGGAGACTAAAGCCGGATTCCAGGTAAACAGCGAGTACCAGCCGGCCGGCGACCAGCCAAAGGCCATAGAAGGGCTCGTCTCCGGCCTTGGCGCCGGTATGGCAGCCCAAACCCTGCTCGGCGTTACCGGTTCCGGCAAGACCCATACGATGGCCCGCACCATAGAGCAAGCCGGCCGGCCGGCGCTCATTATCGCCCACAACAAAACGCTGGCCGCCCAACTCGCCAGCGAGTTCGCCGACTACTTCCCGAACAACGCCGTCGAGTACTTCGTCTCCTACTACGACTACTATCAGCCCGAGGCCTACGTCCCGTCGAGCGACACGTTCATCGAAAAGGACGCCCAGATCAACGAAGATATAGACCGTCTGCGGCACTCTGCGACCAGCAGCCTGTTTACCCGGCGCGACGTGATCGTGGTAGCCAGCGTCTCCGCCATCTACGGCCTCGGTAGTCCGGAGCAGTACCGCTCGAAGATGGTCCTTCTGGAGCAGGGTGGCTTCTACGACCTGGACGATGTGCTCCGCGACATGGTCCGCATCCAGTACACCCGCAACGACTTCCAACTCGCCCGCGGTACGTTCCGCGTCCGGGGCGACGTGTTCGAAGTACACCCGGCCTACCAGGACACCGTATACCGCATCTCCTTTTTCGGCGACGAGGTCGAGAACATGACGGAGGTGGACCCGCTCACCGGCGAAGTCCTGCGCGAGCACGACGTACTCGCCATCTACCCGGCGAGCCACTTCGTAACCGACGACGAGCGGTTGGAGATCGCCGTAAAGAACATCGAGGCGGAGCTGGACCAGCGGTACGCGGAGATGGAGAAAGAAGGTAAGGTCCTGGAGGCGTACCGCATCCGGCAGCGCACGCTCTACGACCTAGAGATGATGCGCGAGCTGGGTTACTGCTCCGGCATCGAGAACTACTCCCGGCACCTCGACGGGCGGACCGCGGGCTCGACGCCGTACACCCTGCTCGACTACTTCCCAGACGACTACATCACCTTCGTTGACGAGTCGCACATCACGCTGCCGCAGGTGCGGGGCATGTACAACGGCGACCGCTCGCGTAAGACCACGCTCGTCGAGCACGGCTTCCGGCTGCCGAGCGCGTTGGACAACCGGCCGCTCATGTGGGACGAGTTTCTGCTAAAGACGAACCAACTAGTGTTTGTGTCGGCGACGCCGGGACCGTATGAGTTGGAGAACTCCGGACAGATAGTGGAGCAGATCATTCGTCCCACCGGCTTGATAGACCCGCAGATAGACATCCGTCCGACAAAGAACCAGATCGACGACCTCCTCAACGAAGTCGCCAAGCGCACCGAGCACGAAGAGCGCGTCCTCATTACGACGCTCACCATCAAGATGGCCGAGGATCTCACAGACTACTTGCTGGAGCGGGGTATCAAAGCGCGTTACATGCACTCCAATATAGAGACGCTCGAACGAATCCAGATCATCCGCGGCCTCCGTACCGGCGAATTCGACGTGCTCGTCGGCATCAATCTTCTCCGCGAGGGCCTCGACCTCCCCGAAGTAACCCTCGTCGCCATCCTCGACGCCGACAAAGAAGGCTTTCTGCGCGGAGAGCGCGCCCTCATTCAGACGGTAGGCCGCGCCGCCCGAAACGTCGAAGGCCGCGTAATAATGTACGCCGACAAAGAAACAGACTCCATGAAGACGGCGATAGGCGAGACGAATCGTCGTCGGGAGATACAGACTTCTTACAACGAGCGCAATGATATTCAGCCACGCACCATCACGAAGGGGATCTCGGACATCCTCATCGCCGCCGAGGCAAAGGGCCTCTACAAAGCCGGCAAAAAGAAAGCCGCCAGGGAAGCGCCGCGTGATCCGGACGAGCTACAGAAACTCATCGCCGACCTCGAAGCGGAGATGCTGGAGGCCGCCGAAGACCTCAAGTTCGAGTACGCCGCCAAGTTGCGAGATGAGATCAAAGATTTAGAGCGGCAGTTGCAGGAGGTAGCTTCGTAAACCACCAGAGGGTACGAGGCAGAAGAAAATAACCCAAATCGAAGCGATTCAGATTCAGCAAGTTACCGGCGTTGCCGGGAGGTTACCTGTCGAGACTCTACACTACCCGCGTAGGTTCTCACGCTGACATTCCTCCGTCCTCCCGCACGCGTTGGTTGCGGAGCAGGAAGAGGCCGTAGACGATGAAGCCGATGGTGGTGGCGAGGAGCAGGTAGGGGAAGATGCTTGTCCGCACCATCGCCAAATCTATAGAAAGAGCCAGGGTGAAGTGGATGGCTATTGACGGCCAGATCGAGGCCGTACGCCACCGGATCGCCGCGTAGGTGAAACCGCCGCAGGTGGCCGTTAGCGTCAGGTAGGCTGCTTCGGGCCACGGGCCGGAGGAGAGCGTCCTGACGAGCGTAAGCCCGCCGGAGAGTAACGAGGTGATAATTACCGCCCGGAAGAGCCCGGTCGGGGCTAGGGCTCTCAACATGACGCCGCGGAAGAGTAGCTCGGTTCCGACAGATTCCAGGGCCACGGCGACGAGGATCGCACCGAGAAAGAACGGTCCGGAAATCCTCACACCTCCTGATAGGGTTATCAAGATGACCAGTACCGGGAACCAGAGGAGCAGCAGGTTTCGCCAGGGTGTGGGCCGGTTCAAACCGACCTCTCGCCACCAGCCGAGCGCGGAGATCAGGACACTCGCCAGAACGACGGCCAGAGCCAGATAAAGCGTCTCAGCGTTTCTAAGAGAAGAGATGGCTTGATCTAGCCGGGACGGCTGCTGAACCTGCTCGGGCGCGAGCTCACCGACGTCTCCCACAACCCTCTCGGGAAACGGTACTTCGCTGACGAAGATCAGGCCCAGCAAAACAAAGCCCAAGAGCAGTGAGAAGATCAGCGGACGACCGAGCGCAAACCTTTTCAAACGAGCCGGCGCTTGCCGCGAAAACCTCCAAACATGTCTTTAGTCTACAGGCAAACAAAGCTCTCGACCCCTGTCCAACGCTCCCGGACCATCGCCCGCTGATAGTCCTGGGATGGAACCGGCCACCGCTAACTACAGTCCCGGATCGCAGGCGACGATGGGCTTGTAGCCTGTGGCATGATTTGCGGCAACAGCCGGTGCGGATTAGAATGCGCTCATGCATGACTTCGAGAAAGTCACCAGAGGCTCTGGTGCGCGACGCAAGCCTAAATGGCCCGTATATCTGCTCTTTACTTCCGTGCTGGTGGCAGGTCTTTATACGGTTACCGCTTTTATGCTGTCTTCGGACGATAGAAACTTCGCAAAGAAGACCGGCGGCGGGGCGGTCGGCGTACTACAAACGCTCGCAAACGTCTCTGAAGACCCCCAGAACATATTGCTGCTGGGCGTGGATGAGCGTCCAGAGGTCGAGGGGAGCCGCACGGACACGATGATGCTCGTCCGGGTTTACCCGAAGACCGGAAACGTGAAAATCGTTTCTATACCCCGGGATCTCCTGGTGGAGGTCGAGCCGGGGGTGGAGGACAAACTCAACGCGGCTTACTCCTACGACGGGGTCGGTGGGACCATCGGCGCGGTAGAGAACTTCTCGAACGTGTACATCGACCATTACGCTGTCGTAGATTTCGACGGGTTCGAGTCTACGGTAGACGCCCTCGGAGGCCTCAAGATCGACGTAGAAGAAGACCAGGTCCCCCCGAAGTGGGTCGTCAAAGATGATGCGCAACGGCTCAACGGGCGCAAAGCCCTCCTGTACGCCCGGTACAGGGACACGGCCGGCGGCGACCTGGACCGGATAAAGCGGCAGAGGGAAGTCTTGGCCGCCCTCCGTAGCCAAGCCCTCCGCTGGCGCTCGGCCGAGAAGCTCCCCGATATTACCCGGACGGTCGCCGAGAACGTCGAGACCGACATGAACTACGCCGAGATCGCGTCCCTGGGACGCGCCATGGCGAAACACGGCCGAAACGGCCTGATGACCTCGACGCAACTCGAAGGCACGCCCGACACGCTGGAAAACGGCAGTGAGGTGCTCGTCCCGGACGCCGCCGCGAACGAATATATATTGCAGGGGTTCCGCAACTAACGGCAACCGGGCAGAGGTCTTCCTCAAAGCTATCCTGCGCGGACCTCGCGGTACTTTACAGTCGCATGGTGTATAAGGTTGGTCATGGGCATCGCCGGTGACATCGCGCTAATTCTGGTCGCCGCCTTTATCGGCGGCATAGTGGCCCAACGCCTGGGGCTGCCCTTGATCCTCGGCTACATCGTGGCCGGAGTGTTGGTCGGGCCGAACACGCCCGGTCCGACGGTCGGCGAGGTACACGAGATCGAGCTGCTCGCAGAGATCGGGGTGGCGCTGCTGCTGTTCGCCATCGGGTTGCACTTTCCGCTCGGAGAACTCGCGCCGGTCAGGAAGATAGCCCTGATCGGTACCCCGATCCAGATGGGACTGACGGGGCTGTTCGGCTACGGTCTGGGTAGTGTGGTCCTGGGGCTTGACTGGACGGAATCCGTCTGGCTGGGGGCGATACTGTCCCTTTCCAGTACCGCCGTAGTACTGAAGACGCTTACGGAGCAGGGCGTTATCGACACCCTGGCGAGCCGGGTTATCGTTGGTATGCTCATCGTGCAGGACCTCGCGGTGGTCCCGCTCATCATCCTCTTGCCGGAGCTTGGCAACATAAGCGAGGGGCTCTCGGAATTGGGGATAGCACTGGCCCAGGCGACGGTGTTTATCGGGGCGATGGCGCTGTTCGGGACGCGGGTCTTTCCGTGGCTTATGGCCCGGATAGCGGCCTTTAACTCTCGGGAGTTGTTCTTGATCTCGGTGGTCGCCATAGGGCTAGGTATCGGCTATGGGACGTATCAATTCGGCTTGTCGTTCGCTTTCGGGGCCTTTGTGGCGGGCATGGTGCTGAGCCAGTCGGACTACAGCCACCAGGCCCTCGCGGACATCGGTCCTTTGCGGGACGTGTTCGCCATGCTCTTTTTCGTGTCGGTCGGGATGCTGATACAACCGGCTTTCCTGTGGGAAAATGCCGGAACGGTTGCGCTCGTGGTTTTTCTGGTGTTCCTGGTGAAGGGTGCGATCTTCGCCGGCATCACGAAGAGCTTCGGTTACGGGAATATAGCGCCGTTCGCGGTTAGCCTGGGTTTGTTTCAGGTGGGGGAGTTCTCGTTCGTCATCGCCCGGGAAGGCCTGGCCGCGGAGGCTATTTCGCAGGAGATCTACTCGATCGCGCTGACCACGGCGGTGGTAACGATGGCGCTGACGCCTTTCGCGACCCGTCTCGCCCAGCCGGCGTACAACCGTTGGCGGAAGCGGTTTCCGAAGGAACAACTTTCTTCACGCAACTTGCCGGAGACGGGGCTCAGAGACCACATCGTCATCGCCGGGTACGGGAAGGTGGGGACGTTCGTGGCGCGGTTGCTCGACCGGCTGGAGCAAGAGTTCGTCGTTATCGACAGCAACCCGTCCCGGGCGGACGAACTTCGTGAGCAGGGTTTGCCGATGGTCTTCGGAGATGCGGCGGCGGAGCCGGTTTTGCAGGCGGCGGACGTGGGAGCGGCGCGGCTGGTAATCGTGACCATGTCCGACGCCGCCGGGGTCCGGCTCGCGATAGATAGAATACGGAGTATTAACCCGGAGGTCCACATCGTGGCCCGCTCTGCGAGCGTGGATCAACTCGAAGAGCTGGGGAAACTCGGGGTCTACGAAGCGGTCCAACCGGAGTTCGAAGCGGCGCTGGAACTCGGTCGTCAGGCGCTCTCGCACCTGAACATCGGCGCCACCGAGATCCAGCGCTTCTCCGACCGGGTCCGCGGGGAACTCTACGCCCCCATGAACGGAGATTTTCCGGCCGAGGACGGGCTGCTCGCCCAACTCAAGCGCACCTCCCGCATGATAGAGACCGAGTGGGTGCGGCTGCCGGAAGAAAGCGAGTTTGCCGGCAAGAGGATCGGCGAGCTGGACCTCCGGAGCGAGCTCGGCATATCGGTGGTCGCCCTGATCCGGGGTGAAAAAGTAATCCCAAACCCGGGTCCCGAGGATCATCTGGAACCGGGAGATATGGTGGGTACGCTGGGTACGCCGGACCAGACCCAGGCGTTTCGGACGCGCTCGGGCGCGGAATAGACCGCGTAAACAGCGTGCGCCCTTAGCGTAAAGGCTGCTCGCCCGGCGGGGAACGGCGGGGCTGCTGCTATACTTGGCGCAGGTTTAGCGGTGCGCGAGAGTGGTGGAATGGTAGACACGCTAGATTTAGGATCTAGTGCCGCAAGGCGTGCGGGTTCAAGTCCCGCCTCTCGCACTCCGGCACGGTACGACGTAGCGGGGCAAGCTGCCGGTTGGTTTGTAGTAGAGGGTTGTAGTAGAGAAGAGTAGAGGTTTATGACGGCGAACGTAACGAAGCTCGATGACAATAAAGTACAACTCGACGTCGAGGTTTCGGCGGAGTCCGTGAAAAAGGGCGTCGAGGCGAAGGTCCGCGAGCTAAAGAAGCAGTTGCGCATTCCCGGCTTCCGGCCCGGCAAGGCCCCGCGACGGATGGTCGAGAACCACGTCGGACGCGACTACATCTACATGGAGACGCTGCAGGAGCAACTCCCGACCTGGTATTCCGAAGCCGTGGTCGAGACTGATGTCCGGCCGATAGACCGCCCCGAGATCGACTTCGAGGACGCGATGGACGAAAAGGAGGGTTTCAAGTTCACCGCGACGGTCCCGGTTCGGCCCGAAGCCAGTCTCGGCGAGTACAAGGGCCTCGAAGTCCCGAAGCGGGAAGTCGAGGTAGAGGACGAGCAGGTGGATCAGCAGGTCGAGGAGCTTCGGGGGCAATTCGCCACCCTGGCGGCGGTCGAGGGGCGGCCGGTTCAGAAGGGCGACTTCACGATCATCGACTTCAAGGGCGAGCGGATGACCGGCGGACCGCTCGAAGGTGGAGACGCCGAAGATTACATGCTGGAGGTCGGTGGCGGGGAGATGTTGGAGGACTTCGAGGAGAACCTCGTCGGGATGGGCGCCGGGGAGCGCAAGCAGTTCGGGGTTACGTTCCCGATGGACTACGAAGAAGAGTCGCTGCGCGGGCAGTCGGTGCTCTTCAACGTCCACGTCAAGGAGATCAAGGAGCGCGACCTGCCGGAACTCGACGACGAGTTCGCCATGGAGGCGAGCGAGTTCGACACGCTCGAAGAGCTAAAGGGTGCGGTGCGGGAGCAGATAAAGGCCGGTCTGCAGCAGCAGGTCGAGGGTGAGTTTCGTAACCGGGTACTCGACGCGGTCGCCGCCAACGCCGAGGTCGAGGTGCCGGACGTGATGGCGGAGGAGAAGGCCGAGGAGATGGTCGGCTCTTTTGAGCGGAGCATCCGGCAGCAGGGCATCGAGCCCGAGCAGTACTATCAGATCGCCGGCGTAAACCCGCAGGAGATGAAAGACCGCGTGATGCCCGACGCCGCCGACACGGTAAAGAAAGAGTTGGTTCTGGACGCGGTCGCCATTGCGGAGAACCTGGAGGCCGACGAGCGCGCCTTAATGCACGAGGTAGAACATTTGGCCGAAGACTCCGGGCGTGAGCCGCAGGAGATCGTCGAGACCATGAAGACTAACGGGACTTACGCGCTGCTCCAGGAGGAGATGGCCCGCCAAAAGGCTCTCGACTTCGTGGCCGAAAACGCCGTCGCCGTCCCGATGCCGGAGGAGCCGGAAGAGGAAGAAGGACTGCCCGAAGAAACCGAGGGCGGCGAGGACGTTGCGGGTGTTGAAGAGTCATTGGAGCCGGAGGCCGGCGGGGCGTCGGTAGCGGCGAAAGTAGAGGTCGGCGAAGGCGTGGCCGAGACAGAGAGTGTAGAGACAGAAACCGTCGAAGGAGAAAAAGAATGAGCTACCAGGACCCACAGGGCGTAATCCCCTACGTTATAGAGCAGAGCCCGCGCGGCGAACGGGCGATGGACATTTACTCGCGGCTGCTGAAGGATAGGATCATCTTCCTCGGCACCCCGGTGGACGACCAGGTTGCAAACGCCATCATGGCCCAGCTACTGCACCTCGAGAGCGAAGACCCGGAGCAGGACATCAACCTGTACATAAACTCCCCGGGCGGTAGCGTTACCGCGGGCCTCGCCATCTACGACACGATGCAGTTCGTGCGGCCGGACATCTCCACGACGGCGCTCGGTATGGCCGCTTCGATGGGGGCGTTCCTGCTCGCGGCGGGTGCGGAAGGCAAGCGCAACGCGTTGCCTAACACGAGGATACTGCTGCACCAGCCGAGCGTCGGCGGGCTCGCGGGACAGGCTTCGGACGTGGAGATTCACGCCAAAGAGTTGATCGCCACAAAGCAGCGGCTGAACGAGATCCTGGCACAGAACACCGGCCAGCCTTACGAGCAGATTGAGCGCGACACCGACCGCGACTACATCATGGGACCGGAAGAGGGCGTCGAGTACGGCGTCATAGACAACATAATCCGGAACCACGACTAGCGGAGGAAAAGGGACCATGAAGACGGCGATCAGATTAGGAAAGCACCTGGTCACCAGGGAGGGCCGTAGCATTTTGGCGGCCCCCGTCACGTGCTCTTTCTGCAAGAAAGCCCAGTGGCGGGTCGAGAAGCTGATCGCCGGTCCCGGCGTACACATTTGCGATGAGTGTATAGATTTGTGTAACGAGATCATCGAAGAAGAGCGAACTCAGGGGAGGACGTAACTTTATGAGGGACCCGTCGGACCAGTTGCAGTGTTCTTTCTGCGGAAAGAGCCAGCGCCAGGTCAGGAAGCTTATAGCTGGGCCGGGGGTGTACATCTGCGACGAGTGCATCGAGCTCTGCAATGAGATCATCGACGAGGAGTTCAGCAGCCCTGAAGTCCTTACCGACGACGACCTCCCAAAGCCCCGAGAGATCAACCGCATCCTGAACGAGTACGTAATCGGCCAAGAGGATGCAAAGAAAGTCCTCGCGGTCGCCGTCTACAACCATTACAAGCGCATCCAGATGGGCCCCGAGCCAACCGACGGCACCGAACTGCAGAAGTCGAACATCCTGCTTATCGGGCCGACCGGTTCCGGCAAGACACTTCTGGCCCAGACGCTCGCAAAGATCCTCAACGTCCCGTTCGCCATCGCCGACGCGACGGCGCTGACCGAAGCCGGCTACGTCGGCGAAGACGTAGAAAACATCCTGCTAAAGCTCATACAGGCCGCTGACTTCGACGTTAAAAAGGCCGAGACGGGCATTATCTACATCGACGAGATCGACAAGATCGCCCGCAAGTCCGACAATCCCTCCATTACCCGCGACGTCTCGGGCGAGGGCGTACAGCAGGCGCTCTTGAAGATATTGGAGGGTACGGTAGCCAGCGTGCCGCCGCAGGGGGGGCGTAAGCACCCGCACCAGGACTTCTTGCAAATAGACACAAAGAACGTGCTCTTTATCTGCGGCGGTGCTTTCGGGGGCCTAGAAGATGTCATCCGGCAGCGGATCGGTAAGCGGAGCATCGGCTTCGGCGGAGACGCCTCCGAGCGTCAGGAAGAGGACCCGGGCATGATCTTCATGCACACCCAGCCGGAAGACCTCTTGGGCTTCGGCCTAATTCCCGAGTTCGTTGGCCGGCTGCCGGTGATCTCGACGCTCCGGACGTTGGAAGAAAAAGACCTCATCCGCATCCTTACCGAGCCGAAGAACGCCCTGGTCCGTCAGTACCGGCAGTTCTTCCGCTACGATAAGGTAGACCTCGCCTTTACCGAGGCGGCGCTCACGGCGGTCGCGGAACAGGCCCTGGAGCGTGGAACCGGGGCGCGAGGGCTGCGGAGTATTCTTGAAGCGTCGCTCCTACCGACGATGTACGAACTGCCGAGCCGTTCGGACATCGTGAAGTGCATCGTGGACGCGGATACGGTTAAAGAGGGTGTACAACCGGCGCTCGTAACAGGGTCCGGCAACTCCAAGTACTCTTACGACGAAGAAGAAACAGCCTAGCTTCAACAATTGAGCCAATCTAGAGAGATACCGAAAACCTACGATCCCCGCGCCGTAGAGGACCGAATATACGCGGCGTGGGAGGAATCCGGTGCGTTCGACGCAAAAGCGAACCCGAATAAAGAGCCCTACTGCATCGTAATTCCGCCGCCGAACGTAACCGGCGAGTTGCACATGGGGCACGCTTTAAACGGTGCGATCCAAGATACCTTGACTCGCCGTGCCCGCATGAAAGGCTACGAAGCCCTCTGGCTGCCCGGCACGGACCACGCCTCTATCGCCCTCCAGAACGTTTTGGAGCGGAAGCTGTTGCGAGAGGAGGGAAAGAGTCGCTGGGACCTCGGACGCGAGGAGTTCGTCAAGCAGTGCTGGGAGTTCGCCATCGACGCCCGGACCAAGATCCTCGGCCAGCTCCGACGGCTCGGGGCGTCGGTGGACTGGCGGCGGCTGCGCTTCACGATGGACGAGAGTTACGTAGACGCGGTGCTCACCGCGTTTATCGAAATGTTCGAGTCTGGTCTGATCTACCGCGGCAACCGCATTACGAACTGGTGCCCGAATGACCGTTCGGCGATCAGCGACCTCGAAGTCAACTACGAAGAAGTCAACGGCAAGCTCTACGGCCTCTGCTATCCCTTTGTAGACGGCGACGGCCACGCCCAGGTCTTCACCACCCGGCCTGAAACGATGCTCGGTGACATCGCCCTGGTCGTAAACCCCGACGACGAACGCTACACAGACCTTATCGGACGCAAAGTCCGCGTACCCTTTGTGGAGCGCGAGATAGAAATACTCGCCGACGAGTACGTAGACCCGAACTTCGGGACCGGCGTGCTAAAAATTACCCCCGCCCACGACCCGAACGACTTCGAAATCGGGCAGAAGCTCGGCCTCGGACAGGTGAACGTCATGAACCCGGACGGCACGATCAACGAAAATGGCGGACCCTTCGCGGGCATGAGCCGTGAAGACGCCCGTACCGCCGTGGTGAGTCGCCTCGAAGAGAACGGTCTTCTAGCCGAAGTCAAAGACTACGTTCACCGGGTCGGGCACTGCGACCGCTGCGGGGCGGTCATCGAGCCCTGGCTCTCGGAGCAGTGGTGGGTCTCGATGAGGGAGCTTGCCGAACCCGCGATAGCGGCGTTGAAGAACGAGGAGATACAGGTTTACCCGGACTCCTGGCGGCGGGAGACGATCCGTTGGCTAGAGAACCTCCAGGATTGGAACGTGAGCCGGCAACTCTGGTGGGGGCATCGTATCCCGGTCTGGTACGGTCCGAATGGCGAGGTTAAAGCCTCAAAAGAGTCGCCGGGAGAGGAGTACGAGCAGGACACGGACGTTCTGGACACCTGGTTCTCGTCGGCGTTGTGGCCGTTTGCCACTTTGGGTTGGCCGGAGAAAACGGAAGATTTGGAATACTTCTACCCGACGAGTTTGTTGTCTACGGCGCGGGAGATCATGTACCTCTGGGTGGCCCGCATGATCATGACCGGCCTCCGTTACCGGGGCGAGGTCCCGTTCAAGAAGGTCAACGTACACTCTATCGTCCTCGCCTCCGACGGTACCAAGATGAGCAAGTCCAAAGGCAACACCCTGAACCCGCTGGAGCTGTTCGACGAGTACGGTACGGACGCCGTCCGCTTCGGGCTCCTCTACCAGTCCTCGACGCAGGACTTCGCATATTCGCACGAGCGGGCGAGTATGGGCCGGGCCTTCGTTACCAAACTCTGGAACGCGACCCGGTTTATACTCAACTACCCCGCGTCGAACGGCGATGGAGAAATGTCGAACGCGGATCGTTGGATCCTCTCGGAGTTCAATCGTACGGCCCGCGAGTACGACGCCCTCCTCGAAGAGTGCGAGTTCTCCGAGGCTATGCGAGTAATCTACAACTTCACCTGGGGAGAGTTCGCCGACTGGTACATCGAGATAGCGAAGGCCGCTCCCTCACCCGCTACGCCGCGAGTCCTGCGCGACGTCTTCTCCGGCATACTGCGGCTCCTGCATCCCGTCATGCCGTTTGCGACGGAAGAGATGTCGGACGTACTGGGCGACGAAGAATTTCTGGTCTACAAGAAGTTTCCTTCCGAAAACGAGGGGTTCGAAGACGCGGGGGCCAGCGGGCGGTTGGAGCGTACGAAGCGGGCTGTCTCCGCCGTGCGAAAGTTCCGGGCCGAGTCCAGGGTGGACGGTGAGTTGGAGGGGATCGTCCCTGAAGGTATAGAGACCGGCGTTTTTACCTCCCTCGGAAGAGTACGGCCGGCAGAAGCGCTATCCGGAACGAAGGCGGTGTTGCCGGCGGGAGATATAGCGGTCGAGATTTCACTGACCGAAGAACAGCGGCAGGGGGAGATCGGACGCCTGCGCAAAGAGATCGAGCGCGTCGGCAAAGAGGTGGAACGCGCCGAGAAGAAACTCGCGAACCCCAACTTCGTCGAGCGCGCCCCCGAAGAGGTAGTCTCCGCGGAACGGGACAAGCTCGACGTCAACGTCCGCATGCTGGACACCCTTTCCCGCCGGCTCGAAGAGTACCTCTAGGACGGCAGGACATTGACCGCCACCCGCACCTTCGATCAGGTCTGCGACGAACTGGATCTCCGGCGCCACGTTACCCTCGGTCTGGGCCGCATCCGGGAACTACTCTCCCTACTCGACCATCCGGAGAAATCGCTCCGGGTAGTTCAGGTCGTCGGCACGAACGGAAAGGGAACCACCGCGGTAGCCATTTCGGCCGCGCTGGAGGAGGCCGGGTTCCTGGCGGGAACGTACCTCTCACCACACGTCCTCTCCTACACCGAACGGATGATGCTCCGGAACTCGTACGTCTCCGAAGAGCGTTTCGCTTCTGTCATGGGCCGGGTTATGGAGGCGGCCGACCGCGAGAAAATCCCGGCTTCGCAGTTTGAGCTGCTTACCGCGGGAGCCTTGCAACTCTTCCGCGAAGAGGGCGTAACGTGGGCCGTGCTGGAAGCCGGGCTCGGGGCCCGCTATGACGCGACCACCGCCGCAGGGGCCGAGGCCGTCGTGCTCACGAACGTCGGGTTCGACCATACCGAGTACCTGGGCAACACCCTCGAAGAGATCGCCCACGAGAAACTTTCTAGCTTGCCCCGGGACGGCGTCCTCGTCCTCGGCGACGAGAACCCGGTGATAGTAGACATCTCACGAAAAGAGTCAGAAAAAGCCGGCGCCCGGCTAGTAGAGACTATCTCTGACCCGGCGGAAACCGGAGAACTGGAAACCGGAGAACCGGAAACCGGGGTTTCATTCGTCCGGCGTAACGTGTCCCTTGGCCTCCGGGCCGCCGAAGAGTTGCTAGGATATCCTTTAAGAATGCAAGCCCGGAAGCGCGTCTTCCGGTCGACGGGCGGTTTGTTGCCGGGGCGTTTCGAGGTACACGAGGTTGGGGGTGTTCCCGTGGTCGTCGATGGCGGCCACAACCCTGGTGGCCTAGAGGCCGTGCTAGAAGCGGTTCGAGAGGCGTATGGAGAGAAACCGTTGGGCGTCGTGTTCGGAGTCTTGCGGGATAAGGACATTGGCAGTATGCTTACCGCTTTGAAAAACAAAGCCTCTTATCTCGTGCTCACGCGCCCCGACACCGAACGGGCCGCTGACCCCGGGTGGATCTCCGGGCGCTACGAACCCAGAGGTTCGGGAGGAGAGAGGGCTGAGGTTGTTTCGAACGTCGAGGAGGCGCTGGACCAGGCTGTGAAGGAAATGAAAAAAACAAACGGAGTTGTACTGGTTACGGGTTCGCTGTACACCGGCGCACCAATATTGCGGTGGTTGCATGAAAATTAGCGCCGCACTGAAGTTGGCCGTATTGTTGACGGTCGAGGCCGCTGCCGGCTTTATGGCCGGATATCTCGTGACAACGGGGTATGTGTCTTGAGCAATATGCTTCCGGCGCTTCTGCAGCAGGATTCGGACCCGTTCCAGATCATCTCGGATTTCCTAAACAGCCCTATACTGCGGATCGTCGGCCAGTTGCTAGGCCTGCTGGTGATAATCTTGTGGCTCGCCCTGGTCTACTGGACCTACACCGACGCCCGGCGCCGCGGAAGTCTCGCGATACTGTGGGGGATAATCGCGGTCATCTTCCCCTTTCTCGGGACGCTGGTGTACCTGATCGTGCGTCCCCCGGAATACGAACTCGACGCCCGCGAGCGCGAACTGGAGCTCGCCGTGCTGGAGCGTGAGCTTCGCAGCCGGGTCGTGTTGTGCCCGAACTGCCGGGCGTCCGTGGAGAAGGACTACCTGATCTGCCCGGAGTGCCACCTGGAGCTGAAGAAGCCCTGCATAGAGTGTGAGAAACCGCTAAACAACGACTGGCAAACGTGCCCCTACTGCGGCACGGATCAACAAACCGGCAAGAAAATGAGTTGGTAGAAAGAGAGATCGCAATGGAAGAAACCCTGATACTCGTAAAAGGTGATGGCGTAAAGCGGCGGCTCATCGGTGAGATCATAAGCCGCATAGAAGCCAGAGACCTCGACATAAAGGCCATGCAACTCATGGACGTGAGCCGCGAGTTGGCCGAACAACACTACGCCGAGCACCGCGAGAAACCTTTTTTCGAAGAGTTGGTCGAGTTCATTACCACGACCCCGGTCGTCGCGATGCGGGTCGGTGGTGAAGGCGCGATCAAGGCGATGCGCAAGCTGATGGGCGCGACGAACCCCGCCGAGGCCGAGCCCGGCACCATCCGGGGCGACCTGGCTTTGAGCATGCCCGACAACCTCGTCCACGGCTCCGACTCCCCAGAGAGCGCCGAGAGGGAGTTGAACCTCTTTTTCGGTTCCTAGCCAGGGACGTTCTTGCAGTTCGTCCTAGCCTCCGAATCGGCCCGGCGCGTCGAGCTTCTCCGCCGCACGGGCTACGACTTCGAGGCCCGCAAAAGCGGCTTCCCCGAAGTTACGCTAGAAGATCCCAAAGAAACGGTCGAAGCCAACGCCCGGGGCAAAGCGCTCGCCGTTACCGGGAAAGACCGGCTCGTTCTCGCCGCCGACACGGTCGTCTACCTGCCGAACCTCCCCGAGGGACAGCGAATATTGGGCCAGGCGGCAAATGAAAATGACGTACGACGCATGCTAGGCAATCTTCACGGCCGCACCCACGAGGTCTACTCCGGGGTAGCCGTAGCCCGCGGTGGCGAAACAGGTGAGACGATCGTCCGCCACACCGTAACCACCGTAAAGCTGCGGCCTCTGGGACACGCCGAACTCGAAGCCTACGTGGAGTTAGGGGAGGGAATCGGTAAAGCCGGTGGTTATGCCATTCAGGGCCGGGCGGGAGTCTTCGTGGAGTGGATCGGGGGCGACTACTCGAACGTCGTCGGCCTACCGCTCGCCCTCACGATCAGGATGCTGGAGCAATTCGGGGTGCGTTGGTACTAGAATGTCTGTCGTGGAAAAACGCCGCTACACGATAAAACAACTTCCACCGGAGCTGCGTCCGCGGGAACGCCTGCTCTCCGAAGGACCGGCTGCCTTGTCGAGCGCGGAGCTGATGGGAATACTCTTCGGTATCGGGACCCGCGAAAAGACCTCCGTAGAGCTTGCGAGCGAGGTGATCTCCGAGAACGGCGACCTCTTTGGCCTCCACAACGTAACCGCGTGAGTTTCAAAGCGCAAAGATTGATCGTCTAAGGTTCCATGCTTATCTCTCCGAAAACGCAGATCGAGTCGAGGTCGTGACAAACTACAAAAGTTAGGAGGCCGGGCGCGGGCCAAAGGTTTTGGCGGATCAACCCGCGCCGACAACCGATATGAGTATGGACGATAATCTCAAGCCTCAGTTCAAGAGGCTTGCAGCTCTGGAGTTGACAAGGGCCGCCGGTACTCCCGACGAGGAGATAGCCCGCACTATGGGGGACTGCTACGGTGATCCGAAGATTATGTATGGCAAGATCAAGGCCGCTGGTACTCCCATCTGTACGGAGTGCGGAGAGACGTGGCCGGACGAAGATCATGATTGCACCCAGCCTAAGCCAAAGAAGAAGGCCCGCAAGTTCAAGGGCGATACCGAGGGGCTACCGGACGCAGCCGGGGCCGTGGCGCTGTTCGAAGGTGCCCTCGACCGGCTGCGGGTACTACTCACTAGGCTACCTCGTCGTCAAGAGTATCGTAGAGCTTCGCGGTTTGTGGCCCATCACGAACTTACCGAACCTGGTGAGAGTGTCCGCACATATTCGAGGCTGACCAAGCGCGAAGAGATGACGCCGGAAAAGTGGGGACAGGTTTGCGAGGAGTACGACCTCGACCCGGACGCCGGCACTCACGAGATACCCTACAGGTGCGAAACGGCAGCTTTCGACGCACCCTTCGACATACCGACGGATTATCCGGCCGAGCCGTTGCCTGCCCTGGTCGCAGCCTACGCCTTGACAGGTTGGGATATAGAGGAGTTAGTCGAGAAGTTGCACCCGGACCCGGAGCGGGTGAACCTGGGCGAGTTAAATAAAGAGGTTGGCGGATTGCGCCGGAAAGCCGAGCTGGTCGCCGCTGTGGTGCGCGGTGGTAAGTCGGGGGCCGGGAAGCGCGGGGCAGAGATCACCGTTGCCGAACGCCGTCTCGCCGGCCACATCCAAGAGCTACAGGGTCGGGGATGGTCCGAGGAGATGATCGCCAAGCGACTCCGGGAGGACGGGTTCAAGCCGTTGCCCGATGGTTTCGAGGCGACCGTCGAAGAGGTACGGCGGCTCGCCGACTAGTTAGCGCTAAAAAACCTCCGAAAACTTTTATTATGGAATAAGGTTCATGTCCTAAAAAGAAGGCATGGATGTTAAAGACACGCGGCGCTCCGAGGACTTCGACCGGCTGTTGATCCTGTTGGCCTCCGAACCGAAGCCGGGTTTCGAGAGGGCTTATGATGATCTCTGCCGCCGGGAAGTTGGTCGCCTTTTGCATCTCGTTGAGGGTAACGAGGGCGGAGACGATGCCGAATAACGCCCCTAAGATCACCGCCGCCGAGCGCCGAACGCTGGCATCTGTCTATCGTTTCATCGTGCAATGTAGTCAAGAAAAAGCCGCCGACACTGGTCATACCGGCGGCAAAGACGCGAAAGGATCTCAGCATGATCGCGCCAAATCCATCTTACCACGAGGGTAAGACAGAAACCCTCGTAATTTATGACGTTCGCATCCTGAGCATCGCAGAACGGTTTCATAGGGAACGTGCCGCATGGGGAGAGTTCGGAGACGTCGAAGCCCTCGACAAAGATCACTATGTTCTACGGATACAGCCAGGCGTGGCGCGGGAGCTAGCGTCGTGAGCGGCTACGAGCAAATCAAGCAGTTCGCTAAAGAAGCGGGCTGCAATATACCGGAGTTGCTGGTCCTCGCCCGTCAGAATGACCCGTTCTTTGTTGGAGGCAAGTCCAGCACGCTTACGGCCGAATGGTTCGCCGAAATTTGGGAACGGTTCGGTTATACCAACGGTGTTCATCTTCGTCGCGTTCACTACAGACTCGTGCAGCAGGAGGACCCGCCGACAAAACATACTGGCGAGTCATACGAAAACACAGAGGGCTGCTGGGCTTATCTCTGCAACGCTGGTAAGTACGCCCGGATTCTAGGGCTGGTTGACCCCGCCGCGTTCGTGGATAGACGTAACCCGGACCCGCACATCTATCTCCACGGTGAGCAAGTAGAACACCCAACCTGGTTCTATGAATGGCCGGACTGGGAGATGCCCACGATAAAGGCGGATCTTGCATCCTCACTCGGTAGCTGGGAGATGCCCGAGACATGGGCGGAAGGGTACGAGTACCGGGAAGAGCTACAGAGCTATCACATAGAGACGTGGGCGGAGAAGACCACGATGAACGACGAGTTGATTCCGCTTTGCCAGCGGCACGGGGTCAACCTCGTTACAGGCGTTGGCTACCTCTCCATCACCAGCGTTATCAACCTGCTACACCGCGTGTCCGTACTCAATAAGCCATGCCGGATACTCTACATCTCAGACTTCGATCCGGCCGGCGCCTCGATGCCGGTAAGTGTTGCCAGGCAGATCGAATACTGGATACAGCGGTATCTACCCAACGCGGACATACGGCTCAAGCCGATCATCCTTACCGCCAGTCAGATAGACCGTTTCAGGTTGCCGCGCATCCCCATCAAAGATAGCGACTTGCGGAAAGGAAACTTCGAGACTGTTTACGGCACCGGCGCCGTCGAACTCGACGCGCTGGAGGCGATCCGTCCCGGAGAGTTCGCGCAGATAGTTGAGCAGGAGATATCCGCTTACAGGGACGACGAATTGAGGGAGAAGGTAGACGACGCCTACCGTGATGCAGCGGATAGGCTCGGCGATGAGCAGGAGCGGCGCCTCAATGTTCACCAGGAAAGACTCGAATCTCTAAAGGCTGGTGTGCGGCGGATCGTGGACTCTTATCAGCAGCGCCTTGCTGACCTGAACGACGCGCTGCAAGAAGAACTTGGACCCCACCGGAACGAGCTCGAATCTGTACGGCTTGCCGTACAGGGTGAGTTGTCAAGCATGGAGGCAGAGCTAGAGTTACCGGCCCTACCGGAAGGTGAAACCGTTGCAGAGGGCTACGACTGGCTATATGACAGCGATAGACCCTACTTCGAGCAGCTCGCTACCTACAAGCAGCACCAGAACGGAGGTGCCGCGTGAAGCCGGTCGAGACGGCCCTGGCCCGGCTTGAAGGCGTCCAGGACTCTAACGGTTCCTGGAAGGCGCTCTGCCCCGCACATGAAGATCGGGAGCCGAGCCTATCGGTATCCGAGGGTGATGATGGTCGGGTGCTATTGCGGTGTTTCGCCGGCTGCGAGAATGAGGAGATCGTCTCCGCGTTGGGGCTGGAGATGAAAGACTTATTCGAGCGGAACGGAGTCCCCGTTCCGGGCAGAAAAAAGTTTATGCGTACCCCCCCGAAAACACCTGCCTCACTGCCTTACCCCGAGCCTCTCCCTGGCACCCTGGAGAACTACGCCTCGGCCAAAGGTCTCTCCGTCGAGTTTCTACGGAAGCTGGAGCTATCAGATAAGAAGTATCAGGGCGAGCCGGCAATCCGCATACCCTACCGCGACGAACACGGCGAAGAGAAGTCCATCCGGTTTAGAACGGCGCTTGAGAAGTCCGAAGACAGTACAGACAACCGTTTCCGGTGGCGTTCGGGGAGTAAGGCGATGCTCTACGGTCTCTGGCGCCTGGAGAAGATCCGCAAGGCCGGTTACGTGGTGCTGGTCGAGGGTGAAAGCGACGCCCAAACCCTCTGGTATCATAAGCTGCCGGCTTTGGGTATCCCGGGGGCGAGCAACTTCAAAGCGGACTGGGCTTCTCACCTGGAAGGCATCGAGAGAATCTACGTCGTCAAAGAGCCCGACCAGGGCGGAGAGGCCCTACTGGAGAAGCTGTCAGCGTCGGGTATCGAAGACCGGCTCTATATCGTAGAACTTGGCGAGCACAAGGACGCGAGCGGCCTGTTTCTGGCGGACCGGGAGAGCTTCAAGGATAACTTCGTTACCGCGCTCAAGGGTGCCGAGAGCTGGGAGCACCGGAGCCGGGCGGAGCAGGAGACGAAATCCCGCGAGGCGTGGGGCGCGTGCAGGGAACTGGTAGCAGTCCCGAACATCCTGGAGAGGTTCGCCCGCGACCTTGCCCGCTCCGGTGTCGCCGGTGAATCGAGGGTAGCGAAACTACTCTACCTGGCCGTCACGTCGAGGCTGCTACAAAGGCCGGTAAGCATTGCGGTAAAAGGCCCGTCGAGCGGTGGTAAGAGCTACCTTACGGAACAGGTGCTTTCGTTCTTCCCGGAGTCTGCTTTCTACGCCCTCACATCCATGTCCGAGCGGGCGCTGGCTTACGACGAGGAGCCGCTGGCTAACCGGATGCTTGTCATTTACGAGGCTTCGGGGATGGAGGGCGAAATGCAAAGCTACTTGATCCGCTCTCTGCTCTCCGAAGGACGACTGAAGCATCTTATGGTCGAGAAGACCGCTGACGGCATGAAGCCGCGGCTTATCGAGCGGGAAGGTCCAACGGGACTGATAGTAACCACCACGGCCGTAAAGCTCCATCCGGAGAACGAAACGCGCCTGCTATCCCTCACCGTCACCGACACCCAGGACCAGACGCGGGCGGTTATGGCCGCTCTTGCAAACGAGGCCGCCGGCGACGGTCCCAACATGAGTGAATGGCAAGCCGTACAGGTTTGGCTAGAAGGTGCCGAGAGGCGCGTCACTGTGCCGTATGCGGCCGATCTAGCCGGCCTGATACCTCCTATTGCCGTCCGGCTCCGGCGCGACTTCGGCGCAATCTTGAACCTGATACGAGTCCATGCGGTATTGCACCAGGCGGGGCGGGAACGGGACCAGGAAGGCCGGATAGTTGCCGCAGTAGAAGACTATGCCCGGGTGCGCGAACTCGTCGCCGATCTCGTCTCCGACGGGCTCGGGGCTACCGTATCCGCGACGGTGCGTGAAACGGTCGAGATGGTGAAGCGGCTCAAAGACGAGTCTGAAGAGCCCGTGACGGTAGCCGACCTTGCAGAAGAACTAGAGCTAGATAAGTCCGCCGTGCGGCGTCGAGTGAAAGCGGCGGGAGACTACATCAACAACTTGGAGGACAAGCGCGGTAAGCCGGCGCGACTGGTTCCCGGCGCAAACCTACCCAACGATGTAGAGGTGTTGCCCGACTCTGCGAAACTGGACCCAGATAGTAACCCAGGCACCGAGGCAGGCGTGCAGGAGGAGGTTAACACAAACTATTTTTCTGAACCTAGTAGTGAGGCGGAAACACAGACTTTGACGGTGTTCCCTTCGACTCCGCTGTGACCATGCAGCTAGCGGAGACCTCATGGATAAGGAGATACCTCATGGATGATGACAAATGAGATGTAAGGCGAAATCAAAAAGAAGCGGTGAACGGTGCAAAAAAGACGCTGTGCCGGGCACCGAGGTGTGTCATATCCACGGCGGCAAATCTCCGAAGGGTATAGACCACCCGCGATTCAAGAACGGGTCCAAGTCTCGCTACGTTCCACGCGGCAACCTAGTCGAGCGTTATAATGAAGCGTTCGATGCCGGTGTGTACACGGAGCAGCGCGAAGAGATCGCCCTCACTACGGGAATGATTAATGAAGTGCTATCCAAGCGAGAAGAGTCTGCCGGAACGGTGTTCCGTGAGTTGCAGAAGGACTGGAACGGCTTCGAGCATTCGCGGCTAGCCAACGACGTGCCTAAGATGCGGGCACATCTCGATAACATGGGTCAATTAATACATCGGGGTGTTACCGCAGGTATGCAGCGGGACGAAGCCGTGAAGCTCATGGACCACCGCCGGAAGCTGGTAGACTCGGAGACCCGGAGACTAGAGCGGGAAAAACAGATGATGACTCTCGAACAGGTGATGATACGGGACGCGATACTACTCGAAGTTCTACGCGAGATGCTTACGCCAGAACAGCTACACTCTATCCGGCAACGGCTCGAAGATCGTTTGGGATAGCGATAATGGAGCTTCTCAATACGGTATTAATTTCAGGGAGTGACCTGGAAGACCAAGGGATTCGCCGTTACGTCGAAATTATCGCTGGACCACTCGAAATGCACCTCGAAGGGTTGCGAGGAATCGACTTTGCCAAAGGTCACCACCCCATCCGTTTCTGCCCTCTTGCCCTAGCTTACGCCCACGGTTTCTACAGTATCTATCTACGTCGTCCATCGCTTACTCCAGACTTTTCTAGCACGATCTTCTAGGCGTGTCGGCTTAGCAGGGACAGTCCCACTGCGCTCCAGGCAACGAGACCCGCGCCGACTGGGAGGAGTGGAAGGCCGCCAGTGTTGGGATTCTGGTGGAGGGGTTGACCGTTGCTGTCCACGGGCGCTTGCGACGTGCCTTCGTCGTATTGATCGCTACCTGCTCCGTTGTCTTCGGTTCCATCGTCTCCGTCTCCACCGTCCTCTCCTGGCTGCTCGCACGCTCTCCCATCGTCGTCCGCATCCAGATTGTTCGGATCGCTAGGATCTTGGACCAAGACCGCCTGCGCTTCTGCCGGCGTATCGAAGTCGGAGCAGTTTAGGTCGCCCGAATTTTGCGCTCCAAGAGAGGGAGCGAAGAGCGTAAGTCCTAGAGCAATGGGAGTGATAACGAGGGCCAGCACCCGAACGGTAAACCATCCTTTGCCTATGCTCTTTATTGGACTAGTGGTATCTGGCATCTGAGGCATAGCGTCTCCTTCTTTATACCGGCTTGGGTCCCTCATACCTTTCTAGTAAGCGCATTACAAAGCCGTAAATGTCACCTTTCACAATGCGACCTAAATCTATGCTCCGCTGCGCCTGTTGGCGTAACCTTTCAGCCTCATCCCCTCCAGCCACACCTAGGCGCATACTCACTTCAAGTTGCTGTAACTCTCGATAATAAAATTCTAGGCTTGAGAAGAACGGCATAGCTACAAGTAGCTGCGCTATCCTCGACTGATACCGATCCCAAGCCGTGGTTCGAGGCACAGATTGTGTCTCATTGACCAATCGCTGAGGTTCTTCGACTAACCGACCTAATCCCTGTTCATTAACATCCATCTCGGCGAGGATCATCTTGAGCAGACCTATCTGCTCACCTGTCCGTTCTGATGCCGCTCTTCTAACTTCCAACCAATAGGTGACAGCAGCACCCAAGAGAGCCACTCCTTCGAGAAAGCGTCCAAAGTTTCTCAGCCCGTGCACAGTTTGTGTACCTCCTCGTGTGAAAGACTCGACCGAAGTGGCGAATACTACTGCCCTTACTCTTCGGAGTTAACATTTTGCTCAGTTTCCTGCGCCTCAACATTGGAGACAGTGAGTCCTACTTCTTCGTTTATCTCAGCACTCTGCAGATCCGTACCCTCAAGGTCGGCTCCCACGAAGCGGCAGAAGGTTAAGTAAGCACCCCCGAGCCTAGTCCTTTTCAGGGTTGCGTAAGAAAGGTCCGAGTTGAATAAATTCGCTCCCCTAAGATCGGCTTCAGAGAAGTCGGCATGCGAAAGGTCCGAATTGAAGAATCTTGCTCCCCTAAGATCGGCTCCAGAGAAGTCGGCATGCGAAAGGTTTGCGTCATCCACCTTTACATTTGTGAGGTCGCTCTTTGCAAAAGAGCTGTGCGCAAGTTGGGCATCGGCCAGATGAATAATATCCGACGCGACAGACATATTCGTTGCAGACATATCAATATCGCCGGCCGCACTGTAAGAGAGATCAGCGCCTCTGAGATCAGCGTCTCGCAGGATAGTTCTCTGCTCACTGAAATTGGTGCGTGTCAAATTGGTTCGTCTCATATTAGCGCTTCTCAAAATAGCACCGCTCAAGTTGGCACCTCGTAGGTCTGCCCCCTGAAGGTCGCAACCGAGCATATTAGCCTGCGTTAGATTCGCGTTGCGCAAGGTTGCGAATGCCAAGGCGGCGGCGGTCAAGTTGGCACCCCTTAAGTCAGCATGCTGGAGGTTTGCACCCATCATCCTAACCTCCTTTAGAATCGCGTGCGATAGCTCCGTCCACTCCAAGCAAGCTTCCTCAAGATTAGCCCTAGACAGATCCGCGCCGCCTAACTTAGCACGTGCAAGATTAGCGCCGCGCAGCCCTGCTTCTCGCAAAGTATCGGGGTGATCTGCGTCGGACCAACGGAGAGCAGCAGATCTCCAGTATCTGATCTGTTCTGCCCTCTCTCTGTCTCGCCTTACGGCCGCTGAACGTACCTTCCACGCCCAAGCGCATATGAGAATCGAGAGTACACCTACGAACGCCATAAGTATAGAAACAGCCATCTCAAAGCTGGACGAAACTTGATCAATAATAAGCAAGAAACCAGCCAAGATTAAAGCCACACAACCAACAATAGCTAGACTCAGCAAGGGCAGTATTCGAGACAAGAAATTACCCTGGGAGATCCTTGTGGCTGCAGGCGATTCCTGCTCTGGACTGACACGAACGGAGTCGCTCACGTTTGACTCCACACAACGCCTAAAACGGCAATGGCTGCAGCGCTTACACCCAAGACGATTGCAGCCATCGCCGTTAGCCTGATGAACCAAACCTCGTATGGTCTCGCTGCCTGATTGTAGAAGGTGCATAGTACGACTGCGACAAGGATTATGGTGTGGGAAAACAAAGCAATAATTAAAGATGTCGGAGCAACCTCACTGGCTAACAGAGCAGCAAAGTCTACAGCGAACGCGCCGAGCGTCAGGTTCAAACCTAGAGAATACGGGTTGGCCTCTCGTAAACGAACAGAACGTTCAACGTAGGTTATGCGGCGGCCATTTCTGTGCAAGGTAGCCAGCTTTTCTACGCCGCCAGCGTGGCACTGCCACTTTCCCTTCTCGCCTTCGTCAGTCCAAACCATAAGAGAACCTTCTACATTTTTGCCCTTCACTCCCCATCTAACACCAAAGTCAAACACGCCATTCAGTAGTGCATAACTGGCAGGAACTAGAATGGAAACAAAGACGGTTGCAGATACACTGCCAGTAGCCGCAACTGCCATCATCAACATACCAGGCACTATGTAACCCAAACAGCCACTTTCCGGCTTTCTGGTCGTGATGGCAATCTTGAAAAGACCTTTAGTACGAGCATGGGATTGCCGGACATAGTGAAAAACCCTATCTCTACAGTGGTGTGCACACCTCCTAACTCTTAGTATAGCTCAACTAAAGTCTGCCGCTACCGCCGCACCGGCGGCACCGGATCGACTCGATGATCTCTTCTCCGTCATGGCCTACCGAGCCGAGGAATACCCATCCCTCAAGACAGAAGTAGCAGGGGCGACCCTCTCCCGAGGTTCCCTTACAGTCGGCTTGCTCCTGATCTACACTACGCTCGATCACGGTGGTGTCCTTTCTCCGTGGTCCGGGCCTCCGGGGTGTTCCAGCATCCGCGGAGGCGTTTTCTTTACTTCCCTTATTTTACCGTATTGTATGATGTTTGTCTACGAAATATGATAGAATTATATTCGAAACATGGTGTAGCCTACACAATCATGGAGGTTAACGTGGAACGTTTGAAAGAGCTTCGGGAAGAGCAGGTTCTTTCGTTGCGAGATCTGGAGGATATATCCGGTGTCTCGTACAACACGATCTGGCGGCTGGAGGACGGGCGACAAGGGGCGCACCCGCGGACGATTCGCAAGCTCGCCGCTGCTCTCGGAGTTGAACCCCGCGAACTGATAAAGGGAGGCGCCGATGGCTAAGGCAATCCTCTACGCCCGCGTATCCACCGACGAACAGGCGAAGAGCGGGTACTCTCTCGCCCAACAGCTAGATGCTCTGAGGGCATACACTGCCCGTGGGGGTTACGAGGTACTCGAAGAGGTGCAAGACCCTGGACAGAGCGGGGCGTCCCTGGAGAGGCCGGGTATGGACCGGGTGCGAGACCTCGTAGCCGCTGGAGACGTGGCCGTGGTGCTTGCCCAGGACCGGGATCGTCTCGCCCGTGAGCCTGCATACCTCTACCTCTTGCGAGAAGAGTTCGCCGAACACGGGACGAAGATCCGGGCCATGAACGACCGGGGCGACGAGAGCCCGGAGGGTGAGCTTACCGACGGCATCCTCGACCAGCTCGCAAAGTTCGAGCGGGCAAAGATCGCCGAGCGTAGCCGGCGGGGGAAGCTGCAAAAGGCGCGAGAGGGCAAGGTCTTGGCCGGGCCACGGCCAAACTACGGGTTTCGCTATAACGACGCCCGTGATAACTACGTCGTGGACGAAGAGGTTATGCAGATAATCCGGCGCATCTTTCGGATGGTCGGCGCCGAAGGCGAGCCCATGAACGCCGTCAAGAGGGCGTTCGAGCGTGATGGTGTCCGGCCGCCGCGGGGCGGTAGATTCTGGTCCCCGAAGTACATCCGCGATGTGATCCGCGACGACGTGTACCGGCCTCACACCTTCGAGGAGATAGAGCAGGTAGTCACGCCCGAAGTGGCTGCCCGGCTCGATCCTGAGAAGAGCTACGGGATATGGTGGTTCAACCGCCGCAGGCAAGACATCAAGCATATCTCGGAGGTAGGGCCGAACGGAGAGGGCCGCCGCTACCGGAAGCGCACGAAGATGACGGATAAGCCGCGCTCGGAGTGGGTCGCCGTTCCAGTCCCCGATTCCGGTATCCCGCGAGAGTGGATAGACGCGACCCGCGACGCTATCAAAGACAACGTGCGCCCATCTGCTAACGATGATCGGGTATGGGAGCTATCCGGCGGGATGTGCTTCTGTGGAGACTGCGGCAACCGGATGAACGTCCACACAACTATCGGGCGCTGGAACGAAAAAGAGACCCGCTATCACTACTACCGCTGCCCGCGCCGCCACCGGCACGGCCGAACGGCCTGTGCGCACGACAAGCATCACAACGCCGGCAAGCTGGAGGCACAAGTATGGGAGTTCGTCGCCGGGCTACTCCAGGACCCCGAACGGCTCCGTATCGGCCTGGAGGAGCTTATCGAACAGGAGCGTGCCGGCTCGCGCGGAGACCCGGAGCGGGAGATCGCACACTGGCTGGAGAGGGCCGGCGAAGTGGATCGTAAACGCTCAGGCTTTCAGGACATGGCCGCCGAGGGTCTTATCACCCTGGACGAACTACGCACCAAGCTCGCTGGCCTGGAAGAGACGCGGGAGGCCGCCGAGGAGGAGATCGAACGTCTCCGGGGACGGCTTCAGAGGGTAGAGGAGTTGGAGCGCAACCGGGACACGATGCTCGCCGAGTACACTGGACTAATCCCCGAAGCCCTGGATGATCTTCAACCAGAGCAGCGACAGCAAATCTACCGTATGATGCGCCTGCACATAGTCATAGACCCGGCTGGCGATATGGTCATCACCGGGGCGATAGGACAAGGAGAGAATCTTTGTCAATCGAGAATAGCATCACCGTCCACGACCTCGTCAAGCTACACGGTATTGGTGAGGCAAAGGCGTGCATAATACTCGCGGCAGTAGAGTTTGGAAAGCGGCTCGGGAGGGTTCGCAACCCCGGACGGCCCGTGATATCATCGCCCGCGGATGTGGAAGGACTTTTGAGAGGTCGTATCGCCAACCTTGATCGGGAGAACTTCGTTGCGGTACTCTTGAACACGAAGAACGAAGTGCTAGAAGTTTCGACGATCTCTGTAGGAACCCTTTCGGCGTCTCTGGTTCATCCGAGAGAGGTGTTCAAGCCGGCGATTCGGGCCAGCGCGGCCGGTGTGATCCTGGCGCACAACCATCCCAGCGGCAAGGTACAGCCGAGCCGGGAGGATAGGGATGTGACCCGGAGGCTTTGCGACGCTTCGGAGATCATCGGCATAGAAGTATTGGACCACGTAATCTTGGGCGACGGGATCTTCAGCATGAAAGAACACGAGATGCTCTAGCCGCAACCCGTGGGCGGAGGATCTACTACAGGCAGAGGACATGAAATTTTGAGCGGAATATTCGGGCGGGATATAGCTATAGACCTGGGAACGGCAAACACGCTGGTTTTCGTAAAAGGGCAGGGAATAGTCCTTTCAGAGCCTTCGGTAGTTGCCATAGACAACAAAACGGATCGGGCCGTGGCCGTCGGCTCAATGGCAAAGCGTATGCTGGGCCGTACACCGGGGAACATAGTGGCGATCCGTCCCCTAAAAGACGGTGTTATCTCCGACTTCGAAGTGACGGAGAAGATGATCGCCTACTTTATTCGCCGGGCCCAGTCCAAGAGGCGCTGGTTTCGTTCGATTATCGGGCCGCGAGTCGTGGTTTGCGTGCCCTCAGGCGTGACGAAGGTGGAGTTGCGGGCGGTCCGGGAGGCCACGGAATCTGCGGGGGCGCGCCAAGCGTTTACCATCGAGGAGCCGCTGGCGGCCGCTATCGGCGCGGGGCTGCCGGTGAACGAGGCGCAAGGCTCGATGATCGTGGACATCGGGGGCGGCACGAGCGAGGTCGCGGTCATCTCCATGGGCGGCATCGTTACGAAGGCTTCTACCCGCATGGCGGGTGACGACATAGACGACGCTATATCCAGCTACATCCAGAAGGAATATAAGCTCGCCATCGGCGCCCAGACGGCGGAACAACTAAAGATAGAATTGGGTAGCGCTTTCCCGCTGGAAGAAGAGGAGTCGGCGGAGATTCGTGGCCGGGACCTGGTAAACGGATTGCCAAAGACGATCGTGATGACGAGCGAGGAGATCCGGGAGGCTATCAGCACCCCCGTGGATGCTATCGTCGCGGCCGTGCGGGAAACGCTGGACAAGACGCCGCCCGAGCTCGCCTCGGACATTATGGACCGCGGGATGATGCTCGCCGGTGGTGGCGCCCTGCTGCGCTTTCTGGACGAGAGGCTCCGGCGGGAAACGGGTATTCCGGTTCATATAGCCGAAGACCCCTTGATGTGCGTCGCCATCGGTAGCGGGCGTTCGCTGGAAGAGATGGACCTCTACCGCAACGCGCTTTCGTCTTAGCAGGCTGTGGGAAGAAAGAAATCCAACACCGTTAGGAATCTGATGGTCCTGGGTGCCCTGTGTTTTGCTTGCCTCGTACTGTTTACGCTTTACGTGCGGGAAGGCCCCACGGGACCGCTCCACACGGTGCAACTTGGGGCTTCAGAGGTTTTGCAGCCCGTACGAAATGTCTTCGGCTTTATAACAGGGCCGGTTGGGGACGCCGGTGAGCGTGTCAACGACGCTTTTGCGAAGGGTGAAGAAATGGAGCAACTCCGTGGGGAAGCCCGCGAAAACCAGGAGTTGGCCGCACAGGCCTCGCGCCTGCAGCAGGAAAACGACCGCCTGCGGGAGCTTCTGGACGGAGACCGGGACGCTTACGAATACGGCCCGTTGGCCCAGGTAGTCGCGCCGGTCGGGGATCAGTTTACAGAACGTATAAGCATCAACGTGGGCACTAACGACGGCATCGCCCCGGAGCAGCCGGTCGTGGTAGGAAACAACACCCTGGTCGGCCGCACGACCAGCAACGTCACGAGAAACCAGGCAGAGGTAATGCTGATCACCGACCAGAGCTTCGCCGCCGGCGTCCGGGTCGTACCGCCGGCAGAGTTCGACCCCTCGACTGGAGAGGTTGCGGCGACTGACCCGGAAAGCGAGGCGTCTTACGGTGAAGGATTGCTAAAGACCGACTGGGAAGGAACGCTCGGGGTAGACTTCGTCAACCTCGGGGCAACGGTAGAGCAGGGGTTCTTCGTCGTTACCAGCGGTCGGGCGGGGGAGAGAGAGCTACTGTTCCCTCCGGGTTTGTACGTGGGCACGGTGGAAGCCGTCAGCTCCCGCGACATAGACCAGTATAAAAACATAGTCGTCGACCCGGTGGCGAACGCGGACGACCTGGAAGAGTTGAGGGTGATCGTCAACTGGTAAACGGGGTTTAAAATCGTGGAACACGCTTCGATACTCCGGGCGGCGGTCGTGGTCGCGATTGCGGCGCTCGTGGGGGCGGTGGCCGGCCCGTACCTGGACTTCGAATGGTTTTCTCCAAAGTTCGTAATAATTGCCGTTGTGTTCGCCGCTTCGGGGCTCAAAGACCTCCAGGGCATACTGCTAGGCTTCTTCGGGGGCGTACTAAGCGATGCGTTAGGCGGTGGGGTGTTCTTGTTTGGGGTCGGCGCGGTAGGCGGCCTGATCGCCGCGGGGCTCGCCGTCAGGTACGGTATGGCCTGGAGCCGCGGGGCCGAGAGGCTGCTGCTGACCCAGTTGGTCGCCGTGGCGGTCGTGGCGTACGATCTCGTCCAGTTGCTGGCGCTCGGGTTGGCCGGCCTGGAGCAGCCCCCGGTACTGAACTATGTTTTCTCGGGGATTCTGCCAGATGCACTATTGAACGCGCTGCTGGCATACCTGGTTGGTGGTTGGTTGCTTTATACGATTCGCAAGGATGAGGATAGATGAGCGCTACCAGGAGCAACGTAAAACCCGCCAGGCCGGGGGTCACGGGACAGCTTGCCACCCTGGATCCTCTGCTGTTGGTAACGGCGGTGGCCCTCACGGCCTTCGGCGTAGTCGCCGTTTACGTGGCCGGCACGGACGACCCACAGGGTTACGCCATGAACCAGGCTCTGGGCGCCGTCGTGGGCCTCGTGGGCGCTATACCGTTGGCCCTCGTCGACTACCGCATCTGGCAACGATACCTGTACCACGTCTACGGTGCCGTAGTGTTCATGCTCCTGGCCGTTCTGCTGGTCGGCGCCGTCCGCGGTGGGGCGCAGCGTTGGATCGACATCGGACCCATCCAGATACAGCCGGCGGAGTTCGCGAAACTACTGATGGTCGTTGCGCTCGCCGGTTATCTGGTACAGAAGCCCGTCCACAAAACCAAAAACTTTCTCAAGGCCCTGGGCCTCATGGCTGTACCGGCCGGGATGGTGTTTCTCCAACCGGACCTCGGTACCGCGCTGGTATTCGGGGCGCTTTTCGTGGCTATGGTCTACATCGGCGGCGCGAGGATACGCCAGATCGGGGCTCTGGGATTGGCCGGGGCGGTTCTGTTCGCGCTCGCCGTGAGGTTTGGGGTACTGGCCGAGTATCAGGTTGCGCGTCTTACGGCCTTTCTGGACCCTACCGGGTCTTCAGAGCTCGGGTACCAGGTTGCGCAGTCCAAGATGGCTATCGGGTCCGGGGGTTTCACCGGAAAAGGCCTCTCGGAGACGACGACGCTCTCGAACCTGGGCTTTCTACCGGAGGACCATACGGACTTTATCTTCTCGAACCTCGCCGAAAGAATGGGGTTTGCGGGGAGCGCCTTGCTGCTCTTTTTGTTTTTCGTGTTTATCTGGCGTATTTTGCGGGTGGCGACGATCTCCCGGGACCGTTTCGGGGTGCTTCTCGCGGTGGGCGTCGCGACGATCTTCTTGTTTCACGTGTTCGTGAACGTCGGGATGGCGATGGGAATTATGCCGGTAACGGGCTTACCGCTGCCGTTTGTTAGCTACGGACGGAGTAGTCTGGTCGTTAGCATACTGTCGTTGGGGCTTTTGCAAAGCATAGCGATGCGGGCCCGCGCGGAGACCGCGAAGCACCCGAATCCCGCGTGAGCGGGCCGTAGACTGGCCGGAATGGGCACCGGGGGTTATAATCTTTTGTTGTTGAGTATGGTTTTGCGCTGATCAAAATCCCAAGGTTACTAGGAGTAGCATGTCGTTTGCAGTAGTAAAAAGTGGTGGAAGACAATACAGGGTTTCGAAGGACCAGGAACTCGTCGTGGATCGCGTCTCCGGCGACGTCGGTGAGCAGTTGGACTTGCCGGTCAGCTTTTCCGGTGGCGACGGCAGCTACGACTTGTCGAGCCGGACGGCGAAGGCCGAAATTCTAGAGCACTTCCGGGGCGATAAGATCCACGTGTACAAGTACAAGCCGAAGAAGGACTCGCGTAAAAAGACCGGGCACCGACAGGAGTTGACCCGGATAAAAGTTCTGGAGGTATAGGATGGCACACAAAAAAGGCGGCGGCTCTTCCAGGAACGGCCGCGATTCCGAGGGCAAACGGCTGGGAGTCAAGGCTTTTGGCGGGCAGCGGGTAAAGGCGGGCAGCATTATCATCCGCCAGCGGGGGACCAAAGTCCATCCCGGCTCGAACGTCGGCAAGGGCAAAGATGACACCCTCTTCGCCACGGCGAGCGGCCAGGTAGACTTCGGTAGTCACCGGGGCCGGAGGGTCGTCAACGTCGTCGAGGAGGCCCCGGCCTGATAATGCGCGTGCGGGGGCTCTAGCCCTTTGCAGTTTATCGACGAAGCCCGCTTCACCGTTCGCGGAGGACACGGTGGTGACGGGAGCGTTTCGTTCAACCGGGAGAAGTTCAAGCCGCGCGGCGGGCCGGACGGCGGCCGGGGCGGTGACGGGGGCTCCGTAGTACTGCGGGCCACGGAAGATTTGTCTACCCTCGAACCCTACGCTTACAGAAAGCTCGTAAAGGCGGGCCGCGGTAAGCACGGCTCTGGAAACAACCGGGCCGGGGAGCGCGGCGAAGATACCTTGCTAGAGGTACCGGTCGGGACTCAGGTCTATGACGAGGACGGGCTTCTGGTGGATCTCTCCGGGCCCGGCGACGACTTTACTGTGGCGCACGGGGGAGAGGGGGGCAAAGGTAACGGGTCGTTCGCCACCTCCACCCGCCAGGCCCCGGCGTTCCGCGAAAAGGGCTTGCCGGGAGAAGAACGTGAGGTTCGCCTGGAGCTTCGGGTCCTCTCCGACGTGGGGCTCGTCGGTCTACCGAACGCCGGCAAATCTTTGCTGCTGGCCGCTATGAGCGCGGCGCGTCCAAAGGTCGGCGCCTATCCGTTTACCACCCTGATCCCTAAGCTCGGCGTGGTAGATGAGAAAGCCTATCGGGAGCCGTTTGTGGTCGCGGATATACCCGGCCTCATAGAAGGTGCGAGTGAGGGACGTGGTCTCGGAAATCAGTTTCTGCGGCACGTAGCCCGGGCCCGGTTACTCGCGCTCGTGTTGGACGCGAGCGAAGACCCCGAAGGCGCAGAAGGTGTGCTGAGGACCGAATTGTACGCCGCCGGGCTCTTTCGGAAACCGACCGTGGTCGCGCTGAACAAAGTAGACCTGCTCGACGGTGAACTGCGCGAGTATCTGGCCCAAGAGTTCCCGGAGGCCCGGCAGGTCTCCGCCGAAACCGGCGAAGGCGTCAAAGAGTTCCGTGACTTGCTGGAAGAAAAGGTTCGTGGGTTGGGCTTAGAGGTCGCGGAGGCGAACGGCTCCCGGCCGACGCACCGAACTTTCCGGCCCACCTGGCAGGGACTGCGGGTCGAGGGTGAGGAGACCGGGGCGTACCGGGTATCCGGCGAGGAGATAGAGCGAGCCGCCCTCAAGACCGATTGGGACAACCCGGAAGGGGTCGAGCGGTTCCAGCGGGAGTTGGAGAGAAAGGGCGTCGTGACGGCCCTGCGCCGGGCGGGGGCGGAGCCAGGCGATGAGGTCAGGATCGGCGACACGGTGTTCGATTTTCAGTGAGGTTGGCTTGAAGATAGGGATATTCGGCGGGACCTTCGACCCCGTACATACGGGGCACATGATCATCGGCGAGCAGGTAATGGACGAGCTCGGCCTGAACCACGTTGTTTTCGTGCCGGGTGGTATACCACCGCACAAAGAGGCTTCCAGCGTTCGGGCGACCGCCGAGGACCGCCTGGCGATGGTCGAGGCGGCAGTCGCCGGAAACGAGCGGTTCTCCATCGACCGGGTCGAGATAGATGCTGGCAGGGTTATGCACAGCGTAGAAACCGTACAAATACTCAAAGGGCGTTCGCCAGAGCACGAATGGTTTTTTATAACCGGGGCGGACGAAGTCTCTAACTTACTTACCTGGAAGGGGGCCGATCGGTTGCTCGAAGAGGTAGTTATGGTCGCGGCGACGCGGCCCGGGTACGATTTGTCTAAGTTGGACCATCTGGAAGATGGTCTACAGAATTTCGACCGGATATTTCCGGTCGAATGTTCCCGGGTAGATATATCCGCGACTAACATCCGCCGCAGGATGTTGCAGGACAAGTCCATCCGGTATCTCGTGCCGGACGGCGTAAACGAAATCATCGAGGAGAAGGGGTTGTATCGTGGCGATGGAAAGAAAGAGAAAGGTGCAGGCTTGAAGGAGAAGGAAGTCTCGTGAGGGGTGACGAATCGGCCTTGCAGCGTGAGGCCTACAACGGCGAGGGCGCGGAGATCACGTACGAAATGGCGACTATCGCCGCCCGGGCCGCCGGTGAAATGTTCGCGAAGGACGTAACGCTAATAGACCTGCGCGAAGCGGTCTCTTACACGGACTACTTCGTGGTCGCCAGCGCCGAAACGGACCGCCAAACCCGGCGCATCGCACAAGAAGTGATCGAGAAGATGAACGAGGCCGGGCATAGGCCCCGCTCCCGGCGCCTGGATGAAGGGTCGGCCTGGATCAGCCTAGACTTTATAGACGTGGTCGTCCACATATTTACTGATGAAGCCCGAGACTACTACCGGTTGGAGTCCCTCTGGCGCAGCGCGCCGCAAGAACGCTGGGAGGAGTAACCGGCCCGCGGCCGGCGGGGTTCGGGCGCAACAAAACTTTGCGTCCGGGCGATTGACACTGCCCGGCAGGGTCAATATACTCTGTTTCTTCATGGGGCCGTAGCTCAGTTGGGAGAGCGCCACGCTGGCAGCGTGGAGGTCACGGGTTCGAGCCCCGTCGGCTCCACTCCTTGAGGTTGTTGGGGGAAGGGTGAACACAGGCTTCGATACCAGACGAAGCGGGGAAGACACCGGGAGTAAAACGTTTTCCTCAAAAATTCTCGGCCGTTACCGGCCACAGATCATTGTCTCGGTTCTTATAATCCTGGTGTTGATGGGCGGCGCGTTCTACGCGGCCCGGGTCTCCGATAACTCGCCCAAAGTCGTATACAGCGCTTCGCTAGAAGAGGTTGCCGCCGAGGCGAACGAGCCGCTGCTAGTAAACATCAACACCGCCGACGTCGAGGAGCTGGACGAGTTGCCCGAAGTAGGACCTTCTACGGCGCAAGAGATCGTCGACCACCGGCAGGCCAACGGGCTGTTCCGCACGGTAGGAGACCTGGAAGCAGTCTCCGGGATCGGGCCTAAGACGATCGAGAAGATCAAACCCTTTGCAGAAATTTGAAACCCGGGAGAAGAACGCACTCCAACTAGACCTGGACCTACCCGTCCGCCTGGACCTGTGGGCCATGTCCCTGGCGGCCGGTATCGTCGCGGGTACGGTCGTTCCGTCTCTAGCCGTGGCGCTTGTCGTGGCAAGCGTTATCTTGTCGGTGGGCGCCCTCGCGTGGAGGGAACTGGTCCCGCAAAGCTGGCGGCTGATGGCGCTGTTGGTCCCGCTGTTCGTAACCGGCGGGGTCTGCATAGCTTATTTGCATTCTACTGTGCCGGACCCGTTGGCCGAACTCGCCGCGCTGGAACCCGGGGAGGTGACCGTGGTAGGAGAGGTTGCTTCCCCACCGGTGCCGGGGGGATATGGGTACCGGACCGACGTGCGCATCGAGCACCTGTGGTACGAGGAGAACGAAGTTTTACGCGGCGGGGGCCTCCAGGTATTCTCGGGCGACATGGGGGTTGGCGTAGGAGACCGGGTACGGGTGGATGGAGAAATCTCCAGCCCCGAGGTCGGTGAAGACGGTTTCGATTACGGCCGGTACCTTTCCACGCAGGGGATCTCCGCCGTTATGTATGCCGGGGGGATGTCCCGCGTGGACGAAGACCTCGGTTGGATCGGCCGGGTACACCGCCGCACGGATGTCGCCCTAGGATACGGCCTCAAGCCGCAAGAAGCATCGATAGTACGGGCGATGGTGCTCGGAGACCGCTCCCGGATGCCGGAAGAATTGGAGCAAGACTTCCGGCGTAGCGGGATAACCCACATCCTGGCAATTTCGGGGCAACACGTAGCTATCCTCGCGGCGATGGTTTATTTCGTGCTACGCGCTCTGGCCGTCCCGCTGGTTGTACGCGTTCCCGCTACCCTGGCCCTGATCTGGCTCTACATCATCGTGGCCGGTGCACCGCCTTCGGCGGTCCGGGCCGGGGTGGTCGCGACCCTGGTCCTCACCGCCACGCTTCTCGGGCGGCAGGTTTCACCCTTGCATTTCATGACCATGATGCTGGCGGCGGTACTCGCCTACAACCCGGACCTGGTCTACAGCACCGGGTTCCAGCTCTCGGTTGCGGCCGTCTTCGGGATCCTGCTGCTCAGGAAACCGTTGAAATATTTCCTGGAAGGCAGCGTCTTCCGCCCTTTGTCCCGGCCACCGGAGCTTCTAACGAACCTGCTGTCTATCTCTCTGGCGGCCCAGATTTTCACCGCCCCGATCATCGCCTCGACTTTCGAAGAGGTCTCCGTGATCGGGACCCTGACGAACCTCGTCGCCGTGCCGCTCTCCGGCCCGATCCTCACGCTCGGGCTTCTCGGCTCGGTCACCGGCAACGTTTTGCCGGCTCTTGCGTACCCGATCAACTACACCAACGGTTTCCTGGTAACGCTCGTCGAATGGACCGCCCAGGCGGCCTCCGCGCTGCCTTTCGCCGCGGTCCGGACCCCGGGAACCACGTTACCGTTGGTCGCCATCTTTTACATCGGCTGCATTCCGGCCGCGCTCTCTGAAAGCGTACTTCCGAAAAAGCGCTGGCCGTTCTGGGCCGGCCTGATGGTTTTGTGGACGGCAGCCTGGCTCGCGCTCGTCGCAATCTCCAGCGGGTAGAATAGCCCGGTGGCCGTTTACTTGCTTTTAGGAGACGACGAGGATCGCAAAAAGCGCAGCGTGGAGAAGCTGCGTCGCGACCGCGCGCCCGAAGTCTACGAAGCCGCAGAGTCGAGCCCGGAGGAGGTCGTTTCGGCCTGCAACTCTTACTCGCTTTTCGGTGGCGGAGCTTTCGTGCTGGTCCGTAACCTGGACGCCTGGAACGCGGCCCAGAAAGCGAAGATCGTGGCGTACCTCAAGAACCCTTCTCCGGAGACGGACCTGATAATGCTCGGTAGCAAGCTCGGCGCCCGCGAGAAACTACTCTCGACCGTCAAGGAATCCGGCGAAGTTCACAACTTCGAGCAACCCACCGGCCAAGCGCTCGTGAAATGGGTCGTAAGTTACGCCAAAAAACAAGGCCTGGACCTGCCGGAGGACGTCGCCGGTTTTCTCTCGGAACGTTGTTCGGAGGACAAAACGCGCCTCACCCGGGAGGTGGAGAAGCTCTCTCTCTACGTCGAGGATAGGAGCGCCACCAAGGAAAACGTAGAAGCTCTCGTTACTCCGGATCTGCAGTCCAATATATTCGCGTTCGTGGACGCCCTGGCCAACGGCGGGCGCGACCGGGCGCTCAGGCTGCTGGAAGATTTGCTGTCTACCGGCGAGCCGCCGCTCCGGGTGATGTACATGGTCCGGCGCCAGTTCAACCTGCTGGCCCGGGCCGGGGCGCTATTCGGCCGGGGAACTCCGGCCCCCGAGCTCGCAAGGGAACTCAAGATCCCACCGTTCGTCGTCCGAAAGCTTCAGGAACAGGGCCGCCGGATGGAAGACGGAGACATAGAACTCGCCTTAGAAACGATTCTGGAACTGGAGAGCGGTTTGAAAGGCGGCCGGGATCTCAGAGACGAACTTCAGGTGGAGCTTGCAGTGTTCAAGTTAGCCCGGTAAAACAACGGTGGAACCGCTGAACGGGGTAGAAACGAAAACTTAACTTTCGTTGGTCGAGTTGGCGAGCGCCTTGTCCAAACGGCTGACTTTTCGCGCCGCTTTGTTTGGGTGGATAACGCCTTTTACGGCGGCCTTGTCGTAAGCCTTCTGGGACTCGTTCCGGAGCCCCCGGGCGCCCTCCACGTCGCCGGATTCTACGGCTTTGTAGAAGTTTTTCGAGAGGTTCCGCAGGCGGGAGCGAACGATGCGGTTCTGCTGGTAACGCTTGAGGCTCTGCTTGTCTCGTTTAGATGGTGCGGGCATGTTTTGCTCCTCTGCTGTATATGAGGTCTGTATAAGGAGTGTAACCGGGAGAATGTAACATATGGGGAGCAAAGGGGCAATCGTGTTAAACTCTTCCGGTGGAAAACATCGAGTTCACACGCAATTTCTGCATAATCGCGCATATTGATCACGGTAAAAGCACATTGGCCGACAGGATGCTGGACGCCACCGACGCCGTCCCCGAGAGAGAACGCATGGCCCAGATCCTGGACACCATGGAGCTGGAGCGCGAGCGGGGCATAACCATCAAGGCTCAGGCCGTCCGGTTGCTCTACAACCGTCCCGACGGCCAGTGGAACTTGAACCTCATAGACACCCCGGGCCACGTAGACTTTGCCTACGAAGTCTCGCGGGCGATAGCCGCCTGTGAGGGCGCGCTACTGGTTGTGGACGCCGGGCAGGGTATTCAGGCGCAGACCCTCGCCAACCTCTACCTGGCGATGGAGAACGACCTGGAGATCATCCCGGTAGTAAACAAAATAGACCTCCCCGCCGCCGACGTGCCGGCCGTCACCGACGAGTTGGTCGAACTTTTGGGTGTCGAAGAGGACGAAGTGCTCAAGATCTCCGCAAAGACCGGCGAAGGAATAAACAAAGTCCTCGACGCCATCGTAGAGCGCATTCCGGCGCCGGAGACCACGCAGAAAGAGACGCGGGCTCTAATCTTCGACTCCCACTACGACCCGTACCGGGGTGTCATCTCGCTCGCCCGCATCTTCGACGGCGCTTTGTCTAAAGGCGATACCGTCCGAGCGATGGGCAGCGAGGAGCAGTTCGAGATACTGGAGGTCGGCTGCTACTCACCGAAGCCTACGGCCTTATCCGTCCTCCAGACCGGCGAGGTAGGGTACATGATCGCCGGCCTCAAAGACATAGAAGCCCTGCGCGTCGGCGATACGGCCACCCGTACCGAAGACCCGGCCACCGAACCTCTACCGGGCTACGATCGTGCCCTGCCGACCGTGTTCTCCGGCCTCTATCCGACGGACGGGGACGACTTCGAGCAGTTGCGCGACGCCTTATCCAAGTTGCAGCTAAACGACGCCTCACTCTTTTTCGAGCCGGAGAACTCGCGCATGGGCTTCGGGTTCCGGTGCGGGTTTCTCGGGCTCTTGCACATGGAAATCATTCAGGAGCGGCTGGAGCGGGAATTTGGGCTGGACCTGATCGCCTCTTCCCCGAGCGTGAAGTACGAGGTTATAGAGAACGGAGAGCTCACCGAGGTCACCAACCCGAGCGAGCTACCGGAGATCTTCGAGGAGATCCGGGAGCCCGTAGTCCGCGCCACCATCATCTGTCCGAAAGACTACGTCGGGGCCGTCATGAACCTCTGCCACGAGCGACGCGGCGTCTCCATCGGCATGGAGTACATGTCCACCCGCAGGGTGCAGCTCACCTACGACCTGCCGCTGGCGGAGATAATCACGGACTTCTTCGACGCCCTGAAAAGCAAGACCCGCGGCTACGCCTCCTACGACTACGACCCGCGGGAATACGAAGCCTCCGACCTGGTAAAAGTCGAAATTCTAGTCTCCGGCGAGCCGGTTGATGCGCTCTCGTTCATCGTCCACCGGGACAAGGCCTACTATCGGGGCCGGGCGCTCGCGGAGAAGCTGCGGGAGCTTATACCGCGCCAGCAGTTCGAGGTCCCCGTGCAGGCGTCGGTCGGCAAACGCATTATCGCCCGCGAAACGGTCCGCGCCTACCGCAAGGACGTTACGGCCAAGTGTTACGGCGGCGACATCAGCCGTAAGCGCAAGCTCCTGGAGAAGCAGAAAGCCGGTAAACGCCGGATGAAGCAGGTCGGGAGCGTCGAGATCCCGCAGGAAGCCTTCCTGGCCGCGTTGCGGATCTGAGATCTTCGGCATCGGGAAACCGATCGCTCCATGATAAAATTCGGTCGTTATGCGGCTCTCTAGCAGGCAACACGAAATACTGATCCGGACCCTGGAGCTGTACATCTCCAGCGGATCACCTGTGGGAAGTCATGCTCTCGGGGATTCTGTAGAGGCGAGCAGCTCGACGATTCGGGCCGAGCTCGCAAACCTGGAGTCCGCCGGGCTGCTGACCCACCCGCACACGTCCGCCGGCCGCATCCCGACTGACGCCGGCTACCGCTACTACGTGGACGCCCTGATCTCCGGCGACGCCCCCGAAAACGACTCCTTCGAAGCCCCCGCGGGCTCCGCTAACATAGATGAGTTGCTCCGTGGCGTCTCCGAAGGCATGAGCGAGGTCACCCGTCTGTTGGCCGTGGTTGCCGGACCGGGAGCCCTAGGTGATTCCCTCTCCCGCGTAGACTACCTGACGCTATCGCCCGAATCGCTGCTGCTCATAGTTTCTATGGACAGCGGCGCCTCGTCGAGCACGACGCTGGCGCTCCCGAACTACGTCGATGCCGATGAGCTACGTGAGATCTTCGCCTCCCTCAACGCCTGGATAGAGGGCCGTCCGTTGGGCGTGGACCTGGAACTCGGTATCGCCGCCCGCAAGGTCCTCTCCGACCACAACCCCCAGGTCGTAAACGTGGTCCTGGAAGCGGTGGGGGTTCTCGGACAAGCCACCGACCGGGGTGTATTCATTCAGGGGGTCTCCGCGATGCTGGCCCGTCTGGACGACCTGGACCCATCGAGCCTCGCGGCCCTGATCGAGGTCTTCGAGCGCCGGCGCTGGCTGCTCCGTCTCATGGGCGATGCCCTCCAACGCTCCGTTTCGGACCCTTACGGGGTCGTCGTCTCCATCGGGGCCGAGAGCGGCTTCTACAACTTGGCGAACACGAGCTTCGTCGCCGCCGCCTACAACCACGGCGAACGTCCCTACGGTGTCGTCAGCCTCATAGGCCCCAAACGTATGGAGTACGACGCCGCCATCTCGACGGTCCGATCCGCCGCCGAAGCCCTGACCCACCGACTGAACGACCGCTTCTAAAATGGCTGCCAAGCGCGATTACTATGAGGTTCTCGGCGTGTCCCGCGAAGCCGGCGACGCGGAGGTAAAGAAAGCCTACCGCCGTCTCGCCCGGGACCACCACCCGGACGCGAACCCCGGCGACACCGGGGCCGAAGAGCGTTTCAAGGAGTTGACCGAAGCCTACGAAGTCCTCTCGAACCCCAAAGCCCGGCAGGCCTACGACACCTACGGGCACCAGGTTCCCCGGGGCGGCGGCACCGGCGGAGGATACCCCGGGGGCGGAGACCCGTTCGGCGGTTTTCAGGACATCTTCGAAGCGTTCTTCGGTGACAGTTTCGGCGGCTCCTTTTTCGGCGGCTCCAGTACCCGGCCCCGGAGCTGCGGTAATGACGCTGAAGTAGAGGTCGAGCTATCTTTGAGGGAAGCCGCGTTCGGCGCGGAGCGGGAAGTCAGTGTACAGACGGTAAAGAACTGTGGTGTGTGCGAAGGCTTGGGCGGCACGAAGACCCGCACTTGCGGGACTTGCGACGGGGCCGGGGCTGTTCGCACGGTGCGGCAGAGCATGCTGGGACAGATGGTTAGTACGCAACCGTGCTCAACTTGCGGGGGCCGGGGGCGCTTGATCGAGGAGCCCTGCGACAACTGCCGGGGTAGCGGGAAGCTCTCGGACCTCGTCTCGCGCAACCTCCGCATACCGGAGGGCATAGAGGACGGCATGAGGATGCGGGTCGGCGCCGCCGGTCACGACGGGGACCCCGGAGCGCCCCCGGGGGACCTGTACGTCATGGTAAAGGTCAAGGAAGACGAAGAGCTCGTGCGGGATGGGGAAGACCTGATCCACCGGATGAAGGTTACTTTCGTGGAGGCGGCCCTGGGAACCGAAACCGAGATCCCGACGCTCGATGGTCCGAAGAAGGTCCACGTCGAGGCGGGCACCCAACCGGGGGCCACGCTGCGTTTGGACGGTGAGGGGATGCCGCGGCTTCAGCGGCGGGGCCGGGGGCAACTAAAGGTAATGGTAGACGTGATGGTTCCCACCCGCCTCTCGGCGGAGCAGCGGGAGCTTCTGGAACAGTTCGAGGCCGTTAGCGGCAACGAGACCTACAACGGCAGCGGCGGTTCCTTTTTCGAGCGTCTGAGGAGCGTTTTCCGATAACTGCCGGGGCATCGCGCGCTGCTATAACGCGCGTCTTCGCGGATGTGAAGCTGGAAGCCGGAAACCTTTTGTCCCTACCGGAAGACGAGGCGTATCACATTCAAAAAGTCCTGCGGGGAAAACCCGGGAGCGTGGTCGAGGTGGTAGACAAGTCCCGGAACCTCTTTGCCGCCGAATTGCGGGGGCGGGGTGAAGCCGTTATTCTGGAGAAGTTGCATGGGTCGGGGAGAGGCCACTCCGAGGTGATTCTCTACCAGGCGGTGCCCAAAGGCAAACACATGGACCTGGTCGTAGAGAAGGCCACCGAGCTCGGCGTGGCCGCCATAGTGCCGCTGGTGACGGAGCGCAGCGTGGTTCGGCCCGGTGGTGAAGTAAAGGTCGAACGTTGGCGCAGGCTAGCGCGCGCGGCGGCCCGGCAATCGTTGCAGTTGCGGGTCCCGGACGTGAGAGAGCCAACGGGCTTCGGACAGGCCGTGCGGGAAGCCGGCGAAGAAGGCGTGCTATTGCACAACGCGGCCCGGCTTTCGCAGCTCGAAGAAGTAATATCCGGTTCCCCGGTACGGCTGTTCGTCGGTCCGGAGGGAGGATGGAACGAAGAAGAAATCGGGTTGGCGGAAGAAAACGGGTTTTCCGTGGCGCAACTTGGCGCCAGCCGGCTGAGGAGTGAGACCGCCGGAATAGTGGCTACGGCCCGAACAACAGCGGTCCTGGAGCGAACCGCAGGGAAACCATAGGAGAGGAACAAATTTTGGGCAACGACGATTGCATATTCTGCAAGATAGCAAACAAGGAAATGGACGCCGAAGTAATCCTCGAAGACGACGAGGTCTTTGCCTTCCACGACATAAACGGTCGTGCCCCGGCACACGCGCTCGTCATTCCCCGCCAACACGTAGAATCGCTGGCAGAGATTGGGAGCCTTTCCGGCCCAGCGGCGAAGCGTCTCTTTAGTGCTTCGCAGGAAGTCGCGGAGAAACTGGGCGTGGCGGAAAGTGGCTACGCCGTGCGGATCAACAACGGCCCGGACGCGGGGCAGGAAGTTTTCCACCTGCACCTGCACGTCCTGGGCGGCGAGAAGATTGGGATGCCATGAGCTTAACCGAGCAGATACAACGTGATACGAAAGAGGCGATGAAGAACAGGGACCGCACCCGGTCTTCGGCGTTGCGGATGCTTTCTGCGGCCCTGAAGAACGCGGAGTTGGAAACGGGACAGCCTCTCGGGGAGGACGAGCAACAAGCCGTGCTGCGGCGTCAGCTAAAACAGCGGGAGGAATCCGCTGAGGCGTACGCGAAAGCAGGCCGCGAAGAGCAAGCCGGGCACGAGTCGGCGGAGGCGGAGATCATTCGCGGGTATTTACCGGAGCCCCCGTCGCCGGAGGAGTTGGAGGAGATCGTGGACCAGGCGATAGAAGAGACGGGCGCGGGGGGAATGAAAGACATGGGGAACGTCATGGGCCGGGCAATAGCGTTGGCCGGGGGACGGGCCGAGGGCCGGCAACTCTCCGCGGTGGTGCGGACCCGGTTGCAGCAGTAGTAAGATATACAAGGAGGGAACACGGACATCGAGACTGAACACCAGACAGAGGTCAAAATCGTTATCCCGCCGGGCCGGATGCTCGACGTATTCGGGGAACGGGACTCCGTGCTCCGCCGGGTCGAAGAGTTGGTGGAGTGCGAGGTCGTGGTGCGGGGAAACGAGATCTTGCTGCGCGGCGGCGAGCAGGCTGTGCAAGAGGCCGAGTCGGCCTTCAACGGCCTCGTGGGCCTCGCCGAGGACGGCCACCACCCGACGCCGGAGACCGCCGAACGCCTGCTCAGTATAGGCTCGGGGAACCTGGGGCGCGAGGTGTTGGGGGACGTAATCCTTACCCACGGGAGCCGGAGGGTCGCGCCGAAAACCCGCAACCAGAAATCTTACACCGACGCGATACGGGGGAACCAGATCGTCTTCGGGATCGGCCCGGCCGGGACCGGAAAGACGTACCTGGCGGTCGCGCTGGCGGTAGAGGCCCTAAACCGGGGGGAAACGTCCAGGATCATCCTGACCCGGCCGGCGGTCGAGGCGGGGGAGTCTCTAGGGTTTCTGCCGGGGGACATGATGGCGAAGGTGGACCCGTACTTCCGTCCCTTGTACGACGCGCTCTACGAAATGGTGGACCCGGCCAAGTTCCAGGCGTACCTGGAGCGCGGTATAATCGAAATCGCACCGCTGGCGTTTATGAGAGGCCGGACCTTGAACGACGCGTTCATTATCCTAGACGAGGCCCAGAACACGACGGCCCAGCAGATGAAGATGTTCCTCACGCGGCTAGGCTTCGGATCCAAGATGGTTATCACCGGCGACATAACCCAGGTAGACCTTCCGAAAGGCCGCATGAGCGGGCTCGAAGACGCCCGGCGAACGCTCGACGGCGTCGAAGGAGTATCGTTTGTCGGCCTAAAGCGGGACGATATAATACGTAGTGACCTCGTGATGAGAATTGTTGACGCATACGAGCAAACCCAAGATAAAGAGTCCTAAGTTGACTTACGGGAAAGAGTCGTGACCCCCCAAAACGGCTCTCCGGGTCCGGGAAAGGCGGCGGACGGACTACGTCGCCCGGCAACCCGGTTCGAACGCTTTCGGAGCCGGATCGAGAGCCTCCCCAAAACGCGGCTTTATGTGGTGCTCCTGATCTCTACCTGGCTGCTTCTTACTACCCTTATAAGCCTCGACTCCCGGACGCTCTCCGCGCTGGGTTTGCAGAGCAGCGATACGGGATATCAGATAGGAACCGTGGCCCAGGACGACGTATTCGCCTCCCGCAACGTCACCTACGAGGACCCGGCGGCCACCGAGCAGGCCCGCACCCAGGCCGCGGAAAGCGTGCAAGAGGTGTACCGGCAGAGCGGCGAAGTGCCCGGCCAGGTGGTAGAAGACGTTGGCGCTTTCTTCGACCAAGCCCGGGATGTTCGTAACTCCGATGCCCCCACGGAAAGACAGATCACCCGGATCTCCAACGCCACGCCATTCTTTCTCCCGGATAACTTGGCCCGCCAGTTGGTGTTTCTGGAAGAGGGTGAGATAGAAGAAGTCGAAAGATACACGGTGGAGAACCTCGAAGAGCTCTACGACTCGGTCTCTGTCGCCGACAACGGGATCGAGGAAATACCCGCATCGGTCATTACCGTATCCGAAGGACGGGACCGGCTGGCAGACGCCGCCCGGCGGGACGCCTCCGGCGATGTCGGCGCCCTGGTAGAAGCACTGAGCCGGGGCTTTCTCGAACCAAACTACGTCGTAGACCGCCAGGCGACCGAAGAAGCCCGGGACGCCGCGACCGCCGACGTCGAATCCGTAACCAGGACCATCCAGCAGAACGAGCGCGTCATCGCCCGCGGGGAGGTGATCGACCAGGAAAACCTGGCCCAATTGGAAGCCCTCAGCGTAAGCCAGGGCTCGAAGCTCTGGACGGTCTTTCTCGGTGTGGGCCTCGTGGTGGCCGCTGAGATGGGGATGGCCTGGTACTTTCTAGAGCGTTTCGGACGGCGCATACTGCGGACCAACTCCGTTATAAGAATAATCCTGGCCGCCTCGCTGACCATCCTCTTCACGGCACTGGCCCGGCTTTTTATAGCGCTTTCTTTCGACCCTTACCTCACACCGCTCGCCGGGCTGAGCATAATAGGAACCATGCTGCTCGGGCCGCGCCTGATGTTCCTGATGGTCGTCGTCACGAGCGTTAACATCGGGATCATCGGCGGTAACGACTTCTATTTGAGTGCCGCGCTCCTGCTGGCCTCGGGGTTCGCCATCTATACCGTAGTCCGGGTCGACTCCCGGACCCAGTTGCTCAAGGCTGGCCTGTTCGTGGCGGGGGTAACCTCGCTCGTGACCTTCGCCGTCAGCTTGGTAGGGGGCAACACGTTCTCCTCGGCCCTCTGGCAGGGTGTGATCGGCCTTGGGAACGGGTTGCTCTCGCTTATGCTGGCTATGGTGTTGCTCCCACTACTCGAAAACGCCTTCAACATCCTCACCCCCATGAAACTGCTGGAGCTCTCCGACCCCGGGCGTCCCTTGCTGCACAAACTCTTGCAGAACGCCCCCGGCACCTTTAGCCACTCGATGATGGTCGGCAACCTGGCGGAAAACGCGGCCGAGCGCATCGGGGCCGATACCTTGCTGGCCCGCGTGGGTTCCTACTACCACGACGTAGGGAAACTGGAGCACCCGGCGTACTTTATCGAGAATCAGATCTCCCAGATGAACCCGCACAACGCGCTGACGGCCAGCCTCTCCGCCCGGATCATCCGGCGGCACGTAAAAGACGGCCTACAGATCGGGCGAAACTGGGGCCTCCCGGAGGAGATCCTGGAGATAATAGCCCAGCACCACGGATCCACCCGGATCGAATACTTCTACCGCAAAGCGCTCGAAGAAGCCCTGGACGGCGAGGTCGTCCGCGAGGCGGACTTCCGCTATTCCAGCGGGCTTCCACAGAGCAAAGAGGCCGGTATCGTAATGCTGGCCGACTCCGTAGAGGCAACCGTAAAGTCTGTCTCCAAACCTACGCCAAAACGCATAGAAGACGTCGTCAACGGCACCATAAAGCAGAAGCTCGAAGACGGCCAGTTCGACGAGTGCAAGCTGACCATGCACGAGATCCGCGAGTCCGGAGAAGCGATTCGGGAGGCCCTGATCGGCTTTCTCGGGCCGCGCATCGAATACCCTAACGCTCCATCAGAGTCCAAAGCGCCGGATAAAGCCGCGAGCAAGACGACCTGAAAGCCTGAGAAATATGCCGTTCTCGGTCGCGGTGATCGACGAAGTAGGCTACGCCCGACTAAACGAGTCCCGCGCCACGGAACTGTGCGCGGCGGCATTGCGCACCAGAGGCTTGGACCTAGACCGCCTGGGAGAAGTTTCGGTGGCCCTGATAGATAGCGAGGCTATAAAGGATTTGAACAAAGAGTTCCGGCAGAAAAACACCCCAACCGACGTTTTGAGCTTCGGAATCGACGGTCCGTACGGGGATATGATGGGCGAGATCGTTATCTGTCCGGAGTGTGCGAGCCCGGAGATGGACGTCGAGGAACTGGTGGTTCACGGTGCGTTGCACCTGGGTGGTATGGACCACGGCGAAGACTTCGCGTCGAGTAAGATGGCCGAAGTTCAGGCGATGGTTATGGAGACGGTGGTTGGCTAGAAAGAAACCAAAGAAACCGCAACAGAACGTGGCCCAGAGCTTCAACCACGCCTACCGCGGCATGGTCTATGCCGTCCGGACCCAACGCAACATGCGCTTCCACGTAACGGCCGCGCTGGCAGTCCTGGTGGTGAGCCTTTTAACCGGTGTATCTTCGCTGGAGCTCGCCGTTTTGGTGCTGGTGATACTGCTCGTCTTCGTAACCGAGATGTTTAACACCGCGATGGAGTTCGCTGTGGACCTTATTACCGACGAATATCATCTTTTGGCGAAGCTGGCCAAGGACGTAGCCGCCGGGGCCGTTCTCGTTTCCAGCATCGGCGCGCTGCTGGTCGGATATTTGGTTTTGGCGGACAACTTGGGGCCGTTTACCCTGGAAACCGTCGAGAGTGTCCGCCGGTGGCCGGGGCACCTGACGCTGGTCGCGCTGGTCCTGGTGGTTTTGATCGTGGTGCTCATCAAAGCCCTGACGGGTTCGCCAAACAAGTTCGCCGGTGGGATGCCCTCGGGGCACGCGGCGGTTTCCTTCGCCGGATGGGTCGCCGTAAGCTTTATCGCCGCTAACGGGTTGTATGGCGGCGTAGTGTCGCTGATCGCGCTGCTCATGGCGCTCTTGGTCTGCCAGAGCCGGATCGAGAGCGAAACCCACAGCCTTTTTCAGGTTGTAGTTGGGGCCGTGGTAGGTATCCTGGTAACCGTAGCCGTTTTTCAGTTTCTATGAGGGGGTGAGGAGTGGACCGGACGGAAGTGATGGGCCTCGCGAAGCAGGCCGCAGAGAAAGCCTACGCCCCTTACAGCGGCTTCCGCGTGGGGGCCGCTATCGTGACGGAGAAAGGAGCTATCCACACCGGTTGCAACGTGGAGAACGCCTCCTACGGACTGGCTATCTGCGCAGAGCGTAACGCCGCGGCGGCCATGGCCCTCGCCACCCCCGAAGACCGGGAGATAAAAGTCGTCGCGATCGCGAGCCCCGGCGCCGCGCCGTGCTTTCCCTGCGGCGCTTGCCGCCAAGTGCTGCAGGAGTTCGACTGTAAAGAGGTTCTGGTAGAAGAACCCGGCGGCGGTATAAAGCAATACCCTTTCGAGGAGATACTCCCGAACTCCTTCGGCCCGGAAGACCTGTGATCCGGGCCGAAGGAGAAAGCTCTCAGGAACCGGACGGTTTCCGCAGCGGCTTTATCGCGGTCGTCGGCCGTCCAAACGTCGGGAAGTCAACTTTGGTAAACCGGCTGGTAGGGGAGAAGGTTTCGATCACCTCTCCCAGGCCCCAGACGACCCGGAGCCCCATTCGCGGCGTGCGCACGGGGGATGGTTACCAGGCCGTTTTCGTGGATACCCCCGGGTCCCAGAAACCCCGAGACACCTTGCGCGCCCGGATGCAGCAGCAAGTCCTCGACAGCCTCTCGGAGTCCGACGTGGTCCTGCTGCTGCTCGACGCCACTCAAGCGATAGACGGTATCGGTAGCGGCGACCGGTACGTGACCCGGCTCGTTTCTTCCTCGAAAACCCCGGCCATAGTGGGTATTAACAAAGTGGACCTGCTGGGAGACAGTTCCCATGCCTTCCCGGTAATAAAAGGGATCTCGGAGTTGGGCGACTGGCGGGAGACTTTTCTTTTGAGCGCGACCTCGGGCCTAAACGTCGAACCTATTATGGAGGCCGTCGCTGGGATGCTCCCGCAGGGTCCCCGCTACTTTCCGGAAGGTTATGTTACCGATTACCCCGAAACTTTCGTGCTCGCAGAGTACATAAGAGAGAAAGCCCTCAACGTACTCCGGGACGAGGTACCCCACGCCGTAGCGGTCGAGATCGAAGAAGTCGAGCGTAAGGAAAAAGTCACCGTTATCTACGCCATCCTCCACGTAGAACGCCCGACCCAACGCATGATCGTGCTCGGCAAGAACGGCAAAACCATAAAACGCATCGGAACAGAAGCCCGCCGCGACGTAGAACGCCTGCTCGGAACCAGGATTTACCTGGACTTGAAGGTAAAGGTTAGCCCCGGGTGGCGGGGAGACACAAGGTTTCTGGAGCAGCTAGGTTTATAATACAGGTTCATGGTTAGAGATTCGTCCGGGGAGGTATTGCGGTGGGGATGAGGGTGCGAGAATTCGCGAAGACGGTGGACCACACCCTCTTGAAACCGAACATCCAGGAGCAGGACGTCGTCCGGTTGTGTGAAGAAGCTGCGCAACATCACTTCGCGGCTGTATGTGTGCCGCCGTGCTACGTCGGGCGTTGTGCCCGCGAGTTGCGCGGGGTCGATGTCAAGGTTGCGACGGTGATCTCCTTTCCTTTCGGTGCGGATACCGTTGCGGTCAAGTCCGCGGCGATAAGAGACGCTATCGTTGGCGGGGCTTCGGAGTTGGACGTGGTTATGAACCTCTCGAAGTTCGTGTCGGGGGATTTCAACTACGTGGCCGACGAGCTCAACAGCCTCAATCAGGAGATTGGGGTGGTCGCGATGAACAACGGCCTTACGGACGTGGTGATGAAGGTGATCATCGAGACGGCGTACCTAAACGCCAAGATGAAACAACTAGCCACCCGCATCGTCGCCTCAAGCGGCGCGGACTTCGTCAAGACCTCTACCGGCTTCGCGCCCGCGGGGGCTACCAACGAGGACGTCGCCCTGTTGCGGGAGGAAGCGCCGGAGGGGCTGGCGGTAAAAGCTTCCGGGGGTATTCGCACCCTGGAGGATGCCATGGACCTCCTGAACGCCGGCGCTTCTCGATTGGGCATGAGCAGTAGCGTAGAGGTAATGAAAGAGGCCGAGGGTGGCGGCCTACAAGAGTAAGGGCATAGTTCTACGCTCCATCCGTTACGGTGAAGCGGATCGAATCATAGACCTGTACACTACCGAGGCGGGGCTGGTTTCTGCTATAGCCAAGGGCATTCGACGCACCAGGTCCCGGTTCGGGGCCCGGTTGGAGCCGCTTTCTTGCGTGGATTTCATGGCTTACCAGGGCCGAACGCTGGATACCGTGACCCAGGTAGAAGTGTTGAGGAGCTTTCACGACGTTCGGGAAAACCTGGACCGTTTCGAAGCCGCCAGTGGCCTGGTCGGCACGGTACGGGCCCTCTCCGGCGGGGACGAGCCCGACCGGCGCGTCTTCAACCTGCTCTACCGGGGCCTGGAAAACCTGGAAAACCGTACGTCGGACTACGATTCTTTGCAGGCCGCGTTTTCTTTGAAGCTCTCTATGCTGGCCGGGTACGCGCTCCAGTTGGACTCGTGCATGAGTTGTAGTCAGGGAATCGATAGGGTTTCCGAGGGATACCTCTACTATGCGCCGGCGCTCGGCGGGTTGTTATGTACGGATTGCCGGCCCGCCGTCGGGGAGGCGTTCCCGCTGCCTCCGGGCGCCGTGGAGAGCCTGGAAAGGCTAGTTTCGAAGCCGCTGCGGGATGCCGAGATCCCGGATCGGCTAAAAGAAAACGTCCGGCGGGTGGTCCGGTCGCACGTCTTCGCCCACGCGCCCGGAAGTTCGGCTCTCGGAGCCTCTGGCTCGCGGTCTAGCTCGCGGCGGCCGGCGTGACCGCTTTGGTAAAAGGTTGGGCTTGTCTGGAGAGCAGGGGTCGGCCACACCCTGAAAAGCCGGACGGGGTAAGAAACGAGTTTCAACGGGATCGGGACCGTATCATCCACTCTAAAGCTTTCCGGCGGTTGATGCATAAAACCCAGGTGTTTATCGCTCCGTACGGAGATCACTTCCGCACGCGCCTCACCCACACGTTGGAGATGATGCAGGTCTCCCGAACTATAGCCCGATCTCTCGGGCTGAACGAAGACCTGACGGAAGCTATAGCGTTCGGCCACGATCTCGGCCACACACCTTTCGGGCACACCGGCGAAGCTACCCTGGCCGGAATTCTCGCGGACTATGGGCGGACTTTCCGGCACAACGAACACTCCTTGCGGGTCGTAGACGTGCTCGAAAAACAGGGAGCCGGGCTGAACCTCACCCATGAAGTCAGAGATGGAATACTAAACCACACGGGCAAAGGTTATCCATTTACGGGCGAGGGTGAGATCGTGCGGGTCGCCGACCGGATAGCCTATGTCAACCACGACGTTGATGATGGCTTGCGGGCGGGGGTCATTCACCGGGAAGAACTCCCCGAAAACCCTATCGCCGTGCTCGGGGAGCAGACCAGCAGCAGGATAGACACGTTGGTGCGGGACATGATCTCGACTTCCGGGAGGAAGGGCGAGATAGCGCTTTCGGATAAAGTGTACGAAGCGCTAATGGAGCTCAGGACCTGGCTCTTCGAAAACGTCTACCGGAATCCCCGCTCGCGTCAGAACGTGAGGGCCGTCGAGGTAATAACCGCGCTCTTTCACTACTACCTGGATCGCCCCGAGGAACGGGGGAAGAGCGATCCGGACCCCGTCACGGAGACCGTAGACTACGTGGCCGGCATGACGGACCGTTACGCGCTCGCCGAGTACCGGCGCATCTTTCCTGCCGAGGCTGCCGGGGCTACCGGGGACGAAGCTAATTTGAGTTAGAGAACGTCTACCCGGTGTTGAGCATGCCGGAAGAGATGCCGGAGATAGTACGCAGCAGGGTGTTCAGGGTATCGTCGCGGTCCGGAGCTTCTTCGGGGAGTGCCCGGAGGCGCTGCAGCAGGCTGACCTGTATGTAGGAGATGGGGTCTACGTAAGGGTTGCGGAGCCTTACGGATCTTTGAAGAACGGGGCTGTCGTCCAGGAGGCTTTCGTAGCCTGTTATTTGGATCAGGGCGTTCGCGCAAGATTCGTGCTCGGTGGAGATAGTATTCCACATGCGGTCGCGGAGTTCGCTGCTTTCTACCAGGTCGGTATAGGTTCTGGCTATCCGGAGATCACTCTTGGCGAGCGTCATCTGCATGAAGTTGATGAGCGTTTTGAAAAACGGCCATTCTTTGTACATCTCCTTCAGCGTGTTCAGCCCATCTTCGTCTCGTATGTAACCGGCCAGGGCCGTGCCGGTTCCGTACCAGGAAGGCAGCAGGAACCGGTTTTGGGTCCAGGCGAATACCCAGGGAATAGCGCGCAAACTTTCCACGTTTGGAGTTTGTTCGCGGCGGGCCGGCCGGCTGCCCATGTTCAGGAGCGAGAGTTCGCGTATGGGGGAGGCTTCTGAGAAAAACTCCACGAACTCTTCGTCCTCGTAGACGAGAGAGCGGTAAGTGTTCCGGGCGACCTTCGACAGGTAATCCATCGCCTCTACCCAGCGGGTGTCCGGGGTGGGGTCTTGATCCTCGGCCGTTGCTTCGAGGACCGCGGCCAGCACCGTATTCAGGTTACGGCGGGCGAGCCCCCGCATGCTGTACTTGAAGGAGATCACCTCCCCCTGTTCGGTAATCCGGATCTTGCCGCCCAGCGTGCCGGGGGGTTGCGCTTTTATGGCGTCGTAGCTGGGGCCGCCGCCACGTCCGGCGCTTCCTCCGCGGCCGTGAAAGAGCCTGAGCTCTACGTCGTACTCCCGGGCAACGTCGGTAAGTAGCAGTTGTGCTTTGTAGAGGGTCCAGTTGCTGGTAACGTAGCCGGCGTCTTTGCCGGAATCGCTGTAGCCCAGCATGATCTCCTGCAGGTCGTCGCCTTCTTGGAGGGATGAGCGGTAGAAAGGGTCCTCTAATAGCCGGCGCAGGACTTCCGGGGCGTGGGTGAGGTCGTCAATGGTCTCGAACAGTGGCGTTACCCGGAGGTGGTTGGCCGTACAACGGCCGCTGTCGTTTGTCTGGAGCAAACCCACCCGGCGCGCGAGCAGTTGCACTGAAAGCACGTCGCTGGCCTCGTGGGCCATGCTCAAAATAAAGGTCTCGACTACTGGGGCGGAGAAATCTTCAATCGCTTGGCGGATCCGCCCAAAGGTCTCCAAGACTTCCCGCGTTTCCGGCGTAAGGTCTTCGGGGTCCGGAAGATCCAACTCCGGAGCCGTGAGCATCCGGCGGAGAAGGTCCGCCTTTTCCGGCTCGTCCATGCCCAGTAGATCCTCGCCTGTAGCCGCCGAGACCACCTCCGCGACGGCTTTTGCCACTACCGAGCTTTCTTGTCGCACATCGAGCTTCGCCAGGTGGAAACCGAAGATCTCCGCCTGCCGGATGCAATCTCTCAGACTACCTTCGGAGATCCTCGCCCCGCCGTGCTCTAAAAGACTATCCCGGATGACGTGAAGATCACTAACGTACTCTTCGATGCCAGGGTACGCCTCCGCAGAGTCCGGCCCCTCCAACGTGTGGCGTAGCCGCTCGGAGATCAGGATCAGCTTCCGCTTATAAGCTTCGTTCGGATCCTCCTGGTCAACGCCGGCTGACTCCCCGAGTAGACGCTCATCCTGCTCTATGGACGTCAGCAACTCTTTGGAAACCGACACCAACTTGCGGGACTGGCTCATGTGGTTTGCCAACCGGAGGACCGCGTCGATGTGGCGCTTGACGACCAGCTCCCGTTGCAGGCCCAGGGCCACGCTCAGGGTGTCTGCTTTAACGAACGGATTTCCGTCCTGGTCACCGCCGACCCAGGAACCGAAGGACAGCACCCGTCCCAATTGCGGCGTGTCTTGGGGAAACTTGCGCTCTAGCTCGTCTTCGAACTCCCGGTAAACATCCAGCGTGGCCGAGATCAGCGGGTCTTCGAAAAACAGCAGGGTACGTTGGATCTCTTGTCTGACCTCCGGGCGCCGGGTCCGCAACTCGTCCGTTTGCCAGAGGAGTGTGATCTCCTCGGCCAGTATTTCTTCCAACCGCCGGCGCTCTCTCCAGGTCAGGACACCGGATTCTAGAGACTCCAGCGTTTCGCCGATGTTGACGTGCTTGCGCCGAACGCTCCTCCGAAGCGCCTCTGTAGGGTGGGCGGTCAAAACCAGTCCCACGCTCAATCGGTTCAGGACTTCCTGAAGACCTGGACCGCTCATGCCCCCCTCGCGTAACCGGGTCAGCGTGCTCTCCAAAGAAGCACGTTGCGGCGCATCCTCGGACGAAGTCTCGTATTGCCTGCGGCGCCGAACCCGGTGGTAACGCTCGGCGATGTTGACGAGTTGAAAGTAAACAGAGAAAGCCCGGATGATCTTCCCCAGCTCTTCCAGGTCCATCTGCGAAATCCTCTGGCGCAGCTGATGGTCCTTCTCCGCATCGTAGTTGAACCGTAGTTGCTTGCACAGCAACCGGATTTCCTCTTCGGTTTCGAATAGCTCCTCGCCTTCCTGCTCGATTAGAACCTGACCGAGCAACCGTCCGAGGAGGTTGATGTCTCGTCGAAGTGGTTCGTCTTTGTCTTCTAAACCTACCCCCGGAGGCAGGTCGGCATATTCGCCTTTCTGGGCCGGCAAGATATTTTCGTGCGGGATATTCACGAAGCGTAGAGTAACATTAGCCCGGAGCACTAGATAGCCGCAAGCCAAATATTTGTACCAACGTACAACGCGAAACGCACAACGCAATGGGGACCGTAAAGTTGAGGATCTCACAGAGAAGCATAGAAGCAGTACGGGACACGGTAGACATAGCCGAAGTCGCCTCGGAGTTCACCGCGCTCCGGCGGCAGGGCGCACGCTACACCGGCTTGTGCCCGTACCCGGATCACCAGGAAAAAACCCCTTCTTTCAGCGTCACCCCGGACAAAGGCTTCTACTACTGCTTCGGCTGCTCGAAAGGCGGGGATGCGATCAAGCTGGTAACCGACCTCAAAGACTTGCCGTTCGTAGAAGCAGTAACCTACCTGGCCGAACGCTCCGGTATAGAACTGGAGTACGAAGGAGCCTCGTCCGCAGACTCACAGGCCGCCCGCGAAAAAACCCAAAAACGCCGCGCCAGCTACAAAGCCCTGGCCGCCGCCGCCGTCTACTACCACAAGTACCTCCTCGAATCCAAATCACCCGAAGCCGAAAACGGCCGAGAATACCTCAAAACCCGCGGTTTGAAACGTTCTACTATAGAAGAATTCCGCCTCGGGCTGGCTCCGCAGCGGGGTGGCTCCGGGTTTGTGGGAGCTGCCCGCAAGCTGGGCCTGGACCATAAAACGCTGAGTGCGGCCGGGTTACTGTCGGCCCGCGGTGGGGAGCGTTTTTGGGGTCGAATTACCTTTCCTATCTCCGACCGTCGGGGTAGGATCGTCGGTTTTGGCGCCCGGGCTCTAGGAGACGCCCAGCCCAAATACCTCAACTCACCCGAAACCGAGATCTTCAACAAGCGGGACTTGCTTTATGGCTTGCCACAGGTCATGGAACCGATACGCAAACAGCGGGCCGCGCTCGTAGTAGAGGGTTACACGGACGTTTTGATGCTGTACCAGGCCGGTGTAAAGAATGTCGTGGCTACCCTCGGCACGGCCACGACCTCCAACCACCTCAAAGCGCTCAGTAGCTACGCCGACACGGTGTACGTCCTATTCGACCCCGATGCCGCGGGTGAGAAAGCCATTGAGCGGGCCGCCGCCACAGCGGCGGAGCTCAAACAAGACCTCCGGGTTTTGCGGCTCGAAGAGGACCCCGCGGATTGGTTGCTCCACCACTCTGCCGAAGAGTTCGAGAAGCTTTTACCTAACGCAATGCCGATACTCGAATACAGCATCCGCCGCATCGCGGATGGTGCGCGGGGATCGAGCGCCACCGAGCGTTCGCGGGCCGTTCCCGAACTACAGCGGCTCGTGGGCCAAATCGAAGACCCGGTCTTGCGCAACGAAGCCGTCCGCCTCGCCGCGGAAGCCCTCGGCGTCGGACCCGAGTTGTTCCGCAACGCGGGGCGGCAAACATCCCCCGCAACCGCGGAGAAACCAAGAAACAGGTCGGAGGAAAACGACCCCATCTTTCAAGCCGGCTGGGAGGTTTTAGCCCTCATGCTGGCGAGCCCGGAACTCAGTGCCAAACCCCTTGAAGACGGTGTACAGGTAGTCGGTATGCCGGAGCCCCTGGTCCTGGCGCCGCATGACTTCGGCCCTGACAGCCAGGTTCGACTCTTCTCTTTTCTGCGCGAACACCCGGGAGAAAGCCTTTATAGCAATGCCGCAGAACACGACCGGCCTCTCATGGACGAGATCGGACGCTTGCACGCGGCGAGCGAAAGACTCTACCCGTCATCAACCTCTATAAGATCCGCCTGGCTAAGACTCCGTATTCTGAGCCGCGAACGGGACAAACGCCAAACTTCGGACTACGACGAGAAGAGCAACATCCACTCTCAAATTCAGGTTTTGAAGAACGCTCTCGTCGCCGTCACCGAGCAATCTTGAAGCCCACCCCCATGGGCCGTATAATCTACCTTTCACAAAGCCTTCCCCTGTAGCTCAATAGGCAGAGCATTCGGCTGTTAACCGAAGGGTTGTTGGTTCGAGTCCAACCAGGGGAGCCAGAGGACACAGACTGTGTCCCGCAGGGCCCATAGCTCAGTTGGTTAGAGCATCCGACTCATAATCGGACGGTCCCAGGTTCGAGTCCTGGTGGGCCCACCAAGAGATCGCGGTTCGGCCAGAGCAGACCGTCGCTCCCCCAGACAAACGCAGTATTCCCTACTTCGTACGGCATCTAATCGGGCAAAACGCAACATCTTGCGTATTGTCCCGGTAAAACACTACATCTTCGATATTTATGTCCCAGAATCTGTAACCGGACAGGATCACCCAACCCAAAATAAGCAGCTTCTTTAGGGGTATCCACTACCCTTGGGGAATGGGACTAGATAGTAAAATACCCGTTCGGACCGCGAAAAAGACCTGGAGATTGCGAAAATTCACACTGTATGCAAGAATCTGCGAAATTGTGGGTCAAAGTGGTACGTAATGGGAGGCAAAGACCCTGGCTCTTTTAGGCGAGTATGAGCATACATTGGACGACAAAGGGCGCCTTACTCTCCCCTCCCGTTTGAGGACCTATTTCGATGGTGGAATCGTAATCACCAAGGGGGTGGATCGGTGTCTCTTCGCGTTCCCGCCGGAGGAGTGGGCGGTGTTCAAGGCCAACATAAAGGCCAACGCGGACCTCACGGCCAAGGGACGGCAGCTTTCCAGGATGTTCTTCTCCATGGCGTTCGAGGCCGGGTTGGACCGCCAGGGGCGGGTACTTATCCCGACCAAGCTCGCGCAGTACGCGGGGCTAAACCGTGAGGTAACGATAACCGGGGTTGACGATCGGTTGGAGATCTGGGACGCCGGAGAGTGGGATCGGTACGTCGAGGGGGCGGATGACTCTTTTGCGGAGATCGTCGAGGAGTTCGCCGGCCGGGGTATGGCCGAGTGATGGCTACCGGCCACCGGGCGGTGCTTCTGGAAGAGGCTGTAAAAGTCCTCGATCTCGAACCGGACGATTTCGTCGTAGACGCAACTTTCGGCGGTGGAGGCCACACGAGGAGAATACTCGATGGGTTGTCGAGAGAGGGCAGGGTGATCGGTGTCGACCGGGACCCGGCCGCCGCTGGCCGCGCGGCGCTGATCTCCGATGGGCGTTTCGGATTCGTTGGTGGACCCTACGATGAGGTGCTCAGTGAGATGGTCGCGGCGGGAAACAACGTGGATGCCGTATTGTTCGACTTGGGTCTTTCTTCTTATCAGATAGACGAGCCGGAGAGAGGGTTCAGCTACGTTAGCGGGGGACCGCTGGATATGAGGATGGACCCGACGTCCGGCATTTCGGCTGGAGATTACCTGAACACCGTGGACGCCCGCGAACTGGTGCGAATTCTTGGCGAGTACGGTGACGTTCCCCGCGGGCAGGCGAGGCGCATATCGGAGGAGGTCATCGCCCGCAGGCCGCTTTCTACTACTCCGGAGCTGTTGGCGGCCGTCCGGTCTGCGGTGGGCTGGGTGGAGAAGGGCGGCAACCCGGCCAAGAGGGTTTTTCAGGCTCTTCGGCTGCAGGTCAACGACGAACTCGGAAGCCTCCGGCGGGCGCTTTCGGCCGCTGAGAAACTGCTCATCCGGGGCGGAAGGCTTGTGGTGATCAGTTTCCATTCTGGTGAAGACCGCATCGTAAAGCGCTTTATCGCGGACCGGGGTGGACGGTGTGTTTGTCCGCCGGATCTGCCGGTCTGCGTCTGCGGTGAAGAGCCGGTGTTTCGCAAGGGGCCGGTTGTAGAGCCTACGGAAGCCGAGAAGGTGGAGAACCCGCGGAGCGCTTCGGCGCGTTTAAGGGTGGCCTACAGAACCGGAGAACCAGCCTCCGGGACAGAAGCCGGGGTTTGATGACCTGATGGCCGCCCCGCAGCGACAAACCAGGCGCGTACAGCAGCCCACCAGACCTGGCAGGTCCGCACCCGGTAGATCGCCGCGGAGATCCGACGGGCAAAAAGGGCGCGTCCAGCGCCGGAGGTTCGTGGTGTTGGTCGTATTGCCGGTGCTGTTGATGCTGGGGAGCATCTACTTGCACACGGTGGCCGCAAACCTCGGGGAAGAGGTAGTCGCGCTCGAGGAAGAGCATTACGGGCTACGGGTCGAGAAAGAAGAGTTGGAGATAGAAGTGTCGGAGCTCTCGGCGCCGGGCCGTATCCGCTCCCTCGCCCAGGAAAACCTCAGGATGCGGATGCCCGGCGCAGAAGATATGAGAAGTTACGGCAGGGAGGATAGAGTACAGGATGACAGACAAGAGGTACAGGAAGGGGCCAGGTAGCACAGGGTCCAGCCGTGTATCCGGCAACAAAGCCCGCCGGGCCCGCAGAGGCGTCGGTTCCAAGGGAGACGCACGGTTGGAGCCGGGGTCTCGTGTTCTGGCCTTCTCTCGCAAAGACAAGAGAGGGACCCACACGTCGGGAACTGGCGCTCTCCGGAGCCGGGCTTCGCGGAGAACTACCGGGTATGGTGTCCGCAAGGTCGGTAGGCGGCGGCTGAAGATGGTTTTGGTCGCGGTTACGCTTTCCAGCCTGTTGCTTTGTGGCCGGGCGGTTTACCTCACCGCAGCAGAGGATGCGGGGCTCTCGGCTTTCGCCGCCGAGCAAACGGCGGAGCCTGGTGACGCCGCCAACGGCCGGGGCGATATCTTGACGGCCGACGGCCGGCAGCTCGCCACGAGCCTGGAACGGTATCGTCTGATCTCTACGCCATACCAGATAGAAAAGCCTGCCGAGGTCGCGGCCGAACTATTCGAGGTGGCAGGCCCGGAACTTGGACGAACGGAGAAGCAAATATTAGCCGAACTCACCGAGCGCGACGCCCAGGGCAACCTCGGTGGGTATAGTGTCATCGGTTCCATAAAGCCCCGGACGGCCGAGAGGATCCGGAAGCTCCCCTACGAAGGATTAACCCTGTCTCCGACCTCCATCCGGAGGTACCCCGACGGCCGGCTCGCCAGCCAGGCCACGGGTTACCTGGGGGACTACGGTGAACCGTTCGGGGGAATAGAGTCCCGGTACGACGAGAAGTTAGAGGCCGGGCAAGACGTAGAAGTAACCATAGACGCGGCCGTACAACAACAACTAGAAAAAGAACTGCGGGGTGTGATCGAGGAGCACGGGGCAAAAGGTACCCTCGGCTTGGTAATGCGGGTAGACGACGGGGCCATCGTCGCCCTCGCCGGTGCCCCCAGCTTCGACAACAACGAGTTTGAAGAGGCCGAGCCCGAACTTCAGCGCAACCGCATCCTCACGGACCCCTACGAGCCGGGGTCCACCTTTAAGCCGTTCAACATGGCGGCGGCCCTCGAAGAAGAAGCCGTCTCGACCGAAAGCTGGTTCACCATCCCCGACAGCATTCAGGTCGCCGACCGGGTGATCCACGACTCCGAACCCCACGAAACAAAGGCGATGCAGCCCAAAGACATACTCGAACAATCCAGCAACGTCGGAACCATCCAGGTCGCCCAGCTACTCGGCGGGGACAGACTGGAAGACTACCTCCGGCGCTTCGGTTTCGGCGAGCTTACCGGCGTGGACCTTTTTGGAGAAGACCCCGGTGTCGTGCCGGCTTACGAAGACTGGAGCGGGTCTTCGATCGGCAACATTCCCATAGGACAAGGGCTCACGGTAACACCGCTTCAACTCGTTACCGGGTACGCAGCGCTCGTAAACGGCGGAACCAAAATAGAGCCCCACGTAGCCCAGGGTGACCCGAACCCCGAAGCGGGCGAACGGGTGATAAGCCGCGAGACCTCGGATATAGTACGCGGGATGTTGCAAAACGTGGTCGAAAACGGCTCGGGCCACCTGGCCCAGATCCCCGGTTACACCGTTGGCGGAAAAACCGGCACCTCTCAAAAAGTCGACCCCGAAACCGGGGCCTACGCCTACAAGCACATCGCCTCGTTTATAGGGTTCGCACCGGCCTCCGACCCCGAGTACATTACCCTGATCGTCGCGGACGAGCCCCAGACCGAGTATTGGGGCGAAGTAGTAGCAGCCCCGGCTTTTCAGCGCGTCATGAGCTTTACGCTCGGCTATTTCAACGTGCCGCCCGACCGCAAAGAAGAATCCCCGGCCGGAGGGTCGGCCGGGTGAAGCCCGCTACCGTAAACGAAGTGGCCCGGGCGCTCGGGGGAAGGCTGGTCGGCGGTGACGGTGATAATGGCAACGCCATGGTTCACGGCGCCGCGGTCGACTCCCGGCTGATACGGCCTTCACAACTGTTCTTCGCCCTGCGGGGACAGACGGACGGCGCCGACTTTGCCCCCGAAGCCCACCTGCGGGGCGCGGTGGCGACCGTGGCGGACCGGCCGCTCGACGGGCCTACGGTTGTCGTAGAGGACCCCCACGAGGCCCTTCAAAGACTCGCCCGGTGGAGCATCTCCCGAGGGCCGGGCTCGTCTCCTAAAGTCGTCGGCATTACGGGGAGCGTCGGCAAAACTACGGCGAAAGACGCCCTGGCGACGATTTTGCGCTTTGTTGGCACGAAAGTTTGCGCGACGGAGGGGAACTTCAACAACGAGATCGGCCTCCCACTAACGGTCCTCTCGTCCGGCCAAAAAACGGAGGTCTTGGTCCTGGAGATGGGGGCGACCCACCCGGGAGACGTAGAAGCCCTCTGCGGCATAGCCCCGCCACAAATAGGAGTCCTGACGGCAATCGCGCCGGTACACCTCGACTCGTTCGGAAGCCTGGAGGCCCTGGCCCGGGCAAAGGGAGAGCTGGTCCGCTCCCTACCGGAGAGCGGGTGTTTCGTGGCACCGGCCGGTGTGCCGTCAGCCGCCACCGGGCGTAACGGGACTTTGAGAAGCCGGATCACCTTTTCCAGAAAAGCCGCAGACGACGTTCGGCTCTGGGTTTCGGAGGTCGAAGAACGGGACGACGGTTTGCGCTTCCTGGTTCATCTGGATACTGAGGTTGCGGAGGCCCGCGTTCCGATCTTTGGTACGCACCTTATAGAGCCGCTGCTGGCGGCGTTCGGGGGAGCCCTTTGCCTGGGGGTAAACCTCGAGGACTGCGCCAAAGGGATATCCCGGATAAGGCGCACGGGTCTACGGGGCGACGTTTACCGGCTCCGGGACGATATAGTAGTTTACGACGACTCCTACAACGCTTCGCCGAAAGCAATGGACGCGGTACTCCGCTACGGTTCGGACCAGGCCCGACGCCAGAACCGGCGCTTTATAGCGGTTCTCGGCAGCATGTTCGAGCTCGGTCCGGGCGCCCGCGCCTACCACCGGGAGATCGGGGCCGCCGCCCAAGAGGTAGGCGTGGACCTACTGGTGGGGGTCGGTGAAGAAGCCCGGTGGTACGCGGAGACGTTTTCCGGCGATACGCTGCTCTACAAAGACGCGGCATCGGCCGCCGAAGGACTGCGGGCGGCGCTGCGCAGTGGGGAGTACATAATCGTCAAAGGTTCCCGGGGCGTTAGCCTAGATGTTCTTACCGGCAGGTTGAGGGAGAAATTAGCCCTTGTTTAGCGTGATATTAGGTGCAGGTATAGCCTTCGTGGTAACCGTAGCCCTCGGGTCGAAGTTCATAGATTACCTGCAGGTGCGGAAGTTCGGGCAGTTCGTGCGGGAAGAAGGGCCACAAACGCATTTGGTTAAAGCCGGAACGCCGACGATGGGGGGCGTTTTAATGTTGGTCGGGCTCTTGGCGGCGCTGCTGGTCGTCGCGAGGCCCAACGTGGCGACTTTTACGACGCTTCTGCTGGTTTCGGCGGTGGCCGGCATCGGACTCTACGACGACTGGCAGAAGATCTCGGCCCGCAAGTCGGAGGGCTTGAGTGCCCGCTATAAATTCTTGTTGCTCACGCTGACAGTAGTTCTGGCCGACTTCCTCGCCCTGCGGTACGTAGGGGTAACGCAGAACCTGATCATCCCCAGTTGGGACCGCAACCTGGTGCTCGGAACCGGGATCGTGGGAATCTCGCTGTTCAGCATTTTCTTGCTGTTGGTGATCGTCGGCACGACGAACGCGGTCAACTTGACGGACGGTCTCGACGGGCTCGCGGCGGGCGCGGCGAGCATCTCGCTACTGGTTTATACGGCCATAGCGTTTCTAGAGCGCCAATACGACGTCGCAATCGTGTGCGGGGCGATGACCGGGGCGCTCGTAGGTTTCCTCTGGTTCAACTCTCACCCGGCCCAGATCTTTATGGGAGATACGGGATCTCTGGCTATTGGGGGGGTGCTGGCGGCCGCGGCGGTCCTGACCAAAACCGAGATGTTGCTGCCGATAATCGGTGGGCTCTTCGTCATAGAAGCGTTGTCGGTGATTATCCAATATGGCGTGTGGAGGTTGAGCGGACGTAAGCGCCGGGTGTTCAAAATGGCCCCGATACACCATCACTTCGAGATGTCCGGCTGGCAGGAAAACAAGATCGTGGTACGGTTCTGGATCCTGCAGATCGTCTTCGCTTCGGTGGGTTTTGTTATTTACTATTTCTTTCTCTACAGTCAGGTATGAGGTGTTCGGTTAAGTGAAAAACCTCGTTTACGGGATTGGAGAATCTGGAATCTCTGCGATCCGGGCGTTGCTCGAAGACGGCCAGGAGGTCCTCGCTGCAGACTCCAAAGATACCGGGCGTCAGCGGGAGATACTGTCCGAACTCGGTGTGCAGGGCCGGCTCGCAGCGGGAGAGGAGGTCGTTCAAGGTGTCGAACGTATCGTGGTTAGCCCGGGTATTAGCCCTAAAGACCCGGTCCTGAGGGCCGCTGAGGCGAGGGGAGTCCAAATTATCTCGGAGGTGGCCCTGGGTTTGGAGTTGCTCGGGGCGGGCGTCAGGGTGATCGGGGTAACCGGGACCAACGGCAAAACCACGGTGGTGGACATGATCCGGGCCATTTTATCCGAAGCAGATATTCCCCATACGGTAGCCGGTAACTCCTGGCGGGCGCTTACATCGTGCCTGGACGAGGCGCGTAGCACTGGCCTCCTCGTGTTGGAAGTCTCCTCGTTTCAACTTCACTATCTGGAGAACGCGGGCTTCGACGTCGCCGCGCTCCTGAACGTGAGGCCGGACCACCTGAACTGGCACCGGTCTTTCGAGGAATACACCGCGGATAAACTCCGGATTTTCGAAGGCCAGAAAGCCGGTGACCTATCACTGGTCAGCTCTTCGGACCCTATTGGTTACGAGGCAGCGCGGAATTTAGCCTCAGAAACGTTGGCGATTGGTGAAGACGCTACGGTAGTTCGGGCAGATGATCTGGTTTTGTGGGGCGCGACGCTCGTCTCCCGGGGGGAGCTGAAATTTGCCGGCCTCCACAACTACGAGAACGCGCTTTTTGCCGCCGCGGCTTCGGAGAGGCTCGACATCTCGCTCCCGGTAATTCGGGATGGATTGATGGTGTACCGCCTCAAACCGCACCGCATGGAACTCGTGGCGGAGCGTGACGGCGTATTTTACGTAAACGACTCGAAGGCGACGAACCCGGCGGCGACCGCCGCCGCGCTGGAAAGCTCCAAAGCCCCGGTCGTGCTGATTCTCGGCGGCTCGAAGAAAGAAACTGAGTTTGCCGAAGTATTGCCTTTTATGGGGTCTTGCCGGGCCGTGGTTTGCCAGGGGGAAGCCGGCTGTGTGATCTCCGAATACCTCATCGGGGCCGGGTGGGGGAGGGTTGTATACCGGGCCCGGAACCTCGCGCGGGCGGTTGAAATTTCCGGTGAATTATCCCGGCGTGGCGACACGGTACTGTTGTCGCCGGGATGCGCCAGCTTCGACCAGTTCGCGGGCTACGAAGAACGCGGGCAGGCTTTCTCACGGTTGGTTTCGAGTGGACGGGAACCCCGGAAGGTGGTTAGTAGTTGACTAGCCTGCGGGCAAATTTGCTCTGGGTAACGCTCGCGCTCTCGTTGCTGGGGCTCGTGATGATCTACTCCGCAACCTACATGGAGTTTGGTGCCCACTACCTTTTTCTACGCTCCGGGCACCTTGCTCTGGGGGTCGTTGCTTTTCTGGTTGCGAGCCGTATCCGCTACACCGCCTGGCGCCGTTTGTCGCCGCTGCTGTATTTGGTTGTGTTGGCAAGCCTCGTCCTCGTGCTCATCCCGGGTATCGGACAAGAAATCGGCGGCGCGCGGCGGTGGTTCGACCTCGGGGTGATCAGCCTGCAACCGGCGGAGTTCGCGAAGGTGGCGGCCGTCGTAGTCTTGAGTTGCGCCGTATCCCGGTGCCGTGCGGGCTCCGGCATTCCCCTGGGACCGCTGCTGGGGATCGGGCTGCTTTTCGTGCTGGTGATTCTCGAACCGGATTTCGGGACCTCGGTGGTTCTTTTGGCGGGGGTGGCCGGTGTTTTGTGGGCCTCGGAGGTCAGGACGTGGGACTTGCTGGTCACCGGCGGAGTAGCCGTCGCCGGCCTGGCCGGGGTAATGTGGATCGAACCTTACCGGCGGGAACGGTTCCTGACGTACCTCGACCCCTGGTCTGCCTCGGATGGTTCGGGCTACCAGACGGTACAGTCTCTGGTGGCGATACAAAGCGGCGATTTTTTCGGGTCCGGGGCCGGTTCGGGGGGGCGGGAGGTCGCCATACCCGAGGTGCAGACAGACATGATCTTTGCCCTGATCGGTGAAGAGTTGGGGCTGCTCGGGATGATCGTCGTTATCGGCGCTTTTTGCTTTATTGCGATTGCGGGGTTCCGGATCGCACTGCTCGCCCCCTCGGTTATGGCCCGTTGCATGGCCGCGGGGCTTACGATGATGCTGGCCGCTCAGGCGATCTTCAACATAGGGGCTGCGATGAACGTCTTTCCCCTGGCCGGTATGACGTTACCGTTCATCAGCTACGGCGGTTCCAGCCTGATAGTCTGCTTTGCAGCCGTTGGTATTCTCTACCGCATTTCGGAGGACAGTGAGAGAGCAAGAGAGGCAAAACCTCGCCGGAAACAGCCCCAGAGAAGAAGAAACTCGTCCGAAAGCGTCCCGGCCGGCACGGGTACTGATAGCCGGCGGCGGTACCGGGGGCCACGCCATTCCCGCGCTCTGCGTGGCCGATAGCTTGCGCGAGAAAGGTGCAACGGTGGAATTTGTGGGCGCGGCTTCGGGCATCGAAGTGGATCTCGTGCCCCAGGCAGGCTACAGGTTGCACACTCTGCCGCTGAAAGCCCTGGCCGGGGGACCCGTAGCCCGGGCCCGGGCGGCGCTGCTCTTTCTACGGGCCTTCGCGCGCTGCCGAACGCTGATCGGAGAGTTCGAACCGGGGGCGGTTCTCGGGGTCGGTGGTTACGCCAGCGCCCCGGCCGTCGTGGCGGCCCGCACCATGAAAGCGCCGACTTTCCTGCACGAGCAAAACTCGGTCCCCGGACGGGTCAATCGCTTTTCCGGCCGGTTCAGCGGCGAGGTTCTGGTAACCTTCCCCGGCGCCGCCGAACACCTCGGAAACCCCCGGCTGGTCGGGATGCCGACCCGGAGAGAGATGTTCGGGGCCTCGAAGAAAGAAGCGCTCGAACAATTGGGGCTGGAGCCGCCGGTGGTCTTGATCTTCGGCGGTAGCGGTGGGGCGCTCAAGATCAACCTGGCCGCTGCCAAGGCTTTTGGCGGGGAGACACCGTATACGGTGGTCCAAGTCGCCGGAATGCGGGACTTCGGACGGCTCTCGACGAACAACCCGCGGCATCTGATCCTGGAATACGTTGCAGACATGTGGCGCTACCTGGCGGCCTCTGACGTGGTGGTCATCAGGTCCGGCGCCGGCTCCCTCTTCGACGCGGCCGCCACCGGACGGGCGTGCGTGCTCGTCCCATATCCGTACGCCGCGGGGGACCACCAACTCCACAACGCCCGCTACTTTACCGGGCGGGGCGCCGCAGAGCTCCTCATGGACTCCGAGGTGAGCCCGGAGTCATTGCGCCGCCGGATAGAAGATCTGCTAAACGATGACGAACGCCGCGAAAAGCTGGCCGCTAGAATGAGCGCGCTGGCGACGCCGGAGGCTTCGGAGGTAGTTGCCGACGCTTTGCTGCGCGCCGCAAGAGAAAAGGAGTGAGATGAACGTTCACATGATAGGCATTGGCGGGGCCGGTATGAGCGGTATAGCCGAAGTCCTGCACAGAAAAGGGTACACGGTTACGGGCTCGGACCTGAAGGATTCTCCGTACGTCCGCCGTCTGCGCGAAAGCGGCATCGAAGTCCACATCGGACACACGGCGGACCAGGTCGGGGACGCGGATCAAGTCGTAACTTCCACCGCAATACCGCCGACGAACCTGGAGCTTCTAGAGGCCCAGCGCCGGTCGATTCCCGTGCTGCCGCGGGCCGCGGCCCTGGCCTCTATCCTCGAAGACGGAAACAGCATCGCCGTAGCCGGCACCCACGGCAAAACCACGACCACCAGCATGACGGCCCACGTACTGAGGGCCGTCGGGGAAGACCCTACGGCCCTCGTTGGCGGCGAGCTCAACGATATCGGAAGCAACGTAGCTTTCGGCCGGCCGGACATGATCGTGGCCGAGGCCGACGAGAGCGACCGTTCGCTACTCTACCTCCGTCCTCAAGCCGCCATTATTACCAACGTCGAGTTCGACCACCCGGACTTTTACGCCTCTCTGGAGGACGTGGTAGAAACCTTTGCCAAGTTCGTTACCGGGCTGCCGGAAACGGGTCACCTCGTTACCTGCGCCGATGACCCGCTGTGCCGGCAACTGGCGGAAGCGGCCCCGTGTCCGGTAACCACCTACGGCATCACGGGCGGCGACCTGCGAGCCGGGATCCTCTCGCCCAACTCCTACGTGCTGTTCGAGGAAGGCGTCGAGCGCGGCACGGTCGAGCTGGGGGTTTATGGCCGGCACAATATTCTCAACTCCCTAGCCGCCGCCGGAGTAGCCCGCTGGCTCGGTCACGAGGCTTACGAAGGGCTCGCAAGCCTCAAGAACTTCAGCGGCGTGCGGCGGCGGTTCCAGATCAAAGGCGAAGAAGCCAACGTCCGGGTAATAGATGACTACGCCCACCATCCGACCGAGCTCGAATCGACCCTACAAGCTGCCCGCGACACCTCCGACGGCCGCGTTATAGCCGTCTTTCAGCCCCACCGGTACAGCCGGACCAAGAAGTTTTACCGGGAGTTTGGGGAAGCCTTCGAAGCGGCGGATGCCGTCCTGATCACCAACGTTTACGGCGCAGGCGAGTTGCCGGAACCCGGGGTAAACGGAAAGCTGATCGTGGACGCCATCTGCGAAACGCCGGGGCACCCCGACGTTTATTACGTCCCCGAACAAAGAGACATCCCGCAAGTCCTGTGCAGGATCTCCGCACCGGACGATACCGTGCTGACGATGGGCGCCGGAGATATATTTCAGGTGGGCGAAGAGCTACTAGAATTACTGGAGCATCCCGCTTGACCCAGCTCGTGCGCCCCATCTGTATCTCCCTCGCCATCTCCGTGCTGACCGCGATCCTGGTCTACATCGGGGCCTACCTCATCTACCCGGTTACCGGTATGAAAGTCGAAGGCGCCCGGATGCTGCCCGAAACTCAGGTGTGGAACTCCGTGCCCGATCGGGCAAGCCTCTTGACCCTCAATTCCGCGCTGCTGCAACGGAGGTTGGAGTCTAACTCTTGGGTTGAAAGTGCCAGAGTGCTAAAAGATTGGCGGTCGGGTATAGTTACGGTTGAGGTTGAGGAACGTCGGCCGTTTTTGAGTGGTGAAGTAGACGGTCGAAAAACCGTATTCGCGGCAGACGGTACGGAGTTACCGCGTCTTGGGGGGGTGAGCTTGCCGCTTATCGAACTCAATGAAAGACGATTGAAGAGCATCTTGAGCAGCGGACAAATTCTAGAAGAGAACGGCGCGGCCATCGAGTCGATAACGGGTGTGGGACCCGGCGGGGTCGAAGCCCGGGTAAACGGCCGGCGGGTAATTTTTTCCCGCGTGGTTCGGGAGGGTCAGGTGGAAAACCTTGCGGAAGTCATGCGACAAAACCCCGGGGCACCGGTTTTTGATCTCCGGTCGCCGGAGCGCATAGTGGTCGAGAACGTGTCGGTTGCCGAAGACCGGGAAGAGTGACGGAGAGGCTGTGGCGCAGTCGTTAATACACGGGATCGACGTCGGGACCACCAAGATCGTGGCTATAACCGGCCGGGTAGATTCCCAGCGGGGTGATGTCGAGGTTTTGTCGGTTGGAGAAGCCCCCAGCTACGGGCTAAAACGCGGTGTCGTCGTAGACAGGGAGGCCGCCGCCGACTCGGTCGCCGAGGCCATGAACGCCTGCGGTATGGGCGACGTACCCGTGGTAGTAGGAATAGCCGGGAGCCACATATCCTCGTTCAACACCGAGGTAACACTCCTCAACCGCAGCCGTAACCTCTTGATCACGGATAGATTCATCCGCAAGCTAGAGTACGAAGCGCGGGAAGCCGTTACGGACGAGGACGAACAAGTCATACACGTTATCCCGAGAAGCTATGTTCTGGACGGTTCCGAAGGGGTGCTGCAACCGGCCGGGCTCGCGGCCCGCAAGGTGACGCTGCGCGCCCACACGGTAACCGGGGCCATCTCCAGCATTCAGAACCTTCTCTACGCCGTGGAAGATTGCGGCGCCCGCGTCACGCAGGTCGTCCTGGAACCCCTCGCGTCCGCCGAAGCCTGCCTCCGGGCGGCGGACCGGGATGCCGGGGCCATTCTCATAGACATAGGAGGCGGTACCACGGACCTGGCAGTCTTTCTAAAAGGCGCCCTGGTCCACACCGGTGTCATACCCATCGGCGGGGAGAGCTTCACTTCGGACGTTGCGTACGGTTTCAAGGTGCCCTACGAGAGCGCCGAAAGGTTGAAGATACGCTACGGGACGGTACTCTCTCGCATCGTCGACTCCGTAGCCGCCGTCAACCTGAACGGTAAGCACTACAACGCACACTTCCTCAGCCAGATTCTGGAATATCGGGCCCAGGAGGTTTTCGAATACGTCAGCAACTCGCTAAAGGAAAACAGCCTGCGCGCACAAATATCCGGCGATGCGGTGCTAACCGGGGGCGGCTCCCTGCTGGACGGCATGACCGAGCTCTCTGAGGACGTCCTCGGCATCCCGGCCCGCACCGCAGCTCCCTACGAAATAGAGGGTGACTTTAACGCTCTACGCAAGCCTCAGTACGCAACCTCGGTCGGGTTGCTGAAGTTCGCCGCGAAGCAGGATAAAGCTAAAGCTAAAAGTAAAGGTGCGCGAGTCAGCAGTTTTGGTAGCATAGTGGAGTCGATTAAAGGTTGGTTCCGGGGCGCATGATCCGGACGACGTATTGTTACAGCGGGCAACGGAGGGTTAAGAGCGGAATGTTGGATGCGGGCACGAACTATCTAGCGGTAATAAAAGTTGTCGGGATCGGCGGCGGCGGGACCAACGCTGTGAACCGGATGATCAACTCCGGTTTACAGGGGGTCGAGTTCATCGCGATCAACACGGATGCCCAGGCCCTCCAGATGTGCGATGCGGACCAGAAAATCCACATCGGAGAGAAGATCACCCGTGGCCTCGGTGCCGGGGCGGACCCGAAGATCGGGGCGGAGGCCGCCGAGGAGAACAAGTCAGACATCGAGGAATCGCTGCGGGGTGCAGACATGGTCTTCGTTACCGCCGGCAAGGGTGGCGGCACGGGCACCGGGGCGGCCCCGGTGGTAGCCAAGATCGCCCGCGAGTCCGGCGCGCTCACGGTCGGCGTCGTTACGCGGCCGTTCGCCTTCGAAGGCCGGCGGCGCTCGACTTACGCCGAAGACGGCATCAAGAAGCTCCGGGAGAACGTCGACGCCCTGATCACCATCCCGAACGACCGGCTTCTGGACGTCGCCGAGAAACGAACCACGATGATGGACGCTTTCAAGATGGCGGACGACGTACTCAGGAAAGGCGTACAGGGCATAACAGACCTCATCACCGTGCCGGGCCTCATCAACCTGGACTTCGCCGACGTCCGGACGATCATGCGAGACTCCGGATCGGCCCTTATGGGGATCGGCAGTTCGAATAGCGAGAACCGGGCCGCCGAATCCGCCAAGGCCGCGATTTCCAGCCCGCTGCTGGAGGCCAGCATCGAAGGTGCGACCGGAATCATCTTGAACATCACCGGCGGCAGCGACCTGGGTCTTTTCGAGGTCAACGAGGCGGCCGAGATCGTTCACAACGCCGCGCACCAGGAGGCTAACCTGATCTTTGGTTCCGTGGTAGACGAGAGTTTCGGGGACCGGGTGAACGTTACGGTTATCGCGACGGGCTTTGATCAAAGGATGGCGAACCAGCGCCGCTCCGAGCGCCCGAGCCTGGAGTTCGACGAAGAAGAACTGTCCCCGCCGCCCTCCTCGTCCCCTTCGCAAGAGGGCGACCCGCTCGACATACCGGCTTTTCTCCGTCGCCGGTAGTCCACCGGTAGATAGCTGCGTTAAAATAGCGGTGTGGATACGACCTCGCCGTGGAGTTTGAAAACCGCCTCCGGCCACGAACAGGCCGGGGGCGCTGTGTTTGTCGCACCCGACCCGGAGCCGGAGAAAGCCCGCATCCGGTTCTTTACCCGGCTCGGCGGCGTCTCGGAACCGCCGTTCGACAGCCTGAACGTCTCCGTAACCGTCGGGGACGCGCGCGGATCGGTGATGGAGAACCTCTCCCGCATCAAAGATTCGATGGGCGGAAGCCCGTCGGCCTGGATAAAACAAGTCGCCGGCGACGAAATCGTGCGGGCAACCGGGCCGGGTTTTTCCGGTGAAGCCGACGCGCTCGTAACCGGCGAGCAGGATTTGGCGTTGGTCGTCGCCGTGGCGGACTGCGTGCCCGTGGCGCTCGTCGGCGAGAAAGAAATAGCCATGATCCACTCCGGGTGGCGAGGAACCCTATCCGGGATATCCGGCAAGGCCGTCCGAAACCTAAAAGGTGATGACGTGCGGGCGTACATCGGTCCTTGCATAAGACGGTGCTGCTACGAAGTATCCGAAGAACTCGCCGGACGGTTCACCGAACGATTTGGCCCCGAAGTCGTCTCCGGCAGCAACCTCTCGTTGCCCGACGCGATCCGGGTAGACCTCTGGGAGCAGGGCATCGATACGATACACGACCTGGGTTTGTGTACTGGGTGCCGGCCGGACCTCTTCTACTCCCACCGCAAACAAGGTCCCGCTACCGGGCGAAATCTGTCCGCGGTGGTGAAAGCCCCCTAATGGAAAGCTCGTTTACCGCTGAAGGCATAAAAAGCAGGGTCGAGGCCGTTAAAGAGAACGTCGGCGAAGCCCTCGTGCGGGGTGGACGTAAACCAGACGGTTGCCGCGTCCTCATCGCCGGCAAGTACTACACAGTAGAGCAAATCTCCGCCCTCTCGGAAGCCGGCATAGATTTGCTCGGTGAAAACCGTTCGGAAGACTTGGTCTCCAAACAAGACGAGTTCGGCGACGCTTTCGAATGGCACTTTATCGGGCACTTGCAGCGCCGTAAGGCGCGGGACGTGGCCCCGCGGGTCAACCTCATACATTCTGTAGATGCTGAGCGTCTGATCCGGGAGTTACAAAAACGGTCGTCCGAAGACGGGGTAGAGGTTCTCCTTCAAGTAAACGTTAGTGGTGAGGAGTCTAAATATGGAGTAGAGGAAGAGCGGGTAGAAGAGCTGCTGGCGGCGGCGGCGGGGACCGGAGGGCTGGTTCGTGTGCGGGGTTTTATGACCATAGCGCCGCAGGTTGAACAAGCCGAAGATGTACGCTATGTTTTCGCAAAACTCAGAGAAATACGTGATAGGCTACGACCGATTTGGCGCCCGGACTTCGATCTCTCGGAACTCTCCATGGGGATGAGCGGCGATTATGAGGTCGCCGTCGAAGAAGGGTCTACTTTGGTAAGAATCGGGAGGACAATTATCCAGGAGGATAGTCGGTGAGGAGGAGTGATGGCAGCTAGAGATCGTTTGGAGCGGGTCGCGGCCTGGTTCGGTTTCGGCGACATCGAAGACGAGTACTACTACGAGGAAGAAGAGGAGAGGAACGCGCCGTACGGACGCGCCGCTTATGCGGGCAACGCTTACGCGGGTGGAGGTGAAGAGCCGGCCCCTGCCGTCCGGCGGCTCGGGCGGGCCGGGCGTTCCTCGGCCTTTGGCACTTCGTTGGGCGACCTCTTCGGCAGGGACGGTGCCGACGACTACGAGCGCAAGTCAGATACCGGGCAACCACACCTTCGTCCGGTTCCGGATGATCCCCGTCCGGCGCGGGTTAGTGTGCTGGAGCCGTCCAGCTTCAACGACGCCCAGCCTTTAGCCGACCGTTTCAAGCGGCAGCAGCCGGTGATCGTCAACCTCCAGAACGTCGACACGGAGCTTTCCCGGCGGATGATCGACTTCTGCTCCGGCCTTACTTACGCGCTCGAAGGCCAGATACAGAGCGTCGCAAACCGGGTTTTCTTGCTGACGCCGAACAACGTGGAGGTTAGCGCCGAAGAGCGCAAACGCCTCGCCGAGAAAGCGTTTTTCAATCAGCTCTAAAGACATCCAGCTGTTTTGACCCGCGTAGGAGTGATAGGGGCGGGTAAGATCGGGGGCTCTCTTCTAACGCGCCTCGCCGAAGCCGGGGACTTCGAGCTGGGCGTCAGCGACGTCCACGCAGAGTACCTGAAACTTTATTCGAAGCGGTACGGTTTGTTCACCACGGATTCGAACGTAGACCTCGTAGAGAATAGCGACATCATCATCGTCGCCGTAAAGCCGTGGGACGTAGAACCTGTTATGGAAAGCATATCCGCGGCGGTCGAAGGTACGGGGAAAGCCGTCGCCAGCGTGGCCGCGGGCGTTACCATAGACAATATATCCGAAAAACTGCCGCCCGGAACACCCATTTTGAGGGTGATGCCGAACGTCTGTGCCTCTGTTGGGTTGGGTTCCGCGGTGGTTACGGCGAACGAGGCGGGGCGGGATCACCTACCGGTGTTGATGAAGGTTTTCGGCCACGTCGGCGAGGTTATGGAGTTGTCTGAACGGCTCTTCGATGCCGCAACGGCCCTGCACGGGTCCGGCCCGGCTTACGTGGCGCTTTTCGCCGACGCCCTTATACAGGCCGGGGTGCGGGAAGGCTTGCCAAGAGACGTTGCCCGGCGGCTAGTCGTGGGGACCATCGAGGGTACGGCGGTGCTGCTCCAGGAACGCAGCGCCCACCAGGTTCGCGACGAGGTAATGACGCCCGGCGGCACCACGGCCGCGGCTTTCGTTGCGATGGAGAAAGCCGGTTTCGTCGGGGCCATCTACGACGGCGTAAACGCCGCCGCGGAACAATCCCGGGGGTTGGGTAAGTGAACTTGGCGTTACTCCAGTCGTTCGATTACAGCATCAGTAGCTTGTTGATCGGCATCGTTACCTACGGTTACTATATTTTGCTGGGCTTCATAATCGGCTCCATACTATTCAGTTGGTTTCCCGGGTATCCATCCAGCAGCTTTATGCAGGCGATCTACGACGCCGTCCGGGCGGTCGCAGACCCTATTTTAGGCCCGATCCGGAGCAGCATACCGCCGCTGCGGCTCGGGGGTTTCGCTCTGGACCTCTCCCCGATAATCGCTTTGATCGGACTCTGGATGGCGCGGAGACTGCTGACGCTGGTAATCGACCTTTTCATACAACCTGTTGTGGGGTGATTTGAGTTGGCTTTGAAACCTATAGACGTGCGACGCAAGGAGTTCAAAAACAGCCTGCGCGGCTACAACGCGGACCAGGTAGACGACTTCCTGGACGTGGTGGCCGACGAGTACGAGCGCTCGTACTCAGAGAACCTCCGGATGCGGGAGGAGATCTCCAGCCTCCGTGAACGCCTGGAGCAGTTCGAGAAGCTGGAAGACTCCATCCAGTCGGCCCTGGTCCATGCTGAATCGGCCGCGAACGATGTGCGCGAGAGCGCGTCCAGCGAAGCCGAAAACGTCCGCAGTAACGCGGAGCGCGAGGCGGAACTCACCAGAAAAGAAGCCAACGAGCGGGCCCAGCAAACACTGGCCGACTCTTCCTCTAAAGTCGAGCGGGCCCAAGAGTCCTACGAAGCCTTGAAGAAAGCCAAACAAGACTTCGCCGCCGACTTCCGGCACCTTCTGAAATCCTACATAGCCGTCATGGACAACGTAGACCTCGTCTCCGCCAAAGACATCGAAGCCTCACTGCGCGAACGCCTCGACTGGGAAGCTATCGCCGCCGCCCGCGAAGGAGCCGGCGAGAAAAATGCGGGGGATGAAAGAGATACCCAGGCTATGGATAGAATTTCCGGACCTCTCGCCGAAAGTCAACCTGACCCCGAGGTCGAGGAACCGGAAGTCGAGCCTTCCAGCATCGAAGACGATGGGCAAAAAGCCGTCGCCACCGACACCGAGGCCGCCGAAGAAGTCGGGCGCGAAGACCCCCCGCCAGGTTCTCCGGACGAAGAACCGACCAGCAAAGATGGCAGCGGCGACAACGGCTCTTCGCGGGATAGCGGAAACCAAGAACGGGCCTCCCGGGCAAGCCGCTTTCTGCGCCGTCGTGATTGAACGGACGCCCCGCCGGTCCGGAGACAACGTAACCCTGAACCTACGGGTTTCACTTGCTGCCGAGAGAGATAACGCCGGTAACGGGTGGTCAATGCCTGAATTTTCGGACGTAGTCCATACCCAAGCCTCTATTGCCGGATAAGAAATTTGGCCTGGGAAAGCTTTACCGTCGGGCCGGAAGAGTCTGAGGAGCGGTTGGACCGGGTTGCCGCCCGGCGCCTCCACCTTAGCCGCAGCGTTACCCAACAACTCGTGAAAAACGGCCGGTTGCTGGTGGGGGGCACGGAGCGTAGCCCGTCTTACGAAGTCCGCACCGGGGACAGCGTAGAAGCCCGCGTTCCCGATACAGGCCTCCGGTCGGAGAGGATACCGGTCCCCGTTGTCTTCGAGGACGAGCATTTGATGGTGGTGAACAAACCTGCCGGGCTAGTCGTACATCCCGGGGCGGGAAATCAATCGGGAACGCTGGTCAACGGGCTTTTAGAGAAAGGCATCGCGGGTGGCGACGACCCGGCGAGGCCCGGGGTGGTACATCGGTTGGACCGGGACACCTCTGGGCTCATGGTACTCGCCAAAGGCGAACCTGCGTACTCGGATCTCGTCGGGAAGCTCTCACGCAGAAGGGTGAACCGCGTCTACCGGGCCGTTGTGCGGGGCAGCGGACTTCCGCGGTCAGGCACCGTTGACTCCCCGGTGGGCCGGGACCCCGAAAACCCGACGCTCATGGCCGCCGGGATTGGGAAACCGGCCGTGACCCACTTCGAGAAGCTGGCCGAGACCAGCGGGCACACAATGCTCGTGGTGCGTCTGGAGACCGGGCGTACGCACCAGATCCGGGTCCACTTCTCTGCTATCAGACATCCGGTCTACGCGGACCCGCTCTACGGCGAAGCCGTCGAGAAACGCCGGTTGTGGCTGCACGCCGAGAAGCTGGATTTCGAACACCCGGTGACGGGGACGGCTCTAGCCTTTGCGTCGCCGATTCCAGAAGACCTCCGCGATGCCGGGGCATTACTGGACCTAAATTTTTAGCCTTTCAAAAACGTTTATCGCGTTTATCGTTTGGCTCGGATAAAAACACCGAACTGCACAAGTACACAAATTGAGTTGGGTCAAAGCCATCTAAGCCGACCCTGGGATAAAGGAAGAGTATAGTAGGCTTTTCAAGTGTGCAATGTAGGATGGCAGATCATTTCTTTACGAAGCCCGAAAGTTGTGAGAAACGGCTAGAAGAACACGACCTGTAGCTGGAGCGCTACAACACCCACCGGCACGAGGTTCGTTAGGGAATGTAAGCAACCCACGCCTGCTCTCGCCACCAGGTTCGGGCGAAGCCGGCCTCAGCCGAAAATTTCCCGCTCTCAGAGTTTTTCTTGGTGAGGGGGTAATTAGAGTACATAAGGCTAGAAGAAGACTACGCTCCGGGGAGAACTCGGCGGCACCTGGCGCTACCGGACATATTGCTTCCCTACTTGGTTGCGCTCTACAACAATTTACAGAAGAACTGAACGTCAGAAAAGCTCCACGATTCTATGTCTCTGGTGTAGATGAATACCGAACTTTCAAGGCTCAGAGATACGAAGGTTCGGTTGTTTCGAGAAGTGCTCTAAAGTCAGATCAAAGTTGATGCAAATTGCTTTGGTTTTCGAAAAACCCCTGCAGCCGGCAACTCCTTGGAACTCGTCTCTTCTGATTGACGGATAATCTTGCGCGTCTGCTACCTAGATCCTCAAATAGTTTGCCTGTGCATGGTGAGAGAGGATCTACACCCACTACGCGATCCGACCCTATGCCAGCCCTACGTTATCTTCTGCCCGGGGCTCTTGCCCTGAGGTCTTCCAGTTCGATCTCACCGTCGAGGAACTTGCCGATGAAGTATCCGATGGCCCCAATTACCACAGCGAGGACTGTAAACCCCCAGCCTATAGTGGTAATCAAAAACACCAGGAAGATGCCAACCACGGCCCCCCACTGCTTGTTGGTCCAAGTTGCCATCGTTCTCCTTTCTGGGGTCTCTTCCCTCTTACCTTTACATCTTGTAATTAGGACGCTGACTGCTTTGTTGGGTCCAGTATGGCGCTCCAGCGCGTTCCGTACGTTCTTTTTCCTACACTTTCTGTGAGCTTCTGATGTGTGTAGTCTTCTTTTTAGGTCGTTCGGGAAGCAACCAGCCGATAGACGGCCAGAAGAACGAGTGCTCCCAAAATAGCTACCAGGATCGACCATATATTGAACCCCGTTACGCCCGTACCACCGAAGATGCCTACCACGAAACCGCCCACAAAAGCGCCCGCAATACCTATCAGTATCGTCACTATAAAGCCGCCGGGATCGTCGCCGGGCATGATCAGCTTCGCCAACGCCCCCGCGATAAGCCCTACTAAAATCCAGGATATAATGCCCATCTTTTCTCCTTGCCTGAAGTTGACCTTACTGTTCTTCTCTTTTCTGTCGGTGTTCGCGGAATTTACGCCACAATATCGGCGCCACGCTAATGAGCAGCCGACGGACCAGAAAACCCATGTCCTTACCTCCTTCCGCGCTGAGTGCTCGTTGTATGGTCTATGGTCGCTGCTCGCCCGTCTTGGCACCCCAAAGACCGCCGAGGACTCCACCCAGGAACGGCATGAGAAGCGTGAGGATGCCCGAGATTATCGCCGTGATGCCGAGGCCCTGGGGGATGCTCGTCGGGACGTTCTGCATGAGGCCGGATGGCACCGCACTGCTCAGGGCATCAGAGAAGGTGCTGCCGAGCACCCCTCCGGCCACCGCCAGAAGCGCCACGAGGATGAGGGCCAGTAGGGGCACTAAGAGACCATGCTTTACTCCCTGGCGGCTCGCCAGTCGTCCGGCGACGTAGCCCCCGATCAGGAATGCCAGGAAGAGGGTTATCAGGAACCCTACGGAGCTGGAGATCCCTCCGGCCGTGGCACTGAGACCTAGCAGCGCCACGATTCCGCCTACAATAGCGCCGATTATAACGAACAGGATCGGGAACGCCCCGAGCGACGCCAGCCAGCCGTATACGACGCTCGGTAAACTCGTGCCCCGCTCGTCCTGGTCGCTCCGGTTGCTCCGGTCGTTCTGGTTGGTATCTCTACCTGCTCCTCTCTGGCTTTCCTGAGTGCGGGTTTCCCTACTGGCATCCCGCCCTTCATCGTTGTTCTGGAGCCGGACGCCGTGGCCTCCCTGGGTGTACGTCTCTGTAAGCGGGCCCCTCGCCCGCCATCGCCCGGCGTCCTGTCCGGGGTCCGCCTGCAGGTTCAGGTCGTCTGTGCGATCCCCTTCGATGCCGGGTGCGGGGGTGGCTTGTTGACGCGAGCCACCTCTGCTGGAAGATCTCTGTTCCTGCTGCGCCTTCCTATCCGATTCGGATGAATCCTTACCGAGAGGCCCGCCTTCACCACTTTCGCTACCCTCAACCCGAACGGCGTTTGGGTCGTTACCTTGCTCTTTGGCCTCTTGAGGCTCCAACGGTTGCCCCTTGCGAGGGTTTCTGTTACTGCCCACGCTTCTCCTTCCTCTTGCATCTACTCGTATGTTGGCTTTGTTCGCTCACTTCATCCTCTCGTACCTCTCGCACTATGTGAGGGACGGATTTCGCGGGTGCTGAGACCTTCATCGCTCTTTCCGGGGTTCGTCCTGGCGCTTGGGCTCTCTTTGGTGTTTCTTTACCTCGCTCTCCCTGGCGTCGAGCGCAGCGGTTTCGTCCTTCTCGACCGGAACGTCCTCCACACGCACCTCTTCCTCGGGGACCGGGCCGCTTTTGGACTCGGTGTGCTTCCTGGAGGTCGGCTCCACGCGCGTAACACCGTGCTCGCGGGTACCGGGTGGTCCATCGGGCACCCTCTCCGGCGCGTTCTCTTCGTTTTCCCCGGCTAAACCCGTGCCGGAGGACAGCCCCGTCGTTTCTCCAGTTTTTCCTTTGCGTTTGCCTTGCTCTCCCTCTTCGGTAGAGGTAATGTCGGTGATGGTCAGGTTCACCTCCGTGACTGCCAGCCCGACGAGGTTTTCGATCCGGTTGACGACCTTCTCGCGGACCTTCGCGGTCAGCTCAGGGAGATCCTCGCCCTCCTCGATGCCCATCTTCAAGTCCAGGGCGACTTCGGTAGATCCCACTTTGGCCGAAACTCCCCGGGATTTGCCCGTTTCACGGGTGTCGTTCGAAGAGTTGTTTGCCCGGTCAAGCAACCCGGCCGCACGCCGGGAAGCGCTCCCGCCCAGGTAGATGCCTTCTACCTCTCCGGCGGCCATGCCGGCTATCTGCGAGACTACGGTCTCCGCGATGGTAGTGGTGCCGCCGGCGCTTTCGAGGGGGCTGTATACCTCCCGTCCACCTTTCTCACTCATCCTTCTACTCCTTCCGTGTGGGCCATAGACAACTCTCTGCTCCTAGATTCTCTTTTCCTAACCAGTGGCCCAGCCAGGAGTTGTTCCGGGACTCATTTTTGGGCCATGGTGCGGTCGTACAAGAGCGCCGCGAGCACGCCGCCGATGATCGGACCGAGTATGTAGAGCCAGACGCTCGTGAAGTCTACAGTTATCAGCATCGGCCCGAGGGCGCGTGCCGGGTTGACCGCACCGCCGGTGACCGGGCCCGCTATAAAGACCCCGACAGCCAGGGCGAAACCAACCGCTATCGGGGCTATGCCTGCCGGCGCCCGGTCGTCGGTCGCGACCGCCACTATCACGAAGACGAGGATGAAAGTGATCAGTATTTCCAGACCGAACGCGTGCAAGTTACCGACGCCCTGTGCCGGGTACGTGGCCGCCAGGTTTGCCTGGCTCGCGCCCGGTCCGCCGAACGCGAGCCAGGTGCCCAGGGCACCGAACACGGCCCCAACTAGCTGCGCCCCGATGTAAATTGGTACGGATTTCCAGGGGGAACTTGCCGGTGGCGGCCAGGCTCAAGGTGACGGCCGGATTTACATGTGCACCCGAGACGTGTCCGATGGCGGCGACAATAGCCGTGAGCGCCAGCCCGAAGGCTAGTGCTATCGCCAGCGAGTCGTAGGCCGCGCCGGCTGTCGGGCTGTTCATGTTCAGGATAGCGCCGATCGCTACGGCGGTTCCGCCGAAGACCAGGATGAACGTACCTACGAGCTCGGCCAGCGCGGACCCCAGGATGGGGTCGCTCGTGCTGCTCCCGTACAACCCGTCGCCCTCGTTGTCGGAGAGTTCTTCTTCCCTTTCGATCAGGGCTTCCTTGGTGGCGCGGCGCATGTCATCCCTGGCAATGCGCTGTGCGGAGTCACCGTCCGGTACGCCGCCAGCTACACCCCGTCCGGGTTCCCCCGGTCCGCGGCGCCGGCCGTCTAGCCGCGAGTCGTCTTCCAACCCGCAGGCCTCCGTTTCCGAAGACCTACCGGTCGGCCGATCTTCTCCGGTTTCCCGGCGTAACTCTTCTCGCCTGCTACCTTCGGAATCCACGTTTACCCTAATATCCCTTCTTTGACAACCGGCTCCCTTTTCGGTTGTTGCTTAGTTGTTTTTATCGCGGGCCATGTACCCGATGGGCTCACTAGGACCACCACCGATCAAGCCACCGATCATCGCCGCTACAGCAGCGAGTAGCAGCCCGAAAAACGCCCCGAGGGCACCAGTCCTGGCGGCCGACGCAATTTCCGCGGGATCTACGTTCGGGACGTTTGCTCCACCCTGCTGGATGTCTTGCAGTACTCCTACCTGGCCTACCACGCTACCCAAAGCCCCGAAGATCTGCCCGAGACCTAGCGCCGAGAGCAACAGAATCACCAATACGCCCAACGCCCAAACTAGAAAGCCATTGATCAAGCCCGGAATCGCGCCCCTAACGGCGGAGGTCATCCCGGCTACCAGACCCCCGACAAAGAAGGCTAAGAGGCCCAGTATCGCTGACACTAAACCGCTGCCAAAACCCTGCTCTTCCGGCCCAATGCCCACCAAGCCGATCCCAAGGGCTAGCAGTTGTAAAAGGAGGAAGGTGGTCAAAGCAGTCACGAGACCCGCCCAGATCGGCCCCCAGCGGGTACTGTCGCGCCGGGCTAGAGAGGCTCCGCCACCACTACCACTCTGGTTTTGATGATCTTCGGACCTCCCGGAGACCCGTCGGGCTCCGCCACTTTCCCTTCTATCACCAGCCTCCCTCCTGTGGCCTTCAGCGTCTATGTCCGGCCCGAGCGGCCGACGACCCTCCGGGCGTCCACTGCCCGCTCCACGCTCACCTTCGATCCGTACAGCATCCGGGTCCTGGCCGTGCTCCCGGGCTTCTCCAGGCTCCACCGGCCGTCCTTCTCGCCTGTCTATGTTCCTATCCCTGTCCACCTATTTAGCTCCTTTCTCATCGCTGTTTACAGCGTCTCTGTCTGCAGTTCGACTTACGGAAGGATTCACGGAGAAGTTTTCTGGTCGAGGTTTTCTAGTCGCGATGCTTAGACTCGTCTTCTATCTCGACCTCTTCCTTGCGAAGGTCCACCTCGACGACCTCCTCTTCCTCAACGACTTTCTTGCGGAGCCGAATTTCCTCTTTGAGCACGACCCGTTTGGAGACCACGACCTCTTCCTCGAACACTTGCACGACGAACTCCTCGTCCTCGCCGATCTGGGCCTCCGTAGCTTCTCTGCGCCCGCCCTCTACCGGCACGCGCTCGACTTCTACTTCCTCGCGCTTTTTCGGCACCCGTACCTCTTCGCTTTCGGTACGCACGCTCTTGCGGACGTTTACGGAGCCGGCCTCCCGCTCGCGGACGTAGGCCTCGACTTCTTCCTCGGTGCGTTGCACCCTCAACTCTTCCGGGTCGCCGCCCTCCAGGGGCCGTTCACCACGTTCCTCGTTAGCCAAAATGGACCTTCCTGAACTAGTCCCTAGAAACTCTGCTCCGCCCGGCCAAAGAAAAGGGGATGCGCCGGTTTCGTGAGGCACATCCCCGAAAACTCCCCCTTGTCCGGTCTTTTACCTAATCGCGCCGCCCGGACTCGTCGTCTACCTCGATCTCCTCTTTGCGGACGTCCTCCTCGACGACTTCCTCCTCCTCGACTACGTCCTTGTCGATGCGGACCTCTTCCTTGACCACGGCCTTCTTTTCGGTAACGACTTCTTCCTCCATGACCGGCACCCGGACCTCTTCGTCCTCACCGATCTCAGCGTCCGGGGCTTCTTCGTTCACCTCTACGCGCTCTACATTGACCTCTTCATGCTTCTTGGGCACCGTGACCTGCTCGCGATCGGTCCTTACCCGCTTGCGGACGTTGACGCCACCGGCTTCCCGCTCGCGGGTACCGGCCCTGAGTTCCTCCTCACTGCGCTGGACCCTGAGCTCGTCCTCATCTTCCACGCGGCCCGAGCTCGTTCCGGCTGTTCCGGTCGTTCCGGCTGTTTCTTCTTCGGTTTCTCTTTCAGTTTCTCTTTCATCTACGGCATCATCGTCGTCGGAGTAGTAAGCACCGTAGCCGCCCCGCTCCTCGGAACCCTCGTGGCCCTCAAGCCCGTAGTAGTCATGGATCTGACGCTCGAAGTCGGGCGTTATCTGCTGGTCATCGTCGAAGTTGGGAGCGTCCTTGACGCGCTCCTTCTCTGTCTCAACCTCGATACGACTGTTCGCCTCGTCCCTGCGGCAAATCTCCCAGGGCACGAGCGTCGTGCCCGAGAGCCCGAACAAACCCATCTGGACCCCTATGTACTCCGGCTCGTCCGTCTCGCCCAAGAACAGGTCGTCTACCTTGCCGATCTTTTCGCCATCACGGTCGTAGACCTCATAGCCCTCAAAGGTCTCCGCCTCCGTAAACCGATCGTCTCTGCGTTCCGCCATCTCGTTTCTCCTCTCTGTCAAAGAACGCTTGCAAAATCTAATATACACAAAAGTACAGAGCGGTAAACCTAGATTCCGCCAAATACTTTGCAGCATCGTGAAATACCGTTGGGTTTATTGGAGTAGGATAGGCTTTGTAGAGTGGAGTTGTCGGCGACGGGTGGGAGTGAAGAGAGCAGGTATGAGGACGGATAAGGATGGCAGAGATGGGCGGGGGCTGGGCGGTAAGGATCTTTTGGAGGCTGAAGAGGTTGCCTCTTACCTGAGCATGAACCCTGTGACGGTCTATCGGTGGTGTAGGGAGGGGAGGCTGCCGTGCCTGAAGCTCGGCCGCCACTGGCGTATAAGGCGTCAGGCGTTGGAAGAGTTTCTCCAACAGAGTGAGCAACCGGGCACCCTATTCGGCCACCTGCAAGCCTTTATCCGGATGCCGGACAACCTGATCGCCATAGCCGAGAATCAAGGTCTACTGCATAGCCTCGACGCGGCGTTCTTTATGGTTGGAGAGGCTCAAGGGGGTACGTTGGTCAAGTTCTACGGTCAAGAGGAGATCTCTGAGAAAGAGCTGCGCAAAGACCTTGAAGGCGCGGGCCTCAAAGTAGGACGCCTGGAAGAGGAGGGACGCCTGCGCTTTTTCGCCGAGGAAGACCCGGCAAAGCGCAACGACCTGCTCGAACATCTTCTGGAAGAGGGCTCAGAAAACGGGAGCGACGGGCGAAATGAGCGCGCACTCTGGACGAGCTTTGACTGGTCTTATGAGATGAGCCTGGAAGAGGCGCTAGAGCAACAGGAGAGGATCTCGCAGGTCACCTCCCGCCGCCTGGTGGTCAAGACCGCCGCATTGGAAGAGGCCATAGACGCCTGGCCGCCCGCCCTCTTGAGACAGGCCGAAGTCACTCACTCGGGCCAGATCTGGCTCTCCAGGGCCGGCATATCCAGCAGCCGCATAGCGCCGCTACCAGATTTGTCGTAAGCTGCTTAAAGAAGGAGAAAATGGTGAATAAGGGGGCAAGCGAGATGGCGGAGACGACAGACGAAACCGTGAATAGCGAGAACGAGGCGGCGCTTCAGTGGCTCGACGATGCCTACCGGTTCGCACGCCGCGCGGGCCGGCCGAAGCTGGTGAGGCTTTTGGAGACTGTGCGCACAGAGATCGCCTCCGAGATAGAGTTAGATAATTGGCCCGGAGGCAAAAGACCTGTCCCAGAACGGGTAGGCGTTTGATGGAGGCGCAAGTTATCGAGAACGGTTACGGAAGAATTACCTGAATGTAGCGTCACAGAGATGCAGATTGACCGAGCAGCGATCTGCGTACTTCTTGAGAGAGCATCCTGATCTAGGGTGGGGTCGTAAGAAACGCCGTCTTTGTAGTCCTTTGATCAAAGATTGTAGAAAGAAGCCCCCGCCATTACCTCCGAGCCTGGCCTCGGCCAACTAGTTGAAGTACCTAGCGAAGCAGAGGCCATCAATATATGCAATTTAGGAGTATGTGTGTTAAATATATAGATGTAGTAATTGACGTACCAGTAGTTCACGGTTATGGAGGGAGTTCAGATGGCGAACAGGCTTACTAGTAAGGCCAACACGAATGGAGCTATGCGCGCTACCCAGGAGATCGCCGAGGCCCAGCGCGAAGGTTATGAGGCTTTGGCCGAGAACTTCGCGGCTTTCGGTCAACAAGGGATGAAGTTTGCCGAAGAGGGGCTCGAGGGCTTGAGGCTCCAGGAACAGAACGCCCGGGCGGTCCAGGAGTGGTTCGCAAACGGCGTGAGGCTGTTGGAGCTCCAGCAGCGCAACGCGAGGTTCGCGCAGAGCTTCTTTAGCGGTGGCATCAGGGTCTTACAGGAGCAGATGGAGCGCAACCAGCACACGGTGGAAGTCTTTGCCGAGAGCGCCCAGAAACAGCAAGAAGGCTTCCGGAAGCTCACGGAGAGTTGGGCCGGGGCGTACCGGAACTTCTTCTATTCCCCGTTTTCTCCGTTCTCATATGTATCCAACGCGCAGTCTTATATGCAGCAAGGCTTGAAGGCTGCCGAGCAGGTTACCCGTCAGGGCCTGGAGGCTACCCAGCAGGCTACCGAGCAAGGACTGCGGGTTGCAGAAGAGGCGGCCGAGCAGACTGGACGGGCCATCCAGCAAGCCGAAGAGGCTACACACCAGGCAGAGCTTCAGGCTGTCGTTACGGGTGCCCTGAAGACCGCAGACTACGAGCAGTTGAGCGTAGATGAGGTCTCCAGTAAGCTCGATAACCTGTCGGTCTGGGAGCTTGAGAAGGTTCGCGAGTACGAGAAGCGCGGACACAACCGCCAGACCCTTGTGGGACAAATCGACCAGAAGATCCGGGCCAATTCCTAACACGAGTCTTTCGTAGGCAAGCCGAAGGCAACACCGGGATCGGGACTCTAGAAAGTAGCTAGAGTCCCAGTTCTTTTGCACGTGGGCGAGATGGTTGCCATTTGTCGGAGTACACCGGGCGCCTTGGACCCAGAATGTGCCTGAAGTTCCGCTGGTGATGGGACTACCGGAGGGTCGGGGCCAGGCCGTGACACTGGTAGGCGAGGGTGGCGCAGCTTGGGAGAGCGAGCATCGTCAGCGTGGCTTTGGAACTGCTCGACCACATGCAAAACTTGCCCTCCTTTTGCTCCCCGCGTTCTTCGGCTTATAGGTAGGTGGGTATGCGTCAGGTGGATCATGTCTCTTGACTACCTTCTGTACCTCTGGTAACTTGTCCGGCAATCAAACGCCAACCTTTAACGACGTCCTGTGAGGCGCGAAGGAGATGGATTTGGATCGAACGTCTATTGGCGGACCTTACCGTCTGGTCTCTGAAGTACTCGATACCGACCGCCTGAGCCGTTCCCTACGGCGAATTTCCCACCAGATACTAGAACGCAATGCGACGAACCTGAAGAGTCTGGCGATAGTCGGCACGCTGACCCGCGGGGTTCCTTTGGCCCGTAGGATCTCCGACAACATCCGGGGCTTCGAGGGGCTTGAGGTTCCGGTCGGCTCTCTGGATATAACACGGCACCGGGACGATCTGGATGAGGACGAACTCGCGGTAGGAGAGAGCCACGTTCCGTTTGAGGTCGCCGGCAGAACAATAATCCTCGTCGACGACGTTCTGTATACCGGTCGTACCGTGCGGGCTTCGATGGATGCGTTGCTGGAGTTGGGGCGGCCGGCGGCGATACAGACGGCGATTCTCGTGGACCGGGGGCACCGAGAGTTACCGATCCGGGCGGACTACGTCGGGAAGAACGTCCCGACCGCCCCAAACGAGCGGGTGCTGGTGAAGTTGGTCGAGACCGATGGGGAGGATGGGGTGATCACCGTTGGTGAGTAAGGATCTTTTGACGCTGGAAAATACCGGACGCGAAGAACTGCGCGAGGTGCTGGATCTTGCCCGCGACTTCGACGCCGGAATGTTGTCGAAGCCGCTCGCTGGTAAGACTGTTTGCATGGCGTTCTTCGAAGCCTCGACCCGGACATCGGCTTCTTTCGAGCTGGCGGCGCGGCGGGCGGGCGCGGACGTAATATCCCTATCCGATAAGGGGTCTTCGATCTCGAAGGGCGAGTCTCTGATAGATACGGTGGTGACCCTGGACAGCCTCGGGGCCGACGCCATAATTTTGCGGCATTCGGCGGCGGGGGCGGCGCGGCTTGCGGCCCAACATACGGAGGCGGCGGTGGTCAACGCGGGCGATGGCTGCGGACAGCATCCAACCCAGGCGCTTTTAGACCTCTACGCGTTGGGCGAGGCGTTAGGCGGTTTCGATGAGCTGGCCGGACGACGCGTCGCCATAGTCGGGGACGTGCTGCACAGCCGGGTCGCGCGGAGTGTCATCCCGGCTTTACGGACGGCCGGTATGGAAGTCGCCTTGGTTGCCCCGCGCACCCTGCTGCCCCCAGACGCCGGTGTTTGGGGTTTGCCGGTCCTTTCTTCGGTAGACGAAGCCCTCCTTTGGGGGGCCGAAACTCTATACATGCTGCGGCTGCAGGACGAGCGGATGATGGGTGGATCTCCAAGAGTTCCTTCGGTCGCCGAGTATGCGGCTTACTATGGGGTTTCGCGGAGGCACCTGGAGCCGGGGGTTACGGTGATGCATCCGGGACCGGTGAATCGGGGAGTAGAGATCTCCGGCGACGTGGTACTAGACGAGGCTTCTCTAGTGCCAGATCAGGTGGCGGCCGGTATAGCCGTTCGGTCGGCGGTCCTGGCCCTCGCGACCGGCGCCGTTCACGAGGTGGCGGCTTGAGCCCGGCTCTTGAAGACCGGATCATCCGCCACGCCCACGTCCTCGACCCCGGAACGGATCTCGACGGCATTATGGACGTGCGTATTTCTTCGGGACGTATAACGGAGATCGGGGGAGACCTTCGGGGAACGCGGGAGTTGGACGCCGATGGACTGTACCTTTTTCCCGGCCTCGTAGACGTTCACGCCCACTGGCGGACTCCGGGCCGGGAAGACGAGGAAAATATAGAGAGCGGTTCTGCGGCCGCGGCGGCGGGTGGCTTCACGAGCGTCGTAATGATGCCGAACACGGATCCCGTAATAGACAAGCCGGTGATCGTCAGCGGCCTCGTGCGGCGCGTTGAGCAGGAATCCCGGATACGGGCCTACATCTCGGCGGCGCTCCACGAAGGACTCGTCGGGAAACAGTTGACCGAGATGCGGCTGCTTAAGGAAGCCGGCGCGTTCTGCGTCTCCGACGACGGTCTCGGGACGGCTTCGGCGGAGGTGCTCCGCAACGGGATGCTCTACGCCCGGACCGCCGGATTGCCCGTCATCTTGCACTGTGAGGACCATGACCTGTCTACCGGCGTGGTTCACGACGGGGCCGCAGCGGCGCTCACCGGAGTTCCCGGCATTCCGGCCAGCGCGGAAGACACGGCCACGGCGACCGGCCTGATCCTCGCTGCCGAAACTGGGGCGAAGGTCCACATCACCCACGTAAGCACCGAGCTTTCGGCCGCGTTGGTCGGGTTTTTCAAAAGCCGGGCCGACGTTACGGGAGATACCACCCCACACCACCTCACGTTAACGGACGACCGGATCTCGACTCTAGAGGGCATGTATCGCGTGAACCCGCCGCTACGACCGGACGAAGACCGGCGGGGCGTGGGCGAAGCCCTGGCGGATGGAACACTCGACTTCGTGGCGACGGATCACGCGCCACACGCCTCGGAGGAGAAGGACCTCCCGCTAGAAGAAGCCGCGCCCGGCTTTTTGGGCCACGAGACGGCATTCGCGGCGCTCTATACGGCTCTCGTAAAGAGCGGTAAACTCTCGCTCCGGCGGCTAGTAGAAACCATGAGTGGTGCCCCCGGACGTTGGATCGGCGGCCCGGGAAGCATCTTTGTTGGTGCTCCGGCGGACCTGGTCCTAGTAGACCTTTCGGAAGAGTGGACCGTGGGGCGCGAAACGCTTCAGAGCCAGTCCTGGAACTCGCCGTATCTGGGGCAGAAGCTCGCGGGGCGGGTCGTGGGTACTATGGTCGGCGGCGAACTGGTTTACGATGAGATAGGAGCGCGATTTGGAGTACGGGCCTAGACGGGCTACGATGGTCCTCGAAGACGGAACCGTTTTCGAGGGTAAGACTTTTACCGGAGGCGGCGAAGTAGCCGGCGAAGTCGTTTTTACGACCAGCATGGTCGGCTACCAGGAGACGCTAACGGACCCGTCTTACCGCGGTCAGATCCTGCTCTTCACCTACCCCCTGATCGGGAACTACGGCGTCATCCCCGGCGAAGAGGAATCGCACAAAGTCCAGGCCGCCGCCGTCCTCGTCCGGGAGTACACGCCGTACCACAGCAACTGGGCGAGCGAGCGCTCCCTGGCCGCGCTTCTCGAAGAAGCCGGCGTGGTCGGGGTGGAGGGAATAGACACCCGCGCCCTGACCCGACATCTCCGGGACAAGGGCTCGATGCGGGGAATCATCTCGACCGCCGAGCGGGACACAAACTTGCTGCGTGAGAAAGCCAACGCCCACCCCTCGATGGTCGGCCTGGACCTCGCATCGACTAGCAGCGAGTTGACCGAGCCGACGCTGCTTCCGGCCTACGGCGAAGAACGCTGCCGGGTAGCGGCCCTGGACTACGGGGTGAAGGGTTCGATCTATAAGGAGTTGCGGAGCCGCGGGGCTTCGGTGCTCGCTATCCCGGCCTCAGTGGGCACCGACGAGATCCTCGACTCCAACCCAGATGGTATCTTTCTCTCCAACGGACCCGGCGATCCGGCGGCGCTTCGGGAGGCGGTGGACACGTTGAAACCCGTGCTCGGCGAAGTGCCGACCTTCGGTATCTGTCTCGGGCACCAACTCATCGGCCTCGCGCTGGGCTGCGAGACGTACAAGATGCCGTTCGGCCATCACGGGGCAAACCATCCCGTCCGGAACGTTCGGAAAGGACGGATCGAGATAACCAGCCAGAACCACGGTTTCGCCGTTCGGGAGGAATCGCTACCGGAAGAGGTGGAAATGACGCACCGGAACCTTTACGACGGGACCGTCGAAGGCATCGAGAATAAGGACCTCCGGGTCTGGAGCGTGCAGTATCATCCCGAATCCAGCCCCGGACCCCGCGACTCCGGCTACCTCTTCGACGATTTTATCGAGACGGTCTCCGGCGGGCGGGAGGCTTAGATGCCGCGCCGGGACGACATCTCGACCATCCTGATCCTGGGCTCCGGCCCGATAGTGATCGGCCAGGCCGCTGAGTTCGACTACTCTGGAACCCAGGCCTGCCGCGCCCTGCGCGACGAGGGCTACCGCATCGTGCTCGCCAACTCCAACCCGGCCACCATTATGACCGACCCGGAGTTCGCCGACGCCACGTACATCGAACCCCTAACCGTCGAAACGGTCGCGGAGATCATCCGCCGGGAACGTCCCGAAGCCCTCCTTCCGACCCTCGGCGGCCAAACCGCCCTTAACCTCGCCATCGAACTCGACGAGGCCGGAATCCTCAACGAATACGACGTAGAACTGCTCGGCGCCTCCGTGGACTCCATCCAGATGGCCGAGGACCGCCAACTCTTCCACGACGCCATGGACCGCATCGGGCTGAAAGTCCCGGATAGCCGCACGGTAAAGAACCTGGACCAGGCCCAGGAACTGGCCGCCCGGATAGGTTTCCCGCTCATAATCCGGCCGAGCTTCACCCTGGGCGGCAAAGGCGGCGCCGTTGCCCACGACCACGACGAACTCGAACGCGCCGTCCTTGACGGCCTCGACGCGAGCCCGGTAAACAGCACCCTCGTGGAAAAGAGCGTCTCCGGCTGGAAAGAGTTCGAGCTGGAGGTAATGCGCGACCTCGCAGACAACGTCGTCATCATCTGCTCCATAGAAAACGTAGACCCGATGGGCGTCCACACCGGCGACTCAATCACCGTCGCCCCGGCCCAAACCCTCTCCGACCGCCAGTACCAGACCCTCCGCTCAGCTTCTATACGCATAATACGTGAGATTGGTGTACAAACCGGAGGCTCAAACATTCAATTCGCGGTTGATCCGGAGAGCAATGACTTCTACGTAATCGAAATGAACCCCCGGGTCAGCCGGAGCAGTGCGCTCGCGAGCAAGGCTACGGGGTTCCCGATCGCCAAGATCGCCGCGAAGTTGGCGGTTGGGTACGCGCTGGATGAGATCCCGAACGACATAACCCGGGCGACGCCGGCCTCCTTCGAGCCGGCCCTCGACTACGTGGTGACCAAGATCCCGCGCTTCACCTTCGAGAAGTTCCCCGGTGCCGCGCCCCGGCTGACGACCCGGATGCACTCCATCGGCGAGGTCATGGCGATAGGCCGGACGTTCACCGAGAGCCTGCTAAAGGCGATGGCTTCTCTGGAGTTGGATCCCCAAGACATCATGCCCAGCCTCGAAGAGCCGAACCCATACCGGATCTTCGCCGTCTTCGAAGCCCTGCGCGCCGGGATGGACGTGCCGGAAATCTTCGAGAAGACCATGATCGACCCGTTTTTCATAGCGTCGGTGGCGAAGATCGTTGCTGAGGAAGGCTCGCTAACCGAGACCATGAGCCGCGAAGGGTTGCTGGAAGCAAAGAAGATCGGGCTCTCCGACGAGGTCCTCGCCTCTCATTCCGGTAGCTCCACGGAGGTCGTGCGCGGCGTGCGGCGGGCTCTCGGCGTCTCGCCAACCTACAAATCGGTCGACACCTGCGCCGGGGAGTTTCCGGCCCAGACCCCGTACTTCTACTCGACTTACGAGACCGAGGATGAAGTAAGCCGGGGCGACAACGAGTCCGTGGTAGTTTTGGGCAGCGGTCCCAACCGGATCGGTCAGGGCATCGAGTTCGACTACGCCTGCGTCCACGCCAGCTACGCCATCAAAGAAGCGGGGCTCGACGCCATCATGGTCAACTCGAACCCTGAAACGGTCTCGACCGACTACGACACCTCGACCCGCCTCTACTTCGAACCGCTCTCCGCCGAGTACGTGCTGGAAGTCATCCGGCGCGAACAGCCTCGCGGCGTAGTCCTGCAATTCGGGGGACAAAGCCCGCTAAAGCTGGCGAGAGAACTGCAAGAAGCCGGGGTTAAAATTCTCGGTACTTCGCCGGACGCCATAGACCTGGCTGAAGACCGCTCGCGTTTCGGGCGGCTACTTACCGAGCTTGGAATACCGCACCCGCGTTTCGGGGCTTCAATCACCGCCGATGGGGTGAGGGAGATCTCTCACGAACTGGGGTATCCGGTCGTGGTGCGTCCTTCCTACGTCCTCGGTGGCCGCCGCATGGAGATCGTCTACAACGACGATGACCTGGACCTCTACCTCCGGTCCAGCGCAACCACCAGCCCCGACCATCCAACCCTCGTTGACAAGTTTATGGAGGATTACGTGGAGATCGACGTGGATGCTGTCTCGGACGGTGAGGACGTTTATATCGGCGGGATCATGGAGCACATCGAGGAAGCCGGGGTTCACTCCGGGGATTCTTCTTGCGTAACGCCCCCGATCACGATCCATAGGGCGCTCGTCGAGAGGATCGAGTACTACACCCGCCGCCTGGCGCTCTCCGTCGGCGTCATTGGCCTGATGAACATCCAGTTCGTAGTCCGGGGCGACGACGTAATGGTCATAGAATGCAACCCCCGCGCCTCGCGTACCGTGCCGTACGTTTCCAAAGCTACCGGCGTGCCGCTGGCGAAGGTGGCGACGCGGGTTCTTTTGGGCGAGAAGCTCCGGGACATGAACTTGGATTCGTTCTCTAACGGACACTTCAGCGTAAAGGCCCCGGTGTTCCCGTTCGACAGGTTCGCGGACGTTGACCCGCTGCTCGGCCCCGAGATGCGCTCGACCGGCGAGGCAATGGGCATTGACCGGACGTTTGGCGGCGCGTTCGTCAAGGCGCTCACCGCTGCGGGACAAACTTTGCCGGAGGCCGGGAAAGTGTACATCTCGGTCGCGAACCGGGACAAGCGGGCGGTGGTTCTCATAGCCCGGGCGTTCGCGGACCTGGGGTTCGAGATCTCCGCGAGCGAGGGAACGGCGGAGGTGCTGAAAAACAACGGGCTGCCAGTGTCGGTGGTCCCGAAGATTGGGGAGCTTGGCGAAGACGTGCTCGCCCTGATCGAGGAGGGCGGGCTGGACCTGATCGTGAACACCCCCTGGGGCCGGGGAGCCCGCACGGACGGATACTTGATCCGTCGAAAAGCCCTTACCCACGGCGTTCCCTGCATAACAACCCTCGCCGGTGCCGCTGCCGCTCTACAAGGCATAGAGTCGAAGATCCGAGGCGGCGTGGAACGCGTCAACCCGATCCAGGGCCTCTACGCGACGAAGGCATGAGAACGAGAAGGTGAAGTTCTACAGCGTAGAAGTCGAGGACTGCGAACAGATAGGCGGCTACACGCTGCTCCATTACCGTTGGGATACGCCGGTCGATCCGGGCCAGTTCGTTATGGCCCGGGCCGGTGGTTTTCCGCTCGCCCTGGACCCGTTCCTGGCCCGTCCGCTCTCTTTCTACGACTACGACGGCGAGATAGCGAGCCTGCTCTTCGAGGTCCGTGGAAGGGGAACGGCCCTTCTGGACGAAGCCCAAAAGATCGAGGTGACGGCCCCGCTCGGCAAAGGATTCCGGATCGAGAACAACAGACGGGCAGCGCTGCTGGGGGGCGGAATCGGTGTCGCCCCGATGAAGATTCTCTCCCGCCGGTTGGAGAAACTAAACATCGAACACGACGTCTTTCTAGGATTCGCGGACGCCGCAACGGCCCCGGTCGCCCGGGGCTTCCCCGGCTCGACCGTCGCAACGATGGATGGTTCCGCCGGTGTTCCCGGGACTGTCCTCGACGCCGCCCCGCCGCTGGGAAGCTATGGCTCCGTCTACGCTTGTGGACCGAACCCGATGCTGGCGGCCATAAAACGCGTGACGAACGGTTCTTGCCAGCTCTCGGTGGAGGAGAGGATGGGGTGCGGCAACGGCTCGTGCAACGGGTGCGTCGTGCCGGTAAAGGGTCGGGGCTACGTCCGGTCGTGCATCGAGGGTCCGGTCTTCGAGGCGGGGGCGCTGGCGTGGTGATCCGGACCACGGAAGATCTCGCGGTCGAGCTTTGCGGCATCTCGATGCAGACGCCCCTTATGCCGGCTTCGGGGACGCTTTCGAAAGAGGCGTTGGATGAAGTTCGCGGTGTCTACGGGATGATGTTGCCCAAGACCGTCACCCCGGTACAGAGAGAAGGAAATCCACCACCGCGCATCGCGGAGACACCTTCTGGCATGATCAACTCCATCGGCCTCCAGAACCCCGGCATAAACCAGTTTCTAGAAGGTTTGGACGCCTTTTCTTACGACGCGCCTTTGATGGTCTCCATAGCCGGGGACACGGTCGATGAATTTGCGGCGTTGTGCGAACGGGTCGCCGCCGATGACCGTATATCGGCGGCGGAGTTGAACCTGTCGTGCCCGAACGTCGAGCACGGCGGCCGGACGTTCTGCGCCGGACCGGGCAGCGTTGCGGAGGTCGTGGGTGCGTGCCGCGAGGTATTGCCCGGCAAGCCAATGTTCGTAAAGCTCACCAATGAAGGGGTCTTACGCAACGCCGTGGCGGCCGAAGAGTCCGGCGCCAATGGGCTTACGCTTATCAATACGCTCCCCGCGCTTTCCATAGATCCCTGGGACAAAAAAGTCCTCCGTGGCGGCCTCTCCGGTCCCGCGATAAAGCCCGTAGCGCTCCGGGCGGTTCACGAAGTCAGCGCGGTGGTCGAAACCCCAATAATCGGCTGTGGCGGTGTTACGACCGGCACGGACGTGGCCGAGTTCCTGCTCGCCGGAGCAACCGCCGTGCAAGTCGGCACGTCTAGCTTCGTGCGGGACCCGGCGGAGATACTCGACGAGTTCCGCGCCTACCTTTCGAAAACCGGACAAACAGCGGGGCAACTGAACCAGGCTCTCCGGGGCGCCCACGAGTCCTAGAATCCCGACGCATCCGACGCACCGATGGTATAATTCCCGTCTGATGTTAAGGCGGGCCCCGCAAAGAACGGTACAGGAGCGCCGCAATGCGCTCGAAGAAGCCAACAGGGTACGTTTCGCCCGGGCCCGGACGAAGCGTGAGCTAAAAAGCGGTGAGCTAAACGTCTATGACCTTCTCATGGAACCCTCCGAAGAGTTAAAAGGTGCAAAGGTCGAGGAAATGCTGCTCTCCATGCGCGGCATGGGACGCATAAAAGTTATGCGGTTGCTCAGGGAGGCCGGCATCAGCAACGCCAAAACGCTCGTAGGCCTCACGCACGGGCAGCGGGACCGTTTGATCCGGGTGTTGGGTTGCGAGGAAAGCTGATCGTCGTCTCCGGGCCTTCCGGAGCCGGCAAGTCCACGTTGATCCGGGTCGCCCTGGATGAGGTACCGGAACTTGCTTATTCGGTCTCGGCGACCACCCGTAACCCCCGCAAAGGCGAGGTCGAGGGTGAAGACTATATCTTTCTTTCCCGGGAAAAGTTCGAGCGTTGGATAGAGGACGGCGAATTCCTGGAGTGGGCCGAGTATTCTGGAAACCTGTACGGTACGCTCGCGCACCGCGTCGACGCGTTGTTGCGGGTCGGGAAATATGTAATCCTGGAGATAGAGCTACAAGGAGCCAGGGTAGTCCGGGAAAAACGTCCGGACGCTAAAATGGTGTTCGTGAGGGCCCCGTCTCTGGAAGAAAACCGGCGGCGGCTCGAAGACCGGGCCACGGAGACTTCCGGAGCCCTGGAGAGCCGGATGAGCACGGCGGTCAAAGAGGTTGCGGCCCTCGATGAGTTCGACTACGAGGTGGTGAACGGCGACCGCGAGCAATCCCGTCGGGAGATGTTGGAAACCATGCGCAAGATAATAGAAGGAGACAGCGATGCTGAGTGAACTGAAAGTAGATGAGTTGTTGGTCAAGGTCGAATCCCGGTATGGGTTGGCAATGGCGAGTGCAAAGAGGGCCCGCCAGATCAACGAGTACACGGCGACCCTGGGCCTAAACGACTCTTTGGGCATACCGGGGCCGCAGGTTCATACCCGGTCGCAGCACCCTTTGAGTATCGCCATCGAGGAGCTTAGAACCGGCAAACTGGAAGTCGGCTTCAGGAGCGAGACCGTGAACGAGCCGGTCGAGGAGGACGTCCCGGCGGACGAAGCCGCCGCGCTGGCCCAGGCGGAAGCTGGTGAAGGCGGCGAAGTGGACGAAGTGGACGAAGTGGACGAAGTGGACGAAGTGGACGGAGTGGACGGAGTGGACGGAGTGGACCAGGGCGCCGCTTAAACCTCCGAACCCTTGATCCTTTGTTCCGTAGGGCCGGGGCGGGGAGCCCTAAAAACCCCGGAAGTCTGCCGCCAGTTGTTTCTGGCCGGGCACCAGGTAGAAGTTATATTGGAGCCCGGGACCCGAAACTTTATCGGTCCCGCGGCTTTCGCCGGGCTCGCCAAGGTCGTAGATGTGCCGGACACGGGCAGAAACGCCGATGCTATCTTATTCGCCCCGGCTACGGCCGGAACCATCGCCAAACTCGCCCACGGCCTCGACGTCTGGCCCGAAACCTCTAAAACCTTTGGAACCTCTATCCGGACGAAAGACACGAAACCCGTTGTCGTCGTCCCGGAGTTAGACGCGGCGACGGCCGGGCACCCGGCCGTACGAGAGAACGTGCGGTTTCTAAAGCGCGACGGCGGCCGGGTGTTCCCCGGCCGCAAAAACGGGACGATCGACGCCACGGAGATAGCGACGGAGGTGTTGGGCGGCATCGGGGGCCGCTTGCGCGGCGTGCGGATACTGGTGAGCACCGGCGGCACCCACGAACCTATAGATAGCGTGCGGTTCGTCGGTAATCGCTCTTCGGGGAAGATGGGCGTCGCGATAGCGCGGGAGGCCGCGAGGATGGGGGCGGAGGTCACGGTGGTGGCGGCGAACGTGGAGCCCGTAGAGCCCGGGGTGCGCTGGTTGCCGGTCGAGACCGTAGATGAACTCCGGGAGGAAGTATTGGCCCACGCCGGTGGCAACGAGGCGCTCGTCATGGCCGCCGCCGTTTCGGATTTCAAGCCGGCAACCACGCTCCAGAAAAAGATCCGCCGGTCGGAGAACCTGAGCCTGGATTTCGTGGCGACGCAAGATATTCTGGAGGACGTACGGAAAGAGAACCCGAACCTCTTTATGATAGGATTCGCCGCGACATACGGAAACCCGGTGCCGGACGCCCGCGAGAAACTCGGTTCGAAAGGCGTGAACCTGGTGGTCGGAAACGACATATCGCGTAAAGGAATCGGCTTCGGGGCGGATGAAAACGAAGTGTACGTGGTAGGACCCGAAGAAGAACTTTTCGTACCGCAGGCCGCGAAAAAAAACGTGGCCCGCGCTGTCTTGAACGAACTGGCGAAGAATATAAAAGAATACAGAGAAGATTAAAAAGGAGCGGTGAGAAAATTGGTGGAACAGACCTCTAAGACGTCCTGGGATGCGGCGAATGACCAGGAGTTGAAAGCCTCCCACCTGTTCACCTCGGAGTCGGTAACCGAAGGACACCCGGACAAGATAGCAGACCAAATCTCCGACGCCATTCTGGACGCGGCGCTGGACGACGACCCCATGAGCCGGGTGGCCTGCGAAACGCTCGTTACCACGGGAATGGTTATAGTTGCGGGTGAGATCACGACCTCTACCTACGTGGACATCCCGACGCTCGTCCGGAAGAAAGTCTCCGAGATCGGTTACACGAGGGCGAAGTTCGGCTTCGACGCCGAGACGTGTGGCGTTATTACGTCCATAGACCCGCAATCACAGGACATCGCCCAGGGGGTAGACCGCGCCAGCGATTCGGACCCCGAGGTCGCGGGGATTAGCGAGGACGAGATAAACGAAATCGGGGCCGGAGACCAGGGGATGATGTTCGGTTACGCTTGCAACGAGACCGAAGAGCTAATGCCTTTGCCGATAAAGCTCGCCCACGCCCTTACCCGGAGGCTATCCGAGGTCCGGAAGCAGGGAATCCTGGACTATCTGCGGCCGGACGGTAAGAGCCAGGTAACGGTTCGCTACGAGGGAGACAAGCCTGTAGCCGTGGAAAAAGTTCTTATCTCCACCCAGCACCAGGACGGCGTCGAAGACCGTATCAAAGAGGATCTCCTGGAGAACGTTGTCGGGCCTGTAATGCCCGAAGACTTTTTCGACCGGGATGCTACCGACGTGCTGGTAAACCCGACCGGGCGCTTTGTGGTCGGGGGGCCGCAGGGAGATACGGGGCTCACCGGGCGTAAGATCATCGTGGACACCTACGGCGGGGCGGTGCCCCACGGCGGCGGCGCTTTCTCCGGTAAAGACCCGACAAAAGTAGACCGCTCCGCGTCGTACGCCGCGCGCTGGGTCGCGAAGAACGTGGTCGCCGCGGGTTTGGCCGAACGGTGCATGATCCAGATAGCCTACGCCATCGGGGTTGCAAAGCCGGTGAGCGTAATGGTTGAAACGTTCGGTACGGCCAACGTGGACCCGGTAACGCTCGGGACGCTTATCGAGGAACACTTCGACCTGCGGCCCGGGGCCATTATCCGGGACCTGGATCTCCGGCAACCGGTCTACGGGGCGACGGCGGCTTACGGCCACTTCGGACGCAGCGAGCCCGGGTTCAACTGGGAGAAAACTTCAAAGGCCGAAGAATTGTGCCGCGCCGCCGGACTGTAATTGGAGGTAGAGCCCGGCGTTAGCCCCGTCAGCGTCTCAGCGGCCCTCCGCGAAGCACGGGTAGGGGTCTTTGTCCCAACGCACGCCCTGCCGGTGCTCAGCTACCTTATTCCAGAGCACCTGGAAGAAAAAGTCCGGCCCGGAACGGCGGTGATCGCACCGCTCTCCGGCTACTCGCGCCTCGGGATCGTCTTGGCCGTGGCGGAGAGAAGCGAGCTTTCCCGGGAATATTTGCGGGACGTTCTGGAAGACTTGTCGATTCCTCCGGCAGTGACCGAGGTTTGTTGCCGGCTTTCGGAATTGTTCGCCGTTCCTATCTCTACCGTGTTGCGAACCGCGCTGCCACCGGGTCTTGGTACAGAACACTATCTAATACTCGACCCGGCACGGGGCTGGCCCTGGAAACCGGGCAGGGTGGTCGGACGCACCACCTTGCGCAGAACCCTCGGGACGGAGGATTTGAAGGCCGCCGAAAACGAGGGGCGCCTGAAATTCATCGTCCCCGAGCCAGGGCCGAAACAAACCGAGTGGGCCGCGGTGAGGGCCGGTAGCCGACCGGATCTCACCCGCGCACCTCGCCAGAGAGAGCTTTACGAGGCACTCTCCGCTTTAGAAGAAGGATGCCAAACCTCCGAATTACTGGCGCGGACCGGGGCGTCGAGGAGAAGCTTACGAGAGCTGGTAAACCGTGGGGCCGTAAGGTTGGAGAAGCGTCCCGAAGCGCCCCCCGTTTTCGATGCTCGTGGCCTCCGAACCCTGGATAACGGAGGTTTCCTCCGGGATGCGGGACGGGTCACGGATCGCGGCGGCGCCTGGTTTTGGCGGGTGCCCACCCGCGAGCAGCCGGCGGCGGTGGCGGCCCTCGTAGAGGCCGCGATAGAAGGCGGTGAGCAGGCGTTGGTGCTGGCCCCCGAAGTAGTGACCGTCGAACGGCTGGTGAAATACCTGGCGGATCTCCTGCCTAAAGGTTACACGGTTTCTCCTTATCACGGCGGCCTGGACGAGAAGCGGGGCGCGGTTTACAAAGGAGTCCGGGACGGCCGGATAGACGTCCTGGTCGGAACCCGAACGGCGGCCCTGCTGCCTTTGGCGCGGCCCGGCGCCATATGTGTGGTGGACGAGCCCAACGGGGCACACCGCGCGCAACCGGGCTACGAAGGTTTGCCCATCCACGTTCGTGACATAGTCCTGGAACGCGGCAAAGCCGAAGACTGTGGTGTTTTGTTCTTATCTCCCTTTCCGACGCTCCGGATTTCCGCCCCGGTATCCAATATAAAAGAGCTTCCGGGACGTCCGGCCGGGGACTGGCCCGCGGCCCAAATTCTGGACATGAGAAGTTCGGGCGCAACGTTCAGCTCGACGCTGGTAGATGTTTGCCGCCGGAGCCTCGAAAAAGACAAACGGATAGCCCTGGTCGCAAACCGCCTGGGTTACGCCTCGAACATCTCCTGTGATAGCTGCGGGTCCGTTAAATCTTGCCCCGTTTGCGACGCACCGCTGGCGTTGCTGGAGTCCGACAAAATCCTGACCTGTAGCCGCTGCGAGTACCGGGCCGCGGATTTCGGCCGGTGTGAGACGTGCGGTTCCGGACGCTCGCGGCCTACCGGGTACGCCATCGACCGGTTGCGCGAGGAGATTTCTCACGCGCTCGACGTTCCCGTAGGAAAGCTCACCGCCGGCACCCGGGAAGGGGAAGATGCCCGGGTCATCGTGGCCACGGCCCGGCACGTGGCCGGCGGCAAATGGGACGTAGTAGCCGTGCCGGACGCGGACGACCTGCTACTCGGAAGTTACATGGAAGCCACGATGCAGGCTTTCAGGGTGCTTTACGGTGCAGCTGAAGCGGCGCAGGACCTGATCCTGGCACAAACCCGACAGCCCGAGGACCCCACGTTGCGCGCCGCGTTGCGGGGCGACTACCTCGCGTTCGTAGAAAATGAGCTTCCGAAGCTCCGTACCATGGGCTACCCGCCGTATGGGCATCTGGCGGCGCTAGTCTTCGGAGGCTTCGGAGGGAAAGCAGCCGCCGCGTGGCGTGCGGTAGAATCCCGAATAAGATCCTCGTTAGAGCCCGGAGTAAGTATGTCGGACACGACACCGCCCGCGAGGCATGGTGAAAACTCGAGCTGGCGGGTACTGCTGCGGTCTCCGGACCTCGAAGCGGTCGCCCGCTCCGGGGCCCTCGCCGCCCGGCTGGTAGCGAAAACCCCCGGCGCAAACGGCTTGAAAGTACGAGTTGAAATAGACCCCGAGGAGGTTTGAAGGTGGCACTGGAGATTAGAACTTTCGGAGACCCGGTCCTGAAGTCCCGCGCCACGCCGGTAGACAAGTTCGACGCGTCGCTCGAACACCTGGCACAAGACATGCTGGAAACGATGCGGGAGCACGAAGGCGTCGGCCTCGCCGCAAACCAGGTAGGACGTCTGAAACGTATCCTGGTCGCCGCCCTGGAAAACGAAGAGTACGTTATCGTCAACCCCGAGATAAACGAACTCGGAGACGAAGCCACGACGGAGTCCGAGGGGTGTTTGTCTATACCTGAAATACAGGTCGAGGTAGAGCGGCCCACCCGGGTTACGGTAACCGGCCGGGACGCGACCGGGACCGGGGTACGCCTAGAAGCCGAGGGGCTTCTGGCCCGTATCCTGCAGCACGAGATGGATCATCTGAACGGAGTTCTAATATTGGACCGGACGGACCGGGACGCCCGCAAAGCCGCCATGCGGGAGTTGCGGGAGCGGCTCCTCGCCCGGCGGTAGGAAGTCTCTTGAGAGTAGCTTTCGCCGGAACGCCGGATTTTGCAGCGAAGATCTTGCGTGGGCTGCTCGACTCGGGGCACGAAGTTGGGTTGGTGATTTCTCAGCCACCTGCCCGCCGGGGCCGGGGCCGTAAGGTAGTCGCGTCACCGGTGGCCGCGCTGGCGAGGATAGAACAAGTACCCCTGTTGCAACCGGAAACTATAGGGAACGTAGCCGAAGCCGTAGGAGAACACGAAGCCCTCGTCGTGGCCGCCTACGGACAAATCTTACGCCCCGACACGCTCTACGCAACCAAACACGGCGCCTGGAACGTCCACGCTTCTCTGCTCCCCGAATACAGGGGCGCAGCCCCGATAGAACGCGCCATAATGAACGGCGAAAAAGAAACCGGCGTCTCGATCATGCGGATGAACGAAGGCCTGGATACCGGGCCGGTGACCCTCCAGAAGAAAACTCCCCTCGACACCCGAACCAACGCCGGAGAACTTACGGACGAACTCGCCAGTCTCGGGTCTAAAGCTATAGTAGAGGCTTTGTCGTCGCTAGAAAACGAAAGTCTGAACTTGACCGAGCAAGACGAAAGCGAGGCCACCTACGCCGCCAAGCTGACCACCGAAGACCGCGTGATAGATTGGGACCGGCCGGTGAGGAGGATCCGGGACCAGGTCCGCGCCCTGGCGCCCAGGATAGGCGCCCGTACTTTTCACGCGGCGTTCGAGGGACCGGTGAAGATCCTGCACGCCAGCATCATAGAGGCCGGCGATAAGGCACCGTCCACCGCACCCCCGGGGAGCATTCTGGCTGCAAAGGATGGTATTCGGGTGCGGTGTGGGGAAGGCTATTTACAGGTAGAGGAGTTGCAGGTTCCCGGGGGAAGACCGGTCAAGGTCGGCGAGTATTTACTGGGTAACGAACTACGGGGGGCTTTCGTCAGCCGCCCGTCGTAGGCTGTTGTTCCGGGTGGGCGCGAGTAGACGGTAACGGTGCTAAACTGCCGCCTGAAAGCGCTGTAGGATCTTTGGGGGTAAGAAAAATAAGTAGGCCCGAGACCAGGATAAGCGAGCCTCAACCCGTAGTAGAGATGCAGAGGGTTTCGTTGGACGAAGATCCCCGGGTGGCGATAGTGGGCGCCGGGGGTTACGGCAGAACCGCGCTAGACGTGCTCCTGGCCGCCGGCTTCGAGGCGTGGATACTCGGCTTCTACGACGACGCCCACAAGGCTTTGCCAGAGAAAATCCGGGGGTTTCCCATATTGGGTGACATAGCAATGCTCAAGAGCATGCTCTCCATAGAAACCGTCCAGGTCATAGTCGCGATCACGGACAACAAGGATAGGTTGAGGGTCTCGAACTCGATAAGGGCTTTGGGTGGGCAGTTTACGGTAGCGATACACCCGATGGCGTACGTTTCGCGGGAGGCTGTGGTTGGTGACGGGTGCGTGGTAGCCGCCGGGTCGGTAGTACACCCGAACGCCACCATCGGCAGCCACTGCTACCTGGGCCCGCACTCGGTCGTGGATCGGGACGCACAGATTGGGGCCGGGGCCTGGGTATCAGCCGGCGCCTCTTTGGGCACGGGGGCGATCATCGGGGCGAGGAGCCACCTGGGACAGAATTCGGGCGTCGGCCGAAAGGCCGTCGTCGGGGACGACGCCGAGGTGGCGATGCTGCAAGCCGTTACCTCCGGGAGCGAGGTGTGATCCCTCTGGCTGCCACTCTTTTCGGGTTGGTCGTGGGGAGCTTCGTAAACGTCGTTATCTACCGGGTTCCCATAAAACAATCGGTGGTCCGGCCGGCCTCTCACTGCCCGGCCTGTAGTGAAATTATAGGGCCTGGCGACAACGTTCCTCTAATCTCCTACGTGCTACTCCGGGGCCGTTGCAGGAGTTGCGGAACCCGCATACCGGTCCGCTATCCCGTTGTCGAAGCTTCTACCGGGCTACTGTTCGGCGTAGCGGCTTACGAATTCGGGTTGGGTTTGCAATTGGTTGCGGCTTTTATCTTTATAACCGGGCTCGTCTCGCTGGCCGGCACGGACCTCGAATACCGGATCCTGCCGAACGTCATCGTAGGTCCTGCTGCCCTGATCGGGCTGACGCTTTCCATCCTGTCGGACCCCGGCCGGTGGTGGGTTTACCCCGGGTCCGTCCTGCTCGTTGCCGGCGGGATGCTCGGGATAGCATTACTGTATCCCGGTGGTATGGGCATGGGGGACGTGAAGATGGGCGGCATGCTCGGAGCTTTCTTGGGACCTTATGCGGCGCTCGCGGTATTTTCCGGGGCGCTCTTCGGCACGCTGACCTATGTCGCGCTGGTGGTCGCCGGAAAGATGCGGCGCCAGAGTGCGTTGCCGTTCGGCGTGTTCCTGGCGTTGGGGGGTATTTTCACGCTCTTTCTCGGCCCGGCTTTCTGGAGAACGTACGTAGAAGCCGCCGGAGGTATCTAGGAGTAGATGGAACGCTTCAGGGCCCAAGCCGTCGGGATGGACATCGACCGTGGGGCGATAAAAGCCGTGCAGGTTTCGAGCGTCGGCGGCGATTATACGCTCCAGCACGTCGGGTATCGCAGGTTGCCGCCCGGCACCGTAACCGACGGAGAAGTCACGGATCAAGGCCTGCTGGCCTCGGAGATCGGGGAGTTTTGGTCGACCCACGGTTTCAAGGGAAAATCCGTCGTGCTGGGCCTCGCCAATCAGAAGGTGGTGGTAAGGCTCCTGGACTTCCCGCACATGGACCCGGAAGACCTGGAAAGCGCCATCGGGTACGAGGCCCAGGACCACATCCCGATGCCCGTAGAAGAAGCCGTTCTGGATCACGTCGTCCTCGGACCCCGGGAGAAAGGCTCGGACCTCGACCGGATCCTCCTCGTTGCCGCCCAAAAAAATATGATAGTGAGCTTTACGTCCGCCCTGCGCGCCGCGGGGATTCGTCCGGTGGGCGTCGACGTAAAAGCGCTTTCCCTGATGCGTTCTACCCTGCCGGACACCCTTTTCGACGAAGGGGCGGCGCTACTGCTGGACGTTGGAACCGAGATCACCAACCTGGTCGTGTCCCAGGGCGGAAGCCCAACCCTTACCCGCTCTATACTCGGCGGCTCGGACCAGTTTGCCCAAACCATAGCCGAAGTAGCGCAAATAGAAGAAGAGGACGCCCAAAAACACCTGATGAACCCGAAGCTCAAGCTAGGCGACTACGCCGAAGACGACCCGGAGCCGGAGAATATAGATCTCGAAACCGAAGAACCCGGAGACGACGGGTCAGAAGATGACGAACCGGAAGACGACCTGGACCCGGCGTTAATGTTCGACATCCGGAGGGGTTTGGAGGATTCGGTTCAGGTGATGGCCGAGGATGTGCAGCGCTCCATCGAGTACCATTATTCCCAACCCGGGGCCCAGGAGGTCTCACGAGTTTTTGTCTCAGGAGAGGGCGGGCTGGTCGAAGGCCTCGAAGACTACCTAGGAGAGTTGCTCGGCATCCCGGCCCATCGCGGGAACCCACTACAAAAGTTGGCCGCAAACCGCTCTAATGTATCTGACGAGCAGTTGCGGGTGATGGAGCCGGTCCTCGCCATTGCATTGGGACTGGCTATTGAGGAAGCATGAGGCGCATAAACCTGCTGCCGCCCGAAGAGCGGGGGCGAGGCGCAGCCCTGAGCATTCCTGGCGGTGTGCTCGGTGTACTGCTCGTCACCGGGGCCGCCGTCTTGCTGGTAATGGTCGGGCTCTACGTCTTCTACGCACTGCGGTTGAACACCGCGGAAGAGGAAATTTCGCGCCTCGACCAGCAGATAGGCGAGCAGGACGCCAGGATCGCTGAGCTGGCCCCGTTTCGAGATTTGCAGGCCCGGCTGGAGTCTAAAAAGCCCATCGCCGACGGTATCTTCAGGACCCGCTTTCTCTGGGACGAGTTCCTCCAGGCCCTCGCCTTCGTGATCCCCCCAAATACTTCCCTGGACACCCTTACGGCCCAGGCTTCGCCGATAAACATTCAGGCGCCGACCGAGCAAACTCTCAGCCCGCCCGGGGCGGTGACTTTTACCGGCGTCGCGCTGCCGGACTACGAGAACGTGGCCGATTTCGTGGTCCGTATGAACACGCTGCCTTTCTTGTCCAATTCCCAACTCAACCTGGCGCAACTCGACCGCGAAACGTTCTCCCAACCGGCGATCGATTTCGAAGTCGCCTCAGAACTCGTAACCCGGGTCGGGGAACAAGGCTCGGAACTCCGCATCGACGCCGCACCAACCGGCGACGAGGACGCCGAGGCGGAAAGCCCGGCCTCGATCAACCTGCTACCGGGCCAGAACGCCGCCAGCCGCCAAAACCGTCAAAACTTACCGGCCGGACAATACGAAACCCCCGAAGCCCCACCCGAAAACTCCGGGACCAACCCCTAATGGAACCCAGAGACCGCAACATGCTAATAGCAGGAATACTTATAATACTACTATTGGTGTTGGGATACTATTTTTTGTTGTTCAGTCCTTTGCGGGATGAATTCGGTCAGCGGTCAGAGGAGCAGGCGTCGAAGGAGCAGCAGTTACAGCAGCTACAGCAGCAGGTGTCAGAGTTGGAGAGGATCGCGCGCAACGCGCCGGAGATCGAGCGTCAACTACTAGAGCTCTCCAAGCGTATCCCGACGCAGACGGAGATCCCGACTTTCGTCGTACAGATAGAAGAGGTTGCCCGGGAGGCCGGCGTTACGCAGGTCTCAATCGAGCCCGGCGCCCCGGAGCCACCACCGCAGGGAGGAGACTTCTCCCGCGTACCGATTACAATGTCGTTCGAGGGAACTTACGAGCAGTTGCAAGATTTCGTTGGCCGGGTTTTGAACCTCGTGCGTTTGGTGACCATAAACGAGATCAACTACGAGGTGTTGGTGGAGGAAGGAGAAACGGTGCCGGAGCCGGGGGTAGAGCGGTTGTTGCAGGTAGAGATAACCGCGGAAGTCTACTTTCAAGCGGGAGACGTTCCTTCGGGCCAGGAGCCGGTTGCGTCCGACCCGGATGCTGATCCGGATACGGGCCCGGATGAGTCAGGAGGCGTGACCTCTGTCCGATAGGCTCCGGCAGTTGGAGATCATCCGACGCCTCTCGACGGGCGGGTCCGGGGGTGTACTCTGGATCCTAGCGGTAGTTTTGGTCCTGTTCTTTGCCGCTTACCTACTTTTCGGGGTGGTCCTCCGGGGAGCACAAGATGAGCCTACGGCAACGAATCAGCCCACCATCTCCGAGGAACGAGAATCTACCGGGGAGGCAACCGCCCAGGAAGCGCCGGAAAGCTTGGACCCCGCGGCGCCCGAAGTTGAAAACCGAGACGCCGAGGCCTACGCGGCCTACGAGTCGAAGGACCCGTTCCGGCAACTACTAGAATCCGCCGAAGCTGAGGCGGATGAAACTATAGAAACTACCACCGACGACACCCCCGAAGAAGAAAACGGCGGTACCATCAGCGAAACCATCAGCGAAAACGGTGGTACCACTAACGGCAGCGGAGTCGGAAACGGCACCGACTCCAACGGTAACGGTGGAGGCAATAGTGGAGGCAACGCGGGTGGAAACGGCGGGAACGGTGGCGGTGTGCGTGACAGCGACAACGACGGCCTGAGTGATCGGCGGGAGCGGGCGCTCGGGACGGACCCCGACAACCCGGATAGCGACGATGACGGCGTGCGCGACGGTCTTGATGACGCAAACGCCGACGGCCTCCCCGACAGCGGCGGGGCGGTTTCCGGTGGTGGCGCATCCGGTAGTGACAGGTCTGGTAGCGGGAAGCTTTTTAGGGATGACGGTTCCTTGCGTTTCGGGGGGAAATAGTCGGCCCCGAACTTTTGGGGAAGAGATCCGGGCAATTTGCGCTATATTAACGGTCGTGAGTCCGATGAACTATACAAAAAGCATCACGAAAATCACGAAAAGTGCAGAGGGGATGGGCATTGAGGTTTAGCTTCTCTACGGCGGGTGAGTCGCACGGTCCGGCGGAGGTTGCCCTGGTTCACGGGGTTCCGGCAGGTTTGGATTTGCGGGCCGAAGACATCAATCGGGATCTCGCGCGTCGGCAGCAAGGTTACGGGCGGGGCGGACGGCAGAAGATTGAGAAAGACGCGGTGGAATTTCTCGGCGGCGTGCGGCACGGGTACACGCTCGGCTCCCCCATAGCCATGCTCATGCCGAATAAAGACTACGCGAACTGGGAGAGCCGAATGACCCCGGACCCGGTAGAAAACCCACCGGACCCGATCACGTTGCCAAGGCCCGGACACGCGGACCTCGCCGGGATGCAGAAGTACGCCACGAACGACCTGCGCAACATCCTGGAGCGCTCCAGCGCCCGCGAAACGACGGCCCGGGTCGCCGCGGGCGGGGTCGCCAAAAAACTCCTCGCGGACTTCGGGGTAGAGGTCCACAGCGCCGTGTACCGCATAGGCGCCGCCGCCTACGAAAAAGAGCGGGCGGCCCTCGATGCCCGCAAGGCGGACGACTCCGAGGTGCGCTGCCCCGACCCGGAAGTCTCCGAAAAGATGAAGGCGGAGATAGACGCCGCCCGCTACGCCCGGGACGCGCTGGGCGGGGAGTTCGTCGTCGTGGCGGAAGGTTGTCCGCCCGGACTCGGCTCCTACGTGGACTGGCGCGACAAACTCGACGCGAAGCTAGCGCACGCCGTTATGTCCATCAACGCCATGAAAGGCGTCGAAGTCGGTATGGGTTTCGAGGTCGCCCGTCACCGCTCCAGCGAGGTCCAGGACGAAATCTTGCTGGAGAACGGCCGGATGGCGCGGGCCAGCAACCGGCTCGGCGGGCTCGAAGGCGGCATGACCAACGGGGAGCCGGTCGTCGTTTCGGCGGCGATGAAGCCGATCTCCACCATCGCGAAGGCCCTCCGCACGGTGGACGTTTCGACCGGCGAGGAAACGCGGGGCTTCAAGGAGCGGGCGGACTCTTGCGCGGTGCCGGCCGCGGCGGTGATCGGGGAGTCCATGGTCGCCATAATCCTGGCCGAGGCTTTTTTGGAGAAATTCGGCGCGGACAACATGACCGACATTCGGGCCGCCTACGAGGCTTACGCGGAGCGCATCGGCGTACTGGGCAACGGCGTAGAGTCGTAGGGTTTGCGGGGACCGGTAGCCCTCGTCGGATACATGGGAAGCGGTAAGACCAGCGTGGGCCGTACCCTGGCCCGCAGCCTGCGCTGGGAGTTCGTCGACCTCGACCGGAGCGTAGAAAAGGAAGCGGGGCAAACGATACCCGAAATCTTCTCGGAGTCCGGTGAGCAGCACTTTCGAGACCTGGAGCACCGGGCTTTGGTCGACGCGCTCGGTGATACCGCCGAACGCGTGATCTCCTGCGGCGGCGGCGTGGTGGTGCGCCCCGAGAACCGGGAACGCTTGAAAGAAGCCGTGACGGTCTTCCTCCAGGAAAACCCTAAGGTGTTATACGAGAGGACCCGCAGGCCGGGCCGTCCTCTAAGGGGCGGCGCGTACAAAGAGTTCGAGCAGCGCTACAGGCAACGGCTGCCGCACTACCGGGAGGTGGCCGATATAGAAATTCCGGTACGAAACCGTCCCCGGCGGCAAGTGGTGGGGGAGATCTCGGGTTGGCTGAATGGCTGAGCGGATAGAGGTGCAAGCCTCGACCCCGTACCCGCTGGTGGTCGGCAGCGGGTTGCCGCTGGCGGAGACCGTCGCCGAAGTCCTGGAGCCCGGCGTCGCGGTTTTTCTAACCGACTCGAACGTCGGGCCGCTATACGCCCACGCCGCGGCCAGCGCGCTCGAAAGCAGCGGGTGGCACGTCGCAGACGTCGTCGAAGTCCCGCCGGGAGAAAACTCCAAGAGCTTAGAGGTTTACGGAGATACCGTGCGACGGCTGGCGCGATCGGGCGTACCCCGCGACGGGACGCTCTTCGCCCTCGGCGGCGGCGTGGTCGGGGACCTCGGTGGTTTTGTCGCCGGTACTTACATGCGGGGCATAAACTTCGTGGCGCTGCCGACCTCCCTGCTCGCGATGGTGGATAGCTCGGTCGGCGGCAAGGTCGGGGTTGACCTACCGGAGGGGAAGAACCTCGTCGGGAGCTTCGTGCGGCCCCGGCTCGTCCTCGCCGAGTTGGACCACCTTACGACCCTGCCGAAAAAAGAGTTTTCGAACGGGCTGGCGGAGGTCGTAAAGATGGGCCTGCTGGCCGGTAGAGAATTCTACGAGAGCCTGGGTCTTATAGAAGAAGCACGCGGCGGTGACCCGGATGCGGTACAGGCACTCGTGATGCACTCGGTCCGTTTCAAGGCCGGGGTGGTCGCGGAAGACGAGTTGGAGGCCGGAAAACGGGCCATTCTCAACTACGGGCACACCATCGGGCACGGCCTGGAAGCCGCGGCCGGTTACGGCCTGGCCCACGGGGAAGCGATCTCTTGCGGCATGGTCGCCGCCGCCCGGCTCGCCCGCCAAAAGTTCGGCAACGACCTCGTCGAGCTTCACGAACAACTGCTCCGCTCCGCAGGCCTACCCACGATGCTACCCGAACTGAACAGCGAGAAGGTGCTCGCGGCCCTGGGGCGGGATAAAAAACGTCGTGGCGGCGAGCATCGCTTTGTGCTGCTCGACGGCGTAGGTTGTCCCATGTGGGACGTGCCCATCTCCGAAGACGGAGCTCGTCAGGCTATAGAGGACGTTCTTGAATAGTATCTTCGTTCTAAGCGGCGTAAACCTGGGAACCCTCGGCACCCGACGCCCCGAAGTGTACGGCTCGCGAACCCTGAAGGACATCGAGAAGGGACTTCGGGAAAAATTCCCGAACGTCGAGTTCGAGTTCCGTCAAACAGACTTCGAGGGGGAGTTCGTCGGTTGGGTCCGGGAAGCATCCGCCTCCAACGGCCTGATCCTGAACCCCGGCGCCTGGACCCACTATTCCTACGCCATCCACGATGCCCTGGAAACCCTGGAAGTGCCGAAGGTCGAGGTGCACCTCTCGAACATTTACACCCGGGAAGATTGGCGCCGGAGGTCGGTGATCTCCCCGGTGGTAAACGCCACGATCGCCGGGATGGGGACTTATAGTTATGAGGCGGCGGTAGGATACGTGCTGTCGAGGCGCGGTGAGGCGTGAGCCAAGATCAGTTCGAGGGCGGATGCTTTTGCGGGGCTGTTCGTATTCGGGTCTCCGGGGTGCCCCAGGGGGTCGTGTACTGTCATTGTGGCGACTGCCGGCGGTGGAGCGGGGCGCCGGTGACGGTGTTCGTAGGTTGCCCGACGGACCGGGTACGGATGCTGGGCGAGAAACCGAAAGTATACGGCTCGTCGCCGGGGGTCAAGCGTTCTTTCTGTGGTAATTGCGGCGCTTCGTTGGCTTACGAAGACGAGAAGTTGCCCCGGGAGATCTACCTTGCAGTAGGGGTTCTGGACGAGCCGGAAAAGTTCGAGCCGCAATGCCATAGCTGGTTCTCCCGAAAACTGGGTTGGTTGCATCTCGAAGACGACGCCCCGCGACACCAGAAGAGCAGCCGGCCGAGGTAGAGGAAGCCGTACTTCGTGGCCCGGTAGAAGGTGGCCCCGGAGACTAGAAGCCGGGGAGCATGTGCGATAATATCCCGGCGGCACGGCGGGCAGAACCCGTAGAACGGCTCGCGCCGGAGAAGTTTGTAAGGGGAGTTTTTTATGATATCCACCAACCAATTCAAAAACGGTACCGCCATAAAAGTGGACGGGAAAAGGTTTACCATCGTCTACTTCCAGCACGTCAAGCCCGGTAAAGGCGCGGCGTTCGTGCGGACGAAGCTGAGGAACCTGGACACCGGCTCCGTCGTCGAAAAGACTTTCCGGGCCGGGGAGAAGGTCGAGAACGTTCGGACCGAATCCCGGCCCATGACCTATCTTTACGGCGACGGGGAATCTTTGCACTTCATGGACACGGAGACCTACGAGCAGACGCCCATTCCCCTGGAGGTCATCGGGGAGGCGGCGGGGTACATCGTGCCGAACAGCACGGTCAGCGTGCTCTCGGCTGACGGGGAAGTTATCAACGTCGAGCCACCGGCCCACGTCGACCTCGAAATAGCCCAGACGGACCCGGGCCTCAAGGGCGATACCGCGACCGGCGGCAGCAAGCCGGCCACGCTGGAGACGGGGGTGGTGGTGCAGGTGCCGCTGTTCGTAAACGCCGGTGAACGGGTGAGGATAGATACCCGGTCGAACGAATACCTTACGCGGGTTTGAAGTCTTCTTCTGTGCCTTCCGTGCGCGAGGACCGTCCGTGAGCCGTCGCAGGGGGCGTAAACAGGCGTTTTTGGCGCTGTTTCAGGGCGACATCAACGACGTTTCCGTCCGTACGGTGGAAGAGCGGTGGGTTTCTTACCGGGGTGAGTTCGTCGAGTACGCGCGGCGTTTGGCGTACGGGGTGGAAGGTGAGAGCTACGACCTGGACGCCCGACTCGAAGAGGTTTCGGTCGGGTGGCCGGTACACAGGATGAACGCGGTGGACCGGACGATCCTGCGGTTGGCGCTCTACGAGATGCTTTATGTGGAGGACGTGCCGGCGGACGTTGCGATAAACGAGGCGGTCGAGTTGGCGACGGGTTTCTCCGGCGAGGAGTCGCCCGTCTTCGTCGCCGGCGTGTTGCGGGGGGCCGAGAACCGGCTGCCGGGAAAGGTGGAGCATGGATAGCGGGCTGCGCACCGCCGCCAGGTTCGAGGAGCACCGGGTCCAGTTCGAAGGGTACCTGGAGGGTTTGTATTTCTCCGAGGAGCCGCGCCTCCGGGGATTGGTTGAAGCCATGCGGTACGCGATGCTCGGCGGTGGAAAGCGGGTGCGGCCGACGCTGTGCATGGAGGCCGCGTGGGTCTTCGGGGTCGAGCCGGGGCACACGTTGCCGTCGGCGGCCGCGATCGAGCTGATCCACACGTACTCCCTGATCCACGACGACCTCCCGGCGATGGACGACGACGACTTTCGGCGCGGGCGCCCCACGACCCACAAGAAATATGGCGAAGCGATGGGGATCCTGGCCGGGGACGCCTTTTTCGGGGAGGCGCTTACCCTGATCACGGTCCACCAGCAGGGTACTTGCGAGCAGGTGCTGGAGGTGGTGCGGGAGTTGGCCGGCTCTACCGGGGTCAACGGCATGGTCGGCGGGCAGGTAATCGACATGGATCAGACCGGGCGCGGCTACGGAACGGACCCGGAGACCCTGCACATGATCCACAAGTACAAAACCGGCGCCCTTATAAAGTCCTCTGCCCGCATAGGCGCCCTTCTGGCCCGGGCTGGAGAAGAGGAACAGGCGGCGATCTCCGAGTACGCGGACGAGTTGGGGTTGTGCTTCCAGATCGTGGACGACCTGTTGAACGCCACCTCAACCACCGAGAGCCTCGGCAAAAGCGCCGGGAGCGATGCCGAGCAGGGCAAGGCAACTTTCGTCGGCGTCTACGGCCTCGACGGCGCGCGGCGGGAGGCCGACGCTTCGGCCGACCGGGCCACAAAGGCGCTCTCACGCATAGACGGCGACACGAGCGGTCTCCGCGACCTGGCGCGCTTTGTCCGCAACCGGGAGAGTTAACCGTACCAGCAATGGAAAGTACCCGGCAAAGACTGGATGCCCTGCTCGTGGAAAAGGGCCTCGCAGAAAACCGGAGCCGGGCGCAGGGTTTGATCCTTGCCGGCCGGGTCCGGGTGGACGGGCGGGTCGTGACCAAAGCCGGCTCCCGGTTCGGCGCCGACAAAGACCTCTTTCTGGAGAAAGAAGCCGCCTACGTCTCCCGCGCCGGGGAGAAGCTCGCCGCCGCGCTGGATGATTTCGAAATAGAAGTCGCCGGACGAGGCTGCCTCGACGCCGGGGCCTCCACCGGGGGCTTTACCGACGTTCTACTGCAGCGCGGCGCAGAGAAAGTCATCTCGGTAGACGTCGGTTACGGCCAATTCGACTGGTCTCTACGGAACGATCCGCGGGTGATAGTGCTGGAGCGCACCAACGTCCGGTATCTATCCGGGGGGGATCTGGATTTCGGGCCGGACCTTTTGGTGGGAGATTTATCTTTTATCTCGCTCGGTATGGCTTTGGAAAGCATGATCTCCACCACGCCTACCCTCCGGGAACTCGTGTTGCTGGTCAAGCCGCAGTTCGAGGCGGGGCCGGAACAGGTCGGCCGCGGAGGGTTGGTGCGCGACGCGGAGGTTCACGTGGAGGTGATCCGGCGTTTGGCCGGTAGCTTCGCCGCCAAAGGGTTCGGGGCGGTAGACGTCGTGCGGGCCCCGGTCGCCGGTCGCCGGGCCGGAAACCGTGAATATCCGCTGCACCTCGTAAGGGGCAAGCCCGCATCATTGGCCGAGGAACGCGTTCGGGAGGTCGTGGCCGGTGGGTGACGCGGGTGACGTTGGCCGGATAAAACGGGTTGGGATCTTCTCGAACCCGAAAGTTAGCGAGGGGTACTTCGAGCAGCTCGTCGCGGCTTTGGAAAAGCGGGAGGTCGAAATCACCGAGGTTTATCCTGCGGACGAGCCGGACGGGGCCGCGGGTCTGGATCTCGTCTTCGTTCTCGGCGGGGACGGGTCGATGCTCCGGGCCTCGCGGATATATCCGGACAACGTTTTGCTGGGGGTGAACCTCGGAAAGGTCGGGTTCATGTCAGGGATGCTGCCGGGTGAGATCGAGAGCGGCGTGGAGAAAATCTGCGCCGGCGGCCTCCACGTCCAGGAATACCGGATGCTGGAGGTAAAGGTCGATGGGGAAGACGAATCTTATCTCGCGGCGAACGACGCCGTGTTGTTGAAGCGCCGGCCGCATCAGATCGCCTCTATAGACGTCTCTATTGGGGGCGAGGAGTTGTTCGCGTTCCGCTGCGACGGTTTTATCGCGGCGACGCCGCTCGGGTCCACGGCCTACGCGTTGTCAGCGGGGGGACCGATAATTTCGGGGGACGCCAGGTGCTACGTGTTGGTGCCGATAGCCCCGCACGCGCTGGTGAGCCGCCCGCTGGTCCTCGGTGAAGAACAGGTGACGGAGTTGAAACTGGTCGAGCGGGATGCGCTGCTCTCCGTGGACGGCGGCGAACCCCGGGAAATATCCGAGGGCGGACGCATCAAGATTAGGCTCTCCAAAGAAAGCGTTAGAATAGGCCGGACAGACGAGTGGACCTGGTGGCGAGCGGTTCGGAGGACTTTTCTGTAGTGCTCACGGAGATTTCCGTCGAAAACATAGCGCTTATCGAAGAAGCTACTCTTGAGTTGCGGCCCGGCTTGAACGCGATCACGGGCGAAACTGGGGCGGGAAAGACCCTGCTCGCAACCGCCCTCCAGATGCTCCTGGGCAGCCGCGCCCGCTCCGAGGCGGTCCGCTCCGGGTCCAAGAAAGCGACCGTGGAGGGAACCTTCGTCCTCCCGGAGGAGGTTCGGGGGAAGATCCTGGCCGAATCTCTGGGTGACTTGGCCGAAGAGTTGGAGGACGATGACGAGTTGGCACTCCGGCGCACGCTTTCGGAGGATGGACGCTCGCGGTGTTACGTCGGCGGCATCTCCGTGCCGGTGAAGTCCCTGGCCGCCCTGGGAGAGCGGCTCGTTTCTTACCACGGCCAGCGCGAGCAAGCCCGGCTCACCGAACCCGCCGAACAACTCATTATCCTGGACGATTTTCTGGACGAGAAAGCCTTGCGGGCCAAAGAGGAGCGCTCCGCGCTCTGGTACGGCGTCGAGCGGGACCGCAGGGAACTCGAAGGGATGAGGTCTTCGGAGGAAGCCCGGCTGCGCGAAGTGGATTTTCTCCGGTTTCAGATCTCGGAGCTCGAAGAGGCGGGCTATAGCACCGTGGAGGTCTCCGACCTGAAGAAGGAGCAGGACCGGCTGCGCAATATTACGGACCTCTTGCGGTCGGCCGCGGCAGCGGCGGACGCCCTATCTTCCGAGGAAGGCGGGGCTATCGAGGCCTCGGCGCGGGCCGCTACGGAGCTGGAGCAGGCGTCCCGCTACGACGACGGGCTCTCCGGGTTGTTGCAACGGTTATCCGGGCTTTCGGCCGAGATGGAGGACGTACTCTACGAGTTGCGATCCTACGTAGATACGCTAGAAGCCGACCCCGGCCGCCTGGAGGTAGTGGAAGACCGGCTCGACGCCCTGCGGGCTCTGGAGCGGAAGTACGGCGACGATGTGGAAGGGTACTTAGAACAGTCCCGGGAACGTCTCCGGCGGCTGGAGAACTTCGCCGGTGAGACCGCCGACCTCGAAGCGCGCATAGAGGATGGGGAGCGTAAGCTCGGCGAACTCGCCCGGGATATAACCGCCGGCCGCGGGCGGGCCGCAGGGCTTCTGGCCGATCGGGTACAGGAAAACCTCGCCGGTCTCAACCTCGGCAAGACGATTTTCCGGGCGGAGTTGGTGCCGGTTTCCCCCGGGCCTCTGGGCGTCGAACGGGTAGAGTTTGCCATACAGCCGAACCCGGGCGAGCCGGAGTTGGCCGTCCGCCGGTACGCCTCCGGCGGCGAGCTCAGCCGGATCATGCTGGCGATCAGGCTCGCCCAGGAGCGGGTGGAGCCGGGAGCTACTTACGTTTTCGACGAGGTTGACGCCGGTATCGGGGGCGAGACGGCGACCGCCGTCGGGGTCAAGCTGCGGGAGTTGGGCGAACGAAACCAGGTGCTCACGATCACGCACCTACCCCAGATCGCCTCGGGGGCCGGTTCCCACGTGGTGGTCGCGAAAGAGGAGACGGACGGGCGGACGATCACGCGCATACAACGCGTTGAAGGCGAGGATCGGCGCCGGGAGCTGGCCCGGATGCTCTCCGGGCGGGTCGATAAAGCATCCCTGGCCCACGCTTCGGAGCTTTTGATGGTAGAGAACGTAGAGGGCAAACGTTGAGAATGCTCCGCTACAGAAGGTTGCGGGGCCCGAAGAACTCCTCCCCGCTGACGGGGCGGGCGGTGCTCGGCCTGAAAACGAAGGACATAACCCCGAAGCTCGGCGCGACGACCATCCCCGTAATAAACCACGAGAACATCGACCGGGTGGCGGCCGAGGCGCTGGTCGAGGCCGGGGTCCGCGCCGTGGTCAACGCGGCGGGTTGCTCGACGGGCCACTACCCCAACCTGGGACCGCTGGTTATGGCCCGTTCCGGCGTTTACATCTTGGACAACGTGGGAACCAAAATCTTCGAGAGGCTAAAGGATGGGGATGAGATCGAGGTTCGCGGGGACGGTGTTTACCGGTCCGGGGAACTGGTCGCAGCCGGCGAACACCTGAACCTCGAAGCCACCGAGAAGCGTCTCCGGGAGAGCCAGGAGGGCGTGGGGGCGGCGCTGGAGAGCTTCGCCCAGAACACGGTAGAGTTTATGCGGCTGGAGCGAGACATCCTCTTCTCTACGCTGGACGTGCCGCACGCGATAGCGAGGAAAATTCAGGGCTGTCAGGTGCTAGTGGTAGTCCGGGGCTACGATTACCGCCAAGACCTCGTCGCCCTCCGGCCGTACCTGCGCGGTGAGCGGCCGTTCGTGATCGGGGTGGACGGCGGGGCCGACGCCGTGATGGAGAACGGCTGGAGGCCGAACCTGGTCTTCGGGGACATGGACTCCGTTTCGGACGAGGCTTTGCTCGCGGCCGACTACGTCCTGGTCCACGGCTACGAGAACGGCTACGCCCCGGGCATGGAGCGGGTAAAGAACGCCGGCGTCAAGGGGGCGCAGGTACTCACCGCGCCGGGGCTCTCCGAAGACATCGCAATACTGCTGGCCGAGCAGTCCGGCGCGGAGCTGATCGTGGCCGTCGGCACGCACGTCGGGCTGGTCGAGTTTCTGGATAAAGGACGAAAGGGCGCCTCGTCGTCGTTCCTGACCCGCCTGAAGGTCGGGGCGCGGCTGGTCGACGCGAAAGGCGTGAGCAAACTCTACCCGTCCCGGGCCTCGGTAGGACAGCTACTGGCGCTCGTTATCGCCGGCCTCGTCGCCGTTTCGGTGGTTATCTACTCCTCGGACTCCTTGTACGAGATCTTCGAGATTTTGGCCATAAAATTACGGCTCCTGCTGGGGATCTGAACCGTGCCGGACCTCCGTTACCACGTGATCTCCTTGATCTCGGTTTTCCTGGCCCTGGCCATCGGCGTTCTGCTCGGCATCGCCATGTCCGACCGGGAGATCATCACCGACCAACTCCGGTCGGAGGTGAGCGGTATTCAAGAACGGCTCGACGAACAACAACAGCTCCTCGGGGAGCGCAACGAGGAACTTTCCGAGCAGCAGCGGTATCTGGAAGAAATGTCCGAAGTCATGATCTCCGACAACCTGCAGGGTGTGAACGTCGCCCTGGTCCGGGGCCCCTGGGCCGACGAGGAAACCGCCCAAGAACTACAGAACGCGCTTATCTCCGAAGCCGGCGCGGACCTTACGTCTTTCGTCCGGCTCCCGGAACCAACGCCGGTCGACGACCCGTCCGTCCCCGCAACCGAGTATGCCGGCGAAGCCGAAGACGTACTCCAGTTCGAGGGGGACACTGAAGCACCCCAGGTCGTCGTCTTTATCGGGGGCGGCGAAATCCCGGAAGATGCCCCCGAAGGCTCCGAGGAGGCACTGGAGGAAGCCCAGAGAGCCATGTTCGATGTGTTGACAGAATCCGGCGTCAGGATCATAGCTACCGAACCTACGGATTCCATCACGCCCCGCAGCGAGATCCCCCTCTTTCAGGACCTGGGTATCGCGTCGGTAGACAATGTCGACGCTGAAGTGGGCCGGGCTTCAGTCGTCCGGCTGGCGAATAGCTTCGAAGATGGTTCTTACGGCACAAAGCCGACGGCCTCAGCCTTATTTCCGCCCTCGTCCAATTAGGACACCGCCATGACGCTTCGAACAGTAGCGATAGTACCGGCTCATAACGAAGCGGAGCGTATCTTGTCCACGCTCGAAGCCCTGTGGGATCTCGAAGGTGTCGAACGGGTGATACTGGTCGACGACGGCAGCCGGGACGAAACGGCCGCGCTCGCCGGAGCTATAAATACTGAGGTTTTATATACCGGCAAGCCCGGCAATCCACGAGGCAAAGGCCGAGCCCTGGTTACCGGACTCGCCCACGCCCGGCGCTATAGTCCGGGCGGAGTCCTGATCTCCGACGGAGACCTCGGCGCGTCTGCCACCCAACTCTCGCGGCTACTCGCGGGACTGGGCAACGATACGCCCGTGACCGTCGCATCTTTCCCCCCGGCACAGGGCGGGGGTTTTGGCCTCGTAAAGAACTACGCCCGGCGGGAAATTCACCGGCGTACCGGGTACTCCCCGGCAGAGCCGCTCTCCGGCCAACGCGCCCTGCTCCCCGACGCGCTCGAAACCTTGCCGGGTATAGCACCCGGCTTCGGGGCGGAGGTCGGCATGACCCTCGACCTGCTCTCCGCCGGCGTAAGACCAGTGGAGATCCCACTTCACCTCGAACACCGTCCAACGGGCCGCTCCGCCGCCGGCTTTACCCACCGTGCCCGCCAGGGCTACGACATACTCCGCGCCCTGCGCGGAAACCGCATCCCGTGGTAACGTACTTTCTCCTGTTCTTATCAGGCGTTGCCCTGACCCTACTAAGCCTCGCTATCGTCAAACCCCGGCTCCCTAAACAACGCAACTTCGCCAGCAAAAATATCCTAACGGCCACCGGGCTCACGTTTATACCTATAATACTGACAACGCTCATGCTCCTGGGGTTTTTGCCTGTAGCTGATGGAGGAATCTTTTATCTCGTTTATGCGCTGTTAGCCGGGGTAGTGGGGGCGGCGGACGATTTCTGGGGCGGGGCCGGGACCCGTGGGTTCCGGGGTCATTTAGGGGCTTTGAGGAACGGTCGGGTTACTACCGGGTTCGTAAAATTGGCTTTACTCGGGGGTGGGGCGGTTGTATTTGGGGCGTTGGTTTTTGGTTTGAGGGTCGAGGCTTTTGTGGCGGCGTTTTTGATGGCCGGCAGCGTGAACCTGGCTAACCTGTTGGATCTGCGTCCCGGGAGAGCTTTGAAATTTCTGGGGGTTCCGGTGTTGATCCTGCTGATTCTGGCGCCGTCGGCTGGGGTGTTGGTGGTGATCGGGATACTAGGCGGGGCGGTTGGGCTGTTTTATTTTGACCTCAAAGGGCGTATCATGCTCGGTGATGCGGGCGCGGCGGTTTATGGTTCGGTTCTTGGGTATCTGGTCGTCATTAGTGGACCCGGTCTTGTCTGGTGGGTGGCTGGGACGGTGATATTAGGACTCACTATTTTGGCCGAAGTTTCCAGTATATCCGGGGTGATCCGGGAGGTAGAAGTATTGAGGTGGTTAGATAATTGGGGGCGTGGTGGCGATGGGTGAGACCAAGTACATCTTCGTTACGGGCGGTGTAGTCTCGTCCATCGGCAAGGGTACCAGCGCGGCGGCGCTCGGGATGCTCTTGAAGAGCCGGGGCTACCGGGTGGTGCTCCAGAAGTTCGACCCTTACATAAACGTGGACCCCGGAACCATGAACCCGTACCAGCACGGTGAGGTCTACGTCACGGAGGATGGGGCAGAGACGGACCTGGACCTCGGGCACTACGAGCGTTTTCTCGACGAAAACCTGGGCAAGCTCTCGAACGTAACGACCGGCAGCGTTTATTGGGAGGTCATAAGCCGCGAGCGGCGGGGGGATTATCTCGGGGCGACTGTCCAGGTTATCCCGCACATAACCAACGAGATCAAGGGCCGCATCGGAAGGTTGGGCGAGGATAAAGACATCGTTATCACCGAGATCGGCGGCACGGTCGGCGACATCGAGAGCCTGCCGTTTCTCGAAGCTATCCGGCAGTTTAGAAACGACGTTGGGCGGAAAAACGTTATGTACGTCCACGTCTCTTACGTCCCGTACATCGACGCGGCGGGCGAGCTCAAGACGAAGCCTACGCAGCACTCGGCGCAGCGGCTCCGCGAGATCGGGATTTCTCCGGACGTGCTCATTTGCCGGGCGGACCGGCCGATAGGGGAGGAGATCCGGCGAAAGATCTCGCTCTTCGCGGATACGGAGTTCGATTCGGTCATCCCAGCGGAGACTTCGCCCACGCTCTACGACATTCCGCTTAGCCTGCACGAAGCCGGCCTGGACGACCTGGTGCTCGAAAAGCTGGACCTCGCGGCCCCTAAAGCGGACCTTACAGAGTGGAAGAACATGGTAGGCCGCAGGCACGGGGCGAAAGAGGCCGTGCGGATTGCCATCATCGGGAAGTACATCAAACTTCAGGACGCTTACCTCTCCGTGGTCGAGGCGCTCGGCCACGCGGGCGGGGCGCACGGACTGCAGGTCGAACTGGACTGGGTAGACTCCGAAAGCCTTACGGATAGCGCGACGGTCGGACGGCGGCTGGAAGGCGTCGACGGTGTGTTGGTCTTGCCCGGTTTCGGACACCGGGGGACGGAAGGTAAGATCGAGGCCGCCCGGTACGCCCGGGAGAGTAACACGCCATACCTGGGGCTCTGTCTCGGGCTGCAGATCAGCGTCATCGAGTTCGCCCGGAACGTGGCGGGACTTGAGGTGGCGAACTCGACGGAGTTCGAGCCGGACACCCCGCACCCGGTCATCGACATCATGGCCGATCAAGTCGGCGTAGAGATGGGCGGCACGATGCGCCTGGGACGGTATCCGTGCCGGATCTCGCCGGGGACCCTCGCCGCCGAAGTCTACGACACGGACTTCGTAAACGAACGCCACCGGCACCGCTACGAGGTGAACAATTCCTACCGGGAGACGCTCGCAGAGGCCGGCCTGGTCTTCTCCGGGACCTCGCCGGAAGGCCGGCTGGTCGAGATAGCGGAGTTGGAGAACCACCCGTTCTTTATCGGGAGCCAGTTCCACCCGGAGTTCAAGAGCCGGCCCCTGCGCCCCGCGCCGCTCTTCGACGGCTTCGTTGCGGCTTGCGGCGGATTAAAAAAAACTCCCGGTAGCGAATACGGGCCATCGGCGGAAGGTGTCGCCCAGACCGAGGGACAGGCCGCCCGCTGAGGGCGACGGAAAAGCCAGCTTCGACCCGGGCGGAAGGTCAGGCAGGGACCCCCCGGGTCTCACTGCTCCCCGGAGAACCTTCTGGCAAGGTTATTACCCGGACGGCGGGCGCAATAAAGGTCCGGGCCACGCTGAACTGGCAAAGCGCAGACGCTGTGCCCGGAGACCTCCGCCTACCGGACTTCCCGGAAACCGTGAGGTCCAGACTCTCCCATTCTGCCGGCCCGGAGCCAATAACCCGTTTGGTAACCGGCGAGCTTCGCGCCCTGGACGTCCGGGAGCTTTCGGGAGCCCTGGATCTCTTTCTCCGCACCCTGACCGTCGAGGCTGCGCTTACGGATGCGGTCTTGGAAACCAGTGCGATCCGACAAAGCTCTCCCCGGTCGGCGCCGGCCACGTTGGTCTCCGAAGTAGCCTGTAGACTATGGCGGTCGGGCTTCCGCGTCACCTTCGGACCATCTTGGGAGCCGGTCGCGGCGGATACGAACCTCGCGCTCGGTACCGGGGGGGATGACGGTGGCTTGCGAGAGCTCGTTCTGGACGGGGGCTTCCGGGAGACGACGCCTCGTCGCCCCTAGAACCACTCTACCCGCCGGTCCTGCGCCGGGCCCGGGTTCTCGGCATACAAAGCGTACGAAAAGACGCCGGCGCTGCTGTCCACCTGGACCTGGAGCTCTTGGAAGGTCCGCTCCGCGGTAAGCGCGTGCCAGGAATTTCGTACTATCGTGCGGGCCCGGCACCGGAACCGGGTGAGATCGTAACGGCCAATACCCTGGGCCTGGAGATGCGCCTCGGCACCGGGGGCGTAGCGATAGTGTCGCCGGTGGTCGGCGGCACGGTTCCCCAGAACGAGAACCATTTCGTGAAGCTGCCCTACACGCCGCTGCAAGCCCCGGCGGCTCCTCCCTTGCAAGCCGAGGGCCTCGAAAAAGTCCCCGTAGTAGTGCTGCCGCTACATTCACATCTGGCCCCCGCTTGCTGCAAAGCGGCGGCGTTGCGGCCCGATCTTAGGGTTTCGTTCGTCTGGCAGGAGGGCGGGGCGTTGCCGGTAGCGTTCTCGGAATCTGTCCGGCAGCTACGGAATCTCGGCTTGCTACACACGGTGGTCTCGTCGGGAAACTGTTCCGGTGGCGACATCGAAGCACCGAACATTTATGCCGGGTTGCTCGCGGCGGCCGCGGTTTCGGACCTGATCCTGGTAGGCATCGGGCCGGGGGTCGTGGGTACCGGGGCGCCGTACGGACACGGGGGCATGTCGGCGGCAATCGCCTTGAACGCGGCTTGTGCCCTGGGCGCGGAGCCGGTACTCGCGCCCCGCATCTCCGCCGCCGATTCCAGATCCCGGCACCGCGGGGTTTCGCACCACACCCGGTCGGTCCTCCGGGCCGCGCTGGGCAACGTCCGGGTCGCGCAGCCGGAATCTGCTGTGGAGATTTTTGCCGGAGAAATTTCTGCCCGGCACCCTTGCATCCGGGTTTCTTCCGGGGCCGCTGGATTAGAAGAGCGGTTCGGGGTAACCTTCGAGAGCATGGGAAAGACTTATTCGGACGACGGAGTGTTCTTCGACGCCGCGGCGGCGGCCGTCGCGCTGGCGATCGGGCCGGGAGAAACAGGATGAGGTTGGGGATCCTCCGCGAACGCGCGCCGGGTGAGAGCCGGGTCGCCCTCTCACCGCACGCCGTAGCCGAGTTGACCCGCGTCGGGCACAGGGTCCTGGTAGAGAAAGCCGCCGGGGAACCGTCGAGTATCTCGGATGAGGAGTACGTGCAAGCCGGGGCGAAGATAGTCGCCGGGGCGTCCGACGTGTATTCGGAATCGGAGTTGGTCGCCAAAGTTCAGGGGCCCTCACCGGAGGAATACGAATACCTCCGCGAAGGACTAACCGTAATGGCCTTTCTCTCCTTGCCGGTAAACGAGGGTTTGATGCGCTCGATGCTAGGTTCCCGGTGCGTAGCTTTCGCCCTGGAGTCTATCCGGGACGAAAAAGGGCAACTTCCGGTTTTACTTCCGATGAGCGAGATCGCCGGTAGCCTCGTGCCCCAGATCGGGGCGCACTACTTGCAGCGCAACTCCGTGGAGCGCAACTCCGGCGGCCGGGGCATTCTGCTGGGGGGCGTTGCGGGCGTGAGGCCGGGACGGGTGGTGATCCTCGGCTGCGGCATCGTGGGTTCGAACGCCGCCCGGGTTTCGAGCGGCCTCGGGGCGGAGGTCGTGGTCTTGGACCGGGACCTCGACCGGCTGCGGCGTCTAGAGCAGGACCGGCTGGGCAAGGTTACGACCCTAGCCGCCAGCGATATGGCGATCAGGACCGCCGCTTTGCAGGCGGACCTTTTTATAGGCGCGGTCTATCAGAGCGGAACCAAAACCCCCTCGCTCGTCGACCGGTCCACGGTGGAGGAGATGAAGGCCGGCAGCGTTATAGTGGATGTGGACGTTGATTACGGCGGTTGCGTCGAGACCTCCAGGCCGACCACCTTGCAGGACCCGGTGTTCGTAGAAGCCGGGGTGGTTCATTACTGCGTCAAGAACGTGCCCGCCTCCGTGCCCGTAACGGCGACGCGGGCGCTCTCGAACGCGCTCCTGCCGCTGGTCCGGGAGATCTCCGGCCGCGGGCTTGCGGATGCCCTGAACGCCAACACCGGGCTCCAGAAAGGCATAGCCGTGGCGGAGGGCAGGATCCTGGACCACCAGCTGGCCCGTTCTACCGGAACGGAGCATTCGCCCGTCTCATCCGTCCTGCCGCTGCACGAGGAATCCCGGTGACCCGGTGACGGAAGGGGGAGGCCGTTCGTTGGAAGACTTTACCGTGGAGCTAGACGTCTACTCGGGGCCGTACGAGTGGCTGCTGGCCTTGATCCTCCGGGACGAATTGGAGATCTTCGAGGTTCCTATCCGGGAGCTGGTAGACATCTACGTCCGCACGAAAACCCCGGACGACCCGAACGCCCTGGAGCGCGACACGGACTTCGCCGGTTCGGCGGCGGCGCTCGTTCTGCTGAAGAGCCGCAGCCTTTCTCCGACGCCCGAAGGTGACGAAGAAGGGCTCTCCGAGGAGCCGCTCTCGCCGGAACAACTCGCCCAGCGCCTCACAGCATACCTGAAGGTCCAGCGGGGGGCGGCGGACGTGGCACACCGCTTCGAGGCGAGCCGGGGCTTCTACCCGACGTCCCACACGCTCAGGCCGCGTCCCGGCGCGCTCCGGGTAAACCCCGAGCGTCTACTCGGGGCCGCCCGCCGGACTTTCTCCCGGCTAACCGAGCCTCCTGTAAAACACCTCGGACCGATAACCGTAACCCTCCAGGAACTGGTCGGCCTGATCCGGGAAAACCTCTCGCGGGGGCCGGTCGCTTACGAAGACCTAGTAAGCGGCATGGACCGGCTCCACTCCGCCGTTACGTTCGCCGCGGCCCTCTCGCTCGCCCACGAGGGCCGTCTGGTCCTCTCGCAACCTGTGCCCCTCGGCCCGCTAACCTTCCAACCTCCCCAACCGGCCTCGTGACCGGCCACGCCCCGGAACATCGTCCGGAACCCCGCCCGGCATCGCTCGTCGAGGCGGTTCTCTTGGTCAGCCCGCAGCCCGCCAGCGTAGACGCCCTTTCTTCGGCGACCGGCCTGGAAAAGAGCCGGGTAGAAGCCGGGATCCAAAGTCTCCGGGAGAAATACAGCACTGAAACCTCCGGCATCGTACTCCGCAACGTCGCCGGTGGCTACCAACTCGCCACCAACCCGGCGTGTGCCGCCGCCGTAGAACGTTTCCGCAAAGAGTCGCGCCCCGCGCCGCTATCTAACGCGGCGAACGAGGTTTTGTCGTGCGCCTTATATCTAGGACCGGTGACCCGGGCGGGGATCTCCGGGGTCCGCGGGGTAAACTCCGACGCGGTAGTCCGGAACCTGCTGGAGCGGGGCTTGCTCGCCGAGGTCGGGACGGACGACGAGAGTCCCGGCTCCCCCGCGCTAATAAACGTAACCCCCGAGTTCTTCGCCGCCGCCGGGGCCGCCACCCGCGAAGATTTCCCGCCGCTGGACTCGCTCGTCGGTGAAGAAGAACTCGCCCGGGTCCGGGAGCGGCTGGGGGTGGCCGGCGACGACCCCGTACAAAGCCTGGCCGACGACTAGCGTATAAGATCTAAGTTCTTCCAGCTTTGGCTAGTTGTCCCGCGTGTAACGGGGCGATATATTAATGGACAGGTCTTGTCGAAAGGAAAAAGATGGAGCCCATTGACGCGGTAGCGTTATTGATCGGTGCTTTTTCATTGGGGGCCGCCGCTGCGCTCGAAATATACGGCCTCACGAAATTCGTCGGGTATCTAGGCAGACGTTTCGGGCGCTCTTAAAGAAAAACGTCTTGCTCGAACTTTACACCCCGTTCGAAAGGCAATGCGTCCGCCGGTTAAAGAGTCAATGAGGTTGCAAGCGTACCTTGCCCGGGCCGGCGCAGTCCCTTCGCGGCGCAAGGGGGAAGCCCTGATCTCCACCGGCCGGGTCCGGGTCAACGGATCTTTGGCTTCCCTCGGGGTGAGGGTTTCTCCGGGAGATCTCGTACTGCTCGACGGGCACCGGATCAACCTGCCGGAAACCGCCACGTATCTGGCGTTGAATAAACCTTCCGGCTACCTCACGACCCTGGCCGATGACCGCGGTCGCCGGACCACCGCGGACCTTGTGCCGGACGTGCCGGGGCTCGTCCCCGTCGGCCGCCTCGACGCCGACACGACCGGCTTGCTCATCTTTACCAACGACGGGATTCTAGCCAACCGCATCGCCCACCCCTCCATGGAGATCGAAAAAGAGTACCGCCTGGAGGTCCCAACCCCCGTCTCCAAAGAAGCCCTGGCCTCTCTCTCCACAGGTCCTATCCTGGACGACGGCCCGATGCTGCCGCCGCGGCTCACCGGCCTCCACCACAGCGAACACAAAGCGTTCTTGAACCTCGTTATCCACGAGGGCCGCAACCGCATAATACGCCGCGCCTGCGACGCTGTCGGCCTCCGCTTACTATCCTTGCAGCGCGTACGTATAGGACCTGTCCGGTTGGGTAACTTGCCCGAAGGCGCATCCCGCCCGCTCACCGAACACGAGATAAGAGGGCTGCGGGGCAATGAGTAACCGGGTAGTAGGCGTGCCGGGCCGGGACTTTACCGTGGAAGACGTAAGAGGTGTTTTTCCGGAAGAGGTCGAGATAGAACCGTTGGACCACCCGGTGGACGCCACGGTTTCCGTGCCCGGTTCCAAAAGCGTGACGAACCGCGCCCTGATCCTGGCCGCGCTCGCCGATGGAACCTCCACCATACGGAACCCGCTCTTCTCCGATGACTCTTTCTGGCTGATGAAAGCACTGGCCGACCTGGGATTCGAGGTATGGGCCGACCGCGCGGCGGGTTATGTAAAGATCGAAGGTCGCGCCGGGCGCATCCCCGCCGGCAGCGGGGACGTTTTTGTGGGAAACGCCGGAACCGTCGCCCGCTTTCTCCCGCCGGTGCTGGCCCTGGGACCCGGTCCGTACCGGGTCGACGGTACGCCCCGGATGCGGGAACGGCCCGTGGAGGACTTGATCAAAGCGATGCGTCACCTGGGGGCGCGGTTATCCTGCCCCGAAGCCCCCGGACGCTTCCCGCTGGTGGTAGAGGGCGGCGGACTACCCGGCGGAAAGACCCGCGTCGCCGGGGAAAAGAGCAGCCAGTTCCTCAGCGGCCTCTTGATGGCCGCGCCCGGGGCGAAAAGCGAGGTCACGTTGGAAGTCGGCGGGGAGTTGGTCTCGAAGCCCTATGTCGGTATTACTACGGATGTTATGCGCTCTTTCGGCGTCGAAGCCCCGGAATCAAACGGGGTTTATACCGTGGGCCCCGGCACTTACAAGGCCCGGGAATACACCGTCGAACCCGACGCTTCCGGCGCCTCGTATTTCATGGCCGCCGCGGCGGTCACCGGCGGACGCATCCGGATCCCGAACCTCGGGAAATACTCGACCCAGGGAGACCTACGCTTCACCGAAGCGCTCCGGGAAATGGGCTGCCGGGTAAAGCTCGGGGCGCAGTCGATCGAGGTCCACGGACCGGAACGCCTCCGCGGAATAGAGGTAGACATGAACGAGTTCTCCGACACCATGATGACCCTCGCCGCCATGGCCCCGTTCGCCGACGGACAGAGCACTATTACGAACGTAGAACACACCCGTCACCAGGAAACAGACCGCATCTCCGCCGTAGCCACCGAACTAAACCGCCTCGGCGTGCCAGCCCAAGAAACCCGGAGTAGTTTACGCATAATACCAGAACCGGTAAAATCCGGTAGGGTACGGACTTACGAGGACCACAGGATGGCGATGGCGTTTTCCCTGATCGGGTTGTTAGTTCCCGGAATTATGATAGAGGACCCCGGGTGTGTAACCAAGACGTTTCCCGGCTACTTCCAAAGTCTTGCCGGGCTTTGAGGAGGGTTGCCGGCGGTAAATGCGCGGGGCTATCCGATATACTCCGGTGACTGATGGGCGGAATCCTGATAACCATAGACGGGCCTGCGGGTAGTGGAAAAAGTTCGGTGGCCCGGGCGGTTGCCGGGCGGCTGGGTTTGGTCAACTTGAACACGGGCGCGGCTTACCGAGCGGTGGCGTTTCTCGCTTTGTCGGAGAAAGCCGGGTTGGACGCGGCCGGGGATCTCGCGGCGCTCGCCGGGAGGGTCGGTTTGACGGAGAGCGGAGCCCGGGTCGACGGCGGTAGCGTAGAAGAAGCGGCATTGCGCGCCCCGGAGGTGGCGGCGGCGGCTTCGAAGGTGTCCGTTCACCCCGAGGTCCGGGAAGTGCTGCTAAACGTGCAGCGAGAGGCCGCGGCGGAGGCCCGAAAGAAAGGCGGGGCTGTGGTAGAAGGCCGGGACATCGGCACCGTCATACTCCCTTATGCGGACCTCAAGATCTTCCTTTCCGCCGCGCCCGAAGAGCGGGCCCGTCGGCGGGCGGCGCAGAGCGGCCGCGAATCAGAGCTGGAGCGTATCCAGGAGGCGATGAACCTTCGGGACCGACAAGATTCCGAGCGCGAAACCTCACCGCTAAAATCCGCCCCGGACGCCGTGGTCATAGACACCACGGGCCTCGGCCTCGAAGAAGTAGTCACCCGGGTCGTGGACCTCGCCGGTGGCTTGCAGGGGAATTCCCGATGAGCGGGGACCGGCTAGAAGTCGGGGGCATGTCGACCAGGTACCGCTGGTTCAGGTTTTTCGTTACTTTGCTGTTACGAGTCTTCACCGGCTTCAAGGTTTACGGTGCCGACCGGGTGCCGGAGCAGGGTCCCCTTATAGTTGCTTGCAACCACACCCAGTACCTGGATCCGGTATACGTCAGCGCTGCAGTCCCCCGAAGGGTGCAGTGGATGGCGAAGAAAGAGTTGTTCGTTTTTCCGTTTCGTGGGTTGTTTGCCTTGCTCAGGGCTTATCCGGTGGACCGGCAGAAGGGCGGGCGGGCGGCCCTGCGGTCTTCCATCGGGTTGCTAAAGGACGGTGGGGTAATGGGCATCTTCCCCGAAGGTACCCACAAGGGCCACGAAGAAAAGGCCCGGAGGGAAGCCAAGAGCGGGGTCGTGGTACTCGGCGCCCGGGGTAGCGCCCAAGTTCTGCCCGTGTACATGCGCCCCGCACCGGGTCCCAGGGAGCGGTTGAGGGGCAAGAGGATGTATGCTTGCATAGGAAAGCCGATCAGCGTAGACGGCAACTTGCGGGGCGGCAGGGCGTACAAAGAAGTCGCCGAAGGCATCCTAAAGGAAATCTACGCTCTCCCAGAGGAGTACGGCCTAGCGGACGAGAACGCCCTGGCGGAGAAGCCTTGAACCGGCTACCGGTGGTCGCCGTGGTCGGGGCGCCGAACGTCGGGAAGAGTACCTTTGTAAACCGGGTCATCGGCCGGCGCCGGGCGGTCGTCTCCGACCAGCCCGGAACAACGAGAGACCGCTCCTACAACCGGGCCGAGTGGGCCGGGCGAGAGTTCCTTCTGGTTGATACCGGCGGAATGGAGCCTGCGGCGAAGGTCGGCCTCGAAACCCTGGTTACGTTGCAGGCGAAGGTCGCCGTCGAAGAGGCGGACGTCATAATCCACCTCGTAGATTCCCGGCTCGGCCCCACCGAGGCGGATGCGGCGATCTCCCGAGAGCTTCGCCGCACGCCGAAGCAGATATTGCTCGCCGTCAACAAGCTGGACAACCCCGCCGACGACACGGATCGCTACCAGTTCTATTCGCTCGGTGAAGGTGAGCCGCACGCCGTTTCGGCGTCGCACGGCCTCGGCACCGGAGATTTGTTGGATGAGGTGGTTCGGGCGCTCCCCGAAGCGCGGGCGGACGAAGAAGTCCAACCGCCGCAGCTCGCCATTATCGGCCGTCCCAACGTCGGAAAGAGCACGATCCTGAACCGGCTCCTCGGCGCTGAGCGGGCCGTAACCTCGGAGGTCGCGGGTACCACGACGGACGCCGTGGCCGGCGAAGTGGTCTACGACGGCGGACGGTACCTGCTGCTCGATACGGCGGGGGTAAACCGCAGCGCCAGAAAGGTCCGGGGCGTTCCATACTACTCGGCTCTCAGGACGGGCGAAGCCATCCGGCGTTCGGATGTGTCGCTGCTCGTGGTGGATGCTGTAGAAGGCTTGGTGGCCGCAGACTTGCAGCTCGCGCGCCAGATCGAGGAGTCCGGGAAAACCTGCGGGGTCGTTATCAACAAGCGCGACCTCGTGGCATCGGAGCGGGTGCGCGAGATCGGGGGTTTGCTCACGGCCCGCATGACGGACCTCAAGCCGCCGGCCGTAGCGATCTCGGCGCTTGCGGGATCTGGCACAGAAAAAGTCCTGCCGTTCGCGGCGAAACTGCAAGAGCGCTACAACCTCCGCAGCCCGACGCACGAGGTCGCTGAATTCATAAACCGCACCGCAGACCGAAACCCGCCGCCAAAGGGCGTGCGGATGCGGTACGCGACCCAGACCGGCACCGCCCCGCCCCGGTTTACGATCTTCGCCAACCGGCCCGACGACGTGCCGGACAGTTATATCCGGTACATAGAGAACGCCCTGCGCGAACGGTACGACCTCTACGGGGTCAGCTTGAGAATCCGACTGAAAAGCAGCCGGTAGATATGCCGCGGAGGAACACGTCCCAGATGGGCCGGCAAGTCTTTACCGTGCCGAACGTTCTCTCGCTGCTGCGGATCTTTATGGTCCCCCTGGTAGTTTTGTTGCTGCTCGGGCGGGCCGATCTCGCGGCGGTGATAGTCTTCGTTCTCGCCGCCGCGACGGACTTTCTCGACGGGGTGTTGGCGCGCCGCACGCAACCCACCCTCGTCGGCAAGATCCTGGATCCCGTGGCGGACCGGCTCATGCTTTCCGGCACCGCTATCGTGCTCGCGGTTCGGGGCTCGTTACCGGTGTGGGCCGTGGCGATACTGGTCGTGAGAGACTTGTTCGGCCTCGTCGGGGGCCTCACGTTCGGGAGAAACCTCTCGGTCAACCGGGTCGGAAAAGCGGCGACGGCTTTGCTCATGGCGGCTATCGCCCTGATCATCTTGAGCCCCGGCGTTCTGGGAGAGGCTGTCTTCTTCGTGGGGTTCGGCCTGTCTCTTGTGGCGGGGCTCATGTATCTAGTCAATATCTCCCGGGCAACGGGTGGAGGAGGCGTCACTTAAAGGCGGTAATCATGGCCGGCGGGCAAGGTACCCGTCTCAGGCCCCTGACCAGCAACCAAAACCCATGATCCCGATAGTTGGTACCGATAGTCGGCATCTCGTGCATGGAGCACATCGTCGAGCTGCTTAAACGGCACGACTTTACACATCGTCGTGACGCTCCAATTTATGCCCGAGGAGATCCAGGACTACTTCGGTGCCGGCTCCGACCTCCGACGGGGGCGTATATATCAAGTATTCTATAGAAGATACGCCCGCCGGAACCGCAGGTTCCGTGAAGATGGCCCTTTGTAGACGGCGAGGGTAAACCCGTCTCCCCAGGCGCCATGCTGGCCTGTGTAAGCCTCAGCGCCGGCTACCGCGTGCTGGCCGAGTAAGCCGGCGGCACCCTCGAAGAAAGCCGCGCCGGCCTTAGAAACGTAGCACTCAAAGCAGCCGAAAGCCGGGCGGATTTTGCCGGCTCCGGATTGCTTCGTAACGCTGGCCCGAATCCTGGAACTCTTCAAAGAAACGCCACTCTCCGAAGTGCGGGCGAAGTTCGGCGATAGCTTCGGCAACGCTTCGGCAACGTCACCCGGGAAAGCTCGAGTGCTCCTGGTCGCAGAAAGGCCGGATGATGAGGGGCCTGGCAGAAAGGTTCGGCGCCGACCCGGACATGATCCTTACCGACGGGGTAAAACTCCTCCTCGAAGACAGATGGGTCCTCATGCTCCCAAACCCAGATAATCCCCTGTTCTACGTGTACGCCGAGGACAGCCCTATAAACCACCCAAACCACTCAAACGGCGGCATGGAAACCTTGCTCGAAGGCTACGTCGAACTCGTCTGGTCGCCCACTAAATCGCCCACCAATAGAACGACCTAGATGTGTGTTGCGTGGATTGTCGAGATAAAACGAAGGCCATCCGTAGTCCCGACCAAAGGAGCACCGGATGGCCCGCTCTCACCATACCCCACGCTTTGAGCTTCTGGAAGAAGCGGTGAGCATTTTATTCTGCCGGGTGGATGACACTTACGCCTCTGTGAACCCCAGAGCAAGCAGCTACGAGTCTTTGAAGAAGCTCTCGGATTCGGAAGTGATCACCCTCTCCCTCTTCCAACAACTGCGGTGCATCGAGTCGGAGCGTTCCTTCTTGCGCGACTGCGAACGCTTTTTCTCGCACTTGTTCCCCGGCGTCGTGGGCTTGCATCCCTCCTCGTTCCATCGCCGCCTGAGGAGGCTCAGGCGCTTCCTGGAGCCCATTAGGCGTTCGGTGCTCTCCGAACTTGTGGGAGAACCGGAGACCTTACTCATCGACTCGACGCTGCTTTCTCTTCTCCATCCGCGCCAGGTGAAGCAGTCGGCGGGCTTTGCGGGCGCGGCATGGGTTAGGTGGGGATCTTTCAGCGTCTACGGGGTGAAGCTCCATCTCCTGTCGACGACCAACGGGGTCCCGGTCTCCTATGAGCTCACTCCCGCCAATGTCGCGGACATCACCCTCACCGAAGAGCTTCTCGAAGAGGCGGCTCTCGGAGATGGCGTCGCCCGGAGATTGTATGGGGACCTCGCCTACGGAAGCGAGGCTCTTGAAGAGGCCCTGGCCGAAGTGGGAGTCCTACTTCAGACTAACCGGGCAAAGAGGAGACCCGGCGCAAGGCAACGCATCGAGATTGCCTTTTCGAGCCTCAAGAGGGTTTTGGGTCTCGGCAAGACGCTGGCGACGACCCTGGTGGGACTGGCTACCAGGATCGCAGCGAAGATGACAGCCTACACCTACGCGATGGTGGTCAACCGCCTTCTGGATCGTTCTCAAGGGCACATTAAGGAGTTGTGGGCATAAACCTGACAACAGACATCTAGATTAAACGAGGCCGGGAACACTATCTGAGACTGTACTTCAGGTTAAGGGGAGGTTATACTAAAGGTTATGGATGGAGGTGGAACCTTTAAAGAGGAGGCGGGGGTTCTGGATTGGGAGATTTATCCGGATATCACGGCAGTTTCCAAGCAGGATCTCGGGTCTATTTTGGAGCGGCTGGTCGATGAGGAACAGGCGGTGAGTTACCGGCGCCGGGTGTTGCAGGGCCGCATAGACCTCATACGTTCGGAGCTCATCCGCCGGGGTGAAGGTTCATTGTCACCGGAGGATTTGGCACAGGTTTTGATAGACCAGGATACAGGGAGAGCGGGTAATTGACCTACTGTTCGGAATGCGGCGCCGAGAACGCGCGGCCGTCGAAATTTTGCGCCAATTGCGGTGCCGAACTGCCCCTCACGGACTCGACGGTCTCGTATTCGCCGACGTTCATCGAAGAAGAGCTTTCCCCCGTCACCGAAAGCCCCGACGGGGCTACCCTGATCGAGTTGGACCAGGTAGAGGGTACGGCCGGACGCAGGATGCACGATGTCGGGGAAGAGGCTGTCACGGTTGGACGTAGCCCGGATTGCAGCATATACCTCGACGACGTAACGGTTTCCCGCGAGCACGCTGAGATACAACGGGGTGGCCACGGCTTCAGAATCCGCGACGCGGGGAGCCTGAACGGTACCTACGTCAATCGGGTCCGGGTGGACGCCGTAGATCTGCGCAACGGAGACGAAATTCAAATAGGCAAATACCGATTCAAATTTGTGTTCACGTAAAGGGAATTGGGTTCTAGAAGATCCCCAGGTCCGAGTTCTAAAGTCGGGAGGAGGCATTAGATGCAAAACGGAGAGAACAGAGACAACTACGGAGGATTCCCGGGTGAATACCGGGAGGCACGGGAAGAGACAACGATACCTGGGGGTGTACCCGATGAGGTGCTCGACGAGGTGCCTGGGGAGCCGGAAGCCTACGAAGAGGTGCTTGTTCCGGAGATAGAAAACGAAACCCAAATACCCGTAAAAGACCTGATAGGCCCCCGAAAAGACAACTACACTATCGGCGAGGTGGTAGAGCGGCTCAAGCCCGATTTTCCGTCGCTCTCCGTTAGTAAGATTCGGTACCTCGAACGGCGGCGTCTGATCAACTTGACCCGTACCCGCGGTGGGTACCGGCTTTTCTCCGACCAGGACGTCGAGTTGCTGAGGTACATCCTCACGCTGCAGGAAGAAGAATATCTGCCCCTCAAGGTAATAAAAAAGCGCATCGAAGGCGGGGCCCCGGTACTAACTTCCGGAGCAGAGGCAACAAACGAGCTGTCCCGGGTTCTCGAAGACCGCACCTACACCCGGGAAGAGTTGGCGGAAGCTCTAGAAGCCGACTCACGCTTTGTGGAGGACCTGATCTCGGTCGGTGTTATCGGGCGTAATGGCTCTTTGACCCAACGGGACGCCGAGATAGCGCGCATGGCACTGGAGATGGCGAAGTACTCGATTCAGCCCCGCCACCTAAGGGGTATAATGGCTGCCGTAGAGCGGGAGGCCGCCATGTTCAAGCAGATCCTGAACCCCGAACTCCGCAGCGGAGACGAGTTGCGCACGGCTGAGGCCGTGGAGAAGGCGCGCCACCTGGCCGCCGTCGACTCGCGGCTCAAAGAACTCATGATGTCCAACGTCATCGACTCGTTCGTACCGTAGCCGATCATGGGACGTCCGACAGACGCCGAAATAAAAGAGATCGAGCATCACATAAGAACCGTGCCCGACTACCCCGAGCCCGGCATCTCCTACAAAGACATAACACCCCTGATCGAAGACGGACCCGCCCTGCACGCCGCGGTTGACGCGCTGGCCCAGATCGTCGAACCTATCGAATTCGACCGCATACTCTCCGCCGAAGCCCGCGGCTTCGTTTTCGGCACAGCCCTGGCTTACAGGGTCGAGAAAGGCCTCGTTCTGGCCCGCAAGCCGAACAAACTACCCCGGGAGACCATCTCGGCCAGCTACGAGCTAGAATACGGCACGGACACGCTAGAGGCCCACGCCGACGCGATCCCACCCGGAACCCGGGTCCTCGTCACCGACGACCTACTAGCCACCGGCGGAACCGCCCGTGCCATGTGCGACCTCGTCGAAGAAGCCGGCGGAACCGTGGCCGGCACCGCATTCCTCATAGAACTCGGCTACCTCGACGGCCGCGAAAAACTCTCGCCCCACAAAGCGATCTCCCTGATAATCTACGATGACCCAAACGAATAACCTCCCCGAAACATCCAACGCAGCAACTCCCGCTGCAACCGGAGACCCCACAAACCGACTAATAGAAATATACCTCCGCACCCTGACTAGCCCCCAAACCAAAAAAACGTATAATACAGAAATCCGAATGTTCGTCTCGTACTTGACGGGTCATTTGGGCAAGGGGTTAGAGGAAACCACCGCGGAAGACCTCTCGCTCTACCGGGAGCACCTGATAACCCGCTACGCCCCGGCCACGTCCGCAAAAAAGCTAACCACGGTTCGCAGGTTTCTAACCTTTACATACATGAGCGGGGCAACCACGGTAAACCCGGAGGCTTTGAAGTTCTTCGCCAAAAGCCCGAAGGTTCGTCAGGACCCCTCGTACAATATCCTAACCGAAGACGAGTTGACGAGGATGCTCGGCGCAGCCCGGACACATAATTACCGGGACTACACGCTCCTGACCGTGATGGCCGGCTGTGGTCTCCGGGAGGCCGAGGTAATAGACGTCAGGGTAGGGGACTTCCAAGAGATGGGGGAGGACCAAATCTTATTGCGCGTGAGAGGCAAAGGTGACAAGATTCGCAACGTCCCAACTTCCCCGGACCTTTGGAGACTAGTCCAACGCTACGTCATCCTGACAAAACGCAGCTTCACCTCCCAGACAGATGCCCGCAAACCACTCTTCGTCTCGCGCGAAGGCAAAGACAAACCCCTGACAACCCGCATGGTCCGCTACCTGGTAAAAAAATACGCCAACGCCGCCAACATCACCAAAGCAATAAGCCCACACTCCATCCGCCACACCGTCGGTACCAACATGGCCGTAAACGAGGCTCCTCTACTCATAATACAACAGTTCCTAGGTCACGAGGATCCCAAAACAACCATGAAGTACATCAGGAGGGCGGAAGAATTAGCGAGCAGAGCATATCGGTACAATACCCTCCTCAAAACATAAAAGTACCTAAGGGCTAAGTCTCAGGACTTGCCGCAACCATACTCGCCCCGGAGTTCTGAATCGGGGATGGCGAAGACGGTGTAGTTTAGGTTGTCCAGGATAGTTGTGTTCTGTCTTATCTCTCTACCTATCTCGGGACGATTCCTGAGCGGCCTGAAAGCCTTCTGGAGGGTTTCGTCCGGCAGGTTTTTATAGTTTGAGAGAACGCACACCTTTTCCTCTCTTTCGGCCCGGATCCCTCTCGCCTCCACAACGCCGGAGTAGTAGGAAAGCGGGGCGCTGATGGCCACGAGAGCAACACAGCCAGCAACCGAGTAGTTAAAGAACTTGGAAGACCGGGGATTCAAGGCCAACTTCAGTACCATGACGTAGACACCGATGGCTAGTAGCACGGAGAAGGTCACGTACTTCGACTGGACGGTGCCTTCGAGACCCTTTCCGGCCCTGCCGACGGTTGTGACGGCCAAAACTAACAGCGAGAAGACGGATAAGGAAATCCAGAAAGTATAATTCGACTGTTCCCGATCCTTGAAAATACGGAACACCACGACGGCCAACAAAGCCAAAATCATGACCCCGGCTACGATCGCTAGCCTCAGGTTCGTAAACAAAGAGAACCCGGTAAGGCCGAGAAAGAAGTCCGCGCCGAGCATCGGGCTGTCGAAGAAATAGATCTCCTCCACCCTGGCTGAAGAATCACCGAGGTCCGGGTTATCGAAGTTCCTGAAGTAGAAAAACCAGGCCAGAGTGCCCAAAGCTCCCCAAACACACAGAAGGTATTTCTTGCTCCTACCGGATATCGGTTCTAGTAAAAGCTGAACAAACCCAACCGGCCAGACCATGAGACCATGCCCCGCAGAAAGTGTGGCCGCGAAACCTCCCAAAATAGCCGTCAAGTGCAGTGAAATTTTTCCCCAAATCGAGGACGCTTTCCTAAGTTTGCTGAGTAGCAAGAAGCTCAAGACCGCGAAGGAGTTGACTACTACGACGTGTATGGACCAGGCGTTGAGCATGTTCCAGTACTGACTGAGGCTGAACACTAGAAGAGAGATGGGCACGGCGAAAAATAGCGATCTGGCATCAGAGCCAACCGTATCTCTATACGCCATCATGATCCCACCAAAGACCACGAGCAAACAAAGCTGCGTCGCATACAAGATCGTCACCAGGTTGAAATCATCCAACGGGCCCATAGCCAACAAAAAGAGCCTCGGCAACAGCGGCCGGTGCTCGCCACTATGCAATGCCCACAAGTCGGCCACAGTGAGCCCACCGCTAAACAGCTTTTCGAAGTAGGGTGGCATCCGCCACATATCCGTGAACGGAACGTTCACCCCGAACCTCCAAACATACACAAAAGAAAGGACCACCGGTACGCATACCAAAGCATAGCCGAATACCAGGACAGCGGGCGAGTAGAACCTCTGAAACCCCGGAGTTTTCACCCGCGAATTCTAGCACCGCTAAGCACCGCTAGTCAGAGGCTACGCCAGACTTTAGTTTCCGAGAATTTCACTTATCGGAAACTGGGTTCGTCTAATGCTTGTACCGGTCGTACAGGTCTTGGCGGGATTTTGGGAGGCTTACGTCCATCCACAGGCCGTTTTCTGTGTTTTTGGAGTGGTGGATCTCGGCTTTTCCGTAGAGTTTACTGACCACCCCGTAGTCTTCGTGGGGTATTAGAAGCTGCGTACGGGTCCTGCCCGAGGAAATGAATGCGTGTATGGATCTCATTAGCTCGTTAGTGTCATTGGTTGCGCTGATGAAGGCCGCGGATGGATACTTTCTTTTAAGCCCCGTTAGTTCTACGGCGGTTAGCAAGTCTATTTTGTTCAGGCAGAGTATCGGGTCGAAAGATTCTTTGGGTCCTTTGTTCTCCAGGGTGGCGAAGATTTCGTGGGCGGTCGATATCTCCTCTTCCAGCATCTCGCTGGAAGCGTCAGCACAGAGCACCGTTACATCTGCGTCAGCCGCCGACTCTAGCGTGCTGGCGAAAGAGTGTACGAGCTGTGTCGGCAGCTTCCTTATAAAACCTATGGTGTCGGTCACCACGAAGTCCGGTTTCGCCTCGGAGCCGGCATCTCCGCCCCGTGAAGTCACGAGCCTGCTGGTTGTTTCGAGCGTCTCGAAAAGGCGGTCTGCCGTGGATCTCCTGGAGCCACTGAGGGAGTTTAGTATCGTGGTCTTTCCCGCGTTCGTATACCCGACGAGCACAACGCTCGGTGGACCGTCTTTGAGGAGTTTGGCGCCGCGGGTTTTGCGGGCGCTTTCTTCTTCTTTCAGCTTGCTGTTTATGTACTCTATCCGACGCCTTATCGCCCGTCGGTCATACTCTAGTTGCTGTTCGCCAGGTCCTCTGGTTACCCTGCCACCCCCAACACCGCCGCCGAGCCGGCTGAGGGACGGATTACGTCCTTTCACCCGGGGCAGGCGGTATTCGAGGTCTGCAAGCTCTACCTCTAACCGGCTCGCGGCATCCCTCGCGTGGGCCTCGAAAATCTGGATGATCAACTCGGTCCTGTCCACCACCGATGCCCCGCAAGAACGCTCTAATACCCTCGCCTGAGAAGCGGTCAACTCATCGTCGCTGACTACCATCTCCGGCTCGTGCTCGTCGACCAAACGAGCAAGCTCCTCACGCTTTCCCTTTCCGAGGTAACCGGCCCCGTCTCTCCGGTTCTGCTCTAGGGTATCCAAGACCACAAGGCCCAAAGTGTCCGCCAGCCGTGCGAGCTCTTCGAGGTACCGATTCTCCCCCGCACCCACGAGGATTACACCCAGTCTCCCATCCCCGTTTCTATTTCCGCCGTTCCTTTCGATCACACTATTATTATATCATGCATATAATTCTTACACCTTTTCCACGTACTCTTGAATGGTAGCTTCCAGGTCGTGAGAAGATTGCAGGACCTGTAGATTTACCCTGCCTTCCGGGGTTTTTTCGAGGGTCTTGGTGAGTTTGTCGAACCACCGGGTTTGTCTTCTGGCAAGCCTGCGGGTTCGGGTTCGTATCTGTTGTTCGGTGTCCTCCGGGGATAACGTACCCTGTGTGTGAGAGACAAGTTCTTTCACCCCGATAGAGTCTCTTACGGAGCGGTTTGGTATTCCCTGGGGGTAATCCTCCGAAAGAGCAGCGGCTTCTTCGAGGCCGTTCCGGGTTATCTTACGGGATCTCTTGTCGATAAAAGGGTCTAGCTTGGCCCGGTCCGGCCGTAGGTAGAGGACGTCGAGATCGTACCTCGGAGCTCCTTCCCAGATAGAGCCCCGCTCTTCCTGAAAGCCGGAGAGTCTTAGCTCTAGTTCCCTCGAAGATCTTCTCTGGTTTGCCGCGCCCTGAGAACCGGCCTCGGCCATCTTACGGACGTCTTCGGTTACCCGGGGTGCTATCGGGATGTCGAGCAGTATCGTGTTCAGGTACATGCCGGTCCCCGCGTCCAAGACGAACGGCAACCCTATATTACTCGTTACCTCGTCGCAGGCTTGCCGGTGACGGGCCATCGTCCACTCCTCCGACACGGAAACCATCCCCGTAAGCTCCGCCGGCCGCCGCCGGTGTTGGTTCGTGATAACGGGTATCTCTTTGTAGACTTGCATGGAGTCGACGACTATTACGGGAGACTGACTCCCGAAGCTCTCGGATAATAGGTCTCCTGCCAGGTCCGAAAGCTCGCTCTTACCGGAGGCCGTGGGACCGTAGATCACCAGGGCCCTCTTTTCCTCTTTTTTACGGCCGTCCGGCATAAAGGACGTGGGGACCGGCCGAACTTATCGTGACTTTTTCGTACTCACCGGGTACTTTATCGCTTTGCAGGTGGACGGCGTGGCCGCTCCAGGTCTCCCCTATGCGCCTCCCATCATCCGTGTCTCCGTGCCGGATGTAGACGTTCTCGACCCGCCCGATCCTGCCCTGGTTCTGCCGGAAGGCGTTTCCTTCGATGGCCCGCAGGACTTGAAGGAATCTTTTCTGTATCACGTCCTCCGGCACGGTCCCCGGAAGGTGCGCGGCTTCCGTGCCGCTACGGGGCGAAAACTTGAAGATGTACGCCGAGTCAAACCCGCAGTCCTCGACGAGTTGTAGTGTCTGTTCGTGATCTTCTTCAGTTTCTCCAGGATGTCCTACTATTATGTCCGTGCTCAAAGTCCCGTCCGGCACTTCGTCCCTAAATACCTCTATCTTCTTTCTGTACCGGTCCGACTTGTAACCCCGATGCATGACCTTCAGCATCCTGTCAGAGCCCGACTGCACCGGTAGGTGCAAACGCTTTACGATAGTACCCCTCTGCCCTATGGCCCGCAGCGTGCGGTCTTCCATGTTCGACGGGTGACTCGTAGTGAACCACAACCTCGGCGCCACCTCAGAAACCCTCTCCAGTAGGTCGCAGAACCGCTTCCCATCTTCCCTCCAGGCGTCAACCGTCTGGCCGAGCAACGTTATATACTTGGCCCCACCCGAAACCAACCGCTCTACCTCACCGACCACGCTTTCCATCGACCGGCACACCATCCTGCCCCGCACGGAAGGAACGACGCAATAACTGCACTGGTAGTTACAACCGGTCATTATCGTGACGAACGCGCTGTGCTCCCCCTCTATCCCGGGAAGCTCCGGTGTATACGTTTCCTCCATCGTCGGCAACCCTATGAAACCTGCCAACTCGTAGGTATTATGCGTTCCCAGTACCAGGTCAATCCCGTATTGCCGTTTTAGTTCTTTGGATTCCGGGGATGCTCCTATGCAGCCGGTAAGGGCTACCTTTTTTACGCGGCCTTCACGCTTCAGGCGGGAGAGTTCTCCTAGATGACCCCGGACCCGGTCTACGGCGTTCTCCCTTACGTAGCAGGTGTTGAGTATGACGACGTCCGCTGCTTCGTAGGTCTGGACCTCGGCATATCCCGCATCCCGAACCATGCGAAGCATCCTGTCTGAGTCGTGGACGTTCATCTGGCAACCGAAAGTCTTAACGCAGGCCGTTTTGTGCCGACCGGTAGTTTCGGAAATAGCAACAGGTTTCTGTGGCTTGCGGGAAATCGGCACCGTGACTCTATTAGGGTTATTTGAGCTTTCACTCATACTCTTCCTCCGGCTCGTAGACGTAGGATCTCAAAACGATCTCTCCGGGGCGGACCTCAGCTTTTACCTCGCCGACCTTCAGGTACCGGCTCCTTGCAGCCTCTCCCAGTATAGCCTGGATGCCGGATATTTCCTCTCGGCCCAACTCCAACCGGGGCCGTCCGAGAAAACCAGAATCTTCCCCGACCGCCTTATCTATTCCGGTACCCCGAGTAGTCCTTCCACCCTTTGTGGCTTTTGCAGCCTCTATTTCCCCACGAACTATCCGCTGCACCGTGCGCAACGAGATGTCAAACCCCAACCGTTTTCCTTGCTCCGCGTAGCCCGATGCTAGACCGGTGGCGCTGGAATTGCTATGTATTATGCGGTTTTCTATTAGCGAGGTCATTATGGCTGCCGGGGAGCCGTAGAAGAGGGTCAGGTTGGCGGCGGCGTTGTCGGTCAGGAAGCGCTGGGCGGTCGCTGGGAGGTTGGTTCCGGAGGGTCGGGTGCCGGATTGGGTGGCCTTTTCCGGTAGTGTGCGGGTGTCGAAGGTGGCCTGTATCGAGGTGGGGTTTACCGTGGAGACTACTCTGGCTTGTACGGCCGTATTTTTGATGTGGTACAGGGACAGACCGCCTCCATTGCTTTTTTTGGCGGTTTTGTGCTGGTCTGGAACGACAGCGCGGGGAGGCGCGGGGCTCAGGTGTTTGTCTGTAACGCCGAGTTCGAAGATGAGGTCTTTGTAGGCTTCCGGGATGCCTCGCCCGTCGTCGATGACCGTGAGTGTCCGGTACCGGCGCGCCCGGAGAACGGTAGAGACGTAGATATTGTTCGCACCGGCTTGTTGGGCGTTGCGCAGCAGCTCGACAAAGGCCTCCTCGACGGAGTCTATGTGGGATGGGACCCGGCGCACGCCTTCCACACCGGTAAGGCGGACGAAACCGTCGCCGAGGTCTCTGTAAGGGCCTTCCAAAGTAACGAAAATCGGTATTCTACGGGCTAGCGGGCGACCTCGCTGACCCTGCTCTCTCGAATGACGGTGATCTTGATCTGGCCGGGATACTCCAGATCGCTTTCTATTTCCTTCGAGATGTCAAAGGCGAGTTTCGCGGCGATACGGTCGTCTACTTCCGACGGCTGGACCATAACCCGCACTTCCCGGCCCGCCTGTATCGCGTATGCCTTATCTACGCCGCGGTGCGAGAGGGCCAGGTCCTCCAGGGATCGCAGACGCTCCACGTAAGCCTCGGTCGTCTCCCGGCGGGCGCCGGGGCGCGCCGCTGAAACCGCGTCGGCCGTCGCCACCAGCACGTCTTCTACGGTCTCCATCTCTATCTCGTGGTGATGAGCCTGGATCGCCCGGACGACTTCGGCAGACTCCCCGCGCTTCTCGGCGTAGCGGCCCCCGATCAGGGCGTGCGTGCCTTCTACTTCGTGGTCGATCGCTTTTCCGATGTCATGTAGCAGGCCGCCCCGGCGCACAATCTTGACGTTTGCGCCCAACTCCTGGGCCATCATCGCGCAGAGGTTAGAGACCTGGACTGAGTGGGCCAGCACGTTCTGGCCGTACGAAGTCCGGTACTTCAGCGCCCCGAGCAACCTCTGAAGCTCTCCGTGCATACCGCCGCTGATCTTGGCGTCGTACAACGCCTGCCGGCCCGCCGTCTTCATCTCCTTCTCGACGTCCTTCTTCGCTTTCGAAACTATCTGCTCGATGCGGCCCGGGTGAATTCGGCCATCCTCCACCAAACGGCCCATGGAAATGCGGGCGATCTCCCGCCGCACCGGATCGAAGCAGGAAATAACGACCGTTTCCGGCGTGTCGTCGATAATTACGTCGACCCCGGTCGCAGCCTCGAACGCCCGGATGTTCCTTCCCTCCCGGCCTATGATCCGTCCCTTCATATCGTCGGACGGGAGCGTCACGGCCTTGACGGTGGACTCAGCCGTAAGGTCCGAAGCAAGCCGCTCCATCGTCGTCGAGATGATGCGCCGCGCCTCGATGTCGGACTTCTCTTCGGCTTCGAGCGTGCGGTCGTGAACCATGCGGCCGAGACGATCCTGAAGCTCTACTTCAAGTGTAGATAATATCCGGCTCTCCGCTTCATCGCGGCTCAGGCCGGAGACTTCTTCGAGCGCCTGGAGTTGTGCGGTCTCCTGATTTTTCAGCTCCGATTCCCGCCGCTGAAGGTCTTCTTCGGTTCTGGACAGCTCGCTGCGGCGTTCGTCCAGCCCGGATTCCCGCCGGTCGAGGGCCGAGTCCCGGTTATCCAGGCGTTCTTCGATCCGGGAGATCTCCGCCCTCCGCGTCCGGATCTCCGCCTCTGCCTGATCCTTTAGTTGAAGGCTGGCTTCTTTCGCGGCTAATTCGGCTTCCCGCCGCGAATTATCGGCGGCCCGGTTTGCGTCTTCGATAATGGACCGGGCGTCGGCCCGGGCCTCGGCTTGACTCGCGTTTACCCGGGCTTTGCAAAGGAAATAGCCGATCGCTGCGCCGATAGATATGCCGATGATGAGATCTATGAGAAGTAATAAAGGGGTGCTCACTAGTTTTCCTCCATAACGGCTGTCCGCCGACCGGAGCCGCGAGGGTATCGCCGTTGCCCCGAGGTGGTGGCAGCCGGATAGTTTGCGTTTCTACTCTCCGGCTTCTTGGGACGAGGGCCAGCGATATTTGCTCGCTATTTCGGCGCAAACCTCGGCCGAATACCCTCGCCTCGTCAAGAAACCATAAACCCGGCGCGCTTGTGCGCCGGATACCTCGGACTCATTATAACGCCGCGCAGCCGCTTCGAAAGCCTCTTCGAGTTCCGAGCGGCCGGCGAACTCTTCGTCGACCATTTTCCCCGCAGCCGACGCATCCACCCCACTTTTGAGAAGGTCGCCGTAGACCCGGCGCGGACCGTACTTGCGGGCTTTCTGCCGCGCCAACTCCCTGGCGTACTGCTCGTCGTCCAGGTACCCAATCTCTTGTAGCCGGAGCACCACCGACTCTACCGTTTCGTCCAGATACCCGGCGCTTTCTAGCCTCTCACGGACCTCCTGCCGGGTCCTGGCGCGGTAGGCGAGGAGGTTCAGCGCCCGGCCCATAGCTAGTGTCCGCTCCCCCGCCACCCGCACTTCGTACAGCTCGTCCTCGGAGAGCAGAGTGCCCGCGTCCAGACCGCGCCCAATGATGGTCTCCGCATCCAGTACGGCCCAGAACTCTCCGTCTACGAAAACGCGGGCCTTTCCCCGGCGCTCCCGGACATCCGTTATCCGGGGCATCTTACAACCTTGCTTTCTTTCTTTGCTAGAACAACCGTTCTACAAAGGTTGTCCCGCCGGCGCCCCGGCAGGTTCCTGTTCCACCCCATCTTCCTCGGGCACGGAAGAATCCTCGTCCCCGGCGCGGGCGATACCGAGTTTCTCGTAGATCTCGTTCGTTATGCGCTCGCGGACTTCCCCGTTCTCCTTCAGGAAGTTCTTCGAGTTCTCCCGCCCCTGGCCCAGACGTTCGTCACCGTAAGCGAACCACGCGCCGCTCTTCTGAACGACGTCCTGCTCGATGCCGACGTCCAACAGGGTGCCCTCGCGAGATATTCCTTCTCCGTACATAATGTCGAACTCGACCACCTTGAACGGCGGCGCCACCTTGTTCTTGACGACCTTGACCCGCGTCTGGTTGCCGACGGTGTCGTTGCCGGCCTTTAAAGCTCCGATGCGCCGGATGTCCAACCGAACGCTGGAGTAGAACTTCAAGGCCCGGCCACCCGGCGTAGTCTCCGGCGAGCCGAACATGACCCCGATCTTCTCCCGGAGCTGGTTTATAAAGATCGCCATGGTCCCGGAACGGTTCAAAGATCCCGAGAGCTTCCTTAGGGCCTGGCTCATGAGCCGCGCTTGAAGCCCCACGTGAGAATCTCCCATTTCACCCTCGATCTCAGCCCTAGGCACGAGCGCGGCGACGGAGTCGATGACCACCACGTCCAGGGCGCCGGACCGGACGAGGGTGTCGGCGATCTCAAGGGCTTGTTCACCGTTGTCCGGCTGCGAAAAGTAGAGATTCTCCAGGTCCACGCCTATGGCCTGGGCATATGCCGGGTCGATGGCATGCTCGGCGTCCACGAAGGCCACCAGGCCACCGGCTTTCTGGGCTTCGGCGATAACGTGCAGGGCCAGGGTCGTCTTACCGCTCGATTCCGGGCCGAAAATCTCCACGATTCGGCCCCGCGGCAAGCCCCCCACGCCGAGCGCCAGATCCAGCGACAACGCCCCGGTCGAGATAGACGGTATCCTCCTGGGCTTCTGGTCGTCTCCCATGCGCATGATCGAACCTTTACCATGCTGACGTTCTATCTGGGTAACCGCCGCTCCCAGTGCTTTGCTCTTGTCCAACTTGTCCTCCGAAAAACTGTTTTTAGCCGATCAACGTTAGGCCCATTTAGGTACAAACCTATAGGTACATTATACCGGAGGCGACCCAAGCTCCCAACAGACTATAAACGAAATCGGTTAGTTCTCGGCGGTTTTGAGGTTGAACTCCTGGATCTTGGTCTGTCCGGACCCTCCGAATCGACCGTAGTCCTGGCCGTTGACCGAGAGAAACACCGCCCCGGCGTTGCCGCTCCAGACCGTGATCGACTCCTCACCCTCGAACGTTTGCACGAAGCCCGGCTCGGCTACTTGCACAAACTCCGCGTTGCCGTCCACCTCGATGTTCAGCCAGGAGATGTTGTTTTCTACCCGAACCTCCATCGTAAGGGTCTCAGCCGGCGGCGGTCCGGGCGGTGCGGAAGGAGAAGTTTGCCCATCCTGAGTCTCGTCTGAAGCCCCGTTGGGACTGGCTTCCGTTTGTCCGGCTTCTTGTGTTCCTTGTGGAGATGTTTGTTGCCCGGATGGCTCGACGCTTTCCACGTTTTCTGACGTGCCGGGGATGGGTTCGTTGGTAGTTTCTGCGGTGGTTCCCGCGGCGAGGTTAGGGGAGGCGTTATTGTTTTGGTTGGAATCCGGGGCGTTCTCGGCTACTTGGGCGTTGGGTGCGGGGTTATCCGGGGTGCTGGAGGCTCTTAAACCGATAAAATACAGGCCACCGACCACGACGGTCAGCAGGATCAGGGCCAGGACAGAACCGATGATCACCAGAGGAGATACCCTGGGAAGTATCCCGTTGCGTCTTCTCCTGAGCCGTCCGGCTCCGGGCCGGTCGTTTAATCTGCTCCCGCGGGAGATACGGGTTTCTTCGGGGCCAGCCGTTGGACGGCTAGTCTCCGGCCGGTCTTTGAGATTTTGGGCGAGCTTTTCGCCGTCCAGGTTCAGGTAGTTAGCGTAGGTTTTCAGGAAACCCTGAGCGTAGACGGCGCCGGGAAGCACCGCGTAGTCGCCGCGTTCCATGGCCTCCAGATAGCGGACCCGGATCTTCGTGTCCTTCTCGACGTCTTCGAGGGTGAGGTTACGTTGCTGGCGGGCCTCGTGGAGGGTAAGGCCTATGTTCGCGGCCGCAAACGCAGCCGTGTTTGCATCCTCGTCGCGCTGATCGAAGTTTTCCTGTTCGCCCATAGTCCCCGCAAACCTTTTCCAAAGATTACCAGGGTGCGTCGAATTTGTCCTCTTCGGGAAGCTCCTCCCCATTCCCGAAGATATGTTCGAGCTCCATCTCGTTCGCCAGGACCGAGCGACTCTTCGAGCCTTCGTAGGGACCGACCACACCCTTGCGCTCCAGGGCGTCGATGATCCTGCCGGCCCGAGAATAGCCTACCCTGAAACGCCGCTGCACCGCGCTAACCGACGCCTGCTGCGTTGACACCACGAAGCTCGCCGCGTCGGGAAGCAGGTCGTCTTCCGGTTCCTCGTTCTCTTTGGGGTCCTGCTTCGGCTCCGTTACTTCTTCGACGTAACTGGGTTCGGCACACGGCTCCGTGCGACAAGCCGAGACTATCTGTCCGACCTCGGATTCGGTTATAAACGCGCCCTGTACGCGAGATGTTCTGGAAGCCGAGACCGGTTTGTAGAGCATGTCGCCCATGCCGAGAAGGGCCTCGGCGCCGGCAGAGTCGAGGATGACCCGCGAGTCCACCTGGCTAGAGACGGCGAAAGCGACGCGGCTCGGGATGTTCGCCTTGATCATGCCGGTGATAACGTCCACGCTCGGCCGCTGCGTCGCAACCACCAGGTGTATCCCGACCGCCCGGGCCTTCTGGGCGAGCCGTATAACGGCATCCTCGACTTTTGCGGCGGCGGCCATCATGAGGTCCGCCAACTCGTCGATCACGACGACCACGTAGGGCATCGGCGTCTCCGCCCGGTCGTTGTAACCGTCCAGAGAACGGACACCCATCTTCTCCAGAACCTCGTACCGGCGCTCCATTTCCGCCACCGCCCAGGACAGCGCGTTGGCGGCTTTTTTCACGTCGGTCACGACGGGCGTTATGAGGTGCGGTATCTGGCCGAACGGCGCTAGCTCGACCCGCTTGGGGTCTACGAGCACCATCTTCACCCGCCGCGGGTCCGTGGTAAGTAGTAGTGAGGTGAGCAGGGAGTTGAGCATGACGCTCTTTCCGCTGCCCGTGGTACCGGCGACCAGCAGATGCGGCATCTCCGCCAGGTCGAAAAATACCGCCCGGCCCGAGATGTCTTTGCCCAGGCCCACGGGGAGCGCCCAGTCGTTGGCCGCCGGGTATTCCTGGAATATGTCCCCGAGCGTTACGGTAGCCGGCCGGGTGTTCGGAACCTCCACCCCGACGGCGCTCTTGCCGGGGATCGGGGCGAGTATCCGGACTTCGGTGGCCGCCAGCGCGTAGGCGATGTCTTGTTGGAGGTTACGGACCTTGCCGACCTTGACCCCGCTGCCGAGCCGCAACTCGTAGCGCGTTACCCGGGGTCCGACCACCGCCCGTATCACCTGGGCCTCCACGCCGAAATCCGCCAGGGCCCGGGTAAGGCGGCGGCTGGTTTCTTCGGCGTCGTGCTGCGGCCCGCCGCCGCCCAGCTTTAGAAGGGACGGCGACGGTGGCGTGTAGTCGCCGGGGACGGCTTCACGATGCTCGGTGAATCCCGGCGCCTCTACGGGTCCGGGCGTTACGACTTCGAGCTCGACGGTATCTTCGGTCTTTGGGGGCGGAGGGTTTTGTGCGGCCGGCTCGTCCGGTAGTGGTTCGTACGGCGGCTTGTCCGACGGCTTGTCCGGTGCGGGTTCCGGGGCCGGCTTTCCCGCAGCCCATTTTTGGCGCAGATCCCGCGATTTGGCGCCGGCGCTCCGGAGAAGATCCGCGGCGCGTTCGAAAGCGCCGCGGAAAGTTACGCCGGTCAGGAGCGAGATAGAAACCGCGTACAGCAAGCCGAGGGTCAAAACGGCTCCCACAACGCCGCCTACCCGGTACACGGCGGCATATATAGCACTACCGACCAGACCGCCGGCCCCGGTGTACGAGCCGCGCTCGAAGAGCAGAGCCTCCGGCACGAAAGCCGCGAAAGTAGTCGCCAAGGCGGCCAGCAACAAGCCCACACCCAGCGCCCGGCGACCGGGCGTGTAGCCTATCAGCAGCAAGGCTCCTGCCAGCGCGCCGAGCGGGGCGAGTGCTACTCCGACCACGCCGAGAAGGCGTGTAGCCCCCGCGAGGCCGAGGTCTCCCAGTAGTGCGCCACCACCGCTCACGAAAGCCGCCGTAAAGAACAACCCGAGCGCGAGAAGCACTACTCCCAGCAAGCTGCGGGAGAGTACATGTTCTTTGAAAAAAGCTGAAGCCCCGGTCTTGCCCTTTTTACGGGTGCCGGAGCCACGACCTTTGCTCTGGGTCTTGCACGCAGGTTTTTTAGGGGCACGCTTCTTTGTCGCCATTGCCGTAGTCTAGCGCATAACGCTATACTTGAGCGTCAAACCCACTATGTGGTATGGACCTAAGATCAAACCTCAACTATTAGCGGAAGGATGATCGGGCGTTTCCGGGTCCGCTTGGAGATAAAGCCCGAAAGGTCTTTACGAATCTCGTTCTTGAGTTGGCTCCAGTCGGTGATCTGACGCCGCGACGTCCGGTCCAGGGTCTCCTTTACGACCTCTATGGAGTCGTCCACGAGCCCGTTCGCCCCCTGCGGAGAGACGAAGCCGCGGGATATAACGTCCGGTGGCGCCAGCAGCTTGCCGTTCTGGGCGTTGATGCGGGCGACGACGATGAACATACCGTCTCCGGCGAGTTGTTGCCGCTCGCGCATCACGCCCGAGGAGTCGTCTGCCAGGCCGCCGCCGTCCACCAGGAACATACCGGCGGAGACGTTGTCCAGCCGACGCGCTTTACCGTCCCGGAACTCTATTCTCCCTCCATTTTGGAGCAGGAAGATGTTCTCTTCAGGGATGCCCATCGTCATGGCGGTGTCGGCGTGGTGTTTGAGGTGCCGGAACTCACCGTGGACGGGGACCAGGTAGCGGGGTTGCAGGAGCGAGAGGACCATCTTCTGCTCCTCTTGGGCTGCGTGTCCCGAGACGTGGACCGACTCGTGCGGGCTGTAGTAGACCTCCGCGCCGCGCTGCATGAGGTTGTTGATCGTTCGTGAGACGCCCCGCTCGTTGCCGGGTATCGGGTGCGCCGCGATGACTACGGAATCGTCGGGGCCGATGTCTATGCTGCGATGGGTACCGTTGGCGATCCGGGAGAGTCCCGCCATGGGTTCGCCCTGGGAGCCGGTGGTAAGGACGGCAATGTCGGCGTCCGGGACGCGGTGGATGTCTTTCTGGTCCACCATCATCGCGTCGGGCAGGTCCAGGTAGCCGAGTTCGCGCGCGATCTGGACGTTCCGGATCATGGATCGTCCGGTAACGCCCACGAGCCGGTCGTGCTCCTTCGCAGCCTCCACGACTTGCCTTACCCGGTGGATGTGCGAGGCGAAGGAGGCCACGATAATGCGTCCCTCGGCCCGGTCGAAGATCTCTTTGAAGACTTTACCCACGATTTTCTCCGAGGGCACGTAGCCGGGCCGTTCGCTGTTGGTCGAGTCGCCGAAGTAGGCGAGCACGCCGTCTTTGCCGAGCGCCGCCAAGCGGCCCAGGTCCATCGGGGAGCCTTCGATCGGCGTCAAGTCTATCTTGTAGTCACCGGAGAAGACGATCAGGCCGGCGTTCGTCCGGATAGCGATAGCTACCGCGCCGGGTATGGAGTGGTTTACCTCGATGAACTCCAGCCCGAAACCGGCGAGGTTCTGGGTGTCGCCAGCTTTTATCTCGCGAAGGTCACCCTTCATGAGCCCGAATTCCTGGAGCTTGCTCCGCACGAGCCCGAGCGTCATCTTGGTGCCGTAGACCGGTACGTTGAATTCCCGGAGCACGTAGGGCAACGACCCGACGTGGTCTTCGTGGCCGTGGGTCAGGACTATTCCTTTTAGTTCGTTTGCGTGCTCCCGGAGATAGGTGAAGTCTGGCAATACCACGTCTATCCCCGGCATCTCTTCGTCCGGGAACGACATGCCGGCATCTACCAGGATAATTCCGCTCTCCTGGCGCACGGCGGTCATGTTCTTGCCGATCTCCCCCAGTCCACCCAGGGGCACGACCTGCAAGGTCTGTTTGTCTAACAGGGTTGTTTCCTCCTTTTTGAAGGCTTTAGGTGCCAGGCAGCAGGTATCAGAAAAAAGCTGAAGCCTGACGCCTATAGCCTGAAACCTAATTACTATTCAAATACGTTCCCAAGTCCAACTCCTGCGGTCCTACCGCGGAGAGATACATATCGTTCAGGTTAAGGTGTTTCTTTGCGAGGCTCTGGATGTCGTCGGCGGTTACGGCCTCTATGCGGGTGGAGATCTCCTCCGGCGAGAGCAACTCTGCGCCGGTTATTACGCTCCGCCCAATGCGGGTCATACGAGCCGCGGTGCTCTCCAGTGCCAACAACGTCGAGCTTTTTAGCTGTTGCTTGGTGCGCTCCAGTTCCTCATCACTGACGGGCTCGTCTTGTACTTTGCCGAACTGCTCGGTTATGACCTTTACGGCTTCTTCTACGTTGCCCGTGGTGGAGCCTACGTAGGTCTTTATGGCGCCGGTGTCCGAGTATCCCTGATGATACGAGAAGACGGCGTAGGCTAAACCGCGCTTTTCGCGGACTTCCTGGAAGAGCCGGCTGCTCATCCCGCCGCCGAGCACGTTGTTTAGCGCGGCCATCGCGTAGCGGTCTTCGCTGCCCGCCGGTATGCCGAGCGAGCCCATCGAGACGTGATATTGCTCCGTTTCTTTGAACTTGTAGAAAAAGCGGCTTTCGGGGGTTCCCGGGTCTGCCTGCCGCTCGAACGGCTCGCCCTCCGGGAGCTTCGAGAGTTTTTCTTCGACCATCCGCTCGAACTCGTCCTGGTCGAGCTTGCCCGCTCCAACGACGAAGACGTTTGAGGCGTTGTACGTGTTGCGATGGAAGTTTTCGAGGGTGTCGTGGTCTACGCCGCGGACGGTCTCTGCGGAACCGATTATGGGGCGTCCGAGGGTATCGTCGTGGAAGAGGAGTGAGGAGAGGTACTCGTCGGCCATCTGGTCGGGGCGATCTTCGTACATTTTGATCTCCTCGACGATCACCTCCCGCTCCCGTTCGAGGTCCGCGAGCGTGGGCCGCAGGACCATGTCGCTCATGATGTCCAGGGCGCGTTCCAGGTGCTCTGGCAAAAAGCGGGCGTAGAGCACAGTGTACTCTTCGCCGGTTGCGGCGTTCTCCTGGGCGCCGATGCTCTCGAAGGCTTCGGCGATGCCGAGGGCGTTCATGTCGGGGGTGCCCTTGAAGAGCATATGCTCCATGAGGTGGGTAATGCCGGCGACCGCGTCTTTTTCGTCGCGGCTGCCGGCCCGGATCCAGACTCCAAGAGAGACGCTCGTCGCCTCTTCCAACGGCTCCGAGAAGACCCGCAAGCCCCCGGGGAATTCTTTTTTACGTACGTTCTGGTCAGCCAAGCTGTTACTCCTCTATCTTCTCCAGCGAGATGCGGTTCTGCTTGTCAACGTCGAGCACCCGAACCTTGACCGGATCTCCCTCGGTAACCACGTCCTCGACGCGCTCGACCCGCTCTTTACCCGGTGCGAGCCGCGAGATGTGCAACAGGCCGTCGCGGCCCGGCGTAAGCTCGACGAAGGCGCCGAAGTTGGTGATCTTGACGACCTTGCCGTTGTAGATGTCGCCGGACTCTACGTCCTTGGTCATGCCGTTTATCGTGGAGACCGCACCCTTTGCGGAGACGCCGTCAATACCGGCCACGTATACCGTGCCGCTGTCCTCGACGGAGATGTTGACGCCGTACTCCTCCTGAAGCGCGTTGATCGTCTTGCCTCCGGGACCGATAAGAAGCCCGATTTTGTCCGTAGGAATCTTGAGCACCTCGACCCGCGGGGCGTAGTCGGAGACCTCGGTCCGGGGCTCGGGAATCGTCTCGTTGATGATGTCCAGGATCTCCATCCGGCCCTTTTTGGCCTGCCCGAGCGCCTCCTGAAGAAGCTCGGCGGAGACGCCGGTGATCTTCATGTCCATTTGGAGCGCCGTGATACCATCGCGAGTCCCGGCCACCTTGAAGTCCATGTCTCCCAGATGGTCCTCTAGCCCCTGAATATCCGTCATGATGACGTAGTCGTCGTCCTGCTTGACGAGCCCCATCGCGACCCCGGCGACCGGAGCCTTAATCGGCACGCCGCCGTCCATTAGAGCTAGAGTGGAGCCACAGACGCTCGCCATCGAGGACGAACCGTTGGACTCCAAAACCTCGGAAATGATCCTGAGCGCGTAGGGGAACTCTTCCTCGGAAGGGATAACCGGCACGAGCGCCCGTTCGGCGAGTGCGCCGTGCCCGATCTCGCGCCGCTTCGGTCCCCGCAAGAACGCCGTCTCCCCCGTGGAGTACGGCGGGAAGTTGTAGTGGTGCATATAGCGCTTGCCGGTCTGCGGCTCCAGCGTGTCCAACCGCTGCGCAAGCCCGAGGTCCGCCAGCGCCAGCGAACTCAAGACCTGGGTCTCGCCCCGCGTAAAGAGCCCGGTGCCGTGTACCCGGGGAAGCACTCCGGCCTCAGCCTCGGTGGTCCGGATCTCGTCGAAGTCGCGGAGGTCCGTCCGCTTGCGGTCCTGTAGCAACAACTCCCGGAACGCCTCTTTCTGGAGCGTGGAGATAGCCGCCAGGACTTGCGGAACTTCTTCTTCGTCGCGGCCTTCGACGACCTCTTCTTTCAACTGGTCCAGCTCGTCGTTACGCGCCCGCCGGTCGGTGCTGACGATGCTCTCCTTGATGCGGGCCAGATATTCGCCGCGCAACTCGTCCACGAACGGGTTGTCCCCGCCCACGTCGAACTGCTGTTTCTCTTTGCCGTGTTCGGCGGCCCACTCTTCGATGGCTTTCGCCTGGGTGCTGATGGCCTCCTGGGCGACCTGTAGCGCCTCTACGACCACGTCTTCGGGAACCTCGTTGGCCCCAGCTTCGACCATCGTGATAGCCTCTTTCGTGCCGGCGACCACGAGGTCCAGGTCGCTCTCGTCGATCTGGGCGTAGGTCGGGTTCAGGATGAACTCGCCGTCCAGGGTGCGTCCAACGCGGACGGCCCCGATCGGACCGTCGAACGGGATGTCCGAAAGCGCCAGCGCCGCCGACGCCCCGACCATGCTGACCGTGTCGTATGGCGTCTCCTGGTCGGCAACCAAGACGGTGCCGATCATCTGCAGCTCGTGGTTGTAGCCCTTCGGAAAGAGCGGGCGTAGCGGGCGGTCGGTGAGCCGGGCGGTCAGGATGGCCCGGTCCGAAGGACGTCCCTCACGCTTTATAAAGCCGCCGGGAATTTTACCGGCTGACGACATCCGTTCCTCGATATCAACGCTGAGTGGTAGAAAGGTCGCACCGGCCCGCGGGTTGTGCGAGCGGGTCGCGGTGGATAGGAGCGTGGTATCTCCAAGGCGCACCTGAACCGCACCGCCGGCTTGCTTCGCCAACTTCCCGGTTTCGAGCACGAGTGAGCGCTCTCCTACGGGGATCTCTAAACGCATATTTGTTTCTCCTCTTCTGCTTTTTAGCGGGGGTTCTTAACGGCGCAGGCCGAGCCGGGCGATGAGCGACCGATAGCGCTCGACGTCGTTGTTCTGCAGGTACTTGAGCAGCCGCCGACGTTTGCCGACCAGCTTGAGCAAGCCCCGCCGGGAATGGTAATCGTGCTTGTGCTCCCGAAGGTGCTCCGTCAAGTGCGCTATCCGCTTCGAAAAGATAGCGATCTGTACTTCCGGGGACCCGGTGTCTTCGTCGTGGGTCCGGTAATCCTGAATGGTGTCTTCTTTTTTCTCAGCTACCGCCAACTTCTTCTACTCTCCTCTTTGTACTTTCTTTGCTTCCTGTTCGCACTTATTCGATCATATGCTAACACACGCATCAAGGCTTATCGTCCGCGATCCGACGGGCTTTCTCGACGTCCTGCGCTATCTGCTGCTTTAACTCCTCGATCCCGGAGAATTTCTTCTCACCCCGGATGCGTTCCGTAAAGCTTACATCCAAGATCTTACCGTAGAGGTCCCCTTCGAAGCCTAGCAGATACGCCTCTATCCGGTTCTCTCTTCGTTCGAATGTAGGGGCCACCCCGACGTTGGTACACGCGGCATACTCGTCGTCTCCGACCCGGACCGTGCCGGCATATACTCCGATCGCCGGGGCGAGCGCCGCCGGGTCGGGGACCACGTTCGCCGTCGGGAACCCTATCGTCCTGCCTCGCCTATCCCCGACTACCACCCCACCCCGCAGTAGATACGGCCTCCCGAGTAGCTTCGCCGCATGAGAAACCTCCCCCGCGGAGACGAGTTCACGGATACGGGTCGAGTTGATCTCCTCCTCGCCGTTTACTTCCCTTATCGGCACGGCGTACACTTCGCCCCCGCGCTCTCGCATTAGCCGTTCGAGGTCCTCGACGCCCCCGGCAGCTTTATATCCGAACCGGAAGTTCTCCCCAACCACGACGGCGCCAGCCCCCAGTTCACCGATCAATACGTCCTCGACGAATTCCTCCGGACTTTTGTTCGGAAGTTTCTCGTCGAACCGGATGACATACACTTCATCTGCACCATACTCCGCCAAGACTTCCCTCCGCACATCCAGCGTCGTGAGTAATTTCGGCTCCGTGCCGGGTCTCAGAACGGCCCGCGGATGTGGGTCAAAGGTCGCGGCCACTACGTTGTTTCCCGACTCCCGCCCAACCTCTACCGCCCGGCCCAAGACCTTTTGATGGCCCAGATGCACCCCGTCGAAGTTTCCGAGGGCGACTACTGCGCCGCGCACAACACCACCTCCGGAACACCCCTCGTACCGTCGCCACCGTAGATCGCCAATAACTCGCCCTCGCTCTCGACACGAAAGCTCCCCGAAACACCGGAGGAAGTTATCTCCCGCCCGTTGACCACGCCGCGCCGCTCTCTTTCTCCAACCTGTACGACAGGTAAATGTTCCAATATCGTTGTTGGCTGTATTATGTGGTTATGTAGGTTGTCGAGGGTCAGGTCTTGCAGGGAGGCGGCGTCGTGTAGGTTCATCGGGCCGACGGAGTCGCGGCGGAGACTGGTGACGTAGGCTGCGGTGTCTAGAGTGTCGGCCAGGTCGGCCAGTAGCGTGCGGACGTAGGTTCCGCTGGAGCACGAGATGCGGAAGGTCGCGCTCCTTTCGGGTGGATCGTAAGCGGTTAGCTCGAAAGAGTGGATCGTGACGGGTCGGCTCTCGCGTTCGACGGTTTCTCCCCGGCGGTGGATGTTGTAGAGGCGTTCGCCGCCGACCTTTACCGCGGAGGCCATCGGGGGGATCTGGTCTATCTCGCCAATGAAGTTTTCTGTGGCTTTCCTGAGCTCTCTTTCGTCCGGTAGCGGAATATCTAGGTCGGTGATCTCACCATCGGCGTCCAGGGTGTCGGACGAGGCCCCGAAGCGGGCGGTCGCCGTGTAGGCCTTATTCAGGCCGGTAACGTAGCGGGAGAGGCGGGTGGCCCGGCCCAGGAGGAGTATGAGGAGGCCGGAGGCCAGGGGGTCGAGCGTACCGGTGTGGCCTATCTTGGTTTTCTTGGGTAGCAGGCGTTTGACCTGGGCGACCACGCGGGCGCTCGTAATGCCCGTTGGTTTGTCGAGCGGGAGCGCGCCGGATAGCGGGTTGTTCTTTATCTGAACTCCCCGAGGTCCACGACTCCCGCCAGAGCATCGAGTAATTCTTCTTTGGCTTCTTTGGGGCGCTGGCCGTCGGCCGTGTAGCCGGCGGCCAGCCGGTGGCCGCCGCCGCCGAAGCCGCGGGCGATCTCGGCGACGTCCATCCGCTCGGAGCGGAGCGAGCCTTTAGTGCCGCCGGGAACTTCGCGCAGGTGGGCCACGACGTCTACCCCGGCGACGGTGCGGAGGTTGTCTATGGCTTCTTTGGAGTCCAGTTCCGTACCGCCGGTGCGCTCGTAATCGTCGTTATCTACGGTTGCGATGATGGCCTCGCCGTAGCGGACGGCGTTCGCCAGCGTTGCACCGACGATGTTGAGCTGTTCGATGGTGCCGGTGCGGTTTATGCGGTCGTCCACTTCGGCGGGAACGACGCCGGTCCGGAGGAGGTCTGCGACGAGTTCGTGGGCCTCGGGTGAGACGTTGCGGAAGCGGAAGCCCCCGGTGTCGGTACGGACGCCGGTGTAGATCGCCTCTGCCGCCGGCTTCTCTATGGGAACACCGAGCTCCGGGAAGAGCCGCGCCACGATGTCGGCGCTGGCGGCGGCCTTGGCGTCCACGAGGTTGTATTCCGCATAGAGCGGGTTGTCCTCGTGGTGATCCAGGTTCAACCGCGGCTCGCCGTTCGTCGCGCCGGCGCGGTCCTCGCGGGAGGTGTCCACCACCAGGAGGTCGTAACCATCGGGGACTTCGCGCAGGGTGTCCGGTAGCAGCCATTGAAGGTAGCCCGGGACTTCCTCTTCGTGACAGAAGACCGCTTCGGCGCCGAGGGCGCGCATCAGGTGGATCAGGGCCGCCGAACTTCCGATGGCGTCGCCGTCGGCCCCGACGTGGGTGGTAACCGCCACCCGTTCAAGGGTTTTCAAGAAGTCTGCTACCTGCGCTGTAGTGTTACCAGTGGTCTGGGTCGTCACTCTGTTTTACCTCCCTCAGGGCTGCTTCTATACGGCTGGCTTGATCTACTACCGGGTCCGGCTCGAAATACAGCCGGGGCGTGCGTTTCATGCGGGTCTCTGCGCCCACGGCGCCCTGGATGCGGCCCGCGGCGCTCTGAAGTCCCTCTTGCGCCTCTTCCTCGTTAGTGCCCGCCAGCACGCTGTAGAAAACCGTGGCGTGCGAGATGTCCGGGCTCACCTGGACGGCGGTGACCGTCACGAGGCCCTGGATGCGCGGGTCGGAAAGTTCGGCGACCTCGTCGCCCACGATCTCCTTTAGTTGGGACTCTATCTTGCGCGTGCGCTCGCTCATAGCTTGAAAAACTCCTCGCGCCACTCCAGGATCGAAAGCTCCTCGTAGTTGAGGAGCGTGCGGCGGACCTCGTCGCGCTTCTCCTCCGCGGCTCTGTGGGAAGTAGCGGCGAGCGCCACCTCCACCGTCGCCCGCTGCCAAGAATCCTGATGGTTAGACTCGACTACCGAGACGTTCTTGCGACGCAGACGGTCTTTCAAAGACCGTATTGTCTGCCGTTTTTGCTTGAGGCTGGAGGAGTAGGGCAACTCCAGTTCCAGCCTCACGTTACAGAACAAACTCTTTGCCTTCGGCTACCGCGTAAGCTACCGCGGGACCTCGACGACCTGGAAGAACTCCAGCACGTCGCCTTCCTTGACGTCGTTGAAGTTCTGAATCCCGATGCCGCACTCGAAACCCTGCCGGACCGAGCGGACGTCGTCCTTGAAGCGTTTGAGAGAGGCCAGCGTCCCCTCGTATACCACGGTGCCGTCCCGCACCACGCGGACGCGGTCGTTGCGCGAGATCTCACCAGTAGTCACGTAACAACCCGCCACGAGGCCGGCGTTCGGCACACGGAAGGTCTGCCGGACCTCAGCGGTCCCGGTCTCATTTTCGACGGACTCGGGGGCGAGCATGCCGCGCATGGCGGCCTCGATCTCTTCGAGGGCCTTGTAGATCACGTCGTAGGTCCGGATCTCCACGCCCTCGCGCTCGGCGACCTGCTTTGCAGTATTCGTCGGCCGCACGTTGAACCCGAGCAGGATGCCATCGGAAGCAGACCCCAGCATAACGTCGTTCTCGGTGAGCGCACCAACGCCGCTGCGGACAATATTGACCCGCACCTCTTCGTTGCTGAGCTTGGAAAGCGCCTCTTTGAGCGCTTCGACGGAACCTGCAACGTCCGCCTTTATAACCAGGTTGAGGTCCTGCATCCCGCCCTCACCGAGCAACTGTTCGAGGGTGCGGCGCGTACCGCCCTCGGCCAACTCCTGGCGCCGCACGGCGGCCTCGGATTGCTGGGCTTTATCACGAGCTTGCCGCTCGTGCTCCACGACCTGGAACCGGGTGCCGGCTTCGGGGACGCCAGAGAGGCCTAGTATCTCGACCGGGTCGCCCGGCTCGGCACTCTCGACACGCTTGCCGGTGTAGTCCAGCATCGCCCGTACCCGGCCGTAAGCCGTACCCGCGAGCACCACATCGCTCTTGTGCAACGTGCCGCGGTTCAGCAAAAGCGTAGCCACCGGGCCGCGGCCCGGGTCGCGTTCGCCCTCGATCACGTGCCCACTCGCCGGGGCGTTCGGGTTGGCCTGAAGCTCTTCCAGCTCCGCGACCACCAAAATGTTCTCCAGTAGATCATCCATGCCCTCGCCGGTCTTCGCCGACACCGGGACCGTAACCGTGTCGCCGCCGTAAGCCTCCGGCACGAGCTCCTGCTCGGAGAGCTGGCCCAGGACCCGGTCCGGGTTGGCGTTTGGAACGTCGATCTTGTTCAGCGCCACGACCAACGGGACCCCAGCGGCCCGGGCGTGCTCAATAGCTTCCTGGGTCTGCGGCATAATGCCATCGTCTGCCGCCACGACCAGCACCACCACGTCCGTAACTTTCGCCCCGCGCGCCCGCATCTCGGTGAACGCCTCGTGCCCCGGAGTGTCCACGAACGTGATACTCCGGCCCTCGTTTTCCACCTGGTAAGCACCGATGTGCTGGGTAATCCCCCCAGCTTCGCCGGACTGTACGCTCTCCTTACGGATGTAATCCAGGAGCGAAGTCTTGCCGTGGTCCACATGACCCATAACCGTAACGACCGGCGGCTTCTCTACCAGATCCTCCGGTGAATCCTCCGGCAGCACCTCTTCGGGAGCAGGCTCTTCAACGACCCCGACCTCGACCTCGACGCCGAGCTCTTCGGCGACCAACTCAATCTCCTCGATAGAGAGCGTCTGAGTAACGGTCCTCATCTCCCCGAGGCCCATCAACACCTTGATGATCTGGGTCGGAGGAACCCCCACGGCATCGGCAATATCCTTGACCGTAGCCCCCGGCTCGACCCGAATAGCAGTGGACTCTTCGACCTCCACCGGCTCCGGCGGGGCCTGACGCGGCTCTTTCGGCTGGGCCGGTGCGGGGCTCGGACGTGGTCCGCGGTTCGTGGCGCTCGCATCTATCACCACGCGCCGCCGCTTCTTGCCACCCTTCTGCTTCTGCGGAGCCTCGTCCGGCACGGAGACCGGCTCCACCGCCGGAGCCTCGGCGATCGCCGCGTTGTGGCCGGATTTCTCCGCTTCCTCGCGAGCTTCCTGGGCTTCGGCCTCCTGCGCCTCGGTGCGACCGTTCTGGGTCTCAACGGGCTGGCCGTTACCGAATACCCGCTCGAAGACCGAGTCATCAACGGAGGCGGAGTGGTGGTTTACCTCGACTCCGGCTTCATTTAGACGGCCGATGACTTCTTTGTTGTTCAGATCTAGTTCTTTCGCTATCTCGTGTACGCGCTTACTCATCCACAACCCCCTGCGAGCCCTCTACCGGACTCTCTGCCGCGCCTTCTACCATGCCCTCGAACTCGGCGGCCTGCGCCTGGTGCGACGGGATGCCACAGAAGAGGGAGTCCGGCAACGCCATGTTGGCGCACCGCCGACCGTTGCTGAGTACCGCCCGGCAACGGTGCATCGTGGAGTCCTCATCGGGCTCCCATTCCTCTTCACCCTCGTATTCTATGGCCTGGCTCTCAGGCTTAATGTCTATTTTCCAGTCGGTCAGCTTGACGGCGAGCCGGGCGTTCTGGCCTTCGCGGCCGATCGCGAGCGAGAGCTGGTCGTCCGGCACGATCACCTCCGCCATCTGCTCATCCTCATCCAGATAGACCTCCCGCACCCGCGCCGGCGAGAGCGCCTTCGCGATAAACCGCGCCGGGTCTGGGTCCCACTGAATGATGTCTATCTTCTCGTTTCGAAGCTCGGAGACCACCGCCCGCACCCGGCTACCCCGTGGTCCCACACACGCCCCGACCGGGTCAATCCCCATCTCGTTCGACCACACGGCGACCTTTGAGCGGAGCCCCGCCTCGCGGGCGACGGCCTTCACTTCTACCAGTCCGTCGTAGATCTCCGGCACTTCCAGCCGGAAAAGCTCCTTCAACAGCCCTTCGTGCCGGCGGCTGACCACCAGGCTCGGGCCGCGGCCGGGCTCCCGGATCTCCGAGAGGTACACCTTTATCCGCTGCCCGTTCTCGTACCGCTCGTTCGGAACTTGTTCGCTGGCCGGCAAAATCGCCTCGACCCGGCCGAGGTCCACCAGCGTCATCCGGCGGTGGGCCTGCTGGACGATGCCGGTTACGACGTCGCCCATCCGCTCCCCGTATTCCTCCAGGAGTTGCTCGTTGTTGATCTCGTTCAGCCGCTGGTAGAACGTCTGGCGCATGACCTGGGCCGCGATGCGCGTGAAGTCGTCCGGCGTTATGTCCTCGCCGTCCTTCATCACGCAAAGCTCGCCGGTATCCGAATCCAGGACGACCTCGGCGTCCTCTTCGGCCCCCTCACGCCCCTCGTAGGCCGCGAGCAGGGACTCTTCCAGGACGCCCTTGACCGTCTCGAACGGTATGTTTTTATCTACCTCTATCTCGTGTAGCGCTGAGAGTAGTGCAGCGTTCATCTATATATCCTCCTTGAGGTGCGCGCGGGTAACGGAGCCGAACGGCAGCTCCACCTCCGCCTCACCCACAGAGAGTTGTAGTGCAAAGCTATTTTCGTCGGCCCGCGTGATAGCGCCGGTGAAGTTACGTTGGCCCTCGATGGGCTCCGCCAGCCGCACCTTCGCCTCGTGCCCGACAAAACGCCGGAAGTGATCCGGCTTAGTCAAAGGCCGCTCGATGCCCGGAGACGAAACCTCGACCATACCGTCGTAGCCTTCCGCCTCCAGGGTCGGCGAAACGGCGGACGCCACCCGCGAGCAGAACCCGTGGTCGACGGGTCCGTTCTCCCGGTCCACGAGCAAAGTCAGCGCAGGTCCATCCGAGAAGCGGGCCTCTACGAGTTCCGCCTCCGCCGGGAGGTGATCCTCTACAACCTGCGTCAGTTTCTCCAGCCGTTTCGTCCCTACTCACCTCGTTTTTAGACGTTAAAAAAGCAACGAGTCCGGTAGGACCCCTTGCTCCAACACAACGTCTTCGATTATACAGTAGAGTATGTAGGTTACAAGGAGGGCCGCCATCCTCCGGCTCTCACTCTACCGGCTCCCCGATCCAGGAGACCTTCCATTCATCGTCTATCTTCACGAGCTCGGTTTCGTGCCGGATTTGGTACTCATCGACCTCACCTCCGGACTCTGTCACTACGTCCCTGGTAGCGAACCCCGTCGCCGCCTCATCCCCGATTTCAGTGGGCTCCCAAGCTACCAACTCGCTCTCGACCGTAAGTACCTCGGTCAGTGCCTCCCAGGTCTCCCTGTTTCCGGCGCCCCGGCCACTGTCGAAGAACCCATCCGCAACGTGAGGTTCGATCTGGGCCATGATCTCGTCCCCGTCCGCACTCGAATAGTTGTAAGCGTCGGAAAAGTCGGTTACGGCTTGCTCTACATCTTCCGCCTCGGGATTCGATGCGGTGGTCGTGCCACTGCCCCCCGATGTGCTTCCCGAGGCCAAATTATCCTCTGAGAGATCGTAACAGTCGGCCTCGTTGGTTATGCCCATCTCGTCGTACGCCGCCACGGCATCAGTGCTTGCCGACTCAGCCTGCCCCTCGTATTCCTCGACTTGTTGCTCTGCCCGCTCCATAGCATTGTTTGCCTCTTTACGGACGTCTTTGGCCTCGCCAACAATTTCGTCCACCTCTGCTTCGTCGTATTCGAGATCTGGTGCGTTATTGCCGGCTTCTTGCTTTGCAGCTTGCAAGTCTTCGAAGGTTTCGGTAGTGCTCTCGATCAGGTTATCGAGCACGCGCAGGTCATCCTCCAGGACGTCTACGTCTTCTCTGTAAGTGTACTCACTATCGTCGGTAATCCCATCGAACTGCGAAAAATCGGAGCGGTCGTAGACGAGGTCGAAACAAGCGTCCTCCTGACTCTGTTTTCCGTCACGGTAGTCCTCCAATACATTCAGCACCGCGTCAGCATCGGAAACGTGCTCCTCTACATCTTCTCCGTAATAGGCTTCGAGGTTTTCTTCGAGAGCTATAGCGTCGTTCTGTACCGCTTCGGTCTGGGTGCTCAGGCTCGGCTCTGACTCGTACTCGTCACCGTAGAGGAGCTCTCCGAGGTAAACTTCCATCTCCTCTATGTCGCCCGCCGCTTGCTGACGGCGCTGGTCTCTCTCGTACTGACGTTGCTGTTTGGCGAGTTCCTCCTCCAGAAGGGTTCTTTCTTCCTGATACTCTTCCCGGGACGCTTCCACGAACACCCGCTCATTAGGTTCGCCCGCGGAGTTTCCGACGTTCATGATCAACTCGTCACCGTCGACGACGCCCTGCCACTCGGCTACCGTGTCGCTGCCCACCATTTCCACGGTCACCTCTGAACCTTCCCTGGTTCCCGTAAAAGCCACGGTGTCTGTCTCCGGTTCGTACGATTCCGAGGCGTACATGAACTCGGCTTCGCCAGAGATGCGATCTCCGGACTCCTTTGTCCACTGGATAAAGGTCAGGTTGTTGCCGCTCTTTTCCAGGTAGCTGCTCTGGCGATTCAGGTTCCCGAAAACTATCGAGGCGGCGAGGCCTCCGACCAGAAGGATCCCGAGGCCACCGGCTACAAAAAGAACGGGACGCGGGATGCTTCTTGGCAGGTTTCCGGCGCCCCACGCAAGCGCCCTACTCCCGGCCTCCCTCGCGCCCTCGGTGGAAGCCTGGACCTGGTCCAACCCTCTCCGCCCAGCCAACGCCAGCCCACCGGCGGCGGCAAACGCCGCGCCGAGCGGCAGGTACAACAGCATCCAAGCCGCGCGCGCCCCCAGGCTCATCTGCAATCCCTCCTCTGCTATACCTCCCATCGGCTCCGCCGCCAGACCCGTCACAGGAACGAACTGCGAGAGTATAGGCAACAAGTCCGACACGCCGGTAAAGTCGACCTCTGCCGAAGCGTTGAAGAGTGCGGCGGCAAGGATAGCGGTCGCGCTGTAGGGTAGAGCCACCAGGGCCGCATTCCACCATCTCTGCGCGGCCGGGGCACGACGTGCGGTCACGATGCCCCCGACCACTAACCCGATGACGGGCGCCAGGAGCAGAAGCCGCCAGGCAACGGAAAAATCCCCGGCGCCGATGAGGCTGGCGCTGAGCGGTGTACCGGCGAGCGCCTCGCTGACAAGCGGGACGCTACTGAAGTCAGGCTCCTGCGAGTAGCCTAACGGTACGCCGTGCGCAAACAACCAGAGGTTTCCTACGAGCGCGGGTAGCGCTAAGAACAGTACAAAGATAGCGGTAAGCGCACCCCCGAACCCGCCACTCCCGGCGAAAGCATCTTCGGGGGCTCCGGAAGCCCCGCCACCCGTTACCGTAGAAAGGACAACGCCTACGACCACCATGAAGATCGTGAGCAAAACCGACACCGCAACCGCGGCAACCGTCCCTAGCAGCAACCGGCGGGCCAGAGGAGGTATAGAGGAAAGGCGTTCAGAAACCCCGGCCGATGACCCGAGCGCAGCCCCGAGCGCGAACCAGAGGAAACCCCAGGCGGCAGTAGAGAACGGTCCCGGACCGTACCGGAACGAGAAAGCCCGGGCAACGGCTTCCGATTCGTATTCTGCAGGGTCTTCCCCCAACTGTGCGGCAAGGTCCCCGATATCTAAAGTTACGGTGCCGATCAAAGCGATGACAAAGGTGATGACCGCATACACCAAGGCAGAAACGAGTACGAAAGCGGCCAGGTTTCGGACGCGGCCCCGCACGAGCCACCCGGACGCAATAGCCACAACCAGGGGCAGTAGTACCAGTGAGGTTAATGGAATACCCAACCGGGCATGCCCGCCGAGATCCTCCACTCCCTGCAACCCGAGGAAACCCCGTGTAGCATCGGGCAAGCCCGAGAGCGCAAGTTCCGCTGACGCCGAGACGGCGCCTCCGTGCGCCAGAGCAAATCCTGCGAACCCCGCGACGGAGGGCACGCCGGCAACGCCGAATACTCCTCCAACAAAGAGAAGCAAGTGCATTGCCACCAGCACGAGAACAGCACAGATCAGAGCAGCCAAAGTCCCCATCAATGCGTTCTGCCTTACTCCTTCAGCACGCACACTTTGCATGATTTGTGTCGCGCCGGAGGACGCACCGATCCTCTCCCGAAATTTACCCAACGACTCGTTTAGAGTCCTAATATAGGGTGGAGGCGAAGGCGCCGTATTAGCCTCTGAAAAGATACTCTCTTGTTGCTCCTGACTCTGGTGAGCATGATCTTCCTCTACAGGGCCCTCAGCTTGGGACGATTCTTTCTCATCCTGCAAAGACTTGCCGCATCCGGCGCAGAACGCATCATCTGGACTTACCTGTGACCCACACTTCGTACAGAACTTTCCCGGATTCTGCATCTATATTCCTCCACCGCGCATCATGCCAGGCCTCCCTCGTACACGCTAAACACAAGCTGGCTATACGACGTAAGATCTATAGTACAGATAGATGTAGCCGACCGCAACACGGTGAGAAAGTTTTTCTGCCACGGTCCACTACAGCAAAGATAAACCCAGCAACACTACAAAGTCGAAGACCGCAAACAAGCCTAGAGGACGCAGAACCACCCTGTAAGCCGACCTTTCTGAACTTCTCAAAAACTCAGCCGTTAAGATCTATGACACAGATGATCCTAGCATCGGCCTATGTGTCCAGCGTATCCACGAAGACTATCCGCAAGAGCCTGCCACCCTCGAAAACGCTCTCTGCCACCTGCTTGCCATAGCTCGGATGTGTGAGATCCGGGGCGCTTATTACGTTCAAGACCTCGGCCTCAGAAATATTCCGCTCTTTCATGCGACGCTGAGCGTGCCTAGTGTAGGCCAGCCGCTCGTACTTTGCGATATACCAAGTTACTTCCAACCGTCTTTCTCTATTTCTTCAAAGAGGGCGTCGAAGATGTCGTCGCGGTCTACTTTGCGTAGGGGCTCACCTTTGGCGAAGATAACACCGTCGTCTTTGCCACCGGCCACGCCGTAGTCGGCGTCGCGGGCTTCGCCGGGGCCGTTTACGATGCAACCCATTACGGCGACGGTGAAGTGATCTTCGTAGGGTTTGAGGGCGTTTTCGACCTGAGAGGCCATCCCGATCACGTCGAAACCCAGCGTGCGGGCGCAGCTCGGGCAGGCTATAACGTTCGGGCCGCGGTGGCGGAGGTCTAAGGAGGAGAGGATCTGGTACGCCACCGGGATCTCCTCTACCGGGTCTTCGGCGAGCGAAACGCGGATGGTGTCCCCGATACCGTAGGGTAATAGCTGTCCGAATGCGGCGGCGGTCTTTATGGCGCCGTTGACCTTCGTTCCGGCCTCGGTTACGCCCAGGTGCAGCGGGGCGTCGGAATGTTCGCGGAACTTGCGGTTTGCCTCGACCATCTCGGGGACGTGGCTGGCCTTGAGTGAGACCTTGAAGTTGTAGAAGTCCATCTCCTCGGCGATCTCGACCTTCTGGACGGCGCTCGCCACGAGGGCTTCTTCTTTCGGCAGATCCCAGAAACGCTTCTCGACGGAGCCGGAGTTGACCCCGATGCGCATCGCCACCCCGGTCTCCTGGCACTTCTCGATGACCTGTCGGTAGCGGTCGTCGTTACCGATGTTGCCGGGGTTTATGCGGACGCAGGCGGCCCCGGCGTCGGCGGCGCCGAGCGCCATCCGGTAGTCGAAGTGGATGTCGGCGATCAGGGGCACCGGCGAACGCCAGACGACCTCCCTGAAACCGTTGAGCGCCTTGGAACCGTTGACCGAGACTCGAACAAGGTCGGCCCCGGCGGCGTTGAGATCGTAGACCTGTTGAACCGTTCCTTCGACATCGTAGGTCATGGTATTGGTCATGGATTGGACGACGATCTGGGCTCCGCCGCCGATCGGTACGTCACCGACCTTTATCTGACGGCTCGTGATCGGACGTTCTTTTATCGCGGCTTCTGTCATGGATCTAAGGCTCCTTGTAACGCGCTGGGTTTACGGACAGTCTACTCTGGTATGAACGGCTGTCCGGTGATGATTTTACTAACGTCTGCGTAAGTTGCGAATAGAAACAACGTCAACATCAAAGCCAGGCCCAAGAAAGCTAGCTTGCCCATAGTCTCCGCGCTCACAGGACGACCGATGACCTTCTCTGCCGCAATAAAAAGCAAATGCCCGCCGTCGAGCGGTAGTATCGGCAGCAGGTTCATGATCCCTAGTATGAGGCTGATAAACGCAAGAAACGGTAGAAACGTGCCCTGCGACACCGTTTCACTGCTAATCCCGACGATGCCGACCGGACTACTGACGTTCTCCATAAAATTCAGCTCGCCGGTGATCAGTTGATATAGACCTTGCATGTACGCCACGGTTACGGTGGCCGTCCGCTCGACCCCGGCCCCTAAAGCTTCGAAGGGACCGTAAGAAATTTCTTCTGCAACGGGACTGACCCCAACGAGACCGCTGCCGGGATCTCGCGGGTTTTCAGATAGCTCTCCGGAGAAAGTTTGCTCTCGCCCGTTTCGCTCGACGACGAGCGTTACATCTTCACCAGGCTCTTCGGCGCTAACGGTGCCGACGAACTCGCGCCAGTCCTCGGTGGTCGTATCGTTTACGCTGACGATCTGGTCCCCGGGCTCGACCCCCGACTGTGCCGCAAAGGTCCCCGGTTCCACCTCATCCACCTCGGTAGTAACGTTCGTACCCCCAAACACCATGTAGGTGCCGGAGAGGATCAGCACACAAGCCGCAATATTTACCGCAGGCCCGGCGAAGATGATCAAAGCCCGTTTCCACGGCGGTTTGGCCGGATACGTGTCCGGCGGCAACTCACCCTCCTGCTGCTTCACGCTCCCGATGTCTTCCATGCCGGCCATCTTCGCAAAGCCTCCAAGGAGTATTATGCGGAAAGAGTAGATCGTTTTGCCGAACTTCTTTTTGAACAGTGCGGGGCCGAAGCCGATGCCGAACTCGTCTACGCGGACGCCGAGGGCTTTAGCGGTAAGCATGTGGCCGAGTTCGTGGATGACGATCAGGAAGATCAGGCCGAGCAGGGCGATCAGTACGTTCAAAGGGTGCCTCTATCGGCGAGGCGCCCGGCTTCGTCCCGCGCCCAAGCGTCGACGGCTTCTATCGCTTCCAGGCTCTGCATATCTCCGAAGTCGGGGACTATTTCGAGGACCCCCTCAATAGTATCTGCTATCTGCAGGAATTTTATACGCCCTTCGAGGAAAGCCTCGACGACGACCTCGTTCGCCGCGTTGAGCGCCACCGGATAAGCCCCGCCCAGCTTGCCGGCCTCTACCGCGAGCGGCAAACACCGGAACACGCCGTTTCGGGGCTCGTCGAAAGTCCAGGATACGCTATCAAAGCCTACGGGCTCCGCGCCGACATCGACCCGTTCCGGGTAGAACAAACCGTAGGAGATCGGCAAACGCATGTCCGGGAGGGCGGCGTGCATTATCAGGGAGCCATCCTTGAAAATGGCGCCACCGTGTACCACCGACTGCCGGTGAACCACGACTTTTACGTCGTCGTAAGGAACGTCGAAGAGGTGATGGGCCTCTATGACTTCGAGGCCTTTGTTCATCATGGAAGCGGAGTCTATGGTGATCTTGGCGCCCATCTCCCAGGTCGGGTGCTTGAGCGCATCCTCCGGCCCGGCGTCCAGAAGCTCGGCTTTCTCTTTTTCGAAGAACGGTCCACCGGAGGCAGTTAGTAATATCTGGCCTACCTCATCCTCGCGCCGGCCGTCCAGACACTGGAAAATCGCCGAGTGCTCCGAATCTACGGGTATTATGCGGTTACGGGGGGCGAGGTTCATTACCCACTCGCCGCCGGCGACGAGGGATTCTTTATTTGCGAGTGCTACGAGGTTTCCGCTCTGCAAAGCGCCGACGGTTGCGGAGAGCCCGGCAAAACCGACGATGCCGTTCAGGACTACGTCTACCGGCACTTCCGAGAGCGTACGGGCCGAACCCGGTCCCTTGAGTATTTCTGCACCGGCGTTGGTGAGGCCCGAATCTTCGGAGGGATTTTCCAGGGCGGCGTATTGGGGTTCGAACTCTTTGATCTGCTGTTCTAGCAAATCGGCGTTCGAGTTCGCCGCGAGCGCGACGACCTCGAAGCGGTCGGGGTGGGCGCGCACGACGTCGAGGGCTTGACGGCCGATGCTGCCGGTCGAGCCTAGTATCGTGAGACGTTTTCTCACGCCGTGGATTTCGTAGTCGAGAGGTTCATAGAAACAAGGAAACGTAGTATACCGCGGGCGCGGTAAAGAGCAGGCTGTCTATGCGGTCCAACATACCGCCGTGGCCCGGGAGGCTGTCTCCGAGGTCTTTCAGGTCGAGGATGCGTTTGAGGATAGACTCGAAGAGGTCGCCACTTTGGGCGAAGATCGAGATCAAGGCTCCCACCAACGCGGCTTTTGCCACGCCAAACTCGAGAAACTCGTACATGCCCCACCCGACGACGAGCACGGTTACCAGGAGCCCCCCGATAGCTCCTTCGATTGTTTTCTTTGGGCTGAGGCTCGGAAAGAGCGGATTGTGGCCCAAAAAACGGCCCGCGAAGTACGCACCCGCGTCGGAGATCCAGGGTCCGGCCACGGCGACGAGGATAAGGAACAGACCGTTCGGGAGCTCGGAGATCAGGCCAATATGGGCCATCGGCACCCCGACCCAGAGTGCCATTAGCAGCAGCGCCAGGAGCGCGCGCAGCGTGCGGGCCTCGGGACGGCCGGTGAGCCAGAAAAGCGACCAGGGAAGGCTGAGTACCGCGCCGGCCAGTATGCCGCCCTGGCCGTAAGGTATCGAGAGGAGCACGGGTATTACGCCGGCTCCGAGGGCCGCCGGAAACGGCAGCGGGTTCAGGGCCAGAGACAGCTCGCGGGCGCCGAGGCCTACCACGACCAGCACTACGGCAAGGACGGCCCACGGCCCCAACATAATGGCCCCCAGAACTATGGGGGCCAGAATAAGGGCGGTGACGGTCCTCCAGCGGAGCAAGGCCTATACGCCACCCCGACGCCGGGAGCGGGAGGCGAACGAGTCTATAGCCCGGCGGAATTCCTCGGGAGAAAAATCCGGCCAGAACGTATCCGTCACGTAGAACTCGGCGTAGGCGATCTGCCAGAGCAGAAAGTTCGAAACCCGGAGTTCACCGCTCGTCCGGATCACGAGGTCGACCTCCGGGGCTTCGGGCGCGTACAGGTAGCGGGAGAAAGTAGTTTCGTCGACCTCTTCCGGCTGGAGGCCGTCGGAGATCATCCGCCGGGCCGCGTCCACGATCTCGGACCTTCCGCCGTAATTGAGCGCTATGTAAACGGTGAGCTTGTCGTTTCGGGCGGTTTGTTCCTCGGCCTTCCGGACGGCCCCGCGAACGGAGGCTGGCAGCCGGTCCAACCGTCCCAGAAACCGCAGCCGCGCCCCGCGCTCGTTTAGCTCAGGGACCTTGGACCTTGCGGTGTCGAGAAAGAGCTGCATCAGCGTGCCGACTTCGTCTTCGGGACGGGCCCAGTTCTCGGTAGAGAAAGCGTAGAGGGTTAGAGTTTCGACGCCGGCCTCGCCCGCCGCCTCGATAAGCGGCTCAAGGACGGAAACGCCGGCCCGGTGTCCGGCGGCCCGCGGCAGCCAGCGCCGCTGGGCCCAGCGTCCGTTGCCGTCCATGATGATGGCTACGTGGCGTGGTTTTGCGCCCGGGTCGAGGCGTGTTAGAAAGCGACCGGTCGGGCCGGCCGACTGTTGCTGCGCGGGTTCCAGGGCTCAGACCTCCAGGAGTTCGGACTCTTTGTCCGCAAGAAGCGAGTCTACCCGTTGCACGTAGTCGTTGGTAAGGTTTTGAAGCACCGTTTCGGCCCGGCGCTCGTCGTCCTCTGAGACCTCGCCTTCTTTACGCAACTCGTGTACGTCGCGCATCTCGTCCCGGCGGACGTTGCGAATGGAGACGCGGCCTTCCTCGGCCATACCGCGAGCCATCCGGATCAGGTCCCGCCGCCGCTCCTCGGTTAGCTCGGGGATCGGCAGGCGGAGGATCTTGCCGTCGTTCTGCGGGTTGAGGCCGATGTTTGCATTGTCGATGGCGCGTTCGATCTGCTTCAGGGAATTAGGGTCGAAGGGCGTAACGGTCAGTAGCCGCGGCTCGGGGACCCCCACGTTGGCAACACTCCTCAGCGGCATTTGGGAGCCGTAGACCTCTACCTCCACCCGGTCCAGGATGGAGGGGTTGGCCCGGCCCGTACGGATGGTGCCGAACTCTCGTTTTACGGCCTCTAGCGCCCCTTGCATCCGCTGCTCGGCCGCGGTCAGGTCAATTATTTCGGACATCTTTGCTCCTCCGGCTCATGCTCTGTTACCAGCCCCGCCGTTCCACACCACGGAGCCTACGTGTTCTCCCTGCAATATACCGCGCAAATTTCCCGGTTTTAGTATATCGAAAACCACGATGGGCAGGTTCTCACCGCTGCACAAAGTGGCCGCAGTATGGTCCATAACCGCGAGGTTTTTGGAGAGCAAGTCCATGTAACCCAGCCACGGCATGCGTACCGCGTCATCGTGGCGCCGCGGGTCTTTGTCGTAGATGCCATCCACCCGGTTTTTAGCCATCAGCAGGGCATCCGCCCCAATCTCCAGCGCCCGCAAAGCCGCGCCCGTGTCCGTTGTAAAGAACGGGTTGCCAGTCCCCGAAGCGAAGATAACGACCCGCTTTTTCTCCAGATGCCTTATGGCGCGCCGCCGGATGTACGGCTCGGCGACCTCGCGCATCTCGATCGCGGACTGCACGCGGGTTTGCACGCCGCGGCCTTCGAGGGCCGCCTGTAAGGCCAGGGCGTTTATGACCGTACCGAGCATCGCCATGTAGTCGGCCGTCGCGCTCTCGATGCCTAAGGCTTCAGCGACCTGCGAACCCCGGAAGATGTTGCCACCACCGACGACCACCGCCACCTCGGCGCCGGCCTCTACAGCCTCCATTACCTGCTTGGCGGTAGAGCCCAGGCTCTCGGGGCTTATGCCGTCGCCGTTGTCCCCGGAGAGGCTTTCCCCGGAAAGCTTCAGCACCACCCGGTTGAGTCGACCAAGCTCCGGGCCCGCTGACTCGTTCCTGCCCGCGCCGGCGGCTCCTCTCAAAACCGGCTAGAGCGCGTACCGGATGAAACGCCGGATCACGACGTTCTCACCGACCTTTTGGATCGTTTCGTTCAGCAGGTCTTCGACGGTCTTGTCCGGCTCCTTGACGTAATCCTGCGTCAGCAGGGCCATCTCCGAGGTCCGCTTCTTCATCCGGCCCTCGACGATCTGGCGGGTAACGTTCTCCGGTTTGCCGAGCTCCTCTGCCTGCTTCTCGGCGATTTGACGTTCTTCTTCCAGCACGTCGTCCGGAATATCTTCCACGCCGACGGTAACCGGGTCCATAGAAGCCACGTGGAGCGCAATGTTGCGGGCGAACTCCTTGAACTCGGGCGTCCGGGCCACGAAGTCCGTTTCGCAGTTGACCTCGACCAGCACCCCGACCCGACCGTTGAAGTGGATGTAAGCCTCGACCAGGCCTTCACCCGTCTCGCGGGAACTCTTTTTGTCCGCCGCCGCCTGGCCCCGCTCCCGGAGGATGCGCCGGGCTTCTTCGACCTCGCCGTTCGACTCGTCGAGGGCTTTCTTGACGTCCATCATGCCCGCGCCCGTCTCCTCACGGAGTTGCTTTATGTTCTCTATGTTGCTCGCCAAAGTTTCTAGCTCTCCTCTTCTTCATCAGCGTTCACAGCCTCCGCGTCCGTCGACTCCGGTTCCGTCGACGCCGGTTCCGGCGTTTCTGTGGGGGGCTCTTCTACTTCCGGTTCGTTCTCTTGAGGTTCCGGCGAAAGATCTTCGGCCTCGGACTCGGCCGCCGCGGCGGCCGCCGCTTCGGCGTCGCCGCCGGAGGCTTCGAGGTTTGTATCCTCCACCGTGGGGACGGGATTTTCGGTTCCGGTGCTTTCCGCGCCGTTCTCTCCGGTCGCCTCTTCCACGGCGACCACCTCATCTGAGACGGGTTCTACGGGAACCGGAGCCTCTTCCGGGGCGCCATCGCCGTTTACGACCGGCTGTTCCGGTAGGACGTCTTCGGAGACCGTAGTCTCTTCCATCACCGGCGGCCGCGGGCGGTCCTCGGTTTGCACCTCATCTTCACCCTTACCTTCGAGTATCGCGCCGGAGATCAACTTCGAGACGAGGTTTATGGACCGGATCGCATCGTCGTTACCGGGGATCACGTAATCTATGACCTCGGGGTCGCAGTTGGTGTCGGTAAGGGCGACGACCGGTATCTTGAGGCGGTTGGCTTCTTTGACCATTAGCTCTTCGCGTTTGGGGTCTATTACGAAGATTGCCCCCGGCAGCCGCTCCATCTCGGTGAGGCCGGCGAAGTTGCGCCGCAGCTTCTGGTACTCGCGGGCCAGCGCGAACCAGTCCCTGCCGGTCCTGTTTTCCTCCGGGGTCTCCTCGAAGCGGGCGCTGATGTCCTTGAAGTATTCGATGCGCGGCTTGATGGTCTGAAAGTTCGTAAGCATGCCGCCGATGTAGCGCTCCGCAACATACGGCTGGCCGCTACGGATGGCCTGCTCGGCTACCGTGATCTGGGCTTGCTTTTTGGTTCCTACAAAGAGCACGTCCCGTCCGGCTTCGGCGATGCTGCGCACGAACGACCGGGCACGGTCCAAAAGCGGCACCGTCTGGTCCAGGTCTATGATGTGGACCCCGGCGCGGGCCGCGAAGATGTAAGGTTTCATCTTCGGGTCCCAGCGCTTGGCCTGGTGACCGAAGTGGACCCCGGCTTCTAGTAGCTCTCTTATTCCTATCTGCTGCGTGTTGCTCTCCACGTTATCTACCTTTCTTTCAGGTGGTTGGTATCCTCCGCCCGTCTCTCGCAATCTACGGTGGGACGTTTATGGACCTTTATAAACCTCCGTAGACCACCACCTGGGGTCTCTAGACCCCTCGCGGGCGTGTGTGGTCAAAATCCCGGAGATGTTAGCACAAGGCGCCGGAGGCTTCTACACAACTGCTACACGAAATTGCGGAAAGTATGGTAGTCATTGCCGATGATGCCGCGCAATTTGCCGAGTGTCTTCTTGAGGATTTGTGAGATGCGGCCCTCGGTGAGACCCAACGCCTGGCCGATCTCTCGGAGCGTCAGGTCTTCGTAGAAATAAAGCGTGACGACCGTGCGCTCTCTTTCGCTGAGCTCCCGCATCGCGGAGGTCAACTCCCGGCGCCGCTCTGCTTTTTCCACGGCGTTTTCCGGCCGCTCGAAGGTTTCGTCGACGAGTTGAGAGCCGAGGACCAGGCCACCCTCTACCGTTAGGACTTCTAGAGAGCTCGCGTGTGAGCGGTTTTGCTGTTGCAAGGCGCTCCGGTAATCGGCGAGGCCAAGGCCCGATTTATCGACCAACTCGGCCTCTGTTGGCTCCCGCTGCAACTGCTGGACCAGGTCCCTCCGGGTGGCCTCCACCCGACGCACCCGCGACCGCGTCCTGCGGGGCAGCGCGTCTTTCCTACGGACCTCATCCAGTATCGCCCAGCGAATTTTGGAGATAGCATACGTCTCGAACTTCGCCTCGCGATCCGGGTCGTAGGTCTGTATTGCATCCAGCAAACCCACCAACCCGGTAGACATGAAATCTTCCCGGTCTACAGAGACGGTCATCCGGCTCGACACCCTGCCGGTTACGTACTTTACCAGGGGCGAATAGTTGACCAGGAGCCGGTCTCGGAGCTGATCCGCTTTTTGTTCGAGGCTTTTTGGATTTTCTCGGAGCGCTTTGTCGTGGGAGAGAGCCGACCGGGCTTCGAGGTACTGGCTCCAGAGACGACCTATCGTCCGGACGCTCACGGGGTCGGGTTCCTGACGAACGCCCCGGCGGAGTCCCGGAAGATGTAACCTTTGAGTTCCAGTAGCGCCAGGGCCGGGAGTAGTTGATGCATCGCCACCCCGCTCCGGCCCGCCACCTCATCTACCGGCGTCGGCTCGAAGCCGATACCTCCCAGAACGTTCGCCTCATCGCGCGGAAGCTCAGTGGGAACCGGGGATCCCGGTCCATCACCGGCCCGGGCGTGCCGGGAAGCCGCGGGCCGGAAGGCCGCGGGTTGGGACGGCGCTACTTCATCCAAGAAATCTTGTATGTCCCAAAGAACACCGGCCCCGTCGGAGAGTAGCTTGTTGGAGCCGCGGCATTCGACGGCCCCCAGAGGGCCCGGCACGGCCCAGACATCGCGGCCGGATTCCATCGCGTGCCGGGCCGTGATAAGAGCCCCGCTCTTCTCGGCCGCCTCTACGACGACCAAGACGTCGGCGAGGCCGGCGATGATCCGGTTGCGCGCCGGGAACCTCCAGGGGAGCGGGGCCTCCCCCAGGTAATACTCGGAGACGATACCCCCGCTTTGCTCGACCCGCCCGAACAGAGCCCGGTTGCTCCGCGGGTAGACCACGTCTATACCGCACCCGAGCACGCCGACCGTTGGGCCGCCACCCTCTAACGCCCCCTCGTGGGCCGCGGCGTCGATGCCGAGGGCCAGGCCACTGATCACGCACACCCCCCGTTCACACAGGTGCTGCGCGATCCGTCCGGCGGCGCCCAGTCCCGTCGGTGATGCTTTCCGTGAGCCTACGAGCGCCACGGCCGGTCCGTCGGGGACCCGTCCTTTGAAGTACAACGCCGGTGGCAGGTCCGGCATCCTGGTCAGCCGCTCGGGATAATCCGCGTCGACGGGCGTTATAAACCGCATCCCTTTACGCCGGAGCCGCTCGTCGACCGCCCGCGCGTCGAACTCGTTCTTCAAGCTGGTAAAAATCCTCGAAGCCCGGTCGGTTATCTTCATCCGCTGCGCCAACTCCGCCGCCGTCATCCGGGTGGCGTCTACGGGCGAGAGATCCCCGAGGCGCGAGATGATGCTGCTACCGGTTTTCGCCTGTAGCAACGACAGAAACAGGTACGCCGCGCGTTCTTCACCGATCGACAAACTTCGACCTCCGATAGTTGAGCGCCTCGGCTATGTGCTCTACGCAGATCTCTTTTTTGCCGGCGAGATCCGCCACCGTCCGGGCGACCCGGAGTACCCGGTCGTGCGCCCGCCCCGAGAGACCCATCCGGTCTATAGCCCGGGAGAAGAGCGCCTCACTGTCGCCCCGCAGCTTGCAGATCTCGCGCAGGGCGCGTCCGGCGAGCACCGAGTTCGGCCCGTCTTGCCTCAGGGACTGAATACCTCTGGCAGAGAGCACCCGCTCCCGAACATTCTTCGAAGGCTCCACGGGTTTTTCGCTCCTCAACTCGTTTCGGGTCAACCGTGGAACGTCTACAAAGAGGTCTAGCCGGTCCAATAAAGGCCCCGAAATACGGCCTTGGTAGCGTTCGATCTGCCCGGCGGAGCAGCTACAGGTCCTCCGGTGGTCGCCGGCGTAACCACAGGGACAGGGGTTCATCGAGCACACGAGCGTTGTCCGGGCCGGGTACCGGAGCGTGGCCGCGACCCGGGAGATAGTTACGTGGCCGTCTTCCAGCGGCTGACGCAGGACCTCCAGCGTCTGGCGGTTGAACTCCGGGAACTCGTCGAGAAAAAGCACCCCGTGGTGGGCCAGGGAGACTTCCCCGGGACGCGGGTTGCTTCCGCCGCCGGCGAGCCCGGACGTAGAAATCGTGTGGTGCGGCGCCCGGAACGGCCGGGTTGTCAGCAAACCGCCATCCGCCTCCCCGGCGGCGCTGTAGATCTTCGTGACCTCGATGCTCTCCGGGGTCGTCAGCGGCGGGAGGATACCCGGCAGCCGGCGCGCCAACATGGTCTTTCCCGAACCCGGGGGGCCGCTCATGAGTATGTTGTGACCTCCGGCGGCCGTCACCTCCAGGGCCCGCTTGGCAAACTGCTGGCCCGCCACGTCGGCGAAGTCGTTCCGCGTTTCGGGTTCGTCGGAGTCCGAAGCCTGCCCGTCTCCGGAAGGGTTGGCTGGGGCCAACGTTTCCCTACCTTTGAGAAACTCGACGGCGGCGGGAAGGCTTTCTACACCGTAGACTTCCACCCCGCCTATCGAGGCCGCCTCCGGAGCATTCTCTTCCGGGAGTACCAGCCGGTGAAGGCCTCTCCGGCGGGCGGCTTCGGCCATCGAGAGCGTGCCCCGGATGCCGCGCAAACCACCGTCCAGCGATAGCTCACCGATCACACCGACGCTTCCCAGGCTCTCCGGCGGTAGCACTCCGGAGACCGCCAACACCGCGAGCGCTATCGGGAGATCAAAAGCCGGCCCTTCTTTGCGCAGGTTGGCCGGGGCCAGGTTCACGATGACTTTCTTGGTCGGAAACTTGTACCCGCTGTTGGTAACGGCGACCTTTACCCGCTCCCGCGCCTCCTGGACGGCCGCGTCCGGCAGCCCGACTATCGAGAAACCCGGAAGCCCCGCGCTCACGTCCACCTCGACCTCGACCGATACGGCGTCTATCCCCACGAGCGTGAAACTCCAGGCCCGGCAAACAGACATTATCCGTCAAACCTTATCTTTGAGCAGGACCCGATTTTCCTCCGCCCCCTATATATTCGCTCGTGCCGCAAGTGCCGGGTAAGTTTATAGCAACAGTGCTTTTTTTGATACCGGCTGAACTTCCGGCGCGGAGTCGTTCAGGCTGCTCAAAAAGCGTCTTTTACGTGTGTAATGCCGGGCGCCCCACCACCGGCCAGTATCCCGACGACGTCGAACCTCAGTTCTTCGAACTCCGGTTGCGCCTCGTCCAGGTATTGCTCGGCGATGGCCCGGACCTGGGCCTGCTTGCGGAGCGTTACGGATTCCAGCGGGTCTCCATACCCGGTACCGCGGCGAAGTTTCACCTCGACGAAAACCAGGGTCTCTCCGTCGCGCAGGATCAGGTCGATCTCCCCGTAGCGGGTCCGGTAGTTACGCTCTACCAACTCGTAACCCGCGCCGGTGAGGTACCGGACCGCCAGGTCCTCGCCCCGGTCCCCGGCTCGGCGGGTGTTCAACCCCCGACCCCGGCGTAGCTCAGCCGGTGGACCCGGCACGGCCCGACTTCCGACAGCGCGGTGCGGTGCTCCCGCGTCCCGTAACCCCGATTCCGCTCGAAGCCGTATTCGTTGTGCCGCTTTGAAAGGGTGTGCATGACGTTATCCCGCAGAACTTTGGCCACCACGCTGGCTGCCGCGACGGCGGCGCTACTGCCGTCGGCCCGCGGTAAACATTCGATCTCCGGCCCCAAACTAAGTTTTCCGTCCGCCAACCCGCAACCGGCGGGCGGGCTCAGCAATTCGATGGCCCTCCGGAGAGCCCGTTTGTTCGCCGCACCGAGCCCGAAAAGGTCTATGCACCAGGCAGGAAAGGTTGTTACGGAAAGCGCGGCCGCGTCGGACAGCACCTCTGCGAAAACGTGCTCCCGTTTGGCGGGAGTTAGGGCTTTCGAATCGGCGAGGGCAGGAATTTCTTTTGCACCGAGAACCACGCCGGCGGCCACCAGCGGCCCGGCGAACGCCCCCCTACCGGCTTCATCCGCCCCGGCGAGAGGTCCTCCACGCTCCAGCGTCCACGCCGCGTCGAAGGCGTAGAGCGTAGAGCGTTTTTGCAAAGCCTTTTAGTTACCGGGCCTTCTTGACCCGGGCTTTCTTGCCGATCTTGTCGCGGATATAGTAGAGTTTCGCCCGCCGTACGGAACCCCGGGAGACGACTTCTAGCGCGGCGATCTTCGGCGAGTGCAACGGAAATACCCGCTCTACCGCGACCCCGAACGAGGTTTTGCGGACGACGAAGGTCTCGCTGATGCCGCTACCTTTGCGCGCGATACACAACCCCTCGAAGTTCTGTATTCGTTCCCGGTTGCCCTCGATGACCCGGTACTGCACCCGCACCGTGTCGCCCGGCCGGAATTCGGTAACGTTTGCCTGCAGGCTCTCATTGGTTATCATGGCGTTCTCCTCTCGTGGATGTTTCAGCGCGAAGGTTCGCGCGACTCTTTTCGGCCGCGCGTTCTTCCGATTCGGTTCGTGACGCACGTCCGCGCCAGGCGCGGATCTCTGCATGATTGCCGGATAATAACACGTCGGGAACGCGCTCTCCATCCCATTCCGCCGGCCGCGTGTATTGGGGCGGCCCTACGAAACCCTCTTCCGAAAAGGACTCTCCTACGAGGCTGTCCCGGTTTCCCACCACGCCGTCGAGGCGGCGTATCACGGCATCAGCAACCGCGGCCGCGACGATCTCACCCCCGGACAACACGAAATCTCCCAGGGAAACGGCCTCCGTGGCAAGCTCCGTTCTCACCCGGTCGTCCACGCCCCCGTAACGCCCGCAGATGATGGTTACGTCCCTGGTCTCCGCCAACTCTTCGACGTAACCCTGTTCGAGCCTCCGGCCCCAGGCCTCGGTTATCAAGACCCGCCGATGCTCCCGCACCTCCCTAGCCGGCATCCCGTAAACCTGTTCTAGTGCTCGGGAGATCACATCCACCCGAGCGACCATACCGGGACCGCCGCCGAACGGCGTGTCGTCTATCCTTCCGTCGCGGGCGTAGTCCCGGAGGTCGAAGCTCTGGTAGTCCACGGCTTTGCGTTCGATAGCCCTTCCCACGACACCGACCTGTACGAGCGCGTCGACGGCCCGGGGGAACACGCAGAGAACGTGAAAGCTCTCCACGGCGGCTACTCTTCTACGGGTGGATCCACGGTCAAGATACCACGCTCCAGGTTTACGTGCGGTACGTGCTCCAGGGTGAAAGGCACGTATAACTCTCCGCCTCTCATGCGAAGCACCACCAGATCGTGGGCCGGCGTAGAAACAACGTCTTCTACTACACCGAGATCTTCGCCCGCCGCATCGACGGCCGCCAGCCCCAAAAGGTCTCCCACGTAGAATTCACCTTCTTCGGGTTCATCCAACTCGTCCCGGTCGAGCACGAGTTCCTTGCCCCCTAGTTTGGAGGCTTGCAAACGGTCTTCTACGCCGGCGAGATCCACTAGATAACCCTTCGGCGTTTGGCGGACGTTCGAGATGAGTTGGCGCGTGCCGTCGATCACCGGTTCGGTGCCTTTGCGGATGTGTCGGCCCGTTCCCGCGGCCTTGACACGAACGGTTCCCCGCACACCGTGGGGCGCGCCGATAAACCCGATAATGACCGGGTCCGGGAGTTTCTCCACCAAAAACCTTTAGACCTCTGGAGGTCTAGTCCGGAATCTCCACGTCGACCCGCTTGTCGGCCTTCACGGCCGCGGCCTTGACGACCGAGCGGATGGCGCGGATGGTCCGGCCCTGGCGGCCGATAACCCGGCCCATGTCTTCTTGGGCCACCCGGATCTCCAGGTCTACCCGGGATTCGTCCGTTTCGGTGCTGGTTACCTCGACCTCGTCGGGGTTGTCTACCAGCCCCCGGGTCAGGAAAGAAACCAACTCTTCAAGCCGTGGCCCCGACATTTGCTAGAGCGCCCCGGAGATCTGGAGCAATTTGCGAACCTGGTCCGTGGGCTGTGCGCCTTTGCCCAGCCACTCCTGGGCCTTCTCGTTGTCCACCTGGATGTCTGAGGGCTGTTTCTGCGGGTCGTAGCTCCCGATCCGCTCTATAAACCGGCCGTCGCGCGGGTTGCGCGAGTCTGCCACCACTATCCGGTAGAAGGGTGCCTTTTTAGAGCCGTGCCTCGCCAGCCTGATCTTTACTGCCATATCAACTTCCTTTCTCTTGGTTTATCTGTTGCTTTATCTTCCCGGGAGGCCGGGGAACCCCTTTGGAAAACCTCCGCCTTTGCCCATCTTCTTCATCATTTTCTGCATTTCGCCGAACTGTTTTATCAGGTTTTTTACATCTTGCTGGGTCGCGCCGCTGCCGCGGGCAATCCTACGCGTCCGGCTCGGGCTCTGCAACAGCTTTGGGTTCTGGCGTTCCTGGGCGGTCATGGACGTGATCATGGCTTCCACCCGGGCGAGTTGCTTGTCGTCGATGTTTACGCCTTCGAGTTGCTTGCCGAGGCCGGGGATCATGCCAAGCAGGCCGGAGATCGGGCCCATCTTCTTGATCATCTGCATCTGTTTCAGAAAGTCCTCAAAGGTGAACTTGCCCTGCATGAGCTTTTTGCCCTGCTTTTCGGCTTCGTCCTGGTCCATCTGCTGTTCGGCTTTTTCGATAAGGGTGAGCACGTCGCCCATGCCCAAGATGCGGCCCGCCATCCGGTCCGGGTAGAAGTAGTCGAACTCGCTCATCTTCTCGCCCTCGGACGCGAACCTTACCGGCCGGTCCGTTACCGAGACCACCGAGAGCGCCGCCCCGCCGCGCGCATCGCCGTCGAGCTTGGTCAGTACCATCCCGTCGAAGTCCGCGTACTCCTGAAAAGCCTGGGCTATCTCTACCGCGTTCTGGCCGGTAACCACGTCGAGCACCAGCATGACCGAGTGCGGCCGGGATGCACTCCGAACCCGCTTTATCTCCTCCATCATGTCCTGGTCCAGGACCTGACGGCCCGCCGTATCCACGATGACGAAGTCGTAGCCGCCGTCTTTGGCGGCCTTGACGCCCCGCTCGGCGACCTCCTCCGGCTTCGGCTCGGTGCCCTCACTGTAGACCGGTACGCCAAGTTCTTTGCCGAGCTGCTGGAGCTGGTCTATGGCCGCCGGCCGGTAGGTGTCGCAGGCAACGAGGTACGGATTCTTACCGAGCTTGCGGACAAAGAGCGCCAGCTTGCCGGCGGTCGTGGTTTTGCCGTGGCCGTTGAGGCCCGCCAGCATCACGACCGTCGGGGGCCGGGCGGCGAAGGTCAGCTTGTGGGAGGTGCCGCCCATCAGGTTCGCCAACTCTTCGTTGACGATCTTGACGACCTGCTGACCGGGACTCAGCGCCTTAGATACTTCGGCGCCGGTGGCCCGCTCCCGGACGTTCCCGACGAACTCTTTTACGACGCCGAAGTTCACGTCCGCTTCCAGCAAGGCCAAGCGGATCTCACGGGTAACTTTCTTGACCTGGTCTTCGGTGAGGTTGCCGCTGCCCCGAACCCCGTCGAGCGCGGTGTTTAGCCTCTCTCCTAACGTATCGAACATAATCTACAAATCTCCAAACAAGGCTTCCGAGAACTCCCGGGCGTCGAACGGGTGCAGGTCCCCGACTTTCTCGCCGACCGAGATCATCTTTATGGGTATGCCGGTCTCGTTTGCGATGGCGAGCGCGATGCCGCCCTTCGCCGTGCCGTCGAGCTTTGTCAGAACGATGCCCGTTACCCCGACGGATTCAGCGAACATTTTCGCCTGCCGCAAGCCGTTCTGTCCCGTCGTGGCGTCTACGGTCATAAGAACCTCGTGCGGGGCGTCGGGCATGCGGCGCACGATCACGCGCCGCATCTTCTCTAGCTCGGCCATCAGGTTGATCTTGGTGTGCAACCTGCCCGCCGTGTCTATAAGCAGTACATCCGTGCCGTTTTTGCCGGCTTCGTCTATCGCCTCGTGCGCCACCGCCGCGGCATCCGCACCCCGCTCCCGGGCTATGACCGGCGCCCCGGTCCGCTCGCCCCACGTCTGAAGCTGCTCTATCGCCGCCGCCCGGAAAGTGTCCCCGGCGGCCAGCATCACCTCTCCCGGCAGGTAGTTGACGAGCTTGCCGATGGTCGTCGTCTTTCCGGTCCCGTTCACGCCGACCATCAGGATCACCGTCGGGTCGTGCGAAACATCCAGCTCCACCGGACCTTCGAGCATCCGGGTGGAGTGCTCGACCATGAGCTCCCGCAACTCGGAGCCGCTGGTTATGTTCTTCTCCAACGCCTCCTGCTCTAACTCGGAAACGAGCTTCGCCGTGGTTTTTACCCCGACGTCGGAGGAGATCAAGATTTCCTCTACCCGCTCCCAGAAATCTTCATCCTCGGCGTCCCGGAACTCGGCGACGGCCGCGTTCAACTGTCCGACCACCGACTCCCGGCTACGCCTCAAACCCTGCCGCAGCCGCCCGAACCAGCCGCCGGATTCTTCGGTAGCGTCCTCACCCGTAATCTCCGATTCGTCCGGGTCGAAGTCCGGTTCGAAACTCTCTTGTTCGATCTCGGAAAGCTGCGATTCTTCTACCGCCGCGGGCTCCTCGACCTCCACATCCTCGACTTGTAGCTGTGCGTTGTCTGCCGTATCGGCAGACAACATTTGATCTACGGTCTCTTCCTCAACCTCCGGCTGTTCGATATCTGTTTCTTCGATCTCCTGCGCCGTTCCGGTAGCGCCCGCATCTTCGGGCAGCTTGGACCTACGGAAGAAATTACGCCACGACCGTGCCATAAGTGGTGTTTTACTCTCCTGATAGACGTTTCGATACGACTGTGGTGGCCCCGGACGCGTCCTGCGTAACGCCGTACAACACGTCCGCCGCGGCCATCGTGCGCTTCTGGTGCGTTACCAATACGAACTGCCCGGAAGCGCGGTAAGAGTCTACCACAGCGAGAAATCGCGCCAAATTAACGTCGTCGAGCGCGGCCTCGGCCTCGTCCAACATACAAAACGTCGCCGTAGAACCCCCCGGGCGGCTGAGAAAGATACTGAACAGAAACGACAGCGCTAGCAACGACCGTTCCCCGCCGGAGAGCACGTTGAGCGGCTTCCAACCCCGCCGCCCGAGCCGGAGCCCGACCTCCACACCCTCCTCCGAAAGCTCCAACCGTCCGGTGGCCCCGCGCATCATGCGCGGCATGATCTCCGCGAAAGCCCCCCGCACCCGGTCGAAGGTCTGCGTAAAGGAAGCCTCTATTTCCCAATCTATTTTTTGTATTATGCGGTTAAGTTCGTTTGTCGCCGTTTCGGCGTCTTCGCGCTGGTTGGCCATAAAGTCGTGGCGCTCGCGGAGGCCTTCTTCCTGGGTAACGGCGAGGAGGTTGACGTCGCCGAAGCGTTTGAGCTTTCGGGCGAGACTGTTTCTTTCTTTCTCGACGTTCTCGGGCTTTCCGGGTTGGTTTTCGGCTTCTTCGCGGGCCATTTCGAGCGTCGCGCCCCACTCTTCTTTTATCTCCTCGGCGGCAACCTCGGAGGAGATTTCCGCTTTTTCTAGTTCTTCGCGGGTTCTATCCGCGGCGGCGCGGGCGGTGGCGAGTTCTCCGGCGAGGGTTACGGCTTTGTGAGAGATATTCGTCCGATCCCCCGAGACGCGGCGCCGGGTTTCAGAGAGCGCCGACCGTCGTTCACGGAGACCCGAGCGCCGTTGCCGGAGTTTCCCGGCGAGACACCGCGAGGCTTCTGCGAGCCGTCCGGCAATCTGGGACATCCGCTGCGGATCCGTCTCAGAGGAACCCTCGTACCCTTGCAGCCAACCGGATATTTCTTTGCGACGACGGTCTCCTTCCCGGATAGCCTTCACCAAACCATCGCGGCGTTCCTCGATCTCTTCTAAAAGCCCGAGTTCGGTATGCAGCGCCGCCATGGCTTCGGTCAGGTCACGGCCCGCGGCGGTGATTTGCGTTTCGGTCTCCGTCAGGGCCGCTCCGGTAGCGGCCCGCTCTTCTTCCAAACGTGCCGCCGCCCGTTCGCGCTCCAGGTGGCGCTCGCGGGCGGACGAGGCCCGGTCCCGGCACCGGGCGGCTTCGCGGGCCGCGAGCGCAGAGATCCGTGCAGCCCGCGAGATGAGCACCCTGACCGTCTCGGTAGTATTTTCTAGGTTGCGGAGCCCGGGCGTAGCACCGGCAGTGGCTTTTTGTAGCCCGGAGAGGATTTCACCGGGGCCACTCTTCAAGGCTTCACGGTGAGTCTTTTCTTTAACCAGCCGGGCTTCGCGCACAAAGCGTCCCTCGCCGGGACGCAGGCTAACGCTCGTGCGGGTAAGACGTAGGCCGCCGCGGGTCACGGTTACGTCCCCGCTCCCCGTAGAGGCATCGTCCGGGGCCTCGACCACGTAGATGCCTCCGAGCAACCTCTTGACCGAATCCGTGTAGGAAGCGTCCACTACTTCTATACATTCGAGAAGCGGAATACCCGGAGGGTTCTCCTTCTCATCGACCTTCTCGGCATCGAGGCGCAAGGCGATACGCTCGGTACCGGAGAGAAGCTCCATGCCTTCTTCGAGGTCCCGGACCAGTATCCCCTTGCCGAGGTCCCCGATAGCCGCCTCCAAAGCGGCCTCGTAACCCGAACGGGCACTTATAACGTCTTCGAGCCTCGGGGCGGCGCTACCGTTCGTCCCGGCAACTTTGAGCGCCCGGATCCGCGCTTCGCTCCTGCCGGAGGCGGCATCCAGATTGCCCCTCCGCTGCTGTACCCCTGATTCCAGCCCGGAAGCGCGGCTGCGAAGGTCTTGCACCGACGCCCGTAGACCTGCCAACGCCGGCTCGTGGTCCACGCTCGTCAGGGTATTCAACTCTTGGGCGGCGTCCGAAATACCGGCCAGTTCGGACTCATCCGGAACACTGCTGGACACCGGGCTGAGGTCCCGGGCACGGAGTCGCCGCATCTTTCGTTCCAGGACGGATCCCTCCTCTTCCGCCGCCGTCCGCCGGCTTCTGGCCCGTGCGACGTTCTTTTCTAAAAGGTCCACCTTACTCCGGTGGCTTTCGTACTCTTCTTCGACCCTGGCCCGCTCGGATTCGAGCCCCGGAAGCGCCACCGCGATCTTCTCCAGCTCTTCCTCTAGCCGGGAGGCGAGCCGTGCCCGCTCACCATCCCGGCCTCGCGATGATTCTAGTTGCAAAAGGGTCCGGTCGGCGCGCAGGGACTCCGTCCCAAGGTCCTCCGTCAGGTCTTCGAGTGCTTCGAGGGACTTTTCCAGGCGGTGAACGTCTTCATCCACCCGGCGGAGCTCCGGTTCTATCTTCGCCTCTTCTTGGCGCAAGGAGGCCTCGCGCCCGGACAGTTCGGAGACGAGCTGTTCGCACGCCTGCAGCTTGCGCCGCCGATCGTCCAGCCCCTGGGTCGCCACCCGGTAGAGATGGGCCAGCGAGAGTTTACGGAATCGGGACTCCAGTTCCCGGTACTGACGGGCGGCTACGGCCTCCTCCTCTATCTTCCGCAGTTGACCGGAGATCTCCGCTTCGAGTTGGCGCGTCTTTTCCAACTGGACGGCGGCTTTCTCCAGCCGCCGGCTCGCCGCGAGCCGGCGCCGCCGGTAGACCCCGAGCCCGGCGGCTTCTTCGAGTGCCAGTCGGCAAGCGGCGGCCCCTCCCGCCACGATAGAATCCACCGCCCCCTGGCGCAGGATACTGTGGCGGCCAAGACCCGCCTCGCCCGCTATCGCCCGCACGTCGGCCAGCCGGGAACGGGAACCGTTGATCCTGTACTCCGTCTCGCCCCCGCGGGAGATGCGGCGGCTGATCGAGACCTCCCTGTACGGAGAGGAAACGTGCCCGTCCTCGTTGTTGACTACCAGGGTAACCTCCGCCACGTTGGCCGCAGAAAGAGTATTCGAACCGGAGAAGATCAAATCCCCCATCGCCCCCGCCCGGAGCAACCCGGGGCTCTGCTCCCCGAGCGCGAACAACACGGCGTCCGTCACGTTGCTTTTCCCGGAACCGTTCGGCCCGACGACGGCCGTCACGCCGTCTTCCAACGGCATCCTGACCGGCCGGGCAAAAGTCTTGAAACCCTTGATGTAGATCGCCGACAGCACTAAGGAAGCATTTTACGTCAATAAGTCCTCGTCCGTTAGTGTCCGAAGGTCAGGTTCTCTAAAAAGTCCTGCAAATACGCTTTCGTCGGATAGAAAAGGTGCGCTATGTTACCCGGATTGCGCACCGCCGAGCCCGATATCGTTAGGCAGCCCCGTGTGATGACGGTGCAACCCGTTGAGACAGAAGCGCCAGCATCATCCCGACGAGCAGGAAGGGGACCGGGAAGAGCGTGCTGGCGTGCCACCCGGTGACGGTCAAGAAACCGGGAGACAGGTAAGGTTCGAACGCGGGTCCCATTGCGGCCGGCTGTAGCAAAACGTAGGCCGCAGCGGCCAAGACCACGCCCACCGCCCCTGCCAGCATTAAGTACGCCGCGGCGCGGGTCTTTTTCGCCAGGGCAAAGCCCCCGCCGGCCACCCCCAGGGCGCAGGAGATTACGATGCCGGCCTCCGTACCTGCCCACAATACAATAAAAGCGTCGACTCCTTCACCCGTCAGCCCCACTACGAGCGCCCCGAAAAAAGCTACCAATCCTTTGACTACGCCCGCGCAAGCCCCCAGGCCGCCTACAACTGCTGCAGCTAAGCGCACGCCAGTTCCTGCGATCTGGAAGGCCGGTTGTTCAAAACGCCGATCTAAGCGCCGACGTGAACCTCGACCGGCGAGCGGGGGACCGGCCGGATACCCAGGATCTCCAGAGCGGCGCGGGCGGCGGTTTGTTCGCTTTCTTTTATAGAGCTTCCCTCACCGCTGGCGACCATACCACCATCCACCGCGACTTCCGAGACGAAGCTGGGACGATGCGGGGGTCCTTGTTTGGAGATAACCCTGTACGTCGGGCGCAAGCCGTCGGCCTGGAGCGTCTCTTGCAAAAGCGTCTTCCAGTCGCGCAACTCGTCGGTGTTGATCTCCGACGGGTTGAAAATATCGTCTATAGTGCGGAATACGAGATCCTGGTCAATAAGGTATGCCGCCCCGATGATTGCTTCTACGGTGTCGGCGATCACCGAGTCGTTTATTACGGAACTCTCGATCAGGGCCTCGATACCTTCTTCGCGGCCAACCGTAGCCAGGAAAGATTTACGAACCAGGTGCGCCCGGATGCGCGTGAGGTCCCCTTCGAGAAGCTCGGGGTAACCGTGGAAAACCAGGTCCGTAACCCGGTTGTTGAGCACGGAATCCCCAAGAAATTCCAATCGGCCGTTCGAATCGTAAGGGTCGGCGACACTCGGGTGCGTCAATGCCCTTTGCTCCAAAGGTTCCGGTAGAATCGTGATCAGGTCTCTAATAGACATCTCGTAATCTCTATTCTACACTGCTGAAAGCTACCACGAGGTTGTGACCCCCGAAGCCCATCGAGTTGGAGATCGCCGCTTTTAGTTCCGGCACTTTTCTCGGCTCGTCCAGCACGTAATCCAACGGTTCGCAGTCTTCCGCGAGTTGTTCCAGGTTGATCGTCGGCGGCAGCACTTTGTTCTTTAGCGCGAGCGCACACATAATGCCTTCCGTCGCCCCGACCGCCCCGAAGGAGTGGCCGGTCATCGACTTCGTCGCCGAAACCGCCGCGTGAGGCATGACCCTGGAAACTGCTTTGGTCTCGGGACCGTCTCCGGTGGGCGTGGAAGTGGCGTGGGCGTTTACGTGGTCGATGTCCGCCGGCGAGAGGCCCGCGTCTTCGAGGGCGAGCTTCATTGCCCTTTCGACGCCGCGGCCCTGCTCGTCGGGCGCCGTTACGTGGTAAGCGTCGGTCGTGCGGGCGTAGCCCGAAACGGCGGCTATCGGTTCCGCGCCCCGGCGCTCGGCGTGTTCGACGCTCTCCAGGACCACCGCGCCGGCGCCCTCGCTCATGGCGAACCCGTCACGACCAGCGTCGAACGGCCGGCTCGCGCGGTGGGGTTCGTCGTTGCGCGTCGAGATCGCCCGGATGGCACAGAACCCGCCCATCGAAAGCGGGGTAATGGGGGCCTCTGCGGAACCGGCTATAACAACGTCCGCGTCGCCACGCCGGATCAACTCCAGTCCCTCGGCCAAAGCCTCGCCCCCGGTGGCACACGCCAGAACCGGGCACTGGGTAGGACCTTTCGCGCCGAGCATAATGGCGAGTTGGCCCGCCGCCATGTTCGGGACCATCATGGTGATGAGGAACGGGCTAACCCGGTTTGGACCCTTTTCGTGAAGGACTTTGTACTCCCGTTCCCAGGTCGAAAGCCCGCCGATGCCGGTGCCGATCACGATCGCGACCCGTTCGGGACGTTCGCGGACGGTATCTACGATCCCGGCGCTCTCAGCGGCCTGGATACCGGCTGAGATGCCGAACTGGGCGAAGCGGTCCATCCGGCGGGCTTCCTTCTTTGACATGAAGTCCGTCGGATCGAAGTCCGAACATTCCCCGGCGATGTGCGAAGGAAACGGCGACGAGTCGAAAAGCGTGATCTCACCGATACCACTCTTACCGTGCAGTGCCGCGTCCCAGAAGTTCTCCGTGCCGGTGCCGATAGGCGTAACGGCGCCCGTGCCGGTGATCAGGGCCTGGCCTTTGCCGCTCGGGTTGCCGCTCGGGTTGCCGCTCGGGTTGCCGCTCGGGTTGCCGTTCGGCGTCTCTTCCGGAAGCCTCTCGGCCACTAGGCCTGATGCTCCTGCACGTAGCTTACGGCCTCTTCAACGGTGGTGATCTTCTCGGCGTCTTCATCCGGAATCTCCATGCCGAATTGCTCTTCGAGCTCCATTATAAGCTCGACGAGGTCTAAAGAGTCCGCCTCCAGATCCTCTCTAAACGAGGCGTCGGGGGTTACGTCGCCCTCGTCTACCCCGAGGCGGTCGGCGGCTATCTCTTTGATCTTGTCTAAAATCTCGTCTCTTTCCATGTCATCCTCCTAGCTGAGTTTTTCAACGTTTTGGAGCTTGCTCGCGCTCCGCATCCATCCTACAAGAAGATAGCGCGTAGTGTAACTCAAATCGCATCCCGCGCCCGGCCCTTTACCGATCCTCTACAGGCCTACTACTGCATGACCATCCCACCATCCACCGCGATGGTCTGGCCGGTGAGGTAGCTTGCTTTCTCTCCGGCCATAAAGGCTACGGCGTCCGCGATTTCCTCCGGCTCCCCGATCCTCCCGGCCGGTATCTGTACCCGGATCTGCTCTTTCACGGATTCGCCGAGGCCGCCGGTTAGCTCAGTCTCCACGTATCCCGGGGCTACGGCGTTCACCGTGATGTTCCGCTGCGCGACCTCCCGCGCCACGCTCTTGGTGAAACCGATGATCCCGGCCTTAGACGCCGCGTAGTTGGCCTGCCCGGCGTTCCCTGTGAGCCCGACGACCGAGGTGACGTTCACGATCCGTCCCCACCGCGCCCGCACCATGCTCCGCAAAACGGCCTTCGTGCAAAGGTAAGTCCCTTTCAGGTTCGTCCGCAACACCCCATCGAACTCTTCTTCTTTCATCCTCATCATGAGGTTGTCCCGCGTGACGCCCGCGTTGTTGACCAGAATGTCGAGCCGCCCAAACGCCTCGCCGACACCTTTAAAGATCTTCTCGACGTCTTCGCGGGATGCCACGTCGCCCTTGAAAACCTCGCACTGCGCGCCGGCTTCGCGCACCAGTTCGGCGGTTTCCCGGGCCGCATCGTCGTTGGAGCGGTATACAACGGCCACGTTCGCCCCCTCCCGGGCGAGGCGCACCGCGATGGCCCGGCCTATGCCGCGTCCTCCCCCGGTAACTACCGCCAGCCTGCCGGCCTCGATCATCTAGCTTCCCTTCTTGTCGGCGAAGGCGAACATTAGCCCGGCTTCGCAGGCTTTTTCACCGTCTACCGTTGCCAGTCCTTGGCCGCGGCCTATGTGGCCTTTCAACCGTTCTATAGTGACTTCCATTCGGAGTACGTCGCCCGGTATCACCTGCCGCCGGAAGCGAACGCCGTCGATGCCAGCGAACAAAGCGAGTTTGTCCCGATACTCCTCGTTGACCATCACGCCCACGGCGCCCACCTGCGCCATAGCCTCAACGATCAAAACCCCCGGCATTACCGGGTAATCCGGGAAGTGACCCTGGAAAAACGGCTCGTTCTGGGTGACGTTCTTTATGCCGACCGCCCGTTTACCGGGCTCTAGCTCCTCGATCTTATCCACCAGCAGAAACGGGTAACGGTGGGGAATGATCTCCCGGATTTCCGCCGGTCCGAGCTTCATACCAGCATCTCTTTCGCCTTGTGGCCCCGCACGTCGAACCCTTTGAAGTCGCGCAGCATACGGATTAGCGTGCCGTCGTCGCCGGCTTCGATGACCTCCTCGACACCGAGGTCTGCGAGGCGCTCGACCACGGCCACCCACCGCACCGGCGAGAGCATCTGCCTTTTCAGGGCCGTCCTGACGTCGTCCGCCGTCGCCAGTACCCCGCCATCCAGGCCGGAAACCATCGTGGTCTCCGGGTCTTTTAGCTCGACGCCCGCGAGCAGATATTCCATCCCCGCGGCGGCTTCGGCCATCAGCGGCGAATGGAACGCACCGGCCACGTTCAGCTTGCGGCTCTTGCCGCCCACGCTGCCGGCTACGGCCTCGACGGCCTCCGGTTCGCCGGAGATAACGGTTTGACGCGGGGTGTTGAAGTTGGCCGCGACGACGATCCCCGCTTCCCCCTCGACGGCTTCTACGACTTCGCGGACGTTGGCCCCGATCAGGGCGGCCATCTCGCCCGGGTTCTCCCGGGAAGATTCGTTCATCAACCGGTCCCGCTCGGCCACGAGCCGGACCCCGTCCTCCAAATTCAGGCTGCCGGCAGCGTACGCCGCCGCATACTCGCCCAGCGAGTGCCCGGCGACTACGTCCGGCCCGACGCCCGCCTCGCGCAACTCACCAAAAAGCTGCACGGAGCGGGCGAAAACAAAGAGCTGGTAAGGGATGCTTTCGTCACCCGTGACGCGTTCTACCGCGTCTCTCGCGACGCCCGAAAACTCTCCACCGGCCGAACCTTGCCCCGGAAATACAACCGCCCTGCGCATAGCCAACTACCCCCTAGCCGATCAAATTCTGTAAAGATTCGCCGCCCAGGACAGCCCGAACCCGAAGCCGACGGTAATAACATACTTCCCGGGCTCGAACGACTCGTAGATGTCCGGGTAAGAGATCGGGATGCTCGCCGCTGACGTGTTCCCGAAGCGATCTACGTTCACCACGATCTTCTCCTCCGGTACGTCCAGCTTCCGGGCGGCCGCGTGTATTATGCGTGCATTTGCCTGATGCGGGATGATGTACTGCACGTCTTCGAGCGTGATACCGTTGCGGGAGACAAGTTTCTCGACCATCTCGGGAAAAACCTTGACGGCGAACTTGAAGACTTCGCGCCCGTTCTGGTAGAGCTTGCTGTCGTCGCCCGGATGGCCGGCCCGCCCGAGTGGCGCCCCGGCGCCGTCGGCGCCCAGGATGTGGTCTACGAAGCCGGAGTTCCCGTCGCCACGTTCGAGCACGACGGCCCCCGCGCCGTCGGCGAAGAGCACCGCCGTCGAACGGTCTCCGGCGTCCACGATGGTGGTCATGGCGTCGGCCCCGATCAGGAGCACGCGCTCGGCAAGCCCGGCCTGCAGCATCGGGGCGGCGACGGAGGCGGCGTAGGCGTAGCCGGCGCAGGCGGCCGCCAGGTCCATCGCCCCCTTGCCGGGGGCGCCGATGGCTTCGCCGACGAGGCAGGCCACAGAAGGCATGGACTCCGGCCCGGTCGAGGTGGCGCAGACGATGAGGTCTATATCATCTCCGGAGAGCCCGGCGTTTTCGAGGGCTTTGCGCGAGGCTTCTATAGCCAGGGTCGAGCAATCTTCGTTTTCATCGACAAAGTGGCGCTCTTTTATACCGGTGCGGCCGGAGATCCAATCGTCGCTGGTATCCAGGGTCTTTTCCAACTCTTCGTTGGTGACCCGGCGGCCACCGAGGGCGCGGCCAACGCCGACGATCTTACCGGTGGCGCCGCCGGTCAAGCCTGTTTCTCCCGGCTTTTGGAGAGTGCTTCTTCGAGGGTGTCGGAGAGTCCCGGTCCGGTCCGGGAAATAACGTAGAGGGTGTTCTCCACGCCGCGGGCCCCGAAGTTGCCGTGGCCGATCACGACCGGGCTCCGGACACCGAGCAGAAACGAGCCGCCGTGGTGCTCGGGGTCTACCTGGTCCCTGACCTCCCGAAGCTTGGGACGCAGGACGCCCGCCGCCAATTTGGTGGCGAGGTTGCTGGTTGCGGCGGTCCGGATCATGCCGAAAATTTCTGCCGCGACCCCTTCGGCGGTTTTGAGAACGATGTTGCCGGTGAAGCCGTCGGCGACCAGGACGTCGGCGATGCCGCGACCGATGTCCCGCCCCTCGACGTTGCCGACGAAGTTAAGGGCCTCCGCATCCTGCAAAAGGGTTTGTGTCTCTTTCGCCAGGTCGTTGCCCTTCCCCGGTTCCTCGCCCACGTTGATCAAACCGACCCGCGCCCTTCTTTCCAGCCGGAAGTACTTCTCGGAGAACACGCCCCCCAGGATAGCGAAGTTGAGGAGGTCTTGCGGCCGGCACCGGGTCGTGGCCCCGGCGTCTATGAGCAACACCGGCGACGGGAACGGCAGTACGGTGGCTATACCGGGCCTCCGGCAGTTCTTCAACCGGCCAATACCGAGCAGCGCCGCCGCCACCGTCGCGCCCGTGTTGCCGGCGGAGAACAAAGCGTCGGCTTCTCCGCCCCGCACCAGCCGGGCGCAAACGCCGATGCTGACCTCGGGCCGCGCCCGAAGCGCCGTCGCCGGATCCTCGTCCATACCTATAAGGCCGGTTGCTTCTCTTACGGAAACGTTTTTCGGCACCCCGGGGCCGAGGTGCCGCTCCAGGGTGGCCGGGTCCCCGACGAGGATGAGTTGGTCGTTTTTCAGGTTTTGGGCGGCGGAGAGGACGCCGGAGACGATCTCTCCCGGCGCGTTGTCGCCGCCGAGGGCGTCTATCGCTATCCGCACGTTGCTTGGGCCGGTCGGAGAAAGAGGTTATTCGGTGGACTCTACGGCGACCGCGGTTCGTCCCTTATAGCTGCCGCATTCGGGGCAAACCCGGTGGGGCATCCGCTGTGAGCCGCAGTTGGGGCACGCAGATAGGTTTGGACTCCGCAGCGCGTGGTGCGCCCGGCGTTGGTCCCGGCGGGCTCGCGAGTGCTTTTTCTTCGGTACTGCCATCTTTTTACCTCCTGGTATCGGTAGTAGAAATGTCTAGAAGCCGGATGCAAAGAGCCCGTCGAGGCCCCGCCAGCGCGGGTCAACTTCGTCTTTGCCCGGCTCCGGAACTACAGGCTCGGTGCCCGGCGCGCACACCTTTATGGGAACCTCGTTCGGTAGAGCCCGGCCAGTATACCGCGTCAGGTCCAATGTCCAATCTTCGACGCAAAGCTCGGGTTCGTTTGGGCCTCCTACCAACTCGCTATCCACAAACCCCAGGTCCAACTCCACCGGCTCCAGCGTCCGGTCGCAAGAGGTCCGGACCTTTACGGTTACTTCGAGATCCAGGTGCAAGCCCTCGGCAAGTTTGGTCACGCCAATGCGAGCCTCACTTTCGAGGATTTCGTGGCGCCGCCCATAAAGGTCGAAGTCCGGGACTTCGAAGGCCTCTTCGTATCGGCGGTGGTCACCGACCTCCAGGCCGGGACGCTTGAGTAGGATGGTAGAACTCACGAAACTATTTTACTCTTCTTGAACGCCCTGCAACTGCGAGCGGCCCCGCTGCACGGCTTCGAGCAGCCGCCCGAGGTTCTCCTCCAGGCTGGCGAGGACTTCGTCCGCGTAGTCTTCGGCCCCAAGCCGGACTTCGCGCTCCCGCCGGCGGGCTTCTTCCAGAATTTCCTGTCCCCGCTGCTCGGCCCGTTTGAGGACTTCTTCTTCGGAGGTCATCTTCTCCGACTCGTCCTGGGCCTGCTTTACGATGCGGTCGCTCTCGCTGCGCGCCTCGTCGAGCATCGCCTGACGCTCCTTCACGATCCAGCGCGCCTGTTTCAGTTCTTCCGGGATCGTCTGCCGCATCTGGTCGATGACGTCGAAGGCGGCGTCCCGGTCGACCATTGCCGTGTTGCCGAAACCCGGAAAGCTGCGCGCTTCTTCTACTAGCTCTTCGAGCCTGTCTATTAATACCAGTACGTCCATCGGAACCTATCCTTTAGTCTCTTGCTCTCCCCGACCGTCGCCCGAATATTGAGCCCGGACGGTGTCGAGTATCCCCTCCGGAACCAGCCCCCTGACGTCTCCGCCGAGACCGGCGATCTCTCGCACCGCGCTCGACGATAGGAAGCTGTGTTCCGCCGCCGACATTATGAAAACCGTTTCTAATTCAGGATACAGGTTTCTGTTGAGTTGCGCCTGTTCGAACTCCGACTCGAAATCCGAGACGGCCCGCAGTCCTTTTACGATCGCCCGCGCCCCTTGCTCCCGGGCGAAGTCTACTAAAAGGCCGGTCATAACCTCGACGGAAACGTTCTCTAAATCCCCGATGGCCTTTTCTATGAGCCGGCCGCGATCTTCGGCGCCCAAAATCGCCTTTTTGCGCAAGTTCCCGCCGATGGCTACCACGACGTGGTCGAATATTCCGGCGGCTCGCCGGATGATGTCGACGTGTCCCTCCGTAATAGGGTCGAAGCTACCGGGACACACGGCAAGGTTCATCGGAGGATCCGCGTTCTCGAATATTGATATATACGTTCCACCGTAGCGCCGTGTCGTGCCTTTCATGCCGCCCGCAACAGCTTCACCCGGAGCTTCATCGCTCTCGAACACGATCTTCCCTCCGGGCATTAGAAGTTCCGATAGGCGTGAAAACACGCCCTCCACTTCCGTGGCGGCGATTTTATACGGAGGGTCCAGCAATATCAAACGAAACGAACGTCCGCCCGAAACCAACGTTTCCACGGCCAACTGTGCGTCGGAGGCCAGGATTTCTGTCCGGTTCTCGAACCCTGTTAGCCGGAGGTTGTCCCGGATCGCTGCGAGAGACTTCCGGCCGTTGTCCACGAAAACAGCTTTGTCGAAACCACGGCTAAGAGCTTCTATTCCTAGAGAACCCGTCCCGGCGTAGAGGTCCAGGACCGCTCCGCCGTCGAAGAACTGCCCCAGAGAATTGAACAGGCTCTCCCGTACCAGGTCCGCGGTAGGACGAACGCCGGCGGGGACCGGGCCGAGCCTTCGCCCGCGGGCGGTTCCGGCTACAACCCGCATCTATTCCTTAAATAGCCACTCGACGTTTGCTCCGAGCAGCTCTTTGATCTCCCGCCGGAGCGGACGGCGTGCCGGGTTTTGCAACATCGGGTCTCTGGCTACGAGTTCGAACGCTTCCTTCCGGGCCTCGACCAGAATTTCTATGTCGCGCAAGAGCTTTGCCATCTTGAGGTCCGGCATCCCGCTCTGGCGGTTGCCGAACAACGTTCCTTCGCCCCGGATCGCGAGGTCCACCTCCGAGAGCTTGAACCCGTCCTGGTGCTCGCAGAGGGCTTCGAGTCGGCTCCGGCCGTCATCGGTCTTTGGCTCCCCGACCAGGAAACACTTCGGAGGGTGTAGCCCCCGGCACACCCGGCCTCGGAGTTGGTGTAGCTGTGAAAGCCCGAAACGCTCGGCGCCTTCTATGATGATCGCGCTGGCGTTCGGCACGTCCACCCCGACCTCGACCACGACGGTAGCCACCAGCACTTCTATCTCCCCGGCGCGAAACGCCGCCATCACTTCGCGCTTTTCGGCGGCTTTCATCCTGCCGTGCAGGAGCCCGACCTTACGATCCGGGAAGATCTCCTCCGCGAGTTCTTCGTACAATTCCTCCGCGGCCCGCACGTCTTCCAGTGCCTCGGACTCTTCTACGAGCGGGCAGATCACGAACGCTTGTCGTCCGTTATCGAGCTCCGAACGTACCGCTTCGTAGGCTTCTTGGCGCCGCGACAAGTCCAACATGTGGGTTTCGACGGGCTTCCGGCCCGGTGGTAGCTCGTCGATCACCGAGACTTCCAGGTCTCCGTAGAGCGTTAGCGAGAGCGTCCGGGGGATAGGTGTCGCGGTCATTACGAGGGTATCCGGAGTGGTGGCTCCTTTCTCTTTGAAAACTGTTCGCTGACCGACCCCGAAGCGGTGTTGTTCGTCTACGACGACCAGAGAAAGGTCGTCGAACTCTACGCCTTTCTGGATCAGGGCGTGCGTCCCGATAATGATGTGGGCCTCGCCCTCCCGGATCTGCTCCAGCGTTTCCCGACGTTGGGCGGCGTTTTGCGAGCCGGTGATCAAAACCACGTTTACGGGAAGGTCCGCCAGCGCGGAGGAGATGGAGAGGTAGTGCTGCTCGGCCAAAACCTCGGTCGGGGCCATGAGGGCTCCCTGGCCGCCAGACTCGACCGCCGTGAGCAGGGCGGCAACCGCCACCACGGTCTTTCCGCTGCCGACGTCGCCCTGGACCAGCCGGCGCATCGGCTTTTCGGAGCGCATGTCGTCCAGCAACTCGGCCGTCACCCGCTCCTGGGCCGAGGTAAGGCCGAACGGCAGAGCTTTGAGAAAAGGGTTGAGCAGGCTGCCGTCGCCTTTGTGGCTCCCGCCGGCTTCGTCCTTCTCCAGCCGCTTTTTACGGGCCGCGAGCCCGACCTGGATCAGGAACAACTCGTGGAAGATGAGGCGCCGCATCGCGGCTTTTAGCGCAGCCCTTCCGGACGGGAAGTGGACCTCTCGGATCGCATCGTTCATCCCCGCCAGCCCGTGACGGACGAGGATGTCGACCGGCAACGGATCGAGGACGTGCCCGGATTCGTCCAGCGACCGATGTATGAGGGTCCGCATCCGGCGCGCGCCTATTCCTTTGTTGACCGGATAGACCGGCACGAAGCGTCCGGCGTGGGCGTTGTCTCCGAGGCCGGCGGGGTCCTCTATAACCTCTACGCTCTTGGCGGCGAGTTGTATTTCGTACCGGCGCTGCACCTCGCCGGAGACGACCACCATAACCTCCGGCGTAAGCTGGCCCAAAAGCCAGTGCCGGCCCCACACCGTCGCCGGCATGTATCCGGTCCCGTCGTACAGTTGAACCGAAAACCCCGGAGACCGCCCCCGGACCGGACGGCCAACGGGTTTCGTACTGACCACCCGGGCCATCACCGTGGCTTTCTCCCCCACCCGGAGGTCGGAGATCTTCTTTACGTTCGAGAGGTCCTCGTGGCGCGTCGGGTAGTGCGAGATGAGATCTGCCAGGGACTCGACGCCCAACTCTTTGAATGCGGCCTCGATACGGGGCCCCACGCCCGGCAAGTCGGTTACGGGACGATTGCGGAGTTCGGTAAGGGTAGTTCGGTCGGCTAACGGGCCGGCCGGGACCTCGCCCTCATTTCGGCCGGGCTTAAAGGTGGGCCAGGCCATACGCTCCCGGGCCGACGTGGGCGCCGACGACGCCGCCCAGCGTTGCCGTCAAGGGGTCTGTCAAACCGAGTTTGCTGCCGAGTTCGTCCAACTGCTCTTGCGCCGCGATGTGCCCCAAGTACAAGGTCTTGCCGGCGTCTACCGCGGGTTTTGCCTGCTCGATGATCGCCGCCAGTTGGCGGTTCCGGCCCCGCACCCGTTTGTGCGGCACTACCACGCCATCCTCTACCTTTAGCACGGGACGCATGTTCAGCGCGGTTCCCACGAGCCTCTGCGCCCGCCCGATCCGGCCACTCTTGGCGAGGTACTCCAGCGTACCGACGGCGAAGAAGATCTCGCAGGAGCGGATCGCGCGCTCTGCGGCCTGCCGCACGTCGTCGAAGTCTCCGCCGTCATCAACGACACGCAATGCTTCGCGCAGGATCAGGCCGGAGCCCATCTCGGTGCTCTGGGTGTCGAGCACTTCTACCCGCCCGTCTACCATGTCCGCCGCGGCGATGGCCGAGTCGTAGGTGCCGCTGAGGCCGTAGGAGATCGTTAGGACCAGTATTTCGTCGTAAGCCGCCAGAGACTCGTAGGCCTCGACGAAAGCCCCGGCCGGGGGCTGGGAGGTGGTCGGGAACTCTTCCGAGTTTTTGAGCTTTTCGTAGAACTCTTCGTTGCTCAGGTCTACCTTGTCGACGTACGTCTCGTCGGAACCGAAGTGGAAGCTCAAAGGGACGATGCGAACGTCGGGCCGCTGCATGGTTTCCGACGAGAGGCTCGTGGTCGAGTCCGTAACTATCGCGGTCGTCATTCCGCCGCCATTTGTAGCGGGTACATAGGCTGACCGCCCTCGTGGACTTCTACTTCGAGATCCTCGTCGAGCTCCCGGATACTTTTCTCTATGCTCCGGGCCGCGTCCTCGGAGAGATCCTCACCGCGAAGCAGCGTCAACACGTCCACGCCTTTTTCTAAGATGCTCTCCGCCAACTTTATCGCCGCGGCCTCCAAATCTTTCTCTACCACGGATAGCTGCCCGTCCAGCAGCCCGATATAAGAACCTTTCGGGACTTCTCTTCCGTCCACGCGGGTTTCCCGGATCGCCCGCGTAACCTCCCCCAGCCGCAAGGACGCCGCTATCTCTTCCATCTCTTCGAAGACCTCTCCGGGCTCCCCCACGCCGTCGAAACCGACCATGGTCGCGAGCCCGCCCGCGATGCTCGTCGTCGGGATCACGTAAACCTCGGCTTCGACCAGCTCCCCGACCTGCTCGGCGGTCGGCACGATGTTTTTGTTGTTCGGCAGTAGCACCACGCTCTCTGCACCGGCCCGCTCGACGGCCGCCGCAAAATCCGCGGCGCTGGGGTTCGCGCCCTGTCCGCCTTCTATAACGACCGCCCCCATAGACTCGAACAGCCGGCGGCTACCCGTCCCCCGGCTCGCCGCGACCACGCCGACCCGTTCTAGTTGACCGGCCGATACTTCCTGAATCGTCAGACTCTCCCCGGAAGAGCCACCGTTTTCTGATGGCCCCGAACGCCCTTCCACCTGGGCTTCCATGTCGTCCACTTTTACCCCGATCAGCCGTCCGAACTGTCCCCCATAAGAGATGGCTTCCCCGGGGTCTTGGGTGTGAACGTGGACTTTGACGAGATCCGAGTCCTGTATTACCAGCACGCTTTTTCCGAGGGAGTGGACGTGTTGCTCGAACTCGCCGGCGTCCCCCGCAAACCCGGAAATCAGGAACTCCGTGCAGTAGCCCCAGGCTTCTTCTCCGGCGTGTATGGTGTCCGGGTCGGGGGTTCCGTTCTCCTCGACCCGGCCATCCTGGTCACCCTGGACGGCAGCCCCGGACTTCTGGCCCGTCACGCAAGCGTGAAGCCCGTCCAGGATGATCGCGACTCCCAGACCACCGGCGTCTACCACGCCGGCTTCGCGCAGTACGCCGAGAAGTTGCGGGGTGCGTTTCACGGAGGCGTGGGCTTCCTGGGCGGCGGCCTTTATGACCGCCGGCAAGTCCGCGCCTTTGTCCAGGGCATTCCGGGCCGCGGTGGCCGCATCTTTGACGACGGTGAGCATCGTGCCTTCCACCGGCTCCCGGATAGAGGCGTACGCCCGTTCCCGCGCGCCCTCGAGCGCGGCGGCAAAGGACTCGGCCGAGAGCGAAGCCCGGCTGGAGAGCACTTCCGCGGCGCCCCGGATCATCTGCGAGAGTATTACGCCGGAGTTGCCCCGGGCCCCCATCAACGCGGCCCGGGCGCCGGCCTTGCCGGCTTCTTCCGGGGTGGCATAGTCTTTCTCGGAGGTTTCTTTCAGGATAGATTCGAGCGTCAGCAGCATGTTCGTTCCCGTGTCGCCGTCCGGAACCGGGTAGACATTCAGGGCGTTGATCCGGGCGACCTGAGCCTTGAGGGCGGCGTGTACCGCGGCCACCGCAAATGCCATCCTTATCGCCATCTGACCAGACCCCTTACTTTGCGTTTCATTTCGTTTCTCCCCACAGGTCTTTCTACAGGCCTCAAAGCCCGCACCGTACTATATATCCCCTAATAATCTGATACAATCTTCGCACGATGTCTGAAAGTACCGGTACATTACGAACCGCGCCTTCAGACCTTTGGAAGCAACCGTATCCTAGCATAGGAGCAGTTCTATGGCGAAAGTCTGTTATTCGTGCGGCAAAGGCCCCAACTTCGGCAACGCGCGCAGCCACTCTTTGCGGGCCACGCGCCGGCGCTGGAACCCGAACCTCCAGAAAATCCGCATCCAGGTAGGCCCGGCGGCCCGGCGCGAGTGGGTTTGCACCTCCTGCCTGAAGGCGTTCAAAGTTCAGAAAGCCTCTGCCACGCCGGTCGCACCCGTTACCGAGAGCGTTTAAGAACGGCCGATACCGGAGGTGGCACCGGCCGTGGCCCGGACCCCGGGCTCCCCGGGCGAGCGTTCTTCCCGGAGCTTGTGCATTAAGTCCGCCATCTCGATGGCCGCCGCGGCGGCCTCGAAGCCTTTGTTGCCCAGCTTTGTCCCGGCGCGTTCTATCGCCTGCTCGATGGTCTCCGTGGTTATGACGCCGAAGATTATGGGGACGTTGGTTTCGAGCATAACGGACTCTATGCCACTGGCGGCGCCGCCGGCCACGTAATCGAAATGGGCAGTCGCGCCCCGGATCACGGCCCCCAGGCAGACTACTGCGTCGTACCGGCCAGATACCGCCATCTGCTTCGCGGCCAGCGGCACCTCGTAGGAGCCGGGGACCCACGCCACGTCCACCGACTCTACATTCCCTCCGTGACGCTCCACGGCGTCTAGCGCGCCCTCCACCAGCGACTTGACGATGTAGTCGTTAAAGCGCGAGGCAACCAGGCCGAACGAGCGTCCCGAAGCCGACAGGTTTCCTTCTATATAATTTGCCCGCTGTGAGCGTTGCAACTCTCCTCCTCCTAAAATTGCTCCTTCTAAAACTGCTCGAAAACGTGGTTGAGCTTATCGCGCTTGGTCTCCAGGTAGTGGTCGTTTATCCCGTTGGGTTCTATCTCCAGCGGTAGGCGCTCTGAGACTTCGAGCCCGAAGCCCTGCAAGCCGACGACCTTGGTGAGGTTGTTGGTGAGCAGCCGTATCCGTTCGAGGCCGAGGTCTTTCAGGATCAAGGCCCCCATGCCGTAGTCCCGGAGGTCCGGGGGGAACCCGAGTTTCTGGTTGGCTTCTACGGTGTCGAGGCCGTTGTCCTGAAGATGATAGGCGCGTATTTTATCCAGGAGACCGATGCCGCGGCCTTCTTGCTGCATGTAAACGAGAATGCCTTCTCCCTCGTCGGCGATCCGCTGCAGGGCCGCATCTAGCTGGTCTCCACAGTCACAGCGGAGGGAGTGGAAAGCGTCGCCCGTTAAACAGGCGGAGTGAATCCGGACGAGGGCGTCCTCTTTGCCTTCCGGCTCGCCCATCACGAGTGCTACGTGGACCAGATCTTCCATCAAGTCTTCGTAGGCCCGGATGCGAAACTCGCCCATCCGGGTCGGGAGCGTCGTCTCGACGGCGAACTCGATCAGGCGCTCATGGGTCCGGCGGTACTCGATGATCTGCTCCACGGTAACCATCTTGATGCCGTGGTGCTCGCAGAAAACTTCGAAGTCCGGTACCCGGGCCATGGTACCGTCGTCGTTCATGACCTCGCAGATGACCCCCGCCGGCTTTAGCCCCGCCAGCCGGGCAAGGTCTACGGCGGCCTCGGTCTGTCCGGCCCGCTGCAGCACGCCGCCCGGCTTTGCCCGCAACGGAAAGACGTGCCCCGGCATCACGAAGTCGTCCGGCTCGGCCGATTCATCCGCCGCCAGTCGGCTGGTATACGCCCGGTCCGCGGCGGAGATGCCCGTCGTGACGCCTTCGCGGGCTTCTATGGAAACGGTAAACGCCGTCTCGTTCTGGGCGGAGTTGCGCTGTATCATCTGCGGGATCTCCAACCGGTCCACGATATCTTCGTGCAGCGGCAGGCAGATCAGGCCCTTACCATACGTCGCCATGAAATTTATGTCGTCGGCGGTGACGAACTCGGCGGCCATCGTCAGGTCACCCTCGTTTTCACGGTCCTCATCGTCGCAGACGATCACCATCTTGCCGGCTTTGATGTCCTCGATAACCTCTTCTACGGGACTAAACGGCATCTTCCACGCTCCTCTCGAACTTGTTTTCTTCGTTTTGTTTGTTTTCGTTTTCTATTCGCGGTCCCAAAAGCCGCTCAACGTATTTGCCTATAACGTCCGCCTCCAGGTTTACCCGGTCTCCTTTTTCCCGGGAACGCAGGTTGGTGTTGGCGCGGGTCTGCGGGAGTATCGAAACCGTCAGGAAACTCTCACCAACCGATACGACGGTCAGGCTTATGCCGTCCACGCAGATGCTGCCCTTCTCAACGGTGTAGCGCAGCACGGATTCGGGCGCGCCGAACGACCAGATCTCCGCCCCGCCTTCTTTGCGCACGTCCAGCACCTCCCCGACGCCGTCCACGTGCCCCTGGACTATGTGCCCTCCGAAGCGGCTCTCCAGGCTCATTGCGCGCTCCAGGTTCACCGGGTCCCCAGTCGCTAGGCCGCCGAGCGCCGTGCGGCGCAGCGTTTCGGGCATGGCGTAGAACGTCATCTCTTCGCCATCCGTCTCGTTCACCGTCAGGCAAACTCCGTTAACCGAGACCGAGTCACCGATTTCGGCTTCTTCCGCCATCGAAGCGGAGCGCACCCGGATACGGGCCATGCCGCTTTCTTCCAGGCCGTCTATTATTCCGGTCGTCTCAACCAGCCCGGTAAACATCTCTCTCCTCCGTAATTTCCGCCGGATAAAAAGTCACGGCGAGGTCGCCCCCGATCAGGTCCGCGCCGGCAACGGCAAAGCCGGCCGCGTCGGCCATCCGGGCGAGACGCAGTTTGCCGACCATGGGGACGCCCTCGGCCCCTACAACCCGCGGGGCGTAGAAAACGGTTAGTTTGTCTACCAGCTCCTTCCTGATAAACCGGGCCACAGTCTCCCCGCCGCCCTCTACCAACACGCCCCGAACCCCCCGCCGCCCCAACTCACCGAGAACGGCGTCCAGGTCTAGCCCGTCACAGACGACGGGCGTACTTACGACATCCACCCCGAGGCCCTCTAGTCTCCCTACCCACTCTACCCGCTCGTCTGCAACTTCGGCGCTCGTGAAAAGCACCACGGGAGCTTGGCGGGCCGTTCGGGCGAGTTGGTTCTCCGGGCCGGTGGACAACCGTGGGTCCAAAACGGCGCGGGTCACGCTGATAGGCTTTTCGGTGCCGTCGCGGACGGTTAGTAGCGGGTCGTCGGCGCGGACCGTCCCGGCCCCGACGAGCACGGCGCCCGCCTCGGCCCGGAGCTTTCTCGCGCGAAGCCTGGCGGAATCGCCGGTGATCCACTTACTGTCGCCGTTGGAGGCGGCGATCCTGCCGTCGAGCGTCGCCGCCAGCTTGAGGTGTACAAAGGGCCGACCCTTTCGCATCTTAGTAAAAAACTGCTCGTTCTGACGTTCCAGTTCGGGGTCTTGAGAGACTTCGACCTCGACGCCGGCTTCTCGCAGCAACGAAACGCTGCGGCCCCTCATTCTAGGGTTCGGGTCCAGATGGCCGATCACCACTTTCGAGACACCTGCCCGAATGATGGCATCTGTGCAGGGCGGCGTACGGCCGTGGTGGTTGCAGGGTTCGAGGGTAACGTACATCTCGGATTTGTGGGCGCCGGAGCCGACAGCTTTCAGGGCGGCGATCTCGGCATGGTCTCCCCCGGCCCGCGCGTGCCAGCCTTCACCCAAGATTTCGTTTCCGTGCACAATTAAGGCCCCTACGAGAGGGTTTGGTGCCACCGTGTAGCGCCCGTTCTCGGCGAGATCCCGGGCACGGTCCATAAAAACGCTGCGTGCCACGTATTCCTTTCTCCCATCCGGACTTTCACCGTCGGCGCCGGAATACGACCAGACCGTGCTGGTCATCACCGGCTCAACTCTCGGATGTCGCCGAAAGCTCGCGGGCTCCCCGAAGGTGTTTCTTCTCCGGGCTACCGCCGGTGCGGGAATTTCACCCGCCCCCGAAAGTTATCGAGAAAGAAGCTACCACACGAATGAGGCTCTAGCAAGGAACGCAGCCGCGCCCGCGACCAACGGCTATTTCGCGGTGCGCCTTCCAGCCTCGAGGATCTTACGCATCTCGGTTGCCGGATCGCCCTTGTAAACGGCGGAGCCCGCCACGAGCACCTGGGCGCCGGCCTCGACCATTACCGGGGCCGTCTCCTCGGTGATGCCACCGTCCACCTGAACGGGCAGGTCGGTCAACGTTTTTAAGCGGCGCACCTTGTCTGCCATCTCCGGTATAAACGACTGGCCCCCGAAGCCGGGGTTCACGCTCATTACCAGGATGTAGTCCAGGTAGGGTAGCGCCCACTCGATGAACTCCGGCGGCGTAGTCGGGTTGAGGGCGACGCCGGCCTCGCAGCCTCCGGCCCGGATCAACTCCAGCATCCGGTGCAGATGGGTTACGGCCTCCGGCTGAACGGAGATGCTCGTTACGCCGGCCTCGATAAACGGCTGGATGAGGTTGTCAGGGTTATCCACCATCAGGTGCGCGTCCACGGGGAGGTTCGTTTTCTCTATCAACGAGGCGGCGACGACCGGGCCTATGGTCAGGTTCGGAACGAAATGGTTGTCCATCGCGTCAAAGTGGATGAGTTCTGCCCCTCCTGCGGCGGCTTTGTTTACCTCATCCGCCAGGTTCGCAAAATCTGCGGCGAGTATAGAGGGCGCACCCGCGATCCTACTCCCCAACTCCGTAAAAAAAGCCAAGTTCAAGCCTCCCAAATAGCCGGTTAGAGCGCGTATTCTACAGAATCAGCGGGTGTTATTCGATCAGCTCGAATATCCTGAACATCGGGAGGTACATGGCGATAATGATGCCCCCGACGATGCCGCCGACCACCAGGATCATGATCGGCTCGATGATAGCCGTCAGGGACTTTACGGTGGCGTCTACTTCGGACTCGTAGAAGTCGCCTATCTTCTCCAGCATGCCGTCTAGGTCTCCGGTTTCCTCGCCCACGGCGATCATCCGGGTTACCATCGGCGGGAACACCGGTTCGTCTTCGAGCGGTTTGAAGATCGGGACGCCCTGACGGACGGCGTTCCGGCTGTTGAGCAGCGCCCGTTCGACCACGTAGTTGCCGGAAGAGTTGGCGGCTATCTCCAAAGACTGGAGTATCGGCACCCCGGCGGCGCTCAGGGAGCCCAGGGTGCGGGCGAAACGGGCCAGGGCGACTTTCTGTACGACGTCTCCGATCCTGGCCGGTAGCTTGAGCAGAATGCGGCCCCAAACCCTCCGGCCGTTTTCGGTTTCTTTCCAGCGGAGAAAGTACAGCACCCCGCCAACGAGCAACGCCGCGACGAAAACACCGCCGAGACCGGTTAGCAAGTTGGACAAACCAAGGGCAATCCGGGTCGGTAGCGGTAACGTTCCGCCCAGATCCTCGAACATCCGGGCGAAGATCGGGACGATGAAGATTAGCATGATCGCCGCCGCGAGAATCGCCATTACTAGGACAATGGTCGGGTAGGCCATCGCGCTCTTCACCTTGCGGCGAAGCTCCTGGTCCGCCTCCAACTGGTCGGCTATGCGCAGAAGAACTTCGTCTAAAACGCCCCCGATCTCACCGGCCCGCACCATCTCTACGTATAGCCGATCAAAGACTTTCGGGTACTTTTCCAGGGCTTCGGAGAGCGAGGTTCCGGCCTCCACGTCCTCCCGCACACTTACGATAACGCCCTGGAGCTTTTTGTTGGATGTTTGATCTCCCAGGATGTACAGCGCCCGGACTATGGGCAGGCCGGCGTTGATCATGGTGGCAAACTGCCGGGAGAAGACGACCACGTCGTCTTGCCGGATCTTCTTGAAGGGTTCCAAGATATCTTTTTGGCCGACGCCCTGCCGCTCGACCCTTATAACCAGAAGTCCCTGCTGCCGGAGGTTCGAGACTATCGCCTGCGGGTCCTCACCCTCCATCCTGTCCTGGAGGATTTCACCCCGGCGGTTCCGCGCCTTGTACTCGAAAACAGCCACCGGCCTCTCTCTTACCTCCGCATCCCGGGATATGCCCCGCCGACGGACTGGTAACGGCCGGTTTCAGGACCGGCAACCTCTCCACTGCCGCCTGCCAGGCGCCGAAGCTCTTCGGGATCTACGGTGCGCTTCTCTGCTTCTTCGCGGGATATAGTGCCCTTGCGCACCAGCTCGACGAGGGCCGCATCCATCGTCTGCATTCCGAACTTTCCCCCGGTCTGCATGGCGGAGTAGATCTGGTGGTTCTTACCTTCCCTGACGAGGTTTCTAATGCCCGGCGTCGGGATCAGGACTTCACACGCCGCGGCGCGGCCTTCGCCGTCCCGGCGCGGGATGAGCGTCTGGGTAATTATGCCCTGCATCGCGTTTGCGAGCTGGGCCCGTATCTGGGCTTGCTGGTGGGCCGGGAAAACGTCGATGATCCGGTCCACCGTCTGCGGCGCATCTTGCGTGTGCAGCGTGCCGAAGACGAGATGCCCCGTTTCGGCGGCGGTAACGGCGAGCGAGATCGTTTCGAGGTCGCGCATCTCACCGACGAGTATTACGTCCGGGTCCTGACGGAGCGCGTGTTTCAAAGCCTCAGCGAAACTCTTTGTATCCTGGTTGACCTCCCGCTGGTTGACGATGCACCTCTTGTGTTCGTGGAGAAACTCGATCGGGTCCTCGACGCTCATGATGTGCTCGCTGCGCGTTTCATTGATCCGGTCGATCATGGCCGCGAGCGTGGTGGATTTGCCGCTGCCGGTAGGACCCGTAACCAGCACCAAGCCCCGCGGTTTCTCCGTCAAAGCCTCCACTGCTTCGGGCAGGCCGAGGCTTCCGAGGCTCGCAACTTCCTGCGGGATGGCCCTGAAAGCCGCGCCCGGGCTGCCCTTCTGAAAGTAAACGTTGACCCGGAAACGCGCCGTGCCCGGCAAAGAGTAGCCAAAGTCCAACTCCCAATCGTTTTCCAGGCGCCGCCGCTGCTCGTCGGAGAGGACGTCGTAGAGGAGTTCCCGAATCGTTTCGGGCGTCAAAGGAGTGTGGTCCAGCGGCTGCAAGCTACCACTTACCCGGATCATGGGCGGTAGGCCCGCCGTTACGTGCAGGTCGCTGGCCCCGGCGTTTATAGTATCTAACAAGTAGCTGTTCAGCCCGGCCCCCATCATCCGCACTTCCTCGTCTTTTTGCCCGATTTATACAACCGTCCGCAGGACTTCCTCTATGGTCGTGAGCCCCTGTGAAGCCTTGACGAGCCCGTCTTCCCTGAGCCGGATCATACCGGCTGACTCTGCGGCCCGGGCGACCTCGTTCGTAGATACCCGGTGGAGCACCATCTCCTTCAACCCGTCGTCGACCACCATCATTTCGTAGAACCCGATCCGGCCCCGGTAACCGGTTTCGCTGCAGCGTTCACATCCGCAGGCCTTGTAAAACCTCGTGTCATCCTCGTCGATCAGATGAAACGGAAAGTCCATGTCCTCTAGCACACCGTGCCCGATTTCGGCCGGTTGTTTACACCGCTCGCAGAGCCTTCGGCCGAGCCGCTGGGCGATCACGCAATCCACCGCAGACGAGGTCAAAAACGGCTCCACGCCCATCTCCGTAAGACGGGTCAAGGCCCCGGGAGCGTTGTTCGTGTGGAGCGTCGCCAGAACGAGGTGGCCGGTGAGCGCTGATTCGATAGAGATTTTGGCCGTCTCCAAATCCCGGATCTCACCGATCATGATCACATCCGGGTCACTGCGCAGAATGCTCCGGAGCCCGGAGGCGAACGTAAGGCCGGCCCGCGGGTTTACCTGTATCTGGTTCAAACCCGGCACCCGGTATTCAACGGGGTCTTCGACGGTAATTATGTTACGTTCGGGCGCGTTTAGCTCGTTCAGCGTCGCGTACAGGGTGGTCGACTTGCCGCTGCCGGTCGGTCCCGTAACCAGTATCGCCCCGTAGGGCCGGGTAAAAATCTCCTCGTATTTCTCGAAGGCACCAGGAGAGAAACCCAGCTTTCTGAGGTTGGCCTCCACGTTCGACGTATCGAGGAGCCTTAGAACGATCTTCTCTCCGAACGCCGTCGGCAAGGTGGCTACCCGCAGATCCACCTTGCTGCCCCGGACCCTGACGCTGAACCTGCCGTCCTGGGGTATGCGACGCTCGGCTATATCCAGGTTGGCGATAACTTTCAGCCTCGCGGCGACCCCGCTGTGCAGCTTGTAAGGGACGGACATCACCTCCCGCAGAACACCGTCTACCCTGAACCGTACGGTAATTTCCCGGGCCTGGGGCTCGATGTGTATGTCCGAAGCTCCTTCGCCGACGGCTTGCTGCAGAATAGAACTAACGAGCCGGATGATAGGCGCCTCGCCGGCGCCGGCATCCGCACCGAGGTCTACTTCGTCCCCGTCCCGGTCTGGAGAACCCGCAGAATCCACCGCGGCTTCCTCCAGAAACTCCGATACACCCTCTCTCAAAGCGAAAAGTTTGTTCTGTACCCGCTGGATGTCTGGCCGCGTGGCAACCACCGGAACCACCGGATAGCCGGAAATTATCCGCAGGTCTTCGAGGGCGTAGATGTCTTTTGGGTCGCTCATGGCAACCACCAGTCTTCCATCCTGGATGCGCAGCGGAACCGCCCCGTGCCGCCGCAGGACTTTTCGGTCGATGCCGGTAATCAAGTTTTTATCTACGTCGGCGTCGGTCAACTCGATGTACTCCAGCATTAGGCTGCGGGCCTGGGCCTGCGCGAGGTCCGCCTCCGTAAGATAGCCCGACGAGATCATTATCTCCCCAAGGCTTCTCGGATCTTTGTGGTCTTTGTCTCGCACGTTCTGCGCGTGCCGGAGCTGCTTCTCGGAGATTTTCCCTTCTTCTACCAAAATGTCGCCCAAAGTGTTGTTGCTGGGACGCCTCCGGGTTCGCTTCCAGTTCCCAGGCTTCTCCGTCGATGTTTTATCCCCGGTATATTTTCCAGGGCCGTCCAGCTCTTTTTTCCCGTAGTTCTCTAGCAAACGTTCGCGGGTAGTGCGGATGGCGTCTTCGGCGGCGGCCACCGGAACTATTGGTCGTCCGACGCTCTCGACCACACGACTCCGGGCTTCCGCATCCGTGGGGTCGCCCATGGCAACGACGAGCTTCCCGTCCTCTACCCGGAGCGGTACAGCCTCACAATCTACGAGCGTCTCCTCGCCGACCAGGCCGATCAAAGCCGGGTCCACTTCCTCTTGCGAGAGAACGACGTACTTCATGTTGAGATGTCGGGAGAGGATGTGAGCGAGGTCTCCGGCCGCCACACACCCGTCGGTTACGAGGATGCCTCCTAGACTTCCCCCTCCGTCCCGTTGCTTCTCCAACGCCCGTCGCATCTGGTGTTCCGAAACCACACCCTCACCGACCAGGACTTCGGCTATGTTTTCCGGTGAGAGCCGTGACGACTTATTGGGAGAGTACATTGCTCATAACCTCCACGTTCGGTTCCCGGCCGGTCCACACGCGCTGGGCCTGTACCCCCTGATAAAGTAGCATCCGGTCCCCGGGGACCACGGTGGCGCCGGTCTCTCGTGCCCGACGGATAAGCTCCGTGTCCCTCCCCCTGCGGTACACCGCGTCACAGATCACTTTACCAGGTTCCAGGTGTTCGGTGGAAACCGGCATTTTATCATCGTCTTTCATACCGAGGTAGGTGGTATTGACGATAACGTCCGCCCCGGCCGTTTGTCCGCCGGCGGCGTACAGCGGTACGGTGACCACCTTTGTTTCCCCGGCGATGACCGAAACTTTCTCCGCGAGAGATTCGGCCCGCCCGGTGGTGCGGTTCGCTATAACCAGGAGGTCTACCCCCTCGCCGAGTACGGCTACCGCGATGGCCGCCGCCGCGCCGCCGGCCCCCAGCAACAGGACCTTTTTCCCGCCGAACCCGACCCGGGATTCCGAGCAGGCCTCTACAAAGCCGCTGCCGTCGGTGTTCATCCCGAAGAGGCCGCCATCCCGGACCACTACCGTGTTCACGGCCCCCGAGATCCGGGACGGCTCGTCCAGCCCGTCCAGCAGCGGGACGATGTTTTCTTTGTGCGGCATGGTAACGTTGAAGCCGGCAAACCCCAGTGCCCGAAGCCCGTCAACCGCTTTCTCAAGCCTTTCCGGGGGCACGTCCATCGCCCCGTAAACGTAATCCACGCCGCCGGCGGCAAAGGCCGCGTTGTGCATCTCCGGACTGAGGCTGTGGGCGATAGGGTGCCCGATCACGCCCAACAAACGAGTCTTGCCCGTGATGCTCGCTTTAGCGGTCATCATAAGAACCGGGGCCAGGCTCGGGGCTTTTGCTCGGCATAGACCTCTATAAACCGGCCTTTTCTTTGGCTTCGAGGAACTCGTCGTAGTTCTTGGTAAAGAAGTGTTCTTTACCGCTGCTCTCCAGCACGTAGTAGAGGTAGTCCGTCTCGGCGGGGTCGGTGGCGGCTTTCAAGGACGCCAGGCTCGGACTGCAGATAGGTCCCGGAGGAAGGCCCTGGTTCGTGTACGTGTTGTAGGGTGACTCTATCTCCAGGTCGTCGAGCGAGAGCTTTTCCTTGGGTTCGCCCCGGGCGTATTGGATAGTGGCGTCTATCTGAAGGGGCATGTCTTGCTCCAGGCGGTTGTAGATCACGGAGGCCACCAGCGGCCGTTCCGCCGCGTTCGCCGCCTCCCGCTCTATAAGAGAGGCCACCGTCACTAACTCGTGCTCGCTGAGTTCTGGGCGAACGCCGGCATCCGAGAAGTCCAGGCTCTCGGTTTCGATTAGGTATTGCTCCAGCATCCGGTTCACCACCTGGGGGGCGTCAGCGCCTTCTTCGAACTCGTACTGTTTCGGGAAGAGGTAGCCTTCGGTCGTTTTTATGTCCGGATCTTCGAGAAAAGCGTAGCCGTAGTTTGTTTCGCGGGCCGCCGCCTTGAACTCATCGGCTTCGAAGCCGCCCTGCTCCGAGACTCTTTGTGCCGCCTGATCCAGGGTAAGACCTTCGGGCACGGTCAGGGTGAAGGTCGGGGGTGGTTTATCGGAGGTCAACTCGGCCATGATCTCCTCGCCGTCCGTGCCGGGCGCAAACGTATACTCACCCGGCTTGATCTGGGTTCCACCGCCCCCGAGCCGCGCCTCGATCTTGAACGCCGTGGCGCTTTGTATGGCGCCGGCCCCCTGAAGCTTGTCGGCTACGATCGCCAGGGTATCGCCCTCGGCTACCGTTACATTCGCCGGCCCATCGCCTGGGGAGCTACCGATCAGGGCGGTTGTGTAGATGAGGTAAATAACGCCCAGGACGCCGGCCAGCAGCAGCAAGCCCAAAGCCGTGGCGAAAGTCCGGGACCGGCGTTTTCGGTCCGCCTTAGAGTAACCACCCTCTAAAAGGTCGAGAGGATTATCGGAGTCTTCGTTGCGCCGGTTTCCCCGTCCACGCCTCACGGGCGGCCTCGAGAATCGAGGTGCTCCTGCAGGAGGCGGGCGGCGGCGAGGTGGTCCACCCTTTCCCGAGGCTTGCCGCGCTTTTTCTTGCCCATTCTCGTACCGGCGACGGCCAGCCTGGTAGTCAAGCGTTCGTCGCGCTCGATAAATTCCAGCGTCGGAAACTCCACCCTCAGGGCCTCTACCCTTTCCAGTACGCGCCGGGCCTGGAAGCCGACCTCACCGGCCAAAGTTCTCGGTACCCCGACGATCACCGCGGTGACCTCCCCATCTTTTTTTACGATGCTTCGCAGGTAGTCGTCGAGCTGACCGCTTTGCACGACCTCCAGCGGCCGGGCGAGGGTGGCTCCGGGGTCCGAAATTGCGACGCCGGTCCGCACTTCTCCGAGGTCCAGCGCGACGATGCGCCCGGATTTCCCCCCCGAGTCCGGCAACCTTTAGCTACCCGACGCGCCCGATAGCTTCCGGTTCAGAACGTCTCTCACCTTCGACAGCGCCTCGGGAATAGCCGTGAGGTCCCCGCCACCGGCCTGGGCCATCGTCGGGCTGCCACCACCGCCACCGCCCAGCACCCCAGAGGCTTCTTTCACGATGTCGCCCGCACCAACTTTCGACGACACCTCGGGGTGAAAGTTGGCGATCAAAACCGCCTTGCCGTCTAACTCCGCGGCCAGTACGACGGCGGACGGACCGTCGAGCCGGTTTTTGATGTCGTCGGAGATCTGACGCAGCCCCTTGACGTCCGCGGCTACCACCTGCTCGGCGACAACCTTCGCCCCGTTTACCGATCCGGCATTCTCGACGAGGTCACCTACTCCTTCGAGACCGGCTTTGAGCGCCTGTTGACGGGCCGACTCTCTCGCCTCCTGCACCTCTTGGCGCAGATCCTGTACCGCATCCGTCAGGTGTTCCACATCTACCCGCAACTCCTCCGAAACTTCCTCGGCTTTCTCGGTCGCGCCCAGCAGGTAGTAGAGGGCTTCCCGGCCGGTGAGGACCTCGATCCGGTAGAGGTCTGCCCCGTGTTTGCGGTTGGAAAGGATTTTGAAGGCCCCGATCTCCGCCGTCCCCCGGACGTGCGTGCCGCCGCAAAGCTCGCGGGAGAACCCATCAACCTCGACGACCCGGACGAGGTCCCCGTATTTCTCTCCGAAGAGCATCATCGCCCCGAGGTTGCGAGCTTCGTCCAGCGTGGTGTTGAAGTACCGGATGGGCTGGTTTTCGGTGATCTTGAGCAGGCCAAGCTCTTGGACGCGCCGGAGGTCTTCGTCCGTAACCTTGCCGGCGTACCGGTAGTCGAAGCGGAGCCGGTCGGGACCGACGTAGCTGCCGGCCTGTACCACATCGCGGCCGAGCACGGCCCGCAACGCCCAGTGCAGGATGTGGGTGGCCGTGTGGTTCGCCTCTACCTGCTGACGGCGGACGCGGTTTATGGAGGCCGTAACGTTGTCTCCGGCCTCGAACTCCCCACGCTCCACCCGCGCCCGGAGCACCTGATAGTCCCCGGCGGGAAAAGACTCCAAAACCTCCAACTGGCCGCGGTCTGAGGAGATCCAACCCTCGTCCGAGACCTGCCCGCCGCCCGTGGCGTAGAACGGGTTCTCGGCGAGAACCACGTACAACTCACCCGGCGCGTCCGGCACCGGCCCGGCGGCGGCTATCCGGGTGTCTACCTGCTCCCGCTCGTAGCCCACGAAGCGGCTTTTGATCTCCTCGTCCCGGAAAGCGGCGACCACCCGCTCGTGACCCTGCATGGCCTCCCGCGCCCGACCGCGCTGGTCTTGCATGGCTTTCTCGAACCCCGCCTCGTCGAGAGAAATACCTTTCTCGGCCAGCACCTCCCGCGTGACTTCTATCGGAAAGCCATAGGTGTCGTGAAGGGTGAACGCCACCCCACCGGGAAAGTTTCCGCCGGACACACGCCCGATCTCCGCCTCAAGAAACCCCATTCCGGAATCGTAGATCTCTACAAAACGGCCGGCTTCCTGCTCGACGGTCCGGCGAATGCTCTCCCGGGCCTCCCTCAACTCCCCGTAAAACTCGCCCATGTAATCCACGACTACCTCTACCACCTCGGCGAGCTGTGCCGGGTTCATCCCCAGCCGCGAGTAAGCCTGCAACGCCGTCCGGCGTATTATGCGGCGAAGTACGTATTCCCGTCGTTGGTTGCCGGGCCTCACGCCGTCGGCGATCAGGAAGGCGATGCTTCTCGAATGGTCGGCGAGGATTCGTAGCGCGCGGTCCGTAGCGGCGGAATCACCGATCTCGACGCCGCTTTTCTCCCGGGCTTTCTCGAAGAGCGGCGCGTAGAGGTCCGTGTCGTAGACGGACCGGACGTTTTGCACGGCCGCCGTCATGCGCTCCAGGCCCATTCCGGTGTCTATGCCGGTCTTGGCTAGTGGGACCAGCGAACCGTCCCGGCGTTTCTCGTATTGGTTGAAGACGAGGTTCCAGATCTCCAGAAAACGCGTGTCACCTTCTTCACCCCCGGGGCCGTAGCGGGGATCCGTTCGAGGGTCCCCGGGCCCGTATTCTTCGCCGTAGTCGTAGTAGACCTCGGAGCACGGCCCGCACGGGCCGGTTTCTCCGGGCGGCCCCCACCAGTTCTCGCTTTTGGGGAGCCCGAAGATTTTGTGCTCCGGAACTCCAACATCCATCCAGTATTCCTTCGCCTCCAGGTCTTCCGGGGCGTCCTCGTCACCCTCGAAGATCGTGATCCAGAGCCGCTCCGGAGAAATCCCGTATTCCTTCGTCAGTAGTTGCCAGCCCCACTCGATGGCTTCTTTCTTGAAGTAGTCCCCGAAGGAGAAGTTGCCGAGCATCTCGAAGAACGTCAGGTGGGTGTCGTCGCCGACTTCTTCGATGTCGTTCTGTTTACCCCCGGCCCGCATACACTTCTGGGCGCTGACGGCGCGGGGGCTGGGGGGCTTTTCCTGGCCGGTAAAGTACGTTATGAACTGCTGCATACCGGCGGTGGTCAACAGCACGGTCGGGTCGTTGTGCGGGATAAGAGAGGAACTCGGGTAGGTCCGGTGGTCTCTCTGCCGGAAGAAATCCAGGAACTTTTGTCGGACGTCATCGCTTTTCATCGTTAGGGTATTGTACTTTTTGGGCGGGCTTTTTCTAGTGGTGGGGCTCTAACGCGCTCAACTCGTGGCGCAGGTCGTCGAGCGCGCGACGCAGCAGGCGGGACACGTGCATCTGGCTGACCCCGATCTGGGTGGCGATCTCGGTCTGCGTTTTGCCCTCGTTGAACCGGAGCTTGAGTATTTGCTGTTGTTGACCTTTGAGGCCTTTTATGGCTTTCTGGAGCAGGATCTTGTCTTCCAGCCCGCTTATGGGAGAGTTCTCGTCGGCCTGGAGGTCCACGATGGTGTCGCTGTCGGAGTCCTCGTGGTTTATCGGGGCATCCAGGCTGGCGGTGTTGTACGCCCGGCCCAGGGCGAGAGCCTCGATCACGCTTTCTTCGTCGGCTTCGAGCTTTGTGGCGAGCTCGTTTACGGTTGGAGAGCGTCCGGTGCGTACGGTCTCATCCCGGATCATGTCCCGCGCCGACTGGCGCAACTCTTGCAGGCCCCGCGGTACCCGCATCGACCAGCCCTTGTCCCGGAAGTAGCGCTTGATCTCCCCCAATATATTCGGCGTGGCGTAGGTAGAGAACTCTATTTTCCGGTCCAGATCGAAACGGTCCACCGCTTTTATGAGCCCGACGGAACCGACCTGGACGAGATCGTCGAGCGGTTCACCCCGCCCGGAGAACTTTCGGGCCAAAAACTCTACCAGGGGCATCTGCTCTTCTATCACCTTTTCCCGTGCCCTTTGGTCACCTTCTTTGTGGTACCGGGAAAGCAGGTTTCGGGTACGCGTTTTGTCCGGCCGCCGGTATCGGCTCATGCCACTAGTTCGACGACCGTACGCCAGATGGGCTCGCCGGCGCCCGTACCCGGGTCTTCTACTTCGGCCACGACGCCTTCTTCCGCCAGATAAAACCGGTAGCGGGTGGTTTCTTGCCCGGAGTGAAGGCTCTCCAGCACTTCGGACGCCTCGTCCAAACCACCGACCCCGATCCTGGCCCGCGTTACCATCCCGGCGAGAATAAGCCCCACACAAGGACGCAGCTCGGCGGAGGGCGGCACGTCGAGGTACACGTACTCAGGAGACGCCGTACCGGTCAAACTCTCTCCTCATTCGGCAGGTAGATCTGCTGCGTGTCGTCTTCGTGTCGGTTTTGGTTACGGTCTTCGTGCAACGGGCCGCGGGCCGAGCGAGGAACCGGGTTGTCCTCCGGATACGTTTCGGGGACAGTGCCCGGACGCGTCGGAGCTTGACCCGAATGATCTCCACCGTGGGCTTCGAGGTCGCGGAGTATCTCTTGCCGACGGTCTTTAGAGGCTTCCCGGGCCGCCGCGAGCGCGCTCCCGAACCGGCGCCGGACGGCGTCCGGGAGGTCCCGGGCGGTCTTTGGTAGCTGCTTGCGCACTTCTTCGTTCGTCGCGTACACCGTGCTGGCTACCCCGATAACCGCCCCCGCGACGAGTTTGCCCCAACCGGCCATACGCTACTCCTTCCCTTTCTCGTGGCCGCTTTCGCGTCCGAAAAAGGTGCTGACGCCCCGGGATAGCCCGGCCGTCGCCGAAGAAATTCCAATTACCCCGTTGCGGACACCTTTGGTTATCACGGTCGTCGTCTGGTCCAGTTCATCCGTGATGCCGGCCACATCCCCGACGGCCGTGTCGAGTTGCGAGAGCTGGCTGTTTATATTATCCACCGTTACGTGGGTCTTCCCGATCAGGGGCACGACCTCTTCGGAAACCTCTTTTATGGTGTCCTCGGTCGCGGAGAAGATACTCGCCAACCGGAAGAACATGAACGCCAGAACAAAGAAAGCAACCGCGAGGCCGAGATATAACAGCCCCTTCGCCAACTCCACAAAGCCTTCCAACCTTATCGCACCTCCAACGCAGGTCTCCGAAAAAACCCATTATACTCCCGCCCCGGGGCCGTGACAGCGTCCTCAGAGCGAACTACGCTTCCCGGCGGGCAACGACCCCGCCGCCTACGACCCGCTCGCCATCGCCGGTATAAAAGACCGCGGACTGCCCCGGCGCAACCCGGTGCGTAGGCTCGTCCAGGCGGACGATCCACTCTCCGTCCCCGGTAGCTTCTATCTCGCAGGTTATGGGTCCGCTGTTGTACCGCAACTGCACAAAGCGGCTCTCGGCGGGGTTCAAGAACCAGTTCAGGTCCCGGACCCGCACCTCGGTAACGTCGAGGTCTTCACGGCGCCCGACGACGACCTGCTGGGCCTGCGGGTGGACCTCCGTGACGTAGAGCGGGATCGGGGCCGACACACCTATACCGCGCCGCTGCCCGATCGTGAAGTCCACCACCCCCTCGTGACGCCCGAGTACCGCGCCCCGGGCGTCTACGACCTCACCGGGCTCTGCGGCAACCTCTTTGCGGACGAACTTCCGGTAGTTGCCGTCCGGGATAAAGCAGATATCCTGGCTCTCCGGGGTGTACGCGACGGCGAGTCCCCGGTTTTCGGCGATCCTGCGCACCGCCGTCTTTTTGTATTCCCCTAGTGGGAAGATCGTGCGCGCCAGGAGTTCCTGGGGCATCGGCCACAGAACGTATGTCTGATCCTTGCTCTCGTCTTCGGGCCGGGCGAGCGCCGGTCCCTCGACGACCCGGCAGTAATGGCCCGTAGCGACGTGGCGGAACCCCAGCCGGTCGGCGAGAAAGGCCGCCGCGTGGAACTTGACGTGCGCGTTGCACGAAACACAAGGGTTCGGCGTCCGACCCGCCGCGTAAGAACCGACGAAGTCTTGCATTACCCGCCGGTTAAACAACTCTTTCAGGTTCAGCGTAAAGTGCGGCAGCCCCATCCTGTGCGCCGTGTCGCGGGCAAACAACACCGTATCCGGCGAGCAACACGACCGGCTACCCTTTTCACCGTCGTGGAGCCGGAACGTTACCGCCGCAACGTTATAGCCCGACTCCTTCAGCAGCAAGGCCGTCACCGCCGAGTCCACCCCGCCGCTCATGGCCGCCACGACGGTTTTGTTCTTGCCGACTTCGGCACCCTCGTAACCGTTTATCAGCATCGCGCCCGCCGTCCGGTTCAGGTGGTCCTCGAAGGCCTTATGCAGGGCGTCGAGGGTCAGCGTCAGGGCGTGTTCTTTCCCCGCCGGCAGCGCTCCACCGAGGGCGCTTTCCAGGTCTGCCCGGGAGATCCGTGCCGCTTCGAGGAGCGTCCGCCCGTCGACCAACTCTGCCAGCACAGACCCCGCGGCGATGCACCCCGCGCACCCGTAGGCTTTGTAGCGGACTTCCTCTACGACTTCGCCGTCGACGCGCAGCGTAAAGCGGGCAACGTCGCCGCAGGCTTCGTAGCCCGACTCCCCGACGCCGTTGGCATCCGGCAGTTCTCCCACGTTGCGGGGCCGGACGAGATGATCTATGACCTCTGGTTTGTAACTACGATCCATTGATATTCAAACCTCGTTTTTCTCGTACACCGGTGAGAGCCGCCGGAGTTGTTCTACGGCCCCGGAGAAGACTTCTACAAACCGCTCGATTTCTTCGAAAGTATTGTCTTTGCCGACGGTGATCCTGACCACCGAAAAAGCTTCCTGCTCTTCCTGGCCCATAGCCAGCAATACCGGGGATGCTTTGTGTCCCCCCGAAGCACACGCCGAGCCACTCCCGATGGCGTAGCCGGCCGCGTCACAGAGCAGCACGAGCCCCTCCGCCTCGATGCCGTCCACCGCCAGATGGACGTTGTTCGTCAGCCGTTTTTCCGGGTGACCGTTCAGGCGCACCCCAGGCGTGGAGGTCAATGCAGAGATCAGGTAATCTCTCAGTTCTTTCTCGTGTCGGGACCTCGTCGGAAGTTCTTTTTCCGCGAGCCGGCACGCAGCCCCGAAACCAACGATGTCCGCGACGTTTTCGGTACCGCTTCTCAAACCTCTCTCCTGGCCGCCGCCGAACGAGATCCGCTCCAGCTCGACGCCGTCACGGACGTACAGAGCCCCGGTGCCTTGCGGCCCGTAGAGCTTGTGCGACGAGAGCGCGAGCGTAGAAATCGGAACGTCGCGGACGTTTATTGAGAGGCGGCCGGCGGCCTGGACCGCATCGGTGTGGAACGGCACGCCGCGTTCCGCGCAGATGTTTGCCAACTCCTCTACCGGCTGTACCGTCCCGACTTCGTTGTTGGCCCACACAATGGCGACGAGCGCCGTGTCCGGGCGTAGAGAGCGGTCGAGGTCCCGGGGGTCGACCAGGCCGTGTTCGTCCACGGGCAGGTGCTCTACCTCGTAGCCGGAGGACTTCAGGTGGCCGGCGGTCTCCCTGACGGCGGCGTGCTCGACGGCGGAGATCAGAGCGTGCCGCTTTTCGCCGGCGGCGCGGGCGAGGCCCAGCACGGCGAGGTTGTCCGACTCGGTGCCGCCGGAGGTAAACACTATCTCTTCCGGAAGAGCCCCGATCAGGGAAGCTACGGCTTCCCGGGCTTCCTCGACGGCGTCCCGGGCCGCCGCGCCCGGCGCGTGCAGCGAGGAAGGATTTCCGCGCCCCCCCAGGTGCGGAAGCATGGCATTGAGCACCCGGGGGTCCAGGGGCGCGGTCGCGGCGTTGTCCAGGTAGGTAATCTCGGTCATAACAGTTCTAGTGTAACTTACAGAAACCACATTTCAGCGGCGTTTCGTCCTATTTCGTCCTAAATCAAGATGGTATCTGCTACGGCGCCGCCGGAGTCTAGCAGGGCGAGTTGGTCTCCGGGGGCGAGGTCCAGGGCGTCGCCGCCCCCGAAGGTCCCGTCCACCGTCTCGCCTTCGGCATTTTGTACGTCAGGAACCCGGCCTAGAGAAACTTCTTCTCCGGGTTGAACGCTAACGTCCTCGTTGAGCAGTACGCCGTCCGAGTTTGGGTTGACTTCCCCGGTTTCCGGGTCCAGTACCCGCAAGGAGAAGCCTTGCAAGCTCACGGCCTGCTCCGTGGCGTTCTGAACGGTAAAGTACTCAACGCCGCCACCGGTCTCGGTCAGGGCTATACGGTCTAGCTGTACGTTTATATCGCTCGTGTTTCCCTCCACGTCCAGGGAAGAGAGGTCGAAAAGCGACTGGTTCAACACCGGCTGCGGCAGGTATCCCTGGTAGAGGTTCTCGATGGTGTACCCGTCGCCCCGCGGGGCGAGCGTCGCGACGAACGGCGTCATTCCGACGCCCAACTGGGCCGCCAGCGTACCGTACTCGCCCGCCTGCAAGTCCTCTCCCGCTACGGTAGAACCCGGATTGTCGATGTTGTACGAGAAGAAATCCACCGTCGGGTAGTCGGGTTGCAACTCTTGCAAAGAGCTATTTACCGTGTCGTCGACTTCGAGGCCTTGCGGGTAGAAAGAGTCCTGGCTCTCCTTGTAGAACCCCACCGTGATGAGCGCCCGGCGTTGGTAGGCGGCTTTGAAATCCGGTGGTAGGGGTTGATCCAGGTTGAGCGTCAGGGGGATGTCCTCGGCCGTTTCCGCCTGCCCGGCCCCGACGGTCGCGTTTCCGGATGGCGGGGTGGTTGGGGCTACGACGACCGGGTCTTCGGCCTCCGGGATGGTTGCCTGCTGCTCCTCGGGGCCGCACGCGGCAACGAAAACAACCAGGAACCCACAAGAGATCACCACCAGCAGCCACGGTTTCACAGACGAACTTTTAACACACACTCGTGCCGCCCGTCGGTCGGCGGCGGGTCCCGGTGTCGTACACTCCATATTTGCCCTAATATGGGGCTGTCTCGAAACCTAACTCAATGATCGTACACGAGAGGAGCCGGACATTGCACCGGGAAGCTTCAGCGTCTGAAAATCCGTATCGTAGCCACACCGCCGGAGAGTTGCGGGCAAAAAACATTGGTGAGCGGGTGAGGCTGGCGGGCTGGGTAAACCGCCGCCGGGACCATGGCGGCCTGATCTTTATCGACCTCCGGGATCGCTGGGGGATAACCCAGGTTACTTTCGACCCCGACTTGGAGGCGGTCTTCACCGCCGCCGAGCAGCTACGTCCGGAGTGGTCGATCTCCATTGAAGGTGGGGTAATACGCCGTCCCGAAGGCAACGAGAACCCGGACCTGCCGACTGGTGAGGTCGAGGTCGAAGTAAAAGAACTCAGCGTGCTCAACACTTCCGAAACTCCCCCGTTCGAGATAGACCGCGACCGCCCGGTAGACGAGCTACTGCGCCTCAAGTACCGTTACCTGGACCTGCGCCGCGAGAGGATGAAAGAAAACATCCTCTTGCGCCACCAGGTCGTCAAGCACATGCGGGATTACCTGGACGATCGCGACTTCGTCGAGATAGAAACGCCGCTCCTGACGGCTTCGACCCCCGAAGGCGCCCGCGATTACCTGGTCCCGGCCCGGCTTTATCCGGGGGAGTTCTATGCCCTGCCGCAATCGCCCCAACAGTTCAAACAACTCCTGATGGTCGCCGGTTTCGAACGGTACTTTCAAGTCGCCCGGGCCCTCCGCGACGAAGACCAGCGCGGCGACCGGCAGCCGGAACACACCCAACTAGACCTGGAGATGAGCTACACCACCCAGGATGAGGTGCTAAGCCTCGTAGAAGAACTCTACGTCGAAATCGTCGAGAACCTCACGGACAAAAAGCTCTTCTCGAAACCCTTTCCACGCCTCACCTACGCCGAGGCGATGGACCGCTTCGGCACCGACAAGCCGGACCTCCGCTTCGGGTTGGAGATCTCCGACATAACCGAGAGCGTCCGTAGTTCGGAGTTCAAGGTGTTCCGGGCGGCGGTCGAAAACGGCGGTTCGGTGCGCGGCATCGCGGTAAACGGGCTCGGGGACCTGACACGAGGGGAAATAGAAGACCTTACCGGGATCGCGACCGGGGCGGGAGCGCGGGGGTTGGCTTTCTTCAAGGTCGAAGAGGACGGCCTCTCCGGCCCGATAGCCAAGTTCTTTTCCGCCGACGAGCAAACGGCGCTCCGCGAAACGCTGGAGGCGGAGAACGGCGGCTACATGTTCTTTGTCGCCGACAAAGACCCGGTAGTTTTCGAGAGCCTGAACCGCTTGCGGTCACACTTTCGCGACCGGCTGGACCTCGCGGACAAAGACGTGCTGGCGCTGTGTTGGGTTACGGACTTCCCGCTCTTCGAGTGGAACGAGGACGAACAGCGGATCGAACCCATGCACCACATGTTCACCATGCCTCGCGAAGAAGACCTACCGCTGCTCGACAGCGACCCGTTGCGGGTTATCGGGCAACTCTACGACCTGGTGGCGAACGGGACGGAGTTGGCCTCGGGCAGCATCCGGATACACCGCCCCGAACTGCAACAGAAAATTTTCTCGATGATCGGTATAGAACAAGAGGAGGCCGAGAGACGTTTCGGGGCCATACTCCAGGCTTTCCGGTACGGCGCGCCCCCGCACGGCGGGATAGCGCCGGGAATAGACCGCCTTATTATGGTCCTCTGCGACGAGCCAAACATCCGGGAAGTCATGGCTTTCCCGAAAACCCAGGCGGCCCGCGACGAAATGATGAACGCCCCCGGCCCCGTTACCGAAGCCCAACTAAAGGAACTGAACATCCGCCAACGATAGTAGGGTTAGAAAGTCCTGGCGGCGGAACTTATCCGGAACGGAACTTATCCGGAACGGTGTAGAAGCGGGGTGTGTGGCAAATACCTGTGCTACAGAGACCTTATGCTAACATCATCAAGGTTTGCAACGATTTAGTTTCTCAGGTTTCATCGGTTGCCCGGTTGGGGTGTTTGCCCCGGTCGTTTTCGTCCCGGGTTTTTCTCGGGTTTCGGGCGTTGGATAGGTTTCATCCGAAACAGGGTAACAAGGTAGGCAGCATGGAGATCTTCTTGACTTTCGACGATGGCCCGGATCCCTCAGGCACCCCACGGGTACTGTCCGCCCTGCGCCGCGCAGGGGCTTTGGCGACGTTCTTCGTCGTTGCGCCACGGGCGAAACGGTATCCGGCTCTAATGTCCGAGATACTAGGTGCCGGGCACCGGGTAGAGTTCCACTGCACGGAACACGTTCGCCACACAAAGCGGGCCCGTAAAGAAGTCGAAGAAGATACCCGCACGGGGCTCAGGAACCTGAAAACCTTCGGCATCGTACCCGAACTCTGGAGAACCCCGTGGGGCGTTACAGAAACCTGGACGGAAGAGGTAGCAGAGTTGTTCGATCTCGAGGTGACGCAATGGACCGCCGATACCCATGACTGGCGGGGAGACACGGCGTCCCAAATGCTTCGGGAAACAAAGCCCCTTCTAAAGCCGGGCGCCACGGTCCTGATGCACGACGGCATCGGCCCCGGCGCCCGCCGTTCGGATTGCGGCGAGACGGCGGCCCTGATCCCTCAACTCGTCCAACACGTTCGCTCCGTAGGCTGTGAGCCCGTACCTATGAAACCAATGAAACCCGTAAAACCGGCGGGAAAGGCAACTCTGGCGTGATCCCGGCAGAGTTGGTGAACGAATCGGGAGTCCGTTTAGAGGGCGTTCTGGAACGAATATACGCCGGGGCTGCGGGACGCGACATCAACCCGGGGTTTCCGTACGGACCTTTCAGGGAACTCGCCGAAGCCGGGGTACTCGGCCTGTCGGCATCGGGACCGGGTCCTTCGGCAAAGAAAACCGCCTCGTTCACCACCGAGTGGCAGATCCTCCGGGCCGTGTCAAAGGCCGATTCGTCCGTAGGACGCATCCTGGACGGCCACTTCAACGGCGCCGAGCGGGTGTCGGTGCTCGCCCCCGAGCCTTTACGCTCGGAGGAGTTGGAAGCTTTGGCCTCCGGGCGGTTGTTGCTCGGGGTTTGGGGGGCGGAACCCATACCCGGCGAAGGTCCGCCGGCGCGCCTCGTAGAATCCGGCGCCGCGATCGAGGGCGTCAAGACTTTTTGTTCGGGATCGTTGGGGCTGGACCGGGCGCTGGTCCTCGTCCGGGGCCCCCGGGTTGGCCCGCCACTGGTGGCCTACGTCGACCTTTCGGAAGGCGTAGAGATCGACCGGGGTTGGTACGCGGCTTCCGGCATGCGCTCCTCGGAGAGCCACCGGGTCATCTTCCATCGCGCTCCGGTTTTGGCCGTCCTCGGGGAGCCGGGAGAGTTGCTCCGGGAGCCGTTCTTTAGCCGGGATGCAATAAGAACCGCCGTCTGCTGGGCGGGCATCGCCGATCGGGCGGTGGACGCCGCCCTGGACACGCTGGCTTCCAAGAGTGGCGGCCGGGAGCCGGACGACCTCGTTTCCCTGGCGGCGGGGAAAATGCTCGTGGCGCAAAAGACGGTGGACCGCTGGCTCCGCTACGCCGCCTGGCAGGCGGACGCCGACCCGGAGGCGTCGCTGGCCGGCTTTTCTATCCACCTGCGGGAGGCCATAGCCGCCGCTTGCCGCACGATCCTCGACGAGGCGGCCCGGGCTACCGGCTCGCACCCGTTCGCCACCGCCGGGGACCTGGACCGGGCCCGCCGTGACTTGGAGCTTTTCTTGCTCCAGCACCGCCTGGAGCCCGCGCTGGCCCGGGCCGGAAGACAGGAGATCCAGGCTAGAACTTCCCGGCCATGAGAGAACGTCTGAAACGCGAATACTTCGAAAACCTCTACGCAACCTCCCCCGACCCGTGGGAGTTCGCGACGAGCGAGTACGAGCGCCGGAAGTACGAACAAACTCTGGCGGCGCTCGGCCAACGCAGGTTCCGGCGGGCTCTGGAGGTTGGCGCCTCGATAGGGGTCTTTACGGAGATGCTCTCTCCCTATTGCGACGAGTTGCTGGCGGTAGACACCTCGGAACGCGCCGTGACCCTGGCCCGCAGAAGGCTGGCCGGCAGCAAAAACGTTAGCATCGAACAGCGGACCTTGCCGGAAGAAATGCCCGGGGGACCGTTTGACCTGATCGTCGCCTCCGAAGTCCTCTACTACCTGCCCTCCCAGACCGTGCTGGACACGCTCCGGGGCTTCGAAAACGAGCTCTCCGCCGGCGGCGCCCTGCTGGCCGTCCACTGGCGCAAAGAAACCCGGACTTATCCCTTGCAAGGCGACGAGGTACACGAGTTGCTGTTACGCAACACGACGCTCGAAAACACGAAAACCATCGTAGAACTGGAGTACCGCTTGGACCTCTTCGAGGATATCTCGTGAACGAGAACGAACGGATCTTAATAGTCGGTGGCGGCCCGGCAGGCCTCTCGGCCGCCACGGCCTACCGGGAAGGCGGCGGACGGGGCAAAGTAACGATACTGGCCGCCGAGCCGTACCCGCCCTACCGCCGTCCCCCGCTAACCAAAGAGTACCTACGTGGCGAAACCTCCCGGGACGAACTGGCGATGCAAGAACGCCGCTGGTACGAGCAAAACAACCTCGAACTACACCTCTCTGCCACCGCCACCAACCTCGACCCCGACCGGAAAATAATCGAGACTGAGGATGACGAGTTCCCTTACGACGTCTGCGTATTGTCCACCGGCTCCGAGCCTCTCAGGTTGCCCGTCTCCGGCGCCGACGATCCGGAGATCCTGACGATGCGGAACCTGAAAGACTCCAACCGGCTCAGGTACCGGGCCGGAGAAGGTAGCAAGGCGGTCGTCGTCGGCTCCGGGTTTATCGGTTGTGAGGCGGCGGCCTCGCTTTCCATGCGGGGTGTCGAGGTTGCCATGATCAGCCTGGAAAACATCCCCCAGGAGACGCGTCTGGGAGAGGAAACCGGCGGCCGAATACTTTCCTGGTTGGAAAGCTACGGTGTAGAAATGAATTTTGGTGCCGGCCTGGAGAAGATCGAACGGGAAAACGGCGGCTTCCGGGTAGCCTATGAAAGCGGCGAGGCGGCCGCCGATACCGTCCTCTTCGGGGTCGGCGTTCGTCCGCGCCTGGAGCTAGCAGAAAAAGCCGGCATCGAGGTCGCCGGAGGCGGTATCGTGACGGATTCCTCGATGCGTACCAGCGCGCCGGGGGTCTACGCGGTCGGAGACATCTCCTACGCGTACAACGACTCGGCGGGCCGTCGCCTGCACGTAGAACACTGGGGCGAAGCGCTGAACCACGGCCGGGTGGCGGGGACCGTCATCGCCGGCGGCGAATCTAGTTGGAGCGCAGCACCGGGGTTCTGGTCCACTATCGGGGGGCACACCCTCAAGTACGTCGCTTGGGGTGACGGGTGGGATACGGCCGACCTCGTGGACCACGGCGACGGGACGTTCACCGTCTGGTACGGCCAAGACGGCATCTGTACCGGCGTCCTGACCCACGGGCGGGACGAAGATTACGAGAAGGGTAGGGAACTGGTCGAGTCCGGGTCCCTTTTACCTTGATCCTGCTCCCCCCGCCGGAAGAAAACCTGAAGGTCTCGGTCGTTGTGCCGGCCCGCGATGAGGAAGACCTTATCCGCGCCTGCCTCGACGCCCTGGCAGCCCAGGTAAACATCCCGCCGGAAGAATACGAAGTGTTGCTGGTGCTCGACGACTGTAAAGATCGCACGGAACTCCGTGCCCAGGAGGCCGCTACCTCCCACCCCAAACTCCGGCTCCGGTTCCTTGGTGGCCCGGGCAAAGGAGCCGGCCACGCCCGTCGTATAGGCATGGATGCAGCCTGCGAACGCCTCCTTATGCTCGGCAAGCCTTACGGCCTGATCTCCTCTACGGACGCCGACACCGTCGTGGCCCAGGACTGGCTCTCGACCCAACTCCTGCACGCCAAACGCGGGGCGAGGGCTATCGGTGGCCGCATCGAACTGGCCGAAGAGGAAAACCTCCCCGAAAACCTGTCTCGCTGGCGCCAGGATCAAGGGACGAGCCGCTACCAGAACCTGCTCGCCGAACACAACGAAATCAGTAGCAATATATTGGAACATTGGCAATTTAGCGGGGCTTCTCTCTCGCTCACGGCGGAGGTATACAGGGAGATCGGGGGTTTAGAGCCGCTCGCGGCGCTCGAAGACGAGTATCTAGAGCGGGTACTGCGGCAGCGCGGCGTCCAGATCGAGCGTCCACTTTCCGTAAGGGTAAGAACTTCCGCCCGGCAGAACGGCCGCGCGGACCGCGGCCTTGCCCGGGACCTCGCGCTGGCTTCGTGGTTCCACCACAATACTTACCGGTTTTCCGACTTCGATGTAGAAAATCTCGTCGAGATCAAGGACCAGACTGTCAGCCTTTTTCTAACCGGTGAGAGCTTCCCACCCGGGACGATGACCGAGGTGAACCGGCTGCAGAAGTCGGGGTTGTTGGATGAGGTTTTGGTGGTAGGCCCGGTGCCGGCGGCAGCAGAAAGTAAAAGCCCGGCGATCCTTGCTATCCACCGGATGGAAGATTTGGTGCCAAAGTTCGGTCCCGCAAGAGGATGCGGCGACGTTCTGTGGCGCGGGATTTCTGCGGCCCGGGGCGAGCTCATCGTGGCGCTGGCCCAGGACCGCGGGGGAGACTTTATCGGCCGGGTGTGTGGTCTTCTCGGTCCACTTTTGGAGCGAAGGGGCCTGTCATTGGTAAAAGGTTTCGGGGCCGCTCCGGGTCCGCTCTCAGACCTCGTCGCCCGGCCCCTGATCAACCTCCACCATCCCAGGTTGGCAGGCTTTGTAGACCCGCTCTGCCAGGACTTCGCCGCCCGCGGCGAGTTGCTGCGTTCGCTCTCCTTCCCCGTAGGCCGGGGCGTAGACATCAGCCTCTTGCTCGACGCCGTAGACCGCTGCGGCGTCGACGCCACAGCCCAATGTTATTTGGAGGGTAGTCGGGCCGGGCCGGACCCCGACGACAGCGAAGCCGCCTACGCGATTCTCGTGGCGGCGGCGGGCCGGATGCCGGGTGTTTCTCCGGAGGCCCCGATCCCCGGTCCGCTCTTTTTGCCGGGCCCCGGAGATTTAGCCACCCGCCGCGTCCCCGTCGAGGAGCGGCCACCGCTCGAAGGCCTGTCCGGGGCCGGGAGCGCTGCTTTTTAGGCCTTCTCTTCCCTGTAGTCCTGGATGTCTTCGTACAAGCCGTCGGGAAACGTAAGCTCGTTGTACACGTTGCAGGAGTCCGGGTCGTCGGGGGTCGGGCAAATTTGGAAGTCCTGCTGCTTCTGCCACTCCAGGATCTTCTCCTGCCGGGGCGGGTTGTAGCCCTTCTCTTCGACCTGCTGCACCAGGGCGCGGGCCTGTTGCTCGTCGGTGTCACCGTCTTTCGCCAGGAGCTTCGCGAGCTCCTCATTCTCTACAAAGTAGCGGGCGATCATGGCGAACGTCAGCCGGCCGTAGTGGCCGATGTCCTGGCCTTCATCCAGCGCGTCCAACATGTGCTCCATTATCGGGCTCTGACGTAGATCCTCTACAGCCATAATGCTCCTTCTCTAGCTTACACCCGAACTATACGGGCGCCGGGCGGGATCTATGTAAAAACACTCACCGGGCGGGGGCTTGGCGGCTACCGGAAAGCGGAACATACAGCCTACTACAGGGTTTCTGGGCGGCTCCCGAAAACCACCTTATTTATCCTTTAAGAAAAGGGTGTCGGGTGCTAGTGTAGGATCGTCGTGAGCCTCCCGCAGAAGCAACCCGTAGTAAGTTTCAGCGCCGTAATGGCGGCCGGGTTCGCCTCCGCGACGGCCGCGGTCATCACCTCCCGTTTCGGGGTCGCCGGAACCCTTATAGGAGCCGCCCTGACCTCCATGATCATCACCGGCGGTTCGGCGATTTTCAAGGCTTACTTCGAGAGAGTGACGGACGAGGCCCGCAAGGTGCCCGGTAAAGTGCGGACCGGTAAAGTCCGGCGTCAAGAGGCCGCCGGGGGCCAGCAACCCAACCTACCAGGGCGTCCAGACCTGCGCAACAACTTTATGGGGCGTTTACGGGCGTCCCTCGGTTGGTTTTCACGCCTGCCGGCCCTCGGGCGGCGCACGGTCTTGGTCGGCGCCCTGATACCGGCGCTGCTCGCGTTCGGCATCGGGGCGACCGCGGTGACGGCTATGGAGTTGAGCATGGGAAGAACGCTTTCCTGCACGATCTGGAACAAATGTCCCGATGGTTACGCGGGTGCCGACGTCCCTGGTGTGGGCCTTTCCATTCTGGGCGGCAACAGGATCGTTAGCGCCGACTACCCCGCGCGACCGCAGGATCAGCCCCAAGACGTCCAAACTCCCTCCGAAGCGGAACCCGTTCCCGCAGAGCCCGTCCCCGCGGAACCCGTTCCCCCGGCCGCCACAACGCCCCAGGACTACAGCACCATCCCGGAGCCTACGGTAGGAGGAGCGACAGTACCTTGATTCAGGCTCTGAAACAGAACCGGCTAACGGCCCCGGTAGGCGTCGAGTAGTTCTGGCAGCACCCGTCCGGCCCCTTCCCGGAGCGCATAGTCGGCACGAGGGGTCAACGGGGTCTCGTCCGGGTTGACCTCTACCACCACGGCCCCCGACGAAAGCGCCTCGTAGGGTAACGAAGCCGCCGGATAAACCAGGCTCGAAGTACCGATAGATAGAAATACCTCGCAGTCACGCGCCGCTTTGGAAGCCGCCTCCAGCGCCCCGGCGGGCAACGCCTCCCCGAACCAGATCACATCCGGGCGTAGCGGTGAACCGCAGTTGGGACAAACGGGAGGTGTGCTTTCGTCCTGCGGCTCCACCTCGGCAAACTCCGCGGAGCAGATCGTGCGCCGGATGTTGCCGTGCAATTCTACGACGTTTTCGCTGCCCGCCTTCTGGTGCAGGCCGTCTACGTTCTGCGTTACCAGCGTGAAGTCCGGGACGGCTCGCCCCAACTCCACGAGCGCCCGGTGACCGGGGTTGGGCTCCGCTCCGCCCACGAGCTTCCGCCGCCACGCGTACCACTCCCACACGAGTTCCGGGTCCCGCATAAACGCTTCCGGGGTGGCGAGCTGTTGCGGGTCGTACCGCGCCCACATCCCGGTCTGGGCATCCCGGAAGGTGGGGACGCTGCTCTCGGCCGAGATGCCGGACCCGGTGAGCGCCACGACGCTTTGCGCGTCGCGGAGATCCTGTACCAGTTGCGCCGGTATATTCACCGCTGCTTATTTATCGCAGGAGCCTGAGCAGTTCACCCGGGCCGCCGGCCACGGCCACCCGCTGCTCATCGCCGGACGACATGTTTCGCACCGTGCAGGAGCCTTGCTCCAGTTCCTCTTCCCCGAACACGATGGTGAACGCCGCGCCGGAGCGGTTTGCCTGCTTGAATTGACCTTTCGCGCTGCGGTCCGCGTAGTCCAGGTCGCACGCAAATCCTTCGGCGCGAAGCTGTCCGGCGAGCTTCAGGGCCGGCAGGCGCGCCCCGGGGAGCAGCGTGACCAAAAACGCGTCTACCGGGCTCTCTACTTCGCGGTCGGCGGCGGCGAGCAGGATGCGTTCGATCCCCGTACCGAAGCCGATGCCGCCGAGGTCCGGGCCGCCGAGGTCCGGGATCAGGCTGTTGTACCGTCCGCCGGCGCCCACGGTATCCTGGGCCCCGAGCGCCCGGCTCTTGGCCTCGAAGACCGTCATGGTGTAGTAGTCCAGGCCGCGGACGAGACGCTCGTCTACCTCGTAGGGCACACCCAAAGCCTCTAGCCCCTCACGCACCGCGGCGAAGTGCCCCGCGGCGGTCGTGCTCAGGTAGTCGGAAATCCTCGGTGCCTCGGCCAGTACCGCCTGGGTGCCGGCGTGCTTGGAATCGAAGGTTCGTAGCGGGTTGGTGTCTATGCGGGCGACGGAGTCAGGGTCCAGGTCAGCCTGGTGTTTTTGCAGGTAGGAGCGCAACTCCGGCACGTATGAGCGCCGGGTCTCGGCGTCTCCGATGTTGTTCAGGTAGACGACCTCGTCTCTCACGCCGGTCGCCTGGTGGATGGTGTAGAGCAGTGAGATCACCTCGGCGTCCACCAGCGGGTCCGGGGTGCCGAGGGCTTCCGCCCCGATCTGGGTGTGCTGGCGGTAGCGGCCTTTCTGCTGCCGTTCCTGGCGGAACATCGGCCCGACGTAAAACATCTTGATCGGCTGTGCCAGCTTGAACAGGCTGTGCTCGACGTAGGCCCGTACCGCCCCTGGCGTTCCCTCCGGCCTCAACGCTAGTTCGCGCTCCCCCTGATCCCGGAACGTGAACATCTCTTTCTGGACGACGATGTCCGAGGCTTCACCGGCCGTCCGGGCAAACAGCGACGCCTCTTCAAACACGGGCGTCCGCACCTCGGAGTAGTTGTAGCGGCGAAACGCCTCCCGTGCCGCGTCCCCGACCGTTCGCCACAAGTCCGCCCGCTCGATAGGCTCGCGCCCGCCGGGGTATACGTCGTAGGTGCCGCGGGGTTTGCTGTAGCTCACGGGAGCACGGGCGGCAGGTACGGGTTGTTTTCCATCTCTTCGGCGGCGGACAGTACGGGACCGTGGCCGGTGTAGAGTCGGGTATTCTCCGTCCAGAGGGGCATCACCTTGCGCAGCGAGACCTCGATGTCTTCCCACGACGCGCCGGGCAGGTCCGTGCGGCCGACACTACCCGGCAACACGAGGTCGCCGACGATCTGGTCCTCCCCGATCACGAACGTCATGGAACCCGGCGAATGCCCCGGCGTGTGCAGCACGTGGATCGACTCGCCCGCAATCACCAGGTCTTCCCCATCTTGCAGGGGTTCGTAGACCTGGACGCCCGTGCTTCCGGCGTCGTCGGGGTGAACGTACATCGGCGCGGCGGTTTCCCGGAGGATGGCGTTCAATGCGCCGACGTGATCCGCATGCCCGTGCGTAACGAGGACGGCCGCCACGTTCTGCCGGATTGCGGCCAATATCTTTGCCGGCTCCGCCCCCGCATCCACGATGATGTCGCCCTCCGGCGCGTGAACCACGTAAGCGTTCACCTCGAAGCCTTCCATCGAAAGCTGTATCTGCTCGATTTCCGCCATCTTCAGCTACGTCCTCTCTACTGCAACAGTTTGTTTCGACCGCCGATTCTCGCGCTCCAGAAGCTCCTGCAATTGTTTTTCTTTCATCACCCGGGCGCGGACCGCCAGCGGCGCCGCCAATTGACGCCGGATCCCCGCCTCATCCGGCTCCGGGTCGAAAAAGTCCCGAAACACCTCTATCACCGGGAGCGCGCTACCATCATACCGTCGAAGTTCTACCCGGTCACCGGCCTGTAGCACTCCCCCACGCAAAACCCGGCAATACACGCCCGGACGCTCAGCCCACCGGAACCTTTTGACAAACAACGGGTCTCTCATCCGGGCCGCCAAAGTCGCACACGGGATACGAGGCGCCGTTACCTCTAAGACCACCGAATTAATCTTCAGGCGGTCGCCAATGCCCATCGTGGCGCTTTCTAGCCCGGCAATCGTCAGGTTTTCTCCGAAAGTTCCGGGCGATAACTCGTGACCCAACTCCTTCGACCACCAATCGTAATCCGGGGTGCCGAAAACGTAGACGGCCTGGTCCCTGCCACCGTGGTTCTCCTTATCGGAGACCTCATCGCCCGCGAGACCGTTATACGTTGCCTGAACGGGTGCAGCAACGGGGCGTTTGTAGATACCGGTTCTCCCTGATTTGCCGGCGTTCTCTATGGGCTCTTCGCCGCCGACGTTTACGCCCAGAAGCTGCATTTATCGTTCCAGCGGCGTGCCGTCGCGGGAGACCCGGTACACATCGTAGACGTCCGGGATGCCCCGGATCTTCCGCACCACTTCTTGGACGTGCTCGGAGCTGGCCGCCCGGAAGGCGAACCGGCTGAGGGCCGTCCGGTCCTCGACGGTGTCTACCCGGGCCGAGAGTATGCTAACGTCGGCGTCGGAGATGGTAGACGTTATGTCTTTGAGCAGGTGCATCCGGTCCAGGGCTTCGACCATTATCTCCACGGTAAAGAGTTTCTCCGGGCCGGCGGCCCACTCTACCTCTACGAAACGCTCCGGGCTACGACCGTTTAAAGACCGCGCGTTCGCGCACCCCGCCGCGTGAACCACCACGCCCCGCCCCAAAGAGACGTAGCCCGTGATCTCATCCCCCGGCATCGGCGTGCAACACCGCGCGAGCCGCGTAAGAACACCGCCGGACCCCACGACCCGCACCCCGGTCTCGACTTCGGCGCCGTCCCGGGCGTCGGGGAGCGGCAAGGGCGCGAGCGCCGGGCTGCCCCCGCGGGCCGGGGTCTCTTTCCCTTGGGGCTGGATGTGATCCGCGATGCGATTCGCCACGTTCTCCGCCGACACGCTCCCCGCACCGACCGCGACGAGCATGTCGTCGGGCGTAGAATGACCGGTGCTCTGGGCAACCTCCTGCAAAATTCCCGAAGGAACTTTCCCGATGTGCCGCTTCTTCAGCAAGGATACGACCTTTTCGCGTCCGGAGGCCAGGTTATCCTCGCGGTCTTCTTTGTTGAAGAATTGTCGGATCTTATTCCGCGCCCGGCCGCTTTGCACGACCTCCAGCCAATCCCGGCTCGGCCCGGAAGACTTGCCGGTTATGACCTCCACCCGGTCCCCGCTCACAAGCTCCGAGTCGAGCGGCACGATGCGGTCGTTCACCTTCGCCCCGATGGTGCGCTGCCCGACCTCCGTATGGACGTGGTAGGCGAAGTCTATCGGGGTGGCGCCGGACGGGAGGCTTATAACATCCCCCTTCGGCGTAAAGACGTAGACCTCGTCTGCGCCAAGTTCGCCTTTTAGCGACTCCATGAACTCTGTGGCGTCGGTCGTCTCCTTCTGCCACTCCATCATGCTCGTGAGCCAGGACAGACGGTCCACGTCCGTTTCCCTGTTGCCCTCCTTGTACATCCAGTGGGCCGCGATGCCGTACTCGGCGGTCCGGTCCATGTCTGCGGTCCGGATCTGGATCTCCAGCAGCTTCCCTTCGTAGGACATGACCGTCGTGTGCAGCGACTGGTACATGTTGAACTTGGGCATGGCAACGTAGTCTTTGAAACGCCCTGGAATAGGCTTCCAAATGGAATGTATAACGCCCAGGGTGCCGTATACGTCGCGCACGTTTTCGGCCAGAACCCTCAACCCGGCGAGGTCGTAGATCTCGTTGAACTCCTTGTTGCGGCGGACCATCTTGTTGTAGATGGAGTAGAAGTGCTTGACCCGGCCGTTTACCTCGGCTTCTATCCCGGCTTCTTTGAGGTTCCGCTGAAGCTCCGCCGCCGTGCCGCTAATAAACGCCTCGCGGTCTCCCCGACGGGCCGCGACGAGCCGCTTTATCTCGTCGTAGCGCCGGGGGTGCAGGGTAGCAAAGGCGAGATCTTCCAACTCCCACTTCACGGAATGAATACCGAGCCGGTGCGCCAGCGGGGCGTAGATCTCCAGCGTCTCCTGCGCCTTTTTCAGTTGCGTTTCACGCTCAAGGTAAGAAAGCGTCCGCATGTTGTGCAGCCGATCGGCGAGCTTAATGATAATGACCCGCACGTCCCGGCTCATCGCCACGATCATCTTCCGCAACGACTCGGCCTGCGCTTCTTCCAGGTTCCCCGAGGGCAAATGCTTCAACTTGGTGACGCCGTCCACGATCTCGGCCAGCTCCCCGCCGAACTGCTTTGCGAGCTCGTCTTTCGTAACGGCGGTATCCTCGACCACGTCGTGTAAGAGCGCCGCCGCAACCGTCGTCGCGTCCAGCCGGAGGTCGGCCAGGATCTCCGCGGTCGCGAGCGGGTGGTAGACGAAAGGCTCCCCGCTTTTCCGCGCCTGCCCTTTATGGGCCGCGTGGGCCACCGAATAAGCGTTCGCGACGAGCTCCGCCACCCCTTCTGGCGCGTAGGCCGTCACCTTCTCCAGGAGCGAAGAAATCGTTACGTCCGGGACCGAAACTACCCGGGGATAACCCTCTGTGCGCGCAGCATCCACAAATGGATTTTAACACCGGGCCGGTGACCTGTTACAGCGTCTAGTGGTGTCGCGCTGGGTCGTAAAAGCTATTCGTAGGTTTCGAAGTATTCCGTCTCGCCGGTTTTATCGAAGTTCCCGCGAACGTGGCGCACCACGGGATAATCCCGCCTGTCCAAGGGCAAAAGTTCGTCCTGCAGGGCGAACGCGTCCACCTTCTGGACGATGATCACGGTTTCGCCCCGCCCGGCTTCCAGGTCTTCCACCACCCGGTCTACGAGGTCCGCGTCGGCCAACTCGACCGGGAAGAGCCAATCTATGGGCAGCGGGTTGGACTGTTCGGCTTTGACCCAGTAACCGGGAACGTCCGGTATGATCGCGTACTTCTTCCCAGAGCCAGAGACCTGGTCCACGGTCCGGTCCAGATCCGACATGAAAGCGTGGGTAGTCGGGTTTGTGTAGATCATACGCCCCCCCGGCAGCACACCACCGAGGGACTCCGTAAGGTTCGGATACGGGTCTTCGTTGTAGATGTAGGTTGGCCGCGCTATGCCGAAGCAAACCAACACGAGAACGCCCGCGACTACCAGCGCGCCCCGCAGAAATCTGGGGTCGGGCCGGCGGCGGGCGGAGTAAGCGAAGGCCGCGAGCGCCAAGATCAGCGGTCCTAAACCGAGCAACGGGGAGTTGGCCCCGAACGACAACGAAGCACTCCACGATAACACCAGGATGAGCGCCGCCACCCGTAACCTATCCTTCTCGTCTGTCCCTTGGCCGCCGTCCGCCCTTTTGCGCCACGCCGCGAGAGAAAGTTGGAGGGCGGCGCCGGCCAACATGCCGAACACGCCGTAGGAGATGGTCGAGATGTTGGCCGTATAAAGACCGGCCGCGACGAAGCCGGCCGGAACGAAAAGCAGCACGAAGGCGCCCGCGTATGGCAGGGCCGGGTCCAGCCGCCGGTGGATACTCCGGCCCGGGTTCAGGAACGCCGAGGCGACGAAGCCGGCCACAACGCCGAGGGCTACCCCGTAGTTCAGGTAGCTCAAAACGCCCACGGAGAATAAGCCCGTCTGGGCGGTCCCCTGCGCTATCGCCTCGTCCAGCGCCCCCGTCGCCAGCAGATAAACTCCGTATGCCGCCCCGGGTGCGGCTATGGCCGCCCAGTATTTCTTTTCCCGCCACTCACCCAGTATCAGGAGCGAGAGCGGCGCCATAAACAAAAAACTCTGTTTACAGAGGTAGGCCGCGGCGATCAAGAAGTATCCGCCGCCCCTACCGACCGCATGCCTCCGGGTTGCGAGCAGCCACACGCCGAGCGACGCGAAGAACACGCCGTCTATGGTATGCCAGGCCATCAGCGGGAACAGGGTAACGGAGGCGGCAAAGCCGACGAGCGCCAGAAAAAGCGTCATGGCGCGGCCGAAGGGGTTATCGAAAACCCGGTTGATAACGGCCACCCAGGCCCAGCTTATGCAGGCAAACTGGAACCACACGAAAAGACGTGAGATCCAGAACGTGTACTCGCCGCCGAAAAGGGCGAAGGGCGTGTGGATCAGGGGCGATAAAAACGGCCTTATGATAATGAAGTCCCGGTGAGGAACCTGTCCTTCCAAGATGCGTCGGCTGTAGGCGAGCGTAAAACCGTCGTCCGTGGGGGTGTATCCCATCCAGGAGAACAGAAGATGCGCAACAGTGGGCACGCCCACGAGAAAGGCCACCGCCAAATAGGCGATACTACGACCCAGTTTACGCTTTGACCGTATGGGTGAGTTTTTCCCGATCAGGGTAGAGGTCGCCGTCTCCGTAGGATAAGCAGCCGGAGCATCCGGGGCCGGATGCTCCGGCTGCTTTCGCCGATACTGTACATATTTTCTTTCATCCGGGGCAATGTAGCAAAACCGGGCCTCATCTGCTATTCCTTTAACCCGTCAGGTTATCCGAGGCTTGCCGGATACCGGGCGCAAGCTGGCCACAGCCAACCACAGCCAACCGACGAAAAGCTCGCACAGAGAGGCAAGAGACCCCGGGCATGAACCGAATTACACGAAAAGAATTTATGAAAGTGGCCGGTGGCGGCACGGCGGGCCTGGCGCTGTTGGGCGCTTCGGCCGCGGCTGGTTCCCGATACACTTCCTACCTCCCGGAAGGAGGGCCCCGCATGAACGTAGTAGTGGTGATCCTGGACACCCTGAGAAAAGACCACGTCGGGGCTTACGGAAACGACTGGATAGAAACCCCAAACCTCGACGCCCTGGCGAAAGACAGCTTAGCCTTTACCCGCGCCTACCCGGACTCTATCCCGACGATCTGCGCCCGGCGGGCGATCCACACGGGCGTCAGGACGTGGCCCTTCCGCGCCTGGGAGCCCCGGCGGGAGGACATTTTCTACCCGGCGGGATGGCAGAAGATACCCGAGGAGCAGACCACCGTAGCGGAGATACTGGCCGAAAACGGCTACGAGACGGCCCTCATCACCGACACGCTCCACCAGTTCAACGCCTCGATGAACTTCCAGCGGGGCTTCAACGTCTTCGACTTCATCCGCGGCCAGGAGGTAGACTACTACCGCTCTGCGCTGTCCGTCTCCGACGCGGCAGTAGACCGCTACACGATCCCCGGTAACGAACCCACGATCCGGGACAAGCTCCGCCAGCACCTCGCAAACAACCCCCGGCGTAACAACGAGGAGGACTACTTCGCCCCGCAGGTCTTTACCCGGGCGATGGATTTTCTGGACGTGGCCCCGGACATCGCGGCACCCTTTTTCCTGGTGGTGGACTCGTTCGACCCGCACGAGCCCTGGGACCCGCCCGAGCCGTACGCCAACATGTACAGCGACCCCGTCGGAGACCGCGAACCAACCGCCCCAAACTACGACACCACCGACTACCTCTCCGAAGGAGAACTGGAACGTATGCGGGGCCTGTATGCCGCCGAAGTCACCATGACCGACCGTTGGCTCGGCCGCTTTCTGGAGAAGATGGAGGAGAAGAAGCTAACGGAAGACACCTTGCTGTTCCTGGTTTCGGATCACGGGGTCCAACTCGGGGAGCATGGCCTGACCGGCAAAGTCTACAGCGGCCTCTTTCCGGAGCTCATCGACATCCCGTTCCTCGTCCGGCACCCGGACGGCAAAGGCGCCGGCGAGACCAGCGACTTCTACGCCTCCACCCACGACCTAGCCCCGACGATGCTGGCGATGATGGGCCTGGAGAAACCGCAACAGATGAACGGCCTGGACCTGACCCCCATCCTGGAAGGCCGGAAGCCGGAGAAGGATCGCCCGCACTTCACGGTGGGGCAGGACAACTACTCCTTCACCCGCGACGACGACCACGCGATGATGTGTCCCAACGACCGCTCCTGGCACCGGCTCTACGATCTGCGCCGGGACCCGAAGATGGACGATGACATCGCCCCGGACAACCCCAACGTGGTGGACCGCATGTTCGACGAGTACATCGTAAAAGACGCGGGCGGCCGGCGTCCGCCGACCTACACGGACGCGGACCGTACCCGGGCCCGGGTCTAGGACTTCGTAGCGGGTAACCTGACAGTGCGTAGGCTACAGAGCCGCGGGTTTCGCCTAGCGGCCTGGCTCGCGACGCTGGCCTGCGTGCCGGGCGGGGCGCTGTGGGCGCTGACGCCGCTCGGCATCCAACTCGCCGACCAGCGGCTGCCCGCCGGTAGCGACCGTTTCTGGCAACTATTCTCTGCGGCCCCGATTCTGCTGCTGATCGGCCTGGCCGGGCTCTGGGTCGTGGGGTTTCTCGGCTCGGGAAAGGTAGCCCGGCTCGGCGCCCTGACGGCCGGCTTTGGCCTGGCGCTCGTGGTCGCCGGCAACATCGGGCAGTTCTGGTTGAACCTGGACGGCGTCTATCCCGTTACGGCCCCCGCTTACCGGTCTTTCCGGATCGGGCTGTTGGTTTTGGCGGTAAGCGCAGTGGTTCTCGGGGTTAATGCGGCCTACCAAAAAGCGCTGCCCCTGTGGGCGGTGTTGCCGTTCACGGTCGCGGCGGTTTGCGGCCTCGCAGCATTTTTGGTGGAGGTCGGGGGGGTCGGTGCCGGGTTGTGGTCGGCGTTCGGGGCCGGTTGGATCTGGCTGGGTTTCAGCGTTGTGGTGGCGCTACTGGCGGACCTCCGCAGAAGACGAAAACCTTCCGTCAGATAGCTTAAAGGTTTTGCACTTCGGGTGCGTTACAGCCGTCGGGAACGGTAGATAACCAAGAGCACTACCGAGGCCATGATCAAGGACACCGTAAACCCGATAAAGCTGACCAGCGGGACGCCGAGGATCGGAACCAGCGGCCCTCCCTGCACGAAAGCGCCGATCATGGAAGAGCCGATCAGGAGCGCCCCGGTGACGATGGCGAACACGAGCCGGTTGGCGAGTACGTCCATCTCGCCGCTCAGTTCTCTCAAACCGCGGTGCCGGAGCTTTACCTCTAGTTCACCATCTTCAAGCTCGGTGAGCAACTGGCGGAGTTGCTCGGGGTAGTCTTCGACGTAGCGGGCGTATTCCAGGGCGTGTTCGCGGACCGTCTCTAGGACGTAGCCGGGCTGAAGGCGCTGGTTCAGCAGCCGCCGGGCGTAGGGGCGGGCGATCTCGAAGACGTTGAGCGTGGGGTCTATGGAGCGGGATATTCCTTCGGCGGTGACGAGGGCTTTAGTCAGGAGTGGGAAGACCGGCGGCATCTGCAGCCGGTAACGGCGGACGAGTGAGATCAGCTCGGAGAGCGCCTGCCCGAGCGTTACTTCGCCAACCGTGAGGCCGGAGTACTTGAACAGAAAGTCCCGGAGGTCTTGTATAAGGTCGGCCCGCACTTCGGGCTCGTAGCGGACGCCAAGCCCTTCGAGACCCCGCAGGGCCGCGGCGGCGTCGCGCTGTATCACGGCGATAAACAACCGGCTCAAGGCTTCGATGTCGCCCTGGCTCATGTAGTCCACCATGCCGAAGTCAAGCAGGGCGAGGTTGCCCCCGGGGGTCAGGATAAGGTTCCCCGGGTGCGGGTCTCCGTGAAAAAACCCGTCGACGAAAGCCATCTTGAAGATCGCATCCGCCCCCATCACGGCTATCCTGCGGCGTTCTGCCGGCTCGAACAACAGCGGTTTTATGTCGTGAAAGCGCGTGCCCTCGATATATTCCAGGGTGAGCACCCGTGAGGTCGAGTGGTCCAGGTAGACCTTCGGGATCACCACGTTGGTTCCGGTGAAGTTGACGGCGAAGCGCCGGGCGTTCTCGGCTTCGGTGGCATAATCTAACTCGCGACGGATCACACCGTCGAACTCCGCCACGAGCCCCGGCACGTCCACGAAGATCCGGCGCCCAAACCTGCGGTCCAGGAAGTTGGCGAAGTCCTTCATCAACTCCAGGTCGGACTCGACCCGCTCCTGGGCTTCGGGCCGCTGCACTTTTACCGCCACGGCTTCCCCGCTGCGGAGTACCGCGCGATGAACCTGCCCGATGCTCGCGGAGCCCAGCACCACCGGGTCGAGACGCTCGAACACCTCGTCGGCGGGCTTGCCCAACTCCCGCTCGATAATGGTGCGCGCTGTTTCGAAGGACATGGGAGCCACGGTGTCCTGCAGTTTTTGCAGTTCGGTAAGCACGCCCTCGGGCATCACGTCCGAGCGCGTCGAGAGTAACTGGCCGAACTTTACGAACGTCGGCCCCAGGTCGTCCAGGGCCTGCCGCAGCCGCACGCCGAAATTAGGAGCGAAAAGCTCCTGAAAACCTCTGCGCTCCAGCCGATCCCGCCGGAGGTCGAAGACAAACCCGAACCCGTGCCGGACGAGGATGCGGCTGATCTGGGAGAACCTCGCGAGGTTCCCGGTGCGGACCGCCGGTGGGGTACCCCCGCCCGTCAACGGTTTGTTGTTTCTTTGAAGTTAGAGCCCCGGTTCCGTGTCGGACTCGTCCTGCGGCGGCTGGGTTGTAAACTCCCCGCCGGTGACCGGCGGTTCCGTATCTTCGCCTTCCAGCACGCGCACCCGGTGCTCCAGTTGCTCGACCCGGAAGATCAGGTCCTCGTAATCCTCCCGCACCGGCACCCCGGCGCCCCGGAGCCCCTGCTGCACCGAAGCGTCTACAAGCGAGCGGGCACCCTCGGAGCGCTCCTTCGCCCGGCCCATGACCTCGTTCACCAGCGTCCGGCCTTCGGCGCGCTCGACCCGGCCCTCGGCGATCAAGTCCTCCACCACCTGCTCCACGCGTTTCCGGGTCGCAGCCGCAACCCCGACCTGCAAGAGCACCAACCGCTCCAGCGTCTCACCAAACGTTCCGCGCACATCTACCTCCCGCGAATGGTTTCATTCAACACATGATACACGTCAACGGCAGTGGCGAAGACTCTAGTCGGTCATCTACACGGGTTCTACCAACGGGCAGCTCTATCTGCGGTTTTTGCATCCCCAGAGAATTTGAGCCATATCGGTTGATCCGGGCTGCCGCACGCTGCGTATACAATCTTGCGATAAGCGAGTGGACGAGTGGAAAACCACAAAAACTACTAAGTTTCGAGATCGGTGCTAGAGCACTATAAAGCTGGATAAGGAGAAGACTATGAGAGGAATGTTTGGCAACACCCCGGGCGGCAAGCTCGCTGTGTACACACTAGATGTGTGTTGCGTGGATTGTCGAGATAAAACGAAGGCCATCCGTAGTCCCGACCAAAGGAGCACCGGATGGCCCGCTCTCACCATACCCCACGCTTTGAGCTTCTGGAAGAAGCGGTGAGCATTTTATTCTGCCGGGTGGATGACACTTACGCCTCTGTGAACCCCAGAGCAAGCAGCTACGAGTCTTTGAAGAAGCTCTCGGATTCGGAAGTGATCACCCTCTCCCTCTTCCAACAACTGCGGTGCATCGAGTCGGAGCGTTCCTTCTTGCGCGACTGCGAACGCTTTTTCTCGCACTTGTTCCCCGGCGTCGTGGGCTTGCATCCCTCCTCGTTCCATCGCCGCCTGAGGAGGCTCAGGCGCTTCCTGGAGCCCATTAGGCGTTCGGTGCTCTCCGAACTTGTGGGAGAACCGGAGACCTTACTCATCGACTCGACGCTGCTTTCTCTTCTCCATCCGCGCCAGGTGAAGCAGTCGGCGGGCTTTGCGGGCGCGGCATGGGTTAGGTGGGGATCTTTCAGCGTCTACGGGGTGAAGCTCCATCTCCTGTCGACGACCAACGGGGTCCCGGTCTCCTATGAGCTCACTCCCGCCAATGTCGCGGACATCACCCTCACCGAAGAGCTTCTCGAAGAGGCGGCTCTCGGAGATGGCGTCGCCCGGAGATTGTATGGGGACCTCGCCTACGGAAGCGAGGCTCTTGAAGAGGCCCTGGCCGAAGTGGGAGTCCTACTTCAGACTAACCGGGCAAAGAGGAGACCCGGCGCAAGGCAACGCATCGAGATTGCCTTTTCGAGCCTCAAGAGGGTTTTGGGTCTCGGCAAGACGCTGGCGACGACCCTGGTGGGACTGGCTACCAGGATCGCAGCGAAGATGACAGCCTACACCTACGCGATGGTGGTCAACCGCCTTCTGGATCGTTCTCAAGGGCACATTAAGGAGTTGTGGGCATAAACCTGACAACAGACATCTAGGCGCCGAAGACACCCGCGTCGATACCCGCGAGCGGGCAACATCGCCCACCGTAGCCCAAAGCCAACAAACTAAAGCCCCAAACAAAGCCCCGGAAACGGAGCCGGAGAATACCAGCCCCACCGAAGCCGAGAAAGAAGCCGCCGCTGAAAAGAAGAAAGCCGAAGAACAGGCAGCCGCCGAGCAAGCAGCAGCCGAAGAGGCAGCAGCCGAAGAGGCTGCGGCGGAAGAGCCGGTTCCGGAAGAGTCCTGGCGGGCGGCGGCCGAAGCCCGGGAGGAGCCGATCCCCGAAGAAGCGGTGGGCACCGAGCAGCCGGCCCCCGAGGCCCCGGTGGCCCCGGTGGCCCCGGTGGCCCCGGCCAGCGCGGCGCTTTCTCTATCGGTTCCGGCGGCCGGGATCTACAACGCCCCGGTCACCGACAGCGTGGCAGAAAGCGTTTTGGCCCAGGGTGCGGGCAAGATGCCTGCTACGGGCTTTCCGTGGCAGCCGGGGGCGAACACTTACATAGCCGGCCACGTCTACGGCTACGAGGGCACGGGCAGTTGGCAGCTCTTTGCCGGGCTTCCGAACGTGGGGGCGGGCAGTGAGATCTTGCTGACCGACGCGAACGGCACCACCTACACCTACCAGGTAACGGAGACCTTGGTAGTCGCACCTACTGATGTGTGGGTGGCGGACCCGATCGCCGGTCAGACCACGGTATCGTTGCAGACCTGCACGGGACCGGGCTGGAGCCAGCGCATGGTAGTCCGCGGCGTCTTGGTGTAGCTTCGAGAACTCGAGAACTCGAAAAAGTACGAGAAGGTACGAGAAAGTACGAGAAGCAGCGGAAAACCCCCTGTAGAAAACCCCCTGTAGAAAACCCCCTGTAGAAAACCCCCTGTAGAAAACCTTCTTCGGGCAAGACAGTACGCCCGTAGTAAAGCCGACGACATTGCTCACCGTTTTGAATGGGCAGCGGGAGGCCGCCTAATCTGGAACCGCATGTAGCCGCCGCGTCTTCGTAGTCCACTAAAGTTCGTAAAACGGACCACGATATCAGAGATTACTTTTGTCTCGAAACGAGGCTATTACCCGGTAACAAACGATAAGATCAGCAGCCAGCTTTGACCGATAGCTACCGGCTATATAACAGCCGGAGTCCGCTACGCTGAGGACTCTGCCAAGCGCTGCCTCCTGCCTTCCTGCCACGCTTTGTAGAGCGAGAGGACCGGCGAGGCGATAAAAAGCGAGCTGTAAGTACCGGCGATTATGCCAACGAGTAGGGCGAACGCGAAGTCGCTCAGGGTGGACTCGCCGAAGATGAGGAGCGCGGTTATGGGAATGATAGTCGAGACGGAGGTGTAGATAGAGCGCGTCACGACCTGCCGGATGGAGTCGTTTACCATCTCGTCGAAGCGGCGGCGGTTGTAGCCGACGACCGGGGCGTTCTCCCGGATACGGTCGAAAATAATAATGGTGTCGTAGAGCGAGTAACCGAGCACGGTCAGGACCGCGACCACCGTTACGAGGTTGACCTCCCGGCCGACGATGGCATAGAAGCCGATGGTTATTAGCACGTCGTGGACCACGGCGACCATGGCGGCCAGCGCGAAGGCGAACTCGAACCGGATGCTGATGAACACCACGATCACGAGCAGCGCCGCCGCGACGGCCTGCAACGCCTGATTCCGGATCTGCTCCCCGAAAGTCGGGCTGATGCTGGTCTCGCTGACCTCGGCCCCGAGTGCATCTTGGAGCGCCTCCCGGACCTGGCCGCGTTCGTTCTCGCTTATCGGCGGTGTGCGGACCTCGTAGCCGTCTCCGGCCTGCAGCACCACGGCTTCGCCGCGCACGAAATCCGGCAGGGCGTCGCGTACCTGGCCCTCACCGAGTTGCTCTTCCGTTTCGAGGGCGGTGAACGTGGCCCCACCCTGAAAGTCTATGCCGAAGTCCAGCCTGCCGAGCGCTATGGCGCCGAGACCGAGCAACAACAGGACCCCGGAGATGGCGAACCACAATCTCCAGCCGCGCACGAAGTCTATCTTCCCGAGCGTCCGGCGCAGGGCCACTACTTCACCCTTCCAGATTGTCCGTCACCGATGCTCTTTTTGGAGACGCCCATCATCGCCGGGGATACGTGGAAACCGCGGCTGGAAACGACGCCCAGCAGCGCCCGCGTCACCACGATGGCGGTGAACATAGAAAGAACGACGCCGACGGTCAGGAGAACCGCGAAACCCCGCACCGATCCGCTCGAAAGGGCGAAGAGGATGAAAGCCACGATCAGGGTCGTCAGGTTGCCGTCCAGAATGGCGCGGAAACCTTTCTGGTAGCCGATCTGGATGGCCGTGCGCGGTGTTTTGCCGCGCCGGACTTCTTCTTTTATCCGCTCGAAGATAACGATGTTGGCGTCGGCGGCAACGCCGAACGTGAGCACGATGCCGGCGATGCCCGGCAACGTAATCGTTATCGGGATGGCGGCGATAAGCCCCCAGAGCAGGAAAGCGTAGATCAAAAGCGCCAGGTCCGCGACTATACCGAGGGCCCGGTAGATAAACAGCAAGAACCCCAGCACCAGGGCGAAGCCGGCGAGCGCGGCCAACAGGCCGCTCCTCAAGGATTCCGCGCCGAGCGTCGGGCCGATGGTGGTCACGGAGAGGACATCCATCTCGACCGGCAGCGCGCCGGTCTGCAGCACGATCTCCAACTCCTCGGCTTCGTTCTGGGGCAACCCGCCGGCGGCGGGGTTGTTGATAATCACCGCGCCCTGATCCAGGCGCTCTTCTACGGTCGGGGCGCTCACCACGTCGTTGTCCAGCACGATAGCCAACTGTCCGGCACCGGGCTGACCTTCGGAGAGCGCGTTCTCGACGATCTCCTGGCTGAGGTCGCCGAACCGCTCCCGGCCCTCAGCGTTCAACTGCATCTCGACGGCGAGCCCTCCGGTCTCATCCGTGGTGATGTTCGCGTCCGTTAGTTCGCCGCCGGTGAGGGCCGGCTCCCCGGGCAGGATGTATCCCTCGACGAAGACTCCTTGCCCCTGTGGGTTTGGCGTTTCGTCGAAGAAGATCCCGGTCTCATCGGCTTCGTATTCGGAGTCTTTCCGGAGGTCTTCGCGGATATCGTCTTTGGTCTCCTGAACCTCGTCGCGGGGCACCGGAGATTGCGAGGCTTCCGCGGCGAGCACCTGATAGAAGCCGAGTTGGGCGGTGCGGCCTATGAGTTCTACGGCCCGGTCGGAGTCTGTTATTCCAGGGATATTGACGACCATTTGATTCTGGTCTTGCAGACGGATCTCGGGCTCGGTAACGCCCAGGCTGTCGACGCGGTCCCGGATCACCTCCGAAGCCCGCTCCATGTCTTCCCGCGTCACCTCTTCGTTTCCGGCCTGGGAGCCTTCGAGCTGCACGCTGACGCCGCCCTCCAGGTCCAACCCAAGCTGGGTCGCCTCGGAAACCGGTTGTCGGATAAACACAAAGTAAGCGGCCACCCCGACGAGGACGACCACCAACCCCAAGATGATCAGGCTATTCCTGGTACTGTTCATAAGGTAGTGGACAATTCTAGCACCGTTACTAACACCGTTCTGAAGCCCCTGAGAAACAGGCTTTCCAGTCCCGCGCCCACTCCTCGAACTCGGCTTGCAGGATTCTCTCCCGAGCCTGGTGGCACAACTCGATCGTGAAGCGGACGTTGTGCGAGGTGACGAGCCTGTGGCCCAACAACTCGTCCTCCCGTACCAGATGTGCCAGGTAAGCCCGGCTGTAGCCTGTACAAGCTTCGCAAGAACACCCCGCATCCAGAGGCCCGAAGTCCCGTCGGAATTTGGAGTTCTTGAGGTTTATCCGGCCTCCGGGGGTTAGTGCCGCGCCGTGGCGAGCGAGCCGGGTCGGCAGCACGCAATCGAACATGTCTACGCCGAGGCCGATAACTTCCAGTATGCCGACCGGATCGCCGATCCCCATAAAGTACCGGGGTTTCTCCTCCGGTAGCTTGGGGGCCGTCACGCCTAGAACCGACAGCATCTCCTCCCGCGACTCCCCAACGGAGAGCCCGCCGACCGCGTAGCCATCGAAGCCGATCTCAACCGTGCGGTCCAGGCTTTCTTCTCTGAGGCCGGGGTACAACCCGCCCTGAACGATCCCGAAGAGCGCCTGATCCCTCTTGGCGTGCGCCTCCTTGCACCGCCCCGCCCACCGCGCCGTCCGCCGTAAGGACTCCGCCTGGTACTCGTAACCGGCGTTGGCCGGCGGGCACTCGTCCAGCACCATCGCGATGTCCGCCCCGAGCTGCTCCTGCACCCGGGTCGTGAGCTCCGGCGTGAAAGTGTGTCGGGAGCCGTCATAGACAGAGGCAAACTCCACACCTTTCTCGGAGATGCTCCGGGTCTCCGCGAGCGAGAACACCTGGTACCCCCCGGAATCCGTCAGCATCGCCCCGTTCCAGCCGGTAAACCCGTGCAGGCCGCCGGCCGCCTCGACGACGTCCGCGCCGGGCCTGAGGTACAGGTGGTAGGTATTGCCGAGCACAACGCCGGCCCCAAGCTCTTCCAGGTCGCCCGGTGTGAGTCCTTTGACGGTTCCCTTTGTCCCGACCGGCATGAAAGCCGGGGTCTCGACGGGGCCGTGCGGGGTGTTCAAGACACCGGCCCGCGCCGCGCCGTCCCGGGCGGCTATCTTTATCGTAACCGGCGGGCCTATAACCGTCGCCCACCCCCGAGGAGCAACATCGCATCCCCGAGCGAGTAGAAGCGGTAGCGCTCCTCAACCGCCTGCTGGTACGCTTCGCGCACCAGGCCCACGCCGGCGAAGCTCATTACCATTGCCAGTAGCGTCGAGCGCGGGAGGTGGAAGTTGGTCAACAGCGCATCCACCATTTGCCAACGGTAGCCGGGATAGATAAACAGCTCGGACTCTCCTTCTGTGGCGCCGCTCACCGACCAGCTTTCGAGCGTCCGGGCGACGGTGGTCCCGACGGCCAAGACCCGGTCCGTATCTTCGACCACCCGGACGGTCTCTTCCGGTACGGAGTAATGCTCCGCGTGCATCCGGTGCTCTTTGAGATTTTCGGTCCGCACCGGCGTAAACGTCCCCGGGCCGACGTGGAGCGTAACCCGCGCCAACTCCGCCCCAGCGCTCTCGACTTCCTGCAGCACGCGTTCGCTGAAGTGGAGCCCGGCTGTAGGGGCGGCGGCGGAACCTGGGTTACGGGCATAAACCGTCTGGTAACCTTTCTCGGCCTGGTCGCTGGGATCTATGTACGGGGGTAGCGGCATGTTGCCGTTGCGGTCCAAAGTTCCCGGTACGTCCCGGCCCCGGACCATCCAGCGTCCCCCTCCGACGCTTTCGAGCACCTCGATCTCGTCATCTCCTGCGGAGAGCTTCATGCCCGGCCGGAGCCGTTTGCTGGGCCGGGAAAGAACTTCCCAGGGTCCGCCGAGGTCCCGCAAGAACAACAACTCCGCCGCGCCGCCTCCCGGACGCCGGACCGGGAGCCGGGCGGGGATCACTTTAGTCTCGTTCAGGATCACGGCATCGCCGGACGTCAGGAATTTCGGCAAGTCTCTGAACGTGTGGTGCCGGACCTCGCCGCCCGGAACGTCCACGACCATGAGCCGGGAAGAATCCCGCGGAACGGCCGGTTTCTGGGCGATGAGGTCTTCGGGTAGCTCGTAGTCCAGCTCGGAGGTCAGCATTTAGCGCCGGAAGAAGATGTTGAGAAGGATGGTGCCGATGATGGAGAGCAGGATCATGAGCCCGATCGGGAAGTACACCGTCGCGTTGCCCCGCCGGAAAACGAGGTCCCCCGGCAGCCGGTCCAGCCCTAGCCGTCCCAGCAACAGAAAAAGGCCTCCCAGAAGTAGCAGCAGTACGGCGCCGCCGATAAGAAGTTTTCCTACGCTTTCGAAACCCATGCCGTTATTCTATCGCGCCGGAGGCCACATCCAATGGCCGAAGCCCGGTCTTCCTGTGGTACATTCAACGCGTACCGATGAATCAAACCAAGATTATCCTGGCGGGCGTAGTGGCCCTGATCCTGGTCTCCAGCGGCGTGGGCCTCGCGGCGCTTTTTAGCGCATCCGGCGCGGAAGCTCCACCCGAAACCAACCCCGAACCTTCGAGAAAGCTCTCGGCCCAACTTCGAGAATCCGTAACGCCCGGGGGGGTTCTGGAACACGGACGCCGGTTTGCGGCCATCGCCGAAGAGAACGGCGGCAACCGGGCCGCAGGAACCCCCGGCTACGACGCCTCGGCAGAGTACGTCGCCCGGACGCTCCGGGAGGCGGGATACGAAGTTTCCCTGCAACAGTTCGACCTCCCGGAATCGGCGCAAGTAGTGGAGGCGAACCTGGAACAGACTCTGCCAGAACCCGAGACCTACTCGCGAGGCGAAGATTTCTCCATTATGGAATACTCCGGTGCGGGAGAGGTCTCCGCCCCCGTAGAACCTGTGGATTTCTCCCAACCTGGCGAGGGCGCTGAATCCACCAGCGGTTGCGAAGCCGGAGACTTCGGGGGTTTCTCGGAGGGCTCCGTCGCGCTGCTCCGCCGCGGAAGTTGCAACTTCGAGGTCAAGGTAGAGAACGCGGCGGCCGCGGGCGCTGCGGGGGCGTTGATCGCCAACACGGGCCAGGGGGGCGAAACCGGCGCTTTCCAAGGTAGCCTGGGCGAGTCTAAGGCCGCGATACCCGTCCTCGCCACGGACGTCCCGACCGGCAGGGCGCTCGCACGGCCCGGCGGCGCGGAGACCCGGCTCTCTGTATCGTACAATTCCTGGTCAGACACCACCACCAACGTCATCGCGACCTCTCCCGGTGGGAACGAAGAGAGCACGGTCGTCCTCGGGGCGCACCTCGACTCCGTTTCCAACGGCCCCGGGATCAACGACAACGGTTCCGGTTCGGCCACGATACTGGAAATCGCCCAGGAGATGGCCCGGCTCGAAGAGAAGCCCCGCAACCAGATCAGGTTCGCTTTCTGGGGCGCCGAAGAGTACGGCTTGCTAGGTTCACAACACTACGTAGACGAACTAGACGCCGGCCAACTCGACGACCTCGCCGTGTACTTGAACTTCGACATGGTCGGCTCTCCGAACTACATCCCGTTTCTCTACGGGACCCCGGAGGTAGTGCAGGTCTTCGAGAACTACTTCGACTCCCAGGACCTGGAGACGGCCACCTTCGACCTTTCCGGCCGCTCGGACCACGGTCCCTTCGACGACGAAAACGTGCCGGTAGGCGGCATCTTTTCCGGAGACAGCAGCGAGAAAACGGAGCGGCAGGCGGAGATCTACGGCGGCGAACCGGGTGAGCCCTACGACGCCTGCTACCATCGGGCCTGCGACGACCTGGACAACCTCAGCCGAAAGGCACTAAACGACCTCTCGGATGCCGCGGCGCACGCGACGGCCACGTTCGCCCGGGCGGAGTAAGACAGGTTACGGATGCACTGCCGATGCGGGGTAAAGTTCGTTGTGTAGTGTTTTTGTGTAGTGTTTTGACTCGTCGAGAAAGGTAGGTCACCCGAACCAGATGACCATATTCAGCCTCTACCTAATGTCTTTTCCGGTCGGCATCGCGTCGATCTTCTTCGCTTACAGGGCTTCTTTAGAAGGAATCGGGCGGGGAGAGCGCACGATCTGGCTCGCTTGTTCGTGCGGGTTGCTTTTGAGCGTGGCCCTGATCCTGCTGGTCATGCTAACGGCGCTGTAGCCTGCCTACTCCCCCGGAAACTAAGACGGATTAAGAACCCGTTAGTCGTCCAACTCCGCCAGCAGGCCCTCTAGGTCCAGCGGCTGGGTGACCATTGCGATCCCGCCGTCTTCGGTGCGGGGCCACTCATCTTCCGGCCGGTCCACGTACAGTTCTACCCCGTTTCCATCCGGGTCGCGGAGGTACAGGGCTTCGGAGACGCCGTGATCCGAGGCGCCGTCTAGCTGGTAGCCGGCTTCGATCAGCCACTTCAGGGCTTGCACCAGGTCCTGACGCTCCGGATAGAGAATGGCGAGATGGAAGAGCCCGGCCGAACCCCGCGGCGCCGGCGGCCCGCCTTTGCTCATCCAGGTGTTGAGCCCGATGTAGTGGTGGTACCCACCGGCGGACAGAAAGACCGCGTCCTCGCCGTACCACTGCATCACCTCGAAGCCGAGGATGTCCCGGTAGAAACCCAGAGCCCGTTCGATGTTCGCCACCTTCAGGTGTACGTGGCCGATGCGCGTTCCGGGGTTTATACGATTGGTTTGCTGCTTTTCAGCCATCTAAAACCTCCTACGTCGAATCCATCAAGACAGACATTTACTTTGGACGGCCGAGGGTGTTGACGACAATGACCCCGGCGAGGACGATACCGGCCCCGATAAAAGAGATCAGGCTCGGGACTTCCCCGAGCCAGGTCCAGGCGATCAAAAACGCCATCGGCCCGACCAGGTACAGGAAACTCACCCCCCGCGAAGCCGTGAGCTGCGAGAAGACGTAGGCGTAGGTGACGTAGGCTATAGCCGTCGGGAAAATACCCAGGTAGACGAGGGCCAGCGTGGCGTCGAGCGGCGCGGAGCTTACCTCTCCGGCGAGGCCCGGCAAAAACACCAGCGTAAACAGCGTGCCGGCCCAGATAGCGTAAGCGGTAAAGTTTAGGGAGCCGTACTTTCGGAGGTAGGGCTTCTGGATCACCAGGTAGACGCTCACGGAGACGGCGGCGATCAGGATGATGAAAGCGCCGGGTGCCATCCGAAACCCCTCCCCCTCGCCCAGCGCGATCAGGGCCGCCCCGACGAAGCTGACGAACATCCCGATCCACCCGATGACCCGTAGCCGCTCCCCTAGAAACACCATCGCCAACAGCGCGGTAAAGATCGGGGCCGTATTCACTAGCAGGCTCGCCGGGCCGGCCGTAACCGTCACTTCTCCGTAGTTGAGCGCCACATGATAAACGGTAAAAGCGAGAAACCCGCCGAGCAGAACAACCGGCAGGTCCCGTACTTCCGGCAGCGGCATCTTGACGATGAGAGCATATACGAGCAGTGCTACCGCGGCGACCAGCAATCGGACGAGGGCCACGTGTCCGGGACTGTACTCCTCTAGCCCGGCCCGGATGCCAGCGAACGCCGAAGCCCAAAACACGATGGTAAGACCCAGGAGGATCGGTATCTGGAATCTCTGGGCCGCGTTCTTCACCCGGCCATTCTAAACCCTGTAGAAAGTTTCTCCGTCTGGCACGAACACGTTCTACTTCCTATACTCTCTTGTATACCCGAATAGAGGAGCTTATATGGAGAAAACGGACAGCCGGCACAAGAGCCGCACCATATTGGACGGACGGGACCGGGCTCCCGCACGCTCTTACCTAAAGGGAATGGGATTCTCCGATGAAGACTTGAACAAACCCATAGTCGGGGTCGCACACTCCTGGATCGAGACCATGCCCTGCAACTTCAATCACCGCCACCTCGCAGAGAAGGTAAAAGACGGCATCCGCGAAGCCGGCGGAACGCCGATGGAGTTGAATACCGTCTCCATAAGCGACGGCATAACGATGGGCACCCAGGGGATGAAGACCTCGCTGGTTTCGCGAGAGGTCATCGCCGACTCTATAGAGCTCGTCAGTCGCGGCCACATGTTCGACGCCATCGTAACCATCGTTGGCTGCGACAAGACCCTACCCGCCGCCGCGATGGCCCACGCCCGGCTCGGTATCCCCGGCGTCATCGTGTACAGCGGCTCGATAAAACCGGGTCGTTTCCGCGGCGGCGACGTGACCATTCAAGACGTTTTCGAGGGTGTTGGGGCGAACGCGGCGGGCCGGATGTCCGATGAAGACCTGAAAGACCTCGAAGAGCACGCCTGCCCCGGCGCTGGTGCGTGCGGCGGCCAGTACACGGCCAACACCATGGCGATGGTGCTGGAGTTTCTAGGGCTATCGCCGATGGGCTCCGCGAGCCCGCCCGCCTTGGACGGCCGCAAAGACGAGACATGCGTCGAAGCCGGTAAGTTGGTTATGCAACTCCTAGAAAACCGTTTGGGGCCGGACCGCATCCTGACCCGGGGGTCATTCGAAAACGCCATCGCGGCCGGGGCGGCGACCGGCGGCTCGACGAACCTGGTACTGCATCTGCTCGCCATAGCCCGCGAGGCCGGCATACCGCTCGACATCGACGACTTCGACCCGGTGAGCGAGCGGACCCCGATCATCGCGGACCTCAAACCCGGCGGCCGTTACACGGCCGTGGACCTCGACTGGGCCGGCGGCTCCCGGCTGCTCGGGAAGCGCATGATAGAGGCGGACCTTATAGACGGCGACCAGCTCACCGTAACCGGCCGGACGCTCGCCGAAGAAGTCGAGGACGCCCAAGAAACTTCCGGGCAAGACGTGATCCTGCCGATAGAAAAACCTTTGCGGGATACCGGTGGACTGGTGATCTTGAAAGGTAACCTCGCCCCCGAAGGTTGCGTAATCAAGGTAGCCGGCTATACGCGCCCGCGCCACGAAGGTCCGGCCCGCGTCTTCGACTCGGAAGAGGAAGCTATGGAAGCGGTCCAGGCCGAGGAGATCTCCGCCGGCGACGTGCTCGTGATCCGGTACGAAGGCCCCAAGGGCGGCCCCGGTATGCGCGAGATGCTCGGCGTTACCGCCGCCCTCGTCGGCCAAGGCCTCAGTGAGTCCGTTGCCCTCCTGACGGACGGTCGCTTCTCCGGCGCTACCCGCGGCTTCATGGCCGGCCACGTCGCCCCCGAAGCCGCCCACCGCGGTCCCATCGCCGCTGTCTGGGACGGAGACAAGATCACCCTGGACATAGAAGAGAAGATCCTGGACGTAAACCTGACCGACGACGAACTGGAAGCCCGACTCTCCGAATGGTCCGAGCCAAAGCCCCCGTATTCCACGGGCGTTATGGCGAAGTACGCGGCGCTGGTCTCCTCGGCTTCGGAGGGCGCCGTTACCCGACCACAGTAGACCACGAGAAACACGGGACTTTGGAAGTGGATCACCGCGAAAGAAACCTCAGCTCTTGTCCCGGATGTAGCGGGCTGTTAGGAAATCTACGGGGAGGTGCTCGCGAGGGAGCATAGCGACTATCGCTACTGGCCAGCCTACAGAATAACCGTGGACGCCTACGCCGCCCGGCACCCCGGCACGCCTTCGCCGCAGGCTATACGCTCCGTAGCGGTGCATCTCATCAGCCTCTACTTGAGACTCGAAAAAGGACTCTCGGACGACAATACGAGAAAAGAAATGCAGCGTGCCGCAGATCGGAGCCGCGAGTGTTTCTTCTGGTTGGAGACACCCGGTTCTCTAGGCAAAACCACCGTTCTCGGCGTGCGGCCGGCGGGTAATCCTAACAAACACAAGGAACGCGTCGAACTATGGGCAAAATCTGTGTGGGAAGCCTGGAGGCCGTACCATGAGACAGTCCGACGGTGGGCGGAACGGTAGAGGGAAACGGTAGAGGGAGTAGCTTCTTACAGGCGTTCTTCGAGCCAGCGGGTAATGTCTTCGAGCACCCGTTTCCGCTCTGTTTCGTTCATAATTTCGTGGTAGAAGCCCTCGTAGAGCTTTAACTCTTTATCTTTGGAGCCGGCCAGTTTGAACAGGCGTTGGCTACCCCGGTGGTTCGTTAGGTGGTCTTCGGTGCCGTGCATAACCAGGAGGGGCAACTCTATCTCGGGTGCCTTCTCCCGAATACGCCGCATGGCGCGCAGGATCTCGTACCCCGTCCGGGCGGGAGCCGGACGCTCGTTCGAGAGCGGGTCTTTCCGGGCGGCCTCGATAACTTCCGGCAAGTGTGAGAGGGCCTTTACGTCCACTTTGGTGACCGGCGCGCGGGGGAAGAGGCGCGAGATCACGCGCGAAAGCAAGATCAGGGCCGGTGATACGTTTTCGGTCGGCTCCAGGGCCGCCGCGCTGAGGATAAGACCTTCGAGTTCCGGCTTCCGGAGCAAAACAAAGAGGCTCGCCACCGCACCACCCATGCTATAGCCCAGAAGAAACGTCTGCTTACCCGCTTCCCGCTCCCGAACACGCCCGACGAAAGCCGCTAGATCGTCCACATACTCGTCGAAGGAGTTCACGAAAAAGCGTTCACCGTCGGATCTACCATGCCCGCGTAGATCAAGAGCGTAAATTGCGTATCCGCGCTCTGAAAACCACTCTCCGACATAGTCGTACCGGGCGCCATGGTCTTTCAAGCCATGTACGATAACTACGGTCGCGCGAGACCCGCTTCGAGGTAGCCACCAGTGCTCAAAGAGGTTCAGGCCACCTAGACCGTCGAAACTTCCGTTGCCCCTATGAACCGGCGGGGCGTCCTCACTGGTCACCTAATCTGGCTCTGGCTGATCCCGGCCCGGCATCGGGATGCCCAGGTGGTCGTAAGCCCGGCGGGTTGCGACCCGGCCCCGGCTGGTGCGCTGTATTAGGGCGCTCTGTAGCAGAAACGGTTCGTACACATCCTCGACCGTATCCCGTGCCTCACCGAGCGCCACGGAGATCGTGCCGACGCCCACCGGCCCGCCATCGAACTTGTCTATGATGAGCGTCAGGTAGTCCCGGTCGGTCCGGTCGAGGCCCAGGTCGTCCACACCCTGCATCGCGAGCGCGGCGTTTGCCGTCTCCTCGTCGATGTTGCCGTCACCGACGACCTCGGCGTAGTCCCGGACGCGCCGGAGGAGCCGGTTGGCGATGCGCGGCGTGCCCCGGCTCCGGCCTGAGAGCTGTTCGGCCCCGCCGTCGGTGATCGGGATGTCCAGGATGCCGGCGTTCCGGGCCACAATCTTCTTCAAATCCGCCGGCCTGTAGTAGTCCAAACGACTGGTAAACCCGAAGCGGTCGAGTAACGGCTTGGTCATAAGCCCCGTGCGCGTCGTCGCGCCGACGAGGGTAAAGCGCGGCAGGTCCATGCGAATGGTCCGGGCTGATGGACCCTGTCCGAGCACGAGGTCCATCGCGTAGTCTTCCATCGCCGGGTATAGGACCTCCTCGATCTGGCGGTTGAGGCGATGTATCTCGTCTATAAACAAGAAGTCGCCTTCCTCTAACGAAGTCAGGATCGCCGCCATATCCCCCGCCCGCTCCAAACTCGGCCCGCTCGTGGGATGCAACTGCACCCCCATTTCCGTAGCCAGGATGCGACAGAGACTGGTCTTCCCGAGCCCCGGCGGACCGGCGAGCAGCATGTGATCCAGGGCCTCCTCCCGCTGCAAGGCGGCCTGCACAAAGATCCGCAAGTTCTCTTTCAGCGACTCCTGTCCAACGAACTCGTCCAGGCTCCTGGGCCGGAGCGTCGGCTCGTCATCCCCCTCGAAAGGTTCGGGGTTCAGCGGATGCTCACCCGATGGCCCGTCCGGAGGCTCACCTGGCGGAACGCCGCCCGGAGGCCCCGCCGCCCCGGTTATGTCCTCCGGCGGCTCGTTACCCGAACCACCGACGGTAAAGTCGTCGAACTCGTCGCTCAACGCCTACCCCCGATCCGTCTAAGAGCCTCTTTTATGTACTGCTCGACTGTATCCTGCGGCGGAACTTCGTTCAGCACGTGCTCAGCCTCCTCCAGCGAGTAGCCCAGGCCGGCAAGCGCCTCACGGGCCTCCATGTACGGACCGCCGCCATTGGAGACGGGGGTCACTGCTGTGCTCTCCATCGGGACTAACACCGCCATGTCTTTACCCTTTAGCTCTAGCACCAGGCGTTCGGCGGTCTTCTTACCGAGACCCGGTACGGAGGAAAGCTTGATCACGTCGCCCCGGGCGACGGCCTCGGAAATTTCCTGCGGCGAAAGCGTCGAGAGTACGGCGTTCGCCAGCTTCGGCCCGACCTTGCTCACGGCGGTCAGCGCGTCGAACACCGCCCGTTCGTCCCGCGTGGCGAACCCGAAGAGGAGCATCGCATCTTCGCGCACCACCATCCGGGTGTGCAGCACGCACTCCTCCCCGACGGGCGGGAGGTCGTTCATGGTACCCGCCGGCACGGAGGCCCGGTATCCGACACCGCTTACGTCGAGCACTACGCCCTCGGCGTCTTTCTCTACGAGTTGTCCGCGAAGCCTGTGTATCATGGTCTAATTATCCGGCACGAGTCGCTATTTTCCCACCCCCACCTTACCGCCCATCCGGGAAGTAAAGGCGTGGCAGATGGCGATGGCGAGGCCGTCGGCGGCGTCGTCGGGTTTGGGGATCTCACGCAAGTTCAACAGCGCCCGGACCATCTCCTGCACCTGCCGCTTGTCCGCCCGGCCGTAAGACGTAACCGCCTGCTTCACTTGCAGCGGCGTGTACTCCGTAACCTCGATGCCGGCCTTGTAAGCAGCCAGGACTGCAACACCCCGCGCCTGCCCGACGGTGATGCCCGTGGTTACGTTGGTGTTGAAGAACAGTTCTTCTACGGCCACCGTTTCGGGCCGGTAGCCTCGCACTAACTCTGTTACGCCATCGAAGAGTCGGCCGAGCCGGCGCGGCATCTCCCAATCGGACGGGGTGGTGATCGCGCCGTGTTGCACGTACCGGAGCCGGTTGCCCTCCTGCCGGATAACTCCCCACCCCATCGTCGCCGTGCCGGGGTCTATGCCGAGTATAGTTTTGGCCGGGTCGCTAGTAGTGAGCATAGATAAAGAGTACCCCGTCACACCGAATAATGCACCGCCACCTATATCTGGTGTCTCTCCGGGCTGCGGGGCCCGAAGCTGGTAGCATGCAGCCATCCACGGCGGAAAGGAGTAGCGAGTGACAGACTATCTACCGGAGGCATACCAGCAGTTCGAGAAGCGCTTCCCGGCGGTCAAAGAGGCTTTCGATTCTCTTGGTGCGGCAGAGCACGAGGCCGGGCCGCTCGGGGAGAAAGAGCGGCGGCTGGTGAAGCTCGGCGTGGCCGTCGGGGCCGAGTCCGAGGGCGCTGTGCGGTCTCACGTCCGTAAACTGCTCGGCATCGGGGCATCTGAGGAGGAGATCCTGCACACCATCGTTTTGGCCCTGACCACCGTAGGTTTTCCCGCGACGAACGCCGCCTTAAGCTGGGCCGAAGAGGTACTGGCGAAGGAGGCTTAGAACGCATTTAGAGAGCGTCCTATCACAGAGGGTTTTCTCCTCGCGTGGCAGAGTACAGGCGCAGTGTAAACGAGCCGACTATTGAAGGAGAGCGTCATGACCGAGAAGAAGCACCCGGAGCAGGAGGAACAGCAGACTGAGAAGCATCCGGACACCAAGGCGGGCAAGGATGCAACGGAAGAGAAGGTGGAGGAAGAAGAGCAGAGCGGCGGCGCCCTTCCCCAGAACCACTCGGATGAAAGCTAAGCTTGTAGATGAAGGAGTACGAAAAGACGAAGCAGATAAACGCCCCGGCGGGCGCAGTTTTTGCCTGGCTCTCCGATGTCGGCAACTTGCCCCATTACCTGCCGCCCGTCAAGGAAGCGGCGCTCGCCGGTCCATCGTCACCGGATACCCCCGGCGAGCAGAAGGTCTGGATGAAGGTCGAGATCCCCGACCGCTACGAGACCGAAGGCGAGGGCTACTTCAGCGTGGACCAGGATTCCCGCCGTATGGAATGGGGCGCCGAGTGGGGCCGCGACTACTCCGGCTGGCTCACGGTCGCAGAAGACGACAGCGCCGCGAGCACGGTTACGGTGCACCTCAACTTCGGTCCGCGCTCGGTGGAGGAAGAGGAAGATACGGGCGGAGAACAAGACCCCTTTGAAGAAGGAATAGAAGCCACGCTGGAGTCTATCCGGCGCCAGATCGAGGAGGGTTCAGGCAAAGTGGATCCGACACCCCCGGAGGACTAGCCGCCAGACCCGCAACCCCGGCTAGGATTTCCAGGCCCCCGAACCCGGGTTCGGGGGCTTTCTCGTGGGTAACTTCTGCTCAGCCCAAAGAGTCAAAAGCACGTTGCGGAACGGCCGGACCCGGGTTGTCCAGGGCGTCGAAGACGAGTTGCTGGGCGAACGGGTCGTTGTAGATGTTCTGGTGGGTGACGAGCAATCCCCCGTTGTAGTCCTGGAGCGTAATGTTCGCCGTCTGCTTCTTTCCCCGCAGAAAGCATCGCGTGTAGGGGATGATGATCTCGTCGTCATCCGTGGCGATCTGGGTGAAGGATCCCTTGCCCCACGTGTCATCGCCGCGGTTGAGCTTCGTGATGAACTCGGAGCCGGCCTGTTGCTGTTCGCAAGCGCGACACGGGTTCGGTATGCCCAGCACCGCCTGGAAGTCCACCTGTTCCAGTTCCGTGCCGTAGTTGGATGGGGCTATGCCGACGAGGTCCTCCACTTTCTTCTTGCCGCCGAGGTTCTTGATCCAGTACCGCGGCATCATCCCGCCCTGGCTGTGGCCGACGAGCGAGACCTTCTCTGCCCCGGTATATCCCAGCACGTTGTCCACGAAAACCCCGAGCTCCCGCGCGGAATCTTTGATGTCGTTGAGCCCGCGGTTCCCGTAGTTGAGCGCGAATACGCAGTACCCCATACCCTTCAGCTCGGGAGAAAGAACGGCCCAGTTCTGGTCCATCGTCTCAAAGGTCCCGTGAACGAGCACCACCGGATACGGATGCTCCGCGGTCGGCTCACACGGTACGTTGGCCCCCGGCGGAGGAGTTCCTTCTTCGACGAGAAAGTCCGGCACGGTCGTCTGGGCCTCGGACCCTGCGACAAAGATGAACAGCCCCACGAGCATGGCGATCAGCAAAGAAACGGTAGCAGATGCGAGTCTCCCCCCGAGCCCCGTGAAAACACTACTATCAGACGCTTGTTTCATGTATCCGCCCTTCTCTACAAAAACGATTTCGGACAACGTCCCGTATTATCTACCCCCCGGCACCCGGCGCAAGGTTCGGCCGGGCTGCAGGCTGTTTCCGTGGCCCGTGTCGTACAATCTAGGCGTGACCAGGAACCTTTTCTACAGCGACCAAGAGTCCCCCGCGCCGACCCGTATTTGATCAACTCCATCGTAAAGTTACTGGTTTTTCTTGCCCTGGGTGGCGCGGTCCTGGTCGCCACGTTCTGGAGCCTGGAGAACGTGCGGTGGGAGGAGCCCGCGTGCCCCCGTGGCGTCGGCCACGGCTTCGGGGCGCTCCGCTGGCTCGAAAACGACGGCCCAGGACCGGGTGGACCGGGCGCCTCCCAGGTTCAGCAACTCCTCTCCCGACCAAACTTCGGCGCAACCGACGTAGCTGCCGGTGACCTGGAGGCCGGAATGGTTGACGAGCGGCTACAAGCAACCCTCCTGATCTTGACCGAAGAGCACAGCATCTGCGTACAGACCTTCAAAGAAGGCCACCGCTTCTTGCCGAACGAAGAAGACGGCCCCACCATCCCCGAAGGCATCGGCAACGCCGGTGGCCTGCCCAACACCCACTATTTCGGCCGCGCCACCGACATCTACTGGATAGACGGTAAGCCCGTAGAAGGTAACGGGACGGAGCCTGCTGTTCTAGACACGGGACGGATGCTCGCCAACATGCCGCCGGACCGCCGGCCGGACCAGATCATCGGCCCGACCGATTGGACCCAGCGCCTCGGCTACGAATGGGCCTCCGGCTGGGTAATCTCCCAAGATCAACTCGACCTGCACGAAGACCACCTGCACATCGGCTACGAAGAAGAATCAAGGACCAACAACACGCGATGAGCGCGAGTCAGAGGATATCCGAGAGTTTGCCTGGCGTTTCGCGATCGAGAACACCTTTTACGCCTTGCTTTTCATCTATACTTTCCGCCAGATAAACTTCGGCAAAGCTTGATTGATAGGTGGCGGAAGATGGCGCAAGAGTGACCGGGCAACAGAGTAATCGGCTGTTTCTTAGACGGCTGTTCTTTGGTCTCTCCAAACACCAACCCTACCATCACAACGAGCCACTCGTGCTGGTCAACGGGCTGGCCGAACAGGCGGAGAGTTGGTTCGCAAACCGGGCGTACTGGTCGCGGTATTTCGATGTAAAAGTACCAGAGCTACTCGTCTATGACGGCGACGCCCTCCACGACCATCTCGCCGCCGGCGGCGAAGTTACCGTAGATTACCTTGTCGGTCGCCTCTCCGATTACCTCGATGGCTTTGTACAAAACCCGCCGTATAACCTCGTGGGCTCCAGCCTCGGCGGTCAGATCATCCTGACCTACGCCGCCCGAAACCCCGAGAAGATAGCCCGCCTCGTCCTGATCTGTGCCTCCGGCCTCGCGGGCGAAGAGAACCTCCCGATAGTCGAAGGCGTCCGCCGCAGCCGGTACGACACCCTCGTCGAGTCGGTCTTCCACTCCAAACGCTTCGCCACCGACGGCCTAGTAGACGCCGTCGCCGCCAAACTCCAGAACCGCCGGTGGAAGAAAGGCGCGCTCCGTACCTTGCGCGGCACCGTCGGCCACTCGGTCTCGGACCTATTGGAGCAAGTGCCCCACCCGTGCCTCGCCATCTGGGGCGCCCAGGACGAGGTGATCTCCGACGTCCCCGGCTCCATCCGCGCCGCCTCCCGAATACCACTCGCCCGCCAGCTAGTCCTTCCCGACTGCGGCCACGCCCCGCAGATCGAGAAATCCCGACAGGTCAACCAACTCGTCACCCGTTTCCTCGACGACCGGCTCAAAACCATCCCGAAAGCCCTCGAACCCGCCCGGTTTCTAAAGACCTCGTAGTCCCCGCTTCCGGCAGACGTTCAGAGATCAAGCACTAGCCAGCGGGCGTATCCGCTCTATCTCTTCACCAACCTCGTCCTTAACCATCTCCCGCTCGTAGTGCGCCTGGGCGTTCGTCCAGTAGCTCTCGCTCATACCGAAGTACCGCGAAAGCCTTAGAGCCGTATCCGCACTTATACCGCGCTGCTCCCGAACGATAGCGCCGATGCGTTGCTCTGGCACGCTAATGTCCTTCGCCAGCCGGTAAGCCGTTATACCCATCGGCTCCAAAAATTCCTCCCGCAACAGCTCTCCCGGATGTATTGGGCCCATGATCTTCTCAGCCACCACTCCGCTCCTTTCTAGTGATAGTCCACGATCTCCACGTCGTAAGCGTCGCCCTCGTCCCAGACAAAACACACCCGGTATCGGTCGTTAATCCTTATGCTGTGCTGGTCCGCCCGATCACCAGACAATTTCTCCAACCTGTTGCCCGGCGGCACCCGGAGGTCATTCAGCTCGCCCGCGTAGTGGATTTGGTTCAGCTTCTTGAGCGCTTTCCTCTGCAAACTAGCCGGCACTGCCTTCGACTGCTCCCGAGCGAAAACCTTGCGTGTCTCTTTACTCCGGAAGCCTCTTATCGCCACACGCAAATGCTAACGCACCACGTGTGCAAACGCAAATCATGTGTACGTAAGTTATTCTGACCGGGTGCTAGAGGAGTACGGAATTATACGGGCGGACTTGGAGCGAGTGGGCACGCCCATCGGCCCGAACGACCTCCTGATCTCCGCCCTGACCCGCTCGCGCGATCTCACCCTCGTGAACCTCAATCAGCGGGAGTTCTGGCGGGTTACGGGACTACGTCTCACGGGCTTTAAAAGCTCCGCATAGGCTGCAAACACTTCAAGAAGATAAACGTACGGGCCAAGCTTTCACCACGAATTCATCCACCTGACCTACTCTTGTGATTCAGCCTCTGTCATGACGACCACATTGTGTGATCATTGAGCACAATAACAAGGCGTGCGTTATAAATAGTGGATGACTTACAAGCAATACGAATACCGCTTTGACTACGAGCTCCAGGCAGAAGATATACTCAAGAATCGCGGATGCGCAATTCAGTATCAACAAGGAATGAGCTTTTTTCATAACCAGCTGAGACACCTATTCACCACCCTGTACGTGAGCGCTTTAGCGAATTTCCGTGGGATATCTTCAGACCTCCTTCGGGTAGCCCTTTCTTATACAGAGTGATCCAAAGTGCCACTTTAACAGCCAGCAAGTTGTACAGAGATAAGAGTAGCAAAGCCCATGATCTACAAAAGTTCACCAAATTACAACCAACTTAGTTAAGGATGAGTATAAAGAAATCCTTAGTACGTGATCAGAAAAGGCTTTAGCGAAATTTCCGTGGGTTCGACTTCAGACCTCCCACTTCCACCAGAAGGTAGCCCTTTCTTATACAGAGTGATCAACATTAATTCTTTGGAAAGTGCCACTTTAACAGCCAGCAAGTTGTACAGAGATAAGAGTAGCAAAGCCCATGATCTACAAAAGTTCAAAGACCAAATTACAACCAACTTAGTTAAGGATGAGTATAAAGAAATCCTTAGTTCGACTTTAGAGCAAGTCAGATTCGATCTAAAGGTCGAACGAGGCTTCGAAAGAGCCAAGCAGCTTCGGGACAATATAGTAGCTCACTCCAGTAAGTCTTGGTTCGACTTCGGCAGACCTCCCACTCAGCCACCAGAAGGAACAGATGTCGTTGTGCGGTTATCGGAGCTTCAAGAAATGAGCACTGCCTTAGAATCACTCTATATGACTCTGTTACTCGGCAACCGGACAGTCGGATTGCCGTTCAAGTATAAAACTCCGATTTACACACCTCCAAGCGATACTTATGACCAACACTATTTACGTGAAGATATGGACTTTGTGCCGGGCAGCATCGCTGAGAACAGTTCAGTATGGAATCTTCCTGAAGAGGCCCCCGAAGCTCTAGCTCGCCTGGGCAACGAGCAAATCGCGACGCTTGATGCTTATCGGCAGAATCGTGGTAAGCCGAAGATCAAGCTCACGAAAGAAGAGTACGACCAGATCAATTGCAACGCTGGATGGGAGGAAAGAAAGCCCAAACTGCCACCGACCTATCTGTAGAAATAGGTACTGCTATGTAAGGCCGATAGGATTTTTATCCGTAATTTGCACCTCGCTACCCAGCAACCTCCACCATAACTTCATCCGAGATGTCGAAGTTGGCATAGACTTCCTGCACGTCGTCGTTCTCTTCGAGAGCGTCTATAAGGCGGAGAGTCTGTTTGGCGGTCGCCGCGTCGAGGTCTATGGTGTTCCGTGGCTGCTAGTTCAATGCACTACACAATTGCGTATAATCAATCTCCAGTCGCTTATGGATCGCTTGAGGAGTCGGGATTGGTCCAGTGGGAGAAAGTACGGGATAGGGTCCTTAGCGGCAGATCAGACGCGAACATCCCATTCAACCAGCTATGTACCATGCTGAAGCGCCTGGGGTTTTCCGAGAGGATTGCAGGTAGCCACCACACGTTCACCCGTGACGACATACCGGACATTATTGTTATACAGCCGAGCAAGGGAGAAGCAACGGCTAAGCGTTATCAGGTCAAGCAGGTTCGCGAATTGCTGCTCAGATACAAATTGCGCTAGTTTCCCTTGCTTTTACAAGTTCTGCTTGTGTTTCACAAGTTTTACTTGTTAATCTATCCTACCGCTAATAGTATTGTGACAACACTACGACGAGTTATTTGCTAACTAACAATAACAATTAGTTGGTAAATAGAGGAAGGGCAGATCGTGCGGCAGTTGCCTTTGGAAGACCGTTACGAAATTGATATAGCCTATAGCGAAGAGGACAATGCTTTCATAGCCCGTATGCCCGACCTACCGTTCGCCGGAGGACACGGGGACACTCAAGAAGAAGCCCTAGCTATGGCGAAGGCCGCTATACGCGCTTACATCGAAACTGCCAAGGAGACCGGCAAGCCCATTCCGGAGCCCACTGTAGCCTTCTCTTAGCTCTATAGCAGCGTTTCGTTCCTCTCCGCTACCCAGCAACCTCAGCCATAACTTCATCCGAGATGTCGAAGTTGGCATAGACTTCCTGTACGTCGTCGTTTTCTTCCAGGGCGTCTATGAGGCGGAGGGTCTGTTTGGCGGTCGCCGCGTCGAGGTCTATGGTATTCTGGGGCTGCATGGTGACTTCGGCCCGTTCGTAGGGAATCTCCGCTGCTTCAAGGCGCTCGCGCACGGCCATGAAGTCGCCCGCCTCCGTTATTATGCGATAGTCATTTTCCTGGGGCTCCATGTCCTCGGCCCCGGCTTCGAGGGCCAGCTCCATCAGCTCGTCCTCGTCCACCTCGTCGGCGGGGACCAAGATGATCCCCTTCCGGTCGAAGAGGTACGCGACGGAGCCGGTGGTGCCCAGGTTGCCGCCGTTTTTGGAGAAGACGTAGCGCACGTCGGAGGCGGCCCGGTTGCGGTTGTCGGTCAGCACGTCCACGAGCACGGCGACGCCACCGGGCGCGTAGCCCTCGTAGGTTATGCGCTCGAAGGTGTCGGCGTCGGAGCCGGCGCCGGTGCCCTTCTCGATGGCGCGGGCGATGTTGTCGTTTGGCATGTTGGAGTCTTTGGCCCGGCTCACGGCCAGGGCGAGTGCAGGGTTCATGTCCGGGTCTCCCCCGCCCTCGCGGGCGGCGACCGTGATCGCCCGGCTCAGCTTGCCGAAGAGTGCGCCGCGCTTGGCGTCGGCGGCCCCCTTCTTCCTCTTTATCGTGGACCATTTACTGTGACCGCTCAATGCCACACACCTCCTGCAAAAAGTATTCGTGAAACCTCAGATCGTCCGTAAGCTCGGGATGGAACGCCGTCACCAGGATGTTCTCTCCCCTTGCTGCGACCACCCGGCCGTCTATCTCGGCCAGGGTCTCTACTCCCGGTCCGACGTCCTCAAAGAACGGCGCCCGGATAAACACCCCCGTGAACGGCTCGTCGAAGCCCTCCACGTCGAGGTCCGTCTCGAAGGAGTGAACCTGCCGGCCGAACCCGTTCCGCTCTACCAGGGCGTTCATCAGGCCGAGCAACGGCTGGCGCGGCCCCGTCGTGGCGGAGGCCGCGAGCACCATCCCGGCGCACGTCCCCCACACCGGCCCGCCCTGGTAGAAGTAGGCCCGGATGCTGTCCAGCAAACCATACTCGACCATCATGTTGCCGATGGTCGTGGACTCGCCGCCCGGCACGATGATCCCCGCCAGCTCGTCTACGTCCTCTTGCGTCCGCACTTCTACAGGCTCGACACCGAGCTTTTTCAGGATCTGGGCGTGTTCCCGGAAGTCGCCCTGGAGCGCGAGTATCCCGATCCTGGGCTTGTCGCCGTTACCAGCCACGAACCGCCATGCGCTCCGCTTCCGGCAGGTCGCCCATCTCCTTGCCGACCATCGCCTCCCCGAGGCCGCGGCTGACGTCGGCGATCACCTTCGGGTCGTTGTAGTGCGTCGTCGCCTTGACGATAGCCTGCGCCCGATGCGCCGGGTCTCCGCTCTTGAAGATGCCGCTGCCCACGAACACGCCGTCCGCCCCGAGCTGCATCATCAGGGCCGCGTCCGCGGGTGTGGCGAGGCCCCCGGCGGTAAACAGCACCACCGGCAGCCGGCCGTTCTCGGCTACCCACTTCACGATCTCGTACGGCGCCTGGAGGTTCTTGGCTTCGGACATCAACTCCCCGGAGTCCAGGGCACTCAGACGCCGGATGCCTCCTACTATTGAGCGCATGTGCCTTACCGCTTCTACTACATTGCCGGTTCCGGCCTCGCCTTTTGACCGGATCATGGCCGCACCCTCGCCGATACGCCGCAACGCCTCGCCAAGGTTCGTAGCCCCACAAACGAACGGAACCTCGAAGCCCCACTTGTCCACGTGGTTCGCTTCGTCTGCCGGCGTCAAGACTTCCGACTCGTCTATGTAGTCCACTTCGAGGGCCTCTAGTACCTGGGCTTCTACGAAGTGTCCTATGCGGGCCTTTGCCATTACGGGGATGGTGACGGCCTCCTGGATACCGGAGATCATCTCCGGGTCGCTCATGCGGGCCACGCCGCCGTCGGCCCGGATGTCGGCCGGGACCCGTTCGAGCGCCATCACCGCGACAGCGCCGGATTCCTCGGCGATTTTTGCTTGCTCCGCGTCTACCACGTCCATAATGACCCCGCCCTTGAGCATCTGGGCCATCCCGCTCTTTACCCTGAAGGTTCCTGTCTGGTGTCCGTTCTCGGCCATGCTTTACTCCCTAAAGAATTACTAAAAACTGTAAGCGTTATCTTACTACCGGCAGACCCCGCCGCCAATGGGCTAGATGCCGCTTTCGGCCTGCTTTCGGCCTAACGATCCTTGTTCTGCTTGCGGCGTTCCTTGGTGTATTCCTCCGAGAATTTCTCCCAAAACGCCTGCAGTCCGTGAGTCGCCGCTCGTTTGGCCGCCGGAAAGGCAATCGTGGCCTCATGGCGCGCGACCTCGCCCAGCTTCTGCCAGGCGCGTCCCTTTGTTACTTTTTCGAGAGTCGCGCTTTTGTTCCAGCGTGCCACTTGCGTCCCCTCAATCTATCTCGATCTTCTGCCTCCGTGCGACCGGCGCATTTTCCGGCGACTTCTCTGGCCGCGCCAGAACCCCGACACCCTTTAAGGCCTCGAAGCCCGCCTTGCGGAAGTGCCCGGCGGCCCGCACCCGCCGCTCACCCGGCACCAGCAGATATGCCACCGCCCCGAGCAACGATCCCCTCTTGCGCGGCTGTTCAGGCCCCGTCATCTTCCAACCTCACCTTCAATTGACCATCCTCGATGCTCGCCCCGGCGGCCGCGAGCCGGGCCATAGAATCCGGCAGCAGTATGTTCCGCTTGTAGCCCCCGACCCTCACGAACAGTTCCGCCCCGTTCTTCGAGAGGTCAACGTTCTTTTTCTCCGCCAGTGGCAGGTTCAGGGTTACTTCATACCCCCCGTTCCGCTTCGTTATGTCATGCGTCGCACCCCTGAACAGTACCTCTAAAGGCTCTACATCCGCGAACACGTCCTCCGAAAGAGCCGCCAGGGCTTCAAGCCCGTACATCTCCCGGTCGAAGAGCCGGGCTTTCAGTAGCGGTATCGGGGAGAAAGATTCCTCGATAACCCCTAGGTGTTTCTCTTGAGATTCATGCCAGCGTTTAAAGTAAGGATCGCTGATCTCATCCGGCAAGAGCCGGTTGACCACGACGGCGTCTACCCCGTAATCGTAGAGGTTGAGGTATGTGTACGCCCGACGGGCTTCGGCGACGACCATCTTCTCGGCGTTGGCGACCAGCCGGATCGAGGCGTGCTCTCTATCTGTAAGGATGTCTTCGACCCCGATCACCGCGTCGTAGAACCGCTGTGCGGCTGCGAAGAAGCTGTCCTCCGGGACGGGGGGCAGCGAGCCCCGGGTGCGGCGGGCGAACGGACGGGCGAGGCCGGCCACTTTGCGTTGGATCGGGAAGATCTTCTCCACGTACCAACTCATCTGATCCGGCAAACTCAACAACTTCAGCGTCTCGCCGGTCGGGGCGGCATCCACTATCAGCGCGTCGTAATCACCCTCCCGGTGGTGCTCCCGAATCATGAGCAGCCCGAAGAGCTCGTCCATGCCGGGGAGCATCGCCAACTCCTCGGCGGCCAGCGCGTCGGCCCCCTGCCACTCGAAAACACTGGTGATATACGTCTGTATCTCCGACCAATGATCCTCGATCATGGTCGTGTAATCCATCTCCTGCGCCCAGAGACCGTCCTCCAACTCTTTGGGCTCCGGCCCGATCTCGGTGTCGAAAGCATCCGACAACGAGTGCGCCGGGTCGGTGCTCATCACGAGCGCCTTCTTGCCGCCCCGCGCAGCCTTTAGGGCCGTAGCCGCGGCGACGCTCGTCTTGCCGACGCCGCCCTTACCGGTGTAGAGAATGGTCCGCACTAGGAAATTATACCTCTCCACCTCCGGCAGGACGTCGCTCCCGCTCGAAGCTCTGCTGCGCCTCTACGGTACGAATAGCCTCCGGGACCGCCTCCAAACGGCCCTTCGCTATCTCGTCTCCAGTATCGTCGCAGATGCCGTAGGAGCCTTCCTCGACCTTTTCTAGTGCGCGATCCACATCCTCCAAGCGGCGCTCCATCTGCTCCCCGATGGTCGCGTCCATCTCGCGGGTGAACATTTGCTGGGACTCATCCCCAGAATCCAGCTCGGCGTCTTGCTCCTCCTGGCTCCGGTCGCGCTCGTCCTCTTCCATCCCACGCCGCATCCGAAGAAGCTCTTCCTTCAACTCCTCCAAACGCCCGCGCTGCTGCTCAACGAACTGCTCATCAAGCTGCGTATTAGCCATAATCAGATCCTCTCCAATCTCACAACTTTCTACACCACGAAACCATACAGCAAAAAGAACCGGCCCCAAACCTCGAGACCGGCTCCTGAAGCCTGAAACCTACAAAAAATGGGCGACGACCTACTCTCCCACAGGGTCCCCCCTGCAGTACCATCAGCGCGGGCGGGCTTAACTTCTCTGTTCGGAATGGGAAGAGGTGTATCCCCGCCGCTATCGTCACCCTAAATAAAATGGGTCTTTCTATTTGGTTGTAAAGCCCTAACGATAGCTGGCCTCTGATCTTTAAAAACTGCATAGCAACGAAATATAAGAAACAAAACATTAAGCCCTCGACCAATTAGTACCACTCGGCTGAACACGTCGCCGTGCGTACACCTGTGGCCTATCAACCTGGTGGTCTACCAGGAGTCTTACTCCCTCTATGGGGATGGGAAACCTCATCTTGAGGCGAGCTTCCCGCTTAGATGCTTTCAGCGGTTATCCCTTCCGTACATAGCTACCCGGCAGTGCCCTTGGCAGGACAACCGGTACACCAGAGGTACGTCCACTCCGGTCCTCTCGTACTAGGAGTCGCTCCTCTCAAGTTTCCAACGCCCACGGAAGATAGGGACCGAACTGTCTCACGACGTTCTGAACCCAGCTCGCGTACCGCTTTAATGGGCGAACAGCCCAACCCTTGGGACCTACTCCAGCCCCAGGATGCGACGAGCCGACATCGAGGTGCCAAACAGCCGCGTCGATGTGAACTCTTGGCGGCTATAAGCCTGTTATCCCCGGAGTACCTTTTATCCGTTGAGCGACGGCACATCCACTCGTTACCGCCGGATCACTAACCCCGACTTTCGTCCCTGCTCGACATGTCTGTCTCGCAGTCAAGCTCCCTTCTGCGTTTACACTCTACGCACGATTTCCGACCGTGCTGAGGGAACCTTTGGGCACCTCCGTTACTTTTTGGGAGGTGACCGCCCCAGTCAAACTACCCGCCTGACACTGTTCCCCACCCGGATCACGGTGTGAGGTTAGAACACCAACACAACAAGGGAGGTATCTCAAGGACGACTCCACCGAAGCTAGCGCTCCGGTTTCCTAGTCTCCCTCCTATCCTGCACAAGTTGTGCCGATGTCCAATGCCAGGGTATAGTAAAGGTTCACGGGGTCTTTCCGTCTTTCCGCGGGTACTCGGCATCTTCACCGAGACTACAATTTCACCGAGCCTATGGTCGAGACAGCGCTCAAGTCGTTACGCCTTTCGTGCAGGTCGGAACTTACCCGACAAGGAATTTCGCTACCTTAGGACCGTTATAGTTACGGCCGCCATTGACCAGCGCTTCAGTCGCCAGCTTCGCCCCGAAGGGCTAACCGGCTTCCTTAACGTTCTGGCATTGGGCAGGCGTCAGCCCCTATACATCGTCTTTTCGACTTAGCAGAGACCTGTGTTTTTGGTAAACAGTCGCTTGAGCCTATTCTCTGCGACTCCGAACAGCTTCGGACGCAAAGTCCTACACCGCCCAGAGCTCCCCTTCTCCCGAAGTTACGGGGACAATTTGCCGAGTTCCTTGACCATAGTTCTCTCGATCGCCTTAGTGTTCTCCACTCGCCCACCTGTGTCGGTTTGGGGTACGGGTGCATACGCAACTCGCTTAGAAGCTTTTCCTGGAAGCATGGGGTTAGCCACTTCACCTAAAAAGGCTCGGCCCAACCCTCAGCCTTTATGGGGCCCGGATTTTCCTGGTCCCCGGCCTACGGCAAGGCCCACGGTCTACCAGCGCCGTGGTTGGCCTACCCTTCTCCGTCCCTCCATCGCTCGAACGTTACGTGCGCAGTGCAGGAATATCAACCTGCTGTCCATCGCCTACGACTTTCGTCCTCGGCTTAGGTCCCGACTGACCCTGGGAAGATTAGCTTTACCCAGGAACCCTTGGGCTTTCGGCGGACAGGTTTCTCGCCTGTCTCTCGTTACTCATGCCAGCATTCTCTCTCCTGATCCGTCCACGGCTGGCTTCCGCCGCCGCTTCACTCAGCACAGGATGCTCCCCTACCACTCTAGCTTAGCTAGAATCCGCAGCTTCGGTAAATGACTTTTAGGCCCGATGAATTTTCGGCGCAACACCACTTGACCAGTGAGCTATTACGCACTCTTTAAATGATGGCTGCTTCTAAGCCAACATCCTGGTTGTCTGTGCAGCGCCACATCCTTTTAACCACTTAGCCATTATTTAGGGACCTTAGCCGACGGTCTGGGTTGTTTCCCTTTCGGAAATGAAGTTTATCCCCCACTCCCTGACTCCAGTGCTCTTACGTCCACGGTCTTCGGAGTTTATCTGAAGTTGGTAACCTTGTAGGGCCCCGCGTCCAAACAGTGCTCTACACCCGCGACGAAACGCACTAGGCTATACCTAAATATATTTCGGGGAGAACCAGATATCGCCGGGTTTGATTAGCCTTTCACTCCTATCCACAGCTCATCCGCCCAGTTTTCAACCTAGGTCGGTTCGGCCCTTCACGAGGTCTTACCCCCGCTTCAGCCTGGCCATGGATAGCTCACCCGGTTTCGGGTCTGCGGCACCTGACTGTACGCCCTTATCAGACTCGCTTTCGCTTCGGCTCGTTTTCACTTAACCTCGCCAAGCACCAGCAACTCGCTGGCCCGTTATGCAAAAAGTACGCCGTCACAGATCTAAAAGATCTGCTCCGACCGCTTGTAAGCGTATGGTTTTAGGTACTATTTCACTCCCCTTGAGGGGTACTTTTCACCTTTCCCTCACGGTACTGGTTCACTATCGGTCACCGTTAGTGTTTAGCCTTGCGGGGTGGTCCCCGCGGATTCAATCCGAGTTTCCCGTGTTCGGATTTACTCAGGAGCCAAAAAGGAAGTCGCATGAATTTCGCTTACGGGGCTCTAACCCTCTACGGCCGGACATTCCAGTCCATTCAACTACCCACGCGTTTTGTAACTCCCTGGCCGCCCTGTGGAGCAACCATATTGGTCCTACAACCCCCGCTGCGCAACGCCCACAGGCTTCCACGCAACAGGTTTAGGCTACTTCCCCTTTCGCTCGCCACTACTCAGGGAATCGAGAATTTCTTTCTTTTCCTCCGGGTACTCAGATGTGTCATTTCCCCGGGTTCCCTCCATGCGCCCTATGTGTTCAGGCGCCGGTGACGGGTCATTACACCCGCCGGGTTTCCCCATTCAGAGATCTGTGCTTCAAAGTCCGCTTGCGACTCCACACAGCTTATCGCAGCTTGCCACGTCTTTCATCGGCTTTCGGTGCCAAGGCATCCACCATACGCTCTTACTATCTTAATGGTTCTTTTGTTTCTCGCTTTCGCACTATGCAGTTTTCAAAGACCAGACGCCTTCGCTCTCGCGGGCGCACTAGCTACAGAGCCCAAAGGCCCTGAAAACTGAACAGCAGCTACTCGAATCAGGTAATCAAGCCTGTCCACGCCTATGAAACTGGTCGAAATATCCTAGAGCGGTACACCAGCGTAGCGAGCTTGCAGCTTACGCTGCGCTCAAGCTACTTTGTGCTGGGACCGATCGGTTGGCCGTTGCCGGCCTAACTTAATCCCTAGAAAGGAGGTGATCCAGCCGCACCTTCAGGTACGGCTACCTTGTTACGACTTCACCCCAGTCGCAAGCCCTACCTTCGCCGACCGCCTCCTAAAAGGTTGGCTGCGCCGACTTCGGGTATTGCCTACTCCCGTGGTGTGACGGGCGGTGTGTACAAGGCCCGGGAACGTATTCACCGCGGCATTCTGATCCGCGATTACTAGCAACTCCGCCTTCACGCAGTCGGGTTGCAGACTGCGATCCGAACTTAGACGTACTTTGATGAGATTCGCTCCACCTTGCGGTCTTGCTTCCCTTTGTGTACGCCATTGTAGCACGTTTCTAGCCCTGGACGTAAGGGCCATGATGACTTGACGTCATCCCCACCTTCCTCCGGTTTGTCACCGGCAGTCTGATGTGAGTCCCCAACTTAATGCTGGCAACACATCACGGGGGTTGCGCTCGTTACGGGACTTAACCCAACATCTCACGACACGAGCTGACGACAGCCATGCAGCACCTGTGGCACACCCTCGAAGGTCACACGTTTCCGTGCGCTTGCAGTGCCATGTCAAGTCCAGGTAAGGTTCTTCGCGTTGCATCGAATTAAAGAACATGCTCCGCTGCTTGTGCGGGCCCCCGTCAATTCTTTTGAGTTTTAGCCTTGCGGCCGTACTCCCCAGGCGGAACACTTATCGCGTTAGCTACGGCACAGACAGATTCGACTCCGCCCACACCTAGTGTTCATCGTTTACGGCATGGACTACCAGGGTATCTAATCCTGTTTGCTCCCCATGCTTTCGCGTCTCAGCGTCAGGAATGGCCCAGCGAGCCGCCTTCGCTACTGGTGTTCCTCCCGATATCTGCGCATTTCACCGCTACACCGGGAATTCCACTCGCCTCTACCATCCTCTAGCCAAGCAGTATCCACCGCACGCTCAGGGTTGAGCCCCAAGTTTTCACGGCAGACTTACCAGGCCGCCTACACGCTCTTTACGCCCAATAATTCCGGACAACGCTCGCCCCCTACGTATTACCGCGGCTGCTGGCACGTAGTTAGCCGGGGCTTCCTCGAAGGGTACCGTCAAGCTAGGGGCTATTAACCCTTCGCCCTTCGTCCCCAACAACAGAGCTTTACGACCCGAAGGCCTTCCTCGCTCACACGGTGTTGCTGCATCAGGCTTTCGCCCATTGTGCAAGATTCCCGACTGCTGCCTCCCGTAGGAGTCTGGGCCGTGTCTCAGTCCCAGTGTGGCTGATCATCCTCTCAGACCAGCTATACATCGTCGCCTTGGTGGGCCGTTACCCCACCAACTAGCTAATGTACCGCGGGCTCATCCCTCGCCGGATGGCCGAAGCTACCTTTCCTTACCGGACCATGCGGCCCGGCAAGCGTACGAGGTATTAGCCGGGGTTTCCCCCGGTTGTCCCTCTGCGAGGGGTAGATTACCCACGTGTTACGCACCCGTTCGCCACTTTACTCACCCCGAAGGGCTTTCTCGTTCGACTTGCATGTCTAAAGCACACCGTCAGCGTTCGTCCTGAGCCAAGATCAAACTCTCCGAACTAACCCACTTTGCAGGGCTAAAAGCTCTAAGCAAAGTTGAAGTTATAGTTGGTGCGGGCGATACCCGCGAGGCGATCCACATTCTACTCTCGGACCGCAGAGAGTCAGTCTCGGCGTGTTGATTGACAGGTTTGTGTATTACTACCTTATCTTTCGCTGCTATTCAGTTTTCAAAGCCTCAAACCCCTCGCCTCTCGGCGGAGCCAGAAACGGTAACGGAACCTCTTTTTGGCGACTAAAACGCCCACCTTTCGGTGGGCCCGGTGCCTACTCCCGATCTGTCGGGGAGACTACCTGAAGCGCCTCAATTCGGTTTTCAAGTCGTTTACCGTCATGCCCTGAGAAGTATACCAACCTCCCCGTAGTTGTCAACTGGATATTCCGAAATTAAAAGCGGCTTACCGATACCCGCTTGTCACAGTTACGCAGGGGATTGTAGCAGGTAGCTACGAAACTTTATCCGCTGGGTAAGGTAAGTTGCGCGTAGCGGCGTTTGCCGACTTGCAGGACTTTGTCTTTCAGTGATTGCAGGGCCAGAGACAGCTTTTCGTCCTGTATGACTTTACCATCTAGCCGGACGGCCCCGCCGCGGATAAACCGGCGCGCTTCGCCGTTTGTATTTGCGAAACCCGTAAGGGTAATGAGGTCCACGATCCAGATTTCTTCGCCTTCAGGTAGTTCTACTTGCGGAACATCATCGGGCACCTCGCGCCGCACCACCCGGTCGAAGGTGCTCTCTGCCTCTTTTACTGCTTCTTCTCCGTGCAACCACCGAACGAGTGAGCGGGCAAGGTCCCGCTTTTGCTGAAGAGGCTCGGCTTGCGGTAGTTCTCGATCCATCAGCAGCGCGTAGTAGTCCTTCATCAGGGTGTCCGGGATGCTCATGGTTTTGCCGAATATGTCGTTTGGTGGGTCGGTGACGCCGATATAGTTGCCGAGGGATTTGCTCATCTTCATCGAGCCGTCCGTGCCGACGAGCAGGGGTGTGGTGAGTACGCACTGGGCGCGCTTGCCGTAGTACTCCATGATCTGGCGCCCCATCAGCAGGTTGTAGAGCTGGTCGGTGCCCCCGAGTTCGATGTCGGCGTCTACGGCGACAGAGTCATAGGCCTGCATCAGCGGGTAGAGCAGCTCGGTCAGCGAGATCTGCTCTCCCGAAGCGTAGCGTTTGCTGAAGTCGTCCCGCTCTAGTATGCGCGCCACGGTCGTGGCCCGGGTTAGCTGGATTATGTCGGCCAGCGCTAGCGGGGCCAGCCACTCGGAGTTGTGCCGGACTTCTGTGCGGTCCCGGTCGAGAATAAGATATGCCTGCTCGAGATATGTTGCGGTGTTGTGCTCGATCTCCTGCGGCGAGAGTATGGGCCGGGTTTTGGAACGGCCCGAAGGATCTCCGACGCGGGCCGTGTAGTCTCCTATAACCAGGACCGCCGTGTGGCCGAGTTCCTGGAACTCCCGTAGTTTTTTCAGCACGACCGCGAACCCCAGGTGAATGTCGGGCGCGGTAGGGTCTATTCCTAGTTTAATCCTCAGCCTTTCACCGCCCTCCAAGCGGCGTTCTATTTCTTCGCGGGGGATCACATCTACAGCGCTACGAAATAAGTTTTTGGAGTCCATGCGTCCAATTTACCGTATCTGGGACGGGTGTAACAGACCTACCGCCCGTGTAGTGTACGAACCCGATGGCGCGAACCTGTCAGAGAAAGGGCGCTAAAGCCCCCGGATGGTCCGACGCCGGAAGAACCGTTCATCGTCTTTTTAACCCCCGCAAAAACTTCTGGTTCGTCGGCTACACACCCCAGATTACGACCGCTGTCTGGATGGGCTACGCGGAGGGCGGTGCGACCCCCAAAGGACTGCTGAACCTCGGCAACCAGTACGTCGGCCCCATAGAACCTCCGGCGGTCATCCGGCGAGAGTACATCCGGAGCGTCCTCGAAGGTGAACCCGTAGAGGAGTTCGAAGGCGTGGACACTTCACGCTACGATCCCTTGCCTCCCCCACCGGATCAGCTAGGCTCAACCGTACCCGGGGCGAACGCAACAACTCCGAGCCTCACAGCACAGCAGAAAGCTCTCAACTCGAACGCAGCAAGTTCCGACCGTGCAGGTGTTTGGGCCGAACTGATACGTTGGGGTCGTCGAGCACCAGGTAACGCCAGGGAAGCTCCGTACCACGGCTGATGCCTATACGGGTTGTAGAAATTACCTCGCCCTGCGGCTGTTCATTCCAGGTTATATACAACTTGCCGTCGGTCAGTTCGTGCCCATCGTAGTCGAGCGTAATGCCGAGCGCCTGACTGAGTTTGCCGGGGCCGTCGCAGAGGTTGGAGTTCCGTTCCCGGCGCTCTTGCATCAACGCTCTGCCTTCAATGGGGTTTAGAGCCCGTATCAGGACCGCGCTTCCGATCCCCTCTTCTTCGCAAACTACGTTTAGCAGCCGATGTATCCCGTACGAGAGGTAGACGTAAGCGAAGCCGGGGGGACTGAAGATGGTGCGGTTGCGCATCGTGCCGACGTTCTTGTAGGCGTGGCAGGCCGGGTCATCCGGCCGGTAGGCCTCGGTCTCGACGATAATCCCCGATGTGCGGCCTTCCGGTGAGTCATGGACGAGCACGCAGCCGAGCAAGTCTACGGCTACTTCCCGCGAGTCCCGGTCGTAGAACTCGGTTTTTAGAACATTCTCAGAGATTCTTGCTCTCTGGTGAGGTCTGTTATGCGGCGCGACAATTCGTCCAGGTCGAGTCCGGCTTCGGAGCGGATCGAGGACTTCAAAAGCGGCCGGACCTGCCCGATCTGCATCTGTAGCTCGCGCAGAAGCTCAACCGTTCCACTCTCTGCGCCGACCATGTCCCGCAAGATCGTGGTTTCGGTTCGGCCGGCTACCAGCGGTTCGGGGATGTTCTCGACGTAGACCAGCGTGCGGCGTCCACTGCCGCGATCTTCTTCGATAGGTACCAGGGCCACAATCCTGTCGGAGCGCACGAACTTGCCGAACCCCAGAGAAACCAGACGATCGGGTACGACTTTCATAACAACGATTCTAACAGAGCGCACCCCGCTCAAAACCGCTATATTTGAGAGTATGGGTTTGTTGGGAAATACAAAGAAGCTCGTGGGCGAGAACATCGAGCTTCGCCGGCACGTCCGCGAGAACTATTCGCTCTACGCCCGCTGGTACGGGGACCCGGAGATCTGGCACCTCACCAGTTGGACCTCGTCGCCCATAAGCCAGTCCGCCGTCGAACGTCTCTTCGAGGAGCGCGAGAAGTCCATCACCGACGACTCCTTCGCCATCCACGCGCGGGGACTGCGTAAACCCATCGGCGTTATAAGCCTGATGAACGTCAGCGAGGCCAACGCCTCCGCGGACCTGTCCGTGATCCTCGGCCCCTCCGAAGAACGGGACCAGGGCTACGGTGCCGATGCGATCAGTACCTTACTGGACTACGCTTTCGGAGAGTTGAAGCTACACCGCGTCGGCCTGAGCGTCTTTGTGTTCAATGAGCCGGCCATCGCCACCTACGAAAAGCTCGGTTTCCGAAAAGAAGGCCGCTACCGCGAAGCGGTAAAGCGCGACGAAAACTTCCAAGACGCCATTCTGATGAGCATTCTCAGCCACGAGTGGCAGACGAAGTAGCGCGCCTAGCTCCTGATCCGGGCGCCAAGGTCTTTCTTCAAAAGCTCTATCATGCGGCCAATTTCCTCATCCACCACCTCGTCGGTGAGCGTCTCTTCCCCTTGTAGCGTAAAACTGAGCGCCAGACTCTTCTTGCCCTCCGGAACCTGCGACCCCTCGTAGACGTCGAAGACACGAACCTCATTTAACAGCGGGCTCCGCAAAGATTTCACGGCTTCGACCAACGCGCCGGCCCGAACTTCATTGTTCACAACGACCGCCAGGTCGCGGATGACAGCCGGCACGTTACTGAACACCTCGAAACGAAGCTCCGGGTCCGGCTCGCAGAACGCCAGATCCAACTCGAAAGCCGCTACCGGCCATCCTTCCAACTCGAACTTTTCGGCAACCTCCGGATGAAGCTCCCCGATCCACCCGGCTTCTTCACCATCGACCGTCACCCGGGCCGAACGCCCCGGATGCAGAAAGGGCTCACTGTGCGCCTCGAACTCCGCTCTGGGTGCCAGTCGCTCGACGACGCCCTTGGCCTCGAAAAAGCCGGCGCGCCGCTCGGGCGAGTTCCAGCCGGCGGACTGTACGGTGCCCGCGAGTACCGCCGCGACTTTCGAGGTTTCTTGCACGCCCATAAGACCGGCTGCGTTTTCCGGGTCCGATACCACGCCGGTAAGCCGGAACCGGGTCGCAGTTTCTTTGTCCTCCGAAGGGTCCGCGGCGAATACGCTACCCAACTCGAACAGGGCGCCGCCCCGAATACCATAGGCCCGGTTCCGGGCGGTGGCGTCCAGTAAGCCCGGTAGCAGCGTGGTGCGGAGCTTACTGCCCTCCTTGCTCAGCGGGTTCTCGATCTCAACGACTTCCCCATCGTTCTCTAGGCCGAGGCTTCTCCACCACCGACGCGGTCCGAAAGGATATGTGATCGCCTCGGAGAGACCAAGGTCCGCTAGTAGACGCCGCAGAACGCGGGTCTCCCGCTGCCGGGAGGTTAGGCTACCGGGCTGCGGGACACGCGGAAGTTCTTCGGGAACGCGATCCAGGCCAACCAACCGGCCAACCTCTTCTATGAGGTCCGCCTCCCGACGCAGGTCCCGGCGAAAAGTCGGCACCTTCGCTATCAAGCGATCGTCTTCCTCGCTCCGGGTCTCGGAACCCAACGAGTTCAATATCTCGGTAGCTTCGTCTTCTTTTACGATCATGCCGAGCAGCAGTTCGGCGCGATCCAGGCGCAGCGGAACCTCCCAAGAGTCTACCGGATTAGGATAGTGGCCGAGGGTGTCGGCGGCGGCGCGGCCTCCGGCGTGCTCCGTCAACAGCCCGGTTACCCGGTCCATCGCGTAGTCCACCATGTTCGGGTCCAGGTTACGCTCGAAGCGACCCGAAGCGTCGGTGCGGATACCGAGCTTTTGCGAGGTCTCCAGGATGTTGCGGCCGCTGAAGTTTGCTACCTCGATCAAAAGCTCGATCGTATCATCACCGACCTCGGCCTCATCACCACCCATCACCCCGGCAATAGCCCGGCCGCGTTCTTCGTCCGCGATAACGAGCATGTCTTCACCCAGCTCCCGGACGGAGCCGTCCAAGAGCGTTATCTTCTCGTCCGGCCGCGCCCGGCGAACGACGATGCCGTCTACGACCTTCGTGGCGTCGAAGGCGTGGATGGGCTGGCCGGTCTCCAGCATAACGTAGTTGGTCGCGTCCACGATGGCGTTGATGGGGCGCATCCCGGCGGCGAAGACCTTGCGCTTTATCTCGATGGGTGACTCCTTACCCGCGACCACATCCGACACGCGGCGCAGGTCGTAGCGCGGGCAAAGATCAGTGTCTTCAACCCGTAGGCCGTACTCGTTTGTGGGCTCTCCACCGGTTTCGAAGTGGGGTTCTGGGATGCGGAAATCCGTGCGGAGGATGGCGGCGAGTTCACGGGCGATCCCGATCATACCCATCAAATCCGGCCGGTTCGGCGTGATCTCGATGTCGAGCACGGCCTCACCGACCGGGAAGTAATCCTCTACCGGCTTGCCGACCTCGTACGACTCGTCTAGCAGCAGTATGCCGGAATGGTCTTGCGAGATGCCGAGTTCACGCTCGCTCATCATCATCCCGTAGGATTCGAGTCCGCGCAGCTTCGCTTTCTTGAGCTTTGTTCCGTCGGCCATTACGCTGCCGGGGAGCACGACCGGGATGCGGACGCCCGGATAAGGGTTTGGCGCACCGGCCACTATCTGAACCTCTTCCCCGCCGAGGTCCACCTTCGCCACGTTCAGCCGGTCGGCGTTCGGGTGAGGCTCGAACTCCAGCACCTCTCCGACCACGACTTCACCGTCTATCACGCCGAAACGCTCGACGCCATCTACTTCCTGGCTGTGAAGCGAGAACAGCTCGACGAGTTCTTCGGCCGAAAGATCTAAGTCCACGTACTCGCGGAGCCAACTTAAAGGAACGCGCAAAAGTCTACCTCTCTAGAGATTAAAACTGGTTCAGGAAACGGAGGTCGCCCTCGAAGAACATCCGCAAGTCCGGGATGCCATACTTGACCATCGCCATCCGGTCGGGACCCATCCCGAAGGCGAAGCCCGTGTACTCTTCCGGGTCGTAGCCGACTTCTTCCAGCACCGCCGGGTCTACCATTCCGGCCCCGAGCATCTCCAGCCAGCCGCTACCTTTGCAGACCTTGCACCGCGGGTCCTCGCCGCCGCATACAAAGCAGCTTACGTCCAACTCCACGCTCGGTTCGGTAAACGGAAAGAATCCCGGCCTCAAGCGAACGCCGACTTCCTCGCCGAACACGTAGCGGGCCAACGCCGCCAACGTGCCCTTGAGGTGCGCGAGCGTGATGCCCTTGTCTACAGCTAGACCTTCGATCTGGTGGAACATCGGCGTGTGGGTCGGGTCCGAGTCTCGACGGAAGGTCTTGCCGGGTACGACCACGTAGATCGGGGGTTCCTGCGAGAGCATCGTTCGCACCTGGACCGGCGACGTGTGCGTCCGCAAAACCAGCCCCTCATTCACGAAGAAGGTGTCGTGCTCGCTGCGCGCCGGATGTCCCGGCGGGATGTTTAGCGCGGTGAAGTTATAGTAGTCGGTCTCGACCTCCGGCCCCTCGGCGACCTGGTACCCGAGCCCGACGAAGAAGTCCACCACGTCGTCTATAACCCGGTGCGTTGGATGCAGGCTTCCTTGCGGGTACGGCACGCCGGGGAGCGTAACGTCAACGACTTCCTGTTGCAGGCGGGCCCCGCGTTCCGCAGACCCCAGCTCATCAGACCGCTCTTTCAGCGAGGCTTCTATTTTCCGCGAGGCGAGGTTCGAGGCCTTACCGACCTCTTTCCGTTCTTCGGGCGAAAGCGTCCCGATGCTTTTCTTGATCTCAGTGAGTTCGGCCGAACGACCGAGAAACGTTACCCGCAACTTCTCCAACTCAGCAGTAGAATCAGCCACAGCTATCGCGGATTGGGCTTCGGATTCGATCTCTTCTATGCGTCCGGTAACCGACATTAGGCGGCTATGGTAGCACACGCATATACGCCTCGTAGAGCAGGATCGAGGCCGCCATCGCGGCGTTTAGCGACGAGGTTTTGGACGGTATCTCGACAGCCCGTTCGCAGGCCGCGACGACCTCCTCCGGGAGACCCACACCCTCCGAGCCGACCACGACCACGAGCTTGCCGGAAGACGTTTTCCGTGGAGTGAAACTACCCCCCAGGACCGCCGCAACCGTCCCGAAACCCGCGGCCCCTGCCGTCGCCAGAAACTCCGCGCTCTCCACCTCGCGTACTACCGGAGCGTGAAAGATAGAACCCATCGTGGCCCGGACGGTCTTGGGGTTGTAGAGGTCGGCGCAGCCACCCGATAGCACCACTCCCGCATCGAAAGCGTGGGCGGCGCGGATTATGGTTCCGACATTTCCCGGGTCCTGAACGCCGTGCAGGAGAACGAGCCGATCTCTAGCGCCCAGCAAGCGATCTACGGGTACATCCAGAAAAGAAAAAACCCCGACCGGACCGGTCGGGGTAGTAAGCGTCGAGAGTCGCCGAACATGGTCTGGCTGCCCGAAGGTCTGGTGCGGCGGTTCAGGGGCCTCTTGTATTAGGGATCCCCCCTCGGCCAGAAAAAGTCTCTCAGTTTCCCGGTGCTTTTTCTGTTGGAGTTTCGCAGCGCGCTTCAGAGAGATTTTCCGCGGAACCCCCTCGTTTTCGATGTTCATGCTGTGCCGGTAGAGGCTTTAGGCCTTCTCTTCCTCTTGGTCGTCGGCGGCCCCGGTAGCGCCGGCCTCACTTTCATCCGCGGCCTCTTCGACGTCTTCGACCAGAACGCGACCCTCTACCCCTGAGCCTTCGACTTCGCCGAGGTCCACGCCATGCTCCTCGGCCTCTCTTTTGGCGGCTTCGGTAGCCTCTACTCCCCCGGCCTTCTGTCCGGTAGAGGCCTGCTCCGACCCGACGGACGCCTCCTCCGTGTCAGGCTCGGGTTGCGAGGCAGGTATCTCGACGGTGATGTTCGTTTCTACGGGCCGGCCTTCGAGGGCGTTCTTGACTTGGGCCACTATGGCGGCGAAGGCCGCGGGCTCGGTGGCGGCGAGGTCGGCCAGGATCTTACGGTCCAAATCTATCTCGGCCAGGCGTAACCCGTAGATGAACTGCGAGTAAGAAAGGTCGTGCTCCCGGGCCCCGGCGTTGATGCGCTGGATCCACAACGACCGGAAGTCCCGCTTGCGCTGCTTACGCCCCTCATAGGCGTAGACACCGCTCTTCCAGACCTGCTCTTTGGCCCGCTTGTACGAACTCTTCTTCGTCCCCCGATAACCTTTTGCCTGCTCCAGCACCTTCCGGCGCTTTTTGCGGGCGTGAACGCTACGCGACGCGCGGGCCATACTACCTCACCCCCAACAAACGCTTGACGCGCTTCTCGTCGGCGGTGCTGACCGCGGTCTCAGTGTTCAACCGCCGCTTGCGCTTGGGATGCTTTTTCTCCAGAATGTGATTGTGGCCGGCCCGGCGGCGCCGGACCTTACCCTTTTTCCCAGCCTTGAAGCGCTCGGACGCGCCCTGGTGGGTCTTCATCTTCGGCATGTTTTCCTCCACGTTTCGTCGTGTTACTTATCCAAAGGCTCGCGGCACGGGAGTTTAGGCCGTTTCGCCTGTGTTGCTTGCAGGGAGTAGTGTATCAAACAGTTACATTAACTGCCGGCAGCGCTCTTCTCTTTGGTGTCGGAGGTCTTGGCGTTCTCTTTCTTCGGGGCCATGACCATGACCATATTGCGTCCGTCGAGGTTTGGTTGGCTCTCGACACGGCCCAAATCTTCCAGATCCTCTTCGAGCCTGCGGAGTAGTTTCTCGCCTAACTCGGGGTGTTGAACCTCGCGGCCCCGGAACATGATCGTGACCTTTACCTTGTCGCCGCCTTTGAGAAAGCGTTCGACATGGCCCTTCTTCGTCTCGAAGTCGTGGTCCCCAATTTTGGGCCGGAGCTTGATCTCCCGCACGTTGACGATTACCTGGTTTTTGCGGGCGGCTTTGCGGGCCTGTTCTTTCTGGTACTTGAACTTACCGTAGTCCATCATGCGGACGACCGGCGGGTTCGCGTTCGGCGCGACTTCGACGAGGTCGAGGTCCGCCCTCTCCCCGTAGTCCATCGCTTCCCGGATGTGCTTGATTCCTAGCTGTTCTCCCTTTTCGGAGATCAGACGTACCGAGCGGGCCCGGATCTGGCCGTTAATCCTCGGTTCTTCTTCAGCGGCTACTGTGCACCACTCCTTTCGAAACTCGTTTTTTGGGGCTGCAAACACCGCCCGCGCGATACTCTGGTAAGGCGCCGAACGGGCGCAGGTCCCCAACTACGAGGTTATTGTACCGCGTTTTTACTACTCCTGTCTATATGAACCACGCGCTGCAATCTCTTTTTTCGCCGCCTCCAGAAACTCTCCGAGCCCCAGGGCCTCCTGTTGCTTCTCGCCCCGGCGCCGGACGTTGACCGTTCCGGCTTCTTCTTCCCGGTCACCGACGATGAGGAGAAAGGGGGTTTTTTGACGGGCGTTCGCTCGGATCTTCTTCTGCATGCTGTTCATCGAATCATCTACCTCGACCCGCATACCGGCTTCCGAGAGCTGGCCTTGCACTTCGCGGGCGTAATCTACGTGCCGGTCGGTGATCGGGATGACGACGGCCTGAACCGGCGAAAGCCACAGCGGGAAGGCGCCGCCGTAGTGCTCGATCAGTACCGCCATAAAGCGCTCCGTAGAACCCGTTACCGCCCGATGCAACAGCACCGGCGTGTGATCCTGGCCGTCCTCCCCGACGTACTCGCAGTCGAGCCGGGCGGGCTGCAAAAAATCCACCTGAATGGTCGAGAGCTGCCACTCCCTCCCCAGCACGTCCCGCGCCATGAAGTCGGCTTTTGGGCCGTAGAAAGCGGCCTCGCCGGAGACTTCTTCGTAGGAGATGCCGGCGGCGTCGAGTGCGGCGCGCAGTTCGTTTTCGGCCCGGCTCCACTTTTCCTCGTCGGCGATGTACTTGGTGTCGTCCGGGTCGCGCATCGAGAGTTGGACGCTGTAGTCCGTAAAGCCGTAAGTCTCCAGGGTCTCGCGGATGATCTCCAACGCCCGGCGGAACTCCTCCTGGATCTGGTCTTCGGTACAAAACACGTGCGCGTCGTCTTGCGTGAGGCTCCGCACCCGGGTCAAGCCGTTCAACTCGCCGCTCTTCTCGTAGCGATAAAGTGTGGCGAACTCGGCGTAGCGCACCGGCAGGTCCCGGTACGAGTGCGCCCGGGTATTGAAGAGCGTCATGTGACTCGGGCAGTTCATCGGTTTCAGCCGGTAGCGAGTCTCGCCGTCCACCATCGGTGGATACATGGAGTCAAGGTAGTGCTCCAGGTGCCCGCTCTTTGCGTACAGCTCCTCGTTCACGAGGTGGCCGGTCCAGACGTGATCGTAACCGTGGCGGGTCTGTACCTCGCGGACGTAGTCTTCCATGAGGTGCCGCAACATCTCGCCCTTAGGTAGGAAAAGCGGGATACCCGCGCCCACATCCGGGGAGAACGTGAACAGCTCCAGGTCTTTACCGATCCTGCGGTGGTCCCGCTCTTTGGCTTCCTCCAAACGCCGCAGATAGGCCTTTAGCTGTTTCTCGGTCGGCCAGGCGGTGCCGTAGATGCGGGTGAGCATGGTGTTCTTCTCGTCGCCGCGCCAGTATGCCCCGGCGATGTTCTGGAGCTTGAACGCGCCGAGCCTTCCGGTGCTCGGGACGTGCGGGCCGCGGCACAGGTCGAAGAAGTCGCCCTGGCGGTAGATCGTGATGTCGCCGTCTTTGAGGTCTTCTATAAGCTCCAGCTTGTACGGGTTGTCCTTGTAGAGCCTTTCGGCCTCTTCCTTGGAGACTTCTTCGCAGTAGACGGGAAGGTCCCGTTCGGAGATCTCCCGCATCCGCTCCTCGATGCGCGGCAGATCGTCGTCTGTAATGCGGCCCTCCACCTCGATGTCGTAGTAGAAGCCGTTCTCTATCGGCGGCCCGATGGTCAGTTTGCTGCCCGGATACAGCTCCAGAATAGCCTGCGCCATCGCGTGCGCCGTCGAATGGCGCAAGACGTACAGACCTTCGGGGGAGTCTTTCGTAACGACCTCGAACACTTCGGCCCCTTCGACCGGGGCGTCGAGGTCCACCACCTCGCCGTCCAGCTTCGCCACCAGGGCGTCGCGGGCGAGGCGCGCCCCGATCTTCTCGGCCACGTCCCGCGCCTTCTCGCCGGACTCTACTTCCAACTCTCTACCATCGGGTAGCTTAACCGCTGCCATCTATAAAGCCTTTCCGAATATCAGAGCAAATAACATCTTCTGGGAGATTTTACCGTTTAAGCCCGCGGTTTTATCGTTCAGGGAGAAAGAAAAGCTGACCGGCTGAAGTGCTGATTAGCTGACCAGCTAGAAAAGTGGGCGATAGTGGATTCGAACCACTGACCTCCTCCGTGTCAGGAAGGCGCTCTCCCCCTGAGCTAATCGCCCGTTGCCAAGCCCCCTTCGAGAGGCGGCACCCGGAATCGAACCGGGGTAAACGGATTTGCAGTCCGGTGCCTCACCACTCGGCCATGCCGCCACGGCCTTTATACTTCCGGGGCCAGAGCGGAAGACGGGATTCGAACCCGCGACCCTCACCATGGCAAGGTGATGCTCTACCAGCTGAGCTACTTCCGCGTTGTTGCCGTTGTTGCTGCGGACCACGTCCGCCGAAATAATTTAGCACGCCGCCAAGTCTCTTACAACCGCCCGGCGAACCATCATTTGCGGGCGAAGACGAGGTAGCGCATGAGGAAGAAACTCATCACCGAGGCCACGGCGATAGAGATCACCTTCGCGACGTTACCCGCGATCCAACCCGGCACCACGTCGTAGATGAGCAACGTCCGCACGAGCAAATAGAACAGGCCGTTACTGACGGCTATGTTCGCGAGCGCCTGCAAGAAAAAGAGCGAGGTCTGGCGCCGGCCGTGGTTCGCCTGGCCGCGGAAGGTCCAGAACGCGTTGCCGAAGTAGCTGTTGACGTTCGCCAGAACCAGGGCCACGAGGTTGTAGGCCGCCAGCAACCACGCCTCCCGCGTGGGCGCCAGCCAGAGCAACAGGTTCAGCGTCCCGATGTCCACGAGCGCGTTCGTAGCGCCCACCATAGAAAACTTCGAGAAGCGTATGCCACCGTTTTTTATTCGTTCCCTTTTGGTAGTCACAGTAGCTTCCGCGCCTGTTCGTAGTAGCCGCGAAGCGCCCGCGTAGAGCTTTCCCAGCTCCGCCCTTCGGCGACGGCCCGCGCCTTAGCGCCCATCCTCCGCCGCAAATCTGCGTCGGCGGAGAGCCGGCGCACGCAAGAGGCGAGTTCTTCTCCGGAGTCCGGTTTGTAGAGCAAGCCGGTTTCGCCCTCGTCCACGACCTCTTCGGAGGCTCCGCTCCGCGCCGCGACCACCGGCACCCCGGAGGCCAAAGCCTCGATCATCGCCATCCCCAGCGTCTCCGTTGTGGACGGAAAGAGGAAGATGTCGCCCGTCGCGTAGGCGTGGGCGAGGTCATCGCCCTTCAGAATGCCGGTAAAAACCGTGGGCGTGCCGGAAAAGGATCCCTCCGACTCGTTGCGCGCCGGACCGTCGCCCACGATAGCGAGCCGGGTGTTCGGGACCTCGAAAGCCGCCTTCAGCATCTCGATGTTCTTTTCAGCCCCGAGGCGTCCGACGTAGATCAGGAGCCGATCTTCGGGGTAACCGCCGGTCAGTTGCTCGCGCCACCTTTCAGCGGCATACTCCGGCCCGAAGCGGTCGGCATCTACCCCCTGCGGCCAGACCCGGACCCTTTTTATTCCTTCCTGAAGAAGGTAGTCCATCGTCGTGTGGGACGTGCAAAGGTTTACCTGGGCCTGGTTGTGAACGAACCGTGTAACGTTGCGAGCAAAATCCACAAACCAACTCAGCCTGTAGTACCGGGCGTAAGTCGCCACGTTGGTGTGGTAGGAGCAGACCAGAGGAACCCTGTGCCGGCGGGCGAAATAAACGCCGCCCAACCCCAGTAGGATAGGGTTTACCGCGTGGACGACATCCGGCCGGAAACGTTTCAGGGCCCGGATAACGTCGGGGTGCGGCGGCGAGAGCCGGATCTGCGGGTAGTGCGGAAAGCGGACGCCGGGGACCCGGTGTATCTTCGCGCCGGCGTACTCGTTGGGGCCACCGAGCGCCGGCGCGAAAACGATAACCTCGTCGCCGGCACGTTCCAACTCTTCCAGCGTGTGCCTCAACCGCGTAACGACGCCGTCCGTCGAAGGAAGAAAGGTTTCCGTAAAGATCGCTACCCGCAATCCGCCTTCTTCCGAAAGTAGCCGTTCCTGTCGAAGACCCGCACCAGCCCTCCAATATTCGTTCCCGGCACCGCTACTCTTTACCCGACCTTTACAGGTTCGAGACTATGGCCTCGGTGAACTCCTTGGTTCCGGCCGACCCGCCAAGGTCTTTGGTACGATTCTCCGGGTTCTTGAGCGCCTCTTCTATGCCCCGTTGCATCCGCTGCGCCTCGTCGTTATGACCGAGGTAGTAGAGCATATTATTTGCCGAAAGCAACGTGGCGAGCGGGTTGGCCCGGTTCTCTCCGGCGTACTTGGGGGCCGAGCCGTGAACCGGCTCGAAGACCGCGAGGTCCTCCCCAATATTCGCCCCCGGTGCCACGCCGAGCCCGCCGGTCAACCCGGCACACAGGTCGGAGAGGATGTCGCCGTAGAGGTTCGGACAGACCAGCACGTCGTATTGGTTCGGCTTGTTCACGAGCTGCATCGCCATGTTGTCCACGATGCGGTCGTCTATCTCCTCGAAGTCGTTCTCGTACTCCTCGCCGACCTCGTAGAACACATCCCGGAACAGCCCATCCGTGTACTTCATGATGTTGGCCTTGTGGATGACCGTTATATGCTTCCGGCCCTGTTCCTTCGAGCGTTCGAAGGCCATGCGGCAGATGCGCTCCGTGCCCTCGCGGGTGATGATTTTGATGGACTCCGCCGCGTTCTTGCCCACCATGTGCTCGACCCCGGCATAAAGGTCCTCCGTGTTTTCCCGGTAGATCATAAGGTCTATATTCTCGTAGTGCGTATCCACCCCCGGCAAACTCAGGCTCGGCCGGACATTGGCATAGAGGTCTAACTCTTTCCGGAGCGCCACGTTCACCGAGCGGAAGCCCGTACCTACCGGTGTAGTTAGGGGACCCTTAATCGCCACTTTGTTGCGCCGGATGGACTCCAGCACCGACTCCGGTAGCGGGGTGCCCTCTTTCTCCATAACGCCTTCTCCGGCGTCGGCCACCTCCCACTCGATGTCTACGTCGAGAGCCCCGATCACTTCTTTCACCGAATCCGTAAGGTCCGGGCCTATGCCGTCCCCCGGTATGAGCGTAACCGTCTGAGCCATCTGCTAACCCCCTTTGTTGAAAAGACCGGGCCTAGTATAACGGGCGCCGCACTCCGAACAAAGCAATGAACAGAAAACCCGCCGCCGTAACGCGCCGGCAGCAAAATTCAATACACAGCAGAAAGTAGGTTTTGTAGAATGTGTTCTGTCGTATACGTCTTCGTGAGTGAGCTTCTTTGTCCTCGACCATAGAAACCCTGGAGAAGGAGTTGGGTGCGGCCCAGCTCGAGAAGGAGAAAGAGCAGCGGGACGTCGTACGGGCCGAGAACGCCCACGACGCGGCGTGTTCCGCCCGGGACGAGTCCTGGTCGGCCGGCTACGCAACGGACCCGGAAGTCGAGCGCTTGTCCTCACTGGTCTATCAGCGGCGCCGGGAGCTCTACGAGGCTATAGACCGGCTTAAGGCGGCGGAGGGCCGGGAACGGAGGGTTAAGAGCCGCCTGATGTACGTTTTGCCGGCGGAGCGCCGCCGTTACCTGCTGGGCGCGGTGGACGCAGAGTTCGAGGGACTGCTGGCCGCCGTGCGGAAGACGTACGAAGACGAGCTTCCGGACGCACAGATCCTGGTAGTTACGGAGCGTCCGGGGGAGTTAGACCTGCGGGGAGATGCGACCTGGCGGGCGCTGGAGCGGCTGTACTCGGGCATTGTGCGGCGGTGGGTCGAGATCCGGACGGAAGAATACTCCCCGGCGGTAGAGAAAGCCGCCCGTCAAATCTCGTACTACGCCGGCGGACACCTGCCGCGAATCTTTGTCGGCGGCGAAGAACGCCGCCCCCACGGTCCGCCGAGCGGCCCGCGCGACTGGAAGCCTCTAGTAAGCTACGAAAACCCCGCAGGAAAAGCAGCGCTCGCCCGCATCACCATCCGCCGCTACCTGGACGAGACCGCCGTTGGAAGGCTTCATAAACAGATCCCGAACTTAATACAGGTAGCAGAGATCGCCCGTTTGTATCAGAGCATGAGCCTTACTGGAGACGAGATCCGCTGGCGCCTCGAACAACTGGTCTCGCTGCGTCTGGAGGTTTTGGAAGCGGTTTACGATCTCACCAGCAAGCGTCGGCGCTTTTCGTTCTACGAGATAGCCCGCGCCTCCCGGTTGCTGGACGGCCACTTCCCGGATGCCGGCGTCGCCGCCGAAGCTTTGGCCGGCGCCGTGGAAAAAGCGCTGGAGTCCGGCGTGCCGCTCGTCGACGTGGCGTACATGAGCATCGCCACCCACGACGACTCCTAAACCCCTAAATCAGGCCGGGCGATCCGAAAGGTCGTGCTCCGGTACCGATAGGTTGTAAGGCCGGGCCGGCTTCTCGGCCAACACCCGGACCTTATATACGAAATCCGGCACGAACTCCCCCCGGCGAACCTCTAGGATCTCGACCGGTTGCCCGGTAGCTTTTAGCGCCGCCCCATCTCCCACCTCGTATCTGGCCGGCCGGTTTCGATCCACCACGTTCGCGCCTCCTAGCAATCGGTCAAACTGGGTACACTAACGTGGCACACTAACATGACTCCCGACAAAGGAGGGCGATGACGGAGAGGTACGATCTTATAGTAGTAGGAGCCGGCCCCGGTGGTTCCGCCACCGCCTACTACGCCGCACGGTCCGGGTTGAACGTCTTGCTCTTGGACCGTCAGGAGTTTCCCCGGGACAAACCCTGCGGTGACGGCCTCATGCCCCACGCCGCCGGGGAAATCGTCCTGATGGGCCTCGGAGATTGGCTCGACAAAGCCCCCCACGGCAAGTTTTCGGGTTTCACGATATACACCAAGACCGCCCACATCCGCCAGGGCGTTCCCCCAACCCTCCACGGTCCCTACGGCTACGTCATAAAACGCGCGGAGACCGACGTAAAACTTCTCGAACGCGCTACTGGAGCCGGCGCCGAGTTTCGCAGCAAGGTGCGGGCCACGGAACTTCTCCGGTCCGCGGCCGGGGCCGTCGCCGGGGTCGGCGCGTCCCGGAACGGAGACACCCTCGAATTGAAGGCGCCGCTCGTGGTCGCCGCCGACGGGGTGGGTGGTTTCGCCGCCGACGGAATGAAAGCCCCCCAGAACGCCGTCGCGCGTCGGCAATACTTCAAAAACGTCGGCGGTCCCAATAAAGAACACCTGCACCTGTTTATCAGCGAAGACCTCAACAAAACTGGCGCGGGTTACGGCTGGGTTTTCTACTTCGGGGACGGCACGGCGAACGTAGGGGCCGGCGTTTCTACGAAGTCCTTGCAAAAAACGGGGCGAAACCTCAAAGATTACTTCGACCGTTTCCTGGAAGAGCCGGAACTAGCCCGGTGGTTACAGGATGCGGAGCCGGAAGGGCCTCCGAAGAGTTGGTCGCTCAAGATGGGCATGTGGGGGGCGAAGCGTTACGCCCAAGGCCTAATGATGGTCGGGGACGCGGGCAGCATGATCCACCCGATCAGCGGCGAGGGCGTCGGTTACGCCATAGAGTCCGGCCGGCTGGCCGCCGCCTGGACCCACGAGGCCTACGTCCGGCAAGATTTTTCACCCGCGCTCCTCTCCGGCTACGAAAAACAGCTAAAACGCCACCGGGCAAAGGAACACTACGCCGGCCACGCCCTGGTAAACCTCGTCCCGAACCTGGAGATGATGGAACCGCTCTTCAAGGCCTGCGAGAAAGACCCCGAGGCCCGCAAAACCCTTGTAGAAACCTTCACGGGCGACAAACCGGCCTACAGCCTCCTCAAACACCCGAAGGCGATGGCTCATACCCTGCGGGGGCTGGCGGCGGGTCAGCGAAACCGGAAAAACGCGTAGCGTGTATGCTATCTCCGGGTTCATAAAACAGAGGAGGAAACGTGGCGAAGAGCAGCTTGGACCTCGGTCCTATCAAAGTGCGGGTGCTGGAGGATGGTACTTTTATAACCGATGCGGGCAACCTCTTCGGCGGCTCGGGTAACACGAAGATAAAAGGCGCCATGCGTCCCGTGCTTATAGAAACCGGGGAGAACCTGGTCCTCATCGACGCGGGTTTCGGGCCGGAGCTTCCGGAGAGCCTGGAGGGCCGCTACGAGCTAAAGCGCGACGATAACAGCCTGGAAGAAAGCCTTGAAGCCGCGGGACATTCGATGGAAGACGTGACGCACGTTGTACTTTCGCACCTGGACGCCGACCACGTCGGTTGGGCCCTGAACCCGCCGAGCTTTCCCAACGCCACGGTGTACGTGCAAAAAGAATCCCTGGAGGAGGCGAAGGAGCTACCGGAAGGCAATTCCCGGAGGGAAGCCATTCCGGCGGTGGAGAAGGGCGTCGAAGAAGGCTGGTGCCAACTGCAGGAAGGTGATGGTGAGATCTTAGACGGGGTGAGCGTGCAGGTGCGTTCGGGCCACGCGGCGGGACACCAGATCGTCTGGATCGGCTCCGGTGAGGACAGCGCACTTTACACAGCGGATTTGGCGCCGGCCAAGATCTGGCTGGACCCCGAACTAATTAGCGGCGTAGACACCGACCCGGAAGCCGCCCAGAAAAACCGGATCGAGGTTTTGGAGGAAGCCGAGTCTAGAAACGTCCCGGTAATCCTCTACCACGAGCCGGGCGGCTCTCTGGTCAAGGTCCACCGCAACGACGACGGCAAGTTCGAGGCCGATCCTATAAGCGATTAACCGCTTTTATTTGCCTTTGCGGCGGTTCCGAATCTTGCGCCATATAAAAGGAGCGAGGAGCATGAGGCCGCGGCGGATCAAAGTTCCCAAAAGTTCCTCCTGGGGTAAGGTTTCTACGCAGGATCATACCACCGTTGTAGCAATTCGAAACTACACAAACCCGCTCAGCCGGTATGCCACACGGTACGCTCACCAGCCGGCCGGCGCCGCCGGGGCCTCTCACCCATGTTCGGGTAGCCGAGGTACAGATAGGCCGCTATCCGGTCTCCTTTCTCCAACCCGAAGAACTCCCGCATGTGCGGGTGGTACGCTACGGGACCGGTACGCCAGATACTCCCGAGCCCCAGAGAGTGGGCCATGAGCTGCATGTTCTGAACGGCGGCGCAACAGGCCGCGTAGTTCTCCAATGTTTCTACCTCATCGCGTCCGGCCAGCGATATAATGGCTATCACCACGGGAGACCGGAAGGCCTTTTTTCGCTCGCGGCTGACGCGTCCCGCCACAAGTTCTTCTTCCTCACCTTCGGCCTCCGCCATGAGGCGGGCCATTTCGGCGCGGGCGCGGGCGAACTCGCCCCGTCCTTTACCCTCGAAAACGTGAAACCGCCAGGGCTCGGTGATCTTGTGGTTCGGGGCGTGCACCGCGCTCTCCAGTATCTGCTCTATGTCCCGGCGCGGTACCGGGTCTTGCTTTACCCGATTAATGCTTTGTCGACGGGTGATCGCCTCACCGATTTCCAACGGTTCTCCCTGCTTGCCTCGAACGAACTGAGGGTATTTTATATACCGAAGAACGGCGGCAGAAGGAGGTTAACTTCACTATTATTAGCACCCGGCGGTTCGAAGCCGGACGTCAGCCATCCAGAGTAGGCCGCCGGCATGAAAAAGTAGCTGACGGGGTGGTGAAGGGCACCCTCTCGTTGGTCTGAGGTAGTCGTACAAAGCGATATTATAAGGAGATTACCGATGTCAAAGACTGTCACCGTTACCGGCGCCGCGGGCGCAATCGGCTACGCGGCGTTGTTCCGGATCGCCTCGGGCCAGTTGCTCGGCCCGGACGAGAAGATCCGGTTGAAACTGCTGGAGATCGAACCGGCGCTAAAAGCGGCGGAGGGCACGGCGATGGAGCTAAACGATTGCGCTTTCCCTCTGCTAGAGTCGATCGACATCACCGCCGACGCCGGAGAGGCCTTCGACGGCTGCAACGTCGGCATGCTGATCGGGGCGCAACCGCGCAAACAAGGTATGGAACGCGCAGATCTACTAGAGGCGAACGGCGAGATCTTCAAGCCCCAGGGTGAAGCGATAAACTCCAGCGCCTCAGACGACGTGCGGGTTCTCGTGGTCGGCAACCCGGCCAACACAAACGCCCTGATCGCGATGAACAATGCGCCCGATATACCGGCCGAGCGTTTCACCGCGATGACGCGGCTCGACGAGAACCGGGCGGTCTCGATGCTGGCCCAGAAACTCTCCGTCGGCGTTGAAGACATCGAAGACCTGGTCGTGTGGGGCAACCATTCTCCGTCGATGTTCCCGGACCTCTTCAACGCCACGGTGAACGGTGAGCGGGCCGTAGACCAGGTAGACATGGAGTGGTACGAGAACGAGTACATGCCCCAGGTCGGCAAGCGGGGCGCGGCGATCATCGAAGCCCGGGGCGCATCCTCCGCCGCCTCCGCCGCAAACGCGGCCATCGACCACGTGCGCGACTGGACGCTCGGCGCCGACGGCCTACGCTCTATGGCGGTCCGCTCGGAGGGTCAATACAGCGTGGAAGAAGGTCTCATCTCATCTTTCCCGGTCCGGCTATCGGGCGGAAATTACGAAATCGTCGAAGACCTGGAAGTCGGCGAGTTCGCCGCGTCAAAGATCGAGCTAACCGTAAACGAACTCAAGGAAGAACGCGATGCGGTGAAAGAGTTGGGGTTGCTCGAGTAGGGCGCCGGAACCTGTTTGTCGGGGGGCCCACAGCTTTAGCGGGGTGTTACGGTCATTGCTACAGTAAAGGAACGATGTTCAGAAGACTATCCAGGGAGCCTCAAGGCGGTCGACCGTACCCGACCATGATCTTCATAGGTTGCTTCGTGCTGCTCGTTGGCACGCTCCTGTTTGTCTTTTCTTCCGTCGAATTGGGCCAGCGCCTGATATCGCTCGGCCAGGCCCTCGGCGGCCTGGCTTTTATCTTTCTCGGCACGGCCGAGCTTTTGCCCAAACCCCGGATAAAGTCCGCTACGGCGTTGAGGTTCCTGGCTTTTACGCTGTTCGCACTCAGCGCGGGTATTTTAATAGCGGCGGTGTGGACGTTGTTTGGGTGAGCCTGCAAACGAAATGACTTCTGTAGAGGATCACTACCGTAAACTGCTCGCCGGTCATTACACCTGGATGCGCGGGAGTTATGACGAGAAAGTAGCCGAGTACCGAGACTTCTTCGAACGGATCGGAGTGTCGCCACAACACACTGGAAGGGCTCTGGATCTTGGAGCCGGCTCGGGCTTTCAGTCGGTGGCGCTCGCCGACCTCGGTTTCGAGGTTTTGAGCATAGACACTAGCGAGACACTCCTGGAAGAGCTACGCGGCCGGATGCGAAAACGCCGGATCCGGCCCGTGCCCGGCGATATCCGCGATCCGGACTTATATGCGGCCTCTTCTCCGTTCGAGATCGTCGTCTGTATGGGAGACACTTTGACCCATCTTGACTCGTCCGAAGAAGTTGCCCGCCTGATCTCCGACACCGGTGCCGCACTGCAAAAAGGAGGAACTTTGATCCTCGAATTCCGGGACCTTTCTACGGGGCTAGAGGGAGTGGACCGTGCGATCCCGGTCAGGTTGGACGAAGATAAAATCATGACCACATTCCTGGAATACGAGCCGGAGCGTGTAAACGTACACGACATGATCCTCACCAAAGAAACGTCAGGCTGGACTGTAGAAAAGAGCGCCTACGCCAAGCTTCGTTTAGGCCCGAACGAAGTGCTGGACCTGTTAAACAACAACGGGGTCCAGGCCGCCGAACATTACGATGAAAGAGGCTTTTCGGTTATCGTCAGCCGGTCGTAACTTCCGGGCTAAAGCACCTTTATCCGCTTACGAACTTTCGTCTCGGCCAGGCTCGCGGCGATACCGTCGAACGCCTTGGCGGGGACACTGTCCGTGTCGAACAGGGATTGTCCCGGCTCGCCGCTCTCATCCGGTAGGATCGGGACGCGCCCGAGTATGTCTGATGCCAACTCGTTGGAGACCTGTTCTCCGCCGTTGCCGCCGAATATTTTGAGTTCCTTGCCGCAGTTCGGGCATTCGGCGTAGCTCATGTTCTCTACGACGCCGGCGAGCTTGAGGTGGGCCTGGACGGCCATCTTGCCGGCTTTTACGGCGACGCGGGCGGCGTCGGCCTGGGGGGTGGTGACTACGAGGGCTTCGGCTTTGGGGATCATCTGGGCCACCGTGAGGGCGACGTCGCCGGTGCCGGGCGGCATGTCCACGATGATGAAGTCCGGCTCGTCCCAGTACACGTCACGCATTAGCTGGGTTAGGGCCTTGTTCACTATCGGGGCGCGCCAGATAATAGCCTGGCCCTCGTTTACGAAGTTGCCCATCGAGATGAACTTCAAGCCCGAAGCGGATTCTATCGGGAAGATCACACCGCCCACCACGTTTGGTTTCTGCAAAGACCCGAGCATTACCGGAATGGAAGAACCGTGTACGTCGGCGTCCAGAACCTCTACAGAGTGCCCGGCCCGGTCGAGCGCCGCGGCGAGGTTTACGGCCACCGTGCTCTTCCCGACACCGCCCTTGCCCGAGACCACCGCGATGATGCGGGTCTTGGACTCGTCCCGGAAGGCGGGCGCCAACTCGGACGGACCGCCATGAAGGGAGGTGAGGAGGTTCTGACGGTCCTCGTCGGTCATCTCCCCGAAATCTATCTCGACCGCTTCGATGCCGTCTATCATTTTCAGGCGGTCCTCGATATCGGTCATGATGCGGTGCTTCATCGGGCATCCGGCGGTCGTCAAAGCTACGCCGACCGTTACGCCGGAACCTTCGATCTCAACACTCCGGATCATGTTGAGCGAGATCAGGTCACGCCCGATCTCCGGGTCCCGCACGTCCCTGAGCGCCTCCCTAATACCGGCTTCGGAAAAACCGTCGGCCGGCTCTTCGGGCTGCGGCGTCCGGTCTACCAGGTCGTCCGCCGTTTCGGTTTCCACGTCTAACGAAGCTTCTTCGACGGCGGACGGTTCTATTGCCTCTTTTTCTCCAGGTTTTGTGTTATCCGCACCGCGGCGACGAAACCAGTTCACCATGATATGTAAAACCTCCCCCGGACGCGGGATCCGGCTTATATAAAATCTCTCGAAGTCGATGCTGGGCTTTGATGAAAGATATTACCACAGCGCTTTCCCGCCCTCGGCGTTACTTTCCAATCCTCGGCGTTACCTTACCGTCCGGAACTGCCGCGACGTGGGTACCGTGTTCGTCACCCTTTCCGCTGAAAGGCTCCGGGTCGTAGACGCTGGCGTCGTCGTTTGCGAAGTCGTAGCCGTTTACGTCGTCGACGTATCCGTTTCTATCATCGTCCCTGTCGTTGCCGGCGATTTCGTCCGTGTTCGTCCAGATGCTGCCCTGGAGGTCCGGGTGTTTCACGTCGACGCCCTCGTCGATCACGGCCACCACGGTTTCCGGAGAGCCGGTGGTCGTGCCCCAGGCTTAGGGGCGTCGATGTCGGCGTCTGCCGTGCCGCCGTTTTCCCCGGCGTTGTTCAGGCCGTAGAGCCTGGGATAGTAGGAGTCGTCTGCGGGCTTCGCCTGTAGCGGTTCGAGCAGGTAGTCCGGTTCGGCGTACTCGATATCCGGGTCGTCTTCGTAAACCTCGACCGCTGCGTTCACGCTGAGGTCTTCCGGGAGGTCAACCACGCTGACGGCGCTCCGGGGAAGATCCTCCTCGATTTCGGCGCCGGTCTCGCCGTTTAGCTCTTCGAGGTCTTTCTGGTTCGCGGCGTCTTCCAACTTCACTATGATTTTGCCCGCGTCGAACTCCCGGTCTTCCGAGGCTTCGGAGCTCGGCTTCTCTCCCGCAGCGCCGCTTGGGACGGGCTGACTGCCCGCTTCTTGGGAAACACCCTGCACCGTAAAAACCGCAAACGTAACGGCGATCAAAGCCGCCGCGGAAATCGTCAACCTGTGCAAGTTATCCGCCCCGAACATCTATTATCTTGCGTATTTAATCGACTACAGATGTATTTTCGGACAACTTTTGTAAAACTTTAGTTTTGCGTACTACTAGACCTCAAGGACGATACTGGCCGAAAACCTCCCGCAACACGTCCGAGACTTCTCCCGACGTGGCGTAGTTCGCGAGGGCCTCTTTCATCGGGTAGAGCAGGTTTTCTTTGCCTTTGGCGGCTTTTCTTAGGTTAGAGAGCGCGGCGTCCACGGCGGCGGTATCCCGGCTTTCTTTTAACCCTGTGAGACGTTCGGATTGCTTTTCCCGGATGGTCTCGTCTACTACGTGAAGTTCCATATCCGGCTCTTCGTCGGCTGCGCCGGCGTAGCGGTTTACGCCGACGATGATCTGCTCTTCCTTTTCGACCTGGCGCTGGTAGCGGAAGGCGGCTTCTTCGATCTCCGCCTGCATGAAGCGCTCTTCTATGGCCTTTACCGACCCGCCAAGCTCGTCTATCCGCCGGATGTACTCCCACGCTTCTTTTTCGAGCGCGTCGGTGAGCGACTCGACGTAGTAGGAGCCGGCAAGGGGGTCAACGGTATCCGTCAGGCCAGCCTCGTTCGCCAGAATCTGCTGCGTCCTTAGCGCGATGCGCGCGCTACGCTCGGTCGGGAGGGCGAGCGCCTCGTCATAGGCGTTGGTGTGCAGGCTCTGCGTACCGCCCAAAACCGCCGAGAGCGCCTGCACCGTGGTCCGGGCGATGTTGTTCTCAGCCTGCTGGGCGGTCAGCGAAGAGCCGGCGGTCTGGGTGTGAAAGCGGAGCATCGCGCTTTTCTCGTCTCTCGCGCCGAACCGGTCCGTCATTATGGAAGCCCACATCCGGCGCGCCGCCCGGTACTTGGCGGCCTCCTGGAAGAGGTCGTTGTGGGCGTTGAAGAAGAACGAGAGCCTCGGGGCGAACTCGTCCACCTCCAGCCCCGCTTCTAACGCCGCTTCGACGTAGGCGATGGCGTTCGAGAGGGTAAAGGCCAACTCCTGCACCGCCGTCGAGCCCGCCTCCCGGATGTGGTAGCCGCTTATCGAGATCGTGTTCCAGCGCGGCAACTCCTTGGCGCAGTAGGCGAACATGTCGGTAGTGATCCTCATGGAAGGTTCCGGCGGGTAGATGTACGTCCCCCGGGCCAGATACTCCTTGAGGATGTCGTTCTGGGTGGTGCCGGTTACGTCTTCGGACTTCGCACCCTGTTCTTCGGCGACGAGGGAGTAGAGCAGCAGCAGAATAGAGGCCGTGGAGTTTATGGTCATGGAAGTGGAAACGTCTTCAAGGGGTATTCCGTCGAAAAGCTCCCGCATGTCGAGCAGGGAGTCTATCGCGACGCCGACCTTACCGACTTCTCCAGCAGAGAGGTCGTGGTCCGAGTCGCGGCCCATCTGGGTCGGGAGGTCGAAGGCTACGGAGAGGCCGGTCTGGCCGTTTTCAGTGAGGTACTTGAAACGTTCGTTGGTTTCTTTGGCCGTGCCGAAACCGGCGTATTGGCGCATGGTCCATGGACGGCCCCGGTACATCGTAGGATAAACGCCCCGGGTGTAGGGAGGCTCGCCCGGGTCCCCGAGCTTTTCCTTGTAATCGAAGCCCTCCAGGTCGCCGGGCTCGTAGACGGGCTTTACCTCTATCCCGGATTCGGTGTGCCGGTCGGTGTGCCGGTCGTCCACGTCCATGACGCCCCTTTCTACCGGGTTTCTCCCGGTAATTCTACAAGCTCGGTCAGCACCCCGAAGGCAGCTTTCGGATGGACGAAGGCCACCCGCATTCCCCCCGCCCCGATGCGCGGCTCTTCGTCTATAAGTTCTACGCCGTTACCTTTGAGTTCGGCCAGGGCGGATCCCAGATCCTCGACCGCGAACGCCACGTGGTGGAAGCCCTCGCCGTTTCTGGCGAGGAACTTGCCCACGGGCGAGTCCGGCCGGGTCGGCTGCAGAAGCTCTATGTTCGACTCGCCGACCCGGAACATGGTCGCGGTTATCCCCTGCTCCTCGACGGTCTCGGGCTCTCCCGGGCGGGCGCCGAAGTGGACGCGATAGAAGTCTGCGGCGGCCTGGAGGTCTGTGACGGCGTAGCCCAGATGGTAAATTTTGTCTAGCATAGTCAACCTATTTTAGAGCATGGGCGCGTTTCAAAAAGGAGGAGTCGAAATGGCACAAAGCGTAATGCAGAAGATCGAAGAGCTCTCCAAAGAGCGTGAAGAGGTTTTGGGCCGCGAAGGGAGCCACCACGCGGAGTCCGGAGATCACGAACGCCTGCAGACCATCGACCACGACTTGCAGGTTTTATGGGATCTTCGCCGGCGGGAGATGTCCGGTGAACGGGTAGACCTGGACTCGGATTTCTACGACCGCTACGACCGGTACACCGGAAGCGACGGTCCCGGCTAGGCTAGAAGCCTCTCTAGCCTTCGCCCGCTGTCCGTGCTACATCGTGCCCCGCTCGGTGACCTCCGCCCACTCAGTGGTTGCGGCGGCCTTGTCGAGCATCTTCTTTAACTCCAGGATGTCGTCCTCGTTGAAGGAATCGGACCCGCCGTCCGGAATAAAGTTGTAGACCCGGCCGTCGGCGTAGCGAACCACGATCTTGGCGATGCCGTTGTCAGGTTTCGGGGGACCTTGCATTTTGCGGGTACGCTCTATGCCATGCAAAAGCTTCTCCCTTTCATCTCTTCTGACCCTTGCGGATCGAATGTGCCATCGAGTCTACGTAGGCCGCCATCATGTGCAACTCGTAAGAGGCGAACTCTTCGCGTTGGCGGGCCCTGAAGACATCCCGGTCGCCGTTTCCAAATTCTACGGCGATCTCGAGAATGCCGTAAGGGTCCATGTCGTCCCGCCGGTCCAGCGGCGTGCCGGTCCAGGTTTTATCTGCTCCTTGCGACGTGTCCAAGCTGTTTCCTTTCCGGGCTGGTCGAGGTCCTATAAATCCTACAGTTCGTGATCTCCGTGGACCACGAGAACCGGGCAGTAGGCGTCGCGAACTACCTGGCTGGAGACGCTGCCCTGCAGGGCGTACTGCAGGCGGCTGAGGCCCCGGCTGCCGACGACCACCATCCCGATTTCCTGCTCGCGGGTGAGCTTCACGATCTCTTTGGCGGGTTTGTCTCCGGGGACCACGTGTGATTCCGCCACGGTCCCACCGCGCTCCTCGATCTCTTTTATCTGCTCGTCGATAAGGCCCCGCGCTTCCTGGGCTTTATTCTGGTCACCGGCGCTGGGGTCATTATAGTTGGCCGGCTTGGAGATACCTTTGCCGACGTAGATGACCTGTATGCCCGAGCCGGAACTGGCCGAGAGATCCGCGGCCGCCCGCAAGGCAGGAAGCGAGTTGTCCGACCCGTCCGTCGCCAGCAGTATGTTTGTCGGGAACAGGCTCATCTATCTCACACCTCTTTCTATCCGGATCTGTAAGGGTGTTCCTCTTGGAATATTACCAGTATCCGGCTCCGTCGGGGAAGTCAGAGCGGCCACAAAGGAGCCACCGAGACGAGAACGGGGGCAAACAATAGCGCTGGCAGCATGTTTGCCACCCGAACTTCTTTGAGGTCCAGTAATACGAGCCCGAGCCCGAAGATGAGAATTCCACCGGTCGCGGTGGTAGCAAGGATCATCGGCTCCGTCACAAAACCTTCGAGGAAAGCGGCGCCCAGCGTGATCGAACCCTGCACCACCAACACCGTCCCGGCCGACAACAAAACCCCCCACCCGAGCACCGACGCGAACGCCAGCGACGCAACAAAATCCAGCGCGCTCTTTAAAGCCAGCAGACTGTAGTCGCCGGTCAAGCCGTCTTCGAGAGACCCGATCACGGTCAAAGGCCCGACGCAAAAGAGCAGACTCGTCGTCACAAACGCCTTGCTAACCGGACTACCACCTTTCGAGAAACGCTTCTCCAGGTAATCCCCGAACCTCTTGAGTGCGGCGTCGATGCCGAGCAGCTCCCCGACCACGACGCCGAGGATAACGCTGACCAACGGGATCAGGGGGTTATCGAACTCCAGAAAATTCGAGATGCCGACGAGCAGCGTCACGATCCCGATGGCCTGCATCGCAGTATCCCGCATCCGTTCCGGCAGCTTTGCGCCGACTAGCGTTCCAATGCCGCCGCCCACCAACACGGCGACTACGTTTATGGCAGTACCGATTCCCATTAGAAGACGAGTATAGTAAGAATGAACTTTCGAGTCTCTGTATAATTCCCCCGTTGGTAAGGGCGTCGCGGGAGTCGAGTTTTGGATTTGTACGAGTATCAAGGTAAAGAGCTGTTGAAAGGTCACGGTCTTCAAACGTTGGAAGGCGGCGTGGCCGAAACCCCGGAGGAAGCGCGTCAGGCCGCAGAGCGGATCGGGGGTACGGTCGCGGTGAAGGCGCAGGTCCTCATGGGCGGCCGGGGGAAGGCCGGGGGGATCAAGGTGGTGGACAGCCCGGATGATGCCGAAGAAGCTGCCGGCCAGATCCTGGGTATGGACATCAAAGGCCACACCGTTCGCCGGGTCTACGTCGAGGGCGGCGCGGACATCGAGAGCGAGATGTACCTCTCCATCATGGTCGACCGGGGCGAGAAGAAACCCCTGATCCTGTTCTCTACCGAGGGCGGCGTGGACATCGAACAGGTCGCCGAAGAGAACCCGGACGCCATCGTGCGGGTGTACGTGGACCCGCTGGTAGGCTTATTGCCCTACCAGGTGCGCGAGATCATCTTTAGCTCCGGACTCGAAGGCGACGCGGCGAAGGGCGTCGGAAAAGTGATACAAGACCTCTACACGGCGTTTCGGGAGTCGGACGCGAGCCTCATGGAGATCAACCCGTTGGTACTTACCAAAGACGGCGAAGTCCTGACCCTGGACTCAAAAGTCACCATAGATAACGACAGCCTCTTCCGGCAAAGCGACATCTCGGGCGGACAGGAGGAAGGCTCGGCGGACCCGCAAGAACAGCGGGCACAAGAGGTCGGCCTCCAGTACGTGAAGTTGGAGGGCGACGTGGGGATTTTGGGCAATGGGGCGGGACTCGTGATGAGCACGCTAGACGTTGTGGCCCAGGCCGGCGGCGCACCGGCGAACTTCTGCGACGTCGGGGGCGGCGCGGACGCCGACACCATCTCCCAGGCGCTCGACATCGTTACCTCAAACGAGAAAGTCAACAGCGTCCTCTTCAACATCTTCGGCGGCATCACCCGCGGTGACGAGGTGGCCCGCGGGCTTCTCTCCGCCCTGGAAGGCTCGGAGGTACGAATACCCATCGTCGTCCGGCTCGACGGCACCAACGCCAAAGAAGGCCGGGAGATACTGCAAGAGAACACCCCGGAGAACGTGCACACCGAAGAAACGATGCTCGACGCGGCCCGGAAGGCCGTGGAACTGTCGCAAGAGGGAGGGCGGTAAGAATGGCGATACTCGTAGACGAAAACACGCGGCTCCTGGTACAAGGAATCACTGGTCGCGAGGGCGGGTTCCACACGGAGCGCATGATCGACAGCGGCACCAACGTCGTAGCTGGCGCAACGCCCGGCAAGGGCGGCCAGGACTTCCAGGGCGTGCCGGTCTTCAACACCGTGGAGGAGGCCGTTAGAGAAACCGGCGCAAACGCCAGCGTCATCTTCGTCCCCCCGCCCGTCGCGGCCGACGCCATCTTCGAGGCGCTGGACTCGGAACTCGGTACCGTCTGCTGCATCACCGAAGGCGTCCCGGTACACGACATGATGCGCGTCTCAGACTACCTGAACATGAAGAACGCCACCCTCATCGGCCCGAACTGCCCGGGGCTCCTATCACCGGAGAAGTCTAACGTCTCGATCATGCCGGGCGACATCTTTACCCCCGGCAACGTTGGCGTGGTCTCCCGCAGCGGTACACTCACCTATCAAGTCGTCAACGAGTTGACACAAAGGGACATTGGACAGACGACGGCGGTAGGTATTGGAGGGGACCCGATCATCGGCACGGACTTCATCGAGATCCTGAAGCTTTTCGAGGCTGACCCGGTCACCGAGTGCGCCGTGATGATCGGGGAGATCGGGGGCAACGCCGAGCAGCAGGCAGCGGAATATGTCCAGGGCGAGATGAGCATTCCCGTCGTCGCCTACATCGCCGGCTTCGAGGCCCCGGAGGGCAAGACGATGGGCCACGCCGGGGCGATAGTCTCTGGCGGCGACAGCACCGCCGAGGCGAAGAGTCAGGCGTTGGAGAAAGCCGGCATCCGCACCGCGACGAACCCCACCGAAGTAGGAGAAATCGTGGCCGAAGTGCTCGGGTAGCTTACCCTCGCACGCCGGAGGACACCTGCAACTCAGTTCCTTCGGGAGCGTAAATCTGCTTTAACAGGGCGAACTCGTCGTAGACCATCCACTCTTTGACGAATCTGCCTTCGCGTACTTCGTGATGGGTGATGCCCAGCAGGCACACGCGCTTTCCAGTCGGTTCGCCGTAGATACCGGGTCCTTCATGAGTTCCTTGCAGCGTCCAGCGCACGGCGGTCGAGTAGCCGTCCTCTTTGTTACCGAGCCAGCACACGTGGTCAATGGTGATCCGGGCATCCGGGAAGGCGGCGAGTAGGGACAGTACGTGTGCTTTATAGTCTCCCAGGCCGTAGAGCTTGCGGTTTGCCGTGGTATAGCAGACGTAGTTATCCACGTAGTACTCATCTATCTTATTGAGCAACCGCCAGTTCCAGATCTCATGCGTGCTCCGGCGGAGGAAGTCTTCGATGTCGAAGCCGCCGCCTTCTTTTGGCGCCAGCGCCTCGGGGGTGTCTTGGCCCGTTACCCGTTCTACTTCGCCGCCGGGGTACTCTATACCGCGGGCTACGTCTTTTTCGGATATCCGTTTCGCCAGCTCATGCTCGTCGAAGCCTAGCTGGCGGACCAAAGCTAGTTCATCGCGGGCGATCCACTCTTCGATTATCAGGTTCTCTTTTACAAAGCAGTGGGCGATGCCGGTGCGCACGACCTTGCGGCCGGTTGGGGGTCCGTAGATGCTGTAGCCGGTGTTGTGGCCGACCCAGACTATACGGTGCGAGGAGTGAAAGCCGTCCTGATCGTTGCCGCTCCAGATCACATCGTCGGCGTAAAGCCGGACGTCAGGGAAAGCGGCCATCGTTTTGGTGGAGTCGGAGATCACCTGGTCACGTCCGTAGACTACCCGGTCGGAAGTGTGGACGATCACGTTGTGCCGGTAGTGGTCGTAGATCCGGCCGACACCTTTCTGCTCCCAAATCTTGTACGTGCTGCGGACAATGTAGTCCACAATATCGACATAATCATCGTCGAAGCCCTCCATACTTTGCCGCCGTTTGTTTCCCGGCGAGAGCAACGACCTTATGTCTCGCTGCCCGAGGGCTACGATCGGCACCTCCTCCGTTTTGCCACCTTTTCCGTTGCCGTGGTTTGGTTCTTTGTCGGCCATATCCCTAATTCCTCCATTCACACAAAGCTACCCTGGGCTGATAGATCCACCCTCGCCGGTATCTTAATCGTTGGGAGCAAAGTCCGGCCGCCTGTCCGGCAACCGGACCCTGTTTATCGGAGTCTTATCTGGTGCGCGATGGCTCGTCCGTGTAAACACTTTTAGCCAGCGAGGCCTTGTACGTCTCCCTAAAGAAGAACAGTACGACGAAGAACGAGATCACCGACAAGGCCATCACGTAGTAACCTACCGCAAGGGGAGTACCCGTACGGGTTACGAGGAACGTGGCGATAAGGGGCGCCGCCCCGCCGAAGTAGCCGAAGCCTACGTTGTGCGCCAGGCCCGAGGCCGTGTAGCGTAGCCGGGTCGGCCACATCTCCGCGATGCTCACGGTCAACCCCGTGGCGATAAAGAGTAGTGGAAGCACCAGCAATAGGGAAGCCATAGTAGCCGTGAAGAAGGTCCCGACGTTTGCAATTATGTAAGCTGGCAGGGTCGTTACTACGAACAGCGCGCACCCCGCTAACAGCATCGGTTTTCTTCCGATACGGTCACACAAAACGCCTGCTAACGGCAACAAAGGCAGCAATACGATCAGGGCGATGGTGTTGGCGAGAAGGGCACTCTGGGCGCTCAATCCGACCTCTTCCTGGAAGTAGGTCACCAGGTAAGTTGCGAAAAGGTATGAGCCAGTAGCGTTGGTCATGGCGAAACCTATATAGATCAACATCGGCTTCCGTTGAGTCTTCAAAGCCTCCGTAAGGGGGGCTGATTCGATCTCTCCTTCCCGGGCCGCCAGATTTCGGAACTCAGGCGTCTCTTCCACCTTGACCCTCAAATACAGACCGATCAAGCCGAGTACCAACGCGATCAGGAAGGGCAAGCGCCACCATCCGGCCAACATGGCTTCTTCACCGAGCGTCGAAGTTAGCAACGTCGCTATTCCAACACCAGCGAGAAGACCCCCGAATACGCTAACGGAGATCCAGCTAGCATACAGAGCGCGTTTGTCGCTCGGCCCGTACTCCACCACAAAAGCAACCGCGCCGACGTACTCGCCACCGGCGGCTAGTCCCTGCGTCAACCGAAGTATGAGGAGCAATATCGGTGCGGCGAAGCCGATAGATGCGTAAGTCGGCAACACTCCGATAAGAAAGGTCGCCCCCGACATCAGCAGTATGGCAAAAGCCAGTACCGTACGACGCCCGACTTTGTCTCCGAACCTTCCGAACAGGATCCCACCCAAAGGCCTCACGAAGAACGAAATGGCGAACACCGCATAAGTACCGAGCAATGCTGCCGCGCGATCCCCCTCCGGGAAAAAGAGCGTCGCGATGATCGAAGCCAGGTACCCGTAAACTCCATACTCGTACCACTCGACGAAGTTACCGACCACACCTGCGGTAACGGCTTTCCTCGCCCCCCTTGCTTCTTCCTCCGCCGTCATGTTCACGTTCTGCGCCACGCGACCCTCCTCTCAAGCTGGCCCTTTCCCTGAAAATGGAAACCCATTACGTGAATTCCCATTCACCGCTTGCGCGAACTGTAGCAGGCTGGAAATCGAAACTCAAGTGTTTTTCTGGTGGTGGTTGACAAACCCGGAATATGTATACACCCGTATAATAGAGGTATGGTAGCTCCGACAATAACGATTAGACTGGCAGTAATTTTCGGGCGGGCTGGCAGATGAACCGGTGACTACCAGCTACGACATCGCGCGCAATGCAGGTGTATCCCAGACGACGGTCTCCCGGGTGCTGCATGATCATCCGAAGGTCAAGTCCGAGACCCGCGAGCGGGTGCTGCGGGCTATGCGGGAGTTGAATTACGAGCCCGATGGGTTGGCCAGGGCCATGGTCTCGGGGAAGACGGGCACTATAGGAGTGGTGGTCGAGGATATAACCAACCCGTTCTACCCCGAGATAGTAGAGGCTCTGTGCAGCAAGCTCTCTGCCGCCGGTTTCCGCATGACGCTCTGGAATTCGGGCGCGGCCGGCGAGCCGGCTGCTTTAGAGGCTATCCGGCAGAAGCTGGTCGATGGTGTAATTTTCACCACCGCCACTAGTGAGTCCAGCGTGTTGAAAGAGGCTGTGAGTCGGCGCTCGCCGGTAGTTTTGGTAAATCGGTACGTCGAAGAGACGGAATGTGACCGGGTCACCACCGACAACGCTACGGGTGGGAGCCTGATCGCTGACTATTTCCTGGACTGGGGGCACGAAAACATCGCCCTAATTGCGGGTCTCCCCAATGCCAGCACCTCCATAGAACGTGAGTCGAGCTTTCGCAAAGCCCTCCTGAAGCGCGACGTGGACCTTCGAGAAGACTCGCGCCAGGTCGGAAACTTCTCGCAGCACCTGAGTTACACCGCAACGATGGGCTTGCTGAGACTGCCGGAACCGCCGACGGCAGTATTTTGCGTAAACGACATGATGGCTTTCGGGGCCCTCAACGGCGCCCGGGCGGTTGGCGCGAGGGTTCCCGAAGACCTGTGGGTCGTCGGTTTCGACGACATCGCGATGGCGTCCTGGGAACTCTTCGATCTGACCACGGTAAGCCAGCCGATAGTAAGAATGGCCCAGGAAGCGGTGCGTCTACTCGTGCGGCGCATCGAAGACCCGGACAAAGAACCACAACACATAAGGCTCGGCGGCGGCGAGATCAAAGTCCGCGGGTCAACGGCCCACGAGGAGCCGAAGGATCACCAAGCGGTCCAGCCGCCGTCCACCAGTAGCGTGTGACCCGTGACCATCCCGGCCGCCGGGCTGGAAAGGTAGATGACGGCGGCGGCAACGTCCTCTACTTCTCCGACACGCCCCAAAGGTATCCGGGAGAGGATACGCTCCCGCCACTCCGGGTCTTCTAGCGTCGGGCGGGTAAGCTCCGTCGCCACGAAGGTCGGCGCCACGGTGTTGACGGTAACTCCGTACTCCGCCAACTCCAGTGCGAGCACCTTGGTGAGCACCGTAATGCCGCCCTTGCTCGCACCGTAAGCTGAACGTTCTTCGATACCAACCACCCCGGCTTGGGAACCAACGTTGATGATACGTCCGCCGTTCCCACCGTTCGCCATGTGCCGGGCGGCGGCCTGGGTAGCAAAGAAGCTGCCTTTCAGGTTGGTGCTCATCACCGCGTCCCAGCTCTCTTCATCCACCCCGAAGATACCCTGCGGCACGTTCAACCCGGCGTTGTTGACCAGGATGTCGAGCCCACCGAGTTCTGATGCCGCCCTATCTACGCCCTCGCGCACGGAAGAAACGTCGGTCACGTTCATAACGACCGGCACAGTATCGAGGCGTTCTGCTACCTCGTTTGCCGACTCTTCGGTGCGGCTCGTGCCCGCCACCGTAGCCCCGGCGTTTTTAAGGGTTTCGGCTATCGCGGCGCCCAGACCCCGGCTCGCCCCTGTTACGAGCGCGGCTTTACCGTCGAGCCTGAAAGAGTAGCCCTCGGTCATTTTTGGTCCCCGTCACTAATACTATCCTTCACCACAGAGATCACACGTTTAGCCTCCATAGCCATGAGGCGAGCATCGGAGAGCACGGTTACAAAGCGGAAGCCTTTCTCTACCATCCACGAGGCGTACTCCGATGAGCCGGTGTAAATGCCGGCCACTACGCCGTGCTTGTTAGCGGCGCCGAGGATTGTGTCCATAGCGGCCATCAACTGGGGCTCATCCGAGTCCAGGCACGCATCTCCGGTGAGGCTTTGCCCGAGGTCTGAGGGACCGACGAAGACGGCATCGAGACCTGGTACAGTCATTATGTCTTCGAGGTTATCTAGTGCTTCCTGGGTCTCGATCATTGCCATAGTAATGATCTCTTCGTTGGCGTGCTGAGGGTAGTCCGCCCCGGCGTAGAGCCTCGCCCGGTAGGGGCCGAAGCTCCGGTATCCTTGTGGCGGGTAGCGGCAAGCGCCAATAAAGGCTTCGGCCTGCTCGCGGGTGTTTATCATGGGGCAGATCACTCCGTAGCACCCAGCATCTAACATCCGCATGATGAGCCCCGGATCGTTCCAGGGAACCCGCGCCAACGGCACGGTTTCGGTGGTAGAGATAGCCTGGAGCATGGGCAGCGCCGCGTGATACTCCGGCGGGCCGTGCTGCATGTCTATGGTGATGCTGTCCCAACCCGCATGGGCCATTACCTCCGCCGAAAAAGAGTTCGGGATGTGCAGCCAGCCGTTTACCACGGTCCCCCCCGACCGCCACAAGGTCTTTATCCGGTTCTCTCTCATCTTCCTCCCTGTAACCAGTAGCGCAGGATCGCCGTTACCGCCTGTGGCTGCTCCATGCTGCTCAGGTGACCGCTGTCCTCGATCACCACCAGGTCGGCATCCGGGATGCCGGAAGCTATCTCTTCGTGCATTTCTACCGGACACAGCGCGTCTTGCCGGCCACCCGCTACCAGGGTCGGGCATTCTATGCCGGGCAAATCTCGCCGGCTGTCCGGACGATCCCGCTGGACCGAAAGTTGTTTTAGAAAAGCCTTCTCACCGACGTTCGAGGCCATCTGGGCGGCGGCTTTCTCCAGCGCCGGGTCTTCCCGGCTGAAGTAGATCGGCAACAGGTACTCTTGGACCACCTGCTCGAATCTACCCTCGTTCGTCATCTGCTCGAATTTGTTCCAGCTTTCAAGCTGCTGCTCGTTTGGAGGTCCGAGGTTAGTGTCTAGCAGCGCCAGGCACTCCACTCTTCCCGGCGCCTGACGTAGAACCTCGAACGCGACGATGCCTCCGAGGGAGAGGCCGGCCAGCGCGAAACTCTCTGGCGCTTCCTCTAAAACGCTGTGCGCTGCCTCGGAAATAGAGCCATCCCGGGTAATATCGCCGACGCTGATCTCAGCTACGTCCGAGAGGTTCTTTGTCTGGTGCTCGAAGAGTCTCTCGTCGCAGAGCATTCCCGGTAAGAGTAGTAGTTTCTGCCGGCTCACCGCTTTGTCCCGCGCATCAGTCGTATTTGGTGCTGCGGCGGAGCACTTCGGTTTCTACCCTGTCCCGTAGTTCCTCGAAGTTTTCGGGCTTTATCATCTTGCCGGACTCGTCTACCTGCAAACCTTTTTCTTTGGCTTGCTCGATCAGCCAGCCCGGCCAATAAGGATCTTTCCCGGTGTAGACTTCGTGGGATTCGAGGACGGCGAAGCACCAGGCGTCTTCTTCACCAACGTTCTCGAAGCCGCGCCAGAGTTTCGGGGGCAAGGAGATCGTATCCCACGGCTCTAGGATGTCTTCTCCGTCGGGATCGTCGGGTTTGTCCGGGTCATCGCCCCAGTAGAAACGCCACCGCCCGGAGAGCGGCATGAACAGCTCGATGTAGTCGTGGGTGTGGTAGGCCGGCCCATTATTCGGCGGGCACATAAACATCCCGATTTGAAACTTGTGCGGCTCGTCGAGAATCGGCTTGAAATCGGGGTCTTCGCTGGCCGTGTCGCCTATGACCGCGTAGTTCATCCTGTGGTGTCCCGGCAGGATGCTGTCTATAAACATTAGCGGAACCCCGACCGGCGAACCCCGTCCCTCTATATCCTTGAACCGGACGATCCGGCCTCGCATATCCTTGTTCGTGGCCACGCGCTCCTCCTACCCCCGTCAGCTTACGTTTGTCCTGGGACGATTCTACCTGCTGGAGACCCCCGAATAGCGCTCGACGCGCAGGTCCGCCTGCTTTTTGTGGCCGGCGAAGTTCTCTATCTCGCACAACCTGGAGCAATACTCCCCAACCGTCGCACTGGCCTCCGGTGAGACCTGCTGGTAAGTTACGGTCTTTAGGAACTTTCCAACCCACAGTCCACCCGTGTACCGTCCCGAACCTTTCGTCGGCAACGTATGGTTGGTGCCAATAACTTTGTCTCCGTAGGCTACGTTGGTCTCCGGCCCGAGGAAAAGCGCACCGTAGTTGGTCATGTTTTCCAGAAAGTAGCGGGGCTCCCGGGTCAAGACTTCGACGTGCTCACTGGCAACCCTGTCAGCCTCCCGGACTGCTCCCTCGTCGTCCTCGACCAGGATGATCTCCCCGTAGCTCTCCCAGGCCTCGCGGGCAACGTCGGCCGTCTCTAGAACTTCTAGCTGGCGTTCGATCTCTTCCGGCACTTCTCGGGCCAGATCCTCGCTCGTCGTTATAAGAACCGCCGGCGAGGTTGGGCCGTGCTCGGCCTGTCCCAAAAGGTCCGTAGCTACCATCTCGGCGTCGGCGGTTTCGTCGGCTATTACGAGGACTTCTGTTGGTCCTGCCAAAAGGTCTATACCGACCCGGCCGAATAGTTGCCGCTTGGCCTCGGCGACGAAGGCGTTGCCCGGACCTACCAGCATGTCTACCGGCTCTATGGCCTCGGTTCCTATCGCCATAGCGGCCATCGCCTGCACACCACCGAGCAGGTAGATCTCATCGGCCCCACCCATCGCCATTGCCGCAATAGTCTCTGCGTGCGGCTCACCGTCCCTCGGCGGCGTGCAGGCGATCACACGCTCCACACCCGCCACTTTGGCGGTCACGACACTCATGTGGGCCGAGGCCACCATCGGGTAGCGGCCGCCCGGCACGTAGCACCCGACGCTGTTTACCGGAACGTTTTTGTGACCTAGCCAAACTCCGGGTAGCGTCTCCACCTCGATGTCTTGTAGCGCGTCTCGCTGGGCCTGAGCGAAGCGCCGGATCTGCTCTTGGGCAAACTCGATGTCTTCTACCGTCTGATCCGGGAGCCCCGAGATAAGCTCGTCTATCTTCTCTTGCGACAATCGGAAGCTCTCCGGCGACCAGTCATCGAAGTGTTCCGAGAGTTCGCGTACCGCCGCGTCCCCCCGCTCATCGATGTCCTCTAATATCTCCGTAACCTTCTTGCGAACCTCAGCATCCGCCGCCAACGACTCGTCCCGGCTGATTCCTTCCTTTATGTACTCCGCCATTTCGATCTCCTTTCCATGATGTGTAGAGGCTTCTACACGCCTTTACACTTTTACAAGACCTACCAACCCAGAACTTCAGGCAGAGGCTCCTAACACCAACTTTCGCAACCCGGCAGGAACTTTCGCGGGCGTCCGCCGACCTTCCCACGACACCCCGTTTTTGTCGACTTTCTCACTGGTATAGTTCACCAACTTTCGAGAGTGGCGTACGGTACGATTCGCGGAAAGTAAAGAGCACTATAAAGAAAGTCATTACCGCCATAGCCATAAGGAAGTAGCCTACGGCGAGCGGGTTGCCGGTTGCATTAACAAACCCACTGGCTATAAGCGGGGCAAAGCCTCCGAAAATACCGAAAGATATGTTGAACGCGATGGCACTCGCCGAATATCGCACCTGGGTCGGGAACATCTCCGGCATACTCACGGTCAGGGTTACCGTGATAAAGAAAACCGAGACCAGGTAGAGCGACTGGCCCAGCATGGCGTACAGAAAACCGCCCAGGTTCACCACGACAAACGCCGGAAGCGTCAAAATCACAAAGAGTATAGAAGCCGTCAGCAACATCGGTCTGCGGCCGATCCGGTCCGAGAGGATACCGGCAAAGGGTAACAACGCCGTTAAGACGAGCATCGGCGCCGCGTTGGACAGCAGCGCCTGCGGACGGGGAAGCCCGACCTCGTTCTCCAGGTAAGCCGGCAGGTAGGTAACGAAGGTGTAAGAAGCGACCGCGTTGGTGATCGCGAAGCTCATAAACACCAATATTGGTTTCCAGTGGTAGCGTATGGCGTCTCTGATCGGTGTTTGGTCCGTGCCCTCTTCTTCCTCTATAACGGCCCGGAATTCTGGCGTATCCTCGATGCTCAGCCTTATGTACAAACCGACGGCTCCCAGAGGCCCCGCTATGAGAAACGGGATGCGCCAACCCCAGGAAGCAACCACATCCTGCGGAAGGACGGAGGATATCAAGAACGCGATGCCCACCCCAACGGCCAACCCGAACCACACGCTGACCGACACGAAGCTCGCCCATAGGCCTCTGCGCTCTTCCGGGCCATACTCCACGACAAAGGACACCGCCCCGGCGTACTCACCACCTATGGAGAAGCCCTGAACGATCCGTAAAACCAGCAGTAAAATTGGGGCCGCGTACCCGATCGTGGCGTAAGTGGGCAGCAAACCAATGGCGCACGTCGCCGCCGACATCATAACGATCGCTACCGCCAGGGTATTGCGACGTCCGAGCGTGTCACCGAACATGCCGAATACGAGGCCGCCTATTGGCCGCACCAAAAAAGAGATGGCGAAAACCACGAAAGTGCTGGCCAAAGCCACCGCAGGGTTCCCGGAGGGAAAGAATAGAGTCGCGATTATAGGTGCCGTGGCTCCGTAAACGCCGTACTCGTATTGCTCCACGAAGTTGCCTATCATCCCCGCGATAACGGCCTTTTTCGCGCCTTCTTTCCCTTTTTGGTCCCTGATCGTACCCGTTGCAGCCAACCCGGCCTCCTCCTCTCTCCCAAAGAAAGTGACTCTATATGAATTCGCATTCAAAACTGTGTCAATTGACCGCGGCTTTTGTCAATATAGATCTAGAACATTTTGTGGCATCGGAACGTGTTTAATCAGGGTCTTTTCCAGGTTTTCGGTATATTCTGTGACGGGCGGTGCAGTCGAGCACGAAAGGCGAAAACCTTTGGGCGAGAGAAGTAACCTGAGATTGAAGAGCTGGCACGGTAGCCGAACAATTCCGGGTTCCAACAACGTAGAGAACCGCGGCCGATGAAGCGGCAAGAAGGTGAGGCACGGCTTCGCAAGCTCCGGCTCGCGCTCTCGGCCGTGATCGTGTTATTCGGTCTCGTGATGATGGTGTCCACGCTCACGAGGTTCGGGCCTTCGCCGTTTATCGGGGTCGTTTTCGGCGGCGGGTTCGTATTTTATGGCACCCTGCGCGCTTTCAGGGCTCTCAAAAGCTAGATCATTTCCCGTTTGACGAAAGTAGGCGTAGAATATGCCGGTTCGTAAATGGTTGGGATGCTCGATGTCGGGCTTCACCGGCCCCGGATAGGAGAGTTCGGAGAAAGTTATGCGGGTTTTTATCGTAGGAGCCGGCGAGGTCGGGTTCAACACGGCGCAGATGCTTTCCAGAGAAGGTCACGAGGTTACCGTGGTGGAACGGGACGAAGACCGGGTAAACCGGGCCGGGGATCAGCTCGACGCGCTGGTGTTGCAGGGCAACGGGGCCAGCCCGAAGATGCTCGCGGAGATCGGGTCTCATAAGTCGGAGTTGCTCATCGCCGTTACGGACTCGGACGAGGTGAACATTACGGCTTGCCTGGTGGCGAAGGCGCAGGGCGTGGGCCAGACCGTCGCCCGCATCCGCAACCCGGATTACTACGACTCCAAAGACCCGTTCGCCCGCGACGTGTTGGGCATAGATTTCGTCATCCACACCGAGCGGGCCGCTGCGGAGGAGATCCGGGACGCCCTCAGGGTTCCGGGCTCGGTGAACGTCGAGACTTTCGCCGAAGATAATATCGAGGTCGCCGAGGTCGTGTTAAAAGAGGACTCTGCGGTGGTTGGGAGCGCCGTAAAAGACGTAAAGCTACCGGATGGAAGCCTGGTGGTGGGCGTCGTGCGGGGTGAGGAGACTATTATTCCCCAGGGTGACACGGAGCTTCAGGTCGGCGACCACGTCTTCCTTATCAGCGAGCGTAAAAACATCAACCGGGTGGTCCGGGCCGTCTCCACCGACACCGAAAAAGTAGACGAGGTCATGATCTTCGGTGGCGGCAAGATCGGCCTGCGGCTCGCCATGATCTTGGAGGACGAGGGTATTTCGGTAAAGATAGTGGAGAAAAGCGAGGAGCGGGCCCAGTACATCGCCTCGCGGCTCCGCAAGGGACTCGTATTGCACGACGAAGGTACTTCACGGGACTTCCTGCTACAAGAGCGGGTGAACCACACCGGGGCGTTTATCGCGGCCACGGGGGACGACCGGGCAAACTTGCTGGCCGTGATGTACGCCAAACAGCTTGGCGCCAAGCGAACCGTCTCCATCGTCAGCCGGTCAGAGTTCGCCCCGCTCTCCGAGGCGCTCGGTGTAGACATCGCCGTATCACCCCGGCTCATCACCGCCGGGGCGATCCTGCGCTTTGTCCGCAAGGGAGAGGTGGTGGCGGTGAACGTCCTGGAGAGCGGCGCCGAGATGATAGAGCTGCGCGTGCCGGAGAACTGCAAAGTCGCGGGCCGTCCCCTTTCAAAGGTGGGTTTCCCCGAAGGGGCCATAGTTGGGGCGGTGTTGCGTAACGGCGACGTAGTAATACCCACCGGCGACGAAGTCCTCCAACAAGGCGACGACGCGGTCGTGTTTACGGTCGAATCAGCCGTGGACGAAGTAGAGCGCCTCTTTGCATCTTAGGGTCATCGCCAGCGCCATCGGGGCCGTGGTTGCGGCCGGCGGTATCTTGATGCTCGTCCCGACGGTTTTCTCTATCTTCGCCAACGACGGTGCTTTTTGGTTTTTTGCCCTGCCGGCGGCAGCGGCTATAGTCATCGGCGTCAGCGTGTTCTTCGCCGTCCGCAAAAGAGACACCTACACCTCGGCGCAAGACGTGTTCCTTATAGTGGTTTTCGGCTGGATCGGTGTGGCCTGCATGGGGGCGGTGCCTTTCTACCTGACGGGGCTTGCGACGCCGGTCGAGGCGTTTTTCGAGGCGATGGCCGGTTTCACCACGACCGGCGCTTCTACGCTGGCGGAGATAGAGACGGTGGCGCCCTCCGTATTGCTCTGGCGAAGTTTATCCCAATGGGCCGGGGGAATCGGCATCGTGGTCCTGTTCGTCGCCGTAGGCCCGCTCGTAGGCCTGGGGGCCTCTCAGCTCCTTTCGGCGGAGGTCGCAAGCCCCGTTCCCGAGAGGATGACCCCCCGCATTCGGGACACGGCGAAAACCCTCGCGACCGTATACCTGACGCTGACCTTCGGCGGGATAGTAGTTCTGTACCTGGTCGGCATGAACCTCTTCGACGCCGTGAACCACGCGCTAACCACGGTTTCGACCGGCGGCTACTCTACCAAATCTGACTCCATCGGTAGCTTCGACTCCTGGGCTATAGAGCTCGCCATAGCCGTCGGCATGCTCTTGTCGGGGGCAAACTTTGCGATCTATTACCTGGCTTCCCAAAGGAGATGGACCCGCACGTTCCGGGACCCGGAGCTCCGCGCGTACCTCGGCATAGCCGCGGCCGGCACGATAATAATGACCATTTCGCTCTGGGCGCTCGATTATCAGCAGTCGGTGGTGTTATCGTTCCGAGAGGCCCTATTTCAGACCGTAAGCCTGTTAACGGGAACGGCTTTCTCCACAGCGGATTGGAGTAGTTGGGGGCCGCTATCTCAGGGGTTGCTGGTCCTTTTCATGGCTATCGGGGGCTGCGCCGGTTCCACCAGCGGGGGCATCAAAGTAATTCGTTGCGTGCTCCTCTTCAGCCACGCCCGGCAGCAGATCTTCCACATGCTCCACCCGCAGGCCGTTACGCCGCTCAAGCTGCAAGAGAAGACGCTCTCAGAGCGGCTCCGCGTTAGCATCCTCGGTTTCTTCTTCGTGTACGTCCTGACCCTCGCCGTCGGTACGCTCTTGATTTCTGCCCATCAGGTACCGCTGGCGGATTCGTTGGGCTCGGTCTTTGCCTGCATGAACATAACCGGCACCTTCCTCGGCCCGGTCGGCAGCGCGAATTTCTATTCGGGCCTGCCCGACAGCGCGAAGCTGATCCTAACGGTCTTTATGCTGCTCGGGCGGCTAGAGTTGCTGACGGTGCTGGTGATCCTGTCCCCGGCCTTCTGGAGCGGGCGCTGAACGCCTTTTCCCGCACGTGAAACCCCGAATTATCATCCGGATAAACTCCGGTATTATCTTGGCGCTCGGGCCTCGGGCTCGTGTTCTTTCAAGTCTCACTCTTAGTTGCTCGGTTCATCGTCCCGCCGGAAGACTACATGTTCCAGAGCCCGGCTCTGATCTTCTCTACGCTCGGTTCCGGGGCGCTGGCAACGCTCTCGGCGCTGCTTGGGGTAGTAGGAATAGGCGTAATGATTGCCCAGCCTTCTTCCCGGGCCGTGGCCGTACTTTTTCTGGTAGCGGCGCTGGGTATGGCGCTTGTTTCGCCAGTGATGATAGTGGGCTTTTCGGGATCGCTGGTAACGTTCCTGGTCTTCCCCCTGCTGCCCGCGGTGCTGCTCTTGACGGCCGGAATCTTCGCCATTTTCGCAGAGACCCCACGAACTCCGGCCGGGTAAGCTATTCGGGAAGGTCTATGATTCTGCGTCCCATCAAGCTCGCTACGAGCTCTACGACCAACTCCGCCGTGCCGTTCTTCGAGTCCAGGATGGGGTTCACCTCTACCACGTCGAGCGAGGTTACGATCTCCGCCTCGCTGATCAACTCCATAACCAGGTGGGCCTCCCGGTAGGTTAGCCCTCCCCGGACCGGTGTGCCGACGCCGGGGGCCACCTCGGGGTCCATTACGTCCAGGTCGAACGAGAGATGCACCCGGTCGAGGTGCGAGAGTCCTTTGAGCGCTTGCCGCACCACCCGCGCGACCCCGTAGGCGTCTATCTCCTTCATGGTGTACGCCCGCACCCCGGCCCCGCGGAGGAGGTTTTGCTCTTGCCGGTCTACGGAGCGGAGGCCGACTATAACGACGTCTTCCGGCCGCACGCTTGCTCCGAAACCGCCGATACTGACGAGGTCCGGGTGGCCGTGGCCGGCGAGGACGCCGAGGGGCATACCGTGGATGTTGCCGGAGGGTGAGGTCTCGTGGGTGTTGAAATCGGCGTGGGCGTCCAGCCAGATCACCCCGGTCCGCCCCGCCTCCGCCACCCCTGAAACGGTCCCGATGGAGATGGAATGATCACCCCCAAGAAACAGCGGAAAAGCGCCGCGAGACACCATCTCCGCGGCGCGTTCGCAGACTTTAGCGCATACGTCGCGGACGGCGGTGAGGTGCCGCAGGTCGCCGCTCACGTAGGCAAGCTCCGGCATTGGCGGCTCCACGTTGCCCAGGTACTCGACGGCGTAGCCGAGCTCTTCGAGGCCGCTTTTGAGGCGGGCGTAGCGGATGGCGCTCGGCCCCACGTCCACGCCGCGGCGGTCCTGGCCGAGGTCCATCGGGACGCCGAGTATCTCGACGGTTTTACGATCCGGTTCAGGCAAAGACTGCCCCGCCGCTGCGCCGGTGGTCCGCAGCGGCCTCGAAGACGCCTTCCGGAGTGCGCCGTACGGCGTTTACGCCGCCGAAGTACATGTTGGGCTCACCGAAAGGGAGTACCTGCTCGTAGGAGCCGAGGTCTGCTGTGCGAGAACCGGCTTCGTAGGCGAATAGTCCTCCCTCGGAGTGAAGGCGCGGGTGCAGCACGGCGTCTTCCAGGGACATACCGAGGTCCTCGACGTTGATTATGGTCTGGAGAATCGCGGTCGGTATCCGCGAGGCGCCGGGGGAGCCCAGGGCCATCAGCCCTCCCTCTTCCGAAGAAACGATGGTCGGGCTCATGCTGGAGATCAGGCGCTGCCCGGGCCTGAGCGCGTGAAAGCCTTTCGGATTCAACTCCGGCTCTCCCAGAGAGTTGTTCATGGGGATGCCGGTCCCGGGAACCACCAACCCCGAGCCGTAGCCCATACTGGCCGTAATGGAGACGGCGAGGCCTTCGTCGTCCACGCAGGAGAGGTGCGTGGTGTGCGGGGAGCCGAAGATGCGCCGCCGCTGCAACTTGGCGTACTCCTCGCTCGTCAGCCGCGCAGAGACCCGTTCGTTCTCTTCGGCCTCGACGTACTCCGACGCGCGGTCGGCCAGGGCGAGCCTCATCGCCCCGGCCATCGCCCTCACGTAGTCTTCGTCGGACATGGATGGGAGATCGTAGGCGGAGACGACCTTGAGCATCTGGGCCAGGGTCGAACCGCCGGCGGAGGGTGGCCCGTTGGTATACATGCTCCCCGCGCCGTACTGCACGGCCATCGGCTCGCGGATAACGGGCCGGTATTCGGCAAGGTCTTCTTCGGTAATGATGCCGCCCATCTTTCTGATGTAGTCGGAGATCCTGCGCGCCAGCCTACCTTCGTAAAAGAGCTCTACACCTTCTGCCCCGACAGCCTCCAACGTATCGGCCAACTCTGGGAAGCGTACTTCTTCACCTTCCAAATATGGACGCTCGCCCTTGTAGAAGTTCTTCCGGGTCTCATCCGTTAGCTGCAAGACTTCCTCGGCGACCTGGAACCACATTCCGCTGGTCTTGCAGAGCAGGAAACCTTCCCGCGCCAGGCGCACCGCCGGGGCCAGGACTTCGGCCAGAGAGAGCCGTCCGTAACGGTCGAGCAACTCTTCCCAACCCCGGAGCGTGCCGGGCACGGCGCTGGAGGCGCCACCGACGGTCGAGCGGACACCAGCGCCGTATTTGAGGATCACGGTCTTGGGATTTCCGCCGGCCCCGAAAGCCGACTCCGGTAGGCCTTTGCCCGGCATCACGTCGTAGTAGTCGATCAACTCGGCCTTCTCCGGGGTGCGGACCAGCGCGAACCCGCCGCCCCCGATGGAACTCATAAGCGGCTCCGTAATGCCCACGGCGGCGGCCGCGGCGACGGCGGCGTCGGCGGCGTTCCCCCCAGCCCCGTATACCTCCGCAGCGGCTGCGGCAGCGTAGGGGGTCCCGGCTGCGACGGCGAAAGTTTTGGCAGTTTCGGTTTCGGCCATTACCGGCCATCATACGCTTCGGGTAAGCCAGCCGAAAGGGCATCAGGGCCACCGAGAAGACGTTCCGGGACAACATCGGTAGCAAAGTTTGTAACGCTTCGACCCTCTTATACCTGCAAAATGATGTTTTCTTACGGAAGTTGACTTGTAGCGTACCCGGCTGTCTATCATACGGGTACACAAATCGTTAGAGAGGGCGTTAGCTTTGCAAACGGATAATGGCGGCAAGGAAGCCCGATTCAACACGGCTTCGTACGAGGAGATCCAGGGCGCCGAAGTCGCCGACATCTATTTCCACCGCACGATGGAGGTCTTGCGGGCGCGGGGCGCGGAGAACACGCCGGTCCACATCGAGGTAACGCTGAAGAGTTCGGACCCAGAGGAGTGGTTCGTGGCGGCGGGCCTAGATGAGGTTGCCCATCTGCTGGAGAACGTGGAGGTCGAGGCGCGGGCGGTTCGGGAGGGTACGATCTGCCGGCCCCACGACCCGGTGCTAACGCTTACCGGGCCTTACGCAAACTTCGCGGAGCACGAGACGGCTATACTGGGCTTTCTCTGCCAGGCGTCAGGTATAGCTACCGGGGCTGCCCAGTGCAGGCTCGCGGCGGGAGACCGGCCCGTTATCTCCTTCGGGGCCCGGAGGATGCACCCGGCGATCACACCGATGATAGAGCGCGCCGCATACCTCGGTGGCTGCGACAGCGTCGCCGTGGACCTCGCCGCAAAGCGCATCGGCGCCCCCGCGACTGGCACCGTCCCCCACGCCCTCGCCCTGGTCCTCGGCTCCACCCACGAGGCGACGAAAGCGTTCGACGAGGTCATCCCAAAAGACGTAAACCGGACGATCCTCATAGACACCTTCGACGACGAGAAGTTCGGGGCCCTGATCGCCGCGAACGCCATCCCGGAATCTATCTTCGCCGTCCGCCTCGACACCCCCGGCAGCCGCCGCGGCAACTTCCGCGAGCTGATGGAAGAGGTCCGCTGGGAACTGGACCGGGCCGGCTTCCCTCACGTAAAGATCTTCGCCTCCGGCGGCATCGGCGTGGACGACATCCTGGAACTCAACCCCATCTGCGACGCTTACGGCGTCGGCGGCTCCATCGCCGCCGCCCCGATGGTCGACTACTCCCTGGACATCGTAGAAGTAAATGGCGAACCCCGCGCCAAACGCGGTAAGAAGAGCGGGAGAAAGAACTTCGTCGAATTTTCAGACGGCACCCGCTCAGTGGTCCCGGCCGAGGACAGCCTTGCCGCGGGTGTCCAGAGTCTCCTCCAGCCTCTGGAAAAACAACCACCGGATGTTTCTGCCCTGCGCGAAGAAGTTCTCTCTCAACTCTCCACCGGGCGCTTCGTTTTGTAGATCACTACCCGTCAAAAAAAGACAGAGCTTACAAGAAAGTTCGGAAGATCAATCGCCTTCTCTGAGCCCTATGGTAACGAGCACCGCCACTAGGGCTCCCATGTAGAGCCCGGCGGCCAGCTTCGGGCTCTCGAAAACGGTTTTCGTACCACCGACGACGCTGTTTACCAAGCCTCGCATCTCGCCTCTTTCCCTTTGTGTCGCGTCAAGTTGGGTGTACTTTGCGACTCCAGGGTCCGTCTGGCTGTCATTCAACGTACTATCCCGCGGCGGCTTTTACGTGCGACCAGAGTCTATAACCAGGTAGTAGCTGCAGTCTCCGACGCCTAAATTATCGAAGCGGTGGGTAACGTCGGCCTCGAAGTAGAGGGCGTCGCCCTCCTCCAGTACGTGCTCCTCACCGTCGAGGATCGCCGCCAGCCGGCCCTTTTCGACCACGATGTATTCCTGTACTCCCCGCTTGTGTGGCGGAAATTCTCCCGAAGTAGAGCCTTCGGGGATCACATTCCTTATAAACTCTATCGCCCGGTTGCCGAAGGTCGGAGAAAGCAGTTGCCGCTGGAAGCCGGTCTCCGGGTCGCGCATCACCATCCGCCGGTCTCGCGGAACCACCACGACCTCACGCCGCACCTCTATCCCGACGAGCTGGGAGAGGGTTACCCCCAACCCTTCGGAGATGCCGGCCGCTACTACCAGCGTCGGGTTCTTCTCCCCCCGTTCTACCTTGGAGATCATGGCCCGACTCACACCCGAAGCCTCCGCCAACTCGTTGAGCGTCTGCCCCTTTCTGCGCCGTAACTCCCGGACCCTGGAACCCAACCTCTCCGAAGACACTTCTTCGACCACCGCGGATACCGTTCTTGCTTCTTTATCGCTCATTTGTGAGAATTTATTCTATCATGGTAGACGTTCTGGGTTATGTGGTGGCGGCGGCTCCGTTTGTGGTGGCGGGGGTGGTCTTGCTCGGGCTGCGGTGGTCGGCGGTGTGGGCGGGGGTTGCGACGCTGGTGGCGGCGTTGGCGGGGGCTTTGCTATGGCCGGGCCTGGGGTTGGGGGGGCTTCCCGGGGCATTGGCCGGGGGTGTCGGCACTTCGGGGCGGGTTTTGTATGTGTTGTTCGGGGGGTTATTGCTTTTTAACTTGCTCTCGACGGGTGGGGCGGTCCGGCGTTTCTCGGAGTTTTTGGGGAGGTTGGAGCCGGAGAAAGAAGCGTTGGCGCTGGTGGTGGTGATCGGGGCAGCGCCGTTTTTCGAGTCGGTGACGGGTTTCGGTGTTGCGGTCGTCATTAGCGCCCCAATTCTGCTGGCGGCCGGGTTTTCGCCGCTCAAGGCGGCGGTGCTGGCGAGTTGGGGACAGTGCGCGGTGCCGTGGGGCGCGTTGGGGGTGGGGACCGTGATCGGGGCGGACCTCTCCGGGATGGACTTCGGCGAGCTTTCAGACGCGAGCGCGCTGCTGAACCTCCCCCTCTTCCCCGTCTACGCTATCTCGACCGTGGCGCTCGCCGGAGGCCTGGAGGGAATTAGACGCCGGGGCGCCGAGGCTTTGTTGCTGGGAGCGGTCGCGGGAGCAGGCACGCTGCTAACGAGCGTTTACCTGGTACCGGAGCTCTCCGGCGCCATTGGCGGGCTGTGTGCCACGGCGGTATTTCTGGCGGTCCGGTGGCGGAGGGTTGCGGGCCTGGACGTACCGCTACGCTCGCTCGCGCCCTACGGTTTTCTGTTGGCTTTGCTGGCGCTGACGAACGGTCCGGGACCGTTGCGGGTGATTCTGGAGCGGTTGGGACCGGTGTTTGCGGGGCCCGGACTACCCCTGTTGCTCTCCGGGGCGTTCGCGGCGGCGTTGCTCGGGTTGCGGATGGGTTCGGTCTCCAGCGCCCTCCGGAGTACGTGGGGCCAGTGGTTGCCGACCGCCGGGGCCGTGCTCACGTTCGTGCTCGCCGGCCAGGTGGTGTCCGCCTCCGGGGCGGCTTCCGTACTGGCTTCCGGGGCCACTATTTTCGGAGGCTTCTATCCGGCCGCAGCTTCCGCAGTCGGTTTTCTCGGTGGCGCGCTAACCGGGTCGAACGCGGCCTCCAACGCGCTGTTCATGCCGCTCCAGGTAGAGGCGGCCCGGGGCTTGGGCGTATCGGGGTCGCTGGTGGCGGCGATCCAGAACGTCGCCGGGAGTCACGCGAGCATGCTCGCACCCCAGCGCGCCATCCTAGCCGCCACGGCGACCGGTCTCGTCGGCCGGGAAGGAGAGATCATCTGGGCGATGTTGCCGCCGGTGGTGGTGTCCGTACTGGTTTTGGCGATAATCGGCGCGATAGTGTGAGGGTGAACCGCTCCGCCGGAGAGCGTCTCTACCAGTCGTAGGCTTGCGGCCGGCGGTTGGCGAGGGCGGGGAACTCGGTGCGGAAGCGGTCCAGGTAGTCCAGGTCGAGGGTCGCGAGGGCGTATCCGTCGCGGTCGGGACACTGGGAGAGCACCGTGCCCCACGGGTCCAAGATAATGGACCGCCCGTAGGTCCAACGCCCGTCGGCCTTCTGCCCCCACTGGGCCGGCGCGACCACGAAAGCCTGGTTCTCGATGGCCCGGGCGCATAGCAGGACCTCCCAATGATCTTTGCCGGTCTGTAACGTGAAAGCGGCCGGAACGGCCAGTATCTCGGCGCCGCGGAGCGCTAGTAGGCGGTAGAGTTCCGGAAAGCGCACGTCGTAGCAGACGGAGAGACCTAAAACGGCGGAGCCTGCCTTCGCGGTAACAACCTCGTCGCCCGGCGCGATGCTGGCGCTCTCCAGATACTCGCGGTCGGGGGCTTTCACGTCGAAGAGGTGGACCTTCCGGTACACAGCGGTCAGTTCTCCGTCCGGTGTAAAGAAAGTGGAGGTGTTGTACATCTTCTCCACACCAGCTTCTTCCAGGATCGAACCACCGAGCAGGCAGACGCCCAACTCCTGCGCCAACCCCGATAGGAAGTCCGTCGTCGGGCCGGGCACGGGTTCGGCGTTTTCTTTGTAGACCTTTTCTAGCCCGTGGCAACTCCAGAGCTCCGGCAGGGCAACCAGTTCCGCCTCCGAAGATGCGGCGTCCCGGATCAGGGTTTCAGCCGTGGCTTTATTCTCCTCTTTGTCCGGCGTGGACGACATCTGGATCGCCGCTACAGTGATTTCTTGTTCGCTCACGAGTTCTCCCGTTTGTCGTTCTTACTTGTTATTTGCCAGCGCAGCTATGCACTCTTCACGGACATTCCAAACGTGCTCGAAATCCAGCGTTCGCGCCTCAGCCCACTCGTAGATGAACCTACGATGCTTCTCAACTTTGTACTCGCCGATCTGATGGGGTTCTATCTTTTCCTCAGTAAGAAATGGTCCGGCCAGCTCCGCGATCGTGCCGGGACGGGTGAAGTCTATCCGCGTACCTCGATGCGCCAAGTAGCAGTGAGCTTCTGGAACGAGAGCGAGTCCATACTTACGCAGCGTCGCGCCGACGCCAGGAGTATTTTGCTCGTTCATTTCGTAGATGCCAAGCAGCAGATCTATCGATCGTCCATGCTCTTGGCAAGCTCGGCAAGCAGCGCATGCTTGGTGCTGCACGTGCCGCAACCTTCCTCCAAAACCAGCCGATAGTTGGATCGGTCTGTAGTTCTACCGTAAGGTATGTCGCACACGTATTGCGCAGCAGCATGGTAACTATACAGCTTTAGGGACACAAACCAGTTACCCAGACTATTTCGTTGATCCAGAGGAAAGTCGGGCAAAACCGCAAAGTCCATAAGGTAATTTTTAGCACATTTCATAGGTCAGTTTTTCTGAGGGTTGCCGCTTCTTTTCGTACTGTTGAAGAACGAACGGTCCGGGAAATAGCCAAGCAGGGGTTCCTTCTTCTAATCTGAGAGTCTTTTCCAGATACCGGCCTCCAATACCTGTTCTTTCTCCAAGCTCGGTAACGCTAGATAGTAGCGGGCGACCTGCAAAAGAGCCTCCAGCGGCAAGAGGCCGACCAACTCCGTAGACTCCACCGAAGCCCCCCGCCCGGCGGCCTCGTAACGAATGGCTTCCAGGGCTTCCGGCAGCGAAGTCTTTTCCAGATCCGTAAGGTTCATGGAAACCTGGGCCTTTCCGCCGACTTCGAGGCCGAGAGCTTTGAGACCCGGCAACCCACCATCACGCCCACGGATTTTACCGGCGATTTCACGGGCGACGCTTACATCGCCGGTATCGAGGTAGGCATTGAAGGCGATCAGGAACGGCCGGGCACCGACGGCCACAGCACCGAGCCGAGCCAGGAGCTTTGCCGGGCCACAATCTGGCGTCCAATCAGGATCTTGGATGCGCTCCATAACGCCTTCGTAACCGCCGCGCCGAACGTCGGCCAGGTTCTTTCGGTAAGGGGCGGTGGCGGCGGACTCATAGAGGTAGACGGCGAAGCCTAGTGCACCGATCTTCTCACCGGCCTGATGGGCGAGGCGGGCCGCGTCTTCGAGGGTTGCGTCTTGCAGGGGCACGAACGGAAACACGTCGAGGGCGCCCATCCGGGGGTGGACGCCGGTCTGCTCGGCGAGGTTTATCTCCTCGGCGCAGGCGCGGGCGAGGGTTACGGCGGCTTCTACCAGTGGTTCCTCTTCGCCGGCCATCGTGATGACGCTGCGGTTGTGGTCGGGATCGGAGTGGAGGTCGAGGACGCGGACGCCGGGGACGGTCTGCACGGCGGCCACGATGCGCCCGATCTTCTCTCTATCCCGGCCTTCGCTGATGTTCGGGACGGCTTCGAAGAGCGGCGCGGCCAATTAGCTGGAGCCTAAAGCCCGGTCGAGGTGGATGGCGGCGCTGATGAGCGAGAGGTGCGTAAAAGCCTGGGGGAAGTTGCCCAGGGCTTCGCCGCTGCGCCCGATCTCCTCTGCATAAAGCCCGAGGTGGTTTGCGTAGGAGAACATCTTTTCCAGGGCCAGGCGGGCTTCTTCGACGCGGCCGGATTTGGCGAGGCACTCGACGTACCAGAACGAGCAGAGGCTGAAGCTCCCCTCAGAGCCGGAGAGACCGTCGGAGGCCGCGTCTTCGACGTTGTAGCGGTCTACGAGCGTGTCGTAGGTAAGCTCCTCCTGGATACGGTTTAGTGTGGAGATCCAGCGCGGGTCCGTAGGTCCTACGAACTTGACGAGGGGCATCATTAGCAACGACGCGTCGAGGGCGTTCGAGCCGTAGTGTTGGACGAAGCTTTTCTTCTCCGGGTTCCAGCCTTTTTGCATTATGTCTTCGTAGATTTTGTCGCGCTCCCGGATCCAGTTACCATCCCCCGCCGGCAGCCCCCGCTGCCGGGAGATCCTTACCGCCCGCTCCAGCGCCACCCAGGCCATGACTTTGGAAGAGACGAACTGCTGTCGTCCGCCCCGAACCTCCCACATCCCCTCGTCCGGCTGCTGCCAGTTGTTCGAGAGCCAGTCCATTATCCGGCGGACGTTGTGCCAGAGGTCGTAGTCTAAAGGGGCGCCCCATTTGTTGTAGAGGTAGGCGGCGTCCATCACGGCCCCGTAGATGTCGAGCTGGAGCTGGCCGTAGGCGTCGTTGCCGACCCTCACGGGACTGGAATCCCGGTAGCCCGAGAGGTGGGTTAGCTCTTCTTCGTGTACCTTTGCTTTTCCGTTCAGGCTGTAGAGCGGCTGGAGAGACCCGTCGGCCTCCTGGCACCGGGCGGTGAGCCAGTCCATGAACTTGCCGGCCTCTTCGTCGAAGCCGATGGAGATGAGGGCGTAGAGGGCGAAGGCCGCATCCCGGAGCCAGGTATAGCGGTAGTCCCAGTTGCGCTCGCCGCCGATGCTCTCCGGCAGACCCATCGTGGGGGCGGCGACCAGGGCGCCGGTCGGGTCATAGACCATGAGCTTCAGGGCGAGCGCGGAGCGGTGAACGGCCTCGCGCCACTGTCCCTGATAGGTGCTCTGGGAGATCCAACGCCGCCAGTAGTCTATGGTCTCCTGTAAAAGCTCGTCAAAGCCTTTTTCACGAAGTACCTCCCGCGGCTTCTCGTCGTGCTCTACCTTCGCCAGGACGAACGTCGCGGTCTCGCCTTCCTTAAGCGTGAAACGTGCCCGCGCCCCCTCTCCGGGACCTTTTTCGAGCGACACCTCGGTCGAGAGCCCTAGACAGGTGTCGTCCGAGGCGAAGACCGCGCCTTTTTTGCCGACGGCGACGGAGTGGTCCCGGCGGGCGTAGTCGAAGGCGGGCTTGCATTCTACATCGAAGTCCATTTGGCCCCGGATCACGCGCACGTTCCGTACCAGCCGGTGCCGTTCGGCAGGGTCCGAGGAGATCGGCATGAAGTCCAGGGTCTCGGCCATGCCGTCTTCAGCGAGAAAGCGGGTGAGCAGCACGTTTGTGTCCGGCAGGTAAAGTTGCTGGCTGTGGAGGTACTCGACGGGGTGCAGGGTAAAGTGCCCGCCCTTCTCGTCGTCCAGGATAGAGCAGAAAACGCTCGGGGAGTCGAAGGCGGGGACACACAGCCAGTCTATGGTGCCGTCGGTGCCGACCAGCGCCGCCGTATGCAGGTTTCCTATTACCCCATGATCTTCTATCGGGAGATAACCCAAAATTCCTCCTCTTCGCGCCGAGTGGCTACGGACCACATTTTGCACCCGACGCCGGTCAAAGGCAAAATCTTATTTTTGAGCCCACTTCAATACCGGACCACGAGTATGCCGCCGACCAGGATCAGGACCACCCCGATCACCTTCAGCACCGAAAGCTCCGCCCCGGCCCCGAACAACCCCAGCCGGTCGAGTACAAGGCTGATCACGAGCTGCGTCCCGATCACCAACGACAGCGCCCTCGCGACCCCGCCCTGGGTGGCGGCGATAGAGATCGAGCCTACGATCACCGCGCCGAGAACCCCAGAAAGCAGGGCGTACCCTACGGCCTGACCCGTAACTTGCGGCTTCGAGACGAACAGAAACACCAGCAGACCTACCAGCCCGGTCACGGAGCCCGAGATGGCGACGAGCAAGAAAGGTCCCATTACCCGCTGAGCCCCGGCGTTGAAGCTCGTCTGAAAAGCGACGGCCAAGCCGGCCAACATCGCCAGCAGGATCGCCGTTCTCAAACCGTATCCTCCATATCTACTCAATTCCCGGACAGAACAACCGGACCGCCGGATTATATAGTATGCCGCACGGTTTTCGGGGCACGAGGCCAGGGTATACGTTAAGCTGTTTACCGGCTAGTAGAAAGCAATAGGACGGAGTAAACAAAATGGAAGAAATGCTTGGCGGAACCCGTATTACTTACCTGGGGCACGCGACCTTCCGGCTCACAACCCCCGGCGACGAGCGCATCCTCATAGACCCATTCCTAACCAATAATCCCGTCACGCCCGAAGACATGAAAGACCCGGGCGCGCTGGATACTATCCTTATAACCCACGGACACTTCGACCACTTCGACGACGCGATAAACTTCGCCCAGGAGACCGGCGCCCAGGCGGTATCGAACTTCGAGATCTTCTCTTACCTGCAGAGCAAGGGCGTAGAGAACGCCGCCCCGATACAAAAGGGTGGCACCGCACAGATCGGGGGCGTCAAGGTAACGGCGACCCACGCCTTCCACTCTTCCAGCATCGCCGAGGAGGATGGGACCATCATCTACGGCGGCGAGCCGATGGGCTACGTTATCGAGTTCGAGAGCGGCTTCAAGGTCTACCACGCCGGGGATACGGCCGTTTTCGGCGACATGCAACTCATCAGGGAACTTTACAGCCCAGACCTGGCCCTCTTGCCCATTGGCGACCGGCTGGTCATGGGTCCCTTCGAGGCGGCCCACGCCGCGAGGCTCCTGGGTGTCGAGCACGTCGTCCCGATCCACTACGACCCGAACGTGTTGCCGCTGTTCACCGGAACGCCAGAAGACCTGCGAAAGCACGCCTCCACCATAGCCCCGGACCTGAAGGTCCACATTATGGAACCGGGGGATGATCTGGCTTCGTAGAACCTGCCAACGGATCGGCTGGTTTTGGTCCCGGGTTTATCTCCGGCCGAAACTAGTTATTAGACTCTTTGGTTTTGAGGTCTCCGGACGGCCCGTTCGCGGAGCCGAAGCGGCCGCGCAAAACGCCGACGAGAGCGCCGACGAAGCCCAGCAAGAGGCACCGCATTACGAGGTTGAAGATCGAGCGTCCCAGGTCGACGAGGGCCGGGGGTCCGAAGGTCTCCCTCATCTCTTGTACCGTTACCCGCGGTAGATCGGAGTTGAACCTGTCTGCCAGTTCCCGTACATAGCTGACGTAATCTGCTGCTGCGGCGGCGGCGTACTCCCGGATCGCTTCGGCGAAAAAGGTCGCTTGGAGAAAGGTTATAAAGAAGAGCGCGACACCGGCCATAAGGGCTACTATGGTCGCCGCGAGCGTGGCGTCGCGCAGGATGAGGGACCGGTAAGGGACTCCTTCGTGTGCATACGTCGTCCGAGTTCGCAGGGCCGCGATAATCGCCAGCAGCAGAAAAGCCGCGAGGGCCAACTGGGTCCGGTACTGCTCGACGAGGGCGATGATCCAACCCTCTATGTTGTCAGGGTCGAGGTAGAGAAAGCGGAAGTTCGCCAGCAGCGCGACGATGACCGCGACCGTCCCGTAGATAAATCCTGTTCTCAGCGGTCCCAACTCGGCTCCAAACTACGTTTGGTCTACTCTGCCGCAAGATTACAACATACCCTGGGGGCGGTTTGTGAGAGGTTTTTGCCTAAGAAGAGTTCTGGCCGGGTATTTCCCCCGGCTTTCGGCCCCACAGCAACAAATATAGTCCGGACAGGATGACGGCACCCCCAAGAACAGTAACGGCCCCGGGTTTTTCGGCGAGCACGAGCCAGGCCAGAAGCGACGCTACTACCGGCTCGGCGAGGATGGTACCGGCGAGAATGGAAGCCTCGACGTAGCGTAGGGCCCAGTTGAAAACGGTGTGGCCCATCAACTGCGGGCCGAGCGTCAGGCACCACAGCCAGAACCAGGTCTCTCCGGAATATCCCCACAAAGGCGTACCGGAAAAGAGGGCCACCAACAGTAGCGTCATCGCCGCCGCCGAGTAGACGACGATCACGTACGGCAGTACGCCGACGCCCCCCGAACGCTGCGAGCGCCCGATCAGGAAATACACCGCGACCATTACGGCCCCGATCAGGGCGAGGGCATTCCCCAGAAAAGCTGCGGAGCCGACAGATCCGTCCTGCGCGATGACCACCGTACCGGCGATGGCGACGAGGATACCCGCAAAAGACACCGGGGAGGTTTTCTCGCCGAATAACAGGTAGGCCAGAACGGCTACAAAGACTGGCTGCGTGGTCACCAGCACCACGCTCGCCGCCACGCTCGTGTAGTCGAGAGAGGAGATCCAGAACCCGAAATGTCCTCCGAGCGCCACCCCGGACGTGACCCCCACCCAGAACGGCCGGCCGCGCGGCATCCGTTCCCGGCGAACCACCGCCAGCGGCAACAGCAGCGCCACCCCGAGGGCGCACCGCCAGAAAGCTACCGCAACCGCCGGGGCGTCCGCCAGCCGGATGAAGATCGCCGCCGCCGAGACGGCCACCACCCCCACGGCTACCGCCGGGAGCGCGATCCTGCTTTGTGTGCTCTGTACCTTATCCTGTACCAAACCAGGGCCCCCGCCTCTCGCACCAGTTGCGCCCGCCGGGACCGCATCTTCCACCACATCGGGCTCCCGTAAGCCGGCTCGGCCCAGGCTTTTATCCCGAACTCCCGGAAAGCCCAAACCGACCTTACGCAGTGTAGCGGGTCTGTGACGACCAGCACGCCCTCAGGCCCCCGCTCCCGGACAATTCCCGCCAACCGCGACGCGGAATCCCAGGTGCTCGTAGCTTTGTCTTCCAACAATACGGCTTCTTCGGGTACGCCTTCGCGACGTAGTATGTCCGCCATGAGCGCCGCCTCCCGCGGTGCATGCTCGCCCAGGCCGCCGGTCGGCACCAACAGCTTCAGATCTCCCCGCAAGTACATACGGGCCGCGTGTTCCACCCGGGCTTCCAGGGCCGGACTCGGCCTTCCGCCCCGTAATACCTGCGCACCCATTATTACCGCTGTGGCGGACGAAGTCTTTTCTTCCGGCCGCGAGAAAGGCTGCCCGCGATAGGCGCCCCACAGCCGCCACAAATCTTTCAGCAGGCCGTTCATCCCGAACTATCCTGCGGTCCTACGGTTTGTCGGTCCCAGCCAGTCGCCGGGCTTTCTCCAGGTCCCCCGGCGAATTTACGTTCATCAAGAACCGTTCCGGCTCCCCGAACAGTACCAACTCGTCTTCGACGTACCGGACACCGTCTATGTTTTCCAGAAAGGTGTGCATGGCCCGGACGCCGAGGTTCAGGGTAAAGCTCAGGTCGGCCAACACTTCCCGGTGGTAGGCGGCACACAGCGGATGCAACCGGCCACCGAAACGCGGCACGGCCACCCTGACATCTCCGCCGAGCAACTCCAATAAAGAACCGGCCAGCTCTTCCGGTATAAACGGCATATCCCCTGCGGCAACGAAAACCCGGTCGTTTCCGGTGGCGGCGAGGGCGGCCTCGATGCCGGCCAGCGGACCGGCAGGTCCCGGTCGTAGGTCCGAGACCCGGCTAACGCTGCCCGGGAGGTCGAGCTTCGGTTTCCTCCAGCCTCTGAGGCCTTTAGGGTCTGCGACACCGACGACCATGATTTCCTCGCAACTCTCTTTCAGGACGTCGTAAACGCGTTTGACCAGCGTTCGCCGCCCGACCTTTATGCCCAGCTTGTCCCGGCCCATACGGCGGCTCGTCCCGCCGGCCAGTATCGCCCCGGAGGCTGTTGGTTCGCGGTTCAAGATACGCCGGTTGCCGGAGAGGTTCTGGAAGCCAGGATCTCCTGCCGGAGGTCGGTGGCCCGCCGGTCTTGCACCGCAGACCGCGTGCTGCGGGCGAGACGTTTGGTGAAAGCCAGGTCGACGGCCGCAACGTGGGCTTTCCTGGCCCGTCGCCAGGTAGAGATTCTGCCCGAGGAGATCAGGCGCAGGTAGTGCCCCTTCCGGCGGAAGTAGGTCGGCAAAATCTCGTACTCTGTGGCGCTGATGGTCCCGTTTTCTACCTCTTCTCGTAACTCCTGGCGGATTATCCGCCGCTCGGCTGAGAGCCACGAAACTATCAGCGCCGCGTAGAGCAGCGTAACCGCGAATAGTCCTACGTAAACCAGCGGCCCCAAAAGGGTTGCGGTGAAGTTGAATATTGCGTGCAGCAACATGGCGCCGGAGAGGCCCACCAAGGGCAACAGCAACTTCAGAGGCTTTTGCCGGACCCAGGGGATCAGACCAATGCCGATACCCGTTAGCGAAGTAAAGGCGGCGTGCGCGAACCCCCCGAATATCCTGCGCACCACGAACGTCTCCGGCCCGGCCTGCGCGTAGTAGAGCAAGTCCTCCGCGATGGCGAACCCGAAACCGACCGCCGATCCGTACACGATGCCGTCCATGACACCCGAGAACTCTACGGCGCCGCGACGACGGGCGATGGCGTAGGATACCGCGAAGACGAGCGCCAGGGCCAGTCCTTTGGCGAGCTCCTCGATCACCGGCGCCCCGACCACCGCGGTCAGAAAACTCGCGGCCTGCTCCGTCGAGATCGCCGTAACCGTGTACGCGAAGAGCTGGTTGAAGACCAGCGCGATAACCACCGCCACCGTAAAGCCCCATACGAAGACCGGGATCACGTACAGCAGCGACTCGCGCTCGTAGACGTCCACGGCCCGGACAAAGAACAAGTACAAAACGGCCTGGAAAAGGCCGAGGCCGACCAGCGCGGCGCTCAACGCCGCCACCAACCCACCACTAAGCCTTTTCGCAAAACATAGCGAACATGACCAGGATTTTATACCGGTGCTTGGTAGAATACCCGTAAGAAAACGGACGGAGCATCGTGGACTACGATCCAGGCAACGAAAATTCTGTAGCAGAAGCCCTGAACAACCTGACCCACGGGGTCTACGTGCTCGCCACCCGGCGCGGCCGCGAGACGAGCACCATGACCGCCGCTTGGGTCTCACAAGCCTCCGGCCGTCCGCCCTGCATCGCGGTCTCGATCAGCAACGACCGTTACACCCACGATCTCGTCCTAGAAAGCGCCACGTTTGCCTTGAGCGTCCTCCGCGACGACCAGGTGGACGTAGCGACCCACTTCAGCGATACCAGCACCGAGTATCAGGACAAGCTTCGTGGGGTTCCCTACGGCCTGACCCCCGGGGGCTCGCCGCATCTCCTCGACTGCATCGCCTACATAGACTGCAAGGTACTCGACACCGTGCGGGCCGGGGACCACACGATCGTCGTGGGTGAGATCACCGCGGGCGAGTTACTCGGCGAAGGTTACCCGCTCCTCTACGACCCCACCGAGTACGAAGGCGCCCTGCGTTAGGTGGGGTGTTAGGTGGAGTCCGGCCCGTCCTCCAGGCTCCGGGAACTCGGTTACGAACTCCCGGAAGTACCGCAACCGGCAGGCTCTTACGTACCCGCCGTCCGCGCGGGCGGCCTGATCTTCACGGCCGGACAACTACCTTTTCAGCACGGCTCTCTACCCTACACCGGCAAGGTTGGCGGCCCGGTGAGCGTAGAAGAGGCGCAAGCCGCTGCCAAGCTCTGCGCCCTAAACGCCCTCGCGGCAATAGAAGCCGAAGCCGAAGGTCTCGACCACACCGTTCGCATAGTAAAGGTGACCGGCTACGTGGCTTCCGCCGAAGGTTTCACCCGCCAACCAGAGGTTCTAAACGGGGCTTCAGACTTTTTGGGCGAGGTCTTCGGCGACGCCGGGAGGCATGCCAGATCCGCTATCGGCGTCGCCGAGTTACCGCTAAACTCGCCGGTCGAGGTCGAAGTCGTCGCTGAGCTTCTCGGCTAGCCGGCCACTAAGAAGTTTTGAACGAAAGTTTTACGGTCTTACGGGCGGCACGTACACCTCGGTTGGCTTGATTGTTTCGCCCTTCTCGTCTGTGAGGGGGTAGTATACGTCCCTGTGTAGTTCGCCGTCGTAGAGGGTTTCTCCGTTCTGGGTAACCGTCTGATAAGTGATCCACCTGGACGCGTCCGCGCCTTTGTAGATCGGCTTCGAGTTCATCTTCACCTTCTTGCCGTTTGGCTTGCCGTAGATGTCGGCGTAGATGTAACCGTCTTCCGCGACGTACTGTTGCAGCAGTAAGTACCCGTCGGTCGTGTTCTCGAACTTCATGTCGAGCTCGCCGTTGCCGTATCCGTCGCCGAACCACACCGTAGCGTCCATTCCCGGCCTTATATAAGGCAGTTGCGCGTTGTGAGGGTAACGCTCCACCACGTTGAGACCGGCAAAGTTTGCCGCCATGTACAGCGTCGAAGTGACCTGACAGAGACCGCCGCCGTCCGCCTTGGCCTCCTCGCCCTCGATAATTACCTTGGTGCTGTTGTAGTCCAGCCCCATGACGTGATCGTTCATAGAGAAAATTTCTCCGGGCGCCACCAGAGTTCCGTTTACAGCCTCCGAAGAGATCTGCAGGTTTTCTTTGCGTTGTTGCCCGGGGTCTTCGACTATACCGTAGTTGGTCCGATAACTACCCATGAGGTCCGTCGGCATGAGGTCGTTGGCCTCGGCGGTCGTAAGCTCGGGCTCCGTAGTCACCACCGGCACCTGGTACTCGCGCCGGCCCTCGAAAACGCCGTTCTCGATGGCGCCCAGCAACTTCTGGCTCTGGATGCTTTTGCCCGCCTGGCCCGGGATCACGGAGACCTCGGTTCCGTTCACGTTGTAGTCGGCCTCCTTGGCCTCTACCGTGAGCGCCCCGTACACGGCCCCAAGACGCTCCTGCAACCGTTCCCGGTTTATCGTCACCTCTAGCCCACCGTTCCTACGGCTGACGTCCAACGTGGAACCCAGGTCGGCCGGCGAGAGGGTCCACTGCTGGCCCTCGGCCGAGAGTACTACCTGTCCGGATGTTGCCCGTTGCGCTTTTTCGGCGACCGTCTCCGCCTCGCCGGTCGTGATCTCCGGCTCAAGCGTCTTCCCGGCGATCTCCACATTTCCTGTCATGTCGTCGACGGCGGCGTTGACGTTCTTCATCGTTGCCGGCACGTCCATCCGGTAACCCTGGGAGGAATCGGAGGTTTGAACCTCGGAGCCGTAGACCTCTACCGTCGCGTTTGCGGGCTGCTCGTTGAGCCTCTCGGCCAGGTTGTTTACTTTGACCTGGGCGATCTCGGACTGATAATCCACTTCGGGCTGTATCTGAACCGCACCGTAAAGGCCCTGTGCCCGCTCTTTCAGCCGATCCAACATAGAACCCCGCCGCCCCACCGAGTAAGCCTCGTCCACGGTGGAGGCCACGTCGAAGTCCACACCCATCTCTTCGGCGGTAAATACGAAATCCTCAGCGGTATATGTACCGGCTCCCGCAGATGCAACCTCGGGGTTCTCCGGCCCGGAGAACTCGAACTCTTTGAGCGCACCCGTAGTCCGTTCTTCGACAGCCTCGCGGGCTTCTGCGGGGGTCTTGCCCCCTAGAGAAACCGTACCGACCTCGACGCCCCAGTAAACCCTCCCGGAGTTCAAAGCGTAATCGGCGGCCACCAACACGGCTACCACGGCGCAAACGATAATTATGGGGCCAGCAATCCTCCAACCTAGCTGACGCTTTTTACCATGGCTGAAATTGCCATCGAGCAAGCCCCTCAACTCGTCGTTCTCGGAGGTCCTCCCCAGGTTTTTCGAACTCAATTTGGCCCGTTCCTCTGCATCCTCTATATCTAATCTGCGCCCGCACACTTGCGCACGGAGCCACCCAACAGACGTTTCTCCTACCGGAGTTTACTACCATTACTACCAAAGTCTCCGGCGAAAACCGCCTGCCTATCGCAAAACTTAACACGACTCCTTATACTGCGCCAACTTTCCAGAAGGTTTTCTTATAACCTGTACCTCGACCTCAAATAAACCCCAAAGCTGAAGACGAAGTTTATACTCGGGCCTTCGACACCCTAATACCTTATAAGAGTCTTTTGTAGCCGGTGCAGTATAATTGCCGGCACAAAAACGTTCCTAAATTTGACCTGCGAGGAGAGCCTTGGATACCGCACAGAGCCATAAAGAGAACATAAAATTTTACACGGGCAACTACTGCCCGTATTGCCGGAGGGTAAAAAAAGAGCTCGAACGCCTGGACCTCGAATACGAGACGGTCAACGCTGACGACGACGGCCGGGCGGAAGTAATAGAGCTTTCGGGTCAGCGGGCGATCCCTATTATGACCATTGGGAACGAGGTGCTTGTAGACTCTACCCATATAATCCGCGAGCTTCGCCGGCGTTATTCGGGGGCCTAGTCCTCGCTACCGGGGTCGGCAGCGTTCAGTTCGTGGAGGGCGTAGCGGGCGTAGAAGGAGATCGAGTCTTCCAGCCCGTTGTCTAGAAAAGCCCGGGCTTTGCCGATGGGGTCGAGGACGAACCGGTCCACCTCTAGGACGGGGTCTTCGCCCCAGCCTTCAGCCGCGGACCAGGCCCCGGTCAGGTTGCTATTGCGTGTTATGACTTCCCCGAGATAGCAACCCAGGTCCTCCACGAGCGCGGGCAGTATCGGCGGTCTTTTCGCCGGTCGGCCGGTCCCGGGGGCGTCCGGGCCGGTAGCTTCTCTTAGCAGGGCCGTGAGTAGTTCCTCGGCCAGTGGAAGAGAATCTTTGCTGTAGTCGAGGCTGGTATCCCACTGCCGCCGGGCCGTGTGGATAAAGTTTTCTGCACGATCTGCGGGTTCTCCGGAACTTCCACCGTAGAGGTATACCTGAAAAACGGCCGCCGGGGTTTTGCCAAAAAAGAACTCCACCTCCCCCGGGGCGGGATAGGCGCTCAGGAGACCGAGTCCCGCTTCGGAGTAATCCGAGGTCCGGAGCACGGCGGCGGAAGAAAGGGCTTTCTCTACGGAAGACTTTTCCCAACGCCGGGTCTCTATCTCCACGAAAAAGTCTCGTTCATTCCACGACACATGTATCGGGAACACGGCCCGGCCGCGATCGGTGGTAATCTTTTTGAAAAGTTCGACTACTTCCGCCCCGCGACGCTCAAACTCGGCCGCAACTTCGAGGGTCGTGGCCGGACGTTCGGCGTCGGGCTCTATGCGGATCGGCCCGTACCGGTCTTCGCGGTCTTCCACCGGCTCTTCCGGTTTCTCCTGGGGCGCGGCACGTCCGCGTTTCTTCCAGAACATCCGGGTAGCAACTCCTGCGCTCGGATCCTTCCTACGACGGGGCGATTCTAGCATTCACCGCATATTCACCACAATTTGTCGAAAGCGTCCTCATCCTCTAAGCTTACCGGCATGCAGAAAAGACAAGAGTTGATCTTAATCCGCCACGGCCAGTCTACGGCCAACGCGGCCGGCGTCTGGCAGGGTCGGCTGGACTTTCCGCTATCGGATACCGGCCGGGAACAGGCTACCCACGCCGGCAAGGCACTGGCCGCCACGAGCGTCGACGCGATATACGCGAGCCCGCTCTCCCGGGCCTACGAAACGGCGGAGTTGGTAGCCCGGGAAGCCGGGTTTACCGGCAGCGTGGTACAAGATCCGGACCTCGTCGAGCGTGCCGGCGGTTTGCTCGAGGGAACCACCAGAGAAGACCGGGAAACCCGTTTTCCGGAACTAGTACAAAAGCTTTCTACCCTGCCGGAAGAAGAACGCTGGTCTCTTGTAGATGCCGAAACAGATCAGGAGGTGCTCGGCCGTTTCGACAAGGCAATGTCCAACATCCGATCCCGGCACGGGGCGGATAGCAGAATCCTGGTGGTTTCTCACGGTGGGTCGATGAGGGCTTTCCTGAGAGAACTGTTCGGCCCGGACGTGCTCTCCAATTCCCGGCGGGCGCCAAACGCCTCGATAACCCGTTTGAACTGGCGGCCCGATGGTTCGGACCCGCGTCTAATAGCGCTGGCCTCGACGGACCACCTGCCCCGCTCTACGAACACCCTGGCGGAGTAGCAGGCTCCGTGTAGTAGAGGACTGTGTAGTAGGACGCCGCCGGAGTGCTACTTGCTTCCGGCCTGCAAACTTACTTCGGCCTACTTCACGCTCCGCACGCTGCGGGCGTTCGGGCCCCGGTCGTTACGTCCGACCTCGTACTCTACCGGGTCGTTCGGTTCCAGGTCCCCCGGTTTACCCTCTATCTCTGAGTGGTGTACGAAAAGGTCTTCTCCGGTCGGCCGCACGAGGAACCCGTAACCTTTGTCCGGATCGAACCATTTTACGCGGCCCTGCTCTCGGGAGCCGTCTTGCGGCGTCGGAATGTCTCGTATCGTTTCTTCTTGGGGCGCGGGGTTGTCGGGCGCCTCCGGTACCGGAGACACGATGGGCACCTGCAGGGTCTGGCCCGAACCGTTTCCGTCGCCGGCCGGCTCTTCCCGGCGGTCTATCTCCAGCACGATAGAGTCCTGGGCGACCTTGACCACGACGGACTCGACATCGGACCAATGCTCTTGCCAGATAGGGTCTTCGGATATCGAGGGGTCGAACCACATACCCCAACCGTCGCGTTCTCCGTGATCTAGGACACCCTCGAAGAGGCTCTCCGGCTCGCTTCTACCGCGCTCCCGCCGGTATATGTCATTGCGAGACCTGAAAGACTGTACCGAAGAGGCGCTGGTGCCCAAGGCGTCGGCGATCCAATCGTCCGTTTTGCCCTCATCTACCCACGAACGAATTTCGCTCATGTGCGGTTTCAACGCTATGCGCTTTTTGGAATCTGCCATGTTCGCCGCCTGCTCCTAGTTACTTGTGTATCTGAGACCTGGTGTGATCCGTGTAGATATTCCCTGATAGGTGTTTTGTTAATCTCGCCGGTATGCATTCTATCATCCGTCCTGCTCTGTAGAGCTTTGTAGAAAAGCTCATCCCGGGTTCCGGGGACTACGCTACTCTTTTTCGGCTCTTCCCGGAGCGTCTCCGGTCCCGCTCTCCGGCGAAGCGGGGGGCTCTCCGGAAGCCTCTTCTTCCACACCGGGCGCCTCTTTTGCCTGCGGGTCCTGGACCCGGCTCGGTTCTTCGCCCTTCGTCGGGTCTTCGCGGGCCGCCTTCCGGGCCTCTTGGTCTTCATCGCCGGGTTCCGGCGTGTCCCCGGTTTCCGCACCGGTCTCTTTTCCTGGTTCCTCCGTTTCTTCGGGCTCGCGCGGTGGCTCGGGGAAGTCCGGTAGCCCGTCGCGGGACAGGTCTTCGAGCATCGAGGCGACTATGGGGGCGGGGAGGCCGAGCTGCAGCGAGAGGTTTTCTGCCCGGGCCAGAACATCGTACTCGTTGGCGGCCTCGTCGAAGCCCAGCGCCTCCAGGGCGTGCGACACTTCTTCTGTGGGCACGAGAGTATTGCCGCCCGCGGCCACGCGCAGGTATTGCACGAGCGGAAGCCCGAACCCGTCCACCACGCCGACGACGGGTTCTGTTTCGTGGATTCGCCGGCGGATAAAAAGCCGGGTGTCGTGCGAGTCGGCCCAGCGCTTCAATACCTCCCGCTCGTCAACGTAGTTGTACTGTGCGACCCGGTGTTGAAACTGGCCGAGCAGCCTCCCCGTCATCACCCGGAGGTCATCGTCGCCGAAAAACCACTCGTTTCCCTCGACGTTCATTATCCCGCTAACCCGCGGGATCGTGAGCTGCTCCTCATCGTCCTCGAACTCCGCCTGGAATTTGCGGACCAGTTCCCGGACTTCCCCCACGGGACGACCGCTCTTTACGAGGGCGGACTCGTAGATTACGAACGCCGCCTCACCCCTTCCCTGGTCCAGCTCATCCACCCGCTGCGCGGCCCTCTCCAGCCTGCGATCATAATCTTCCAGGTTGCGTATCTTCCAAGCGGCATCAGCGGTCTTGTCTGCTAGCTCCACCACAACTACTCCTGACTACTCTGAAACTACTCCGTAAAACTACTCCGCAAAATCGGTCCCGCAAGCCTCAATATACAGCATCTCAGCGGCGGCCTAGCCTACCCGGAGGCCCTGCACCACGTGGACCACGAGCCACCGGTTCACCCCCAAAGACAACGCCTGGTAAACCGTGGGTTCCAGATCCCTCGCGTGAAAAAGCTCCAGCACCACCAGGGCCAACGGCGCGCCAAACAATACCAGACGCCTCACGTCTCACCCCTACCAGAATCCCTGAGACCGTAAACCCCGGGGGCCGTTTGTGCAAAACAACTCCCGGGGTTGTCCCGGACATCCACCGAGAGCCGGGCCCTCATGGTATTATGCGGTGTCTTACCCGAACTCTCCAGGTAGCCGGATTCCAGGGCTATCTCGGTTATATCCGTGTAGTGGAGTGGGTGGCCGATCTCTTGGAGGACTTCCCGGGCGGCGGCTTTGAAGTCCAACGGTATTACCCTCTCGGTTCTATTGCGCGGTCTCGGGCCGGACTTCGGGATAAGCTCCTATGAGGCTTACGTAGGGGCAGTGTTCTTCAAGGGCTTCGAGGGCTTCTTTTACCCGGTCCTCGTCGGGGTGCCCCTGGAAGTCGGCGAAGAAGACGTAGGTCCAGGCCCGCTTGCGGCTGGGCCGGCTCTCGATGCGGGTCAGGTTGATCCCCGCGTCGGAGAACGCCGAGAGCGCGTCCTTCAAAACGCCGGGACGGTCTTTGACGGAGAACACCGCGCTGGTCTTGTCCCGTCCCGTCTTGCCGGCCCAGTTGCGGCCCAACACGATAAAGCGCGTCGCGTTCGTCCGGGCGTCCTGGACGTTGCGGGCCAGCACGTTCAGGCCGTGTGAATCGGCCGCGAGGATGCTCCCGACCGCCGCCACCCCGGGTTCTTCGGCCGCCCGGCGCGCGGCCTCTCCGGTAGATTCGACCTCGTCCAGCCTCACGCCCGGTAGCTCGTTGCGCAACCAGGTCGCCGCCTGGGCCAGGGCCATCGGGTGCGAGCAAACCGTTTTGATGCCTTCCAGATCGACCGTTTGGGAGAGCAGGTTTTGGGAGATCGGCAGGTAGACCTCGCCGCAGATCTTTAGCGGGCTGTTCATGAGTTCGTCCAGGGTGTGGGTTACGGCCCCCTCCATCGAGTTTTCGACCGGGACCACGCCGTGCTCCGCCTCGCCCCGCTCGACCCGGGCAAAGACATCGGCCACGGTGGTCTGCGGCTCCAGCTCGACGCTCGTACCGAACGAACGCTGCGCCGCCTCGTGGGTAAAAGTCGTCTCGGGGCCGAGGTAGGCTACTTTTAGTTGGGCTTCCAGCGAAATGGAGCTGGAGATGATCTCCCGAAAAACCGCTTCCAGGCCGCGGCGGGGGAAGTCTCCGCTGCCCAATTTCTCCAGACGGTCGATCAACAGCCGCTCCCGATCCGGGGCGTAAGTTTCCAGCCCCCGGTCGCGTTTTATCTCCCCGATGCGCCGGGCCAACTGTGCCCGGGCATCGAGTAGCTGCACGATCTTCCCGTCCAGGGCGTCGATCTGCTCCCTGAGTTCTCCCATCTCTTCCGGCTTGCGGGCCCCGTCTTCAGCGAGCATTGCGCCGCCATCCCAGGCTACAAAGGCTTTTTATCGGCTCGTCGGTACAAAACATGTTCAACACAGTCTCCCGTAGGTAGTTTTCCGTCTTTCGGATCAGGAGGAACGCGCCGCGAAACCGGGGCGACGGTCCTCCCCGATAAATCGCCGGTCCTCGCCAGGACGTGAGGGATGCAAATTCGAGACTGCGGCTAGAGCTTGCTGCATGACTGCCAATTAAAGTACCAGAGAGCCGCCGCCGATGTCAAAGTATCAATATCAAAGTACCACGAGTAGAACGGCCACGACCGCGGCCAGGCCGAAACGGTAATAAGAGAAAGCCCGGAGGCTATGATCCGCGATATAAGAGATAAAGAACTTGATCGCCGCGTATCCCACGACGGCCGAGGAAACGAAGCCCACGCCAAAGAGCAAAACGTCGAAGGCGGTCATGCCCTCGGAGATCACCTCGGTCAACTGCAACGTGCCCGCGCCCCCGATTATCGGGACGCTCATCAAGAACGAAAACCGGGCCGCCTCTTCTCTCCTGAGCCCCAAAAAAAGTCCCAGCGTGATCGTGGCTCCCGAACGCGAGACCCCCGGCACGAGCGCCGCCGCCTGGGCTACCCCGATCCCGACCGCTTCTTTGAACCCGAGCTTCGACGCCTGACGGTTTCTTTTCCCCATTATCTCGGCCACTATGAACAACACGCCGACGAGCACCAGGTTGAAGACGACCACCCACGGCAGCCGGGTACGCGTCTCGATAAAGCCTTCGAAGAGAAAGCCGATCAGGGCGGCCGGAATCGTCGCGGCCAGGATCAGGTACGCGAGGCGCTGGTCCGGGTTGGACATGTTCCTACGGCCCGTCAGCGAACGCGCGAAAGCGTAAGCCATCCGGACCAGATCCCGCCAGAAAAACGACACGACCGCGAGCAAGGTCCCCATGTGCAGCGCCACGTCGAACGAGAGCCCGAAGCGGTCCGGATCCAGGTCCAAGAAATACTGCCCGAGCACCAGGTGCCCGGAACTGGAGACCGGCAGGAACTCCGTGAGCCCCTGCACTATACCCAAGAATATTGCCTCTATAAGCTCTAGCACGCGCGTACTATGACAGAAGGCCGCGACAACGGCCAGGGATAGTAGGGATAGAGATCAGGGGTAGGCGAGCTCCGTAAGGGCGCGAGAGTTTTTCAGCGTTATACGCCCGCTTTCTATCTCGATGATCTCCCGGTTCCGCATCTCGTTGAGCACTTTGGTAACGGACTCCCGGGTCGAGGCGACCATCGCGGCCAGGTCCTGGTGGGTCAGCCGCAGGCCTATCGTGACCTCGCTACCACCGCCCTTGCCGAATTTTTGGGCCAGGATGGGCAACAGGTTCGCGAGGCGTACCTCGGTCTCCCTCGGAAGGAGACACTTCACCAACTCCTCGTACTGCACGAGCCGGAGTTCCAGCAGCGTCATTATCTTGAACGCAACCCGGGGGTCCTGGCGCACCGCCCGCTCTACAAAGACTTTGGGGACTTTCGTGACGGTACATTCCGTGACGGCCTCGGCGTAGGCGCGTTGCTTGGTCTCGCCGGCGAACGCGATGTGGCCGAATATATCCCAGTCCCGGAGCAGACGCAGGGTCGCCTCTTTGCTCCCGGAGTAGGGACGAAAAAGTTTTAGGACGCCGGAAACGACGACGTACAGCGCGTCGCCGTACTCGCCCTCGCGGTAGATGGCCTCACCCGGGCTGTAAACCCGGTCGGCGGTCGCAATGCCCATCTCGCCCAGCATTTTGAGAAGGTCCCGGCACTCCTTCTCCTGCAACTCGGTGTATTCCGGCAGGGAGTAATCTATGCTCATGTCTTTACCCCCGCGCTGTTGTAGGTATCGTCTATTTTGAAACCCTCTACGGTACGGACCGGCTACGTCTTGCTGCATTGTACATTATGAGCTTCAAGAGCTTGCCCCTACCGGCAATAAATCCCTACTACCGCGACGGGCGACAGCGGACCTCCGGTAGGATAGAATACCCTAAGTACATCCGCAGACAGGAGAAGATTTGAGAGAACGGCTGGCGTTTGGGATTCTGGTTATGATCATGATCTTCCTCTTCGCCTTTGTCTTTGCTGTGCTCGGCCGGGGGGAATACGAGCCTAGTACGGAAGCCTCCGCGGACCTAGCGCCGATTATCTCCAGGACTTTTTCCTGACGATACTTTGTAGGTAGTCATCTTCGGGGGACCGGCGAGTAGCTCTCTTGCCCCGCCCCGCCCGTGAGCTTTTTTGAATTCCTCACTGTATACCCAGGACCGGAAGGCTTCTTTGTTCTCCCACCACGTTATGACGAGGACCTCATCCTCCTCCTCGGATTTTAAGACTTCCATAGAAACGAAGCCCGGAAAATCTTGCACATTGCCCCGGCTTTCAGCAAAACGCTCCACGATCCGGTCCGCCGCACCCTCTTTGACGGGCAAGCTGTTGGTTATCGCTATCATCGGTCTCCTTCGTTGATCCCGTCGAACGCCTGCCAAACGGCAACCGGCCAATAACTTCACGCTTCCAGTATATTCGCCAACCCCGGTACCCGTACATACTCGCTCCCGAGTTTTCCGCCTCGTGGACTGCGCCCCGGACGAGTGGGTCTATAAGAGACGGCCTGGACAGCAAGAATCCTCCATATTAGAAACTTACCGCTTTTTGTTGCGTATAAGTTTTGACGATACAAAGAGTTTAGAGACGCGGCAAAAAAGGGTAAAATCAATATTAGTTTTCAAAACTGATTCTGGACGATATCCTATTTCAAGAGGATTAGGAGGACGGTGTGGCGAAGAAGTCGGAAAAGCAGCCGGGCGCCAAGATAGCCCGGGATACAGAAACCCCGGAGCTTCTGGCGAAATACCTGGCACACATCGGCCAGGGGGATCTCCTAACGCACGACGAGGAGATCGACCTCTCGAACCGGGCGAAGGTTGGCGACCGCCGGGCTCGGCAACACCTAATCGAGAAGAACCTGCGGCTCGTCGTGAGCGTGGCGAAAAAGTACCGGGGGTACGGGCTGCCCTTCGAAGACCTTATCCAGGAGGGCAACATCGGCCTGATGAAAGCCGTCGAGAAGTTCGACCCGGCCCGTGGTTTCCGGTTCTCCACGTACGCGACTTGGTGGATCCGTCAGGCCGTACAGCGGGCCGTGGCGGATAAGGGCCGCACCATCCGGGTTCCGGTCCACATGACGGAGAAGATCCGGAAGGTCTCCCGCGCCTACAATGAGCTTTCCGTAGAGCGCGAGAAGGAGCCTTCGGAGGAGGACGTTGCCGAACGTCTGGGCTGGAACCTGGATGAGGTACGGCTGACGATGGGCGCCATGCCGGACGCCACCAGCCTCGACCAGCCGGTCTCGACCGACGAGACATCTTCCCAACTCGGGGACTTCATCGAAGACGATAAGGTCTCCGACACGCCGAACACGGTTATGAAGGAGATGGAGACGGTACAGCTCAAGGAAGCCATAGAGCGCCTACCGGAGCGTGCCCGGTATGTACTCGTCCGCCGCTACGGCCTCGACGACCGGGACCCGGCCACGCTGGCCGAACTCGGCGACGAGTTGGATATCTCCCGCGAGCGGGTCCGCCAGCTTCAGCGCGAAGCAGAGCGCATCCTCAAGGGCGGAGAGTACGGCCGCATACTCCGTGACGCCGTCGCTTAAAACCAGATAGTTCCATCTGCGGGCTGGACTTCACCGTCCAGCTCTCTTCTTGCTACGACCTTTCCGGCAACGATCTGTTAGCCTCTAAAGGCTTTGAAGGAACGACGGGACCTTATTCTACGGCTCTCTATCGCGGCTTTTACGGTCGTTTCGATCCTGGCGGGTCTCAGGCTTTTCTACGGCCTGGACTCGTGGGCTTTGCATGCATCCCAAAGCTGGGCAAACCCCGTACTTGACCGGATCGGGGGTTTCTTCTCGACGCTCGGGGGCATCGAAATCACGGTTCCCGCGTTTGCGGCGCTGGTCGTCTGGCTGTTCCTGACGGACCGCCGGACGCTCGCTATCCGGCTATCAGTCGCAATGTTGGTAACGAGCCTCGTGGAACTCGCGATGAAGCTGTGGCTCCCTCAAGTCCCGATGCCGGAGGACGCCGCGCGTGTTACGGGCTTCTCGCCGGTCCTGGATGTGCCTTACTCCTATCCGTATCCTAGCGGACATATGCTCCGATCGGTGATCCTGCTCGGGATCGTCTTGTTTTTTTGGAGAAACAAGCTCGCCCGGGCGCTCGTTGTCCTGGTGCTCACGGGGATGGCACCGAGCCGGGTTTACCTCGGGGTACACTGGGCATCGGATGTGATCGGGGGTGCCCTACTGGGGCTTGCCGGCCTCGTCTGGGCTTTCGGCCAATACAAAGGAGGGAATGGAGCGTGGAAGTGACCGTCGTAGGCTCCGGAACCGTAGTGCCCCGCCTATCGCGCCGCCAGAGTTGCGTGATGGTGCGGACGCAAGACGAGACCCTCGTATTCGACTTGGGCTCCGGCGCGGTCCGCGGAATGCTCCACGCAGGCCTCGACCCGTTCTCCATCGACCGCATCTTCTTCACCCACTTCCACCCCGACCACACCGTAGACGTCGTGCCGCTCCTCTTCGCCATGAACTACGGCGCCGAAGAGCCCCGTACCCGAGCCCTACACGTTACCGGTCCCGAACCTTTCGAAGAGTTTTGGGCGAGGATCCTGGCCGTGTGGGGCGAGTGGATGAAGGGCGACTACCCGCTGCAAGCCTCTGAACTTCCCCACGAGTGCGGCTCTCCTCTCGACTTGCCCGGCTGCCGCGTTTCCTGGGCCCCCGCCGAGCACCGGCCCGAGAGCACCGCCTACCGATTGGAAGAGGAAGGAAAGGCTTTCGTCTACACCGGCGACACGGAGTACAGTGAGTCGGTAGTCGAACTCGCCCGGGGCGCCCACACCATGCTGATCGAGTGCTCGTTTCCCGATGAGAGTCCTGTTCCGGGGCATCTCACCCCCAACAGCGTTGCCCGTATTGCATCCGAGGGGGGCGTTGGGCGCGTCCTGCTGACCCACATTTATCCGACGGCGGATTCTTTAGACCTAGTAGCCGAAGTCGGGAGGAACTACGGCGGCGAAGTGGTAGTCGCCGAGGATGGTTTGACGGTTAGCGTCTAGTTATTCTAGGGGGTCGCGCAGGCGGCGCAGCGGCCGTGCAGGGTGATCTCGTGCCAGTCGGTTACGAATCCCGTCTCCCGTTCGACCTGTAGCGCGAGATACTCCATAAGCTCTTCGTTGAACTCTATAACGCTGCCGCACTCGTCGCACCGGGCGTGGTGGTGCATCCGCTCGGTCGCCAACTCATAGCGCGAGTAGCCCTCACCGAAGTCTTCTTTGCGAACGACGCCGAGCTCCGTCAGGAGGTCCAACGTCCGGTACACCGTAGAAAGACCGAGCTCCGGATGCTCCCCTTTGACTTTGTCGTAGAGATCCTCGGCCGACAAATGCCGCTCGTCTTCCAACTCGCGCACGATCACCCGCCGCTGGTTCGTCAGCCGGTATCCCCGACTCTTTAATATCTGCTCGAACTCCACCATCTACAACAGTCTATACCGGTCACCCACCAGTATCAAGAATCATTCTTATCCGGGTAAGCCTTTTTCTGGTTTCCGAACGTACTCTTCCGGCCTCCGGGCCACCAGTTCCAGTCGCCCAGCACCCGCATGGTAGCCGGCACCAGCAGCACCCGGATGATGCTCGCATCTACGAAGACGGCCACGGCGAGCCCCAGGCCCACCGCCTTGGTTATGATGATCCCGGTAAACGCGAAAGCGCCGGTAACGACGATGATGATAGCCGCAGCGGACGTAATAATGCCCGCGGTGGACATGAGTCCTTTGGCGACGCTGGCGGTATTCGAGTCACCGTTTTCGTAGGCCTCCCGGATGCGGGAGAGCAAGAACACTTCGTAGTCCATCGAAACGCCGAAGATGGTGCAGAACATCAAGATAGGAAGCGTAGCGTCTACGAAACCCAGCGGCGTAAAGTTCAACAAGTTCGAGAAGTTACCGTCCTGGAACACGAACACCATCGCCCCGAAGCTCGCCGTGAGGCTCAGGATGTTTACCGCCACCGCCTTTAGCGGGATAAAGACCGACTTGAACGTGTAGAGCAGCACCAGATAGGTTACGCCCAGCACGAACGCCGCCGCGTAGGGGGCCATGCCGTAGACGCTGGAGATGAAGTCTTTCTGGCCGGCGGAGAGACCACCGACGAGGAAGCTGACGTCTTCTGGCGGCCGGACCTCGCGGACATTCCCTACCGTCTCGCGCGCAGCAGCGACGTACGGGCTGGTATCCGTGACCGACCTTATTAGGGTACGGTCCCCGGCCACGAAGCTGTCCACGGCTTCCTGCAACTCTTCAGACTCCTGGGCTTCGGGGAGTTCGAAGAAGTTGGCAATGCCCTCGGCCGTTACCTCCCCGTTAGCGCTTATTCCGGCCGGCAAGTCCGGGACCCGGTCGTCTATGCGGCTCTGGACCTCCGCCTCCACCTCAGACCTTATTTGTTCTCTAGCCCCGGCTTCCTCCAGGCGCTTCTCGACCTCCGGCTCGACCTGCTCCCGGACCTGCTCCCTGGCGCCCGGCGGCAACGATCCTCGGGCGGATTCGAGTTGGGCGACCTGCTCGTCGGTGGTTTTCTGAACTTGTTCTTCTTTGAGTTGATCGTACTGTTCGTTTACCAACTCATCCGTCCTGCCTTGCGCCCCGGACTCGGCTTCGTCGCGGGCGTTGGAGACCTCTTCGGCGTAATCTTTGGCGGCGGTCTTGCCGACGGTGTAGATGCTTTCTACGCTTTCCACCCCATCTGCCTCGCGGACGCGTTCGCCGAGTTGGCGGGTGTCCTTCAGTCCTTCGGTGCTCAGTGGGTCTTCCGGCACGGTGGCGATGATCTCCATCGGGGAGAGGCTCGCGTAGTCGAAGTCTTGCTTCAGGATGTCGTCGCCGGCTCGGGACTCGTACTTCTCCGGTAGCACGCTCGCTTCGGGAATGCCGATCTTCATGTGCGTAACGGGGTAAAGAAGGGCAGAGAGCATAACACCCACGATCAGGATCACAATGATCGGGTGCCGCATCACGACCTCCGCGCTCCGCCCCCAGAAACTTGCCCCCACCGCGCCCCGGTTCCGCCGCACGGCGAGCGCGTTCACCCGGTGGCCCAGAACGCTCAGGACCGCCGGCAGTAGCGTCAGCGCCGCCGCGACCGAGACAAAGACCACCAGCACGCCCGCTACCCCGATAGACCGGATAAACATGAACGGGAAAAAGAGCAGCCCGCTAAGACCGATCAGGACCGCAAGCCCCGAGAAGAAGATAGACCTCCCCGCCGTAGCCACCGTCCGCGAGACAGATTCGTCCACCGGGTAGTTCTCCAACTCCTCCCGAAAACGGCTCACTGCGAAGAGCGCGTAGTCTATGCCGAGCCCCAGCCCCAGCATGGTCGCGATGCTCAGCACGAAGACCGACATATCGTAGACGCCGGCCAGGAAATACAGCGCAGCCAGGGCGGTCAGGACGCTGACGCCCCCGATCAAAACCGGAATACCGGCCGCGACCAACGTCCCGAAGGCGATAACCAGTATGACCAACGCCAGCGGGAAGGCGTACTTCTCCGCCCGTCTGATGTCCTCGTTGCTGGCGTTCGTGATGTCCAGGTAAACGGCGGGAGCGCCGGTGACGTAGGTTGTTAGCTCGTCGGAACGTACCTTGCTGCGCACTTCATCTACCAGGCTCTGGGTTTCATCGATAGAGACGTTGAAGCCGACTACCGCGTACGTCTTCTCGCCGTCTTCTGAGACAAAGCGCTGGTCTTCGGTGCTGGCGTAGGTGGTTACGAAGCGGGTCTCTTCCATCTGCCGGAGAGGCTCGAGCGCGGCGTCTTCCGCGTTCTGGAACTGTTCGCTTTTTACGGAGCGCCCTTCGCCCTCGAAGACTATCGTGAGGGTCGCCGGGGAGACGCCGAACTCCTCGACCATCAGGTTCTGTACCCGCTCGGCCTCCGAGCCGGAGCCGTCGAAGCCACCACCCTTGAGTTGTCCGCCGAGCCTCGGCGCGAAGAAAACCGCCCCGACCAGGATGACGGCCCAAAACACTAGTACCGCCCACCGGTAACGGTAGGTAAACCGCCCCAGGCGCCCGAAAACGTTCAAGGTCGACTACCGTTGGATAAGACTTCGCTCATGCCTCTTATAGTAACCGAAGTCCTTCACGCGGCTAGTAGTTCTATTACAGAATGCGCCGGCCAGAGGCGGCTAGTGCTTGCGGGGTAGCGTGAGCGTCAGCAGAAGTCCCAGCACGGGCAACGCGGCGATCACCACCATCATAAACGGGAGGCCCCGGGCGTCGGCCAGAAAGCCCAGGAGCGGCGCCCCGAGCCCGCCGAGGCCGATCGAGAGTCCCATCGTTATGCCGGCGGCGAGCCCTATGCGGCCGGGCAGGTATTCCTGGCCCATTACCACGGTTACGCCGAACGTGCCGATAGTGGCCGCCCCGATCAGGGCGAGCAGCACCATACCCGAAGTTGGTCCGGCGAGCGTGAAGCCGAGGATCAGGGCCGGCAGCAGAAGCATGGAAGCGCCGAGCACGACCCGGCGGCCGAAGCGGTCGGCGAGCGGCCCCATCGTCAGGGTTCCTACCGCTCCGGCGAAGAGCATTATTGCGAGCGCCGTGTTTCCCCGGGCGGTCGAGGTTCCGAGCACCTGGGCGTAGTAGGTGGCGACGAACGTAACCAGGCCGAAGTAGACGAACGACCGGATGGTGACCACCCCGATCATGCGCGCAAACGGCCCCCAGTGCTCGGGCGCCGCGACCGGCTCTTCGTCGCCCTTGTCTTCGACGACCGGCTGAAAGCCCATCATACGGGGCATTTCCACGTACAGCACCGCGGCCATAAGCGCCGCGGGTATCACGAGAAACAACGTGCCCGGCAACCCGAAGAGCAGGACGAGCGGCGTAGTCAATACGGGGCCGAGGGCGAAACCGGCGTTGCCGCCGACGGAGAAGAAGCTCATCCCCCGCGCCCGCCGGGAGCCGGAGACGTAGTTGGCGAACCGGGCCGCCTCCGGGTGGAAGGCCGCGACCCCGATACCGCTGAAAACGACGCAGAGCAATATCAGGGGATAGCTGGGGGCCACGCCCACGAGCGCGATGCCGCCCCCGGCGAGCAGCAAACCCAGCGGCATGAGAACCGGCAGCGGGCTGCGGTCGGAGAAGATGCCGAACAAGGGTTGGACGATGGAAGAACTGACCGTCGCGGCCAGGACCAGCGTACCGGCCGCTGCCAGCGACAGGCCGCGCTCGGAGATCAGGAACGGGATCAAGGCGGCCACCGCACCCTGGTTTACGTCGGTAAAGAGATGCCCGGCCGACAGCCCGACCATCGCCCGCCGGTCCACGCCTTTAACAGCAAACTCGCCCAAGAACAGGTCTTTCTAAATCTCGGTCATCGACCGTTCGATACTATCAGTCTTCGGAGAAAGTGTATGGCGCGTGGGCCCAGACTTTTTGCGAACGATATTCGTCAAGGGTCTCCTTGTAGTCTTCGGCCAACGCCCGGGCGGCTTCGGCGGCGTTTTCCGGCATCGGACGGCCGGTCTTGGGCGGGGAGATCTTGAGTACGACCTCCGGCGCGTCAGTTTGTATCCCGGCCAACTCGCGCGCTTTATCGAACGCTACTTGCCAGCCTCCGAGGTCGTCTATCAGGCCGTTCTCGTAGGCTTCGATCCCGGTCCAGACGCGGCCACCGGCTAGTTTTTCGAGGCTTTCCGGCCCGAAGTTTCTTCCTTTTACGACCCGGTCTTTGAACTCCCCGTAGATGGCCTCGACCTGTCCGGCGAGGACCTGTCGTTCGTCGTCGGTGGGTTGGCGGCTGAGGTCGAAGAGGCCGGAGCGCTCTCCGCGCCCGACGACGACGGGGTTTACGGAGAGTTTTTCGTACAGCTTCGTGGCAACGGGGCGCAGCGAGATCACACCTATCGAGCCGGTGAGCGTGCTGCGCCGGGCGACGATGTGGCCCGCCGACGCGGAGACGTAGTAGCCGCCGGAGGCCGCGGCGTCGCCCATAAGTACGACAACGGGTTTCTTCTCGTTGATGCGTTGGACTTCGCGCCAGATCAGGTCAGACGCCAGAGAGTCTCCGCCCCGCGAGTCTACGTGGAAGAGCACCGACGCGACCCGGCGGTTCTTCTCCGCCATCCGGAGCGCAGCGACCACCGACTCGCTCCTGGCCTGCTCGCCCCCGATCAAAGGTAGCGGAACCGGCAACTTCCTGCTCCTCCCCCGCACTATGGCGCCGGACAAACTGACGACCCCAACCCGCCGCCGGAAACGCCTCCGGTAAGGTATCTTCAAGGCTTTACTGGCTGCCGGCCACTCTGCAAGGCTCGCGCCCTCGCCGTCAACCCCGAGCCTCCCCGGCAACTCATCCTCGTAGCAGACGCCGTCGAGCAGTCCCGCTTCCAAAGCCCCGGACGCGCTGTAGGGCGCCCCGTCGATCTTCTCCCGCGCTTTTTCGGGGGTCATGTCTCTTCCCTCGGCCACAGCCTCTACCAACTCCTCGAACCGACGGTTCACGAGCCTTTCCGCCTGCTCCCGGGCCTCTGCGGAGAAATCCTGACGGGCGAAGGTGTCGTAGGCGGATTTGTAGGGTGAGACGGCGAACACCTCCGCTTCCACCCCGACTTTCTCCAGGCCATCCTTGAGGAAATTTATCCGGGTCCGGAGGCCGGTTACGCTTACCGTCGCCAAAGGTGTCGCCAGGATCTCGTCCGCCGCGCAAGCCAGGTAATACGAACGCGTATCCACCTCGACCAAATAAACCACGACGCGGCCGCCGCTTTCTTTGTACCCGGCCAACTCCCGCCGAAGCTCTTCCAAAGCAGCCCACCCGGCATCCAGGTTCTGTACCCGCAAGATCACACCGCGAACCCGTCCGTCGCCGGAGATCCGTGACAGCCGCCGGCGCACCTCTTCGAGGCTAAGTGCCGGAGGTCCCGGGTTGACCCGGCGCCGCAGAAAGCCAACCCGGGGCTCGAACTCCGGCAAACTACTACTCACCTCAAAGACTATATAGTCCGGTACGCGGCCAAAGAACCGACGATAGCCGTTGCGCAACAGACGCCAAGCGTTGAGGAAGAGGTTTACTATAGAGGCCATAGAAAGCTATGGTATACCGTAACGCGTCGGCGGGATCTTATGATAAACTTGGAATCAGGAATGGTTATTGATTCAGTGACACCCAAGGCATGACGAATAAGGTAGAACAGAACGTGCGGGAGAAGCTCCGCAGGTCGGGCTATACGCTGACTTCGCAGCGGAAGGCCGTGCTCGAGGCGTTGGAGGAAGCGCGGGGGCATCCCTCCGCAGAAGACGTCTACCTCGTGGTCAAGAAGAAGAACCCCAAGGTTGCTTTGGGAACGGTTTATCAGGCGCTTTCGGTGTTAGAGGAGATCGGGGTTATAGGCGCGAAGCACTGGTCGGAGTCGCCCACCCGCTACGACCTCAACACCCGGCCGCACCTGGACATTCGCTGCCAGGACTGCGGGGTGGTTTCCGAGATACCGGGTATAGAGTTGGAGGACCTGGAGGCCCGCATCCGGGAAAACACGCGCTACGACGTCAGGAATACCACGCTGGTGGTAGAAGGACTTTGTCCCGGCTGCCAGAAAACGTCTTAAAAACTCTTTACCGAATACCGCCGAGGGGTTACCCTGCGATACAGTATCGTTCGGGTGCCAGGGGATTTGTGCGGCGTAATCAAGTTCGGGAGAAGCAGGCTTGAGCGGCCAGGAAAAGAATTACCTTCAGGAGATCGAGGGCCAGATGCGGGCCGCCCAGGCCCTCATAGAAAGCCTCGAAGAGGAAGTCGACAGCCTCCGGCGAGATCTGGAACAGGCCAGCGTGGCCTTGAAAGCGGCCCAGGAAGAGGTCACGGCCCGGGAAGAAGCCCTGGAAGAAAAGGAGCGGGCGCGTTCTGCCGCCGAGGTCCAGGCCCGGGATGCTTTGGGTGAGATCACCGGGCTGCGGATAAGAAGCTCCGAAGAGCAACTAAGCCTCACGAACCAGCACATCGCCGAGCTCGCCCGGCTCCAAAACGGGTTCCAGGATCAGTTGGGGGCGGAGATCGAGTCGGCGCTCTCCACAGAAGACCGGGAAGAACTCAGAGAAGAACACCTCAGGGTCCGGAGAAGGGTCGAAGAGCAGTACGAAGAGCGCGCCGCGGCGCTCGAAAACTCTTACCGGGAGGCACAAGAGCGGCTGCTGGAGGGCGAAAGAGAGTTCGACCGCCAGCGGACGGCCGAGATCTCCGAGATCCGCAAAGAGGCCGAAGACGAGCGGCAAGAATTAGAAGGTAAACTGCGGGAGGAACTCGAACAGCGGCTACAGGAGGCCCTCCGCGAGTCCAACGATCACGGTCTGGGGTCGCAGGCCGGGGTACAGGAGCTTCCAGAGGATCAGCGGACGGAGTTAGAGAACCGCATCCGGGAGGACGAAGAACGATACCAGGCAAAGCTACGGGAGATAAAAGGGCTCGCCGAAAATCGGGAGCAAGAGCTAAAAAAGGCGCACGCGGCCCGGATGGCGGAGGCAAAAGCCGAAGCCGAACGCCGGATAGAAACGCTCCGCTCACAAAGAGCAGCGGACAATAAAGTCCTCCGCACCCGGCACGAGGAGGACCTGGCAGAGCTCCGCGCCGAATACGAACGACGCCTGGAAGACATGTCCGAACGCAGCAGGCTGGAGTTGTGGACAACCCAGGAAAAATTGGAGGGCCTCAAGATGGAGAAGACCTCCGAAGCCACCGCTTACACGACCCGGCTCGAAGAACTCGAAGCCGCGCTTCAGTCGGAAGGTCGGTCGGAGGAGTTGGACAGAGAAGAACCGGGGACGCCGGGAACGGGGGGTGGGCTGGCGGAACAGGCCTCGCCGGAGAACGTGGCTCTTCTCGGAAAAGAGATTGAAGATCTGAAGACCGCGCTCGTGGTGTCCGAGCACGCCCGGGATGCACTGGCCCGGGAATTGGACGAGGCGCGGGAGCAAAGAGAAAACGTTCTAGATACCGCCCACGACGGCCATGAAAACCGAGAAGAGCCGGAAAGGCAAACGGAAGAGCCGCGTCACGGCGCCGCAAACACGGATATGCGGGTAAGAGAACTCGAAGCGCGCTTGCAAGAGTCCCGGGAAGAGGGCCGCCGCAACGCGGAAGAACTGCAACGGGCAATAGAGGACCTGCGCCGGCTATCGGACCCGGAGCATCGCTTGCGGGCCGGGATCTCCACGTTCAACGAGAGCGAGCACGCCCGCCACGTTGCTTCCATCTCGAAATCCCTGGGACAGCCGAAGGTGTACGCCGAAACGGATAAAGAAGCCGACAAACCCGTTTTTACGTTTGTGTGGGAGGAGTTCGCGTGGCGCCGATACGTGGCGGAGCCGGCGGAGGACGTTCAGGAGCCGCGGGTATACCTGTTGGGCGGCGGAGAAGAGCCGGAAGAAGTTGGTGAAGAAGGTAGGCGGGAGCCGAACGCCCGGGTCGACGCCCAGGGACGTCTTATCCTCGGTGTTCAGGCCCGCTAACGGCCTGTTGCTTGTTCTGTCTCTGGCGTCTGCGGCGCTCTATAAACTTTCGGTTGTGGGCGTAGAGCACCTCGCCCCGGCGCGCCCCGACGTACGCGCCACCGGTCGAGATCAGGAGTATCACGACCATGAATAAGATCGCCCGCGGGGAGTTCAGGCCGGGGAACAGCCCGTTCCCGGAGAGAACATTGATTGCGGGTGAGATCGCAAACGTAACGGGGGCTACCAACACACCGTGGAGCTTACGCCGTCCGGGGGCGCGGTAGCTGGAGATCATACCGCCCCAGTAGAAGGCAAACGCCGCCGCCAGCACGAGAAAGAGCGACGGGAAGAAAGCGCCTTCGGCCAGCGAAGGGTCAAGGAACCTCATGGCTATCGGCCAGAAGATACCGAAGACCACCAGCACCGCGATCCCGAGCGCGAGCAAAACTCCCAACGCAATCGACCAGAAACTTTTTCTAAAGCTCCTCATACCCCTAAATTCTACCAGCGGCGCGGCAAACTCTCGTGGCAGCCTTCACGACGACTTTATCGAGCTACTATTCGGCCAGCGCGTCTACCAGCTCGCGGCAAAAAGCCGGAATGTCCGGCACGACCCTGCCCCACACCAGGTTCCCGTCGCGAAACGCCGGCTTATCCACCCAGGTCGCCCCGGCGTTCTCCAGGTCGTCTTTTATGCCGAGCGAGCCCGTGGCCCGCACGCCGTCCACAATCTCCGCAGAGATCGCGACCAGCCCACCGTGACAGATGATGCCCACGATTTTTCCGTTGTCGTAGACCTCCTTGACTATCTTCAGGATCTCCGAGTAACGTCGGAGCTTGTCCGGGGCCCAACCACCGGGGATAACGACCCCGTCCAACCCGGAGACGTCGACGTCTTCGGGCGTGGCGTCGGCCTGGGCGGAGAGGGCATTCTTGCCGGACACCGTTTTGAGGTCGGGGCCGACCGTTAAAACCTCGGCGCCTTCTTCTTGGAGCCTCATCACCGTTACCCAATATTCCAGATCCTCGAACCCTTCGGCCAGCAATACGACGAGCTTCTTTCCTTCGAGCCTCATGGGGCCTCCTTCCGGTCGGTCAACGCTAGTTTATTTCCGAGCAGTTCGTCTATTTCGTGTTCCGCTTCTCCGCCGCCGATCTCCAGGGCCCGGGCCAGTTCCGGCACGGCTTCCGCGCCCCGGCCCGCGCGCAGGAGACGTTCCGCGGCCTCCAGACGCTCCCGGTACACGGGCTCCCGGCCGTTTCCGGGCGCGTCATCGCCTTGTACGAGGGCCAGTATCTCTTCCCCGTAGCGGGCGGCCCGCCGGAGACCAATGCCTTTGATGGAGCCCAATTCGTGGATGGTGCGGGGCTTGCGGGCGGAGATCTCCTCTATGTGAGAGTTGTGCAGCACGACGTAGGCCGGTACTTTCTGGTTCCGGGCTTGCTCCCCCCTCCAGCTCCGCAGACGTTCGAAGAGCGCGGAGTCTATCTCCGGTCGTCCGGTTTCAGGCTCGCCCGCGTTGGTCGGGCCCGGCACGGAGGCGGTCGGTTCGGGAACGGCCTGGAGTGTTTCTTTCCGGCAAACGTCGCAGCCGTCGCAGGGGGCGACCTCCTCGGCGTCGCCAAAATGCCGCAGGAGTTTCTCGCGGCGGCAGGTCTTGAGGTTTGCGTAGGCCTCCACGGCGTCGAGTTGAGAGTAGGCGTTGCGGGACATGTTCTTGAGACGGGTGGCGATCTTGCGCCGGTTTTCCGGATCCAGGGTTTCTTTGAGCCGGACGTCGACCAGGGAGCCCCGGGGGATAGCTTCTACGAGGCCGTCGGCCATCATCCGGTAAACGGCGCCCTGGGCCACGACCGGCCGGACTCCTGCCCGCCGGGCGAGTTCCGGTAGGCCGATGGTCCCGTTTCCGGGCAGGGCGGCGTGGACGGCAGTTACGCTCTCCGGCAACCCGTCCGGCTCTTCTACAAGGTTTCGAACTTCGACCTCGGCCCAGAGATCGTAGCCGCGGGAGATGAGGCCGGTCTCTTCGAGGCCTCCGAGCAATATGCCGGCCGCGTCCTGCTCGACGCCGCCGAGCGTCGCCAGCGTACCCGGCGCCACGTTTGCCCGGCCATCCCGCTCTATTCCGGACAAGGCCCGGAAGAAAGACCCCACCTCGTCCTCACCGGCGGAGTTCAGGCCGATCAGACGCTTCCGGCGTCCAAGATCCTGCCCCCGGTACAGGGTTACGCACTCGGCGGGTTCCCCGTCACGCCCCGCCCGCCCGGACTCCTGCAGGTAAGCCGGAAGGCTGCCGGGGATGCTGGAGTGGATCACGAACCGCACGTTTGGTTTGTCCACGCCCATCCCGAAGGCGACCGTCGCGACGACCACGGCGACCTCGTCCGTCATGAAACGCTCTTGTACACCGGACCGTTCCCCGGCCCCCATTCCGGCGTGGTAGGCGGCGGCGTCTATCCCGGAGCGCCGGAGGCTCGCGGCGAGCTCTTCGCATTCTTTACGGGTCGTGGCGTAGACGATGCCCGGCGGCGGCGTGCTACGGATGATGTCCAGGATCAGGGGTAGCTTCTGTTCTTTCTTTTTCGCCTCCCGCACCCGGTAAGTAAGGTTCGGCCGGTTGAAGCTCGTTACCACGACCTCCGGCGAGCGCATCCTGAGAGACCGCAAGATGTCTTGCCGGACGCGGGGCGTCGCCGTCGCGGTCAGGGCGAGCACCGGCGGGCTGCCGAGGTCTTTTACGGCCCGGGGCAGGAAAAGGTAGTCCGGGCGGAAGTTGTGGCCCCACTCGCTGATGCAGTGGGCCTCGTCCACCACGAATAGCCCTACGCCGGAACGTCGCAGGGAGAGCACGAACTCCAGGGAACGAAGCCTTTCGGGGGCGACGTAGAGCATCTTGATCTCACCGTCGCGGACTTTCCGTTCGACCTCCCACCGCTCCTCCGGCGGGAGCCCGGAGTGGAGCGTGGCGGCATCGGTCACGGCGCTCTGGATCAGCGAGTCTACCTGATCTTTCATGAGCGATATCAGGGGCGAAACAATGACCGTCAGGCTTTCTTTCATGAGCGCCGGGACCTGGTAGCAGAGGCTTTTTCCGCCACCGGTCGGCATCACCGCCAGGGTGTCCCGGCCATCTAGAACGGCCCGGATAACGTCTTCCTGCCCCGGCCTGAACGAGTCGAACCCGAAAACCTCTTTGAGCACGTTCAGCGGCATGCAAACAGTTTAAAGCATTTCAGCCCTCCGGAAAGCAGTCTGGCGGGCCAGATAGCCGGTCCCCTCTATCGCTCTTCGTCTCCGAAGCGGGTAGTAAACCTGGGGATCGGGTCGAGGTCCCGGATGCGGCGGGAGGTTTGCATTCCGGGGTCTCCACCGGAGGATGGCGGGGGGTGTTCGGCGGAGTCGAGCACGAAGTCGAGGGCGCGCCGGATCTCGACGCACGCTTTGTTGTACGCTAGTTTGAAGCCCAGAGCCGGTGCGGCGAGCGCCGGCGGGACCAGCAGAAAGTACAGCGGGTTGTAAACCCCGGCGATTGCGAGTGGCACGGCGAGGGTGGCCCCGACTATGCCGCCGAGGGAAAGATATTCGCCGCGTTGGTTGGAGAAGTCGGCGGTCAGGTAGGCCTGGCTGCGAACCGCGCCGGCCTCCCGGACCCGGAGCTCGACGGAGCGGACCTTAAAGAGTGCCCGGTGGTCGGCAAAGTCCATCGCCCGGCGCATGGTACTGAGGACGTCGCCCGCATCCCAGGTCGAACTGGCCCCCGTCTTATTGCGGAGCTTCAAACCGTGTTTCAGGCGCAGGACACTCTCCAGGTCGGACCGGGCCGAGGCGGCGGACTGCTCTACCTCCCGGACGACCCTCAAAAGGGAGGCGCCGTAGAGTTTCTTCGGTAGAGAGTCCGGTTCTAACGCCCTTGCCGAGCGGAGATCCACCAGAGCCCGGCGAACGTCGGCCTCCGGGATGCCTATGGACGTCGCGGCCTGTACCAGCAGTTCCGGCGAAACGTAGCCTATCGAGATTTCGTCTCCCGTACGCCGGGCCGTCAATTCCGCCGCCCGGCGTAGGACTACCTCGGCCTCGGCGGGTTTTAGCTGTTTTCCGTCGTCATCTACCATATACGGGGCGTTATATTACAGGTTTCAGAGGCGTTGGTTTCGCCGGGAGGTAATAGAAAGTATTCTCGGGGTGTCTCGCAGGTAAGACCACCCGGAAAGCAACGTCAGGACGGTCGCCACCAGCATTACCCACCAGCCCAGCGAGGTCATAACTCCCTGCCAGCCTACTTTATCCGGGTCGCCGAGCAACAGTATTAGTACGCCCAGGCTCTGGGCGTTCATCTTAGCCTTGCCCCAGCTATTCGCCGCGATGACCTCCCCGGCTTCGAGTGCGACCATCCGGAGGCCCGTAACGGCGAACTCCCGGATCACCATGACCGCCGCCATCCAAGCTGCCATGGACCCTTCGCCAACGAGGGCGAAAAAGAGCGAGACTATAAGCGCCTTGTCGGCGATAGAGTCCATGAGCTTGCCGAAACCCGTTACCTCACCGCTCTTCCGGGCGACGACGCCGTCCAGGTAATCGGTGAGCAGCGCCCCGAGGTAGATCGCCACCGCCACGGCCCGGGCGTAAGGGAACTGCAGGTACATGGCGAGCATTACGGGGGCAACGGCGATCAGCCGGATCATGGTTAGCTGGTTGGCGAGAGTCATACGCGCCCCTTTGCCAGGTCTTCTACAGCCCGGCTAAGTTAGCACTCTGCGGGTCGATGCTCAAGGCGGAGCGGCCGAATTACTCTTCCTTGGTACCGCTGATTTGGGCCACCGTCGGACGGGTAAAGAACTCAAGCCCCCAGTCGAACGCCTGACGTACCTTGCCCTGCGGGCTCTGTAGCCGGAATAGATACGCCATCCGCCAGAACATCGAGGCGATCCAACCACTAAACTTCACGCCGAAGACGTCGTTTACGGCGAAGTGACTCCCCAGGTCTATGAGCTGTCCCTGGGACTTGAACTTGAACGGCTTTACCCCGTCACCGTCAATTGCGGAGATTATGTTTTCGGCCAGACAAACACCCTCTTTGACGGCGGCCTGGGCATTGGGCGGCACGAAGCCGTCTTCCTGGTCCGGGATGGTCGCGTTATCCCCGATCGCCCAGACGTTTTCGTAGCCTTCTACCCGGAGATATTCGTCGGTCTTTGCGCCTTTGGTCTTCTCCTGCAGCGGGATACCGATGTCTTCGAGCAGCGAACTCGGGCGCGCCCCGGCGGTCCAGATCACGTTCTCCGTGGCTACCCTACGACCGTCCTTTAATTTCACCTGGTCCCCGGTAATTTCCTCGGCCATAGCGTCGGTCATGACCTCTATGTTTCTGGCCGCGAGCTGGCCCCGGGCCACCCTCCTGAGCCCCGGGTCCAACTCCGGCAGGATGTGCGGCAGCGCATCCATCAGGTAAACGCGGAAGCGGTTGGGGTTTATGTTCGGGTACTCGGGTCCCAGTATCTCGTGGATGAGGACGTGGAGCTGGGCCGCCGTCTCGGTTCCCGTGGCGCCCGCCCCGATCACTACGAACGTCAGCTTCGACTCGTCGATGTCGCCCCGCTCGATAGTGGCCTCCTCGAAGCGCTCTACCACCCGGTTGCGGACGTCCACTGCATCGGGGATGCTCCTCATGGAGATGGCATGCTCCTCGACTCCGGGAATGCCGAAGAAAGAAGGCTGGGCGCCGAGGGCCAATACTAGTTGGTCGTAGGAAAACTCGTGGCCGTCGGCCGTGACGACCTGATTCTCCAGGTCGACCTTTTCGACCTCCGCCCGGCGGAAGCTGGCGCCCATGTTGATGAGGCTACGCCTCAGAGGCTGGGCGATGTTCTTGACCCCAACGTCGCTAGAGACAACGCTCGGCACCATCGGCCAGAAAGTCAGGTAGTTGTCCCTGGAGATGACCATAACACCCACGTCTTCCCGATCCTCTACGAGCTCGCAGACATGCTTGGCCACGTTGAAGCCGCCAAACCCTCCGCCAAGGATCAGAACCCGGTGCTCGAAGTCCTGAAATCGCGGCTTCTCCCAGGCCGCATACCGGGGGGCGGAACCCATCGCCCACCTCAGCCCGCCGACCGCCAGGGCCGCGCCGCCTAGCGCGGCGCCCGCTTTGACCACTCTGCTCATATCTTGTCCTCCAGAAAGTCGGTAAGGATTTGTAATGCTTCTGACCTTATTCTACCGGAGAACGCCGGATAACGAAACGAACGGATCACAAAACGCCTCTCAGAAGAAAGCGTTTGTCTATTCTTTTTCCTAACGCACCCTGCTTTGTGAAGCAGCGCCGCCGTTGAAGTAGCTCCGCGTCTCACGCCACACGACACCGGCGAGCAACAACAGGCCGATCAGGTTGGGCAACGCCATAAGGCCGTTCATAACGTCCGCGAAGATCCAAACAAGACCGAGTTCCAAAAAGCCACCAAGGAATATAACGGCGATAAAGACCAGGCGGTAAGGGAACACAGCGCGACGACCAAAGAGGTACACCATGTTGCGCTCCCCGTAATACGCCCATCCGAGGACAGTGGAGAAAGCGAAGAACGCGAGCCCAACGGCGACCACCTGCGGCCCTAACGAGTCGCCGAGGCCCGTAGCAAACGCGGCCTGCGTGAGCCCCGCGCCACTCTCGTCAAATGCCTCGTAGCCCTGTTCCCACACTCCGGAGGAAACTATGGCGAGCCCGGTAAAAGAACAAACGATGATCGTATCTATAAAAGTTTGAGTCATCGAGACGATGCCCTGGCGGGCCGGAACCTGCGTCTGAGCGGCAGCGGCGGCTATACCGCCGGTTCCGAGCCCGGACTCGTTGGAGAAGATGCCGCGGGCGACACCGAACTGAATCGCCAAAAGCACCGACACGCCCGCGAAGCCTCCGGTGGCGGCGGTACCGGTGAAAGCGGTCGAGACAACCAGCCCAATAGCACCCGGGATATTGGCGATGTTCACCAGAAGCACGACCGTTGCTCCCAATATATAGATGACGCCCATAAAAGGCACGAAAAGGGCCGTGAAGCGTCCGATAGACCGGATGCCACCGAGGATAACTACCGCCGCTAGCCCGGCTAGTACGAACGCTGTAATGAATACCGGTATCCCGAAAGCCCCTTCGAGCGCCTGGGAAGTCTCGTAAGACTGCACCGCATTGCCGATGCCGAAGGCAGCGATAGCGGCAAAGACCGCGAACAGCAAGCCCAGCACCCGTCCGACCGGACCACCGAGCCCACGGGTCAGGTAGTACATCGGGCCACCCGCCATCTCGCCTTCTTCGTCCTGCACCCTGTACCGGACGCCAAGGACCGCCTCGGAGTACTTGGTCGCCATCCCGAAGAGGGCCGTGATCCACATCCAGAACAACGCCCCCGGACCTCCGAGCGCGATCGCTGTGGCGACGCCGGCGATGTTGCCCGTGCCCACCGTGGCGGCCAGGGCGGTCATCAACGCCTGGAAATGAGATATATCTCCTTCGGCTCCCTCGTCTTTACGCACCACAAAAGCCAGGTGCAACGCGGGACCGAGCTGTTTAAACTGTATGCCTCTCAGCACAATCGTCAGGACTACCCCGGTTAAGAGCAGCAAAGGTACTAGAAGAAAGCGCCCCCAAATAAAACCGCTCGCGGCACTCAATAGATCGTTTATCGCTTGCACATTTAGCCCCTCCCGCTCGTCCTCACAACTTCAGTGCAGGGAACCGTACCCCCGATAGCGAGACAAGATAAAGATTAGCTGCGGGTTTGTCTATAGCCGAATGTAGAAAAATATGTGGTTTGGAGAAGGTTTGCTCAGGCTCCGGCTACGGCGACGCGCACTGTCCGGCTCCGCGGGCCGTCGAATTCGGCGAAGAATATGCCCTGCCAGCGGCCGAGATCCAACTCCCCACCCCGCACCAGTAGTTGCTGCGACTGTCCAAAGAAACTCGTTAGCAAATGTGAGTCGCTGTTACCCTCGGCGTGCTGAAAGTCAACGTCCAGTGAGCTTATAAACGCTTTGCTCGCGGCGGCCAGGTCCCGGGGTACGTCCCGGTCATAGTCTTCATTTACGGTGATCGCACCGGTAGTGTGCGTGGAAGAGATTATGCAGAAACCTTCCTCTACACCCGCTTTCCGCACGGCGTTTTTCACGTCGTCGGTTATGGTAACGAACTCGTAGCGGTCGTTGGTCCGCACTTGTATGTCGCTAGTCTTCATCGGGAGCTCCTCTCGACCATTGGGAACAGCTATGTTACCCGGAAGCCGAGAAAACTAACTTGCGCCCGTCTCCGGTCTCCAGGTGCATCCTGTTGTTCTCCAGGCAATAGTTTCTCGCGTCTTCGAGAAAGCTCAGGTAGCGACGCTCTTGCTCCATCGTGTTTTACGGCGCGCGGCACAGCTTTCTCTTTAAGTCGAGATCCCGGAAGCCCGGTCCCTCTGTCGTGCTGAAGCGGGTGAGGTACACACAGCCGGCCCGGTACGTTTTGCATTCGGTGGAGCCCCGCACTGTGTCCCGCTTACGGAGCATTCCCTCGTCAAACGCGATAGTTATAGCCGTCCCCGCCACGGGCCTTAACACGCCGTTTTCGACGAATTTCTCCAGCTTCTACGGAGCCGTCTCTTGGGTTGAGTTGTCCCCTTTGACGAGCAGAACGAAGATGTAAGTGCTTTCGTTGATGGTGCGGATCTCCAGCCGATCTTCGTTCAGCCGGTAGTCACCATACAGCGGCACGGCCCCCGCAAGGACATCGTACCCTCCGTTGGACGTAGGCTTCATACACTCCAACTCTTTCATGCCGGGCACCGGGAACTCCAGGTCGTCTTTGGTGGCGGCGTAGGTGCCGTCGAAGTGCAAGCACCCACCGTAGCCCGAGAAGCGGGTTTTCGAGTCGAAAGAGAGCGTCGGCGCGGAGCCTTTCTCCGGCGACCGGCCGTTTAGGGATTGCAGTTTCCAGCGGGTGCCGGACAGCTCGTTCGGGTTCGGGTTCGAGTTCCACCGCGGTTTTCTGGTGAAGACTAGGGTAGTGTCGCCCATGGAGTTGCGGAGTTCCGAAGTGTCGTTCTGCATGCGGTGAGACACAGCGTTCTGCAAAGTGTTTAGATAGGCTATCTCCTGCCGCACTGCTTTGCCCGGGCAACCCGTGTTGGTCGTAGCACTCCCGAAGGGTTTCAGGTCCTCGACGTTGGCTTTGTAACGAGCACCGTACCAGTTGCACCCGCGTTTCCCTTATACTCGCTCCTTTCGAAGCCCAGGGTTACGTTAGTGTTCTGTACGAGATCTTTGCCGCGCAGAAGGCGCAGCCGTCCAGTGCTGGCGAGCCGGTCCTTATCGCCGGTTGCAGTTTCTTCACGGGTTCGAGGTTTGTCTCTGGTGGTTTCGGGGGAATGCTCGGCTGACAGGTTGCAGGCTGAGAGTAAGACTGCTAGGGACAGCAAGATTAGAGCAACGAATTCTCCGGGAAGCGTGGCCGCATTTCTCACAGGCCGAGCGCTTCCGGCAATCCGGCGAAGTTATCTAGGGTGAGATCCGAAACCCGCTCGTTCTCGGCGCGGTATTTGCCGCTCCTTACCTGTACCCCGTACAAACCGGCGGCCCGGGCTCCGGCCACATCGGATTCGGGGTCGTCGCCGATCATCGCGACCTCGCCGGGCTCTAACCTCATCTCTTGCAGCGCGAGCCGGAAGAAGCTTTCTTCGGGCTTGCCGACGACCGTGGCCGCTTTTCCACCGGCGTATTCCAGCGCGGCGACGAATGGCCCTGCGTCGAGGGAAAGTTCGCCCCCGGTGCTCCAGTAGCGGTTTTTCTGGAGCGCGAGTAGTTCTGCCCCGTCCATTAGCGATCGGAACGCCTCGTTGAGTCGCGGGTAGGTAAAACCTTCGCCGAGGTCGCCGACCAGCACGTAGTCCGGAGACTCGTTGGTGAGCGAGACATTATCCAGGTCTTCGAGGAGCGCTTCGGCGACCAGGGGAAAGCAGGAATTGCCTTCCATCAACCGCGCCGCGACGCGGGCCGGGGAAAGTATTTCGTCTTCTTCTATGCCGAAGCCTAGAGAAACCAACCGCCCGTGGACGGCCCTCTGGGGTTTGCGGGTGGTGTTGGTGACGTACCGGAGCACGAGGCCGGAGTTTTTCAGCCGGTCGATGGCTTCTACGGCGCCCTCTACCGGCTCGTCGTCTTCGTAGAGGGTGCCGTCCAGGTCTACCAGAAGGCCTTTTACGTTCACGCCGAGAAACACCAAAAACGCCGAACTTCGAGTCCGGCGCCCTTAGACATGACCGATTCGCTTTTTCTCTAGCGGCCGAAAAAGAGTTTGGCGGCCGGGCTCATCATCTCCGGGCTCCACATCGGGTCGAAGGTGAGTTGGGTGTTTACGGTTTCCACGCCTTCGACGGAGAGGGTTTCGGTTTCTACCTGCTCCTGGATCAGGTCTCCAACCGGGCACATCGGGCTGGTGAGGCTGAAGACTACGTCTACGTGACGCCCGTCTTCGTGGACGCCGACGTCGTAGATGAGGCCGAGCTCTACTAGATCCATGCCGATCTCGGGGTCTATTACGTTGCGGAGTTGGTCTGTTATTCGCTCTTCGGTTACCATGCTATCCTCACCTCGTGAATGAGTAGTTGTTTGAACTTTCTTATTGTAAAGCTCCCACTACGGTTTTTCACTCTGTACAATTCATAGCGGCGATCCGCACGGCGCGGAGCATTGCCGGGATGTGCCGGTCTCCAAACGCCAGCGAAAGCCACCCGTAAAAGTGGACCGGCACCGGTTGTCTAGAAGTAGGAGGTACGTGTATGGTGCAAAAGATGCGTTTGATCAAGCTCGCCGCCGTATTCCTGGTGCTGACGGCCGTACTCGCCATTGCCTCCGGGTCTTCGGGGGTTTCCCAAGAGAACACGACCGGCGGCCAGACGCAGGATCAGCAAGGGGCGCCGGAACCGGCGGACCCGCCGGAGATAGAAGCGGAAGCCTGGACGCTTCTGGATGCTTCTACGGGAACCCAACTCGGCGGGAACAACGCAAACGAGAGGCTCCCTGTAGCCTCTACCGCCAAGATCATGGCGGCGCTCGTCGTGCTGGAAGAGGGGGTGGACCTGCAAAGGGAGGTAGCCGTTCCGGTAGAAGCCGAAGAGTTCGTCGGGTTTACCTACAGCAACGTCGGGCTCATAGCCGGAGAACGGGTAACGATAAGAGACTTGCTGATAGCCTCGTTGGTCCCCTCCGGGACCGACGCGATCTACGCGCTGGCGTACGTCGTCGGTGACGGCAGCGTCGATAACTTCGTGGAGATGATGAACGAGCAAGCCTCTCAGATGAACCTGGAGAACACCCAATTTGACACCCCCGCCGGCCTCGACTCGCCGGACAATTACTCCAGCGCAAACGATCTGGCAGAGATGGCCCGCGCCGCGATGGAATACCAGGTGTTCGAGAACATCGTGACCATGGCGGAGCCCACCATAAACACCGACACGCGGGAGATACAACTCGTCACCACGAACCTGCTGCTCTACGACTACCCGCAGGCCACGGGCATCAAGACCGGAACCTCTCCCGAAGCGGGTCCCAGCCTGGTCGCCTCCGCCGAGGACGGCGGAGAATCGTACATATCGGTGGTCCTGGGCGCCAGAGAAGACCTGTATCGGTTCGCCGCGTCGGAGACGTTGCTGGCCTACGGCTTCACCGACTACGAACGCCGGCCGTTGGTGAACGAGAACGAAGAGTTCGAGCAACTGGAAGTCCCCTTCCGCCGGGACGAATCCATCGCGCTCGTGGCCGAAAGAGAGGTAGTCGCAACCGCAGGACCCGGCCTGGAGGTCGAAAACAACGTAGAAACTAGGGAACTCCCCGACGCGGCAGAAGCCGGACAGGAGCTGGGAACGGTCGAGACGCTCGTAAACGGACAGAAGGTCGGGCAGAGCCCGCTCGTGGCGGAGAACGGCTACGAAGAAGCCTCTTTCTTGACGAAGACCTGGTACCGCATCCGCAGTATCTTCGACTAAACGCGTTACCGAAACAAGGGCTTATGTTAAGCCCTTGTTACAGATATGCCACTTATCCACGATTTTCGGGCTTTATCCACATCATGTTGTGGATAACTCGACTTCGGGCGGCAAGAACACACCGTATATTGTTTACCGGCTACCAGATGTTGCGGTTACGTCCCGGGCCAGATCCCCGGCCCGCCAACGGCTGAAGTTCCAGTTGCGCCAGTCGGGGTTCTCTGCTTTGTAGCGTTTCACTATGTGTTCTCTAATCGTCGGACCTTTCTCGATCTGTTCTTCTCCCGAAGGCGTAACGGTCACGTCTTCGTAGAGGAGTTTGTCCCCGATCTCGGGCAGGGCGTCCACCAGCACGGGTGCGGCGTCGGTACTCAGGGTGGTGAGGTAGTAGGGATCGAAGCGCCCACCGTTTTCCAGCCGGTCTACGTTGACCCGGGCGATCAAAGCGTCTGGGTTTACGGTGTTCAAAAGGATCACCGCGGCGAACCCGGAGACCAGGGCCCCGTAGGCGAAGCGGTTGCGGCGGTCCCGGATCAGAACCGTTATCGCAAACCACGACAGGACCAGGGTCAACCAGAACATGAAGGCTGTCGCGTAGAACCGGAGTTCTGTAAGCCCGAACTCTTGCAGGTAGAGCCACATCCGGTACAGGGCCGAAACTACGATGACGAGGAGCAGCGCCAGCAGAGAGCCGGAGAGGGCTTTGAAGAACCTCCGGCCGGCGCGGCCCCCGGGGCGGAATAACCAGTGGGCGAAAAGCAACACCGGCAAGACGAGCGCCGCCACGGTTACCAGCTCGAAAAACCCCCGGCGGGCGTACTCGGCGTAGGTGGTCCCTGAGGTAGAGATCTCACCCAGACCGCCAAAGAGATAGTTGGCCTGGACCGCGACGAAAGCCAGAAAGAGAACGTTCAGCAGGCCGAGGACTATGCCAAGCTCCGTGGAACCGAGGGTAAAGTTGGCGGGACGCTCCGGCGAGGTCCACCCGGGCTCGCGGCCCAGAAAAAACAGCCGGAGAAGCCCGGCGGAGACCCAGGCTATAAAGCCCGCCAGCAAAAGATGTCCTAAGATTTCTTCCGGGTAGAAGTCGAACGCGTCCCGCACCAGGCCCTCGAAGACGGCATCCGCGGCCATAAAGAGGCTCCCGAAGACCAGAAGCAGCGGTGCGACTATGAGCAGGCCCCGGGTCGCCGCGAGCGCCGGCTGCCAGCGGCCGCGCGTCATCTCCCGCCACTGTACGTCCCGCATCACGGCGGGGACCGGTCCCGCTACCGCGCAAAGCCCGGCGTACAGGATGCCGAGGGCGTACTCCAAAGTCCCCGACAGCTTCAAGCTCCCCCGGCGGCCGCGAACGGCGGCCATCGAGAGCGCGAGGAGCACCGTCGAAACGTTCAGAAAGACCAGCATCGGGGCGGCGCGCCACGCGACGAAGGCGGCAAACAGTATCGCGAGCGGGGCCAACCACCATTCCCCGTGCGTTAGCGAGAACCCGGTCGAGCGGGCGAGCACGACGGCGGACACGACAAGGGCCGCGACCCAGAGGGGGGCGTTGATCCCCCACGGCGTGGCCCGCAGTAGCCCATCTCCCAGGACGCCCAGAAACAGCGCGGCCCCCAACACGCCGAGCCCGAGTTTCGTACGCTCCATCCCGTGGCCTCCTCCGCAGGTTTCTCTCGACCCGGAAGCACCTTAACAACTGCGGATAACAGAAAGGCCCACAAACTAATTAAACGATTCGAAAGTTGGAGAAGGTCTGCCGCCCTGGATAACAAACTGTAATTCTTCGGTCATGAACTTTCGCGGGACGCTTCAAGCGTTCACCGGACAACTCGGGATAGACCGGCGCGCCTCGGGGGAGAAGCCCGGTCGGCGTCTCCGGGGCCACGAGGTCGCCGGTGACGCAACCCGCGTCGGACCCACTGTTTCGTAGGACCTTTACAAAGGTCTCAGCCCGGGGACGAGACGCCGGAAGGATCCAATAAGCCCGCGCCCGGTAGAGGGCCCCGGGCGACACGCCATAAAGTTCGGGAAACCTGGCACCCGCTCCCCGGCCAAAAAAAGGCCGTCGACCACGGGCGTGGGCTTCAGAACTTCAGGAAAATCGTCTGTGAGACCCGGTTTCGGTTTTCCACAAAGCCTGCAGATAGTAACTAAGCGTCAGGAAGAGTCCTCCGGCGCCGAGAAAGAGCAGGATGCGCCAGACGGCGTCGACCCAGACGAGGTCTACCAGGAACAGCTTGCCGACCACCAGGAAGAGCGTAAAAATTCCCAGGCGCACCAGGCCGGGAGTGGCCCGGCGGAGTCCGAGCACGAGGAGTCCGGCCGCGTAGACGCTCCACGAAACGGTAACGTACGCCGCGCCGTCGGGGAACGCGGCCAGTTCCCTCCACAGCCAGGTGAGAACGGCGGCGTGTACCACCAGACGATAAAACACGGCGTTTTTGCTATCCGGTAACAGGAAGCTGGAAAGGAGCGCCAGGCAGATCGCGCCGAGGTCCGCAACCGCCGGGAAATCGAACACGGCCATCTGTTCCCATCCCAGGAATCCCCATGCCAGACGCCCGGAAAGCCAGAGGCCCAGAACCCCCCAAACCGCGTGGGCCCCGGCCACCGTGCCCCACGGTGGATACCGCCGCGAAAGCAGGTGCAACGCCGAGGCGTAGACGGCCCAGGAGAGAAAAGCCAGGGTGTCCCCACCGGGCAGGCCTACGAGCTCCCTGAAGAGCAGGCCGAGCAACGCGGCGTGGGCCGCCACCCGGTAGACGCGGGCGACGCGCTCCGAAGTGAAGACCGCCGAGAGCCCGAAAGAAAGGGCTACCACGAGGAGGTCCAGCAAAGCGCCGACGCCCGGGAGCGCCGGGCTCCCGGGCCCGAAATAAAAGGTTTCCTCGATGCCAATGAATATCCGGCCCGCGAGCCAGACCCCCACGGTAAAGAACAACCCGTTCGCGAGCGCCGACACGGTCTTGTCCGAATAGCGACGGGAGACGAGGTGCAGCACCGCCGCCTCCGCGGCGAGCGCGAAGAAGAGCGCGTTGCCCTCCAGTACCAGGCAAAGCCCGAGCGTAAAAAGCCCGAGCGCGGCAAGGACGTTCGTGTAGTACAGCGTTCCCCCGCCCTCCACGCGCCGCAGTGTTCCGGCGACCGCCGCGTAGGCGACCGCCACTCCGGCAGCTACCCAGCCGAGGGGCTCTTTGGAGAGGCCCCAGATCTCCTGGGTGAAAAACAGCCCGACGAGCGGCACGACGGCGGATAGCAGATGCGCCAGCAGACCAGGGTGAAGTGTCCGCCCGGTTCCGCTAAAGAAAGACCGTGCCGGCCTTCCGGGCTTGGGAGCCGGCCAGCGTGCGGGCTGGCGGCGCCGCAACACCTCGCGGGCCACCGGCACGAGCCAGAGAACGAGAGCGGCAAAGAGCACACCGGCCTGCAGGCCGGCGCGTCCTCCTTCGAGGAGCGGACCGGCAGCCTGGGAGTAGCCGGCGAAGAGCGCCCCGAATACCCCGACTGCGGAAACGAGTATTAGCGAGCGCCAGCCTTTGTAAGCGTAGACTGCGGCGATGCCGGCTAGGACAAGGGCCGTGTAGAGTACCAGCCCGCCCAACTCGCCCGAGCCCTCGTACAACAAAAACGGCGTGCCGAACCCGCCCGCTACCCCGATCAGGGCCAGCGCGGCCTCATCTTGCCGCACAGATAAGGCGAACGCCAACAACGTCACCGCGACCAGGAACACGAACGCGAGCGCGTACGGAACCAGCGCGTGCAGTTGAAACGCGGCGAAACCGGTAATGTAAAAAGTCCCGACGCCGCCGCCCAGCATAACCTGGCTGAAGGCCCGTCGTTCCTCGTAGACGCGGAGACCGAACCAGACCAACCCGGCCCCGAGCGCCAACCCGAACCCCACCCGGGCCTCCGGGACGAGCCATCCCCGATCTACCGAAAACTTGAACAAAAACACGACCCCGAACAGCAACAACCCGATGCCGACTTTATTGAGCCACCATTCCCAACCCCGCAACCGGAAGAGCGCGGCCAGCGACCGGAAACTTTCCTGCCCGGAAGCGTCTCCATCCGCCGTCCGCCCGGTCGGAGTTCTGGATGAAACGTCCGGTACTCTATTGCCACCAACTGTTTGCCAGGACCTCGTGGCCGGCACCTCGATCTTCTCTTGCAACGACTCTTTCTCGTCCGGTTCCAACGCCTCTCCATCGAACCGGTTCAGGGCCCGTCGCAGGAGAAGCCGCTGCTCCTCGACCTCTTCTTCCAGGTTCCGGACCCGCTCCAGCAGTCCCCGGTCTGCGCCGCTCTTCATGCTCTACCTCCCACGTTGCACGCCCGCCGCGCCTCGTCCAACTTCGACAGCGCCGTCTCGACCATCCACTCCACCTCTCTCAACTCCTCCAACGCCTCCAGAGGCCGATCCCCGGCAAACGCTGAAGCGGTCGAGTACCTCCTCCAAACCCCGACCATCGGCGCCTCTCGCATAAGCCGCTCCACCTTGAGCCACCATTCGTCGTCGAGGCTTCCCCACGCCAGGGCCTCGTCCACCTCCCGCGCCCTCTCGGCCAGCAGCAGCATCCGCGGCGCGAGCTCCGAGAGCCGGCGCCCAACCTCCTCCCGCACGACCTCCGCCTCGGCGGGACTTAAGGATTTCGGCGCCCCCACGAAACGCCCGCCGTTTACGAAAGAGACCAGCGCCAGACAAATCCCCGCCAACCCCAAGATAAACAACCCAACCCCCACGAGCGAAAAATCCGTTCCCACAACTACCCCCAAACCGCCGACTACATCTCACCCCGATTTAACTTACGCTGTAACCTTGGGTATCATCGTATCACGTTGCTGCACGGTCGTCTACCGTATTTCAGGGCTCAGAGTCGTTTGCAAAAACGCAGGCCTTTCGCGGGGGGTGTCAGGTCTCAGGCTGTAGCCGTTGGGTAAAAACCTTTCCGAAGTTTCGCAACTTGGGGGAGTCGGCCTCTTGTTTGTCCAGGTAGTTGACGAAGCCTGAAACCTACGGTCTGAAGCCTTCTCACCCATCGGGTTCGGTCTTTCGACAGATCGCTGTAGGTAAAGGTTGTGTGTAACTTTGGGTTCTAGCGAATAATGGTTATCGTAAAGACGAAGGTAACCAGGGCCAGGCCGGCGGCGGCCAGGTAGGCTCCGGTCAGGCCGATAGGTACGGCGAGGGTTGCCATAAAAATGGGACCTATGGTTTGTCCGAGGCGCAGGACCATGCCGTTTACGGAGAGGAAAGCCCCGCGGTTGTCCGAGGGTGCGACCTCGTTCAGGAGCGAGAAGATATTCGGGATGTTGATGCCGTTTGCGACGCCGAGCAGTGCGACGGAGACCAGTAACAGCGGCAGGACCGGAACCAGAGAAGCGGCGACCAGCCCCGCCGCGTAGAGCAGGAAGGCGAACTTGAGGAGAGACTTCTCCTGGAAGCGTCCGGTGAGGCGGCCTAGCTGGGAAGAAGTCAGGGCGGTGGTAAGCGAGGCTCCGGACAAGATCAAGCCTATAACGTAGGGAGGGGCGTCGAAGCGTTCGTTCATCAGTATCGGCAAGTAGGCAAGTTGTGCGCCGAAGAGCAGTATGAAAGAAACCAGGGAAGCGACGAAAACGCCGAGTATTTTGGGGTTCCTCAAGCGGGGCCACAGGTTTTCGAACACGTCGCTGAAGAACTCCTTCAGGCCCTTGTCGTTGACGGGCTCCGGGTTGTGCAGGGAGAAGAGCACCACGAAGGCAACGGGAATGGCGAGGAAGGGTAGTAGGAAGGGGTAGAACCAGCCGAAGGTGGCCAGCAGACCGCCGATACCGGGGTAGGTCGCCGTGCCAATAGAAAGAACGCTCGAATTATAGCCGAGGGCGGCCGAGCGCTCCCGGCCCCCGTAGATGTCCCCGATCACGGTAACGTTCAGAGTTCCCAGGGCCGCGGCCCCCATTCCCTGGACAAAGCGCAGGGCGAGGAGCGCGTCGAAGTTGGGGGCGAAAGCGCAAAGCCCGCCGGCGACGCTGAACAGGATGAGGGCCGGCGTCAGGATGGACTTCCGGCCGTAACGGTCGGACATAATTCCCAGGACCGGGGTCAAGACGATACCGGGAAGCGTAAAGAACGTGATCAAGAGCCCTACCTGCCCGCTGCTAACGCCGAACTCCTGTATGACCCTAGGAAAAGCTGGGGTTACGCTGGTGACGCCGAGGACCGCCATGAGGGTAACGCCGAAGAGAACGTGCAAGTTGTGATCTTTGTAGACCTTATGGTTACCGTTCTCGTTTTCAGGCTTTTCGGACACGAGGCGTAACTCTACCAGCTTGTAAATAGCTCAGGGAAAGATAGATCACACCGATAGGTTACGCCGGTGGTTACCGGGGAGGACGCCAGCCGAGCCGGGCGAGCAGCCCGGCGGTCATGGCGGCGGTCGCACCCCACACTTCGTAACCTTCTACGGCGAAGACCGGGACTTCGTAGTCGCGGCCGTCGCGGGTCCAGATGACCTTCCGGAAAGTTTCGGGAGATAGTAGATCCCGTAGTGAGGCCGTGAATATTTCCTCGACCTCCCGCGGGTCGATCACGAACTCCGCTTTGTGGGGCAGCAGGCCGACGTAGGGACTCACGCGGAAGTTCGAGGGCGGAATATACATCTCTTCGAGTTCCCCGATAACCTCTACCAACTCCCGGCTAAGGTCTATCTCTTCTTCGGCTTCGCGTAGGGCGGTGTCCAGGAGCGAGTCGTCGTCGGGCTCCAGGCTGCCGCCGGGAAAGGAGATCTGGCCGGCATGGTCGTTTAAGTGGCCCTTGCGAACCGTGTAAACGATCTCCACTCCCGCCGGGTCCAGTAGCACGGGAAGCAAGACCGCCGCCCGGCGCGCGTTCGCGTCCGGCGGTGGAACACGGCCCGCTAATTGCTCTCCGGTCTCGGCGTCGACCGGCGAGAAGCTCTCGTAGATGCTCCGCCAATCCTCCAGTGGCTGCTCCAGGACCTCGCGGAGCACCGCGGGGAAGCCTTCGGTATCACCGGACAACCCTTCGTTCGACTCGTTCACGGGCGTAATCATAGAACACCGGCCAACGGGCCGGTGAGAACCCGGCTACGACGGTACTGTTACGGTGGATCAGTTGGTGGCGCGTCCGTCTCCCCGGCGAGCGCGAACTAGATGGTAACGATGTGGCGCAGGGCGTAGATCAAGATGTCGTCGCCGTTCCATTCAGTCCGGCTGACCATCCTGTACAGCCTCCTAAGTGTCACCTTCTCGGAGAGAAGTCGGATCAGGGTCCCACCCACGACGATGCCGAGCGAGACCAGAAACTGCGTTAGAGACACCTCTGTCCCAAGCTGATTCAAATATTCCATCGTTTGCCCACCGTCCAGAGACGAAACCCGTACCAAAACATTCTGCCGCACAACCGTACTCTGGAAGCCCGGCCGTGACGCGCCACATGATACGCAAAGCCCCGCCCGCGATGCAGTACCGGGCGGCTTTTTATGTCCACCCCCGGCGAAATAGCACCGGGATTATTTCGGAGGCCCGGGCGTTGGTTCAGCTATTGTTCCCGGTGTTGGAGTCCTCTCCGGATTCCTTTTCGGAGTCGTTCCGGCCGGAAGGTTGCTGGTCTGTGGACTGCTGGTTCTCGTCCTCGCCCTCGACGACGCGATAAATCTCGGCGTTGATCTCGGCCCCGAACAACAGGATCAAGGATGAGATAAAGAAGTACAGCAGCAACACGATAACGGAGGCCAACGCCCCGTAAGTGGCGCTGTAGCTCGAAAAGTTGGCTACGTAGAACGAGAACGCGAGCGAAGCGAGGATCCAGACGATCACCGCGATAATCGCTCCCGGCGATATAAAGCGGAACGGTTGCTTGTAGTTGGGGAACAGCCAGTAGATAAGGGCCACCGACAACATCACCAACAGTATGGCCACGGGGATGCGGGCGAACGTCCAGACGGTGGTAAAAACGCTGCCCAGCCCAACCGCCGAAACTATCGGCTGCACGAGTTGCGGGCCCATGAACAGGAGGGTCGCGGACGTAATAAGCAGCGCGGCCAACAACAGGGCGTACAGTACGGAGAGCGGGAACTTCTTCCAGGCGGGCCTGTCTTCCACGTCGTAGGCGACGTTCATGGAGTGCATTATCATCCGCACCCCGCCGGAGGCCGACCACAGCGCCACAATAACGCCGAACGACATTATGCCCCCGCTGGACTGGCTCTGCACCTGCCCAACGATATCTTCCAACATCGACTGCGCGCTGCCGGGCATCACGGCCTGCGACTGCTGCAATAAGAAATCGAACACCGATTGCAACTGCAAGAAACCCATCAACGCTATCAGGAAGATTATGAACGGGAACAACGAAAAGAAGATCTGGTAAGAAACCGCCGCCGAGTACGTCGCCATGTCATCGTCAGAGAATTCCTTGCCCGCACGCTTTAGAGCCGTGAAGAACTTTGACATCTAAACCACCTCCATAACCGCCTTATACCCTCCATGCAGTCCTGTCGAAACCAGGTAAGGCGGGCTCCCGTGAAGTAATCCCCGAGCAAAAAACTTATTCCGGCAGATCGGCGTATGCGGAACTAAGGGCTAAACGAGTTTCTTGCCTTCTGCGTTTATCAGTTCGTCGTAGGAGTCCTGGGCGATGCGGCGTTGCAGCTTGAGGTAGACGAGGTGCCGGCGTATCTGCCGGGCGACCAGCAGGAGTTTCAAGCTGGCGACGAACCGCTGCCAGCCCTTTACCGAGCGTTTGTGAAGGTTGACCTCGGCGCTGTAATCGAGCAACTCCCGGATATCGGCTTCTATCTGCGAGATCTGCTCCAGAAGTTCTTCGGGAGTCGCCGTTTGCACCCTACCCCTAACTTTCGTCGTCCAACGCGTCCGGTTTCCAACCGCCACGGCCTTCGCCATGACCACCACGGACATGATGCCGCATCTCTGGTGGCGAAGCAAGCCCGCCGGTGAGGGCTAGAAAGGTTTTAGGAGGTTTCGGGTAGGCTTGCCGGGGTGGTTTTGGCTAGTTGCCCTTTCTGCCGGCGATCTGACGCACGGCCAGCGAAGCCGCGAGCATCGAGAGCGCCCTTACCACTCCTTCGAGAGCTGCTTCGAGCAGATCGTCTTTGATGCCCCGACGCTCGGGGATTTGCTCCGAGACGTAGTTGGTTATCGGCGTGCTGATGAATATCGACACGATTGTGGCTATCAGCGTCATCATCTGCCTCTGGCGTTTGTCTTGCATTCCACTCCTTTCGCTGGAGGCCGGGGTAGGCCTCAACTCTTCCCGGACGTAGTCGCTGCCGGCGAGCGTGAGCCGGTAGCCGGTTCCGCTTTCGTCGGCTTGTAGGTAACCCTGGTCCAACAGGTAGTTGAGCGCGACGTCGCGCTGGGTGTGATCCGTGGTGAAGCCCGCCCTATCGGCGGCGCCGTCCTGATCCGTGTCCTGCCCGCCGAGCGTGACGGGATCGGTAAGCTTGCCGCCTGCCTCGTCGAAGAAGGCTTCTATGAGACGGTTCGCATCTTCTTTTACCCCGCTGTCTACTTTGCCGTTAGCCAACGTCGTCCCCCATTTCGGCTCTTGTGTGCGCAAGACTATGTTACCCGGCCCCACAGCTTACAAACAAGAGCAACCGGTCCGGGAGGTCGCCCATGGTCAACATATTGTTACGCCCGAATGGCCGACACTTCTGTTTACCACCCGGTAGGGAGGGAATTTATGCTGGCAACAGTTTGGTTGCCGGGTGTGGCCGGCTGGTTATCTGTCCCGGGCGTTATGGCATCCCAATAACGCGCGCGGTCGTTCTCCTGCACCTCAGCGCGTACCGGCTCTTCGAGGCTCAGGCCTGACGCAACCGCCGTAAGAAGAGCAGGCTGGCACCTGCAAGTATAAGGAGAGCCGGTACGGTAGCCAGGGAGAGGAGGCTCATACCGCCGGTCTCCGGGATCGTCACCGCAGCAGCTTCGATAACACCCGCGGCGACCCGGTCTCCGGACGTACCCGGGCCGGTTTCTGGGTCGTCGTTAGTCCGGTAGTCATCCGGCATAGCGTGGATCATAAGCGCGCTGCCGTCTGCGTCCAGGATGGAGTTCGGACCATCTGAAAGCGTGATCCGGTCGTTTACCGTCTGGTAACTTGCCGTACCGTCTTCTGCCACGGTGAGGTTCTCCAGGTCGCCCGCGTGCGGGCCTCGAGGGTTGTCGAAGCCGTGCTTGGCGTCGGTCGGGTTGAAGTGGCCGCCGGCCGACTTGAAGTCCGAGCTGCTCAGGTCACTCGTTTCATGGATGTGGATACCGTGGACCCCGGGCTCGATACCCTCCGTTATGCTGACGGTAATGGTCACACCGCCTTCGCCCTCGACGAACTCGGCGCTGCCAACCGGGTTGCCCTCGTTATCTTGTAGGTCGGCGGTCGCCGTAGCTGAGGTTTGGGCGAGGGCGCCAGTTCCTGAAGCAGCCAGAAGCAACATCGTTATCAGCACCGTTGTCAACGTCGTTTTTCCCATCTGCCTACCCCTTTTCTCTAAAATCCTCGTACCCTAATGTCTCTATCTTAATATAGATAATGCCACACGACGGGCTTCGGTGTATTTAATTTTTCAGACAAATTTCGTGCCCGGCTACTTTTTGCGGGTAAAGTTTCTGTTCGACATGGCGTTGTGTAAGGCTTCTCCGTCTCGATCTCCTGTTCGGTCGGCTATCTAGTCGTCGTCGCTTCCACTACGACAGTCTCTTTGTCAGTGAGGGTGTAGAGTTCGTAGACGAGGTTGTTTGACGGTTGGCAGAAAGGTTAGCCTACAGCCTGCTGGTTTCTTGGTTCGCTCGCCAGGTGCAGGCTGTCCAAAGGGACGCCGTCAAGTTCGAGTCGGGAAAGATCCACTACCCTGCTGGCGTTGAACGAGACATCTATTCCTACCGGCACTCCATCCGCATCCACGTCCACGACGAAGTCTTTCGAAACCTCGACGACATCGGCTCCTGGCTTCTCACTGAAGTGTATATACAGGGAGTCGGTGTCCGAATGGTAGCTGAGTCTCATGCTTATCTCCTTTGCTTGCGGGTAAAGTTTCTGTCCGGCATGGCGTTGTGTACGGTCTCTCCATCTTCCAGAGTGATGACCCGCAGATACTTCTCGATCTCTTCTATGTAGCCCCAGAGACGGATGCGACCGTTCTCCTGAACCTCTGTGTGCTCCGGGTTTCGCAAAACCCGTTCACACCACCCACGCTTTATGTAACTCCGCTTCTCGCCGAGTATATCTTGCTCGAAATATCGCGTCGTCTTCACACCATGATACTAGCGCAAACGCTTGCTCAACCCGCTAACGGGCCGTCGCCTCCTCGACTATTTCTATCTCCTCGTCGGTGAGGCAGTAGAGCTCATAGACGAGGTTGTCTAACGGTTTGTCGGTCGCGGAGAACGGGTGCCCGATTACCGTTCGCACCCGCTACTCCAGGTTGAACAGTCGGCGCAGCTTTTCGTCTATTTCCGTCTGCATGTCGGGCGACAGGACACCCAGTTCGCGCCGGATCAAAGACGTTGCAACGGTCATCAAGCGGTGCAGCCGCAGCACGGACGGCAGGCGCAACCCCGTTTTCTCGTAACCGGGTCGCTCTGGGGTCAGCTCCACGTCGGTCTCAAGTAACTCTTCCGGCGTCCGACTCGTTATGAAAGCGAGGATTACGTGTTCGTAAGGACCTGTGGGCTCCGTTAAACAAACAGCGGGCCGGACCTTCGTGGCGGAGAGATCGTCGAACGGAAACGGAAGAAGGACGACCTTACCCTTGATTGCCAAAAGGCCGTCCGTCTTCGGGGTTATAGACGTCTTCTTCAGGATCGTTCAGGAAATCGAAAGCGGGGTTGGCCGCCGCGGCGCGCATCCACTCCCTTTCTTCTGCATCTTCTTCGGAGATCAAGACGATAACCCGCACTTTGCCGGAAACGGCAGCCGGCAGCGGCTCGTCGAGTCGCAATTGCCGTCGCTCATCTACCGTCCCTGTAGTCTCGATGGCTCTCAAGGTGCTCTCCAAGGTGCGCTCCTTCTCCGCTCCGTACATTCTAGTACAGGGTCCCTTTTTCATCGGCCCGGAGACGTCCGACTCTAACGCGTCGCCTCCTCGACTATCCCTACTCCTCGTCGGTGAGGCCGTAGAACTCGTAGACGAGGTTATCTATCTGTTTGTCGGTCGCGGAGAACGGGTGCCCGATCACCGTCCGCTCCCGCTCGATCTTCGCTCCCGCCAGCTTCTCGTGCAGCTCCAGCATCCGCCCCACCTACTCCACCAACGTCTCGTGCCGCGCCGCATCCTCCGCGTCGGAGAAGTCTATGGTGCGGATGGGGAGTTGTTCGATGTATTGACGATTCAAAGCGAGATACCCTCCACTATAGGGAGTGCTAACTATCTTCAGGAAGGTACTCAGCACCTTAGAATTGAGTAGGCCCAAGAAATACAAATACTGCGCATCTAAATCATTCGAGATAGTGATTCCTTAGCCACCCCCACCACCGCTGCCAACAAAATAGTAACTGCCTTCCAAATCGGCAGCGAAAGCGCTACCGGTTGCTATAGAGGGCATCAGTAGCTTTGGGCTATCGAAGCGCGTATGGTTCTTCTTGTAGACATATCCATACCAGCCGGCATCCATGCGGCCCTTGTTTCTAGCAGCAAGACGTTCGTAATTTTCTTCAAGGTAAGCCCATGTCAACGGGAACCGTTGCTTGTATTCGTCTGGCTCAATAAGCACCGATTTCCCGTTTATCGTTTCGTAGGGAAATATCAATCGCTTGTTTACATCTGTCAGCCGGTAGCGGCGGATGTCGAGAGATCCTTTCAGAAACGATTTGAGATGGTCGTCTTCAAGCCAATGCTGACGCCCAGTATGTTTAGACTGGCACAGAACGAGTCCATTATCCTTGTCTATCTCTTCCAAAATAAACACATCATCTGCGTCAGTTTGCAGGCCAACAAATAAGTGAGCTATCTGTCCAAGACTTATTGGCATCTGTCGCAAACGCTCATGCAGGTCTGCACCAGGTCCAACAACGAAGTTCCACGCATCAGGCGTAGCTCTTTCGACCGGCACCTCGCCTTCCTCAGCTTCCCTCGTGGTACGCCATTCGGTTAGGTCTTCGGCCTTCACGAAGCGGAAATGCTCGTTACCATCTTTGTCGAGGAAGAGGAGCGCGGTGTAGGTGGTGGCTCCGGTGAAGACCTGCTCGTCGCCGAAGTGGACGATCTCGGAGAGGTGTTTGCCGGAGGAGATCAGCTCGCGCACCGGCTGGCCGTACTTGGCGTTGAAGAACTTGTGCGGCAGGATGTATCCGAGCCGCCCGCTCTTGTTCAGAAGCTCCAGGCCGCGCTCGACGAAGACCACGTAGATGTCGTAGTTGCCCTTGCCCGCCGAGCGGTACGCCGTCTTGTAGTGCTCGACCTCCACGGGCGCGAACTCCTTTAGCGCCTGGATGCGGATGTACGGCGGGTTGCCGATCACGGCGTCGAAGCCAGAATCGTCATCCTCGAAGACCTGCGGGAACGCTTTCTGCCAGTCGAAGACGTTGATGCGGTAGTGGTCTTCCTCCTCGAAGAGCGCCATGTCCTGCTGGGCGTAGAAGTCCGGTCCGATCAGGGGGTTGCCGCATTTTATGTTCTCACGCAGGTCGGGCAGCGCCCGCTCCTGGAACATCCTTAGCTGCGTCTGGAGGCTCTACCCGGACTCACCCTCCAGCACCTTGATAAGCAGCGAGAGCTTCGTTACCTCCACGGCCTGCGGGTCTATGTCCACGCCGTAGGTGTTGTTTAGCAGGATGCGCTTCTTTCCGTCTATGGTCAGGTGCCACTCTCCGCCCCGTCCCTCGTAGAGCCGGTCGCGGTGTTTTTCGGGGCCGTCTTCGAGGTAGCGGTCGCGGTGCCAGTTCAGGAGGTACTCGTAGGCCCCGATCAGGAATGACCCCGAGCCGCACGCCGGGTCAACGATCTTGAGCTTGCTCGCCCCGCCGCGTGGCCCAGGTCTCTTACCTTCAAGAAGTTTGCCGACGGTGTTCTCGACGATGTAGTCCACGATGTAGGTCGGGGTGTAGCAGACGCCGCCGGCCTTGCGGACTTCGGGCTTCTGTTCGACTGTCGCGGTATGGCCGTCTTCCAGGTGAATCACACTTCCCAGGAACTGCTCGTAGACCTGCCCGAGCACGTCCACCGGCAGCACGGAGAACTCGTAGGGACTCTCCGGGTAGTGGAGCCCGCGCACTATGTCCTTGAGTACCCCGTCGTTTATCTTGAGGTTCGGCGTGAGTTCATCGGGGTCGCCGCCACGGTCTCGCTCGTCCCGGAAAAACGGCGTTCGCCGCCGGCGTAGAAACCGTAGTCCGGGGCTTTGGTACCGCCGCCGACCTTTACGCGGTCCTCCTCGATCACGTCGCGGTAAGCCGGGGCTTTACCCTGCCGGTTGTGGACGTCCCAGCCGAGCAGGCCCGTCAGCGGGTCTATAAAGTCCCCACGGGCCTGGGTCTCGTTGTAGTCGCCGGACTTGTAGGCGTCCAGGTTGCGGTCGAACCGCTCGACGAGGTCGTGAAGTTCCGCCGGTGCGCACAAAGAACCCTTTCCATAAAACGCTTGCAAACCTTCATTGTACCGGCCAAAACTGAAAACGGTCGTGACGAGAGTATAGCTTTTGAGGGTTGCCGCAAGGCTGCGACCGGTTCAGGCGCCAGATTGGATAGGCTTAGACTAGCTTCGGGGAGGGGTTGGTTCTACCCATCCAACTTCATCGCCGCCTGCCGGCTCTCAAGAACGTCCTCGTAAGCCGCTATCCGGGGCCGGTCTGAAGAACCGGTCCACAACTTTTTCCACATGAACATGGAGCCAACCATCACATCGGCCGCGGTGAACCACTCTCCGAACAGGTACGGACCCTCGCCCAGCTCACCTTCGATCACGTCCTGGGCAGTCTCGAAGTCGGTCCAGCCGCGCTGCGACGGAGTCTCTGCCTCCATTAGCGCGTCACCCATAGCCGGTTCGAGTTGCGAGGTCGAATAGACCATCAGCGACAGATAGCGTCCTCGCTCCGGAGAATCAGGCGCGGGAGCCAGGTTGGCTTCTGGAAACCTATCCGCGAGGTAGAGGCAGATCGCCGCATTCTCGAAGAGTTTGGTCTCTCCATCGACCATGGCAGGTAGCTTGCCACTGGGGTTGATCCCGAGAAACTCGGGCGACTTTTGCTCTTTCTTTTCGAGGTCGATAAAGTTGGTCTCGTACTCAGCGGCGCACTCGTCGAGCATCCACTTGGCAACTGCCGCCCGGCTGTAAGGATTGTAGTAAAGAATCACGCGCCCTCCTTTGTATGGCCCTATCACATAAGATTACGGTGGGTTAGCGTTGAAAACATCACTGTTTTTAGGGAGAAACCTGAGGGTTGCGATGGCCGAAAGTAATAGAGATTCTACAGAGAAGCGTACCCGCAAAGCGATCATGAGACATCGAAACCCCTAGCATAATCGTGTCGGACTACGACCCGGCCTGGCCCGAACGCTTCCGCCGGGAAGAAGAAAACATCCGGACCGCACTCGGGGATGCCGCCCTGCGGGTCGAACACATCGGCTCTACCGCCGTTCCGGGGCTCGCGGCCAAGCCGATCATCGACGTACTCCTGGTGGTTCGGAGTTCCGGAAACGAAGCCTCTTACGTCCCCGCCCTGGAAAAGGCCGGCTACGTCTTTCGCGTGCGCGAACCGGACTTCTACGAGCACCGGATGCTCAAGACCGCGGCAAAGGATGTACACGTTCACGTCTACCCGCCGGAATCCCCGGAGGTCGAACGCTACCTCTTGCTCCGCGACCGGTTGCGCGGGAACGAAGAAGACCGCGAACTCTACGCCCGCACAAAGAAAGACCTGGCGGCCGGCGACTGGCCGAGCATGCAACACTACGCCGCGGCAAAAACCGCCGTGGTGGAAGCCATCATCGCCCGGGCCGTTACGGCACATTCCCGAGAAGAAGGCCGGAGGTAGGGGTCCGGCCCGGCGGCCCGGACGGCGTCGGGGCTACGGGTTCTCTTTCTCCGGCGGTTCTGCGCGATAGCCCGTCACCGATGAAAGGAAGGTCTCGTGTTGACGATACGCGTGGTCCGTGAGTTCTTGCATCGCGCGCAGGTTGGATCCGGTCTGGTCGTGCAGTTCATCCACCGTGCGCTCGAAAAAGTCCCACGCCACGCGGGCGCAACTCTCTCGGGCGACAAACGTCCGGCCTACAACCGTCCGGTACGACTCCCGCGTGGCCTCAGCCACCTCTCCGGCAGCCCCCAAGGTTTTTCTGTGGCGCATACTCTTCTCCTTTTCCCTGAAGAAGATTCTAGCACGCTCGCCTCTCGGCCAGGAGAAACTTCCAGACGAACCTCACCGGGCGAAACGAAGCCTGCATTGCGTCGGCCGAACTGCGTGCCTATCATATGGCCTGGGGAATACGTAAGAACAGCGGAATGCTGAAAGGATGGAGGAATAAATGATTCACAACCCGTACTACACACCAGAGTTTCACGGCGGTTACGAGTCGTACGACCTCGGAGATTTCGTCCTTGAAGAGGGCTACACGCTGCGGGGCTGTCAGCTTGCATACAAGACGTTCGGCGAGTTGAAAGAGACGAAGGATAACGCGATCCTGGTTACGACGTGGTACTCGGGAACGCACCAGATCTGGGACGACGCTTATATCGGCCCGGAGCACGCGCTAGACCCGGAGCGGTATTTCATCGTCGTAATAAACCAGATCGGCAACGGCCTTTCCACCTCGCCACACAACACCCAAGGCCCACACGCGATGGCCGGCTTTCCCAACGTCAGTATCGGCGACGACGTCCGCGCCCAGGAGCAACTCTTGCGGGAGCAATTCGGCATCGAGGAGCTAGAACTTGTCGTGGGCGGCTCGATGGGCGCCCAGCAGGCCTACGAGTGGGCGGTCCGCTTTCCGGAGAAGGTCAAGCGGGCGGCCCCGATAGCCGGTACGGCGAAGAACACCCCACACGACTTCATCTACACCGAGACCCTGATCGAGGCGATCATCTCGGACCCCGGTTTCCGCGGCGGCTGGTACGAGAGTTCGGCGGAGGTGCGGGCGGGGCTGACGCGGCACGCCAGGATCTGGTCCGTTATGGGCTTCTCCACGGAGTTCTGGAAGCAGGAGCAGTGGCGGCCTCTGGGCTTCGCTTCGGCAGACGATTTCCAGGTCGGCTTCGTAAACGCCTACTTCCAGCCGATGGACCCGAACGACCTTCTATGCATGGCCTGGAAGTGGCAGCGGGGCGACGTGAGCCGGCACACCGGCGGCGACCTCTCCGAAGCCCTCGGCCGTGTTCGGGCAAAAACGTTCGTAATGCCTATCAGCGAAGACATGTTCTTCCCCGTCCGCGACTGTCAGGCGGAGCAGAAGCTCGTCCCGGATAGCGAGCTGCGCGTCATCGAGAGCGAAGCCGGTCACCTGGGGCTCTTCGGCTTCGAGGAAAGCTACATGTCCCAGGTAGACCAACACCTCGGGAAGCTACTCGATACGGACGTGTAATCCGGGCTTTTGCTACAGGGCGTCCTTATCTCTGAGGGCGCCCTTCAGGTAGCCGATAAACTCCTCGGCTTTCCGGTCCGGGGCGGTCGTTAGCAGGCTGACCCCGACGTAGAGCGCGACCGCGACGAGCAGGCCCCACACCCCGGAGGCCTGGCCGAGCAACCTTGTCTGCGTGATCTCCAAATACGCGACTAGCGTGCCGCTGAGCACGATGCTCGAAAGTACCCCGGCGGCCGTACCGCGCTTCCAGAAAAACGCCCCGATAATGGCCGGGACCGTCACTAACAAGCCCGCCGACGAGGAGACGGCGAGCACCGCGATCAGGTCCAGTTGTAGACCCGCGAAGAGGAACGCTAACACCGCGATAACGGGTATCACGATCTTGCCGACGAGGAGCTGCCGACCTTCGTCCACCCCGCCCGGTGAGTTGCCGTAAACATCCCGGGCCACCATCGAGGAGAGCGTCAGCAGGATGGAATCTATGGTCGAGATCGCCGCGGCCAGGATGCCGACGATGACGATGACCGCGACCACCGGCGGCACGAGGTCCGAAGCCAGCAAACTCGGCGTCGCGAGGTCCGCAGACTCCAGGTCCGGGAAGCGCACCAGCGCCGCGAAGCCCCAGATCACCGCGACCAGCGTGTACACGAACCCGATCACCAGGAACCCGATCAACATCCGGCGCAAGTTCCGCAAGTTCCCGAGCATGAAGAGCCGCTGGCTGACCTGCGGGTTGGAGAGGCTGAAAAAGAACCACGGCAGCGTGAGCCCCAGAAACACTGGGAAGCTGAAGTAACCGCCACCGGGAACGCTCAAAGCGCCGGGATGCTCTTCCGCCACCCGGGCGAAGAGCTCCCCGAAACCACCGAGCGAGTTCACGACCAGCAACACCGCAACGGTCGCCGTAAAAAGCATGACCAACACCTGCAGCGCGTCCGTCCAGGCGACGGAACGAATCCCCGCCACGAGCGCGAAAGTCACCGCCAGCGCCGTCGCCACGAGCGTCCCGGCCGTAAACGAAATACCACCGTCCGTCACCCCGGAGAGCAAATACCCGATCCCCGCGAGCTGCACCGCGCTGTACGGGATAAGGAAAATGCAACTCGAAAGCGCCGCAACCACCGCGACCGCCCGGCTGGCATACCTATCCCCCAGCATCTCCGACGGTGTAACGTACCCGAACTTCTTCCCCGCCAGCAGAAACCGCGGCCCGAAAAACGCCACCAGCGCCAGCCCCGAAAAGTAAACCATCTCGAACCCCAAGGCCCCCACGCCCCCGGCGTACGTCAACCCCGCAAGCCCGACGAGCATAAACGCGCTGTAAGTCGTGGCGCTATAGCTCAACGCCCCGATAAACCCGCCCATCGAGCGGTTCCAGATAAAGTAATCCGCCAACCCGCTACCGGCCCCGCCCCGCGCCAGAAACGCGACGCCGCCCCCGATCACCACGTAGATCGCCAACGCCAGAACTACCGGCCATACACCCACGTCAATCCCTCCAACCGAAAGTCATCCCAACGATAACCAATATCGCCAAAAACCCGAAAACCGCCCAAAATAGAAAGCTCCCGTACCACGCGTCTACACCCGAAAGTACCGTGTACGGCACGGCGAAAGCCAACAGAACCAGGGCAACCATGGCCCCGGCCCAAAAAAACCCGCGCTTCTCCAAAACCTACTCCTTTTTCCAACCCGGTAGTGCTTGTAACTACTCCGGGTCCGCTTGATACTCAAATTTGTTACAATGTACGCTACTTGTAACAAATAGTCACTTATAGTTTCACACGGTGCACAGCAAGATACAAGGGCGTGGATAAGAACCGTCTCCAGGGCCCGGAGGACGGGGGATAAACGGTGGTCTGTGGCAATTTCTTTTCTGTTCTGCTTGAATACTTTGTCGGGGAATGCAAACAGGCCCGAAGGCGGGCCGTGTCGCCTGGGGAGTAACTATGTCCGAGCAGCAGAGTAACAGCGAAGGCCGCAACCTCGTAGACGTGCCGGAGATGGGAGAGGCTGTTGAGGAGGAGCGGGTATCGACGCGGGCTTGGATCGGCCGTTTTCTAGGTCCGGTGCTGGCGGTACTCGCCTACTTCACGTTACCGACCGGCGGCGGGGAGACCGGGCTGACGCAGCCCGGCGTCGCGACCATAGCGGTCGGAATACTCATCGCGACGTGGTGGGTTACGGAGGCGCTGCCGCTGCCGGCCACCTCGCTGCTGCCGCTGGCGCTGTTTCCGCTGCTCGGGGTGGTAGATATAGAGAACGCCGCGGCGCCGTACGCCAACGACCTCATATTTTTGTTTATGGGCGGGTTCATGCTGGCGCTCGCGATGCAGCGGTGGGGGTTGCACCGCAGGATCGCGCTGCTCACCGTTCGGGCGGTCGGGACGAACCCGGTACAGATGATCGGTGGTTTCATGATCGCCACGGGTTTTCTTAGCATGTGGGTCAGCAACACGGCGACCACGGTGGCGATGTTGCCCATCGGCCTGAGCGTGCTGGTGCTCGTGCTCGGGGACTCGAACGTGACGCCGGGAAGTAGTGCGGAGGACACGGAAGATGGACAAGAAGGCCAGGAGTTGACCGGTAGCGGCGCGTCGAACTTCGCGACGTGCCTCATGCTCGCCATCGCGTACGCGGCTAGCATCGGGTCTCTGGCGACGCTCATCGGGACGCCCCCGAACTTGTTTATGGCGGGATTCCTGGAAGAAGAGTACGACATCAGCATCGGGTTCGGGGAGTGGATGTTGGTCGGGTTACCGCTGTCGGTCGTTTTCTTGCTCGTCGCGTGGGTGTTGCTCACGCGGGTGATTTACCCGCCCGAAATAGACGAGATCGCCGGTGGACGCGAGATCATTCAGAACCAGTTGGACGAGATGGGGCCGGTCAGCCGCGGGGAGAAAGTGGTGCTGACGGTTTTCGTCCTGACGGCTTCGGCCTGGATCCTGAACTCGGTACTTCCGAGTTTGTTTCCGGTCCTTGAAGACCCGCTCTCGTTGGTCGAAGATGCCGGCATCGCCATCATCGCCGCCCTCGTGCTCTTCGCCATCCCCATCGACTGGCGCAACGGGGTTTTCGCCCTCGACTGGGAGACCGCCCGGCAACTACCCTGGGGGATCCTCTTGCTCTTCGGCGGGGGCCTGAGCCTGGCGAACGCCGTAAGTGAAACCGGGGTCGACGTGTGGATCGGGGGCCTCGTTTCGGGCCTCGGCGGCGTACCGGTATGGTTGCTCATCGGGATCGTGATCGTGGTGGTCATAGCGCTGACAGAACTTACGAGCAACACCGCCACGACGGCGACGTTTCTCCCGATCCTGGGCGGGGCGGCCGTCGGGCTGAACCTCGACGTGCTGGCTTTCGTAGTCCCAACCGCGCTGGCGGCGACCTGCGCGTTCATGATCCCTGTCGCCACCCCGCCGAACGCCATCGTCTTCGGCTCGGGCCACATAACCATCGTGCAGATGGTCCGCGCCGGGGTCTGGCTCAACCTCATCGGCGCCTTGCTGATCTTCGTCACGGCGTTTACGCTCGCTAACTGGATCCTGGGTATAACCTTCGGTTAGAAAACTTCTTCCAGCAACCCGTTGACGGCCCCGGCTACCGGGCCAGGGTAGTCTTCGGGCGTGAAGTGCTTGCCCTCTTCTATGCGCTCCAACGGGGCGTCGAGTTCGTACGCGAGCCGGTAGCCGTAGCCGATGTCCTGAAATTGGTCCGCCGCGCCCCACACGATGCGGGCCGGTATCCCGAGTTCGGGTATTTTCTCCGCGACGGCCAGCGTATCTCGCACGTCGAGGGAGCGAACCTGCCGCATAAAAGCCGCCGCCCCGTCGGCCCGCTCGTAGTACGGAAAATGCTGGGAGACGGCCTCCTCCGCCTTTTGCCGGTCTCCGTGGCCCTGCAACATGAAATTGGCGTAGATAAACTGGAACACTCCGTCCGGCAACCGCTCCACCACAGGCCCCGTAGCCCGCAGCAGCTTGACCTGCGGTATCGGCCAGGAATCGTAGGAGATTGCGTTGGTTAGGACGAGGCCGCGCACCAGTTCGGGGTGTTTCACCGCCAGTATCTGGGCGACACCGCCGCCGAGGTCGTGGCCGACGAGCATCGCGCCCCCGAGGTCGAGGTCCCGCATCCAGGAGGCCAGGTAATCGGCCTGTTTCGCCACCGAGATGTCCCGGTTGCGGCCCGCCCGGATCGAGCCCCCGTATCCGACCATCTCCCAGGCCAGAGAGCGGGCATGTTCCACCTGAGGGATTACGTGCCGCCAGAGCCGGGACGAGGTCGGGATGCCGTGGACGTAGACGACCGGCGGCCCCGCGCCTTCTTCCTCCCACCTCATGCTTACGCCGTCTACCTCGGATGATTTCGTCTGCAACGGGCCTCCTGAAAATCGTGGTGTAACCGTATAGCGTACCCGCGGAAGGCGGGGTGCAAAAATCGCTGCTACAACCCCGGGGATTTTAGGGGATCTTCCGTAGTATGCTGGACGGTATGGATGGAGGTTCGGGATGCTCGGGCCGGACGTGGCACATTAGGGCCGGGGTCGCGGCGCGGGGCCGGCCTCGCGCCGTTCGTTGCCGCGGCGCTGGCACTCTATCTTCTACCACAGGACCTGGACTCCCCGGCGCGCTGGGCGCTGGCGATAACCGCCGGAACACTTCTGGCCTGGATACTCCGTCCCGTCCCGCTCGCCGCGACTTCTATACCGGTGGTCTTCTTTCTCGGCGCCACAGGCGCAGCCTCCGCGTCCGGGGCCGTGGCGGGTTTCGGCTCATCCGCCACGCTGCTCCCGATACTGCTCACCGCCGCTGGCGCGCTCCAACTCCCGGAAGAGGTCATAGGCATGACGGTGGCGCTCGCCGGGCTCGCCACGTTTGTTTTACCGTCGCAGGCGATGGCGAACCTGGTCACCTACGAGACCGGCCTCTACAACGCCCGGGACTTGCTAAAGGTTGGCCTCTTGTTGACGCTGGTGTTCCTCGCGATCCTGGCCGGCGTGGCCGCCGTTTGGTGGGGTCCGTTGGGTTTTCTCGGCTAGAGAAGCCATCTACGGCCGGGGATGCTCCAGAAAGAAGCGCACCAACTCCGCCGAGGCGTCGGGGCCGCGGGAGTCGGTGTACGTGCCCCGGGGGTCGCCTCCGGCCCAGGCGTGGCCCGCCCCGTGAACCGTCCATCCCTCGGCGACCGGCCGGCCGTCCGCGGCGTGGTACACGGAACGGGTGTAGGCGTGCCCGTTCGGGACCTGTCCTTTTCTCACCGTTACCAGGGGTTTTGTCGTGGCGCTTTCTCCGGTGGCATCCGGCGTAATCCACCGCCGGAGCACCTGCTGGCCGTTGCGCTGGTTCACCGTGCTGTCCCGGTCGCCGTGGAAGACGATCGTGGGAACGGCCCGGGAAGCGGTACCCCGCGACGGTCCTCCTCCCTGCATCGCCTGGAACGCGGACGGCATGTCTTTCGCCGCGCCGTACGGTAGCCCCGAATGGACCCCGACGGCGGCGTAGAGGTCCGGGTAGGTCTCGCCCATTACGACGGCCATCGCCCCTCCGGCCGACATCCCGGCAACGAAGATCCGGCGCGGGTCTACCGGCTGGGTAGCCGCGATCTGGTGCGTAATCCCCGCGATGATAGACGGCTCGCCCCGGTCTCGGGCCTGATCCCCGGCCTGGAACCAGTTCCAGCACTTTTGTATGTTCGCCCCGTTCGACTGCTCGGGATAGAGCACGAAGAACTTGCCCTCCTCCGCCAGCGCGTTCATGCGCGTACCGGCGGCAAAATCGTCCGGGTTCTGGGTACACCCGTGCAACATAACCACGAGCGGCACCGGCGCGCCGTCGAGCCCGTCGGGGATGTACAGCTTGTACCCGCGCGTCCCGGCCGCGTTCGTGAACGACCCGGAGACGAACCTACCCCCTTCCGGGGTGTCCACCGTCGGCGGTTCCGGTACCCGCACCCGCGGGATGCCGGACGTTCCTGCCGGAAGGTCTACCGGGTTCTGGGGGAAGTCGAACAACTTGCCGCCCAGAGGTGAATCGAAGGCCTTCTTCATTTTTTCGAAGTTCGTCTTTTCCCGGCCCGGGAAGTCTTCCGGAGCCTGGAAGTCCGATACTCCCCATTCTCCCCATCCGGGTGTGTCCTGCCGGCCGGCCGGAGAGCCTCCCCCGGTCCCGCCCGAATTCCCGAGCGTGCGCTGGATAAGCTCCGTGGCCTCCATGAGCCGTCCGGCGGTGGTGAGCCGGGTAGCCTCGTTCATTCCGTCCTGCAAGCCCATGCTTCCGGACTCTCTTGCCTTGCCTCTCGTTGCGTTCGGCATGCTACACGCCCTTTCTACGGTCGCTTTTTTGTCCGGCTGAGAGCCGGTCTGGTCAACTGATGCGGTCCGCCAGCGCTTTCTTTACGGCAGGATTCGCCCGGAAAGCTCCGAGCACGACTACGGACTCGATGGTCTCTCGGGCCAGCTCCGGTGAGACATCATCGTCGATGGTCGCAAGGCCGAGGACGTTGATCTGCAACCGCTCCCCGGCATCGCGCACCGCTTCGAGGTCTCGCCGGGTAAAGTTCTGCAACCCGAGTACCATGGTTTTGCGGGCGACCGTCTCCCGGACCACATCGGAGTGGGTCGTCAACTGGTTGCGGATGGCCGTGCGGATAAAGTCCGTCCGGTTCGAATAGAAGCCCTCCTGTACCAGCAAGTCGATCTGACCCAGGTCCACCGGACCCAGGTTGATCGTGATCTTCTCCGTCTCGGTTAGCTTCGCCATCTATTTACCATCCATACGGATGTTATACACCATCCAGACGGGTACTGTCAAGTAAATTGGTTCGGGGCTAGAAGTTTATTTGGGTTAAGCGTCTATCGCTTGGGTCGAATGGCAGCCATCTTTCAGTAATCTGGTTATACTGCTTTGCTCATGAAGCCTTCATCCAAGCTAATGACGATCTATGCTGGGATTTTGTTTCTCCTCGGGACGATTCTGCTCTTCTTACCGGAAGGTTTCGGGTCAGCCGTAAGCCCGGTCGACTCCACTCCCGAAGTCGTCTTTGTTCAACTCCTTAGCGCAGCTTTCATTGGTTTCGCTGCTGCAAGCTGGATCACACGGCGTTCCCCTGTTGGAGGCATTTACGGTCGAGCCATCGTATTAGGAAACCTGTCGTTCTCGCTCGTTGGGTTATTCGCCCTAGATGTCTGTTGTCAGGTTTATGCCCACAACTCCTTAATGTGCCCTTGAGAACGATCCAGAAGGCGGTTGACCACCATCGCGTAGGTGTAGGCTGTCATCTTCGCTGCGATCCTGGTAGCCAGTCCCACCAGGGTCGTCGCCAGCGTCTTGCCGAGACCCAAAACCCTCTTGAGGCTCGAAAAGGCAATCTCGATGCGTTGCCTTGCGCCGGGTCTCCTCTTTGCCCGGTTAGTCTGAAGTAGGACTCCCACTTCGGCCAGGGCCTCTTCAAGAGCCTCGCTTCCGTAGGCGAGGTCCCCATACAATCTCCGGGCGACGCCATCTCCGAGAGCCGCCTCTTCGAGAAGCTCTTCGGTGAGGGTGATGTCCGCGACATTGGCGGGAGTGAGCTCATAGGAGACCGGGACCCCGTTGGTCGTCGACAGGAGATGGAGCTTCACCCCGTAGACGCTGAAAGATCCCCACCTAACCCATGCCGCGCCCGCAAAGCCCGCCGACTGCTTCACCTGGCGCGGATGGAGAAGAGAAAGCAGCGTCGAGTCGATGAGTAAGGTCTCCGGTTCTCCCACAAGTTCGGAGAGCACCGAACGCCTAATGGGCTCCAGGAAGCGCCTGAGCCTCCTCAGGCGGCGATGGAACGAGGAGGGATGCAAGCCCACGACGCCGGGGAACAAGTGCGAGAAAAAGCGTTCGCAGTCGCGCAAGAAGGAACGCTCCGACTCGATGCACCGCAGTTGTTGGAAGAGGGAGAGGGTGATCACTTCCGAATCCGAGAGCTTCTTCAAAGACTCGTAGCTGCTTGCTCTGGGGTTCACAGAGGCGTAAGTGTCATCCACCCGGCAGAATAAAATGCTCACCGCTTCTTCCAGAAGCTCAAAGCGTGGGGTATGGTGAGAGCGGGCCATCCGGTGCTCCTTTGGTCGGGACTACGGATGGCCTTCGTTTTATCTCGACAATCCACGCAACACACATCTAGTTGGAAGCTTTCCGGCACAGCCAGGGTTTGGCTTCTGGCTGCTACTCGTTGTTTTTGGCATTGGGGCCGTTTTTCATGGTGTCCTTCTCTTCTGGCATAGACCTCAACAAGAACACTAGCCCTTTAGACTTCGCTTGTCACCTAAAGATCGGGAGCTTAACGGTGAGGACTCTAGGCTCACCAATGGGTTCGGCGCCGGTGCCGGTTCATCAGGGTCAGGAACGTCCACCTCCGCGCCGCTTGCATTACTTCTAGCGATTCCCCAAGTTCAAACTAATAAGGAAGGCAGACCGACCCATAGAGTCATAGACGTATAGCTGTCACACAGGTGGCGGGAGAATCCTGCTCCTGGCATTCTTCCAAGCAGGCAAAGCAGGTTCTCAATCACGATCCGTCCCGGCGCATTCGTCCCGGCGGAAGCGGGCGAAGTAGCCCAAAGCCCCCCCGATCCTACGCTCGAACGAGAGTCCAGCCGCCTCTGCCCGCTCGCGCAGCGCGGGAAAGGGCACGTAGTGCGGGTCGCCTAAGAGCTCGTCCACTACCAGCCGGCCTCCCGGCTTTAGGACCCGCCGGAGTTCATCTAGCGCCCGTGCCTGGTCGGGGATCTCACCGAGGACCAGCGTCAGGTAGGCGGCGTCGAAGGTAGCGTCCGGGTACGGTAGCGCGGCGGCATCCCCTCGGGTCGGGACGACGTTCATCACGCCGTTCTCGGTCGCGCGCTGGGTGACGTGGTCGAGCATCTCCTGTTGGAGGTCGAGGATGTCGAGCGTGCCCCCCGGCCCCAGCCATCTGGCGACGGGGAGGGCGTAGTAGCCCATGCCGGGGCCGACCTCTAGCACCTGCTCTCCGGGTTCTGGTGCCAGGATCTCACGCAAGCGTCGTCTGGTGATGAAGGGGTGCGGCGCCTCCACCCAGAAGCGCTGCGAGTAGGGGCAGGCGGAGGGGTTCTTGCGCCACCAGAGTGCGTACCCGAGTAAGATCGCGCTGCCAAAGAATGCAAGGAGTCTGAGAGGATGGCGCTTAGTCGTCATCGCCGTCCACTCCCTCCACGTCCTCGCGGGCCTCTTGCAGGGTCTCCCATCCCTGCCACAAGATCACCGGCAGCATGGCGAGCGCTCCCGCCGGATCGGCCCACCACCAGCCGAAGACGAAGTTGAGCCCCACGCCTAAAAGCAGGGCGAGCGAGAGGTAGGAACACACCCACGTCTCCTTGGAGTCGGCGACCAGGGCGCGGCTTCCCATCTGACGGCCCGTGCGTCCCTTGAGGTAGGCCAACACCGGCATGATGAGCAGCGAGAGGACAGAGAGCACCAGCGCCACGGTCGAGCTCTCAGGCCCCTCGCCCGAGAGTAGCGCGCCCACCGCCTCGTAGAGGATGTAGAGGGCCAGCAGGAAGAACGTCGCCGCCACGAGGTACAGTGCCTTTTTCTCGGCCGCGCTCTCTTCCGGGACGCTCGCGTGAGGACCGGCCTTCAGCAGCCTCCATAAAAGCGCCACCGCCGAGATTACCTCGATCCCCGAGTCCGCCCCGAAGCCTACGAGGGCAACGGAGCCCACCGCGATCCCGACACCGATGGCGACGACCGCCTCGACCACGTTCCAGGCAATCGTGAAGACCTCCAGGCGCACGCCGCGACGGTGCAGCCTCTCCTTGCGGGAGAGCGTTACGCTACTCAAGAGGCCGCCCCGGTGAGGGCGTGCGCCATGCCGTTCTCCAGCAACCCGCGCAGACGCTCGTCGGAGAGACGGTAGTAGGCTAGGCGGCCCTCCTTGCGGTAGTCCACCATGTCTCGGTCTCTAAGCCTCTTGAGCTGGTGGCTGGCGGCGCTAATAGAAAGATCCGCTACCGCCGCCACGTCGCACACGCACAGCTCCTCGATAGAGAGAGCGTAGACGATCCGCGCCCTGGTGGGGTCAGAGAGCACCCCGAAGACCTCAGCCGCCCGCCGCGTTACCGTCTCCTCGGGCAAGCCCTCGCGCACCCGACGCACGGACTCCGGATGAACCAGATTTACCTCACAGACGCCCTCACTCGCTACCCGATCAACCTTCTTGCCAATTTCCTTTCCGGCTCCCTCGGCATTCGCCTCAACCATCGACTTATCTCCTATACTTGAACGATCATAGAAACATAATGGTATGGCTACGAGTAACCATCGTCAAGAGGCTAAAAGAAAACCTCATATTCAACGGTTCATGTGGTGTTTCAACTGCTGTTTTGAGACTGTCGATTTCTTCGCCATCTGTGTGACAGCTATGCGTCTACGACTTTACGGGTCGGTCTGGGAAGGCCAGGAAACCTTCTACCACAGCACCGGACGTTCGAGATCGAAGAGCCTAGGCTGGGCCAATACGGTGGAAGTCTCGAAAAGCGTATGGCCCCGAACGGTAGAGAAAATACATTAAACATCAGGCTCTCCGCGAAATGATCCACTATAGTCGCCATGATGCGGCGGGCGATCACCCGTGCGTTGTAGGCTTCCGCTGCGCCTGAATTCTTCCGAGCCACCCGACCATCTCCTACCGGAACCCACACGTTCGACTACTGTGCCACTATAAAACAGTGTCGGAATCTCAACCGATTGCCGACGGCGGGCGGAAGAGGGGGTTTTGCCAGGGTGCTGTTGGTTGCCGGGGGCGGGTCATGGGGCCCGCAACTCGCGCCAGATGGCTGGCAGGACCTTCACCGGGTAGCTCCACCGGATGAAAGAATCGCCGTGTTCGCGGACGCGGTAGCGGATCTGCACTTCTTGCATAAGAAAGCCTTTGCGGACGAGGTCTAGCGTAAGGACCTGGGCGTAGTTGTAGTCGTGGACGATCTCCGCCCGGTCCGCCGCTTCTCGGCTAAACGCCCGCATCCCCGTCTGCCCGTCGGTTATAGAACGTCCCGTCAGCAGCACGAGCAACGCCGTAAAAACGTAGTTACCGAGCCTGCGGTAGAGCTTCATACCCCGCACCCCGCCGCGGAAACGGCTCCCGAGCACGTAGTCGGCCCGACCGGCCAGTACGGGTTCTACGAGGCTTGGAATGTCTTCAGGAAAATATTCCAGGTCCGCGTCCAGGTAAGCGACCGCTTCGGCGCCCGCAGCGACCGCTGCTCGCAGCCCGGTACGCACCGCCGCCCCTAGGCCGCGGTTGCGCGGATGGCTTACTACGGTGGCGCCTTTTGCCACTGCTATCTTGGCGGTCCGGTCCGAAGAGCCGTCGTCCACCACGAAGGTTTGCAACTCGTAGCCCGGCACCCGGACCGAAGAGATGCGATCCAGTAGCTCCCCGATGGTTTCTTCCTCGTCTTTGGCCGGAACGACGACCGCGAGCAGGTTCACTTTTCCTCCAGGGCGTCGTTCAGCACCCGACCGGTGGAGCCTCGCGGCGGTTCGATACCGAGCAGGTAACTGATGGTGGGTGCGAGGTCCAATATGAACGCGGGCTTCCTTATGGTCTGTCTCTCGGCGACACCGCTGCCCCACATCGCGAACGGCACATAGCGTTCGCCTTCGGAGAGGTGCCCGTGGGCCCCGATGCCCCGGCCCTGGCCGTGGTCGGCCATGAGGACGACGGCGGTATCTTCGTCGAGGTAGCCGTGCTCTTCGCACCATTGCATGAACTCCTCGGTAAGGCGGTCGGTGATCTCGATGCGTTCCACGTACTCCGGGTAGTAGGTACCCCGAACGTGGCCGTTCTGGTCCACGGCGAGTAGCTGGAGCACGAGAAGTTCCGGGTCGTGCTGCTCCAACTCGTGTTTCGCGGCGGCGATAAGGTTTTGGTCGATCTTGTCGTTGTGCGCCACGCTGGTAACGCTCGCCACGTCGTTCCCGAATGCGTCTATGAGGTGCGCGATCCCGACGAGCCGGCCTTTCTTACCGGCGCGCCGCAGCGAATCGAAGATGCTCTCGACTTTCAAACCGAGCTTCAAGACCAGGTTAGACGTGATACCGTGCTTCTCCGGCGCCGCCCCGGTGAACATCGAAGAGAAGCAAACTACCGTGCGGGCCGGATAGGTCGTCTCGACGTTTTCGTAGACGGTGCCCCCGGACATCATCTTCTCCAGGTAAGGTTTCTCGGCCTCGTGGAAGCGGTCGAGGCGGCAGCCGTCTATGACGACCACGATCACCCGCTTTGCCAAAGGCTCGCCCCGGTTCGCATCCCGGGTGGGCTCCGTCGGATAGACGGGTTTCCAGTCGAAGAGAAAGCGGTGGATCAGGAAGCCCGCGACCGCCAACACCAACGTAAACCCGAGAACGAGTCCGGCCCGGCCGCTAGTCAGAGGTTCTGCCAGCAGGTACTCCAGCGTAAAGAGCGCCAGCAGGGCTTTCGGCATCTGTTCTAGAAAGTTGCCGCTGGTCGAATCCGGGTTCTCCAGCACGAGCTTCCAGAACCGGACGAAGTTCGTTTTCGGCGCGCCGGTCCGCAGGTGGTAGTAGAACGTTCCCCAGAAAAAGACGGTAAAGAAGACGTAGAGCCCGAACGTTAGGACCAAAGCCCCGGGGTCTACGAAGCGGAAGATCAACACGAAGACGGCCAGAAAAGCCCACAGTGCCCACCGGAGCTTTAGCGGAAAGTCGTAGCGGACGAAGAGCAGTACCAGCGGCGCGGTCAGGGCGATGGCCGGCAGCGCCCGGGCCCAGAAATCCGGGCTGCCGAGCTGGAAGACGTGTAGGAGCAGGAAAATTCCCAGCACGAAGACCGGGTGGAAAGACTTGCCCTCGTTGAGGACGTTCCACAAGCGGGCGGCGACTATCTCGAACTTGGATGCTGGTTTCAACGGTCTACTTCCTCCACTTCGTATATGCGAAACGTCATGTTCAGGTTTTCTGTTCCTTCGGGCACTCTCCGCTCGTGTCCTTCTTTGCCGGCGAGGCGCGGCAGGGAAACGGTTTCACGTCCCACCTGGCGGAAGTCTACGCCGGAGATCAGGGGCGCCGGTCCGCCGTCGGTTATGTAGACGGCGTCTTGCAGCAACCCGGCGTCTTCGAGCTCGTCCACTTCGCCTATGAAACGTTCTTTCGAGTACGGCAGGGCCGGATGTCCGTAGACGTACTCCAGGGTCGAGACGGCGCCGTCGTGGCCGTCGGGTTTTTCGACGTAGACGACTTTGGCCTCGGGAATCTCGGCGTCCACCCGGTCGAAGGCGGAGATCGCGCCTTCGAGCTCCCCCGCACCGGCTACCGGGAGCGCCGTGTGCGCCGTCCAGCCGAACGCCAGGACCGCCAACCCTCCGGCGAGGGCTACACCAGCCCGGCGGTCCGAGATGTCGCCCAGGAACTTTCCGGCCTCGACCGCGGCGTATCCGGCGAGCAAGGCGAGTAGCGGGAGGGCCGCCGGGACAAAGCGCCGGGTTGCCCAGGGTAGATCCGGGGCAACGTTTGGTATAGCAGTGTAGAGCACCCCGGAAGCGAGGAACGCACCGAGCACGAGCGTCTTCGGGGCGTCAAGCCGGTAGGCAGCGAGCAGGAACCCGGCGAGCGCGAGCGCCGCCGCAATGGGCGTCGTAAACCACACCATCCGCACGAGCGTTTGCGTCCGGTAGGCGTCGAAGTCCCTCGAAGCGACGGGCAGATTTTCCGCCGGGACGGGCAGAACGAAGTAGGCCCAGAGTGCGGCCCCGGCGACTACCAGCGCACCGGCCAGGGCGGCCTCTCCGCCGCGTACGCCCAGCCAACCGCGCAGACGAACGCCCCAACGACGCCGGACGTAGAGAAAGATGCCCGTAGAAAGCACCACCGGCACCAGGAGGTACGGCAACCGGCCGAGAAAGCCGTCGAGGCCGTGGGCGGAGTAGATGGTGTGCAGGTAGCGGCCGCCGACGGTGTTCAGGTACAGCAGCGTGGCCCCGGCGGAGAGCGCCAGTGGTATTCCCGGAAAGAGCCAGCGTCGGGCCGGGCCGCGGGTAACGATGTCGTAGGCAAAGATCAGGGGCACGGCCGCGGCGGGGAGAAAGCCGTCCACCCTTACCAGCATGGCGCCGCCCAACAAGAGCCCCGCCAGTACCCCGGTGGCCGGCCCCGCCCCCCGCACGAAGCGAACCAGGAGCCAGAGCCCGGTCAGCGCGAAGAACTGGGTCATCACCTCGCTCGACGGTTGCCGAGCCCACCAGACTTGGGTGTAGCCCACCGCCAACAGCGCGGCCCCGATGAACCCCGCCCACCGTCCGAAAACCTCCTTACCGAGCAGGAACAACGCCAGTACAGACAACGCCCCGAAGATCGGGACGACGTACAGGCTGCCCCAGAACCCACCCACGAGGTTACCAAAACCCAGCCAGGCAAAAGGACCGGGGAAGAATTGCGGCAAGATCACGCCCTCCCCGCTGATGTAGAAGCCGGGATACTTTATGCCGCCCACGAAATCATGGAACGCTGTCACAGCCCCGACCAGCGGGTCTTTCTTTAGAAGCTCTCCCGTCCGGGCCAGCCGATCTGCGACGACCGTATAAACCCCCGGGTCCCGGGTATTTATGATGTACTCGGCGGGCCGGGCATATAGCACGAAACTCCCCACACCCAATCCGAGGGCCGCAACGTCCCACCCGGACGGCCGTACGACCTCTCTGTTACCGTGCCCGAAGAACCCCGCCACCACTGAACACGCCCCCAAACTCACGGCTATCGCCGGAACAGTAAACCATCCGGCGAGCGCGAGGGCCACCAGAACCGGCGTAGCCACGGCCGCGCCCGTGCCGGCCCGCAATAGAACCAATTCTGCCCAGCCATCTCCTTTGCGCGAGAGTCGTGGGGAAAGAAAGTGACCCGGCAGGTACACGAGGATCAGGAGTAGCAGCGCCGTAAGCAATGGTTCAGGCGGGTCCGGCTACCGGACTCTCTAGCAGCGCCCACTTGGCCTGGGCCGCTATCCCCTCCTCCAGGCTAGTCCGGGGCGCGTACCCCAGCTCCCGCGCCGCCCGCCGAGAGTCGGCCCACGTAGAGCGCACGTCGCCGGCCGCCGGCGGGCCGTAGCGCACCTCGACGTCCACCCCGGTTACCCGCCGGACGGCGTCGAGCATTTCGTTGACCGTCGCCCGCGTGCCGCCGCCGACGTTGTAGACCCCCGGCTCCGCCTCCAGGGCCGCGACCGTCGCTTCCACGGCGTCTAGCACGTAGGTCATATCCCGCGTCTGCCCTCCGTCCCCGAACACCTCCACCGGGCGCCCTTTCCTGGCGGCGAAGAGGAAGCGGGCCAACGCCATCTCCGGCCTTTGCCGGGGGCCGTAGACGGTAAAGTACCGGAGTATCGTAGCCGGCACGCCACGCTCCCGACGGTACAACCCGACCAGTTCTTCGGCGGCCAGCTTGCTCGTGCCGTACGGAGAAGCGGGCCGCCGGGGATGATCTTCGTCCACCGGCCCCCCGCTATCGCTGCCGTACACTGAAGAGGACGAGACGTACACGAACCGGATGCCGCCTTCGGAGGTTGCCTCCAGCAGCCGTTGGGTGGTCGACACGTTGCGCTCCATGTAGCGCCCGAAACTCTTTCCCCAACTCCGGCGTACACCGGGTTCCCCCGCCAGATGCAAGACCGCGTCCACCCCGCAGAGGAGGTTCTGGCAGTCCAGTGTCAACAGGTCTTCCTCGACAAGCTCGAACGCCGAATCCTCCATAGCCGCCGCCAGGTTCCGCTCTTTGCGCTCGCGGGAGTAATAACCCGTGAAGGAGTCTACGCCGATTACTTCGTGGTTTTCGTGCAGCAGCCGCTCGACCAGATGAGAACCTATAAAACCCGCCGCCCCGGTTACCAACACCCGGTTCAAAGCTCCTCCTCTTTGATCTAGCTCACAAGACACTCGCCGGACGCTTGACCATCGGCCTCCCGTACACTACTCTGGCCTCGATGTTATTGCAAACGATTGTCATTATGAAGATGATCTCGATCACGGACACTGTACCGGGTGGGTCATCAGACAGCAGATTCGGAGGAGGAACGCTTTGCGGGTGATCCGGGCTCTCATGACCGTCGCACTTTTTTCGACCACCCTGCTTTTTAGTGGGGCTTGCGGCGAGGAACCTCCACAAAACTCGCAGGAAGGGTCACCAGTACAAACCGGCTCTCCGGCAGAGACCGCGGAGGAGACCGGTGGCACCACGGTCGAAACAACGGAAGAGGTTACCGACGGTACCACCGGAGGTGCCACAGGAGAAACTACGGGAGGCACGACCGGGGGTACGACGGCGGGGACCACCCAGGAGGCGTTATCGCCGGGCGAGGGGAACCTGGTAATTTACTCCGGCCGCAACGAGGAGTTAGTCGGCCCGATCATCACGCAGTTCGAGGAAGAGGCCGGCGTGGACGTGCAGGTCCGATATGGGGATACGGCCGAGCTTGCCTCCACCATTCTGGAAGAGGGCGAGAACAGCCCGGCGGACCTCTTTTTCGCCCAGGACCCCGGGGCTTTGGGGGCGCTCGCCGACGAGGGCCGGTTCCAGGAGTTGTCGGGGAGCACGGGCGAAGACGTTCCTGACCGGTTCAAATCCTCGAATGACCTTTGGGTCGGCACCTCGGGGCGGGCGCGGGTGGTCGCGTACAACACCGACGCGCTTTCGGAGGAGGATCTACCGGACTCCATCTTCGGTTTCACCGACCCCGAATGGCAGGGCCGTATCGGCTGGGCCCCGACAAACGGTTCTTTCCAGGCGTTCGTTACCGCGCTGCGCGAGATCGAGGGCGAAGACCGGGCGCGGCAATGGCTCGAAGACATCCAGGCGAACGACCCTTTCGAGTACCCGGACAACTCGACCGCCTTGCAAGGCGTGGCCTCCGGTGAGGTGGAGGTGGCGTTCGTCAACCACTACTACCTTTATCAGGCGCTGGAAGAACAGGGCCGGGACTTCGAGGCGCGCAACTTCAACTTCGAGGGAACAGACCCCGGCAATTTGGTGATCGCCTCCGGGGCCGGCATTCTGGACAGCGCCGAGAACCCGCGGGCCGCCGATAGCTTTATCCAATACCTGCTAACCGAAGAGGCGCAGCAGTTCTTCGCCGACGAGACCTTCGAATATCCGATGATCGACGGTGTAGAAACCGCCGAAGGCGTTCCACCACTCTCGGAGATCGGGACCCCGGACGTGGACCTCGGGGACCTCGATGACCTGCAAGGTACTCTAGAGCTTCTGCAGGAGACGGGCGCGCTCTAGGATGACGGCCCTGCCGAGAACGGAGCCCGGGAAGCTTCGGGGCGCAAAAAAGAGCCGTAGCCGGCCTCCGGCCCTGATCTGGGTTCCGGCCGCCCTGGTTGCGGCGATGATGCTCTTGCCCCTGGCGTACCTGGTTCTACGTTCTCTGGAAGGCGGCGCGTCGGGCGCCGTGGAGGTCTTGACGGACGTGGACACCTTTGCCACGCTGGGACGGAGCGTTCTGTTGGCCGCGCTGGTCACGGGGTTTTCGGTCCTGATCTCCGTCCCGCTCGCCTGGCTCACGGTCCGCACGGACCTTCCGGGGCGCCGCCTCTGGGCCGTGCTGGCGGCGCTGCCGCTCGTGATTCCCTCTTACGTGGGCGGTTTCGTGCTGGTCAGCATGCTCGGCCCGAGAGGCGTTCTACAAGGAGTTTTAGAGCCCTTCGGGATCGAACGTCTACCGAGCATCTACGGCCTCACCGGCGCGGCGCTGGCCCTGATCCTGTTCTCCTACCCATACGTTTTTCTGACCGTGCGGGGCGCTTTCCGGGGGATGGACCCGGCCCTAGAAGAAGCGGCCAAAAGCCTCGGCAGCGGCGTCTGGACCACGTTCTTCCGGGTGACGCTGCCACAGCTCCGGCCGGCCGTCGTGGCCGGGGCCTTGCTGGTGGCGCTCTACACGCTGAGCGACTTCGGGGCCGTATCGCTCCTGCACTACGACTCGTTCGCCCGCGAGATCTACGTTCAGTACCAGTCGGCCTTCGACCGGACGCCCGCCGCCGTGCTGGCCCTGATGCTCGTGATCCTCACCGCGACGATACTCGGCCTCGAAAGCCGTACCCGCGGCAGGCTCCGCTACCATCGGAGTAGCGCGGGTTCCGCGCGGCAGGCCCCGCCGGTCACGCTCGGACGTTGGCGGTGGCCGGCGCTGGCTTTCTGTGGTGGCGTCGTTTCTCTGGCGCTGGTCGCCCCGGTCGGCATCCTGATCTTCTGGCTCGTGCGGGGCGTCGCGGCCGGAGAACCTTTACGGCTCGTGTGGGGCGCGGCCCTGAGCTCGGTCTACGTCTCCGGGCTCGCCGCCGGGGTCGCGGCGCTCGCCGCCCTGCCGGTGGCGCTGCTCGCCGTCCGGTTCCGCGGGCCCGTTACGGCCGTTCTGGAGCGCCTGACGTACCTCGGGTACGCGCTGCCGGGGATCGTGCTGGCCCTCGCGCTGGTCTTTTTCGGGGCCAACTACGCGCCCGCCCTGTATGGTACCCTCGGGGTCTTGATCCTGGCCTACGTAATACACTTTTTGCCGCAGGCGGTGGGCGCCACCCGAACGGCCCTGCTGCAGATAAACCCCAGCGTCGAAGAGGCGGCCCGCGGCCTCGGCCGCAGCCCCATAAAAGTCCTCGCGAGCATCACCGCCCCGCTCGCCTCCTCCGGCATCCTAGCCGGGGCCGCGCTAGTCTTTCTAACAACGATGAAAGAACTACCCGCGACGCTGCTCTTGAGCCCCATCGGCTTCGACACTTTAGCGACCAGCATCTGGAGCGCCACTTCCGAGGCGTTCTTCGCCCGGGCGGCGGCCCCGGCGCTTATCCTGATCCTAGTCTCCGCCGGGCCGATGTACCTGCTTACGATCCGGGACCGCGCCAAATGAGCGAGAGAGCGATGGTACGCCTCTCCGGGGTTAGTAAAAGCTATGGCTCCGGCCCGGGCTCCGTAGAAGCCGTGCGCGACGTAGATCTGCAGCTTGAACCGGGTAAGCTGCTCGCCCTACTCGGCCCCTCCGGCTGCGGAAAGACCACCACGCTACGACTTCTGGCAGGCTTCGAGCACCCCGACGCCGGGACCCTAGAGATCGGTGGCCGGACGGTTTCCGGCGGGAAAACGTTCGTCCCGCCGGAGAAACGCAAGGTCGGCATGGTCTTTCAGGACTACGCCCTGTTCCCACACCTAACCGTAGAGCAGAACGTCGCCTACGGCCTGGCGCGCGGCGCCAAACGTAAAGGCCGGGTCGCGGAAGTCTTGGCCCTCGCCCACCTGGATGGGCTCGCGAATCGGATGCCCCACGAGCTCTCCGGGGGCCAGCAGCAGCGCGTCGCGCTCGCCCGGGCGCTCGCCCCCGAGCCCGTTGTGGTACTCCTCGACGAACCTTTCTCGAACCTGGACGCCACGCTGAGGGCCCGGGTGCGGACGGAGATGCGCGAGATCCTCAAAAAAGCCGGGGCCACGGCCATCTTCGTTACCCACGACCAGGAAGAAGCCCTGAGCATCTCCGACGAGGTGGCCGTAATGGTAGACGGCCGCATACTCCAGAAAGCGCCGCCGGAAGACCTCTACCTGTACCCCGCCACCCGGGAGGTGGCCGAATTCGTCGGCGAGGCCAACTTCGTCCCCGGCACCGCAAACCACGGCCGGGTACGCTGCATATTAGGAGACGTACCGGCCCTGGAGCCCGTAGAAGATGGGGAGGTAGAGGTGATGCTCCGTCCCGAATCCTTACTGCTCCGTTCCCTACCAGACGGTGAGGCCACCGTAACCGGTAGAGAATTCTACGGGCACGACCAGTTGATAAAGCTCCGCCTCGATTCCGGTGAAACTCTCTACTCCCGTTCGGTCGGGAGGCAGAGTTTCGACACCGGCGAGCGAGTATCGTTGGGAGTGTGGGGTCCGGTAGTAACTTTCCCCGGTTCCGGGTAAAACTTTACAGGATAGCTAGAATACTCCCAGTTACAGCAGAAGGGGAGACTACATGAACGCATACGGACTAGATATTGGAGGATCGGGGATAAAGGGTGCTCCCATAGACCTCGACACGGGCGAGCTTACGGGCGAGCGGATCAAGCTAGACACCCCGCGGCCCGCGACCCCCGAAGCCATAGTAAAAACGGCAAAAGAAGTAGTCTCCCGGTCGGGTTGGAACGGACCGGTAGGGTGTGGTTTCCCGGCGGTTATAAAAGACGGTGTGGCCCATACCGCCGCAAACATCGAGGACGCGGCGATAGGCTTCGACTTCCGGCGGCACCTCGAAGAAGCCCTGGGACATTCGGTAAACCTCGTAAACGACGCCGACGCAGCAGGCCTGGCCGAGATGCGCTGGGGCGCCGGCCGGAATGCTGAAGGCGTCGTTCTGATGCTGACGCTCGGAACCGGAATCGGCACGGCGCTCTTTGTCGGGGGGCAGCTAGTCCCGAACACCGAGTTGGGACACATCGAACTCCACGGCGGAGACGCCGAGCACTACGCCGCCGACTCAGCCCGCAAGCGGGACGATTTGAAATGGGAAGAGTACGCCGGGCGGCTGGACGAATACATTCACGCCATCGAGAACCTGTTGTGGCCCGACCGGATCATAGTCGGCGGCGGCATCAGCAAAAAGTCCGAAAAGTTCCTCCCCCACCTAACAACCCGCACCGAGATAGTCCCGGCCCAAATGTTCAACCAGGCCGGCATCGCCGGAGCCGCGCTCGCCGGAACCCCCGAAGCCAACCCCGTGGCCGAAGAAGGCTGACGATAAGCCCGAACCAGCTAGATACTTTGGACTTATCGGACCCAAAACAAGTCGTCGAGCACGGCTACGACCGGATCGGGGCGTTCTACGAACGCTGGTCGGCGAAAGTCCCCGATCACGCCCGGGAACGTTACACAAAGCTGCTGCTATATGAGCTTCCCAAACGAGCAACGGTCCTGGATCTCGGCTGCGGCAGCGGCGAACTGTTGACCCGGCACCTGTCACCCCGCTTCGAGGTCACGGGGGTCGAGCTCTCCCATCAGACGGTAGAACTCGCCCGGCGAAACGTACCAGAAGCCACCTTTATTCACGCAGACATGTCATCGGTAGAGTTTCCACCGGAAAGCTTCGATGGGGTATGCGCCTTTTACTCGCTCACCCACCTTCCCCGCGAAGAACTCCCGGCTCTGTTCCGTTCCATCTCGCTTTGGCTCAAACCCGGGGGAATGCTGGTCGCTTCGCTCGGCGGCGGCGAAAACCCGGGCAGCATCGAAACGGACTGGATAGAAGGCGTGCCGATGTACTTCGCCGGCTACCCGCCGGAAAAGAACAGAGAGATAGTTGAAGAGTCCAGTCTAAACGTAGTAAACGCCCGGCTCGAAACTATCCAGGAAGAGAGCGGAGAGGTCGTTTTTCATTGGGTTCTGGCCCGAAAACCCGAAACTGTGCGTAGAAAGTTTCAGGCATCAGCAGTTGTCGGTTAAGTTATCTGGATGAATCTCCATGCTGGATCAGGCCCAGCACTTCCGACCGGCGCGCGGCGTCTTTCTCGAATACGCCGCGAGACGCCGAGGTTACGGTTATGCTGCCGGGTTTTTGAACGCCCCGCATCGTCATGCACGTGTGGTCGGCCTCGATGACCACGAACGCGCCCCGGGAGCCCAGGCTCTCGTAGAGGGCGTCGGCGATCTGGGCCGTCAAACGCTCTTGGAGCTGCGGCCGACGGGCGTAGCCTTCTACGACCCGCGCCAACTTTGAGAGCCCCACAACCCTACCTTTCGGGACGTAGGCCAGGTGGGCTTTTCCGACGAACGGGAGCAGGTGATGTTCGCAGATACTCGCCAGGTAGATATCCCGCACAATGACCACGTTCCCGTAGTCTTCGGCGAAGCCGATCTCCAGGTGCCGGGTAGGGTCTTCGGAGAGCCCGGAAAAGAGATACTCGTAGGCGTCGGCCACCCGGCGCGGCGTACCCAGAACTCCTTCACGGTCCGGGTCTTCGCCGATGGCGGCGAGGATTTCCCGCACGGCGTTCTCGATGCGGGGTTTGTCTATCTTGTACTTTTCCGGCAGCGTTTCAGGCATCTTTTTGGTCCCGGATCCACCCCGGCAGCCCGTCGAGGTTCGGCATCTCGGCGACCGCCTGGGGAGCTTCCTTCCCGCTCCGGTTTACGTAGAGCGCGTCTATCCCGGACGCCGTCGCCCCTTTGACGTCCGCCACGGGATCGTTGCCGACGTGAACCACCCGCCCCCGGCGCGCCCCACTAACGCGGAGCGCCTCCTCGAAGATACCGGGCTCGGGCTTCTCTACCCCGACGACCGCCGAGGCTATTATCCCGTCAAAGTAGCGGGCCCAACCCAGGCTTTCCAAAACCTCTTCAAGCTGTACGTCCCAGTTAGAGACCACGTACAGCTTGAGTCCGAGTTCCCGGAGTTCTTCCAGCACCCGTTCAGATTCCGGGTACGGCCGGAAGGAGATCCTGCGCTCCGACACCTCTCCGAGCACTTCGGGCGGAACGTCGAGTTCAAGGGCCCGGGCCGTGCGCCGCTGGTTTCCGCGCTTGAAACCTTCCAAATCTTCCACGGTACGATAATGGATGTTCTGCTGAATGTGCTCCCGCATCCCCTCCCAAACCGGCTTGGCAGCCTTGTCGGCCGTTAAAACGCCGTTTGTGGAGTATGGGGCCAGGTCTTCCACGTACCCCTGAACGTCCACGTCTACCCAGAGCAGGGTTCCGTCTACGTCGAGAAAAACAGTATTGTAATGGGGGTTTGCCAATATAGGAGCCTCTTTGAGATAGCCAGTTACTAACGGTCAGAGTATAAACCTGTAGGCGAGCCTATACACCCGGCTTCGAGTAACGCATCCCCCGGTATCTCCTAGCTCTCCAGCTCGAAGCCGACGAACTCTCCGTTCTTCTGGATCATCTCTCCGTCGGCGTGGATCTCGCCCTCGTGCAGATCGCAGATGAGGTCCCAGTGGACGCTGGAGTCGTTCTTGCCGCCGGTCTCCTCGTAAGACTTGCCGACCGCCAGATGGACCGTGCCACCGAGCTTCTCGTCGAAGAGTATGTTCTTTGTGGGACGCGGAATGCCGTAGTTCGTGCCGATCCCTATTTCACCCAAATAGCGGGCGCCCTCGTCGGCGTCGAGCATAGAGAGCAAGTAATCCTCCCCCTTCTCCGCCGTCGCCTCCACGACCTTGCCATCCTCGAAGCGGAACCGCACCCCGGAAACCTCCCGGCCGGCGACCGCGCTCGGGACCCCGAAGTAGACCGTGCCCTCTACCGAGTCTTCTACCGGCCCGGTAAAGACTTCGCCGCAGGGCATGTTCCTCTTTCCGGCGGAGTTTATGAACGTCCGGCCTTCCACGGAGAGCGTCAGGTCGGTCCCGGGGCCGGAGAGCCGGATCTCCTTCGCCTGCTCCAGCCGCTCTTTGAGCTTCGCCTGCTCGTCGGACTTGTCCTGCCAGAACCGCGCCGGGTCTTCTTTGTCCAGCGCCATCGCCGAAAAAACGAAATCTTCGTACTCTTCGAGCCCCATGTCCGATTCCTGGGCCAGCGCCTCGGTCGGGAAGAGCGTCAGGACCCAGCGCTCCTTTTTCATAACTATCTCCCGGAGATGCTGGTCCCGTTTGCCCAGAGCTTGTTGTTTCGACGGGTCCACGTTTGCCAGGGCACGGGTGTTTGTTGGGGCCATGATGGAGATGAAAGCGTCGGCCTGTTCGTAGATGGCTTGCGTTACCGGAGGCGTTTTTTCGTAGTGCTGGTCCCCGGCGTGCTCGAAGAAAAGCTCTTGCATACCGGGTAGTACGACCAGCGGGACCGGGGTGGCGCCGGTTTGCAGGAGTCGGGTGTAGAGGGCTTTGATCAGGGGCTCCGCCGCGGTCCCGCCCGAGAGCAGGACCTGATCCCCCTCCCCCGCCTCGATCGAATAGTCAACCAAAACCCGCGCCAGTTTTTCTAGCCGTTCGTCCCTCACAAGTTACTCCCTTTAATAATAGAATTCAGGTTCGGGAAGAGCTTAACATCCGTCCCTCGCGCCGGTCTAACAACTACCCTCTTGTCTACGTGAGAAAGAATCCGCGTAGTTCCTGCAATGTTTCCTCCGGGGCCTCTTCCGGTAGGAAATGACCGCCCGGCAGACCGCGGCCCCGAACGTCGTCGGCTTTCTCCCGCCAGGTAGAAAGAACGTCATATTTCTTGCCGACAAAGCCTTTCTCACCCCACAGCACGAGTAGCGGGCACGAGAGCTTTCGTTCCAGGTCCTCTTCGTCGTGGACGAGGTCTATTGCGGCTGAAGCCCGGTAGTCTTCGCAGCTCGCGTGGATCATCGCCGGTGTAAAGCACCGCAGATACTCCGAGATGGCCCCGGAGGTAAAGGCCTCCTCGTCTTTGCCCCACTGACCGAGTTTCTTACGGAGGTAGTATTCCGGCTCGGCCCCGATCAGGGTCTCCGGCAAATCGTAGGGCTGAATGAGAAAGAACCAATGATAGTAAGCCCGGGCGAACTCCATATCCGTCGCCGTGTACATGGTGTGGGTCGGGGCGATGTCGAGCACCGCCAACTTCTCGACCCGGTCCGGATGATCGAGCGCCATCCGGTGCGCCACGCGTCCGCCCCGGTCGTGGCCGGCGACGTAGAAGCTCTCGAACCCGAGTTGTTCCATGACCTCTACCTGATCACTCGCCATCGCCCGCTTTGAATAGCCGGCGTGATCCTCGCCGCCGGCGGGCTTTGAACTGTCGCCGTATCCACGAAGGTCGGTGGCTACCACGGTGAAGTCTTCAGCCAGTCTCGAGGCGACTTTATGCCACATGGCGTGCGTCTGTGGGTAGCCGTGCAACAACAGCAGCGGCGGACCCTCACCGCCTTTGCCAAAGTTGATCCCGGCCCCACTCGCTTCTACCCGCCGGTTTTCGAAACCTTCGAACATAGAAGCTACCCTTCGAGACCATCCCGCGTGTACTCTAACGCCTCCCGCATACGGTCCAGGATCTTCTGTTCGTCCGGCGTTCCGAGCGGCCAGGGCTTTAGCTCCAGGCTCACGACACCCGGGTAATCGCTACCGGCCAGCGCGGCCAGAAACTCTTTGAGCGGGAGACTTCCCCTTCCGGGAATACGATGCTCGTCTCGGCCGGTCATGTTTGAGTCTGAGAAGTGGACGTGCCGGAGTTGTTCCTCCAGGATCTCCAACCCGTAAAGTATGCCGACGCCGCTGGCCGCCAGGTGGCTGGTGTCGAGCGTCACGTCACCGAGGTTCAGCATCAACTCCGGCCGGTAGCAATACTGACGCTCCCACCCGAAGATGGACCCACCGGCCCGGTTTCGGGGCATGTTCTCTACCGCGACGCTGACGCCGCTCTTCCGGGCGTCGGCGAGCGTGTTGCGGCTCCAGTTCTCGATCTGGGCGCCGTTTGCCGGGGGGTGGGCCACGACTACCCCGGCCCCGACTTTCAGCGCGAGCTTCGACACCCGCACGAGGGTTTCTCCGCGTTCCAAACCCCATGCCCCGCGTCCGAGCGGCGGGTGTAGAGCCTTTATCGGAAGCTCGTACCTCTCAGACAAGCCGTTCAGGTAGTGTGTCTGGTGCGTGTCCCACCGGTCGTCCATCATGATCTCCACGCCGTCGAAGCCGGCCTCCGCCGCCCAGGCGTAGATCCGGTCAAGCCCGAACGGATAAAGCGACCCCGTACTGAACACGACGGGAATGCTCACCGCCCGCCACCCCGAATCTCCAGGAATTGCTCCAGCGTGGACGGCGAGTGGTTTTGGTAGTGGTTGTTCGCGTAGGCGAACACTGGCTTCTCTTCCGCCCTATACCGATCCACCACCCCCGACCACCACCCGAGGTCTTCGTACCGATCCTTCTTCGAGTGCGTGTGGCCCGCAGGAAACTCCCGCCGATCACCGAGCCACCGGATGTAGCCGAAATCAGCCGTCACTTCCTCCATCCGGGGCATCCTCGGGTAGTCGATGAGCGTCAACGCCACCCCACACTCCCTCAGCATCTTCGCCAGGTCCGAACGGACCCAACTCCGGTGACGGACCTCGACCGCGTACCGAAACCCATCCGGCAGAGCCTCCAAGAAACGCTCCAGAACTTCCATACCGTCCACGGTAAAAGACGGCGGAAGTTGGACGAGCAGCGGCCCGAGCCGGTCTCCTAGTTTCTCCATCGTGCGCACGAAATCCTCGGCCGGTTTCTCAGCGTTTGCGAGGAGCTTTTCGTGCGTGATCTCCTGCGGAAACTTCGCCGCGAACAGGAAACCCTCCGGCACGACCTCCCGCCACCGCTGAACGGTCGAACGGCGGGGCGTCCCATAAAAGGTCGAGTCTACCTCCACCGTCGCGTACCGGTTGGCGTACTCGGCGAGCCGGGACTTGGCCGGTAAACCTTCGGAGTAGACCGTCCCCTCCCAATCGGCGTAGGACCACCCGGAGGTGCCTAGATACAGGCCCGCTTCCGGCGGCGAGATGCTTCCGGTGTTTTCTGCAAAAAGTCTGTCCTGCAACGCCTCTCCCACTACCTCCTACGAACATAGAATGCTACCACAGGACGCGGGGCCATTTTGCGAAACATCACCTTACGCGGCCCGTCCGGATGTACTACAGTTTCGCCGATGGAGACCCAGAAACAGTGAAAGTTTTCTACAGCGACCACTTCGTGCTCCCGCTGCCCGAAGGACACCGCTTCCCGATGGTCAAATACTCCATGCTGCGCGAAAGGGTCTCCCGTATGGAGAATGGACTGGGGAACGAACTGCTCGTGCCCCGGCCCGTTACAGACAGTGAGATACTCCGCGCCCACTCCCCGGAGTACCTGGGCCGCGTCGTGGATGGAACCATCTCGGCGAAGGAGATGCGCCGTATCGGTTTTCCCTGGACGGAGCTTATGGTCGAGCGTTCCCGGCGGGCCTCTGGCGGCACCCTCGACGCCTGCCGGGCCGCCCTCGAAGACGGCCTCGCGGCGAACCTCGCCGGTGGGACCCACCACGCCTTCGCCGACCGGGGCGAAGGCTACTGTATCTTCAACGATAGCGCCATCGCGGCCCGCGCCTTGCAGCACGAAGGCCTGGTAGAGAAGGTCATTATTATCGACACCGACGTCCATCAGGGCAACGGCACGGCGGCAATCCTCGAAGACGATGATTCCATTTTCACGTTCTCGATTCACGGCGAAAAAAACTTCCCGTTCCACAAAGAACAGAGCGACCTGGACCTCCCCCTCCCTGACGGCACGGACGACGGCGAGTTTCTTTCCACGCTGGAAAGAGGTCTGGAAGAATCCCTCGGTGTCTCGGGGGCGGATGTCGCGATCTTCCTGGCCGGGGCCGACCCCTTCGAGGACGACAAACTCGGCCGGCTCTGCGTGAGCAAAGAAGGACTCGCCGAGCGCGACCGGATGGTGCTCGAAACTTGCCGGGGACAGGGCATACCGGTGGTCGCCACGATGGCCGGAGGTTACGCGAAAGAAGTAGAAGACACAGTAGACATCCACCTCCAGACGGTACGCTGTGCGGCAGAACTGCAAGCGCACGAGGGAGGCTTTACCTATGGATAACGGCAACTCACAACCCGTCTACGTCGTACTCGGCGCCACCGGCGGTATCGGCTCCGAGCTTTGCAAAAGGCTCTCTGAAAAAGGGGCCCGCATAGTCGCCGGGGGCCGCGACCAGGACAAGTTGGATGAACTCTCAGACGAAACCGGCGCGCGCCCCGTATCCCTGGACGCCACGAAAACGGACGAGGTAAACAAGCTCTTCGGAACAGCGGTCGAAGAGTACGGGCGGGTAGACGGGGCGGCCAACTGCGTCGGGTCTTTCATGCTCAAGCCGGCGCACCGGACCACCGACGAGGAGCTTTCGGAGACCCTGGCGCTCAACCTGAACACCGCGTTCGGGACCGTCAAGGCCGCCGTCGAGCACATGCCGGAGGGCGGCTCTGTCGTGCTGCTCTCTTCGGTCGCCGCCCGGGTCGGGCTCGCGAACCACGAGGCGGTCGCCGCCGCCAAAGCCGCCGTAACCGGGCTCGGGCTCTCGGCGGCGGCGACGTACTTGCCCCGCGGGTTGCGCTTCAACATGGTCGCGCCGGGGCTGGTCCAGACACCGATGACGCAGAAGATCACCGCGAGCGAGGCCTCCCGGCAGGCATCCGAAGACCTTCACCCGATGGGCCGTCTCGGCGAACCCGGAGACATCGCGTCCATGATCGAATGGCTCCTCGACCCGGCGAACAACTGGATCACCGGCCAAATCTTCAGCGTTGACGGCGGCCTCTCCTCGCTCCACCCCATGCCCCGCCGCCAGAAAGCCGGTGGATAGAGTGTCGGACGTACCCGGTACGAACTCTTGCGTAATCGTCGGTGCCGGCATCTCGGGCCTGCTCGCCGCCCACGAGTTGCAAGACGCCGGCTGGAAGGTAACGGTGCTCGACAAAGGCCGCAGCGTCGGGGGACGGATGGCGACCCGCCGCGTGGCCGACGGAAACTTCGACCACGGCACCCAGTTCTTCACCGTCCGGGGCGAACGCTTCGAAAAGCTCGTAAACGGCTGGACGACCGCCGGCGTCGCCGAAGTCTGGTCCCGGGGCTTCGCCGACACCGAAGGAAATTCGAGCGAAGACGGACACCCGCGCTACAAGGGCTCAAACGGCATGAACTCGATACCCAAATACCTGTCCCGGGACCTGGATATAAAAAGTGGCGAGAAAGCAGCCGAAATCTCCTTGCAAGACGGCGGGTGGAAGGTCTCGTGTGAGTCCGGCCTGGAGGCAACCGGCGCGGCGTTGTTGCTCACACCGCCGGCGCCGCAGTCGCTGGTGCTGGCAGAGTCCGGCGGCTACGAACTGCCGGAGGATGCCCGGAGCCAGCTCGCGGAAATTTCCTACGACCCGTGTATCGCCCTCATGGCGCTTCTGGAAGGCCCGGCCGGGGTTCCCGAACCCGGCGGCATGCAAATAAAAGGCGAGCCTCTGGATTGGATCGGGGACAACCACCGCAAAGGTATCTCCGAAGTCCCCGGCATCACGATCCACGCCGGACCACAATGGAGCCGCGAACACTACGACGCCCCAGACGGTGAGATCGTGGGTTTCCTCCTCGAATTCGCCGCGGACTACCTCGGCTCGAACGTCGCGCCACGGGTAATAGAGACTTCCATCGCCCGCTGGCGCTACAGTTGGGTCACGAACCCGCACCCGGAACCCTGTCTCATCGCCTCGGAAGAGCCCCCCTTACTCTTCGCCGGAGACGGTTTCGGCCAGCCGAAGGTGGAGGGGGCCGCCCTCTCCGGGCTCGCGGCGGCGGACTATCTACTGGGGCGTTAGGACACGAGCGGGTGACGAACCTTCTGCTCTTGGCCCACGCCGGTGCGACGCTATTTATGGTCGGCCTGATCTGGTTCGTGCAGGTTGTCCACTACCCGCTCTTCAGCCGCGTCGGCGCCGGAGGCTTCCGGGCCTACGCCGACGCCCACTCCCGCCTAACCACCCGGGTCGTTGGTCCCCCGATGCTCCTCGAAGCGTCGACCGCCGTCCTGCTGCTCTTCGTCCGCCCAGAAAGCGTGCCGGCGGCGCTCGCCTGGGTAGGGGCCACGCTGCTCGCGGTAGTCTGGCTCTCGACCGCGCTTTTGCAGGTTCCACGCCACACCAGGCTCGGGTTCGGGTTCGATGCCGGGGCCCACGAGTTTCTCGTGAACTCCAGTTGGGTTCGGACGGTAGCCTGGAGTTTACGGGCTTTCGTAGTGCTCTGGATGATCTCCCGCACGATGCCTTGACCGACGTTTAGGGCGTCACACAGCAAGGTCCATGTGGCGCCGCGTAACCAGAGATGGTACATATAGACTTGTAAACTTTACGGGTGAAGGAGCAAGGCCGTGGAAAACAGACGTGTAGCCCTAAAACCTCACGCCGCGAGGATTCGGCGCTGGGTCGGAGAGGGCCGGGGGGATGAGTGGATCGCACAGGAACTCAACACTACCTCCTCCAGCGTACAGAGCTTCCGGTCGCGCAACTCCATCTACCGCCGGGACCCTGTTCGCCGGGGGAATCTCTCCGAGCACCCGGTGACCCTGGAGGAAAGCGACGGTGGGCTCGTACTCAAAACAGAGGCCGGAAGTTCCGAGATCTTCGACCGCGAATGGCGCGGTTACGTGGGCAAACCCGATGACCTGCAAGTCGTTATAACGCAGGAACGCATCTACCTGGAGAAACTACACTAGTTGAAAGACGAAGCGCCCCGGGTAACCCTAGACCTTTCTCTGGACGAAGCCCGAACCCTACACGCCGACCTGGAGAAGCTACTAGAGTCCGACCACCACCCGGAAACGCTCCGGCGGGCCTACCGGCTACTCGGCTGGCTCACGCTCGCCGCCGGAGGCGGTACGGGCCTCACCGCCCGCATCTCCGAACTGGCCCGCGAAGCCGAAACCCTCGAAGAGTACGAAGCCGCCCGGGAGCAGTTTCTCGGTCCTATCCTCGACGGCCTCGAACGCGGCGAGAACCGGGACCCGTAGAAAAGGGTATGGCTTGCCGGCCGGCCATCGGGTAGCCGCCATTACGAACTGTTACCAAACTGTTATCCCGTAGTAGCGGTAATGTTATTTGGGCCGGTTATATTACCTGTCACTGGGCTTCCCCTTCCCCCCTTCGGCCCAGAGATTAACCCGGTCCGCCACCCGCGCGGGCCGGGATTTTTTGTGTGCTAACCTCTAATCGGTTGTTCGCCGGACTCTAGAATCTAGAAAGAGGTTTCCTTGACGGGTGTTGTGGTTCTTTATGCGGTAGCCACGATCTTCGTTGGCAGTCTGTCGCTTCTCGCCCAGAGGGCCCGCAAAAGCCGTGGCGCCGACGTTACGCTGTTCGTCGGCCTGCTAGCGCTGTCGTTCCTGGTGGCGGCCGTGGGCGTGCTTACGGCTGTCGGGCTCCTCCTCCGGGCCACGAGCGGGGATGGTCTGGGGCAGATCACGTTGGCGGTGTCCGGCGTCGCGGCGCTTTTGGTGGGCGTCGCTACGCTGGGCCTTTGTATTCCGACGCTGCGCAGAATCCTCGGGTGGGACACCGGAAACGGTTGGTGGTCGGACCCGCCGGTTTTTCTCGCGCTGTGGCTCTTTGCCATCGTCCTGGCGAACAACGTGGTGAGCGTTTTGATCTTCACCCAGGTGCCGGACATCGCCGAACTTTTCCCGTCCGGGCGCTTGTCGCCGGGCATGGTATTCATTAGCCAGGTTCCCTTTCTCGTAATAGCCGTGCTCGGTGTCGGCCTAGGAGTCCGGCGCAACTTCCGCCAAACCCTCACCCGTCTGGGATACGGGCCGATCTCACCCCGGCAACTCGGCGTGGTCGCCGGTTTTGTCCTTTTAGCCCTCGTCCTTTCTTTCCTATTCGACGCGTTGTTTGCCTACCTTCAACCGGACCTCTACCGGACGGTCGGCAACCTGTCGGGTTCTTTGTTCAGTACGCAGGGGCTCGGCCTCGTCTCTGCGATATTGTTCGCCCTGTTGCTCGGCCTCGGGGCCGGGCTCGGCGAAGAAACGCTCTTCCGGGGCGCGCTTCAGCCGGTTCTCGGCATCCTGCCGGCGTCAGTGCTTTTCGCTTCCATGCATATTCAGTACGGCCCGTCCGTGCTGCTGGTCTACATATTCTTGCTCGCCGTCGGCCTCGGCCTCTTGCGGCGCCACATAAACACGACCGCCAGCTTTCTGGCCCACGCCGCGTTCAACGCGCTGGGCGTGATGATCTCCTACTTCTTCGGGGTTTGAGCATTTCAGCCGTTGGCTACCAGCTATCAGCAAAAATCAATATCGACGCTCTGCGACGCTCTGGCGCGCAGGCTTACACCTACAGTGGATAAAAAGCAGAAGTGCCGGCGGGCTGAGAAGCTGACTAACTTTTTAAGCTGCGAGCGGGTCCGCGTTGACCGGTACGACCGTCGCGGGCTCCAGGGCGGTGGCGATGAGGACGAGGAGGTCGCTGATCTCCATGTCCAGTCCCCCGGCGATGCTTTCAAGGACTTTCGATGAAGGGTCTTTCTCGCCGCGTTCGATCTCTGCCAGGTAAGAAACGGAGACGTGGGCACCTTCGGAAACTTCCCTCAAGGTAAGATTTCGTCCGTTCCGCTCGGCGCGGAGGGTCTCGCCGATCGCGGTGAGCAGGTCGCCTCGCTGGCCCTTCGGTTGGATGTCCAGAGACTCCATAAGCTAGATTCTATATTCATTCAAAGGAGTTTGGCAACCCTCCGGCCAACTCTTTGACCAGTTGTATCTGCCGGGCGTCCACTTCGGGGGTGTCGTAGGGCGTCTCCATGACCACGGGGATGCCCGGCAGGGCGGCGAAAAACACGGTCCAACTCTCCTCCGGAACTTGTCCTTCGCCGATGCGGCGGTGCCCGTCCCTGTTGCTTCCGAGTTCGTTTTTGGCGTCGTTGAGGTGGAACAGCGCCACCTTCCCGTCCAGGTTTTCCCGGAGGTCCCCGGCCACCCGTCGGGCGCCCTCCGGGGTCGAGAGGTCGTAGCCCGCCACGAAGGCGTGGGCGGTGTCCACGCAGGCCCTCACCCCCGCCCGTTCGGCGACCTCGGCCAAGCTCTCGAAGGTAGAACAAAGCTGGGTTCCGGCCCCCACAGAGTTCTCGACCACCGGCTCCGCAGCCCCCTCGCCGTCGACCAGTTCTTTTACGCGCACCAGGCTTTCTACCAGCCGCCGCATGCCGGCTTCCTCACCGTCTCCTCCGTGACTGCCGGAATGGACGACCACGAGATCCGCGCCGAGGCCCCCGGCGGCGACGAGTTCCCTGGCAAGCGCTTGGACGGACCGCCCGCGCTGGTCTTCTTTTGCAGAAGCCAGGTTTATGAGGTATTTCGCGTGGACCACCACGGGGGAAATGCCCATCTTGCGGGCACCCTCCACGAACGCCGCGGCGTCCGGCCGGGGTACCGGATCGGCCCATCCTTGCGGGTTGGAAACGAAGATCTGAACCGTCTCACACCCTTGCTCCCCGGCTTTTTGCAAGGTCTTTTTCAGCCCGCCGGAGGTTTGCAAGTGCCGTCCCACGCTGGTGGTTCTTTTTTTATTGGTTCTTTTTTGCATAGCGGGGATTCTAGCCGCTACCGAACTTCCGCGTTGTAATAGATATAATCTTCGAAAAGCTAAGAAGGGAGTTGCCGCATGGCGGTAGAAGGCAAAGTAGCGAAGATACTGGCTAACAACGAGATCGTCGTAAACCGGGGCCGCGCCCAGGGCGTGCGGCCGGGGATGTTGTTGGAGGTCTTCTCCCCGGAGGGTGAGGATGTCTGGGACCCGGATACCGGGGAGACCCTGGGCACCGTCGAAGACGTAAAGGCCCGCGCAGAGGTTACGGAGGTCAAGGACCGGCTCGCTGTCGCCCGGCTGCAAGGTTCGGAGTCGCCGTTCGGTGCGATGAACATCGGCGATATGCAGGAGAATTTGCAGCGGATGTTCGGCCAGATGTTCGGCGACGACGTAAAGATACAGGGCTTCGGGATGAACCCCGGCCAGGACGACCCGGACGACCTCGAATCTATGGTCGGCGGCCCGCTACAAGACCTCTCACAGGTTCAAGTCGGTGACGCCGTCCGCGAGATAAACGCCAAGCGCCGCTAAACCGGCACCCCGGCACCCCGGCACCCCGGCACCCCGGTAAACCGTTTGGAAACCTTCTCCCGGCTCCCGGTAACGACGAGCCTCATAACGACCAACGTGCTAGTGTACCTGGCGATATCCGCCCTCGCCGCCTCGGCGGGAACCGCGTGGAACGTAGCGTTGGTAAACCAGATAGGCCCGGCGCTGGGTAATGGCGCGCTCGTGCCGGCGGCCGTTGCCCAGGGTGACGTGTGGCGGCTCATAACCAGCGTCTTCTTGCACTCCGGCCTGATCCACCTGTCCTTCAACATGGTGGCACTGTACTTTTTGGGAACGTTCGCGGAGTCGGCCTTCGGCCGGTGGCGGTTCTTCGCCCTGTACGTGCTCTCCGGCCTCTCCGGCGGCCTCGCGTTTCTCTACTATCAAGCTTGTTTGGGCGACTTGGGCCAGCCCGCCGTCGGGGCCTCCGGGGCTATCTTCGGCTTGCTGGGAAGTATCCTGGGGTACTCGCTGCGCAGGGGAACTTTCTCCTGGCAGAACCCCCTCATCCGTCAACTCCTCATCCTGCTTGCCCTGAACGTCTACCTGGGACTCTCGATCAGCAACATTAGCAACACCGCCCATATGGGCGGCCTGGCCGGCGGCTTCGCGTTCGGCTATCTTATGGCCCCGACGGTATACGTCGAGAAAAAGCTGCGCGCGCTAACGTCGGTCTTCCTCGTGCTCGGAGCGGAGCTGGCGCTACTGGCCTTCTGGCTAATCTACTTCGTCTGAGAATATTGCTCCGAGAGGGGTTTCTCGCTCTCGACGACCGGAGCGGTCGGCGGCTTCTTTCCCGTTCGTCGGCGGAGAAACCACAGTGCCCAGGAGACGCCGAAGATGGCGGTACAGGCGAGTACGATGGCGGGGCCGGAGGCGACGTCCAGGTAGTAGGAGGCGTAGATCCCGAAAACGCCCGAGAATATGGCTATCGCGGAGGCGACGGCCATCATGCGCGGCAGGCTGTTGGTCAAGAGCGAGGCCGCGGCGGCGGGCGTGACGAGCAGCGCCCCGGTGAGCACCACCCCGACGGCCTGGATGCCGGCGACCACCGTCAGGGCCAGCAGCACCAAGAGACCATAGCGCACCCGGTCGGCGTTCAGCCCGATCACCGCGGCGTGGACCGGGTCGTAAGAGGTCAGCTCTAGCTCTTTGTGAAAGACGAACAGCGTCAAGAGCACCAACAGCACCAACCCAAAGAGCAGGACCATGTCCGTGCCCGTAACGCCGAGGAGGTCGCCGAAGAGTATCCCGGAGAGGTCCCGGAAAGAACCGGTGGCGCTCATCATGGCGATGCCGAGGGCGAACATGCCGGTCATGACGACGCCAATAGCGGTGTCTTCCCGGAGCGCCCGGCGCTGGGAGAGGCTGCCGACGCCGAGGGCCGTGAGCAGGGCGGCGACCGCGGCCCCGATCAGGAGGCTCCACCCCAGCAGATAGGCCGCGACGATGCCGGGCAGCACGGCGTGGGCCAGGGCGCCCCCGAAAAACGCCATGCCGCGGAGCACCACGTACACGCCCAAAGTGGCACAGGCCACCCCGATCAGAACGGCCGCCGCCAGCCCGAGCTGCATAAAGCCGTACTGCAACGGCTCCAGGAGCCAGCTCACGCCGCTCCCTCCCGGAAGTCCTCTCCGACCGACGCCCCGGGCTCCGCCGGCCGACCGGCCGCCAGGTACAACGCACCATCGAACTCCTCCAGACGATCTAGGTAGTGGGTGGCGACCACGAGCGTTTTGCCCGCCGCCCGGAGCTCTTCCAGAACGTCGAAGACTACTTCTGTGGTCCGGGCATCCACGGCGGCGAACGGCTCGTCGAGCAGGAGCAGGTCGGCCTCCTGGGCGAGCGCCCGCGCGAGCAATACCCGCTGCTGCTGTCCGCCCGAGAGCTCCCCGATCTGCTTCTCCGCGAGAGAAGCCACCCCGAGCCGGTCCAGCGCTTTCTCGACGATCTCCCGGTCCCGGTTCCCGGGACGCCGTAACCAGCCGAGATGCACGAGTCGCCCGCCCAATACGAGCCGCTGGGCATTAACCGGGAAGCGCCAGTCGATCTCGCCGCGTTGGGGCAGGTAGGCAACCCGGTGGTGACAGGCCCCCACGGGGTTGCCGTAGACCTGGATTTGTCCGGTCAGGGCCGGCAAGAGCCCGGCGACCGCTTTGAGCAGCGTAGATTTACCGGAGCCGTTCGCCCCCACCAGCGCCGCCCGCACCCCGGCCGGTATCCGCAACCCGACGCCTTCGAGGGCCAGCGAAGATGCACCGGGATAGCTGATGGAGAGGTCCGCTATCTTCAGCGCCGGCGCATCTTCTACCGGCCCGGCGTGCCGCCGGCCGCTGTACGGTAGCCGTAGCCAGCTCATCGTTCTCCTAATACGGCGGCCATAGTCTCTGCGTTGTAGCGCATCATACCCAGGTAAGTATCGCCTTCTTCGCCCTCTTCGGCCAGAGAACCGGTGAACAGCGGCGGGGCGAGCTCGACGCCCGCCTCGGTCGCCAGGCGCTCCATAACCCGCTCGTCGGTGGTGAAGATCTCCGGGAAGATCGCCGGAACGTTTTCTTCCCGGATCTGGTCCGAGAGATCCGCTATCTCCCCGGCCGACGGGTCAGCCGTTTCCGTCGTCGCAGACGAGATGGCGGTGCCGGGCACCTCGAAACCGTACTCGGCGGCGAAGTACGAGAACACCTGATGTCCGGTCACCAGCTTGCGGTTCTCCTCGGGAATGCTCTCCACCTGGTCCCGAACCTCGGTATCGAGCTCTTCGAGTTGGCCGATGTACTCCTCGGCGTTCTGCTGGTAGGCGTCTTCGTTACCGGGGTTGGCCTCGATCAGGTTATCCCTGACGGTCTCGACTATCACCACGGCGCTGTTGGGATTTTGCCACACGTGCGGGTCGTACTCGCCGTGGTCGTGGCCCTCTTCTTCGTGTTCGTGAGTACCCTGGCCTTCATGCTCCCCGTGGGTTTCTTCGTCATGGTCGTGCCCCTCATGCTCTCCGTGATCGTGGCTGTCGTGCCCCCCAGCTTCTATGGGCTCTATGCTTTCGCTAACCACCACCCGCCGGGCGGCGGAGCCCGAGGATTCATAGAGCTCGTCCAGCCAACCCTCGAATTCTAAACCGTTCTCGAAGACGAGATCCGACTCGGTCAGCGCCCGGACGTCGGACGGGCTCGCCTCAAAGGTGTGAGTATCTTCTCCGGGACCGACCATCGTGCTCAGCTCTACGTCCTCGCCGGCCACGTTCTCCACCATATCGCCTAGTATGCTGAAGGTGGCTACCGCTTGCAACGACGAATCATCACCGTCGCCCTCTTGTCCGCCCTGGCCCCCGCAGCCAACGGCCACGACAGCCGCGAGCAACACCCACAGTAATGTTCTTATACGCTGCAGCATCTTTCTTCTTCCTTCCTGGTATGGCCTTGCTTAATTGAAAAATATTTTCATCGCGGGGCAAATTTTTTACAGGCATCCCGCGCACCGACCATAGACTTCGAGGGAGTGGGAGCGGACTTCGAACCCCGAGTCTTTCGAGGGTAGTAGTCTGGCATCCACGGGACACTGCTCAAACTCGGAGATGTCGCCGCACGACTCGCAGATCATGTGGTGATGATGGTCCTCGGCCAACTCGTAGCGCGGACCGTCACCGAGGTCCAAACGCCTCACGAGGCCGAGCCGCCCCAGGAGATCCAGGGTCCGGTATACCGTTACCAACCCAACTTCCGGACACCGTCGGCGGATGCCTTCGAGGCTCTGGTGCTGCTCCGCCTCCAAAGCCTCCAGAACCGCAACCCGCTGCGGCGTGGCCTTATAACCCCCACCTTTCATCTTCCCTATCGCCGTGCCGGCTCTCACCAATGCTCTCCACTAATTGAAAAACTTTTTCACTTACGGAAAATATCTGTGGTTGGTCCGGTTGTCAAGCGGGTTTGGTGGGTTTATTTGACGCGCGGTTGTTTTTTGGAGCCGGAGTGGCGGAGGAACAGGATCAGGGCGAACCCTATTGCCAGGACGACGGCGACGAGCATGTTGCCCCGGGCCGTATTGCCGATGATAAAGGCTGGGTCTATTCTCAGCAGCTCCATGAAAAAGCGTCCGAGGGAGTAGAGCCCGACGTAGAGTACGGCCACGTCCCCGGTTTTCAGGTTCGAGGAGAAGCGGCGGGCGACGTACAGGAGGGTCAGGAAAACGAGGAAATTCCAGAGCGATTCGTAGAGAAAGGTGGGATGGAACGTTGCGGCATCCGCGAAATCGAGGGGCCTGTTTTCGGGGGCTATCCTTATGGCCCAGGGCAGGTCGGTAGGACGTCCGAATAGTTCCTGGTTAAAGTAGTTTCCCCACCGGCCGATAGCCTGGCCCAGGATCACACCCGGAGCGGCGGCGTCGGCGAGCACGAGCGGGTTTATCCCCCGGAACCAAGAAAATAATAGGACGCCGAGAAACCCTCCGGAGACAGCCCCGTAGATCGCCAGCCCCCCGTTCCAGACTGCGAAGACTTCGGAGAACACCTGCTCGCCGTAGAAGTCCCAGTTGGTGACCACGTGGTAGATGCGCGCCCCGATAAAGCCGGGGGGCACGATGAACAAGAGCGAGTCCAGGGCGAGGGCTTCGTCGTAGCCGCGCCGGGCCAACTCACGGCCGGCGATCCAGGTAGCGGCCGCTATGCCCAGGGCTATAAAAAGCCCGTAGTAGCGTAGGGCGAACGGCCCGGCCTCGAAGATGATCGGGGACGGTGGGCTTGGGAGTGAGGCTACAAAGAACATCATCGAGGCGTCTATGTTAGCCCATTCTCCGGCCACTATCCCGCACATTCTCCGTACACTACCCCGTGGGCGGTGTGTAGCCGGCCGTTGGGTCGGCCGCGGGAACTTGCGGGTTGGCCGGTGACGGTACAGCGGGCACCCCCGGGGCCTGCGGGTTGGCCGGTGGTGTCTCCGGCTCCGTCGGGTTGCCGGGCTGGGACCTGTTCTCCCGGGAGGGCGCCTGCTCCGGCCGGGCGGCGGGTTCGGTGCTCCACTGGTCTTCGGGCGACTGCTCGACGTCGTAGTAGGCTTCCAGGACGTGCCGGACGGCGGGGGCGGCGGTTACGTCGCTGTGCCAGCCGCCGTTCTCCACCATCGCCACGACGACTACTGGGTCTCCCTCGTTTTCGACCCAGCCGGCGAACCAGTTTACCGGGTCGCTGTTGCCCCACATCTCACCGGTGCCGCTCTTGCCGACGAACGGCAGGGAAGCGTCCTTGAACGACCACTCCGCCGTGCCGCCCTCTTTCGTCACGCGGCGCATACCCTCGACGGTCGCATCCAGGACGCCCTGGTCCACACCGACGCTGCCGGCGGGCTCCGGTGAGATCTCCTCCGCGACCTCCCCATTCTGGTTGCGGACCTCAAGCCCGACGTGCGGGGTCACCAGCGTTCCACCGTTCTGAATAGCCGCGTAGCCGCGCACGAGCTGGGTCGGGGTGATGAGCAGGTCTCCCTGCCCTATAGCCATGTTTACCCAACGCCCGACGCCCCAATACTTGTCATCCGCGGTAGCGCCAACCTCTTCTTGCCAGGCCTGGGTGGGCACCACCCCGTCCTGCTCCGACGGAAGGTCTACGCCGGTTTTGGAGCCGAAGCCAAACTGTTTGTAGAACTCGGAGAGCAAGTCTTTGTTACCGGTATTATTCCAGAGCCAGTCTACGACCTGGAAAAAATACTTATTGTTGGAGTCCATCAGGGCTTCGTAATAGTTCTGGGTCCCGTGGTTGCCGTATCGCGAACCGTAGTTTTGACGCCAGCTCTGCCAGCAGCCGGAGGAAACACCCGCCGGTAGCCAGCAAGATCCGGTATCGGTGTAAGTGGTATACGGGTTTATTACCCCGTGGGCCAGCCCCGCCATGCCGGTAAACACCTTGAAGGTCGAAGCCCCGGGGTAAGTCCCGAAAACCGCCCGGTTGGCGAACGGCGAGTTCGCCTCCTCGGAGGTCAGGTACTCGTACCTCTCCGCCTCCTCCGCCCCCGATATCCCGCCGACGAATAGCTGCGGCTCGAAAGTAGGCCGGCTCGCCATCGCGAGGATCTCACCATTACGAGGGTCCATGGCGATAACGGCCCCCCCGGTACCGGCGGCGTCTTCCTCCGCCCGGGCGCGTTCCATGGCGGCGTCCAGTTCTTTTTCGGCGACTTTTTGGAGTTCGAGGTCCAGGGTAAGCGCAAGGTCTTTGCCGGGAACGGGGTCGGTGACCTTGTCCGGTTGCCCCAGCTCGGGGGATACCTCCGGCCGCCCGTCGGCCCGGGTACCGTCGGCCCGGCGCGTGGTGACCACCCTTCCCAGGGCGTCGACGCTATATTCCTTCTTGCCGGCTTTGCCCCGGAGCAGCTTTTCGTAGGCGAGCTCGACGCCGCCCTTGCCGACCACCGCGTCGTTGGAGAGGCTCGTGAAAGGCTCCCGGCCCAGTTCTTCCTCGGTAACCGCGCCGGTGTACCCCAAAACGTGGGCCGCAAGCTCCCCGCTCGGGTAGTTGCGGACCCAGTCGTCGTTTACGGTAACCCCCGGAAACCGCTCGGTACGCTCGCTGATGTAGGTCACGGCGTCTTTGTCCGCGTTCTCCCTTACCAGCATGGAGGCGTACGGGGCGGTCTGCAGAGCGTAGTCGTAGCGCTCCAGGACGGCCTCGGTGTTCGCGTCCAGGATGTTCGAGAGCTCCTCTACCCTGTTTCGTCCTATGGCGTCCGGTACCACGGTAACGTTCAGGCCGGATACGTTGTTGGCTATGACCTCGCCGTTGCGGTCGTAGACTACGCCCCTCTGGGCCGGTATCTTGACCTCCCGGGTCTGGGTCGCCTCGGCGGAGAGCGTGTAATCCTCGCTGGTCAAGACTTGCAGGTACCAGAGCCGGGCGGCCAGTATAATGAATATTATCGCCACCAGGACTGCAACGGAGACCACGCGCATCTGCATGTTCCCCTTCGAAACGACCGCGGTCTTATCCGGGCGCTTTCTCGGCCGGGGTTCTTTTTTATTCCGGGTAGAAGGTGGTTTGACCAAGGCTCACAACCATACCAATTCTAGGTCTCCATGTCCCAACTACGCCACCTTTTCAGCCTGGACGATCAAACGCTGAGAGTAGTCCGGTAAGGTGCAGGTCTGCAAAGTAATGATGTTCTTGCCTTCTATGGGCCGGGTTATGAAGAGGTCCGAGGGATCCACCACGAGTTCCTTGAAAACCCGGTAGGTGTACGAACGTCCCATAGCATCCGTAACGTGAACTTCGTCCCCCTTTTTGACCTTATCCAGATCCCAAAACGCCAGGAAGCTGCTGGTATTCGGGTAGCCCAACCGGTGCCCGGCCACGTAGACATTAGCTTCTTCCTGCCACGGAAAACCCGTTCCCTGCAAGTGTATGCCGGCGTAAGACTTTAGGCTCTCCTCGTCGTCGCCGGTCGTGCTGGGTATTGGGGAACTCTGTACCCGGTTCATTTTCGGGATGGTAACCCAAAGCGTCTTGTCCTCCGGAACCGGCACGGCCGCTTTTTGCTTCTTCTCTTTCTGATCTTTGGCGTTTTCTTTCGGTTTTTTGGAGCCGTCCTTGTTTTTTGCAACGCCAGCGCCTCCGGGGTCCCCGGGTTCAGTAGTTTTCTCCACCGATTTATCGGGGTTTGTTTCCTCGGTCAATACGGGAACGTCGAAGTCCCCCGGTGGGGCTGGCGGCGAAAGCGCCAGGTCTTCGGGGGCCGTCGCTCCCAAGAAAACCGTGGGGATAAAAAAGGTGCTAATGAGGCCCAGCCCGGCGGCTACCAGGACGAGGCTCATTACGTTCAAAATAACGTTTGTAGCACGCATTCTTTGATTCCTCCACGGGCGGGCCCACATATTCCCAATGATCCGGTGCGCCGCAATCCATTGTATCCGAAAACTTCTACGCTACTACCCGTTGCCGGCGGTGAACCGCAAAGATCGCAAGGATATTTGTCGGCGACCGCAGCCGACGAGACGCTCACGAGACACCGGCGGTCCTGCGGACGAGTTTCATTGGGTGTCCGGATCTCCGAGTGTTTTGTTTTTTCTCGAATGTTTCCATAACAGGAAGGTTGCGGCGTTGTGTGTGGCGTGGGCTATCACCGGCGCGAGCAGGCCACCGCTGAGTTCGTAGAGAAACCCGAACAGGAAGCCCGCCAGAACGGCCCAGGCCGTCCAAACCAGGTACCGGCGGTCGGGTCCGATGTGTACCAGGCCGAAAGCCAGGGCCGCGACCACGAGGCCGAACTCCGGCTGGACCGCGCCCCGGAAAAACACCTCCTCTCCGATACCGGAGAAAACAGAGATCAGGACCAGGCTGCTCTTGTCCGCGCCGTCCACCAAAGCCGGGGCCAACTCGTCGGAGATCCGGCGTATCACCGGCAGGAGCCGGTAGAGCAAGACGCCGAGCACGACCGTTACGGCCGCTGCTAGAAACCCCAGTAAAATGCTTTGCGCGGTGGAGTCCGCAAAAGCGAACTCCCGGCCCCGCAGGCCGGTCCACACAGCGGCCGCGACGGCGAGCGCCCCGTAGAAGAGTGCCGCCTGCCGGACAAAACTGGTTCCCAAGAATCGTCTTCCGGGGTTAAAATGCGGCGTAGTCTGCACGAACGTACATAAAAAGCTATTGTACCGGATAGGCAAGCGAGCAAATTGTAGGTTCCGTAGAAGACCCGGAGGTAGAGCACAAATGTTGGACGAGTCGATCTTCAAGGCCTATGACATTCGGGGAGTCTATCCCGACACCCTGGATGAGGCGGTGGCCCGGGACGTGGGACGCGCTTTCGTCAACCACCTGGGAGTTTCGGGTTCGAGGGTCGTGGTCGCCCGGGACATGCGGCTCTCCGGGGAAACCCTGGAGAAAGCCTTTATAGAAGGCGTAACAGAAGCGGGGGCCGACGTACTGGACCTGGGAATGGTCTCAACGGACGCGCTGTATTTCGCCGTTGGACATTTGGAAGAGCCGGGGGGCGCAATGATCACGGCTTCCCACAACCCGAAGGAATACAACGGCTTGAAGCTGTGCCGGGAGGACGCCATCGCGCTCTCCGGCGACGAGGGAATCGGCCAGATCCGGGACCTCATCACATCCGACAAGCTACCCGGCCCGGCGGAGTACGCCGGCTCCGTCGAAGAAGACGACCTTACCGACGAATACGCCGACCACTGTGTGAGCTTTATAGACACCGGAGGCTTGCGGCCGCTAAAGATAGTGGTGGACGCCGGCAACGGCATGGCCGGCAAGATGCTCCCGCCGGTCTTCGAGAAGTTGCCGTTCGAGTACGTGCCGATGTACTTCGAGCTCGACGGCTCGTTCCCGAACCACCCTCCGAACCCCATCGAACCGGAGAACGTAGAGGAACTGCAGAAGCGGGTTGTGGAAGAAGGCGCGGACTTCGGGGCCGCCTTCGACGGCGACGCGGACCGGTGTTTCGTTATAGACGAGAAGGGCGAGGTCATTTCGGGCGACTTGCTGGCGACGCTGGTGTCGAAAAGCGTGCTCGAGAAAGAGCCGGGGGCGACTATTCTATACAGCGTCGTGTGCTCCAAATCCTTACCGGAACTCGTCGAGCGCGAGGGCGGCAAAGCCATCCGCACCAAGACCGGACACTCCATCATCAAGCCCCAGATGCGGAAAAACGACGCCGCTTTCGGCGGAGAACATTCCGGGCATTTCTACTTCCGGGATAACTACTTCGCCGACTCGGGCATCATCGCCATGCTAACGGTGGCGGAATTGGTGGCACGCCAGGAGAAACCTATTTCGGAACTGCTGGCCCCCGTAGACCCTTACATCCGGTCCGGGGAGATCAACTCCGAGGTCGAGGACCAGGAGGCGGTTATGCAGAAGATCGAGGAGCGCTACGCAGACAGCGAAGGCGTGGAGATAGACTACCTCGACGGCCTGACCGTGGACTCCGGTGACTGGTGGTTCAACGTCCGTCCCTCGAACACGGAGCCATTACTGCGGCTGAACCTCGAAGCCAAAGACCGGAACACGATGGAACAGAAACGGGACGAAATACTAGAGCGGTTTTCATAACGACTGCACAGGCAAGCGGTATCCGCAATCTTGGTAGAAGCCACGAATGTTTTCTGGAGTAATCGCATCTAGAGCCTTGCCGGTAGCTTCCAGCAGAGCTTCTTTTGTTCGAGAGGACGCTTTCCTCAATGTACTGTTTACCTTCGAGAAGGCTTCTTCTATAGGGTTGAAGTCGGGCGAGTAGGGTGGGAGAAACAGGAGTGTTGCTCCCGCCTGCTCTATCAGCCATTGAACTCGCTTGGACTTGTGTACGGAGAGGTTGTCCATCACCACTATTTGTCCCCTGTTTAGCGTGGGAGCGAGGAAGTGCTCTACGTAAGTCTCAAACGCTTTGCCATCCACCGCTCCTTCAACACTCATCGAAGGCTTCACTCCTCCGGTACCGATAGCGCTAATTAGTGAGATGTTCTCTCCCCAATTCCTTGGAGCGCTCCCGTAAGCTCGTTCTCCTCTGGGCGCTCTGGCGTAGGTCGGGCTCAGAGCTATGTTCGTAGAGGATTCGTCCACGAAGATGAACCTCTCTGAGACGATGCTCTTTATGTACTCCTTAAAAACGTCTCTTCTCTTTTCATCCCGCTCGGAGGCTCCCAATGATCTTTTTTGAAAGTCCACCCGAGCTTTCTGACCGCTCGACTCATAGTCGCCACGGAAACAGAAACTCTACGCCCCCTCTCGAACATGGTGCAGTGTTCTTCCAAAGTAGCCGTGTCGTTCTCTTCCAACTGCTCCCACAAAGCTCTTCTATGGTCGGGATCGTCGAGGATCTTCGCTTTACTCCCCGGAGAAGGTTTCGGGGCAATCTCGCGACCGGAAGCCTTTAGCTTTATGTAGCGTGAGATAGTAGAAATTGAGATGCCCAGTAGCTCCGAGATCTCTCTTCTTGGGATCCCGCGCTCTACGGCTGAGAGCACCTTAAGTCTTAGGTCTTTGGAGTATGCGTTCATGCACGACAGATTCGCACTCTTGCAGATACTTTGCAAATTGCTCTAGAGCTCGTAAGAGGTTAGAAAAGCCGGCCGACTACCCGCCGACCGGCTTTTGTAGTTCTTCTTGGTTCGGCCGTAAAGAGGCTTAAGCGTTTACCTCGATCAGGTTCCGAACCTCGCTCACTCCTTCGGCTTCGGCGGCGATTTCCCCGGCGGCGTCTTTTGCCTCCTCGGAGGAAGCCTCCCCGCGCAGCTCGGCAACACCGTCGTTGACTTCGACGTTTACCCGGGGCATGTCCCGGGTGCGCTCGTCTTCGCCGATGCTGGTGCGGATGCGCTGTTCGAGTTCGGGCTGGCTCTCAGTAACGCCTTCCGTGCCGCCGTCGTGGTCCGTGCCGATGAGCGGCCCGGAGGAAGGATCCGAGTGGCCCCGCGGGAGGTCTGCCTCGCTGACCGATGACTGCTCCGAATTTCCATCGGAGGAGCCGGAGGAACCGGTAGAGCCAGAGGAACCGGAGGAGCCCGGGGAAGAGTCCTGGTCGGATTCCTGCTGGCTGGACATCAAACGTCCTACCAGGGCGCCTATAGACAGGCCTGCCACCACGAGAAGCCCAAACTTCAATAGCCGGGAGCCGCCCGAGCTACCGGAGTCGAGGTTCTTTTCGGCAATCTTGATCTCTTTCTTTCCTCTTCTGACGGCGTATTTGCCGGCCCCCCGGCCGGCTTTCGCGAGTCCCTTACTCCCACTCTTGCCGGCTTCTTTGCCCGCTTTCGCCTTTGCCGCCCCACGCGCCAGACGCCCGGCCCCTTTAACGCCGGACTTGCCGAGCGCCTGCCCGGCGTCCGAACGCCCGAACCTGAAGGCACCTTTAGCGCTTTTGGCGGCCGCTTTCCTGCCGGTCTTACTCTTCAAGACCGTTTTAGCCGTTTTGGCTGTGTTGGCTTTGCTGCCGAACATCAAAACCTCCGTCTACTCGGGTACTTTTGCTTTCGGATGCTCTAAACGACCTGATACCCCAAAACCGCCCGGGGGAAACACCGCCGGCCCCCGTCCTGCTTAACGCGCAGTTTATTGATCACGCCCCGGACGCCGGACACTTCTTTTGCTGCATTTTCTGCGTCCCTCCGGGTTTCGGGGTTCGGTGCTAGGCCGTGCAGGGTGACGATAAACTTGCAGGAGCTCACGTTGATCTTTATTTGGGGTTGATTTCTTTTTCCCAGATGGCCCAGCATCAGTTGTACGAGGTGTGCGTCGTTCGCCGGAACGCGGGGGTTAGAGATCTCGTATTCCTTACTCCGGCTTATCTGGCAACAGCTTCGGGACGAGCGTGAGCTTCCGGTAGCGCATCCGGCGCTCGTTCAACGGCTTCTCGAACTCGGCTTCGCGGACGAACTCTACCTCACCGGTGGCCGCGGCCTCGACGAGCGCGGCGAGGTCTTCCTTTTCGGAAGGCGAGAGCCCAATGGCGTCCAGGTCGCGTTTCTTTTCCCGCTCGAATAGCCTCACCCGCCGGGCGAACGAGACGAAGATGCTGCAAGGTTCGGGGCAGGGGATCTCACCCGCTCCCCGGTTCATTTCCAACGGTTGGTTCTCGTCTAAGTCCCACAAGGTTTTCTTGAGGCACACGACGTCTTCGCAGCAGGCCTTGGCGGCGTCCTGTACGCCTTCATCGGTCAAGGCCTGCACCCGCTTGTAGATACCGCTCTGGCGGGCGGCGTTCTGGCGGTAGTGGGTAACTTCCAGCGCACCTTCGCGATGCAGGTGCCAGTGGACGAGCGCCGCCGGGTAGAGGTAGTTCACGGCGTCCGCGAGCTCACGGTCGTCCGCTACCCGCAACAGCCAGCCGCGGCGCAGGTTTGGCGCGCTCTTGAGCGGCCGGTACTCGCCGGCCTCGGTGAGCTTGGAGATTTCGCGGGCTTCCCGCGGGCTTTCGTAGAGCTTCAGTCCTTCCGCCAGTACGTCTTCGACGTGGCACAATCGGTAGCCGGGTCCTTCGCGCCGAACCAATACCTGCGCGAACTTGCGGCCTTCGGGGGCTTCGTCCACCCAGACGGCGAACGCTTCACGGGATTCTACGGCCAGGTTGCCAGAAGGTCTAGGAGGGGCTTGGGACACCCGGAGCCTCCAGACTCTTCAACTCACGGGCGCGGGCGGAGATCAGGTTAGCCATCGAAGGGTGGGTGCCGACCGGGGCGCCGTAGAAAATGGTCCGGTCCTCGCGGTAAGTCACCTCACCTGTCAGGCCCAGGTCTTCGGGGATGGTTTCGCGCGTGTGCCAGCCCTCCGCGACGAAAACCGGGATCAGGATAACGTTCGCGGCCTCCACGCTTCCAACGACCTCCCCGACCTCCGGGTCCTGGTCCAGAAACGCTTCGACCACCTTGTCGTACAGGCCCCGCTCCCGGATGCGCTCCGCGTTCAGGTAGATGACCCCGCTGGAGTTCTTGTTCATCGCCGTGCCGTGGCCGAGCAACACGAGCGCCGTGCTCCCGCCAGAGGTTTCCTGGTCCCGCATCAGGTCCTCGGTGCGCTCCAGGATAACGTCGGCCATCTTCTCGAAAGTCCCCAGCGGCCCGGCATAGTAGACGGTCTTCGAACCTTTCTCCGTAACCGGCCCTTCCAGCCCGAACTCCCGCGGTATTACCTGCTGGGTAAAGTATCCTTCGGAGATAAACGCCGGGACGATATACACCTCGTCGGACTCGACGGTGTCGAGGGCGTGGCGCATCGAGGGCTCCTCTTTCCAGAAACACTCGACCACCTCGTCGTACTCACCGGTCTGCCGGATGTACTCCGCGTGTTCGTAGACCGGCAGGCTGGAGTCTTCGTTCAGGTGCGAGCCGTGCCCTACGATTACGAGTGCTTTCATGAAACTCCTTCGTTGCCGCCTGCGGACGTTGCCGTCTGCGGAAAGATTCTAGCCCAAAGCTTTTGCAACATGGAGAATGGTTTCACGCCCCTTTCTCCACGAGGTTCCTCGGTTCCTCGTCGAGAAAGGCGCGTACGTTCTCCGCGGTGGTGTCGAGGATGCGGCGCAGGGCTTCTTCGGAGTTGAAACCTATGTGCGGGGTTATTACCACGTCGGGCCGGCGTTGGAGCCGGTGGGCGCGCACGATCAGCTTCAGCTTGCCCTCTGCATCGGGCTCGTGAAGCAGTTCGTCTTCGTGCTGCATGAACTCCTCGCCTTCGAACACATCCAGGGCAGCGCCCCCGATACGGCCGGCATCCAACGCTTCGACGAGGGCTGCAGTATCTACCAGGGAGCCGCGGGCGGTGTTTATAAGGAGGGCGGCGCGCTTCATCCGCGAGAGGGTGTCTTTGTTTATGAGGTGGTGGGTGGCGGGGATGGCCGGGGCGTGGAGGGTTACGATGTCGGAGTTTTCGAGCAGCTCGTCTAGGTCGGCGTAGGTGAAGTCCAGTACGTCGGCGAGGAGTTGGTTCTGGTTTACGTCGAAGGCGAGGACTTTCATGCCGAAGCCCTTGGCGATACGGACGACGTGCAGCCCGATGGCACCGGCCCCTATCACCCCGATGGTCTTGCCGTACAGGTCGAAGCCGCGGAGTCCCTCCATCGTATATTCGCCGCGCTGGGTCCTGGTCCAGGCGTGATGCACTTTCCGAGAAAGCGCCAGGATGAGCGCGAAGGTGTGCTCTGCGACGGTGTTCTCTCCGTAGGCGGGGACGTTTGCGACGGAAATGCCTTTCTCCGCGGCGGCTTCCAGGTCTACGTGGTCGTAGCCGGTGGAGCGGGTGGCGATAAACCGCAGGTTCGGCATAGCCTCCATTTGCTCCCGGCCAACCGCGGAGTGTATAAACGGCATCAAAACCTCTACGTCTTCGCGCGAGCCCTGGGAGAGAAGCTCTCCCAAAGTCTCAGGCCTCGCCTCCACAGCGGCGATGTCGGCGAGGGTGATGGCGAGGTACTGACCCTCGGGTTCTTCGGTTTCGGTCGCCAGGACGCGCAATCTACCTTGCATGGGTCTCTCCTTTAAGGGGACTGTTGTGGGCTACCGGCCCCGGTTTCCGCCGGTCGCGGGCCTTAGCTGTCCGACGAGGGAGTCAACGCCGTACTCCATCGTGGTGAGGAACGCCGCGGCTATCACCGGGAGCTCGGTGGCGGAGGGAGTCAGGCGTGGGTCGCCGCGCAGGAGGCCGTCGAGGTTTGCGACGCCCTGCAGTCCGCGCCCGGAGAACACGCCGCCGCTCTTCAAGACGCCGTGGGCCATGCGCGAGACGTCTTCGGCCTCTTGCCGCCCGGCGCGTTCCACCACGTCGAGGTCGGGGACTTCGGAGAGGACTTCCAGGTAACACTGCACCAGGGCCGCGCGGGCGGAGCCGGCGCGGGAGAGGGCCGAGAGCAGGGCGGGACGGCCAAGTTGGCCGGTGATCTCGTAGTTCCGGGCGTACTCGCGGGCGAGCGGGTCCCGGCCCGCGGCGAACCTTGCCGCGTCACGCAGCGTGGTCTCACGACCCGCCTGACGGGCCATGACGAGCGCGCCGGCAAGTGGTCCCCGGTCTCCGGCGATTTCCAGGGCGGAGGCGAAAGGGGCGACCTCATCGGTCCCGAGCCGGGAGAGTACCCGCCCGGTCGTCTCGCCGAGCAGTGCGGCCCGGGCGAGCGGCGCCAGATACCCCGCGGCCCTCGTATCCGCAAACCCGGAGAGGTTGTGAGAACCCAATGCCGCCTGGAGCACCGTCTCCCCTACGCCCTGCCGTCCGGCCCCGACGAGGGCTTCACCGACCGGCGTAACGGTCAGCAGGCGTTTCTCGTGGGCCACCGCGCCGTCTATGTAGCGCGAGCCCGTCCCCGGTGTCGGGGCACTGTAGGAGGCCGTCAGGGCTACCACCGCGCAGGCTGACATTTGGCCCTCGGGGACCGGAGGTGTGAATTCTCTCGGCTCCATCCGCTAGAGGGCCTTTTCGAGGTCTTGCAACACCTCTTCCACTTCCGGCTGGTCTTTCGGTGTCTCCTCGACTTTTTTTGCCCGGATAACGCCTCCTGCATCTACAACGAAGTAGGCCCTTTCGGGAAAGCCGACCTCGTGTTCGACGCCGTAGGCCCGGATCACCTCCCGGTCGAAGTCCGAGAGCAGGGGGAACTGTATCCCCCGGTCCTTGGCGAAAGCCTTGTGCGACCAGGGGGTGTCGGCGCTGATCGCCAACACCTTCGCGCCCTTCCCCTCGAAGCGATCCATCTGTTCCTGCAGTTGGCCCATTTGATCCGTGCAAACGCTGGACCAGTCGCCGGGATAGAAAAACAGCACTACCGGTCCATCTTCCGTAGATTCTTCCAGCGAAACGCTCTCGTCCCAGCTTTTCGAAGGTAGCGCAAAGCCCGGCGCTTTATCTCCTACGTCTACTGCCATCTACGCCTCCTACCTAGCCTGCATCGACGCTATTCTAACCAACGCCTGTGGACCTCCGCACATAGGGGTTAATATACGCGGCATCATGCAAAACTCATCAGCCTGCGAAGAGCTACTGGACTACCGGCGTGCGGTTGCCGGGATGTACGCCCGCGCCCGCACTCCGGAACCGGATACGACGGCCCGCTGTATACAGTTCCGCGACGAGCGCGACCGGTTGTTTAGGGATCACCCGCAATCTCCCCTGCCAGACGGAGAGAAAGCTAGTTTTACCGGCCTCGACTACTACGACTACGACCCGTTACTGCGTTACACGCTGCCGGTCGAGTACGACGTAGAGCCCGGGACCATCGGGATAGAGTTGCAAGAAGACGGTCTCGTAAGGCTACAGAGGTTCGGACGCGTGCGCCTGCCGGTAGACGATAAAGAACATTCGCTCTCGTTGTTCTGGGTGTTCGGCTACGGCGGAGGGGTATTCTTGCCGTTCAAAGACGTAACCAGCGGCCCAGAGACCTACGAAGGGGGTAGGTACTTACTGGACACCATAAAGCACGCGGACCTCGGTTCCGAAGACGGGCGGTTGGTCCTGGATTTCAACTACGCCTACAACCCTTCCTGCGCCTACAACCCACGCTGGCACTGTCCCCTCTCACCCCCGGAGAACGACTTGCCGACCGAGGTCCGCGCCGGAGAGAAGTCCTACGCGGGGACCGCGGGCACGGACGCAGACGAGACAGAAAACTTCCGGACGGAGAGGTAGAAGAGAGCTTTGGGAGAAGCGAAAAACGCGCTGCTTGTACCGGACGACGCCTACGAAACGAACGCGCCGGAGGGGACGCTGGGCGCCGAGGAGGAGCTGTGGCTCGCGGACCCCGAGACTTACAAGCTCGCCGACGGAGGACAAGACATTCTGGTTTCGGCCACGGAGGGACACTTCACCGGAGAGCTTATAGACTGCGAGATCGAGTCGAACACCGGCGTCCACGACACGCCGGAGGGCGTAGTTTCGGACCTCGTCTCTCGCCGGAAGGAGTTGCTGGAGCACGCCGGGCGGCTCGGGCGGGTGCTCGGGACGAGCGGGACTCATCCTATCGGGGACTGGCGGGAGCAGGAGATCATAGACAAGCCACATTACCACCGCCTTCGGGAAAAGCTGGGGTGGTTGATCCGGCGCAACAACACCTTCTCTATGCACGTCCACTACGCCGTGCGGGGCAAAGAGAAAGTCATCTACATGTTCAACCGGATACGGGAGTACGTGCCGCACCTGCTGGCGCTGTCGGTGAACTCACCATTTTGGCAGGGTGAGATCACGGACATGCAATCGAGCCGGGTCTTAATCTTCTCCCGCTCCATCCACCGGGCTGGCCTGCCGGAGCCGCTCGATTCGTGGAACGCCTACACAGACTACGTAGACTACGTCCGACGCTCCGGCTCGATACAGGCCCTGGAGGAGATCTGGTGGGACGTCCGCCCGCACCCGAAGCTCGGCACCATCGAGTTCCGGGTTTGCGACGCCCAGGTAGAATCCTGGCGCAGCGAAGCCCTAGTCGAACTCTCCACCGCCATCTGCGAACTTATCTCCGGGGAGTACGAGACTGGTGAGCGCCGGCCGATCCTCCCGAACCGCGAGATCGAGGAGAACAAGTGGGGCGCCCAGCGCTACGGCCTGGAGGGTACTTTCGTGGATCACACAACCCACGAAACGGTAGAAACCCGGCAGTCTATCGAAGCCCTCGCCGAACACCTCGAAGAGCAAACCGGCCGCATTCTATCCGGTGTCGGGCACATCTTGCAAAACCCGACCGGCGCCGCCCGGCAGCTAGAGGTTTACGAGGAGACGGGTTCTACACTGGAAGTCGCGAAGGATCTTGCCGAAAGAGTTCGGGACTCCGCAAAGAAGACGTAGCTCTTGCCTGCTACGCTACATCCTCTTCGTCCTGTTCCACCTCCGGCTGCATAAAGAGCGTCTGGGCACCCAGTAAGACCTTACGGTCTTCTACTTTAGCCGGAAAGGTCGTCACGCGCGAAAGGTCGTCGTTTTTCTTGGCCGGCCTTCATCTCGATCTTGCGGACGTGCAACGGACACGACACGGTTGTCGCAGCAACATCCCCGTCGCAGAGCGGCCCCTATGTGCGGGCTGCGTGTCCAGGGAGATGCCGGTGCAGATCACGACCATGTCGGCCTCGATCTCCTCTTCGTTCTTCAGTCGCACCCCCTTGACCTTACCGTTGTCCAGGATCTCCTCGGTATCCGCCTGAACTTTTGTCTCGATACCGATTTTCTCGATCTTCTGCCGCAGCATCCGTCCGGCCGGCGGATCGGGTTGCTGGTTCATGATGTGCCAGGAACGGTGCAGCACCGTCACCTCGGAATCGTGGGTCTTAAGGCCGTAGGCCGCTTACCCTGGGACGGGCCGGAAGATGAACTCCGGTCGCTGGGCTCCGCGCTCTGTGTAGAAGACAGACCGGTGAAAGACCTCATCCTTTACAACGCCGCCCTCAGGCTCTGGGTTTTGCCGGAAGAAGTGACTCTCGAAGAGCATCTTAGAGCTTCCGCCAGTAGGGAGGGAGCGACAGTTTATGAGTTGGGCATGGAATGCTAAATCATTCGGGAAGTCCTCAAAGCTTTCCGAACAAGGAGCAACCCATGCCCGTCCTGCCACCATACATCATCGAGCCTATCTGGGAGCAGTTCGCCGTCCTGTTGCCCGAGCACCAAGAGACTCATCCTCTGGGTTGCCACAATCCCCGCATACCGGAGCGAGTGATCTTCGACAAACTCGTGCAGGTTCTGGTCTTCGGCTGCGCCTACGAGAGGATTGCCGACGAGGAGTGCTCAGCCACCACCATCAGGCGTCGCCGAGACGAGTGGATCGAGCTTGGAGTAATGGAAAAGCTACAGAAGATAGCGCTCGATGCCTACGACCGGATAATTGGTCTCGATCTTTCGAATGTTGCCTTAGACTGCTGCATCACCAAAGCTCCGTGCGGCGGTCAGAAGGCGGGTAGAAGCCCCGTAGATCGGGGAAAGCAGGGCATAAAGCGTTCCACGGTAGTAGACGCCAACGGTATCCCACTGGGAGCCATAGCCGCTCCGGCCAACCGTCACGACTCGCCACTGCTGGAGGAGACCCTGGATGCTATGGAGATTGTGGGAGAGTTGCCCGAGCGGATCAGCGTCCACCTCGACCGTGGCTACGATTCAAAGAGCACCCGAGAGAAGCTACACGACCGTGGCCTACTGGCGGAGATCTCCGAGAAAGGCAAGCCAGCCCCACTAGCAGCGACGAATCGGTGGGTAGTTGAGCGTACGAACTCCTGGACCAACGCCCACAAGAAGCTCGTGTGGTGTACCGAGAGGTGCGGGCGGGTGATCGACTTCTGGCTCGCCTTCTCTGGGGTGATCATAACCGTGCGCAGGCTCGTACGCGAGGGCTGGACCCACTACCGTTGGGAGGGACGATCTTGTCGTCAACCATAGCCTACTGGCGGAGCTTCTTAGGCGGGCGAGGGAGACGCTAGAGTCCGGCGCGGTGCTAAACCTTGCACCTCGGCTCCAAGATGAGTCCGCGCCCGCCTGATAGCCCCTCGCGGGCTCTCGTTCTGGTATCCGGGATAGGCGCGCTGCTTAGCGGAGCGTAATCTGGGGAATAAAGCCTCTCGTGCTAAATTCGGGTGAAATGTTGGCGGAGTGATCCCGCCGAAATTATTGTCGGTCCTCGCGACCGGCGCTATTGTGTGTTCTAAGTTACCTCCCGCGCCGTGATAGACGATCCCAAGAAGTCTTTACAGTAATGGCGAGTAGGGCTCTCACCAATCGCGGTTTGCTACGCGTGGCGCTAGTGGTCTTCGCGCTGTTCCTCACGTACCGGTTTATCACGACGGTGGCCGCGGTGGCCCTGCTGCTCGCCACGGGGTTGCTTTTGACGGTGGCGCTCTCCGCGCCGGTGGAGGCTCTCTACCACAGGAAGGTGCCGCGGCCGGTAGGGGTTGCCCTCATAGTGGTCGTTGTTTTGGCGGTCCTCGGGTCTGCCGGGCTCTTTCTCTATCCCATACTCGCGCAACAAGCCTCGCAACTCGCCGCGTCGTTGCCCGATGCGTTCTCTCAGCTCGTAGACCGGGGGCGGGCCCTCGCGAACAGGTTGGGGATACAGATCAGCAGCGGAGGCGGCGGCGTTTCGGCCCAGACCCTGGCGCGGGTGGCACGCCGGGTGTTGGGTGGGTTGGTCGGCCTCTTTAGTGGGGTAACGGCGTTTTTTACCGGCCTGATCGTGGTTCTTTTCGTACCCATCTACCTGACGGCGTTGCCCAAGCAGGTGGTCGACTGGGTGATACGGCTCTTCCCGCCGGACCGTAGAGAACATACGCGAGAAATCCTCGCCAAGTCCCGCACCAGCCTGCTGCAGTGGCTGGCCGGACGCCTCTTCTCAATGACCATCGTAGGTCTTCTCTCGACGATAGCCCTGTACATCATAGGCATCCCCGGGGCCCTATTGCTCGGTGTTTTCTCCGGCCTGGTCGCGTTTGTACCGATCATCGGTTCCATCGCGGGGGTTATACCGCCCTTGATCCTGGCTTTCGCCGGCAACCCGCTGGATGCCATATGGGTGGTTCTGGCGTACGTCGCGATACAGCAGATCGAGAGCAACCTCCTGACCCCCCTCGTGATGCGGCAGGCTGTCTCTTTGCACCCGGTGGTGGTTATAGTGTCCGTAACGGTTGCGGGGGCCGCCTTTGGAATACTAGGCTCGCTTTTGGCGGTCCCGGTCTCCGTAGTAGGGGGCGTGCTGATCGAGGAACTGTGGTTCAAGCGGATCGAAGGTAAAGCGCAAGGGGAAGACGATGGCGGATGACTCGGGCCGCACCGATCTCCACGACAAGCTAGAGGAACGCTTCGGCCCCCGGGGCGAGGCCCTGTACATGTTCGTGCTGGGATTCATCGCTATCTCGCTCAACGGGCTCGTAGCCTGGGCGGTAAACCAACCTTTGCTCTTTCCGAGCCTGGCCCCGACGGTGTTCGTGCTCTTCCGCTCGCCTCTGAGCAAAGATGCTTGCCCCCGGAACGTTGTATTCGGACATCTCGTGGCCATCGCCCTGGGACTCGGCGCACTACTGGTTTTCGGCCTCTACGACAACGCCAGCGTTTTGCAGGAAGGTACGACCTTGATCCGGGTCGTTGCGGTCGCGCTCTCGCTCGCGCTCACGGAAGCGGCCCTGATCTCCCTGAACACGCCGCACACCCCGGCAGCGACCACTACCCTACTCGTAAGCCTGGGTATCTTCACGACGCCAGGACAGTTGATCTCCCTGGCCGCCGGGATAGTGCTGATCACCGTCGTCTCCTGGATCCTGAATCGGACCCTCGGTGTCCCGGTCCCTTTCTGGTCTCCGAAGGAACGTTCGCAGGACGGTTAACCTGTACGTCCGGCGAACGCACCGGGTGCGTTTACTCCGAGAACATCTCCGGCAACATCAGGTAGCTACCGGCCAGGAAGAAAGCCGAGCCCTGCAGATAAGCTACCTTGACGATAGTCGGGTCCGACGGGACAGACAACCCGGGCACGCCGAGGCTCGCGACAGCCCCGACCAAAAAGCCCCCGCAACCGAGGAAGTTCAGCGCCGCGCTCCACCACGAGATGCTGCGAAACCTCAGGCACAGGTACCGGTGGCAGGCCTCAACCACCTGCAGGTAGCCGCCGGCCACGAAGAGCAAAGTCCCCAGCAAGCTCGGCACCGAGAGCAACCAGTTTACCCCCTGACCGCCCGAGACCCCAATAACTACCAGGCCGGTCTCCACGTTGAAAAGCACCGAACCCACAAAGAGGATAAACCCCTCCATGTAGCTGAGGCGCTTCGGCTGCCAGGCGAACCAGCGGAATTTTTCATTCGGGCGGTGCCGGGCCCGCTCCGAATGCGGGTCGGCGTTTATGGTCTCCAGGACCTGGAGGTACATCGCGACCGTAAACACGGTCGCCCCGATAAAGTACGACCAGTCGGCGAGTCGTACGGCGACCTCTTCGCTTGTGAAAGCCGGGAACCATAGCGAGGAACTCGCGCCAACCACGAACAGCCCGGACCCGACCATAAAGCCAACCGCCACCCACCACGAAACGCTACCGGGGGCCCAGACCCCGAGCCACGGTGTGTCGCCGTACGACTCGCCCCCTCTCCTGCTCCTCGTTCCCCGGCCCTTGCGGTGCCGCCGGGAGGTCCATACCCGCTCGGAGCCGTCGGGTTCCCGGTACACCACCCGCGTAATAGAGTTCCCGGCCCCAGAGGTTTCGAGGACCTTGCGATCGTCAGGGAACTCGGCGTGGGTGCGGGAAAGGTTGTTCTGCTGACCGTTATCCGGGCTCATCTATTCTCCGACAGTTCACGGGTTTTCTTCCGCGGGGCACGGTACACAACCTCCGAGTCCTGCTCAAAGAGCCAGCAGCAGGATCGCAGCGTAGGCCGAAGCCCCGAGTGCGAAGGCCCAGAAGCGGCTCTGACGTTCTTCGGGCAACTCTTCTTTGAGGACGTTCAGCACCACACCGCCGGCCAGAAAGGCGAACAGGACTGCCAGGGCTGCCTCGGACACGTCACCGGCGACGCCCACTACCCACCCCGCCAGGACCGCCGCAGCGAGGATCCAACGCCCAAGACGGTGGTACGTCTCTTTGTGATCCTCGCGCAACCCGTGGTCGTTTACCACGAAGTGGACGGACATAGCGAAAGCGTAGAGCAGAAGGCTCTGGAAGCCCGGTTCCTCGCGGTGGAGCAGCAGGTAGCCTATGAGGGCGTTGTAGAGGGCGAAAGAACTTATGTGGAGCCAGAAGACCCCCGTGTCGGCAGTGCCAAGCTGGCCCTTGACCCCCGTGCGTCGGCGCGAAGCCTTGACGGCCCGTTCGAGCCCGTAAAATACCCCCAGCCCCACCAGTGCCACGAGGTAGACGTGGTATTCAAGAAAAGAGAGACTCTCGCCCGCTGCTTCGCGCAGCGTTTGCTGCTCTTCGGCGAGATCCGGCAAGACGTGTACAAAAACGTAGGCGACCGAAACGCCGCCCGCCGCCGAGAGCCAGCGGCTCCGCGGTACGACGCTCAAGAACTCCAGCCTCCCGGCAAAGACGTGTACCGCCGCGAGCAACACGACCAAAAAGAAACTCAGTACGATCAGCATCTAGGGTTCAACCGATCAGGCGCAGCGGCGTGAGAGCGCCCTCGATAAGCCGGACCGGCAGCGGACGGTTTTTCCAGCTCTCAAGTACAAGCTCCTGGGCGTTTGTCTTGTCCAGCTCGAACATCTCCTCCAACTTCTCGGCGACCTGCTCGTCGTAGATCTCCAGGTTCGTCTCGTGCAGGCCGAAGAGGCTCAGGCTATCGAGGTTCGCCGAGCCTACCGTGGACCACACGCCGTCTACGGTGGCGGTCTTGGCGTGAACCATAAAATCCTCGTAGAGAAAGACCCGCACCCCGGCTTCGAGCATCTCCCCGATGTGAGATCGGGAAAGCCAGTCTACGAGGGCGTGGTTGGAGTATTTGGGGAAGAGCACCTGCACGTCTACCCCGCTTTTGGCGGCATCCATCATTTTCTGCCGGAGCGTAGGGCCGGGGGTGAAGTAGGCACTGGTAATGCGGATTTTCTCCTGTGCCTTGTCCAGGTTTCTGAGGTAGAGATCCCGGATCGGGTGCGTGTGGTGGTAGGGATCGTTTGAGTGGAACTCGAGGGCCGGGTTCCAGGAGCGTCCCTGGACCGGGAGGATTTCGGGTAAGTTTTCCGAACGGTGCGTGTTCCAGAAACCGGCGAACGTACGTTCTAACTCGTGTACCTGGCCGCCCCGGATGCGGAAGTGCGTGCCGCGCCAGCGCGTAAAAAGCTCGCCGATGTTGAACCCCCCGGCAAACGCGGTCCTTCCGTCCACGGAGAGGATCTTGCGGTGGGTACGATGCAGGTTCCGCGGGTTGATCACACCCAGCGGACCATCGAACGAGCGGAACCGGAGCGTGTTTATCTCCTCCGGAAACTCTTTGAACGACTCGGGCTGGCTGAGGTTCGCGAGTTCGTCGAAGATGGCGTAGACGCTGACGCCTTCCCGCGCTTTCCGGGCCAGGGCGTCTACAAAGCGGCTTCCTACCTCATCGTCGAGCCACATGAAAGTTTCTATAAAAATATAATTTTTCGCCTGCCCGATTTCGGCGAGCATGTCTTCGTAGAGCCTACCGTAGTCCGGGTAGAGCTTTATGTGCTCGTCGCCGGTTTCCAATGCTATCTCGGGTTGCTCTTCCCAGGGGAAGCTTTCTTTCGGCGGCTGGCCCCAGAAGAACTTACGCCGCACCGTCTCGAAAGCCTCTACGGCCACCAGAACCATCACCTCTAGGGCGGCCAGCAGCACAAGGCTTTTCAGGACCCATCGCGTCAGGCCGGCCAGGGTCTCTCGGATCATCTTCCAACACCTCCCGGGTAGTACGTCCGCGCCAGGTTGCTTTCTAGTCCCCGAGTTTTTCGTACAGTGCCCGGTCCGAGAAATCTCCTACGACAAACTCTGCTCCCGCTTCTCGGAGCTCGTCTGGTCCGTGGGTCGAGGAGAGTCCTACCACCGGGATGCCGGCTTCGACGGCACCCCCGATACCGGAGGGCGAGTCCTCGAAGGCCAGGGCTTCCTCCGGGGAGATCCCGAGCTCCTCCAGCGCCGCCTCGTAAGGGGCCGGGTCCGGCTTCTCCACCCCCACGTCCTCGGCGAAGATCATCGGCTCGAAGGCGTCTTTCAAGCCCAGCCCTTCGAGAGAGTTGCGGGCGTCTTCCTTGGGGGCGTTGGAGACCAGGGCGACGCTTATTCCGCGGCTACGAGCCTCCTCGATAAAGTTCCCCAGGCCGGTGATCGGGCCGGCCTGGGTCATCCTGCTCCGGTAGCCGCTCTCTTCGCGCCCGATCAACTCTTTTTTCTCTTCTGGCGGAATGTCGGGCAGAAGCTCGTCTAAAATCTCCTCGGTGGAGCCACTGCTGAGCTTCTCTTTGTAGAGGTTCATGTCAACGTCTATTCCGTGGGGCCGCAGCAGCTCCAACCAGTTCGCCAGGTGTATGGCGTCGGTGTCGCTTATGGTGCCGTCCAGGTCGAAGAACAAAGCTTTCGTCACTGTTGCCTCTCTACTTCTTGGTTGTCTCGGTTGTAAGCCGGTCTTCTGAACCCCGGCCACCAGAACATACCCTGTTTCCGGCTACGCCACGCCCCCATCCGGCAGCGTCCGCAGACTGTCGGGTACTCCTAAGATTTCTCTATCTCCAGCATGTACGGCCGGTCTTCGAAGGCAACGTAGACGCTTTGTTCGCCCACGGCTATACCGGAGGGCACCGCGTCGGCGAAGTCTTGCCGGGCGTCGGCGAACTCGATGGTCCGTTGCTGCTCCAGGCTCTCCGGGTCGAGCACGACCAACCGGCCGGCGGTAGCGGCGTAGAGGCCATCCTCTTCGGCTGCCAGAACCTCGACGCGTCCTCCTACCGTTTCTTCCTCGCCGACGTTCATCTCGAGCCCCGAGGTGGCTTGGACGGCCGTTACCGTCCCGTCTGCTCCCCCGATAAACGCCCGCGTGGCGTCGCCGGGCTGGACCGCCAGCGCCGTAGCGCCACGGTCCAGCCCGACGGGCCGCCGGAGTCCCCCGACACTGTAGTAAGAGACGCCTTCCGGACCGGCGGTCCACAGTTCGGCGTTGGCGCCCGTTCGGGCGGCTTCGATGAGGGTGTCTTCGCTGGTCTGCGCGTCTTCCTGGAAGACTATCTCCCCGCTCTCCAGGTTCGTGCCGGTGATCGTGGAGTGGTCCGCGCCCAGGGCAAAGAGTACGTTGTCGCCGGCCGGCGCACCCCCGCGGGCGTCGACGGTTACCCGCTCCGGGGCCGGGCCGACGTCGTGGGTTCTCACCACGCCCAGGGCCTCCCTATCCACGACAACGACCTGGTCCGCCTCCGGTTGGGGCACGTACACCGACCCCTCGCCCGCCAGATCTGCCGCGAGGTTCTCCCCGATGCCACCGTCGAGGCCCGCGGTAAGCGTGGTCGCCTGGCGTACCTCCTCGCCTTCGGGCGCTTCACCACCCACCTCGGCCCGCACCAGCCGGTCGCCGTCCTGGTGGATCGCGTACACCGCCCGCCCCTCAGAACTCCAGATGGGCGACTCGAGCGGAGAGTCTGTCTCCAGCAACTGGAGGCCGGTCTCCCCTTCGACTCCTCCCTCCGGGCCGCAACCCGCCAACACCAGGCATAAGAACCCGGCGAGCAAGAGCGATGCAAACACGCCTCCCGGCGACCAAAAACCCGCCGATCCTTTCATACAGCCTCCTCTGAAAGAAGAATGTTTTTCACAGAAACCTTTCTTTTCCCGATCTCTTTTTTCGTACACCGCCGGCCGGCGGCCCTACTCGTCGCACCGGGCGGAGTACCGGGGGCCGACGATCACCTTCAGGCTCTTTGGAAGTACGGTGAACTCGGTCGGGGATTTGCCTATGATCTCTCCGTCGGCCGTGAAATCTAACTCGGGCTCGGCTTCGACCCGCACGTTCGCCGCCCTCGCGGAGAAGACGCCCTCTCTCTTTGTGTAGTCGTCGTCGGCCATAGACCACGACGCCAACGACAACATCCCCGTAACACCAACATCTTCGATAACGACGACGTCGAGCAGGCCGTCCTCCGGATCGGCTTTCGGGGCCGCCGGCCATCCGGCGCCGGCGTACCGGCAGTTGCCCACCACCACGTTCACCGCGCGAAGGTCGTACTTTTTCCCGTTCATGTCGAGGCTTACGCGTCGTGGGTCGTGGTCGTGGACAGCGTCCAGAGAAGCCCGCAGGTATGCCAGACGACCCCAACGGCGCCGCAGCTCTTTATCTTCTGACGCTTCGGAGATCTCCTTTCCCAACCCTCCGGTGGCGACGTTTACGAAGAAGTTTTCGTTCTCCCCCGCCGGACCGATACGTGCCGCGTCCAGCTTCCGCACCTCTCCCTGGTGCAGCAAACGCGCCGCATCTTCCGGCCGGGATGGTATCTGAAGCGTCGCGGCCAGGTCATTGCCGGTCCCTAGCGGTAGGACGGCGAAGACTACTTCTTCCGGGAAGCCCGCTCTGCCCAACCCGTTAACAGCTTTGTTTACCGTTCCGTCGCCGCCCGCCGCGACGAGCAACCCACCCTGCCACTCGCGGGCCGCCTCGTAAACGTCCTCCTCGTTCTCGGTAACGATAAGTTCGGGGTCTAAGGCCTGGAGCTGCCGGTAGAGACCGCGCGGCGTGTGCCCCTCGCCACCAGAGGCCGGGTTGTAGATTACCCGTACCGCAGGGTCTTTCGCGGAAGATCTCTCCGGGGGTTCCGCCGCCCGTTCTGTGGCCGTGGGTACGTACCTATAAGCCAACTGATCACCTCCGTCGAAGGCCTATCTTACCGGGGTGCCGCTCTCTTATCCGCTGCTTCCAGCCCTGCTGCCGTAGAGTTTGGTGAGCGGGGCCGCGCTCACGCCGTGAACGAGCACGGAGACGGCGATCACGAGGCTCCCAACCACCCACGCCTCCTCCAGGCCGACCGTGTGCTCCGCGAGGGTGGCGTAGTAGAGCGCCGCCACCCCGATAGGCCCGAACCACCCCGTAAACAGGCCGTCTTGCGTCCCCCGCATCCTAGGCACCCGCCCCGCCAGGGCCAGCACCCACGGCGGCCGCCGGAGCAGAAGGACCAGAATCGCCAGTACCGGGCCTTTCCACCCGAGGTCCGCCCACGCACCCCAGGGCAGGCTGAGGCCCAGCAACACGAAGATCGGCAGCACGAAAAAGCGGTTTACCGACTCGTCTATCTGCTCCTCTTGCTCTTCCGTGCTGGTGCTTATCGCCATGTTGAACGCTATCCCGGCGGCGAAGACCGCCAGGATGCCGTCCGTGCCGACCAGCCGGGTAGACCCCAGAGCCGTCAGCGCCAGGGCGATAGAGTAGGCGAAGAAAGAGGGGTTCCGTATTTCCCCGCGTCTGCGGGCCCAGTCGAGCGCCTTGCCGGCCGCGTAGCCGATCAGGGCCCCCAGCACGACGGCGCCCAGCACCTCCCAAAGTATGACCCGGGTCAACCACTGAAAGATTGCCTGCCCGGGGGGCTCCTGGATCATGAGTATCGCCAGAAAGACGAACGGGTAAGCGAGCCCGTCGTTCGCCCCGGACTCGCCGGAGAGCAGGTGCCGGATGCGGGCGGGGAGGTTGTTGTTGGCGACCTCTCCCTGCACTATCGAGGAGGCGACGACCGGGTCGGTCGGCGTTATGATGGCCCCGATCAGCATCGCCGCCCAGAACGAAACGCCCAAGAAAGCGTAGGCCAGCAGGCCGCTGGCGAGAAACATCAGCACCATCACCGGCCCGAGCATGAAAAGCAACGAACGCCAGTTGGTAAAAGGGTACCCCTTGGGCAACCTCAAAGCTATCTCCATCATCGAGATGGCGACGGTGAGGCGGGCCGCCTGCTCTAGAATAATCGTCTGATTACCCCACTCCGCCGGGTCCAATACGCCGAGGACCGCCGGGCTGAGCAACACTCCTGCCAGCAGGGCGACCAGCGGCACCGAGAGAAAGCTACGTTTGATCGGCGCTGAAAACAGACCAACCGTTAAAACGACGACCCCTACCGTCAATAAAGCTATGTTTAAGGTGCTCATCTCTTGTTTCGTACTCCCGGCTCGATGTTCCTACAAACGTAAACGGATGATAATCCGGGGGAATATCGTCGGGCTATTGCAAGTAATATGTAAAACTTCGACGGAGCGAAGGAAAATGCGACTCTAACGGTGCCCTGACCGGGCCGGACTATTCTTCTGACTTCGCGCTGCACGCAGGGTTTGCGGCCGCCCGCTTCTCTCGAAGAGCCGCTGAAGGGCGGCCAGGTTTTACCTGCTTGCCTGCTTACCTGAAGCGCAGGCGGCGCGAGATCTGCTTGAAGAGCAGGCTGCGGACTTTCTGGTTTTTGAGCCCTTTGCTGATCACCCGGCGGGCCGTTTTGCTTTTGATTAGTTTCATAGCTATGGCTTTCTTCATACGAGACCTCCCATGGTCTACGCCCCGGCTACGCGGCCTTGCGTAGCTCGCGGCGGAGTTTTCTTTTGAGCAGTTCCAAAAGGCCTTTTTCTTCTTCCGTCAGGTCTCCCTGCTCGGCGGCGATGATCTCTTCCAACTGCTCTCCCTGATAGGCTACCACGGAACCTTCCAGGTAGTGATCTATGACCCGCGGGCTGATGTACGAGGACCTCGCGATGTCCCGGGTGTTCCCGAGCCTCTCGGCCACCGCGTCCACCGCCGCGAGCACGTTCTTCTCGGCCTGCTTCATCTCTCCTACCGGCCCGGCTTTCGCGAGCTGGAGCGCCGCGAGCAGCGTGCCCGCCCAGGTACGGAAATCTTTGGCGGTGAATTCGGCGCCCATGACCTCTTTTACGTAGGCGTTGAGGTCGCGGGACTTTACGTCTCTCAGTTTCCCGTCCTCGCCGTAGTACTTGAAGACTTCATACCCCGGCAACGCGGCGCACTCCTCGACGACCCGGCGAAGTTTCTCGTCGGTTACGGCCTTGCGCTGACTCTGCCCCCACTTGCCGGTGTACTCGAAGATGATCTTATCGCCCTCCATCTTGAGGTGCTTGCGTCGGAGCGTCGCTATGCCGTAGGTGTTGTTATTTTTGGCGTACCGCTCTTCACCAACCCGGAAGTACGCGGCGTTCATCAGGCGCGTCATCGCCGCCAGGACTTTCTCGCGACTCAGTCTCTTCTGCCGGAGGTGGTTGCTGGTAACGTGGCGCATCTCCGGCAGTGCGTCGGCAAAGCGCAGAACCCGTTCGAATTTCTCGCGTTCTTTTCTCTCCCGGTAAGAAGGATGGTAGACGTACTGCACCCGCCCCGCCGAGTCGCGCCCGACAGCCTGCACCTTGGCCGATGGGCCGCGGGCGATACGGGCACCTTCCCAGGCCGGCGGCACCTTGAGGTTTTCGATGCGCGCCAATACTCTCTCTTCCCGCACGGTTTTGCCCGAATCGGGGTACCGGTAGAAAAAGCCGTTCTCTTTGGAACCCAGTCGCCGTATACCGGTTTCAAACAGTACGTGTCCGCCCATTTGCCGCCTTTCTCGATTTTAGAGACTTTTATATACTCACCAAAGAAGTAAAACACGGTGAGCGGGCACACGATAAAGAAGATCGCACAGTTTCGGATAGGATGGTTTAGGTGCCGCATCGCTTTCGGCGAGCCTTTCGCGCCGCGCTGGCGATGGTTCTAACCTTGTGACGACGGGAAGATTCGGACCTTCCGGCAACTGTTGGTGGTTCGTATTTTTCGGGGGCGGCGGACGCCCGGTCGTGGTGCCCGCGGGTTTGTTGCTTTTTACGTTTTTCCTATAGCGTGTAGTCTATATCGCGGTGGTATCTTCCCCCGGTTCTTCCCCCGACAAACGCGCCGAGCAGGGCTATTAGTACGGCGGAGACCAGGATGCCGATACCTATTGCCCCCTGGGCAACGAGGTTGTTGAAACCGGGCAGTATGTTTTCCTGGGTGAAGCTTTGCACGTTCTCCGCAAACCCGGCCGGCAGGAAGCCGCTAAAGATACCGCCGGCCAGCAAGAACAAGATGCCCGCCACTATGGTCCAGATGATCAGCATGACACCGTTGATCCCGCCGTCGAAGCGGGCGAGCCGTCCCGATACGTAACCACCGACGAAGTACATTAGAAAAAGTATTACCCCAATGATGACCAACCCCGTAATGGCCGCGGTCCCGAGTACGGACCCGCTAAGGTCCAGGGTGAAACCCAAAGGTATTAGGATGAGCGCAGGAATCAAGGCCAGCACCGCACCGGCGACGAGGGTGAAAACGAAGCCTACGAAGCTGGCGAGCCAGTCCGTGCCGCCGTAGATGTCGCGCAGCCTCTCCTCCCGCTCCTCCATGGCCTCGAAGTAACCGCCGGACGTGGGGCCGGAAGAAGCGCCCGCCGGGCGCCGGGCCCCCGGAGAGTTCATGACCCGGGTGCCGTCTTCACCGCCCCGCGTCTGACGGCGGTCCGGGCGGCGGGTACGGGGTTCTCCACTACCGGACTGCTGCTCGAGGATTTGGCGGGTTTCTTCTTCTTTCTGGGGCGGCTGCTGCCGGGTCTTCTCGTCGTCGTCGCCAAGAGGTCCCGGCCTGCGGCGCTCCCTGGACTTGTCGTTCGAACTCTCGCTCATCTGTCTCCCTAGCAATCGCTTGCCGTGCTACCGGTGAATTCTACCCCGATACAGCCACGCGTACCGTCTACCCTGGAGGTTGCGACCGATATACTATGCACGGCTGGCGTAGGTTTTGAGCTTGGGCAGCATTTCGCGGGGGGGGTTTTGTCCATTTGGATAAAAATGTCGTTTATCCCGCCGGACCGGACTATACGCCGGGCCATATCCAGCTTGCACCCTCGTCCATATCATAGCCCATGAAGTTGCGGGCAGGCTCCAACAGTTCCCGCCAAAGGAATAAGTCAAACGACACAGGAGGGTTTCTTGGATCCCAGTGCCAAACAAGCCGTACTCAATCAGGCTCAAGAGGCGAACGTAAAGTTTATCCGGTTGCAGTTCACGGACATTTTGGGGACGCTAAAGAGCTTTGCCATAACGGTGGAGGAGCTAGAAGACGCCCTCGACGGCGGGATGGGCTTCGACGGAAGCTCCATCACCGGCTATCAAGACATCGAGGAGTCGGACATGATCGCCATGCCCGACCCCGGTTCGTTCCAGATCATCCCCTGGAGCCCACAGGAGGAGCCGACGGCCCGCATGATCTGCGACGTCGAAACCCCGGACGGCGACCCGTACGTCGGTGACCCGCGCTACGTCCTGAAGCGCGCGATAGAGCGGGCGACGGAGATGGGCTTCGACAAGTTCTACGTCGGACCGGAGCTCGAGTTCTTCTACTTCAAAGACCCGTACAGCACCGAGCCCCTGGACTACGGCGGCTACTTCGACCTGACGACCCTCGACGCGGCGACCAGCCTGCGCCGCGACACGGTCCAGACGCTGCAGCAGCTCGGCATCAAGGTCGAGTATTCGCACCACGAGGTCGGCGTCTCTCAGCACGAGATCGACCTGCGTTTCGACGACGCCCTCGCGATGGCCGACAAGGTGATGACCTACAAAACGGTCGTCAAGGAGATCGCCACCCGCCACGGCGTCTACGCGACGTTCATGCCGAAGCCGCTGATGGACCAGAACGGCTCCGGTATGCACACCCACCAGAGCCTCTTCACGAACGGCAAGAACTCCTTCTTCGACGGGGACTCCGACGACTACCTCTCCGACGAGGCAAAGGCGTTTATCGCCGGCCAGCTCCGGCACGCCCGGGAACTCTCGATTATCTTTGCCCAGCACGTCAACTCCTACAAGCGGCTGGTCCCCGGCTACGAGGCCCCGGTATACATCGCCTGGAGCCGCCGCAACCGCTCGGCGCTGGTGCGGGTGCCCGGCTTCCACCCCGGCGAGGAGAAGGCCACGCGGATGGAGCTCCGCTGCCCCGACCCGTCGGCGAACATCTACCTCGTGCTGGCCGCGCTCTTGCACGCCGGCCTCGAAGGCATCGAGAAAGGCTACGAGCTCTCCGAGCCGATGGAGCGGAACCTGTACAACCTCACCCCCGAAGAGCGGGAGAAAATGGGTATTGAGAGCCTGCCCGCCGACCTGGGAGAGGCGATCCGAGAGGCCGAGAAGTCCGAGATCCTGCACAAGGCGCTCGGCGAGCACTGCTTTACCCGCCTGCTCGACCTCAAGCGCGAAGAGTTCGAGGAGTATCGGGTGCAGGTAACACCCTACGAGCTGGAGAAATTCCTCCCGATTTTGTAGGTCTTGGGCTTCAAGTATCAGGCTTCAGGGGCGCGGCGAAAGCTGCGCCCTTACTTTTGCTTTTTTTGTCCGGCCGAGCGGTAGAAGCGGTCCAGCTTCCAGGGGCTGACGCCGAGGGCGTAGGCGGTCTGCATCCCACCCCAGAGCAGCACGGTACGCAAGGCGCGGTCCCTCCACCGACGACCTGAACTAACCATCGGTCCGGGTAGGTAGGCCGTCTTCCCATATTGCTCCATTCTCTGCACAAAGACTATGTCTTCCATTATAGGTGTGGCGGGGAAACCACCGAATGATTCGTAGGCATCCCGCTTTACGAACAATCCCGAGTCACCGTAGTAGCGTTGCAGCCTACGGTAAACCGGCGCTAGAAGCTCCAGCCAGAGCCCGAGCAAACCCCCACCCGGATAGCGGAGGCGGAAGTTGCCGCCGACGTGGCCCGCTGCCACGGCGCGCCGTATCTGGGCCGCCACGTCCCGCGGTGGAATTACGTCGGCGTGCAGAAAGAACAGTACGTCTCCCGTAGCTTCTCTCGCCCCATCCCTGAGTTGGAGGCCGCGGCCCGGCCCGGAGACCGTCAGGCGGGCCCGGCGGACGGCGAGTTCCTGGGTCCCGTCTGTGGAGCCTCCGTCGGCGACTATAACCTCGTAGAGGCCCGGTGTTGCTTCCAGGCGTTGGAGTAGCGGTTCCAGGTTGGGTGCTTCGTCGAGGGTCGGGATTATCGTGGAGATCTTCATGGCCGGGCGGTCGGAGGCTACTCGGGCTCCGGGGCGGGCCGTTTTGCGACCGGCGGCGAGTCGAGGGCCGGCTCGCCGTCTTCCAGAAACGTTTTCAGGCCGGGGGGATGAATTCGGGTGCCGCCGCGCAGGTAGATCAGGGTGATAACCAACATTCCGGCCAGCATGAAACAAAGCACTATCCAGTATCCGGCGTGCAGGCCCGCGAGCAGATTACTCTCCCCGGAACCGTAGGACCGGGCGATGTATACGAGCACCGGGCCCACGGTGTAGGCGCTCGCGAGCCGCAGCAACTCGACCAGCGCGATCGCGCGTCCGACCAGCATCGGTGGGACGCTCAGGGCCGCCATGAGGAGCCCGGGGGTTACGGTAAGGCTCGCGCCGAGGCCGAGGGCGGCGGCGATGACGAGTATCCGGGCGTCTCCCGTCTCGGGCGTTATGCCCGTAAGTCCCCAGGCGGCCAGGGAGAGCGAGACCATGCCGAAGAGCGGCATCGTCAAAACCCAGCGGCTGGTCAACACGAAGCCGACGATCAAAGCCCCAACAATACCCATTACGAGCTCCGGCCAGAAGAGAAACCCCGCCGCCGGGGCCTCCAAGCCGCGCACCCGTTCCAGAAAGAGCAGCGTCAACTCCATAAGCCCCGTAAAAGCGGCCCCCGAGATGATAGCGGCCAAAATCCCCATAACCGGGAACGTGGTGGTCAGAGGCCGCACCGGCATGAGCGGCTCGGCCCGCACGCCTTCCAGGATGACCAGCGCGACCAGCATCAAGAGTCCCGCGGTGACCGGGACGTAGAACGCCGGGGATGCGGCCCCGGCCACCGGGAGCACACCGACCCCGAAGAAAGAAAACCCGGTCCCACCGGTGGAGAGGAGCAGCGCGGGGGCGTCGATCCGGGCTCCGGGGTTCAAGGGCGCTCTTTCGGCCAGCGAGAGCAGGGCCAGCGCGAGCGTCGCCAGCCCGAGGATCGCGGTCGCGAGAAACAGCAGGCGCCACGCCCCGGTCCCGGCGACGTACCCTCCGACCAGCGGTCCGGCTGTAACGGCCCCGAAGAGGCCCACGACGACGGCGGGGATGGTAGTTTTGAGCCGAAAAGCGGGAAATCCGGTAACCAGCGGCGGCAGGGCCGCGACGAGCAGCAGCCCGGTAGCCAATCCTTGCAAAGTTTGGCCCAGGACCAGGGCCACGAAGTTGGGTGCGAGAAAACCTACAAGCGACCCGACGATAAACATGCTTTGGTAGCCCACAAAGAGCGGCCGGTTTCCGAAACGCTGGGCCAGATCGGCGGCGAGCACCGCCCCGAGCGCGAGGGCCGCATTGCTCGATATCGTGACCCAGGTAAGGCTCTCCGGGCCGGTGCCCAGGCTTTCGGCGATCGTGGGCTTCAGCAAACCCAGGGCCGAACTGAGGATAAACCCCGGCGAGAGTGCCATCAGCGAGACGATCAGGGTCAGCCAGTAGGAACCTCTCAGCGCGTACCCGAAGCTCAATTGGGACCGGCGGCCACCGGTGGCTCGTTTGAAAGTGGCGCGCTCCCGTTCACCCCGGGGTTATACCATGGATCTTTGCCGTATAATCCAGGCCGTTGCCAAACTACGCCACACCATGTTCCACACGTCAGAAGGAGGAGCCGAGATGGTCAAGATCGGCGTCCAAACGGACGAGCCATCGGCGTTGTCTACCGGGTTGCTCGCCGTCTGCTTATACGAGGACGAAGCTATCCCGGAGGGGCTGAAAGAGGTAGCAAGCGCCGCAGTTTCGGGCGGAGATTTCTCCGGCAAATCCGGCGAAACAGCCTTACTCTACACGAACGGCGTCCTCCCCACGCCCCGGCTCTTGTTGGTCGGGCTGGGCGACGAGTCGTCCTTTACGCCGGAGAAATTGCGCCGGGTCGCGGCCACGGTCTCCAAAAAAGCCCAGAGCCTGAAAACCGGAGCCGCAGCGTTCATCCCCAAGGTACCTGAAGGTTCGGACGTCGAAGGCGGGGCCCGGGCCACCTCCGAAGGCGCCGCGTTAGGACTTTACCGCTTTGGCCGGTACAAGACCGGAAAAAAGGACTCCGGGGCCGGTGAGGAGAGCCCGGCCAACATCGACATAGTCCTTTCTTCCGACGAAGACGCGGATGCCGCGCACCAGGGTATCCGCGAGGGCGAAAGCCTCGCCGCGGCCGCTATCTTGGCCCGGGACTTGGCAAACGAACCCTCCAACACGGCGACGCCGGAGTACCTGGCGGAGAAGGCGCGGGAGATCTCCGAGGCGCACGGCATGGAGCTTACCGTGCTCGACCGAGCCGGCATAGAAGCCGAAGGGCTCACGGGCCTCGCAACCGTGGGACGGTCTGCTTCCAACGAGCCCCGGTTCATAGTGCTGGAGCACCGTAAAGGCGGTGATGTGGCGCCGGTCGCGCTGATCGGGAAAGCCGTCACCTTCGACTCCGGCGGGATCTCCATAAAACCCTCCGGCGGCATGGAAGAAATGAAGTTCGACATGGGCGGCGGCGCGGCGGTGCTCGGCGCGATGGACGCCGTCGGGAAGCTGGACCTACCGCTAAACGTCGTCGCGCTAGTGCCGGCCACGGAAAACCTGCCGGCGGGCGACGCCTACAAACCCGGCGACGTGCTCAGGATGCATTCGGGGAAAACGGTCGAGATCGTCACCACAGACGCCGAAGGGCGCCTCATCTTGGCCGACGCACTCTCCTATGTGAAACGCTACGAGCCTGCGGCGGTCATAGACTGCGCCACGCTCACCGGCGCCGCCATCGTCGCGCTCGGGCATCACGCCTCCGGACTCATGGGCAACGACGAAGACCTCATAGCCGAGGTCCAGGCCGCCGGTGAAGCGGCGGGCGAGAAGGCGTGGCCGCTCCCGCTCTTCGAAGAGTACACCGAGCAGATAAAAGGCACCACCGCCGACATCAAAAACAGTGGCGGGCGCTTCGGCGGGGCCATCACCGCCGGGGCGTTTCTAAAGGAGTTCGCCGATTATCCCTGGGCACACCTGGACGTTGCCGGTACGGCCTTCGGCGCAAAAGGCAACGCCTACACGCCGAAGGGCGGAACCGGGACCCCGGCGAGGTTGCTGGTCGAGTTTCTAATTAGACGCGCGGGAGGCCGCTAATGATCCTGAAAACGTTGACCGTCGGGCCGTTTCAAGAAAACTGCTACGTCGTTGGGGATGAAGCGTCGGGCGAAGGAGCCCTGATCGACCCGGGCGACGAAGCTTCGCGCATCGCGCTCGCCGTCGAGCAAACGGAGGCGGAGGTCGGCCAGATCGTCCTGACGCACTCCCACATAGACCACATTGGGGCCGTCGCCCAACTGGCCGAGGAGTACGCCTGCCCGGTCCTGATCCACGGCGAAGCCGAACCCATGCTCAAACAAGCCCCGACCCAGGCCATGATGATGGGCCTCAAATTCGGCAAAGTCCCCTCCGTCGACCGCTACGTCGAAGACGAAGAGATAGTCAAGGTCGGCGGTTTACAGTTGAAAGCCCTCTACACGCCCGGCCACGCGCCGGGGCACCTTTCCTTCTACGTCGAGGACGAAGGCCTGGTGATCTCCGGCGACGCGCTCTTCGCGGGTAGCGTCGGCCGGGTGGATTTGCCGGGCGGCAGCATGGAAGTGCTGATGAACAGCATCAAAGAACGTTTGCTGACGCTCCCGGACGAGACCCTCGTGTACCCCGGGCACGGCCCGCAGACGACCATCGGGGACGAGAAAGAGTACAACCCGTTCCTTACCGGAGGAGGTCTGCTTTGAGCGAGAGCGTCCACCAGCACCGGGAGGCGGCCCCGGATCACGTCCGGGTCGCAGCCCTCACAATAAGCGATACCCGCACCCCCGAAGACGATACCGGTGGCGACGCGATCCAGGACCTGCTCGAAGAAGCCGGACATGAAATCGTCACCCGGGAGATCGTGCGCGACGACGTGGCGCAGATACAGATGGCGCTGGTTGATCTTCTGGACCGCGACGACGTAGACGCCGTCGTCACCACCGGCGGCACCGGCATTTCCGCCCGCGACATGACTTACGAGGTGGTGGAGCGTATGTTGGACAAAAAGCTCGACGGGTTTGGCGAGATCTTTCGGGTGCTCTCTTACGAGGAGGTCGGGGCCGCCGCCATGCTCAGTCGCGCCACCGCCGGGGCCGTCGGCCACAAGTTTCTGGCGTGCCTTCCCGGCTCCCGCAACGCCGTACGCCTCGCCGTCGAGAAGCTCCTCGTCCCCGAGATGGCCCACGTAGTCTTCGAACTCCGTAAGCACCGGGAAGGAAGTTAGATGGAACGCGAACCCCTTTCTTCGGAGAACGAAGCACTCTGGGTAAAGCTCTGGGACCTGTGGCAGGAGAACGATGAGGAGGACGTGATCCTGGACTCCTCCAAACTCGAAGACCTCGAAGACGCCATCCCGGCGCTCGAAGGCCGGATGAAGACGGCCCTCGCCTACCTTCAGCGCGCCCGCTACATCCAGTACCGCTCCGGCGTCGGCGACGACGGCATCGAACCCATCCTCTACGATGTCTACGAGCCACGGTAGATCGCGGGCTTCGTGAATAGCATTTGTGTCTTCTGCGGCTCCAGCTTCGGCAACGATCCGGCTTACAAAGAAGCGGCCCGCTCGTTAAGCGCAACGCTCGCGGCCAGAGGCATCACCCTCGTCTACGGCGGCGGAAACGTCGGCTTGATGGGGGCCGTGGCGGACGCCGCGCTCGAAGCCGGTGGCGAGGCGGTCGGGGTGATCCCCAAAGCCCTCGTCGACCGCGAGATAGCCCACGAAAACCTCACAAAGCTCCATGTCGTCGGCTCCATGCACGAACGTAAAGCCCTGATGTCCGAACTGTCAGACGGCTTTATCGCGCTGCCGGGCGGCAACGGCACGCTGGAAGAGTTCTTCGAAGTCCTCACCTGGGCCCAACTCGGCGAGCACCAAAAGCCCTGCGGCCTGCTCGACGTCGCGGGGTACTACGATCCTCTACTCGCGGTCTTCGACCACATGGTAGAGAAAGGTTTCCTCGCAGAAAGACACCGCTCGATCGTACAGGTAAAGTCGACCCCCGAAGACATGCTCGACGCCCTATCCCGGTACGTCCCGCCGGATACCGCAAAGTGGATAAACGAAACGGAGATTTAGCAAAGCAAAGCGGCCAACCCGTAAAAGCTGACCGCTGAAATGCTGAATTGCTGACCGGCTAGGGTGCTCTACGTCACCGTAAGCTGGTGGCCCTGCTCCTTGTAGCGGTTCGCCATGTCTTCTAGCGTGATCGGCTCGTAGTCCGAGGCGTGTCCGGCCTGGTCGAAGGCTTCCATGCGGGCTTTTACCACTTCTTGCATGGCCTCGCGGGCGGGCTTGAGGTAGAAGCGGGGGTCGAATGCGCCCGGGTCTTCGGAAAAGGCTTTGCGGATGGCGCCGGTCGAGGCGAGGCGCAGGTCGGTGTCTACGTTGATCTTCCGGACGCCGTGCTTGATGCCCTCCTGGATCTCCCGCACCGGAACGCCCCAGGTCGGACGGATCTCACCGCCGTACTCGTTGATGAGGTCTACCAGCTCTTTCGGTACGCTGGAAGAACCGTGCATGACCAGGTGCGTCGTCGGCAGCTTCTCGTTGATCTCCTCGATAATGTGCATCGCCAGCACTTCGCGGTCAGGCTCTTTGGTAAATTTGTACGCCCCGTGGCTCGTCCCGATGGCGACCGCCAGGGCATCTACCCCGGTACGCTCCACGAACTCTACCGCCTGGTCCGGGTCCGTCAGGTTTACCTCACCGGAACCGTGCCCGTCTTCGATGCCGCCGAGAGTACCCAGCTCGCCCTCGACCGTGACACCGCGCTCGTGGGCCATCTCGACGACTTCGCGGGTGACGTCCACGTTGTAGTCGAAGCTCGCCGGGGTTTTGCCGTCGGCCTCCAGTGAGCCGTCCATCATAACGCTCGTAAACCCGAGGTCTATCGCGCTCTTGCAGGTCTCGGGTGAGTTGCCGTGGTCCTGATGGAGCGCCACGGGAACCTCCGGATACACCTCGGTCGCCGCGATCATCAGGTGGTACAGGAACCGGTCGTTGGCGTACTTGCGGGCACCGCTCGAAGCCTGGATGATCACCGGCGAACCCGTCTCCTGGGCCGCCGACATAATCGCCTGTACTTGCTCCAGGTTGTTGACGTTGAAAGCGCCGACGCCGTAACCACCCTTGGCCGCCTCGTCCAGAAGCTGCCGCATCGTTACCATTGCCATGTAGTTGCCTCCTCGTGTATTTGTGTAGATCTTATAGAGTCTTACAGCGGAAAGTATAGCGGTTGTGGCCGGACACAGAAAGGAGCACCCCAGAGGATGCTCCCGGCTAACCTCGCGGTTGCTTGCTAGGCCTTGCTAGGCGTAACTAACGTCCACCCTGTCCCCGCGGACTACGTAGCGGGTCGACCAGGTCGGGCCCATGGTCCAGTAATCGCCGTAGTCCTCCGTACAGGTCTGCAGGGAGATCATATCCCGCCCCGCTACCGGCTCGGAGACCCACACCTCGTCGGGCGTGACCTCGATGATCTCCGTCACCTCGTACGTGTAAGTCGTGCCGTTGGCGTCCGTCAGGTAGATCGGGTCGCCGTAAGTCATGAGCGGGAGGTTGTAGAACTGGTAATGACTCGCCGTCCCCGGCCAACCTAACCGGTGCGCGGAGATGTAAGGGTTTGCGCTGTCTTCCCACGGAAAAGCCGACTCTTCGAGCTTCGTGGCCCCGACGTCCATCGTCGTGGGATCACTGCTGTTGTAGACCGTACTGTTGCTAAGGCCCATCTTCGGGACGGTGAGGTACGTCGTTTTGTCTTGCGGTGGCGGTGGGGTGTCCGGCTTCGCTTCGGCCGGCGCGGCGGAGTTGTTCTCTGCTTGCCGCTGTCCTCCGTTTCCTCCGGCTCCGTTCTGCTCTCCGGCCTCGTTCTGTTCCTGGGCTTTGTTCTCTTCGGCCTTGTTTTGCTCTTCGGCCACGTTTTCTGCGGCGTTGTCTTTGGCGACGGCTTCTTGTTCGGCCATCGCCTGATCCGGTTGTTCTTCCTCTACTACCTGCTCCACGGCTCCCGGGGCCGCTGCTGAAAGCGGAACCTCTACCCGCTCCACCGCAGAACCGCCCGACGATAACTGCTGGATGCCGGTAAAGCTTGCTAACAGTAGCCCGCCGAGCAATAAAATTCCCAGGGAGGCGAACAGCACGAGACTGACCCGCCTGCGGCGCCCACGAAAAATACGGCGATCAGATTTATTGCCCATGCGGCAGATTCTAACAGTACGTTTCGCAACGTGGTAGGGTGATCGGAAAAGATTTTTTAAGATTCGTGAAACGCGGGTTTTTGTGTAGCCAACCTGTGAGATAGGTCACACAACACTTTGCGGGCAGTAGAATTACAGTCCGTAGCCGGCAAACGCACGGCCGGGAAACAAAGAGAGACGAAGAAAGAAAGTTCCTGATTGAAGTTCCGAACGGATAAAGAAAACACCGGCGGACGGGTCCGGGAGACCACCCTCGTGGCGCAGGGGCTCAGAAAGAGCTACGGAGAATTTCAGGCCGTGCGGGGCATCGACTTCGAGGTTTACCGGGGTGAGTGCTTCGGGTTTCTCGGGCCGAACGGCGCTGGAAAAACCACGACGATGAAGATGATCTACGGCGGCGCCGTCCCGACTGATGGAAATCTAACCGTCGCCGGTATCGACGTAAAAAACGACGAACGCCGGGTGAAACGCCGCATCGGGGTTGTACCGCAGGAGAACAACCTCGACGACGACCTGAAGGTCAAGGAGAACCTGCTCGTCTACGGACGATACTTCGACCTGCCGAAAAAGACGGTGCTCCAGCGGGCCGAAGAGTTGCTGGAGTTCGTACAGCTCACGGAGAAAGCCGAGTCGAAGGTAGAGCAACTCTCCGGCGGGATGAAGCGGCGGCTGCTCATCGCCCGCGCCCTCATAAACGATCCGGAGATCGTGGTGCTCGACGAGCCGACTACGGGGCTGGACCCGCAAGCCCGCCATCTGGTATGGGACCGGCTGCGCGAGCTAACGCGGGAAAACAAGACCCTGATCCTGACGACCCACTACATGGAAGAGGCCTCCCAACTCTGTGACCGGCTGGTCATTATGGAGGGTGGTGAAATAGTAGCCGGCGGTTCGCCGCGGGCGATGATCGAGGAGTATGTAAGTCCCCAAGTGCTGGAGTTCCGGGCCCGTCACGAGGCACTGCAACAGCTAGGCGATCTGCTCGTTGGCGTCACCGAGACCACGGAGAACACCGGCGACGCGTTGTTGGCCTACACCTCAGACGCCGATTCCGTCCTCGAAAAGGTCCGCAACTCCGGTATAGAAATAGACAACACCATCGTCCGGCAAGCGGGGCTCGAAGACGTATTCTTGCGGCTTACGGGGCGGAGCCTGATCGAGTGAGCAATTCCGGGTTCCGCATTCCGTCGCCCCGCGGCGCTTTCCGCGTCTGGCAGCGCAACATAACCATCTTCCGTAAATACTGGAAAACCATAATGTTCCCGAACCTCTTCGAACCGCTGCTCTACCTGGCGGCCCTGGGGCTCGGGCTCGGGGCTTTCATTCAGGAGGGCGGCATAGGCGGCCGGAGCTACGTGCAATACATAGCGCCGGGGCTTCTGGCCTCAAACGCCATGTTCGCCGCCTCCTTCGAGAGCACCTTCAACACCTTCGTAAAGCTCAAGATAGACCGCATCTACGACGCTATTATCACAACGCCGGTAAACGCCGAAGACGTCGTGGCCGGCGAATACCTGTGGGCCGGGACCCGCGCCGCCCTCTACGGCACGGGTTTTCTGGCAATGCTGACGGCCCTGGGCATCATCTTCGACGAGCCCTTGATAGTCTCCTTCTGGGCGCTACTCATCCCACCGATGCTGCTCGTCATAGGCATCATGTTCAGCGTCATGGGCACCCTGTTCACCAGCCTGATACAGCGCATAGACCTCTACGCCTATTACTTTACACTGGTAGTTACACCGCTCTTTCTCTTCTCCGGGATCTTCTTCCCGGTTCAGGACTTCCCGGCGCCCGTACCCCAGATCGCCTGGTTCACCCCGCTGTATCACGCGGTGAACGTCTGTCGGGAGTTGGCAACGGGGCCATCTTTGGGCGTACTGATAGACGTGGTCTGGATCCTGGTGTTTACGCTCGCGCTTTCCATGCTCCCGATACGATTCATGCGCGGACGCCTGATCAGCTAATCGAACGAATTTCAGTATCTAGCCGTTACAATCGGCCACTACTGCGTCCCCGCGTAAAAGTTCGCCCGGGTTATCTCCTCGGTCGTCAGATTTGAAGAGTCAGACCTAAAGAGATACAAAGGTGAGATCTACCTGTTTATCTTGACTATCTTCACCTTCGAGATCAAAGCTCGGCCGCGGCTGGCGAGTTTCGCCAGCGCGTCCGTGCCGGGGCGCCCCGGGTAGGAGCTACCCCAAGAAGATGAGCGCGACGTTGGTGAGAACGAAGAGCCCGATAACGATCAGGGTGAGCCGGGTTAGGTTTTTCTCCATAACGGTCGTGCCGGAGAAGGTACTTCCCATCCCGCCGCCGAACGAACCGGATAGCCCCCCACCTTTACCGGAATGGAGGAGTATTAGCCCGATGAGCGAGATGCTCAACAAAACGTGAAAGAACGCAATAATGTAAGTAAGCATCTCGCTACTTTACCACACGGTTTCCCTACGCTCCACTACTCCCCTCCGGGAAAATCATTCTCGGCGGTCGCGCCGACCAACTGCGTGAAAGATTCTACTTCCAGGCTCGCGCCACCGACGAGGCCGCCGTCCACGTCGTCTTTTGCGATGAGTTCTTCGACGTTCTCGGGCTTCATCGAGCCGCCGTAGAGGACCCGGACGCTGTCGGCGAATTCGTCGCCCTTCAGGTCTTTCAGGAGACCCCGGATCTGGCCGGCCGCGTCCTGCGCGTCCTCCGGGGATGCGGTGTCGCCGGTCCCTATGGCCCAGATGGGCTCGTAGGCGAAGACGATGTCGTTCCCGCTTATATCGTCGTTGACTTCTTCCATGACCCGCTTTATCTGACCGGAAACTTTGTCCCACATCCCGCCGCCGTCGCGCTCTTCTTTGGTCTCCCCGACACAGACTACGGGCAGCAGGCCGGACTCCAGGGCTTTGGCCGTTTTACGGGCGACCATTTCGTCATCCTCCCCAAAGATTTCCCGCCGCTCCGAATGTCCAACGACGACGGCTTGCACGCCGAGGTCTTTTAGCATACCGGCGGAGACTTCTCCGGTAAACGAGCCGCTATCTTCGTGGTAGAAGTTCTGCGCGCCCGCCATTACGTCGCTGTCCTCTGTCATCCGGGCGACTTCGCCGAGGCAGGTGAAAGGCGTAAATACCGCCACGTCCACCCCTTCGGCGTCTTCGGCCCGCGGCAGGAGCGCCGCCGTGTAGTCCTGGGCCTCTCGAACGGTCTTATTCATCTTCCAGTTCGCCGCCATCATCGGCTTCCGCGCCACGCTAAACCTCCTTGTCCGGCAAGACCGCCACACCCGGCAGTTCCTTGCCCTCTACGTACTCTAGCGACGCCCCGCCGCCCGTCGAGATGTGGCTCATCTGATCTTCGAGGCCGAGCTTGTTGACCGCGGCGACCGAATCACCGCCCCCGATAACGCTCGTCGCACCGCTCTCGGCGACCGCCCGGGCCACGCCTTCCGTGCCCCTGGCAAAGGCGTCCATCTCGAAAACACCCATCGGTCCGTTCCAGAAAACGGTCTTCGCTCCTGATAGGTAGCCTCGGAACAACTCGACCGTTTCGGGGCCGATGTCCAGCCCCATCTGGCCGTCCGGGATTTTATCCGCCTTTACCGTCTCCGTGTCGGCGTCTTCTTCCATCTTTTCGGCGGTTATTACGTCCACCGGAAGGACTAGTTTCTCTCTCGCTTTCTCCAAAAGGCGTTTGGCCTCGTCGAGGTAGTCGTCTTCGACGAGGGATCCCCCGACTTCGTAACCCTCGGCCTTAAAGAACGTAAAGCACATCGCGCCCCCGACCAGAAGGGTATCCGCGACCCCGAGCAGGCTTTCTATCACCCCGATCTTGTCCGAAACCTTGGCCCCGCCGAGGATAGCCACGAACGGGCTTTCCGGGTTCTCCAGCACGGAGTCGAGGTAATCTAACTCCGCCTCCATCAAGAGGCCCGCCGCCGCCGGTAGCCGCTCCGCTACCCCGACGGTCGTGGCATGCGCCCGGTGGGCGGCCCCGAAGGCGTCGTTGACGTAGAAGTCGGCGAGCGCCGCGAGCCCGTCGGAGAGTTCGTCGTCGTTCTTTGTCTCTCCGGGGTAGAAGCGGGAGTTCTCCAGCAGCACGACGCCTTTGCCGTCCCAGTTTTCGAGTTCTTTTTGGACTTCGTCCCCGACGGCGTCATCCAGCTTCTTTACCGGCTCGCCGAGCAACTCTCCCAGATGGCTCGCCACCGGATCCATCGCGAAATCCGGGTTTCGTTCGCCTTTGGGACGGCCGAGGTGGGAGATGAGAATGGGCTCGGCCCCCTCGGAGAGAAGGTGCCGGATGTTCGGCAGGGCACGTTGTATCCGGGTGTCGTCTGCAACTTCCCCGTTCTTTAGCGGCACGTTGAAATCGACCCGGACTAGCACCCGTTTTTCACGGAGATCCAGGTCCCTAACGCTTTTCTTGTTCATTTGCCTCCCTTCGGTCGGCGCTATCAGCCGTTAGCTTTCGTCTTTATTACCCCGCGGCCGTGCTTGCCGCAAAAGAACTCCTGGCGACAAAGCGCGACCGGGCTCCGTGGTCGAGGCCCGGTCGCCGGACTAGCGGCCTTCACTGATAGCTGACCGCTGACTGTTAGCGGCTTTTAGAGGCTCTCCCCGACGTAGGCGACGAGGTCGCAGGTGCGGTTGGAGTAGCCCCATTCGTTGTCGTACCAGCCGAGCACCTTGACCGTCCTGCCCATGGACATAGTCGAACCGGAGTCGAAGATGCACGAGTGCGGGTTGCCGACGATGTCGCTAGAGACCAGCGGCGCCTCGGAGTACTCCAGGATGTGCGAGAGCTCGCCGTCGGCGGCTTCCTTGAAAGCGGCGTTGATGTCATCGGCCGATACCTCCTGGCTGAGCTGGGCCGTCAGGTCCGTTATAGAGCCGTCTACGACGGGGACCCGCAGGGCGAGGCCGTCCACCTTACCTTCTAGCTCGGGGTAGATCACACCTACCAACTTCGCCGCGCCCGTCGAGGTGGGGATGATGTTCTGGGCGGCGGCCCGGGCCCGGCGCGGGTCTTTGTGGGCCGCGTCGACGACGCTCTGGTCGTTGGTGTAGGCGTGGCAGGTGGTCATGAGACCGCTCTCCATGCCGAACTGCTCGATCAGGACCTTCGCCATCGGTACGATGCAGTTGGTGGTGCAGCTACCGTTGGAGATCACGTTGTCGCTCTCCGGGTCGTAGTTCTCGTGGTTTATGTCGTAGATAAAGGTGCCGTCGATACCCTTTGCCGGGGCGCTGATGACGACCTTCTTCGCGCCGCCGTCCAGGTGCTGACCCGCCGAGTCATCGGTAAACACGCCGCTGGACTCTACGACGACGTCTACGCCCAGGTCGCCCCAGGGGATGTCCGACGGGTTCTTCTCGGAGAAGGTCTTTATCTCGCGGTCCCCGACGTGCAGCGTGCTGTCGTCCAGGTTTACCTCCTCTTGCCAGACGCCATGGGTGGAGTCGTGCTTGAAGAGGTTTGCCAGGCTGGTGAACGGCACCAGGTCGTTTACGGCTACAACCTCGATGTCGCCGCGCTCCATGGCGGCCTTGGTGAACAGCATCCCGATCCGGCCGAAACCATTTACTCCTACTTTTACAGCCACTCGTTCCTCCTAGTGTCGCGTTTTGCTTGCAAGTCTTTATTCTGCCCGAAATCGCGGACGATTAACAGCCCCTAGCGGTAAATTGCTTCGGCCAACTCTACGAGTCGTCGTAGCCGGTGGTTGGCGGCGCTCTTGCTGATGCCCCCGAGACGGGCCAGCTCGAATAGGGAAGTGTCCGGGTATTCGAGGCGTAGATCCCTCATCTCCCGCAGGGCCACAGGGAGGGTATCCGGGTCCAACGTTTTCAGGGCATCCTGTTGGCGGGCGGCGGCGAGGGCGGTCCGGCCGGCGTTGGCGGAGTCGAAGTTGGTGACCCGGTTGGCGTTTGCCTTCGCCTCACCGAGAACGGCCCGCGCCTCGTACTCCAGCACGGCCTCGTTGAGTTCCATCTGGGAGAGCAGCGTGGTTACGCCGTCGGCGCTCTTCGTGTAGGCGACCCATCGCTTGCGCCGCTGCTGGATCCGCAAGGAGGCGCGGGAAAACCCGGCAAGGCGCCGGACGAACTCCTCGTCACGATGAACGAACTCCAGGTGGAGATCCCGGCCCGGACGCGTTACGGAGCCGACACCCTGAAACGCGCCCCGCAGGTATGCGGTGCGGTCCACCGTGCTCCGGGAATACCGGACTTCTTTCAGGGCTTGTGCGGCTTCGAGCACATCGGGACCTTCGACCCGGACGGCGTAGCGGGCCCGGCCGAAGCTGTCGGGCTCTACCGGAAACAACCGGGGGTCGAGGCCGAACTCCCGGCGCCAGAGCCGCACGGCCGAGCGGGCGACGGCGGCGCTCCGGGTGCGCAGGGTAACCCCGGAATCGTCCCGGGCTCCGATGGCGTCTACCAGGCCGGCAAGCTCCGCGCGGTCGGCGCGCCGGTGGGCGGCGGAGGTCTCGGAAGCTAGTTGACGCCGAATCTCAGAGGCGAACGAGGCCAGCTTCGCACACCTCCTCCGCGAGCCGGTCCGGGTCGTGGCGCACCCCGCCCCCAATGTCTGGCGCGAGTATCCGGGGCTCCCACACCCGGACCCCGAGGCTTTCTACGGTTTCTCGGTCGAGTTCGACCGGCTCCGCCCCTTCGGCGGCGTAGCGGGCTATCTGATCCTCCGGAAACGCGCCCCCGTGTAGCAGCACGTCGGTCAGGATAGGACCGGCGTGATCCGCGATGGCCCGTAGATGGTCCGAGAGCACGAACCCATCCGTTTCCCCCGGCTGGGTCATGACGTTCGCCACGTAGATCACAGGCCCGGAAAACCCTGCCAACGCCTCCCGGACCCCCAGGCCCAGCAGCGCCGGGATCGTGCTGGTAAACAAGCTCCCGGCGCTCAGGACCACCAAATCCGCATTCTTCACAGCAGAGATCACACCAAGAGGGGCCGCTACGCCGGCGGGTTGCACAGAAACCGAAGAAACTCCCCGGCCCACTTCCCGGGCCACGGTTTCCCCGTACGAAACCGACCCGTCGGAGTGCCGGACGACCAGCGTCAGGCTTTCCATCGCCGCCGGAAACACCTGGCCTTTTATCCTCAGAAAGTTCCCGGCTTGCTCGACGCCCTCGCAGAACCCGCCGGCCATGTCCGCCAGCGCCGCGATAATAATGTTGCCGACGGAGTGGTCTTGCAGGTCACCCGGCGCACCGAAGCGGTAGTTGAAGACTTCGGCCAGCCGCCCGCGGCCCGCCAGGGCGACCAGGCAATTCCTAACGTCTCCGGGCGGGGCCACGCCGAGCTCCTGGCGCAGCCGTCCGCTGGACCCGCCGTCATCGGCCACGGTAACGACCGCCGTAAGATCGGCGACCCGGTCTTTCAAACCCCGGAGCAGCACCGGCAGGCCCGTGCCGCCGCCGAAGGCCACGACTTTTAGATTCTCAGCGCCGTTCATGGGCACTAAGTATATCTACCCGGCTCCGACCAGCGGGTGGAACACGAGCAGTTCGTCGACCAACACGAAGCCGAGCTTTTTCGCCAGGCGCAACGACGGCGGGTTTGTCTCCTCCGCGCCCCATACCGGCCGTTTACCCCGCCGGGCCATGTGCCCAATCATGTACGTGGCACATCGGGCGGCGTGCCCCTGTCTGCGGTAGTCTTTCAGCGTGTCTATCGACACGTCCCAGAGGCTCTCCGTCTGCGCCGCCGCGTAGCAGAACGAAACTGGATGTTCCCCGGCGAAGGCAACAGCTATGGGAGATACGGCTTCTTCGAGCTCGGCACTCAGTTCCGGCGGTAGAGATTCCGAGTCTAACGCCTCCAGTGACGGGAGCAAGCGCACCGAGTTCTCTGGAACATTCGGTAGCCGGGGTTTATCTCCGAGCGTGTGTAGAATGGCAGTCACGCAACCCCAGCCGCACAGCGACGCCGCAACGTAGGAGTGGTTCTCGGGGACGGCAAGAATTTCGTCCCCTTTGTAGCCATGACCGGCAGCCTCCGCGATAACTTTCCGCACCGGATGGCCCACGACGGAGGCATAGACCGGGCAAAAATCGGCCCCGCGAACGACGAAGGAGAGCGACTCCTCTTCGAGCCCTAGAACCTCACCCCGCCCAGAGAGCAACAACGATCGGGTCTCTACCCAGCGCGGAGTGTCTGGCAGAGTCCGGGCCAGCCGTTTAGAGAACCCCGTCACCCGCCCTGGTCCGGGCCGCTTCCAGCGTATTGTAGAGCAACATCGCCCGCGTCATCGGCCCGACGCCACCCGGTACCGGGGAGATCCAGGAAGCCCTGGATTCTACCTCGTCGAACTTCACGTCCCCCGTTAGACCGCCTTCTTCCTTACGGTGGATGCCCACGTCCACGACCACCGCGCCTTCTTTAACGTAATCTTCTCCGACTAACGCCCGGCGGCCGATGGCGGCGACGAGCACGTCGGCCCGACGCGCGACTTCGGGCAAGTTCTTTGTGCGGGAGTGGCAGACCGTTACCGTGGCGTTCTCGCGCAGCAGGAGCTGGGCGAGCGGCTTGCCGACGAGGTTCGAACGTCCGAGCACCACGGCTTCTTTTCCTTCCAGCTCTATACCGTTTCGCTCTAGCATCTGGACGATGCCGTGCGGGGTGCAGGGCAAGAGGCTCGGCAGGCCGACCGCGAGGCGTCCGGCGCTCGTCGGGCTCAGGCCGTCCACGTCTTTCGCCGGTTCTATGCGAGAGATGAGGTCTAGCGGGTCGAGCCCGCCGGGCAGCGGTAGTTGGATAAAGAACCCCGAGACAGCCTCGTCCTCGTTGAGTTTTTCTACCAGCGCCGCCAGTTCTTTCTGGGATACGCTCTCGTCGAAGCGGTGGGCTCTCGACTCGATGCCGACTTCGGCGGAATCATTCTGTTTGTTCCGGACGTAGGTTACGGAGGCTGCATCCTCCCCGACGAGTATTACGTCCAACCGCACTTTACGGCCCCGCTCCCGGAGTTTCTCCACCTCCCCGGCGACCTCGTCTTTCACCTGGGCGGCCGCAGACTTGCCGTCGAGTAGTCGCGCCACCCTAGAGGACCGCCAGCAGCTTGGGAGCCACCTGCTTTTTGCGGCTCATAACGCCGGGTAGATCTATAACCGCATTCTTGGACCGGACGTCGAAGGCGCGTTCCACGAGCGTGCAGTCCCCGGCGCACAGAAGCTCCGTGCCACCCTCTATTATGTCCGTGACCATGAGCGCGGAGAAAACGTACTCGTTCTCCCGGATCCTGTGCTCCAGGGCCTCCACTAGCTCGTCTTTACGCTCCATAACGGCGCTACCGACCGTTTCCACCTGGGAGATGCTCATCCTCTCGCCGGAGGTCGTCGCGTACTCCTTGGCGTCGCGGTCGATGATCTCCTCCGCCGAGAGGTCCGAGACGTCCGACGAAACCTCGAACATCTCCATTCCAAACTCCTCCGCGTCCAGGTCGAGCAGTTCTTCAAGGTACCGGACTACTTCACGGTCCCGCTCCGTGGCGGTCGGAGAGTTCAGGACCACGGTGTCCGAGAGTATCGCCGCGAGCAGGATTTTCGCCGTTGATCCTTCCGGCTCCAGGTTGCTCGCCCGGTAGCGTTCGATCAGCAAGGTAGCGGTGGAACCTACGGGGTCGAAGGTCGCCGGAATCGGGGTGTTGGTTTCTATGTCTCCGACGTGGTGATGGTCGAGGATCTCCACGACCTGCGCTTTTTCGACGCCCTCCACGCTCTGCCCGACTTCGGCGTGATCCACCAAAGCTATCTTTCGGGGCTCGGGGTTGAGCAAGTCGGTGCGGGTAACGACCCCGATGGGCACGTTATCCTCGTCCACGGCGATAGCTGCCCGGTAGTGGACCTCCATCACCTGCTCCGTGATGTCCGTTATAAAGCTGTCCGGGTTGACGGTTAGCGGGTCTTCGCTCATGACCTCCCAGCAGGGGACGGCGAGCTGTATCATCCGGCTCGTAACGTAGGAATCCATCGGCGAGAGCAAAACGCTGACGCCTTTATCTTTAGCCATCTTCAGAACCTCGTCTTCAGGACGTTTACCGTTAGAGATGACGAGCACGCCGGCCCCGAGCTCTATGGCCCGCCGCTGGCCGTTTTTCCGGTCCCCGATCACCACGATGTCCCCGGACTCCATGGACTGTCCCATCGAGTCCACGCCCATCGAGATGACCCAGAGCTTGCCGGTGCTTTGTCTATCTTCACCGACCAGAAGGTCTCCCCGGAGCACCTCGACCATAGACTTCACCGAGACCGGGCTCTCGGCGAACGTCGAGGTTTCGCGTGATTCCCGGATGTACATGCGGGCCAGGTTACGCTCGGTTATCAGGCCGATCAGCTTTCCGTCGTCTTCGACTATCGGCACCTGGCTTATGTTTCTCTCGGCCATCATGAGGCCCACGTTGTGCAACGGGTCGTTCTTTCCGGAAACAGCAACGTCGTCGCTCATCACGTCCTTGACCCGGAGCTTTATGTGGCTGATCCGCTTTGGAGACTCCGCCCCACTCTTGTCCAACGCCCACTGCGTCTGGGCGTTCACCTCCCCGAGCCGGGCTGGCGCGTAGTTGTTCTCCGGGTCCGTCAGGTTCTTCAACTCGGCGTACCCGATGGCCGAAGCTATAGTATCCGTATCCGGGTTCTTATGACCCGTCACGTAGATGTGCGACATTTCGTTCTCCTTTTAAAACTTCGTAGCACCCCTGAAAGTCATGGTTGTTTTACCCAGCCACGAACGGGCTCAAGCCTTGCTCAGGGGCGCTATCTCCGGCACGAGGGTCCTCTCCTCCGTGCCGAACCGCACCACGATCTTCCCGGCCCCGGCCTCGACGACCTCCCCAACCCCGAACTTGGCGTGCCGAACCTTCTCCCCCGCGCTGAAGCTGGCGGAGCCTACCCTCTCCGGCTCACTCCACCGCGGCAATGCGCCGCCCCAGCCACCAATACCTCGGGCGCCGGGGCCGCCGGACATCGCCCCGGACTTGAACTCCTCCGGTATTTCAGTGAGAAACCGCGAGGGCATCTGGTACTCTCGCTCCCCCCAGTTGGAGCGCAGCTTCGCGTAAGAGAGCGTCAGCGACTCCATCGCCCGCGTTATGCCCACGTAACACAACCGGCGCTCCTCCTCTAAGTTCTGCTCGTCCAGCGACCGGGCGTGCGGGAATGTACCTTCCTCCATCCCGACGATAAACACGTGCGCATACTCGAGCCCCTTTGCGTTATGGAGCGTCATCAAGGTAACGCTGCCACCACTCGTAACGGTGTCCGCCTGTGAGTAGAGCGCCTGCTCCTGTAGAAAGCCCGCCAGCGTCGATTCCGCCTCGACCCGCTCGTACTCGCGGGCGGCGTTTATAAGCTCCTCCAGGTTCTCTAAGCGCGACTCGGCTTCTATGGTCCGCTCGGCTTCTAACTCCGCCTTATAACCCGACTCGTCCAGAACGGCCTCGATGATCTCCGTCGGCGCTACTTCGCGGGCGGCGACCCGCCAGCCCTCGAAGAGTTCCCGCACCGTGCGGCACGCTTTCTGTGCTTTGCCCGCAACGCCGGCTTCCCCGGCCTCATCGAGCGCCTCGTAGAGCGAGATACCGTTTCGCCGAGCGTGGTCCTGGAGCTTCGCCACGGAAGTCGCGCCGAGTCCCCGCTTCGGCACGTTCACGATGCGTTCCAGGGAAGCGCCGTCGGCAGGGTTGGCTATAACGGAGAGGTACGCCATGGCGTCCTTGATCTCCGCCCGCTCGTAGAACCGCACCCCGCCAACCACCTGATACGGAATCCCCTCCCGCACCAGCACGTCCTCCAACGCCCGGCTCTGCGCGTTCGTCCGGTAGAAAGCCGCAATATCTCTGAGAGAAACCTCGTCGTCCATCAAACGTCCGATCTCCGACACCACAAACCGCGCCTCCGAATACTCGTCCGAAGCCGTGAAAACCCGGATCCCCTCCCCCACATCCCCGGCGGTCCAGAGCTCTTTCGCCTTCCGCGAAGCGTTGTTCGCCACCACAGCGTTCGCAGCGTTCAGAATAGTCTGGGTCGAGCGGTAGTTCTGCTCCAACTTCACGACCGACGCCTCGGGGTAGTCCCGCTCGAAATCCAGGATGTTCCGAATGTCCGCCCCACGCCAACCGTAGACACTCTGATCATCATCGCCGACGCAACACAAGTTGCGATGTGCGGCGGCCAGGATGTTGACGAGCTTGTACTGGGCGTGGTTGGTGTCCTGGTACTCGTCCACGTGGATGTACTTGAAGCGGCTCTGGTACCGTTCGCGGACTTCGAGGAATAGTTCGAGGAGGGCCACGGTCTGCATGATGAGGTCGTCGAAGTCCATGGCGTTGTTTTCGTAGAGGCGTCTCTGGTAGAGGTCGTAGACTTCGGCGACGTTTTCGGCGATGTAGCCTTCGGTGTTTCGGAGGTAGTCGTCCGGGCTCATGAGGACGTTTTTGGCGTTGGATATTTGAGACTGGAACGAGCGCGGGTTAAAGCGTTTCGGGTCTTTACCGAGCTCTATGATGCAGCGTTTGACGAGCCGGACTTGATCCGCACCGTCGTAGATAGTGAACTCGCGCTTGTACCCCAGCTTCTCCGCGTGAACCCGCAGCAGGCGGGCACAGAGGGCGTGGAAGGTGGATACCCACATCTTGCGCGACTCCGGCCCGACGAGCAGCGCCACCCGGTCTTTCATCTCGGCGGCGGCTTTATTGGTGAAGGTGATGGCGAGAACTTCGTCCGGGGCGGCGAGACCTTGATCTATGACGTAGGCGATCCGGTGCGTCAGCACGCGGGTCTTTCCGCTGCCGGCCCCGGCCAGGATGAGCAGCGGTCCTTCGGTATTCTCGACAGCCTCTCGCTGCGTGGGATTTAACGATTCCAGAAGCACTGCGAAAGAGTATAACAGTAGCGGATACCCGTCTCCGGCCAGTTACACCCTTTGCCGAAACTCGTGTATCAGCACTGTTATGTCTTTCTCTCCCTGCCGGGCAGTCGTGCTGTGGGCAGTATGGCTAAAGCCTTTCTCCCTTAGGGTTTCGTGGAAATCCGGGGTGTCACGGCGGCCGGGGTTAGAGATCAGGGCTTCGCCGTTCGGCGCGAGCAGGTTCGGGATCAAGGCCGCGAGCGCCGGGACGTTTCGTTGCTCGTAGAGCACGTCGGCGGCGAGCACGAGGTCGAACTTCCCGAAATCCTTCGCAGCCGGAGAGTGCCAGTCCAGATGCGCGACCGTAAGGTTGTGGCCCGCGTTGATGCGGGCGTTGTACCGGGTGAATTCTAGGGCGACCTGGTAGTGGTCGGTAGCCGTAACTTCGGCGCCCTGATTTAGCGCCGCCACGGAAGGCAACCCGACGCCACAACCCAGCTCGATCACCCGCCTGCCGTGCAGGCTCCGGGTGGAGACATAGCGCGCCAGGGCTATCGCGCTCGGCCAGATCACCGCCCAGTAAGGCAACCGTTCGTCGAGGTCGAATTCTTCTTCATCTATAAGAGCGTCAGCCGAATCGGGGTGTACTAGCCGATAGGATTTCCCACCGGCTTCGACCAGAGATTCATCTAACTGCGTCCGGCCTGAAAGGCGGGCTCGCAGGTTCTGTAACTCTTCGTTTTCTACGGGAAAGTTCGTTTCTAGACTACGGGGGCGGCTTCGTGCGCCTCGCGACTCTCTCTTTCAGCCTCTGCGAGTTGGGCGATACTGTAACGGCCGAAGACTTCTTCGAGGGCGACGCGGGCCTCGTCCCAGACCTTGCTGGTAACACAGAGCGGTGCATCCTTTATATAGCAGACGCCGCCCGCGCTACACCGGGCGGGCCGTACTTCGCCGTCCAGGATTTCCACGATGTCTAGAACACTGAGTTCTTCGGGAGGCATGGCGAAGCAGTATCCGCCGTGCGCCCCGCGCCGGCTCTCCAAAACGCCAGCCCGACGAAGGTCGCCGAAGATCTGCTCCAGAAAACGCTCTGGGATATGTTGACGGCGAGCCACTTCTGCCACTCCAAGCGTTTCACCACACTCGTTCAGCGCCAACTCGACCAGGGCCCGGGCCGCATACTTGCTTTTCTGCGTAAGCCTCACGACAAAATCACCAACCTGAATAAATAATCGCCCTTTGATTGTAGCAGAAATGCACAGGCTGGGGCGTCGGAGAAGCTTGTTATTCTTCTATGTCCCGGTTGAGATATTGTTGCATGGCACTCTCTATGCGCTCGCCGGTAACGAGGAATATGGTGCGGCCGCCGATGCTCACCCCATGATCTCCGATGCGTTCCAGGTAATGGACTATCAGGGCGGCCCTCATGCGCCACTCTGGATCCCCACCGCTGCCGTTGGATGGGTTGGCGATGAGGTTGATGGCTTCGGAGTAGAGTAGGTCCACTTTGTCGTCGGCGGCCTGGAGGTCCCGAGCGCCCTCGGCGTCGCGGGCCTTGAATATTTCCATTCCCCGGTGGAAGAGGTTCTTTGCCGTTCGGGCCATTTCCAGCAGGGTTTCGGAAAGTTCTTCGTCCCGCTCACAGTCGCTGGTCTCTGCTATAGCCTGGCAGATATGTTCGGTGAGCGTACCGGCGCGGACCAGGTGGTTGTTCAGGGCCTGGACCGTGTAGATCAGGCGTAAGTCTCCGGCGACCGGAGCCTGACGAGCCTGGAGGATCATGCACTCCTGATCCAGCTCCGCCCCCCGCGCCTTATATAGCGCGTCTACCCCGACGACCTTCTCCGCGACCTCGGCGTCGTAAGACTCCATCGCCTCGGTCATATAGACCAGGGAACGCTCAACGTCCCCGCCTAGCTCTACAACCTCATCTACCAGTTGCTTGAGCTCCTCTTGAAAAGCCTGCCGCGGCACGAGCTATCCAAACTGGCCGGAGACGTAGTTCTCGGTCTCCTGGCGTTCCGGGTTGGAGAACATCTTCTCCGTGTCGTCGAACTCCCAGAGCCGCCCCGGTGCACCCATCTCCTCGATGTAGAAAAAGCCCGTGTAGTCCGAGATGCGCGCCGCCTGCTGCATGTTGTGGGTCACGATGACGATGGTGTATTCCTTTTTAAGGTCAGCCATCGTATCCTCAATCTTCTGGGTCGAGACCGGGTCGAGCGAAGACGCTGGCTCGTCCATCAGGATGACTTCCGGCTCGACGGCGAGGGTTCGGGCGATGCAAAGTCGCTGCTGCTGCCCACCGGAGAGGTCGAAGCCGCTGGTCTTTTTGTACTTGTCCTTGACTTCTTCCCAGAGAGCGGCTTGCTTCAGAGATCGTTCCACCAACTCATCCATATCGCCCTTGTAGCCGTTGATTTTGGCTCCCCAGGCTATGTTATCGTAGATGGTCTTAGAGAACGGGTTCGGAGCCTGAAATACCATGCCAACCTTGCGACGGATCTTGACCGGGTCCGTATTCCTGTCGTAAATGTCCTCGTCTCCGAGTTTTACACACCCTTCGGCCCGCGCCTCGGGAACAACCTCGTGCATTCTGTTCAGGCAGCGTAGGAACGTGCTCTTGCCACAACCCGAGGGGCCGATCAGGGCGGTTACCTTGTTCGGCTCGACCTTCATATCGACACTATCTACGGCATGGAAGTCCGCGTAGTAAGCAGAGAGGTTTTCGATTTCCATACCGGTCCCGGTAGCCTGGTCGCGGTAAGACTGTTGGTCTCTCTGTTCGCCTCCAGTCTCGCGCTCTCTCCCTGAAGCTTCGGTCACCTTCTGCTCCTTGTCAACTCTTTCAGACGTCACTTGCACCCCACCCTTCCGGTTATTGTCCAGCCCATTAGTTTATCCGCCTCTTTGCGTCCTGTTACGAATCGTAATAGCTATAGAGTTCATCAGTAGGAGTACTACCATCAGCACGACGATGCCCGCTGCGGCGACCTGTTCCCACCCTTCTTGTGGCAACGCGGTCCAGTTATAGATCTGAATCGGCAGGGCGGTGAACCGATCTCTAGGGCCGTCCGGGGTGAAGTTAATAAACGTGGCGGCCCCGACGACGATCAGGGGAGCCGTCTCACCGATAGCGCGCGAGAGGGCCAGGATCGTCCCGGTCATGGCACCCGGAAGGGCCATCGGTAGCACGTGGCCCCGCACCGTGTCCCACTTTGTCGCCCCGAGCGCGTAGGCGCCCTCGCGTACCTTGCCGGGTACCGACCGTATGGCTTCCCTGGTAGCAATAATAATAACCGGCAGAATCAGCAAACTAAGCGCCGCTGCACCCGAGAGTATGCTCGTTCCGCCGGTCAAGAAACCCAGGTAGTTTACGAAGATGCCGAGTGCCAGCAGCCCGTAGACGATAGACGGCACACCCGCCAGGTTCGAGATGTTGACTTCTACGATGCGGGTCAACCAGTTATCACCAGCGTACTCTTCGAGGTACAAGGCGGCCCCGATCCCGAGCGGCACGGCGAACAGCGCCGTCAAAGCGACTAGCCAAACGGAGCCGATCAATCCAGCATACATACCCGCGGTGTCCGGACTCGAAGACCCTAGGCTGGTCAAGAACTGCCAATTGAGCCGCGGAAGGCCGTCTACCCCGATATCCACCAGCAGTACCCCGAGGAAAATTATCCCGACTATGGTGGCTATAAACACCACCACTTTAAAGAGCCGGGCGATCCAATGCCGGGTCCCTGTCTGGGTATTGAAGTCCCCCCCTCGCTTCGGGGCCGGCGCGTCTTGCTGAGGAGCCTGGGTCTGACTCATTAGTAGTCCTCCTGATAGCGTCGGACAAAGAAGTGACTGATTATATTAAGGAGCAAGGTAATCAAGAAGAGCGTAAGACCGACCGCGAAAATCGTCTGGTATTGTACGGTGCCTGCCGGGTTCTCACCGCCGGCGACGTTAACTATGTATGCTGTCATGGTCTGCATCGGCTCCCGGACGTCCCAGGAGAGGTTTGCCAACTGCCCACCGGCGACGGCGACGATCATGGTCTCCCCAATGGCCCGCGACATTCCAAGAATGAACGAGGCTGTTATTCCGGAGAGTGCCGCTGGCACTACGACCTTCGTAACCGTCTCGTACTTTGTAGCCCCGAGGGCATATGCACCCTCTCTCAGTCCGCGCGGCACCGCGTATAGGGCGTCCTCGCTTACGGAGGCGACGGTGGGAATTATCATTACGCCCATCACCAAACCGGCGCTAAACGCATTGAAAGTACCAAGGCCCGACAGGGGCGCGAACCAGGATATAATGTCGCCCTTTAGAAGCGGCGTTACGAAAGTCAGGGCGAAGAAACCGTATACGATAGTGGGAACCCCGGCCAGTATCTCCAATGCGGGCTTCAGAACTTTCCTTACCCGGGTCGAAGCATAGTCGCTCAAAAATATCGCCGCCCCAAGGCCTATTGGCAGAGAAACCGCCAATGCAATGGCGGTAACGACCAGCGTCGCGTTCAAGAGCACTATGATGCCGAACTCCGGTTCTGCGAAGGCGGCCGACCAAGTGGTCGTGGTCAAAAACTCGAATACGGAGATCTCACGAAAGAATTTGGAGGCTTCGTAGACCAGTACGAAAACGATACCGACGGTCGTAAGGATGGATATGTAGGCACACGTCGCAAGCAGGCCTTTTATAAAGGTTTCTTTGTACTTCTGCCCGCGGCTCTGGCCGCGCCAAAGGTCCGGGTTGCTGCCACGGCCATCTCCTGCTCTCATCGCCAAAGTTTCTTACCTCCGAAGTGTTGGGGCCGGTGCTCTACCGGCCCCAATGTTAGCAGCTAGTTTTCGTTTTCGATAGGACAGACTAATTCTCCTGCAACGCCGACTCCAGGTTGCCGCCGGGCAATTCGCCACTATCGTCGTAGAGCGGGCCGGTCTGCCGCTCGTTGTACTGAGTACGGGTCTCCGCAATGGTGCTGTCTGGTAGGGCAATATACCCGGTCTCCGTTATGAACTGGTCGAGGTTGCCTTCTTCCAAGTAGAAGCTGACGAAGTCCTGGAGAACCTGCTTGTTTTCTAGCTTGTTCGCGTTGACGTAGATAAAGAGCGGACGGGAAATTGGGTACTCGCCAGAAGATATGGTGTCTGCCGTCGGTTCGACTCCATCCACGGAGAGCAGCTTGAGCTGATCCTGGTTGTTCTCGTAGAAGGCAAGGCCGAAGTAACCCAGCGCATTCTGGTTACCGGACACGCCCTGCACCAGCACGTTGTCGTCCTCGCTGGCCTGGTAGTCTGAGCGGCTGGACCCTTCTTCACCAGTAGCCACCTCGGTAAAGAAGTCGAAAGTACCGGACTCGGTGCCGGGACCGAAGAGCGCCAACTCGTTGTCCGGCCATTCGGAACGAACGTCACTCCAGGAGCTAACGCTTCCCTCGGAGTCAGGAGACCACATCGTATTCAGTTCGTCCACGGTTACGTTTTGAGCCCAGTCGTTCTCCGGGTTGGCGGTCACGGCGATGCCGTCGAGGCCTATCGGGAGAACAACGAACTCGACGCCGTTCTCCTCACAGGTCGGGCGCTCCTCTTCCGGATCCATAGGCCGGGAGGCGTCGGCAATGTCGGTATCCCCGGCGCAGAAAGCCTCCATACCGTTGCCCGTGCCGGCTGTGCCGACGGAGATCCGGGCGTCGTTGTTTTCCGAGAAGGCGTCAGCCGCCGCCTGGGTAACGGGACCTACGGTGCTAGACCCCTGTACCTCAATGTCGTTGCCGCCGCCTCCACCGCCGCCTGTGTCTCCACCTTCACCATTGCCGCCACCACAGGCCACTACAATGAGTGCCAGGGCAGAGAGACCTGCCATCGTTAGCCACGAACGTACACTCTTCCTCAAGCCAATTTCTCCCTTCAATTCTCAATGCTTTGATCTTCCAAGGAAGGATAATAGGGTATCGGTCCCGGGATTTAGTTTCACCCGTGTAAACTCTGTGCTAAATCTACGTTAAACGGTCGGAGGCTAGGGCCTCTTAGATCTGCAGGTTGGCCAAGATAGGGTAGTGGTCGCTCGGGTACACGGGCGGTTCAGCATCACGGATGACGTGGCAGGAGGTGCAGGTCGGCGTCGCTTGGGAGGCGGTGCCGCGGAAGAGTATCCAATCAAGCCTGCCTTCCTTCTCGGGCTTTCGGGAAACGAAATGGTCCCCTTGAAACTTGTGGAAGGTGCGGGTTGGCGGCTCTCCGGCGAGCAGGTGGGCGTCGCCGAAACCGGCGTTCGTAAAAACCTCGTGTACGGGCGAGCCGGGGTCGGCGTTGAAGTCGCCGGTTACGAGGGTCGGCGTCCCGGCGGTTAGTTCGTTTAGCCTTTGGACTATGAGTTTAGCGCCCTGCCGCCGGGCCTCTTTGCTTTTGTGATCCAGGTGGGTATTGAGATGCACGAACTCCAGGCCTCTAGACACGATACGAAAACGAGCCCAGTTCGCCGAGCGGGTCTGGGAAGTCTTCCAGGAGCGGGAGAACCTCTCCGGTGACGCGCTCAGCCAGAAACCACCGCTTTCGAGAAGCTCCAGGCGCTCCGGGTTCCAGTAGATCGCATTGAAAGCGTGTGGTCGCCGGTTTTCGTACTTCGGACCTAGAACGCGCCCGTATCCTGGCAGGTTACGCTTGTAGAAGCGCAAGTTGTCGTTCTGGAACTCTTGAAAGCCGATGAGGTCCGGCGCGTACTTTTTTATGACGTTTACGTTCAATCGCGCCCGGCGGCGCCAGGCGTTCTCGCCATCCCGGTGTCGCGAGCCCCGGATGTTGAAGGTCATTGTTTTCAAAGTTTCTTTAAAGGCTACAGGCATCAGGTGTCAGGCTTCAGGTTTCGGGTGGTGACGCGTGATCCCGTATTGGTCACCGGGTGGGAATGGTGGGCCGTCGAGCCATACCGGTTCCGTCTTAGACGCGGAGTTCCGAGGCGTTCATGCTGATGCCTGTAGCCTGACACCTGATGCCTCTTTATTCCCACTCGATGGTGCCGGGCGGCTTGCTGGTGATGTCCAGTGCCACCCGGTTCACACCGGGAACCTCGTTGATGATGCGGTTGCTGATGCGTTCGAGTAGATCGTAGGGAAGCCGGGCCCAGTCGGCGGTCATGGCGTCGTCGCTCGTGACGGCCCGGATCATGATCGGGTAAGCGTAAGTTCGGGCGTCGCCCATAACGCCTACGGAGTGGATGGCGGGCAACACGGCAAAGCTCTGCCACAAGTCGCGGTAGAGGCCGGCGGCCCGGATCTCATCCTGCAGCACGAAGTCCGCTTTGCGAAGAATCTCCAAACGCTCTGCGGTAACGTCCCCGATCACCCGTATCGCGAGGCCGGGGCCGGGGAACGGTTGGCGCCAGACCATCCGGTCCGGCATGCCGAGTTCCTCCGCGACCACCCGCACCTCGTCTTTGAAGAGGTTGCGCAAGGGCTCTACGAGATCCAGGTCCATAACCTCCGGCAAGCCGCCGACGTTGTGGTGGCTTTTAATCTTGGCCGCGCTCCGGGTCCCGCTTTCTATGACGTCCGAGTAGAGAGTACCCTGGACGAGAAACCCGGCGTTTTCTATGTCTCCGGCCTCCTTCTCGAAGGTGCGGATGAACTCTTCGCCGATGATTTTACGCTTCGCCTCCGGGTCGGTTACACCACCGAGCTTGTCCAGAAAACGTTCCCTGGCGTCCACGTGAATCAACGGCACGTCGGAGTTCTCGCCGAAAGTCTCCACGACCTGCCCGGCCTCGTTCTGGCGCAGCAGGCCGTGGTCCACAAAGACGCACGTCAGGTTCTCGCCGACGGCCCGGTGGACGAGCAGGGCGGCGGTAGAAGAGTCCACGCCGCCGGAGAGGCCGCAGATAACTTTCGAGTCTCCGACTTGCGCCCGGATCTTCTCTACCGCATCGGTGATGATGTTGACCGGCGTCCACTCCGGCTTGCTGCCGCAGGCTTCGTAGAGGAAGTTCTTGAGGATCTCCATCCCATACTCGGTGTGACGGACTTCTGGATGAAACTGTACGCCGAAGCGTCCTTCTTCGGAGTTCTCGAAAGCGATGATCGGGACCATTGGCGTCTCGGCGGTTACGGTAAAACCGTCGGGGGCGGCGAAGACGGCGTCGCCGTGGCTGGTCCAGGCTTTCTGCTCGTCGGCCGTGCCGGTAAAGAGGCCGTCGTGGTTCTTTATCCGGAGGTCCGAGCGGCCGTACTCCCGGATCTGGACCGCCCCGACTTCCCCACCGAGCATGAGCGCCATAAGTTGCATCCCGTAGCAAATGCCTAAAGTAGGAACGCCGAGGTCGAAGAGCGCCGGGTCTATACGGGGCGCTCCGTCTTCATAGACGCTGTTTGGGCCGCCGGAGAGGATTATGCCTTCCGGCTTTCGGGCGGAGATCTCCTCGACGGGGGTGTCGTGGGGGATCAGCTCCGAGTACACGCGGGCCTCGCGGACGCGCCGGGCGATGAGTTGGGCGTACTGGCCGCCGAAGTCCAGGACGAGGATCAAAGCTTATCCCATCCCCACACCCTGCGACCGCTGTTCGGCTTTGCCCTCGGTACTTAACGACGGCGCGTACTGTACCTCGGCCTTTTGGAACTCTTTGATGTTCGCATAGCCGGTGGTCGCCATGCTGGTGCGGAGGGCACCCATAAGGTTGAGCGTGCCGTCGTTCTCGCGGGCGGGGCCGGTCAGGATCTCTTCGAGCGTGCCCGTTATTTTGGTTTGGATGCGGGTACCGCGCGGTAGCGTCGGGTGGAAGGTCGCCATGCCCCAGGAGTAACCGCTGCCCGGCGCTTCCTCGGCTTTAGAGAAGGCGCTGCCGAGCATTACGGCGTCGGCGCCGCAGGCGATGGCTTTGGCTATGTCGCCGCCGGTCCGCATACCGCCGTCGGCGATGACGTTGACGTACTCGCCGGTCTCCATGTAGTGGCGCATCCGGGCGGCGGCGGCGTCGGAGACGGCGGTCGCCTGGGGAACACCCACCCCGATCACCCCACGTGTCGTGCAGATACGCCCCGGCCCGACACCGACGAGCACCCCGACGGCCCCGGTCCTCATCAAATACAGCGCCGTCGAGTAGCTGGCGCATCCGCCGACGACGACGGGAACGTTCAAAGACGGTACGAACTCTATGAGGTTCAGCGGCTCACTGGTCTTGGAGACGTGTTCGGCGGAGACGACCGTGCCCTGGATGACGAGTACGTCGAGGCCGGCTTCTATGGCGGCGTGGTGGTAGCGCTCTACTTTCTGGGGTGTTAGGGAGGCGGCGGCGATGACGCCTTTGTCTTTGATCTCCTGGACGCGACGGAAGATCAGCTCTTCTTTTATCGGCTCGGCGTAGAGGTCCTGCATCATGCGCGTCGCCTTGTGCTGCGGCAGACTAGCGATCTCCTCGAAGACCGGCCCCGGATCCTCGTAGCGGGTCCCTAGCCCTTCCAGGTTGAGGACGGCGAGGCCGCCGAGGTTCCCGATGATGCCGGCGGTCGTCGGGTCTACCGCCGCATCGAGCGCGCTCGCCAGGCACGGAAGGTCGAGATGCAGGTTTCCGAGCGACCACGAGATGTCCACGTCCTCGGGGTCGCGGGTCCGGCGGCTGGGCACTATGGCGATCTCGTCGAGCCCGTAGGCGCGGCGGGCGGTTTTTCCTTTTCCTATCTCAATGTCCATACGGGTGGGAGAGTTCCTTTCCAGGGTTTTACTTCAGGTACACAAAACCCACGGCCCGGTGAACCGTGGGTTTCAGACTATCTTTTCTATGGGCTGCTGCAAATCCTGGTTATGCTACACCTCACCCGCGCCGGTGGTCAAGATCCATCGACCATGTCTTTCGAGTCCGTCTCACTCCGTCTGCCCGGCTATAATCACGTTTTGGCCGACGTCGCTATAGTTCACCGTTATTTAGTGTCAGAAGGTACTAACCCCCGCTAGAGTAGCCGCGAAAGCAGAAGCAGCGCAACCAGCACCAGTATTACCACCACCAGGATATATCAGGTTGTTTGATCCCATCACTTCACCTCCCTCGTGCGTGTATCAAGATCACGCCCCGACAACGGCAGAATTTATAAAGTTCACCATCCGACGATTTGCCCGTTTATCTACCTCCAAAAAGGCACTAGATTCATTGCTGCGCTGTATTTAGAGGAGTCCTATTAGCGACAACACGATTATAACGATCACGACTATTACCACTATTGTAATTATGTTCCTCAAAATCTCACCTCCCTGAATGTCCGAAACGGCTAAGTTACGTATGGGAAGAACAAGACGATCAGGAGTATCGTGACGAGCACCGCGGCTATTATTCCGAGTCTGGTTCCGCTCACTCCTCCACCTTTCTTCTCGCCAATAGTCTGCCCGGTCATTCTATACCCCCCTCGAACCGCCCAAAACAAAAAGACGGCGCCCCGCGAAGGAGCGCCGCCCAATAAAGCCTCTTTGGAGAGGTCTTACATCATGCCGCCCATGCCGCCACCGGCGGGCATTGCGGGCATGTCTTCCTCGGGCTCGGCCACCACGACGTCGGTCGTGATGATGAGGCTGCCGATGGAGGCCGCGTTCTGCAGCGCGGAGCGGGTGACCATAGTCGGGTCGGTGATGCCGGCTTCCAGCATGTCACCGTACTCGCCGGCCAGGGCGTTGTAGCCCGTGTTACCGCCCTCGGAGCGAACCTTATCCACGACGATGGAGCCGTCGGCGCCGGCGTTGCCGGAGATCTGGCGCAGCGGCTCTTCGAGAGCCCGGTGGATGATGCGGGCGCCGGTCCGCTCGTCGCCGTCGAGCTCGCCTACCAGGTCACCGACCGGGGACTGCGCGTGCAAGAGTGCGACGCCACCGCCCGGCACGATCCCCTCTTCGAGGGCCGCGCGGGTCGCGGAGAGGGCGTCCTCTACGCGGTGCTTGCGCTCCTTGAGCTCCGTCTCGGTGGCCGCGCCGACCTTGATGACGGCGACGCCGCCGGCCAGCTTGGCGAGCCGCTCCTGCAGCTTCTCGCGGTCGAAGTCCGAGTCGGTGTTCTCGATCTCGCCCCGGATCTGGCCGATGCGGCCCTTTATGGCCTCCGCGTCGCCGGAACCGTCCACGATTACCGTGTTGTCTTTAGTAATAACGACCCGGCGGGCGTTACCGAGCTGGTTGAGCTGGGTATTCTCCAGCTTCAAGCCGAGTTCCTCGGTGATGACCTCGCCACCGGTGAGAACGGCGATGTCCTCCATCATCCTCTTGCGCCGGTCGCCGAAACCCGGAGCCTTGACCGCCGCCGCGTTAAACGTGCCGCGCAGCTTGTTCACGATCAGGGTGGCAAGAGCCTCGCCCTCGACGTCCTCGGAGATGATGAGGAGCGGCTTGTTGGACTGCATAACCTGGTTCAGGATCGGGAGCACGTCCTGGACGTTGCCGATCTTCTGGTTGGCGATCAGGATGTACGGGTCCTCTAGAACGGCCTCCATCCGATCCTGGTCGTTGACGAAGTACGGTGAGAGGTAGCCCTTGTCGAACTGCATCCCCTCGGTGAACTCGAGCTCCAGCCCGAAGGTCTGGCCGTCCTCGACGTTCACCACGCCGTCCTTGCCGACCTTGTCAATGGCGTCGGCGATGACGTTGCCGATCTCCTCGGAGCGGGCGCTTATGGCACCCACGCGGGCAATCTCGTCGCGCTCGGAGATCTCGGTGCTCTGCGAACGGATCTCCTCGACGGCCTTCTCGACGGCCTTGTCGATGCCGGCCCGCAGGATAACCGGGTTCGCACCGGCCGCGACGTTTTTCAGGCCCTCGCGAACGATGATCTGGGCGAGAACCGTCGCCGTGGTCGTACCGTCACCGGCGATGTCGTTGGTCTTGGTCGCCACCTCTTTGACGAGCTGGGCGCCCTGGTTCTCGAAGATGTCCTCTAGCTCGATCTCCCGGGCAATCGTCACGCCGTCGTTGGTGATAGTCGGCGAACCGAACTTCTTGTCCAGCACTACATACTGGCCCTTTGGCCCGAGCGTTACCTTCACCGCGTCGGCGAGCTTGTTGACCCCCGACTCCAGCGACCGGCGAGCGTCAGTGTTGAACTTTAGCTCCTTATGCGGCACTTCTAGCCTCCTCTGCTAAACTACACAACCCTGCGGCTACTTGGCGTAATCCGCAGGTTGGCACTCTAACCAGTAGAGTGCCAACGGTGAAAGTATATTCCTAGCTGCGGTACAATTCAAATATGCCCGACACGAGAATTTTCCGCACGGACAAGATACCTAGCCTCAGCCGCATACCGACGGAGCTAGGACGCGAAGAACGTTTCTGCGACTACTGCAGAATCCACGGCGAACATATCCTCTACCGGGTCCCGAAGAAGTTCGTGCTCGTCTACGTCAAAGACCACGAAAAGAACCTACACGCCACCTGCCTCTCGTGCGCCCACAGCACGGTCATTACCGGTCCCGAGAGGGAGCGGGTGCTCTCGTCGCTGGACGATTCGTAAGGCGGCCCGGTGATCGGCTACGATCACCACCAGCAAGTGTACTCCGGGGAAGATTACTATTGGGGCACACGTCCAAACGAATTCGCCCGAAAGACTTTAGAGTTCCTACGCCGGGATTCCGGCGGGCGGAAGTTACGCGCCGTAGACCTTGGGGCCGGTGAAGGCCGGGACGCCGTGTTCCTCGCATCGCACGGGCTAGAAGTGATCGCAGTAGACATCTCTCCGAACGGGCTACGGAAAGCGATCCGTCTGGCCGCAGAAAACGGCGTAGAAGTCCGGACGGAGAAGGGTGACATCAACACGTTCGAGTTGGTCGGGGAATGGAACCTGATCTACTCCATCGGCACGATACAGTACATAGAACCCCAGAATCGTCGGTCACAGCTGGAGCATTTCCAGAAACACACTTCGCCTGGCGGCATCAACGCCCTCTTCGCTTTCGTAGACCGTCCCGACGTATCACCCGCCCCGGACTGGGGCAAAGACGAATATCTATACGCCCCCGGAGAGCTCGTGGAACACTACGAGGAATGGCGATGTCTGTACTCAAGGAGCTTCGTCTTTGAAGACAATTCATCAGGCGTTCCGCACCAACACGCTGCAGAAGAGTACATATTTCAGAAACCATAGCTTTGCTGACACAGTAGAGACTGCAGCCATTATCCCGTCCAGCTTCAGGCAGGTCGTTGGGGGAAACTATTCCAGTTTCCGATAAGCCCATGCGGTCGGAAACTGGCTGCCGCTCCCCTGTCTGGTTTGTGAGTTGTGAGAAAGACCTTTGTGAGATGCGAACTATTTGTTCATCTCTCCTGCTGTTCTACTGGGTTCCCCTCACAAACACAAATGGCTGCTTTAGCTTGTCCGTGCATGCCGAGTATAAAGTTTGCTGGTTCCTAGACGTATCAGCAATTATACTATCCACTAGTGACAGGGTTTACTAACAGCAAGTTGGAGAATGGTAGCGAAAGCTCTGTCTAGAGCAATAGGTAGAAATTCTCGTCCCTTTTTTTCGGGTATTTCTCTAATCGTATGCGCTGTCAGTGTGATTTTTGTGAGCGGCTGTTCATCGCAAGGCGCATGCGCTCAATTGTTGCCCAGCTTGGAACCAGCTCGAGCAGCCCCCGGACAAACCTTTCGCATACATGGCGGGGATGGTGGCTTTGGTGCTCCCTGTAATGACTCTCCTCTAGCCAAAGAATTAGGATCTCCCGAACGTAATATTCGCATCGAGCTACAACAGGGCGACAATATTTGGTATCTAAACACGGTTGACGCCCTTCCGGACTATACTCTCAATTCTAGGTTGGTAGTACCTACTGTAGCCGAACCTGGACCGGCGACCGTACGGATCCACCCGGAAGATTCTGTTGAGCCGCTGGAGCTACAATTCCAGGTACTTGGTCAAAAGTCGTCGTAAGCTATCAAACACTCCGGGCATTGAGGTTCAGGTAGTTGGGGAAAGGAATAGCGGTCGTATGGAGCGCGGCGGCCCCGATCATAGCCGCGTTGTCCGTACACAACTCCGGCGGCGGAATGACTAGTTCAAACCCCCGCTCCCCGCATTCTCTCTTCAACCTTTTGCGCAACAGAGCGTTGGCCGCAACGCCCCCAGCGACGACGAGCGTGGAGGCTTCTTGCTGTTCGGCGGCTTGTAGAAGTTTTCGCGTCAGGGCCTCTACTGCGGCGGCTTCGTAGCTGGCGGCCAGGTGCGGTAGTTCATTGCCGACTTGTGCTTCATCCATCGCTTTTAATTTGTAGAGCAGGCTGGTTTTGAGGCCGGAGAAGCTGAAGTCGAGGTTTTTCTTGTCTTTAAGGCCTACCGGGAAGTCGTACCGGGTGGGGTCGCCTTCGGGGGCGGCTTTAGAAATGGCTGGTCCGCCAGGGAAACCGAGGCCGAGCATCCGGGCGCCCTTATCCAGGGCTTCGCCGGCGGCGTCGTCGAGGGTTTCGCCGAGGAGGCTCATTTTGTGTTCGGTGTCTACAGAATATAGGGCGGTGTGGCCGCCGGAGGCTATAAGGGCTACGAATGGCGGTTCGAGGTCCGGTTTCGTGAGGTAGGCGGCGGCGACATGGCCTTCGAGGTGGTCTACTGCGTAGAGCGGAAGTTTGCGGGAGTAGGCGAGGCTTTTGGCGGCGGCGACGCCGACGAGGAGCGCCCCGATCAATCCCGGGCGAACGGTTACGGCTACACCGGACATTTCGTCCAGGCTCGTACCGGCGTCCGTGAGCGCCTTCTCTACGACACCGTCCAACCTTTCTAGGTGGGCGCGGGAGGCGACTTCGGGGACGACGCCGCCGTAGCGGGCGTGCTCGGTCTGGGTGTGGACGACGTTGGAGAGTAGGCGGCGTCCGTCCAAGACGGCGGCGCAGGTGTCATCGCAGGAGGTTTCTATAGCCAGGATCACGGGTGTTTTATAGCACTTCGCCCCACTGGGAGCGGGATATACTTGTCGTCATGCGGTTGTACGCTCTCATGCTCGGGTTTATAGCGCTGGTAATGCTGGCGATGTTCGGGATCTACGTTATCCGGGGGCCTGTGGACCCTCTGATCGCGGGCGGACTTTTGTTTTCTTTCGTTGCTTGTCTGGTCCCGTTGGTTTACATGCTGAAGCCCCGCGTCAGCCGGGAAGAGTTTCTACGGCACAAAGCAGAGCAAGCCCGGAAAAAGGAAGCTACCGGCGGGCCCGAAGGTCCTAAAGATCCCGAGGACCCCGAAGGTCCAGGGTCATGAGCAGCGCGTCTTCGTCGCCGTAGTACCGGGGCCTCGTGCCGGTGACCCGGAAGTTCAACGCCTCGTAGAGCCTTCGGGCCGCTGTGTTGCCCGGCCGGACCTCCAAATAGACCTTCGCGGCTTCGGGGTAAGAGGAGATCGCCGCCCTTACCAGGGCGGCGGCGTAACCTTTCCGGCGGTGCTCCCGCCGCACGGCGAGCGTCATTACGTGCAGCTCATCGACAACGTACTTCGTCCCGATGTAGGCCAGAACTCGTTGTGCTTTTTCGAGGACCAGATAAAGACTAAACGGGCTCTCCAATTCTTCCCGCCACGCCAATACGCCCCAGGGCCGGGGCAAGCTCGCCGCGTCTATTTGCATAACTTCGGCCAGATCCGTCAATGCCATCCGGCGCACCGCGGGGTCGGGGGGTGTACGGGCGGCCGCCACGGCTAGCTACTCCACGGGTTGAGGTCGCGCCGGACCTCGGCATCCGGCTCGCGGGCGTAAATGGGAACGATGCTTTCCGGCTCTACGGCGGAAAGATCCGCCGATAAAACGTGTCCCGCAGCCGTCACCCGGTGCAGCGGCGAGTCGTCCGGCGGAATCATCCCGAGCCCGGAGAGTTCCTCTCGGTAACGAACGGCCCCGTCTCCCACGAGCAAAGGTTCGCCTTCCGACGCCAACTCTTCCGGTCTCCGGCAAATTATCTCTCCCGGCCCGTCGGAGAAATGCTGAACAAAGACCTGGCCCCTCTTCGCGTCGAGGACGGCCAAAACTTCCTGCCGGACCGCGAGCGCCGGCGCCGCGAGCGCCGCGAGGGTCGAGTTCTTCGCCAGTGCTATGCCCGTCCCCTGAGACAGACCCCGGGCAGTCGAGGCGGCGATACGAATACCGGTAAACGTTCCCGGCCCGACACCGACGATTATGCGCCCTGCGGCTTCTAGTTTCTCTCCGTTGAGGGCCAGGGCCGCGTCGATGGCGGGAAGCAAAACCTCTGAGGCGCCGCCGGCGACGGAGATCTCTGCCAAAACTTTTCGCCCTCCGGCCTCTTCCCGGGCGAGGGCGACGGTTACCACCGGCGTAGAGGCGTCGAAGGCGAGTATTAGCATTTCGATAAACGTTCGGCGACGGGCCCGAACAGCACGGCCCGCCGCGTGGTTTGCGTCTGGTGCGAGAGGTGGAGCACGGTCGGGTCTTCGAGGACTTTCAGCGCGGGTTCGGCCCATTCTATAAAAGTAATGGCCCTGGCATCCAGGTAGTCGTCCAACTCCAGTACGTCTTCCTCGCCCACGCCTTCGACGCGATAGAGGTCCAGATGGTTCACGGTTACGCGACGGCCGTTCGAGTAACCCTCGTAGCCGCGGGCCAGTTGGTAGGTAGGACTCGTCACCCGCTCCACGACCCCGAGCGCCCGGGCGGCGTGGCGCACAAAGGTCGTCTTGCCGGCGCCGACTTCCCCGGAGAGAACGATGTTATCCCCCGGTTTCAGAACCCCGGCCACCCTCGCGGCCAACCCGGCGAGCGCGGTTTCATCGAGAGAGTCCCGTTCCACGGAAAACGTCCCCGGAGGCTCTACCAGAGACCCGGCTGCAGAGGTTCCGACTCTGCCGTTGGCTGGGACACGTTGAGCGTTTCGTAGGTGTTGGGACGTTCGGCGGCGGCCAGCTCCGGCAGGCGGGAGAAATCCGAGAGCAGGAGCGCCCTCTCCGCCGGCGTGTAGAGTGCCTTCTCCAGCGCGAGCGTCGGGAAGACGTAGCGGCCGTCGAGCGGGATGGCCCGGCCCCGGATGCGGTACACGGCTTCCTTGCGGCCCGTGAGAACCCGGCTGGCGAGGTCCCCCATCGCCACGACCACCTTCGGGTCCACCGCGCCGAGTTGGGACATCAGGTAGGGCCGGCAAGCACTGACCTCCGACGGTTTCGGCGGCCGGGAAGATTCACCGGGCGGGCGACACTTGACGAGCGTCGTCAGGTAGACCTTATCGCGGCCGAGGTTCATGGAGTCGAGCAACCGGCCCAAGAGCATCCCCGACGCGCCCTGGAAAGTCTTGCCGGCTTTATCTTCGTTGAAGCCGGGTGCTTCCCCCACTATAAAAAGGTCCGCGTTTAGCGGTCCCTCGCCGAAGACTACCTGGGAGCGGCTGTTGCACAGGCCGCACCTCGTGCAACCCAGGGCTTCCTTCTGTGCCTCGGCGAAGTCCAAGCCCTAGAACTCGTCCGTCTCCGGGAGGAACACGCCGAGCAGGACGTAGGCAATGAGCACTAAAATGTTTGGACCGGGAATAAAAAGAGCCAACAACGCCACGACTAAGCGCACCACGTTTGAGCTCATGCCGTAGGTACGGGCGATGCCGCCGCACACGCCGAAGATCCAACGGTCTCTACTGGCTCGTTTCAGGTTCATTCGGGGGTCTCCTATCCCTCGCCGACGCCGGGCTTTTTCTCCAGGCACGCCGATATTATCTTCAATCGCGCCGGTTGTGAAGTGTAAGACCGGCCGACCGGGGGTTTTTCTACCGGATCACCACGTTGTCTATGAGCCGCGTTTTACCAAGCCGGGCCGCCAGAGAAAGCAGTATCTCCGGGGTGTCGGGCTCGACCGGCCCGAGCGAGCGGGCATCGGTGGCCGAGACGTACTCCAGGTCTACAAGCGGCTCCGTGGAGACGATTTCGCGGACGCGATTTTCGAGCGTTTCCGGTGCGCAGTCGCCGGAGTCCCGGGCTTCGGAGAGTGCTTTTTGGAGTACGGCGGCGGCGGAGCGTTCTTCGGGGCCCAGGTAGACGTTCCGGGAGCTCATTGCCAGGCCGTCGGGTTCGCGGACGGTCGGGCAGGTAACCAGCCGGGCCGGGAACTGGAGATCCTCTATCATTCGACGCACGATCACGGCCTGCTGGGCGTCTTTTCGTCCCAGGTACATCCGGTCCGGGCCGACTATGTTGAGCAGTTTGGCGAGCACCGTCGCCACCCCGGCGAAGTGGTCCGGGCGGGCGGCACCTTCCAGCACATCTTCGAGTTCCAGCACCCGAACCTCGGTCGTGAAGCCTCGCGGGTACATCGCCTCCGCCGAAGGGAGAAAAACGGCGTCCACCCCGGCTTTTTGAGCCCGACGCAGGTCTTGATCCTCGTCGCGGGGATAGCGGTCGAGGTCGTCGTGGGGGCCGAACTGCAGCGGGTTTATAAAGATGGAGAGGACGACCGTCGCACACTCCTCGCGCGCCCGCCGCAACAGCGACAGGTGGCCTTCGTGGAGGTAGCCCATCGTGGGCACGAAGCCGAGCGGCCTTTCGGTTTCGTAAACCTTCATCTCTTCGATGCTGTGCAAAACCTGCGGCCGGTTGTTCATGGTTAGAGTTTCGTACGGAACGGGTGTTAAATCCAGTTACTCGAAATACTTGGCGGCGTTTTCGATCTCCTCGGCGCTGCCGGCGAGGGTTACTACGTCGTCTTCCTTCAGGGCTATCTCGTGCCCGGGCACGTGGTCGGGGACGAGGACGCCGCCGTCGCGTTCGATCATGAAGACGAGCACATCCCCCGGTAGTGAGAGCTTATCGAGGGTGTGCCCGTGAAGCCCGCTGTTCGTTACCCGGACCTCGCGGACCTCTTGCATCTCGTCCACGTCCGCCGTCAGGGAGAACGTGCCGGGGCTCAAGACCATGCTCTCGATGCTCAAAACCGCGGAGTACGCCGGGTTCGTGACGCGGGCGCCACACTTCCGGAAGTCGTCGTTGAGGGCCGGATTTTGGACCCAGGAGATCACGTTCTCGACCCCGTAGTCGTTGTGCGCGACCCCGCACAGGCGGAGGTTTTCTTTGTCGCTGTGGCGCATGGCGACAACGGTGTGGGCTTTCTCGGCCCCGGCTTCGCCGAGGACTTCCTTATAGACCTCTTTCGGTCCGCGCTCGGACATCCCGTCTATGTCTTTTGCCGGGATGAGGACGGTATCGAAGTCGTGATCCCGGAGGCGGCGGACCAGAAGCTCGGCGCTGTTTCGCGGGCCGATCACGATCACCTTATCCCGCTCCTCTTTGTCCGGGGAGATCCAACCAAACAATATTGGGGAGATCGTGCAGGTGATAACGGCGACCAGAATAACGGCGGAGTTGACCGCCTCGGTAATGACGCCCAACTCCAGCCCGATGGCGGCGGCGGCGATAATGAGCGAGAGCCGGGCGCTCATCAACACCCCGGCGGCGAACGTCTCGCGCCAGGAGAACTGGAGGCGGAAGATCAGAATGGGCAGGAGCTTCACCGCGTAGGCTACCCCGATCAGGATCGGCACCAGCAGCAACGCCCGGCCGGAGGACAGAAGGGCCGGGAGGTCGAAGCCGACGCCGACCATGATAAAGAAGATCGGCACGAAGAAACCGTAGCCGATGCCGTCCAGCTTCTCCTGCAACCCGGAGCCCTCGCCGCCCGAAAGCGCCGACACTATAACCCCCGCCAGGAAAGAGCCCAGTATGTACTCTATGCCCAACCCCTGGGCCAGCGCCATAAACAAGATCGCCAGCGCAAACGCGCCCTTGAGGCCGAGTTGCGCGGTGGCCGAAGAAAGTTGCCGGAAAAGCCGGTCGACCGACGCGATACGCTTGAACGCCGTGGTGATCCGGTAGACCACCAGAAACGCCGCGATAAGCGCCAGAACCAGTATCAGGTCTATCGAAAGCCCCTGACGGTAGAAGATAGAGTACGCGCTGATAAGCAGGATCGTCGAGAAGTCGGCGATCATGGCGGCGACGATGATCGTCTGTCCGTAGCCGCCGCCGGTAAAGCCTTGCTCCTTCAACACCGGCACGACCACACCAAGAGAGGTCGTCGAAAGTATGAGGGCCATGATCCAGGGGTCGTTTACGAGGCCCTGGCTCCAGAAAATCAGCCCCGCGCAGATCGAGGCTGCGAGAACGAGGCCCATCAACGTGATGCCGGTTCCGAGCGGGCTGGTAAAGGCTTGCCTCGTGCGGGAAGCGCTTTCGTCGCCGCCCGCCGCAAAGCTCCCCAGGTCTATCTCCAGACCGGAGAGGAACATCAAAAACGCGAAGCCCAGCGGCGCAAGGATGCCGAGAATCGGGTGGTCCTCCGGCACGAGCCCGAAACCGCTCCGACCGACGATCATGCCGGCCACCAACTCACCGACCACGATAGGGATAAAAAGACCCTTGAGCCGGGAGAGCAGGATAGGCACCAGGAAAGCCAGCGATATGACGATCATCAGCGGTATGAAGCTCGTCTCGATGTGGGCCACCGGGCTATCCTCCCGAACGGTGCTACGGCTTACAGTTGCTTATGGCGCGAGCCCGCGCAATCGCGGAATTCTACAGCATTGGGCCGGCGGCGTTGGGCTTTAGCCTTTTCTCCGGCCCTCCGGAACCCTCTCCACACCGGAAAAACCGAACCCACCCTGGGACGCCGCAAAGCGGGATTCCGCGAGGCGGGCCCGGCTCGCGGCGTAACCGGCATTTGCCCCGGCATCTTGACCGGCGGAGGTTTCTGTGTTCCGGGCGAAGGCGTGGTAGTCGGGCGTCGGGGAAGGGCCGGACTCCCGGCTGAGACGGAGGAACTCGGCGCAGAGGTCGTAGTGGCGATCCAGGTGCTCTTTCTTCAGCCGGGGTCCCTGGGCGGCGACCCGGTCGGCCCAACTGAGAACGGTGAGTTCTTCGCCGAACGGCCCGGCGGCCCGGACGAGCCGCGGCGGCGGGTAGTCCGAGCGTTCGTTGCCCATAAAGCCGATCTTCAGGTGCAGCGCGGTAAGCGTCGTGACGAGGTCCGTGTTCCGGGCCGAGATTCCGAGCCGGCGGCAGATACGGTGGGCGAACGTGGCACCCAGCGTGTCGTGGGCGACGAATAAGACTTTGCCGTCATACTCGCCCCGGGTTACGGGCTTTGCGACGTCGTGCAACAAACCAACGAGCCGTAAACTTCCCGTTCTTTCCGGAGAAATACGGGCGCCCAGCAGGTTCTCTTGCCGCTCGCGCTCTATGCTCCGGAGCACTTCCAGCGTGTGGTCCAGGACGTCCAGATGATGGTACGGCCCCTGGCCCAGGCCTTTCGCCAGGGCAAGCTCCGGTACGGCTTCGAAGACCTCCGCCACGTCCACGGGCGGTTCGAGGATCCGGTATATATCCACCGGCACTTATCGCCGGCGACGGGATTTCTTGCGGCTGGTATTGGGGTTCGGTTTGCCTTTGTAGGGACCGGGCTCCGCGTTCTCACCCTCCGGCCGCGTCGTTTTGCCCTGGTTCTTGGCCCGGAGTTCGGCTATTCGCCGCTTGCGCCGCTTCTCGGTAAAGGCAAAGAGCACGCCCAGGAGTAGAAAGAAGAAGGCCCCCTGTATCGCGATGCCCGGCAACTGTTCCTGGGTAATGCCGAACGGCCTGGGAAATAGTATGTTCATCGTGTACAGGATCACCGCGTAAAGCGCGATAAAGATCGCCGCCCGCCGGAACCCGGCCCTCAAATCAAGGTTTTTCATTCCGTATAACTCCTCTCGACCCGCCGGGGGTCCACCCCGGTCGTTATTTCGTAGTTTATCGTGCCGGCCAAGGCCCCGAGTTCTTCGGCGCCTACCCGCTCGTTCCCCTGTTCGCCGAGCAATACCACTTCGTCGCCGACTGCGACCTCGGCATCCACCCCGAAAACTATGGCGTCCATCGAAACCCGCCCCAATAGAGGCCTTCTCCGACCCCGGATCAGGGCTTCCGACTCTCCCGAGAGCGCCCGCCGATATCCTTCAGCATACCCGCAGGGAACCGTGGCGGCGTACGTCGGCTTTTCGGCTTTGTAGGTCAGCCCATAGGATACCCCATCGCCCGGTTCCAACCGCCGCACGGCCGCAACGTAGCTCTTGAGGCTCATCGCGGGCCTCAAATTCTCCGCCGCGGGGTCTCCTTCGGCCCCAGCGGGATGCAACCCGTAGAGCGCGACGCCGGGCCGGACGCAGTCGTAGTGGGAGCGCGGGTGCCAGAGAACGCCGGCGGAGTTCGCCGCGTGTACCGTAACGCCACCGAAGGAGTGGGCAGATAAGACCTCGTCGAACACAGAGATCTGGCGTTTCGTAAACTTCGCGTCCGAGTCGGCGGAGGCGAAGTGCGTGTAGACGCCGGTTAGCTGATCCCCGAGTATCTTCCGCGCTTCCCCGACTTCTTCTTTCTCGACGCCCCAGCGGTTCATTCCGGTGTTGACCTTTAGATGCGCCCGCAGACCCGGTTGTTCCGCGATGCGGCGCGCGCTGGTTATGGAGTGGGCCGTGACCATCAAGCCTTGCTGTTTAGCAAAGGGAAGGTGCTCCGGAAGGAGGTCGGTGAAGACCAGGACCGGGGCTACGATTCCGCCGCGTCGCAATTCGGCTCCCTCTTCCACGGTGACAACGGCGAGCGAGTCAGCCCCGGCTTCCAGGGCCGCCCGGGAGACCTCCACCGCCCCATGACCGTAGGCGTCGGCTTTGACTACGGCCATGAGCCGGCTGTCCGTAGCGCGGCGCTTGAGTTCCCGGACGTTGTGTCGGACGGCCCCGAGGTCGATCTCGGCCCAGGTGCGGGCCGGAGCGCTTACCGGGTTGGGGTGGAGGCTCATTGCTACTTTCGGGGGTCCGGAACGTGAAGCGCCAAGATGTCCATTCGGGAGAGCACGCCGTAGAGTTTGCGTTCCCCGGCCACCGGCAGCAGCTTGCGGCGTTCGTTCGCCATAACGGTGGCCGCTTCCGAAAGCGAAGTTTCGGTCGAGACCGTGGTGATCTCTCCGGTCATTACCTCCCGAACCGTCACCCCGGCGCTCTTCAGTATTTCCTGCTGGTATTCGTCCCAATCGCCTAACGGTACAATGCCACCGAGTATGTCCAGAAACCCCGGAGACTTTATCTCGGCGTCGCGGAAGATCAAATCCCCATCCGTCACAACCCCGACCAACTCACCACCCTCGACCACCGGAGCCCCGGAAATCCCGGTTTTGACGAAGAGCCGGATCGCCGTTTCCACAGTGTCATTCGGCCCCAAAGTAGGCCACTCGGCCTGCATGACGTCCCCGACCTTCAACTCCCGAATGTCCTGCTGCTCCACGTAACGCTCCCAAACTGTCTAAAAATTACCAACCGTAGACCCCGATACTACCCCAAACAGTGCGGAGTAGCCGCCGGAAACTTTTATCCTAAACGCCACCGCTTATGTGCTTTTCTTGACGTCCGGAGTTGTGGCGAACCGGCATTCATCATGACGGAGTTCATCACGACGACGTAACCCTACTCAGACCGGCAACAGCTACAAAACCTCACCCATAGCCCGCGGTAAGTGCGGCAGTAAGTCAGTTGCAATGAAGCTCTCACCAGGTAGGCTTGTTTCTTCCAACCACATCTCTGCCGCCCGGCCGTGGACCCAGGCTCCGACGCGGGCTGCTTCGTAAGGTTCCATACCGCGGGAGAGCAGGGCCCCGATCACGCCGGAGAGCACGTCGCCGGTTCCGGCGGTTGCGAGCGCGACGCTGCCGGTGGAGTTTACGGCGGCAAGATCGTCTTGGGTTACTATGGTGTCGGAGCCTTTGAGCAGCACGCAGCACCCGTGCTTCTCCGAGGCTTTCTGGGCCGAGTGCAGCCTTCGGGCCTGAAGCTCTTGCGTACCGCTTTCCATAAGCCGGCTGAGCTCCCCGGGGTGCGGCGTGAGAATCGTGGGGGCTTCTCTTTCCGAAAGCGCATCCGAGCCGGAAAGGTTCGAGATCGCATCGGCATCGAGCAGGACTGGGACTTCTGTCCGACCTAGAATTCCTTCGACGAGCTTCGTCCCTTCTTCCCCGGTTCCCATGCCGGGTCCGACCACGACGGCGGTGGCCCGCTCCGCCTGCTCCAGAACCTGTTCCAAAGCCTCCGAGGTGATCTGGCCGGCTCTATCCTCCGGCATCGCGTAGACGAGCGTCTCCGTAAGCCGGAGGTCCACGTCCGGGGCGGCACTCGCCGGTGTCGCTAGAAAGACTATGCCGCAGCCGGTGCGTTGGGCTCCCTCGACGACCATCACCGGTGCGCCGGTAACGCCCTTCGAGCCCGCGACGACGAGCAAGGCGCCGGCAGAGTATTTGTGCGCCGGCTCTGCCGTACGCGGGACGAGGCCCCGGATGGACGGTTTGTCGGTCCAGGCCACGGAAGGCTCCACGTCGGCCTCCGGCGGGATGCCGATGTCCACGGCGACCACTTCGCCAGCGTGCTCCCGGCCGGGGGAGATGACGCAACCGATCTTCGCGGCGTGGGCGCAGAGCGTCAGGCCTGCCCGTACGGCTTCTCCTTGAACCTCGCCCGTAGAACCGTCTACGCCGCTCGGCACGTCCACCGCGATGGTCGTGACGCCGGTGGCGTTTAGCTGACGGATCAGGCTGGCCTCTTTCTCACGGACCTCACCGGAAAATCCGGTCCCGAGCAGCGCGTCCACGACGAGGCCTGTTCCATCGAGCAACCCGTCCAGGTCTTCCGGGCCGTGGACTTCTACCCCGAGGTTCCGCAAAATCCGGAGGTTGGTTTCCGGGTCGCCGGAATACTCGTCTTTGGTGGCGACTACGGCGACTTCCACGCCGGCCCGGTGCAACTCGCGGGCGATAACGAAGCCGTCGCCACCGTTGTTGCCGCCACCGCAGATGGTAAGCGCCCGGAGGCCGGGACGGTCGAGGCGAGGGGTGTATCGTCCCAGTATATCGGCGGCCATCGCGACCCCGGCCCGTTCCATGAGCACGGCGCCGGGGATGCCGAGTTCCTGGGCGCCGGTGTCGGCCCGGGTCATTTCCTGGGCCGAGTAGAGTTTCATCGGGGGTTCCGGCGGATGACGGCTACCGCCACGGCGGAGAGTTCCGAGTGGGTAATGGAGATGGAGATCTCCTCTTGCTTCACGCCCACGTAGTCGGCGAACTTCTTTATCTTGCCGAAGATCCGTACCGACGGAGCCCGGCGGGGCTGACGGATCACCTCTACCCCGTTCCACTGGATCAGGCCACACCCCAGCGCTTTGGTAACGGCCTCTTTCGCCGCCCAACGTCCGGCATAATGCCGCTCGGCGAAACGGAATTTTTCGCAGTAAGCGATCTCCGCCTCCGTGAAAAGCCTCTGCCGGATGCGGGGCGTGCGCTCTAGGGCAAACTGCATCCGCTCCACGTCGACGACGTCAACACCTATCTCCGGTACGAAAAAGTTGTCCATGTCCCCCATATTACGCCAGAATACAATCCTCGTAAAAAAGGAATAATATACGAGCATGGACGCAGCGATCATAGGTAACCCAAACTCGGGCAAGGCCGGCGACAAAGATTATCTGGAGCACTACGCCGAGGTACTACGCGCCGGCGGCCTGAGTACCGAAGTCCTGAACACCGAATACCCGAACCACGCCACCGAACTCGCCACCGAAGCGGGAGACCGGTTGGTGATCGCCGCCGGCGGCGACGGCACTATCAACGAGGTGGTCAACGGCCTTAGTAAAGGAGCCACCCTCGGCGTCCTGCCGCTGGGCACGGCGAACGTCTTGGCCCGGGAAATCGGCCTGCCGCTCGACCCCGAGAAGGCCTGCCAGAACATTCTGTCCGGCGAGGCTTTCCAAATGGACCTCGGCATAGCCACCGACCACGAAGGCACGGAGCGCCGCTTTACGTTCGTGGCCGGCATCGGCTTCGACGCCGACGTGATCTACTCTGTAACCCCTCGCCTGAAACGGTATTTGAAAGCCCTGGCCTTTGTTATCTCGGCGTTCAGGGTTTACACGGAGAAAGAATCACCCGCCATCCACGTCCTGCACGGCGACACCATCTACGTGTCCCAGTTCGTCATCATCGCCAATGGCCGGCGCTACGGCGGAGACTTCCGGGTTACCGGCAGCCAAACCCTTTCCAGCGGCGAGCTGGAAGCGATTATGATAGAACGCGTCGGAGTCCTACTAAGGCCGGACGTTCTAGGACGCATCCTCTCCCGCCGTCCCCTCAACAGCAGCATGCGCTCCGTCGACGCCACCGAGTTCCGTGCCCGGGCCCCCGGCGCCGAAGTACCCGTCCAACTAGACGGCGAACTTTGGGGCCGCCTCCCGATGACGTTCCGCACCGACCCCGGAGCCCTCAAGGTGCTTCGGTAGAAAACCCCGAAACCTCGCCAGACGTTTGAAGTTATAACTGTTGCGTAAAACTTCATTTGCCGAGTTCCGGCTTCCCCCGGGAAGCCGGGTCGAACACTTACATCGCCGCCCACGTGTCGGGCTGGGAAGGTACCAATAGTTGGCAACAGTTCGCCGGCCCGCCCAACACGATTTATGGAGACCAGATTTACCTGACAGACTCCGCCGGTACTACTCGCACTTACGAAGTTACCGAAATCCTAACCGTCACGCCCTACGACGTTTGGGCAACGGCCCCGGAACCGGGCCGCGACATGGTCTCGCTGCAGACCTGCGTCGGCGAAAACTACGAGCAACGTTTGATAGTCCGGGGCGACCGCATAGCCTGATCTAGAGTTCGGCTCAGGCTCTCTCCAGCAGGGCCAACCTGAGACCCAATCCGACCAGAACGCTACCCGTCAACCAGCGCAATACGTTTGCGAACGCCGGTTTCTCGACGAGCCAGCCTCCTAAAGAACCCGTAAAAAAGGCGATGACGTTGAAGACCAGCAAGGCGAGAACCGTAAATAAGAGCCCGAGCACTATTACCTGAAATGCGGTAGAACCGGAAGCCGGGCCCACGAACTGCGGCAGGAACGCCAGGAAAAACAGGGCTATCTTCGGGTTTAGCACGTTCGAGGCCACCCCTTGGAGAAAGACCTTTTTTAGCCTCACTCAGCTTCGGGGCTGGTCCCTGAAAAACAAAGAAGTTCTCCCGGTCAAGAAAGGCTTTGACGCCCAGGTAGATCAGGTACACCGCCCCCGCATACTTCATGACCGTAAACGCCGCGGCGGAAGCCTGGAGCAGCGCCGATAAACCGACTGCGGCCAACACCGTATGAACCACGAGACCTGAACAAGCGCCCCAGGCCGACACCAGGCCGACCGTACGCCCCTGCGCTACGCCCCGGGTAACCACGTAGAGCATATCCGGCCCCGGCGTAACGATGAGCGCTAGCGAAGCTACCAGAAACAAGACGAAGTTCGTCTGAATTGTTCTCTTACCCGGCTATTCGACGGTCACCGACTTCGCCAGGTTGCGGGGCTTGTCAACGTTCAGGCCCCGGGATTTGGCGACGTGGTAGGCGAGCAACTGTAGCGGCACGCAGGCCACCAGCGCCTCCAACAGTGGCGGTGTTTCCGGTACGGACAGGACCAGTTCCGCCACCCTTTCTGCCGCGGCGTCGTTTTCGTGCGCGATAGCTACGACTCTTGCCCCCCGCGACACGGTTTCTTCGACGTTCGACAAGGTTTTCTCCCGGAGTAATCCTTCTCCAAATACCGCCACGACCGGGCAGTGTTCATCCACGAGGGCGATGGGGCCGTGCTTCATCTCTCCGGCCGGGTAGCCCTCAGCGGGGAGGTAGGAGATCTCCTTCAGCTTCAGCGCGCCTTCCAGAGCCGCCGGGTACAGCGCTCCACGGCCCAAAAAGAGCGCACACCGGGCGTCTTCGAAGAGCTGTAGAGACTCTTGTACCCGGCTCTCGGAGGCTTCTATGGCTTGTTCCACTTTCTCCGGCGCGGTCCGCAGGTCGTGCCCGGCGGCGTGCAACTCGTCCTCTGTCAGGGTTCCTTTGAACCGCGCAACCTCCAGCGCCAGCAACTCCAGAACGGCTATCTGGGCGAGAAAGGCTTTGGTAGAGGCCACCCCGATCTCCGGCCCGGCCTTGGTCAGCAGCACCGCTTCCGCCTCCCGGGTTATGAGCGAGCCCCGCGTGTTGGTTACGGCGAGCACCCGGCCGCCGAACTTCTGCGCCGTCTCCACGGCGGCCAGGGTATCCGTAGTTTCTCCGCTCTGGCTTATGGCGACGACCAGAGTATTCTTGTCGCCAATGGGGTTCGAGTAACGATACTCGCTCGCCACCGCGACCTCGACGGGGACCCTCGCGAGCCGTTCTATGGCTTGCTTGCCCAACAAGCCGGCGTGGTAGGCCGTGCCGCAGGCAACGACCACGACGCGTTCTATCCCCGACAAGTCCATCGGGACCTCGGAAAGCTCAACGGAACCGTCGGCGTCCAGGCGTCCGGCCAGCGTATTCCTCAGCGCGGCGGGTTGCTCGTGGATCTCCTTCAGCATATAGTCTTCGTAAACTCCGAGGTCCACGTCCTCCGCGTCCCAGTCCACCTCGAAGTGCTCGCGTGACACGGCCTCTCCCCCGACCGTGAAGACCCCGACCGCAGACTCCGTCAGCTCGACTATCTCTCCGTTCTCGACGACCAGGAAACGCCGCGTTTCGCCCAGAAGCGCCTGAACCGCACTCGCCAGGAAGTTTTCTCCGTCGCCGAGGCCCACCACCAGCGGGCTCTGGTGCCGGGCGGCCACGATGGTATGAGGTTCCTCCTTCGTAACGGCCGCAACGGCGAAGGACCCTTGCAGCAGCTCCAGCGAAGCGGCGAGCGCCTCGCGCAAAGACTCCCCGGTTTCTTCCATCCTCTCGGCCAGAAGGTGGGCTATTACTTCCGTGTCGGTCTCCGAGCTAAAAACGTGTCCCCGGCTCTGAAGGCCTTCCCTGAGCTCCGCGTGGTTCTCGATGATGCCGTTGTGAACCACGGCCACCCCCCCGCCACCGCCGACCAGCGGGTGGGCGTTGGCCTCGCTCGGCTTTCCGTGCGTGGCCCAGCGCGTGTGCCCCACACCGGCTTTTATCCGGGAAAAATACCCGTTGCTCTCCGCCACGGCCGCGGCCAGGTTCTTTAGCGGCCCGACCCGTTTTAGCGGCTCGATGCCACCCTCGGCCTGCAGCGCCAACCCCGCCGAATCGTACCCCCGGTACTCCAGGTTCCTGAGCCCTTCCATGAGAACCTCTACACACCGCTCTTTGCCGACGTAACCCACGATTCCACACACGGTAAATGCCTCCCTAAACTCGTCTTCGCACGTTTTTCCTTTGCCCGAGCAGGACCAGAAACTTGCCGGAGAGGCCGGTAGGACTTTCGAAATTCACGATCCGATCTACTTTCCAGGATTAGAAGGCAATTTGTCCCCGGTGTCACCACCGGAATTTGCCGCCTTCTTTACGACTACCCGAGAGCCGAGACGTACCCGCCGAATACTTCGATAAACGTCTACCTCGTCAACTCCTGTCTTCTAAAAAAGTTCTAGAGAAAGGAGTCCTGGCGCTTTGCTTTTACCGCCTCTGCTATTGTTTTTTGACCCGCTCACCTTGATTCAGTAACTCGTTTTGTCTCTGTGCCGTTCCTCCTTTGCACGTCGTTGCAACAGTCGTCTACAGTAGCAGACGCCTCGCCCGCGTACAAGATAGACCTTCCGCTTCCGAGGAGGGTCGGGGGCTCAGAAGCTCACGATGCCGAGCGCGGCGAGGAGCCCCACCAGGATGGGTTGGTGTACCAGGTAGATAAAAAGTGAGTGTCTACCCAGGAACATCAAGGGCAGACCCGGGGCGGGCGTTGGCACGGAGATACCCGCCACCCGCTTCCCGCCACTGTAGACGAGGTTGCCGAAGAAAATTCCGAGCAGCACGACCCCGAACCAGGGTAGCAACGGCCGGTAGTCCGGCATGAAGAAACCGTCCGGAACGATGCCCAACGGTAGCAGCCACGGGCTCTCCGAAGAAAGGTTCAGGGATTGCAGGCGCCAGCCGGCGGCTATAAAGGCGAGGCCTAGAAGAAGGTTTAACCACCGGAAGCGTAGAAAAGGATAGGCCAGGATTATGGAGGTCCCGATCAGGTGAAGTATCCCGAAGACTATGATCCCCATTCCCAAGACCCCCGTTACCAGCGTGAGCACCATACCGTAACCGATTATTTTCATCCCCCGAAACACGTACTTGCCCGGCTGAGAACGTCCGGGCTCCGAACCAGACCTGCCGTAACCTATAGCCATCGAAACGCCTACCAGGAATACGAAAGAAAAAGCGGTGAGGTCCGCAAATCGCGCCCAGAGGCCGGACGTGGAATCAATGTTGTAGCCGCCGAAAGTGTCCAGGTCGTATACAAAATGGTAGAGGACCATCATCAAGATCGCACCCCCCCGGGCGGCGTCCACTTCCCAAAACCTCCCGCTTTTTCCGGTTTCTGCCCGCGTCGTTTCGCTCCTCTCCGGGGTGTACAGGATGTAGGAGGGATCATATCCCAAACCCCCGTCCATCCGCTAATATTCTCTCGTGGCGAAGAAAGAGTTCATCGTGCGGGCCGGACGCCGGGATGACGCGGCCGATGCCGCCCGCCTCTGGGTCCGGAGTGCCGAGGAACACACCATGCACGACTTGATCTACAAGACCTCCTCCGACGCGGAGAAGACCATGCGCCGGTTTCTCGCAGACCTCACGACCAGCAGCCACTCTTTTCTTTTCGTTGCTATTCTGGAAAACGGGACGGAGAACGAGACTATTGGCTTTATCTCCGGCGACCTGCGTGAAGGCTCCCCGACTTTTCATCCCAAGACCTGGGCTTCTGTGGACGACGTATACGTTACGCCCCGGTACCGTAGCCGCGGCGTAGGAAAAGCCCTGCTACAGAACGTAGAACACTGGGCCCGGGATAAAGGGGCCAGCGGCCTCTCCCTGCAGGTAGCCGCCGCCAACGAACGCGGCAGGGATTTTTACCGGCGGCTCGGGTTTCGGGAAGTCTCGATCTACGAGGTGCGGGAGTTCTAGCCAAAATTTACCGCTACCCAGGCCACGAGCGCACCAAAGCCCAAGAGTAGCAGCACCAGCAAAACAACCCCGAGTAAACCCCCGACTACTATGAGCGCATCCCGCACCGAAGCCCGCCGCTGCATCACCGCTTCATCCCAGGTATCAGCCGAAAATACCGCCGGCCAGAAAAAGCCTGTTAAGACAATCCCACCGAAACCTCCTAGAAGCCCGATGGCGAACTTGGACAACGCGACAGGCGCATCCCAAGGAAGTCGCAGACTAGAAGTCGAAAACTCACTATATTCGGCCCCAAAGTTTACGAGCAAGGCAAATCCGGCCGCCAGCAACAAAACGGTGAAGACCAATATCGGTGTCCTAAAACGTTCTAGTTTGATCGCCGCATACATCAACGCGTCACCCACGACAGCCCCGGCCGCGAAAGGCAACGCCGCCTGACCGAAAGAATATCCGAATAGGGCAAGTATTAATAAGACCGCGGCGACCACCGCCAAGAACACGAGACCCGCCAGGTCTAACCAGTCTCCCCCATCCTCGATCTTCCTAGTGTTGGTCATTCCCTGTGTCTAAACTTCCCCAAGCCTGTACCGCTTCACTTATTCTATTTTACGCGGGACCCCCTCGAAGGTTTCGACTCTGCATCGGATATGACCGGGACATTAGCCTCACGTCGTCCTCGGCCCCGAAACCGACCTCGTCATAGAAAACCTCCGCCACGCTCTCCGCTACCTCTACTTCTACATAAGATACATTGTGCGCGCGGCACCACTCCTCGACGGTTTCCAACAAAGCGCGTCCCACCCCCCGGCGCCGGGCTTCGGGAACTACATAAAGCTCTTCTATGCTGGCGAACCGTCCGCCGATAGAAACACTCAACCGCCTGGCGAGCACCAATACTCCCACGACTTCATCGCTTGTTCGGGCCTCGAAAACCGCCAAGTCCCCTTTCTCTACCGCGCCGCGAAACCATTCTACGAACTCATCTGATGCTGGATCTCCGCTGTTCAGGAAACTCGTGAGAAGCCGGAGTGGTGCGTCGAGTCGGTTTCCGGAAATAGGGTAAACCTGCATTGTAGCTATATGGCTCCGGCTTTCGCGGCGGCCGCGGTCCGGATCGCTGTTTCGATGTCTTCGTCGTTTACGTCCAGGTGGGTACAGAGGCGGACGGTCCCGGCGCCTCCCGGGGTGGCGAGCACGTCCCTGCGGCCCAACTCCTCCAGTAGTTCTGGGGGGCTCGGCGTCTCTACGAGCACGATGTTCGTTTCCGGCGGTTCTACGGAGTAACCGGCTTCGGCCAGTCCTTCCGAAAGCCGGGCCGCCCGCCGGTGGTCCTCGGTGAGCCTCTCGCGGTTGTGTTCGAAGGCGTAGAGTGCGGCGGTGGCAATAACGCCCGCCTGACGCATACCGCCCCCGAACGCCTTGCGGGCGCGCCGCGCCTCGTGAATGGTATCCTCGTCACCGGCAAGCAGGGATCCCACCGGCGCCCCGAGTCCTTTGGAGGAACACACCGAGACCGTATCTGCGTGTTCGCACCACTCCCGGGCCGCTACGCCGGCCGCCGCCGCGGCGTTGAAGAGCCGGGCCCCGTCCAGGTGGACTTTTAATCCTTGTTCCCGCGCCACGCCGGCTATTTCCGCAAAGTCGCGTAAGGGGTAGACCTTGCCGCCCACGACGTTGTGGGTGTTTTCCAGGCACAGGAGCCGCGGCCGCGGGAAATGGACGTTCTCCGGCCGGATCCCGCCCCGCAGCGTCTCCGGGTGGACCTTTCCGTTTACTCCAGGGAGCGTTTTTAGCTGTACCCCGGAGAGTATCGCGGGCGCGCCGGCTTCGTAGGCGAAGATGTGTGACTGTTCGTGCAACAATACTTCATCTCCGCGGCCCGTGTTGACGTACACCCCGATCTGGTTGGTCATGGTCCCGGACGGGGCGTAGATGGCGGCTTCTTTACCGAGAAGCTCCGCCACGTACTCCTCCAGCTTGTTTACTGTGGGGTCCTCACCGTACACGTCGTCCCCAACGAAAGCCTCCAGCATCCCACGTCTCATGCCCTCCGTCGGCCGCGTAACGGTGTCGCTGCGCAGGTCTATCACGGTTTTTCCATCCCGGACAGGCTCTCCGAGCCTTGCAAAACCTTTTTGGTTAAAACCTTCTCGGTAGTAGAGAAGTGAACCTTTGCCACCTTACTCAGCCCTTCTTCTCCAAGCTCCCGCACCACCCGGCGGGCGGCCTTCAGAACGTGCGTCGAACCCCGTGGTAGCCCGAACCCCACCTCTTCGGAGAGCTTCTCCATAGCCGCCAGATACCGCGCCCTCGCGACGATGGACGCCGCCGCGACCGCCGTGTCGTCTTCGGCCTTCGGGCGCACCTGAAGGTCGATGCCGCTATCAATACCCGGCTCGATGTACGAACGGGCCTTTACCCCGAAGCTGTCTACAACTGCAACCTCTACTTCAGCTTCAAGTTTGTTTATGATCTCTACGTGGAGTTCGCCCAGTAGTCGGTTTACGTTGCGGCCCGCAGCATCCCGGCGCAGCCCGTACTCTACCGGGTCCAGGGATATTACACAGATGTTTTCGGGGCCTACTATTTCGGTTATCTGGGTCGAGATTACGGATGCCTGTGCGGTGCCGAGGTCTTTCGAGTCCCGGACGCCGGCCTCCCGCAGCCCGGCGTCCTGGGCTTCTCCCATCACCCGGACACCGGCCACTACCAGCGGCCCGAGATACTCTCCTTTACCGGCCTCATCGGTCCCAACCCGCGGCGTGGCGTTGGCGGCAGGCTTCTTCGAAACTTTACCCTCGCCCCGAACCTTACGGTTTTTGGGTCCGCTGTTCGCCAGTCGCCAGCTCTCCAGAAGCTGTTTCAACCCGGACTCTCTACCGTCGACGGAGACTTTGCCGGTATGGTAGACGTTCAGGTTCACCGTATCGCCGTTCTGGGAAAGGCGGTATTGGGTAGCGTGGTTTATCTCCCGGTGTCCGGTGACCTCGACGCGGGAGCTTTGCATAAAGCGCGAGAGGCCAATGGGGATTCCGTTTTTCGGTTTGCTCAACGGACTTCGAAGCTCGTCAGTTTTTCGGGCTCTTCCTGTTCGGTGTCCACGTTTTCTACGCTAGCCTGGGACGGTCCTTCCTCGCACCAGGAGATCATGTCTCGCACGGCGCTGCTCGTGCCCTCGAAGACCGCCTCTACCCTGCCGTCCGACATGTTCTCTACCCAACCTACCAGCCCAAGTTCCTCGGCTTTCTGGCGCGTGGAGTCCCGGAAGAAGACCCCTTGTACATCGCCCGAAATATAAACGTGGGCGCGTTCTTCATTATTTTGCACGGTTTAACCTCCACAACTCGAACCACAGTTACAGCTTAAACTATATTAGCTTAGTTTCGTTTTTGGTCTATCAAGCCGGATATGCTAACGTAGTGCGGTCATGAGCGTTGATCGTCAGGTACTCAAAGGCCGAAAAGCCACTGAAAAATCGCTTCTCACGTTGATCGTTCCCACCCGCAACGAGGCCGACAACGTGCCGAGGCTTGCGGATGAACTCGGCCGGAGCCTCTCTGACGTCGAGTACCGGATAGTTTTCGTCGACGATTCGACGGACGACACGCCGGCGGTGATCCGGGACCTCCAGAAAAAGAACGACCGTATCTACCTGATCCACCGAAAAGAACCCGAAAGAAAGGGTGGACTTTCGACGGCGGTCACGACCGGGATAGAGGCGGTCGTAGACGGCAGCGTCTATACCTGCGTAATGGACGCGGACCTCCAGCACCCGCCGGAGAAGGTCCGCGAAATGTTGGAAATCGCCCGGAACGACGACGCCGACGTGGTGGTGGCGAGCCGCTACACGCCGGGCGGCAGCTACGCCGGCCTCTCCGGTCCGGTGCGTCGGGGGGTCTCCGTGGGGACCAAGTACCTGGCCCAGGTAGTCTTTCGGGAGGCCCGCAAGACTTCGGACCCGCTCACGGGGTTCTTCCTGGTGCGTAACCAGGCCATTAGCGGCATCCAATTCCGGCCGACGGGGTTCAAGATCCTGCTGGAGATCCTCGTGTGCGCCCCGGATTTGCACGTGGTTGAAGCCCCGTTCAACTTCCAGGCCCGGAACGCCGGGGTCTCGAAGGCCAGCATGAACCAGGGCATGGAATATCTGACCCACATCTTGAGCCTGTTTTGGTACGTACCATCCGCCGGACGCTTCTGGAAGTTTGCAATGGTCGGGGCCTCGGGCGCCCTGGTCAACCTGCTGATTTACACCTATCTCACCGAGTTCTACAACGCCGATTACGTAATAGCGTGGATGTTCGGCGTGGGAGTTAGCATCCTGAGCAACTTCGTCCTAAACAACGCCTTTACCTGGCGTGACGTGAGGCACTCCAGCCGCATTCACTACCTGCAACGCGGGGCGTTGGCCTACCCGGTCGCCGTAATAGGCATCGGGGCAAACTTCGCCGTCTGGTACCCCCTGATCAAATACGTCAGCAGAGAGTTTCCGTACCACCTGATCTTCTGGTTCCTCGGCATACTGGCGGCGACCGTGGTCAACTTCGTACTTTCCTCGCGCTTTGTCTTCCGCCAGTCTAGTTCGAAAGATCTCGACGTCGAACTCCCGGCAAAGGATATTTCCGCCGACATAGCGGATGAGTTGAAGGCTGACAAAACGATCCTGATACAGGCCCCCGAACTCCGCCCCGTAACCGGCCCAGACTACCAAGAACTGGACACCGCAGACCGCGGCGTGATAGAGATGGTCGCGAACACGGCCCACCCGACGCTAACGATCACCGGCCCGCGCAGGTTACCCCAGGCCCGTACCAACGCCCGCTGGCTCAACTCGCTCTCGGTCCCGGTGTTCAAAGACGAGCGCATCGTCGGCGTGGTCTACGCAACCCGGAACTCCACCGAACCTTTTACCGAAGAAGACCTCCACTGGCTGACCTCCTACGTCAGCGCCGCAGCCCCTATTTTCGAACCTCCTCCAGAGCACTAAAAACCCCGAGGGTGAACCCCGGGGTAATGGTCCTTCCACCCTATAAAGGACCCTGTGCGTAGCGCCCATTCCCCCTCCAGCATGAGCACTACACCACCACGTCTAAACCTGAAGTTCACTTTGAACCCAGGCACGTGGCCCTCCCTAGACGGCGAAATTAGCATGACCCGTGAAACGGCGCAACAGAGTCACGGGAACAAGTCTTTTTTACAGGCACAAGTTTTTTATAGAATGACGTTTGTTTGCTTCCAAGAGCACAACATATCCTACTCGTCGCGATTCGAACACTATATGTAGCGCATTCATCGAAATCAAACCTCCGACCTTATAGATAACCTAAACCACTGCATAACCTTTAGCTTCAAGGTAAATTTTATCCTAGCGGGCTGTACGAGATAGCTCTGCTGTCGCATCTGCGGCTGACTCTTTTGCCCTTTTGTTGGGATTTTTCGGATACCTTGGAGAGCACAACCACCTTTTTACGTCGCGCAAGCAGGGCCGGGCTTGGTCTTTGCCCACCAGTACGTTCGAGAGGTTTGTCGGAATCGCCTAGCGTCCGTCGCGCTTTTTTACGAGTTCGAGGCACATACAGGGTCTTAGAGGCTCTATACTTGGCGTATGAGACCGATCTGCTTTCTCTCGGACTTTGGTTTCGCCGGCGATTTCGTCGGCACCTGCAAGGGTGTTGTAGCGTGCATCGCACCTGATGCGGCCGTTATAGACCTGACCCACGAGGTGCCGGGTTTCGAGGTGGAAGCTGGCGCGGAAATACTGAAACACGCCACACGCTACATGCCGCTGGAAACTATATACCTGGCCGTCGTAGACCCCGGCGTTGGCACCGGACGAAGGGGGCTCGCGATACGGGTGGCGCAAGGCTCTCTTATGGTGGGCCCGGACAACGGGTTGCTCGTACCGGCGGCCGAATCTCTGGGAGGCGTTTCGCAGGCCACAGAGCTGACAAACGATAACTACCACCTAAGCCCGGTCTCCAGCACGTTTCACGGCCGGGACATCTTCGCCCCCGCGGCGGCACATCTGGCGGCGGGAGTGGACCTCTGGGAACTGGGTGAGGAAGTGGACCCGGCGTCGCTTATGCGGCTGGTCCTGCCCGGGCTCGAAGCGGTCTCTGGCCCGGCTTACAAAGTACGAATAATAGACATTGACCGCTACGGAAACGCCAGACTCTCCGTTCTGAAAGACGAGTTGTCCCTGGGGTACGGGACCACGCTAGAGGTAGACTCTGGAGACGGTGGGATGCCGGTGCGGTATCTCGCCACCTTCGGCGAGGCGGGTAGTGGAGAGTTGATCCTCGTTCCAGATTCCCACTGGTGCTTGAGCTTGGCGATAAATAAAGGTAACGCGGCGCACGCTCTCGCCCTGCGGCGGGGCGGCGAGGTGTTGCTCCGGACCAAAGGTTCGTAAGATGACGAATTCTCCTGCGCCCGACAATAGCGGGCCGCCGGTCGGATCCGGGCCTCTTTCGGCGGGGGGTCGCCGTCGGGTTCTCCGTGCGGCCTCTTTGCGTCCGATAAACCTTCTTATGCTGAGTTTGGGCGCTTTTTCCAGTATCCTTTTCTCCTGGTGGTTTCTACCGCTAACCGTCGTCACATACACGCTGCTCGTTTTTCTAGCCAGCCGGGACCCTTTTTTCCAGCAACAAGCCCTGGAAGACCGTACTACGGGTGAGAACCGCCCCACGCCTATCCCGCAGCCCGTCAAAGACATCTCGCCGGAGCGCCAGGCCCGCTGGCTTCCGAAAGGAGAAACCCGCAACACCGTGGACAGCGCGCTGGAAGTCTACCGAAAGGTCGTAGCCTCGATAGAAGAGTCCGACGACGTAGCCGGCCGGGTGCTCGAAGACGCCGTGCCGAAGCTCCACACGGCGGCGGATCGGCTTGTGGAGACCGCCACCGGCCGAGAGAAGGCCGCCACCGTGGTAGCAGAGTTGAAAGCTCTCCCGGACACGAGAAAAGACCAGGCGGCCAGCATAAAGAAGCTGGAAAACCAAATACGGCGCGCGGACGCCGAGATCTCCGGAACCTACGACCAACTGCTCGCCCTACGCGCCTATGTCGCCCAGGTTTCCGCATCCGACACCCTGGAAACCCGGGCCACGGCCTTCGAGGTCAAAGCCTCGTTAGATGAACTCAACTTTCGTCTGGAAGCCTTGGGTGAAACCCTGATCGCCCCCGGAAAAGACACGTTCGCCCCCGAAGACTATCCGGAAAAAGAGTCCTAGCTTCGACTCACGCTTGGCGTAACAACTTAGATGCAAACGCCCTGTCAGGTGTTAATCCTCACAGCGCCAACTCTTCAGGAGATACTTCTTATACCGTTTTGCGCGATTTTACGCGGAGTTTGCCCGCAGATCCGGCCCCGACTCATCCTCTTCGACCGGGTCGATAGACGGCGCCCGGCGGGGAGCGCTGTTGAGTTCCTTGCGGGATTCCTCCACAGAAGTCAGAGAGTCCTGGCACCAGCCCTCCAACTGGCCCATAATGCGTTCCCGATAGGCCTCCGAACCGCTGGATACTTCCTTAGAGTACTGCTCGGCCGCAGCTTGTATCTCGGCCGCTTTTCTCTGCGCCCGTAGGTAGGTGTCTGTGTGCTCTACTTGCTCGTCCGCCCGCTGCCGGGCTTTCTCGAATACGCGGCCAGCCTCCTCTTCGGCCGCCGCGACTATGGCACTGCACTCCCGACGCACCGATTCCGCATCGGACAACTCCCCGGGAAGAGATTCCCTCAACTCCTCCAGCATGTAGGCGATATCGGAGCGGTCTACGAGCGCCCGCCCCTTCCGCATCGGTACGCTCGAGGCGTTGTAAACGATGGCCTCCAGCTCCTCCAAAACTCCGCTTATGTACTCCATCTCCTCTCTCATGGCTAACCACCCTAGCACGCATTTTGAGGCTACGCCAGCATTTTCTAAAGTATTTTTCAAAACTCTACCTCAACTTCAGCTACAGTGTGATCTCAAGGTCAAGTACAACCGTTTGTGAAGTTGTATTCTGTCTTTACACAGAACTCGATTTTTCCGGTTTATCCCATTGCAACGGGCTTTTGCGCAGTATCTAAAAGCCGCTATTCAACCCACCTAAGGTTGAAGGGATATTCTAGGTACGAATTTAGTTAGGAATGCTTGATCGGCAATTGGTTTCGCTCGTGCCGGCAAGATTGGCTAGATGGTGCAACGGATACGAGGACGTTTCATCATCGAGAACGTGTGAAAAGGGGGTTCGGGGTTCTGACAGCAGGTTGCGTAAGTAAGGGACCTGCGTGAGAATAATCTCCATGAACGCCTACTCGAAGGACCTCAGATTGAAGACGCTCGCCGCTATCGACCGTGGCATCCCAAGAAAGGAGGTCGCAGAGCTCTTTGGAGTCTCTCGCTCTACCATAAAGCGCTGGCTGGGACGCCGACGCCTCACGGGGGATGTGGACATCTACAAGATTCCCGGCAGACCTTCTGTGAAAGGCAAGGCTTTGAGGGAATGGCTACCCCCACATCTGAAGACCAACCCCGACCTGACTCTAAAGGAGCACTGCGAGACTTTCGAGGATGAGAGTGGTGTTACGGTCTCTGAAGCTACGATGAGTCGCAACATCTCTCGCCTCCCTGGAGAGTGGCCGCTCAAAAAAAGTCGCCGGTAGCCCAAGAACGCGACGAGGGAGCGAGAGCTCTATGGCGGTGGCTAATATCCTACTTCGACGTTAGTCGACTGGTGTTTGTGGACGAATCCGGTATGCACACTTCGATGGACCGTCTGAGATCGCGGGCTCCGAGAGGAGAGCGAGCCTACGGCAAGGTGCCAAGAAACCGGGGCAAGAACACCACCCTCATAGCCTCGATGAGCTTATCCGGGATGGGAGAGTCGATGTGCATACAAGGTGCTACCGACGCCAAAGCCTTTGAGGTATACGTGGAGCATTTCCTGGCCCCGACGCTTTCCGAAGGTCAGGTGGTGGTTTTGGACAATCTCGGTGCGCATCGTCCCAGTAGGATAAGGGAACTCATCGAGGCTAAGGGAGCCGGGCTGGTGTTCTTGCCAGCTTACTCACCGGACCTCAACCCTATAGAAGAAGCGTTCTCCAAGATAAAGAACATTCTAAGGAAGCTTGGGGCGCGCACCCACGAAGCTCTTCTCGAAGCTATAGCAGAGGCTCTCTCGGCAATCACCCCTGGGGACGCGGCTGGCTGGTTCGATCATTGCGGCTATGAGGTCGAGGTCCTGTATTTATGAATGCCGCTGTGAGTAGGTTTCTGTCGGAGGCGGGCTGTTACCGGCTGTTGTATACGGCGAAGCCGATGGCGAGTAGTGCGGGTAGGATAATGAAGACCGGCACGTTCCCGTTCAGTAGCGGCGGGATTAGAAAAGGCGCGAAGGCTATGAGAACGGCGACGCCAGAGATAGCCATGGCAATCGGGCCGCCATTGCGTCCACCGGCCCGGTGAACGAGGGTTCCGGCACCGTATCCGGCTACGCCGGCGAGGATGAAGGTCAAGAAGCCTATCTGAAAGATGGCGAAGACGACGGGTATGCCGAGGACGGCTACCGCTGCGCCGGCCAGCAGGCTTTTTAGGACCTGGTTGGTCTTCATAACGCCGGTACGGGCGCTGCGGGGCAGCCGGGCGTCTTCGGGGCATTTTATGCCGACTTCGGTCTGCCGCATACATTCCGTGCATATAGGGCGTCCACACGTGGCGCAGGAGACCCGGGTTTCCCGGTCGGGGTGACGGTAGCAGTGCATAGGTTTAGCCATCAGAGTCCTTTGCGTATAATCTCGGCGCGGGGCATCAGCACGATCTCCCGCTTGTAGCTGCGATGTATTTCTTCGATGTTTCGGCTGTGTCTGGCTTTAACCCGCGCGAGTTCTTCCCGCAAGCCGCGGTTCTCGGCCTCCAGCTTTCCTATTCGGAGTTCGAGGTTCAAGATTTTCTTGACGCCGGCCAGGTTCATGCCCATTTCCTGGGTGAGCTTCTGTATGTAACGACCGAGCTCGACGTCTTCGAGCGAGTAGAGCCGGGTGTTTTTAATGCTCTTGCGCGGCCGTAGCAACTCCTTCTGTTCGTACATTCTGAGCGTCTGCGGGTGCACGCCGATGAGCTCCGCCGCTATGCCGATCATGTACACGGGACGCTTTCGCAACTCCATCAGGTTCGGGCCTCCTTCATCAGCCCGGCCCGTACGTCGTCTTCCCGCTCCTCGGCAAACGCCTGGAGTATCTCGCGCTCCCGCTTACGGAGCTTCTTTGGCACCACTACGGCTACCCGGACGATGAGATCCCCCGGCGGTCCACCCCGCGGCCGGGGGGCGCCAGCACCGCTCACCTTGAGACGCCGTCCATCCTGAGTACCTTCCGGCAGCCGCAGTTTGACCGTACTCCCTAAAGGTTTGGGAACCTCGATCTCCGCGCCCAGCGCCGCCTCTACGAAGCTCACCGGCACCTCCATTACGAAGTCGTCGCCCTGGCGCTGGAACACCGAGTGTTTTTCTACCCGCGTCACCACGAACAGGTCGCCCGGAGAACCACCCCTGGTTCCTGCATTGCCCCTCCCGGGAACCCGGATCTTCATGCCGTCTTTCGCCCCGGCGGGTATCTTTACCGTGACCGGCCGGGACTTCTTCAGCCGTCCGCCGCCGCCACACACCCCGCAAGGTTTCTCGATAACGGTTCCAACGCCCCCACACTCCATACACGGTTCGGAGAGGGCAAAGAACCCCTGATCCCGACTCCGCAAACCCCGCCCCCCACACCGCGGGCACGTCTTCGGCGCCGTCCCAGGCGCCGCCCCGGACCCCGTGCAGTTATCGCAGGCCTCTTCGACCGGCACGCTGACCTTGGTCGTGACACCGTTCAAAGCGTCGCTGAACTTCAAGTTCACGCTTATGGTTGTATCTTTACCCCTGGCCGGGGCGTTGCGGGTCCGGTTCGCTTGCCCGAGAACATCCCCCAGGTTACCGAAGCTACCGAACAGGTCCGAGAAATCCGTGCGCGTACCGGTACCGGCGCTACGCCCTCCCCCAGGTTGGCCGCCACCGCCGAAGAAAGTGCGCGGTCCTTCGTCGTACTCGCGTCTTTTCTCGGGGTTCGAGAGGATCTCGTAGGCGTGTTGAATACCTTTGAACCTCTCCTCCGCATCTGGGTTATCGCGGTTGGCATCGGGGTGGTACTTGCGGGCCAGCTTCCGGTAGGAGCGTCGGATGTCGTCCTGCGACGCCCCTTTCGACACACCGAGGGTTTTGTACAGGTCTTTAGTCTCCATACTTCAACTTAACGTGCAACTACAACCTTCGCCGGACGGATGGACTTGCCGTTTAGCAGGTAGCCTTTCTCGAAGGTCTGCAAAATGATGCCTTCTTCGTACTCTTCCGAGGGCTGGCCCATCACGGCTTCGTGAACGTTGGGGTCGAAGTGCTGGCCGTCGGAGGTTACGGGGGTCAAGCCTGCGTTACCGAGCACTTCGGCGAAGTGATCCCGGGTCGCCTGTACGCCCTCGCGGATGTCTCCTTCGGATTCCAGGGCGCGGTCCAGGTTGTCTAGAACGGGTAGGAGCTCGGCAACCAGGTGTTCGGATGCCGTGTCCCGTACCCGGGTGAGTTCCCGTTCTTGACGCTTGCGGGAGTTTTCGAACTCCGCTTTCAGGCGCCGCAGGGCGTCGAGATACTCGTCCCGCTCTTTGCGGGCGAGCTCCAACTCTCCGGCGAGGGCAACGAGTTCTTTCTCAGCAACGCCCGGATCCTCCTCCACCATGTCGTCGAGAACGGCATCTTTCGGACGTTCTTCGACTATTTCCGCTTCTTCGATCACCTCGGCGTCTTCTACCGAATCGGGGTCTATTGAACTGGGGTCCCCCGGAGAACCCTGGGCCTCTTCTATCGGCTCCTCGGGGCCTACGGTCTCATCGCCCGATACCTTATCTGGCTCGCGGGGCTCCGGCTCCCAATTGTGTTCTTCACTGCTCAAAGTTTACAAACCCTCCCGTCTGTTCGGGTTCCGCCGGCCGGGGACGTTGAACGTTTCCCGACCGGCGGACCTCTGGTGTTCTGTTACCGGTTCTGTCCGTCTCCCTCGTTTTCGTCCTCATCTATTATCTCGGCATCCTCGACGAAATCGTCGTCGGGGCTGTCCGCGCCGGAGCTCGAAGCCTCTTGCTCTTGCTGGGCCTGCTGATAGAGGATCTCGGAGAGCTTGTGCGAAGCGGTCATGAGGCTTTCTTGCTTGGTTTTGATCTCCTCTACATCGCCGCCCGCTAGTGCTTCTTTGGTCTCTTTTATGGCCTCTTCGACGTCGTTCTTCGTTGCCACATCGAGCTTGCCGTCAACGTCTTTGAGCGAACGCTCGACCGTGTAGACCAGGTTGTCTGCGTTGTTGCGAACGTCGGCCTCCTCGCGCTTGCGCTGGTCTTCGTCGGCGTGCGACTCGGCGTCCCGGACCATCTGATCAATCTCGGAATCTGCGAGGCCGCTGGAGGCGGTTATGGTGATCCGCTGCTCCTTGCCGGTTCCGAGGTCCTTGGCCCCGACGTTGACGATGCCGTTGGCGTCGATGTCGAACGAAACCTCGATCTGGGGCACCCCCCGCGGTGCCGGCGGTATGCCGACGAGCTGGAAGTTGCCGATCAGCTTGTTGTACGCCGCCATCTCGCGCTCGCCCTGGTACACCTTGATCTCGACCGAGTTCTGGTTGTCATCGGCCGTGGTAAACGTCTCACCCTTACGTGTGGGTATAGTGGTGTTCCGCTCGATCAGCTTGGTAAACACCCCGCCTTTGGTCTCGATGCCGAGAGAGAGGGGCGTAACGTCGAGCAGTAGTACGTCCTTGACATCACCGGCCAGAACACCCGCCTGGATCGCGGCGCCGATGGCGACTACCTCGTCCGGGTTGATGCCCTTATGAGGCTCTTTGCCCGTGATCTCCTTGACCTGCTCCTGGACGGCCGGGATGCGGGTCGAGCCGCCGACCAGTATTACCTGGTCCACCTGCCCGCTCTGCAATCCGGCATCTTCCATCGCCTTACGCACTGGGCCGGCCGTGCCCTCGACCAGGTCCGCGGTCAGGTTGTTGAACTGCGCCCGGCTGAGCGTCAGGTCCATGTGCTTCGGGCCGTTTACATCGGCCGTGATAAACGGCAAGTTGATGCTCGTGCTGGTGGTCGAAGACAGCTCCCGCTTGGCCTTCTCGGCGGCTTCTACGAGCCGCTGGGTCGCCATCTTGTCCTTGCCGAGGTCTATACCCTCGGCCTTTTTGAACTCGGAGACCATCCACTCGACGATCTTGGCGTCGAAGTCGTCGCCGCCGAGGTAGTTGTTGCCGTTGGTAGCTTTTACCTCGAAGACGCCTTCTCCAAGCTCCAGGATCGAGACGTCGAACGTACCGCCGCCCAGGTCGAAGACGAGGATGGTCTGCTCCTGCTCTTTCTCCAGGCCGTAGGATAGCGCCGCCGCGGTCGGCTCGTTGATGATCCGCTTCACGTCGAGGCCCGCGATCCTGCCGGCGTCCTTCGTGGCCTGCCGCTGGGCGTCCTCGAAGTAAGCCGGGACGGTGATGACCGCCTCGGTAACCTCTTCACCCAGGTACTCTTCGGCGTCCCGCTTCAACTTCTGCAAGGTCATGGCGGAGATTTCCGGCGGCGAGTAGTCTTTATCCTCGACCCTTACCCGGATGTCACCGCCGGAACCAGAAACGACCTCATAGCCTACACGCTCGGCTTCGTTCTTGATCTCGTTGTAGCGCCGGCCCATAAAACGCTTGATCGAGTAGATCGTGCGGTCCGGGTTCGTGACGGCCTGACGCCGGGCCAACTGCCCGACCAACCGCTCACCACTCTTCTTGTCGAAAGCCACCACGGAAGGCGTCGTCCGCTCCCCCTCCGAGTTCGTAATGACTACCGGGTCTCCACCCTCCAACACGGCGACGCAACTGTTCGTCGTACCGAGGTCTATGCCAATGCTTTTGCCCATTAAATGCCTCCTGAAGATACTCCACGATTATCTCAACTGGTGAAAGTATAAAATCTAAGTGTGCAACCTTCAAGTTTGCGGTTTACACAATCCGTTACGCAATCCCGCGGTCGCCTCGTCCGGGCGGATAGATTCTTATGCCTCATAAGGTAGGATTACATACTGCAGTTTCTTATACGGGAACACGGGAGGTTTCGAGAGGGTTTGGAAGAAACTATCTTACTGGTTGACGACGATCCGGCGTTGCTGGAGGTTACTACCATCGTGCTCGCCTCCGAGGGGTACAAGGTTTTGACCGCCGAGGACGGGGCGGGGGCGCTCCGGGTCGTGGGGCAAGAGAGTTTGGATCTCGTGGTGCTAGACGTCATGTTGCCCAAAACTAGCGGCTTCGAGGTTCTAAAGAAGATCCGTCAGCAGGCGGACGTACCGGTAATAATGCTCACGGCGAAGAGTCAGTCCGTCGACAAAGTGGTCGGTTTGGAGCTCGGGGCGGACGATTACATAACCAAGCCCTTCGACACCAAAGAGCTCTTGGCCAGGATAAGGGCCATTCTGCGGCGACTCCGGCAGCAGAGCGGTCGGGGGCAAGTGCTCAAGCTCGGGCCTCTGGAGTTGGACCCGGAAGGGTACACCGTAACGCGGGACGGTGAGAACCTGGATCTCACGCCGACGGAGTTCAAGATTTTGGCGCTCCTCCTCCGGCGTCCCGGACAGGCGTTTACGCGGGCCCAGATTTCCGACGCCGTTTCTACCAGTTCGCACTACCTGGCGAGCCGCTACATAGACGTACACATATCCCGGCTCCGACACAAAGTAGAGGGCGACCCGTCGAAGCCGCGGATCATACAAACCGTTCCCAGCGTCGGTTATCGGGCCGCCCGGACGCTGTAGAAGGGGTTTCTGGGGAGGCCTGAGATAGCGGTAAGTAAAAAGAAAAGGTTCACGCCGGGGCTCTCGTTTAGAACCCGGGTTTTTATGGCGCTCGTCGGCATCTCCGCCGTCACCCTCCTGGTAATAGGGCTCGTGCTCTACTACTTCGCGGGCAACCGGCTCGTGGCTATCGAGGAGGACTTGCTGATCCAACGCTCCGAGACGGCCAATGCCGGGGCGGAGGATTTTCTGGAGGGTCTTAGGGACCCGCAGAACAGGTCGCTTCCGGCTCCGGATACCTTCGCTGAGGAACTCGTTCAACAGGTGGCCCAGCCGACAGGTCTCGGTGTTTTGTATATAGGGCCCGACGGCGAACCTCTAGCCGCCAGGAGTGAACCTCTGGATACCGAAGACAGCATCGGGGAGTCTTTGAACCCCGAAGAAGCTTACGAGCGGTTGGACCTCAGCGAGGACCTGGTGGATAGGTCTTTGCAGTCTCCGGAGAATGGGCTGCTGGTGCCCCGCGGTAGTTCTTTACGTTACATAGCCATCCGGCCCCTGACCAGTTCCGAAGGAAGCTCGCAAGGCATCGTCGTCTACAACTCGCCGCAGGATAATCTGAATCAGACGTTGGCCTACTTGCGGTACGGAATACTCGGGGCGATAGGCACCAGCATACTCCTCGCCGCCGGGGCGAGCCTCTTGCTGTCGCGCGAGATAACCCGTCCGCTCTCCAAAACCCGGGACGCGGCCATAAGGATCGCCTCCGGAGACTTCGCCCCCGTACCGGCGGAGCGCGAAGACGAGCTCGGCGAAGTGGCGCGGGCCTTCAATTACATGGCCGGTGAGATCTCGCACTACGTGGGAGAGATGCAGAAGCAAAAAAGTCGCCTGGAGGCCGTGTTGGAGGCATCCCCCGAAGCCGTGGTGGCGATAGATCCCAACGAGCGGGTAACGATGGCGAACCCTGCGGCGGCCCGGTTATTAGACATTCACTCCGTAGATTACGGCCGCTCCCTGTCGTACATTGGGATTCCGGGTGGGATCCTGCGCTGCGTGCGCGAGGCGTCTGAGACCGGCACCGCCACACGGGAAGTTGAAATCGAAGAAACCAGTTACTGGACCTACGCCGCCCGGATGAGCCAAGAAGACGGCCCGGACGAACAAAGCCCGGGGATCATCTTGGCGGTTAGAGACATAAGCGAACACCGGGCCCTGGAAAAAGCCCGGACAGCGTTCGTCTCCGATGTTTCGCACGAGCTCAGGACGCCTCTGACGACCATACAAAGCGCCGTCGACCTGATGGAGCGGGCACGGGAGAAGCTGGACCCGCTAGAGCACCGGGCCCTGGAACTGGCGGATCAGGAACTAAAGCGCATGCGGGCCATGGTCGAGGAACTGCTGGTGCTGGCGCAGATGGACTCCTGGCAGTATTCGCTAGAGCTCGGGCCCACGGACCTCGGTTCGATAATACAAAGCTCACTCGACAGCCTGGGATCCAAAGCAGAGCGGTTCGGCGTAGAGTTTCATTTCGACGCCAACGGTGACGAGCACCCGTGCCTCTGCGACGGGCAGAAACTCTACCAGGTGTTCCTGAATTTGCTGGACAACGCCATCAAGTATTCGGACCCGGGCGCCCGGGTAGACGTAGCCATAGAAGAAGACGAGTCTACGCTGACCGCCCGGGTACGGGACACCGGCGTCGGTATCCCGGAGGAAGACCTCCCACAACTCTTCGAACGCTTCTACCGGGTCAACAAAGACCGGTCCCGTTCCACCGGGGGAAGCGGCCTCGGGCTTTCTATCGCCCGGGAAATAATCGCGCTGCACGGCGGTGAAATCTCTGTCGAGAGCCGGGTGGGGACCGGCTCTACCTTCGAGGTACGGCTTCCTAAAGATCCTCCAGCGCGTTCGGCCGACTATGCAATCTAACCGCCGGCCGGCAAGCCCCGGCTACCTGATCTGTCTCGTCCTCCTTTTGTCGGTGCCTTTTCTACTGGCGGGCTGTTTCAGCAGCAGGGAGATCGTCCTCCCCCCCGAAGAGGAACCCCAAAACCAGTCGGACGTAGGCCTGGGAAGCGGCGTTCGTTCTTTGAGCGCCGGCCTCGGTGAGAAAGGCTCGCCGAGCTGGAGTCCTTCCGGGGACCGGATAGCTTTCACCATGGACGGCTACGTGGTCGAGAAGGCACCCGAGTCCCGGGACTTCGAGCGCCGGACGACCAAAGACTTCGAGGCCCGGACGGTGACCTGGACCAGGTCGGAAGAGGACCTGACCATTCTGGGTGCCGACTCGCGGTCCGGCGCGACCGCGGCACCGGACGCGGCAGGACCACTGGGAATTTATAAGAGTGCCCGGGGTGGGGGTTCGTTGCAGGTTTCCAGAATCGCCGACGGGGTGCGGGAAATGGCCCCGGGGCCGCCGGACTCGGGATGGGTACTCCTGGCGCTGGAGGCCGGCGACTCGGAAAGCCGGCTCGCCCTTTTGGAGTCCGGAGAGGAAGTGCGGCCTTTTGCCGGCGAAGTAGAAGGCGAGGTTACCGGCATCTCGATCTCCCCCGGCGGGGAACAGGCGATACTGGCGATCCGGGACGTGGTATCCAATCGTTTCGATATTTACACCTTCTCGCTGCAAGAGGATAGTTTCCGGCGGGTTGCCCGGTTGGAAGAAGGGCTCGAAGTGTTCGGGGATCCCCAGTGGACGAGTCAGGGCATCTACTACGTGGCCGGCGAGCAACAAGAAGCCGCAGAACCGGACGCGGCCCCCTTCGACCTCTACCGGATACCGAAAAACACCTCTGCGCCGGAGCGCGCCCCCGGGGTCGGCGACGATTTCGTGGCGTCGAGCCTGAAACGAGACCCCGAGGGCGAACGCCTGGCGGTGATCGGACGTCGAAACCCCGCATCGGCCGATAATCTTTACGTCCTGGATCTCGGTTCGGGTAGTCTTGAAGCCGCTACGAGCAACGAGGACATGCAGATTAAAACCGGCCCCGAAGACTTGACCTGGTCCGACGCGGGCGACAGCGTCGTCATAGTTGCCCGGGCCGTTCTGTCGGAGCCGAAGGTCTACTCGGCATCGGCCGACACCCTGGTCACAGACTTCTATAACCTCTACGAGGTTCCCGTTTCCACGCTGGAGACGGGGGGCTAGGCATCAAGGGTTTCCTGACCTGGGCGTTCCTGACGGCCGTCGCGTTCTTTGTTACGGCGGGCGCTTTTCTCCTGCTCGCAAACCTCGGCAGCAACGCCTCCGAGAGCAGCCTGGAGCCCCCGACTTCTTCCCCGGGTTCCGGGGTACCACTCGAACTAAACATCGACGAAGAGCAGTTGGAATCTTTGGAAACCCTGGATAACCAGGAACTCACACTCATGGTGCGAAACGGCAGCGACGACCCTTTCTCGAAGGTGAGCCTGACGCTCCGGGTATCCTCCGAAGACACCACGCTATCCGGGGCCCGCTACTACCGCGCGGAGGTGAACGGTCTGGAGGCCGGAGAATCGGAGCCGGTGCCGTTCCCGCTGGATCTCTCCCCCCTGGCGGACCTCCCCGGAAACGGGGCTCCTTTATCTGGAGACCGGGCGCCGAGCCGGATCGTCCTGGAGTTTCAGGCGACGACGCCGGAGGGCATTTCGAGGGTCAAGACCGCGGTCCTGCCGTTTACAGAAGACTCCACCTGAGCGAACTCGACCTGGGTGAACTCCGTCCGAGTGAACTCCGTCCGGGCAAACTCTGCCCGGACGTACGCTCCGCCGGGTGCGGGGGAAGCGTTCTTGAGCTTTGGTAATTTTACCCGCCCGATGATATCCCGCGCCAACTCTCCCACCTCGACGGTGCTGCCCAGATCGGTGCGCATCAGCGTGTGGGAGGTGCTGAAATGTCCGGCCCGGCGGGCCGGCCGCCAGCCGTTCTCCAGTAGAAAACGGGTCGAAACGTGCCGGGGATCCCCAAAATCGCTGGCGACCGCTTCCACACCGGCAACCCCCCGATGCCGGAGGTCTTTTAGCATCCGCACGAGAAGCTGCTTTTTGTACCGCCGGTCCCCGGCGATGTCGGCCAGTAGTACGGCGTCCGGGTCGGATGGTCTTCCGGCGAGGCGGTGGGCGCGGGTAAAGAACCCTACCGGGCCAAAGACTACGAAACCGAGGACTTCTTCCCCCCGGCGCATCGTGTACCCGGCGGGCCCCCAAGAGTCTTTCGCCTGCTGCAACCACTCATCCGGGGGGCAAGCGCCTTCGTTCCAGTACGATATAGCCTCGGACAACCCCGGAATGTTTTCTACTTCGTGCGGGAGGATCTCCGCAACCGTCGCGAAAGGAACGTGTTTCATGCTTTCAGAACTCCCGGCCGGTGCCGGGCGCGTTATCCATCCGGATCTTTGCTTCCCGCGTCCGGATCCGGGTCCTCCAAGCGCTGCCTCAACCGGGCCCGGGTCTCTTGCACTTTACGCCGGAGTTCGTCGGGCCGGGCGTCGGAGTGTTCTTCTTTGTAAGCCTCGCTGGATACTTCACGGAGCCTGGGTCTTTCGGTGAAAGTTTCCGGTCCCTGCGGCGGAGAATTCGGGCCCAGCGGTGCTTCCGGCTCTCTTTCGAACTGCGCGGAGGGCTTCTCCCGGGTCTCCGCCAAGCGCTCCTGCAGACGCTCGCGCGTCTCGAAGTAGGTCTCCCGGCTGCGCTCCCGGGCTTCACCCGCCCGGTTGGCGAGGTTGCTCCGCAGTTCGCGGCCGCTGCGGGGCGCCAACAGGATACCGGTTAGGGCTCCTATGGCACCTCCCAGTAGAAAAGTCCTCAGCCGTTGCTTGTCTATCGCCACTTTATACCTCCTGGACCGCTCGCGGGTATTGTATCGCTTCTTACCCGGGGTGCCCGGCTTATCTCGACGTGCCGGTATCCAGGAGGACGGAGAAATTGCCGGCCCGGGCCCTGGCGGCTATACCCGACACGCGGCTCGCCACGATCTCCACGGCCGCATCCGAGGTGTCTTCTATCGCCAGGTTCTCCACGGTCTGGACCCCGACCCGCTGCGCGCTCTCGACGATGTAGTCGTGGATCTGGCGGATCTCCTTGAAGTGTGCGATGTACTCGGCGGCCGGACGCCGCATCGAAGTTCCTAAAGCCCGCACCTGGAACCGGTCGCGGTGCATCTCCTCATTCGACAGGTGGACTACGAGCGAGCAAACGTTCGGATGGTCCTGGTAGCGGTGCAACAATATTTCCGGTGCCAGATGAACGCCTTCTATCACGAGGTTCGTTCCTTCTTTCAGGCCCCGCTCCACGATAGCCTCGACCCCGACGGAGACCTGCGAGGCCTGGGCCCGGTAGCCGTAGAGCACCCGCTCTTCCTCCGCCACGGGAACCCGAATGTCTTGCGGCTGTATCCCGTAAGAGCTTTTGTGCAGGATCGGGAGTAAGTCCGCGCTGATCGCGCGCCGCAACACCTCCCGGATGGCGTCCGTCCCGATGACGCTCTGGATGTTGAGCCTGCGCGCCACGTCCGCGGCCAGCGTGCTCGTCCCGACCCCGGTGGCACCGCCGATTAGCACCACGACCGGCTCGGTAGACTCGCGCAATACCCGCCACTTGTCCAGGCGGTTGACGATCAGGGCGTCCGTGACCTGGAGCTTTGACCTCACCCGGGCCATGACCTCTTCTTCTTCGACCACGAAGCGTTCTTCGGCCAAAAGTTCCGAACGGACCTCGCTGGAGATCTGGTAGGCAAGCTCCATTTTGGCCCCGGATTGGGCCAGCGTCTGGGCCAGTATGCCCCGGGAGAAAGGGGTCTCCCGGCCTTCCTGAACTATGGTAATCTCCCGCTCGTCCATGAGCACCCTCCTAGAGCACCCTTTTAAAGGGCGCCTGCAGCTTCTAATCCCCGAGGATGCGGAGTCCCCCGTACTTTCTCCCCCGACGTTTCCGTATCCGGTAGAAAACGAATAACAGAAAAACGACCAGCGCGAGCGAAACCAGCGGCACCAGTATAGCGATAATCCCCCCTACCAGCGCGACCACGTCCTCCATACCGCTCAGAAACGGCGCCGACACCCCGGCGGTCGAGACGTTCGCCGGGGGCCGCAAAAACGCCTTGAGTCCGGCGACGACCCCGGCTATCCCGCCACCCGCGGCGAGCTCGGGGATAGCCGCCGGGTCGAGGCCCGCTTCCAGGGCCGCCGAGAAGAGCACCGCGCCGGCCAAAACGCGCACGGGCGTCTGCACGACATCCACGGCGGTGTCGAGGGCCGGTATTTTGTCCAGCACGCCCTCGACGAGGGCGAGGGCGAGCAGCGTACCGACGACCACCCAGTTGTCCAGAAAGCCGAGGGCTACCGGCAGGTCGAACAGCCCGATCCGGGTAAAGAGCCCGACGAGGGCGAGCGGCAGATAGGCCCTGAGTCCTGCGATGGACGAGAGCCCGGCGCCGGTGCCGGCCGCGAGTAAAGTTTCCATCCGGACATTATAACTCAGGCCCCGGCTTCTTCTTTGAACCCTCGTCCATATTCACCCTATTGAGCTATACTTTTCGTTCCCAGAAAGAGGAAGTTTCGAGAGTTTCGGAGGGAACGCTTGTCGCAAACGGTTAGCATGGAGAAGATCGTCTCGTTCTGCAAACGGCGGGGCTTTGTGTACCAGAGCTCGGAGATCTACGGCGGCATCCGCTCCTCCTACGACTACGGGCCCCTGGGCGTCGAGATGAAGAAAAACATTAAGGACGAGTGGTGGCGCAGCACGGTCCACATGCGCGACGACGTAGTAGGCCTGGACGCGGCGATCATCATGCACCCCAAAGTGTGGGAGGCGTCGGGCCACACGGCGACCTTCAACGACATGCTCGTGGAGAGCCGCACCAGCAAGCGCCGCTACCGGGCGGACCACCTCATCGAAGGAGCTACCGGCCAAGACGCCGAGGGGCTTTCGGCGGAGGAGATGACGAAGATCATCCAGACCGACGAGAGGATCAAAGACCCGGTGGACGGCGGGAGAGATTTTGCCCCCGTCAGGCCCTTCAACCTGATGTTCGAGACTTATTCGGGGCCGGTCAAGAGCGAGGAGAACCTGGCGTACTTGCGGCCGGAGACGGCGCAGGGGATCTTCGTGAACTTCAAGAACGTGTTCCAGACCAGCCGGGTAAAGGTGCCGTTCGGGATCGCGCAGGTCGGGAAGTCTTTTCGGAACGAGATTACGCCGGGCAACTTTATCTTCCGGACCCGGGAGTTCGAGCAGATGGAGATGGAGTTCTTTGTCGAACCGGGCACGGACGAGGAGTGGCACGAGTACTGGATAAAGGAGCGCTGGAACTGGTACCTGAACCTCGGCATAAAGGAGGAGAACCTGCGCCGCTACGAGCACCCACAGGAGAAGCTCTCCCACTACTCAAAGCGCACGGTGGACATCGAGTACTATTACCCGTTCTCCGGCTGGTCGGAGCTAGAGGGCGTCGCCAACCGCACCGACTACGACCTCAAACAACACGCCGCGTTCTCTGGCGAGAACCTAGAGTACTTCGACCAGGCGGCCAACCGCCGCTATTACCCCTACGTCATCGAGCCCGCCGTGGGGCCGGACCGGATAATGCTCGCCTTGCTCATGGACGCCTACACCGAAGAGGTGGTCGACGGTGAGGAACGCATCGTGCTGAAGCTCCACCCGCGCGTCGCGCCCATCAAAGCCGCCGTTTTCCCGCTCTCGAAGAAGGCTCCCGTCTCGACCGTCGCCCGCGAACTTTACGACGACCTCAAGGGCGACTACCGCATCGCCTACGACGACGGCGGTTCCATCGGACGCCGCTACCGGCGGCAGGACGAGGCCGGCACACCGTTCTGTGTAACGGTAGACTTCGATACGCTGGAAGACGACCAGGTGACCATCCGGGACCGGGACACCATGAAGCAGGAGCGCATCCCGATAAAAGCCGTCCGGGAGCGGCTGCAGACCCTGATCTCGGCGTGACCCGGGCGGGACGCAGAGGGAAGGACAGAGTAACGCCGTGGCGGTAGAGGTGATCGGCATAGACCACGTCTACGTGACGGTACAAGATCTGCAACGCTCTGCACATTTCTACGACCGCGTCATGCCAGTCCTGGGCTTTAGAAAGAAGGAGGGCACCATCGGGGGCGCCCCCCACGTCCACTACTACAACCGTCAGTTCGGCTACTCTTTGCGGCCGGCGCGGACCGGCGTCCCGGACCACGACCCGTACGCGCCCGGCCTGCACCACTTCTGTTTCCGGGTGGCGGACGAGGCCGCCGTCGACCGCGCGGCAAACGAGCTTTGTGCCGCGGGAGTCGAGGCCACAGAGCCCCGCTACTACACGGAGTACGACACAGACTACTACGCGACGTTCTTCGAGGACCCCGACGGGGTAAGGTTGGAGATGACGAACTTCAGGGACCGGCGCCGCAAGTTGATGTACGACTGGAATGCCGCAACTGACCTCTAAGAAACGGAGCCTATCTTGAGAAACCGGAAACCGATAGCGCTGTGGGCCGCGCCCCGTTCCATCTCGACCGCCTTCGAGCGCATCTTTGTCGAGCGCGAGGACTTCGAGGTATATCACGAGCCTTTCGCGGCCTCCTACTACTTCAGCGAGCAACGCCGGAGCAACCGCTACCCGGACGAGGAGACCAAAGAAGAGTACCTCCCGGAGAACGTGCTGGCGGAGATCCTGGCCGCCAAAGACAAACCCGTCTTCTTTAAAGACATGGCCTACCACACGGTGGGGTTCAGGGACCAGGAGTTCGTGGAGCGCTTCCAGAACACATTCCTGATCCGCGACCCCAAACAGACGCTCGTCTCTTTCTACAAAATGTGGCCGGACTTCACTTTGGAGGAGGCCGGGCACGAGCAACTGTATAAGCTCTTCGAGTGCGCCGTCGAGGCCGGGCAAGAACCGGTCGTGGTGGACGCCGCAGAGTTCTCCGCGAACACCGAGAGCATGATGGCCGCCTACTGCGAAAAGCTGGACGTCCCTTTCGACCCGGAAGCCCTATCTTGGGAAGAGCGGGAGGTTCCGGAGTGGCAAGCGTGGGACGAGTGGCACACCGACGCCCAGGAGAGCACCAGCATAGAGGAATTACCCCAAAAAGAGGTCACCCTGCCCGAAGAGTTGCAAGAGGCCTACGAACACAGCCTGCCATACTACGAAAAGCTGTACGACAGAAGACTCAGGCTCTCCGAATCGCCAACGAACTAGGACTGTGACTCTTTCCGGCCGTTGCCGGACTCTGTACGTCCTCGTGTTCGAGCCTTTCACGGGGCAATATCTTCACCGGGCCTGTCGCAAGCCCGGATACGAAAGGGCCGAGTCCGCGCGAACCGGCTGGCTCGGCGCGGACCCGGTACTGGGTTTGCAGTTCCTACCGGCGGCTACTGCTGGGCTTGTTCCTGGGCTTGCTGACCCGCGGCGACCCATTCCTCTACGACGTCCTGGTTATCTTCCAGCCAGTTCGTCGCGCCGAGGGTTGGTTCATCGGGGTCGGCGTCCTGGATCTCGGCCTGGAGGTTGTTCATCTCTTCCTCGTTCATCGACACTGCCTGGAGAAACGCGTAGGCGACCGGGTCTTCTTCCTGGAGGTCCGCGCCGACGAGGGTACGGAGCCTGGAAGGCTCGTCGAAGCTGCCCTGGGCGTCTTCCGGGTCTTCGAGGTAGTGGAAGTCGTACTCGGCGTTCATCCAGTGCGGCGACCACCCGAGAAAGACGATCGGCTCCTCGGCCTCGTAGGCGCGCTGGAGTTCGGCGAGCATCGCCGGGGTCGAGGACTCGGCCAGCGTAAGGTCGAGGTCGTAGGTGGGGATTACTTCGTCCGTGATCTGCTCGTGAAAAAGGGCGCCGGGTTCGATGCCCGTGATCTGATCTACCCCCGCCTCGTTCAGGTCCGCAAGGCTCTGGATGTCGTCCATGTAGTCTGGCACGGCGATTCCGTAGGCGGTTTCGTTCTCATACCAGGGGTCCAAAAGCTCCACGTCTTCCTCGACCGGGTCTATATACTGCTGGTGATTCGGCATCCACACGTCCTGGAAAGCATCCAGGTCGCCGGAGGCAACGCCCTGAAACAACGGCCCGACGTCGAGCGTCTGGAGCTCGACCTGATCGTAACCAAGCTCTTCTTCCAGTAGGACTTTCGACAAGTTCGACAGGGCGATGTTTTCGTCCCAGCCGATGTTCCCGAGCGCAAGCGTCCCGCCGGTCGCGCCGCTCTCTTCTTCCGATGCGCTATCCGAACTTCCACCGCCGCAACCCACCGCGACCGCACCAACCAACAGCGCCACCATCAAGACCTTCAGTAATTTACTGATTCCCATTTACCTTCCTTTCGTCAATTTACACTCTATTACGAACGGTTACGCGGGGAGGATCAGGCCGTTCCTCCCTTCGTCATCCCCGGCGCGTTGCCATCGCCGATGCCGCGTGTGAGGCGGTCGAGGATAATAGCCATGATCACGATACCGGTTCCACCAACGAATCCCGTTCCAATGTCGACCTGGGTAAGCCCGGTAACCACCTCGGTACCGAGACCCGGCGCCCCGATGAGCGCCGCTATAACGACCATCGAGAAGGCGAGCATTATCACCTGGTTTACCCCGGCCATGATCGTCTTGAAGGCTTGCGGAAGCTCGACCTTCAAGAGCGTCTGCCAGGGCGTTGACCCGAAAGCCTGCGCGGCCTCCACGGTCTCTGCGGGGACTTGTTGTATACCGAGCAACGTCAGCCGCACGGCGGGAGGCGTGGCGAAGACGACGGTCGCGATAAGTGCGGGGACTCCGCCCAGGCCGAAGACGACGATCGCCGGGATCAGGTACACGAAAGCCGGCATCGTCTGCATGAAGTCGAGCACCGGGCGTACGAGCACTTCAACACCCTTATACTGCGCCGCCAGAACCCCTAGTGGGATGCCGATTGCGAGCGCCACGATTGTTGACGCAATGACCAGCGCGGTCGTTAGCATAGCCAGGTCCCAGAGATCTATGCTGATCATAAACAACAGCCCGGCAACAGTGAACAGCGCGGTACGCCAGCCCGCCAAGAAGTACGCCAGCACTCCGAAGATCGCGATCGTCACCAGTGCTGGCGGTGTGGTCATAACGAAGTTCATGCTCTCTACCAGCACATTGAGTACGAAATCGATCGCCTCCAATGGACCACCGAAGGTATCGGTAATAAACGCGACGGCGCTCTCGACCCAGTCGTCAAGTGGAATGCGCGGGATGAACTCCACCTGGGCCAACATCATGTGCGGCTCCCCTCTTCTCTGAACTCCTGGGCGGTGTAGTTTGTCGAGATCGCCTCACGTCCCGTCATACTCCCGTCGCCGGAACCTTCGTCTGGTTCCAGGTCTTCCTCGATGCCGGTCGTCAAGCCGGCGATGAGCGAGCCTCGCACGACGACTCCTTCCAGCCTCTCCTGCTCGCCGACCACCGCGATAGGAGAGTTGCTGTCGACGAACATCGGAAGCACCTCCCTGAGCGGCGTATCGCGCGGAACGCTCTTCGGTGAGGGATCCACCGCCCCCTCCAGGGAGTTCTCGCCCCGCTCGGAGAGCCGGGCTACGTCCTCGACCTCACACACCCCGACGGGATGCCGCTCGCCATCGACGACGAAGATGCTGGATAGCCCGGCCTGCCTCATGCGGCGGAGGACGACTTGCGGCCCCTCGCTCTCGTAAGCGACCTCCTTCGGCTCGACCATTACCGCTTCTACGTGACGGACCTTCGCGTAGTCTACGTCCTCGATAAAACGCTCGACGTACTCGTTGGCGGGGTTCGTGAGGATCTCCTCCGGATCCCCGACCTGCACGATCTCGCCGTCCTTCATGATGGCGACCCGGTGGCCGAGCCTCAGCGCCTCGTCCAGGTCGTGCGTCACGAAGATAACGGTCCTTTGTATCTCGCCCTGAATGTCCAGAAAGAGGTTCTGCATATCACGCCGTATCAAGGGGTCCAGCGCGGAGAACGGCTCGTCCATCAGGAGTATTTCCTGCTCCGTGGCGAGCGCCCGCGCCAGCCCCACCCTTTGCTTCATGCCGCCGGAGAGTTCGGTAATTTGCTTGTTTTCCTGCCCGTCGAGGCCGACCATCTCCAGAGCTTCCATGCCTTTCTCGTTCCGCTCGGTAACGGAGGTTCCCTGAACTTCGAGCCCGAAGGCGACGTTGCTTAGAACGGTGCGGTTCGGGAGAAGGCCAAAGTGCTGGAAAACCATGCCCATCTTCTTCCGGCGAAGCTCGCGCACTTTCTTCATAGACATATCAGAAAGGTCTTCGCCATCTATCAGGAGCTCGCCCTCGGTAGGGTCTATGAGACGGTTCACAAGGCGTAACAAAGTACTTTTCCCACTCCCCGACAAACCGATGATAACGAAGATCTCACCCCGATAAACCTCGAAACCAGCATCGTAGACCCCAATGGTAGAGCCAGTCTCCTTCTCGACCTCGGCCTTACTCTGCCCCGACCGGCGCATCTCCAACGCCTGCCGGGTTTTGCGCCCAAAGATTTTGGACAGGTTTTCTGCCCGAATAACAGCTTCTTGGCTCCCGTAATTAGCTTCCGTGACCTTCTCCTTCTGTAGCTTGCCATGTGTCCCGACCGTAAAACCTACGCAACCCACCCGCCGGACACCTGAAAATGCTTGCAACCTTTCTTATCTATGGCTGCTGAGTAAATAATACGCGCTCACAAGCGGCCATGCAACCGGCCAAACATCAAAAAACGTCTGTTTCATTATGCGGAACCATTTCGGTAGACGCTACCGGCGTGCAGGAGAACGGTTGGTGCGGATCTGTTCTTACGTTAAACTAGCTTCGATGCGCCTGTAGCTCAGGGGATAGAGCACCGGTTTCCTAAACCGGGTGTCGGAGGTTCAAATCCTTCCAGGCGCGCTACTCTGCGGTCGGACTAGGATATGGAGGACGAAGTGGACGATAGAGAGCAAGCGGCCGCACAGGTGGCCGAGGACCGGGCGCTGGTTGGACGGATGACGCGCAACCCCGCGGTGCTCCGTACCTCGGTCTCAGAGGGTGCGGAGCAGCTTTGGAAGGAACTTTTGATCTCGGGCCTGGCCCACGAGAAGGCCGTGGAGGACTGGAAACCTTACTGCGAACCGGGTGCGGACGAGGGCGGCCTGTACCTCGGCGCCCGAGAAGAGGTCGATTCCTCTCCTTTAGGAAAGGATGACCCGGACGCCCACAACAGGAGGTTGCACGCGGAGTTGTTCCTCCTGTCGGCGGAGAAACTCCAGAAATCCCTGCGCGATTTCGTCGCAGAGACCAGTTTTGACTGGGAAGAGCTACCCTAGCCCTTTTCCGCAACTACTTTACTCTATAGCGAGGAGCAACTAGAGGGTTGTCGAACCATCCCGGAACCGGCGGAGTGTCGTCGCGGGTCCGCGACCTTTTGCCCCCGTTTATTGCCGTCGCAGAAGTTCCACGTCTCCTTCGAACAATTCGAATGTTTTTTCTTCCGTCGCGACCCGCAATGCGCCGTCCGAAGTCAGGTCCAGGGCGCGGCCTTCGAAGACCCGGCCGGAGCTTTGCACCCGAACTTGGTGTCCGAGGGTGCAGTTGTACTTCCGCCAATCCGCGAGGATGCTCTCGAAATCGTTTATACGTTGTAGCTCGTGATGCAGATGGGAGAGTAGGGAGGCGAGGAGGTCTAGCAAATCTACGTCGTGCCCGAGGGTAGAGCGGATCGTGGCGGCACTCTTCTCGGGAACGTCGAGGTCTGAGGGGTCCAGGTTGGCGTTGAGTCCGATGCCGAGGATTACGGCTCCGGAGTTGCGCGGCGGTCCGCTGGTTACGGTAGAGAACGCGCCGGCGGCCAGGATGCCGCAGATCTTCCGTCCTTCTACGAGTAGATCGTTGGGCCATTTGATGCGGGCCTCGACCCCGAGGTTGTTTAGCGCTTTGGCTACCGTGACGGCCGCGGCCTGGGTAATGCGGGGGGCGTGTTCGGGGTCCAGTTCGGGCCGCAGGACTAGCGACATCCAGAGCCCTCCCGCCGGCGAGCCCCAACCGCGGCCGCGGCGGCCCAACCCGCCGGTCTGCACCCCGGAGACCACTAGCGTGCCGTGCGGGACGCCGGAGCGGGCAAGTCCGAGCGCAAGGTCCTGGGTGGAAGCCACCGTGTCGTAGAGTTCGCAGCGCCGCGCGAGCGGGCTGTTCAAACCCTCTACGTCTTCTTTGGAAAGCGGCAACGTTCGCCCTCGCCGTGTCTGATCTTCGTGCATGGGCTGTACGGTACACCATTGCGGCTTACGTATAGGAGTACGAGGGCCCGGTCGCGTGGTATAAAGCCTTCCTGTGGGCACGTTCGTCAACCTGGTTCAGATTATTCCGGATTCGCCGCAGGCGTTGCTGGAGTTCGTAACGAGCCTGTTTCTGGATCACGGCTACCTGGTCGCGTTTATCGGGGCGGCGGTGGACAACTTCGGGATGCCGGCTTCGGGGGACGTGGTGCTCTTTGCCGGTGGCTGGCTCGCCAACACGGACCGGGCTATTCTAGCCTTTATCATGCTTTTCGGGGGACTGGGGGCGCTGGTCTCCGACAACGCGATGTACTGGATCGGCCGTATAGGCGGTCGTCCCCTCGTCGAACGGCTGTTCCGTTCTCGCCTCATCGCACGCTTGATCGACGCCAAGCACATCAACCGGGTCGAACATTACTTTGAAACCCACGGTGGCAAGACCGTCTTCGCCGGCCGGTTTGGCCCGGGCCTGAGGAGTACTACCCCGCTCTTCGCCGGCATGAGCCGCATGAAGTACTACAGGTTCATCCCCTACAACCTCTCCGCGATAGCCGTCTGGGCCGTCGCGTACTCGACCATCGGCTACTTTTTCGGCCAGTACTGGGACCAGTTGCTCGAAACCGCCCGCTCCTTCGGGTTCGGGGTCGTGATCCTGATAGCCCTGATCCTTTTTACCTACGTCTACTACCGCCGTCGCCGGTCCAGATCCCGCATACATCACAAATAATAGATAAAGCATCCTCCTGACTTCCGCTGGTGAATAACACAAGAGAACAAGCGGGTGCGGGACGAGGTCCCCGGGAACTTCTGGCGTCCGGCAGGTGTATAGTTTCGTAAAAGACGTGTCTTGTCGGAGAAGGAGAATACTTTTATGCAACGCTTGGGCTTTCTACTAGCGATGACCTCCGCGATCTTTCTCTGCGCGGCCGCTATAGCTCCGGAGCGGGCCTACGCGTGTTCTTGCGCCGTGGAGGCTGGGGTTACGAAACAAGAACGCATCCAGGAAGCATTTTCTCGGGCGACCGCCGTGTTCGCTGGCGAGGTGACCGGCATCGAGGATCCCCCACCATCATCCGTGGCAAGCAGCGCGGACCCCGTCACGGTCACCTTCGACGTTTCGGAGGCGTGGAAGGGCGCTGGGAATGGAACGCGAGAGATCACTACCCCGATGTCGGGCGCAAGTTGCGGGTACGAGTTTCAAAGCGGTGAGGAGTACCTAGTCTACGCCCCCAAGAACATGGAGGTCTGGCTGTGCGGCGAGACCAAGCCGCTCTCGGACGCCAGAGCGGATCTGGAAGTGCTGGGTACCGCCGACGACACCCCGAAAGACGCCTCGCTCCCCGACACTTCGGGTATCGCGGCTCCATACGCTGTAGCGGGGATCGCCAGTTTGGCCCTGATCCTGGCGACGTTCACCTCCGTTTTCGTCTTTTTGGGAAAACTTTCGCGCCGTCCCTGAGCTTCGCAACGGAGCATTTGAAACCTATCTTTCGTCACGGTTGTAGTAGTAGAGAAGGGCGGTGTAGAGAGGAGGCGTAGTTACGGAACAGGCCAAATTCGTTGAGCGGGCCAAAACAGGCGACGTAGGCGCCTACGAAAAGCTCGTGCGCGAGCATCAGACGGTGGCGTTTCGCACGGCTTACCTGATCTCCTACGATGCCTCCGAGGCCGAGGATGCTACGCAAGAGGCGTTCGTCAAGGCGTACCGCTCTCTGAAAAAGTTCCGGGCCGGCGCGGCTTTCAGGCCCTGGCTGCTCACGATAGTCGCCAACGAGGCGAAGAACCGTCGCAAGGCGGCCGGGAGACGGGCCGGCCTCAACCTCCGGTCGGCCAACGAAGCCGCCCGGGACCTCACGTCTCCCTCGCCCGAGGCGACGGTCGTGGCTACGGAAAAACGGACCGAGTTGCTAAGGGCCGTAGAAAGTTTGCGTGAAGAAGAGCGGCTCGTGGTCTCCTGCAGATACTTTCTGGAGCTGTCCGAGAAAGAAACGGCCGCGGTCTTGGATTGCCCGGAGGGAACAGTCAAGTCCCGCCTCTCGCGGGCGGTTGGGCGCCTGCGGGAAATGATGGCAGAGGAGGAAGATGACGGATAAAGAGCATACCTCCGCGAGGGATCTGGACCAGGAACTGGGGGAACTCGGCGTCCGGATCGAGTACCCGCCCACCCCGGACCGGGCGCAGCAAATTCGCCGGCGCATCGAGCAGGGCGGTGGGGCACGGCCGGAACGGCGAAACACCGCCTGGCGGCCCACGCTCTCACCCAGGTGGGCCGCGGCCGCAGCGATGCTCCTGGTATTGCTAATCGCACCATTTTTCTCTTCCGGAGTCCGGGAAGGTCTCTCAGGTTTGTTCACACCGGGATGGGGCGCGGGTGGCGCCGAGGTCGCCTCAGACCGGGCCACCGGTAGCGCCGCGCAAAGTTCCGGCACGGAAAGTGCAGAATCCGGGGGCACACCTTCCGGCGCGTCTTCTGCCGAGGGTGGGACGGCTGCGGGCGGCGGCTTCGACCGCAAGGTTATAAAGACTGCGGAGTTGGGAATTCGTTCGGGGAACGTCCGCGAGAGTGCGGAGGAGGCGCAGCGGATCTCGGCGCGCTTCGGGGGCAACGTGTCGGATTCGCAGGTGGACCGGGCCGACGACGCGGTCTACGCGGAGCTTACGCTTGCGGTTCCCGCCGGTGAGTTCGAGGCGGCGCTGGAGGAGTTGCGCGGGTTGGGCCAGGGGGTGAAGACCGACGTTGTAGAGGGCCGGGACGTAACGGAGGAGTTCGTGGACCTGGAATCCCGGGAAAGAAACCTGCTGGCCGCGGAAGAAAGCCTGCTAGAAATCTACGACCGCTCGGAAGACGTAGAAGATACGCTCTCCATCCAACGCGAACTCACGAACGTGCGCGGTGAGATCGAACGCGTCCAGGGCAGAATTCAATACCTCGAACAACGCTCTAACACCTCTCGCATAAACGTTTCTATAGAGCCGGCGGAAGAAGCCTCGGTTACTCCCAGTTGGTCCCCGGCGGCCACGATAAGCCAGGCCTGGGATGCGTCGCTCGGCTTTCTACAGATTGTTGCGACGGCGTTTCTATCGGTGGCGGTCTTTTCCTGGTGGCTCGTGCCGGTGTTCTTGGTGGGCCTGGGGTGGTGGAGGACGCACACCCGGCGTTCGAGAAACGCCGCTACGGAGTCTCCGGGGCCCTGATCTACTCCTGATCTACAAAGATACTAACCCGTAGCGCGCCCCCCGGCTGACAGCCTGGACGCGTCCCGTGACGCCGAGCTTCGCGTACAACGAAGAGATGTGAAACTTTACGGTGTGCTCGCTGATGTGCAGTTCGACCGCGATGAGCTTGTTCGAAAGCCCCCGGCTCAGCAACTCCAGAACCTCGGCCTCCCGCGGCGTAAGAGCCTCGGGAAAGTCATCTACCGTCGGCTCCGGCGGCAGCAATTGGTCCGTTAGCTCTCTGGGGAAAACGATCAACCCTTCGCCCACCGCGAAGACCGCCGCAACCAACTCTTCCGGCGGCGCGTCTGGCGCCATGATGCCCCAGCCCCTTAGCTGTAGACCCCGCAATACGTCTGCCGGCTCCTCGTCCTCCGCCAACACCAGCAACGATTGCAGCCCATCTCCGGAGAGAACCTCCGCCGCATCCCCGATCATAGCTTCTTCGGAGACCAGGATCACCTCGGCCTGCGGGGACTCGACGACCTCGATACCGGCTTCCTCCAAAACGGTCTGTAACCCGGCGCGCACCATCGGCGTCGGAGCCAGGACAAAGACCTTCACGCGCCGAACCCGTAAACTTCCGCCGACGGCCTAACCGCGCCGGCCGACGGTTACGGACGCGTTTCTGGCTTCGCCACCCCGGATCAGCGCCACCTCAGACTCTTTGCCGACCCTGTCGCCGGTCAGGAGGGATTGGAGCTGCTCGGTATCTTCGACTACTTCCCCGTCGAGCCTGACCAGGATGTCCCCCACGAGTAAGCCGCCGCTGCTGGCAGGGCTATCCTCCTCGACACCCACAACGAGCAGGCCCCGGCTCCGGCCGTCCGCGCTCTGGGCAGCCGTCAGGCGCACCGGCTGGCTCAGTATGCCGAGGTAACCGCGCTTTACGTGGCCCTCTTTCTCCAGAGTCCCGGCCACCCGCCAGGCCACGTCCGCCGGAACGGCGATCGTCACGCCGCGCATCATGCCCGCGACGACGACGCCGAGCACGCTGCCGCGGGCGTCGATCAGGGGTCCACCCCCGAGACCCGGGTACGGCGTCGCGTCCGTCTGGACATACCGCTCCATCATCATACCCCGGCCCGCGCGCAGCGGCCCGCCGGCCGCGCTAACGATCCCGAAGCCGGCCCGCAAACCCTCCCGCCCGGGACGACCTACGGCCAGAGAAACCTGGCCGACCCGCGCCGAGTCCGTTGGCGTTGCAGGTTCAGCCTCCAGCCCCTCGACCTCCAGCAAAGCCAGGTCGCTCGCGGGGTCCCGGCCTACGATGCGGGCCGGCAGCTTCTCACCGTCGCCCTTCTCTACCGTAATACCTTCCTCACGCTGCAACGCGTGATCCGCCACAAGCACCCTGCCCGCCTCATAAACGATGCCACTCGCACCCCGCCGCCTCCGGCTGTTCACCTTGACCACGAACCCCCCGGCCCTCTCGACCGCGGTGGCCATGCCGTCCGACAACGCCTCTAAAGCTTCCGAACTCTTTCCCGGGTTCTCCACTATTCTCTCCAGATTTGGTTTGTAGTTAGAGATAATGTATCGCCGGTTCCGAGAAAGAACACCGCCCGTCCGGCTAGTTCTTGGGACTGTTCTCGGAAATTCTCGACTAATGTGACAGGCTAGCAGTGGAATATCATCACACCGATGCTACAGACGGAGTATTGAGCTAGTCTACACGGATGCCAAAGTACGAGCTCATAAAGCTGCACCCACACGCTCGTAAACGGATGAAAAGTCGCAAGATTCCCCGTGCCCAGGTAGAGCGCACCCTACAAAATCCTGATCGCAGTTACAAAAGCTACGATAAACTAGCGGCAGAAGGCATCACGGCGGCGGGCAACACTGTGTTCGTCTACTACGTGGAGCCGGGGCCGGGAGAGGCGCTGGTACTTTCGGTAAAGCGCCGACGAGGCACGCCCCGGCAGGAAGGAGAGCAAGAGTGAGAATCGAACGCGACCAAGAACACGATCTTCTCTATATCGAACTACTTGACGGTGAGGTCGAGGAGACTGTCGACCTAGCCGCAGGAGTACATGCGGACATAGACGACCGAGGCAACGTGGTAGGAGTCGAGTTTTTGTCTCTATCGGCCTTTGAGAACTACATGGATGAGAAAGGCGGGGAGATAGAGCTCCCTGTTTGGATCGATCGTCGAGAGCTGGGACCAGTCCTGACTGAGCCTTCAACCATAAAACCTGCCGTACTTACTCAACGCCAACTAGAAGTTCTGAAACTAATCGCCCACGGGATGACCAACCGGCAAATAGCCGAGAGCCTGGACCTATCAGTAAACGCTGTCAAGCGGCTGGTTGGATCTATTCTCAAGCACCTGCGAGTGAGCAACCGGACGGAAGCTGCCATCCGCTACTTGCAGCAGGCCCAGAACACAACAGGGGATAGTGGAGAAGTTGAGTCCCGTGAGAAAGAAACCACCGACTCCGTTGCTTGATCCCGCAGGTAGGTTGCGTGGCGCAACCTACCTGTACAGGTCAGGAGTATGCAAATCTTTGTGTATAGGTTATCGGGACTAGCACAGGATTTTCTTTTACCAGGCTATCGGCCGCCGGTCGCGGAAAAAGCCTCCGGTCGGGCCGTTGTCCTGGAGCGTGGCGGCCCAGACGGGCGTGTCGGCGCCTTCCTCGACCGTGCGAGAGGCGTTTGAGCCGCCCATGTCGGTCTGGACCCAGCCGGGACAGACGGAGTTGACGAGGATTCCCGTACCCCGAAGCTCGGACGACAGGATGCGGGTAAGGGCGTTGAGGGAGGTCTTGGAGACCCGGTAGGCCGGTTGTCCGCCGCCCATGTCCTCCAGCGCCCCGAGGCCGCTGGAGACGTTGACGATCCTGCCGTATCCACCCCGCCGCATCAGCGGGATCGCCGCCTCGCACAGCCGCCACGCCCCGAACAGGTTCGCCTCCAGCGCCTCCCGCACCTTGTCGAGATCCGCTTCTATGCCGCTCTGGCCGTCGTCGTTCATAATGCCGGCGTTATTTACGAGAACGTCCAGCCGCCCGAACTCTTCTTCGATAGATTCCGCGAGTCGGTTTACACTCTGTTCGTCGGTGACGTCGAGTTGGCGGGCGTGAACGTTCTCGCCCAGCTTCTCCGCCGCCTCCCGGCCCTGCTCTTCATCCCGTGAGCCCAGGACTACCGTGTATCCGCGGTCGGCGAGTTGGCGGCAGACCTCCTGCCCGATCCCCCGGTTCCCTCCACTTACCAAAGCAACTCTGTCATCCGCCACGATAAAACCTCCTTGTAAATAGCGCCTCGAAAATACTACACCCCAATCCGCCCGAACGCCGCCTGTACAACTTTCTCCGGCGACGGCACAGCGGTTACGTGGTCCGGCAGCCCCCAACTCTCCAGCACCACGACCGCCCGCCCGACCTTCTTCGCCAGCCCGATCTCCGAGAGCGTCCCGTAACCTCCCCCAACCGCTATCACCACGTCTGCCGTACAGACGACGGCCAGGTTCCGGGCCTGCCCCACACCCGTAGCCACCGAATAGGATAGATACTCGTTCGCCCGCTGCCGGTTTTCGTCCGGCAAGATACCGACAGCAACACCGCCGTTCTCCGTCGCGCCGCGGGCCGCCGCCTCCATCACGCCGCCAAGCCCGCCGCAGACGAGGGTGGCGCCGCGCTCCGCAATGAGCCGTCCGACTTCGCGGGCCTGCTCGTATAGTTGGTTGTCAGCGGCTCCCGCCCCGATAACGGCCACGTAAGGAGCGCTCACAGCGTCGGGTAGTTGTCTACCTGGCCGAGCAGGTAGCGGAGGTAGCTGACGGCCCCGACTTTGCTGAGCGGCTCGTTCCAGTTGCCGCACTTGGGGGATTGGATGCAGGCCGGGCAGCCTTTTTCGCAGGGGCAGCGGGTAATGACGCCCAGGGTGTCGCGGGCCAGAGACTCGAACTCGTCGTAGCCGCGGCGTGAGATGCCGACGCCGCCGGGGTAGCCGTCGTAGACGAAGACCGTCGGGAGGCGGTTCTGGCGGTGAACGGGCGTGGAGAGGCCACCGATATCGGCCCGGTCACACATGGCGAAGAGGGGTAGCAAGCCGATCAGGCCGTGTTCCCCGGCGTGTAACGCACCGCCGAAACTCTCGAAGCTCGGACGGGCGTTTTTCGGGAGCGGCGGCAAGGAGATCCAGAACGCCTGCGTCTGAAGCACCACGTCCGGCAGATCCAGCGGAAAGACCCCCACCTCCCGGTCGTCGGCCACCTGGACTTTTTTGTAGTGCGTCACGGCGTCCGTGGTTCGCACCCGACCCCAGTGTAGTGTGGCGCCGTTTGCGAGGTCCCGGCTCTCCAGCTCTTCGAGTATTTCCACGTCGGTTTCGATGCGGGGACGGGTGTAGTAGCGGTTCGGGACTTTACGGGCGACGGCCCGGCTCGTGGCGAGGCTCAGGTCTTCTACCTCGTAGGCGGCTCCGCGGTGGAGGTAGGTCGCGCCGGGATGCAGCTCGCCCGGGGCGCGGGAAGCCTCCGCCGTGCCGATCAACTCCCCATCCGTATCGGAGATGAGCACCGTTTCAGACGACGCCGACCGCAGCGAGATGTCGTTCGCCGGCCGTCCTCCGCCGACGTACACCAGCCTCCCGCCGCTGGATGCCAGCATCCCCGGCCCCAGCATCGTCTTCGCCACGCCCCGGTACGCCGGCCCGAAGTATCGTTCGTCGTCGCCATCCAACGGCGCCTCCTGAGCGGCGGCGAGCAGGTGCGGGCCGAGGATGTACGGGTTCTCCATCGTCACCCGGGCGGCCTCGACCCGGCGTCCGAGTACCCGGCTCGGGTTCTCGAAAAGGAACTGATCCAGAGAGTCGCGGCCGGGGATGTAGACGGAGAGCGCCGGAGAATCACCGCGTCCGGCCCGGCCCCACTGCTGCCAGATCGAGGCGACGCTCCCCGGGTATCCGCAGCAGACCACCGCATCCAGAAAGCCCACGTCCACCCCAAGCTCCAGGGCGTTCGTCGAGACGACGCCGAGCAACGCACCCCGGAAAAGGCGGCCTTCTATGTCGCGTCGCTCCCGGATCGTGTAGCCGGCCCGGTAGGGGGAAATTTTCTTCGCGCCGTCTACCCCGAGCCGGTCGGCGGCGTAGCGGTAGATGAGTTCGGCCGCCTTGCGCGTCCTGGCAAACGCTATCGTCCGCACCCCTTGCCGCACCAGCTCCGCAAAAACGAGGGCGCCCTCCGTCAGCAAGCTGCGGCGTTCGCCTTTCTCCTTATCCAGCAGCGGCGGGTTGCGGAACACCACGCGCCGCGGCCCGGACGATGCGCCATCCTCGTCCACGAGCGCGAACGGGAGGCCGGTGAGGCTCTCGGCCAGGTCCTGGGGGTTTGCTATCGTGGCGCTCGTAAGGACGAACCGGGGGTTTCCGCCGTGAAAGTTCGCCACGCGCCGGAGCCTCCGCAAAACCGCCGCGACGTGGGAGCCGAAGACGCCGCGCAGGACGTGGGCCTCGTCTACGGCCACGATCTCCAGGTTCCGCAGAAAGTCGCCCCAGGCCTCGTGGTTCGGCAAAATCCCGATGTTCAGCATGTCCGGGTTCGTAAGAAGGATGTTCGACTTGCGGCGTATTCCGGAACGCAACGCCTGCGGGGTGTCGCCGTCGTAGGTGCCCGCGTGGACGCCGCGCAACCCGAAACCTTTTATTTTGCCGAATTGGTCCTGGGCGAGCGCCTTCGTCGGGTAGAGAAACAGCGCCCGGCTCGCGGCGCTTTCCAGGGCGTTCTCGAAGGCGGGTATCTTGTAGCAGAGCGACTTTCCGCTCGCCGTCGCCGTCGCCACCACCACGTTCTCCCCGGCCTGCACCCGCTCGTAGGCCTCTAGCTGGTGGGAGTAGAGCCGGTCCACCCCTTCTCGCGAAATTGCTGCGGAGAGCTCGGGATGGAGGTCTGGAACTTTTACGAGGTTTGCCTCGCGGGGCGCGAGGGACGCGACCGTCTGACCCAGGGAGTCCACCGCGCGGCGGCTCATGCCGGCCAGCGGCGTGGGGCTCTTCGTTTTAGAGTTCACGGCGACCGGCAAATGCCCGGCCCAGGGTTACTTCGTCGGCGTATTCCAGGTCGCCCCCGACGGGCAGCCCGCTGGCGAGCGCTGTTACCCGCACGGGCAGTTCCTCGACCTCCTGGGCGATGTACAGCGCCGTCGCTTCGCCGGTGGTGTTCGGGTTGGTGGCGACGACGATCTCTTTCGTTTCCTCGTTCTTTACGCGCTCTACGAGCTCGGTTATGCGCAAGTCGTCCGCGTCTATACCATCCAAAGGCGAGAGGGCGCCGCCCAGTACGTGGTAGAGGCCCCGGTACTCGCCGGTACGCTCTATGGAGCCGATATCGTAGGGGTCTTCGACGGCGCAGATCACGGCTTCGTCCCGCCGGACGTCCCGGCAGATCTCACACTCCTCGGACTCCGTGAGGTTGAAGCACCGCTTGCACGGCTTTATGCGCTCCTTGACTTCCTTGAGCGCTTCGGCCAGCCCGTAGGCGTCGTCCGGTTTGGAGCGGACGATATGAAAGGCGATGCGTTGGGCGCTCTTCGGTCCGATGGAAGGGAGTTTGGAGAGTTCGGTTATGAGCCGTTCTACCGGCCGGGCGTAGGTCGCCAACTATCTCCCGGCTATAGGCCGGGCATTCCGGGAATGCCCAGGTCTCCCAGGCCGCCGGTAATGCCGCCGAGCTTTTTGGAGGCCATCTCCTGGGAACTGTTCATGGCCTCATTGACCGCCGCGAGCACCATGTCCTGGAGCATCTCCACGTCGTCCGGGTCGACGGCTTCGGGGTCTATCTCGATGGCCGTGAGCTCCTGGGAGCCGGTTACGGTCGCCTTCACGACCCCGCCACCGGCGCTGGCCGTAACGGTCTCGTTCGCCAACTCCTCCTGGGCTTCTTGCATCTGCTGCTGCATCTGCTGTACCTGCGCCATCATCTTGTTCACGTTTTGACGGGCCACTCAACTACCTCCGTTTTTGTCGGGCGCTCCAAACCACTCCCGCATCAAGGCGAAAGCCTCTTGCTCGCTGCCGATTGTATCATCGGCCCCGCCGGTCTCATCCACAGTCGTATTCACGACCCCATCTACCCCGTTGTCGCCAGGAGGTTCTTTATGGGGTTCTTCGTGGGGTTCCCGGACTTCTGAAAGTGAGGCCGCAGCAGGCCCGAAGTCCTCTTCTACAGGGTTTGGGGAAAGCGGGCCTTCGTTTACCCGGGCTTCTCCGCCCCACGGGCTTTGCGGACTTCGCGGGCTTTCGTCAGGCACTTCTCGGGGTGCTTCGTCGCCCGGTGTGGCCTGCACTCCGACGGCTTCTCCTTCGTTGACGCGGCTTTCGAGGCGCGGCCTTATGCCGAAGTTGCGTTCTAGCGCTTCCTGCAGCGCTCCGGTGTGCCGGTCGTCGCCGGCGAGCTTCGCGTAGATTGCCAGATCTTCCGGAAAACCAAGCTCCAGCACGCCGTCGCCGAAGCTCTCTACCCGGGCCTCTTCGAACACCGCCGCCGCCGGGGCCTGACGGCGATCTTTCATGTCTTGCATCAAGACCGGCCATCGGGCAACGAGGGTGCCGGCATCGACAGCCTCGTCCGGTTTTCCGGCAGCCCCAGGCTCCTCCATCGTGGCCGGCTGCGCTGGCGCGACTGATTCTTCCGGCGTAACCGGCTCTTCCGGTGGCGCTTCTTCCTGCTCCGGCTCGGAAGGCTTGTTCGATGTTTCGGCGTTTTCCGGCTCCCGCGGATTATCGGCCACAGGAGCCGCAGAGAACGTGGCAGCGCCGTTGGTGTTGGCGCCGTTGGCAACGACGGCCTCCAGTGTTTCCAGACGGGCCAGTAGTGTATCTACGGACGGCATTGTGTAGTCCCGGACGAGCTTGAGAAAAGTTAGTTCCAACTCTAGTTTCGGTTCTCCGCCACGTTTTATCCGGCCGGTGGCGTCGCCCAGAGTTTCTAACAGCCGGACTACTTCGGCGGTCGGGAGGTTTGCCGCCTGTTCTTCGAGCGGGGCTCGTTCGTCGGCTCCGACGTCGGCGAGGGCGATGTCCGGGGCGTGCGGCAGGAGCATTACGCGCCGCAGGTGCCCGACCAACTCGTTGACGAACTGCCCCAGGTCGCGGCCCTCGTTGGAGAGCCGGTCCACTATCTTCAGTACGTCGGCGACCCGGCGTTCGTGTAAGGCGGCGGTCGTCTCCAACAGCACGTCGGAGCCGACGCTGCCGAGGAGTTCGCGGACCGCCGCGGCCGTTACCGGCCCTTCTGCGAAAGAGGAGAGCTGATCCAGCAGTCCTTCGGCGTCCCGGAAAGAGCCTCTGCCTTCGCGGGCGATGAGGGTCAGGGCTTCGGGTTCGGCTTGTATCTCCTCTGATTCGGAGATCTCGGCGAGCTTCTCCGAGAGCGTACCGACGCCGGGCCGGCGGAAGTCGAAGCTCTGGCAGCGGCTGATGATGGTCGGCAGGACTTTGTGTTTCTCGGTGGTGGCGAGGACGAAGACCACGTGTTCCGGCGGCTCTTCTAGCATCTTGAGCAGGGCGTTGAAGGCCTCGGTGGTCAGCATGTGGACCTCGTCGATTATGTAGACCTTCATGCGGCCGGCGGCCGGCGCGAGGTTCACCCGGTCCCGGAGCTCCCGGATCTCGTCTATCCCCCGGTTCGAAGCGGCGTCCATCTCCAACACGTCCATCGAGGAGTTGTTGATAATGGCGCGGCAACTCTCGCACGTGCCGTCCGGCTCCGGCGTCGGGCCTGTCATACAGTTCAACCCCATCGCGAGCACTTTGGCGGTGCTCGTCTTACCTGTTCCACGCGGACCGGAGAAGAGGTAGGCGTGGGCGACGCGATCGGTCTCAATGGCCCGGCGCAGGGTGCGGACGACCGGCTCCTGGCCGGAGATCTCGGAGAAAGCGCGGGGGCGCCACTTGCGGTAGAGCGTTGCGTGTCTCATAGCGCTAGTATAACGGACACCCCGGGAAGAGCCACCACCATTGTAGGCATCAGGTTTCAGCAAAGAACGTCTCACCCAGCACCGGCGGCAGACGATGAGCGTCGCCGCGAAGAAAGAAGCTGACGGCTGATGCCGGACACCTGAAACCTAAACACAAAACCGCGCACCCCGCCGTCGACGGGCCCGCACCCGGCGAACTTCCGGCCGCCAGCTCCGGATCGGCTGTCCCGCAGCACATGGGGTAACCCGCTTAGTGCTGCTACCTTCCGGTCCTGACACGGTTCACGGGGCCTCATTGCCCGGGACCGATCCATCAACGCTGGCCGCACCGGTTTCAACCGAACACGGTACGCCTCGGGCGGGGATATAGGCCCTGCTAAGGCGATCGCAGGTACAGGGCATCGCCATCTCCCCGCTTAGCGCGGCTACGCCTAGTTTACCAGAGAGGTAAAGCGTGCAAAGCCGGAACCGGGCTCAAAAAGCGTTGACCACGAAGAACACCCCGATCCCCAAAAAGAAGAGGCCCACCATCAAGAACGCCCCCTGCGAAGGACCGCCCCAATGCTCCCAGATCCCGGCGTGGTCCTTCCGGAAGTGGATGAGGTGTGCGCCCATGACAGCGAAGAGCGGCCCCATCCAAAGTACGAAAGAAGCCCCCAGCGAAGGTTGAAGAGAAGCCGCGGCGACACCGCCCAGGAAAAGCAGCAAAAGCGCAAAGTAGCTGCCCAGCACCAACCATTCTCGACGACCCAAAAATTCCTCCGTACTAAAGAGCGGAGAGGGTGGGATTCGAACCCACGAGACGGCTATAAACCGCCTACGCGATTTCCAGTCGCGCTCCTTCGGCCAACTCGGACACCTCTCCGCGGCAGAGTGTACCAAATAGCCGGCGAATTTATACCTGCTTGACTTTACGCCTACTTGATTTCAGGCTCTCTGCGGTCCAGAAGGATGAGCGTGCCCAGCGCCAACCAGCCGAGCCCGAAGGCGGCGGAGATCCCCAGCTGGATGACCGGCGCGTCACCGATGACGAGGTTCAGCGGCGTCAGCAACCCTAGGGTGAGCGGTAGGAAGTTCCCATGCGGCAAGGGCTCGTATTTGAGCGTGGCGAAACCTAGTATCAGAAGGCCCAAAGTCAGTATTATGAAGCCGAAAGATACGATACGGGTCGTATTCTCCAGCCCGAGCGTCAGGTCGGTGAACAAACCGGCGGAGAGCATCGTGAGCCCGGCAAAGCTCTGCACGAATCCGGCGTTGCCCTCACCGGCCATATCGGCCGAATACCGAACGTAGAAGGCGGCCAGTCCGGCCCCGAATAGTATCGGTAGCAGGAACAAAAGAACGTCGTCGAGGCCGGTTCCCGAGGGGGCCGGCCCATCGAGCACGACTTTTATACTCCATAATGCCCCACCCGTGGCGCCGGCGGCGGCGGCGATCCTGGGCAGGTCTACGTTCGGCAAAATTTTCTCTTTTCGGAAACCATCTGTGGGTAGGTTAAGCCAGAATCGTATTCGCCGCCAGCCTCGGGGCTCAAGCGCCGGGGTTTTTCCGCTGGCGCAGCCGCAGGATCAGCAACCCCGCCATCGTCAGGAGCATTAGCGCGTGGTTGACGATGAAAAACTGTCGCCCGTAGTAGTTGGGGTCGTAGTAAGAGACCGGGCTGGACCACTGCCAATCGGTGACCGGCCAGAGGAGGGAGCGGGTGTCGTTTGCGTGGGTCAAGAAGTCGACGAAAGTGTGGCCGAGCCAGCCGATCAGGAACCACAGCAATATCCGCCGCCGGTCGAACCTTCCCAGACGGGCCAACCGGTAGACGGCCAGCAGCGCCATCACAGGAACAGCGGAGTGCAGCGCGGAACCCGTCCCGCCGAAGGGGCCGGAGAAGTAGATCTTGTCGAGTACTCCTTCGGCGTTCATGGAGGCCCATCCTTCGGTGAGATACGCCGTACCAACATAGTAGGCGGTCCCCGCAAAAGACGGCAAATCCGGAAAAGCCGCCCCGATGGCCCCCGCTACCCCCGCCGCCCGGCCGGCTTTCACACCGTGTTTTGCCAGGGCCCACGTAAAGAACGAGTGAGAGTAAGTCTCCAGGACCTACGACGCTTTCTCGTCCGCTGCCGACTCGTTCGTTGCCGGCCGCCGCACGTAACGCCCGAAAAACTCTAGGGTCCGGCGCCAGGAGTCCTCCGACGCCGCAGCGTCGTGCACCCGGGGACGACGTTCGTTGAAGAACGAGTGCCGGGCCGAAGGGTAAACCTCGATGTCGTGCGGCACCCCGTAACGCTTTAGTTCCTGTTTTAGTTTCCGGGCCTGGGCGCCGGTAAAGTCTTTTGCGGGATACGAACCGACGACCGGGCAAGAACTCCGGACGGCTTCCAGGGGACGGGGGTTCATCCCGTAGAACGAGGCTACGGCCTTTAGCCGGTCGTCCGTACAGGCCCACGCGGTCACGAAGCTGCCCCCCAGAGAGAATCCCAGGGCGCCGAGCCGCCCGTCATCCACTGCGGGATGCCCGGCCAGATAGTCTAGAGTAGCCTTCAGGTCGCGGATGGCCGCATGATCCAGGGAATTCGTCAACATGCCGTTTATAAAGCGGGCCATGCAGGCCACCCGTTTGCGCCCGGCGAAAAGGTCTACCGCAAGCGCCGCGTAGCCTTCTCCGGCCAGCCGGTCCGCCACGCCCCGGATATCGTCGTTCAAGCCGAAGAACTCGTGTACGACGACCACCCCGGGGTGTTCTCTTTCGGGGCCGCCGTCCGGCAGCGTCAGGTAACCTTCGAGCCTCTCCGCCCTCGGAAGCGAAACTTCCTGAACTATCGGCACCACCCGGATTCCTCTCAGACATCGTTCCGAACCGCGTATATTCTAGCCCAAGTGTTGGCCGGTAGGACGGAGCCTCACTACCGGGATCTCCCGGTCTGTACGCCGCTGGTAGTTTGCGTACCCGGGATACATCGCGACGAGCCCCCGCCACAAGCGTTCCCGGTCGTCCCCGGCCGTTTCTTCCGCCCTCACTTTTAGAGTACGGCCCCCGACCTGGGCCACGGTTGCGGGGTTTTCCCTCAAGTTCAGCCACCAGGCCGGGTGTTTGTCAGCGCCGCCTTTCGAGGCCGCAATCACCATGTTGCGCCCGTCCGGTAGGTACAGTAGCGGGGTCGTGCGACGCTTTCCGCTCTTTCGTCCGGTAGTTTCGAGTAGCAACACCGGGCTGCCGCCCATCCTGGCGCCCAGCTTTCCGCCGGTGGCCCGGTAAACGGCAGTGTGTCCCGCGCTTACCAGGCGAAACACTTTGTTCGCCAGCGGCGAGAACTTGCGTCCGCGAAGCGTCTTGCTGTCGTCAGCCGTCATGTGTTTCTCCTTTATAGTTCTGCTTTGCCTGCTTTGTAGGTGCTGAGATATTACCGCTGCTCGACGGGACGCCTTGCGGAGGGGGCCGGAGGTTGGGATACTTGTACCGGGCGCTTGCCGACGAATGGATGTTCTTACGATGGCTATTCTAGTCGCAAAGCCCAGAAGGGTGGCAATGAACGACCGTAACAAGGCTCCCATAGATCTACTCTCCATCGGTGAGACACTCGTGGACTTTATCTCCGTCGAGCAAACCGACTGGCTCCGTAACGCCACGACTTTCCGGCGCTACCTCGGGGGCTCACCGGCCAACATCGCGGTAAACGTCTCCAAACTGGGTGGCTCGTCGGCGGTGATCTCCAAGACCGGCATCGGGGCTTTCGGCAAGTTCATAAAAAGCGAACTCCAGCGCCACGGCGTCTCTACCGATTACCTGGTCATGGACCATCGTACCCGGACCACGGTAGCCTTCGTCTCCTCCACGAGCGGCAAACCGGACTTCGAAATCGCTCGCAGCGGCGACTACCTGCTGAGGCCCGAGGAAATCATGCAAGAGCCGGTCTCCCTGTCCCGGGTGGTACACGCTTCTACCTTCGCCCTCTCCCGCGAACCCTGCCGCTCCGCCATCCGGAAAGTCTTCCAAGTGGCCCGGGACCAAAACAAGATCGTCTCCTTCGATCCCAACTACAGCCAACGCATCTGGCCCCACCACAAAGAAGCGGGCCAGGTAATAAGAGAAATGTATCAATACGTTGATATAACGAAACCCTCTTTGGACGATGCTGGCCGTATTTTCGGGAGGGAGTTCGAGCCCGAGGAGTACATCGAAAAGTTCCACGACATGGGGGCGAAGACCGTAATTCTCACGATGGACAAAGATGGGATCCTGATCTCCGACGACGGGCGGTTGCTCGGCCACGTTCCCGTTCGGCCGGTCGAGGTAAAGGACGCTACGGGGGCCGGAGATTCTTTCTGGGCCGGTTTTCTAATCGCGTTATTGGACGGGAACCCGCTAGAGCGCTGCGTCCTTTTCGCCCGGGAGATCGTAGAGATGAAGCTAACCCGGGTCGGGCCACTGCCTTTGGAGCTAGATCGGGAAGAGATTTACGACAGGCTGGATCTGCTACCCGAAGATAGCGTGAACAGCCTGGAATCCGGCAACCCGGACGGCAAAGCGGAGAAGAGCCGGCCCCACAGCGAGAAAGGTTGAGCCAGTACACTTCGCCTTCCTAAATCCGCAGGGCAATTTCGACTCCGGGAACAGTTACCTGGCGGCACACCCGGACTTCGGCGGCCAGCTCGTCTACGTCCGGGAGGTGGCCCGCAAACTGGGCGAAATGGGCCACCGCTCAGACATCCTAACCCGCCGCATCATCGACCCTGAATGGCCCGAGTTTGCCGGAGAGACCGACTCCTACGATGGTCACCCGAACGTCCGCATCCTGCGCGTGTCCTGCGGCCCGGACCACTTTCTGCCAAAAGAAGAACTCTGGCCCTACATCGGAGAATGGACCGAAAGCATAGCCAGGTTCTACAGATCAGAGGGAGCATGGCCGGATCTCTGGACCGGCCATTACGCCGACGGGGGACTCGCCGCCGCGTGGCTGGAGGAAGCCTCCGGAGTGCCTTTCACCTTTACCGGCCACTCGCTCGGCGCCTGGAAACTAGACACGCTGGTCAAAGACTCCGAAGACCCCGACGTTCTCCGGGAAGTCGACGCCCGCTACAACTTTAGCGCCCGGATACAGGCCGAGCGTACCGCCATTTCGCGGGCGAAGTCGGTCATCACGAACAGCATGGCCGAGCGTTACGAACAGTACGACCATCCGGCCTACCGGGACGTGGCGGAGCCCGAAGGCGATGGACGGTTCGCTGTAATAGCACCCGGCGCCAACTTCGACATCTTCTCCCCCGAAGCCCGGAGTCCCTGGGAAGACGAGGTGTTAGACAAGATACGGGTGGTCCACGGGCGGGACGTCGCACCCGACCGGCGGGGATTTCCTGCCGTCATAGCCTGGAGCCGCCTCGACCCAAAAAAGAACCACCTGGGGCTCGTAAAGGCCTTCGCTGGGTCCGAAGAGCTGCGACGGCGGGCGAACCTCGTCATGATAACCCGCGGCCTCGAAGACCCGCTGCACAACCCGGATGAGGCAACCGCCGAGCAACGTCCGGTTATAAACGAACTCATCTCCGAGATAGAACGATCGAACCTCCGGGGCCTGGTCTCGGCTTTCAGCCTCTCGGGACAGACGGCCCTCGCCGCCCTCTATCGCTGGGGCGCCGATACCGGCGGCGTGTTCTGCCTACCCGCCGAGTACGAACCCTTCGGGATGACCGTGATCGAGGCCATGGCCGTCGGCCTCCCTGTTGTCGCGACTAAAAACGGCGGACCCCGCGAAACCACCGACGAAGGCCGGGCGGGTCTCCTCGCAGATCCCCACGACCCGGCAGACATCGCGGCGAACTTGCTCCGCCTACTGCAAGATCGGCAGAAGTGGGAAACCTACGCGAAGCGCGGCCGCGAGAGGGCCCTGGAGCACTATAGCTGGGGTCGCACGGCGGAGTGTTACCTCAGCCTTGCGACAAAACCACCCGAACAAGAACAAGACGAACGACCTTCGTTGCCGCTCCCGGAGTTCGTGCGGGGTTCCGCCGTCCTGCCGCGAATAGAGCGCTGGGAGACCGCCGGAGGAAGAGCAGTACAGAGAGTTTGACCCGTTGTCGAGAGAAAGGATAGCGTCGTGCACGTAGCGTTTCTGAACCCCCAGGGGAACTTCGACCCCAACGACTCCTACTGGACCCAGCACCCGGACTTCGGCGGCCAGCTCGTCTACGTCAAAGAACTGGCGTTGGCGATGGGGAACCTGGACCACCGGGTAGACATCGTGACCCGCCGCATCGTGGATCCCGAATGGCCCGAGTTCGAGAGTGAGACAGACTCCTACCCGGACGCCCCGAACGTCCGCATCCTGCGCATACCCTGCGGTCCGGACGAGTTTTTGCCCAAAGAAGAGCTCTGGCCATATCTGGGCCCCGAGTGGGTGCCGAACATTCTGCAGTGGTACGAAGAAGAAGGCTCCATGCCGGACGCCATAACCTCTCACTACGGCGACGGCGGGCTCTGCGCGGTCCTGATCGAGGAGCAGACCGGCATCCCGTTCAGCTTTACCGCCCACTCTTTAGGCGCCCAGAAGATGGACAAGATGGGTGTTACCCGTCGGCACATCGAGGAAACAGAGGAGAAGTACAAATTCTCGCGGCGCATCGTGGGTGAACGGCTCTCGATGAACCGTTCGGCGGTCAACGTCACCAGCACCTCCCAGGAACGCTTTAACCAGTACACCCACAACGCCTACCGGGGCGCCATCGATCCCACCGAAGATGCCCGCTTCTCCGCCATCCCGCCGGGTGTGGCGCTCCACATCTTCGACAAGGACTCCGAGTACGAGCAAGAGGAGGAGATCCATCAGCACGTACAGAAGGCGTTAGAGCGAGACCTGGACGAGAACCGGGTGGACCTGCCGTGTGTCGTGGCTTCGAGCCGGCTAGACCCGAAAAAGAACCACCTGGCGCTCGTCGAGGCGTTCGCCAGCAGCCCGGTTCTCAGAGAGAGCGCCAACCTCGTCGTCTTTACCGGCGGTCTGGAGAACCCGATGGAGGGCTACAAAGAGGCTGATGAGGGCGAGCGAGAGGTGCTCGACAACTTGATGCAGGTGATCGAGCGCGAAGAGCTTCGGGGCGAGGTCTCGATGCTCTCGCTAAACAGCCAGCCGGCGCTGGCCGCAGCCTATCGCTACCTGGCCGGGATGCGCTCAGTCTTCGCGCTCACGGCCAACTACGAGCCGTTCGGGCTCGCGCCACTGGAGGCCATGGCCGCCGGGCTGCCGGCGGTCGTCACAAAGTACGGCGGCCCGAGCGAGAGCCTCCGTAGCGGGGAAGAAGAATACGGCATCTTGGTAGACCCCTCTGACCCGGAAGAGGTCAGCGCCGGGCTTTATAAGGTCGTCGGCTACAAGGACGAGTGGGAACACTACGCCGAGGCCGGTTACAACCGGGTCATAGATCAGTACACCTGGGAGCGGACCGCCGAGCGCTACCTGGAAGCCATCCAGGGCGAGGATCGGGACGTCGAGGCGTCCGACGGAGCATCCGACGGCCACGCCACCACCCTCGCGGCGGGCGACACGGGCGAGTACGATCCAAACTCGGAGAACGGCTATAAGGTCGTCGAGCGGCTGCCGATCCCCACGTTCTTCACGGACCCCGAATCGGGAGACCTTTCCGTCGAGACCTTGGACGAGCTGTACTTCGCCCTCGACGTGCTCTCGGTCGGTGAGACGGTGGTGGACTTCATCTCACACGACATGGTTCACTCGCTGCGGACCGCCGACAGCTTCACGCGCTACCTGGGCGGCCAGCCGGCCAACGTGGCCGTCTACGTCGCCAAGCTCGGCGGACGCTCGGCGTTACTCTCCAAGATCGGCACGGATCACTTCAGCGAGTACCTGGAGGACCAGCTTCAGCGCCACGGGGTCAATACCGAGTCGCTCCAACGGTCCGGTGAAGCCCCCACGACCAACATCTTCGTCACCCGCACCGTCAGCGTTCCGGACTTTCAAGTCAACCGGGGGGCCGACGCCCTGCTAGACATGAGCGAGGTTACCCCCGAGTTGGTCGCGCGCGCCCGCATCGTACACACTTCGGCCCTGGCGCTCTCGAAGGACCCACAACGGCTGGCGGCAAGGCGGGCCATGCGGCTCGCGCACAGCCACGGCCAGACCGTGTCACTGGATCCGAACTACGACAACCGGATCTGGCCGAACAAAGATGAGGCCTGGGAGGTCCTGGCAGAGGTACTGCCCTACGTTACGGTGGTCAAACCATCGCTAGAAGACGCCCGGCGGCTGTTCGACTACAACATGGAGGAAGAGGATCTCAAAGAAGCCTGCCTGCAAGACTTCCACAAATTAGGCGCCGACGTCGTACTGTTCACCAGCAGCGGCGGCGTAGTCACTATTTCCGACGGCAATTCGGTCGAGGAAGTCGGGCCGCTCACCCGCGTGGAGGTCAAAAACGTAACCGGCGCCAGCGACTCGTTCTGGGCGGGGCTCCTGATCTCTCACCTCGAAGGCCACGACTGGCCCACGTGCGTAAAGTTCGCCCACGAGGTCGCCAAGATAAAACTCGTCGTGGAGGGACACATAGAGCGTATGATCCCGCGCTCCCGGATCTACGACCACCTCGACGCCGCCGTGCAGAAGGCGTAAGGCAGCCCCTTGCCCCGTGCTGGAGAAGATCACAAACTACATCTCCCGGAAGCAGGCCGGGTGGAAGGCAGACTTCTTCAAAGAGCCCGAGCAGAAACGGCATTTCCTGCTGTTCCTGGCTTTCTCGGTTGCCGCGATCTACTGGGGCGTCTACGAATATCCGGCGGACCCGACCGTAGGAGACACCGCGCTCATGCTCGCGGGTGTTTGTGGCGGGATCGCAGGTTTTTTCGCCTCCGTAGCCGAAATTCTGCCAAAAAGTCAGACGCAACTCGCCGGCATCCTGCGGATCTGGGCCGCCCTCGTCGCTACCTGCGCTATCCCGGCCATGGCGCTGCAACTTCTATTAGCAGCCTGACCGTACCGACATAAGGAGCCGTCGCTTGATGGAAACCGAGAAGCAGATAACCAAACTTCCCGCCCTGATCGGTGACCTCTCCGACGAAGACCGGACCATCATAGACCGCATCTTCGACGTGAGCGCCACCACGGGTAGCCTCGACCCGCCGGAGAGCATGCACGACTGGATCGAGGGTTCCTTCGGCTCCGTAGACGCCGTGCGCGAACAGGAGATCGTCAAGGTAACGAACCTCGTTACGCTGGAAGGCTCCATCTTCAACGGCCTCCGCGCCTCCCGCCCCTCCGACACCGGCACCGACACGAATCTGGAGCAGGAGATAGCCGCGTCCGAGGGCGACCCGTTCTGCAACCCGGAAACGGGGACGCCCGCCGACACCTTCGGCCGCATCGAAGGCGAACACTCGACTACCGCCTCGAACATCGCCAAGTACGACGGCTTTCACGGCGTCATCGTCTTCGACGACCACAACCCGCTCCACTTCACCCCGGAGAAAGTCGCCGACTACATAAACGTCGGCCTACAGTGGGGCCGTAAAGCCTACGAAGAAGACCCGGAAGCCAAATATTTCTTTCTAATGTGGAACTGCCTCTGGCGAGCCGGCGGCTCTATAATTCACGGCCACGCCCAGGCGACCGCCACCCGCAACATGCACTACCCTAAAGTCGAGCACCTCCGCCGCTCCACGAATGGCTACGCAGCCGACTACGACGCGAACTATTTCGACGACCTCTACCGCGTCCACGAGTCTTTAGGTCTCAGCTTCCCTTGTCCAGATGGCGTGCGAGGCTTCGCCAGCCTCACCCCGATCAAAGACAAAGAGCTTATCCTGCTGGGTGAAGACATGGAAGACAAAGCTTTACACCAGGCAGTAGCAGCAGCCCTCCAAGGCTACGTCGAAGATCTGGGCGTAAGCACGTTCAACGTGGCCTTCTACACGCCGCCGCTCGGGCCGGCGGGCGAGAACTGGTCCGGCTTCCCGGCCGTGGTGCGTTTGGTAGATCGTGGCGACCCCACCAGCCGCACCTCCGACATGGGTGCGATGGAACTCTACGCCGCCAGCGTGATCGCCTCGGACCCTTTTCAGGTAGCAGAAAAATTAACTAGATAGCCTAGGCACCTGAACAACCTCACTCTTTTGTCACCGCTAGAAACGGCTGGAGAGGATATCTACGATACGAACAGCGAGCATGCCTTCTCCGCAGAAATTTCCGTGAGGACGGGCCGTCGAGTATCGCTGCATAGCAGTGGACGCTATACTGCGAATGATTTATGTAAGACGGTAAGCAAAGGCACGGTCGATGCAAAAGGAACTTACCAAGTTTGCCTATCCGCGCCGGTTTGGACGATGTGATGTCTACAAACGTGACAAAACTGCTAAAGGGGACCACAGAAAGACTTATGAGTAAATGAAAGAGGATCAAGATAGCAGGCGTACGGGAGAGCGGCCCCTTGAACCCGGAGAACAGCCGCGCCTTCTAGCAGCCATTCTAGGCGCCGTGGGGGACGCTGTGTTGGTCACCGAAGCGTCGCCCATAAGCGGGCCCGGTCCGAGAATAGTCTACGCCAACCAGAGCTTTACCCGCATGACAGGCTACACAGCAGAAGAGATCTTTGGAGAGACTCCTCGCATTCTCCAAGAACCAAGTACGGACCGCAACCGGTTGGATGAGATCCGCACCGCGCTAACAAAGCGGGAGCCCGTGAGGGTAGAGTTACTCAATTACCGCAAGGATGGCACGCAATTCTGGGTCGAGGTAGACATAGAGCCCGTCACAGACGAACGTGGAGACCATACGCACTGGGTCTCCGTACAGCGGGACGTAACGAACCGCCGGCAACAACAGGAGGCGCTTAGAGAAAGCGAGGAGCGGCTCCGTACTGTTCTGGTCCAGTACGCCTCAGACATGATCACGGTCCTCGAACCCGACGGCACTATCCGCTACCAGAGCCCGGCCATAACCGACACTTTGGGCTACCTACCCGATGAGGTAGTTGGGGAGAGCTTCTACGACTACCTCCACCCGGAAGACGTCGGGTGGGTCAACGAAAGAATCACCAGACTCCTCGACAACCCTGGGGCCGATTCGTCCATAGTGGTTAGAGCCCGCCACGCGGACGGCTCCTGGCGCTACCTCGAAGGAATTGGAAACAACCTGCTCGACAACCCGGGAGTACGAGGTTTGGTGATCAACTCTCGCGACGTCACCGAACGCAAAGAAACCGAAAAGAGTCTAAAAGAAGCTGAGGAACGGTACCGGGCGCTGGTCGAGAACGTACCCACCGTCGTCTACATCGTCTATGTAGACGAATCCAACTCCGTCATCTACCGGAGCCCGTTCGTGCGTGAGGTGTTAGGCTACGAGCCGGAAGAGTTCCTCAACGATCCGTACTTCTGGCAGAACATTCTGCACCCCGAAGACCGCGAACGGGTACTGGCCGAAAACGAGCGCACGAACGAGACCGGCGAGCCCTTCAGGATCGAGTACCGCGTGATCCGTAAGGATGGGAGCGTGGTGTGGGTCAAAGACGAGGCGGTCCTTATCCGCGATGAAGAAGGAAACCCGAAGTTCTGGCAGGGGTACTTCGCGGATGTGACCGAGAGCAAGGAAGCTGAGGAGAGGCTCAGGGAAGCCGAAGAACGCTACCGCACCCTGGTAGAGGAAGTCCCGGTGGTGACCTACGCTTCGCTGCAGAAACCCGGTGAACCGAGCGTCACCAGCTACGTAAGTCCTCAAGTAGAGATGGTCCTGGGCTACTCTCCGGAGGAGTACGTCGGGGTTCCGCGGTTTCGGGAGTCGATCCTCCACCCCGAAGACCGTAGACGCGTACTCGAAGAAGACGAGCGTACCGGGCGAACCGGTGACGTGTTCCGCGAGGAGTACCGTATGATCGCCCGGGATGGCCGGACCGTGTGGCTGCAAGAAGACGGCAGGCTCGTGCGCGTGGAAGAGGATGGAACCGAAGTTTGGCACGGCGTCATGCTCGACATCACGGAGCTCAAAGCCACCGAGGAAGAGCTTAGAAAAAGCGAGGAGAAGTACCGCTCGTTGGTGGAGAATGTTAGAGAGGTGGTCTTTCAGACCGACGCCGAAGGCCACTACACTTTCTTGAACTCCGCCTGGGAGGAGATCACCGGCTTCTCCCTCGAAGAAAGTATCGGGAAGAGTTACCTGGAATTCGTACACCCGGAAGACTTGCAACGCAACCTGGAAGACTTCGAGCAAATGGGCGGGCATGAAGGCGACTACACCGAGTACGAAGCCAGGTTCCAGACAAAAGACGGTGGTTCGCGCGACATCCAGATCAAATTCCGCGAGCACTTCGACGAGGAAGGAAATCTCACCAGCACCTCCGGCACCCTCGAAGACGTTACCGAACGCAATAGGATCGAGAGGGAGCTGCGGGAGAGCGAGCGGCGCTTTCGGCAAATCTTTGAACAGTCCGTGGACGCCATTTACGTTCACGACGAAGAAGGGCGCTTCGTCGACTGCAACCCTCAGGCGTGTCGGCTCTTGGGTTACTCCCGGGAAGAGTTGCTCACCATGTCCGTCAAAGACGTCTCCCGCAACGTGCTTACCCCGGAGGAGCGGGCCCGGCAGGAGGAAGAAGGCGGCACGCTCTGGCAGCGCGTTATGGCTGGAGAGCCGGGGCTCTTCTCCCACGGACATGAGGAAGAAAACATCCGCAAGGACGGCACGACCTTCCCGGTTGAAGTGCGGGTGGGTTCTGTAGATTATGGGGGACAACGAATGATGCTGGCCTCGGTCCGCGATATAACGGACCGCCGACACGCCGAAGAAGCTTTAAGGCAGAGCGAAGAGCGGTTCCGCGAGGCCTTCGAGAACGCCTCGACCGGCGTGGCCCTCGTCAGCCTTGACAACCACTACTTACGCGTCAACCGGGCGCTGTGCGAGATGCTGGGTTATTCGGAAGAGGAGCTCTTGTCCAAAAAGTCTTTCGACATCACCCACCCCGACGACCAGGTAAAAAGCCGGGGACGTCCCAGGCGCATGCTCGAAGAGGACGGCCCGGACACCATGAGCATCGAGAAACGCTACCTCAGAAAAGACGGCGGCGTAGTCTGGGCGATCTCCGACGTCTCCTTGATACGAGACTCGGAAGGCAACCCATCCCACTTCGTCACCCACTTCCAGGACATAACCGGGCGCAAAGACCTCGAAGAACAGCTCTCATACCAGGCCCTCCACGATCCCCTGACCGGCCTGCCGAACCGCAACTCGCTCCGGAGCCGCTTCGAGCGGGTAGCCGGCCACGTAGCAGGCCGTCCAGATAGCCAATCGGGCGGTCTTCCAGGGAGTATGCGCTACGTGGCGGTACTCTTCCTGGACCTCGACGGCTTCAAGGAGGTCAACGACTCTCTGGGCCACGCTGCCGGAGACGAGCTCCTGCAGGCCGTAGCCGGGCGGCTCCGGAACGTCGTAAGGCCCCAGGACACCGTGGCCCGTCTCGGGGGCGATGAGTTCTGTGTACTGCTCGCAGGTATTTCGGGGACCGCCGAAGCCGTGCAGGTAGCCCAGCGCCTCAGAACCTCCATGGAGACACCTTTCTCTATCGTCCCGAGCATCGACCCGGGCCCGAACCCGGGGCCGACCGGTGCGTTCATGTTATCCCTTAGCACCAGCATCGGCATCGCCGTGAGCGAGCCAGCCGGGGTGGAACGAACTCTAGACGAGCTCCTGCGGGAGGCCGACGCGGCCATGTACCGGGCCAAAAAGCGGGGCGGCGCGCTCTACGAGATCGTGGAGTTGACGGAGAACGCGGGCTAGACAAGGTTGTATAGACAGCTAGTGAGTAACTAATGGAAAGTCACCAAGAGGAGACCCCGCCGCAAAGGGTGCCAGGTAGGTTCAGCAGCTTGCGCCGGCCGGCGCTAATCGTGGTGGGCTACCTGATCATCTGGTTTATCCTCAGCGTGGCTACACAGAACCTCCGGGGAGAGCTTGACGTTTCTCTTTGGTATCCTCCAAGCGGCCTGAGTTTCGCCCTGCTGCTGATCTGCGGCGTACGCTACGCCCCGGCCATAGTCTTGACCGCCTTGGCCCACTATCTACTACACAGGGGTGGTGCAGAGTATCCTCTCTGGGTCTTACTAGGTTTACCCGTGCTTTACACAGCGGTGTACGTGGGGGCAGCGGCTCTTCTGGTGCATAAGGTGAAGATCGACCCCCGGCTGTCCCGGATGCGAGACCTACTCTACTTCGTGGGGATAGGCTGTCTGGCCGCCCCGTTCGTTGGTTCGGCGGTGGCGGTCGCCGGATACGCTGTGGTCGGTCGAATCCCTTGGGACGGTTTTGTCGTCAACACTTTGGGCGGCTGGGCCGGAGAGGCGACCGGCGTGGGTGTGGTGACCACGCTCCTTCTGGTTGGTCTTCGTCCTTTCCCCTCCATGTGGTCGAGTTTGTCAGGACAGCCGACGCGAGAAGAGCAATCGCCCTGGAAGCCACTAAAAGGCTTTAGCCTCCCGGGGCGGCGTGAGATCCTCGAACTCGCGGGCCAGATAGTACTGCTAGGGACGATAATGTTTGTGGCCTACGGTACAAACCGTGGCGTACGGCTAGACTTCGCCTACCTGGTCTTTCTGCCCCTGATCTGGGTCGCGGTTCGCGGCGACCTCGCCCGCACCACGGTCTGCGTGCTGCTCATAAACGTTGGGGCGGTTCTTCTGGTAGGTGGTACGGTGGCAAATTCCAACCCGATCCTCATACAGTTCGGCCTGTTGACGCTTACCATCGTCGGGTTGCTTCTCGGAGGCCTCGTGACCGAGCAACGAGAAACAGCCGGGCGGCTGGTCCACGAGGCCTCCCACGACCGCCTGACCGGACTACCGAACCGGGCGCTGTTTTCGGATAAGCTCTCAGACGGGGCCACCACCCCTGGCGATGGTTTCGTGGTGCTAGCCATAGGTCTCGACCAATTCGCTGACATCAACAACGCCCTGGGCTACCGGACGGGCGACAGGCTGTTGGTTGCGGTGGCCGAACGCTTCTCCGTTTTCACGCCAGCATCTGCACCGGATTCCACATCGACTGCGGAAGCTTCCACGGCAAGTATGGTACGGGTCGCCAGAACCGGTGACGATACATTCGCCGGGCTTATCGAGGGTGTAGGTTCCGAGGATCGAGCCAGAGAACTATCTGAAAAGTTGTTAGAAGAGTTGGCGCGTCCCTACGAGATCGAAGGCCGCGAGGTGTACGCAACCGCAAGCGCCGGGGTCGTGATGGTCGGGGAGGCTCCGGAAGAGGCAGAAGACTTGCTGCGGGACGCCTACACCGCCCTCCAATCGGCGAAGGTAAAGGGAACTTCCCGCTACGTTATCTTCGACCGGGTAGTGGGAGAGGCCGCGAAAGAGCGCCTCGCCCTGGACACGGATCTACGCCGGGCCGTAGAACAAGAGGAGTTCGTTCTCCACTACCAGCTAGTCTTCTCCCTGCAGACGGACACGGTGGTCGGCGTCGAGGCCCTCGTGCGCTGGGAGCATCCGGAACGGGGCCTACTGCCACCCGCGGAGTTCATCGCGCTCGCGGAGCAAAGTGGCGTCATAGTACCCCTCGGAGAATGGATCCTGCGAGAAGCCTGTACCTGGGCGAAAAGGCAGCGCGAAAGACACCCCTCAGAGCCGCCCGTTATCATTAGCGTCAACCTTTCCGCCAAGCAACTGGAGCATCCGGGCTTCCCTGGCAAAGTGGAGGCGGTACTCGAAGAGACGGGGCTCGACCCGCGCGCTCTAGTTCTGGAGATAACCGAGAGCGCACTGGTGGATAACACCGATTCTATCTACGAGACACTCCACGATTCAATGAAGAATGGGGTACGCTTGGCCGTGGACGATTTCGGAACTGGCTACTCTTCACTCGCTTACCTGGGCCGTCTGCCGATTGACATCGTCAAGATAGATCGCTCGTTCATTAGCAAGCTTGCCGATGGAAGTAGCGTACAAGACGATTCTGGAGAAAGCTTCGAAAAGCGTTCCGCAAACGAGAAACTCGTCTCCGGAATTATAGACCTCGCCCACGGTCAGAACTTGACGGTCGTCGCCGAGGGCGTGGAGAACATCCTCCAACTTGAGCGTCTCAGGAAAACAGACTGCGACATGGTCCAAGGCTACTGGTTCTCGAAGCCGCTCGCAGATGGAGAGATCGTGGCTCTTATAAGGAGCAACCTCGGACAACCTTACGGCTCATGATAGGAACGTAACCTATCCTATAGAGCCCGAGGCGGTGTAGAGGACTAATCGTAAACGCCTGTCGTCTCTAAATCTAAAGCGGCAATTCGGTCGTGTTTCCTACTTCAACGCCGCGCTCCTCAAAAAACCCCTGGTTGACCTCCAGGGCGTACTGGGCGGGCTCGGCTGAGACGTATTGAGGCGGCTCATCGTCCAGCGGCTCCATTTTCTGGATGTCCACGATGCGGCCTTCTGAATCTATGTAGGCTACGGAGAGTGGTATCAAGGTGTTTCGCATCCAGAAAGAGAGCGTCGCTTCTTCGTCAAAAACGAAGAGCATTCCCTGGTCTTCACCGAGCGAGGTGCGGTTCATAAGGCCTTGCGCCTGCTCTTCGCTGTCGTCGGCGATCTCGACCCGCACCCCCACTTCTTCGCCGTCGGAGGCATTGATGGTTGCGGTGCGCAGCGCTTCGCCGGTAGCGGATTCCTTCGTGGAAGCGCCGGAACTGCCGGTACTTCCTTCTGCGTCTGGCGTGGCACCGGAGCCGGTAGAGTTTTGTTGATTTCCGCTGCATCCGGACAAGACCAGCATGGCTACGGTCAACAATATCGCGGCGTACTTCTTCATTGAACTATGAATTCTATCCGCTTGTTCTGTCGGCCCTTGCTCTTGTGGCCGGAGATCTCGATCCCTCCTACTTCCTTGGTATTCAAAACGTGGGTGCCGCCGTCAGCCTGGATGTCTAAACCTTCGATCTCTACGATACGGACTTGTTCTACGTGTTCTGGCACTAGGTTTACCTGGGTACGGATCAGGTCCAGGTTCTGCAGGGCCTCCTGCCGCGGCAAATCGTAGACTTTGACCGGCCGTTCCTCCGCCAGCGCCTCGTTCGTCAGCCGCTCTATCTCCCCTATTACTTCGTCGGTCCACCCGCCGGGGAATGAGAAGTCCATCCGGGCGTGGTCGGGGCGCACCTGGCCGCCGGTTACTTTCACCCCGAAATTCTTCCATATAACGCCCGAGAGGACGTGCAGGGCCGTGTGGTAGCGCATGTGGGCGTAGCGGCGCTCCCAGTCAAGGATTCCGTTTATCTGCCCGACCGACGCCGGTATCGGGTTGTCAAGGACGTGGACGATGCTTCCACCTTGCCGCCGCACGTCTACCACGTTGGCCTGGATAGGTCCGACCTTGAGTTGGCCCTTGTCCGGTGGCTGTCCTCCGCCGCCCGGATAAAAAGCGGTGCGATCCAGCAAGATTTCACGTCCGGCGTGCTGCACCACGTCCGCCCGAGACTCCCTTAGATAAGAATCCTTTAAAAAGAGTGGTTCGGTCACAGGGCGAGTGTACCGCGCCCGCGATCCTCGAAGGTGACGACCTCGCGGTAGCCGACCTCGTGTACGAGTTTGAGACTTTCATCGTAGCCGGCGGCGACTTCACCGGCGGAGTGGGCATCGGAGGAGAGGATTATGGGGACGCCGCGGCGATGGAACATCTCCAGGAAGTTACGGGCCGGGTAAACTTCGCCTATCGGCTTTCGCAGGCCGGCAGCGTTAACGTCTACTACGACGCCGGATTCGGCGACGGCGTCGGCTGTCTCTTCGAGCATTGGGGTTATGTCTTGGTCGGGGAAGTGACGGAAGATCTTAATGAGGTCCGGGTGCCCGATCACGTCGAATAGCCCCGATAACGCCGCCTTGCGAACGTTCTCGTAGTACGCTTCGTAGAGGTTGTAGGTCTCCCATTTCTCGTAGATCTCCATGTGGTCCGGGTGGTCTACTTCCTCATAATCCACCCGATGGACGCTCCCGATCACGTAGTCGTAGGGCAACGCCGTCGCCACGCGGCCCATCTCTTCTTCATTACCGGGAATGAAATCTATCTCTATCCCGAGCCTTAGTCCTACGTCCTGAGACATCTCCCGGGCTTCCTGAAATGCGATGAGGTCTATGTCTTCCAGGTAGCGGTCGTGTTCCGTAATGCCCATCTGGCGGATGCCGCGGCCGTGGGCGACCTCGCAGTATTCGAAGATGTTCTCTACCGTCATCGGCCGATCGCCGTGGGCTATGACGTGCAAGTGGTAATCGATCAAAGATTCTCCTAGAGTCTACGGACGTTCAATACTTCTATCTTATAAGATACTCGCTGTGTTTATACGGCATAGGACATGAGTGAAGACCGGATATTATTGGAAGGGATGGTCTTCTTCGGCCGGCACGGGGTGCTAGCGTCGGAGCGCGAGCTTGGACAGCGGTTTGTCCTGGATCTGGAGATGAGGTTGGACCTCCGTCGCGCCGGCGTCTCAGACGACCTCACGGAGACCGTAGATTACAGCGAAGTCTATCGCCGGGTCCGCGAGATCGTCGAAGGAGAACCTTTCGACCTGATCGAAGCCGTGGCGGAACGGGTGGCCGCCTCGGTCCTCGATAGCCACCCCGAAACGGAATCTGTCCGGGTCAAGGTATCCAAACCGGATGTCCGGCTAGAAGGCGCCGTCCTCAGCGGCTCGGCCGTCGAGATCCTGCGCCACAACACCGCCTAAGCCACCCACCGCCAGGTAGTGAATAGCGCGGTCAGCGCCACGCCTCCGCCCACGCTCAAGACCAGCCAGATCGCAAGCGCCGTCCTACTGCGTGCGAGTAGATAGCCGAGCACGAGAAAGAGCGGGAAAGCCCCCAGCATAAACCGGGGCAAGCTCATGAGCGGAAAGATGGGGCTGGGCGTAAGGGTCGGCAAGATCATTATTACGAACGTGTAGAGAAAGAGCCCCGGCGGTAACGCGACAAACCCAACGACCATGAGCACCAGAAGCAACACCAGGAACACCAAGTTCAGCGTGTTGGAGGCTTCGAGTGACGGCCCGGAGGATGGACTCAAAAAGAGCGTCGCCGGCTGCAGCCAGTACCCCGCACCCTCCACCGCCGAACTCCAGGCTCCTTGCAACGTGGCGACGGGACTGACAAACGTGCGGCCCCAATACTCCTCCTGCTGGCGGACGGAGATGAACGGGTCTCCGAAGCGTCCGGCCAGGAATATCCCGTAAGCGAGAAGCCCCGCCGGAACCAGGAGAATACCTGACAGTCCGCCGGAGCCAAACTCCCGCCGGTTGCGATACCACTCGATAAACAGCGGGATAAGGAGCAGCAGCCCCAGGTTGCGGGTCGCGGCGGCCAACGCGCCCAGCAGCCCCGCAAACAATAGATCCCGGCGCACGTACAGCGCCCAAATGCTGCCGGTCGTAAACATTAGGAACAGAGCTTCCGTATACACGGCGTTCAGGAAGAAAGCCGCTGGGAAGAAAGCCAGGGCCAGCGTAGAGGCCCGGGCGATATCGGTGCTGTAGAGACGTTCGGCTATACCGTAGAGAAAGTAGAAGGTAAACAGGGTCGCTACGAGCGAAATCAGAACTCCCCAAAACGCTGGACCGCCACCCAGAACAGTCCCGAGCCGCACCAGCATTGGGTACAGCGGAAAGAACGCCGTCGAAGCCGGAGCTCCCGCGCCGTATCCCTCAGTGGCTATCTGGGCGTACCAGGCCCCATCCCAGTGCGCCCAATAGTTAAGAAAGCCCGGAGGTTCTAGCGGGCTGCCGGCAGGCTCGGCCTTTGGCAGAAGAGCCTGCGTCAGGGCGCCTGCACCGAGAAACAGCAGCCGCGAGGCGGCGAAGACCGCCAGCACGAACGGCCAGGCGGAGACGGCGGGGGCGGGCTTGCCGCCGGGGCGTCTAGTAGCGGAGGTTCGGACCACGGGCTATTGCCCACCAGGCCCCGCTGAAGGCGAGGACGGCGAGCAGAACGACGACGGCGAGCGCCGGGTAGGGGTTCAGGTCCGAGGTCTGGAGCGTAGCGTAGCGGGCGGCGTCTACGGTGTGGAAGATCGGGTTGAAGTACGTCGCCGTCCGTAAGACCGGAGGCAACATATCCACCGAGTAGAACACCCCGCCCAGAAAGGCTAGCGGTTGGATGACCACGTTGGTAAGGAGCGAGATGTGATCTATGCGGGTCGCCAGCGCACCGACGGCGGTCCCGATGGACGAGAAGATAAACGAGGTGAGAATACCGATCAGGAGCAGCAAGAACGGGTGTGCGACCTTCACCCCGATAAACGGCGCCCCGACCAGAAAGACCCCGGCCCCGATCACCAACCCGCGCAAAGTGCCGCCCAAAGCGTAAGCGAGCGCGATCTGCAAGTTGCTCATCGGGCTGATCAGAACCTCATCTATGTAACGCTCCCGTTTCGCGTCGAAGACCGACCACGAAGAGTTCATGTGCGCCCCGGTAACCAGATTCATAAACGCGATGCCCGGCAGAATGAACTCCAGGTAGGGTACACCGTCCACTTCCCGGATGCGACTCCCTAAAGCGAGCCCGAACACCACCAGGTACAACAGCGAGGTAAGAAGCGTAGGGACGACGGTCTGCATCCAGACGCGGGCGAAGCGCAGGATCTCTCGCGAGAGCAACGTCCTAAACCCCCTGTCAGCCAACATTGCGGCCCACCACCTTCAGGTAAACGTCCTCGATTCTGGAGACCCCGTAGCGTTCTTTCAAGCCCACGCTCGTGTCCTGGGCGGCGACGCGGCCGTCGTTGATTAGCGCGATCTCATCGCACAACTCCTCGGCTTCCTCCAGATAATGCGTCGTGAGCATGATCGTCAACCCGCCACGGTTCAGCTCCCGAATATACTCCCAAAGCCGGTAGCGCAACTCTATATCCACCCCGGCCGTCGGTTCGTCGAGGAACAGCACGTCCGGGTCGTGCATAAGGGCCCGGGCAAACAGCACCCGCCGCTTCATACCGCCCGACAGCGTGTTCACCCGCTGCTTGCGTTTATCTACCAGGTCGAACCGCTCCAGCAGCTCTTCGGAGCGTTCACGGGCTTTTTTCTTCGGGACGCCGTAGTAGCCGGCGTGGTAGAGCATCGTCTCCCGAACGGTCAGGAACTTGTCGAGGTTTATCTCCTGGGGGGAAACCCCGATCATGGCCCGGGCCTCCCGAAACTCTTCGTAAGCGTTCCGGCCGAAAACCTCCACGGACCCCGAGTCGGGCCGCACGAGGCTGACGATGGAGTTTATGAGCGTCGTTTTTCCGGCGCCGTTGGGACCGAGCAGCCCGAAAAAGCTGCCAGGCTCTATGTCGAGCGAGACCCCGTCCAAGGCCACGAGCCCGTTCTTATAGGTCTTGCGAAGGTCCTGTACCCTGAGCGCCGGCGGGCGCCCGTCACGCCCCGAGTCGCGTACGGCGCTCACGAATCCAGCACCTCCAGCGCGGCCTTCTCGCCCGAGAGCATGGAGCCGTTTATCGAGGAGTCTTCGGTGTACTCCCCGGCGAGCACGAGCCCCGGCGTCGCCGTACGGTTTACCGGCAACCGCTCGTGGGTTCCGGGCGGCTGGGCGAACTGGGCGAAGGGGATACGGTAGATGGAGAGTGGGCGGAGGTCTGCGTGCGGGTACCACCCGCTTATCTCTTCTACACCCTTACGATATAGTTCTTCGTCCGGGAGATCCAGGTCATCCAGCGCCACGGCGCAAACTAGCTCCTGGTCCTCCGGTGCGTAAGAGCTAGATATGTTGCTTGTCTGTACGACGTTGTTCAAAAATCCTCCGTCATCGGCGTTGAGTAAAATTTTCTTTTCGTGGTTCAAACCGACGGTGGCGTAGTAGATACACGTTTGCCCGACTGAGTCTCGGGGCACGTCTTCGTCCGTAAGCCCATCTGCAGCCGGGGCGTCGGTCGCGACGACCACCGCGTCGGCCTCGTACTCGTCCGCGCCCACCCGGACGCCCGGCACGCGGCCGTTTTCGTAGAGTAACTCTTCTACGGGGCTGTTTAACTCTACCGCGTCTTCTGGCAAACGTGCGGCAAGTTGTTTCGGTATCTCACCCATCCCCCACGCGGGAACCGCCGTCCGGCCCGTAGAAAGCATCCCGAACGTAAACCGGAGGACGCGCGAAGAGGTTGCCAGTGCCCGGTCCAGGAATATGCCCCCGTAAAAGGGGCGGAAAAAGTCGTCTATAAATTGTTCGGAGAACCCTCTCTCTTTCAGGTATTCCAGGCTCCCGGAATCACCGTTCACGCCTTCTCCGGCGGCCTCGGTTCCTACGGGGACGTTGTCCGCGACGAGCTTCAGGGTACGCAGCTTGTCTCCGAAAGTGGCCGCCCCGGACATAACGGACGGAAAGATGGCGCCGGGGTCCCGGACAGGGTCCGAGAGTACGCTTTTCTCGCGGCCCCGGACTATCACGGCGCCCGGATCGAAGGCCCGGAGGTTCAGCTTTTCGTGGTCCAGGTGCCGGCGGGCAGCCGGGTAGGCCGTGAAATAAACCTGGAAGCCCCGGTCGAGCAGGAAACCTTCTTTCACGTCCGTGCGGACCCGGCCGCCGACGCCGTCGGACGCCTCGAAGACGACGACTTCGGCCCCTCTCTCGTGCAACACTTTTGCGCAGGTGAGGCCGGCCAGCCCGGCCCCGACGACGATTACCCTCATAGACCGTAAATTTTAACGCCCCGGCGGGCCGGCGGCTACGAGAGATCACACACCCCGCCACCCGTACTTTATACTTGCTTCGGGATGTTTACGCAGTTCAGCTTACTACTCGTTCAAAACGGCGGCGACCAAGAAGGGTTTCTGGAAGTCTTTCAGCAGTCCTTCAGGGACCTCTGGCCCGAGATAGCCGGTCGGGCGCCGCGGACGATCGTGGCGATCGGCGTCTTTCTGGTCTTCGCCGTGCTGGCCGTCGTCGCCCGCCGGGCTTTGAAAACAGCTCTGGTACGAACCTCCATAGCGCCCCGCATCAGGATTCTGATCACCCGCATAGTCATTATTTTGACGCTCTTTGTGGGTGGTTTGATCTTTCTGGTCATCGTTACCGAGGCTTCGCTGGGGAGGGTGTTGACCGGGTTTGGCCTGCTCTCGGTCGGCGTCGGGCTCGCGTTAAAGAGCCCGCTGGAGAACATGATCTCCGGCATTATCACCATTCTGGTCGCCCCGTTCAGGATAGGAGACGAGATCGAGGTCTCCGGCTACGCCGGACGGGTGGAAGACATCAGCATTCACGACACCATCATCCGCACCTTCGACGGCAAGCGGGTCGCCATCCCGAACGTGGACGTCTACTTGAACGTCGTGGTCAATCAGACGGCCTACCCCCTACGCCGCTACGACGTAATAGTCGGCATCCACTACAACGACGACCTGCCGAAAGCTATGGACATAGCCCGGCAAACTCTAAACTCGACCGGGGGCGTCCGCGAATCGCCCGAGCCGGTCGTTTTGACGGAGACGCTAAACGAATACTCGGTGGATATGATCCTGCGTTTCTGGTCGGAGCCTTCGATGCAGAACCAGTTCGAAGTCGTCTCCGAGGTAACAAAGAACGTCAAGCTGGCCTTTGACCGCGAAGGCATCACGATCCCGTTCCCCATCAGCACGCTTCACATCCCGGAGGGCGACGGGAAAGGCGCCGGGAAGCTCCAGGTCCGTATTACCGGCGAACCCTCCGACCCCAATGGAAATAGAAAGTGAGTCTCCGGCAAGCGACCCGGAGAGCGGCGGCCCGCCCTCGGATTACCCGCGCCCGGGTGGCCCGCCGTTGTGTAGACCTCGTGCCCGGATGCGTTATGCTGTCTCTTTGTGGACCCCAGGCGTAACAGGTCGGGCAGCGAGCTTCGGGAACTAGCCAGGCTTTTCCTCAAACTCGGCGTCGTTGCCTTCGGCGGGCCGGCGGCCCACATCGCCATGATGCGTGAGGAGGTCGTGACCCGCCGGAAGTGGATGGGCGACCAGGAATTTCTGGATCTGGTGGGGGCGACGAACCTCATCCCCGGCCCAAACTCGACGGAGTTGGCGATACACCTGGGACGGTTGCGCGCCGGATGGCGGGGCCTCATCGTGGCGGGGGCTTGTTTCATCGTGCCCGCCGCCCTGATCGTGCTGGTCCTGGCGATGCTCTACGCCTCGTACGGCAGCACCCCCGAAGTCTCCGGCTTGCTCTACGGGATCATACCGGTGATCGTGGCGGTGATCGCCCAGGCCCTCTGGGGACTGCTGAAGACCGCCGTAAAAGGTCCCCTGACCGCGGCCGTCGGCGCGGTAGCCCTGGTTCTCTACCTCCTCGGCGTTGGGGAGATACCGCTGCTCGCCGCCGGGGCCGTCGTAGTCCTGCTGGCGAAGGCCGGGCTGAGAGCCTGGGGCGGGACGTTGTCTATCGCGCCCCTGGCGTTGCCCGCGGCGTTGCCCGCGGCTTTGCCGCTCGGGCTGCTGCAAGCGCCGGTGGGCGGGCTCGGGTTGGCCTCCGTTTTCCTGAGCTTCCTCAAGATAGGCTCGGTGCTCTTCGGTAGCGGGTACGTGCTGCTGGCGTTTCTGCAAACGGAGTTCGTGGCCACGGGCCGCCTCATGGAGCAACAATTGCTCGACGCCGTGGCCGTCGGACAGTTTACGCCCGGCCCGGTGTTTACCACGGCGACGTTTATCGGTTACCTGCTGGAAGGCGTACCGGGCGCGGCCCTGGCGACGGTCGGTATCTTCCTTCCGGCCTTCGTTTTCGTCGCCCTGACCGGACCCATCATCCCGCGCCTCCGCCGCTCGCCGGTGATGTCGAACCTCCTCGACGGCCTCAACGTGACCTCCCTCGCCCTTATGGCCGGCGTCACCTGGCAACTGGGCCGGAAAGCCATAGTAGACCCGTTTTCGGGGCTACTGGCGATTACGGCGCTCCTTCTGCTGATCCGGTTCAAAGTCAACGCGGCGTGGTTGGTCGTCGGGGGCGGCGTTCTGGGCTTGCTTTTGTCCTAACGCCCAACAACGTCCAACGCGCGGTCGAGATAACGCTTCTACACCGGAACTACCTTCTATTTGCTCTGTTCAGCGCGAACCTGCGATTATTTAGAAGACTACGGTTTTGTGTACTATTATTGTCATCCGGTGCAGAAAACGAGGCACATAGCGCTTAGGGTCTTGCCGCTACTGGTCGTGGCGTGGATGGCGTTCGCCGTGTTCGGCGGCGCGTTACACACCGCAAAAAGCGTGGAGCCGGCTTCCGGAGACTTTCTGGCGGGCGCCGGCATGGGTCTGTGCGCCGCGACGGTTGCGGTTCTGTTTTCGGTAGGAGCCGCGCAAGCCCGGCCGCGTTCGCAGGAGGTCGAGCTTTCCCCGCAGGAGACCGGCCGGCCCTCCCCGCGGGTTTTGCCCCGGGGCATCGCGGCTTCTTTCGCAGCTCCCTCACCCCCGCTGATTCAGGTATTCCGAACTTGAGCTTTTTCCCTTGTTTGCTCCGTGAAGGTTTTTTCGTACCGGAGCGGGACGACACCATATCTAGCTCCTCCGGCTCCGGAGTTCGAGTTCGGCAGCGCCGCTCGACAGCATCGTCCGGGCCGTCCTTAAAACGCACAAACTTTGAAAGGGAAGATACGTTGTGAACAGGCCGGAAAACCAAAACTCTTACTCCAGGGCGGTATCCCGGCGGCGATTTCTCAGGACCGCTCTAGGTTCGGGCGCCGCGCTGGGACTGGTCGGGCTTGGCGGGCTGGGCCTCGTCGCCCGGGCGAACGAAGAGTCCGCCGCGTCCGGTGACACGTCCGGTAGAAGGGCCGTGGACGCCTCGAATACCGGGCAGAGTAGGGCATCTGAAGCGGAGCAGGAGCCCGAACGGGAAGCCGAGGAAGAGTCCGGGGCGAAGAAGATGGGCGAGTATCGTACGGACTACCTCTACAGCGACAGCGAGGCCCGCAAGCACAACCTCAGGATGTCTGCCGAGGCGGTAAACGGGACCGTCATCCCTCCCGACGAGGTATTCTCCATGAACGACCATTTGGAGGGCCTCGAATATAAAGACGCGAAGGTCTTCGCTGAGGGCGGGGAGACCCTGGCCGACGGCGGCGGGCTGTGCCAGGTCGCCTCGACGGTTTACATGGCTGCCCAGTACGCGGGGCTGGAGGTAGTAGAACGAAACCCCCACTACACCGTGCTGTCTTACATCCGGCCCGGCTTCGACGCCACGCTGTGGTTCGGCTACCAGGGCACCGAGGAGCTGGACATGCGGCTCCGCAACGACACCGGCTCGGACGTGGAGATCCGGGAGTACGTAACGGAGGACGGCTTTCTGGTCGCCGAAGTCTGGGGTGTGCCGACCGGCAAGAAAGTCACGATGCGCTCCGAAGAAGACTTTCAGGAACTGGACGTCGGCATCCAATGGAGCACGTACAAAAAGGTCGAGCAGGACGGCGAGGTGCTGAGCGACGGCCTCTTGCACGTAGACCTCTACTCCTACCCGCCACCCGAAGCCGTAGACGCCGAAGGCTACAACGAGGTCAGGACCGGCGGCTGGTAGGACCGGCGCCATCCGCTGACAACGCCTATCCCCCGAGACGGATTGGAGTCCGCACCGCCGGGCCGGTTTATCAAATTAGTCAAGTCGATATGTAGATGGATTTCGTGTTCGTTGCCAGATCATCTGAAACTAGCCGCCCAGGTAGTGAAAAACCTGCCCGTCTCTGAAACAATTATTGGTGGTTTTTGTGTTGTCGAGGGCGAGGTTCAGAGGAGGTCTCCCGGTTGGCGGCAAAAGAGAACAAGCAAGTTTATAGACGCTATATAGAGTTGCTCAATGCTCAAAAGCTCAATTCTCTGTCAGAGGTCGTAAATCCCGAGATGTACCGGGAGATCTGTGTCGGCTTTACGCCGGGATGGGTGAACCTTCCCGAAGCCGTAGGCTCGTTGGAGAAAGTCGTGGCCGGTATACCGGACCTCCACGCCCGCATCGACGACTGTGTAGCCGAAGACGATAAAGTTTACGCCCGCCTGACGGTTACCGGGACCAACTCCGGAAGTTTCTACGGTATACCCGCAACGGGAGGTGTTTACGAAGTAAACATGTTCGACTACGCCAGGATCGAAGACGGCAAGATCGTCGAGCGCATCCAGCAGAGCGACACCCTCTCCCAGATGCGACAGATGTACGCGGGGATTGTAAAGAAGGCAGCCGCTTTGGGTGGACTTCTCGGCACTGTAGCATTGCTGCGGGCATTTCGTCGTAGAACCCGCGTCTGATCGCAAATGCTTATTCTGCTGCTAAACGTGGCCGCGGTTCTGTTCATGACGGGCTTTATCTGGACGATGCAACTGGTCCACTACCCGCTGCTAGATCGGGTGGGTTCCGAAGCGTTCCCCGCTTACGAGACAGACCACAACCGGCTGTTCTTTCTGGTGGCGGGTCCGGGGATTATCGTCACGCTCGCAAGCGGTGTGTTGTCGCTTTTCTTCCGGCCGACACAGGTGCCACTCGTGGCGGCAATTGCAGGGCTGCTGTTGTTCGCGGTAATCGTCGTCTCTACCGCACTTTTTCAGGCGCCCCAACACGTGAAGTTGGGCAGCGGCTTCGACCGCGACGCTTACGAGTTCCTACTCAAGAGCAACTGGATCCGGACCACCGCCTGGACTGTTTACGGGGTACTCGGCCTCTGGATGGTCTGGCAAGCCGGGTAAATAATCAACCTCGGCCGTCGAAGTCCAGCTTTACTTTATGTTCTTCGTCGAGTTTGAGCGCGGCGGCGTAAGGTTTTCCGACTTTGCTTTTGAAGCCTTTTAGCTGTGGGGTGCGGCGCCGGGTTAGGAGTTGTTTGGCCTGTCCGACGCTAAGGCGTTTGCCAGAGATGGTCTTCCAGATCGCGAACTTGCAGCCGGCCGTTTTCCAGGCCGAACACCCGTAAGCCTTTTTCGTCTCGACCACCGGCGCGCCGCACTTCGGGCACGTTCCGATGGGCTCGCGGCTGGTGCGCTCGGGGGCGGCTAGTTTTTCACCTTCGAGCCCCCGCACCTCTTCGACCAGCGCGGTCGTAAACCGGCCGATATCTGCCATGAACTCGTCCCGGCTACCGGCACCTTTTTCCATTTTCGCCAGCCGGTCCTCCCACCGGGCCGTCAACTCTGCCGAAGAGAGCGAACTGTTCCCTAGCAGCCCGATCAGGGTCCGGCCCTTCTGCGTCGGCACTAGCGCCTTTTTCTCCCGCTCCGCGTACCCGACTTTGATGAGCCGTTCGATGGTGGCCGCCCGCGTGGCCGGGGTGCCGAGCCCGGAGTCCTTCATCTGCTGCCGCAACTCCTCGTCCTCCACGAGCTTTCCCGCCGTCTCCATCGCCCCGAGCAACGCCGACTCCGAGTAGCGCGGCGGCGGCTTTGTTTCACCCTCTTTCACGGCCATCTTAGCCACATCCCACTCCTGCCCTACCTCTATCGGGGGCAACACCGGCGGCTCTTTCTCCTTGCGCCCGCCGACGCCGTCCGGGTAGAGCGCCCGCCAACCAACCTCCAGAACCACCCGGCCTTTGGATAGGAACGTTTCCTTCCGCACCTCGGTAACGACCGTCGTGTTCTCGAAGCGGGCGTCCGGGAAGAAGACAGACAGGAAACGCCGCGCAATTAAATCGTAGATCTTTGCTTCGTCTTGCGGCAGCTCTTGCGAGGACTTCTTGTTGGTCAAGATGATGGCGTGGTGGTCGGTGACTTTGGAATCGTCCACGATGCGTTTGTTTATGGGTAGTTTTTCGAGGCCGAGCAATTTCTCTGCGAAGGTGGATAGCTCCGGCAAAGCTCCCGCCGCCTCGACGCGCTTTTTCAGGGTCCCTACCATGTCTTTGGATAGGTAGCGGCTGGAGGTCCGGGGGTAAGTTATGAGCTTTCGCTCTTCGTAGAGGGCCTGGGCGGCGCGGAGCGTTCGTTCGGCGGTAAAGCCGTAGCGGGCGTTGGCGTTGCGCTGGAGCTCGGTCAGGTCGTAGAGGAGCGGTGGCTTCTCGGAGGCGGTCTTCTTTTCGGCTTTTTTGACGGTGCCGGTTCCGCCGCGGACCTTCTCCGCTATCCGGTCCGCGGCTTCTTTTTCTTTGAGCCGGTTCTGCTTTTTCTTGAACCAGACGCCGTCGTAGGTGCGGGTTTCGCCGTTCGTGTCTCGGGCGAAGCGGGCGTAAACGGTCCAGAACTTCTCCGGTTCGAAGTTCTGTATCTCGGTCTCGCGGTCTACGAGGAGTTTGAGCGTCGGGGTTTGGACGCGGCCGACGGAGAGGACGTTTCCGGGACGCCCGAAGCGGACGGAGTAGGCGCGGGTGGCGTTCATGCCGACCATCCAATCGGCCTCGCTGCGGCTGCGGGCGGCGTCTTCGAGTGCTCTCATAGAGCGGCCGTCGCGTAGGGAAGAGAAGCCGTCCCGGATCGCCTCGGGGGTGAGAGAGGAGATCCAGAGCCTGCGAACCGGCTTTTTGCATCCGGAGAGGCCGTAGACGTAGGCGAAGATTAACTCCCCCTCCCGTCCGGCGTCGCAAGCGTTGACGACTTCAGTCACGGACGGGTCCCGCAACAAACTTTTTACAACCGCAAACTGGTCCCGGGTCTTATAGTTCACCCGGGCCTTGAACCTGTCCGGCAGTATGGGCAAACTCTCCATCCGCCACTTTTTATACTCGTCGCCGTAAGCATCGGGTGGGGTGAGTTCTACGAGATGTCCGAGCGCCCACGTCACGGTCCACCCGCCACCGGTGAGAGAACCTTTCTGCTTCTTGTGACTGCCCAGTACGCCGGCGATGTCCCGGGCAACAGAAGGTTTTTCGGCGACTATGAGCCTCATGCAGTGAAGTATAACGGGCTGCAGCCGGCTATCATCGGGCAGTTATGGGGAGCGGGTTCTGCTAGTGATCGTGGTATTCGTGGACTACGGCGTGGCCGCGGCCGCGGCGGATCAGGTACCGGTTGACCGGGAAAGCCGCCGCAAAGGCGATTGCCAGCGCCACCACCAAACTACCCCAGAAAAGCAGGCTGCCGATGCCCGCTTCCATCGCACCCGGTATGACGAGCAAAACCGCGTTGTCCACGATCTCCATTACCGTGATCGAGAGCGTGTCCGAAGCGAGGGCCAGCGGTATCACCGTCGTTAACGCCAACCCGGAACGAACTAACGGCAACATCGTGAGCGAATACCCGAACAAAAAAGCCAGAAACACCGCCAACGCCACCGTCGCGAAGTTCCCCCACCCGAGCGCCGCACCGATCACCAACCCTGCAACCTCGCCGATGGAACACCCGGTGAGACAATGCGCCGTAGCACTCAACGACAGTTTGTTTAAAGAATCTCCCATACGCCAAACCTCCAAATAGCTTCGTCCTCGTCCTATGATTATACCCTATGGGGGTATATATAAAAGGCTTGTTGGGGAGGTTCTGCGGGCTGCGAGACGTACCCGGCGTTAAAATACATGCAATGCAAATAGTTGGAGAAGCTGTATAAGGAAAGAAGTGGGCGCAAAAGCTGACAAAACGAGGGTTAAGGGGATCGCCCGGAGGCCTGTGGCGGGGTCCACGATAAGTTTTCTGGCCGACATGGGCAGCCTTCTGCGGTACAAGACGATCCGGCGGACCGTGCAGCAGATCTACCGGGACGACATAGCGGGGCTCGCGGCCCAGTTGGCCTTCTACTTGACGCTCGGTCTGTTCCCGTTTCTGTTGGTGGTCTTCTCGCTCATGGGCACGTTTTCGAGCGATGGTTTCGCCGAGGATCTCCTATCGTACTTTATCCAAGTGCTACCGATTCCGGTGTACGACTTGATCGACGCCTACGTCGCGGACATTTTGCGGGGCCGCAACCCGGCGGCCGGGCTGCTCTCGTTCAGCATTGTCGGCACTTTGTGGGTGATCTCCAACGCTTTCGCCGCAATTACCCACGCCCTCAACAAAGCCTACGACGTGGAAGAGACCCGGACCTTCTGGAAGGTCCGGGGTCTGGCGTTGCTCATGGCCCTGGCGCTTTCGGGCATCTTCTTCGTCGCTTTGGTACTCCTGATCGCCGGTCCAAACATTGGGGAGAGCATCGCCGCCTACTACGGTTTCGGCGCCTTGTTCAACGTCGTCTGGAGCGTGGCCCAGTGGCTGGTGGCGCTCGGGATAATGATATTCACCTTCGCCATGCTCTACTACTTCGCCCCGGACGTAGAGCAGCCGTTCCTCTGGATCACACCGGGCGGCTTTATCGCGGTGGTCCTCTGGGTGCTCGCCAGCATGGGCTTCCGGTTCTACGTAAACAGCGACTTCGTCTCCTACAACCAGACCTACGGCTCCATAGGCGCCGCCGTCATCCTGCTCCTCTACCTCTACATCGTCTCGCTCTCGCTACTCATCGGCGCCGAGCTAAACGCCGTGCTGGTAAAGATGAAAGAAGAAATCTCCGGCAAAGAAGTCATCGCCGGCAAACCCGCCAACGAAAAACCCCCGATGCTCGACGACGAACCGAAGTAATCTTTTTAGGATTGGTTCTGGCGTTTGTCTCGATGCCCTTGTAGATAGGGCAACCCGAATCCAAACAACAAAGCAAAAACTACGAAGACTGCTGCTAGAGGAGGTCCTGAAGGCAGTAATACTGCTCCTAGAAGAAAAGTCACGCCGGCAGCTAACAGGAACAGAACGCCTACTGACCTAAACACTAAAGCTACATTCGAGGCGAACTCATGAAAGAAGTCAGCAACAATAAACAACGTAAACGTCGCAGAGCTGAACATCCAACTGAAAGTAAAGTAATCGCCAGATCCCTTCAAGATATCCCTAACGGCCATGATGAACAAGAAGCTCCAGAAGAGTAACAAGAGAGGCCCTACCCGTCTTTCTCCCACCGGAAATGATCTCTGGTCGAGCCGCAGCTTCGTAACGAGCTTTTTCATCTATCTGCGATCCAGGCTTTTCCTCATGCTTCTTTGCAGATAAGCCACTGCGAGAATAACTAGCGTGATTAGGCCGAAAATAGTTACCGTTACCAAGGGACCTGAGCGTTGGTACACATCTGCTGCAAAGAAAAATGCACCCGTGAGAAACGCCAGAAAACTTGCTACCCTCAGAGTTATTGCGAGATTTAGAGCGTTATCTTGAAAGAGTTCAGCAATAGCAAATAAAAAGAACGCGACAGAGGTAAGCAACACAGAGAAAGTGGAGACATCTACAGGCCCACTCAAGGTAAATATAATGCCTGAGAAAAACATAAGCCCCCAAAAAACCAGGAAGACTATCGCACCTTTTCTGCCGACCTTGATCTGACGCCGATCAAGTCTCAATTTCGCAACTAGCGTTCTCATCTTTGCTTTATACACAAAGCGCAGTGTTGCCGCAACTGAAAATACCGACTCCCGGCAAGCTCCCTATTCGCCGCCGAGCCGCTTCTCTTCCTCCGGGTCCATCGGGTAGGTGTGCTCTTCGTCTGGGAACGCACCGGCTTTGACCTCTGTGAGATATTTGCGAACGGCTTCTTCCATGGTCGAAGATAGGCCGGCGTACCGCTTGAGAAAGCGCGGCGTGAATTCGTCCTGAATGCCGAGCATATCTGGGGTGACGAGCACTTGACCATCACAGCCCGGCCCGGCGCCGATGCCGATGACCGGCACCGTAAGGCTGCGGCTGAGCAACTCGCCGACCGGCGCGGGAACAGACTCGGCGACCACCATGAACGCGCCGGCCTTCTCCAGCGCCCGGCCGCCGCGCACCAGTTCCGCCGCGTCTTCCGCCGTGCGGGCCTGCACCTTGAAACCGCCTACTTTGGTCGCCGATTGGGGCAACAACCCGACGTGCCCGACGACCGGAATTCCGGCCTCCGTAACGGCCCGGACCGCCGGGGCCATCTCTATACCGCCCTCTAGTTTTACCGCCGCACACCCGCCCTCTTTTATAAGGCGTGTGGCCGAACGGACGGCCTGGGCGGGACCCTCATTATACGAGCCGAAGGGGAGATCCCCGACCACGAGCGCCCGTCGCGTGCCGCGTACTACAGCTTTGACGTGGTGGATCATGTCCTCCAGCGTCACGAACACCGTCGACTCGTAGCCGAGCACCACCATCCCCAAAGTGTCACCGACCAATAGAACGTCCATCCCCGCCCGGTCCAGAATGCGGGCCGTCGGGTAGTCGTACGCCGTGAGCATTCCGATGCGCTCCCCCTCGCGCTTCATCTTTAGGAGGTGCGGGATGGTCATCTTCCCTTCTCGAACCTCAGCCATCTCAGCCTCCCGCGGGCGTTCAAACCATTCGGTGCGAAAGTGTAGCATCTGCATTCGGCACCTGTATGCAGCTTTGCAGACGGATAAAATTCGGGGTGACCCGGGATGACGACACGGCTCTTTCTGGTAAAATTCTGTGTGGAGGAGTGGCCGAGTGGTTTAAGGCGGCACCCTGCTAAGGTGTTATACCTCTTAACGGGGTATCGAGGGTTCGAATCCCTCCTCCTCCGCCCCAAGTAGCTCCCTTTTTGGCACGACAAAAACGCAAGAAAAAGGACCGGGGGCTTATTCCCGGTCCTTTTTTGGCCTATAAGAAGGGGGATGGACAGCCTGACCTCGGCTCTTAGATGAAGCCTGGGATGCTTTTACTGTGCATCCCCCTTCATAGGCTCGTGCGTTGCTCGGCTTAGGCCATGCCCCGCAGTTCGGCAACCATGTCCAGGCCCTGCTGCTTGCACAAGTCCTTGGGACGCATGATCGCCTGCTCGTCCAGCAGGTTGCGGGTGCGGGCCTCCTTCTCCAGGTGACGCTCGATAACGTCGATCGCCCGATCCACATCCTCCCGGGTGTGCTCCCGAGTCTTTTCGTGATCAATGGTAAGAGTCATATGTTTTCCACCTCCTTCCTTTTGCGGTTTGACGAACCTTGTAACGTTTGATCCGCCGAGCTTGCCTTCAGAATAAGACCGTCCATCACCGTTGTCAAGGATAAATCGTGCTTTTTCTATTGGCCCATCGGCCGATAATTTTGCACATATATGCCCGTCATTTCCTCCGTTCTACAAACGCCCCGTTTTCCAGGCGGGGAGCTACCGGGAAGATGTCTTCTGAGAGACAGAGATCCAGGTCCTCCTCGTACCCGAGACGCTTTAGCCGCCGGGCGGCACTGTTTGTTTTCAAGAATTCTTTAGGAAGTCGCCGGTAGAGTTCCACCACGCGCTCCGCCCGGTCGTCCAGAACGGCGCCGCGATTTTTGAGGTGATGGAGTATGGCCCCGCTCGCGGCCTCGTCTTCGGAGGCCCGTCGCCCCTCCCAACCGCAGCCGATAACAGCCACCTCTGATTCATTGTGCGTTCGAAAAAGTTCTTTGGCTACGGCTCCGGCGTTCACGAATGCCCCGGTCAGGATGGCCGGTGCGCCGGCAGCGGCTTCTATGACGCGGGTTCCGTTCGTGGTGGTGAGGGCCACCGTCGAGCCGGGCGGCAACGCGGCGTGGTGTAGTTTCGTCGGCGAGTTCCCGAAATCGAAGCCCGCGAGCTTTGCGCTGCCCCGCTCTCCGACCCGGAAGTCCGCCTCTATCTTGGAAGCGTCTTCTATAGAGGCTATGGGCAACACCCGGGCGCCCTTCGAAACGAGAACCGCAATGGTGGTGCTCGCCCGATAAGCGTCCACAACCACTGCCGCGCCGGACGCGGCCGCCCGGCGCGCCCCGGTCGCACCCCCGGAGTAGCGCGCGATCAGGCTTCCAACCCCGATGCTCGGAGATTTTCCATACGCGGATGATTGTACGCCTCACCCAAAGCTTCGTCTTATCCAGCAACAAAAGACGGGCCTCCGTGGACCCGCCTGGATCTAGCGGCGTAAGATGCGTATCGAGACGCCGAGGGCGATTAGCAACACCCCGGCCGTAGGAACCGGGAGCGGCGCCCCTCCCGTGTCCGGGAGAACGGCTAGCTCTTCACTCGGCTTCTCTGTCGGCTCTTCTACCTCTTCTACCTCTTCCGGCTCTTTTTGTTTTTCCGGCGATGGCTCGGGAGCTTTCTCTTCGGCGGGCTCGGGCTCGGCGACTTCCTTCACCGGTTCTGGTTCCGGCTCGGCGACGACTTCCTCCTCTACCGGTTCTGATGCAGATGATGGCTCTGGCGCAGAATGGGCGACTTCCTCTTCTACGGGTTCCGGTGCGGGTTTCGGTGCAGGCTCTACTATCTCTTCCTCCACCGGCTGCGGCGTCGGCGGGGCCGCGACTTTGAACTCGACTCTCTTCTGTATGGTAGAGTTCGGGACCGCCAGCTCGGCCGGCGGGCTGATCAGGGCTTTAGGCTCCGGCTCGGGCGGCAGTACGGGCGCCGCGGGCTTTGGCTCCGGCGGCGTGGGTTCCGGAGCCGGTGGCGCGGGTTCGACTTCCGTAACTTGTTGTCCCTGATTTGCGGCCACATACTGGTCCTCGGAAGCGTACTGATCTTCGACGGCCGGGCCCGAGTTGCCGGTGGCGGCGTTGTCGTTGCCCTGCGGGCGGACGGGCTCGCCCTGATCCGGCTCCGCGGATGGTTCGCCGGACGGTTCCGGCGTGGCGGCTACCGCCGATTCTACCGGTGCGGGCTCCCGGGCCAAGGCGTTGCGGGCGCCGCTACTTCCCGAAGCATAAGGCCCGACCGGCGTCGACGGGTCCGCCACCACCACGTCCACTACGTCCACGCCAACGGAAGTCAACCCAATGTACTCCGCAGATCCTTGCGCCAGGTCTAGCTCTCTGCCGGCCACGTACGGGCCCCGGTCGTTTATTCGAACCACCACAGACCGTCCCTCGTAGGTGACGATCAGTTTCGTGTCGAAAGCGTAAGTCTTATAGGCCGCCGCGTAACCCGAGGGATCAAAGACTTCCCCGTTCGCGGTCAGATTGCCCTCGAAACGTGGGCCGTACCACGAAGCCTCCATTGGTGCCGCAGATACCAACCGCGCACAAAACAACAGCTATACCAGACATCTCAAGGCCACCAAAAACGCCACTAGAGCCTTGCGGCGCGATGAACCAACCGTACCAGCCAATGAATCCCCCCTCCGGAACTTTACAGGCTGAACTAATCTACAACCCGCACAGCTTACCAACATTCGTCATACGTGCAAGACCAAACTGAAACATTTTCCTAACAAATCTAAATATTTTCCGGGTGGACCCACCGGCGGGTACAGCTTGTACACAAGATTTTTGGTACGGTTTTTCGGCGGTTCAGGAGTTCAGTTGTTGCCAGAGACGGTAGACTTTTACGCTTCCTTTTGTCGGGGTGTGTTGCAGGGGCAGGCGCCTGTCTTGTGGTTCTTTGGAGAACTCCGCGTAGAAGTTATCGAACTCGAAGTATCTTTGGTCGTCCGTGTAGTGTTGACCTTCTTCTTCCCGGGTGACGAGGTAGGCTACTTTGTCGGGACCCGCGTAGTAGAGTGCTCCTAAGCACATGGGACACGGGTGGGCCATTACGCAAGCCTCGTAGCCTTCCAGGCTCGGGGTTCCGAGCCGCTGGCAGGCGATGCGTATAGCCGCGACCTCCGCGTGGGCCGTGGGGTCGTTCGTTTGCGCCACCAGGTTCGGGCTTTCGGCGAGGACCTCCCCGGTCTCGGAAGAGAAGATCACGCAAGAAAACGGTTTTCCGCCGCGTTCTACGTTTCGTGTCGCAAGCTCCACGGTACGCCCTACAGCATCCATCTTCATCCGCCCCCCGGTTCATTGGGTACAAAAAGCCTTCGCCTGGGCCTATTTATGCCACACTGGCCGCGTTTGGAATCATCGGAACCGAATCACCGGAGCCGAATCACCGGAGCCGGATGCCGCAGAAAGACGCCGTCGCCAGAGCTTCATCTAAAACCCCGCGAGGAGAACTTTCCTACAGCTTTTTTGCGGCCGGGCACAGTAGAATATAGTAATTATTGGCCTGCGACGAACACGACGTATGAGAGGCGAGGGTTGGCATATGAAGTATCGGAGTCTCGGCAACACGGACATAAAAGTATCCGAGGTAGGTTTCGGCGTCTGGACGGTCTCGACCGGCTGGTGGGGCGAGGTTGTCGAGGAGCGGTCCGTAGAACTTTTGCGCAAGGCCCACGATGCGGGCATCAACTACTTCGACACCGCCGACACTTACGGCTCCGGTTTGGGTGAGACTTTGCTGGCCGATGCTTTCGGACATATGCGGGATGAGGTCGTGATCTCGACCAAGATCGGCTACGACTTCTATAACAACACCGAGCGCCGGGGTCAGCAGGCGCGTCCGCAAGACTGGTCCGAAGACTTTATCAGCTTCGCCCTAGACAAAAGTCTGGAACGTTTGAACACCGACTACATAGACTTTCTGCAGCTCCACAACGCCAAGATGGACGCCGTGGAGAACGACGAGCTTTTTGGGTTGATGGAAGAGTTCAAGGAGCAGGGCAAGATCCGGGCTTACGGCGCCGCGCTCGGGCCGAAGATCGGCTGGCTCGAAGAGGGCGTGAAGGCGATGCACGAGCGCGACCTGGCTGGCCTGCAGATGATCTACAACCTCCTCGAACAAGACCCCGGTCGCGACCTCGTAGAAGCCGCCCGCGAGACCGACACCAGCCTCATCGTGCGCGTCCCCCACTCCAGCGGCATGCTAGAAGGCAACTACGACGAGAACACGACCTTCGGCGAGAACGACCACCGCCGCCACCGCCCCAAAGAGTGGCTTACTGGGGGCTTGAAGAAAGTCGAGCAGCTAGACTTCCTTACCGAGTCCGGGGGGCGTACCCTGGGCCAGGCGGCGCTCAAGTTCGTGCTCGCCTCGCCAGAGGTGTCCTCGACGCTGCCCAACATCTACGGTGAAGAGCAGATCGAAGAGTTCGCCGCCACCTCCGAGACACCGGACCTGACGGATGAAGAGCTTTCCCGCGTACAAGAACTCTACGAGAGCAACTTCGGCCTGGAGCCGGCCGCCAGGAGGTAGAGCATGACGGAGACACAGACAAAGCAACAAACCGAAACCGAAGAGAAACTCCCGGCCCAGTACATAAACTACCTCTTTTTCAAGCTCGACCCTGAATGGCGACGACTGTCCGATGAAGAACGAGAGAAGGGCAAACAGGAATTCCTCAAAGCGGCCGAAGAACACTCCTCAGAGATGCTGCTTCGGCCCTATTCGCTCATGGGATTGCGGTCGGATGCGGACTTCATGTTGTGGCGCATCGGGTACGACCTGGACGCTTTCGAAAACATGACCGCCGCCTTGATGAAGACCGGCCTCGGGAAATATCTCACCGTGACGTACTCGTACTTCGGGTTGGCGCGACGTTCGATCTACGTCGGAGAGCACACGCCCGGGTGGGAGAATCGCCGCTACATTATCCCCGGCGAAGGCGAGTACAACTTCGTCTACCCGTTCGTGAAGACGCGGGCCTGGTACAAGCTGCCATTGGAAGAGCGCCAGCAAATGATGAACGAGCACATGCAGATCGGACGCAAACACTACCCGGTAAAGAACAACACCGCCTACTGCTTCGGCATAGACGACTACGAGTTCATCCTCTCCTTCGAAGCTGAAACCCCCGAGAAGTTCCAGGACCTGATGATGGAACTGCGCGAGAGCGAAGCCAGCAGCTACACCGAGCTCGACACCCCCATCTTCACCTGCCGCCGGAGAAGTTTGCCGGAAATTCTAGAAACTTTAGGATAAATAATAATTTTGCCCTAGCATTGGATTATTAGACTCAGGTACAATAGGGCATCGCACCAACCATAGCCGGAGGGCCTCCAACTTGGCCTTCCGGCTATAACGTTGGTCAAATAAATCTCTTTTCTTACCTCTGGACGCGCAGCTTTTGCGCTGTATAATTAATCCCGACATGATTACTAGGATTAATAAAAAGCTGGGAGCACGCTTTACGGAGATGGTGGGCAATACGCCGCTGCTGGAGCTACCGAACATTGGGCGGGAAGTTCCGGGCGTAAACATTTACGGCAAGGCTGAGTGGTACAACCCCGGCGGTTCGGTCAAAGACCGTCCGGCGTTGTGGATGATCCGGGCCGGCGAAGAGAGCGGCGCCCTCACACCCGGGAAGACGCTTCTGGACGCGACGAGCGGTAACACGGGGATCGCATACGCCTGGATCGGGGCTGCGTTAGGCTACAAGGTCAAGCTCTGTATGCCGAAGAACGCCAGTGAAGAGCGGAAGAAGATCCTGCGCGCCTACGGCGTGGAGTTCGTGCTCACCGACCCCGGCGAAGGTTCGGACGGCGCGATTCGGGAGGCCCGCCGGATGTACGCCGAAGACCCGGAGCGGTACTTCTACCCGGACCAGTACAGCAACCCGGCCAACCCACGGGCCCACTACGAATCCACAGCTAGTGAGATCTGGGAGCAGACCGAGGGCGAGGTCACGCACTTCGTCGCCGGCCTGGGCACCAGCGGAACCTTCGTCGGCACAGCAACGCGACTAAAAGAACTGAACCCGGAGATAAAGGTCGTCTCTTTCGAGCCGGACTCGCCGTTCCACGGTCTGGAGGGCATGAAGCACATGGAGAGCGCCATCGTGCCTTCCATCTACGACCCCACTATCGCCGAAGAGAACCGCCGCACTCCGACTGAGGATGCCTACGGCATGGTCAAGCGCGTCGCCCGTGAGGAGGGCGTCCTGATCGGGATCTCCGCCGGGGCCGCCGTTGCGACGGCGCTTCAGGTGGCGCGAGAGATCGAGTACGGCACGGTCGTAACCATCCTGTGTGACGGGGCGGACAAGTACCTCTCCGAGAGTTTCTGGGAAGAAGACTAAGTTGCCGCTCAAGATCGGCCGCGGGGACGTAGAGAACATCCACCGCCACGCCCGGGAGACCTATCCCGAGGAGTGCGCCGGGGCCATCGTCGGCATGGACGTCGGCGAGATGAAGATCGTGACCGACATCTGGCCCACCGAGAATACCCACGAGGACGAACGCTCCCGACGCTTTCTCATCGAGCCGCTACAGATAAAGAAGTTCGAAGAAGCCGCCGACGAGCGGGACATGGACCTGCTGGGGTTCTACCACTCACACCCGGACCATCCGGCCGAGCCTTCGGAGTACGACCGGGACCACGCCTGGCCCGGCTGGTCCTACGTCATCGCCTCGGTCAGCGGCGAGGAGATAAAAGCGACGCGATCCTGGCTTCTCAGAGACGATCGTTCCGGTTACGACGAAGAAGAAATCGTAGAGTAAAAAGAGCGAAAGAGAGTTTCTTATGCCGACGGTAAAGATTCCTACCCCACTCCGCCAGTACGCGAACGGCAACTCCGAGGTCCAGGTCGGCGGCAATACTGCCGGGGAGAGCCTGGACAACCTGACCGACGAGCACCCCGACCTGCGCCAACACCTCTACACCGGCGACGGCAAGCTGCGTTCGTTCGTCAACGTGTACAAGGGCGACGAGGACATCCGCTACCTCGAAGGCCAGGACACCGAGGTCTCGGAGAACGACGAACTCTCCATCATCCCATCCATCGCCGGCGGCGCCGCGCGATGTAAGTAATTTCGAGCGTTACGTTTAACTGACAGCTTTTATATTCGAGAGGTTTTACTCATGGAGACGCATCAGTCACTAATACACACGAACGGGAACGTCGAGCTTTCTAACGAAGAGATCGGGCGCTACAGCCGCCACCTCATAATGCCCGAGGTTGCGCTAGAGGGACAGAAGAAGCTCAAGCAAGCAAAGGTCTTGACGATCGGGACGGGTGGTTTGGGAAGTCCCCTCGCCCTGTACCTCGCCGCGGCGGGGGTCGGGACCATCGGCATCGTGGACTTCGACGTGGTGGACGAGTCGAACCTGCAGCGTCAGATCCTGCACGGCACCTCCGACGTCGGCCGTCCGAAGGTAGATAGCGCCCACGACAAGCTCAAAGACATCAACCCCAACGTGAACGTCGTGGTTCACGAAGAGGCGCTTACCAGCGAGAACGCGCTGGACATCCTGAAAGATTATGACGTCATCGTGGATGGCACGGACAACTTCCCGACCCGCTACCTGGTAAACGACGCCTGCGTCCTGCTCGGCAAGCCGAACGTGTACGGCTCCATCTTCCGCTTCGAGGGTCAGGCGAGCGTTTTCTGGGCCGAGGAAGGCCCGTGCTACCGTTGCCTCTACCCCGAGCCGCCGCCGCCGGGCCTCGTCCCGAGTTGCGCCGAGGGTGGTGTGCTGGGCATCTTGCCGGGCGCCATCGGCACGGTGCAGGCGACGGAGACCGTCAAGCTAATTCTGGGCATCGGCGAGCCGCTCGTCGGACGCCTGATGCTCTACGACGCGCTCGGGATGGGCTTCCGCGAGATGAAGCTGAGAAAAGACCCGGACTGCCCCGTGTGCGGCGAGAACCCGACGGTAACGGAGCTCATTGATTACCAGGAGTTCTGCGGCATCCCGCAGGCGGCTGCCGCCGAGCAGGAGAACAAGGTGCCGGAGATCTCCGTTCAGGAGCTCAAAGCGAAGATGGACAACGGCGGCGTCAACGTCCTCGACGTGCGGGAGCCATACGAGTACGAGATCGCCAACCTCGGCGCGCCGCTTATCCCGCTGAACGAGCTTCCGCAGCGCTACGAGGAGCTCGACCGGGAGCAGCCGCTCGCCATCCACTGCCGCAGCGGCGCCCGGAGCGCCAACGCCGTAAAGCTCTTGCAGGAGCGCGGCTTCGAGAACGTCTACAACGTAGAGGGCGGCATCCTGGCCTGGAGCGAGGAGATCGACCCGAGCCTGCCGCAGTATTAGCAAAGCGAAAAGTAATTCTGGAGCGGGGTCGCGAATACCGTGGCCCCGTTTCTCTGTTTCAGGGGATTCCCGGCGGCGGTATACTCGTCCCGACAAGTCTCTCCCGGAGGTAGGTTTGACGGAGACTAAACCAGAGATCAAGACCGAACATCATCCCGTGGTGCTGCACACACACCCCGCGCTCGACATGGACGAAGAGCAGTTTTTCGAGTTCTGCCAGCAGAATAAGGACGTACGCATAGAGCGCACATCGGAGGGGGATTTAGAGGTCATGCCGCCAGCGGGATGGGAGACCGGACACCGAAACATGAAGCTTGCCGTTCAGCTAGGCACCTGGGCCGAGCAGGACGACACCGGTGTTGCCACAGATTCTTCGGGTGGCTATAGGCTGCCAAACGGCGCGGTTCGGGCGCCGGATGCCGCGTGGGTGCGGCGCGGGCGTCTGGCGGAACTTACAGCGGAGCAAAAGCGTAAGTTCATCCCGCTCTGCCCAGATTTCGTGATCGAGTTACGGTCGCCCACCGACTCCCTTTCTCTGATCGAAGCCAAGATGAGAGAGTACATCGAGAACGGCGCCCGTTTGGGCTGGCTCATAGACCCGGAAGAGCGTAAGGTCCACGTCTACCAGCCGGGCGAAGCGGTTCGGGTTCTGGAGAATCCTGGTGAGGTCTCGGGAGAGCCAGTGCTGCCCGGGTTCACGCTCGACCTGCGCCGGATCTGGGAGCCCCGTCTGTAGCGCCGGTGCCTTTCTACCCGGTGTTGTCGAAATCGCCGACGGAATCCGAAACTTACTTTATAGTCTGGTTGTTTATGGATACTGAATTAGGATTGCAACAGAACAGCGGGCACGCTTATCCGGGCGAACTTGCCCGGTTTACCCTCAAACACTGGGACGAATACGGCGATGCCGCGGGAGACTTGCCTGCCATAGCCGTTCTCGAACGGCTGCTCTCGACCTGCTTTCAGGCGAGCCTGATGCGCGAGGAAGAGCGCCAGATCGCGTTCCGCGTTATTCTGGCCGATCCGGAGGTTTTCGCCTCGGAAGACGGTCCGCCGTCCGGCCTGCACCGCCTGCAGTTTCAAGAGCCGCGGGCTTTCGATGAACAGGAACTGCGGCGTCTCTCACCGGCGGCCGCGGCCGATCGCACGCTCATCGGGGTCCGGCAGAAAGACGACGGCGAACTGTGCATCTGGGGTCTGGTCCATTCCGGGCCTCGCTGGCTGCAGAGGGTTCGGGGCGGGAGGGACCTCTCCCCTCCGCTACCGAACTTGCCGGTCATTCGCGTTACTGGGCCGGGTAGGATCGTCGTGGATAGAGGCTCTATCCTGGTCGGCAAGCTCGAAGGCGGACGGCTGACCGACGACTCGATGGACGTATTCGAGTCCAGTTGGCTGCCGGCGATGTTCGCGCCTATCAGAAGCGAGCTGTTGGAACTGCATTTGCAAAACCGGGAAGAAGCCGACAAACGCTGGGCCGACCTCGACCTCGACGTTACACGCCGGGTCGCGCAGCACATGATCCGTCGCATCATCTCCACCGCCCGCAACTTCGGCCACGGGGGGACCCTGATAATCGTCCCGCCCCGCTACGCCCCGGACGTACTCACCGGCCGCTACGTGGAACTCAAGCACAAGTTCGCCGACTCCGAGCCGCGGCGGCGTTACCGGACGCTCATAACCTCCATCATGAACACCTTGGCCGAGATCTACGGCCAGGGCGACGGGGATCGGGAACCCGTCGGCTGGGAAGAGTACCGTAAAAGCGGCGACGACCGCCTCTCGGAGTTGGACGAAGCAATCTTCGAGATGTCGCACCTCATCGCCGGCCTCATGGCGGTGGACGGCGCGGCCGTCATGACCCAACGTTACGAAATACTCGGCTTTGGAGGTGAGATCTCCGGTAACCTCAAGGATGTTCGAACTGTCGCCCGCGCCCTCGACGTCGAAGCGGGCCGCATCCAGAGAGAAAATACCGAAGGCTACGGGACCCGCCACCGCTCCGCCTTCCGCCTGTGCAACGAACTCCGCGACGCCTTGGCTATCGTCATCTCTCAAGACAGCGACGCACGTTTTATCAAGTGGAAAGATGGCTACGTCACCCAGTGGAACCAGGCGTAAAACCTGCCGGGAGAGTGCCCGTACCAGCAGGTCAGATAGCGAACCGGAAGCTCCACGGTCCTTCGTAGGACGGTCCGTCTCCGCTGTAGTCTCCATCCTCGTAAGCATCGGATACCAGCCGTGCAACCTCGACTCCCAACTCCCCCGATTCCGGCAGGCCTTCTACCCGCACATCCCCGTCCGCCACCCGGTCGCTGGCGCCGGCTCCCTGTGGAGACCATGGAAGGGCAAGTCCGTCACCGTTTCGAATCTCGAACCGGGGCTCCGGAATGCCGACGTCACCTTCAGACCACGATATAGATTCGTCGAATGAGAGTAGCCAACGCAGCACACCGAGCCCTTCTCCGAAGAGTTCCAGTGAAGACAGTGCCAACGTTATCCCGCCGGAGTTCTGTTTCAGGGATATAGGAACCACCCTTTCCAGGTTCTCGGCCGAGGTGGAACGAAGCGGCTCTGCGGGGGGTTCCTCCGGCTCGTCGTCCAAACCATCCCGGTCTTCGAGTGAGGCCACGAGACGGAGCCAGCGGATCGCACCCCACGGATAGAACAGCGTCGGTTCTACGTCGGAGGGCTCCATCCAGGAGAGCACGACGCCTCCATCGTGTACGTCCTCCAAAGTTCCGAACATCCCCACGACGTTCTCCGCAGAACCGACGACGTTAACGACCACGTCCTGCCCTATCCACGTGTAGGGTACCCGGTCCCCGTTCATACAGACCTCCTAAACTTCTGTACCTTCTCCAAGTTTACCCACGGCGTCCGTTGATCGTGCGAACAAAGTGCATCTAGCCTCACGGCAACTTTCCAAGCGTTACCTCCCCGGTACGCAAACCAGCATAGTTCTCTTGCAACCATTGCCCACGCTCCAAAGATTCTAGTGCGTCAAAGCGTTCGATGGCAGCTTTGTTCTGGGACACGGAAACGGCCCGTATCAGGTGTTCGTCGCCCATCATGTCTCTTATCTCTGCTGCCCGGGCGCACCATTTGGTTCGTTTGGTCGTCGGGCTGTCGGCCAAGAGCTAATGGCAAACCGACCGTTACCTGACGTTTAGAAACCTTTTTAGTAGCAAGCCACCGGCAAAGATCACAGCGAGTAACCCGGGGAGTAAGACCAGTGGGAGGCCACCCGTATCGGGGAGAGCTTCGACGCCAGAGTTAGTACCGTCGGATGTAATAGGCCCGATGGTACCCAGGCTGAGAACGATCTCCGAATTACCGGTAGTGACGTCGCCGGACGGGATACCGAGTTGCCGGCACTGATCCGCTACCGCCCGGGCCTCATCGCGCAGCCGCTCCTGTGTCGGTTGTTTATATCCCCTCGTGAAATAGCGACAATCGGTAACCAGGTCGCCTTCTATGGTTACCGTACCGTCTCTCTCCAGCACATAGGCGGGAGGCAACGGCGCGCCCTCCGCAACATCCGCTGCCGATCTTTGAACCGTTGCTTCCTGGGCGTTGGCGGCAGGCGTGAGGACCAATGGTATCGTCAAGCACACCCCGACTAGCAAAAACAGTCGTCTCACGGATCCTCCTCTACGACGCTCCCTCCCCCGGTGAGCCCTGTCGAAAGCACTGTAGCAAACGCATCATCTGAAATCTATCGCGCCAAGTTCGCTGCTCGGCAGGAGTAAACCAACTACTTCCTCCTCGCTAGATAGACCCCGGCCAACACTATGGCTGCTCCTATAGCCTGTTGCAGCCCAAACCCTTCTCCGAGCAACACGATCCCCGCGCTTACACCGGTAATGGCGACGAGGTACTGATAGACGAGGACGCGGTTTGCACCCACCTGGGAGACGCCCCGCTGCCAGGCCGCGAACCCGAAGCCGGATGAGAGAACCGTAGAGTACAGCGCCGCGCCCCACACGGAAGCGTCAATAGATGAAGTGTCTAGTTGGCCGGGGCCAATGAGCGAGAACGGGAAGATGGCGAGGCCGCCGAGCAGGATAGAGTACGTGGCGACGGCGAGCGGCGAATGGTGGCGGAGCAGGGAGAGCGAGAGGACAGTGTAGGAGCCCCAGAAGGTGGCGGCGGCGAGTATGAGGAAGTCCCCGGCGAGGCTGGTGCCGCCGAACTCCAGGCCGCCGTAGACGATGGCGGTTACGCCCGCGAGGCAGAGGGCCACGCCAACGATGCCGGATAGACGCGGACGTTCGAGGGTGAGGAAGAAGCCGAGGAGCATTCCTCATACCGGGGCGGACGAGTAGATCAGGGCGGTGTTCGCGGCCGTCGTGAGGCTGACGCCGATGGTAAAGACCGACTGCGTGAGGGTTATGCCGACCACGCCGAGCCCGAAGATCGGCAGTAGTTCTTTACGCGGTATACGGCTCTGCGGCTCCAGAACGCGCAGGATCAGCCACAGGACGGTTCCCGCAACCGTGAAACGTACCGCCGCGAAGAGGAGCGGCGGCACGAAGTCCACGACGTATTTGACGGCGACGAAGTTGGTCCCGAAAAAGAAGACCGTCATCAGTAACGAGACCTCGACCCAGACCGAGGCCCGGCTACGCCCCTCCCCGGCGTCCACTATTGATCTGCAGCGTCAGCGGACGAAGTCTGTGCTTTCGTCAAGGTCTCGGATGTAGGCGGCGATGAGGCGGGCGCAGTTTTCCAGGTCTTCTAAGTCCACGATCTCGTTCGGTGAATGCATGTAGCGGTTGGGGCACGACACGACGCTCGTTGCGATGCCGGCCCGCTGGAACTGTATAGCATCGCCGTCGGTGCCGGTGGAGCGGGAGTCGGCCTCCAATGTGTAGGGGATCTCCTCCCTTTCGGCGGCTTCCACCAGGCCCTCGGAGACGATAGGGCTCATGTTCGACGCCCGCTTTACAACCGGCCCGCTGCCCAAAGCGTGGTCGCCGTTCTCGTTTTTGGAGGCGCCGGGGATGTCGGTGGCGTGGGTCACGTCCACGGCGATGGCGGCGTCGGGGTTCACGGAGAAAGCTGAGGCGCGGGCGCCGTACAGACCGATCTCCTCCTGCACGCTCGCTACCGCGACGACCCGGGCCGCAAGCTCCTCTTCTTCGGAGAGCAGGCGCAAGGCTTCGAGCACCACGAAAGCGCCCATCCGGTTGTCCAGAGACCGGGACGCGATGCGGCCGTTCGGTAACTCGAGCAGGTCCTGGTCTATAACCCCTACGTCCCCCACCCGGACCATTTCTTTCGCCTCGTCGCCGTCTTTGGCCCCGATGTCTATCCAGAGGCTCTTTATCTGGGAGACTTTCTTCCGCTCGTCGGGCTCCATAAGGTGGATGGCTTTCTTGCCGATCACACCCGGAACCTGGCCGTTATTGGTCTGCATCAGAACTCGTTGGCCGACGAGGACTTGCGGGTCCCAGCCGCCGACGCCGGTGAAGTGCAGGAGGCCTTGCTCGTCTATGTGGGTGACCATCAGGCCGATCTCGTCTATGTGTCCGGCCAGCATGATCTTTGGCGACCCACCCCCCTCCAGCGTGGCAAACGAGTTGCCCATCCGGTCGCCTTTTACCCCGGCGAACTTCTCCGCTTCTTTGCGCCAGACTTTAGCCGCCGCGCCTTCGTAACCACTGGGACCCGGCGTGGAAAGCAGCTTTTTTAGAAAATCGTACGATTCGTCCCTCATGTTTTCCCTTCTAATTTGACCAGGAAAGTATAACCGTCTAACAGGCCACCCGGATGTGAATTCCACCGTCTTCGATGTGTCGCCCGTCCGGCCCGACGCGTTGATAAGGTATCGTAAAGTCGAAAGAACCCGAGAACGGGTTAGGAGTAAGGCTCAGAATCTGCCGATCGCGCCAGACAGGTTGGAGCTTCTGGCCCATAAAGTCGAATCCGTCTTTGTACCAGGATACGTCGTTCTCGCCGGGCTCGTTCAGGCACACGAAGAGGGATAGGTCGTCGCAGAGTTTCAGCAGGCGGAAGTTGTAGTCGGCGTTTTCCAGCCACTCTTGCGGCAAACGGCTTTCGAGCCGGTTTCGACGACCGGCTTCACGCTCACGAAATTCTATGGCGGGGGCTTCTTCGGAGTTCTCGACGAACGAACCGTAGTGCATGCTACAGAGATAGGAAGCGTAAGGTTCCTGGACTTCGAGCTGGTCCAGGCCGTGTTTGTAGGCCCGCAACTTTGGTTCTAGCGGGTAGTCTATAAAAGAGTACGGTTGGCCCGTATCGGGGTCGAAGCGGATTTCGTCGTCCAACGTTTCCCAGCCCACGTCGTGGTTGGTGATGGCGGAGAGCGTTGGTCTTTGCGGGGTTGTCTCTTTCTCCCAGTGCCGGGCGAACTCGCCGGAGATTTGGCCATGGTCGTGCTGCCGGATCGTTAGAAAAGAATCTTCGAGCGGACGGACTATCATCCGGCGAGCTTACACCAAAGCCTCGAAGCTGGCCAGCCGAAGAGCCGGTAAACCGCCCGGATACTGATCCGCTACAGTACCGGCCTGCGGCCTACGGTGAGCGGGGTTTCGAGGCTCTCGTCTTGGAGAACGGCTTCTTGAACTTCCTCGAAGGACTCACCGGGTACGGTTACGAGCGCGAGGGCGAAACTGTCAGGAAAGCTCTTTTCCCACTGCTCGGCCAGCTTCTCCGGCAGGCCCATGTGGAGCAGCTTTCTCTGCAACCGCGGCTGGCGGTAGTAGAGGAATATACCGATTACGGACCCGATAATTAGCAGGGTTTCCACCGTGAGGCCGGTCAACAGGTGTATGGCCCCCATGAGCACCGCCGTTGCCGTAACCCCCAGGAACATGCTGGCGAACTCGAACCACTGCATCCGGCTGAGGCCCGACTCTACCTTCCGGATCCGGGCCTCCGGCAGGGAAACCCCGATCACCCGTGCGTCCCGCTTCCGGCTGAGGACCAACAGCGACTCGCCGGACACGCCCAAATCTTCCAACCGCTCGTCGAGCGCCTTCAAAGCCCCGAGGTCCGGGGCGACGACCCCGATGGTGTAATAACGTGCTACCTTCATTAGCTTTTTCTATCGCATCCGGCGGGAGTATCCGGTAAGTAGCTTCACCACGCCACCAACAAAGCGGCCGCCGTGAGGAGGCCGATCCCGCCCCCGGCCAGCACGTCCAGCGGGTAGTGGACCCCGAGGTAGACTCGGGACAGGATGGTCAAGACTGCCCCCGAGACGAGCGCAGGGACGAGCACCGGGTAGAGCGACCCGAGCGCCAGCGCCCCGGCGGCCGCGGTCGCCGAATGCCCGGAAGGGAAAGAGCTCGAAGACGGGGTTTTTATGAGGGGTGCTATGCTGGCGTCGTAGATAAAGGGCCGTGCCCGGTCGAAGAGGTGTTTCGTGCCCTCGGCTATAACCCACGAGAGCGCGATGGCCGCCCACGGCAGCACGAGGCTCCGGGGTTCAAAGCCGTTTACGGCAAACGCCACCGCCGCAATAAACCCCCAGGTAGCCCCGGCGGTGCCGGCCAAGGTCAAGCACCGCATGACCACGGTCAGCGGAGGCCAGTGCAGGCCAAAGATCGCCTTGAATAGAAAGCGATCCAGGTTTCTTATTTGAAAGACAAAGCTTTTCACAGGACAAATTCACCAAGAAGGACTTTTTGTAAGGGTATCCGCGCATTCTAACTTTGGGAAGCTCGGACGACGAGTATTACTTCTTTTCCTCTTTCTTGAGCGTGGGCTTCTTTTTGGAGCCGACCACTTGACCGTAGTTCAGGATGGTGACCAGGAAAACCCCGCCGACGATGTTTCCTATGGTCGTTGGCAACAAGAAATCCAAACCGAACTCTCCCCAGGTAAATCGCCCGGCGAATACGCCCATAATCGCCTCGGAGGAGCCGGCCACGCAGTGCGGCAGGCCAGCGGCCGGTATCAGGAAGGCCAGGCCGTAGATAAAAAAGACTTGAGAGATAGTGTCCTGGGAAGCCGCGACCATCCAGGCGATGAGGGCCACGATCCAACCGCCGAATATACCTTTTATAGTTATGGTCGCGAAGCTGTAGTCGACCTTCGTGGAAACCTGCTCGAAGATCAGGGAGAGCGCCGGGGGGTCTAGTATCTTCGCGTAGTAGGTGACGGCGGCGAAGGCCGCGGCCCCGAGAAGGTTGAAGAATAAGATTACGACCCACAACCGCAGCATGTTCATCAGGCGCGTCCGGTTGGAGAGCACCACTACCACGGGTGTTACCGTGTTCTCGGTAAAAAGCTGCGCCCGGCCGATAACGACGATCAAGAACCCTATCGGGTAGACGAGCATCGCCGCTAGTCCGATCTCCCCGTTCATGGCACCGACGGCCGCCATGGCCACCGCCCCGAAAGAGATGTTGAGCCCCGCGGCAAACCCGCTGAAAGCGAGCCCCGCGCTGGCCCGGTCGAGTTCTTTCCGGCCGTCCTCTACTACGGTTTCTAATATTTCTCCGGCGGTCTTCGAGTCGGCCATAGACGGGCATGATACTACAGGCGAAACCGTCTACCGCGAGCGGCATTACAAAAAGGACGCCCGGGACTTTGCGTTCTTACCGTTCTTTTTGGTTGGAGTAGAATAGAGGGGACGTTTGACGGAGTAATCAAAGAAAAAGACGGCAGTCAGGAGCATCTGGTATGAAAAAAGAATTGGTCGAGCAAGTAGTAGAAGAAGCCCGCAAAGAAGAAGCGAACCTGGTGATCTGGGACCGGAGGGATACTTTCACCGTGGAAGCAGACGACCTCGCGGAGCTGGAAATGGCCGACGGACACCTGCGGGCAAAGATGCAGGACGGCCGGGCGACCGTCTATGTGGAGTACGACCTTATCTACAAGCTCGTGGTTGAGAAGGAGCGCAAGGCCCGCTCCGGTGTTCGTGCCGGCTTCGGGGCGTCCTCCGAATAGAGAACCGGCTGCCGGTGGACCCTTTGGCAAAAGGCGCCGCCCTGGTCGTCATAGACGTCCAGAAAGGCTTCGACGACCCTTTTTGGGGGCGCCGCAACAACCCGGAAGCCGAAGAGAACATCTCGGTCTTGCTTTCTCTCTGGCGCCGGTCCGGGCTCCGGATCCTCCACGTCCGGCATTTGTCTACGGAGGAAGGTTCTCCCCTGTCTCCCGGCCGGGCGGGAAGTGAGATCAAAGCCGCGGCGAGCCCCCTGGCCGGCGAACCGGTGATCGAGAAGAACGTCAACAGCGCTTTTATCGGCACCGACCTCGAAGTCCGTCTTAGAGAGAAAGGCATCGACACCGTTTTCGTAACGGGCCTGACCACGGATCACTGCGTCTCGACCACGGTCCGCATGGCCGGCAATCTAGGCTTCGATACCTACGTCGTCTCCGATGCCACCGCCACCTTCGACCGCACCGGCCCGGACGGCAAGCTCCACAAAGCAGAGAAGGTCCACGAGATGTCTTTGGTAAACCTCCACGGAGAGTTTGCGAAGGTCGTGGATACGGCCTCCGTCGTCGAAACCTTTTGAGCCCTACGCTTCTACGGCCCTTCTATAATCCGCGTTCCTTCTTCGCCGGCGATAACCGCGGCCCGTGAGAGGCCGACGAAGAGCCCGTTCTCCAGGGCGCCGGGGATTGCTTTGATCTCTTTTTCCAGGCTGTCCGGGTCCGGGATGGAGTCGAAGAGACAGTCCACCGTGTAATGCCCGCCGTCCGTCACGAATGGCCGCCCGTCTTTCATCCGCAACGTGGTCTCGGAGCCGAGGGCGGAGAGAGCTTTCAGGGTGGTCTCCCAGCCGAAGGGTTCGACCTCGACGGGGAGCGTTTCCTCGCCCAGAGCATCGACCAGCTTGGAAGAGTCGGCCACGACGACCAAGCCGTTCCCGGCGGAGGCCACGATCTTCTCCCGGAGAAGCGCCCCGCCGCGGCCTTTTATGAGCGCTAGCCAGGGGTCTATTTCGTCCGCCCCGTCTATCGTGAGGTCCGGCCGCGCCTCGGAGAGTTCTACGAGCGGTATTCCTTCTCTCCGGGCCTCCTCCGCGGTGGCTTCGGAGGTCGGTATGCCCCGCACCTCCTCCAACTCTCCGCCGGCCAGCCGCTCCCCGAGCCGCTTGACCACCCACAAGGCCGTGGAGCCGCTCCCGAGCCCGACGGTCATGCCGCCCTCGACGTAGTCGTCCACCGCTTTGTAGGCGGCGGACCGTTTCTGCTCGTCAACCGTGCCGGACACCCTGTCTCCTAAAAAACCAGGACCGGGGCTACAAACAGTTCGGCCCCGGCCCTGGTTCGGCCGCTGCTTCAAACCTCAAGGCGCGACTGTAGCACTACCTAGGGACGGGCGCAAACCGCAGGGGGTTTCAGGCTCCGTCCGGCTGAACGTCCAGCTCGACCTCGACTTCGCGGGGGTCTTCGCCCGGGGTTACGACCGTTAGTTCCAGTTTCTCGCCGGGCTTCAGCGAGTTGACGATCTTTATAACGTCGTCGGGGTTAGAGACCTCCTTGCCGGCGGCGTCCGTGATCACGTCGCCCATAGGTACCGGAACACCTTGTATGTCTTTTTCTTCTCCGCCTTTTATGCCGGCTTCGTCGGCCGGCCCGTTATTCGTAACCTCGTTTACGATGGCCCCGGTCGGCGGCAAGTCGTGTTCTTCCCGCAACTCTTTCTCCGAGAGCCCCGTGTAGGCGACCAGATCTTCTATCCCAACCGTGAACATCCGGACCCCGATGTAGCCGTGCTCGACGTCGCCGTTCGTTATGAGTTGCTCTACCACATTCTTCACCGTGTTGCCCGGTATCGCGAAGCCCACGCCCTGAAAGCTCCCGGTGTCGGAGATGATCTGGGAGTTCACCCCGACTACCGTGCCCTGCGAGTCGAGCAGCGGTCCGCCGGAGTTGCCGGGGTTGATCGCCGCGTCCGTCTGAACGGCCCCGCTGATGGTGTAGTTGTTCGGGGCTTTTATGGGACGTCCCACGCCGCTGACTATTCCCGTCGTGACGCTGATCCCGACGTTCAACGGGTTTCCGATGGCGATGACCGGCTCTCCGACCTTCAAAGCATCCGAGTCCCCGAACGTCAGAGGCTTCAAAGACCCTTCTTCGGCTTCGACTTTTATAACCGCCAGGTCCGTCGAAGGGTCCTCCCCGACGACCTCGGCGTCTTCGCGGTTACCGTTTGCGAACTCGACGGAGATCCCATCGGCCGATTCTACGACGTGCTGGTTCGTCACGATATGCCCGGTGTCGTCCAGCACGAACCCCGAGCCGCCGCCGGGGCCGCCCTCGGACGCCACCTCCACGCTCACGACGCCGGGTCCGTCCTGCGTGTACACCTGACGCACCGAAGAAGATTGCGGGTTGCCGGCCGAGACATCCTCCCCCGAAACCGGCGGTTCGGCCTCCTTCATGGTTACGTTACCTACGTCACCCCCGAGCCAGAACATGCTAACCAATATAAAAAGCGCGGTCACGAGGCCACCTACTACGGCGGATACCAACGCTGTGATTGCCGTCTTCAAACGAACTTCCTTACTAAAGGTCTATATTTTGCTCTTTATACCTCTTTTTGTTCAATCATGTAGAGATCGTTGAGCTTCCACTCCCCATCTTCTTCGCGGATAAGCGTCCACGTTACCGTGTTGCGTTCTGTCTTATCGGTGTGCTCGGCGAGAGTCACACCCTCAACCTGCGCCGCATTCCCTGTAACCTGAGCATCCGGTCCTTCTAACCAACGGATACGCTCCAGGGTGTCAAACTGGCGAGTCCACTGGACCTGAGTGGAAGCCAAACTTTGCCGGAAGGCTGGAGAAAGGAACTCGTAAGACCGTTCGTATTCTCCCGCCGCCGCCAACTCGTAGGTATCTTGAACGGCCTGGGCCGCCGCCTGCTCCGCTGAGCCGCTAGTTGGTTGCATCGTCTCTTCCAGCACCGTCAGGGCCGGTTCTGGAGTATTCGGCTGTGATGCGGGCATTGTAGTTGCTTCTGCCGTAGTTGACAGCTCTTGCGACGTACCACCAATTGTAGACTCCGTAGCCGTCTCCTGCGTAGTCCCCGCCGGACCTTGTGCCTGCTGGTCGTCGTTGCTTAGAAGTACGAAGGCCCCAACACCCCCGAGCAGTACGAGGACGGCGACCAGCGCCACGAACAGTAGAGCCCGGCGTAGAATGCTTTGCCGCCCAGTAGTACCAGTCCCTGCCAGTTCAGACCCCGACGGCGCAGTATTCTGGACCGCGGTAAATTTCGTGGCGGTTGCTGTGGAAGCCCGAGACGTTTCGACGTAAAAGCCAACTTCTGCGAGCCGGCTGCGGACCCGGGTGGCGGTGGGGCGGTCTTCGGGGTCTTTGGCGAGGCAGGCCAGGATCAGGGCTTCCAAGCCCTCGTCTACGGGCGCGAGTTCTCCCGGCGGCGCTGGAGGCTTCGAGACGTGCTGGCTGGCGACCTCGATCGGGGTCCCGCTAAACAGCGGGTTGCCGGTTGCGGCCTCGTAGAGCGTGGCGCCCAGCGAGTAGATGTCGCTCTTTGGCGTGACCTCTTTGCCCTGGAGCTGCTCCGGCGACGAGTATCTTGCCGTGCCCATGTAAGTACCCGTCCGGGTCGCCTGGGTCGCATCCAGGGCCCAGGCGATACCGAAATCCGCCAGTTTTGGTTGGCCCTTCTCGTCCAACAAAATATTTGGCGGCTTCACGTCCCGGTGGATAATGCCCCGTCCGTGGGCGTGCGCCAGCCCCGCCGCCACGCCGCTGAGGGTCGACATCTCCTCCGCCGAAAGCGTGCCGCGCTCGTCGATAAGATGCCGCAGATCCCCGCCGGAGACGTGCTCCATCACGATGTACGAAATGCTCTGCCCGTCGAGGTCATCTTCCCCGGCGTCGTAGACCTGGACGATGTTCGGGTGCGAAAGCCGGGCCGCCGTCCGGCCTTCCCGGCGGAAGCGGGCCCCGATGTCCGAGTCCATAAACTCGGACTTGAGAACCTTGATCGCCACGGGACGGTCTAGGACCTCATCGGTGCCGAGGTACACTTCGGACATCCCGCCGGAGCCTATCTCTTTCTCCAGGGTGAACCTGTTGCCCAGACGTTGGTTCAAAGCCTTACCCCGGAGAAACCCCCCGGAACTAAATGACCTCCCGGCCCATCGCGGTCGCGAAGGGCTGCAAAGTGTCCCTCATGACCATCAACGCCTCTATAGGGAGAGCTTGTTCCGCGTCGCACAATGCCTCCTGCGGCTCGTGGTGAGACTCGACGATCAGGCCGTCCGCCTCGGCCGCGACGCTCGCCTTACTCAAAGGGACAACCAGATCGCGCCGGCCGGCGGCGTGGGACGGGTCCACGATTACCGGCAGGTCCGTAAGGCGCTTGGCGACGATGACCGCCGAGAGGTCCAGCGTAAAGCGCGTGGCCGTCTCGAAGGTGCGGATGCCCCGCTCGCAGAGGACCACATTGTCTCCGCCCTCGCTGGTGATGTATTCGGCGGCCAGCAGCCACTCCTCGACGCTCGCCGCGAGGCCACGCTTGAGGACAACGCCGTGATCCGTGCCCGCGATGGCCGCCCCGATACGCTTGAGCAAAGAAAAATTCGCCATATTACGCGCCCCAACCTGGATGACCTGGGCGTGCTCCATCACGGCTTCGATGTCGTAGGGGTCCATGACCTCCGTAACGGCTTTGAGGCCCAACTCCTTGCTGACTTCGGAGAGGATCTCCAGCCCTTCTTCGCCGAGGCCCTGGAAAGAATATGGAGAGGTGCGGGGTTTGAAGGCTCCGCCGCGGACGTATTCGAAGCCGGCTTCCTTGACAGCGCGGGCGGAGGCTTCGAATTGCTCGTAGCTCTCGACCGTGCAAGGACCGGCGACGACCCGGAAGGTTCCGGGCTGAATCATGCCGTTGGTGGTCTTTACGTTCGTCTTGACCTGCGCTGAAACGTCCATTGCTACCTGTAAAACTCCCCGCGTTGAATTTCGAGATCCCGGATGCGGTGCAATATGAGCTCGAAGATCTCGCGCATCGAGGTGTCGTAGATCGGGCCTTCGTTGTACTGCATGGCCCGCTGGAGGATCTCCTCCTCGCGCTTGGGATCGAAGAGCGGCACGCCCGCCTCGGTCTTCATCGCGACGATCTCCTGTACGATGCTCGCCCGCTCGTTCAGCGCCCGGACGAGGTCCTGATCCACCTCGTCCACCCGCTCCCTGAGCGCCTGCACTTTCTCTTGAATCTCGGTGTTTTCCATAAGAGTTGGGATTGTATCAGGTAAGCTATATGGGGTCAGCCCCGATCGTGCAGCGCCCCGCCCGTCAGGAGAAACCATGAAAGTGTTCCTCGACACACCGCAAGACTTCGCGAACGTCTGCCTCGTGGCGCGGACGTTGGAAGTCCTGGGTGTAGAGCACTGCTACGTCCACGATTCCAACCAACTCATCCGCGACCGATATGGCAAAAGCCGCTCCCGGCGCATCCGGAAGGTCTCCGCCGGCGCGTTCTTCCGGATAGATTTCGAGCGAATAAAGGAACCGGTTCGTTTTCTCTCCACGCTTCCGGACCGGAAGGTGGCTACCGTACCCCGTCAAACCGCCACCCCGCTGACACGCTTCGAGTTCCGGCCGGATGACACCATCCTCTTCGGCTCGGAGGGCGTGGGGATCCACTCGGAGCTTCTGGCACTCTGTGAGGCGCACGTAACCATACCGCAGCAGGGTGTAACCGGGAGCATGAACCTCGCCGTTTGCGCCGGCATTGTCCTTTTCGAGAACTTACGCCAGACTACGGAGGCTGCGGCCACGAACAAAGCGTATGAGCCTTCTTCCCGGAGGTACGTTGCAACCTACCCCGCCGATAATTAGTCTACTAGGGTGACATTAACGATAGAAGCAAGGAGAAAGCAGGAGCTTGAGATTTAGAGCAGAACTGGAATCGCTGAGGCCTTACGTGCCGCCGAAGTCCTGGAGGATGGCGGCGGAGGGTACGGACGACAGCTACGCGAAGCTGACCTCGAACGAACTGGCGTTCGGCCCGCTCCCGGAGGCGGAGGCGGCGCTGACCGAGATGCTTCCGCGCGCCAACCGATACCCGGACAGCCACGTATCCCGGCTGCGGCGAGCCGTGGCGGATGCGAACGTCGGCAGCGGGCCGCGCAACGTACTGGTCGGTAACGGGTCGAGCGAGGTTTTGATGAACGTGCTCCAGTTGCTGCCGGGTGGCGGAGAGGTCGTCTTCGGCTGGCCGTCTTTCAGCCTGTATCCGATGCTCTGCACCGTGCTGGGCATGACGGCACGGCAGGTACCGCTAACAGAGAGCAGTGAGATCAAACCCGAAGCCCTGCTCTCGGCCGTCGGGCCGGACACCCGGGCGGTTATCCTGTGCAACCCGAACAACCCCAGCGGCACTTACTTGAGCCTGGATAGGGTGCGGGAATTGGCGGAAGAACTGCCGGACGAAGTGCTCCTGATCTTGGACGAAGCCTACGTCGAGTTCGTTGACGACCCCGGCTACAAAGATTCACACGTTTTGGCGCTGGAGAACGAAAACGTCGTCGTGGCCCGGACGTTCTCCAAGGCGCACGGGCTGGCGGGACTCCGGGCCGGATACGGGATCGCCCACGAGAGGATCGCCGACTACGCCGAGCGGGTCCGGTTCCCGGTTTCGGTGAACCTTGCCGCCCAGGTAGCCGCGACGGCCTCGATGCTCGCCCAGGACAAGGTGCGGGCGCGGGCGGAGTTCGTGATCCGGGAGCGGGCGAGGCTGCAAGAGGCTTTCCGGGCCGCGAGCCTGGAGTTCATCCCCTCGCAGGGAAACTTCATGATGGTCAACTTTGAGGCGGAAGATTTCGAGCAGTCCGGCGTGCTGGTGCGTGAGGGCGGGGCGCTCGGGTTTCCGGCGGATTGGAGCCGGGTTACGGTCGGCAACACGGAAGAAAACGACCGGGTGATCGGGGCCGTCTCGTGAGCCGAACGTTGGGCATTTTGGGGGTCGGCCTGATCGGGGGTTCCATCGGCCTAGCCGCCAAAAAGACTGGCTGGGAGGTCGTCGGCGTAGACGACCCCGCGGTGCTGGAAGTCGCCACCGATCTAGGCGCCGTAGACCGGGCTTCGACTGTTAAAGAGGTCCGGGACGCGGACCTGGTGATGCTCGCCGCACCCATCTCGGAGGTGCGGGGCTTGCTCTCCGAACTCGCGCCGACGGACGCCCTCATCACCGACGCCGCCAGCACGAAGAACGCCATAGTCGAGGAAGCCGACCGCCAGAGCCTCCGCTTCGTCGGCGGACACCCGATGGCCGGGAGCCAGCTCGCGGGCGTCGCCAACGCCCGCCCGGAGCTTCTGCAAGGCGCCCGCTACTTCCTGACCCCTACGAGCGCAACCGCCCCCGAAGACTACCGGGAGGTCGCGGGCTTCGTGCGGAAAATTGGCGCGACGCCGACCGCCGTGGACCCGGAGAAACACGACCTGCTCATGGCCGCCCTCTCCCACCTGCCGCACCTCATGGCCGCGGCGCTCCTCAAGGTCGCTTCGGACATCTCGCCGGAGGCGCTCTCCTTCGCCGGTCCTTCTTTCCGGGACCTGACGCGCGTCGGGGCTTCGAATCCGGAGCTATGGTCGGACATCCTGGCCGAGAACGCGCCGGCTCTGGGCGAGGCGCTCGGAGCGTTCGCCGGGTCTATGGCGCAGCTCGGGAGTGAGATCGGGGACAAAAAAAGCATGAAACACCGCTTCTACGAAGCCCAACACGCCTACGACGCCCTGGGCGGCATCCTCATCGAAACGAGCGGGGAGAACGCCGAAGTCGCCATCCCGGTAGAGAACCGTCCCGGCGTCTTCGCCGAAGTAACGACCCTCATGGGCTCGAACAACATCAACATCCTCGACCTCTACGTCCGCCACTCCAACACCGAACGCGCCGCCCTCGTGCTCACGCTCGACGCCGAAGCGGCCCGCAAGGCGCGGGAGTTGTTACAGAAAGCCAGTTTCCGGGCGGAGATTTTGGACTGACAGCGGCATTCATAAATACAGGACCTCGACCTCATAGCCGCAATGATCGAACCAGCCAGCCGCGTCCCCAGGGGTGATTGCCGAGAGAGCCTCTGCTATAGCTTCGAGAAGAGCTTCGTGGGTGCGCGCCCCAAGCTTCCTTAGAATGTTCTTTATCTTGGAGAACGCTTCTTCTATAGGGTTGAGGTCCGGTGAGTAAGCTGGCAAGAACACCAGCCCGGCTCCCTTAGCCTCGATGAGTTCCCTTATCCTACTGGGACGATGCGCACCGAGATTGTCCAAAACCACCACCTGACCTTCGGAAAGCGTCGGGGCCAGGAAATGCTCCACGTATACCTCAAAGGCTTTGGCGTCGGTAGCACCTTGTATGCACATCGACTCTCCCATCCCGGATAAGCTCATCGAGGCTATGAGGGTGGTGTTCTTGCCCCGGTTTCTTGGCACCTTGCCGTAGGCTCGCTCTCCTCTCGGAGCCCGCGATCTCAGACGGTCCATCGAAGTGTGCATACCGGATTCGTCCACAAACACCAGTCGACTAACGTCGAAGTAGGATATTAGCCACCGCCATAGAGCTCTCGCTCCCTCGTCGCGTTCTTGGGCTACCGGCGACTTTTTTTGAGCGGCCACTCTCCAGGGAGGCGAGAGATGTTGCGACTCATCGTAGCTTCAGAGACCGTAACACCACTCTCATCCTCGAAAGTCTCGCAGTGCTCCTTTAGAGTCAGGTCGGGGTTGGTCTTCAGATGTGGGGGTAGCCATTCCCTCAAAGCCTTGCCTTTCACAGAAGGTCTGCCGGGAATCTTGTAGATGTCCACATCCCCCGTGAGGCGTCGGCGTCCCAGCCAGCGCTTTATGGTAGAGCGAGAGACTCCAAAGAGCTCTGCGACCTCCTTTCTTGGGATGCCACGGTCGATAGCGGCGAGCGTCTTCAATCTGAGGTCCTTCGAGTAGGCGTTCATGGAGATTATTCTCACGCAGGTCCCTTACTTACGCAACCTGCTGTGAGGGGTACTTATATCTTACGGTAACGGCACGTCAGAGACGGTGAACGGTAGCTCTGGATTGCCGGACTCGCGGGCGTCGAATTGCGAGTTGACCACCAACAAGCGTTCGTCGTATTTGGCTATCGTCGTCGGGCTGCTGAATGAGGGGTCGGAGAAGCTGTCTTCGACCGTGCCGCTCGTGTAGTCGCCCGAGAGTTCGACCGCGGTGATCTCACCCTCCGTCACCGCGTAAAGTGTTTGTCCGTCGAGCACCATTCCGTCACCGGTGACCTCGTCACCGCCCAGATCTATCTCGACGACTCCTTTGTTCCCGGTGTCTATTCTGAAGAGTTGTCCGGTAGTCGAATGGGTTACGATGAGGTAGCGCCCGTCTCCGGCGGAGACGATCCCGTTGAGGTTAAAGCCGTCGGAGTATTCGATGGGCGTGTCCGTGAGGTCCAACCACTCCTCGAACTCGTAACCACCGTCCGCCGCGGTCAGCTTGTAGAGCGCCGGGCTGAACGAGTCCGTGAAGTAAGCGTCGCCGGAGGGGACCGTGGTCACGTCGTTTACGAACGTATTCTCCCGGTCGTTTTGGAAGCTATCTACCAGGTCGCCGCTGCCGGTGTCGTAGACGAACATCCTTCCAGTATCGCCCCCGGAGACAAAGAGGCGTCCTTCGCCGTCGAGCGCGAGCCCGATCGCCGAGGTGCGTTCGTCCTGTCCGCCTTCGAGAAAGACCCCGGCTTCTCCCCCACCCTTCCGGACGTTGCTGCGGAAGATCGTACCGTCGGATGTACTGCCGACGAAGAAATCGCCGCCGGACTGCTGATAAACAATTCCCTCGGGATATACCTCATCCCCGGGTAACCCGTAGGTCGCTGCCGAAGCCCGCGTGGCCTGCGTGGCCTGCGTGGTGGTGCCCCCACCCATCGTAGAACCACCCGTAGCCGTCCCGCTCGCGGTCGTCTCACTTACGGTTGTCCCACTCATGGTAGTTCCACCCGTAGTAGTTGCACCGCTAGTAGTTGCACCGCTAGTCGTTTCAGTCGGTGCACCATCCGTTGCAATCTCCGTCGTGGTCTCCGTCGTGGCGCCGCTTTCGATCTCTTCGGCGCAGGCGACCGGAAACGAGACCAATGCCACCAGAATTCCAACTACGAACAATCGGTTGGTCCGGCTGATTCTAGCTTCCGGCATCCGGCTCTCCTCCAGTTTTCCGGGTTTGTTCCATCGAACGTGCGGATGCTATCCGGGTCCGGAGGCTAAATCTGCAAACAAAGCATCGCATTCTTCTTCCAGCACGCCGACCGTAACCGAAAAGCCTCCGAAAGACGCTCGGGCGGCGACCTCTTCACAAGATAGATCTATCTGCGGCAGGCCGAGACTTTTGAGCGTTTCTATAGAGGTTCCGTAGACGAGGTGCGGGATGCCGCTCCAGACGATAGCCCCGGAGCACATCGGGCAGGGCTCGGCCGTCGTGTAGAGGACGAGATGGGAGGTATCAGCACTTGGGTTGTCCTCGAAGAAGCTGATTATCGCGGCGGTTTCACCGTGGAGGATGGGGCTGCGGTCGGCGTCGTTGAGGCCTTTGGCGACGATCTCGCCGGTCTCTTCGTCCACGATCACGCACCCGAACGGCGCGTCCGGGTTTCCGTGGGCTATCTCGATGGCCCGGCGCATGTGGCGTTCGTGATCCACGGCTACGCGAAAATCTCCGCAACGGGAAGCCGCCAATCGGGGATTACGTCGGCACCGTCTACGGCTTCTTCCGTGGTGAGGATGCGGATATTCTCCCGCGAACGATACACGGTCACGACCTTACGGACGGGCTCGGCGACGAGCACCATACGGCACCCGGCGTCCAGCCACGCGAGCGATTTCTCGACGACTTCGGTGTGGGTGTCGCCGGGAGAGACAACTTCCACTACGAGATCCGGCGCCCCAGGCCAAAAACCCGCCACGGCCCCGACTTTCTCCAACCGCTCTCGGCTCACGAAAGCCGCGTCGGGGGCGCGGACGGTGTCTGGGTCGGAAGCTATCTTGAAACCTGTCTCGGCGGCGTAGGTTCTTCCTAGACTGTTTGCCTTGACATAACTCCTAAGCTCCCCAAGTATCTCACCTGCCACATATCCGTGCTCGTTTCCTGCTGGTGTCATCTCTTTTATTTCTCCCCTCACCAGCTCACGACGTTTGTAGTCGTCCGGCAGTTGCAGCAATTCCTCCGCCGTGTACAGCTTCTCTTTAATCGCCACGAACAGCCCTCTTTCTTCGCTTTTCTGAGCTTATACTAAGGTCTGGCGAATCATATTGCTAACGTCCGAGTAAGTGCCGGAGAGCGCCTTCGAGCTCGGGATGGCGGAACTCGTAGCCGGTCTCTTTTAACTTCACCGGCTCGACGCGGGCGCTCGCCAGTAGCAGTTCGTCGGCGACTTCTCCCAGAACCACCCGGAGAGCCGGGGCCGGGGCGGGAAGCACCGTCGGGCGATTTAGCACGTCGCCCAACACCTTCGTGTACTCCGCGTTGGTCGTGGGGTTCGGCGCAACAACGTTTACCGGCCCCTCTACCTCCTCGTTTTCGAGGGCGTGTATGAGCGCCCCGGCCACGTCGTCGAGGGCGACCCAGCTCCACCACTGCCGGCCGCTCCCGACCTTACCGCCACCGCCGAGCTTGAAGAGCGGCAGCGTCGTTCCCAAGGCACCGCCCTCCGGGCTCAAGACGATCCCGAACCTCAGGTTCGCCACCCGGATGCCGGCCTCCCGAGCCGGTTCCGCCGCCGCCTCCCACTCTTCGACGACCCCCGAGAGAAAAGCGTTTCCCGGCTCGCTCTCCTCTCGCAGAAGCTCGTTGCCCCGGTCGCCGTAGTATCCGATGGCCGAGGCGCAGATCATGGCCCGCGGCTTCTCCGAAAGCCCGGCTACAGTCTCGGCCAGCAGGCGTGTACCCTGCACCCGGCTGTCCCGTATTTTCCGCTTCTTCTCCCCGGTCCAACGGCCGACGATGTTCTCCCCGGCCAGGTGAACCACGGCACCCACGCCTTCGAGCCGGGAGGCGTCGATCTGACCTCGCGACGGGTCCCAGCGGATGGTGCCGTCCGAGCTGGGCTTCGAATGGCTCAAAGCGATTACCCGGTGTCCCCCGTTTTCCAACTCCTCTCCCAGAGCCGAGCCCACGAGCCCCGTCGCCCCGCTTACCAAGACATCCATGAGTCTCCTCCCTCTAACGCCGTTTCGTACATGGTAACGCCTCGGACGGCGGGCGATGTAAACTTTCCGGCGTGCGGACCTACTCACACGCGCTGCTGACCTACGTCGCCGCCGGGGGCCTTGACCCAAGGTACGCAACTTCCCCGGCGTGGGCCGCTGCGGGAGCGACGGTGCCGGATCTACCGGTTTGCATCGGTGTCGTCTGGCTCTGGGTTCGCCGGCGGCTTTACTCCTGGGCAGACTTTCTCGAAGAGGTCTGTGGACGCGCCGCGTTCGAGAAACCCGACGCCGCGCTTCACTCCGCCGTGCCGGTCACGGCCGCGCTCGTCCTCTGCTCCTCGCCCTTTTCACCCGTTTGGCCCGTTTCTGGGACCCGGGCTTTCGGCCGGCCCCTGACCGCGTTCCTGCTCGGCTGGGCGGGCCACGTCGCTACCGACGCGCTGACCCACGGCTCCGACGCCCGGCCCTTGTTCTGGCCTATCTCCGGGTGGCGTTTCTACAGCCCGGTCTCGTACCGGGAACCCGGGCGTCACGGGCTGCCGTTCACGCTCGCAGAGCATCTAATTCTGCTCGTGATCCTGGTCCGGATGCTCCGCGGTCGGGCGACTGAGCGGAGTTAGACGGAACTAGGCGAGGCTAAGCGGAAAGGGGCAGTTTGCTCTCGCGCACCGGTACGGACAGTTTGCGCTTGATCTTCTCAAAGTCCCGTACCTCGGCTTCGCCGACGAGCGTCGCCGCTATTCCTTCTTTACCCGCCCGGGCCGTACGCCCGATGCGGTGAACGTAGGTATCTACGTCTTCCGGCAGGTCGTAGTTGACGACGTGCGAGATGTTCGGAACGTCGATTCCCCGGGCCGCAACGTTGGTCGCCACCAGGATTCGCGTCCGTCCACCGGCGAACGCCGCGAGCGCCTTGTTCCGCTGCGCCTGCGTCTTGCCCCCGTGCAGCAGGCCCGCGCTGTAGCCGCTCCGCTCTAGCTGACGGTACAGCTTGGTCGCGCCGTGCTTCGTCCGGCGGAATACAATCGCCAGAGGCCTCTCCTCCGCGTCGATCAGGGACCGCAAAGCACTCGTCTTGTTATTGCCCGCCACCCGGTAATATACTTGCTCGACGGTATCCACCGTCGGGGCCTCGGACTCGACCGCGAGCCGCTTCGGAGACCGCATATACCGCTTGACCATACTCCGTATCGCATCCGGCATCGTGGCAGAAAAGAGCGCGGTCTGACGCCCGTCCGGCGTGCGCGAAAGGATTCGCCCCACGTCCGGCGCAAAGCCCATGTCGAGCATCCGGTCCGCCTCATCCAGAACCAGGTAGCGCACGCCGCCGAGCTTCAGCGTTTCCCGCTGCAAGTGGTCCAAAATGCGTCCCGGCGTCCCGACGACGACCGGGTGGGAGCGGCCCTTGAGCGCCTTGATCTGCGGCCCGATATTCGTCCCGCCACACAGCACCAGCGGTCGCACCGGCTCGAAGCGGGAGAGGCTGGATATTTCGTCCGCCGCCTGCGCCGCGAGCTCCCGCGTCGGCACCAGCACCAGCGCCTGAACGCCCCGCGCCTTCCGGTCGACACCCTCGATCATGGGTATCGAGAAGGCAGCCGTTTTGCCGCTCCCCGTCTGGGCCAATCCCACGACGTCCTGGCCGCGCAACAACTCCGGTAGCGCGAGGGCCTGGATCGGGGTCGGGCTCTCCCAACCCTGCTCTGCAACAGCCCGCTGAGTGTTTCTGGAGAACCGAAAATCCTCGAACGAAGCCGTCCGGGTTTCGGCCGGTGTCCCTGCCATCATAAAAGTGTGCTTCCTTTCTCTGGTCGATAAAGCAGCCGCCACCATAGGGAGTATCTACGTCTTGGGCGACCACTCGACGGGAGAGGATAAGCACAGGACACAAAAAAAGAGACGCGCCTCTCACGGGCGCCGTCTCCATGATCATGGACGTATGTTCTCGATTACGTAGCATGCAAAGTATACATGCTGCGCGCACATAGTCAAACCGTAGGGCCGGCCAAGACCCTACGGCTGATTCTTCGCGATGGTTTCTAGCGTTTCAGGTTCTTGCGGCCGGCTTCGCCGTTTGGGGCGTTCAGGCGGCGCTGCTCTGGCAGGTTCTCCGCGCCGTCCTCGTTCGCCATCGAAGCGCCGCCGGCCAAAGCGCCTATCGTGCCGGCGAGGTCCTGTATCTCGGAGGGGACGACGAAGAGCTTGCTCGCCGGGCCTTGCGCCATCTCGGGAAGTGCCTTGAGGTACAGGTAGCGCAGCGATTCCGGGCTCAGGTCGCTGTTTTCGAGGCGCTCAAAGAGGGCTCCGGTCATCTCGATCTGGGCGTCCTGGACGTTGCGGTACGCCTCCGCCTCACCCTCGGCCCGGAGTACGGCGGCTTTCTGGTCGCCCTCGGCCTTTAGGATGGACGAGGCTTTCTCACCCTCCGCTTTCAGGACGGCGGCCTTCTTATCACCCTCGGCGGTCAGGATAGAGGCGCGGCGGGTCCGCTCGGCCTGCATCTGCTTCTCCATCGCCTGCTGGATGTCGCGGGGCGGGATGATCTCCTTCAGCTCCACCCGCGTGATGCGGATGCCCCACTTCTCCGTGACCTCGTCCAGAACGGAGCGGAGCTTCGAGTTTATTTCGTCCCGTGAGGTGAGCGTCTGGTCGAGCTGCAAGTTTCCGATAACGTTCCGCAGGGTGGTCTGGGTGATCTGCTCCAGCGCCAGGTGGAAGTTCGCGACCTCGTACTCCGAGGCCCGCGCATCCACCACCTGATAGTAGACGACCGTGGAGATCTGCATCCCCACGTTGTCGTTTGTAATAACCGCCTGTGGCTGGAACGATACGACCTGCTCCCGCAAGTCGGTCTTTGGCAGCATCCGGTCCATCACAGGTACCACAAACGTCAGCCCGCTCTCGGCCGTCCGGTGATACCGCCCGAACCGCTGCACGATACCGACCCGGTTCTGCGGGATAACCCTGATGCTCCTCGCAGCCACCAGGAACACCACAAACGCCAAAATTCCGAGAATTACCAAACCCGTCATGCCTAATCTCCTTCCTCGTCGTCCACCGGCTCTACCAGTGCTGTGAGCTTTTCCTTGCCTAACACCCTCACCCGCGCACCGGGCTCTATCCTCCCACCCGTGTACAAAGCCCGGGCCGTCCAGAACTCGCCGTTGCCGATCTTCACCATCCCGGTCTCGCCGGGCTCGATGGGCTCCGTTACGACAGCCTTTCTGCCTTCGATGCTCCCCGGTCCCTTGTACGGCTCGCTCCCCGCCAACGCCAACCGGTTCAACAGCGCGGGCCGCAAGACGATCATGCTGAGCACCGACGCCGCTATGAAACCGGCGGCCTGGGCGGTAAGGCTGAGCCCCGCGAGCGCCATAACCAAGCTTGCCAGAGCCCCAAGGGCGAAAAACAACAGGAAAAACGAAACGGTCAGCAACTCGCCGGCAAACAGCAGGGCGGCCACGATAGCCCAGAGAATAGCGTCGAAGTTTTCGAACAAGCTCTACAGCCTCCTTTGGGAAATTTTATCTCACCCCGGTAAATATGTCGGAGGCTGACAAACCCGGGCCGCTGAGCTAGTTCTTCAACAAACCCACGGCCACCTCCCGCGCACACTCCAGTGGTTTGTGGCTGCAACGCACCACGGCCGTAACCCAGGCGCCCTCCAGCAGGATCAGCAGGCGCTCGGACAACGCTTCCGGGTCCTCGAAGCCGGCTTCGGCGGCCAGATCCGCCAAATACTTCCGGGTTCCATCTTTGTGCTCGCGGATCACCGGCCGCGCCGGGTGGTCGTCGTCGGGGATCTCCGCCGCCGCGTTTATGAACGCGCAGCCCCGGTACCCTTCCTCGTCAAAGAGGTAGTCTCCGTAAGCGTCGAACGCCGCCAGCAGCCGCTCTACCGGATCGGTGTACCGATCGGTGTCCCGCGCCAGCACCGCCCGCCACCGCTCGTCCCGCCGCCGAAGGTAAGCCGCCACGAGCTCGTCTTTGGACCCGAAGTTGTTGTAGATCGTGATCTTGGAGACATCCGCCTCCTCCGCTATGGTATCCACCCCAACGGCCCGGATGCCCTCCTCGTAGAACAACCTCGACACCGTACTCAAAACCCTCTCGGCCGCCGGTGTCAACCGCTCCGTACTCTCCGCCGGGGTGTCCGCCCCGCTTTCAGCTTCTTTCTCCATTTTTCTTACCTCCCTCGTGCGTTTGTTCACGTAATTATACTAACCTGTTTGTTTACATCAAGCTAATTGAACAGACTGGTATGTTCAACTGCTTGTGTACAAAGGACAGACGGGAGGTGAACCGGCATGACCAGGGTGTTCTACGGGGTGTTGAGGTTCGTATGGGAGTTTGTGCGGGAGATGGACCGGGGCTTCGCCATGATGCGGGGCGAGGTGGAGCCCGGCGCGTATGACCGGCGGAGGGACCTCCGATGCGAGAGCCGGGTGGTTCGTAACCACCGACGGGACGCGCTGGTGCGGAGGAAAAAGGAACGTTTCGGCGCATGAGGGCGGTGGTGTTTCTTCACGACTCGGCGCGCTCTTTGAAGCGGCTTGGCGGGCGTCTGCACCCCGGCGGTGGAGAGCGGCTGGCGGTCTTCGCGTTGCTGTTGGCGATGGTCCTGTGGGGCTCGGTGTTCGTGGCGACCAAGGAGGCGATGGAGGGGGCGGGGCCGTTCACCGTTGCGGCGGCGCGTTTTGCCATAGGGTTTGCCGCCCTCCTTCCGCTCGCCCGCCGGGAAGGTTTCCGGGCGAGGTGCGTCGTGAGCCCGACCTATCTGTTGTTTGGTTTCACGGGCGTCTTTCTGGCGTACGGTTTGCAGAACCTGGCGCTCGTTTTCACCTCCGCCGGCAGTGCGGTTATCGTTATGGCGCTGCAGCCTGCCGCGGTAGTCTTTATGGGGGTGCTGTTCTTGCGGGAGCGGCTGCCTTTCCCGCGGCTCGTTGGTTTGGGCGTGGCGACGGCGGGCGTGTTTCTGGCGAACAGCGTGGCCTTCGGCAGCGGGGATGTCCGGGCGCTGTTGGGTAACGCGCTGATGGTGGGTGCCGTGCTGGCGTACGGCGCGTACGCGGTCCAGGGGAGGTTGCTCGGGGCCAGCCATCCACCGAGCCTTACCACGGCGGCCAGTTTTGGGGCGGGGTTGCTCTTCTTAATGCCGTTTGCGGGGGGTGAGATCTACCTGAACGGCGTCCCTGAAATGGGGACTCGGGGGTGGCTAGTCCTCCTCTATCTCGGCGTTAGCACCACCGCGGCGACGTTCCTGCTGTGGAACTACGCGCTGCGGCATCTTGAAGCCGGCGCGGCGGGCCTGTACTTCAACTTGCTGCCGGTTACGGGCCTGGGGTTCGCGATACTGTTCGGGGGCCACGTCGGGCTCGTAGAGCTGGCCGGTGGAGCGCTCGCTATCAGCGGTGTTCTGGTGGGCGACTACGTGGTCCGCAAGCGGGGCCCGGCGTACAGTCCGTCAGAAACGTAAAGACAAACGTAAAAACGTTTTCCCGTCTCGGCGCTCGCCCCACCGGAACAGAAAGGTAAAATTATTCCGTGCCTCCGAAAAATGATGTTGCAGGAACAGCAGAGCTGGGTGAAAAGTTGCGCAGGTACCTGTCGCGACGCTTGGAAGAGCCCTCGGCGGCGGAGGCCGTGAGCTTCCTGGCCCGGGGGGAGTACAGCCTCAATTTTCTGGTTCAGGATGGGAGTGTGGCGCGGCTCGTGACGGGGTCTCAGATGGGCCTGCCCCTTACGGAGCAAGCCGTCTACGAGTACGGGGCTCTAGGACTACTCGCCCCCTCCGGCGTCACGCCGAAACCGTACTTCGTGGACCCGGAACCGGCCGGGCTTTCGTACCCGCTGATACTGGAAGAGTATTTGCCGGGCCGCCCTCTGGACTACGCAACAGACCTCTCCGCCGCCGCCCGCTGCGTCGCGGCGATACACGCCCTTCGTGTACCGCAAAACCATTACCTCCAGGTCCACCCGGACCCGGCTCCCGCCATACTGGAAGAGTCCCGCGGGCTCGCCGAGCCCTACTTCCAATGGGAGGAGGCCTCCAAAGAAAGTAAGGATGCCCTGCGCGCCGGGTTCAGAAGGATAGAAGAGTTTCTAGCAGAAAAAGACCTTTTCACCGGCGACGACCTGGCTATCGTCAACTACGACCTCAACACCCACAACTTCGTCGTCGAGAATGGTGAAGCGAAACTACTCGATTGGGAGAAGGCCCGGATAGCGCCCCGCACCCAGGATCTAGCACACTTCCTCCTCCCCACCACGACCCTGTGGCGCGACGATACAGCGACGTTGCTCTCCGGGGAGCAGGAGCAAGAGTTCATCGAGGAGTACTTGCGGTACGCGCCCGTACCCGACCCAGAACGGTTTCGCATCCAGCTCGAAGCCATGAGGACCATAGTTTCGTTGAGGGCCGTCTCGTGGTGCGCCTGGGCCTTGCAGGAGACCGCCCGGAGCGTGCGCCCAATTGCCAACGAAGAAACCCTGAACAAAAGCCGCCAATACCTGCAGCCGAAGTTCCTGACACGACTCTTCGCCAGCAAAGCAGACCCTGACGCCTGAAGCCTGACACCTGAAGCCTAAAATTTAAGCAACCCGTAAGGGAAAACCCGTAAAGTGCCGTTCCCCCCGTGCTACGCTTGCCCCGACCATGAGAGGTAAGAGTGCCTGAACACCCGCCGCGCGTAGTCCTGGACTGCGACACCGCAAACGAAGTAGACGACCAGTTCGCCATCGCCCATGCCCTCGGGCTGCCGCCCGGTACGCTCGACGTACGCGGCGTAGTCTCCGTCCACGACACCATCGCCGACGGCCCCGCCTCCCGCGACATCTACCAGGAAGAAGCCGAGAAGGTCGTGACGCTCTGCGGTAGCGACGTGCCTTGTATCCCCGGCGCCGGACGCCCGATGGAGACACCAAAAACGCCGGTAAAAAGCAAAGGCCTGGACTTCCTGATCGAAGAATCGAAGAGCGGCCCGTTGACGATCATCGCCACCGGACCGGCGACGGACGTGGCCTCGATGCTGCTGGTTGCCCCGGAAGTCCGGGAGAACGTCCGGGTGGTATGGCTCGGGGGGTTCGGCGACGGCGAGAGCTACGAGCGGTTCAAGATGGGCGGCGAACTAAACGGCCGGGCGGATGTCGCCGCCTGGCGGGCGCTCTTCGAAGACCCCGTGGAGCTGCTGCAAGTACCCGGATGGTCCGGTCCGCACAAGCTGGTCGTAAACGGCTTCGCGTTCGCGGAAGAGCTTCGGACCATCGGGAACCCTATCGCGGACTACCTGGCGGAAATCCTTATTGCCCGGGTCGAAAAGAAAGGTGGTGAGTTGGGGCCAGAGGAGAAAATCCTCTGGGATGTGTCGTGCATTACCGCCGTTTCCGACCCCGAAGCGGTTACTATTGACCGGCTCGCGGTTCCGGCCCTGGACGCCGCCGGGGCGCACGACTTCTCGCAAAGAGGCCGTGAGATAGACGTTCTGACGGGCCTAGATGAGGGGCGCGTCCTGGAGGGTATGGTGGCGGCGCTCGAACGTCACTTGGCGGGCGAGGGGTCCTGATCCGGGGCGGTCAACGGCCGCGTCCGTGCCGGTGTTTTCGAGGAAGGATGTCCTGGAGTTGAAACCGAAAACGCTAATATCTCGTGTGCTGCTCGCGCTCTCGTGCGTCGTGTTCACGGCCTGCGGGAGCGGTTTTGACGCCGACTCCGCCCCCGACGCCCCCGGTGAGAAACGTCCTTTCCCGGAGCTCGAAGAAGCCGCAAAAGGCACGGCCGTCAACTTCTTTATGTGGGGCGGGGACGAGGAGATCAACGCCTACGTGGACGACTACGTTACGCCGCAAATGAAAGAGAAGTACGACGCAACCGTAAAACGCACGCCGCTCCCCGACACCGCCGACGCCGTCAACAAGCTGCTCAACGAAAAAAGCGCCGGCAAAAACGAGGGCACAATAGACCTCATCTGGATCAACGGCGAAAACTTCGCCACCGGCGCGGACGCGGACCTCTGGTTCGGTCCCTGGGCCGAGGAGCTACCGAACGCCAAATACATCGACTGGGAGAGCCCTGACGTCCACCGCGACTTCGGCTACCCGGTCGAGGGCCGCGAAGCCCCCTGGGGCAAAGCACAGTTCGTAATGATCCACGACGCCGCGAAGGTCGAAAACCCGCCGAAAACAATGGACGAACTGCTCGCCTGGACGAAAGAGAACCCCGGCCGCTTTACCTACCCGGCCCCGCCGGACTTTACCGGCAACGCTTTTATCGAGCAGGTCTTCTACGGGGTTACAGAGCAGGTCGAGCCGTATCAGGAGCCGTTCGACGAGGAAGTTTTCCGGAAGCGGGCGCCGGAGTTTTACGGGTACCTGAACGAGCTGGAACCGAACCTGTGGAGGGGCGGCGAGACGTACCCGGAGTCTTCCGCAAAGTCCGAGGAGTTGTACCAGAACGGCGAAGTGTACCTCTCCATGAGCTACACCCCGCAGCTCGCGCAGCGCCAGATAGAAAAGGGGCTCTACCCGGAGAGCACGCGCACATACCTGCTCGACGGCGGCACCCTGAACAACACCCACTACGTCGCCGTTCCGTTTAACGCGCCGAACAAAGCCGGCGCCCAGGTGTTGGCGAACTTCCTCCAGAGCCCCGAGGCCCAGTTGGAGAAGCAGGACCCCGAAGGCTGGGGAGATCTGACGGTTCTGGAGCTCGACCGGCTGCCGGAGGGCGTGCGCGATAAGTTCGGTGAACCTTCCGATGAGGCGACCCTGTCTACGGGAGAGTTGCAGCAAAACCGCCTGCCCGAGGCGCGGACGGAGTGGTTGCTCGCGCTGGAAGACGGCTGGCAAGAAGAAGTGTTGAAAAAGTAGCTCTTGGGCGGCCGGTTGAAAATATTTTTACTACTGGCTCCGGCGCTGGTGGTGATCGGGGTGCTCTTTTCCGGCGGCATCGTCGCCGCCCTGGTCCAGTCTCTAGGCTACATGCCGGCGGTCGGGCAAACAGAGATCTCCTTCGCCGCCTACCGCGAGGTGTTGGGAGACAAAGATTTTCTGAACTCGTTGTTGCTCACGCTCTACGTCGCCGGAGCTTCGACCGGCATCTCGACGGTGCTGGCGGTGCTGGCGGCGCTCGCGTTGCGGCGGAGCAGCGGAAGGATCTCTGCGGTGGTGTTTCAGTTGCCGATCACGATTCCGCACCTCGTGGCGGCGGTCGGCATCGCGCTCGTGGTCTCCCAGACGGGGCTCGGGGCGCGGCTGGCGGCGGCTTTGGGCCTGATCGGGGAGCCCCGGCAGTTTCCGGCCCTGCTGTATGACCGCTATTCCATCGGGATCATCCTTACCTACGTGTGGAAAGAGACGCCGTTTATTGCGCTGGTGGTGTTGGCTTCCTTGCGCGGCGTGGCCGGGGAGTTGGAGGAGGTTGCGCGAACACTCGGGGCCGGTGCCTGGCAACGGTTCTGGTACGTGGTGTTCCCCGTCATCTCGCCCGGCATTGTTGCAGCAAGTCTCATCGTCTTCGCCTTCACCTTCGGCGCTTTCGAAGTGCCTTTTCTGCTGGGCAAGTCCTACCCGGCCATTCTGCCGGTAACAGCCTACAACGAGTACCGCGGCCTGGACCTCGCCGCCCGGCCCGTCGCCATGGCGATAAACATCCTCATCGCCCTCGTAACCGCCGCGATAGCAGCATTCTACCTGCGGCTGGCAAGGGACCTGGGCCGTGGGTAAGAGAAAGGGCAACGTCGGCCTTTTGATCGTTGCGGCGCTTGTAGCGCTGCCTTTCGTGCCGCTCTTTCTGTGGACCTTCGCCGGGGAGTGGCGGTTCCCGGACCTACTGCCTGCGGAATGGTCTCTACGGGGCATTCTCTACCTCGCAGAGCCTGGGGGGCGGGTCCTCGGGGCCACGGTGAACAGCCTGGTAATCGCCGGGGCGGTTGCGCTGGCGTCGGTCGCGGTTGGACTTCCGGCGGGGATGGCGCTCGGCGGGTACGAGTGGCGGTTCAAGGGGGTGGTGATCTTCTTTATCCTCCTCCCCATCCTGGTGCCGCCGCTGGCCGCCACGATGGGTATTCACCTGACTTTTATCCGTTTCGGGTTGGCCGATACTATGCTCGGGGTGTTCCTGGTTCACTTGGTACCGACGGTTCCGTACACGGCGATCATCCTGACCAGCGTCTTTGCCGAGCGCACGGGTGACCTGGAAGAGGCGGCCCACACTTTGGGGGCTTCGTCCTGGCAGGCCTTCCGGCATGTAACGCTGCCGGAGGCCGCGCCGGGGATCGCGGTCGCCGGGCTGTTCGCGTTTCTCATTTCTTGGGGCCAGTACATCCTGACCGTCCTGATCGGGGGCGGCAACGTCGTTACCCTGCCGATGCTCCTGTTCTCCGCCGCCTCCGGCAACGACCCGGTAATAACTTCGGCCCTCGCGCTGGTCTTCGCCGCACCCGCCGTTCTGGTCCTCGTCATCGCCCTCCGCTACCTGAAGCCGGGCGACTCGGACCAGAAAGGCTTTGTCGGGCTGGGGAAGGTCTCGTGAGCGCCCGGTTGGAACTAAACGGCGTCTCACACCGCTACGGCCGGGGAGACCCGGCGCTCGCCGACCTCTCGCTCACCGTAGAGCCGGGGGAGTTGGTGGCGCTGCTCGGCCCGAGCGGATGCGGCAAGACGACGGCGCTCAAGATCGTGGCAGGGCTGCTGGCGCCGACCACGGGCGACGTGCTGGTAGACGGCGTCTCGGTGGCCGGAACCCCGCCCGAAAACCGGCGGGCGGCGATGGTCTTCCAGAAGTCGCTCCTCTTCCCGCACATGGATGTCGCGGCAAACGTCGGCTTCGGGCTCCGGATGCGCGGGGCCTCGAAGGAGGATTCGGGAAACCGTGTAAAGGAGGCGCTGCGCCAGGTGCAGATGCAGGACTTCGCGGAGCGCAGGCCCGGCGAACTCTCCGGCGGCCAGCAGCAGCGGGTCGCGCTCGCCCGCGCTCTCGTCACAGAGCCCCGGCTCCTGCTCCTCGACGAACCTTTGAGCGCCCTAGACGCAAACCTCCGCGCTGAGATGCGCGAGCTAATAAAGAGCTTGCAGCGGGATGGCGGCTACACGACGGTCTTCGTCACCCACGACCAGGAAGAAGCGGTCGTGCTCGCCGACCGCATCGCGCTTCTCTTCGACGGAGAACTCCAGATGTACGACCACCCCCAGGCCTTCTACGACCGGCCCTCTAGCCGGCGGGTGGCAAAGTTTTTCGGCGCCGCGAACTTTCTCGACGGGCCCGCCGAAAACGACACCGTCCTTACGCAGCTCGGTGACTTGCGGCTCGCACACCCGTTACCCCCCGGAGACGTAACGCTCACCATCCGGCCGGAAGCCATCCGCTTGGAAGGCGGCGAAAACTCCTTTACGGCCAGGGTATCCTCCGTGTCTTACCTCGGGACCCAGGTCGACTACATCCTGGAAGCCTCTGGCACAAAGCTCCGGGCCTCGCTGCCGCCCCACGTCCGCCTGGAGGTTGGTCAGGAGGTAACTGCTCGGCTGCCGGCCGAGTCGCTGTGGGCGATAGAGGACTAGGGAGCCGGCGCATCCTCGATCATCATGCGGTAGTCACGTAAAGCACCGGATACGCTACTTTACAGAACTACGCGCCCGGGCTACAGTAAAATGAGTGGAAGGTACGAGCCAGGAACGATACCAGGTATCTGAGTGGCGTCCAGGTACATTTCTTTATGGCCTCGGGATAGTATTTGCATTTGCTGCCCTCATGGTCAGCCTATTCGTCTTTCAAGGAAACATTATCTCTTTTCCTTACGAGACGCTGGATTGGCTAGTAATTGTAGCTCCGATGTTTGTCTGGTTGGTGTTCGTACCGTTTTCGCAGTACCTACTGATAAACCATAGAGACGGTGTTAGTCCGAAGTTCGTAACGCTCGTCTCGTGGAACAGCTTCCGGATCTTTTCTTTATGGAATACCGAAGATCGAATAAAAAGGAGTACCTCCGCTTTTGCGCTGGCTGTACCCGTTGCAATAGCGTGGGTAGGAATGCCTTTACTCGCATTTTTGACACCCTCCAGTAGTCACACCGCCGTGTTCGCTGCCGTAACCGGGTTGATGATAGGGTTTTCTGCCAGAGAACTTTTGTATCTGATCGTAATTTCGAGTAAGCCCGAAGGTACTCTAATAGAGGAACTGGATCAGGCCGGCATCAGGTTTCATGAGCCTTTTCCCGGCCCGTGATTAAGTGTAAGTTATTTGGTAGACAGCGCATCCTCAAGGATCTTCCGGTGGTCGAAGGCCAGTTCGACTTCTGATGGGTCGAGTATGGAGACCTCGTCGGCGTCGGTGGCGGCTTGGGGGTCTCCGTCGGTTATCCGGGCGAGAAAGGTTACGCTGACATTGTGGCCGCGCGGGTCGCGATCGGGGTCGGAGTAGACGCCGACGAGGCTCTCCAGTTCTACGTCCAGGTTCGTTTCTTCCTTCGCCTCGCGAACGGCAGCGTTTTCCACGGTTTCACCGACTTCTACAAAGCCACCCGGCAAGGCCCACATGTCCTTGTAGGGGTCGCTGCCGCGACGGATCAGGACTATTCCATCTCCCGACGGGATGACTACGTCTACCATGATCTTTGGTGTCTCCGGCCCGGCCAATGCTCTTACCTCCTATATACGAGCTTTTCGTCGAAACCTACTACCCTCGGTACGTAGAGGATAATCCTGCAGGAGAACGCAGCAGCCTTGGAGATGTAGTATTTCTTCTATGCAAGCGTCTTACCGGGACAAATCGTTGGTAGAACGAAGCGGATGAAGATCCTGTGCATCAGCGACCGGGTGGAGAGGTTGCTTTATGGTCCGAGCCTGAACTCTTACGCGGCGGGCGTCGAGGCGGTGATCTCCTGCGGCGACCTGCCATTCACTTACCTAGAGTACATCGTTACGTTTTTGGGCGTGCCGGTATACTACGTGCTCGGCAACCACGACCCCGCCCCCGACAGCAAAGAGCGGCCGGAGGGTTGCACGCCGCTGGACGGCAAAGTGCTGGACATAGGCGGTGTAACGGTGGCGGGTCTCTCGGGTTCTGCGGCGTACTCCTTCGGCCCCAACCAGTACACCGAACGGCAGATGCGCCGACGAACGCGTTCTTTATCCGCCAGGATCCGGCGCCGGAAACTTTTCGGGGAGCCGGCCCCGCAAGTTTTCGTCTCCCACTCTCCGCCGCTCGGGCTCGGGGACCGGGAGGACCGGGCGCACACCGGCTTCGAGTCTTTTCTCGGCCTGATCGACCGCCACGAGCCCGGCCTCTGGCTGCACGGACATGTCCACCTCTACGGTCCTAAAGATTCCCGGGTCACGGGCCGCGGGAAGACCCGGGTGATGAACGTCTACGGGCACAAGATCCTGGACATATAATCGGCGTATAACGTTTTCCGCCTTGTTGTTGCGGTGCCCGGGGTGTAGATTCTTCCCGTGCCGCGGTTTATGAATATGAGTGAGCAGGTAGATGCTGACTTCTCGAAGGCGCGGCGGAAAGCATTCCTGCGCCAGGTCGGCTCTTACCTCCGCAACGATCCCGGTTCGAACAGGCTACTTTCTTTCGACGAAGTCAAAGAGGCCCTGGGGGCCGTAAACCAGGTACACCTCGGACTTAGGACGGTGCCGCTAGAGAAAGTCGTCGGCAGCGTGGGCCGTCACCGGGACTTCGACCGGGCTTTTCTTCCATCGAAGGGCGGCACCGAAGCGCGCTGGAAAAAGATAGACGAGTTAATGCACCGGGCCGAAGAACTTCCGCCCGTAAGCCTGTACAAAATTGGTGACGCCTACTTCGTCCAGGACGGCAACCACCGGGTCTCCGTCGCCCATCAACAAGGCGTGGAGATGATCGACGCCGAAGTAACCGAACTGCGCGGCCGGGTCCCGTTGGGTTCTTCGGACCTGAGCGCCGAAAGCCTCTTGCATCGGCTGGAATACCGGCGGCTACTGGAACGGCTGCCCATGGACCGGGTCTTGCCGGAGATAAAGGTCGAGTTCTCGGACGTGGCGGACTACCGGCGGCTGGCGACGTACATAGAGGCCCACGGCTTCCGGCTCTCACAACTTTGGAGGCGCTACGTGTCCCACGAGGAAGTTTTGAGGGACTGGTACGAATATTCTTACGCCCCCATAGAAGCAATGGTTCGTGAGGAGCGTGTTTTAGACGCTTTTCCTGGCCGAACGGAGCTAGACCTGTACCTCTGGATCGTCCGCCATCGGGAGCAACTCGTGTTGGAAAACCGCGACGAGGCGGTTTCTAACCAAACAGCTAAGGACTCTATCCTCGCGAAAAGCCGGCGCCGCCGAAAGTAGGCGTAGTCGGAAGAGTGTTGTCCGGGCAAATCCGCGGGGCGGTGTAAGATGAATTAATGGTGTTTAACGTATCTAGCGTATATGGCGTATCTAGCTCGGAGGTGGTTTTTTGGGTGTGATCTCGGTTATCTGGTCGCCGGTGCAGACCTTGAGGAGGGTGGCCGAGGAGCGTAGGGTACTCGCCGGTTTCCTGGTAGTGGCCGCGGGCGCGGCACTGAGCCTGATAGTGTCGGCGACATTCATCTTTACCGGCCTTTTGCAAACCCAGTTCGAGACCTTCTTCGAAGCCACCGAGGGCCAGATTCCCCCGGAACTCCGGGAAAACTTCGTAGCGCTAACCGGGGTTTCTTCCGTAGTTCTCGCCGTCGTCTGGCCGTTCGTGATCTGGGCCGGTATCTCCTTGCTCATGCAACTCGTCACGCGCTTTTTCGGCGGTGAGGGGCCCCTCTCGGCCATGTTCGCTGTGGTTGGGGTGGCGTACCTGCCGTACGTCGTCTCTACGCTGGTCTCAGCGCCCTTGCAGGTGATTCAGGTATCGCTCGACCCCACGGGCGCGGCGGCGAGTATATTAGGACTTTTGGGTAGCCTGTTGTCTCTCGCCTTTTTCGCCTGGTTCGTGGTGCTGGTCGTGATAGGGGCCTCCCTGGCCCGCAACATCGGCTACGGTGAGTCTACGGGTTCCTGCGCCATTTCTTGCGCCGGTTGCCTCGGCCTTATAATCGGGGTTGTAGTATTGCTGGGAGTAGTCGTCTCCGTTATCGCCGGTGCGTCAGGTTCTTAGCAGAACATCTTTAACGTCTTTAGAAAGGTAATCATTTTGAGCTCCGAAGAAGATCAGACAAGAGAAGGAAACAACGAGACCAATAACGGAGGCGGCGGACAGAACCGTCCTCGGCGCCGGCGTCGAGGTTGGATCATCGGTGGCATCGTCGCGGCCGGACTGCTGGTCGTAACTGCGGCCTCGGTGGCGCTGGTCCTCCTCGTTGGGCTGGCAGGTTCGGAGGATGGGGGGACCGCTTCGGCCCCGATCACCTACGAAGAGGAGTACGTCTTCGGTGAGGGCGACAACAAAATAGCAACCATCCCGATCGAGGGTGCCATCCTGCCCGCCGACAGCGGCCTGGCCGGCGCGACCCCGACGACCACCCCAGACGGCCTGCGCAACGCCCTCCAGCAAGCGGAAGACGACACCGACGTACAGGCGGTGATCCTGGAGGTCAACTCTCCCGGCGGGGGCGTAACCGCGAGCGACCAGATGTACAACCTCATCCGGGACTTCAAAGACTCTACGGACAAGCCGGTGGTCGTCTCGATGGGCAGCGTGGCGGCCTCCGGCGGCTACTACATCTCCGCCGCCGCCGACGAGATCGTCGCCAACGCGACCACCACCACGGGTTCGCTCGGGGCGGTGCTCCCGCTCAACGACTTCACCGGCCTGGACGAGACCGTAGGCATAGACCAGCGCTTTATAGAAAGCGGGGAGTTCAAAACCATCGGCAGCCCCTGGAAGGATCTTTCCCAGCAAGACCGGGAAATCCTGCAATCCTACATTGACGACAGCTTCGACCAGTTCGTTCAGGTAATAGTCGAGGGCCGCGACCTCTCCGAAGAGCGGGTGCGCGAGATCGCCGACGGCAGGATCTACACCGGCAACCAAGCACGAGAATTGAACCTGGTAGACCAACTCGGCGACCTGGAAACCGCCGCGGAGGCCTCCCGCGAACGAGCGGAAATAGAGCAGGCAACGGTCGTCCGCTACGTCCAGGCACCGGGCTTTGCGGACTTTCTCCAGGTACGTTTGCAAGAAACCCTGGGCACAGGCAAATCAGAGACCCACCAACTCATAGAAGAGTCCAGCCTCGACCTCGAAGGTGTCCCGTACTACCTCTACCTACCAGGACGCTAGCCGGAGACCAGTGCCGCCTCTCGTGATAAACGCCGGGTGAGATCGACCGCGGGCCCGTCTCCATAAAAGGCGTTGAAGGACAATCCGGTCTCGTCCCAGAATCTCGTCCGACACCCTTGCATACGCCGTCTTGCACAAAACACGCTCCGGCGGCCGCCCTTCCGATCGTTACCGGCCGGAGGCTAGACTAGACTTCTAGCCCCAACGTACCCGTCTCGCGGCCACCGCATACCGCTTTTTACGACCCTGCCGAAATAGAGTCGGAGGCATGTAGCGCCCGGTAGAACCGGTTCTCACCCTGCTACCGCTTCCTATCCAAACTGTCCAAAGTTCTTGACAGCGTGACAGCCTCTAGCGGGAACTACTGCGTAGGCGCTTGGCGCCCCAGTAACCTTTGAAGTATTTGAGCTGGGTCTTGTTGACTTTACCAACGTAGCTGTTGGCGTGAATCACCACCCTGTTGCCCATGTAGATGCCAACGTGGTCCCAGTGTCCCAATCTGCCGTCGGTGTTTGTGTCGAAGAAGACTAGGTCGCCCCGGCGCAATTTCGAACGCGGCACGTTACGGCCGTAGCTCCACTGCCACAACGGGCTGTCGGGCAAGTATCTCCATCTTTTGAACACCAACTTGGTAAAGCACGAACAATCTTCCTGGACGTAAGCCACGCACCGATTGTTTCCATATCTCGTACCCAGGTGCCGATTGGCCCGCCGAATAATCTGCGAACGGGGGATTCCCCTGGCAGCCTGGCCGGAAAAGGTGTCCTCGCCACCACTGGCTTCGCCCTTTGGAACCGGGGGCATATCCTGGATCCCACGAACCACCGCTACCGCATCGGCTACTGCGACATCTTCCGACCCGGGAACACCAGCTATCTTGATCGCATAAGACTCACCCTCGTTCATGCGATACTCGCCGATAGGTACCCAGTAACCTCCGTCACGGCTCTGATCCACCCTGCTCCACTTCGTACCGAACTCCGTGACAACCCCGAACCGGGCCTTACCCCCCCGAACTTTGTTGGGCCACCAGGCATAAACCGAATAAACGTCGGACTCCGGTATGTTGACCTTGTAACGAGCCATCTGAACCCCGTTCGAACCTCCCGAAATACGGTAGTTGTCACCGTATGAGTCGGGATCGGCCGTCTTTGTCTTCCAGCCGCTCCCGCGAAACTTCCCTTTAGTCGTATTATCGACTACCTGATCATAAGCAGGAAAATCCTCCCCGGCTACCGGCACCGATTTCTTTCCAGGATAAGGGTCCGGCGGCTCCTCTTTAAACAACCGCGTCCGGGCAGGAGCCTGTTTGCTACCCCGCTTCTTTGTAGAGGTCTTTTCCTCCTCTGGCCGGGTGGACTCTTTGCTGGCCTCCTCTGAAACTCTACCTTCAGAAACCGTGCCCCCGGGAACCGGCTGCTTCTCCGTCGTCTCTTGCGCCTCTCCCGTCGACTGACGTGGTCCATTCGCCGGGTCCGGAGACTCGACGGTCGTCCCGGAGCGGTTCGTGGTCTCTACAGAATCTTCCGAAGCAGAACCATTGTTCGTGGTTTCGGGTGTAGTTGCCGGTTCGACCGTAGTGGATTGCTGCGCTTGTGAGACCCTCGCGCCCGTTGTTACCGCCAGTACCACTGCCATAACGAATGCTACAAGTACGATCGTAGCAACGATTGTAAACTGTTTGATAAAGCCCCCCTCCGGGCGATGATTCAGCAAATGTTTCTACCGCCGAAGTGTAAAGGAACTGTTATCGACCTTGCTACCCTATTTTAGCTTTGCTCAATAATATTTAATACGACTTAACATAATGTTACGAGGTTACGGTCGACTCGCGCGAGGAACGGCTGTATTCGTTTCGGTTCACGCGCTGACTTTTCGGTTCAATGTCTTTGTTCTGTAGGAGGAGAGCTTGGTGCTTTGAAAGCTTCGATCTTCGGGAAACTCGCGCCACGATACGAGTTCATTTCCGGTAGACAACTCTTCCGTTCAAGACACGCCGGTCTTTCTGGGAAGTTGGGGGCCTCTCAGAGAGTCCACCGTGGAGATGGGACGGCTTCGTGGCGCGGTCCGTCTACGCTTCGGGTTCGGAGAACCAACGCGTGATCTCTACTTTGTTTTCGGTGAAGAACCGAACGCCGTCTTTGCCGGTGGCGTGCAGGTCTCCGTAGAAGGAGTCTTTTATACCGTTGAACGGGAAGAAAGCCATCGGTGCTGCGACCCCGACGTTTACGCCGAGCATACCGGCCTCGGTGTTCTCGCGAAATTTCCTAACTGCCGGCCCGGACTCGGTAAAGATGGAGCAAGCGTTGCCGAAGGAGGACCCGTTGGTAAATTCTATGGCTTCATCCAGGTTGTCCACCCGGACTACGGAGAGCACGGGGCCGAAGATCTCCTCGCGTCCCACCCGCATGCCGCCGGTTACGTTGTCCAGCAGCGTCGGCCCGAGAAAGAAGCCTTCTTCGAGCGGCGGCTCCCGGCCGTCGAGGACCACGTCCGCGCCCTCTTCTTCGCCGAGGTCTATGTAACCCCGGACCTTCTCGCGGTGCGAGTCCCGGATAACGGGGGTGAGCTCGCTGTCTTCCTCGCCGCCGGGGCCGACTTTCATCGCGGCGGCCGCTTCTTTGAGTTTCTCTACCAGTTCGTCGGCGATTTCACCAACCGCCACGGTTACGCTGCCGGCCAGGCACCGTTCGCCGGCGTTGCCGTAGGCCGAGGAGATCATGTTCTCCACCGTTTTGTCGAGCACCGCGTCGGGCATCACGACCATGGAGTTTTTGGCCCCCGCGAGCGCCTGCACCCGCTTTCCGTGCGCCGTGCCGTGCGTGTAAACGTGCTCGGCGACCGGCTTCGAGCCCACGAACGAAACGGCCTCTATGACAGGGTGCTCCAGAATGGCGTCCACCGCCTCCCGCGCCCCGTTCACGATGTTGAAGACGCCCTCCGGCAACCCGGCCTCCGCGAGCAACTCCCCGAGCCGCTGCGCCGAGAGCGGCGTTCGCTCTGAAGGCTTCAGGATGAAAGCGTTGCCCGTTCCGATAGCCACGGGTATCGTCCAAAGCGGGACCATGCACGGGAAGTTGAACGGCGTTATGGCAGCAACAACCCCGAGCGGATACCGGTACGAGACGTTGTCCACGCCGCGGGCCACGTCGCGCACGCTCTCGCCCATCATCAAGGTCGGCATGCCGCAGGCGAACTCGACGACCTCGATACCGCGCCTCACTTCGCCACCGGCATCTTTCTTATCCTTGCCGTTCTCCAGGGTAACGAGGTCCCGGAGCTCGTCAAAGTTATCTTCGAGCAACATCTTGAACCGGAAGAGAATCCGCGTCCGCTCCGTTACCGGGGTGGCGGCCCAGCCCGCAAAGGCTTCCCGGGCTCTTTGTACCGCCCGGTCGAGATCTTTTTTCGTCGAAAGCGGGGTTTCGGCGACGACCTCGCCGGTGGCGGGATCGTAGACCGGCTCGGTCTCGCGGCCGTTGGCCTCTTCCCATTCGCCCCCGATGAAGTTTCTGACTTCCCTTTCGCGTAGCTCCTGCATCGCTGTGACCTCCCGCCCCCGGAGGGACTCTACTGGTTCTTGTTTCCCCCGCCGAAAGCCTCCAGGTTCTTCCGGTAGAGGTCGTAGGGGGCGTTCATCAACTGCGCGTACGAGTTGGCCGCTTCCTGGAACATCTGCTGGAAAGCGTCTACCTGCCTCTCGGAGCCCTGCATGAGCTCTTCGGCCATCCGCAAGCTGTCGTCCGTCTGGCTCTTCATCTCACCCATCGCGCCCTCGAAAAAGCCGCGAACGGTTTCTACGTTCTGTTCCTGGAGGGCGACGGTGCGGTCTATGACCTCCCGGTAAGACTCCAGGCTCTCCGCAAGCGCCTTGTTGGTCCGCTCCTGGCTTTCGAGCGCCTCTTCCACGACCTTTACGTAAGATTGCATGGCGCGGGTAAGGGCCTGGTTCGTCTCGGCCTGGCTCTGCATCACCCCGGAGAGGTTATCCGCCCAACCCTGGGCGAGGCCCATGTTCCGCTGCTGGGCCTGGGCGGCGTTCTCCACAAACTTCTTGTACGACTCCCCGAACGCCTCCGCCAGCCGGTCCGCCGCCTCCGGTCGGTTTTCCGTCATCGCAACCTCCTGCTTTAGCCAAACTCTCCCTGAACATTCTAACGGTTTGTAGAGGCGCGGCTAGTACTTGGCGATCACCCAGACCGCGTGTACGATGCCGGGCACGAAGCCCAGGATCGTGAGGACTATATTGATCCAAAAGTGCTTCCCGATGCCGACCTGCAAAAATACGCCGAGCGGCGGCAGTATGATCGCCGCTATGATCCTGATGATGTCCAACGTGTTGCTCCTTTTTAGAGGACTAACGTAGCGATATATACCCTTCCACCGTAAATCCACCCTTTCGCCCGGTTTTACCCCTCATCTTTCAGGGCGGATTCCATCCAACGGGGAAACCTCTGCCAGAACACCTTCTGCGATAGGTCCCAGGCCCGCACGAAACGCCGCCGGACCAGGCTGTCTACCTGAAGCGTTAGCAGCGTGCCTTCTCCCTGGTCCTCGACCCAGAACTGGAGCCGGGTCGGGCGGACGAGCCGCGGGCTTAGGGCGTAGCTGCCGTAGAAGTACTTGAGGTCCCGGTATCCTGCGGCGTCGGCTTCGGGTGGCCGAACCTCCCCGATGGCGCCGGCGAAGTTGAGGAGCGGGCCGTGGTGGACGTTCAGCACGCCGGACTCGAACCCGCCGTCCACGAACTCGACCCTGAACGGCCACACCTGGCCTTCGGTAAACGTCGCCGGGTCGTTTAGCCAGTTCCAGACCCGTCCGGTATGGTGCGGCGTTTGGAATGCCTTACGGTAGGCGTGCGGAACAAAGCCATCCGGGGCGCCTTGCGGAACCGGCGTCTCGCCGGCCAAAACGGTTTGGTTGGTCAAGGATTTTTCTCCCTGGTCGCATTCCACGTGGCAATCGTCCCGGACGTTCAGAAGAGTACGGTGATGACGGCTAATACTAGCCCGATCACCAACAGTACGACGCCCAGGGAGATGAGTATGCGGTCGATCTTCATGGTGCTCAGTATAGCGGCCCGGAGATCTCCGGCAGCGCTCGGGCCTTACGGTTCGTCCCGATCATGGACTTCGGCGGGCGGACTGGTCGCCTCGACGGCGGTGAAGGTCTCCCGGATCTCGTAGGTGTGCGAAGCGCCTTTGGGCACGACCCACGAATCACCGGTCTCCAACAAAACTTTCTGGCCTTCCAGGTGAAGCTCGGCCCGGCCTTCGACGACGTAGCCGACGGTCTCGTACTCCCGGCGCGCTTCCGGCTTGGGCTCGCCCGGCTCTTCCTTCTCCCAGAGGCGCATAGAGAGCGACTTCCCGGTGGCGAGATACCTCTGGCCCATCTCGCCTTCCGGGGAGTGATCCGAGCTTACCTTTTTTACGCTCTTGTCTTCCGACACGTTTCTCCTAACCGTTTTCCGACAACTCTGCTGCTTTTACCCATTTTGTCTTCCGTTTATCCGGGTGGGGTTCCTGCGGGCGGCGGGTGCGCCGGAGGTTTCTTGTCTCCGGAGCGCGAAACGATGGCGACGCCCGCGAAAACGAGCATACCCCCTACCAGTTGGGCGGGCACCAGGTTCTCGCCCAGAACCGGCACGGCTATGACCGCGGTGATAACGGGGATCAGGTTCAAGAAAATAGCCCCCCTGGAGGCCCCGACGCGGCGAATACCGACGTTCCACGACAGAAAGGCCACTATAGAAGCCCCGATGCCGATGTAAAGAAGGCCCGAAACCACCGGCGCGGACACGCTTCCCACCGGCTTTGTCAAGAGTTCGTAGCCCCCGGAGATCGCCAGGAACGGCAGGGCCAGGACAGCGCTCGCGGTCGTGGCGGCGAGCGGTGAGATCTCCCGGGTCACGTTTCCGCCGAGCACGGTATAGAAAGCCCAGCACACGGCGGCTACTAACATCAAAACGTCGCCCCGGTTGAGCGAGAGGCTCGCCAGGGTTTCTAGCGAACCCCTGGAAACCACCCAGACGACACCGGCCAAACATATTACCGAGCCAAAGATCCGGACCCCCGTCGGGGAGCCGCCACCAAGTACGGCGACGACAAAGAGCGTCAGTATCGGGGTCGTGCCGTTTATGAGCGCGGCGTTGATGCTCGTGGTCTCCGTAAGCGCCAGGTACACGAGGGAGTTGAAGAGAAACACGCCGGTTATAGCCATAACCAGCAACGAACGCCACATCCGCAGCGCGGGCCGGATAAACCCGGTACCTTCGTATAAGAGCGTCAGGGGCACGAGCAAGGCACAAGCCACGCACCACCGCAAAAAGTTCAGCCCGAACGGCGGCAGCACCTCCGCCAGCGGCCCGCCAACGACGAAGTTACCGGCCCAGAGCAGGGTCGCCAGGACCAAAAAAGAATGTGGCGGGGCCTTCGGGATCTCAGCTCTTCCGCAACTTACTCAAAGTCCCCAGAGCATACTGCCCAAAACGGTCCCAGTCTACGCCGATTGGTACAATCCGCGCCGGGTAAGATAGCGTCAGGGGGAGAGCGTGGACGCCCAGCAAAAACCGAAAGTCGTAGTCCTTACCACCGGCGGGACGATAGCCTCCAGGCCGGGCCCCTCCGGCGGCGTGGTGGCCGCCGCGGGCGGAGACGAACTGCTCTCGGTCGTTCCCGGCCTCGAAGAAGTAGCCGACGTGCGGGTCGAGGAGCTGTTCAAGGTCGGGGGCTACCTCATAAAGCCCGCAAACATGCTAACGGTGGCGAATAGAATCCGCGAACTGGACGCCGACCCCGACATAGAAGGCTTCGTCGTCACCCACGGCACCGACACGATGGAAGAGACCGCCTACCTGACGGACCTCGTGTACGCCGGGGACAAACCCGTCGTCTTTACCGGCGCGCAACGCAACGCTGCCGAACCCGACACCGATGGCCCCCGCAACCTCCGAGGCGCCGTTAGCGTCGCCGCGAGCCCGGCCTCCCGCGCCCTCGGGGCCGTTATCGTAATGAGCGGTAGCATCGAAGGCGCCCGCGAAGCCACGAAAACCCACACCACAGACCCGCGGGCTTTCACCTCGCCCGGCCACGGTTCCGTAGGAGCCGTCACCGACGGAACCGTGCGTGTATTCCACCCGCGCTCCCGGCCGGAAAACCTGGCCCACGAGCTTTCGGTTCTTCCCCGCGTGGACCTGATAAAGCTCGTGGCCGGCGCGGACGGGACTTTTCTAAAGGCCGCCCGCGAGGCGGGTGCCGGCGGCATCGTGGTGGAGGCTTTCGGCATCGGGAACGCGAACCACGAAATCCTTGAAGAAGTCCCAGAATCCGGGCGAAACGGTGTGCCCGTCGTGGTCGTGTCGCGCTGCCCGGAGGGCCGGGCGGCTCCGGTCTACGGCAACGGCGGAGGCTATGACCTGCACCGGGCCGGCGCTGTTTTCGGCGGCAGCTTGGCGGGTCAGAAGGCCCGTATACTGCTCATGATCGGGCTCGTCGTTGCCGAAAGATCCGGCGTTTCTCTGGAAGAACTGCTCGGGCCCCACCTGAGCTTCTGACCGCATTGTTTCGCCAAACGGGCCCGGGACGCGGTTGGCGTCCCGGGCCTGCTGGCTTCACGAGGGCTTCGTGGGTTGGGTCTACTCCGCGCCGATCTTGCGCGCTATCTCCGCCACGTCTTCGGCGCTGACGCCGGGGGCGAACTCTGATGGCAACAGCGGGTTGTCCGGCATTGGACCGCCCTCGGGGGGCTCGTCCACGACCTCGCGCTCGCTGCCGTCGTCTACCTGCGGGCCGTTCCAGATCTTGTCCAGCTCCGTGTAGTCTTCGGGGCTGAAGCGGTACAGCATCCGGTGGTAACCCTTGTCCATGAACTTCCGGGCTTCGGGGAACTTGTCGTTCGGGATGTCCGGTACCGGGAGCATCTTGGTCATCTCCACGCCGGTCAGGTCCTGGAGGGCCTTGGCGTAGGCCTCTTTGTGGACGCCGCCGCGGATGAGGAGGTAGCCGATCATCTCCCGCGCCACCGGATGGTCGGTCATCTCGTAGACGCGCATCTTATGCGTCCGGGCGCCACACTCCAGAAAGAAGTTGTGCAGCAGGTCCAGCTTCAGGTTGCCGCTGGAGAAGACGTTGTCGCCGGTCCAGGGCTTGCCCATGGAGTCGTTTACGATCGTGGAACCCGCACCGACGATCCAGTGCTGCGTGTTGCGCACGTCCTTCACGTTCGCCAGCGGCGTGGACTCCGGGTCGCCGTCCTCTTCGACCGTGCCCGCGAGCAGCATGTTGATGGTGTTCGAGACGAGTTCGACGTGACCAAACTCTTCGGCGGTAATGCTGGCGACGAGGTGGTAGTACGGGGCCAGCTTCTTTTTGCCCCGGAAGTTGAACGACTGGAACATATAGTTGTTGAGGGTGGACATCTCGCCGAACCGGCCCCCGAGAAGCTCCTGGGTGGCCGCCGCCGCGTTCGGGTCCGCGGCACCGGGTTCGGGAAGCTCGATCTGCAGTTTATCTATGCGTAGAAACATATTCCTCCTGCCTCGCTTATCCTGTCTTGCTGGTTACCGCTTCTGAAGTCACCCTCCGAAACGACCAAGCGGAACCGACTATACCCGACCCCTACCGGGCACAAACGCGATCCTGTTCACTAATCCGCCCGGAGAAATCGGCCCGTTAGCGCGACCCGCGGCTAGGAGTACGGGCCGGCCTCCCGGACTTCCCCGGAGACTTCGGACTCGAACTTGGTGAAGTTCTCTTTGAAAAGTTCCGCCAGCTTCCCGGCCTGCTCGTCGTAGGCTTCTTTGTCGTCCCAGGTCTGGCGCGGATTGAGTATCCCCGTTGGTACGCCCGGCACTTCCTGGGGAACGTTCAGGCCGAAAAAGGGGTCTTTTGTGGTCTGGACGTCGTCCAGCTTGCCTTCGATGCCGGCCCGCACCATCTGGCGGGTGTATTCGAGGTCTATGCGGCTCCCGACGCCGTAGGCGCCGCCGGACCAGCCGGTGTTTATCAGGTAGCAGCGCGTGCCGTGATCCCGGAGTCTCTCTGAGAGCATGGCGGCGTACTTTGTGGCGGAGAGCGGCAGGAACGGCGCGCCGAAGCAGGCCGAGAACGTGGCTTCTACGTCTATTTCCATGTCGGCCTCGGTCCCGCCGAGCTTCGCGGTGTAGCCGGAGAGGAAGTAGTAGGCGGCCTGCTCGGGGGTTAGGGCGCTTATCGGGGGCAACACCCCGAAGGCGTCGGCAGTCAGGAAGAGGACGGCGGACGGGTGGGTACCCTGGCCGTCGGGGACGGAGTTCTCGATGTACTCCAAGGGGTAGGCGACGCGGGTGTTCTCGGTGAGGGTGTTGTCCGTGTAGTCCTCGCCGCGGGTTTTGCGGTCCACGCCAACGTTTTCGAGGACGGAACCGAAGCGGATGGCGTCATAGATCTGGGGTTCTTTCTCGGGACTCAGATCTATGGTCTTGGCGTAGCAGCCGCCCTCGAAATTAAAGACGCCGGAGTTCGTCCAGCCGTGCTCGTCATCTCCGATCAAGGCCCGCTCGTCGTCGGCAGATAGGGTGGTCTTGCCCGTTCCCGACAAACCGAAGAAGAGCGCGACGTCGTCTTGCGTACCGACGTTTGCCGAGCAGTGCATCGGAAGCACGGCGTGCTCGGTCGGCAGCACGAAGTTCATTGCGGTAAAGATGGACTTCTTGATCTCCCCGGCGTAGCGGGTGCCGCAGATCAGCACGAGCTTTTTCTCGAAGTCCAGGCCGACGAAGGTCTCGGACGCGGTCCCATGCTCTTCGGGCTCGGCCAGAAAGCCGGGGACGCTCATGACGGTCCATTCCGGCTGGAAGTCTTCCAACTCTCCCCGGTCGGGGCGGCGGAAGAGTTGGCGGGCGAAGAGGGCTTGCCAGGCGAACTCGCACACTACTTGCACGTTGAGGCGGTAGCGGGGGTCGGCCCCGGCATAGGCGTCTACCACGTAGATCTCATCTAGGTTCTCCAGATATGAACCCGCCTCATCCAGCAGTTTTTCGAATGCTGCGGAGGAGAACGGTTTGTTTACGTTGCCCCAGGCCACGGTATCCCGGGTAACGGCGTTCTCCACGATAAACCGGTCCTTCGGGGAGCGTCCGGTGCGTTTGCCGGTCTTTGCCACGAGGGCGCCGGTGTTGGAGATCATGCCTTCCCGCCGACGCACGGCGGCCTCCACGAGCCGGGGCGCCGGCAGGTTTTCGTGTACGGCCCCGAGATGTTTCATGCCGAAACGTTCCAGCGTCATGTGACGAACGGCTAAATCCATGTTTTTCCCTTCACCCTTTCCGGGCATGACCCGGTAATGTTCCCATCAAACAAAGCTCGAAGCTCCATCCATGCCCCGGAGTCTAACAAACCCGCCCGGCGGTCGCCGGTAAAATATTCCACCCCGCGTTACACCTCGCGCGGGCATCTGGTGTAGTCTTTCTTGCCGGCGACCAGGAGGCTTGAAATCTTCGATTCAACCTACAGAAAACCCGTTTGCAAATAGCGTTCGTCGCCGACGACCTCTACCCCGGTTTCGGCGGCCAGGCCGCTGCCTCGGAAGGACACATAGAAGCCCTTCTGGAACTCGGGCACGAGGTCCGGGTTCTGGCCGGAAAAGAAGAGTTTCCCACAGAGCCGCCGGCGGGCGTACGGGTCGTACGGCTGCCCGTTTGGCGTCCCGGCGGCAAACAGACGCAACTGGCTCTGCCCCGGCGGAGAGGCGTGGAAGAGCTCCTCGACTGGGCGGAGGTGGCCCAGATCAACACCCCAACGCCGCTCGCCTTGCTAACGTTGAAGCTCGCCCGGCGCCGGGGCATCCCGACCGTAATGGGATTTCACACCCAGGAAGAAAGCGCAACGCTCCACTTCGATAAACTACGGCCCCTGGTTACCGGAGGATTGCAGAGGTGGTACGGCTATCTGTACCGGCAGCCCGACTGCCTGACCGCCCCGACGGAGTTTGCGGCCCGGCTCGCCCGCCGCTACACGCCGCAGCCGGTACATGTTGTCTCAAACGGCATCCGGCTGCCGGAGAAAGACCGGTCCGGAACGCGGAAGATCTCACACCTGCGCGACGGCCTTCTCTCCGGTAAACGCTTTCTGCTCGTCTACTTGAGCCGTCTTTCAGAGGAAAAAACACCGCAAGACCTTTTGGAGATCCTGTCCTTTCTGGGCAACCTGCGGGACGACGTACGGCTCGTCGTGGCCGGCGACGGGCCCCTGCGCCGGAAGCTGGAACGGCGGAGCGCAGAGTTGGGGTTGAAGGCCACGGTACGTTTCGCGGGCTACGTCTCCGGGCGGGACAAGCACGATCTCCTGACGGCCGGAGACCTCTTTCTGATGCCCTCGCCGACCGAGCTGCAAAGCATCGCCACCCTGGAAGCGATGGCCCGGCGCTGCGCGGTCGTGGCGTTGCGGGCCGATACCAGCGCGGTGTGCGAGGTGGTCGAGGAGGCCCGCTGCGGGGCGTGCTACGAACCCGGCCGGACAGATGATGCCGCACGGGAGATAGATAGACTACTCGACAACCCGGACGAGTTGCGGCGGCTGCAGAAAAACGCCGAACGGGCGGCCCGGGCGCACGACATCCGGGAGAGCGGCCGCCGGTTGGAAAGCATATACGCTTCCCTACTGACTTCCGCCCGGAACCCGTCAAAAAGCGCGAGAGCTTATTCGAAAGGACCAAACGATGACAGACATTCCTTTTAAGACGGTAGCTATCACGGGGGCGGGAGGTTCGCTCGGGAAAGCGCTCACCCGGCGGCTCATCGAGGGCGGTTGCCGGGTAAAAGCGCTCGTCCGGAGAGACGATGCCGCGGTCCATTTGCGCGGGCTCGGGGCGGAACCGGTCTTCGGCGACGTGCGCGACGCCGGGTCGCTGGGGCCGCTGGTCCGGGGCTGCGGTCTCGTTTTCCACCTGGCGGCCTGGATGGGCTCGCCGTTCGACGAGGAGTTGGCGTACGCGGTGAACGTCGGCGGTACGGAGAACGTGGTGCGGGCCGCTGCGAAGGCCGGCGCGGCGCGGGTGGTGCTGGCGAGCAGCATAGCCGTGTACGGCCCGGTCCGGGAGGGCGTCGTCGACGAAGAATCGCTTTTCCGGAGCGTCGGGGATCTCTACGGGGACACCAAGATCGAGGGCGAGCGGGCGGCATGGCGGGAAGCTGAACGGGCCGGGCTGGAACTAACGGTCCTGCGACCGACCATGATCCACGGTCCCGAATCCCCCTCGTGGACGGAGGTACCGTTTGACTCGATTCAGAAGGGCTTGCCCATCGTCGTCGGGGACGGCGAAGACCTGGTAGACCCGGTCTACGTTAAGGATGTGGCCCACGCATTCGAGCTTGCGGCCTCCGTGTCGGAAGCCGCCGGCGAGGCTTTCAACGTCGGGGCCGGCTCCGAAACCTGGAACAATTTTTTGAGCTTCTACGCGAGAATGGCGGGAAAGAATTTGCGACGCGTGCCGGCCCCTGTGGCCCGCGGCGGGGCGCAGGTTGTGGAGAAGGCGCAACGCGCGATCGGCCGTCGTCCGCAAGTCGTGGCGGATATGGTCGGCGTCATGACGAGCCGGGCCGTGTTTAGCGGAGAGAAGGCCCGGCGTATTCTGGGTTTCGAGCCCGAATACAGCCTGAGAGACGGCATGCGGGAAACGGAGGCCTGGCTGCGGCGCTCGGGCCGCCTCAAACGGGCCTCCGTCGCGCTGGTTACGGGCGCGGCGGGCGGCCTCGGACGGGAGACCGCGATCAAGCTCCAGGAAGCCGGCCTTACGGTCTGGGCGACGGACCTGGAACCGCCGGAAGGGTTGCAGGGCGTTCACCCGCTCGCGCTCGACGTAACTTCGGACGAGAGCATCGCGGCGGCCGTCGAGAAGATAGAGGCCGAATGCGGCCCCGTGGACCTTCTGATGAACATCGCGGGACTGGCGAAGCCGGACGCCCTGGAACGCCAGGACTTCGAGGAGGTGGAACTCCAGTTCGACGTGAACGCCCACGGCCCGTTGAAGTTGGCCCGAGCGGTCGCGCCGGGGATGCGGCGGCGGGGATGGGGCCGCATTTTGAACGTCACCTCCACGAACGGGTTTATCGTGACGCCTTTTATGGGGGCGTATTCGGCCTCCAAGTACGCGCTCGAAGCGCTCTCCGACGCGCTGCGGATGGAGCTCGGACCCTGGGGGGTCGAGGTAGTGGTCGTGGCGCCGGGCGCGATGAGTACGCCCTTCGCGGGGAAGGCCCAGGAGTTGTTGCGGCGGAAGATCTCCACCGGCGCGGACGGCTGGGACGGCTACCTGGAGTCTTTCCTCAAGAGCCCGCTGTGGGGCACGGCGAACGCCACCGAACCGGAGAAGGTCGCGCGGTTCATCACGAAGACGGCCCTCTCGCGGCAGGCCCCCGCGCGGCGCCTCGGCACCCTGGATGCGATACCGGCCAGGATTTTATCCCTGGGCCCCACCCGGGTTAGAGACGTTTTCTTTGCCCGGGCTTCCGGCCTGCACCGTCCACCCGCCGGTAGAGCAGCCAGCCCGCGAAAGGGCCGACCAGAAAAATAATGTTGAAGGCCAGAACCCGCCACAGGAGCAACGCCCCGGCCACGCTACCGCCCGCCGCGTAGGAGCCTAAGCTCAAACCCACGGCGGCCTCTACGAACCCCGCGCCACCGGGCGTCGGGACGAACTGCGAAACCAGCGTGAGGATGTTCAGCAGGGCAACCGTGACGGCGAAGCCGAGATCCACCCCGTAGAGCTTCAGGAACCCCCAGAGCAACACGAAAACGGCGAGCCAGTGTACGGCGGTAACGGTATTGAGCCCGGCCTTCGAAAGGAGGGGGGTTCTGGCGTAGGACCTGGAGCTCCGGTAGTAGTCCCGGGCGACGCCGCGTATCCGGGTCTCGAACCTGCGGGCGGCCCGCCACTTAGAGGCCGTCAGCAGAAAAGCCACGACGGGACGGGGATAGCGGCCGAGTGCCACGGCCGCGGCGAGCGCCAAAACGGCCATGCTCAGGCCGGCGGCCTCGATGATCACCGGCAGCTCGACGGCACCCGAAACGAGCAGGTAGGCCAGGCTCAGGGGGACTACCCAGGCGAAAAAGACGAGGTCCAGTACAAAGACTTGCAGCGAGATCCCGACGCTCCGGCCGAGAGGCACCCCGATCCTGTTTAGCGCCACGGCGGCGACCGGGCCTCCGCCCGTGTTGCCCGGGGTAACGAGCGCCCCGAAGACAGAGACCAGATGCACCAGCAGCGCCGACGGGTACGAGATGCCGGTGCCCTGATTTTTCCCCAAAAGCTGCAACCTCACGGCGGGCATGAGCCACTCCGAGAGAAAGGCCAGCAGGCAGACTATCACCAGCCACGGCCCAACCTCCTTCATCCGGTAGGTTTCCGCCCGGAACAACTCCGGGCCGGCCACCAGGTAGAGACCGGCGAGGCCGAGCGAGAGGCTCAGGGAAAGGGCGATCAGGGCGCGGACAAGAGGGCCGCGAGGCACGTTACATACCGCATTGCGTGGCGTAGCGCGCCACGTAGCGGGCCAGACGCCCGGTCGCATCCTCTATGTCCAAAGCCCGGCACCGCAGCGCGACTTCCTCAGAAAGGGCCGGCTCGCCGGCATACTGTTTGACGGCCTGAAGCATGGCGTCCGGGGTTTTCGCGTAGCAGCCCAATCCTTCGCGCTCGACGAAACGGACGACGCCCCGCTCGTTCAAGCCGGTGTACCCCGTCAAGAGTACGGGACGCCCCACTGCCAGAGACTCGTAGACCGAAGCCGGACCCGCCTTTCCCACCAGCACGTCGGCCGCCGCCAGGTAGGAGGCCATGTCTTCCACGAAACCCTCCACCCTCAGCCGGCCGGCGGCGTACTTTTTTTGTAGCTTCCCATCCAGCTCTTTGCGAAGGGCTTCGTTGCGCCCGGTTACCACGACGACCTGGGGGGAGGTATCGGAATTTAGGAGGGTTTCTACGAGGGCTTGCTGGTTCCGTCCCAGCCCCTCCCCCCCGAACGAGACCAGGCAGGTAAAGTGATCTTGGAGCCCGAGGCGCCGGCGGGCCTCTTCTTTCTCCGGGGGGTTCAGGAAGGGTTGGCGCACCGGGTAACCGACCACGCTCAGTTTGTCCGGTGGAACCCCGAACCCGAGTAGGTCCTGGCGGACCTCTTCCGTCGGAACGACGATGTGGTCCGCGCGGGGTTCGGCCCAGTAGGCGCTGATGTCGTGGGGTTCGGTGGCGAACGTGAGCACGGGCACTTTCAGCTCCGCAAGACGTTTCGCCTCGGCAAGCCCCGAGGTAACCAGGCCGTGGTTAGAGACGATCAGGCCCGGTTCGCGGTCGCGGAGGTCTCTGGCCGCGGCCCGGACAAAACTTCGGATAAGGATCCGCTGCCCGGAGACGGTGGCTTTCGGGAAAGAGTCGATAAACCGCTGGCCGGACCTTGCGAGCACCGGAGAGCGCAGCGCCCGCTGCCAGAAACCTTTGTGCCGCCGGTCGAAGAACGTGGCGCCGACGTCTTTCATGTAATCCGAGACGCGGAGCTCGAACCTTCCGGGATACCGGCGCTCTATGGCCTCGGCCATGGCGTGGGCCGTAGCCACGTGCCCCCCGCCGACGGCGACAGTGGCGAATAGTATAACGTTACGGTCTCCGGGGGGGCTCAAATAACCCCGGCCCGTCTCCGGGCTTCGTACCAGCGGCCGGCCAGTCCCGGATTCCGCGCCGGCACACCTGCCAGCGCGAACCCCGTCCGCCACACCAGGACTTTTTCCGGCAAGTTGGTCCTCCAGAGTTTCGGAACATAACGCAACGAACCATCCGGACCCGTCACTGCAAGTCGTCTATAAAACAGCTTCGAAGAATATACACCAAAGAATGAAAGACTTACACAAGAAACACACGAGGAAGTCCGTCCCGCGAAGCGTCGAGGGTTCGTACTAAGGCTCTACCCGGAAAGAACGAGCATTAGCTTTTTTGCCGGTGCTATGGAGAAACCGCGGGCGGCGTATGAATAGTGATCCCGGATAGTTGGCGGCTGAATATGCTACCCGGAGGTCGCCGGGGTGTGGTTGTCCGCCTCAAAAGGTATATAACTCAGGAAAGCTTAGAAGGGAGGGAGGCTTGAATGGCTTCCTGGGACGTTCGGTAGAGGTAGTTGCAGACATCTTCAGGAAACCCCGAGTAGCCGCCGCCTTATACGCGCTGGCATTGGGCGGGGTACTGGCGACGATGGACCGCCGGGTACTGGACCGGGGCTCGTTTTATCCGGGCAGCGGGGAGCCGGCCGCCCCCACTGCTCTCCCGGAAGCGTCTATTCTCAAAGAGTTCGAGAAGTCCGGGTTGCGGATCATCGAGCGCAAGTTCGACCGGGGGGAGATGATCTTCACCCCCGGGGACCCCGACGGACAACTCTACTTTCTGCGCTCCGGCACCGTACGCGTATACAAGACCTACGGGGATTACAAGGAAGCCACGGTTGCGCTGCTAAAGGACAGCGGCATCTTTGGCAAGCTGGGCCTTGCGGAGGACGGTGCGCAAAACGAGTTCGCCGAGGCCACCACCCAGGTCCGGGTGGCCGTCGTCCGCAAGCCCGCCGTGGCGTGGCTCGTCAAACGCCGCCCGGACCTCGCGCTCTCGCTGTTTTCGGCCCTTTCAGAGCGCATGAAACAGTCCGACAAGCTCATCGTGATCCTTCTACACCGGGAGGTTTCTAGCCGGCTGGCGGCCCTGCTGTCCAGCCTGGCCGACCGCTTCGGGGAGAAAAACGACCGGGAGGTTTTGATCGACGTCCGCCTCACCCACATGGAGCTCGCGAACATGATCGCCTCGACCCGCGAGGCGGTTTCCAAAGCCATGACCGAACTTCAAAGAGGAGGACTGATCGAAGTCCGGAACCGGCAGATCTTTGTCCTAGACCGCCGGGCCCTGGAAGATCGGGCCGGCAGCCGCGCGGGCTAGACGGTGTCCTAGCCTTTGTCTCCGACCATCTCGTCGACCTTTGCGACGTATTCTTTTGGTTTCGCTTTGCGCTCCAACCCGCCGGCGGACATGTAACGGACTTTCCCGAGGATGTTGCGCTCCGTCCAACCTCGGTCGTGGACGCCGAAGACCCAGGCGACGTTCGCAAACGAGTTGGGGTCCCGACCGTCGAGAAAGTACTTGTTGTTAAGGTAGAGCGTGGTCTCGTAGGCGTACTCGGGCGTGTTGGTCCACTCCAGGATCTTCTTTCCCCAATACATCCGCATGTAGTTGTGCATGTACCCTGTGTAGCGCATCTCGCGCATCGCCGCGTTCCAATATTTGTCGTGGGTCTCGGCGTTTTCTAGCTGCCGGCGGGTATAGACGTACTCTCGCTCGTCGTCTTTGTGTTCTTCGAGGGTCTCTTTTGCCCAGCCCGGTAGGCAAGAGAACGAGTCGTAGTCCTCTGTGTAATAAACGAAGTTGATCGGCAACTCCCGACGAACGATGAGCTCTTCGAGGTAAGAGTCTACGTTCTCTTGCGAAGTATTCGCGTCCTTTACCTTCAACGCGACGTAGATGGGCGATACCTGGCCGAAGTGCAGGTACTTGCTCATGTGCGAAACGTCGTCCGTTTGCGGCTGGTTGCGGTTATCGTCGTAGGCGTCGAAGCGGTTCTTTACGAAGTCGTCGAGGATTTTTTTGGCTTCGGAAGTTCCGCCCCGGTACAAATGGCTCACGGGCTCGACGCTCCGGTCTACGTCCAGTTTTTCCAGAACGGATTCGACGTTCGAGAGGTCCAGGCCGTCGAAGCTCATGTTCGTGGACTGCTTTTCCACCGCGGTGGTTTTCAACCCTACGAGAAAGTCGTCGAGGTGCTCGTGGATCTTCGGCCGCAGGGTTCGGGCGGCGTGCTCCTGTTTCCCCGAGGCCAGCTCGACGGGCACGACCACGTCGGACTCCACCTGGGTTACCAGGCATCCGGCTTTCTCCGCCACGTTCGCGCGCCACTCGCGCTGGGGACGCATGTATCCGCGGTCGGTCACGATCAGGGCGGCGTTCTCCCCGGCTTGCAGCGCGACTTCGTCCGGCGGGCCGTGCCGGAGGACGAACTTGATGCCACGCTCTTTCAAAGAGGCCTCGACTTCCTGCAAGCCCTCCAGCATAAAGGCGTAATGCCGCAGGTTGGCCTCCGGGTATCCATCCGTCAGCCCGAACACGACCAGCAAGCGCAGGTTCAACTCGTTCGCTTGCTGGATCGCGTATTCCAAAGCGTGGTTCAATTCCGTCCGCTGCGAGGACTGCATCCAGTACAGGACGTAGTCGCCGTCGCGCACGTCCTCCTCGTTCAAGTGTTTTACCCGCTCGTTTTGTATTTGGCTCGTGGACATCTTGCTGTATCCTCCTGGTTGCCGCCTGCTTCTCCCGGAAGAATAATGGCAGTGACCGGTACTGGATGGATGAGAAACTACAATCTCAAGCCTCTGTGTAAACCGACGGCTTTGTGCAGTTCCACGGGCTAGAAAAAGCCCTCCGGCGCGAAGTTTCCGCCGGAGGGCTCGTGGGCTGCTAGTTTTAGGGGTGTCGGTTGAGGTTGCCGGTCTACTGCCCGGTGCCGGCTTCCGGGTCGAAGCGGAGCGCGGCGGAATTAATGCAGTAGCGTTGGCCGGTCGGGTCCGGGCCGTCGGGGAAGACGTGTCCCTGGTGCGCGCCGCAGGCGGCACAGTGGACTTCCGTGCGCCGCATAAACAGGCTGCGGTCTTCTTCGTTCTCGACGTTCTCTTCGGATACGGGCGCGTAGAAACTCGGCCAGCCCGTACCGGAGTCGAACTTCGTTTCCGAGGAGAAGAGCGGCGTGCCGCAGGCCACGCAGCGGTAGACGCCTTCTTCCTTGTGGTCGTGGTATTCGCCGCTAAACGCCCGTTCCGTGCCCTTCTTACGGGTAACACGATACTGTTCGGGGGTGAGCGCCGCCCGCCATTCTTCGTCGGTCAACTGTACTTTCTCTAGTTTTTTAGGTGTGTCAGTCATAAAAACATTTTAACACGCCGGGGCGCGTCCTCTTGCGTATCCCAGCAGGTTCGGGCTGCCTCGCACAGGCTACTCGGCGAGCAGATCAGAGAGTTCGTCTTCGTGTACCTCCAACTCCCGTTCGCTGAACAACACGAAGCGGACGAGCGTTACGTATCCGAGGCTACGGGTCGTCTCCAGCACCGTTTTTAGCGCCACGGTGGTTGCTTCTTTCAGGGGGTAGCCGAAAGCCCCGGTGGAGATAGCCGGGAAGGCTATCGACCTTACCCGGTACTCCTCGGCGACCTTTAAAGAGTTGCGGTAGCAGTTCGTCAGTAGCCCCGACGCCGGAGAATCCGAGCCGTAAACCGGCCCGAGGGTGTGGATGACGTATTCGTTCGGTAGAGCGTGGCCGCCGGTTATTACGGCCTCGCCGGGTTTTATGGGCGCGAGCGGCCGGGCTTCCTCTGCGAGGTCCGGTCCCGCCGCCCGGTGGAGGGCCCCGGCCACGCCGCCGCCGGTTTCTAGCCGGGCATTTGCCGCGTTTACTACCGCCAAGATGTCTTTTTGGGAAGCTATGTCGCCCCGCAGGAGCTGGAGCGTTACCCCGTTTATCTCGCGTTCGAACATCTCGCCTCCGTGCTAGCCGGGAGGTTTTCCGGGTTGGATTTCAGTGGACTTTCTTGCCGTTGCGCCAGACGGCCCGCACGGAGAGGTCCGGGGCGAGCACGGTCACGTCGGCGTCGTATCCGGGGACCAGGCGCCCTTTACGGCGTCCCGCCCCGATCAGGCGGGCCGGGGTGGCCGAAACCATTCTAACCGCCTCGGGCAGGGTACATCCGGTGAAGGCGAGTATGTTTTGGAGGGCCTCGTTCATGGTGACGAGGCTTCCTGCGGGCGCTCCTTCCCCGAGGCGCGCCATGCCGGCGTCGTGGTGGATCCTGCGGGTTGCCAGGGCGTACTCACCGGGCTCGGCGCCGGTTGCGGCGGTTGCATCGGGGGTCAGATAAAGCCGATCCGGCCCGAGCGTGCGGAAGGCGAGCCCTACAACCTCGGGGTGAACGTGGAGGCCATCGGCGATGAGGCCGCAGATTACCCTCGGATGGGCGAACGCGGCACCCACGATCCCGGGTTCGCGGTGATGGAGGGGGCCCATGGCGTTGAACAGGTGCGTGGCCCCGGCGACCCGGCGGTCGAAAGCCGCGTAGGCTTCCTCAAAAGTTGCCCGCGAATGTCCGGCGGATACGACCACGCCACGGCCGGCCGCGAACTCCGAAAAGTCCTCCATCCCTTCGAGCTCCGGGGCGGCGGTGATCATCCGGACCGGGCAGAGATCCATCCACCGCTCCAGCAGCGCGGGGTCCGGCGGTATCACGAACGCCTGCGGGTGGGCCCCCTTCTTCTCCGGGCTGACAAACGGGCCTTCGAGATGAACGCCGAGCACCTCGGCGCCGGAAGAGCCGTCCGGGTTGGCGGCAAGGACCGGCAGTGCCTCCTCGTAAAGGTCTTCGGGAGAGGAGATCAGGGCCGGCAGGTAGGAGGTGACGCCGGTGGAAAGCAGTTTCTCCGAAAGCTCGGGCAACTGCCCGGGCTGCGTCGCCACGTCGATGCCGAAGCAGCCGTTTACCTGCAGGTCCACGAAACCGGGAACCAGAAAAGAGTCTCCGTAATCGTGGAGTTCGACGTCTTCTGGGAAAGTTCCGTCCCGGCTCAGGTCCCGGACCGTCCCGTTTTCGATGAGCAGCGCCGCCCCAGACCAGACTTCGTAATCCGTTACCAGCCGTCCCCGTATTGCCGTAAGGCCCAACGCTACTCCTCCTTCAGCTTCGTGCCCCCGGGATGATATAGCAAGGATGGCCCGGTAGCCGCCGGGCAAGACGAGACGGAACGATTCATGTTGGTGGTGTTGGCTTCGGGGTTAGCCGAGGCCCACGTCGAGCGTCATCATAACGGTGAAACCGACCATGAGCGAGAGCGCGGCGATGTCCGGGCTGCCGCGTTTCGCCTCCGGAATAAGTTCTTCGGCGACCACGAAGATCATGGCCCCCGCCGCGAACGCCAGGGCATACGGCAGTATCGGCTGGGCGAAGATGACCGCCGTCGCCCCCACGACCGCCGCAATAGGCTCGACGACCGCCGAGAGCTGGCCGTAGAAAAAGCTCTTACCGCGGCTCATGCCCTCCCGGCGGAGTGGAAAGGAAACCGCCGTTCCTTCAGGGAAGTTCTGGAGCCCGATGCCGATGGCGAGCGCGATGGCCCCGCCCAGGGTAGCCGCCGGAACGCCGTCCCCCAGGCCTATCCCGACCGCCCCGAATGCGACCCCGATAGCCAGGCCCTCGGGGATATTGTGCAGGGTGATGGCAGAGATCAGGAGCACGCTGCGCCGCCAACTGGTCTCTATACCCTCGGCCTCTGACACGGGCAAACCAGGATGCAAGTGCGGTAGGACTTTATCCAAAAGCCTCAAAAAGACGCCCCCTATCAAAAACCCGATAGCCGGCGGCAACCAGGACGGCAAAGGTCCGGCCTCCGACAACTCTATGGCCGGCGCCAGAAGAGACCAGTAGCTGGCCGCGATCATCACCCCCGCCGCAAACCCCAACATTGCGTCGAGCAGCTTGCGGGGGACCTTCTTCACCGGAAACACCAGCGCGGCCCCGGCCGCCGTCATGCCCCAGGTGAACATCGTGGCGATCAAAGCCTGCAACACCGGCGGAAGCCCGGCAAACAGTTCGATCAACGCCGGGATCCTGGTAATGTATACAAAAGCTCTTCCCTCCGGTACGTGCCGGGTACGAACGACCCCGAGATTCTACACACTAACCCGCGCCAGCCGGTGCGCGGCATCGCGGCCCTTGCCGGTCAGCGCTACCCGTTTATCCCCCGAACGGAGAACGAACCCGCCCTCAAGGGCGTCCTCGAAAATCTTGGAAGCCGTGTCGCTTGCCCAGTCGAGGTGGCGGATGAGCTCTTCTTCGGTAGTGTGGCCGCCCAGGGAGTCCAGCCTGGAGAGCAGCAGACCCTGGGAGAAGGAGCGCCGGTTGCGCCGGTTGCGGAGCGTCACGGCCACGAGCCCCCGAACGGGCGAGAAGAGCAGGGCCAGGATAAAGAGCGCGCCGGCAGCCGTTGCCATCATGCCCGAAACTGAGACGTCGAAGAGGGCCGAGGAGTAGTAGCCCGTCACGGCGGATAGGGCGCCGATGGTTGCGGAGAAGGCCATCATGTGGGAGAGCCGGTCGGTTAGCAGGTAGGCGGCGGCGGGCGGCGCGATCAGGAGCGCCACCACCAGTATCGCCCCCACCGAGTCGAAGGCTCCGACCACCGTCACCGAGACGACCCCCATAAGGAGGTAATGCACCAAAACCGGCGAGAAGCCCATCGCGGCGGCCAGCCCGGCGTCGAAGGTCGAGACCTTCAGCTCTTTGTAGAAAAGAAAGACAAAGGCGAGGACCACCACCGTCACGATGCCCAGCGTCCAGAACGAACGGGGGCCGAGGCTGACGCCGCCGACGACCAGGTAGTTGAGCGGGGAGAACTCGATGGCGCCGTAGAGGACGTGTTTGAGGTCGAGGTGCACGTCGGTGGCGAACCGGGAGATCAGGAACACCCCCAGCGCGAACAGCGCGGTAAAGACTGCCCCTATGGCGGAGTCTTCCTTGACCCGGCCGGTGTTCTTGAGCGCCTCTACCAGCGCCGCGGTCAAGAGCCCGAAGACCGTGGCACCGACGAGGGCTACTATCGGCCCCAGAGACTCGGTGATAAAGAAGGCGATCACGATGCCCGGCAGCACGGAGTGGCTCAAAGCGTCGCCCATCATCGCCATCTGCCGCAGGACCAGGACCGTACCTAGGAGCGCGCAGGGCACCGCCACGAGCAGCGCGGTGGTTATGATAATGAAGTCCGAGCTCACGCCGCTCCTCCTTTCTGTGCAGCAACCTTGCTGGCAGCCTCACTGAGCGCGGCCCGACGGTTACGTCGGCCGCGGAGATAATCCCAGAACATGCCGTGCCGCGAACCAAAGAACAGCGAGACGAACAGGAGCGCGGTGGCAAACAGCACGACGAGCGGGCCCGTGGGAAGGTTCTCCCCGGAGGCGCTGATGAGCGCCCCGCCGACGCCGCTCAAGGAGCCGAACAGGGCCGAGATCAGGACCATCAAGGAGAGTTTGTCCGTCCACTGCCGGGCGGCTGCGGCGGGGGTTATGAGCATGGCGGCCATCAGGATCACGCCGACCGTCTGGATGCCGATAACGATGGCGACCACGATGAGGGCGGTCAACAGCAGGCCGAGCTTTCCCACCGGATATCCAACCGAAGCCGCGAAAGCCGGATCGAAAGAGATGATCTTGAACTCCTTGAACAACAGCGCCACCACGAGCAAAGCCATCCCTGCGAGCACCGCCATCGTCACCACGTCCCGCTGGATAATGGTCGCCGCCTGGCCGAAGATGAAGTAGTTCAGGCCGCCCTGGGCGGCGTTGCCGGTCCCGGCAATGTAGGTCAGAAGCACCACCCCGACCCCGAAAAAGACGGAGAGAACGATACCCAAAATAGCGTCTTGTTTTATACGGGTGCCCTGTACCACGGCGAAGATCAAGAGCGCCCCCAATCCCGCCGAAGCCGCCGCGCCGGCCAGCAGCACCACGGGTATCTTTGCCCCGGAGATCAAAAACGCCACCGCAACGCCCGGCAGCGTCGCGTGGGCGAGGGCGTCGCCCAAAAGACCCTGCCGCCGCAGGATGGCGAAGCACCCCAAAACGCCGCCCGCAACCCCGAGAATAGCCGCCCCCAACGCCACGTTGCGCAACGTGTAGTCGAAAATGAGATCCCTGAAGAGTTCCAGCATTGGCCTCGCCTTACCCGCTTCCGGCGAGGAATCCGACCGCCCCACCGTAGGCTTCGGCAATATTCTCGCGGGTGAAGACTTTGTCTACCGGCCCCTCGGCCACGACCCGCTTGTTCAGGATCACGACGCGGTCGAAGTACTCGGGGACGGTGCCGAGGTCGTGGTGGACGACGACCACGGTGCTGCCCTGGGCCTTGAGCTCCCGCAACAGGGCGACGATGGCCCGCTCGGTCTTGTAGTCGACCGCGGCAAAGGGTTCGTCGGTGAGGTAGAGGCTGGCGTCCTGGGCCAACGCCCGGGCGAGGAACACCCGCTGCTGCTGCCCGCCGGAGAGTTGGCTTATCTGGCGGTCGGCCAGGTGCGCGATGCCGACCTGCTCCAGGCACTGCATAGCCTTCTCCCGCTCTTTTTTACCGGGCCTCCGGAACCATCCCAGCCGGCCGTAGAGGCCCATCTGGACCACGTCGAGGGCGCTGGTCGGGAAATCCCAGTCCACGCTGCCACGCTGCGGCACGTAGCCGACCCACCGGCGGGCCTTCGAGAAGGGTCGGCCGTAGACCAGCGCCTTGCCGGCTGCGGGCTGGATGAGGCCCATGACCGCCCGTAAGAGCGTGGTCTTCCCCGCCCCGTTGGGGCCGACGACGGCTACGAGCTCTCCCTCCGGTACCTCGAAGCCCACGTCCCACAACACCGGCTCGTCGCGGTAGGCGACGGTGAGCCCCTCCACTTTTAGCGGGCTCTCCTCCGGCGGGGCCTTGACCTCTTTCAACTTCAAAACTCTGCCTCCATTCTGAGAACTACCGAAGTCGGTGATCCGACACTACTCACACAGAAGCTCCGTGCGGAGTCACCGCGTCAGGCCGCCGGTGATGCTCTCTACGTTCTCCAGGAACGCTCCGGGGTAGGTGCCGCCCGGCTCCCCCGGCTCGCCGATGGCGTCCGAGTAGAGTTCGCCGCCGATCTCTACCTCCCAGCCCCGATCCTGGGCCGCGGCCTGCACCGCCTCGACGTTGCGCCGCGGCACGGTAGACTCGATAAAGATGGCCGGTATCTCGTTTCCCACCAGGTACTCCGCAAGCTGCCGGACGTCCCCGGCCCCGGCCTCCGTCTCGGTGGAGAGCCCCTGCAAGCCCCGCACCTCGAAGCCGTACTGCTCCCCGAAGTAGCTGAAGGCGTCGTGGGCGGTGACCAGCACCCGCTGTCCCTCGGGGACTTCCTCGACCATTCCCAGGGCTTCTTGGTGGGCGGCCTGCACCTCTTGCCGGTACTCCTCGCCCCGCTGCTCGAAGTCGTCCGCGCTGCCGGGCTTGAGTTCGGAAAGCTGCTCTACGACCGGGTCGACGGTCGTTTTCCAGAGCGTCGGGTCCCACCACACGTGCGGGTCGGCCTGCCCCTCGTAGTCTTGGGAGGGCAAGAGCCTGTCCTCTGGTATGGCCTCGGTGACCTGTACCGCCGGGGTCTGCTGGGTCGACTGCACCAGGACGTCATTCATCTGGCCCTCAAGAAACAGGCCATTGTAGAAGATGGCGTCCGCCTCCAAAAGCTTGTCCACGTCACCCTGGGAAGGCTCGTAAAGGTGCGGGTCCACCCCCGGTCCCATAAGCCCCTGAACCTCGACCTCATCCCCGCCGACCTGCTCTACGAGGTCCGTGATCATGGTCGTGGTCGTCGTGGCCTGGATTCTACCCTCCACAGCCCCGGCCTCGCCGGACTCGCCGCCGCAACCCGCGGCCAGCAACCCGGCTAACAGCGCGGCCAAAACTACGGCCACCCGCCTTCCCGAAACTTCGAAGCTCCTCTTTCTCAAGAGACTCGACACGCAGGTCTCCTTCTAATATAAGACTTTACGGAACTTCACCAATTATTAGCCTCAGCTAAAATTTTGTCAAGGGGTCTCTTAAAATAAGTTTTGTGGTCTACCCGCGGCTATCACGGTGGTGTGGGCGTCGGGTCGGGGGCAAGTTGCTTGCATGTCTGGCGTTTCCACCGTGCTAATATTGAGTCCGGTCATGTCCGATTCTATTCCTACGCAGCCGCTGTCCTCTTCCATAGGCGATTACCTGAAAGCCATCTGGATACTCGCCGGAGAAGGAGTCGCTTCGACCAAGGACATTTCCGGGCATCTTTCGGTGGCGCCGGCGTCGGTGACCAACATGTTGCGGCGCTTGCAGGAGATGGGGCTGGTGGGGTACGAGCGATATCGGGGGGCATCGCTGACGGGACCGGGACGGGAAGAGGCGCTGCGGTTGGTGCGGCGGCACCGCCTGATCGAGGCTTTCCTGCTGGAGCATCTTTCGTATTCTTGGGAAGAGGTTCACGAGGAGGCCGAGAAGTTGGAGCACGTCGTTTCGGACGAGTTCACGGAGCGGCTGGCGGATTTTCTCGGGCACCCCGGGTACGATCCGCACGGCGACCCTATCCCAACCTCGAAAGGTACTTTGGAGCCCGACGAGTCTTTTCCGGTGTGCGAAGCGCAGGCCGGGCAGTGGGTCCGTATCTTCAAGGTCAGCGACGAGGATCCCGCGGTGCTCGACTACTTCGGCGAACGGGGCCTCGTGCCCGGCCGGACGATACTCGTAAGAGAGGTGCGCGCTATAGACGGTATCCTGACCATCGAAGACGAGGAAGAAAACTCTTATTCTTTCGGCGAGCCTCTGGCCCGCTGTGTCTTCGTGCAGCCCGAATCTTGACGGAACCTTTTAGGTCTGCATCAGGTCCGCACCACGAGCACCGGACGGGGGGAGCGGTGCAGGGTCTGCTCCGCCGGGTCTCCCAGGGAGGGCATAATCCTCGCGAGCGCTTTCCAGGTTTTTCCGAGCTTTTGGCCGCCCGTGACGATCAAACCCGCATCCAACTCCTCCGCGAGCCGCACGGCCTCCTTGTCCAGGTTTCCTTCACGGTAATACGAGCCGGCGACCCTGCCCCCGAGCTTTTCGATCTCTCCTACCTGCTCGTCCAAAGCAACCACCGCGCGCAACTTACGTTTTTCGAGCATTCCGCCGACCTGGTCCTTCGAGGCCAGACCCGCGTAAGGTGGCCCGACGGCCATCGACACGCTACGCATTACGTGCAGCTCGGACCCGGTATCCGTGGCGAGTTCGGCCGCGGCCTCTACGGCGGCTTCGGCACCCGGAGAGCCGTCAGTAGCTAGTAGGATTATGGTTGGGAACATCCGAATCTCCTGCGATGGCACGCGCTACCAGTAGATCTTAATCCCGCCCAAATTGGTTTCAAGACCGTGGTGTGAAAGCAACCTCAAAAGAGATGCGTAGCCCGGCTCCAGGCGTTTCAGCCATCCTGTTTGCGCCGCCGCAAGCTCTCCCAGCTCCCGTCGCCAAACCAACCGCCGTCCACCGACAAGGTGTGTCCGTTGACGTACCCGCTCTGACCGGCGTCGGCCAGAAAAGCGACCGCTGTGGCGATGTCTTCCGGCGAAGCGAAGCGCCCCATCGGGACCCGGCCCTCGATGTCCGCGTCGGTGTAGTTACCGCTCTGGTCGCTTTCGTCCCGCTCCGTTTTTACCCAGCCGGGACAGACGGCGTTCACGCGAACCCCGCGTCCACCCCACTCGGCGGCCAGGGTGCGGGTAAGGCCGATCAGGCCGTGCTTGCTCGCGTTATACGCCGCCCGATCCGCGACCCCCAGCAATCCGGCGACTGAACTAACGTTTACGATGCTACCGGAACCCTGCTCCAGCATCACCTTCCCAAACTCCCGGCTCATCAGAAACGGTCCCGTCAGGTTCACCTCCAACATTTGGCGCCAGTCATCGAGCGTAGTCTCCTCGGCGGGGGTAATCGCCATAAGCCCCGCGTTGTTCACCAGCACGTCTATCCGGCCAAACTTATCCACTACCTTCGCGACCATCTCGCGGACGGCGGCCTCGTCCGAAACGTCGCCGATCACAGATAGCGTTTCGGTTCCGTCTCGGCCCAACTCTTCCAGCGTTTCTTCAGGTTCGGTAAGGTCGTTCGCAGCTACCGAGTAGCCACGTTCGGCAAGCGTGAGGGCGACTTGGTGCCCGATACCGCGAGCAGCGCCGGTTACGAGGGCGACGGAGATTTCAGGGGTCATTTTTGCTCCTCTGCGCTCTTGGTGGCTTTTAGATAGACAACAGCAACTGGCCACCGTTGCTGTCCGGCTTCTACCAGCGGCCGGAGGTGGGCGACGAAACGTTCTTTTTCTTCCGGTGTGAGGGCTTCGTCCATCGTCTCTTCTAAGGTGGGTATCTTAGGGTTACCGGAGGTCTCCAAGAGAGTTGTTTCCCAAGGGATCGGCTCTTCGTTAAAAGGACTGCCCGTTCTGACGCTTGCCTCGAAGCTCATACGGACCTCTTCGAAACCGGTTTGTTCAGCGGAGTCGAAGAGATGCCGCTCGTCGAAGATCAGCATCGGGTCCTTATCCGGTGGTTGGTGGCGCTCGTAGACGTCCCAGACCTTACCCGCGAGGTCCCGAACCGGCGTCAAGTCGTAGCCGAGAAATTGCTCGCGCCGCCCGGCCTCTTTGAAGTTGTTGATCGGCTCGAATATGGAGGCGCGTCCACCGGGCTTGAGTACCCGGTGAAATTCCTCGAAGGAGCGCTTCTTGTCCTCGACGTAGATGAGGACGGAACGGGTCGTTACCACGTCCACAGAGGCATCGTCCAACGCGGATAAGTCATCGGCCGGTGCTCGTATAAAGCTGCAACGCTCCGTCACGCTGAGTTCATCGGCAAGCCCTTGACTGTAGTCGAGCAAGTCTTGCGAAATGTCTGAAAAGATAACCCGCCCACTCTCACCTAGCCGATCTAGAGCACCGAAAGCTATAAGCCCGTCTCCGGCCCCTACGTCGAGTAAGGTCTCCCTACCGAAGATTTCGGCATTGCCCAGCACCCGGTCGCGCGCCTCGTGTAGAAACGGTAGGTTACGTTGTTGCTGTGCCTGATCTCCACCGTGACGACGCTCCAGCAGCCACTTTGCCCACCTGTACTTCACCGGCTCCGCCATCTTTCTCCTAACGAAAGTCCCAAGCCATACGAGCCTATCACGGAAACCCGGACGGCTTCTAAACCGAGACACGGTTAAGACAGCTTCCAGACCTTCACGCCGCTCCGCAAACGCTCCAGTTGTTCCCAATGCTCTTCTATCGCGACCCGACCTCTCTTCGTCAGGCTCACGAACGTGTTGGGTGTCTTACCGACAAAACGCTTCTTTACCTTTACCAGTCCGGCCTTCTCCAGCTTGCTCATGTGGCTGGACAAGTTGCCCTTCGTAAGCCCGGTAATATGCTGCAAGAACAGAAAGTCTGCGCCTTCGGAGGCTGAAAGAGCCGTCATAACGGCGAGTCGTGCGGGCTCGTGGATCAGACGGTCGAGCCCGGCAAGCTCCTCAAACGGCTCAGCCATCCTCCTCCGGCAAAGACTTCATGGTGCGCGTCAGCAGAAGATGGTCGAGAAAGCCTCCGACTATCGAGGCGATGCCCAGAACGGCGATCATGGGTAAGATCAACTGCCATCCCGAAATCTGACCCGCAAGCGAGAGTAGAGGTCCGGCCCCTACTACCAGCACTGCCAAAATAGGCCAGTAAGCCGTGAGACTGGATCTTTTGGGCCACCAAGCGTACACGATTAGACCGCCAAAGTACGCTCCCGGTGCCACGCTCGACATAAACCGCTCCATCCCTTCTCCGTAGAACTCTATGGCTGCCAGCAACCCCCACGCGAACGCCAGCACAAGCAACATCCCCATCACGTCGTACCTGGAAAGCCCCGTCCACCGACTCCTGACCCGGCCGAACCTGCGTCCGTAGTACGACTCAGCCCAAATCGGTAACAAGAGCGTCGCCAACACGCACACCCCCCACAGGAAAGTCTGAAACGTCCTGGAACCAACAAACCCCATCAGAAAACTGACCGACAGTCCGCCACCGAAAAGCACCAGCACAATGCCCATAGCCACCGCCCTCAACCCCTGAAGCCGCTCGTAGTTCTCGGTGACGTACCGAATTCGCTTCAGATCCTGCACTTCTTCTCTAGCGGGCTGCACTTGAACCCTCTTCTGGGGAAGGTGACAAGAAATGCTTCAAAATAAGGTGATCGGCAGTCCCGATAATTAGGGTCACTATCCCAAAAGACAGAGGCAATCCAACATCGAACAAGCGTTCGGCGCTTACTATTCCCACAAGAGGCATCAAGCTCACTACTATAAGCAGCATCGTGGCAAAGGCGTAGTGAACTCCTAACCATCCGGCCCTCCACCAACCGCTACATATCCAGGCCGCCAAGACCAGTCCTACAACGCTAACCGGAGGCTCGAACGAAAGGTCTACAGCAAAAGCTCCTACAAACACCAAGACGAGAATAACTCCTCTAGCTCTATCCCAATCGCTGTGGGTAGCAGGCTGAACCTGACCGAATTTTTTGCTGTAGTGAACCCCAATAAGCATATGCGAGCCTATCGTTAGAGCCAGAACAAGCAAAGTAGGAATAGGTTCCCACATGGTGTACAAGGGCCACAAACCAGAGTTGGATAAAGCTACAGACAATAAGAAGATTCCGACGGGCACCTGCTTCAGCCCCTGCAGTTGCTCGTAGTTCTTGGTTATGTACCTGACCCTCTTCAGATTCTCCATGCACCGTTTCCCAACTAGTTTGCAGTACAAACTTAAATGCAGTGTAAACCTAAATCTCTCTCAAGTCAAGAACTTTTGATCTCGCAGGTAGGCTCAAGTATTTACAGGATTTTGCGGCTCTTCACCGCTCACAACCGCCCGCAGGTTTTCGGCCGCCATCTCGGCCATCTTGTCACGGGTCTCGATGGAGGCGCTGCCGATGTGTGGAGCAAGGATAACGTTTTCGAGTTCGAGGAGCTTGGGGTGGACTTTTGGTTCTTCTTCGTAAACGTCGAGGCCGGCGGAGAAGATGTGCTTGTTTTCGAGGGCTTCGGCGAGGGCTGCTTCGTCTACTACGGGGCCTCGGGAGGCATTGACTAGCACGGCGGTTTGTTTCATTGTTCCGAGTTCTTTTTCGCCGATCAGGTGCCGCGTCTCGTCGGTGAGCGGGGTGTGAATGGAGACGAAGTCGCTCTCCTGCAGCAGTTCTTCGAGTTCTACTTTCCGTGCTTCGAGCTCTCTTTCGGCGTCTTCTTTGCGGGAGCGGGCGGTGTAGAGGACTTCCATACCGAAGCCTTTTGCGCGACGGGCCACCGCCTGTCCGATGCCGCCAAAGCCGACTATGCCCAGGATTTTGCCCCATACGTCGGGGCCGGTAAGCTGTTTTGGTCCCCAAGCCTCCCACTTTCCGGCCCTCAGAAAGCGTTCAGCCTCGCCGAGACGGCGGGCGGCGGCCAGCAGCAGCATAAAAGCGGTGTCGGCGGTGGTCTCTTCGAGAATGCCGGGGGTGTTGGTGACGATGATGCCGCGCTCGGTTGCGGTTTCGACGTCTACGTTGTCGTAGCCGACGGCCATGTTAGCGATGATCTTGAGGTTTTCGCCGGCGGCGTCTATTACCTCTGAGTCTATGGCTTCGGCAACGGTACAGAGAATACCTGATGCACCGTCGGCGCCTTCCGATAGCTCTCGTTTTTCAGGTGGTTCACCGGAGAGGACGGTTACGTCGAAGCCTTCGAGGAGGTGGAGCCCGGCGGCCGGGATCTCGCGGGTGACGAGCACCTTTTGCGACACGGACCCCGCCTCCTTTCCTATTGCCCTAATTGTCCTCGTTGAGTAGTTCGCGCAGGACGGTGTGCAAGATGCCGCCGTTCTTGAGGTACTCGACCTCTACGGGCGAGTCTACGCGGGCGATGGTGGTGAACTCTTTTTCTTTACCGTCTTCGCCCGTGGCTTTGACTCTGACCTCAGATCCCGGCTCCAAGCCGGAGATGCCTTCTATGTCGAAGGTCTCGGTGCCGTCGAGGCCCAAGCTCTCGGCGCCCTCGCCCTCGGCGAACTGGAGTGGCAGGACACCCATACCTATGAGGTTAGAGCGGTGTATCCGCTCGTAGCTCTGGGCTATGACGGCTTTTATGCCGAGGAGCAAAGTACCTTTGGCGGCCCAGTCACGCGACGAGCCACTGCCGTACTGCTCTCCCGCGAGCACGACGAGCGGGGTGCCTTCTTCCTGGTACTTCATCGCGGCTTCGTAGACGGTCGTCTCTTCGTCCTCCGGCAGGTAGATGGTGTAGCCACCCTCCTTGTCTACGAGCTCGTTGCGGAGCCGGATGTTGCCGAACGTGCCGCGCACCATGACCTCGTGGTTGCCGCGCCGGGAGCCGAAGGAGTTGAACTCCCGGTATTCGACGCCGTTCTCTTGCAGGTACTGCCCGGCGGGGCTGTTACGCGGGATGGCGCCGGCCGGGGAGATGTGGTCCGTCGTGACCGAGTCTCCGACCTTTACCAGCACCCGGGCGCCGGTGATGTCTTGCAGCGGCTCCGGCTCCGGAGAGAGGTCGTCGAAGAAGTTCGGTTCCTTGACGTAGGTGGAGTCCGGGTCCCAGTCGTAGAGTTCGCCCTCGGGGACGTCAACCTCGTTCCACTGCTCGTTGCCGGTGTAGACGTTGCCGTACTGCTCGTTAAACATCGAGGGGTCGAGGGAGTTCTCGACGGTCTGCGAGATCTCCTCCTGCGACGGCCAGATGTCCTTCAGATAAACCGGGTTGCCGTCGGAGTCTTCCCCGAGCGGGTCGTTCTCCAGGTCTATGTCCACCTTGCCGGCGAGGGCGTAGGCGACGACCAGCGGCGGCGAGGCCAGGTAGTTCGCCTTTACGTCCGGGTTGATGCGGCCCTCGAAGTTCCGGTTGCCGGAGAGAACGGCGGCCACGACCAACTCGTTCTCCTCGACCGCCTCAGAGACCTCCTCCGGCAGCGGGCCAGAGTTACCGATGCACGTCGTGCAGCCGTAGCCCACGACGTTAAACTTGAGCTGCTCCAGGTACGGTAACAGCTCGGAGTTCTCCAGGTACTCTGTCACGACTTTCGAACCCGGCGCGAGGCTAGTCTTGACGTGCGGATCTACGGTAAGACCCTTTTCCACGGCCCTCTTCGCCAGGAGTCCGGCCCCGATCATGACCGAGGGGTTAGACGTGTTGGTGCAGCTCGTGATCGCCGCTATGACCGCCGATCCGTGCTTCAGGTAAGCCTCTTCGCCGTCGAGCGTTACCGTGACGGTGTTCTCGTCCGCCGGAGGGTCCTCTACCTCCGAGCCTCCCATCTTACGCGGCGGGTCTTCGTCTTGAATGTCCGGGTTCGGCGTGTCGCTCGCCTCCATAGACTCTTCGTCGGCCGCGTCATAGGCGTTGCCGTCTGATCCGTTTGCCCCGTTCGATCCATTCGCTCCGGTCATCTCGGCGAGTACATCCTGGAAGGAGTTGTTCATATCGGCCAGCGAGATGCGGTCCTGCGGCCGGCGTGGCCCCGCCAGGCTCGCCTCGACCGTGTCCAGCTCAAGCTCCAGCGTCTCGGAGAAACGGGGCTCCGGCGTGTCGTCGGTCCGGAAGAGGTTCTGCTCCTTGTAGTAGCGCTCCACGAGGTCCACCAGCTCCTCGTCCCGGCCCGTGCCGCGCAGGTACTTGAGCGTCTCGTCGTCCACCGGGAAGAACGTCGTCGTCACGCCGAACTCGGGCGACATGTTCGCGATGGTCGCCCGGTCGGCCAGGGTGAGCTTTGAAAGCCCCTCGCCGTAGAACTCCACGAACTTGCCGACGACGCCGTGCTCCCGCAATATCTGGGTAACGGTGAGCACGAGGTCGGTGGCGGTCACGCCTTCTTGGAGGGCGCCGGTTAGCTTGAAGCCGATGACTTCGGGGACCAGCATGTAGTACGGCTGGCCGAGCACGACGGCTTCAGCCTCGATGCCCCCGACGCCCCAGCCGAGGACGCCGAGGCCGTTGATCATGGTGGTGTGGCTGTCGGTGCCCACCAGCGTATCCGGGTAGACGACCCCGTCCTTTGTTTGCACGACCTTCGCCAAGAACTCCAGGTTCACCTGATGCACGATGCCGGTCGCTGGCGGCACGACGGTAAAATCGTCGAACGCCTGCTGGCCCCACTTCAGGAACTCGTAGCGCTCCTTATTCCGCTCGAACTCCTTCTCAGCGTTGAACTGCAGCGCCATCTCGTTACCGTACATGTCAACCTGAACCGAGTGGTCTATGACCAAATCCGACGGGACGAGCGGTTTGATCTTATCCGGGTCCCCGCCGAGCTTGTCCATCGCCGAACGCATCGCCGCAAGGTCCACGACCGCCGGTACACCGGTGAAGTCCTGCATAACGACCCGAGCCGGTAAAAACGGCAGCTCGCCCCCGACGGTGTCCGGCCAGTTCGAGAGCATCTCCACGGTGTCGTCGTCCACGAACTTGCCGCCGTTGTTTCTCAGCAGCGATTCTAGCAGCACGCGCACCGAAAACGGTAGCGAGAACACGTCGGCCTCTACCTGTTCGTCTAGCTTTTTGAGGCTGTAAATTTCCACTTCGCCCGAATCGGTGTCTAGTGTGGTCTTAGTATCGAAGGAGTCGTTCTCTGGCATATTCGTGCAACCCTCTCTCTGTAGTCTGTTCTAGTTAGATTATAAATGATCTCCCGCCACCCGGAGTTCGGTGCGACCGTTCCGGTCCGGCGCCGTTATACTCCGCCAATGGCGAAAAGAGGTTACAACCGGGATACGATTCGGGGCGGGGCGAGCGATTGGGACGTTTCCCGACCGTTTTCGAGCTACCTGCGGTTGCTTGGAACCCTGATCCTACACCCGATCCGCTTTTTCGAGGTGCTGCCTCGCGTCCCGGATATGCGGGCGCCGGGACTATTTTTAGGGTTTTGCGGGCTCCCGGCGGCGGCTTTTTGGTTCGTCGCCGACGGATTTTATCCTACCCTCCTGGCCTTGCTGTTACCGCTGCCGCTTTCTTTCTTTGTGGCCGGTCTCTATCACCTGGGTTCTCTGGGGGGCAGGTACGGTTACGTCGTTACCTGGCGGGCGGGCGCCTATCCTCTTGGATTCTATCTGCCGTTCACGGCGGTACCCGTGCTTCGGTGGATCGCGGGGGCTTACGCCGGCATCTTGTTGCTTTCTATCGGGCTTTCCAAGGTACAAGAGATCCCACCCGTAAGGGCGGCGTTCATCTCGTTCGTTGTGGCGGGCCTTCTGCTATCAGCCTTATACCTGGCACTCCGGCTCTGACCCACACAACACCGGCGATTGACAAGCGGTGAGAAACTCCTAAAAAACTCCTAATCCTCTTCCGAACCTGGGGGGGCCTCTACGTCGCCCCTGAACTCCAGCGACACGTGGTCGGTTTCCACAAAGCCCAACGAACGGTAGAATTCCCGGGCTTCCGAATTGTCGGGTGTAGCTATGAGCTCGATAAGGCTCGCCCCGTGCTCTGAGGCTACTTCCTGGGCTTTCTCTATCAGCAGCTTGCCGACGCCCCGACGTCGGGCGTTTTTCGCAACGGCCAGCATCGGGATTTCTACGACGGTATCTCCGTGGGCGAGGTCTGGCTTGATCCAGAAGCTCATCACCCCGATAACCTTTTTTTCTTTTTCCGCAACCAGGGTGCGGGCCGAGGGCGCTTCCAACAGCTCGGAAAAGCGTTTTTGCACGGCTCCGGTATCCGGACGCGAGTCGCCGACCGCGGTTGCCAGCGCGCACGACAGGGTGTAGATAGGCTCCGCATCCTCTTCCGTCGCCTCTCGTATCTCTGTTTTTTGGGGCATCGGGCTTCTTTCGGAAAACAACCGGTCGGTTCTGGTTCTACCCACAACCGGTTACTTCTAAGGTCGGGCCGGGTAGACCGGAGCATCCGGGTTTGTAAGAATGATCCCCGGATGTGGCCCGCATCCGGCGGAAACGATCTTTAGGAAGGAGGAACGCGATGCAAATACTTTGGGGGATCGGCGGCATGATAGTAGTCTTGGGCCTCGCGTTCGCGCTCTCGCTAGATCGCCGGGCCATAAACCCGCGCACCGTACTCGGGGCCCTGGCGATCCAGGTGGCGTTCGGCGTTATCGTGCTGTATTGGCCCACCGGACAATCGGCCCTGGAAACGGTGTCCCGGGGCGTGCAGGCGGTGATCAACTCGGCAAACGAGGGTATAGGGTTCGTCTTTGGCGACGCCATTCCCGAGGACGGAAATGTATTCGCTTTTCAGGTCTTGCCGGTGATCATATTTTTTGCCTCGCTTACGACGGTCCTCTACCACTGGAACATCCTGCAGTGGTTCGTCCGGATCATCGGCGGCGCGCTCCAGAAGGCGCTGGGCACCAGCCAGGCCGAGTCCATGTCGGCGACGGCGAACATCTTCGTCGGCCAGACCGAAGCTCCGCTCGTCGTCCGGCCTTACATCGAGCGGATGACCCGCTCAGAGTTCTTCGCCGTAATGACCGGCGGGCTCGCGACGGTCGCGGGCTCTGTTCTGGTCGGGTACTCGCTGCTCGGGGCGCCTTTGGAGTACCTGATCGCCGCGAGCTTTATGGCCGCCCCCGCCGGCCTCCTGATGGCTAAGATGGTGATCCCCGAAACCGAAGAACCCGATACCATCGGGGAAGCCGCCACCGAAGCCACCGATGAAGAAACGAGTGGGACGGATGAAGACCAAGAGGAAGAAGAAACCGGCGGTGGTCCGCTGGGACACCGAAACGTAATAGACGCGGCGGCGGCCGGGGCGACGGACGGGCTTTACCTGGCGCTAAACGTCGGGGCCATGCTGATCGCCTTTATCTCGCTCATCGCGCTGTTGAACCTGATCCTGGGTTCTCTGGGTGGGCTCGTCGGTTTCCCGGACCTCACGTTTCAGCTAATACTCGGCTACATCTTCGCGCCGCTGATGTTCGTGATCGGGGTCCCCTGGGAAGAGGCGATCCGGGCCGGCAGCTTTCTCGGTCAGAAGCTGATCCTGAATGAGTTCGTCGCCTTCCAGGCCTTCGCCCCGAACATCGGGAACTTCTCGGAGAAGTCCGCGGCCATCATCACCTTCACCCTCACCGGCTTCGCCAACTTCGGCTCGCTGGCTATCCTGCTCGGCGGCCTCGGCGGCATCGCACCCGACCGCCGGCCCGAGATCGCCAAGTACGGTATCCGGGCCGTTCTGGCCGGAACACTCGCCAACCTGATGAGCGCTACCATAGCCGGAATGCTCATCGGATAAAAGAGGAATAGGAGAAAACATGGGACGCCGTGCGATAGTAATAGTCCTCGACGGCCTCGGCGCCGGCCTCGCCCCCGACGCCGCAGACTTCGGCGACGAGGGTGCGGACACCCTGGGAAATACGGCGAAAGCCGTGGGCGGCCTCGAAGCCCCGAACCTGGCGGAACTTGGGCTCGGAAACATCGGGGAGATACAAGGAGTCTCACCCACCGACACCCCCCGCGCCTCCCACGGCCTGATGGTTGAGCATTCGGCGGCCAAAGCGACGCTCGCCGGACACTGGGAAATGATGGGCCTGGTACTAGAAGATCCGCTGCCGACTTATCCAGAAGGTTTCCCCGAAGAAATTATCCTGCGCTTCGAGGACGAGACGGAGCGGGAAGTCATCGGCAACAAGCCGGCCTCCGGCACGGAGATCATCGAGGAGCTTGGCCCGGACCAGGAGAAGACGGGCTCCTGGATCGTCTACACCTCCGCCGACTCGGTCTTCCAACTCGCCGCCCACACGGATGTCATCCCGCTCGAAGAGCTCTACGAAGCCTGCGAAAAGGCCCACGAAATGCTTATCGGCGAGGACGAGATACTGGTCGAGCGCGTTATCGCCCGCCCCTTCCACGGCGAAGAAGGCGACTACGAACGCGAAAACGAAAACCGCCACGACTACGGCATAACCCCGCCACGAGACACCTACCTGGACAAGACGAAGAACGCCGGCCACGAGGTAGTCGCCGTCGGCAAAATAAAAGACATCTTCGACGGCAAAGGCATCACCGAACACCTCCCCGGAGGGGCCGACGACAATGGCAAGGTGGACGCCGTCCTCGAAGCCCTGGGCAACGTAGAAAGCGGCCTCATCTTCGCAAACCTCGTAGACTTCGACGCCGAGTACGGCCACCGCCGCGACCCGGAAGGCATGGCCGGCAACATAACCCGCTTCGACGCCCGCGTTCCGGAGTTGCTCGACGCGCTCGCAGAAAACGACCTGCTCATTATCACTGCCGACCACGGCAACGACCCGACCTTCGGGGGCACGGACCACACCCGCGAGCGGGTGCCGCTGCTGGTCGTCGGCGGCGAACCCCGGGACCTCGGTATCCGCGAGGGCTTCTCCGACCTCGGCGCAACGGTCGCTGGCTGGCTGGGAGTAGATAGAAACGATCTTCCGGGGCAGAGCTTCGTAGGTGCGGGACCGGACGAATCTCGGGAAGGTTTACCGGGATGAGCGCGGTGCTGGAGGCTATAGAGCAGAAGAAGTTCGGCGGAGCGCTTTCGGAGAGCGTTATCCGCGAGGTCGTGGAAGGGTACACCGGCGGGGGCGTGCCCGACTACCAGATGTCGTCGCTCCTCATGGCGATTTTCGTCCGGGGGATGGGGTACGAGGAGACGCTGGCCCTGACACGGGCGATGGCCGAGTCGGGGGAGCATTACTCGTTCCCGGAGTGCGTGGACAAGCACTCGACGGGCGGGGTTGGGGATAAGATCTCCCTGATCTCACTGCCCATCGCCGCCGCCTGCGGCGCGCCCGTGGCCAAACTTTCGGGCCGCGGCCTCGGCCTGACCGGTGGCACGATAGACAAATTGGAGTCCATCCCCGGCTTCTCCGCGAACCTCTCCGAAGATCAGTTCCACCGCCAGGTCGAAGACGTAGGACTCGCGATCCTGGAGGCCGGCGGCCTCGCCCCGGCGGACAAAGCCATCTACGCCCTCCGCGATACGACCGGCACGGTAGACTCCCTACCGCTTATCGGTTCCTCGATAGTCTCCAAAAAAGCCGCGACGGGCGCGGGACACCTGCTCTACGACGTAAAAGCCGGCTCCGGGGCGTTTATGAAGACCCCGGAAGACGCGCGCGAACTGGCGGAATTGCTAGTGAACTTGAGCGAGTCAATGAACATCCGGGCCTCCGCCGTAATTACGGACATGGACAACCCCCTCGGAAGCGCCGTCGGGAACGCTTTGGAGGTCCGGGAAGCCGTCCGGTTTTTGAAGGGCGAAGCGGTATCGGAAGACCTCGTCCACGAGGCCCGGTACGTCGCGACGCGGCTGCTGGCGCTAAAAGGCGTCGAGAACCCCGGAGAAGCCGTGGAAAACGCCGTCTTGTACGGCTCGGCCTACGAGAAACTGCAAGAGTTCGTCAGCGCCCAGGGCGGGGATGCCGGGGTCCTGGAAGACCTGCCGGTCTCCGGGGAAGTCCGCGAGGTAGCGGCGCCGGACGGCGGCTACGTATCGCGGTTCGCAGCGTTGGGCATCGGACGCGCTTCCCTCGCACTCGGCGCCGGGCGGGAGAGAAAAGACGACGACCTGGACCCCGGTGCCGGGGTCGAAGTCCTGGTGAAGGTTGGGGATGCGTTAGAGAAAGGGCAACCCGTTGCCCGGCTCTACGGGGGCCGCAACGTAGAACGTGCGGAGGAACTCGTAAAAGAGGCGCTGGAGACCTCGTCCGAGCCGGTGAACGCTCCCCCTGGTATCCTGGACAGCCTGTAGAAAAGAGGCTTCAGGCATCGGGTTTCAGGTGTCAGCAAAGTCCTGAAACCTGAAACATCAGACGATCGAAGGGAGGAACACATATGAGTCCCGTTCACATTAGGGCCGAGCCGGGAGATTTTGCAGAGAACGTCTTGCTGCCCGGGGACCCGCGGCGGGCGCGGTACATCGCCGAGAACTTTTTCGAAGACGCGAGGCTAATTACCGAGGAGCGTGGGATGCTCGGCTACACCGGAACCTACAAGGGCGGGCCGGTCTCCGTTCAGACGACGGGGATGGGTTGTCCGAGCGCTTCCATCGTGACCGAGGAACTCGTACAGCTCGGGGCGAAAAACCTCTTGCGGGTTGGGACTTGCGGCAGCTACGGCGACGGGATGCAGCTAGGAGATTTGGTAGTCGCCACCGCGGCCGCCCCGCAGGATGCGACCGTGTCGGCGCTTACGCAAGGCGTACCTTACGCTCCGGCGGCGCACTTCGACCTGGTTCACGCCGCCCACCACGCGGCGGAGAACGCCGGACGCCGCACTTTTATGGGGCCTATCGTTAGCTCGGACCTTTTCTACGATCCCGAAGAGGACCCGCGTGAAAAATGGAGTAGCCTGGGCGTGCTGGCGGTAGAGATGGAGGCGGCGGCGATCTTTACGATAGCCGCGATGCACGGGGTTCGGGCCGGGTGCCTGCTCACGGTTTCGGATACCATAGGCGAAGAGGTCGTGCGGATTAGCGACGAGGACCTCCGAGGCGCCGTAGACAACATGATGACGCTGGCGCTCGACACCTTGAATACGCTGAACTAGCAATTTCCTGAAGGGTTGCCGGGTAAACTTTGACCATCCTCAACGAATCGGGGATACCGGAGGTGCTCTCCCCGCTGCAGGCCGTGGGTAGCCTGTCGGAGAGGCTTCCCCACGCTTTTATCGTGGTGATCGGCACCCGCTCCGAGGCTTATCTAGCCCAGATGTTCTCGGCGCCCGGCGGGGGTGTCGGGGGCCATCCCCTGCGAAACCCGCGCGTCGTGTTCGTGGTCCTCGAACCGGGACAAACGCCGGAGGAAGGTTTGTTGGCTTCGCGGGTGGTCGAGGCCGTCGATAAGGCGGGTGGCGTGAAGCTGGCGCTGCTGGTGGCCGGGCGTTCGGCGGGCCTGCTCGGGGTCGACGCGGACCTCGAAGCCCGGCTCGCCTCCCGGCGTCTCGGGCTCCCCGTAAAAGCCGTAAGCCCGGAGTCCGAAGCCTCCGGTTGTCTATGCACCGACCTCGAAGACAGCGTGCTGGCGGCGCTGGTCGAGATCTCCCCCGGCGTAACCTCCCGGATGGATGAGGTCGTCCTGGCGGCGCCGAAGCGCGGAGGCTTTTTCGGCAGCTTCTCTTTCCGGGAGCGGACCGAGGAGCCGGTAGAGAAACTCCCCCCGGTGGTTATCGTGGGGGCTATGGGGTCTTCCCGGGCCGGCCGCGAACTCGCGGCGGAGCTCCGGGGGGCCGGGATCGAGGTGGTCGGCACCGTGCCGGCGGCGGAGGGAGATTCTCTGCCCCTCATAGACGAGGGTACGGTCGTCGCGCTGGCCGACCCTTACCTGGGTGCCACCACCCGGGGCCTGGAAAGCCGTGGGGCGAAGATCGTCCGTACCCTGGCGCCGGTTGGGACCGACGGCACGGCCCGTTTTATTCAGGACGTGGCCGCGGCCATCGGCCAGGAGTACAACAGCCTGGTCCGCTCCCGCGAGGTGCGAAACAAACTGGAGCACCTCCGGAGCCGAATCCGGGGGAAGCGGATCTTCTTCGCCGGCGACACGGGGCTCGAAATATCGCTCGCCCGTTTTCTGGCCGATGCCGGGGCGGTGGTGCTGGAAGTCGGGGCGCCGCGCCTGGACCGCAAAGGTCTGGCCGCCGAGATACAGGCTCTAGGCTCCGACGTGGACATCGTTGAATCCCCGGACTGGCGGGGCCAGATCGAGCGGGCCGACGCCGCCCGTCCCGACGTGGTAATAACGAGCCCCGGCCTCTACGTCCCGATGGTGGCCCGCGGCCACCTGTGCCGGTCGTCCCTGGATTTTCTTCGCGCCGACGTCCACGGCTACGAGGGTGCGCGGCGCATTCTGGAGCTGTTTACCCGCACGCTCGACCGGGCCGAAGCCCTGGACTCGGTGAACCTGTGACGTCCACCGGAAGCCGTAGTTGAAGGTTCGCCGCAACCTCTACGAAGGACCCGGAAGTCACGGCGCGCTGCGGGCCGCCTCCGGTACCCGGCGACTCCGCGCCGTGCTGCGGTCCCTCCCGAGCGAGACGTACTTCCAGACAATTTTCACGCACCGGAACCGGGGGGGCGGGCTGCCGCCCGTCACGTTCAGCCCGTTGACGGAGGACCGGGAGGGCACAAATACGCCGGGTGACCTCGGCCGGGACATCTCCCGGGTGGTCGCGCGCTATCCCGACACCGAGACCGTGGTCGTCGTCCGCTCGGACGCCGCGCTGCTCGCGGGCGACGAACTGCCGGATTCGTCCCCGCCGGACAACCCGGAGACGGGCTGGCCCATAAACCTGGTCGGTGGCGAAGCATCTGTCGGGATCGGGGAATTTGCCGGCATGGACCGGGCCGTCGCGAAGATCGTGCAGGCCCACGTCCGGCCGCTGGAGAAGAGTCAGGAGCCCTCGGTCAACCTGTTTGGTCCCCCCGCTCTCAACCCGCGGGCCGCGGCCGAGTACGAGGAAGCCGAGCGCCTGCTCGGGCTTCTGGGGGTCGACGTGAACGCCCGCGTGCCACTGGGGGGCAGCGTGCGTGAACTCTCGCGCATCTCGCGGGCCTGGGCGAACCTGGTGCTCTACCGGGAGGCCGGAGAGTCGGCGACGCTGTATTTGCAAGACGAGTTCGAGATGCCGCGCGTCACTACGCCCATGATCGGGGCGGCCGGCACCGGGGCCGTGTTGCGGGCCGTCGGCAATTTTTGCGGGCTGGACGCGGGCCGGGTGCAGCGCGTTATCTGGGGGGAACTGGGACAGACCTCGAAGCTCCCCTGGTTCGCCCGGCTTTTGACGCCTGAGACGCTGCGGGGTCGCCGGGCCGCTATCTTCGGAGACTTGACGTACACCCTGGGTCTCGGCTACGCCCTGGCCCGGGAAGTGGGCATCGAGGTCGCGTGGGCCGGAACCTATCTGGAGCACCTGGAGCGCGACTTCCTGTTTAACGCCAACAGCTTCACCGACGACGCGTTCTACACCGACGACCCCGCCGAAGTCGCCGCCCGGGTAGAAGAAAGCGAGCCGGAACTCCTAATCGGGACCTACCTCGAAAAAGAGATCGCCGACGCGCTGAACGTGCCGTTCTTGCCGCTCTGCCCGCCCACCGCCACGAAACCCTTTGTAGAAAGCCCCCTGATGGGTTACTCCGGGTCCAGCTTCCTTGCCGACATGCTCGAAGACCCTTTGCGGCGTTCGATACAGAAACCGAAAGTCCCGACCCGCCGCCGGCCGTGGAGCGAAGAGGCGCTGGAAGAGCTCGAAGAAGTCCCGGCATTCCTCCGGGGCCGGGCGCGGAGGCTCGCCGAAGACCACGCCAAAGAAACCGGGGCGCAGGAGATCACCCGCGAAGTCTTCGAGCGCTCGCGGAACTAAAGCTATTTTCGAAAAGGGTAGGCCTTTCCGAAAACAGAGCCGTTAGCTTTCAGGCTTCAGTTTTCAGCTTGCATAAACGTGGGCGCACACATCCGATATTGCTTCATGATGTTGAAGAGGATCAGTCTTTGTAAGTTGGCCGGCAGGTTCCGAGCGTTTGCTATTCAGCTCTTCATTTCTTGCCAAAGGCTGACCGCTGAAAGCTCTATACCTCGCCTCAATAGCCCGGTTTTTTCGAACAGAGCTTTAAGCCAACGAACCTATATAATTCCTCGCGTGGGCATTCGAGATTTCATTCAATACCTGGAAGAACACCGCGAAAAGTTGCAGCGTCCGGAAGGGTTATCCGGGGAGGACCGCGACGAGACGTTGCGCCAGGCCGAAATGATGGTCGGTATGGCCGACGCGGCGGTTAAAGAACTCGACTCCGTGCTAAAAAACCGGCGCGTAAACCTCCCTGAAGAACACGCGATCCGTTTCGCCCAGGATGTCTTTTTACACCTGAAAGAAGAAGAACAAAAAGTCAAGGAGGGCCTCCGCAAAGCCTGAAACCCGACTATTTTTGCTTCCGTTCGTTGCTTGACCTTTACCCTGGGGCAAGGTTTACACTCGGAGCATGAGGGATCGGCTCACAATTGGAGAGGTTGCAAAGCTAACCGGGGTAACGGTGAAAACGGTGCGTCACTATCATAAGATCGGGCTGCTTGACGAACCGGATCGCTCGGAGGCGGGCTACAGGCTCTATGGCGCGAACGATTTGTTGCGGCTCCAACGCATTCGGCGACTGCGCTCTTTCGGGCTCTCACTGAAGCGGATAAAGATCGTTCTCGGCGACACCGGCAACGAACACTCCTTGAGAAAAGCGCTCGCGGCGTTGCTCGCGGAGGTTTCGGCGGAAATAGAGAAGTTGGAGGAACGCCGGTATCGGCTGGAAGATTTGCTCTCGCAAGAAGACCAGAAAATCTCTGTCGAGCCTTCAGACAAACCGTATGCCATAAAGCTGGCTGAAGAGCATCTCGGAGAGCATCTGTCGGAGATCAGCGCCGATCTCTGGGAACAGGAAAGGAATATGTGGGCCACCCTCGACGCCTTCGAGTGGCCGGAAGGCTACCGGGAGATGCAAGAGTTTATAACCTTCTACTACGCTGACCGCCCGGACGAGTACCGCAAAATGCTCGATATCTCGGAACGACTGGCCGCCCTCGCCAAACTGCCGGAAGACTCGCCCGAGGTCGAAAGAGTGGCGGAAGACCTCACCCGCCACCTGGAACATACTCCGTTTCCGGAAGGTCCCCTGGAAGGCTCGCCACTGTCCTCCGGGCCGGTGGGCGAAGTATTTGCGGAGATGCTCAATTCCAACTTCTTCCCCGCCCAACTGCGTGTTATAGAGTTGGTTCAAAAGCACTTCGAAGAGGGAAACGGACCTTGAAACGCTCTTTCAAGTGGCTATTGCCGGTACTCGTCTTGGTCGAGGTGGCGCTCGTGCGGCTGGAACTGCTAAATCTCAGAGATGCGGTCCTCATTTTGGTCGCTGTGGAAGTCTTGCTCCTGCTCACCGGAGGGACCCTGCTGTTGTCCGCCGTCCGCGAGTACCGGCGGAACCGGGCGACGGGTTTCGACGGTTGGAGGGCATTCGAAAGCGGCATCGCCGTGCTGCTTCCCCGGCTGGCGTCCCGGCTGATCGTCTCCGAGCTGCGACTTTTCTACTGCCTCATCCTGTGGGCGATGCGCCGTACGCAACTTCGGGAAGGAGAATTTTCGTACCACAAACGTTCGACTATAGACATGCTGATCCTAATGGTAGTGCTCGTTACGCCCGTGGAGATCCTGGTGATCGAACTTCTACTGCAAGCGTTTTTGCCTCTGCTGTGGCTCCGTATCTTACTCTTCTTACTCGCCGTCTATGCCGTGTTCTGGCTACTCGGATTCCACGCCTCTCGCATCATCCTTCCTCATCGTTTCGAAGAGACTGGACTGCGACTTCGGCACGGCATCTTCGGGGAGGGATTTATTCCGTACGCTGAGTTACGGAACGTGGATCGCTCCAACCGTAAAGCTCCGGAATGGGGTGACGGCCTCCAGATAGCCGGAGACGAAGCGTACCTGGCGATTTGCGGGAGGACGGACATTACGCTCGGAATTCGCTCTACTGTTTCCCTGCAAGGCTTCCTACGTAAAACTGAGCCGGTGGGCACCGTGCATCTGGCGGTCGACGAACCAAAAGCCTTTGCGCGGGAACTGGAACATAGACTCCGCGACCTCACACCAAAGGAAAAGATAATCAGGGAAGTCTGAGCCGGTCGGGTCACGCCTTGTGATCACGCGTGATCAACCAGCGTATAATTTCCGCAACGCCCCATACAACCAGCGCCGCAGGCAGCGCCACTACTACCCCCGCGAATGCCGAAATCGCCCACCGGCCGCTTGCAAACCCTAAGATGAGGAAAGCCAACAGTACCGTAGGCGTGTAGTACCGCAGCAAGTAGCGCTTTCCCTCGCGGTCACCTAACCGCTCGCGAGCTTGTTCAACCTCTTCATCTTCCGGGTTCTCAGCCAGGTAGAGATCTGCCCGCTGCAGGGCGTTCACAGCCTCGCTGCGTTTTCTAGCGTCTTTCAACTCTTCTAAAAGCCCGACGCGGTCTACGGTTTGGTTTTCCTGTTTTTGGGAGCCTCGGTACAACGCATCCTTAGTCTTCGCTGGAGCTTTCTTACTACTCAGTAATTATTCTACAACGCAGTTGTAGTCAAGCAGTGCCCAGTACGTGCTCAATGCGCCTAAGGTATTTTTCACGGTGTTGCGAGAAAGCTCCGTCTACCAGATCTTCAAGCCCTTTAAAAATGCTTAGAATCTATCTTAGACGTGTCGTTCTTTCTATAGAGAAGACGTCGATGAAACCGTTTCGGCCCAATATCGTATGGACCTGATAATGTACTAGGTGCTGCGGTGTTTGATCGGAGGTCTTGGAGTTTTGAGTTTTGTGTCTAAATTTTCGTCAGTGGTTTCGAGTCTGGTCGTGGTTCTTTTATTGGTGGCTTTATTCGTTACGGGTTGCTCGGAAGATCAAGCACCAGCTCCAAAACAGGATAACGTGGCCGAGTCGCCCCCGCAGGCGGCCCAGGGAATACCGGAAGACGAGGCGGTTGCCCAGGTGGCTTCACAGGTCGAGCCGAGTGTGGTCCAGGTAAACGTGAGCAACATCCAGACGACGCCGTTTGGGGAGGAAGACCAGCAGGAGGGCCTGGGGAGCGGCGTTATATACCGCCAGGACGGCTACGTTATCACCAATAACCACGTGGTCCAGGGTGCAGAGCAGGTAAACGTTGCGCTGGCCGACGGTACCACCGCACAGGGGGAGGTGATCGGGGGCGACGAGCGCACCGACATCGCCGTGGTTCAGACGGAGCGTGGAGACTTGCCGGCCGCTAGTTTTCAGACGGAGCAGGCGCCGACGGTTGGACAGCTCGCCGTCGCCATCGGTAGTCCCTCCGGTTTTGAGTCTACCGTGACGGCGGGTGTGATCAGCGGCCTGAACCGGGAGATTTCCCCGCAGGTCACGGGCACCGGCGCGCAAATTCCTTCGCTGGTCGACCTGATCCAGACGGACGCCGCTATCTCTCCGGGTAACTCCGGTGGCGCCCTATTAAACCGGAGCGGCGAGGTAATGGGCATCAACGTGGCCTACCTCCCCCAGACCCAGACGGGAGCCCCGATCCAGGGCCTCGGCTTCGCCATCCCGGCCGAGACCGCGGTCTCGGTGGCCGACCAACTGATCGAGACCGGCGAAGTCTCAACCGCGTACCTGGGCGTCGAACTCACCGACCTGAGCCCGCAAGACGCCGAACAATTCGACCTTCCGGTAGACTCCGGGGTGGTAGCAACGGTGGTAGAGCCCGGCAGCCCCGCCGACAACGCCGGAATCCGCGAGGAAGACATCATAACGGCCATAAACGAAACCCCCGTAGAAGACTCCGGCGACCTGCTGGCCGCCCTCCGCGACTACCGGCCGGGAGAAACGGTCCAGATCACGGTAGTGCATCGTGACGGCAACGAAGAGACCCTCGATACGACACTGGTCGAACGCCCCGAACAGGGCTAGTCTCCGGGGCGGTTCCGGTTAGAATAAAACCATGTACTCTGTCCATAAAAAGCGTCCCGAAAGTTACTCCGCGACTGAAGTTGGCGTGAGAATCGTCGCTAGAATCGGCCTTGTCGCTACGCCCGGGCGCGGCGTGGAAGTTTGAGGCCGTGGGCCACTCGCACGACCACGCAGGACATCAGCACGGGGCGAAGGGGCGCAACAAGAACCTGCGCCCGCTGGCGATCACGCTTTGTCTGACAACGACTTTCATGGTGGCGGAGGTGATCGGGGGCCTCATCACCGGGTCGCTGGCCCTGATCGCCGATGCCGGCCACATGCTCTCGGATTCGGCGTCTCTGGCGCTGGCGCTCTTCGCTTTCTGGCTCTCTGACAGGCCCCCGACCCCGAACCGGAGCTTCGGCTACAAACGGGCGGAGATCTTGGCGGCCCTCGCAAACGGCGTGGCGCTCGTCGCCATCTCTATCTGGATCTTCATCGAGGCCTTCCGGCGCTTCTCCGACCCGCCGGAGATTCTCGGAACACCCATGCTCGTGGTGGCCGTGATCGGGCTGTTCGTGAACGTCGCGGGGGTCCTGATCCTCTCCCGCTCGGAGGGCGAGAGCCTGAACCTCCAGGGCGCCATGCGACACGTCATAGCCGACGCCCTGGGCTCGGTCGGGGCGATCTCCGCCGCCCTCATCATTATCTTTACCGGCTGGCGCTACGCGGACCCCCTGATCAGTATCCTCATCGGCATCCTCGTCCTCGCCAGTTCCCGCACGCTCCTGCGCGACTCCATGAACATACTTCTCGAAGCCTCCCCCCGCGGCATAGACCCCAACGAAGTTGGCCGAACTATGGTCGCCACCGAAGGCGTCCACGAAGTCCATGATCTTCACATCTGGACGATCACCAGCGGCTTCCCGGCCCTGGCCGCCCACGTCCTCGTCGGCCGGCAAGAGAACTGTCACGACCGCCGTCGCGACCTGGAGACGATACTGGAACGCGACTTCGGCATCGAACACACCACCCTCCAGGTAGATCACGTCGGCGACCACCACGCAGACCTCCAAAACCTGAAATTTCGCTCCCGGGAAGAGTAACCGCCCATGAAATTTTCGATCCTCGCCCTGGGAACTCTCGCCGCATGGACTTTGAAGAGGACTCGACGAGACTACGAGTTGCGCGGCCAACTCTCTACCGTAACCTCCGGGGCCGGATGGACCCTCTACCTCACGCACCTGTTCGTTACCCTCGCGGCGGCGCTGCACTCCGGGAGATCTCTACCGTTGGGGAGAAAGTTATCTATATGCTTGGGAGGCTCTCTGGTCCTCTTCGGTTCCTGGTTTTTCGTCGCCGCGGTACGGAAGTTTCGCTCGTTCGAGCAGATGTCGGGGACGGAAACGGGCAACCTCGTCACGAGGGGCCCCTACCGCCACAGCCGTAACCCCCAGATCGTCGGCTGGGGGCTGGTCTTGCTCGGCGCTTCCTTGGCAGGCCGCTCTCCGAAAGCCCTGCTTCTCACAGCAGCCTTCTTCCTGCTCCACCGTCTATATTTCGTATCGGAAGAGCAGCATTTGGAGCGAACTTTCGGAGAAGAATATCGACGCTACCGTTCAACGGCACCTCGGTTTCTGGGTTTTCCCGGTAAATGATGCTGGCATGAGTTGGCCGCAGTCCTGCTCCTTGCAGCCTTGACCCGCAGATAACGACTAGTATAGAATTCACGACCAGGGATAGGCAAATGAGAGCGGGGAGTAAAGATGGGTGCTGCATGCAAGAGACGGCGACCGTTCAGTGGACCCCGGGTTCTGGCTTGGACCGGGATCTTGGTATTGGCGGTGCTGCTCTGCTCTTTACCGGCCGCCGCACAGGGTGCGCAGAGTACGACCGACGATGCTACTGGCTACCCGACGCTCTCCACGAAAGACCGGCTCGACGACCGGCGATACGTCGTTACGGGCAGCCGGGCGTACACGGTTGGCACGGAGGCCGGACGGTTTCCGGCGATGGGCTTCCATACTCGCGGGGAGATGGCCGGCGTCTGGTCGCCCCCGATCAAGCTGCTCGACGGCATCTGGTTCGGCATTGACGACGAGTGGATCGGGCCGGCAGACCAATTTACCAGCGGCTACGGCTACGCCAAGATGGACCTCCCCGACCGAGACGGGCTAGAAATATCCCGCACGGACTTCGTGCCGGACGACGGCCGCGCCGCCCTGTTCGGCCTGACGTTCACCGCCCTTGATGCGGAACAGAACTTCACCCTGAAAGTCGACGCCCACTCCGAGCTTATGAACTCCTACCCCTGGGGCGAGACGAAGCCTTCCCAACTAGACTACAACCTCCGGGACCAAGCATCCGCAGAAGACGGCACCCTGGTCTTCCGCGAGCAGGGCACGCCGGAAGTAAAGAACGCCGCCGAACACGACTGGGCCGCCGTTGTCGGGTCCACCCTCGCGCCCTCGGGTAGCGAGACCGGCGAGGACTTCCGGGGGCCGCAAGACCCGGCCAAGATCTGCCCGCCCTCACCCGACGAGGCGCCAAAACGCTGCGACGACACCGAATATGGCAAAGGCCAGGGCGGCCAACTCCGGTACGAGATCAAGGTTCCGGCGGGCACGACGCAGACGGTCTGGTTTGCCGTCGCCGGCTCGGACAAAGGCTATGAGGCGGCTCGGGGCGAGTTAGACGCAGCCCTCGCTGATCCGGACGCCCTCTTGCAGCAAAAGGTCGCGGACCGTCTGGCGCTGCAGGACTACACACAACTTGACATCCCCGGCGATCGTCAACTTCAGGAGAGTATAGACTGGAGCAAGCAGAACCTCGCCGACGCCGTCCAGTACGTCGAAGACGCAGAGATCCGCGAAACCAACGCCGGGGAGAATTATCCACCGCCCGAAGGCACCGTGGACGAGATGCGTTTTCTGGGTGCGGGATGGCCCGACTATCCCTGGCTCTTCGGTACCGACGGCGAGTACACTGTGTTCGCCAGCATCGCCGCCGGCCAGTACGAGCCAATAAAAGACCACCTGCGGGCGTTGCGGGACGTGAGCCTCATAGATAACGGTGACTCCGGCAAAGTCGTCCACGAGGTCGTCTATGACGGCTCCGTGTACTTCGGGTCGAACGCCGACGACGGCAATACGGACGAGTCCTCCAAATTCCCCTCGGCCGTCGCCGCCGTGTGGCGCTGGACCGGCGACGACGCCTGGCTGGACGAGATGTACAGTTTCTCCCGGTCCAACTTGAAGTTCATCTTCCGCGAGTTGGACGAGGACGGCGACCTCTGGCCCGAAGGCCTCGGCAACGTCGAGCGCGAGGGCATGGGCGAAGAGAAATTGGACAACACCGTTTACACCATCCGGGGCCTCACAGACCTCGCGGACATGGCCGAATACCGGGGCGACATCGAAACGGCCGAATGGGCTTCGGAGCGCGCTGACGCGATGGCTGCGAAGTTTGAAGAAGCGTGGTGGATGGAGAACGTTCCCCAGCACGCCGACTCTCTGAAAGGTAAAAACGACGAGAAAGTCCAGCAGCGGCACTGGATCGGGGTAACCCCAATGGAAGTGGAGTTCACCAACGGCCCCGAAATAACCCTCGGTCTCCCGGATAAGGATCAAGCCGAAAAAGCCCTCGACCTGCGCCGGGAGAAGTGCTACTCGGACGAGTTCGGCCTCTTCCACACCGGTGGCCCCGGCTGCGACGGCGCCCCCAACTCCCCCTCCGAGAAACAGTCCTTCACCCTGAACACCGCCATCATGGCCGTCGCGGAAGGCAACTACGGACGCCTCGGCCCCGAAGGCCAGAAACGCTTTACCCGCGCCAACGCCCGCCTGCAACTCCCGGACCCCGAGAACCCCGGCGGCGAACCGGTCGAGATGCCGGGCGCCATGCCGGAGATAGCCCCGTCGCCCATGAACGACCCAACCATAGACCGCCCGTTCAACGAACGTCCGATGGTCCACCAGGCCTGGGGGGCCTACGGCACCCTCTGGCCCGTCGTCCACCAGCAACTCGGCGTCCGGCCCGACCTCGGCAACGGCCGCCTCGAAGTAACGCCCCAACTCCCGCCGGACTCCTCCCCAATGTCCGGCTCGAACATCCTCCTCGGGAACGGCACGATAGACGTTTCCGCCTCCGCGGAAAAAGGCGTGTACGAGACGACCGTCACCTCCGGAGTCTCTGCGGGCCTGATCCTGGGCCACACCCTGCCCTCCGGCAAGGCACCTTCAGCCGTAGTGCTCGACGGAGAGCCCGTCTCCTACGACGTACGCCAGACCAACCGGGGCAGCGAGATCCTGGTAGACGCTGGCCCGGCCACCGGCCAACACTCGCTAGTCATAACGACCGGCGACACACAGATCCCCTCCACCGGCGGCCTCCAACCTATCGCCGTCCTCGGCGCCGGAATGCTGCTCGCCGGCATAGTGGTAGCTTGCTCTGCCAAGCTTCGGAGGCGTCCAAGTCCAACATAAAGGGCTCGTCGAAGACCCTCTGAAGCACACAACCAGCCCCGAAGACCCGGCAAAGACCATAGCCCTGCCGCACCTTATTCTACGCCCACGCCCCTGATATGAAGCAGCCGTCTTGACACCGCCAGCAATCACCCGTAAACTGCAAAAACATAAAAGTATTTTGTTTTTCTGGATTGGAAGCTGATGCCGACTTTCACAGAGATCGAGAAAATGCACATTTGGGGGCAGTTGATGAAAGCTGGGCGGGACTTGTTCGCGCGGTACGGTCTCAAGAAGACCAGTTTGGAAGATTTGACGCGGTCGGCGGGTATTGCAAAGAGCAGTTTCTACGCGTTTTTCGATTCCAAAGAGGCTTTGTATCTGGAGCTGTTGATGGCCGAGCGTGGGAGGTTGAGGGGTGAGATCTCTGCGGCCTCCTTCGAGGGCGCGGTGGATGGCCGGGAGGCTGTCGAGCGTTTTCTGAGGGCCGTTGTTCGGGAGTTCGATACCAACCCGCTGACGCGGCGGATAGTCACACATCCCGAGGAGTGGCAGGCCGTCGTGCGGCGGGTTCCGCCGGAGATGCTAGAAGCAAACGTGGCCGATTCTACGCAAGCGGTCGGCCACTTTATCCGAATGGGCCAGGAGGCGGGTCTGATCTCCGCAGGAGACCCGGAGGTTATGGCCGGGTTGATCCGGTCGATCGTAGTTCTGGGTCTCCATAAAGACGACATCAAATCTACCCGGACGTGCTGGAAAAAATGATCGGGCTGGTCGCCGACGGCCTGACCACCGGGGTACGGAGTCGCACAGAGACAACCGCAACGAGAACGGAGCAACCATGATCTCGGTACAGAACATGGCGTTCGCCTACTCCGGCACCGACCGGCCGGCGGTGAACGGCGTCAGCTTCGAGGTGGCGCCGGGTGAAGTCTTCGGTTTTCTCGGTCCTAGCGGCGCGGGCAAGAGCACGACGCAGAAAATCCTCGTCGGGCTTTTAAGAGGCTACGAAGGCAAGATCGAAGTCCTCGGTAAAGACCTGCGCTCCTGGGGACCGGACTACTACGAGCGGATCGGGGTCTCCTTCGAGCTGCCGAACCACTACCAGAAGCTCACCGCCCTCGAAAACCTGAACTTCTTCCGCTCCCTCTACTCCAAAGAAACCGAAGACCCGCACGAGCTGTTGGCGTTGGTCGGGCTGGAGAACGATGCCGACACGCGGGTCTCTCAGTTCTCCAAGGGGATGCAGATGCGGCTGACGTTCGTGCGGGCGCTGCTCAACCGGCCCGAACTCATCTTCCTGGACGAGCCGACGGCGGGCCTCGACCCGGTCAACGGGCGCAAGATGAAAGAGATCATCCTCGACCTGAAAAACGAAGGCCGCACCATCTTTCTCACCACCCACGACATGGCCGTGGCGGAGGGGCTCTGCGACCGGGTCGCGTTTATCGTGGACGGCCGGATACCCGTCGTAGACTCGCCGCGGGAACTCAAGATCCGGGACGGAGAACGGAGAGTGCGGGTCGAGTACCGGAAAGAAGACCAGATAGCGCGCAGAAAGTTTCCACTGGACGGCCTCGGTAGAGACGAAAGTTTCCTGGACCTGCTGCGCGGAGAGCGGGTAGAAACCATCCACACCGAAGAAGCAACGCTCGAAGACGTATTCATCGGGGCCACGGGGAGGAAGCTGGTGTGAGCCGGTTCGCCTCGACCCTCCGGCTCGACTTGCTGCTACAGAAACGCTACGGGTTCTACTACGCTGGGGCGTTCGTGACGGTCGTTTGGGTGGCGCTCTTGCTGCCGCTTCCCGACTCGCTCCTGGATCTCGCCGTACCGCTCATCGTCTTTACGGACCTCGCGGTCGTCGGCTTTTTCTTTATCGCCGGGATGGTGCTCTTCGAGAAAGGCGAGGAAACGCTCTTCGCCCTGATCTCCACGCCGCTGCGTTTCCGGGAGTACCTGGCCTCCAAGCTGCTAACCCTGACCGCGCTGGCGCTGGTGATCTCCCTCGTCGTGGCGGTAGCGGGCTACGGGTTGGACTTCAACCCGGTGTTGTTCTTGTTGGGTGTGATACTCGCGTCCCTTATTTCCGCCCTCGCCGGCTTCGTAACCGTTGCGCCCTTCGACTCGATCAGCAGCTACCTGGTCCCGTCCTCGCTCGTGCTCGCGCCTCTGGGCCTGCCGGTATTCTACTTCCTCGACCTCTCGCAAAGTCCCATCTTCTACCTGCTGCCGACCCAGGGCGCGCTGCTGCTGCTCGGCGGCGCCTTCGTCCAGGAATTGGGCCTCTGGCAGACAGCCTACGCCATCATCTACAGCGTTCTGTGGATAGCCGGTCTGTGGCTGCTGGCACACCGGGCGTTCGACCGCCACGTCGTGGCCCGCAAAAGAGGCTGACGTGGCTTCTCTGCGCGCCTTTGGAGCGAACGACCTGAAGAACGTCGGTCGCGACTCGTTGCTCGTTTACATGCTCGTTATTCCCCCGTTGATGGTGGTGCTGGTGCGCTCGATCCTGCCGTGGCTCTCCACCCGCGTCGCCGAGGACTTCGGCTTCGACCTCGTCCCCTACTACCCGATGCTGCTCAGCTTCCTCTTCGTGCTCCAGCTACCGCTGCTCTTCGGGATGCTGGTCGGGCTCCTGATCCTCGACGAGCGCGACGACGACACCCTGACGGCGCTGCGCGTAACCCCGATCTCCATGACCGGCTACGCCTGCTACCGGGGTGGAGTGGCGGTGCTACTCAGCACCCTATATGTCATCATCGCCCTCCCCCTCACCGGCCTGATGCCGCCCGCACTATTTCCGGCGGTGATCCCCGTGGCGATCCTCTCCGGTATCCTGGCAACCTTCTTCGGCCTCGTAATAGCGACCTTTGCCTCGAATAAAGTCGAAGGACTCGCCCTGACGAAAGCCCTCGGCGTCTTCTTGCTCGGCCCGCTCGCCGCGTACTTCATAGGTTCGGACTGGCAACTCCTGCTAGGTATCCTGCCAACCTACTGGCCCGCCAAAGCATTCTGGGTCGCCGGAGAAGGCGGGAATTTTTGGCCCTACTTCTTCGTGGGCCTCGTATACAACCTAGCGCTCGTTGCGCTACTGTTGCGCCGGTTCCAGCAGAAAGTGTTCTGAAACTCACCAACCCGTCCAGTAATACGTTGCGCTATACAGAACTTTCTCTCTATACGCATTACCATATTATTTGCTTTTGGCATTACAAGTAAGTATTATGTCTCTAACACCCACTTTTAGAAAGGATATTTGAGGATGGAACGACCAAGGTTGGAGAAAAGGGTTTTCTGGATCTCCTTAGGCACTATTGGGCTCTTATGTGCCCCATTGGCGTTGGGGCCGGAGCGGGGAGCCGCAATCTTGACGGGGGCTCAAGATTTTGTGACCGGTAGGTTCGGGTGGTTGTATCTATGGTTTACCATCCTGGTATTCGGGGTGCTGGTTTGGTTGGCGATGGGCAAGTATGCCAGGGTCAAGTTCGGGGAGCCTGACACGCAACCGGAGTTCCGTACTCTTAGTTGGATCGCGATGATCTTCACGGCCGGCATAGGCTCCAGCATCCTGTACTGGGGTGTGATCGAATGGGCCTACTACTATACCTCGCCGCCGTTTGGCTTGGAGGCGGGGAGTATAGAGGCTGGACGCTGGGCCACCACCTATCCGCTGTTCCATTGGGGGTTTACCGCCTGGGCCATCTACTGCCTCCCGGCGCTGCCCATTGCGTACGCTTTTCACACGAGGAAGGTGCCGATGCTCAACCTCAGCGGGGCCTGCCGGGGTGTCATTGGAGACCGGGCGGACGGGTGGCTCGGCAAGATCATCGACGTGCTGTTCATATTCGGCCTCGTGGGTGCGGTCGTGACCACCCTGGGACTAGGCGTACCCATGATCTCCGAGGGCGTTTCTCAGATTGTCGGCGTACCGCGGACCACCCTCCTGGACGCGGGGATCATCGTAGTCTGGACCGTTATCTTCGGTACCAGCGTCTTTCTCGGCCTCCAGAAAGGACTCAAGCGGCTGGCCGACATTAACGTCTATCTCGCTATTAGTGTGGGTGTATTCTTCCTCTTATTCGGCCCGTCGGTATTCATCGTCTCGACGTTTACCAACAGCGTCGGCCAGCTTTTGCAGAACTTCATCCAGATGAGCTTCTACACCGGCTCCGTAAGGGGTTCCGAGTTTCCCCAGAAGTGGACGATATTCTACTGGGCCTGGTGGCTGGCCTACGCCCCGTTCGTGGGTTTGTTTACGGCCAGGATCTCCCGCGGGCGCACGATACGAGAGTTGATACTTGCCATGGTCATCGGTGGCAGCCTGGGTAGTTGGCTGACCTTTACCATCCTCGGCAACACCGGCTTCTACTTCGACCGCAACGGCATAGTGCCCGTGACCGACATCCTGAACGACTCCGGCGCGCCGTCCGCGATCGTGGCTACGGTATTGGGCCTGCCCTTGGGCAGCATCGTGCTGGTGGTATTCTTGGTCCTGGCGATGATTTACCTCGCCACCTCGCTGGACTCCGCCGCCTTTACCCTGGCCTCCGTAGCTACCAGAAACCTGCATCCAAACCAGCAACCGGCCCGCTGGCACAGGGTTTTCTGGGCTACCGTACTGGGCACCGTGGCGGTTACGATGATGTACCTGGGAGGATTGGAACCGCTACAGTCAATGGCCGTCATAACCGCCTTTCCGCTGCTGGTGATCCTGACGCTCATGATGATCTCCTTCCGCCGCTGGCTAATAGAAGACGAAGCCGACAAAAACCACGTCGCCACCGACGCGCAAAAGGAAGTTCAAGACGATCTCCGTTCTGCCGACAAGGGCGGCGAAGCCTCCGCAGACGGACAGAAACAGGAGGAGAAAACGAAAGCGTAGCCTCCGGGTTCAGACTGTGCCTAGCGGCAGGACCATACTCTGCAAGAGGCGTTCTAGCTCCGCCGTCGGGTCGTCGGTCAGGCCGGTGTGTACGGTCGAAGGTTGAACCACCGTGCTGCGGGGCGCGACCAACCAGCCGAAGCGCTCCCTCGTCGGCATTCTTCCAACGGTACCGGCCTCATCACTCCCCGCGCACACCGGTTGCACGGCCTCCAGGTGCGCCCGCACGGCTTCCAAGTCAGAAGTCGGGTCCAGGACTAGAAGACGTTCGGAGTCCAGGTGTACCCGCGCGTCCAGGAATTTCTCGTCCTGGCAGTAGAGCACGACGCCCGCGTTGATACGCTCCCCACGCTCCACCCGCGGAACCACCCTCAAAATGGCATACTCGAACGGTTTACCCACGGGCTTCCTCCAAGTCCTGTACCCACCGGCGCGGCTCTTCCAGGCGGCCCAGTAGGAACTCCACGTAGGCGGCCCGTACCTTTGCAGTGTCCGTGAGTTCGGGCTCTCCGTTCAACCATTCTCCGGGAACGAGGTCCACGATGCCGCTCAGCACGTCGGGGGTCAATGGCCGGGCCAGGGCGCTGTCAGCATCGGGGATGGCCGTTGCAAAAGGGAGCAACACGTGGTCGCGGGCGGCGGCGAAGGGACGTTTCGCGGACTCTCGCCAGCCTTTCCAGGCGTGATGGAAGTACAGGGCGGCGCCGTGATCTATGAGCCAGAGTTGGCCGTGCCACTGGAGGAGGTTGGTGTTGCGCGGGGTGCGGTCCACGTTGGTAGTCAAGGCGTCGAACCACAGGATGCGCGAGGCGAGGTCGGCGTCCGGCGGCTTTACCAGCGGGTCGAAGCCTAGAGATCCGGGGAGGTAGTCGAGCCCGAGGTTCAAGCCGGCGCTCGTGCGGATCAAGTCCTGAATCTCAGGGTCCGGCTCCGCCCGGGCAAGAGTGGGATCCAACTCCACCAGCACGATCTCCGGCACCAACAAACCCAGGTGACGCGCGATCTCCCCGGCCACTATCTCCGCCACAAGCGCCTTGCGCCCCTGCCCCGCACCCCGAAACTTGAGCACGTAAGTTCCCAGATCATCCGCCTCGACAATCGCCGGCAACGATCCGCCCTCTCTTAGAGGCGTGACGTAGCGCGTAGCTTTGACGGTCCTTAGCAAGATTTTCAGTCCCGTCGCACGACGCCTTCGCGCCAGGCGTAGACGGCGGCCTGGGTCCGGTCGGCCAGGTGCAGTTTGCCCAGGATGTTAGAGACGTGGCTCTTTACGGTCTTCTCGCTGAGGTAGAGCTTACCGGCGATCTCCGAGTTGCCCATACCCTCAGCGATGAGCTTTAGCACTTCCATCTCCCGGTCGGAGAGCTCGTGGAATACGTTCGGCGCGTCGCGGCGGGCGCCGTGCAGTTCCCGGACCACGCGGGCTGCTACGCGGGGGTGTAGTACCGCTTCCCCGGCGGCGGCTTTGCGGACGGTGTCGGCGAGTTCGTCCGGCCCAATCTCTTTGAGGACGTAAGAGAGCGCCCCGGCCCGGATGGCGGGAAAGACGTGCTCATCGTCGTGGTAGCTCGTGAGCATAACGATGTTGGTGCGCGGAGAGCTGGCGGTAAGGCGGCGGGTCGCTTCTACGCCGTCCATGCTGGGCATTATGAGGTCCATGAGGGCGACGTCGGGGGCGTACTCGGCGGCGCATCGGACAGCTTCCTCCCCGCCCTCGGCCTCGGCGATCACGGAGATGTCGGGCTGGGTTTCGAGGAACGCCCGAACGCCCTGTCGGACCAGGGCATGGTCGTCTACGAGCAGCACGGTTATTTGTTCGGCCATTATTCTTCGCCTTTCTCAGAAGAGGCGCCGTCGAGCGGCACGACGCAGGTAATTCGGGCTCCTTTTCCGGGGGCGCTCTCGACGTTGATGTGTCCTCCCCGCCGGACGGACCGCTCCCTCATGCTCTGCAGTCCGAAGCCCTCGCCGGGGTTCTGGGCGGGATCGAAGCCGCGTCCGTCGTCTGTGATGCTGAGGGTGAGGTCTTCGGGGGTGTAATCCAGGTCAAGCTCCACGCTCTGCGCCCCGCTATGCTTGGCGACGTTCGCCAGGGCTTCCTGAGAAATGCGAAAGACGGTTTGCTCGATCTCCAACGGGATCTCCCGTTCACCCCGGATGCGAACCTCGGAGGGGATTTCGCTTCCTTCCGACCACTTGAGGGCGTACTCCCGCAATGCTTTGGCGAGCCCTTTGTCTTCCAGCGCCGCCGGGCGCATCTCGTGGATCAGGACGTTCAACTCTTTCTGGGCCTGCCGCACCAGCTCGTGGGCTTGCGCCAGGTGCTCCTCGGCCTCTTCCGGGTTCTTGTTGACGAAAGACCGGGCGGTAGCTATCTGCATGGAGGTGGCGAATACTTGCTGCTTTACCGAGTCGTGCAGGTCGCGGGCGAAGCGGTTACGGGCCTCCAGGGTGGCGAGTTCCCCGCGGGTCTGGAGCAGGTTTTCGAGGTCTTCGGCCATATCGTTAAGTTCTCGGCTCAGTTGGCCGATCTCATCGCGGGAACGGTCTCTCGTCCTGACCGAGAGGTCGCCCCGGCTCCAGGCGTCGGCGGCGCGGGCCAGCCGTCCGACGCGCCGGGTAATACCCCAGGCGGTTATAAAGCCGAAGATCGCCCCGAGGAAAGCCGCCGGGATCAGCAAGAGCAGAGCTACCACGCCGACCGTGATCAGGATCGGTGCGGCGAGGTTCGGCGCCTCGAAGGTGGCCACGATCGCCCCGACCACGCGCCCGCCGTCGTTTTCGAGCGGCGCGGCCATCAAGACCCGGCCGTCCGGTGTGCGTTCGGAGAGCCTGGTCGAGTCTTCCTCACCGTTGAGCGCCGCGTTCAAGATCGGGGGCAACTCGTCGAAACGGCCGGCATTGAAGCGCTCTCCCTCGGTGAAGCCTTCTACCCGGGGAGAAGAAACGAGCAAGTCCCGCTTTGCGTCTACCACGAATATTGCCCCCTCACCACCGAGGATAACGTCGTTTGCATTCTCACCCTCCGAGCCCTGGGCGTTGGAACCCTCCGGGTCGAACAACGAGTCCACCTCCTGGCGTAGTCCTTCTATGTCCGGTGATTCGCCTTCGAGGTGAGGCTCCAACTGCGACGCCACACTGTCTTTGGATTGCTGCACGATCAAGCTGGGCAGCAAGTCCGAACTGAGGAAAGCCGTCGCGAGGCTGGCCGCGAATAACTCTATAACGAGCAGCGTTACGACGACGACCAGCGTATAAGTCAGCGTCAGCTTCCAGCGCAGCCGCCGCAGCGAGAATATGCCGGTTTTCAAGGATAACCTTCCATTACCCTGCAAGTTTAGTCCCAAGCCCACCGTAACGCATCCGTCCGGCGGCGCAGAGCAATTGGTCCTCAAGGCCCAATTGTTCCGGGCGTCAGAGAAATGTACTTTGTAGAAACCGGAAACCGATTCCGGTCAGTAGAAAGGAGACTATAGAGGACGTCGTTCGAGATAAGTACGATTCTCCCGCTATTCTGAAGCCCAAGACGCTACGAACTTGAAAATTTTGTTTGCAGAGTAAACGCGGTTGGTTCCGGGGGACCACCCGAATTACTCCCCCGGACCGATGGCAGGACGCGCGCCGCGGAATAAGCTCATCTCGTAGGCTAGAGAGCGTAGAAAAGGAGTTGGTGATACGAATGGATCAACAGAACTATGGTGTGGCGGGGGGCGATCCCGGTGAAGGCCCGGGCGGGGCATCCATCGGCTCCGCAACAACGGAGTTTACCTACACCGATCCTGTACAGAGCTTCGTGGGCACGGTCAGGGGTCTGGCTACCCAGCCTGTCGGCTTTTTTCGGGACATAGCGCGTCGGGGAGACTTCGTGAACCCCCTGATCTTTGCCCTGATTTGCACCGTGATCTCAGCGGCAATCGGCGGTTTTCTAGGGATACTGTACGCCACCGTGGGCATAGGCGATGCGGGTGTCGGGGGGGCGATCGGTGCCTTTGTAGCCTCTATGTTCTTCACGCCGATCATCTCTGCGATAGCGCTGTTTGTCTGCGCCGGGGTTCTGCACCTGCTAGTCGCCCTGATAATCAAGCCCGCGGATACTGGTTTCGAGTCCACGTTCCGGGTAGTTTCTTATACAAGCGTTGCGCAGCTCGCAAGCTGGGTTCCGGTACTAGGACCGCTGGTGGCCTTTGTAGCTTCCATAGCCCTGTCTATTATCGGTATCCGGGAAGTTCACGAAACGACGACCGGCAAGGCTGCGCTCGTAGTCCTGATCCCCGCAGCGGTGGCACTGCTGGTAGCGTTGTTCCTTATCGTGGTAGTTGGCGCCGCCCTGTTCTTCGCCGCGCAGTAAGCGAGGTCCCCGGAGAAATCCGGTATCTGGAAGGACTCGCCAAAGGAAAAGTCGTCGTCACCGTGCAAGACGCGTCCGGCGAAGATCCTCGATCATTTGGCCCAGAGTACCTGCTCCCTGGAGCGCAGGTACTCTACCGGCTAGAAACCGGAGGCGCGTTCCTGCTTCTAGCGCACCTTACGACTCGACTCGCCCCAGCACTCCACGTTACGCAGGCCACGGATGTTGTCTACGTGGAAGGTGGGGTCTTTTCCTTCAGCTTGTTTACAGCGTCGCCTATCCAGCAGCCGGTCGCCTATTTCGTGTCCCAGAGCGTTATTGATGTCTGCGAATTGATCAAGGTCTACGACCAACACCATAAAGCCTCGGTCGGCTTTGCGATTCGACGCTTCTGAAAGTGCGTCCGAGAGTAAGACGAGATCCGGCAAGCCCGTCAAGCGACCCCGTGAGGCCTACCGAACCAGGCGGGCAGATGTCTCCCGGCGCTCGGCTGTAAGACCTCCGTGAAGTAGTCCGATGAGGGTAAGCGTTGCCAGGTTAAACTGTATAAGGATCGGGTTCGTGCTCTTCACGGGACCTCCAACCGGAAGAACCGCCCCGACGTTGATGGGTAGTACGCACACCATAGTGCGGGCGAGGTCACTGCGAAGCGCAACCCAGAGCGAGGAAAGAAAGACCAGGTATGCGAAGTCCAGCCGAATACCACGGCCGGTACCGTAGGCGACAAACAGTATCACGGCCAACAGTAATACCTGACCTACGATCTCGGGGATCTCCTTACGGGCTGGGAAGCCGCTCATCTCCGCGGGAGCCGTCCGTCAGAAATGCCTCTATTAAGCGGAAAGGCAGTGGCTTCGAAAAGTAGTAGCCCTGGGCCATGTCACACCCGAGCTTTCGCAGCCGCGAGGCCTGTTCGTGGGTTTCTACACCTTCGGCGCACACGCCCAGGCCGAGCCCGTGGGCGATCCTGATGACGCCGGAGATCACGACCTCTTCCTCCCGGTTGCCGCTTCCGATGCCTTCCATAAACGAGCTGTCCAGCTTCAGCAAGCCCGTCGTGAGACGCCTGAGGTAAGACAAAGAGGAGTAGCCGGTACCGAAATCATCTATGGCAAAGCGTACCCCCAACTTCCTCAGTTCCCGAAGGGGGTCCGTGCGGTGTTCGTCATCCTTCACCAGCGCGCTCTCAGTAACCTCGAACATTAGCCGCTCCGGTTCCAGCCCGGTCTCTTGAAGAACGGCTCCGACGTCGCCGACCAGCTCCGGATGCCTGAGTTGGATCGCCGAGAGGTTTACGGTTATGGTCAGAGGCACGTTTGAGAGGTGGCGCTCTTGCCACTCACAGGCCCGCTGGCAGGCTTCGCGCAGCACTTCCTGACCTATCGGCACGATAAGCCCGGTCTCCTCTGCCAGAGGGATGAACTCGTCGGGCATCAACAGGCCGCGTTCAGGATGTTCCCAACGCGCCAGCGCCTCGAAACCTACGGTCTGTCCGGTCCTCAGTGACACTACCGGCTGGTAATGCACGATAAGCTCTTCACGCTCGATGGCGCGCCTCAAGCCGTTCTCCAACTCCAAGCGCTGCGCCGATCGCTGTTCGGTCTCCAGATCGAAGAGCGCGTACCGCGCCTTGCCGCCGTTCTTGGCCTTGTAAAGCGCCAAATCTGCTTTGCGTAAGAGGTCTTCCGGCAGCTCTGGGCTCGTCCCACCGAGCACGACACCGACACTGATCCCCGTAAACATCTCGTATCCCGCGAGGTCGAACGGTTCCTTTAAAACTTCGACCACCCTCTTCGCAACGCTGGCCGCCTCGTCCGCGTCTTCCACCTCTCTGAGCAGAATAGCGAACTCATCGCCCCCGAGACGCGCGACCGTGTCAGCGGGCCTCACGCATCCTTCGAGCCGTCTAGCGACGGCGGTGAGCAACTGGTCGCCGGCACCATGCCCCAGAAAATCGTTAACGTACTTGAAGTTGTCCAGATCTAAGAATAAGACCGCGACTACACTACTCGACCTCCCTTCGCTACGCGAAAGAGTGTTTCTCAGTCGGTCCAAGAAGAGAGTGCGGTTGGGCAGGCCAGTCAAAGGATCGTGGAACGCCTGATACTGCAGTTGTTCCTCCATCGCCTTGCGCTCGGTGATATCGCGCGCCACGAGAAGGCGGATCCCTTCCCGTCGGCTATGCTTACGCAAGGCCGATACTGTGACCTCGTAGTCGCGCTGGTCGGTTCCTTCACCGACCCTCACCTCCCCCCGGGCATCACGAGACCCGTTTGCTACGCGTGCGATCTCCTTGTTTGACACGACGAGATCCAGTGGCATCCCAGTAGCCTGGGTTTCGGAAACTCTCGAAATAGAGTTGATGGCAGGGTTTGCTTCCAGAACTCGGTTTCTATGGTCCAGTACGATTACGCTATCGTCCATTCCTTCCACGATGGAAGCCCACGCCACCGGGATTATGTCGAACAACCGGAACCTGGGTATTGCCCATACGACCGCCATACCGGTTATAAGCAGAAAGTACGGCGTCAGGTCCAGGTTGGGGATTGGACTAAAGTCGGCAACATACACCGCGTTACCCAGCCACGGGACGGTCACACCGAACAGCAATATCTTGCCTTGCTTGGTATATAAGCCCTTCGATCTAATTAGCTTGTACAGAACGAGCATGGTCCCGGCGAAAAGCAACGCATAGGAGTACGCGATCCAGACCCAAGCCCCTACGCCATAGGCTACGACCAGTGCGGCGAATGATCCGGACGAGACCATTGTCGTCTCGCTCCAATAAAAATGGTGCATCTCGTTGGTGAAGACCAACGCCAGCGTGATGAGCGGCACGACGAACAGTAGCGTGAGGTTGCGTCTGCTAAGCCACCGCTCTAGTCCCACATACTCTGCCGTGAACCCGAGCCAGGCCACCGGCACAACGACTATTCCGACGTACCCTACTTTCGACCAGAGAAGTGCAACCGAGAGGTTTGTAGAGCTCAAACTTGCAGCGTAGGATGCACTCCAGATGGTTACCCCGATCATGTACAGCGCCACCATCTTCGCACCGAAGGTTCCCAGCCTTCGCAAAACATAGACGGTCAGCCCGGCAGACAGGATTGCCGTGGCCAATGAACCTAGAGCGTACGGTGTGTACTGCCAGTCCATGTGTTCCCTACAAGTAGTTGAAGTCTCTACTAATTGCGAACATTCTATCCCCACACTTATCTTCGCGAAACACTCAGTATACGGTAGTTGATTCTCGTCCAAGAAGTTTCTCGAAAGCCCGGCATCCACAATCGACTGTTTCGCACGAACCAAAGCGCCAAACGAGTCGAAATATCAAGATGCCGCATCTAACATGTTTTGTCGAAAGTTGTCTAAGAAGCTCCGCCAGTAGGCTATGGTTGACGACAAGATCGTCCCTCCCAACGGTAGTGGGTCCAGCCCTCGCGTACGAGCCTGCGCACGGTTATGATCACCCCAGAGAAGGCGAGCCAGAAGTCGATCACCCGCCCGCACCTCTCGGTACACCACACGAGCTTCTTGTGGGCGTTGGTCCAGGAGTTCGTACGCTCAACTACCCACCGATTCGTCGCTGCTAGTGGGGCTGGCTTGCCTTTCTCGGAGATCTCCGCCAGTAGGCCACGGTCGTGTAGCTTCTCTCGGGTGCTCTTTGAATCGTAGCCACGGTCGAGGTGGACGCTGATCCGCTCGGGCAACTCTCCCACAATCTCCATAGCATCCAGGGTCTCCTCCAGCAGTGGCGAGTCGTGACGGTTGGCCGGAGCGGCTATGGCTCCCAGTGGGATACCGTTGGCGTCTACTACCGTGGAACGCTTTATGCCCTGCTTTCCCCGATCTACGGGGCTTCTACCCGCCTTCTGACCGCCGCACGGAGCTTTGGTGATGCAGCAGTCTAAGGCAACATTCGAAAGATCGAGACCAATTATCCGGTCGTAGGCATCGAGCGCTATCTTCTGTAGCTTTTCCATTACTCCAAGCTCGATCCACTCGTCTCGGCGACGCCTGATGGTGGTGGCTGAGCACTCCTCGTCGGCAATCCTCTCGTAGGCGCAGCCGAAGACCAGAACCTGCACGAGTTTGTCGAAGATCACTCGCTCCGGTATGCGGGGATTGTGGCAACCCAGAGGATGAGTCTCTTGGTGCTCGGGCAACAGGACGGCGAACTGCTCCCAGATAGGCTCGATGATGTATGGTGGCAGGACGGGCATGGGTTGCTCCTTGTTCGGAAAGCTTTGAGGACTTCCCGAATGATTTAGCATTCCATGCCCAACTCATAAACTGTCGCTCCCTCCCTACTGGCGGAAGCTCTAAGCCTCCTCACAAATAGCTTTTGAGTCTGGGCGCCCGGCGGGCGCCTCCCCGTTACGCGAAGGATAAACTCCTTTAGGAACACCCGTACCATAAAGCGCGGGTGTCCGGATGGTTCTGGACCGACTTTCCCTACGGTAAGCTACAGTGCTGCCGACCGTCTAAAAAGCTAGGCCCACCAAAAGACGGGCTTTGAAGCAAAATGTCCGGGCTACTCTTCGTAGCGCAGCGCCTCCGCCGGGTAGACTCGTGAGGCTTGCCGGGCGGGCAGGTAGGTCGTTAGGAGCGCGGCGACGTAGGAGAGGCCGACCACGACCGCCAGAGTAGTCCACGGCACCCGGAACGGCAGGCTGGATAATCCTTCTTCGCTAAAAGAGGTTATAAAGCCATAGGCCAGCGCGGAGCCAAGGACTACCCCGAGCGTTATGCCCATGAGCGCGATGAACGAGGACTCTAGCAGGAAGGCGAGCCGCACCTGGCCCTTTTGGAAGCCGATGGCCCGGAGCATGCCTATTTGCTGCCGCCGCTCGACGACCGAGCGGGCCGCGATGACCCCGAGCGCCGCGATGCCGACGAGCAAGCCTAGCGCCAGAAAGCCCGTGAACAGGTTCTGAATGATGTCGTTTACCGCGTTCTGGCTCTCTATTTCCTCCGCCAGAACCGTCGTCTGCAGGCCGTTCGCCACGAAGCCGCTTTCGAGCTCCCGGGCTGCGGCCGCAGCGCCCACGCCTTCCTCCAGGTCGAGCAGGTAGCTCTGGGCGAGAACCGGACCGCCGGCCAGCTCGTCGAGCGTCGCCGACGAAGTCACGACGTCGCCGCCGAAAAAGAACGGGTAGTTGGCCGTATCTTCTGCAACCCCGATCACGCGCAGTTCCCGTACCTCGCCCGTATTCGGCTCCTCGACCTCGATAAAAAGATCGTCCGGCAACTGCTCGTCCTCGACAAAAAAGCCGGAGAGCTCTAGTTGATCTTCACCGATGTTGACGCCGCCAGCTTCGGAAGGAGCCAGGAAGTAGGAGATGACGGCCGTATCCGGCTCCTCGCGCAGCGCGGTCCAAACCTCTTCCCGAGAGTCGTAGCCCGGGGCGGTGAGGGCGAAGTCGTAGCCGACGTTGTGCGTGTAACCCTCGTCCACACCCTGCAGGAACAGGTCGACCGGCTCGCGGTCCGTGTCACCCTGTTTGGCCTCGGCCGGAAGGCCGGAGAGGGTGGCCGTGGCAGCGAAGTCCCCGGCGTCTATGTCTTCGTTGTTGCTGATGGCTTCCTGCATGTCCGGGATCGGGGCGAGGGAGCCGGCGTCGGCCCGGACCTCGAAGCCGCCGGAGAGCCGGTCCGTGTCCTCGTTGAGCGCGGCGAAGGAAGCATTGTTGAAGCTCACGAACACGAGGGTGAAGACGACCAGCGAGAACATCGCCAGCGTCATGCCGGTACGGAACCGGCTCTGGAGCGGGTACTTCACTGCCGTTTTTAGCACCGGCGGCAGGCCCTTGATGCGTCCGAACACGGCGACGACGGTGCCAAGGAGCAGGTCGGCGTTGTAGATCACGACCCAAACCCCCGCGATGACGATGGCGACGCCGGAGACGAAGAACATCTCTATACCACCCTCGGGCATGGACTCGGGGATAAAGAACTCCCACGGAAAGAGCCAGACCGCGAGTATCCCCAGCCCGGCCAGCGTAAACGCCACGCGGTCCGGCACCCGGAAGATACGCGCCAGGAGCGCCGCCCCGACGAAGAGCAGCGACAGGCCGCCCAGGTACAGCCCCATCTCGTCGTTCGCGAGGCCCTGCCACGTCAGGACCGCGCCCACCAGCGGCGTGACTATCGCCAGCAGGACACCCCACACGGTACGGCCCTTTTTGTCCGGCTCCGGGATGTCGCGGATGGCCCGGACGACGTTCATCCGGCTCACCCGCCAGGCGGAGATCAGGACGACCATGAAGGTCAGCACCATCCCCAAAGTGAAGGCGATGACGACGTTCGCCGGGTTTGCGGCAAAGGCTATCTCGAACGCGAGGTCGTCGCCGAACTGGGCGAAAGCCTGGCCCAGAACCCGGACCATAACCCATCCGACCCCGACACCGAGCAGGCTGCCGACGGCCGAGGCCACCAGGGCGTAGAGCGTGCCCTCGAAGGTGAACATCCGCACCAGGTGTCCCCGCTGCATCCCGACGCCGCGGGCGATGCCGAGTTCCCGCTTACGTTCGGCGGCGAGCATCACGAAGATCAGGAAAATAAGCAGTATCCCAGCCGCCACCGAGAACTGGGCGATGATGAGGAAGATGCTCGCGAAACCCGTCCCGAGTTCGTCGGCCTGATCCAGGGTTTCGCGCTTTATCGGGTCGGCCTCCAAGTCGTTGACGGACAGCACGGGTTCTATAGCTTCGGTGGTCCGGTTGGTGCCGGTGGCGCCCTCCACGGCCGGCCCCTCGTGGGTAATGATGACGGTGTTGATATTTCCTTCGTTGCCCGTAAGCTCCTGCAACCTCTGCAGCGGCATCACCATCGAGGTTTCGGCGGCCGGGTTCGCGCCGGACTCGTACACCCCGGCGACGGTGAGTTCCGTGGGTTGCTCGCCGAGGAACGCCTGGATGGTGTCGTCCTTTTCTGCGTCCAGCCGGTCGGCGGTCGCGGCGCTGACGTAGACCTCATTTTCCTCTAGATCGTCCACGGAGAGCGTCGGGCCGGAGGCTGTGGAGATCTCGTCGAAGCCCTCCATCGCGCCGGACTCGATGCCGAGGGTCTCGACCGCCGGTTCGCTCAGGTCGGTATCCTCGGAGACCAGCGGCACGGTCTCGGTTACGAGCGGGGCGACGCCCCCGATCCTCTCTTCCCCCAACCGCTCCCTGACGTCGTCCGCCACGCCCGCCTCGAAGTAGCCGGTCCCGACCGCCAGACCGGGGCCGCCGGGGCCGGCGGCGTTCTCTTGGGCTTCGGACCGGACGAGCACGTCCGTCTCCCCGACGAACTCCAGGGCCTGGGTGCGAATGGAGTTAGTCAGGGTGTCACCGGTGGTGAACGAGGCGGAGAACAGCATCGTCGCCAGCATCAGGCCGAAGACGATGAGGACCGACTGTGTCCTCCGGCGCGGGAGGTTTCGAACGGCCATTTTGAACGCCACCCGGTTACGCAGGGCAGAGACGCCGAGAACCAGCGCCCCGAAGCCGAACACGGCCAGCAGTATCCACATGAGTTGTTGCACGGGCACGCCGAAGAGGGTCTCCACGCCTAGCCCTCCTCGCCGTTTGCGGGGGCGCTCTCGATGCGGCCGTCGCGCATCTTGATGGTGCGGTGGCAGCGGCGGGCTACGGCGTCGTCGTGGGTGACGAGGATGAAAGTTTGTTCCTCTTCTTCGTTGAGCCTTACCAGCAGGTCCATAATTCCCGCGGACGTCTCGGAGTCGAGGGCGCCGGTTGGCTCGTCGCCCCACACGATGGTCGGATCGTTGACGAGGGAGCGGGCGACCGTGACCCGCTGTTGCTGGCCGCCGCTCATCTCGGCCGGGCGCTTGTTGGTCTGGTCCGCGAGCCCGACCAGTTCCAGGGCGCGTTCGGCCAGGTTACGGGCTTTCCTCGGCTTCGTCCCAGAGACCAGCAGCGGCAACTCCACGTTCTCGACGCCGCTCAGGACCGGGATCAGGTTGTACGACTGGAAGATGAAACCCATCTCCCGCGCCCGGAAGCGGGTCCGCCGGCGGTCCTTCATCTCCACGATGGACTCGCCCCCGACGAGGATGTCCCCATCGTCCACCTCGTCGAGCCCTGACAGGCAATTGAGCAGCGTCGTCTTGCCGCAGCCAGACGGTCCCATGATGGCGACCATCTCGCCCCGTCGGACGCCCAGGTCCACGTCCCGCAGCGCGCGGACCTTCACCTCGCCCGCGTCGTAAGTTTTCTGGACGCCCCGAGCCTCGATCATCAACTCCTCCACGCGCTCCTCTCCTTTCTCCGTTGGTTCTCTATGCTTCGGCACGCTGCGCTTCTCGACGATTTACCGGTACGACCGGACACCAACGCAGCCGGGAGCCCGTGCCGGCCGAGGTAGAGAACGGTCCGCGGTTCGCCAGTATGGCTATCGTGTTGACCAGGGCCGCAAAGAACTGTACGAAGCCGAATATGCCCATGATCGCCGCTCCCGCCGACGCTCCCTGCTCGCCCGCGACGAGATAACCCAATCCCGCGAAGAGCAGACCCAGCACCAACGCCCCGGCGAACACCACCACGAGGGTGATGACCGACCATTTCGCGTGCCGCTCGAGCTGCCGCGGGGCGCTGCCGAAGAACAGCGAGATCAGGGCCACGAACGGCTGCCACCAGCAGATAATCGTGATGAACCTCTCGAAGTTGGTGAGCCCGAGGGCTCCGGTGTTTTGTTGTTCCATTATCCGACTCCTTCCGGGGTGTAGCCGGTCACGTCGCCCGTCCACAGCGTAGGACCTGCCCCCGGGTGAAGGTCAAGTCTTTTCGTACCTACCTTTACGTCCAACGCCACCAATAGTTGCTCCTCTCTCGGCTGTGCCTACGCAAAGACATTAATCGTGAGGGCGGCGGTGCGCATCGGTCGCCGGGTCCAATTCGGCTAGGTCTCGGGATCCACCCGCTACCAGCCGGACGCCAGCCGGTTACGCTGTAGGGTGTTGCATCGCCGCCCTTACGCCAGGCGGCGCAGCCCGTATACCCGCTCCTCCAAGGCGTCCGTCGAGACGCCCAAACGGGCCAGTATCCTTACGGCCGTCCCGTCCCCGTTGGCGATGATGCCCAGCAAGACGTGCTCGGTGGTGACGAAGTTGTCTCCCATCCGCAGCGCCTGTTTCAGCGCCTCCTCCAGCGCCCGTTTCGCCCGGGGCGAAAAAGGAACTTCGCGTGCGTCTGTCAGCCCCCACCCGAAGACGTTACCCACCTCCCGGTGGATGTCTTCTAACGAGATCCCGATGGAAGCCAACGCCTCCGAAGTCATCTCCTCGGACTCCGAACGGACGGCTTCCAGCGTCACCCCGAGCGAGGCGAGCGCCCCGGCCGAAATGCCGTCGTCCACGCGTAGTATCCCGAGCAACAGGTCTTCGTCACCCACAGAGTCGTGCCCCAGTTCGACGGCTTCCTGCACCGCGGCTTCGACACACCGGCGTGACTCCCGGGTGAAACGGGTTATGAAACGATCCAAGATCATCGCTTCTTCCTCCTCTTCCGCACCTCACCAGGGTACTTGTCCTTGATGCGCTTCGCGTGCTTCTTATGTACGGCCTGCTTGCTCACACCCAACACCTCCGAGATCCTCGCCCACGACCAACCCGCCAGAAAAGCATTCTCCACCTGCGCCGTCTCCAAAGCCTCCAACGTCCGCCGCAACGCAACGACCGCCTCCAGACCCTCTCGGGGGTCTTCCGGTCCTCCAACCCGAGTCTTCGTTTCTCCATCCACGTGTCAATTTTAGTTGACACTTAGGTACTTGTCAACCTTTATTGACGAAATTTCTATTCCTGGGTGTTTTACACCGGCTGGTCCCCGGAGATTGAGGCTTCTCTCGCTATCTCCGGTCTGCTCGTGTGCGCCTCCGGCCTTACGCTAGTCGCCTGCGGTCGTCGGAGTAAGGGCTCTTACGGACACCAGCCGGCGAGGTGATGGGCTTCGGCGGGGGAGTCCACGGCTACCACTCCTTGAAAGACACCTTCCTCGGCGGTTGCGTCTTCTCCGGTCGGGCCGCCGGCCGGGCCGCGCGTGCCGCGGCGGCCATTGTGCGCTGAGCCGGGTAATAAGCTGGTTACCTCTTCGGCCTGGCCTTTCCGAAGGGTAGAAAGGACAACGTTCGCAGGGCGGCCTCGAACGGTCCCCGCGAGAAGCGTCGCAGCCACAGGTTCGAGAAAAGAAGGAGCAGGGCGAAGATGGAGAGCAGGATCGCCAGCGTGCCGGCCGACCCCACCCGTCCGGTCAGCCCGAGGCCCCAGCCGTAGAAAATGGCCGAGGCGAGCACGTTTTGCAGGATGTAGCAGCTCAAGGCCATCCTCCCTACTTCGGCCAGGCGGTCGGAGAGCCAGCGCATCCATCCGCGCTCGAGTATCAGGGCGAGGAGCCCGATGTACCCGACCGACAGGATCGGGGCAAACAGGTAACGAACCGGCAGCTCGAACAAGTAACCCGGCATAAACGACAGCAGGTTGAGCGGAATACCGAGCAACAACCCCCACCGTAGCATCTTCCGCCGCAGTAGCCGCCCGTTTTCGTCGTCGGCGAACGCGCCTGAGCGCATCAGGCGCACGCCGAACAGGAACAAGAAAATGCCCATCGGGATGATCGCGACGGCCTCGGCCCGGTACAAGAAGAAGTTGTCCAGTCGGTAGGAGGCCTGTTCGAGCCAGGAGCCCGACGTGTAGACCCGCGTAGCTTCCTCGTCGAACAGGTTTACCGCCGCCCCGGCCGACTCCTCGAACACCAGGAAGAGCGAGACCATCACAGATAGGAGGCCGGCAAAGAAGACGTGAATGCCGCCCGAGATCCACATGGCCCGGCTTATGAACCGCTCGCCCCGGCCGACCATGAAAGCGACGAGGAGCGCCACTACCGCGTATCCCATCAGGATGTCGAACTCGAACACCAGCAGGTAGTGCAGAAACCCCTCGAAAAGCAGTAGCACCGAGCGCCACAAGTACCGCACCGGCCATCGTAAGCCGCGCCGGCGGGCGGACTGGTACTGGATCTCCAACCCCACCCCGAACAGGATCGTCAGCATCCCCAGGAACTTCCCGTTCGTAAAGAACGTCGTCGCGGCCAACAGAAAGTCGTCCCAGGAAGCCCACCACGAACCACCAAGTACGTCGCCCTCCGCCGCCCCGACCATCGAGAACAACCAGATATTCGTCCCCAGCGTCCCGAAGATGGCGACGCCCCGTAAAACATCGAGGAGTTGTATTCGCTGCTTGACCGGCACGCCGGCCTCTCTGCTATCCGTCATGCGACGCCTCCGACGCTCATATCAGGCCGAGGAACTCGAAAGAGGCCAGGCTATCCGCCAAGAGCAGGAAACCGACGATGCCCATGATCCACAACACAGTCTCACGCGACCCACGGGCAAACCGCTCCCGGAGCTTCTCGAACTTCCGCTCCAGCCGGGAACCGAGCAACGTGTACGCCGCCAGCAGCAACAGCGGCGGCAGCACGAAGATGGCATTGTAGAAGATCAGGATCGGCAGCCACTCGATCACGGTCAGCTCTGCATTGGTCATCAGGGCTACGGCGCCCAGATAGGGGAACGCGGTCGCGAACTCGACCACCGTTACGGTGATGCCGAGAACGAAGATAGCCCCGAGATTCCACGAACGCGGCTGCCGAACGGCCACATCTCTTTTGAGGGACTTATCCGGAGCAAGGACCGCGTAGCCGAACAGCACCGTCCCGATGACACCTTGCACCACGTAGGCCGTCGGGCTCTCCAGATAGCCCCATAAGGAGCCGAGGCCCGCCATGATCAGGGCTCCCAGCGCGAGGTACGACGAGAACACACCCGCCACGTAAGCCAGAACCTTACCCTCAACCGGACGGCCCGAGAGCAACAGGTAGATCGTCACCGCCAGCGCCGAAGGGTTCAGGCTGTCGAGCAACGCAAGCCCGAGCAGAGAGACCAGAAGTACGGTCATGGTTCTTCGATCTCCCTCCCGCCGGAGCCACCCGGCAGCACGTAGACCAACGCCCCGCCCTCCCGCTCAACCGTCAAATGCCCCCCGCCGGCCAACGCCGAGAGCGCCTCATCCGCCTCCCGAACCGACAACGACGTAGTCATCGCCGCCTCCGCGGCGGTCATGCGCCCCCCGTTCTCCCGCAACGCTTCCAGCAATTCCCGGTCCCGGCTCACCGGCCTGGAAATGCGCTCCCGCTCCTCCCGCATCGAATACTCCGCCCCACCCTCGACCAGCACGCACCGCTCTAGCCCGCCAAAAATACCCACCGTTACCTCTACCGTCACCGGACGCACTTCTTCCCCATCCCGAACCTCGCCGTGCAGCCGCGCGTCTCCCAGAAATACGCTCCGCTCATCCGCCAACCGCCCGTCGATAAACAACCGCTCCCGGCTGACGATGAACAACGACCAATCGTTCTCCACCTCGATCCGGTGCCCGTTACGGTCAATACCATACCGCTCCGGCATGATTACTCTCCTTTTTCACACGCTCGTATTAAAACACCCGCCTGTTTTATATCACGGTCGTGATATAACGTCAACATGCCGAAGGTCGTGGATCACGTGGAGCGCAAACGGGAGTTGTCGGAGGCTGTCTGGCGGGTGATCCTGCGCGATGGTTTGGAGGGGGTTTCGGTTCGGAACGTGGCGGCGGAGGCGGGGTGGTCTACGGGGGCTTTGCGGCATTATTTCGGGACGAAGGAGGCGTTGCTCGGCGCGGCGGCGTTGCTTATGGAGGAGCGCGTACTCGGTCGCTTCGAGAACCTGGAGCGTGGCGGCACCCCGCGGGAGGCGGTTCGGAGGGTGTTGTGCGAGGTGTTACCACTCGACGAGGACCGCCGCACCGAGGGAGAGTTGTGGTTCGCCTTTGCCGCGCGCAGCCTGGTGGATCCGAAGATAGCCGGTGAGTACGGGCTGGTCTTCGATGGGGTGCGCGAGTTGTGCGGCCGCATCATCGGCCAGATGGCCGACAGCGGGTGGCTCGTTTCCGGTTTGAACTCCGAGGTAGAAGCGGCCCGCCTGCACGCGCTGGTGGACGGGCTAGCCGTTCACGGCCTCATGAAACGGTTAGACGAGGCGGCGATGCTAGACGTGCTCGACGCCCACCTCGCCCAGATCATTATCAACCCGTAGACCGCAACCGGCCTCCTATCCGCGGTCGCGCTCCAGCAAAACCATCATAATGAGGCTGGCGATCAGCAAGTCTTCCTCCTCTTCGGAGAACTCGTCGAGCTTTTCGATGGTGAACTTGCTTTCGAAGACAGACTTTTCTTTCTTTAGCCGGAGAACGGTCCGTCCACCGAGTTCGGCCAGGTATGAGGGGTTGAAGAAAAGACCACCCAGCACGTCGCCGCCGGGGATAGACTCCACCAGGCCGTCGGCCACCTTGACCCACGGGTTCTCTTCGTGGATGAGGCCCGTCTCGTTCTTGCCGGGACCGGAGAGGGCGTAGGAACTCTTCCACATTGAGCGCATTCCCTGCCGGCGGACGGCGCCCAGGGAACGCCCGTCCGCGTCCGTCACGGAGTAACTCGCGCCGAAGTCTATGACCCGGTCGGCCCTTATTCGGAAGAGGAGCTTGCGCTGGTCCTCGTCGGCGTAGACTCCTACGTCTTCTTTGGGCTTGAACTTCTTTTTCCGAACGTAAGAAACGAGTTGTCCCGTAGCGTCGTTGACGCGCACCCGGGTGCCGATGGTCGCGATCTTGAATCCCAGCTCCAATGGATAGTTCAGCATAAGATCTCCTCTTTCCACGCTCTCTACGCACTTTAGGATAGAGAAAAGTCCCGATTTATGAAACCGGGGCTTCCTCTTTTGGTGGGTTGAATCAGCGGTTCTCGATAAAGTCCGCGATGATCGGATACCGGTAGTCTTCACCCTGGCTCACCTTGTACGCCGCGTAAATGCTGTGCGCGAACGGGATGATTGAGATGAGCGCCATGCCGGGCACTAGCAGAAAGCCGATCAGGACGGCCATCAAGGCGAACGTTACGGCCCATCCGGCGGCCAGTATCACGAGCCAGGCTCCCTGGTAGATGGCCGACTGCAAGGCCTGGAATGCGACTTTCTCCGAGCGTTCCCGATACAAAAGCCAGATGACCAAAGAGGCCACCGGCCCGAGAAAGCCCGTCACCAGGTTGAGGAAGGTGCTGAGGTGCGCGAGCACCGACCACGTCTTTTCGTCCCGGGTGCCCACGTCCGTCCCGGGGCTCTCCGCCAACTCGGGGCCTTCCGCCACGCCGTAGTTCTGTTGCTCTGTCTGCACTACTTGCTCCTTTTCTCCGCTTTTTGCTTACGAGGAAAGCATATTTCACGGGCCGCCCGTCTCCATCGGTCCAGGGGTGTAATCCTCGTGGTCCCACAGAACCAACCGCGTTTGGTCTACAATCGTGAGGATGAGCTGTTCTCGAACACACCGGAAGGGGCACCGCCTGTTCGCCGCCCTCTACGACCGGCTGGGGGCCGCCGCCGAGCGCGGGTGGATGGGTGAGCGTCGCTCCGGGTTACTGTCCGGGATAACCGGGAAAGTTTTGGAGATCGGGGGCGGAACGGGGGCCAACCTTTCTCACTACCGCGCCGCAGACCGTGTAGTCGTCACCGAGCCGGACCCGTTTATGCGGGAGAAGCTGCGGCCAAAGCTCTCCCAAACCCGGGTTCCGGTAGAAATTCTGGAAGCCGGGGCGGAGGAGTTGCCGTTCGAGAGCGGCAGCTTCGACGCGGTAGTCTCGACGCTGGTGCTGTGCACGGTCCCGGATCAGGAGCGGGCGCTCACGGAGATCCGTCGGGTTCTGCGACCGGGAGGGAGGCTCGTTTTTATGGAGCACGTGCGGGGCGCGGGCTCCGTCGCCCGGTGGCAGGACCGGCTGGAACCACTGTGGATGAAGGTGGCGGCTGGGTGCCACCCGAACCGCGACACCGTCGCCGCCCTCGAAAGAGCAGGTTTCCATCCGGAGGGCCTGGAGCGCTTTGATCCGCCGGTCCCGCTGTCGGGCTTTATGCCGCACGTGCAGGGAACGGCGAAAGTTCCGGAGGAGGCAAAACCGGTTGGCGGATAAAGCGCCACAGATCAACGAGCGCCGCATGTTCGCCGAGTGGATGCTCATCTTCGTGAGCTTCCCGGTCGGCGGGATAATGGCCCTCGCCTTTGTCGGCCCGATGGAAGATGCGTTCTCCGCCGCGCTCGGCGGGGCCATGACGGGGGTGGTGATCGGGGTGGCCCAGTTGATCGTGCTCCGGCGGCACGTCGGTATGGTGGTGGGATGGCTTTTCTCTACGACTGTCGGGCTGGCGCTCGGCAATAGCCTCGGCGTTTTGGCGAACGGTGGCGGTACGCGGGCGGTAGACCTCCTGATACTCGGCTTTTCGGCGGGCCTCGCGGTTGGGCTAGTCCAGTTTACCCTGCTCCGGGAGTACCTCCGGCGGGCCGCTTTGTGGCCACCGGCCGTGGCTCTGGCCTGGCCGCTGGGCTGGCTCGTCACCTCGGTCACCGGTACGAACATCGAGCTTGGCTACGCCGTATTCGAGTCGTTCGGGGGACTGTTTTTCGCGGCCCTTACGGGTGCGGCCCTGACATCTATGGCGCGGGCGACGAACGAGCAGGTCCGGCAAAAGACGGGCCAACTACCGGAAACGAAAGACGAGGCGTGAAAGCTTTTTCCGAAAAGAGTCTCATTTTTCTGCGCCGGTCAACCGTCGGAAGTTTAGCGTGAAACGGGGGATCGGGCTCCTCGTCGCCCTCGCGCTAACCGCTATTGTCTTTATGGTGGATCAAGCCTCAAAACGCCTCGTGGAAGGCTCTATGGGCCTCGGAGAAAGCGTCCCGGTGCTCGACGGCGTTTTACAGTTCACTTACATCAAAAACCCCGGCGGCGCCTTCGGCATCCTGGACGGCAGCCAACTCGTCCTAATCGTCGGCAGCTTCGCGGCGGTCGCGGCGGTGCTTTGGATGCTACTGGCCGCCCCACTGTCCCGGTTGACGGTCCTGGGGTGCGGCCTCATCCTGGGCGGGGCCGCGGGCAACCTCTTCGACCGTCTCACGGCCGGCGAAGTCACCGACTACCTGGACCTCCAGTTCTGGCCCCTGGAGCAGTGGCCCATCTTCAACGCCGCCGATATTGCCATAGTGATCGGGGTCTTCGTGTTGCTGGCCAGTAGCTTTCTGCCGGAGAACGACACCAGCGTACCGTCAGACAAGAAGAGTTGACCCCAAAACTCCTGTTTCTGGTGGCGCCGTCTGCCAGCTTCCGGCTTCCGGCCGTCGCGCCTTCTAACTACCCGTCAACTTCTTGAAAACCGCGCGGTACTTGCGGAGGGCCTGGCGCAGGTCCTCGGTATTGTCTTCGTTGGAGGAGTTGGAGTCGTCGCCATCGGAGCCTCCGTTTTCGCCGGAATCCAGGCCGGCGTCGCGGCCTCTACTGCTACGGTCCACGACCCTCGCGCGCATTTTGCGGGCCTCACGATAATCTTCGGCCACCTCCGGGTAGGCGGCCGCGAGCCGTTTCTCTGTTTCCTCGTCGTCCTGGGAAGCTTCTTTCACGAAGTTTCGCTCCTCCAGAATATCCGAGACGTTACGGTCGGCCATCTCGATGGAGCGGTCGGGGTTATCGACGAAGACCTGCTCGACTTCCTCCCATTTCTCCTCGTAACGCCCACGGCTCTCGTCGGAGAGCGGTTCGGTGTCGCGCTCGACCTCCTGCCGGCGTTCGCGCAACTCGTCGGCGGCCTCGTCTTCGGAGCCGCGCTCCTGGGCGGTGCGCTCGTACTCGGAACCAAACTCGTCACGGGCCTCTGCCCGGCGATTCTCGCGTTCCTGCTCCCCGTTTTCGCCCTCTTCCCCATCCCCGCTGCTACCGCCGGAGAATATGAAGACGGCGGCGACGATCGCGATGATGACCACGACCGCTACTATGATCAGGATCAACAACGTAGTGTTCATAGGGTCTCCCTTTCCGTTTTACCTGGTGCCTCTCTACCCGCCTCGAAGCGCTCGTAACACGGTGGGGTTTATGAAATGGTTTGTAGAAAGGTTCAGCCGCGCAAAACTTCTCGGACTTCGCCGCTTTCGACGTCGTAGATCGCCCCGACGAGGGTAACGTCGTTGGGGATCAGGTCCGAGTTCTGCAGTATCTTCACGTCGTCCCGGACGCTCTGTTCCAGATCGGAGAAAGTCAGGAAATCGTGGTCCGAGGCGTCTACGCCGAGGTCTTCCCGGATCTTGTCCGCCAAGTCTTGGTTTTCGAAGGTCGCCATTCCGCAATCGGTATGGTGGATAACGATGACCTCGTTCGTGCCGAGCAATCGCTGGGAGATAACCAGCGACCGGATGGCGTCGTCCGAGACCCGGCCGCCGGCGTTCCTTATAACGTGGGCGTCGCCGAGGTCCACCCTGAGAAAGCCTTCTGGGTGCATCCGGGCGTCCATGCACGTAACCACCGCGACCCGCCGGGCCGGGGGCGCGGAGAGGTTTCCGCGGTCGAAAGACTCGGCGTACCGCCTGTTCGCCTCCAAAAGTTCATCGAATACCGCCACCGGCACACCTCCTGATTCGGGGTCTACAAAGCTATCTTACGACCAAAACACGTGGTTTTCAGCGGACCCGGCGGTTATGCTCCTGGTGGTGCGAGGCCCACCGCGGACGGTTGAAGAGGCGGTCCAGGTAGCGGTCGGCGAACCAGGCGCCCGCCGCGCCGCCGACCACGCCGAGGAGGATGTCGAAGACGGTATCTCCGGGGCGGTTGGAGATCTGGGCCCCCATCATAGCCAGGATCTGCTCGATGACCTCCCAGCCGCCGGCGCCGACGAGCCCGACAACGACGCCGGTAATAACGGCGTGTGGGGGCGTGTTGAAGAACACGTCGTCCCCGCCGGCCCGGTAGATGATCTCCGCCGTCAAAGCGACGAGCACGAACGGGGTGAGGAAGTGCGCGATTTCATCGTACAGCGGTATCGGCTCGAAGAAATGCCACACGAAGCCCGCCGTGTTGAGCACCGCGCAAAACACTACTAACACTACCGCCCACTTCCACGGCATTTACCCGGCCGCCTTTCTCAAGAAGACCTCAAGAGAACCAGCCGGGGTCCCCGGGAAGACGGTCTCCAGCTCTGGGACCGGACGCTGTCTCTTCCGCGCTGCCTCGAAGCCGCAGACGCCTCACCGCCTCCCAAGGATAGAACGCCTCCACCTCGTTTCCGGAGCCTGGGGACAGCACTAAAACGACGCCCCGGTCGTTGACCTCGTCCAGCCGTCCCGCGAACTCCTTTGGATTACGCACGTCGAGCGCGACCATAACCGTCTCCCCGATCCAAGCCTCCGGTCTCGTTTCTGCCAACATAGCCTCCCATTCCTCTACTTCGGAGTCTCTATCTTACCCCCATCGTCCGACACTTACCCGGGGAACGTCCCACGCTGTCCTACACCGCGTGGCAGTGGCGGCAACGGGCTTCGTAGCTTTCTTCCGAGCCGACCTGGATAGTGGGTGCCGTGGCGGGCGCGGGCTCCCCGTCCACGAGGCGCTGGGAGCGCGAGGCATCCCGGCCACAGCGGGCGCAGATGGCCCGCAGCTTCACGACCTCGTCGGCGACGGCGAGCAGGGCCGGCATCGGGCCGAAAGGTTGGCCGCGGAAGTCCAGGTCCAGGCCCGTGACGATCACCTCGTAGCCCCGGTCAGCGAGGTCTCCGCACACCGCGACTATCCCGTCGTCGAAAAACTGGGCCTCCTCGATCGCGACTATGTCGGTCGGAGCCTCCAACCCGAGAAAGATTTCCTTGCTGGTGGAGACGGCGATAGCCTCGTGCAGCGTGCCATCGTGCGACCGGATCTCCGTCGTCTCAGAGCGCGTGTCGAGCGCGGGCTTGAAGACCTGAACGCTCCGCCGGGCGTACATCGCGCGGCGCAGACGACGGATCAACTCCTCCGTCTTTCCCGCGAACATCGAACCGGCAATAACCGTCAACGAACCAGAAGTCCTTCCCTCCATCGACAAACCTTACCCGGGTTCCCCGAACAACCTACGACAACGGCCGGCCCTGGCCTCTATACTCTCCAGCCTCCGGTCCGCCGAACGCTGTGCCCCCTGCGGCATCCTTCCGCTGCGGGCGAGCAACAGATACGCTTCCAGCACCCGTAGCGCCTCTCCGTAACTTTTTCGCTGTTCGTAGAGGTTGGCGAGCCGCTCGTAAGGATGGCTGTCCACGAACTCCTCGGCCACGCTCTCCTCGTAGAGTTCTATGGCCCGGTCGACCTCTCCCCGCTGCTCCGCCTCCATCGCCGCAAAGTTTCGTTCCAGAGCTTCTTCGTAACCGTGCAACGGGTCCTCGGGAGTGCCGACCTTCTCGATCCCCTCCACCCCCAAGCCGGAAGTCCCGGAGCCTCGCGACTTTTCCTCGGAACCAAACAGCCGGCTTATCCTCCCGAAAACCATAGCCATAAATACTAAAGCATCCCCGCTGATAGGGTGAGATCCCAAAGCCTCAGTTCGCACAGGTGCCTCTCCCCAAGAAAATATTGTTTGTCGTCCCTTGACAAACCTATTGTACTACTGTTTTATTGTGTATGTTTAGTATATACACTATAGTAAACGAGTAGGATGGAGTGATCGTGGAGGCAAAGGCGGCGTCTAGAAACCACCGGGAAACGAACCCGGTTCCCAGCAGCGGCGTCCTGCGAGATGCAGCATGGCTCGCGGTGGAGGACGTGCGTAAGTCGTGGGTTTCCTTTCCGGTGGCGGCGCTCATCGCGCTCATCCCCGGTTTCTACCTCGTTGGCTTCTACTCCGACGTTTTCGGTGGGTCGGGGGACCGTTTCGAGTTGTTTATGCTTGATTTCTGGCTTCTGCTGACCGTTACGGTATTGAACGTCAATTTTTTGTTCAACCGCGACTATTACTACAGGCTCAGCGAAGACAACTACACCAAGCGGCTGTCGTTCCTGATCGGGCTTCCGATCGCTCCTCGCGTCGTGGTCGCCGGGAGGGCGATTTATATGGCGCTGGCCCTAGCGTTCAGCGTACCGTCTTTCTTCCTGGTGCCTTATCTGGTGGGTGGAGATCTGCGGGCGGAGATCGCACCGGTGGGTTACGTGTGGTTCGTGTTTATCTGGATCGGCTACGCCCTGTTTATGATGGGGTTTCTGCTATTCATGTGGAACGGGCTCAACTTCGAGACGGAGCTCAAATGGATTTTCTGGACTTTCCCCGGCGGATGCTTGCTAGTCGCCACCGTATCGAACCTCTTTCTCGACGACGGGTTAACCGTAGCCCTGATCCAGCTATCCGAAGCCCAGGGACCACTCGCAGCCGGAGTAGCGTTAGCCCTTGGCGGCATTGGCCTGAGCCTTTGGATGAGATTAGCGACGAAATGGCTTTCGAGAAGGGAGCTCGGATGAGCATAGCCGGCGCGACCGATGAACGAGTCGAAGAGAGGCATAGTGAAATGAGCATCTTTGCCGAAGCCCGGTGGTTGGCGGGCCAGGAGATCAAACGTTCCTGGCTTTCGTATCCGGCGACCGCCCTGATGGTGCTCTTTTTCGGTTACTTCGCCGCCTCTACAGTAGACGGATTTTTGGTTTTGGAAGGCTTTGGAGAAGGTGGCAAAACTTTCCAAGACCGGTTCGACGCCTGGTTCTCAGGCTATATTTTCATATCTTTCAGTGTCTTTCTGGGGCTCAACTGGATGTCCCGCGAATACTGGCGGGTATTTTCGGAAGATGCTTTCTCGAAGCGTCTGGCTTTTGTGCGAGGTCTGCCTATCTCGGCGTCGACCCTGGTTTTGGGACGTTTGATGTCCATGTGCCCGGCGCTTCTGCTCAACACGCCGGCTTTCTTCGTGCCGGTGTACTGGATCTCCGACCTCAGCGAACTCAGGTGGAATTTTTTATGGTTCGTCGCGGTCTGGATCGGTTATTCCTTCATTGGTACTGGGATTTCGCTTCTAGCGGAGTTCGCGATCTCCGGTCGAGTCTACCTTTGGGCGACGCTCGTCGGCGTTTTCGTGCTGTTCTTCGGCTTGATCGCTCTAGAATTCACCGTGGATCTGGCGCTGGTATCGAGAACCGCCGGGTTAGTTCAAACCTACGGGCCACTTCCGGCCCTGGCCTCAGTTCTGTTGGGTGCGGCGGCGCTCGCAATCTTGACGCGGGCAACTATACGCCGCGTCGAGAGAAGGGACTTGTACGCGTGAGCGATGGCAGAAACGCTACGTTGAACCGGCAGAGTCACGTCGGATCGGAGGCAGAAGAAAAAGTTCCAAGGAGAGCCCGCACTCTGGCGAAAGAAGAGTTTTCGAGAAAACGACTCTCTTACGTGGTGGGTGGGGTTTTTATCTTCTTTTTCGGTCTATTGGCTATAGAGTCGTTTTTTACTGCTTTCGTTTCCCCATCGGAAGGCGACCAGACCGGAACTTTCGTAACGGATTTCCTCTTTCTGGCAATAACCTCGGTATTTTCGGTCAACGCTTTCTCCCGAAGCTATATGTTCATACACCGGGACCCGTTTCACGGCTGGCTTTTGTTCCAGAGAAGCCTCCCAGTCTCAAACGAGGAGATCGTGCTGGCCCGTTCACTCGTGATGCTACCGGCTACCGTGGTGATGACGATGATCTTTTTCGGGCCGTCGTTGATACTTGCTTCTGTTTTTCACGATCATTTCGATGCCGGACAATTCTTCTGGTTCGCTCTCATCTGGCTTGGGTATGCAGTTCTCGTCGGTGGACTCAATCTTTTCCTGGAACTCGGCCTGAACGGTAAGGCCGTGTCCGCTGTGCAGTTCGTCTGGATGATTTTGCTCGTCGGCATCGTTTGGCTGCTGGATGGAAAGTTGGTTCTTACGACTTTCGAATGGGCCGGTTCTTATGGTCCGCTCCCGGCGGGGCTTTCGTTGCTCGCGGGTGGTTTGCTCTTTGCGCTCCTGGCGAAAGCTACGGAGAGGCGCGTCGGGAATAGGGAGCTGTCGCCGTGAGCGCGGAACTGGAAGATACGCGGATTCCGCTGCAGCTTTCGATGGACGACCCGGAGCCAATGTACCGACAGATCGAATCCCAACTCCGGGACTTTATCCTGGGCGGCCAGCTACCGCCGGGCATGAAACTCCCCTCGGTCCGGGCGCTGGCGAAGGACCTGGCTTGCAGCGTCATCACCACGCGCCGCGCCTACCAGGACCTCGAAGGCGCCGGCTTTATCCGAACCCGTCAGGGCATCGGAACGGTCGTCGCGGAGATAGAAGAAGAGAGCATGTCGGCCCACCGCCGCGAGCCCGTTGAGGCCGCGCTCCGGGAAGCGGTACGGGCCGGACACCGCGCCGGCTTCGGGGAGACGGAGATCCGGGAGATCCTCGAAGAAGTGCTCCAGAACGAAGAAACAAACGTCAAAGGAGGCAAGTCGTGATGAACGAGAAAGTCATCTCTCAGGAAGGAATCGAGAAGTCGTACGGTAAGTTTACCCTCGGGCCGTTGGACCTGGAGATCGAACCCGGCTACGTTGTAGCGGTCGTCGGGCCGAACGGCTCCGGCAAGAGCACGCTCTTCAGGATGCTCATGAACCTCACCCGCCCCGACAACGGCTCCGTCTCGCTCTTCGGCGGCGCTTACCCGGACGACGAAGTCGCCATCAAGCAGCGGATAGGCTACGTCCCCGAAACTGCCGTCGGACACGACGAGATGACCGCCAAAAGCCTTGGCGGTTTCGTCTCCCACTGGTACCCGAAATGGAACGACAAGCTCTATAAGGATTTACTGGATCGCTCCAACATTGAGCGTGGCAAGAAGTTCCGGAACCTCTCCAAAGGCATGCAACGTCGGCTCTCCTTCGCGCTGGCGGCGGCCACAGGGGCGGACTTGCTGCTGCTCGACGAGCCTACGGACGGGGTCGATCCGTTTGCCCGGCGCGAGATGCTGGAGGAGATCTCGGCCCACATTCAGGATGGTGAGAAGACGGTGCTAATAGCGACCCACGTCATGGAAGAAGTCCGGCGCATCGCCGACTATGTCGCCTTTCTAGTAGACGGCGAATTTCTCGGCCTCTTCGAGAAAGACGCGTTGCTCGAACAATGGAGAACCTTCTGGCTGAGTGACGAGCCGCAAGCCGATACGCTCGGAATCGTCCGGACCGAACCCGGTAACCCGGTCCGGATCGTGAGCAACTCCCCGCCTGAGACGGAGCGTGCATTGTCGCGACAAAACATTCGCATCATCCGGAGCGGGGCTTTGGACCTGGAGGAGATCCTGGGCCACCTGATGGAGCTTCGCAGCAGAGAGAACGCCGGAGAAAGGAGCGCAAGTTGAGCGGACAAGACAAGCGCGGCGAGAGGACTGCACTATACACGGCCATAGGAACCGGAATTGGAACGACCGTTGGGGCGGCGTTCACAAACTCCTTCGGCGCACTCGCCATAGCGGTCTGCGCCGTTTTAGGAGCGATCGTAGGGATGGTTGTAGGGTTCGCCTGGAGAAAGGGCGAGCAGTAATGCCTCCAGATCATGGAAACACGCCGGATGGTCCAGCCTTCCACAACAGCAGGAGCGTCAGGTGAGCCGTTCCCTGAAACTCGGACTCGACTTCCTCTTCGGGCTCATTATCCCGATCATCATCCTCACCCGTTTCAGCGACGAACTCGGTAACATCACCGCTTACGTGGTCGCCGCGCTCGTGCCGGTGGCCTGGGTGGCGGTGGACCTCTTCTTTATAACGAAGCGGTTCAACTTTATAACGAGCTTTCTCGGCCTGAACGCCGTGGTGCGCGGGGCGCTGGCTTTCTGGTTTGTGGACGGGGTGGCATACGCTTTCAAGGACACGGCGCCGAGCCTGCTGTGGGTCGTAATTTTCGGGGCTTCGCTCGTGTTCGGAAGGCCCCTGATCTCCGCTTTCCTGGAGCAGACGTTCGATCCCCGCACCCCGGAACAGGAACGCTCGATCCGGGACCTCTTCGACGAGCATCCGGTGTGGCGGGCGCTCTGGCTCGGGACGCTCGCGATGGTCGTCCTCTCCATAATCACGAGCGTCGCCAACTTCTTCCTGAACCTCTGGATCGTCACCGCCGAGTTCGGCACGGAGACGTTCAACGTGCAGGTCGCCGAAGCAAACGCCGTTGCCCGCTTCGCCATCGCCATCCCCGAAGCCCTGGCGCTCGTAGTCGTCTTCGGACTGGCAATGAAAACGGTCTACGCACGCCTGCCCGGCGACCCAAACGACAAAGACTTCTGGGAGCTAATGCGGCTGCGCGAAAACCATCAAAACGACACAACCTGAGATAGAAAAGACACCGTGACAAAAGACGAAAACCCATCAAATAGCCGCACGAAAAAGAACAAGTTCGGCACTACACTGATGTTCGTCGCGCTGTTCGTCCTCGGCGGGCTGGTCGGATTGGGCCTGGACCCGATCTTGAGTTTTTTCGGTCTCGATCCTGGGGACGCAGACGTAAGCCCGTGGGTCGTGATCCCGGGGCCTCATAGCCTCCATCTTCCTCGTCCTCGCCTTCCACGAGTTGGGGCACATCGTCGGCGGCAAACTCGTGGGCTTCCGGCTCACGCTCTTTGTCGTCGGCCCGTTCAAGCTCCACTCGACGCCGGACGGCATCAAACTCGGCCTCAATCTGAGCCTGATGTTGGCCGGAGGTCTCGGCGGCGCGGCCCCGACAGACGCACGGAACCTCGTGCGCCGGATGACGGCCTACGTCGCCGGCGGTCCCGTCGCGAGCCTGCTACTCGCGGTGTCGGCATTCGGGCTGTTCTTTATTGCCCCGCCATCCATCGGGGTCATACTCACCCTCGTCGCAGTGGCCTCTCTCGTGATCGGGGTCGCAACCCTGATCCCGAACAAAGCCGGCGGCCTCGTCTCGGACGGAGCCCGGCTGAAGATGCTCCGCGAGGGCGGCCCGGAGGCCGCGCGCTGGTCCGCCATCGGTGCGCTCGATGGAGCTTTGATGGCCGGAGAACGTCCCCGCGACTGGAAGGAGGGTCTGGTCCAAGGCTCCCTCTCCCGTCGCGACAACTCCTTCGACGACGCCGGGGCGAGCAGCACTGTCCACTACCACGCCCTCGACCTCGGTAGAAAAGACGAAGCGGAAGCCCTGCTTGGACGCGCGCTCTCCGCGAAGGACGTTCCGGAAGTGACGCGCTCTCAGATACTCCTCGAAGCCGCCTTCTTTCAGGCCTACTTCCGCCACGATGCCGGAGAAGCCCGGACCTTCTTCTCTGACGCCCGGCCGGAGAAGGTGCTCGAAAAGCACCTCCTGCTACGGGCAGAGGCGGCGATCCTGTTCGCGGAAGGCGCCAACGAAGCGGCCAAAGAGAAAGCCCGCAAGAGCCTGGAAGCACTCGACGGGTCATTCAGCCCCGGAACGGCGAAGCTGGGGAAGGGGTGGTTAGAAAGGATCATTGAAGGCCGGTGAACGTAATGGTACGAAAACCCACTCCACGAAAGACTCGCGATAACCCCACGGAGAAAGGAGATGTTTTGCTGAAGTTGGAAGGACTAAAAAAGCGCTACGGGGACATCGTCGCGCTCGACGACCTGTCGTTCGAGGTCAAAGAAGGCCAGATGTTCGGCTTCGTCGGCCCAAACGGCGCGGGCAAGACGACGGCCATGAGGATACTCCTTGGCGTGCTCGAGCCCGACGGCGGCGAGGTCCTCTGGCACGGCGAACCCATAGACGCCGACACCCGCCGGCGCTTCGGCTACATGCCCGAAGAACGCGGCCTCTACCCCAAGATGCGCGTCGGGGAGCAGCTCTCGTACCTGGCCCGGCTGCACGGTTTCTCTAAAAGCGATGCGGAAGAAGCCACCGGGCGCTGGACAAAGCGCCTCGGTTTGCACGAACGGAGCGGGGACAAGACGGAGGAGCTCTCGCTGGGCAACCAGCAGCGCGTACAACTTGCTGCCGCCCTCGTCCACGACCCCGACTTCCTGGTCCTCGACGAGCCGTTCTCCGGCCTAGATCCCGTGGGCGTAGATACTTTGAGCGAGGTGCTGCTGGAGCGCGTAGAAGCCGGGGTTCCGGTCATCTTCTCCAGCCACCAGCTAGAGTTGGTAGAGCGTTTGTGTGAGGCGGTAGCCATAGTCCGCGACGGCCGGCTGGTCGCCGGAGGATCGGTCGAGGTACTGCGTGCGCCCCGAGGCCAGCGTCTGTTGCAAGTCAACGTGCAGGGAGAGAACGGTGGTTGGGTCTCAGGTTTGCGGGATGTGAAAGTGGTCGAGGATCAGGGCCGGGAGGGCATTCTTCTGTCTCTGGACGAGGCCGCTGACGAGCAAGAGGTGCTGGCTGCCGCCCAAAACGCCGGGCGCGTTATGCACTTCGGGTTTGCCCGGCGCTCCCTGACAGAGCTGTTTAGAGAGGTGATGGAAGGATGAACAATAGCGTACTGTTGGTAGCCGCGCGGGAAGTTATGGAGAAAGTCCGGGACCGGGCGTTCATCCTGTTCACCGTGTTTATGCTGCTCATACCCGTGGCCGTCGGGGCCTTCGGGGCGTTCTTTTCGGATTCGGAAAGCCGGAGCTATCAAGTGGGTCTCGCCGGGGAGGGTTCCGAACAACTCGGGGCCGCGCTGCAAGAACAAACGACGGCTGCCGGCGCGGAGGTAGAAGTGCAGCAGCTACCCGACGCCGGGGCCGCCAGAACGGCGGTTCGGGACGGGGAGGTAGAAGCCGCGGTCGTGGATCTGGACCGGGTTCTGGCCGACGGCCGGCCCGCGACGGAGCTACAAGCGCTCTTGCAGACCAGCGCCGGGCAGGTAGAGTCCGTCCGGAACCTGCAGCAGGCCGGGGTGAGCCCGGAGCAGGCCCAGGGCATCCTCAACCCCGAGCCGCTCTCCGTCCAATCGGTCGGCAGCGAAGACGAAGGCTCGGAGATCGGCTTCGGGGCCGTTATCGCGCAGTTCGGCATGATCTTTCTGTTCCTCACCATCTTTACTTACGGGTACTGGATCGCCAACGGCGTCGTCGAAGAGAAGTCGTCGCGGGTGATAGAGATCATCCTCTCCACCGTAAAGCCCTGGAGGTTGATGGTCGGCAAAATCCTCGGCATCGGGGTTCTCGCCCTGTGCCAGATACTGCTCATCCTGGCTCTCGGCCTCCTGGCGGTCTTTTTACTGGACCTTGAACTACCGCCCGTGGCGTTCGGAATATTCGCCGCCGTGCTACTCTGGTTCATGCTGGGCTTCGCGTTCTACAGTTGCCTGTTCGCCGTGGCCGGTGCCCTGGTCTCCAAGCAACAGGATTTACAATACACCCAACTACCGCTAATGTTCCTCATCTTCGTCGGCTACGGAGCCGCCTTCTACGAGTTCGGCAACCCGGGCTCGCTCGTAGCCCAGATCCTCTCGTTCGTACCGCCGTTCTCCCCGATGGTGATGCTTATGCGCATGGGAGTGGGCGAGGCCGGAACGCTGGAAGTCATCGCCGCGGTCTTACTCACGGCGGCGGCAGCGGCCGGCCTGGTAGTTCTGGCCGCCCGGCTCTACGCCGGCTCCGCCCTGCGCTTCGGCACCCGGGTCTCGCTGCGCGAAGCCTGGAAGTCCTCCGGCAACGAGACCGCAAAATCGGGGTAGAAGCCCTTTCTCACAGCGCCGGGCATAAGGCTTGATCCTTACGCCCGGCGAGCCGTCAGCTTCTCAGCGATCAGCTTTTTTCTTGCTAAAGGCTGATACCTGATGGCTAAGAGCGCGGGTCGAGGAAGGTCCAATCCTTCCGAAACTCGCTATCAGCGCAACAGCGTCTCTACGGATTCACCGCGCAGGGAGGCATCCAGGACCTCCATCGGGTGGAAGGTCGGGATCTCGTCGTGGCCGAGCCGCTTTAGCGACGCCTGTATTTGGAGGTTGCAGCCGGGGTTGGCGGTGACGATCACCTGGGCTCCGGTCGCCAGGATATTCTTCGCCTTACGCTCGCCCAACTCCTCGGCGGGCTCGGGTTCGATCATGTTGTAGATGCCGGCCGATCCGCAGCAGATCTCCGCCTCCCGGATCTCTTTTACGTCCATCCCCGGTATCTGCTTCAAGGTCTGACGCGGCTGCTTGCGAATGCCCTGGGCGTGGGCCAGGTGGCAAGCGTCCTGGTAGGCCGCCGTTACCGGCAGCGGGTTACGCTCGGCCCTCGGCCCCTGCTCCTGCAAAAACTCCGAAACGTCCTTGACCTTCGCCGAGAACGCTTCGGCGCGCTCGGCATAATCCGGGTCGTCACGCAGCAAGAAACCATACTCCTTCATCGTCGAGCCGCAACCGGCGGCATTGATGACGAAGTAGTCCAGGCCTTCGGCCTCGAAAGTGTCTATGGTCTTACGGGCGAAGTTTAGAGATTCTTCTTCACGCCCGGCGTGGGTGGAGAGGGCGCCGCAGCAGCCCTGTTTCGGGGCGACGACCTCGAAGCCCTCGGCGGCCAGCACCCGGACGGTGGCCGCGTTGACCGGGGAGAAAAAGACCCGCTGCACGCAGCCGAGCAGGACCCCGATGCGCGCCCGCGGCTCGCCCACGGCCGGAGTTACCTCCGGGAGCTTCTCTTCTTTGGGCACCTCCGGCAAGAGGGCTTCCATCGCCCGCAGGCGTGCCGGGATGCGGTTCATGATGCCGGACTTCTGTACTTTATCGCGGATACCGAGGCGCTGGTAGAGCTTCGTCGGGCCGGCGGCGAGGCGGAGGCGGTTCGGGTACGGGAAGAGCTGGAAGATCATCTCCCGAAAAGCCTTGTCCAGCGGCGCCCTTTCGTAGCGCCGCTCGACCTGCCCGCGGGTCGCCTCTATGAGCTTATCGTACTGCACCCCGGACGGGCACGCCGTTACGCACGCCATGCACCCGAGGCAGAGGTCGTAGTGGCGGACCATCTGGTCGTTCATCGGCTCCTCGTCGAGACCCTTATTCATCAGGTAGATGCGCCCGCGCGGGGAGTCCATCTCCTCCCCGAAGAGCACGTAGGTCGGGCACGTCGGCAAGCAGAAGCCACAGTGGACGCAGTCGTCTATAAGGTCTTTGTCCGGCGGGTGGTGGGCGTCGAAGGCCGGGAATGAGACCTTGCCGGTCTCCCCGCGGTTTGCCCCGACGGTCGCCTCAGCGGCGAGCTCGCTCGATACCCCGATGCTCTGTCCTACGTCTTCAGGGCTGCCGGCGCCGATGGTTTCGGCCATCGCCCTATCTCCGGTCGAGCCCTCTCCGTTGCGTCGCTCGGTCACTAGATTCCTCCTATAAAACGGCCCGGACTCAGGTTGCCGTGCCCGTCGAATTTTTCCTTTACCCGTTGCATAAGCCCGAAGTCGTCCCGGGGCGGCCCCCAGGTCCCAACCCTGTCTTTGACTTCTTTAGAAGCCTTCAAAAGTATTACGCCACCGCCCCGGCGAACCCAGATCTCACGTACTTCCTCGATCATCTCGACCAGCGCACCCTCGTCACCACCGGATAGCGCGGCGAAAGTCACGCCGGTCCCAGCGTGGCCCGTAATCTTTGGATGGGCCAGACCTCGCCGCTCTGCGGCCCCAAGCACGGAGTCCAGCACACCCGCAAGCTCTGCGGGCGGCGCGGAAATTTTTATGAGGACGTCGTCTTCCTCCGCAGCAGGGTTCGTATCCCCGAGCTGGTTCCCATCTTCGGGGTCCCGGACTTCACCGTAAGACTTGAGTGCGTACGAGATCGCATCTACCTTCGCCTGTATGCCGCCTTCTATACTCTCCATAAAAACTGTTACGAGCTTCTCGTTTTCGTTGTAGCGCAGCTCGATGGCGGTCGGCTCCACCTGGGTTTGGGCTACGCTACGGACCGCTTCGTAGACTTCTCCGGGACCGCCTTCAATCTCGGCGACGAGTGTTTTGGAGGCGTCTTTGATCGGGTGCAGCCGAAAGTTTGCCTCAACGATCAAACCCAAAGTCCCCATCGAACCCGTAAAGAGCTTTGAGAGGTCGTAGCCGGCCACGTTCTTTACAACCTTGCCGCCGGCTTTGGCGACCGTGCCGTTTGCGAGCACGACCTTGATGCCGATAATTAAGTCGCGCACCGTTCCGTACGAGTACCGGCGCGGACCGGAGGAGTTCGTCGCGATCAGGCCGCCGATGGTGGTGTCTTCCTCGGACGGGTCTATGGCGATCATCTGGTTCTCTTCGGCGAGCTTCTCTTGCAAGTCGGAGAGCTTTATCCCAGCCTGAACCCGAACGATCTGGTCTCCAGGCACGTACTCCACGATCTCGTTCAGCCGCCCGGTACTGATAATGAGGTCGAGGTTCCGGGGCGCATCTCCCTGGTGCATCTTGGTCCCGCTCCCCCGCGGCGCGACCGCCAACCCTTGCTCCCGGACGAGCTTCATCAACTCGCTCGCTTCTTCGACCGAACCCGGCTCGACCACGAAGGAGGGCTCGACACCCTCCACCGCGTCTTCGCTTGAGGCCTCGCGGACGTTGCCGTCGCCGACTATCTCCTGCAGGTCTTCGAGCGTTACGTTCTTTGTTTCCATTAGAACTGCTCCACTATGCCGGCCTTCTGCAGCGGGTGCATCTTGAATGGCCCGGGGCGTTCGCCGCAGAGACGGGGTGTCGGGAAGATCTTGCCGGGGTTGGCGATCTGGTGCGGGTCGAAGGCGCACCGCAGTAGCTGCATGGTGTCCATGTCGTCGTCGGTGAACATCTTAGGCATATGCTTCTTTTTGTCCTCGCCGATGCCGTGCTCGCCGGTTAGTGAACCGCCGGCGTCTAGGCAGGCCATGACAATGTCGCCCGCCAGGTCGTGGGCCTTATCCGCCTCACCCTCGACGGCGTTGTCGTAGAGGACGAGCGGATGCAGGTTGCCGTCCCCGGCGTGAAAGACGTTGGCGACCCGCAGCCCGTACTCCTCACCGAGCTCGGTGATCCGTTTCAGGACGGATCCCAACTCCGTTCGAGGAACCACCGAGTCCTGCACGTAGTAGTCGTTGCTTATGCGGCCCATCGCTGCGAAAGCCGCCTTACGCGCCTTCCAGAACAGAGCCCGTTCTTCGTCGTCTTCGGCGACCCGAAGTTCGACGGCGGAGTTGTTCTCGCAGATCTCGATGACCCGGTCGAACTGGTTGTCCACCTCGGCCTCCGGGCCGTCCAGCTCGATAACCAGCGTGGCCCCGGCTTCTTCTGGCAAACCGGGCGCGATGGCCGCCTCCACCGCGTCCATCGTCAGGCGGTCCATCATCTCGACCGCCGCCGGAATGATTCCCTCCTCGATAACCACCGATACGGCCTTGCCGGCCGCCTCGGTATCTTCGAAGCCTGCGAGGAGTGTCTTTACCGATTCCGGGGTACGGGCTATATTCAGCGTGATCTTGGTGGCTATCCCGAGCGTGCCCTCCGAGCCGACGAACGCCCCGAGCATGTCGTAACCCGGTGCGTCCGGGGACTTGCCGCCGCCCAAGTGCGCCACCGAACCGTCCGGCAAAACGACTTCTACCTCCATCACGTGATTCGTTGTGAAACCGTACTTGAGGCAGTGGACGCCGCCGGAGTTTTCGGCGAGGTTCCCGCCGATGGAGGAGACGATCTGGCTGGCCGGGTCCGGTGCGTAGTAGTAGCCCTCGTCGGCGACCTCCTGGCTTACCCAGACGTTTATGACGCCCGGCTCGACCACGACCCGCCGGTTAGGGATGTCTACCTCCAGGATCTTCTTCATCCTCGACATCACGATGAGCACCCCGGACTTGACCGGCAACGCCCCGCCGGAGAGCCCGGTCCCCGAGCCGCGGGCCACAAAGGGAATACCCTCGTTGTAGCAGAGTTGGACGACTTTCTGTACCTGTTCGGCGCTCTCAGGGATGACTACGAGGTCCGGGACTACCCGGTATTCCATAAGGCCGTCGCACTCGTAGGTGCGAAGCTGCTCGTGCTCGTGGATCACCCCCTCTTCACCGAGGATGTCCTGCATATCTTGTATGAGCCGGCTACGCTCCATAAAGCGCCTCCTTTTCTTGGAGGGTGCTACCCTCCTCCGTTCCCGATCTCGTGCTGCGACAGGTCTTCCAAAAGGGTAAGTATCGCCGAGTGGTCCCTATCTCCTCGCCCCTTCGCCTTCAACGACTCCAACATCTGATCCACAATAGCTGTAACCGGCAGTGATACCCCGTATTCCCTGCCCGCCGCGAGCGCTATTCCCAGATCCTTGTGGTGCAATTCTACCCTAAAGCCGGGGTCGAAGTCATGCCCGACGAACTTCTCCGCCTTGGCATCCATTACGCTGCTGCCGGCCAAACCTCCAGAGAGCGCGTCAATAATGGCTTGCGGCTTTACACCGGCTTTCGACCCGAGCACCAGCGCCTCCGAGACCGCAGTGATATTTAGCGCCACCACGATCTGGTTGCAAGCCTTGACCGTCTGCCCGGCCCCGACCTCCCCGACGTGCGTAGCGACCTTCCCCACCACGTCGAAGATAGGCTCCGCCCGCCCGAAGTCCTCCTCGCTGCCGCCGGCCATGATAGAGAGCGTTCCCTGCTGCGCCCCCACGTCGCCGCCGCTGACCGGCGCGTCCACTATGGAAGCGCCACGTTCCGCCGCCTGCTCCGCCAGCTCCCGCGTTACGACCGGCGAGATGGTGCTCATATCCACGATCAGGGTTCCTTCGCGCACCGCCTCGAAGACTCCCCCCTCACCCACCAACACTTCCTCGACCTGCGGCGAGTTGGGAAGCATGGTGACGATGAGGTCGCACTGCCCGGCGACTTCTTTGTAGCTGTCTACGACCTCCGCGCCTTCTCCGGACAGCTCATCGGCTTTCTCTGTCGGACGGTTGTAGACGACGAGGTCGTAGCCCGCTTCTATGAGGTTGTGGGCCATCGGGCCGCCCATGATTCCAAGCCCTATAAACCCTATCTTCTCCGCCATAAGAGTCCTCCTCTAGTAGATCTTCAACTCCGAAACCGGCACGTCCGTGTCCCGCAACTCGAACGGCAGCCAGACGAAGCTGTCTTCGGTGGCCTCGGTGGTTGGGTTGTACTCCAGGCCGACGTAGCCGTCGTAGCCGAGCTCTTCGAGGACGCCCAGGACGTAGGGGTAGTGAATCTCACCGGTCCCCGGCTCCCCGCGTTCGGGCGAGTCGGCGATCTGGACGTGCCCGATCTTGTCTATGTGATCCCGCAACTTGGCGATGAGGTTCCCCTCCATCCGCTGCATGTGATAGAAGTCGTGTTGTATCGCTACATTGCCGCGATCCAGGCTCTCGGTGAACTCGACCGCTTCGTCCGTCGTGTAGATGAGGTACGGACCGTTCTCGAAGGTGTTGACCGCTTCCACAACCAACTCGATGCCAACCTTGTGCGCCTCGTCCGCCGCAAAGCCGACGTTCTCCCGGGCCATTGCGAGTTGCTCTTCCCGATCCAGGCCCTCGATCTCGTGCCCGAGCAACACGTTCATGCGACGACAGTCCAACAGCCGCGCCAGTTCCAGTGCCACCGGAACGTTCTCCCGAAACTGCTCCTGCGCGTCGGGATTGCTTACGAGCCCCCGGTCACCGCCAGCCATGTCCCCGGCGTCGAAGTTGAAGAGCGCCACCCGGACGCCGGCGTCCTTTACGGCTTTCTCGACCTCACCGAGGTCCTCACCGGTAGGCCACCAGAACTCGACGGCCCCGAACCCGGCCGCCGCAGCAAGCTCGAAACGCTCCAGAAACGGAGCCTCTTTAAAGAGTATTGAAACGTTCGCGCTAAACCTCATGCTGATCCCCTCTCTCCTGAAACACTCTTTCAGCATACTGCAAGAGGCGTGCATATTACCAACGGATCATTAGAATACGTTTTGTGGACGAAGACCTTAGAGAGATAATGGAAGCAGGACTCACCGCCGCCGACCCGGAAAAGGCTGTCGCCCGCTCCCTGCAAGTCGAAGGGAAACGCATCGGGGCCGGAGACGAGAACTTCGAGGTCGAAAGAGTTTTCATCCTCGCGGCCGGTAAAGCGGCGGGTCCAATGGCGCGGGCGGCGGCGGAGCTGCTCGAAGACCGGGTGGTGGGCGGACTGGTCGTTGCTAAGGACGATCACGACGGAGGCCCGGAGAATTTGGAGACCACCTACGCCTCACACCCCGAACCCGACGAACGTGGCGTGGAGGCCGCCAACAAAGCCCGCGAATTGGCTGAATCCCTCGGAGAAGGGGATTTGCTCCTGGCGCTCGTCAGCGGGGGGGCGTCGGCGCTCTTGGCAGATCCCGCGCCGCCGATAGAAATAGAAGACTTGCAGCAACTGACTTCCGACCTGCTCAAAAGCGGGGCGAACATAGAGGAGATCAACACCATCAGAAAGCACGTCTCCGTCCTTAAAGGCGGTGGCCTGGCGAGCCTGGTACATCCCGCCCCCACCGTCGCCCTTCTGCTCTCCGACGTGGTCGGCGACGAACCTTTTTCCATCGCCAGCGGCCCAACCACCCCAGATCCAACCACGTTGGAGGATGCAAGAGAAACCTCCCAGAAATACGGAATACAGTACCCGGAGGCTATACAGGAGCACCTGGAAAGTGCCGGTGAAACCCCGAAGCCCGGAGACGAAATCTTCGACAGCGTCGTCAACGTGGTTTGCGGCGGCGGACGGCACGCCTCGGGGGCGGCGGCCGAAAAAGCCCGTGAGCTCGGCTACGAACCGCTTATACTCTCCACCCTTGTAACCGGCGACGCCGCCGCTTCGGCGGAGCTATACGCGGCCATAATCCGGGAAGCGCTGGAGAGCGGCAATCCCGTCACACCACCCTGCGCCATCGTGAGCGGCGGCGAGGCGACCGTAACCGTCCGGGGAGACGGGACAGGCGGACCCAACCTGGAGTTCGCCCTGGCCCTCGCCGTCGAGTTGGACGGGGTGGACGGTTGGGCGGCCTTCGCCATTGACACCGACGGCAACGACGGCTCGACCGATGCAGCCGGTGGAATAGTCAGTGGCGAAACGGCCCAAAAAATACGCGACTTCGAGACGAGCCCGGCTGAATCCCTCGCCAACAACGATGCTTACCCGGCCCTCAAGTCTGCGGACGCCCTGGTCCTGACCGGGCCCACCGGTACCAACGTCAACGACCTTCGGGTGGCATTGGTCGGCTGATTTCATTATTATACGGCACGGCGTCTAGATCAGACCTTTGGAGAGGAGCAACAAGGAAACAGAACAGGAGCAAACCGGAGGAGTAGCAACAAGTCGAGAAAAGGGGAATTTCTTGGAAAACATAGCAGTTTTGAGCCTTCTGGCGCTCGCGCCGATCTTAACGATAGGATTCTTGCTCGTAGGTCTCCGGTGGCCGGCGGTCTGGGCCATGCCCGTGGGATACGTGGTGGTCGTAATTATAGGCCTGTTCGTGTGGCAGCTAAGCTTCGCGAGCATTGCGGCTTCGACGGTGCAGGGTCTGATCATCGCGCTAACCATCCTCTATATCGTCTTCGGGGCGCTCTTGCTGCTGGCGACCCTGGCCGAAAGTGGGGCGGTAAACACGATCCGGTCGGCGTTCACCGATATAAGCCCCGACCGTCGGGTGCAGGCTGTAATTATCGCGTTCCTCTTCGGCACTTTTATCGAGGGTGCGGCAGGCTTCGGTACCCCGGCGGCGGTCGCCGCGCCGCTGCTTTTGGCGCTCGGTTTCCCGGCGATGGCCGCGGTTATGACGGGGCTCATCATCCAGAGCACGCCGGTCAGCTTCGGGGCCGTGGGCACGCCGTTGCTCGTGGGGGTGCAGGGAGGACTCCAGGGCGGTGGCCCGGTCGACAATTACCTGACGCAGCAGAACCTGGAGTTGGCCGCGTACGTCACGGACACTATTACTTTGCGCGTGGTGCTCATCCACGCCATCTGCGGCGTCCTGATACCCTTGATCCTGGCCTGCATGATCACAGGCTTTTTCGGCGAAAACCGGAACTTTGGCGAGGGCCTGGGCGTCTGGAAGTTCGCCCTTTTCGGGGCCATCGCCATGCTCATACCTTACGTGCTCTTCGGCTGGTTGCTCGGGCCAGAGTTTCCCGCCCTGCTCGGTGGTCCTATCGGCCTGGTCGCCGCGGTCTTCGCGGCCCGTCAAGGGTGGTTCCTTCCCGATGAACCCTGGGACTTCGGACCGCGGGAGAACTGGGAAGACGAGTGGATGGGCAACGTCGACCCCGACGACCTCGCCACCGAGGTGGAGGGCGAGCAGCGCATCGGCATCGTCAACGCCTGGGCGCCCTACGCCCTGGTCGCTATATTCCTGGTCATAAGCCGCCTGCCGGCCCTCGGGCTCGTAGATATTTTGTCGGGCATAACCCTCGCTTGGGAGAACATCTTCGGCGTCGAAGGAATCGCGGCGGACTTCGCGCCGTTCTACCTGCCGGGCTTTATGTTCCTTTTGGCTATCGTCATTACGTACTTCCTGCACCGCATGAACTTGCAGCAGATAGCCGATTCTTGGAAAGTGGCGGGGAGGCAAATCTTCGGCGCCGGGTTCGCGCTTTTGATGGCGCTGCCGATGGTGCGGGTGTTCATCAACTCCAGCGGGGACTACAACTCTTCAGGCCTCGAAAGCATGCCGGTTACGCTGGCCAACGGTGCGGCCTCGCTGGCCGGCGGCACCTGGCCGTTCTTTGCGCCCTGGATCGGGGCTCTCGGCGCTTTCGTCGCTGGGTCCAATACGGTCAGTAACCTGACGTTCTCGCTGTTCCAGTTCACCACGGCGGTCAACATCGGCATCGCCGGTTCGGCGGCGGTCGTGGTTGCGGCGCAGGCTGTCGGTGGTGCGGCGGGGAACATGATCACGGTCCACAACGTCGTCGCCGCCTCGGCGACCTGCGGACTCCTGGGCAAGGAAGGCGCCCTTATCCGCAAAACGATCATCCCCATGACCTACTACGTGCTGCTGGCCGGCTCTATTTCCTACATCTGGATCTACGGTTTCGGCCTCAACCTCGGCACGATAGTCCTCGTCGCCCTGATCGGGGTCCTTGTCGCCCTGGGCGTTGTCGGGAACCGCCAAACCCAGCAACAAGAGTCGAACCGAGAGACAACGACCTCCGCGTAAAGTCTTTCTTATAGAAACCGGAATGGCCCGCTGACGCAAATCGGCGGGCCGTTTTGCTTGACGGTGGTGTGCAGGTAGCGTTCGTCAGTTTTGTGGCCGGCCCCCAAGCTCCGCTCTCACCCAATCGTCCAGGCTCTGCTGCAACTCCGGTTCGGAAGCGTCTACGACCAGCCGCGTGCCGGCTCCTTCTTCGAGAACCACCACCTGTACCGAACGTGAAGGCCCAGATTCTTCCCGCCCCGAAGAGCTGGAGAGCAGTATGTTGGAGGCCACCCCGAGCATCGTTCTTACGAGAGAAGGATCTTCTTGGTCCCGGCCGCTATTTTCCCGGAAAACCTTCGTGCTACCGGTATCCTCCCCGGTAGCAACGAACCCTATACTGTTAAAATGTTCCTCCACCCGTTTTGTACAGTCCTCTGTTGTCTTATCCACCGAGAAGTCTCCCACAAGCCTCCCCCTGTTCTCTGCCGGGCGTAGTTTTGCACAGCATTCTCACAGCATTCTATATATTCCCCGCTTTCCATCTCGAAATGCTAGGGAGACGGTAAGAACTTACAGTTTCCGTCCGGCGACCGGATAGGCTAAGATAAACAAAGTATTCAATGGGAACAGGAGGCTCGAATTGACTACTCAAAGGCCTGGGGTCTAAGAGGATGCAGGTGGCGCTTTTCATAACCTGCTTTAATGACACCCTCTACCCGGAGACCGGTATCGCCACCGTAAAGCTCCTCGAACGCCTCGGCGTCGAGGTGGAATTTCCCGAGGAGCAGACCTGCTGCGGCCAGATGCACTACAACACCGGCTACCAACGCGAAGCCTTGCCACTAATACGGCGCTTTATAGACATTTTCTCGTCCTACGACGCCATCGTCGCGCCCTCCGGCTCCTGCGTCGGCATGGTCCGCGAACTCTACCCACACGCCGCCGATCTCGTGGGCGACGAGAAACTCGCCGAACAAGTCGAAGCCATAGCCCCCAAAGTTTTCGAGCTCTCGGAGTTCTTGGTGAACGAGCTGGGCGTCGAGGACGTAGGCGCCCACTACCCACACCGGGTCACCTTCCACCCTACCTGCCACTCTCTGCGGATGCTAGGCGTCGGCGAGGCCCCGATGAAACTGCTGCGGAACGTGCAGGGAATGGACCTGGTGGAGCTTCCGCAGGCCGAGGAATGTTGCGGGTTCGGGGGTACATTCGCCGTAAAAAACGCCGAGACCTCGACGGCGATGCTCTCGGACAAGCTGCGGCATATCCAGGACACGGAGGCCGAGGTCTGCTGCGCCGGAGACAACTCATGCCTCATGCACATCGGTGGCGGCCTTATGCGCGGCCAGACGGGGGTAAAACCCGTTCACCTGGCGGAGATACTAGCTTCCACAAAGGAGGACGCATGACGATACAGGCACCGGACGCTTTCTCCAAAGGTAAGACCCCGACGTTCCAGGAGACGGCGAAGGCATCGCTGGCCGACACCCAACTCCGGCGCAACATCGGTAAAGCCGCAAAGGGCATCCGGAAAAAGCGGGCCGTCGCCGTCGAAGAGCTGCCGGACTGGCAAGAGATTCGGGAGGCCGGTCGCGCCATAAAGGAGCGTACCCTCCGTCACCTGGACAAATACCTCTTGCAGTTCGAGGAGTCCGTGCAGAGGGCCGGAGGCCACGTCCACTGGGCACGGGACGCGGAAGAGGCCAACGGCATCATCGCCGGGGTCGCGAAGCAGCATGACGCCAGAGAGGTGGTGAAGGTCAAATCCATCGCAACCGACGAGACCAAGCTGAACGAACACCTCGAAAGCGAGGGCATAAAGGCCCACGAGACGGATCTTGCAGAGCTGATCATCCAGCTCGCCGGGGAGACCTCGTCACACATCCTGGTGCCGGCCATTCACAAGAACCGTGCGGAGATCCGGGAAATCTTTATGCAGGAATTAGACGTGGACGAACTCTCCGACGAACCAACGGAACTTACCGAAGTCGCCCGGCTCTACCTCCGCAAGAAGTTCCTCTCCGCGAAAGTCGGCATTAGCGGGGCCAACTTCGGGGTCGCCGAGACGGGCACGGTCTGCGTCGTGGAGTCGGAGGGCAACGGCCGGATGTGTACCACGCTGCCACCGGTCCTCGTGACGCTGATGGGGATAGAGAAGATTATCCCGACCTGGCAGGACTTCGAGGTCTACATGCAGAGCCTCCCCCGCTCCTCGACCGCCGAACGCATGAACCCCTACACCTCGTTCTGGACCGGCGTCTCAAGCGAAGCTGGCGACGGCCCACAAGAGTTTCACCTCGTTCTGTTGGACAACGGCCGGACGGACGTGCTCGCCGACGAGGTCGGGCGGCAGTCGCTCAACTGCATCCGGTGTTCGGCGTGCCTGAATGCCTGTCCGGTGTACGAGCGGACGGGTGGGCACGCTTACAACTCGGTGTATCCGGGGCCTATCGGGGCGATCCTGACGCCGCAGCTCGTGGGGATCGGGAAGCCGGGGCCGGACTCGTTACCGTACGCGTCGTCGTTGTGTGGAGCGTGTTACGAGGTGTGTCCCGTCAAGATCAACATCCCGGAGGTCCTGATCCACCTGCGGGGCAAAGTGATCCGCAAAAAGCAATCCAACGGCTTGACCGGCAAGCTCCACCCGGAAAACGTCGCGATGCAGGCGATGGCCAAAACCTTCTCGGACCCGAACCTCTACGAGAGCGCCCAGAGGCTCGCCCGCATCGGCCAGTGGCCGCTCGCCCGGAGCGGCGCCATCCACAGCCTGCCGGGTGAGCTTTCCGGCTGGACCCGGAGCCGGGACATCAAACCGGTCCCGGATCAGACGTTCCGCGAGTGGTGGCGGGAGAGGCGGGAATCTTGAGCACCGCGAAAGACGTAATTCTGTCGCGCACCCGCCACGCCCTGCGAGACGTACCAGAGGATGAAACTCCAGACGACGTCGCGATAGAGCGCGGCTACCGCAAAGAGGGTGAAGACTCGCGGCAGGAGGTCGTAGACCAATTTGCCGAGTACGTGGCCGAGTATGAAGCGACGGTACATCGCGTAAGCGAAGACGAACTACAGAGAGCCATAGAAGAGGCCCTGAAACGGCGCGGGATCGAGAGGCTCGTCGTTCCGTCGGATCTGCCGGAAGGCTGGCTGCCGGGCAACGTAGAACTTTTAGAGGAATCTCCGGGCGACCACCTGGACAACGACGAGTTAGACGGTAGCGACGGCGTACTCACCGGCTGCGCCCTGGGGATAGCCCAGTCAGGGACCATCGTCCTCGACTCGGGTGCGGCGCAGGGACGACGCGCCCTGACGCTGTTGCCCGATTATCATCTCTGCGTCGTGAAGGAAGAGCAGATCGTGGATCTCGTCCCGGAAGCAATAACATTGCTGGGTGATGCGGTAAAAACCGAAGGCCGGGCCGTTACGTTCGTCTCCGGCCCGTCGGCCACCTCGGACATCGAGCTGGAGCGGGTGGAGGGCGTACACGGGCCGCGGACGCTGGAAGTGCTGATAGTCAAACCTCACTAACAGCAGCGCGTCTTTAATTAGGTTCGATAGGTAACCCCATGTAGGAAAGGAGGGCTGCGTCCGCAGGGTTGTTTTGAGAGGTCGGCGCGTACTGCTTCGTACCGGACGCCACGAAGACGCTGACGCGCTATTCGAAATCCGAAACGAGACCGAAGTCGCACGATGGTGGGGAGACGCCGATATAGAGGAGATTCGCGAGGAGTTCATAGGCACTAACGAACGCTTCGTCATCGAGCTAAACGGGGGCGTGGTCGGCGGGATCCAGTACGAAGAAGAGGAAGACCCGATGTACCGGCACGCGAACGTGGACATCTTCCTCACAACAGCCCGCCACGGTCAGGGTTTGGGATCCGAGGCCCTCCGGGTCCTCGTTCGACACCTTTTCGAGAATCTCGGCCACCATCGTCTGACCATAGATCCGGCCGCCGACAACTCGGCCGCGATCCTGGTTTACGAGCAGGTAGGCTTCCGTAGAGTAGGCATCATGCGAAAATACGAGCGTGGTCCCGACGGCGTCTGGCGTGACGGATTGCTCATGGACATGCTCCGAGAAGAGTTCCGCCCCGGCCAAATGCTCCCGCGAACTGCGTGATCCTACCGTGAAGCAGACTTTGCAGGCTTGCGACCGGTTGAGGGTTGCACCCGCACGGCATTTCTCGACGACTTCGAAAAACTTTCGCCGGAAGCTCTTGACCTTCCTCCGTGGTGGAGGGTCTATACTCGATCCAGATGGACGAGACGGCTAGAAACGGGTTGTTCAGGATCGGCGAGGTCGCCCGGCTCTCGGGTTTCCCGGTAAAGACCATCCGCTACTACGAGGAGCGGGGTCTGCTGGAGCCCGCGGCTAGGAACGAGGCCGGTTACCGGCTCTACGGCGACGATGTTCTGGGCCGCTTGAGGTTCGTAAAGCGGGCCAAGTTGCTGGGTTTGACGCTGGACGAAATCCGTGGCCTGCTCTCCATCGCCGCCGACTGCAGCGGAGACGACTTCTTCCCCAGGTTGGAGGAAGTCCTGGACTCCAGGCTGCGGGATACGCGACAGGAGATCTCACGCCTCGCAGCCCTCCGGGACAACCTGCTCTACTACCGCAGGCGCCTCTACGAAGCGGATGTCCCCCACGAGTGCGACCCGTCCCGGCAAGAACGACGGGGGGAACCTTGCGGGTGCCTGGAAACCGTCGCGGCCGTCGCGGGTGAACCATCCAACTCACACGAGACCACAAAGGAGGTGAGAGACATGAAGATCCTAGAAGAGAACGGAAGGCTCATCGCCGCCCGGCAAGAGCCCTGCGAGGAGTGCGGCTGCGAGTGCTGCGAAACGGAGCAGTGCGGGTGTTGCTAACTCGCAGGCTGTAAAAACATCAGAGAAAGTCCGGCCCGGTGGCTTCCTTGTCTCCGGGCCTTATGCTAGGTTTACCCCATGGACAACTCAAACATCAGGGTGCGCTACGCACCGAGCCCAACGGGAATGCTACACGTCGGCGGCGTCAGGACGGCGCTCTTTAACTGGCTCTTCGCCCGCAAGAACAGCGGCGTCTTCGTGCTGCGGATAGAAGACACGGACCTGGAACGTTCGACGGAGGAGTCGGTCGAGCAGCTAAAGCGGTCTCTGCGTTGGATCGGCCTGGACTGGAACGAAGGCCCGGAGGTCGGTGGTTCCCGCGCCCCCTACCGTCAGACGGAACGGCTGGACCTGTACCGCGGAGCATCGCAGAGGCTCATCGAGAGCGGCGCGGCCTACTACGACTTTGCTACAACGGAGGAGCTAACAGATTTTCGGGAGACGGAGCGGCGCGAAGGGCGGCAGCCGATCTACCGGGGCGAAGGGTACCGGGACCTGGACCCGGACAAGGCCCTAAAGCGCGTTCGACAGGGCGAGGACCATACCGTCCGCTTCAAGACCCCGTTGGAGGGCCAGACGGTCGTAGAAGACCTCATTCGCGGCCCCGTAACTTTCGAGAATCAGAACCTCGAAGACTTCGTGCTGCTGAAGTCCACCGGCACCCCGACCTACAACTTCGCGGCTGCGGTGGACGACACGGAGATGGAGATCAGCCACGTCATAAGGGGCGACGACCACCTCTCGAACACACCCCGCCAGATCCTGCTCTACAAAGCCCTCGGCTACTCCCTCCCCACCTTCGCCCACGTCCCCCAGGTCCTCGGCCCGGACAAAAAGAAGCTCTCCAAACGCCACGGCGCCGTCGGCGTCGAAGAGTTCGCAGCGCAAGGCATCCTGCCCGAAGCACTCTTCAACTACCTGGCGCTGCTCGGGGCGGGCTACGCGGCGGACGAGGAGATCTTCACCCCCGACGAGCTCGCCGAACGCTTCCGCATAGACCGGGTCAGTGGCAACCCGGCGGTCTTCGACGAGACCAAGCTCCTCTCCATAAACCAGACTTACATCCGCAAACAAAGCCCCGAAGAGCTAGCAATGCAAGCCGCCCCGATGCTGGTCGAAGCCGGTGTCGCAACCCCCGAAGAGCTAGAGGACGATATGCCGCGCCTAGTGCAAATAATGGACTTACTAAAAGAGCGCATCAGCCGCACTATCGACATCCCGAACGCCATCGGCTACTTCTACGGCGGCGAGTTGGACTACGAGCCCGAAGAGTTCCAGAAGCAGTTCGGCAAAGAGTTCGTGCAAGAGAACTTCGGCGAGCTTCGGGACCGGCTCGCAGCCTTGCCGGAATGGAACGAAACATCTACCGAAGAAGCCATCCGGGGGCTCGCGGCCGAGAAAGAGAAGGGAGCGCGGCACCTGATCCACCCTCTGAGATTCGCCGCCACCGGCCGCACCGTAAGCGCCGGCCTCTTCGAAACTTTAGCGTTACTGGGCCGGGAGCGCACCCTGCTCCGCATGGACCACACCACGAAAGAGATGCAGCAACTCGATTAGTGGCCCAAATCCTTTTGACGAACCGGAGACTATCGTTTAAACTCTCTCCGCCCAACGGCCCCATCGTCTAGTGGCCTAGGACATCGCCCTCTCACGGCGAAAACCCGGGTTCGAACCCCGGTGGGGTCACTTTAGGAAAGCCCGTCTTTTTAGGCGGGCTTTTTTATGCCAGAAAGAACAGCGCAAACGCTGCTCCTACTGCTGCACCCACTAAAGTTTGGAGCGGCGTGTGCGCACCGGCCACGATCCTGGCCCACAGCACGAGCGGCAAGATAAGAACGAAGAGGATTCCCCAGAAACCGATCACTAAAGGTCCGGCTATCGCAGCGTGTCCGGCGACGGCGGTGTGGGCGCTGGCTTTCCAGAAGAGCGTGATGGCGGCGACGGTTGCGGCGGCGAGGCCCATTGAGAGCGTCGCATCGTAGAGGGTTTGCGGTGCGCCGGAGATGGAGAGCGCGGCGAGAAGACCGACGAAGGCCGCGAGGAGGAGGAGGGCGGGTATGAGGCGTTCGGCGCGGCGCGAGATCCAAAAGTCCCCAACCCGCGAACGGCGCATGAGAAAGAAGACGTATCCTGCCACGATGCCCGCGGCCAGCAACTCGAATGCCAGGTAGAGCGCCGCGCCGGTCGGGCCGCTCTCCGACAGGGCCACGAGGGCGTAGAGCGCCGTGAAGATGAGGAACGGGTTGAGTACGTTGGAGAAGAGACGGGCCGTGTTGTGGGCGAGGCCCTGGCGATGATTCATAGGGAGTAGAATCTAGCACGTGCAACCGGCCCGAACATCGGATAGGGAAAGCGTCGAACTGTGGTACGAGTTGGGGAAGCTCGACTCCAGCTCGGTTGGTACGACGAACCGGGCGACGATGCTGGGGTTTACGATAGTTTGCATTGCCGGGGCGCTGGTGCTGCTCTCGGGTTACTTTTTCGGCACGGCTTGGGCCGGACCCACGCCGAAGTGGGCGGCCCTGGGGGCCACGATGCTGCCGGTGATGGTCGGTATCCTGGGTGGCGGCGTGGTTTTTGGCCGGGAGCGCCTGAAGTTGCGCCGGCGGCGGGAGGCTCTCCGAAAGGCGCTGGTCGGGAAGGGCGAGGACGCCGAACGTCCGACCATGGACGGATTGCACGCCTACTACGACGCCCAACTCGTGTTGCTGCGCTCCGAGTACGAGCTTCTGCTTTCCCGGGGTAGCAGGAGCTCGGCCCGGCTCTTCGAGGAGACTTTCGGGTTCGACCCGGAAGACGGTTTCGAGACCGGACCTTTAAATGTAACCCCGGACAGCGGGGAGTTGCGCCGGATGCGCGGACGGTGGGAGCGCGGGATCTCCATCCGCCGGGAGAAGGGGTTCGGGCCTCCGGCGCTGGATATAGGGAAAGGTTCCGTTTACCCCGTCTTCCCGAGGGAAATGACCGTGCCGGTAGAACTAGCGACCCGCAACGCGTACCTGGAGATCTCCTACCGCCTGATAAAGCAGCGCTACGGCAAGAACCCTCTGGAAAAGGCCGGTGCGTTGCCGGAAAGATTGCGCCGCCGGGTGGGGCGGGATCTCGGCGAATACGCGGCGCTCACCGGGAAGGTTTAGCCGAAGGGCCGGGCGGCGGCCACCGAGAGCAAGATAAACCCCATAGCGCACGGCACGAACCCCACCAGCACGGTCACTACCGCCGTAAGGAACGAGGTTCGGTAAACGCTTCTAATCCCGAAACCCAGCAGAACCATCAGCATGTACGTGATCGAGATCGCGTAGACGCCCGGGATCCAGGCAAATATCATCGCCCCGTAGGCGTAGGCGGCCATGCGGTAGATCTCCTGGAAACCACCGACTTTGCCGACGAAAGTCCTTATGGAAAGCAGGTACACCGCCGCGATAATCCCTACTATGACGGGCGAGAGGGCGGCGAACAGGAGAGCCTGGAGCACCGTATACCCTACGATAGCCAATGTGACCTCGCCGAAGATCAGACCGGACAACAAAGTCACGACCACGCTCAGGACACTCAAAACGGCCCCGACGAGCAGCACGAAGTATACCGGCTCCCTTACAGGACCTTCGGCAGAGAAGCCCCGGTAGAACGTCCGCGGGCTAAAAAGTACCGCTTTCAGAACCTCTGCCGCGCTCGGTAACGGACGGTCCAGGTTGAATTCCGGGCTTTTACTTTGCTGCATTCGGATATTATACAAGCCGGGTAGAAAGAGCTTGTGAAAGCTTGGGATGGAACATACACTTGAAAACTCGGAGAAAGCCGCAAAGGGTGGCGGGTTGATAATATGTTTGAAATCTTCGTAGCGATGATACTCGTAGCCGGTATCGTGGGGCTCGTCTTGATTCCCTCGTTTGCACCGGATGTGCTGATCCTCGTTCTTGCCCCGCTAATCCCTCTGTTGCTAATTTTCGCGTTCGTTCTCCATTCGAAAATAAAAGGGTTTTCCTATCGTAGGTGGCGCTTGACGCCGGAGAGGATCACCGGCAGCCGGCCGCAGGCTCTGCCGTCACCGGGGTCCATACCGGAAGACCTCGCCCGCTCCATTATCGAACGGGCGACCGAAATACGGCGGGCCATGAAAGCCAAGACCTCCGAGGTACAGGTAGAGATGTGCGCCCTGGGCTACCGGGCCTGCGTAAACGACATGATCATGCTGACCCACCTGGTCAATTTGGAACTTTCCGAAACAGGTTTCATCCGCCGCATGAAGCTTCGCCGGGTCCGCCGCAAGGCTACGGACGCCCTCTCCGCCGCGCGTCAGGCTCTGCCAGCGGGCGTCCTGCGCGCCGCGCGCCAGGAACAACAGTAGCTTAGGGTCTCCTGGCGTCTCGGCCTGCAAGTAGTTTAGTCTTGGGCGAAGCGAAGTGGGAAGGGAAAACGATATGTCGAATGCCTCCGAAGAACGATTCGAAGGGATGCTAAAAGGGGGTCATCCGAACTCACTCGGCAGGACTGTAGAGGTAGTGAATATAGTCCTCGAACAGCCGTCTAGACTCTCGGAGCTTTATGACTGTTACTTTAGCCCCGACGAAGTAGTCCGGCTGAGAACCTCAAGTGCCCTCAAACGCGTCTGCGCCGAGCGCCCTAAATGGCTCCTGTGGTACGTTGATGGCCTGCTACAAGATGTGTCGCGGATCGAACAACCTTCGGCCCAATGGACGCTGGCACAACTTATGGCAAGTCTTCACGACTCGTTGAGCAAGGAACAGAAAGAGAAAGCGGTTGGTGTGCTACAGCGCAACCTACAAACCAGCGGCGATTGGATCGTTCTAAATAGCACTATGCAGACTTTGGGCGAGTGGGCCCGTGAAGACGAGGCGCTCAGAAACTGGCTTGAACCTCAACTCGTACGACTCAGCCAGGACGACCGTAAATCCGTCGCCCGCAAAGCTAAGAAACTGCGGGCGGGTCTTACCAACAAGTAAATATTAGGCCACTACAAGCGTCGGCCGCGAGGCTTCACGACTTTTACTCTACTCTGCCCTTGTACCGATTGGCACGTTTACGCGTTACGGAGTTTTGGCGAAGCCTGCTCAGACCGCTTGTATATTGCGGATCTCTGGTACTTCCCGACGGATCAGGCTTTCGATGGCGTAGGCGAAGTCTAGTTGCGATAGCGGGCACCCGCGGCAGGCGCCGAGCATTTCGATGCTGACAGAGGCGTTCTCCTCGTCAAACTCCGCGACGCGGGCGTCTCCCCCGTCGGCTTGCATGGCGGGACGGACTTTCTGCAGCGCCGCCTCGATCCGTCCCCGCATGTTCTGCTTTTCCGGCATGGACCGATTATATAGGAGTTGCGCGGGAGTACCGCGCGCTTCGAAGACCTCGCCCTTCGATAGTAGAATGAAAGCCGGACTTTGTGTACACCTATCCTCCGGAGGGCCGCGTTGAACGACGAAGATTCCCGAAATCTACTTTTAATAGGCGCGCCGGAAAAAGATCCCACCCTGTACCACCTCTCGGGTTTTCTCGCGCCAGACCCGGTGATCTTTGTCCGGGCGTCCGGCAGGACGTATCTGGCCGTCTCTACACTGGAATACGGCCGCGCCCAGAAACACACCGGCATAGACAAGCTGTTCTCGTTCGAGGAACTGGAGTTGGGCCGTCTCGCCCGCGAGCTCAAGAGCGGACCCCGGGCTTACGCCGCAGCGGCGGCCGGACTGCTAGAAACGCTCGGCGTGGACTCTGTCACCGTTCCCCCGAGTTTTGGCGTTGCGTACGCGGACGAACTACGCGACCGCGGCATAGAGGTTTCACCGGAATCAAAGCTTTTTGCCGGGGCGCGACGCGTAAAAACGGAGGAGGAGATCTCGCACGTAGAGAAAACCCAGCGGGCCGTAGAAGCCGCCGGCGCCCGGGCCGTCGAAATCATTGGGGAATCGCAGGTTAGAGAGTATGGAAACCTGTTCTACGGAGACCATGCCCTGACCAGCGAGTTCCTGCGCTCGGAGATAGAGGTCGAGTTGCTAAGGGCCGGTTGCGCCGCCGACGCCGGCACGATAACCGCCGGTGGTTCCCAGTCCGCAGACCCGCACGAGCAGGGCCGCGGACCCTTGCGTTCCGGCGAGCCGATCATCCTGGACATCTTCCCCGTGAGCAAAGAAAGCCGCTACTACGCCGACATGACCCGCACCGTGGTAAAGGGCGAGCCGGATAGAGAACTGGAGAGGATGTACGAGGCGGTTTTGGAGAGCCAGGAGGCGGCGCTCGCCATGATCGGGCCGGGCGTCAACGGTAAGGACGTGCACCAAAAGGTTTCGGACATTTTGCATGACCGGGGCTACAAAACGATCGTCCACGACCAGGAGGAAGGCCAGACCTTGACGGAAGGGTTTTTCCACGGCACCGGCCACGGCGTAGGGCTCGAAATCCACGAAGCCCCCCGTATCGGCTTCGCCGACGAGGAGCTAAAAACCGGCGACGTGGTAACGGTGGAGCCGGGCCTCTACAAACAAGGCGTCGGCGGCATCCGCATCGAAGACCTGGTAGTCGTTACCGAAGACGGTTGCCGCAACCTGACGGAGTTTCCGAAAGACCTGCGGGTTTGAGAAAAACGCGGGGGTGGATCAGCCCTCTCGACGGCTATTGTAGATCTCCCCGCCGAGCACGGCGTACTCTCTTAGCACCGCCGCGGCTTCTTCGCGGAGCACGTTCCGCGTTACGGAGATGCCGAGTCCTGCGAAGGTTTCTTCCCAGGCTACGGGTTTGATCCCTTCGTCGAAGCCGATTTCCTCGGCGTCTTCCCCGCGGGCGCCGGTAACGAGGGAGCGGACCCCGGACCAGGGCGTCGCGCCGAGGCACATGGCGCACGGGTCGGTGCTGGTTACCAACTCGTAAAACGGCCTCCCAGGTCCGCCAAGGTCGAAGCTGCCTACGGCCTGCTGGGCCAGCGAAAGCGCCACGACCTCGGCGTGGGCGACGGAGCAGTTGGCGGAGGTCACGAGGTTGACGCCCGGGGCAAGCAACTCCCCCGTGTCTCTCTCGAAAACGGCGGCGCCGAAAGGCCCCCCGGTCTCCCGGCGGACGTTCATCCGCGAAAGTTCGACCACGAACCGCATGCGGTCGTCGACGGTCGCATAAGTTCTCCCGGAGTTTTCGACGTAGTCTTCCAGCCAGTCCGGCAGTCTCAATTCCAAAGTCGAGAACTTCACCCGTTACCTCCTTAAAACAACGCATCGTAAACTTCGCCGGACGCGGGATCAAGGCCCCGGCGACTGGTAGCATAGCGCCAGAGAGAAAGACAGGTAGAAAGAGAGAAACGTTTTGGAGAGCAAGCGGGTAACAGACTTTATACAGTTCTCGGAGGAGAAGCTGCAGAAAAACAGCCTCTTCGACTCGGAGCGCTTTTTCTACGACACGTACTGCCTCCTGCCCGGACAGGCCCAGAAAGTCCATTCCCACGAAGACTCGGACAAAGTCTACTACGTCCTGGAAGGCACGGGCCATTTCACGGTCGGCGACGAAGAAGGAGATCTCGGCGGAGGCCACGCGGTTATCGCCCGGGCCGGAGAGCCGCACGGCGTCCGCAACGATACCGGTGATAACCTCGTCCTGCTCGTGACGATGGCACCGCCTCCGGCCTGAGATGCCCGCCAAAGAAGCGCCGCAGCCGCCCTACGTGCTCCTCTTCGAAGAGATAACGCCGGACGCGCTACCGCTCGTGATCCTGGTAGACGATAAGGCCGCCGTGCCGCTTTTCGCCTCCACGGCGGCCGCGGCGATCTTTCTGGCCTCTACGGGTTTTGGAGAAAACCTGGAGGCCGTAGAAGTCTCGAAAGCGGGGCTCCTCCGGGCGCTCGAATCCGTCCGGGAGCAGGCCGGTTACGTCGCCCTGAACCCTCCACCCGCTACCCTGGGCGGCATGAAAGTAGAAATGGGCAGTCTCACGGGGCTGATCGAAGTCCTCCAGACAAACCCGGAGGACGACCTGTTCGGGATCGGCGGCCTGGGCTAACGCCGCCGCCCGTGTAGCGACCCGGCTAGAACGAGAAGAAGCTGAACCGCTTGTTCTTCTCGAAGTAACGCTGGTGGTATTCCTCGGCCCGGTAGAACTCCGAAGCCGGTGTGACCTCGGTGACGATCGGCTTTTTGAACCGCTCCTGGGCTTTCTCTTTGGAGGCGTGGGCGGTGGCTTCCTGCTCGGGGGAATGGAAGAAGATCGCCGACCGGTACTGCGTCCCGACGTCCGGCCCCTGGCGGTTCGGCGTCGTGGGATCGTGGTTGGCCCAGAAGACCTCCAGCAACTCTTCGTACGAGACCTTCGCCGGGTCGTACTCTACCTCTACCACCTCGGCGTGTCCGGTCGTGCCCGCGCACACGTCACCGTAAGACGGGTCTTTCGTATACCCGCCGGTGTACCCGGAGACGGCCTCCGAAACCCCGTCCACCTTGCGAAACTCCGCCTCGACGCCCCAGAAACAACCCGCCCCGAAAGTAGCCTTTTCCATCTTTTCACGCTCCATTCTGTGCTTACGGAGAGAGTTTAGCATGGGGTGGTATTGACCTATTGAACGGCTCTCTACGCCTCCAGTTTCTTCTCCATTATGAAGTTCGTCAACCCAACGCCTCGCCGCCGGATCACCCGCTCCCGCAACACCCGAAAACCTTGCCGCTCGAAGAACGGCCGGGCCGTGATGCTGGCTTCGGCAAAGACCCGTTCGAGGCCGAGAGAGCGGGCCTCATGTTCGACGGCCCGATACAATCGCTTTCCTATCCCCCGCCCGACAACGTCTTCGCGCAGGTAGAACATGTCCAGGTGTCCGTCTTCTTCGAGTTCGACGAAGCCGACTACCTCGTCTTTCTCGATAGCGACAAGCGTTTTCCGGGAGGACATACGCTCGTGCCAGGCTTCCGGGGCCGGGACCTCCGGCGCCCAGGCTTCGAGTTGCCTTTGGGAATAGTCCGGGCGGTTTGCGGAGTGGACCGTTTCGTAGAAAAGCCGGACGATTTCCGGGGCGTCGCCTTTCTCGTACGCGCGTACCCTCAGAATACGGCCTCAGAACCCCACGGCTACGCCGCCGCCCTGCGGGTCGGCCCCTCCCGTAAAACGGTCCGGTTCTCCCGAATCGTCGTATTCGATGGTGAGGCCGTGGGCGTTCCCGAGCCCGTACTCGTCCACGAACAGGTCGTAGCCGAGTGCCGCAAGTTCCGACTGTGCGGCTGCGGAAAGGTTGCCGTCTATCGCGAGCGAGTCCGGCTCTACGAAAGCGATGCGGGGCGCCGAGATGGATTGTTGCACGTCGAAGCCGAAGTATATAAGGTTCATTAGCATCTGGGGCGTGGTCTGGGTAATGTAGTAGCCGCCGTGGGTGCCGAGGGCGATCTCCGGCCGGCCGCCGCGCAGGACGAGGGTCGGGGAGATGCCGGGGAGCCGGAACCGGCCGCCGACGAGGTCGGCTTCCTCCGCCCCGTCCTCAAAGCGGGCGTAGGAGATGGAGTTGTTCAGCCAGATGCCGGTTTCTTCCGGCATGACCTTGCTGCCGAAGATGTTGCCCAGGGTCTGGGTCATGCTTACCACGTTGCCTTCCCGGTCCGCCACCACGAAATGGGTGGTGTGCTCCCGCTTTCCGGCGTCTTTTCGCACAGACGCCAGTTCTATGTCCGGACCCTCCGGGGAGCCGGCAGACGAGGCCAGCGCCGGGTCGATGTTTGCGGCTTGATCCGCGAAGTATTCTTCGGAGAGGATGGTGTCGAGGGGCGTCGGCTCCACCTCCGGGTCGGCGGCGTATTGGTAGCGTTCGTAGAAGGCTTGCTCGGTAACCCGGGCGTAGAGGTCGAGGTAGGCGGCGCTATTGTGGCCGAGGGCGGCCGGGTCGAATTGGCCCATGACACCCAGGCGCGTCAGGTAGTTCCAGGACGTGTTCGGCGGGGGCGCGGTGGCTACCCGGGCTCCGCGATAGTCTATGCCGATAGTCGGTTCCCATTCGGCGCTGTTGCGCTGCAGGTCTTGCGTCGAGAGAAAGCCGCCGCTCTGTTGGGCGGCCGAGGCCATAGCCTCGCCGAGCTCACCGCCATAGATGGCGCCCGCCCCTTCATCGGAGATGCGGCGGAGCGAACTTCCCAGGTCTTCTTGGATCAGGGTATCCCCGGCTTGTAGCGGCGCGCCACCGGCACCGTAGATCTCCCGGGCGTTGGCCGGAAAGGTGTCGAACTCCGTGGAGATCCAATTAGCATTCTCCGCGTTCAGCACGAACCCGTCTTCCGCGTATCCTATGGCGGGCCGTAAAATCCGCTCCCATTCGAGGCTCCCGTACTCTTCCCACAGTGTTTCCCAGTCGTTTACGGCGCCGGGCGTCGAGATGGCCGCGGCCCCGGACCGGTTCTCGAAGTAGCCCGGCGCCGGCGGGTAGAAGACCGAGGCGTCGATCTCCTCCGGCACCCGGCTAGACGCCCCCAGAAAGCGGGTCTCTCCACTTTCGGCGTCGTGGATCACCGTCGCGCCGTACCCCCCTATCCCGCTCATCATCGGCTCGACGACCCCGAGCGAGGAAGCCACCGCGACCGCCGCATCGTAGGCGTTGCCGCCGCCAGCCAATATCTCCAACCCCGCCTCCGTCGCCAGCGGGTTCGCCGAACTGACCATCCCGTTCTCCCCAACAGCCGGGCTCGCCTCCGTGCTCTCGCTTCTCGTATCCCCGTCAGGGTTCGGCAAGGCTTCGGCGACGGTTTCCTGTCCGGTAATTTCTTCCCCGGCAGTTTCACTCCCGGCGGTTTCGCCCCCAGAGGTCTCTTCACCGGGGATCTCCTGTCCGGTGTCTTCCGGGGCCGGGATCGTCCGGGGTTGAGAAGTTTCTCCGCCGTTTGTAGCGGTCTCGCTTCCGCCGGCCGTCGTGGGCGAGGTGACCTCTTCTACAAGTGATGGGCCGCTGCAGGAGAACAGCAGAAAGATTAAAACCAGCAAAACTACGTTCTTCAAAAACATCCTCCAACCTCCGGGAAATCTCTCCCGGTGCGAGCGGCATAAAAGAAGATTGTATCGTGGGAAAAACAGCCGGGTAGGGAGCTTTGCAAAAGACCGGTGAAGCCCGGTGATTAGGAACCCTTTTATTGTGGCATGATTAAGGGCTATGATCGGCGAGACAAAGAAAAACTGGGAGGACTTCAAAGAAAGCGAACCCGGAAAACGCTTTATGAAGCGTTACCGGCGGCGTCAGAAAGGAGGGCGGGGATGGGCCGACCCCAGCCGGCTCTTCTACGTGATCCTGGGTACCCTGCTCGTTTTGGGGAGCGCTTTTTTCGGGTGGGCTCCCGGTCCGGGAATGCTCACCTTCGTGATAGGCCTCGGCATGATCGCCGGCGAGTTCCGTTTTGCGGCCCGTTTGCTGGATTGGGCCGAAGTTCGGGCGAGAGAGTTCTGGCGGTTTGTAACGGCCGTGTGGCACAACTCGGCGGGGGGAAAAGTCCTGGTAGCCGCGGCCGTCCTCGCGCTGTCCGCCGCGACAGCGTATGGGGTTTATTTTTTCCTTTTTCGTGGCTAAAAGTTCCTGGTGCTGCAAGAGACCTTGTAACAGATTAAAGTTCCGGGGCAATGATCCGATAACAACACAATAATCTTCGAAGCCTCCGGGGGGAGAAAGACTTGAACGTCAGCAAGTGGGCCTTTGCAGTTTGCGGCATGTTCGTGTTGGTCGGTCTGATCGGGGTTTTTGGTCCGGGTTCCAGCGTCGCCCAAACCCGGGGTTCGGGGTCTATCGAGCGCACAGAAGCGGATATAGTCGGGGCCTCCATTGCCCATCCGGAGAAGTGGTTCGTAGAGCGCGAGCGCAGCGAATACGACGACACCTTCGGGTTTGTAGTGTGGAAACGTCAGGCTGAAACCGTCGAGGATCACGGCGGCACGCCGATGGTACGCGTCGCCCTGGCCTACGAATTGAAGCCTGGACAGATAAATAGAGCCGTCCGGGAGAAGTTGGCGGCATACCCGGATCTACCGCAGAGACGCCAGAAGGTACAGGTCGGGGAAGAAGACCTGACGGGCGTTGCCATAGGTCCTATTCCAGGTTCGACCCCATCTACGGAGATATACGTTCCGGTACAGGACCGGGTTTACCAGATCAACGTCTACGACGACCGGCTGGACGCGGGGGACCAGGAGCTTTTGTCCAGCCTGAAGTTCTACGAGCCCTCCCGCCCGGTGGACTCGCTGGACCTGGAGGATGCCTCACCCGACCCGCAAACACCCCAACAAGAGGCTCGTTTCGAGGATGCGATAGAAGACCCCGCACCGGAGGAACCCATGTTTTCGGCACAAGGTGGTAGAGGCGAAAAGAGGATTGCCGAGGGTTGCTGGAGGGCGAACCCGCGCTTCTTTATCCAGATTCAACACGACTCCTACGCCAACTCCCGCCGGGGAGACGGTGTTCCTACCGGCTGGACCGTCGTCGGCCGGCCGAACTATTGGGGGCAATACACCCACGGCAACATAGGCCAGGGCCGGTGCATCGGGCGCTACAACACGAACGACAAGTTCGCGGTGGACTACCCATTTGACCGGGGAGACCGGATCTTTTCTCCTTTCAAAAGGGGGACGGTGGTGTTTGCCGGGCGAAACAACACGCACAACAACTACGGCAAGATGGTGGTGATCCGTTCGGGCGGCGGCAAGTACGTGAGCCTCTCAGCCCACTTGAACTCTATACCCTTTTCCATTCGCCCGGGTAAGAGGGTATCCAAGAACAGCGTTATAGGATACGCCGGGAATACCGGCGGGGACATAGCCGTGGGCGAGGTACACCTGCACCAAGCTTTCTACCGCTATCCTAAATTCAACCCCGACGGCTCCCCCTACGGCGGCGCGGGCCTCCAGGTAAACCGGCCGCGCTATTCCGGCACTGCGGCGCGGAGGCTGAAGATTGGGAGCCCAAGAAACATCTACCGGTTCGGCCAGGTCAGGCCGAACTACAAACGTTACTGCCACGAGCGCAGGGTCTGCGGCGAGGGGTACAAGATCAGCAACTAACGCCTTTCCAGACCTACCGGCCAGTAGACCTGGAAATCCTCCAAACCCAGTACATGAGCAGCACCTGCAAAGGCATCCGCACCCACAGCAGCGCGACGTAGGCCCCGGACTTTCCGGTAGCCCGGGCATCGAGCAGCATCTGCAGGTTCGCCGGCCAGACGGCGAGCAGCAGCAGGATCAGGCCGATGCCGGCTGCGGGCCGGGTGCGTTCGTGGAGCAGCCCCAGGCCGCCCGCTATTTCCAGGGCGCCGCTCAGATGCACCAGTTCTCGGTGCAGCGGGAGGTAGGGCGGCATGATCCGCTCGTACGTCTCCGGCGAAACGAAGTGCAACACACCGGCCACGACGAAGATCAAGCCTGTCACGATACGAGACACGTTACCCGAGCACGTACCCGGCCCGTACGCTCTGGACCTCGTAGATGCTCAGGTTTTTGTTGAACCGCTTCTGAATCGGCATGGGGTTTCTGGAAATCCTAATCTTCAACTCCGCGTCCAGGTCGAAGTGGCCGGCGGTCTCGACGCTGAAGTGCGTGATGCTCCTGTATGGCAGAGAATGGTACTCAACTTCGTTGCCCGTGAACCCTTGTTTGTCCACGAGGATAAGGCGCTTGTTCGTGAAAACGAAGAGGTTCCGGAGCAGACGGTACGCCTTCTCGATCCTCTCCCGAGAGGACTTGCGAAAAGTCCTCCTGGATTTCGGAGACTTCGATCTCCGAGGCGTTCCCCCTCATCCCGTCTAGCAATCCCAAAGCGTCTCCTTTACCCGAAAACACCGACCACAGCAACTACCAGGCTCATCTTACCGGAAGATCCGGCTTCCGCGGGCGCCCGCCGGAACGTGACAAGTCCGCCCTATGCGGTAAACTTTGGCCGGAATGGCCGCGCGGCGCGGCCTTTTTCGTTGTTCGAATCCCCGACGCACGTTTCGCAGGACGACGACGTGGTGCGTGGGATGCGTCAGGAGAGACATGGACTACCGGAACATCGCCATCATAGCGCACGTGGACCACGGCAAGACGACGCTCGTGGACGGCCTGCTGCAAAAGACCACCGAGTTGCGCCACGGCCAGGCTTTCACCGAGCGGGCGATGGACACGAACGTCCTGGAGCGAGAGCGCGGCATCACCATCCTCTCCAAGAACACCGCCGTGGAGTACGGGGGAGTCAAGATCAACATAGTAGACACCCCCGGCCACACGGACTTCGGCGGCGAGGTAGAACGCGTGCTCGGCATGGTGGACGGCTGCCTCCTCCTCGTGGACGCCGCAGAAGGCCCAATGCCCCAGACCCGCTTCGTGCTGCGCAAGGCGCTGGAGCTCGGCCTGAAGCCTATCGTGGTGGTCAATAAGATCGACCGGATGGACGCCCGCCCCGACGAGGTGGTGGACCTGACCTTCGACCTGATGGCCGAACTCGGCGCCTCCGACGAGCAGCTAGACTTCCCCGTCCTCTACGCCGTCGCCCGCGACGGTAAGGCCTACGAGAACCTGGACGCGCCGCGCGACGACATGCGGGAGCTGTTCGAGACGGTGCTGCAGGAGATCCCCGCCCCCAACGTGGACCTCGAAGCCCCGTTCCAGATGGTCGTCACCAACCTGGACTACTCGGACTACTTAGGACGCATCGTGGTTGGCCGCGTGCGGCGCGGTCGCGTCCGGCGCGGCGAGTCCATCAACCTGATCCACAAAGACGGCACGATGACGCGGGCGCGGGTGGCGCAGCCATTCACGCATCTGGGGCTGGCGCGCATCGAGGTAGAGGAGGTCGGCGCGGGCGACATCGTGGCGCTCTCCGGCATAGAGAAAGCCCAGATCGGGGAGACTATAGCGGATATCGAGAACCCGGAAGCGTTGCCGATCATCACGGTGGACGAGCCGACGGTCAGCATGGTCTTCCAGCCCAACACGAGCCCCTTCGCCGGCAAAGAAGGCCGGTACGTCACGAGCCGCAACCTGGCTGAGCGCCTGCAACGCGAAGTCCAGACAAACGTCTCCCTGCGCGTCGAGGAGCTGCGCCCGGACGAGTTCGAGGTCTCCGGCCGCGGGGAGTTGCACCTCTCGATCCTCTTGGAGACCATGCGCCGCGAGGGCTACGAGGTACAGGTCGCCTCGCCGCAGGTAATCGTGCGCGAAATAGACGGCAAAAAACACGAGCCCTTTGAGCACCTGGTCATAGATGTCCCCGAAGGTTTCGCCTCGACCATTATCGGCACGCTCTCCGGCCGCAAGGGACAGCTAATAGACATGGAGCCGCAGGGCTCGCGCACCAAGATAGAGTTCAAGATCCCCAGTCGCGCACTCTTCGGCTTCCGCACCCAGTTCCTCACCATGACGGCGGGTGAAGGTATAATGAGCCACGTCTTCGACGGCTACGGGCCGTGGGCCGGCGACCTCAAGACCCGCCAAAACGGCAGCCTCGTATCCAGCGAAGCCGGTAGCGCCTTCGCCTACTCTATCTGGAAGCTGCAGGAGCGGGGCGAGTTCTTCATCACCCCCGCCACCGAAGTCTACGTCGGCATGGTCGTCGGCGAGCACAGCCGCGAGAGCGACCTCAACATAAACGTCTGCAAGAACAAAAAGCTAACCAACGTCCGCTCCGCCGGCGCCGACGACGCCCTCGCGCTCACCCCACCCCGCAAGCTCTCCCTCGAAGACGCCCTCGAATACATCGGCGACGACGAGCTAGTCGAGATCACGCCGGAGTCGATCAGGTTGCGGAAGAAGGTGCTTAATCCGAGTATGCGGAAATAAGCTCTTTTCAGTAGACAAGGAGCATTTTGCTAGACCCGTTAGGTCCATACGTCTTTCTTGGTTTCCCAGTTGCTCTTTATTTCTTCAAACCTTCCTACTCTTTCTCGAATCTTTAATATCTCTTTTGGGTAGAACTCTAGCATAATGTCACATAAAGTTAGCATCCATTTTTTACGAGAATAACCGTGGTTTACAATGACTCGGTTTGAGTTCGCTATTTGAATTTGACCCCACCCGAGCGCACCTACAGTAAGACAATCCCAATCTAGAAACTCAATCGGCCCGAAGCTAACTTCAGTTGCCTTGACCTGATTTCCTTCGACAGAATACTTGACCATAATCAAGGCGAAAATGTTTGAGTCATCTTCGTAAAATCTAGACAAACGCTCGACCGATGTCAGGTTGGGCATATTGAATTTTGTATCTTCTCTGTGAGTTTTGACATCAACAACACAATAAAAGTCTTCTTTATCCTTGAACGCAACATCCGCCATCGCGCGTCGGGCAAACGAAGACGAGTATTCTTTGCACCAACCCCCTAGAAATGAGTCGAAGTTCTCTGCTATCAAATTTTCTATAGCATCGCCCACAGCTCGGGTACTTAAAGCTGTCCGAGCTGATAAGAATTCAGGGGCTGAGTTGATGTATTCTTTTAGCTGACTCGCTACAGTTCTGTAGTGACCTTCGTAAAAGAAACTTGATTTCACAGTAGCGTTCCCTGTTGCGGGGGAGTTTGCTCTACCGAGCTGAGCTTTTGCTGAGAATCTAACGAATTTCTTTCCCAAAATATACCATCGGTATATCCTTGGATAGAATCATCTTGATCTGCGATCTGGAGACGCTTTTGTGCCCAACAGCAATATTCCTTATCTAGTTCGACACCCGAGAATTTTCGCCCAAGTTTCTTAGCTACAACTGCACTTGTTCCACTGCCAAGGAAAGGATCAAACACAAAGCCGTTGTAGGGGCAACTTGCCAGAATGAGCTTGGCCATCAACTTCTCAGGCTTCTGCGTGGGGTGGTCTGTATTTTCCGGCATCGACCAAAAAGGTACAGTGATATCTGACCAAATATTCGAAGGATGAGTCAACCGATAGTTTCCTTCACTACCTTCTTCCCAGTCCTTTGGCGTTCTGGATTCCGTTCTATAAGGTGCAATGACTTTTCTCTTGACCTTCACGGCGTCTACGTCAAAGTAGTAATCATTTCCGACAGTGCAATACCAAATATCTTCTGTGTTGTTCTTCCAATTAGACTTCGCACCTCTACCTTTCTCTCTTTCCCATGTTATCCGATTACGAACATGGAAATATCGCTCTAGTATTGGGAAAATCAGAGTGGAAGTTCGCCAATCGCTGCAAACATAAATCGTGGCATCTGGCTTGAGGGTTCGCTTAACAGCACGGATCGTTTGATCGAACCAGTCTGAGTATTCGTCTGATTGCCTTGATTTGAAGATCTGCTGATTGAAGTTCTTGGTCAGATTATATGGGGGGTCTAACACAAGCAGATCAACAAATCCTGTCGGTAGGAACGGCACTACCTCAAATAGATCTTGGTTGATCACTTTCCCATCAATGTCCGCGCTCTCGCGTGATTGAGAGAGTGTTAGTAGCTTTCGAGAAAGTTCGACTATCTCTTCCTGAGAGCACGATGTAGTCCGATTTCGGGGAGCACGCATCTTCACTCTTGTACCTCCGCAGCGTTCACGTCAACTATCATACGCCACCACAACTTCTGGAACCACTGATCAAAGATATCGGTTGAAGAGTATCAAGCTCAAGCCGCTCTTCGCCACCTCAAAGCGAGTGATCGAGACGCCGGATAGCAAAGCGTAGGCTAGCGCAGACATCCTCGACTTCGAGGTTCGGCATCTCGCTGAGGACTTGCTCGATGGAGAGACCGTTAGCAAGAAGATCGAGAACATCCGTTACCCGGATACGCATTCCGCGAATGCAGGGCCGGTCCCCGCACTGCTCTGGGTCGACCGTTATGCGATCAGCCACTTCAACCATACACTCTCTCTTCTATCCTTATAACCGCTGTCAAACGATCTACGCCAGCCAGTTCTCCACTGTGAGCCCCGGCACCCGCTCAAACTCCCGCACGTTTGCGGTGACCATAGAGAGCCCGTGCGACAAACAGGCCGCCGCCAGCCAGAGGTCGTGTGGGCCGATGATCCGGCCGGTCGAGGAGAGCTCGGCCCATAACCTCGCGTGGGCGCGGGCGGTGGTGAGGTCTACGTCGAGCAGAGGGAACCGCCCCAGCACCGCTTCTACCCACGCGGACCTCCTGGTCCTTGTATGCATGTCCTGTGCCCGGTGGACGCCGTGCAGTAGCTCGCTGGCAGTCACCACCGAGAGGAAGAACTCTTCGTCTCCGCGGCCTCGCAAATGTGGTTCCAGGTCGAGGCGACCGCGCTCGTGCTTGATGAGCACGCTGGTGTCGATCAGGACGCCCAAGGGTCCCGCAGCGGTACGTCGCCCAACTCCTCCCGGGCACGGTCCAGGTCCCCGGCCAGTTCCGTCGCCTCTTCCTCCGAAAGCCGGGGCAGAGAGTCCAGCATCCCGGGTAGCTCTTCCAGCCGCCGGCCCGCAGGGACCGGACGCAACTCCGCAACAGGCTTCTTCCCCCGCATCAGAACGAACCTCTCCCCGCTGAAAGCAACCCGGTTGACGTACTCGGCGAAGTTCCGGGCCACATCGGTAACGGTCGTCTTTACGTCTATCAAACCAATATCAGATTATCAGATTTCGAGTCGCGCTGGTACACGATTTTCCTTCGCCCTATTGCGAACTCGGCGAATCCTGCTCTTCATAGATCTCCGCTCCCAACGCCACCATCAGTTTCTCTACGTAGCCCTAGATGTCTGTTGTCAGGTTTATGCCCACAACTCCTTAATGTGCCCTTGAGAACGATCCAGAAGGCGGTTGACCACCATCGCGTAGGTGTAGGCTGTCATCTTCGCTGCGATCCTGGTAGCCAGTCCCACCAGGGTCGTCGCCAGCGTCTTGCCGAGACCCAAAACCCTCTTGAGGCTCGAAAAGGCAATCTCGATGCGTTGCCTTGCGCCGGGTCTCCTCTTTGCCCGGTTAGTCTGAAGTAGGACTCCCACTTCGGCCAGGGCCTCTTCAAGAGCCTCGCTTCCGTAGGCGAGGTCCCCATACAATCTCCGGGCGACGCCATCTCCGAGAGCCGCCTCTTCGAGAAGCTCTTCGGTGAGGGTGATGTCCGCGACATTGGCGGGAGTGAGCTCATAGGAGACCGGGACCCCGTTGGTCGTCGACAGGAGATGGAGCTTCACCCCGTAGACGCTGAAAGATCCCCACCTAACCCATGCCGCGCCCGCAAAGCCCGCCGACTGCTTCACCTGGCGCGGATGGAGAAGAGAAAGCAGCGTCGAGTCGATGAGTAAGGTCTCCGGTTCTCCCACAAGTTCGGAGAGCACCGAACGCCTAATGGGCTCCAGGAAGCGCCTGAGCCTCCTCAGGCGGCGATGGAACGAGGAGGGATGCAAGCCCACGACGCCGGGGAACAAGTGCGAGAAAAAGCGTTCGCAGTCGCGCAAGAAGGAACGCTCCGACTCGATGCACCGCAGTTGTTGGAAGAGGGAGAGGGTGATCACTTCCGAATCCGAGAGCTTCTTCAAAGACTCGTAGCTGCTTGCTCTGGGGTTCACAGAGGCGTAAGTGTCATCCACCCGGCAGAATAAAATGCTCACCGCTTCTTCCAGAAGCTCAAAGCGTGGGGTATGGTGAGAGCGGGCCATCCGGTGCTCCTTTGGTCGGGACTACGGATGGCCTTCGTTTTATCTCGACAATCCACGCAACACACATCTAGGCTAGGATGGCAAAAAGGCTGGTTTATATCCCCAAGCACATACTAACCCTAATCCCGCATCGAAATCGGAGCCAAGTTCTACTAGACCGGAGCGATCCAGAATCATGAGTAGGGTCTCCTCGGACCATGTGTCGTATCCTGCTCTCTTCGCTGCCACTTCTTGCATTGGCTCTGTTGGATCTATGGTGACAACGAAGAGTCCGCCCGGAACGAGCACCCTTTGCACCTCGCCTAGATCCGCCGTGGGGTCCGCCCAGAAGTAGATCGAGTGTACAGAGAGAGCTTTGTCGAAACTTTCGTCGGCGTAGGGCAACAAAGAGACGTCACCCAGTTTCAGATCAGCCCGTCCTTCTCGAATGGCATCACCGAGACGATCATTTGCCATCCTGACCATGACCTCGGAGGTGTCTACTCCCGACACAGTGACGCCAGGGGCTGCCGCTAGGACTTTCTCGGCTAGTGCCCCACCGCCGAAGCCAACCTCGAGCACCCGGTCATTGGCTTCTACAGCGGCATTGGCGAGTGTCAGATCGTGGGCCGAAGCGTTTGAAGAGGTCATGAGCTTCCCTACGATGCGGCCCTGTAGTCCCGAAGGCTTGCCGAGCTGGCTCCACAAGATCCTTTTGAGAGTCTCCTTTAATGCCATGAACTATCCTCCAAACCCGTGAAAAGTATTCTACTATCCAGCTAGCTAATCTCTGCGTGCGAGGAAAGTACTTCGCTTCTAGCAGTCGGTATGACCTGCTCCCTGGAACTTGGTCCAGTTACGATGAGAGTCCTGAAAATCCAGGAAATCACGAGGAGGACTCTCGAAATTGAGCAAGGGACACTCACCGGAGCAGATCGTCCGCAAGCTGCGCCAGGCGGAAGGCGAGCTCGCCAACGGCTCCACCATCCCGGAAGTAGCTCGCCAGCTCGGCATCAGCGAAGCAACATTCCATCGCTGGAGAAACCGCTACGGCGGGATGAGCTCACAGGAGGCCAAGCGCCTGAAGGAGTTGGAGAGGGAGAACGCCCGCTTGAAGAAGCTGGTGGCCGAGAAGGAACTGGACATAGACATCCTAAAGGAGGTGAGCCGGGGAAACTTCTGAGCCCTGGCGTTCGTCACGGAGACGAAGGGCGGTGACCCACGTGCAGAAGACCTTCGAGGTCTCCGAACGCCGGGCTTGTCGGACCATAGATCAGCCCCGCTCTACCCAACGCTATGTCGGGCAAAGAGCCGGCATCGACCAAGCTCTATCGTGTCAGATGAGCGAGCTCTCCGGGAAGAATCCTCGCTATGGTTACCGACGGGTGTGGGCTCTGCTAAGGCGGGAAGGCTGGGAGGTAAACAAAAAGCGCGCGTTGAGGCTCTGGAGGGAGTAGGGGCTGAAGGTCCCACACAAACAGCATAAAAGGCGTCGTCTGGTGGGTAGCGGCGAGAACGGCTTCAGCAGAAGAAGGGCTGAGTATCTGGGCCATGTCTGGAGCTACGACTTCGCTATGGACGCTACAGAGAATGGTCGGAGGTTGAAAGTCATGCCGGTGGTGAACGAGTACACCCGGGGGTGCCTCTCGCTTGCCGGAGAGCGTTCGATCAAAGCCGAGGACGTCGTGAATACACTACGTAGACTGTTCATCGAGCGAGGCGCACCGGACTACATCCGCTCGGACAACGGTCCCGAGTTCATCGCCAAGGCACTCAAGGAGTGGCTGGCGATCTCTGGAGTGAAGACGCTCTACATAGAGCCGGGTTCTCAGTGGGAGAACGCCTACTCGGAGACCTTCGTTAGCCGGCTCCGGGATGAGCTGTTAGATCGAGCGATATTCGCCAAGCTGAAGGAGGCACAGGTACTGCTAGAGGATTACCGAAGCCACTACAACCACAACAGGCCGCACGGTGCGTTGGGCTACTCGACCCCGGCGGAGCAGCTAGAATGCGTACGAAGGCTCTCATCGTGAGTGGTACAGATAACGGGGACCGGTCAGGTAACGGACAAGGGCGCTGGTCCCTCTCTTGCCGACTCGATCCACCGCTCGTATTGGTCCGCGAGTGTACGAACTGGTATACAAACCACAGTACGTTGAGCCTTTCGATGTCCCGTGAAGTATGAAGGAGCCCCGAATGAGTGGTCGCATTGACGCCGTTGCTTTCGACGTACTGGAGACCCTGCTCGACCTCGGCCCGATCGGGGCCCGGCTCGAGGAGGTGGGGCAGCCCGCGGCGGTGCTGGGCCCGTTCTTCATGCGCTTCCAACGCGATGCGATGGCGCTAACGTTAGCTGGTGACCTCGCGGACTTCACCGCGACCGCCCGCCAGTCACTGCTCACCGAGACCCAGCAGGCGATGTCGGACGACGAAATTGACCACGTCCTGGAGGGCTTCGCGAAGGTCCCGGCGTTCCCGGATGCCCTCCCGGCGCTGCAGAAGCTCTCCGAAGCCGGGGTGACCATCGGCTGCCTGACCGTCGGCGACCCGGAGAACACCCGGTCGTTCCTTGCCGGGGCGGACCTTGAGACTTATGTGGACCACGTAGTGACCTCCGATGTGGTCGGCGTGTGGAAGCCCGCCCCCGACGTTTACCATCATACTGCAAAGGCCCTGGGCTGCGAGCTGGACCGCATGGCGCTGGTCGCGGTGCACGCCTGGGACTGCCACGGCGCCAAGAAGGCCGGCGCCCTCGCCGGCTGGTGCTCCCGGCTAGAGGGCGAGCCCGGCGAAGTCTTTCAGCCGGCCGACATCCGGGGCGATGACCTCGTCGAGGTCGTCGAGGGGCTGCTGGCGCTCTAAGCGTACCCTGAGCACCCCCTCGTGTGGGCTATACTGGAGGAAGCTACCCGCAGTGAAGGCCTATTCAGCCCCTCACCAAGTGGCTTTTGCGTTGAGGCGGACGAACTCTACGTGTTGCTCGTACTGGTCGAGGACGTCGTCTATTAGCTGGCTGTGGGTGAAGCCCATTACGTCGTAGCCCTGGCCGCCTTCGAGCAGGTGTACCCCGAGCCGGTAGTAGTAGTCGCCTTCGCGCATGGAGCTGTCGCCGTACACCGGCATCCGGGCTTCCTGCGGCTCGATGCGGTACTGGAACGGGGATTCGTCGTCTACGTCGGCCACGAGCTCGACGTAATCGTAATCCGCGTCGCTCGTGCCCTCTTGAACTTCGGTCTCTATACCGTGCTCGCGGAGTTCTTCGGCGACTTCGTTGAGGGCGGGCGTTGCGACTTCGGTGAGGAACGCGGTGGTTTTTTCGTAGCTGGGGAAGCTCATGCTGCGGCTGAGGCGTTGGCGCCAGCTCAGCTCGGCCGACCGGTCGCCGTTGGTGCCGACGCTACGTCCGGAGAGGCGGGCGGGCATGCTGTAGCGGCGGCTGTCTTCGCGGTAGGCTTCCACGCGCAGGGCTTTGTAGAGCCCGAACATGATCAGGATCATCACGAACCCGAACGGCAGGCCCATGATGATGGTGGCGTTCTGGAGCGCCGTTATCCCACCAACCAACAGCATCGCTATCGTGAGCAGGCCGGTGGTGACGGCCCAGAAGATGCGGACCGGGTTCGAAGCGTCGTCCCGCGGCGTCTTGCGGTACGAGGTGAGGTTGCCCATCACCAGGGCGCCGGAGTCGGCGGAGGTTATGTAGAAGAGCAGGCCGCAAACTATGGCGACGAACGCGACGACCGGGAACAGGGGAAACTCCTGGAGCAAGGTGTAGAAGCCTTGTTCGGGGGTGTTCATCGCCGCCTCGCCGAATTGGGCGTTGCCGTTCCTGACCAACTGGATCGCGCTGTTGCCGAAGATAGAGACCCACATCAAGACGTACAAAAACGGAATCGTCATCGTCCCGGCGACGAACTGCCGGATGGTGCGACCGCGGGAGATCCTCGCCAGAAACAACCCGACGAAAGAAGCCCAGGCGATCCACCACGCCCAGAAAAACAACGTCCAGAAGCTGAGCCACTCCGTCGGCCGGTCAAAGGCGAACGTCTGCATCGTGAGGCTCGCGAAGTTGCTCACGTAGTCCCCGATGTTCAGCACGAAGGCGTTCAGCAAAAAGATGGTAGGGCCGGTAACCAGCACGAAACTGGCCAGCCCGACCGTAAGCCAGACGTTCAGCTCCGAGAGCCGTCGTATGCCGCGGGAGACCCCGGTAACCGCCGAGATCGTCGCGACGGCGACGGCCAGCACGACGAGCCCGACCTGGGCGGGTGTGCCCTCTGGAATGCCGAAGAGCTGCGCCAGCCCGGAGTTCAAAAAGACCACCCCGATGCCGAGCGAGGTCGCAATACCGAAGATCGTACCGAGCACAGCGGCGAGGTCTATGCCGTGGCCCAGCCCACCGAAGATACGGTTGCCGAAGATGGGATACAGCGGCGACCGGATGCTCAAGGGCAGGTTCATCCGGTAGGCGAAGTACGCCAGGGATATACCCATCAGGGCGTACATCCCCCAGCCGGTGATGCCGTAGTGGAAGAGCGTCCACACGGTCGCCTCCCGGGCGGCGTTCAATGTTTCGCCTTGTCCGGTTGGCGGGGCGAGGTACTGGGTGACGGGTTCTGCGACCGCGAAGAACATAATGTCCGTGCCGATGCCGGCGGCGAATAGCATCGCCGCCCAAGAGAAAGTGCTGAACTCCGGTTCGGAGTGCTCCGGCCCCAGCTTTATCTTGCCGTAGCGGGAGAGGGCGAGAAAGAGGATGAAGACCAGAAAGACCGTCGCTATGAGGATATAGAACCAGCCGAACCAGTTCGCGATCACCCCGACCAACACCCCGAGGGCGCCGGCGGCCCCCTCCGAATCAATGATTGCCCACAACGCAATCGCCAGAATCGCCGCCGAAGAACCAAAGAAGACGACCGGGTTGATCCGGGTGCGCGCCTCCATGTTCTCTTCTGCGGGCTGCTGCTCCTCGGATGGTCTCGTGTCGCTCATGGGAATGCTCCACTCCCTGCTAAGTCGCGCGGGCCGCCATGCGGCCACACTGGGCTCTCATCAAGATTCCGTTAGTAAAGCACATATGCTGCCCAGGATCATCTCAGCCAGCCTCCTCAGCAAGCATTATTTCCTGCTCGCGGATGCTTTCGTCCTTGCAGTCGTCCCACAGCCTCCGCCCCCAGAGACTGCAATTTGCTTTTGTATATACCGGTCAGTATAATTAGATTATGTTCAAAAAAGCAGCACCATTTAGGAACAAAGAGCAGACCCGCCGGAGGTTGTTGACGGCCGCCCGCGAGCTTTTTTATGGGGGTGGGATCCACGCTACCGGGGTCAGCGCGGTGGCGGAGAATGCCGGGGTGACCAAGATGACGCTCTACGCACATTTCCCTTCTAAGGACGATCTCGTGGCTGCGTACCTCGAAGACAACGACCGACGCTGGCGAGAATTTCTGGAGGAGAAACTTTCCGGTTACGGGGACCCGCGCGAGAGGCTTCTGGCTGTCTGTGACGCTTACCGGGAGTACTTTACGGCCCGTGAGATGCGGGGTTGCGCCTTCGTCAACTGCGCGGCGGAGTTCCCGGACCCGGAGCATCCGGCGCGGCGGACGATCCGGCATCACAAGGCCGGGGTGCGGGAGCGGCTCCGGGGTCTTGTCGCCGAGGCCGGGGCGGAGGAGCCTGCGGTTTTGGCCGAGCGTTTATTTGTGGTACTGGAGGGCGCCTACGTCACCGGCGCCCTAGAGGGCGAGGCGGGGGTGCTCGACCGCTCCCGCGACTTGTGCGCCGACCTGGTAGGGGCGACGGTACGGAATCGGGCTAGAGTCGGGTGAAGGGAAAGCGGGAACGGGGAGGCGCGAAGGACGGGACGTGGCGGCTGGGGTTGGCCGGGTTCTTCGCCATCGCGGTGGCGTTCGGGCCGGCGCGCAGCGGTTTCGGGCTGTTCTTACCGGACTTCCGCCGGCAGTTCGGCCTCTCCACCGAGTTGTCGGGTGTGATCGCCGGGGGTTCCTACGGGGGTTACCTGGTGGCGCTCTCGCTCGTGGGGTTGTTCGCCGCCCGGTTCGGTCCCCGTTGGTTCCTGACGGTCGGCGGTCTCTCGGCCACCGCCGGGATGGTCCTCGTAGCCCTCGCGCCGAACGTGCCCGTGCTCGCTACGGGGCTCGTGCTGGCCGCCAGCTACGCCGGCTGGTCCTGGTCCCCGTACAACGACGCCGTAGAGAACGAAGTACCGTCGAAGTCCCGGGGCCGGGTGCTGTCGGCGATTAGCACCGGCACCACCTTCGGCCTCGCGGCGGCCGGCCTGATCTCGCTAACAGCCGGCCTCTGGGGCCTGCCCTGGCGCGCCGCCTGGCTCGGTTTCGCCGCCGCCGCCCTGGCGGTCACGGTGTGGAACGCCCGGGCATTGCCGGCCGGCGTCCAGGGAACCGGGTCCGGAAACGGCCTAGCCGGAAACGGCCTAGCCGGAAACGGCCTAGCCGGAAACGGCCTAGCCGGAAACGGCCTAGCCGGAAACGGCCCAGCCGGAAACGGCCTGGGCTGGTTGCTACGGCCGGGTTCGATAGTGCTGTTCGCCGTGGCGTTCTCCTTCGGGGTGGTGACCGGCTTCTACTGGTCGTTCGCGGTTGACCTGATCTCCCGCTCCGGTATCTTGCCGTCGGAAGCCGGTCCTATCTTCTACATCGCGTTGGGGACCGTGGGCTTCGTCGGCCTCCTGACCGGCGACGCCATCGACCGGTTCGGTCTCCGCCCCACCTTGGCGGCGTGCTTCGTCTCCCTGGGGGCCGTCGGCCTGTTTCTAGGTTTCTCTCCAGCCTCCTGGGTGGCCGTGGGAGCCTCCGCCGCCCTGTTGGGTGCGGGCCTGATGTGCACGAGCGCCCTGCTCTCGATGTGGAGCTCGCTACTCTTCCCCGAACGGCCGTCGGCCGGCTTCAGCGCCGTCCTCATGTTCCTGGGCATCGGCACCATCGTAGGACCAGTGGCCCTGGGAGCCTTTGCGGGCCACTCCGGCCTCCAGGCGGCGTTCCTGGTAGCGGGCGTCCTCGCGGTCCTTACCACGCCCGTGGCCGCGCTGGCAAGGACCTCCGGGGGCTCCTCCTCGAAGCCTGCGGACAACCCGGCGCAGGAAGGGTAAACCTTGCAGCTCTTCGGCCGACGCCGGTACGTGGTGCTGGCTTTCGCCTTGCTGGTGCTGTTCTGGGGGTCGGCTTTCTCGGTCGTAAAGGTCGGGCTGGAGCACTCGCCGCCCATGCTCTTCGCCGGTTTGAGGACCCTGGTCGGCGGCCTCGCGATCCTGCTCGTAGCCGTCGTCTGGGGCGGGAGCCCGCACTTGAGGCGTGACTGGCCGATTTTTCTGCTGCTCGCGGCGTTCAACGTGGTCTTCTTTTTCGGGTTTCAGACGCTGGCTATTCTGTACCTGCCTTCCGGTACGGCGGCGGTGCTGGAGTACCTGCAGCCGATGCTCGTCGGGCTGTTAGCCTGGACGATCCTGGGCGAGTCGCTCTCCCTGGCGAAGGTCTTCGGACTGGTACTGGGTTTCTCAGGAATAGTGGCCGTGAGCGCGGGGAGCCTCTTTGGGGATATATCTGCGGTTGGCGTGGCGTTCGGGGTGGGCTCGGCGTTTTCGTGGGCTCTCGGGACGGTCTTTTTCAAGCGGTACGAGACGAGGATCTCGACGATGTGGGCGGTGGCGATACCGTTCGTAGTGGGGGGCGGGGTTCTGACGCTTTTTAGCTTTACCACAGAACCCTGGTCGGAGGTATCTCCCACGGGCACGCTCTTCGCCAGCCTCTCCTACGTGGCGCTCGTCGAGATAGCGCTGGCGTGGTTGCTCTGGTTCGCCCTGATACGGGCGGGGGAGGCGAGCCGCGTCGCGGTCTACGTCTTCTTCGTGCCGCTCGTCAGCATAGCGGTCGGGGCGGTCTTCCTCGACGAGCGGCTGACGGCCTCGCTGCTGCTCGGAACGGCCTTGATCGTCACCGGCATCTACGCGGTAAACCGCTCATCAACCGGGAAGGGCAAGCCTCCGGCCGGTGAACCTTAGAACCTTAGCGGCGGAACAGCCGGACCCAGGCCGGAAAGAAGGTGCATACAAAGGCCAGGATCAGCATTCCAGCCAGGGCTTTGCGGTCGTGCCGATAGGAGAAGAGGCCCCAGGAAAGCACTATCCACACGAGCATGTTCGCCGAGGCTACGGCGTAGACCCAGTTGGAGAACTTGTGCTGATCGCCGAAAAAGCCCATCTCCTCGATCTCAGGGTAATGCGTATTCTCGTCCATGCGGGAGCGCAGCAGGACTACCGGCAGGACGTTCGCAGAGATTATCCCCCCCGCCCACGCTGGCAGCGCCAGAGGCTCTCCGCGACGCCCCCGGAGCAGATACGTCAGCACGATGGTGAGTAAGATGTTGCCGGTGGCGCCCGCGTAGACGGGCAGCGGGAAGCGGCCCATGTCCCGCAGGTCGTCCATCTCGTTCAGTCGTTTGGGAAGATCGCTCACAAAGACCAGTGTACACTGTGAGTCGCCGGTAGTTTTACCTCTCCGTCATCTTCCGGGCATCCAGCAAGTCGTCCAGCTCTTCCTCAGATAAATTGGTTTGCTCGTGGGCGACCTCGCGAATGGTGCTGTCTTCTTTGTAAGCCTGCTTGGCGATATCGGCGGCTTTGTCGTAGCCGACCTCCGGGGCGAGGGCTGTGGCGAGCATGAGGCCGTTTTCTACGAGTTCGGGGCCGCGCTCCGTGGCTTCGAGGTCGCTGACGCACTGGGCGGCGAGGTTGGTTGAGGTCGTGGCGAGCAAGCCGATGGACTGGAGCAGGTTCAGGGCGATGACCGGGAGCATGACGTTTAGCTGGAAGTTGCCGCTCTGGCCCGCGACGGCGACGGCAGCGTCGTTCCCGATGACCTGGGCCGCGACCTGGGCGGCGCTCTCGGGAATGACCGGGTTTACCTTGCCGGGCATTATAGAGGAGCCGGGCTGTACTTCGGGCAGGGCTATCTCTGCGAGGTTTGCCCGCGGTCCGGCCCCGAGCCAGCGGAGGTCGTTGGAGATCTTCATGATGCTTACCGCCACGGTTTTCATCGCGCCGCTGGCGAAGACGCACCCGTCCATCGCGCTCTGGGCCTGAAAGTGGTTCTCCGTCTCCCAAACCTCGACGCCGAAGCGGTCGGAGAGTTTTTCACAGACCTTCCCGGCGAACTCGGGGTGGGTGTTGACGCCGGTGCCGACCGCCGTGCCGCCGAGGGCGACTTCAGCGAGGTCTTCCTGAGCTTTCTTTACGCGCTGGATGCCGCGTTTGATCTGCCCGGCGAAGCCCTCGAATTCTTGCCCGAGACGGATCGGGGTGGCGTCCTGGAGGTGGGTGCGGCCGGTCTTGACCACGCCGTCGAACTCCCGCGCCTTCTCCTCGAGCGCGTTCCGGAGGGTTTCGAGACCGGGGAGGAGGTCTTCTTTGATAGAGATCAGGGCCGAGAGGTGGATGGCGGTCGGGATGACGTCGTTCGATGATTGACCCTTATTTACGTGGTCGTTCGGGTGGACAGGGTCTTTGGAGCCGAGATCTCCGCCCATTGTCTGGACCGCGCGGTTCGAGATGACCTCGTTTACGTTCATGTTAGTCGAGGTCCCCGAGCCGGTCTGGAAAACGTCTAGCACGAACTGGTTGTCGAGCATGCCATCCACGACCTCTTCCCCGGCCTGCACGATGGCGTCTTTGATCCCGCCGTCCAGGTTACCCAGTTCGTTGTTCACGACGGCGGCTTCGAGCTTGATCGCCCCGAGCGCCTGGATAAAGCGCCGCGGGAACCGGATGTCGCTTATGGGGAAGTTGTCCAAAGCACGTCGCGTCTGGGCGCCAAAGAGGGCGTCGCGGGGAACTTGCACCTCCCCCATAGAGTCGCGCTCTACGCGGTGCGGGGTTTCATGCGAGGTATCGTGTTCGCCCATTGTGTTTCCTCCCGTCGAAGCCTGTACAAAGGCATCATATAATCTGTATATCAGCCGGTTAATATTATACGAGAGGTGATCCTTTGAATTCTCTACAAAATGCTCTGAAAGAATGGGCGGTGGCGGTAAAGGCTCTGGAACGCGGAGATACGGCGCTCGTCGTCCGCAAAGGCGGCATTCGGGAGAAGGCATTCGCCGTGCCGAGCACGCGGTTCTTGCTCCTACCCGGCTACGAACACCAGCGCCCGGAGCTGCTGAAACCCGGGTACCGGGGGTTGATGGCCGGCATCCCCGACCGCAAAGATGATGGGCCCTTAATCTTTACTTCCTTCGCCGAAGTACACGCCGCATACGAGATCTCCTCGCCCGAAGCCCTCGAAGCCATAGATCCACACCACATCTGGACGCCGGAGTACGCCGAAAGCCGCTTCAGGTGGCGTCCTAAAAAGCCGCTAACGGTGCTCGTACTACGAACCCACTTGCTGCCCGGACCGGTCGAGTTGCCGTACAGCGAGAGCTATGGCGGGTGCACAAGTTGGATCGAGCTGGACGCAGCGGTGCCTACGGAAGGGTCACGCCCGGCGCTGAGCGACGATGAGTTCGGACAAATAATCTCACCGGCAATAGAATTTCTGAAACAGCAGGAACCCGCGCCGGTGGGAACTTAGACCTGAATGGGGTCCACAGAGACGGTCGAAGGCGTTGTCGAACGGGCGGGTTGCCCCATCCACTACTGGACCTCCGGTCCGAAAGACGCGCCGCCCGTAGTATTTTCTCACGGCGCCATGATGGACCACCGCATGTTCGATTCTCAAGCCTCCGCGCTCGCCGAAAGCTACCAGGTCATCACCTGGGACATGAGGGGCCACGGGCGCTCCAGGCCGCTCGGTGACGTCGGGGAAGGGCTTCTGATCGGCGACCTCATAGAAGACCTCGTAGCCCTGATCGACCACCTGGGATACGAGAAAGTTTTTCTCGTCGGGCAATCGCTCGGCGGTCATTTGGCCCAAGACGTAGTCTTTTATTATCCGGAGCGGGTTTCCGCGTTGGCTACCGTGGGATCGTCTTGCAGCACCATCGAACAGCCAAAGCTGGGCACGTTGGCCTTGCAGATCTCGCCGCTAGTCTTCAAGCTCTGGCCCGAGGACCATCTCCGCGAGCAAATCGCCAAGAACACCGCCGTTACGCCCGGGGCGCAGGCTTACGCTTACGAGGCGATGCGACAGTTGACGAAAGAAGATTTCATGAAGGTCTGGAACGCCGTAACGGACCTTTTGCACCACGAGCCCGGGTACAGGATAGAACACCCGCTGCTCATCACCCACGGCGACAGCGACGAAGTCGGGAACATAAAGAAGATCTCACCAAAGTGGGCGGACCGCGACCCGCAGAGCCGTCACGTGGTGATACCGGCCGCCGGACACAACGCGAATCAAGACAACCCGGGCTTTTTCAATAAACTGCTGCTGAGTTTCCTGGACGAGCATGCAGGTCAGGGGGAAGCCAGGAGCACGATAAAAGAGGGAGAGTAAATATGGGAGCGGCCGCAATTCCGATAGTGTTGGTTTTTCTGCTGGTTTTCCTGAGTTGGCGGGTAGTTTTTTCCGCCAATAAGGATTTGTTCCGGGCAAAGGCCTGGGGGCCGCTGGCGCGTAGGGCGGCACCCTTCGGCGTGCTGACGTTAATGGCCCTGAGCCTTCTGGTGGTCCAGGGTTACCGCGAAAACCAGGCCGTGCTCTTGACCTGGGCGATCCTCTTTGCGGTCGCGGTGATCTCTTCGAACATGCTCTCGATGCCCCGCTCGGAGCGCGCGGCGAGCAAAGCCTTCCGCCAGGGAAACTACGAGAAGGCCATAGAGAACTACCGCAAGCTCACCGAGGAACAACCCCTCGCCCGCCACCACGCTTTTCTGGGCGCGGCGCTCGGCGCCGGCGGCCGGGATGAGGAAGGAATGGAGGAATCGTCCCGGGCCATCGAGCAAGACCCCAAATACGGCATCGCGTACTACAACCGCGGCCTCATCTTCCGCCGCATGAACCGCCGGAGCCGGGCCAAAAAAGACCTCCAACGGGCGCTCGAAGCCGACCTTCCCCGCCGCTTCCGGGGCAACATCAAAGGAATTCTGGAAGAACTCAACCGTTGAACTTCTTGTACCCCTCGCTCATCGCGCTCGTTATCCTGGCGGTCTTCACGTTTTTTATCGGTCGCCAGAACCGGGACTTGTTGCGGGTGCGGGCTTACAGGGAGTTTTTGTGGCGTCTGATCCCACCGCTCTCGACCGGCGTTTTTATCGCGGGCCTTCCCTTCGTCATGAGCCTGACCACGGTCTACAACGAAGATCCCGTACTCCTCGTTTACCTGGGCGGCGCCGCTATCCTCACCGTCATCATGGCCCGCAACGTCTCACCCGAAGAACGCCGCGCCGGTAAAGCCTTCCGGCAGGCAGAATACGAAAGAGCCGTTACCCTCTACGAGGAGCTCGCCGAACAACGTCCCCTCCCCCGCTACTACGCCGCCCTCGGGGCCAGCCTCGACGCTGACGGAGACCCCCGAGGCGCCCTCGAAGCCGCCGACCGCGCCATCAAGCTAGACCCGAAACTAGGAACCGCCTACTACAACCGGGCCTCGGCCCTCGCCGCCCTCGGAGAAAGGTCCCGAGCCCGCCAAGACCTTCAAACGGTCTTCCGCGTTGACTCAGGCCGCACCTTGCGCCGGGCAGCCGGGGAAGCTATGGAGATGCTGGAGCGAAGCTAGCCAACTTCTCAGCGGTTCAGCTTCTCGGCTTGTCGGCTAGAAACCCGCGGTCCTTCTACCCCGCTAGATCCCCTTCTCACGCTCGTACCGGCGTTTGCGCTCTAGCTCCTCTTCCCTCTGTTGGGCTTCCTCGTTTAATCCGCCGTCATAAGAGTCGAGCCGGTCTAGGATCTTCTGGCGCTCCGTTTTCTTCTTTTCCTGATCCACTAAAAAAGTTTCTCTCCCTATTCATGCTACACGTTTTACCAGGCAGCTCCCCGCTGCCATGTTTTTGGCAGAAATGCCGATAGCTGAAAGCCGCCGGAGGCGGCTGGCTGACAGGCTACCTGACCACCTTCTGGATGTTCTCCTCGGCGCCTTTTATCTCGATCTTGCCGTCGCGTACCCGAACTTCCCAGCGGGACTGGGGAAAGGTCGCCGGACCTCTCAAAACTTTTCCGCTGCAAAGGTCGAAGCGAGAGTCGTGCCAGGGACAAACTACCGTGTCTCCTACGCGCTCGCCCTCGTCCAGCGGACCAGCGAAATGGCTGCAGACGTTTGAGATGGCGCAGATGCTGCCGTCGGAGAGCCGGCTTACGAGGACGTCCGCCCCGTCCAGCTCGACCTTGCGCATACCATCCTCCGGCAACTCATTTTCGTCGAGGACCGGCGTAAACTCGTCGGGCCCGGCCCACTCAAAGACGTTGCGGTTTACGCGCAGGCCGTAGTTGTAGGATAGCTCTCCTCCAAGGTGCGCGGCGGTCCCGCTGACGGAGAAGCCGGCCAGAAAGGCTAGCCTTCCGGCTTTTCTGCGGCCCGTGGCCCGCAAAAGGAGCGAGGCGACGTTGAAGACGAGGCCGACGGAGTTCAGCAGTCCGTGGGCCATGCCCATCTTGCGCGAGCCGCCGGAGAGGTATCGCCAGTCCGAGAGGCCGGTTATAGCGGCGGCCACGGCGCCTGCGTTCCCGAGGGCGAGCGTCGCGTCAGCGGCGTTTCGCGCAGCCTTGGAATCGGTAGCGGCGTCTACGCCGTCGAACACGACCGTCGCCGTCCAGGAGCCGAGCGGTACGTCGCTGAGCATAGGATGAAACGGGGCTTCGAGGTATTTGCCGTCGAGGATATCGCGCACCGTCTTACCGCCGACGGCAACGGCATTCTGGACTTTCGGCTGGACGGCCTCGGATAGCTCGTCTAACCCGGGCAGGGACTCGACTATGCGTCGGCTGAGCGTTGTTGACCCCATGTATCTTTACCTTTCCGAGAGAGTATAGTTTCAGAAAGATTATGCCACGGGACCCGGAAATCTCAGCCCGTATTTTAAGCTCGCATCTGTTTTTGGGTTGGTTCAGGCGGCTCTTCTCGAAACGTGGTCCTCTTGGCTCGCTTCAGTTCCTTGCCGACGAAGAAAAACGAGAGCCAGTGTGCCACGAGCCCGCACGTGTACAGGCTGACCGCCAGCGTGGCTAGTACCGTATCAGAATCGCTCCACAAAAAAGGCCACTGCTGCGGGATGAACTGCAGGGCTAGCAGCAGGAAGGCCAGCGAGATCCTGCCGCGGGCGAGCAAGAGCAAGACCCCCGGCACCAGCAAGAGCAGGTAGTTGTTCCAGGCCACAGGCGAGGCCAGGAGCGAGGCGGCTACCAGGGCCCAGAGACCCGCCTCCGAACCGTCCCGGATCTTCACCGCCGTCAATATAATCAGCGCTATACCCAACACGTAGGCCGCCGGAACCAGCCCCGGCAACACCGCGAGGGGCTCTGCAAAGCGGGTTTCGGTAAAAGTGCGCATGGCCGCGCTGGCGAGCGAAGCGTTGTCCCAGTAGCCGTCTATTCGTTCTTCCAAGACGACTTCCGCGTACCGGAGCGTCGCGTCGGACCCGAGCGCCACGCTCCCGGCGAGCGTCGCCGCCGCACCGGAGACGATAGTCGCCCCCACCATCTCCCAGCGTTTCCGCACGGCGGGCCACAGTATGAGAGGCGCGAGCGAGGGTTTGAGCGCTATCACGAGCCCCAGAGCGAGTCCCGCCAACAGATATCGGCTCCGGCGGTCCATCGCCCAAGCCGCCACGAGGCCCAGGGTCAGCACCGGATACATCTGCCCGAGGGCCAGGGTCGCGAGCATCGGTGAAGAGAAAAGGACCAGACCAACAGCCAAAACCGCCCACCCGGCCCGCAGCCGCAGTTCACCCGCCATCCAGGCCACTGAACCGAGGGTGGTGAACAGCATGATCACGACAAACAACCGGTAGGCGTCGAGCGTCGGCATAAACCCGAACGGCAACACCACCAACGTCCAAAACGGCGGGTTCAGGTTTACCAGTCGGGCACCTGTATCATAGATGCCCTCACCGGCCAAGGCCGCCTCCGCCGAACGCCAGAAAGAATCGAAGTCCGCGTGTACGTTCATCGAATCGGTCGAGATGCGCCCCAGAGTTTCATCCCCGAAGCGAACGTGGAGCAATACTGAGAACACCAACACCCCCACGGCGACCAGAAGCAATAACGCACCCCAGCCAGCCCGCAGCCAGCGGCGTCCCCCAGACAAACTAGGCCGCATCCTCTGAACCCGAAGCAAACACCGCCCAATCATACGCCCCCGGCACAAAGTATTCCCACAGAGCTTCTACCTACAGTGCGAGCCTGGGACGGACGCTCCGGGGCGGAGAGGGGGGGATTCGAACCCCCGATGCCGGGATTACCGACATAACGGTTTTCGAGACCGCCGCATTCAACCGCTCTGCCACCTCTCCGCCGACGAGTTTATCGGCTCACCCTCCACCCTTCAACCCGGCACACATTCACCCCGAAGTTTAACCTGCCGCACTCTACTGCGCAGTTCCGATCACACCAAAAGTAGAGAGACCCTTCAACGTCAGAACCTTATTAGTAAAGCATCTTCGCAGGTTCGGAGATCGTGACCACCAAGTCATCTCTTACGATAGCACTAACCTTATACTTTAGAGTTATTTAACTGTAAAAGCAGCCAATTGAGGGATAATCGTGGATTTCGGGGTGTGTATACTCGGGTGCGCAGTACGATGGAGGTAGATTTTGGGGCGGTCGGGAATCTGTACTGCTCCCGGGCAGGTTGGTCGTAGGTTGTTTTGACGGAGAACGCTACAAAGTTAGCCGTTAGTGCTCGTCGCTACGCAGCCCTCTCGATCGCGGCGGCAGCAGTAACTATCGGGCTGAAGTTCGGGGCGTATTTGCTCACCGGTTCGGTTGGCCTATTCTCCGATGCGGTCGAGTCGGTAGTGAATCTGGTGGCGGCGGTCGCAGCGTTGTGGGCGTTAACGCTGGCCGCCCGTCCGCCGGACGAGGAGCACGCCTTCGGTCACAACAAGGCCGAGTATTTTTCGAGCGGGTTGGAGAGCGCTTTGATCCTGATCGCGGCGGTCTGGATCGGGGCGACGGCCTGGGCCCGTTTGCTGGACCCGCAGCCGCTGGATAACCTGGGGATCGGGCTTGCGATCACGTTGGTCGCCGCGGCGATCAACGGCGGCGTAGCCCTGGCTGTCCTGCGAGCCGGACGCCGTCTGCGCTCTATCACGCTCCGCGCAGACGCCCACCATCTGTTCACCGACGTATGGACCTCGCTGGGCGTGGTTTTCGGAATAGCGCTGGTGCAGCTCACCGAATGGCTGGTGCTGGACCCTCTTATCGCGCTACTCGTAGCGGCGAACATCGTCCGGATCGGGGTTCGCCTGCTGCGTGACACCGTGAACGGACTCCTGGACCGCGCCTTGCCCCCGGAAGACCAAGAAACCATCTCGAAAGTCCTCTCTCGCTACGAAAGGACAAGCGTGCGGTTCCACGCGGTCCGCACCCGGGCCGCCGGACAGCGCCGGTTTGTCTCGGCGCACGTGCTTGTGCCAGGTCGGTGGAGTGTGCAGGAAGGACACGATCTCCTGGAGCAAATAGAGAAAGAGTTGGGCGAAGCGCTACCCGGCAGCACGTTCTTCATGCACCTGGAACCCGCCGAAGATCCCGCCTCCTTCGAGGATCAGGAACTCGACCGATAAACTCTTAGCGACGAACTTTCCGGCAGACATCAAAAGGGCGGACCGTGAAGAGTCCGCCCCAAAGCCGCTTGGAGAAGCGGTTTAGCTACACTTGGAGTAGCCGCAGGAATGGCAGACTACGCAGCCTTCCTGGCGGGTGAGGCCGCTGGCGCAGTCCGGGCACGCCCCGATGATCGGGAGTTCCCGCGCTTCCGCCTGAGTTTCCTCGACCAGGTAGTGCTCGCCCATCGCCTTCGCCACGCCGTCAGGGACGGAGAGGACCGCGTTCGGGCCGAAGCCCATCGGGTGTCCGTCCTGGATGCCGCGGAGCTGGCTTACAACCTCGGTCGGCTGGGCGCCGTGGGTCATGGCGAGTGAGATCATACGTCCCAGGGCGTCGGAGAAGGCCGCCGCCGTACCACCGGGCTTACCCAGCACCACGAAACACTCGCGCGGCCCGAACTCGTCGTCGTTCATGCTGACGTACAGCGGGCCGTGGCCGGTCTGTAGCTTCTTCGTCACCCCGGAGAGCGTGCGCGGCCGGCCGTTGCGGGCCTCGGCCAGCGAAATGTGCAGAACCTCGGGCTCCGCGGCGGGCTGCTCGCCCTGCGTGGCCTCGCCGGTCTTGCCGGTAGAGAGGACCTGGGCGTCGCGGGAGCCGTCGCGGTAGACGGCGATGCCCTTGCAGCCGGTCGCGTAAGCCTGCATGTAGGCGTCTTCCACGTCCTTCGGCGTCGCGTGGTTTGGCAGGTTGATGGTCTTAGAGATCCCCATCGAGGTGTGCTTCTGGAACGCCGCCTGCATCTTGACGTGCCACTCCGAAGAGATGTCGTGGGACGTAACCCACGCGCCCCGCACGTCCTCGGGGACCTCCGGGATCTCCCGGACGCTGCCGTGCTCGGCGACCTTCGTCATCAGTTCCTCGGAGTAGAAGCCGCGCTCTTTAGCCAGCTTCACGAACTCGGGGTTCACGTCCGGCATCTCCATGTCGGCCTGACGCCGCATGAACGCCACGGCGAAAAGCGGCTCGATGCCGCCGGAACAGCCGGCGATCATGGATATGGTGCCGGTCGGCGCGATAGTCGTAACGGTAGCGTTACGTACTCTATCGCCGCGGGCTTCGTGCCGCGAGCCCTCGAAGTGCGGCATGACGCCCCGCTCTTCGGCGAGGTTGCGGCTCTCTTCCCAGGCCTCGTCGTCTACGAACTTCATGACCTTCTCAGCAAAAGCGAGGCCTTCGTCGGAGTCGTAGGTGATGCCGAGCTTTATCAGGAGGTCGGCGAAACCCATGACACCGAGCCCGATACGCCGGTTGCCGCGGCTCATCTCGTCTATTTCGGGGAGCGGGTACTTGTTCATCTCGATCACGTTGTCCAGAAAGCGGATCGTGGTGTGGATCGTCTCGCGAAGCTCGTCCCAGTCGACCGAGCCTTCTCCGACCTGCTCGCCCGGCACGAAGAACCGCTCCAGGTTTATCGAGCCGAGGTTGCACGAGTCGTAGGGTGGCAGATGAGCCTCGGAGCACGGGTTCGTGGACTCTATCGGGAACTGCGGCGTCGGGTTGTCGCCGTCGATCTTGTCTATAAACACCACGCCCGGCTCGCCGTTGAGCCACGCGCCCTCGACGATCTGACGGAACAGCTCCCGCGCCCGGATCGTCTTTATAACCACACCATCACGAGGGTTCTTCAGGTCGAAGTCCGCGTCGTTCGCCACGGCTTCCATAAATTCGTCGGTGATGGCGACCGAGATGTTGAAGTTGTTGATCTGGTCGTTCTCTTTTTTGCAAGTGATGAACTCTTCGATATCCGGATGATCCACCCGCAGAATGCCCATGTTCGCCCCGCGCCGGGTACCGCCCTGCTTGATCTTGTCCGTCGAAGCGTCGTATATTGCCATAAACGAGACCGGCCCACTCGAAACGCCCATCGTGCTCTTTACCAGGTCATTCTTCGGCCGCAGCCGCGAGAAACCAAAGCCCGTGCCACCACCAGACTTGTGAATGATCGCCTGGTGCTTGAGCGTGTCGTAAATTCCGTCTATCGAATCCTCGACCGGCAGCACGAAGCACGCCGAGAGCTGCTGCATCTCACGCCCCGCGTTCATCAAGGTCGGCGAGTTTGGCATGAACTTGCGGGAGAGCATCATCTGGAGGAACTTCTCTTTGGACTCCTCGTACAGAGCCTCGGCCTCTTCGCCCTCTTTGAAACGGTACTCGCCCTCAGCAATGTTCGACGCCACGCGGCGGAACATATCTATCGGCTCTTCGATAGCCTCGCCCGCCTCGTTCTTCTTGAGGTAGCGCTTTTTGAGAACCGCTAACGCGTTCTCCGAGAGCTCGATACCATCCAGCCGCTTACTACGATCTACTTCCATAATCCTCCCCTATATTTTACTGCGGAAGTTTGCTCTTCCCACTACTTGCTTTTGCCTACTACCTGCTGCTACCGATTCCAGAACCGGCCAGCTTCACCAGTTCGGAGCGGAATTGATCCACATCCGTGTACTGCCGGTAGACGGAGGCGAACCGGAGATACGCCACCATGTCGAGCCGCCGGAGCCGGAACAAAACCATGTCTCCAATGCGCCGCGACGTTACCTCATGCCGCCGCCGCTCGCGCAACTCGGCCTCGACCTCGTCCACGATCAACTCCACCTCTTCGTCCGACACCCGCTGCTTGGCACAAGCCCTCATGAGACCGGTCTGGAGTTTGTCGCGATCAAACGCCTCCCGCTCACCGTCGCGCTTTATAACCATGAGCTTCAAAGGTTCGCGCCGCTCATAAGTAGTAAACCGCTTCTCGCACGCCAGGCACTCCCGACGCCGGCGCACAGCATCCTTCGTCTCCGAAAGCCGCGAATCTACAACCTTTGTATCCTCAAAATCACAATACGGACACTGCACCGTAGTAACCCCCGTGACGATTAATACCGCTCAACACCACATCTGGTAGTGCAGAAACCTAGCACACCACATTTTCTGTTTGCAACACCCGTCAATTAGACCTTAACATTAGGTTAAAGCATCGTTGATGAGACAAACCCCGCATTTCACGGCGTTTTGAGCTTTGTCCAGCATCCCAGGATTTTTTTCAAAAATTTTTCTGAAAACCTAAGAAAAGCCGAATTTCCCGCAAATCATGCACCTTTATGTTTAGGTAGAAAGATTTACTTCGACCAGCAGTTTAGACTCTGGCTGTACTCTTTACCTATAGTTTACAGTTAGTATAGATTGTAACTTTTGGCTTTTAGTTTGATAGAGTTCGGCGTATGATTGGCACGTTCTAGTGGTTTTTACGGCGAGTTTCGAAGAAGTTTCGGAGAATTCTGGCGGCTTCGGCTTCCAGGAGGCCGCTTTCGGAGGGGAAGGTGTGGTTCAGACGGGTATCTCCGGGGAGATCGTGGAGGGTGCCGGCGTATCCGGCTTTGTGGTCGGGGGCGGCGTAGACGAGACGGGAGACGCGGGCGGCGTGGGCGGCGCCGGCGCACATCGGGCAAGGTTCCAAAGTCGAATAGAGCGTGCAGCGGCTGAGCCGCCAACTACCGATCTCAGCAGCGGCCCTTCGAAGCGCCAAAAGCTCGGCGTGGGCTGTCGGGTCTTGCAGGGCCTCGCGTTCGTTGGCGGCTGTTGCCAGAACTTTATCTCCGCACACGACCACGGCCCCGACGGGCACTTCTCCCCTTTCGGCGGCCTGTTCGGCGGCCACGAGGGCACGGCGCATCATGGCGAGGTCACGTTTGCCGCGGGGATCTAGTTCTTGCGTCACAGGTTCGATAATAGCAAGGATGAATCGGTTTACTTGATATGGGCCCGGGTTGGGCAGACCCATAGACCCGTACAAAAAAGCGTTGGGTCAAGATGCTAAGCGGTAGCTCAGAGAGCTTTGTTGATGTTGGTATGTTTCACAATAGGGTTGCACCGCGGCTGAACCTATAGTTTTCGACGGACGGTCCTCGGGCAAGCCTCCGCTCCGGTATGTGGGCCAGCGTCTACAGGGGACGAAATTCGTTAGGATTTTCCGGCCGCGGGACGAATAGTACGGTCTTGGAATACTTGTTCTCATGTCCATTTCTACTAAGCCATGCTCACAGGTCCGCCCGGAAGGTTCGCCCGCTGCAAACTCACGGCGCCTGGGACATCAGAGCAGTTTGTGCAAACCTCTTCCGTCAAGCGTCAAAAAATAGAAGGTTTATTTCGTAGGGGTCTCCTGTTCGATGCCACCGTGTATGCTGGCCCATTGTCGGGCCGGGAGTCCCCACAGCGCGATGAAACCAGCCGCCGCCGACTCATCGAAGGTGCTGCCGGGGTCGTAAGTGGCGAGGTCTTTGCTATAGAGTGCTTTTGGAGCGGTGCGTCCGGCCACGGTACTAGACCCTTTGTACAGCTTCAGCCGCACGGTGCCCGTTACGGTCTTCTGGGTCTCTTCGATGAAGGCGTCCAGGGCGGACTTGAGCGGTGTGAACCAGAGGCCGTCGTAGGTTAGCTCGGCGTAGCGTTGCTCGATCTGTGCCTTGAAGCGGAGCACGTCTTTGGTGAGCGTCAGGGTTTCGAGTTCTTTGTGGGCTTGAATGATCGTCATTGCAGCGGGAGCCTCGTAGATCTCGCGACTCTTTATACCCACGAGCCGGTCCTCGACCATGTCGATCCTGCCGACCCCGTGTTTACCCGCAACCGGATCCAGCTTCCCGATAAGCTCCACCAACGACAGCTCTTCCCCATCCAGGCTCACTGGAAGCCCTTCTTCGAAGCCGATCTCCACGTATCGCGGCTTGTCCGGCGCCTTTTCAGGTTCTTTTGCCAAAGTATAAATATCTGGTGTAGGTTCATGGTCTGGATCTTCGAGCGGGCCGGCCTCGATGGATCTTCCCCAGAGGTTCTCGTCCACGCTGTAGGGTGACTTCTTGGTGGTGGGTACGGGGATGCCGTGCTGCTCAGCGTACTCCATCTCCTCAGACCGGCTCATGTTGAAGTCGCGAACCGGGGCCACGACGGTGAGGTCAGGGGCGATGGAGGCCGTTGTAACGTCGAATCGGACCTGGTCGTTGCCCTTTCCGGTAGAACCATGGGCGATAAGCTCTGCCCCCACCTCGCGCGCCGCCTCGACGAGCTTCTTCGCGATGAGCGGTCTTCCGAGAGCCGTAAACAACGGATACTCGCCGCCGTAGAGCGCGTTGGCCTTGATCGCGGGGGCCACGTACTCCTCAACGAACTCCTCCCGTGCGTCCCGCACAAAGGCGTCCACAGCCCCGATCTTCAAGGCTTTTTCTTTAACGTCTACTTCAGGCTCACCTTGTCCGAGGTCTAGATAGAGCGCGTAAGGCGTGGCCCCCTGTTGCTCGAACCACTTGAGACAGACCGAGGTGTCTAGTCCACCGGAGTAGGCGAGCACGACTTTTTTTCCTTTTAGCATCTCCGAAAGCTCCTTTTAATTGATTCCTGGTCAGTTGAGGTCTCGTCGCATTGTGAAGCTGGACCCACCCATGTGGCTCGTCCTCTCGCTGTCCTGGACGATCCCAAAACCCATCTTTTCGTACAGGTGTAGGGCCGGGTTGTTTGCCCTCACGCTGAGGCATATTTTATTGTAGAAATCTTTTGCTCTTTCGAGGAGCTGTGCGAGTAGCCGGACGCCAACTCCCATTCCTCTGAAGTCCGGGTGGACCGCTATTGCGAGTTCCGGGGTCTCGTCGTCCAGGTATCCGTAGCCTCTGTTCTCTTTTATCAACATCCGCAGCCACGCCGCTCCGATCGGACGATCGTCTTTCGATAGGGCTACAAATCCCAGTTCCCCTTCACGTCCCCAACCTCCGACATATCTCGCCGTGCCAGGATTCTCTGCAACGGCCGCCACCGTAGTCTCTTGAGCGGCTTCAGAGAGCATCTTCCAGAGAAAGGCTTGGTCTTCTGGCTTTGCTGGTCTTATGGTGAAAACTTCTTTTAGCACGGGTTCGGCAGAAAGTTCGTGTCCTCCCTTCCGCAAAGCGCTGAGGGCGGAATCTAGTTGTTCTCCTCTCACCAACAAGTAGTCGGTGTCGTAAGTCGAGATAGCGAAGACGCTGATGCCGGCCTCTGCTAAAGGCGTCACGACCGAAGCTAGTATGCCAACTAGCGAAAAGTCGAGCGATCCCTCGACTACGAGCGCCCGCCAGCCACTTTCTCGAACTACTTCGTCCGGGACCTTTTCCTCCGTGCAGACTATGGAGAGTTCGTGCAGGGTGCGGGTTATCGAAGAGAACCCGGATTCTGTAGCCCAATCGGGCACTTCGCTATCCGGTTCGAGGCGGCAAACTACGAGCCGGTCATCGAGCAACGAGAGGCGCAGAGCTACTTTCGGGTAGTTGCTGGTGGTCAAGTTCGGTTAGTCCGTGTTTCCGGCGGGGCGGGTCTTGGCGCGGCAGACGTCGGAGATCAACGCGGAGACCTCTGCGGCGGAGTCGTTGTCCGGGCAGATGGCGACTACGGTGTCGAGGCCGGCGACGGTACCGATGATCTTGAGCCCCCTTACCCGGTCGAGGACGCTGGCGACGGCGCCCGCCGTGCCGTCGCGGGTGTGCATGACGATGGTGTTTTGGGCCTGAATTACGTCGAGGATAAAACCCGGTAGCACCTCTATACCGGCGAAACCGGATTCTTGCGGGAGCGCCAGGTAGCGGTTGCCGACTTTTAGGACGCCGAGCTCCGTCAGGTCCCGGCTGACGGTGGCCTGGGCGACCTCGACGCCTTCGTCGGCGAGGGCCGTTACGACGCCTTGCTGGGTTCCGAGTTCTTTTTCGGAGATGAGGCGTAGGATCAGCTCCTGCCGCGTCCCTTTATCCACGCCCGTCCGGGTCGAGTCCACCGTTCTGTCCTCCTACTTGAGGTTACTTGAGGTTACTTGAGGTGCTCGATGCCGAGGTCTTCCTCGAAACCGAGCGCCAGGTTCATGTTCTGCACCGCCGCCCCCGAAGCCCCCTTGAGCAAGTTGTCCAACGCCGAGAAGAGCAACAGCTTACCCGCCCTCTCGTCCACCGCCACCGAGAGCCGGCACCGGTTGGTGTTGGCGACGTGGGCGACGTGCGGGTATTCCTCGCGCGCCTCGACGAACTTCCAGCCGTCGTAGTCCTCCGCGTACCAGCCGAGGACTTCTTCGGCGGCCGGTACCTCTTCGGCGTCCAATACGATAGTTTCGAGCTCGCCGCGCGTCGCGGGGATGAGGTGTGGCACGAAGGTGACGTTCGGGCTCTCTCCGACGCGCCGGATCATGGTCTCTATCTCCGGCGTGTGCCGGTGCCACGGGGCTCCGTAGGCGTTGGCGTTCTCGTTGGCGGTTACGAAGCCGGTCTTGACGCTCGGCTTCGCGCCGGCCCCACTCACACCGGAGAGGGCGTTCACGGTGATGGAGCGAATAGAGCCTTCCATCCGCCGCACGACGGGCGCGAGCGCCAAGATGGCCGCCGTCGGGTAGCAACCGGGGTTCGCGATGATCCGACCCTCCGCCGCCCCGAATAACTCCGGCAACCCGTAGTGGGCTTCTTCGATGAGTTCCGGCACCGGATGCTCTCCGTACCACTCCTCGTACATACCGACATCCGGGAGCCGGAAATCTGCCGAGAGATCCACAACCAACCCGACCCCAGCCTCCAGCAACTCTTTCACCACCCCGGCGCTCTCCATGTGCGGATACGCGACAAAGGCAACGTCGAGCCCGGAGCCGTCGATCTCCCCCGGCCCCACGAAGCTCTCCTCCACGGCAAGGTGCGGATAGACCTCGCTGATCTTCTGCCCCGCATACCCGCGCGAAGCCACCTCCAGGCTGCCCACTTTCGGATGCCCGGACAGCAAGCGCACCAACTCGGAACCCGCGTACCCACTGCCACCGTAGATGCCGACTTTCAAAGCCATAAGCCGTATTGTAGGAGTTACGGATAATTATTCAAGTTTCTGTATAAACTGGTTGACCTTCGCGCACGCGGATGCAACAATATGGCCCGCTGATGAATAAAGATTCAACAATCAGTATAAAAGTCGTATCTGGCGGGGCGACGGCTTCGTCGGGGTTCGTCTCCGGCGGGGTCGCGTGCGGGGTACGGAACTCGGGGAAGAAGGATCTCGGTCTGCTCTGCTCCGAGTATCCGTGTTCGGTAGCGGGTGTACTTACGCGCAACGCCTTCAAGGGTGCGCCGCTCGACATTACGAAACAAGCCGTCGAGGCTGGCGACGTTCAGGCCGTCGTCGTAAATAGTGGCAACGCCAACGCGGCGACCGGCGGACAGGGGATCGAGGACGCCCGGCGGATGCAGGCACTCGCAGCGGAGAGCTTGGGTTTGGATAGTCGGCAGGTCGCCGTCGCTTCTACCGGTGTGATCGGCCAGCTATTGCCGATGGAGAAGATAGAGGCCGGGATAGTAGACGCATCCGGTGAATTGGGGCTTGACGGTTCCGGCTTTGCCGAGGCAATCCTGACGACCGACACGCGCACCAAAGAGGCTGCGGTTGAGGTCGAGGTGGATGGGAAGACCGTTACCGTCGGGGGGACGGCGAAGGGGAGCGGCATGATCCGGCCGAACATGGGCACCATGCTCGCCTTCCTCACCACCGACGCCGCCGTCGAACCGGACTGCCTACAAGAAACTCTGGGCCGGGCGACGGACCGCACCTTCAACCGCGTAACGGTGGACGGTGACACCTCCCCGAGCGACATGGCGCTCCTGTTGGCGAACGGCGCCGCCGGGAACGAGCCGCTCACCACCGATTCGACCGACTACCCGGCGTTCGCTGAAGCAGTCGAGACGGTAGCGCGTAAGCTGGCGAAAGAGATCGCCCGCGACGGCGAGGGCGCCACGAAACTCGTCGAGGTCGTTATGGAGGGCGCGCAGGACGAGGCGTCAGCGGCGGCGCTCGCCAAGACGATCGTCGGGAGCAACCTGGTAAAGGCAGCGGTCTTCGGCGAGGACGCTAACTGGGGCCGGGTCGTTACGGCGATGGGCTACTCGGGGGCTGCGTTCTACCCCTCAACATTGGAGCTGTACTTCGGTCCGGTCAAGGTCTTCGAGGGCGGTGAGCCCATTCCCCACGATGAGGCGGAGGCGAACGCGGCGCTCGCCGGGGACGAGGTCGTTATAACGGCTCGTCTAAACGAGGGCGATCATTCGGCTGTTGCCTGGGGCTGCGACCTGACTTGCGGGTACGTCGAGATCAACGGGAGCTACCGGACGTGACGGATAAGAAGCCCATAGTAGCCAAGATCGGGGGTGGAGCCTTGGCCGGCGGCGCGTTGGAAGACCTCCCGGAGATACTATCCGGTGGCACGCCCGTCGCCCTGGTCCACGGCGGAGGCCCGCAACTCACCCGCATGCTCGACTCTCTAGGCATCCCGACCCGCTGGCACGAGGGCCTGCGCGTCACCGACGAGGCGACGCTCGAAGTCGCCGAGATGGTCTACGCCGGGACGGTCAACAAGGCACTCGTGCGGGAGTTGCAGGGACTTGGAGTAGCAGCGGCGGGCATCTCCGGCACCGACGGCCCGACGCTCCTCGTAGACCCCGTGCCGGAGCTGGGCCGGGTCGGGGAGGTCCGGAAGGTCGAAACGGGCCTCGTAGAAGCGCTTTGGGAAGGTGGTTTCGTGCCGGTCGTGGCCCCGCTAGGGCTCGGGCCGGAGGGAACGTACAACGTCAACGCCGACGTGGCCGCCGCCGCGCTCGCGGTCGGGCTCGGGGCCGGGCATCTGTTCCTGATGACCGACGTGGACGGGCTGTTAAAAGATGGCGAGCCGGTACCGGAGATCTCCCCGGAGGAATGCGAGGGGTTTGTGGAAGACGGGCTCGCGGCCGGCGGGATGGTCCCCAAGCTGCGGACGGCGGCGCGGGCCGCGCGGGACGGTGTCGGGGCGCACATCGTCAACGGAAACAAGAAAGGCACCATGCTGGCCGCGCTGGCCGGAGAAAAAGTTGGAACTCTCATATCGGAAGGAGCGGTCGCATGAAACACGTGATGGAAACTTACAAACGGTTGAATATCGCCCCGGTGGGCGGGAAAGGTAGCTGGCTCTTCGACGAGGAGGGCAACCGCTACCTGGACTTCATCGCCGGCATCGCGACGAACGCTCTGGGCCACGGCCACCCGGCTCTGGTCGAGGCTATTCAGGAGCAGGCGGAGGAACTCATCCACTGCTCGAACCTGTACGAGATCCCGATCCAGGAAGAAGTCGCCGGAATGCTCACCGACGCCACGGACTTCGACGAGGTCTTTTTCTGCAACTCCGGCGCGGAGGCTAACGAGGCGGCCATCAAGCTCGCCCGCAAGCACGCCGCAGACAATTACGGCCCGGAGAAGCACGAGATCCTGACCTTCGACAAGTCCTTCCACGGTCGCACCTATGGCGGCCTCTCCGCCACCGCCCAGCCCGCGCTGCAGGAGGCTTTCGGCCCGATGCTCCCCGGCTTCGCCTACGCCCCGTTCGGCGACCTCGAAGCCGCAAAGGGGGCCGTTGGCCCACAGACCGCGGCGGTGCTGGTAGAGCCGATCCAGGGTGAGGGCGGCATCAACGTCGCGTCGGAGGGCTTTCTCGAAGGCTTGAGGGAGCTGTGCGACGAACACGGCGCCCTGCTCATCTTTGACGAAGTACAGACCGGGATGGGCCGCACGGGCCAACTTTTCGCCTACGAGGGCATGGGCGTCGTGCCGGACGTACTCACGAGCGCCAAGGGCCTCGGCGGCGGCGTGCCGGTCGGGGCGGTGCTGGCGAAAGAGGGATGCGCCGCGCTCGGACCCGGCAACCACGGCTCGACGTTCGGCGGCAACCCGCTCGCGATGGCGGCGGTAAAGGCGGTGCTCGGCGTCGTCAACGACCCGCAGTTCCTCGAAGAGGTCCGCTTCAAAGGCAAAATCCTCAAGAACGCGCTAGAAGTGTTAGTGGAGCGTATTCCCGGCGCGGAGGTTCGCGGAGCCGGGCTCATGATCGGCCTGGACCTCGGACCCGACCTGGCACCCGAGTTCTTCCAGGACTGCCTGGACGATGGCGTACTCGTAAACGTCGTAAGCGGCACGACGATAAGGCTCGCACCACCGCTCACCGTAACCAGGACGGAGGTACGGGCGGCGCTCGATACGTTTCGAGGCTTGGTCGATGTCCCGGTAGCCGTTCCCGAATACGCCGTCGCGTGATCGGGGAGCGCCAAAACCCTCCCGCCCCTTCTCCCCTCTCCGGCCGCGACTGCCTTACTTTAGCCGAATTCAGCCCGGAAGAGGCCCGGCACGTCCTGGACGAAGCCGTCAGGATAAAGACCCTCCAGAAGTCCCGCATCCCCTACCGGCCGCTGCGCGGGAGGACGCTCGCGATGGTCTTCCAGAAGCCCTCCAACCGCACCCGGGTCTCCTTCGAGGTCGGGATGTACCAGCTCGGCGGCCACGCGCTGCATTTGAGCCCCGAGGAGATCCAGATGGGCAAGCGTGAGACCCCCGGCGACACCGGCCGCGTCCTCGCCCGCTACATAGACGCCATCATGGTCCGCACCTTCGACCACCAGGAGTTGGAAGAGCTCGCCGCAGCCGCCAATGTGCCGGTGGTAAACGGTCTCTCCGATGCCCACCACCCCTGCCAGGCCCTCGCCGACCTGCTCACCGTCCGCGAAGAGTTCAGCACGGTCGAAGGCATCAACATCGCTTACATCGGCGACGGCAACAACGTCGCCCACTCCCTTTCCATAGCCTGCGCACTCACCGGCGCGAACCTGACCATTGCCCACCCTGAAGGCCATGCGCCAAGCGAGGCGGTGATCGAACTAGCCAAAAAATCAGGAGCCGCACCAACACTCATCCAAGACCCCCAAGAAGCAGTGTCCGGCGCCAAAGTCGTCTACACGGATGTGTGGGCCAGCATGGGCCAGGAAGCCGAGGCCGAAGAGCGGAAGAAGAAGTTCCTCCCCTACCAGGTAAACGAAGAACTTATGGCACTCGCTGCAGACGATGCCGTTTTCCTCCACTGCCTGCCGGCCCACCGGGGCGAGGAGGTAACGGCAGAGGTCATAGACGGGTCGCGGAGCCGGGTCTTGGATCAGGCCGAGAACCGCCTACACGCCCAGAAGGCGCTGCTCTATTTGCTAATGAGTTGAGCCCGGTCCGATCAGAGCCCACGGCCGGGTACTCGAAAGTTCAACTCGTGGCACCCCAACCGTCCAGAAAGCCGGCGATCCTCGTGTCGTTCAACGTGTGACCCTTCTCAAAACTCTTCAAACGGGCTGTGTTCTTTTTTCGGTCCCAGGAGTCGATAAAGTAGTTTTCCTCCGCTTCACAATGCGAACAGGTCATAGGAACGATAAACGGATAGAGGGATCGTTGGTTTCCGGCGCCGACTTCCAGGTACAGTTCGCTCCCCGGTGGCTGTTTGCCGGCACCGGATTCCTTACGGTGAACAGGATAGTCTGCGAAGAAACTCAGCGCGTCCACAACCCGCCGCAGCGTTTCCTGCAATTCATCCGTGGTACGGACGATGTCTTCCTGCTCTACCGGGCCGCGGTCGTGTTTGAAGTCGTTTTTAGCTTTGATGAGCCCGGCTATGTCCTTGCCGAAACCCTTCTTGTCCGAGAATAGCTTCAGCTTACGAATATGCGTAGCGGGCGGAACATCCTGATAACTGCTGAAGACCTTCGAACAGCGCCCGACGATGTCTTTCCAATGACCGGGAGATATGCCACGCTCCCAGTATGCTTTTGGGTCTATGCCAGATTTCTCCCGATCTTCTTCCTTCAAGAGCGCCAGAGACACCGACGCGAGGAAAGCCAGAATGTTCTCGGCGAAGCGCAACTGCTCCCGATAGAGGTCTCTGGGATCTGCCACGCGCGTTAGCTTCCGGAACCCATGGGCCAGCGGTTGCGGGTAGCAGTTGGATACGCGGCGTTCGAGCTCGTCCCTCGGCGCGAACAGGAGGGGTATACGGGCGTCCAGGTCGTCCTCGAACAGGACGTGCTTTTTGGCGAACTGCTCCCGGGTCCAGCCTCCCCACTTCTTGTTGAGCTCGTCGTAAGCCGTAGCGGAAATTATGTAAGAGTCGAAGAAGATTTCCTTGCCGTACTCGGCGGTGGCCCGGTCGGAGAGGTCTCTCAACGCCAGGTACAAATCCACCTTGTCGTTGTAGGGTGGCGGGTCCTCGTTGCGCATCCCGTGCGGCTCCACAAAGACGACCTTCTGAGAGCCGTTCCCGTTCTTTACCCAGAGAATAAAGTCCGGGTAAAAACCGGCCGTGCTGAAAAACCCGATACCCTTGCCCCGGCTCAAGTTGCGCAGGAGAAAGATTTTTCTGTCTCCGTCTGGATCACCGTTGCTTCCATTTGTGCAGCAATGTTCGAGGGCGGAGATGAATCGTTCCTCGCTCGGCTCCAGCCCAGGTGGAGAAAACTTGAGCCCGTCGCGGCTTTCTTTTACCAGGAGCGGCTGGTAGAGGTGACGGTCGAAGTAGAAGTTCGGCAGGCTACCGGCGTCACCGTTCATCTTGTTCGCCAGCTTTTCGACCTCTCGTATCAGTTGTTTTTCGGAGCTTTTGATCTTGACGGTATAGTCGGTAAAGTTCCGATGATCGCCGGCCAGTTCCCGCAGGACCATGTTGTCCGTATCCCAGCGCTGCTTGCGGACGTTGTAGAATTTATCGAGATAATCTTGCAGGATGGCGACTACCGTTTCCCGGAGCAACGCGAGGCCGGCAAAGTCCCGCGGCTCTACGAGCGAGCCTTCGGAGGTTAGGTCGTAAGCTGATGGATCGCGTTTTCGCATTATGCGCCCGGGGGCATCCGGAGGTACGATCAGGTTGTCGTATCCTTTGCTTTTCTTGTACTGCAAAAGTTCCAGATGGATGCCGTCCCAGTCGAGCATCGAGAGGTAGGGCTCCCCAATCAATCGTCCCTCCCCGGTCTGGGCGGTCGCGGTCGCGACACCTTCCTTCTCCATCTTTGTGCTCTCTACCCTGGACGAGAGATCCAGCCTGGCCTTTATGTCCTCGTTCTCGTCCAGGACGAAGCGCACTTTTTTCGGGAATTCCAGATGTTCCGGTACTTCCGGATACAGAAGTCCCTCGTTCAGAAAGTCTTTCCGGCGGTAGATTGGCAACGGTAGCTCCTCGTAGCCTTCGGGTTCTACACCCTCGCGCTCCAGGTACTTCCTGAACTCGGCCATGTAGTTGGCCTGCACGGCGAAAATGTTGAGCGTTTCGAGAAGATCTATGTGCTCGGGGTGGTCCCCGGGACCGCCGGCGGAGGAGCTACGCTTGAGCGAGCGGTTCTGGCCTTTGAGGCGCACGCCGCGGCCGAAGAGCTGGATGATCTGGGAGCCCTCGCTCTTGCCAATGTTCAAGAGCCCCATGTTCGAGACCCGCCAGCTTGACCAACCCTCGATGAACTTCTTGGCCCCGACGAGAAGGTTTACTTGGGAATCCTCTTTCTCCACGTCTGCGAAGAGGCTACCGGCAAAGGCGTCTTCCTCCACGATCACACCGGGAACCTCGTCGCCCAGCGCCTTCTTGAACCGGCCCGTGTCCCCGATAAAGATGAGCCCGAAGTACTTCTCTGCGCCCGCCACCCGAAGGCCCAACTCTCCGCCGGAACCTTTGATGTCCGCCACGTGCAACGTGCCGCCCGCCGCGGCGTGGAAGACCTCGCGCAGCACGCCGTCGAAGACTTCCCGCGTTTCCTCGCCCATCTTTTTCAGGTAGTCGAAGCGGCCCTCGAAAGCGTCCCGGTCGTCGCCGTCCCGGAGGCCGGTACTGCCTTCCACGAGCTTCCGGATGGTTTCTACCGACCAACCGCCCTCGTTTTTGAGAAAGCGCTGTAGAAAGCGGGTTACGGTGTACACGTCGCCGCGCTCCTTGTTTACGCTGGAACCGACAAAGACCCACAACGGCTGCTCCAGGTTGTAGGGTTTGAGTTCGTCGCGGCGTTCGTCGTAGTAGCGGCGCTGCTGGTAAAAGGAGAGCAGGTTCCCCAGGAGAAGGAGGTCGGTGTACTCGTCCGTCTGGTTTTTGAGGTTGAGGACGCGAAAGTCTTTACCGTAGCCGTCTTCGTAGAAGTGGCGGTAGGAGTAATCGAAGAGGATGGCTTTGCCATACTCCGCCGCCAACTCTTCGCTCTTGGACGCCTGGACGGCCTGCCCGAAAGTGGCGCTGTACTCGAAGGTGAAGCCTTCTTCGGCGAGCCGGTTGCGGAGCGGACGCCAGGCTTTGGCGGCTTTGGCGTCATCACCACCAGCCGCGCCCTTGTGGCCCTCGTCCACGAAGATCAGGTTCCGTCCCTGGAAAGAGCTTACGTCCACCGAGACGCCCCCACCCTTTTTCTCTTCCTTGAGCTTGGTGATCTCTAGCACCCGTACCGGGTCCGTCGTCGTCCCGAGCTTAACCTCCGCGCCGGAGAACCGGCCGCACGGAATGCCGGAGCGCCGCATCTCCTCCAGGTGCTGCTCCGTAAGCTCTTCGCTAGGCGTGATGAGCAGCACGTTGTCCAGCGGCCCGGCATTCGCCTTCCCGTTGTAAAAGAGAAATTGCAGGTAGTTCAGGTGCATGAGGAGCGTTTTGCCGCTACCGGTCGCCATCCAGAACGCCAGCTTGTCCAGGTCTTTTTTTCTCGAAAGCCACCGGCTTTTCGCGCTCTTCGGCAAAGCGGTTGAGGTCGGCGGCCAGCTCGTCGGGCTCGGAGAATCGGCGGTCGAGAAAGACCTCGGTGTAGAGGGCGGCAAGGTGCTGGAAGTAGAGCAAGGTGATGGGCTCGGCGCGCTGGTGGTTTATGGCGTCCAGGTGGTCGCGGATATTGGTATCGTACTGTTTCAAGACTTTCTGCGGAATTTTCACATTATCGCGCCGGGAACCCAGGTGTTGCAGGACGCCGCTAACCCCCTTGGCGTCGAAACCTTTGTACGCCCCCTCTACGTCGTCCAGCAATTTGCGGGTGCTCTCGTAGCCGAAAAGGTCATTCATCCAGGTGTGGAGGACGAGGCGTTTCTCCAGGTCGAGGTCTTTCTTTTTAGCCATGTCCCGGCCCCGCGAGCATGCGCCGCTTGAAGAGGGTCTCCAGCGGGCTGGACCCCGGGATAAAGGAGTCGCCGTTGACGAAGACTTCGTCGGCGCCTTCTGTGAAGCCTTTCTCCTCCACGAACCGCTCGTCGCGTTCGTAGTCCTCTTGCGTCCAGTCCTCGGTGTCGCGCCAGATCACCGCGATCTCGCCCCGCTCCGGCGATGAGCCCCGGTAGACGAGGTAGCGCCGCTTTCCGTCGTGATACGCCTTGCGGGTGCGGACGCGCAGGCCGAGCAGGTACGCGAAGGTCTCCGGCAGATCCACGACCGCCGGGCGCTTTTCGTCCCCGTTTTGGAGGCGCAGCTCGTAGCGGAAGGGGGCAGAGAGCTTCTCGACGTTGAGGAGCGAGTCGCTGCCCCGCGTCTCGAAGTCCAGCATGTAGCGGAGCCGGTAATCCTCGCCGAAGGAGTCCAGCATCTTCTGGCTCTGATCGTCGGTTACAAAGGAGATGTTGTCCAAAGTGTCCTCGTAGGACTCCAGCTTGAGGTACTTGAGGGCGTGGCTCGTGCCCTCGCGGGATATGGGCTTTCCATCCTTCCAGTCCTTCGAGTAGATCACCTTCAGTATGCGCGGCTTGAGCACCGTGTCGAAATACTCCCCCATCTCCACCAGCACGTACCGCCGGTCGCCGCCATCCTCGCGGTTCAGGTCTATGACCGCGTGCCCGGTGGTGCCGGAGCCGGCGAAGAAGTCCATGGCGATAGAATTCTTGTTGGTGGAGAGTTGCAAAACACGCTCCAGAAGTTTCACTGGCTTAGGGGTCGTAAATAGTTCGGAAGCATCCTCAAAGTTCATGAGACGCACCAGTTCTCTCTTAGCGTCTTGGTTGTTTCCAGCCTGCTCATGGTGCCATATCGTCTGCGGTACGACTCCCTGTCTTACTTCAGACAGGAAGATTTTCGAGCGTGGAACACCGTCTCCCTTAGCTCCCCACCATATGCGTTTGTCCGCTTCAAGCTCCTCCATCTTTTCCTTAGATATGGCCCAGTACCTCCCTGGAGGGGGACCTGGGATTACCTTTCCTGATGGTGTAGTTACTGAGTAAGTGCCCAAACTATAATAGTTGCGCAGCGAGAGATCGCTCGACGCCCAGGGGCCGCGTGAATCATTGTCGGGATTTCTAAAGCGTTTGTCCGTAGCCTCAGTACGAGGTAAGAGATTGGGCCTCCATACATCCGCATCCTTAGCGTGGACAATCAGATAATCGTGGTCAATCGAGAAATGCTTTGCTGAGGGTTTGGGCGAAAAAACCTTCTGCCATATAACGGAGGCGATAAAGTTATCCGCCTCAAGCACAACGTCCATTAGTCTCTTTAAGTTCGCCTGTTCGTTGTCGTCAACGCTGACAAACACCACTCCATCTTCAGTTAAGAACTCGGCACCCAACCGTAAACGATGATCTATCATACTCATCCAGCTCGAATGCTGGTAGCTGTCTTTGTAAAGAAAGTCGCCGCTGCCAGTATTGTACGGCGGGTCTATATAGATGCACCTGACCTGTTCCCGGTAGCGTTCTTGCAGCAGGTTCAGCGCCTGGAAGTTCTCGCTCTCGACCAGCAGCCCGTCGAGCTGTGCGTCCAGGTCCTCGATGCCCGCCAGCAGCCGGTCCTTGAAGTCGTCGCCGAAGTGCTTCGTGTCGAGGACCAGGTGCAGGTTGGCCTTGAGGAAGTCAACCGTCAGCGGCTCCGTGTAGCCGGGTGTGATCGTGCTCTGCTCGATCTCGTCTATGGTGAAGAGGCGCACCCACTCTTCGCGCTGCGCCTCGCAGGCGGCGACCTCTTCGTACAGTTCCTCCGGCACGCGGTCCAGGGTGAGGCAGTAGCCGGCGTTCACGACCAGCTTCTTTTTCTCGAAGAGCTTTTTCTGGAAGTCCTCGATCTGGGCTAGAAACGCGATGATGCTCCGGCCCACGCCCTTTACGGCCCGCATCACCTCGAACCAGCTATCGGAGCGATCCGGCCCCCAACTCTCCAGGTCGTCCACGTCCAGCACCTCGTTCTTGAGGTAGAAGTCCAGCTCCCCCTCCAGAAAGCCTTTGAGATTTTTGTGGACGAAGAAATCCGAGGTGTTGCGCCGGGTGTAGCGGCGCAGGTGGTGCTCCAGCAGACTCACCGGCTCACCCTTCGCGTTCTTACGCTTCTCGCCGGCGAGCGCGGCCTGGGCCTCCGGCTGCTGCCCGAAGCGGTTGGGCAACTGCCCGGCGGCCTCCACGATGATCTTGTCTTGCTGGTTGCGGGTGCCGTAGGCTTTCTCCTCCTTCGCCGTCAGGGGCCGGTACTCAAAGGGGATGGTCAGGGTGCGGCTCTGCTCGTCGTAGGAGGCTTCTTTCGTACGGGGCACGAAAAAGCGTTTGTCGCCCTTCACGTTGTTCTGCTCGGTGTCGGCGCTTCCGAGCTCGAAGTGGACGGTAACGCCATCTTTGGACTTGTAGCGGTAGTCGGTGAAGTGCTCGCCGGTCTTTATGTAGTACTGATCGGCGTTTGCCCAGTGCAGGTAGACCTCCTCACCGTTGTACGGGATGGCGTACTTCTGGCGGCGAGAGTAGCGGCGCTTGGAGAGGAAGTCGCCGTTGTCGTAGTAGCGAGAGAAGAACGCGTAGACGTGGTTGAAGATTTCGGCCCTCAAGCCTTCGAGATCCACCGGAGTCCCGGCCCGAGAACGGACCTCAAGGTACTCGCTACCGGCGGGCGTGTCGGTGTATTTCGGGTCGAGTTCCCCGGACGGGTCTATAGCGGCCTCTCCCAAAGCGGTCTTCGCCGCCTGCGTAGCCAACTGTAACTCCTCAGCCCGGGCCACCTGCCGGGCGACAGCACCGCCCTCCAGGGTACGGTCAACCGCGTCGGCCAAGCCGTTCCGGATAAAGTCTTCGACCGCGCCGCGTTTGTGGTTCATGATGCGGTAGATGCCGAAGTCCAGATCTTTGTTGTCGAACTGGAAAAGTTCGCGGAGTAACTCCTGCAGCCTGCTAAAGGCGTCGCCCATCTAACCTCTCATCTTTTTGACTCTCATCCGGCTTATTTCCCGATAGACCGTAAGTATCTAGTATGGACCTCCGCCTGACAACAGTAAAGACCTTCGGTACCGATAACAAAACCAGGCGATGGATTTGGGCCGAATCTCGATACAATTTTTAGAAGATCGGCAGTAGAGTGTATGAGGTTTCTCTGTGTTGGATAGCACAAACGAACAGCATAAAGAAGACGTCGTTACGACTGTAGCAAAAACAGCGGGGACCAAGGTAACATTGTTCGCGAGTTTGGCAGGGGTGATCATGTCAGCCTTTGTCGCTTACCCCGAATATTCTTTTCTGTGGCCCGCTCCAGCACTCATGGCCCTAGCCGCCATCTCCGCGTGGCTGGAGAAATATTCACTAGCCTGGTACCAGAGGCATCCACAAAACGAGAGCGCCTCCCGATGGGACATTCGTTGGGCGCGAACATGGCGAAAGAACGTTCTGCAGTTCTACCGTCTCTCACCAGCTTCTTTCGCACTGTCCATCCTGTGCCTGCTACCAATATCGGTTCAAGCCATCCCAACATAGTAAAAAAGCGCGCAGCGCAGTTAGGCGACACCAACAGCGACTGAGCAGAGAGTATCCTGGTGCACGTCTTGCAGGGCACCTACTACCAGGCTAAGCGTTACGCCACACCTCGACCCGCATCACGTCGAAGTGGTGATCGTAGGTCCATACCGGTAGCTCCAGCCACTCACTCAGGCAAGCAGTAACGGCGTCGAACATGCTGAAACCCTGATCCCGGTATCCGAGCAGCAGTTCCGAAGCCCTTCCGTAATCGTCCGGCGTAGGATTTATCAGGGAAGCGTACTTCCGAAGCTCTTCCAGCCAACCATGAGCCGCGGCGATCCCCAACCTGTGCAGGATCAGGGAGTAGCTCTCGCACAGCGTCGGATACGCTACCATCACCCCAAACTCCTGCAAATTCAGACGCTCGATGTCCTCTCGGGCGCGCCCGTGGTTGTCGTCGTCTGGGTCAAGCGCGGCGTAGAGCGGACCGGTATCGGCCAGCACCGCCCTCACTCCTCGTCGGCCTCGGCTAAGTATCGGTCGTGCTCCGAGCTGACGTCTCCTTTTCCGCTACCTTTTTTCGCAGGCGTGATTCTAAAGGTCCGTTCCGCAGCAGACGCGAGAAATCCCCGCTTAGCCAGGTATTCGCGTAAAGCTGCCTGGGTTACGGCAGTCAGAGGCACCGGCACGTCCTGAGAACGCTGGTACTCTTCCAAGACTTCCTCTAGCTCATCCGGTAGCGTAATCGTGGCGCGCTTCATGCCCCTATTTTAGCAGTCTACGGGTGATACTGGTGAAGTTGGTGAATTGCTCGTCATTGGATGTCGGTTGTCCACCTGCTGTTAGGCTGACTTCTTCGCCGAGTTCGAGTCGGCGATGGAGATGCCTTTGAGGGGGGTCAAGTTTGCACGCTCGGGAAGCCGGCGGCGGTGGTTCTCCCAGCCTTCATCGGCTTTAGTGAGCACTTTTGCGAGACGGAACTTTTCCAGAAGACGGATCACGGGCCATGCCGGGTCGTACTCGTCCTCGAAGGCGGAGAGCTTGGGGGAGGCGGGACGGGCGTGGTGGTTGTTGTGCAGTCCTTCTCCGAAGGTGATCAGCGCCAGCAGCTTGAGGTTGGTCGCGTCGTTGGCGAAGCTTTTGTAGCCGAAGGTGTGTCCGGCGCCGTTGATGGCGGCGTTCAGAACCAGGTACACCACGGCCAGGGTACTGAGGGCGACCATACCGAGCCTGAAGCCCATGATCCAGGCCAGTATCACGCCGGTGAGCGAGAAACCGAGGGTGCCGCGCTTGAAGAGCGTCTGGTCGAGCCGGTCGTAGGGAAGGTCGGCGGCGTATTTTTCCAGGGTGTTATCCTGGGTCGCCTCACGACGGTAGTAGTAGACGTTGGCGAGCATTATTTTCCAGTAGCCCTCGATGTGGGGACTGTGCGGGTCGCCTTCTTCGTCGCTGAAGTTGTGGTGCTTGCGGTGGACGGCCACCCACTCGCGGGGTGAGATGCTGGTGAGCATCCAGGTGCTAACGCGCATAAACATCGTGATGGCAGGATGCAACCGGATGGATTTGTGTGCGAGCACGCGGTGCAGGTAGACGGTGGTGATCAGGGTCGCAAGCTGCGCGAGACCCAGACCGACCAGTACAGCCTTCAGGTACCTCAAACTCTTTCCTCTCTGAGCATTTTTTGGACGACACGGGTTGTTGCGGAGAATGTTAGCGGCCGTCTTGATGATACGAAAAAGCCGGGGTCGCGCCCCGGCTTTTCGCTATGGTTGTCTGAGGAATCCCTACGCGGGAGAGACGTTCTCCGCCTGCATCCCCTTCTTGCCCTGGGTCGCCTCGTAGGTAACCTTGGCGCCCTCATCTAGGGTCTTGAAGCCGCTGCCGGATATCCCCGTGTGGTGCACGAAGAGGTCCTCGCCACCATCGTCCGGGGAGATAAAGCCGTAGCCCTTCTCGTCACTGAACCACTTAACTGTTCCTTGGGCCATATACTGGAGCCCACCTTTCTTGTTCATGGGCTCCACCAAACAAAAAACGCCACCCTGACTATCGGGTGGCGTTCAATACAGCGTTTAGCTTCTACCCACCTTACTTTGCATCATTTAGTGTATCACAAGCTCTTCCGCGATACGAGCCTATCTTTTCCAGAAGATGGGAGACAGCCTGCGGATGCGGGCCTCATCCCCAAATTACCGGGCGAATTGGGTTTTCTTTGGGCGTTGTTCAGGCTAACGCTGTGTAAGACGAGACTTTCTTCTCGGGCGCGACCTGCAACCCGACCCAACCCCGGGGCTGGTTGGTCGAGTAAGTGACCAACACGGACGCGTGGACGGTCTCGTTGCGGTAGTCGAGGCCGTATACGACGCCCTCGTAGCCTTTCTGCACCCCGAGCGCTGGCACGTCCTCAGGGATGGAGATGCGGTCGTATTCGGCGTAACGAGCTTTGCCGGGCTTCTGCGCTATTGTTTCCAAGAGACCCTCCTGTGGTTGGACTGCCCACACATTTAGGCCCATTCCCCTTCGTAAGTCTTTGGCCCGATGTAGGAAGTTTTGCGGACCCGCTTGGGCCATCGGGAGGTTTCTGTCCAAGATAAGCCTATCCGCCCGGCGTCGCCTCCTATAGAATTCTCTTGGGGTTGGACCACAGATCCGGAAGGAGCTTGCCTTGTCGCTAGATTATACGTACCGTATACAGCTTCCACACCAGCCGGGTTCGCTGGCGAAGGTTACAGGAGCCATCGGAGAGGCTGAGGGTCTGATCGGGGACGTGAACACGGTTAACGTGGGCCAGGACGCCTCGATAAGGGAAATCACGATAGAGGTCGAGGACGGCGGGCACGCCCGGCGCGTTGCGGAACTGGTCGGCTCGCTGGAGGACGTAAAGATCATCTGGCACCAGGACCGCGCCTTACTCAAACACGATGGCGGCAAGCTGAAGATAGAGGCGACGCGGCCTGTCCGCACGGTGCAAGACATGCGCGACGTGTATACGCCGGGCGTGGCCCGGGCCTGCGAAGCCATCTCCGACGACCCCGCCCAGGCGAGCCAACTTACCATGATCGGTCGCAGCGTCGCCATCTGCACCAACGGTACCCGGGTCCTGGGCCTGGGTAACGTCGGCCCCACCGCCTCGATGCCGGTAATGGAGGGCAAAGCCGTCTTCTACGCGCAACTCGCCGGAATCTCCGCGATGCCCATACTCGTGGACACCGAAGACGTGGACGAGTTCGTAGAAACCGTAGTCCGTATAGCCCCGACTTTCGGCGGCATCCACCTGGAAGACATCTCCGCCCCCGAATGCTTCGAGATAGAAGCCCGGCTCAAGAAACAGTTGGCCCAACCCGTAATGCACGACGACGTACACGGGACGGCGGTCGTCTCGGTGGCCGCGGCCATCGTCGCCTGCCGCAAGGCGGGCCTTACTTTGCAAAACGAGGTGGTCGGCCAGATCGGCCTCGGCGCCGCCGGGTTCGGCATCGCCTCCCTCATGGTAGACGCCGGGGTGAAACGGGTTATCGCCTCGGACCCGAACGAGGACAGTCACGACCGCGCCCGCGAAAAGGGCGTAGAGATCACCTCATTCGAAAACCTGATGCAAACGGCCAAAGTAGTCGTAGCAACCACCGGCGTAACCGACCTCATAAAACCCGAGATGGTGCGTAGAGACCAGGTTATACTGGCCCTTACCAATCCTCACCCTGAGATAGAACCTGATACTGCGCGAGAGGCGGGCGCGGCTTTCGCAGCGGACGGGACGAGCGTAAACAACGTGCTGGGGTACCCTGGGATTTTCCGGGGGGCGTTGCTTTCGGGGTCGCGGGAGATCAACGGCTCGATGAAGCTCGCCGCCGCCGAGGCCATCGCAGACCTGACCGCCGAATCCGAGCTCGTGCCGAACGCCTTGGACCCGGAGGTACACCGCGAAGTCGCCGACGCCGTCCGCGAGGCCGCCGTCGAGAGCGGCGTGGCCCACCTGGACCACCTACCGGCAGGCCTGTAGAAGCCATGCCGGACGCGATAGTAGTCGGGGCCGGTGTAGTCGGCGCGAGCATCGCCTTCCACCTGGCCGAGCAGGGCATCGAAACTCTGGTCCTGGATCACAACGGACCGGCGGGAGGTTCCACCTCGCGTTCCGGGGCCCTCGTCCGCTGCCACTACCCCACCTCCCTGGAAGCCGACCTCGCCTGGGAGAGCCTTACGCAATACTTCGAGCCCTGGGGAGAGCGGGTAGGTGGCGGCTGCGGCTTTACCCGGACCGGCTTCGCATACCTCGCCGGAGAAGAGCGCGTGGAAGCGCTTCGCCACAACGTGAACCTTCAGCAAAAGGTTGACGTAGAAACAGCGCTCATGCAACCTGAACGGTTGGGTGAGTTAGAACCGGCTCTGCACCTCGACGGTGTCGCGTTGGCCGCCTACGAGCCTCGCGGCGGGTATGCGGACCCTACGGCTACGACGGTGAGTTTTCTAGAGGCTGGCACGCGACTCGGCGCCCGTTTCGAGCGACGGCGGGTTACGGGGCTGCGGGTATCCGGCGGTAGGGTCTCCGGCGTCGAGACGGATGGCGGGGCATTCGAGGCCGGGGTCGTAGTGCTCGCCGCCGGGGCGTGGTCGGTGCCGCTGGCCGCGGGCGTCGGGCTAGAGTTGCCGATAAGCCCCGTCCGGGTGCAGGTGGCGCTCTTCGAGCGCCCGCCTGAGTTGACGACGCACCTGACGGTTATCGACTCGGTTTCCGGGTTCTACGCCCGGCCGGCCGCCGAACGGGCCACCCTTATCGGGCTCCGAGACCGCTACGAGTGGCTGGAGAGCAACGAAGACTGGAACCCGAACCCGGATGCGGGTTTCGTGGACGAGGCGGCGCGCCTGCTCGGGGAGCGTATACCGGCCCTCGAAGGGGCACCGTATCTCACGGGCCGGGCCGGAATACTGGATACGACCCCGGACGGACGCCCAGTTCTAGGGCCGGAAGGACCGGAGGGGTTGTATCTGGCCGTTGGTTGGAGCGGGACCGGCTTCAAAAAAGCGCCCGCCGTGGGAAACGAGTTGGTGGCCTGGATCCTGGCCGGTCGCCCTTGCAGACGTGAACTGGAGACCTACACTCTGGACCGCTTTGCGGGTGGCGACCTCATATTCGGAGAATACGAACCCGTTGCGCGGAGCCCACACTAGATGTCTGTTGTCAGGTTTATGCCCACAACTCCTTAATGTGCCCTTGAGAACGATCCAGAAGGCGGTTGACCACCATCGCGTAGGTGTAGGCTGTCATCTTCGCTGCGATCCTGGTAGCCAGTCCCACCAGGGTCGTCGCCAGCGTCTTGCCGAGACCCAAAACCCTCTTGAGGCTCGAAAAGGCAATCTCGATGCGTTGCCTTGCGCCGGGTCTCCTCTTTGCCCGGTTAGTCTGAAGTAGGACTCCCACTTCGGCCAGGGCCTCTTCAAGAGCCTCGCTTCCGTAGGCGAGGTCCCCATACAATCTCCGGGCGACGCCATCTCCGAGAGCCGCCTCTTCGAGAAGCTCTTCGGTGAGGGTGATGTCCGCGACATTGGCGGGAGTGAGCTCATAGGAGACCGGGACCCCGTTGGTCGTCGACAGGAGATGGAGCTTCACCCCGTAGACGCTGAAAGATCCCCACCTAACCCATGCCGCGCCCGCAAAGCCCGCCGACTGCTTCACCTGGCGCGGATGGAGAAGAGAAAGCAGCGTCGAGTCGATGAGTAAGGTCTCCGGTTCTCCCACAAGTTCGGAGAGCACCGAACGCCTAATGGGCTCCAGGAAGCGCCTGAGCCTCCTCAGGCGGCGATGGAACGAGGAGGGATGCAAGCCCACGACGCCGGGGAACAAGTGCGAGAAAAAGCGTTCGCAGTCGCGCAAGAAGGAACGCTCCGACTCGATGCACCGCAGTTGTTGGAAGAGGGAGAGGGTGATCACTTCCGAATCCGAGAGCTTCTTCAAAGACTCGTAGCTGCTTGCTCTGGGGTTCACAGAGGCGTAAGTGTCATCCACCCGGCAGAATAAAATGCTCACCGCTTCTTCCAGAAGCTCAAAGCGTGGGGTATGGTGAGAGCGGGCCATCCGGTGCTCCTTTGGTCGGGACTACGGATGGCCTTCGTTTTATCTCGACAATCCACGCAACACACATCTAGAGCACTTCTCGAAACAACTGCTTCGAGCAAAGAAACGTCACGATAAGTCACGTGGCGGAACTCAACGTCTCGGACGGCACCCGCGTTGTATAAAGAACGCGAGGTGCGGAGGGGCTTTTCGGGATCGAAGCTCCGGCTGGAAGGAGTTGTTTTTGCGGAGCACGAAGTTGTTCGGGGTCTACATCGGACCGCGGAGCGCGGCGATGGGGTGCCTCCTGCTGCTGGCTTTGGGGGCCGTAGTGCTCGGCCTTGTGTTCCGGGGCTACGTGGGGGCACAGGCGCGGGCGGGGGTGGTGCTCGTCTCTTTCCTGGAAGCGCCGGTGCTCTCGCCGGCCGTTTCTACGGTCGCGGGGGAGCCGCGCTTACACGAAGAACGGGTGGCCGGGAACCCGGCGCTCGTGGCGGAGCCAACAGGGGAAGGTCCGTGGCCGGCGATCCTGCTGCTCAACGGGGCCGTACCGCAGGGGAAGGACCTACCGGAGGCACGAAGCCTCGCGGCATCGCTCGCCCGCGCGGGCTACCTGGTGGTGCTGCCGGACCTTCCGGGCCTGAAGAGCTACGAGATACGCCCCGACACCGCCGCCGAAGCCCTTGAGGCCGCGCGTGAGGTCTCCGAACGCCCGGAGGCCAGAGACGATAGGGTGGCCCTCGTCGGCGTCTCCACCGGTGCCAGCCTGGCACTCCTTACCGCCGGGGACCCGTCCGTCGCCAACCGCGTCTCGGTCGTCGCTGGCGTGGCACCCTACGCGAGCGTCGAGACGGTCCTGAGCCTCGCCACGACCGGGCACCACCGGCGGGGTGGAGAAATGGTCCCCTACGAGGCCGACCCGTACCTGGCGTACACCGCCGGCTCCTCGCTCGTGGCGATGGTCCCCGACGCCGGGGACCGCGCCACGCTGCGGGCGGCGGTGCGGGGCGTAGAGCCGGGCGACAAAGACCCGCTCTCCGCGTTCCGCTCCCTGGACGCCGACGGCCTAGGGTCGGACGCCGAGGCCGTGCTCCGGCTGCTAGCCAACGAGGACCCGGCACGTTTTGGGGATCTCTACGCGGAGCTGACACCGGCGGTGCGGGGCGACCTGCGGGCGCTCTCGCCACTCGCAGGGGAGCGGTTGGAGGCGCCGGTCGAACTGATCTCCGCGCCCCGCGACCGCTACTTTCCCATCTCCGAGTCCCGAGACGTCGCCCGCGTCGCCCCCGAACACCGGGTCGCCGTCACCGGCGCCCTCGACCACGCCGACCTCGACGTTTCACCGCGCGAAATCCCCGCCTTCCTCGAGGTCAACGGGTTCGTCATCCGCTCCCTGCGCGCGGCCTCCGGAACGTCGGCGGGTGACGGCCCACGTTGATGCCCGGGAGCTTTGAGGGTAAGACGCTTACAAAGGTATCCGTTGCAGGGTGGGGGCGCAAGACGCAGGCGAGGGTATTGTTCTTGGGGTCGATGCTGGCGCACCCGCATCGGGTTGGGACTATGCAGCCGACGTTGCAGCAGGCTTGCGCGAGATAGAGTGAGTCATCGTCTCCGTAATTCCGAGCCCGGGGTTGAGGCGCGAGGTAGGCTTATGCTGCTAGACCTCCGCCAGGTGCAACCGAACGGGCCAGAGAAGATCCGGATGGCGGGACTGATTCGGGTTCGCGGAGTGAAGGGCAAGGGAGGGACTGAGCGTAACGTGTTCCTCCTGAAAGATACCCGCGAGGCGCTGTTTCTGGGCGCTGTCGGGACACCAGCCCGGCGTCAGGATGAAAGATCTTCTGTTAGGGCGGTCAACCTAATCTTGGAGCATATCGGATGTCAGCACGATGTTGAGATCTCGGACTTTCAACGCAGAATCTCTCCGTTGAGGCCGCAAGATCTCCGGCACTCTTTCTCCTATCGGCTGGCGGCGGAGACGAACAAGGATGTTTACGAGCTAGAGCCGCGGCCCGGACACGGCTCCCTGCGCTAACTTCATTCAGGAGTCTTTGAGCCCTGAACGTACGGCGTTTGGCTACGGTAGAGACACGGAACCGAGGAGCTTTTCCAACGTTCATTTTTTCTGCAGATTGTTGTAGGCTTGCTGGTGGATCCTCGACGCGAGACCACGGAAGAATTTCCGGTCCAGCTTCATGCCGCCTGAATCGGCATTCTCGGGCCACCCGTAGAAGGCTACCGGTATCTTGAACCGGGGCAAAGTTTCCCCGAGTTCCTCCGTAAGATCTCCCGGTCTCCACTCTCCGGCCATCTGAACGAAGGCGATGGGACGCTCACCGAACTCGTTGTCTGGCACGGGCACGACGATAGCCTTTTCTACGCCTTCTATCCGTTCGAGGGTGCCTTCGACTTCCTCCGGCTGGATGTTCTCTCCGCCGGAGATGAACAGGTTATCTAGACGTCCCTTTACGTAGAGGTTTCCATCCTCATCGAAGCCGCCGACGAGGTCTCCCGTGTGGAACCACCCCTCCGCATCCAGCGTCCGGTCCAGCCTATCTCCTTCGACGTAGCCGGCGAACAACGTCTTCCCCCGGACCAGTATCTCTCTGCTCTCCGCCACCGACACCTCCCGATACGCCAGCGTCCGACCCGAAGTACGAAGCTCTCCCGGAGAGGCCCCCGGCCGGGTTGAAGTTACCTGAGAAGCCATCTCCGTGAGGCCGTAACTGGTGTAGACCGGAATACCCCGAACGACAGCTTCTCCTAAAAGGGCTTCGGGCATAGGACCTCCACCGAGCAAGACCGCCTTGAGGTTGGTGGTCTTCGGGTTCTTCTGCAGCAAGCGCCGGAGTTGGGTGGCGACCAGTGACACATGCGTAATGCCTCGCTCTACGATAGAGCGGTCTAGCGCAACATCCGGGTCCGGCAACGCTATCGTCGCGCCCGCGAGCAGGCAACGGAAGACGATCGACAACCCTCCAATGTGGTACATCGGCAGGGAAAGCAGCCAACGGTCGCCGATCGAGAGCTTTATGTTTGCGTTCGACCCGAGCGCGCTGTAGTAGTGGTTTCCAAAGGTGTGCAGCGCCGCTTTGGGATCGCCCGTACTACCGGAGGTAAAAACGATGGTGGTGGGACGTTCCGCGGGGAGATAGTCGGTGTCTGCGACATCCACGTCCGCCTCACTGAGCAGACCCTCGGGCCGCACGCCACGGACTTCCGGGGGAACACCCCCGAGAAGTTCTTCGTCCTCAGAGAGGAACATCGAACAATTCGCTTTCCGGAGCAACGGGTAGACCCCCTCCGGCGGCAGGCGGGTGCTCAGGGGCGCGGAGATACACCCGGCCCTTAAAAGACCCAAGAGCAGCACAATGTATCGCGCGTCACGCGGCAGGTAGAGGGCGACACGCGTACCCGGCACGCAACCCGATTCCGTTAGCCGCGCCGCCGTGGTCGACACTTTCCGATCCAACCGTGCGTAGCTCATGGCCCCACCCGCACCAAGTACGGCGGTAGCGTCCGGGGCGGCGAGTGCCGCGGCCCGTAACGGGCAGGGTATCCTCTCGGGCGTCCCTCTCACGACTTCTATCTTAACTCTCGGAAGAGTAGAGGACGTTCAGATAACCTTGACAGAGCTTGCGGTCGGCGCGGAATATCTCGTTCAACGGGACCTTCGGGATCGTCATCTCCAGCGGCGGACGGAGGACATCCGCACCCAAACGCCGGTAAGTGTCTAAGCCGGCGGCGACCCTGCCCGCGCCGGTGGCGGCAGAAAGCGCCACCAATGCCCCGGTACCGACGCCGGACTCGTACGCGGAGCTTACGACCGGCATAATACCCAGCCGGCTGGCTTTGTCCGTCAGGCGCAAAGCCTGTGATATACCGCCCACCAACGTCGGCTTTATAATCACCGCCCGCACGTAGCCGTGGCGCCCCAGGCCCCCCGGCGACATCCCGACCAACGACTCGTCCAGCGCGACCGAGGCCCCATGATCCCGGACCAGACTTTCGAGCCCGGAAGGGTCCGCGAGCGGCTCTTCGAGATATTCGTAACCCGTATCCTCCACGGTCCGCACGAAAGACGCCGCCTCCGCGAAGCTCCAGGCCCGGTTGGCATCTAACCGAAGCCTAACGTCCTCACCCAAAATCTCCCGCAAACCCCGCACCACCTCCGCATCTTCTTCTATCTCTCGCCCCCCCACCTTCAACTTGACCGCCCCGTAACCCGCCTTTCGCGACTCGCGTCCCCCGGCGAGCACCTCCTCCAACGTCCCGCCAAGCAGCCCGTTCACCGGAACTGAGGCCACCGGCGCCGCGCAAAGCACCTCCGGCAAAGACTTACCTTCGTTCGCAGCGTGAAGGTTGTACAAGGCCAGCTCTATCCCGAAGCGTGCCGAGGGCGTTAGCCCCGCATTCTCCATCTTCCATTCGGGAGCGCCGTTCGGTCCTATCCGGCCCTTTGATAGCTCCCGACCTAGCAGACGAGAACAGAGTGAGATCAACTGCCGGGCCGAGTCTTCGAGGTTTTCGCCGCTAAAGCCCGGTAGCGGGGAGGCTTCTCCCAGACCGGCCGCGCCGTTCTCGTTTACCAGTTCCAGCAGCAGTCCTTCGCGGTGGTGGAACTCCCGGCCCTTCAGCGTAAGAAGCGTCGAGAGGGGCAGGTTGTACTGGTAGAGGGTATAGCCGGTAAGTTTCAGGGGCGGCGGGGAAACTTGGAGAAGTCCGGCGGGCGCTTCTCTTTGTAGGCGTCGCGACCCTCCTGGGCTTCTTCGCCGCCATAGAAGAGGAGGTTCGCATCGTGGGCAAGTTGCTGGATGCCGGCGAAGCCGTCCTCGTGGGCGTGGAAGCTCGCCTTCAGCATCCGGAGCGCGAACGGCGAACGGTCCAGCATCTCCTGGCACCATTGCACGGTCTCGGTTTCGAGGTCGGCGAGCGGCACGACGGTGTTAACGAGGCCCATTTGTAGCGCCTCTTCGGCGGAGTACATGCGGCAGAGGAACCAAATTTCCTTGGCCTTCTTCGGTCCTACGAGTTGGGTGAGCACCGAAGCCCCGAAACCGCCGTCGAAGCTGCCGACCTTCGGGCCGACTTGTCCGAACTTCGCGTTGTCGGCGGCGATGGTCAGGTCGCAGATCACGTGCAGCACGTGCCCCCCGCCGACGGCGTACCCGGCGACCATCGCGACCACGGGCTTTGGACAACGACGGATCTGGACGTGCAAGTCCGTAACGTGGAAACGCCCCACCGACGCGCCGCCGGGCGTGCGTTGCGGGTCATCCGGGTCTTCCAGGTACCCGGCGTCCCCGCGCACCTTCTGGTCCCCGCCGGAACAGAAAGCGTCCGGCCCCTCGCCGGTCAGGACGATCACCCCGACCTCCTGGTCTTCGCGGGCGTTGTCGAGCGCCCGGCTCATCTCCACTACCGTCAGAGGACGGAAGGCGTTACGGACCTCGGGGCGGTTTATGGTGATCTTGGCGATCCCCTCCGCCTTCTCGTACTTTATGTCGGTGAACTCTCCGGCTGGTTTCCATTCGATACTAATCATGGTGTGAATTATAGAGACTCACGAAACTTACCTACAGTAAAACAGATTTCTTGAACTTTCTGCATACAAGCCCATCAGAAGTTCATCGTTTCAACCTTAAAGCAACGAGCGAATTGTTTTTTGTTTGTTACCAAGAAACTTTATTTGCTACTGTCTGCAGCGCGTCATTCTCTAAGCATCTCGTCGGGCGTAGATCTCGAAGATTCTTTGCGTACCGTATCCGGAATTCTTGCCGCAATGCCTTTAGTGTTATTTTTCCGTGGCACCATCTGCCTGGGTTCTCTTCGATTTTCGCTGGTGCTTGGGTCGCAAGCTGTCCCATATTTAGATTTCCATGGGTTCCGTTTTGACGCTCAATTTCTATGCGACCATTGACAAAGCTTTCGACCAACTTATCGTGCTTGTCGGATAGAACCTTTGAGATCATCTCCTCAAATTTATCCTGATCACAATCAGAGTTTAGTTCTGCGAGATGGGATGGTTCGAGAAAGTGTGATTCGAGATCTGTGCCGTATGTTAAGAACGGCTCTACGTTTAGAGCACGAACTTGCTCTGCCCAGTTTTCGGGTTCTTTATCAGTAAGGTAATCACGATCACGATGCAGAACTATTTTTGCTGATGGATTTGATGATTCGATCATACGAATCAAAGGCTGAAGGTTTTTGATAGTAGTTATCCCATAGTACGGTAAAACCGCAGTAGCCACCATATCGAAACCGCTTGATTCTAGAAGTGATTCCAATCCCCTCGTGTTTTCGTCTTCTGTAAGGACAATGGCCTTCGTACCCTCAACCTGTGCTCGTTCTTTTACATCCAACGCTCCTATTTCTAAAAGTATTCCTACTTCATCATCGCGAGTTGCATGATCTACGGTCGAATTTCGGACCCAAAGGAAGTTTGCAGCATTGCCAAGCGCATCAACTACGTGCCGGGAATGAGTTGTCAATAAGATTTGTGTTTCACGCTCCTCTGCAATGCGTCGTAGTAGTGAGCACAACAATCGCTGATTGTTCGGGTGCAAATGCGAATCGGGCTCGTCCAAGACAATTACAGAGGGAGCAAAAGAATGTATGTAAGAGAGAATCTGCGTTGCTTGAAGAACTCCAGTTCCGGCCAACTCAATAGGGACCCACTCGTCACCTGTTCTGACTTGAACATCTATATTCTCATCTGTCTCTTCAGCAAACTCCACTTTGAACTCCGTTGCAGGAAACACGTCATGCAGATCTTGCAAGAATGTGTCCCATTCGTTCTGTCCGCGCAACCTGTAAAGAATATTTCGTAGTACGAGGTTTGCATCACCACGAGCGAGAGTACGAAGCAACACACCATCAGATACATATGTTTCACTCTTCGCGATCCCCGCCAAGCCGGGTGAGAAGATGCTGAATGGTTGCTCCAAGTTAGCCAAACGAGTGGCAACATCTGGATTCATAACGTTGACACTTATGTTACGGTTCCGCCCTTTGCGTATTTGTACGGAACATTCTTCTCCTGATGTTAGTGAATATTGTACTTCAATCGCTTGTTCTTGGCCTTCAAATAGCTTACCTCCGCGGCCCAGCGAATATACTGAATCAGAGGGTGAGTAGATGAGTTGGATAGGGTTAAGGCTGGTTGCCCCTCGGCGAGAGGGTTGCTCTAATAATTCTATTGTTTGAAGTACAGCTATACCAAAATGTAAGCCTTGTATAACGCTGCTCTTTCCAGAGTTATTTGCCCCAATCAAAACGTTGATCTCGTCAAGATCGAAAGGTGCGTCTGTGATTCTTTTAAAACGTTGAATTCTGATAGCTTGTAGCTTATTTATAGCTACTAATTAGTCTACTGCAAATCGAACATCGACGCAATAATTTGCTAAACAGCTTCTTGTTTCTGCTTACAAAATCTTTTTTTCTCCCGACGCACCACCTCTGGTGCAACAGATGATCACAAGCACGGCAAGTTCGGAGTTTTTATGCTGAGGACTTTACCGGAAGTGTTCGATCATCAATCGGTTCACTTGTTCGGCGGCTTCGTGCTGCACCCAGTGCGTAATGTCGGGCAGCTTCACCAGATGCCCCTGCTCACACAACTCGATGCTGGGTTCGGCCATCCGGCGGTCGAGGAAAGCGTCTTCTTCGCCCCAGACCATCAAGGTCGGGACGCGCACTTTGGGGTCTGCTATAGACAGTTGGACTCCCGGACGTGCCATAGCCCGGTACCAGTTGATCGTGGCCGTCATCGCGCCCGGTCGGTCCCACGCCTCCTGGTATTTCTCCAGATCCGCTGCGTCAAAAGTCCCCGGTGCGCTACTGTCGCGCAAAGCGCGGCGGCCCATCTTCGTAATGACGAACTCCGGCAGATACGGCGCTTGGAAAAAGAGCATGTACCAGCTCTTTAGCATTTGGGCGGGGTGTGAACGTAGAAACGATGGGAAGACTACCGGGTGCGGCACGTTCAAGATCGCCATCTTTTCCAGACGCTCCGCGTGGTTCGTGCCGAGCCACCACGTAACCATCGCTCCCCAATCGTGGCCGGCGACGCAGGCTCGTTCCACCCCAGCCGCGTCCATCAGACCGACTATGTCTTGGGACAAGGTCTCGAGGTTGTAGCTGCGCACGCCCCGCGGCTTGTCGCTCAGGTTGTAGCCGCGCTGGTCCGGAGCCCACACCCGGAGTCCCGCCTCCGCCAGTGCAGGTATCTGTTTTTTCCATCCGTACCAGAACTCGGGGAAACCGTGCAGCAAGAGGACCAGCGGCCCATCTTCCGGCCCAGCCTGCGCCACATGAAGCGTGATGCCGTTGGTTTGCACGTATCTGTATTCCACCGACATATCTTACAAGGATTCCAGGAAGTCCCGTAGCAGGTTCAGGTAGGCTTTCGGCGCCTCAGCGTGTACGTTGTGGCCCGCTCCCGCCACCTCCGCGAACCGGATCTCCGGACTACAAGATTCCATCCGGCGTCCGGTGCCGACAAACTTCTCGTCTAGCTCCCCGGCGACGGCCGTCGCCGGCACCGACAGTTCGTCGAGCTCGCCCCACAGCGAAGGCTGGCTGCCCGTGCCCATTCCCCGCAAAGAGCGCGCAAGCTCCTCCGGCTCGTTCCGCCGGCGCGATTCGATAATTCTTCGTAGTAACTCCTCGTTCCGCGCCAGCGAGGCGAAGAGTGGTTGCCGGTACCAATCTTGCAGGAATTCTTCGAAATCTCCAGATTCGAGCCGCGCAGCCTTCTCCTCATCGGCCTGACGACGCGCTTTCTGCGATGCCGGGTCGTCTAGTCCGGGCGAGGCGGATTCGAGAAAGAGTCCGGAGCATCGCCCTGGGTGGCGCAGCGCGAGATACAGCGCCAAACGTCCACCCATCGAATACCCGACGACCGCCGTTTGTCCGAGGCCTAGCTCATCCAGAATGACGCATAGTGATTGGGCCGCACCCTCCATCGTGTAGCCTTCAGGAGGCAATCCGAGCGAGGCGCCGTGCCCCGGCAGGTCTACAGAGACACAGTAGAAGTTTCCCTCCAGCGCCGCCACGACGGCGCTCCAATCGGTCGCCGAGCCTAGAAAACCGTGTAAAAACAGGAGTACAGGACGTTCGGGGTGGCCCGAAGCGCTGCGACTAATGCGCCCACTAGGTTCCGCGACTACTATCCTGGCTTCCGCGCGCGGAGGTGCAGGAAGTATGCGACGACTTGGGCGGGTTGTAAGTGAGGACAGGCGGCGACGGTCTCTTCGCTAGGCTGCGGTTCCTCGACCCGCTCTGGCAGAAAGCCCACCTCGACCAGCAGGTTCAGCCATCCGCTCATCGTCCGGTGGAATCGAGGCGTCCCGAATTCCGGGAGACCTTTCTTTGCCTCCTCTGGCGCCGCGCTGAAGAGCCACCGGGAGACCTCGCCCTCGGTATCGCGAAAGTAGCCGCCGACCTCGCGGGCGTAGCTTACGCCCCGCTCGTCGCGCAGGTTCCTGCTATGGGGCGTGGCGAAACATGGATGCTCGATAGAGAACTGCAGAAAGCCACCGGGGCGGAGCACCCGGTACGCTTCGGCCAGTACGAGATCCGTCTCCGGCACATCCATAAAGCTCATAAAGCCGGTCGCGAAGTCGAAGGCAGCCTCCTCGAATGGCAACTCGAGGGCGCTGGCGAGACGATACTCGATGCCCAGCGGCTCCTGTTCTTCGGCCTCGCGAGCGTAGGTGATGAAGCGTTCGGCGATATCCACTGCCGTCATGCGGGCGCCGCGCCGGGCGAGCAGGCGGGTATTGTGGCCTTCGCCACAGCCGATGTCTAAACCGGAAAGGCCCGCGACCTCCGGGAGCATCTCCAGAAAGGCCGGGGTATTGAGGTAGTCGCGATAGACGCCGTAGCCGGCCCTGGAAAGCTCCACCCAGGCGTCGGCGTTTGCGTTCCAGTAACGTCCTACCTCCTCGTGATCCATCCGAGGCTTGTTAATTTGTCCACTTGAGCTGAAACTCTAGCTCTTCTTCGCTTCCCTCGCGTTCGTGCTCGACGTTGAACTCGGCGTGGACGGGCACGTAGATCCTCTCACCGGCTACCTGGATCTCGAACCTCTCACCTTTCTCTAAGGCGTCGGCCAGCCGCCGCAACTTTGCGACAAACTCGGCCGTCGAGTAGACCTTCTCAACATCCCTGTCTTGTTTCTCGCTCATCGCTTCTCCTCCACTAGACATCATCATCCTACGATAATTCGTACCAGATTACCTGATCTTACCGCTTACAGAGGCAGGTCTGCGGTGGATTTTTCGAGAAGCCTCCGGTGCAGCGCGACGTTCTCTTCCCGGTCGGTCTTCACCTCGATGAGCGTCGGGGTCTGACTGCGGCAGGCTGACCGGTAGGCGTTCACGAACTCGTTTGTCGAGGATGATTTCTCGTACCGGATGCCGAACATAGCGGCTGCTGACTCGAACGCCAACCCGTGCGGCGTGCCGAAGTACGGCTCGAAGAACTTGCCGTGCTGCGCGACGGGCAGGAAGGAGAAAATGCCACCACCGTCGTTGTTTACCGCGACGACAGCCACCGGTAAACCTCTCAACATAGCCAGGGAGTTCAGATCGTGCAGCAGCGCGAGGTCCCCGACGAGCAGCGTAACGGGCTTCCCGCTCCCCCGTGCAAACCCGGCGGCGGTCGCCACGGTTCCGTCTATACCGCTCGCACCCCGGTTCGCGGCGACGGGCACGGGAGGTCCATCCACCGCCGCAAAGGTATCCATGTCCCGAATCGGCATGCTGCTCGCGAGCACGAGCCCGTGCTCTTCAGGTATGTGCCGCGAGACGATCCGGGCAACCAGCGGCTCGTTCAAGCTCTCCGTCTCGTTGAGCAGTTGGTCCACGCGCTTCTCCAGCACGTGCGATGCCTGTGTCCAGCGCTGTTTCCAAAAGCTAGGGTCAGCGCCCGGGCCTGACCCGTCCACCTGCATGAGCGCCTCGCAGAAGCCTTCGATTCCGGCCTGCACGCTGTGCGTAACCCGGTGGCCGGGGTCGAGCCGGAACGGGTGCTCCCGTACAACGACGTAAGGGTCTGGCCGCGCTCCGCCCACGAATTGCTCCAGCCGTTTGGACAGCGCACGGCCCCCGAAGTGGAGCACGGCCTCCGGTGCGTGGGATTCTCTAAACTTTTTATCGGACAAAAGCGCGTCGTAGTAGGGCGCGAACATTTCAGAGTTTTTCCCGAGCCGGATCTGCGAGCTGACGTCCGGCAACACGGGCCAACCGAGGTCCTCGGCCACCCGTAACACGGCTTCGCCCTGTTCCCGAGACCCGAGGCGACCCGCCACTACCAGGCCGCGCCTTACCCCGCTCAACTCATCCCGGATCTCCTTGACCTCCTCCTGACTTAATGCAGGCCCCGAAGCCGTATATCGGGTGTACGGCCGGCCACTCTCTCGCCACAATCCCGGTTCGCCAGTATTCTCACCTTCATCTTCAGGTTTACCCAAAAAAGGTTCCCGGAACATGAGGTTGAGGTGGACCGGGCCTTTAGGGGCATTGCGGGCGCGGTAGACGGCTTGATCCACGGTGGTCAGCACTGAGGCCGGGTCCACGGAGAGGTCCGGGGCGGGCAGGTCGAAGCTCCAGCGGGTGTAGTCACCGAAGATATTTGGTTGGACAATAGTCTGGTTTGCGCCCGTTTGACGGAGTTCCGGCGGCCGGTCGGCGGTCAGAAGGATCATCGGTACGGAATCGGTGGAGGCTTCGACGATGGCGGGTAAACCGTTTGCCACGGCGGTGCCGGAGGTCGTGATCCAGGCCGCCGCCCGGCCGGTGGCGCGGGCGTATCCTAAAGCGGCGAAAGCCGTGCCGCGCTCGTCGAAGTGAACTAATGGTTTAGCTTTAGGGTTCTCGGAGAGGGCCGCGACCAGGGGGGTCGAGCGGGAGCCAGGAGAAATGCAGAAGAAGTTTACGCCGCTTCGGACCAGTTCTTCGACTATGAGCCTGGCCCAGAGGAGGTTAGCTTCGGCGGGCGGGTTCAAGCCCGAGTATCCTGGTGAAGTCACCGATCTTTTGCTCGATCTCCGCCCATTCGCCTTCGGCGGTGGACCCCGCAACGATTCCGGCGCCGGAGAAAAGGGAGATCTCTCGTCCCGAGACGAGCCCGGAGCGAATCCCGACGGCGAACTCGGCAGAGTCAGCCCCAATCCAGCCGACCGGCCCGGCGTACCAGCCCCGGTCAAAGGGTTCCAGATCACGAATCTCTTCCAGGGCTTCTTCGCGTGGGTATCCTCCGACCGCTGGCGTCGGGTGTAGCGCGTCGAGGATCTCGGCGTCCGAGACGCCGTCGCGCAACGTACCCCGGACACCGGAGACCATGTGCCGCCGGCGCGTGAGCTTCATCTCTGAAGCGCGTTCCTCGACATCCAGCACGTCACACAGCGGTGCGAGCGACTCGCGGATGCTAACCCGGACGTACTCGTGCTCGGAGCGGTCCTTCTCGCTGTTTAGCAACTCTTCGCGCAGGTCCCGGTCGTCGAGTTCCGACGCGCCCCGAGGGCGGGTGCCGGCCACGGCCTCACTTAGAACCACGTTTCCCTCGCGCCGGAACAACCGCTCCGGGGAAGCCCCGACAAACACGGTGCCTTTCTCCGGCTCGAAGTAAAAGTGGAAACAGTCCGGCGTGGAGTCTTTCAACTTCCGTGCCAGCAGAATCGTCTCCAGGTCGTCTTCGAACTCCAACGTCGTCCGGCGGGCGAGCACGGCTTTCTCCAAGCATCCTTTTTCGAAGTCTGACAGGGCCTGATCTACGTTTCGCTGCCAGCCATTAAAATCCGGTGCGTCCGTGCGAGAGATGGGCTCCGGTAGGTCACCGTCAAAGAGTTCGGGGAAGAGAGACAACTCTTCTATTTCTTCCAGGATCTCTTCGCGCCGGTCCGCGTCGCGGGGGAGGATCAGGTTGCAAGCCAGCGTCGCTTCTCCGTGGCGGGAGATCAACTCGAACCGCGGCAGCACGAACCGGTAGGTCCCGAAAGCCTTCCACCTGGGGTCGGTCTCCTTCCCGGCGTCGAAGCGCAAGCCTCCGTAGTAGCGCAGGCGCGGGTCCCCCGAAGATAGCAATGGCGCTAGGCGTTTTTTCAAGTCGGCCGGGCTTTCGAAGCCGCTGCCCTCGTGCAAGTCTGCAATCCCGGTTGCCGCCACCTCTACGTCGTCCTCCCGGCCGGACCAGTACGACTTCGGCCCGAACCGCTGATCCCGGAGCCACGCCAGAGGCCCCACCCGTCCGACGGGGAGTTCTATGCGCGCGACCCGCGGCGCGTCGTACCTTGGGTCTGGCTCTACGAGGTCGGGGGAATCGGACAACGCCCGGTTCGCCAAATCCGCGAAGGTCCACCGGATTTGGTCCGGCCCTTCCCGGAACGTTCCGGCTCCTTCCCCGGGTACTAGACTTCTCTGATCTCTACTCAACACGACTCGTCCGTCTCTCCCTACTAGCGGAGAACATATTGTAGCAAGGTGTATAGGACCGCCGTGCGTTCGCTCTCACAATTCGTTGCCCTCACGTCGAGGAAGAATCCACCAAAACCTACATCCAGCGCCGGGAGCGGGCCTTGTAATTCTGGTACTCCCCGCCGAAAGCCCGTTCAAGATAGTGTTCTTCTCTTTCTATCGTCCGGCGCTGAACGACGACCAACATCGTGGGGAGCAGGAGCATCGACCACGACGAGCTTCTCAAAATAGAAACGCCCGCGTAGATCAGCGCGAACGAAAGATGCTGGACTACGGCTGTAATCGGAAGGCCCGTCAGCAACCAATCTAGCGGCCGGTTTGTCGAGACGGAAAGGGGTCTCCGTATTCCGCATGGTCCGCGAGAACCAGCCTGCAAGCAAAATTTCGCAGCCGAAGAGCACACCTCCTGCTGAAGGCGAGGCTGCTTTTTGGAAACGCACTCGCGGGAGTACGGTGTCGAGTATCAGGCCAACCAGCAAACCTCTGGTGTAGATCTAGGATGAAGAAACTAATATTCCACCGGGAGTGTCTCATTCGTCGGCCATCAATTCTCCCTTCTCCCGTCGAAAATTTGGCCTCTCAACCGAGGATATAGTTCCTTGTAACGCTCGTAAACCGCTTTGTAGTCTGCGCTCTGCTCTCCGGGCTCTACGCGCGCTTCGGGCACGGGTGCTACCGAGAGGGTTTGTTGGACGGATCCGTAGGTCCCGCAGGCGACGCCGGCCAAGAGCGCCGCGCCGCGGGCCGAGGCCGTGCCGGCAACGTCGTCCGGGAGTAGGTGAAGGGTCCGTCCCAACACGTCCGTCAGAAGCTGCCGCCAGGGGTCCTGTATGGCGCCGCCGCCGGCCAACCGGAGATCCGGGACCTGTATTCCGGCGCTCTCCAAAGCCTCTACCCCTTCACGCAAACCGAACGCCACTCCTTCGAGGGCGGCGCGCAAAAGGTGGCCGCGGGTGTGGTTGAGGCCGAGGCCGGTCCAGGCTCCGCGGGCTTCGGGGTCGAAGTGCGGCGTGCGTTCTCCACTCAGGTACGGCAGAAAGATCCCACCACCGGCTCCGGGAGGCACCGCGAAAGCCTCTTCGTACACCTCGTCCCAGGAGGCTCCTAGTACCTTGCGGGACCATTCGAGGGCGAGGCCCGCATTTTGCACCGCGGCCATGGCGTAGAAGAGCCCCGGCGCGGCGGCGCGGTAGAGGTGGGTGCGGCCGTGCGGGTCTGGTTCGGGGTTCGCCCGGGGGACAATAACCTGTCCGCCCGTCCCGACCGTTAGCTGGGTTTGACCGGCTTCGAGAAGGCCGCTGCCGAGCATCGCGGCCGCGGTATCCCCCGCCCCACCCGCAACCGGTAGCCCGCTTTTTAGCCCAAACTCCCACGCAGCCTCCCCGGTGAGAACCCCCGAGCTATCCCACGAGGTCGTTAGCGGGGCGAGCATCTCTCCGCGGAGGTCCAGCGTTTCCACTACTTCGTAGTCCCAATCGTCGGCAAAGAGATCGTAGAGCAGCGTCGCCGAGGCGTCGGAGGGCTCCGTAGAAACTTCCCCGGTGAGCCGGAGCCGGAGCCAGTCTTTGGGCTGCAACGCCCACCGGGCGGACGAGTAGACCTCCGGCTCGTTGTCGCGGAGCCAGAGGAGAGTAGGGCCGGCCATACCGGTGGCGGGCGGGTTTGCCAGCCGGTGCCGGGCCTCATCACCCAGGTTTCGGTAAGCCGCGAGTTGTCCGGTAGCGCGGGTATCCGCCCACAAGACGGCGGGCCTTCGAGGTCTTCCATCTTTATCTGCCAACACGACGCCATGCATCTGGCCGGAGAGTCCTACGGCAGAAACGTCCTCGCCACGGTCTCCCACCGCGCCGCGCACGGCTTCGATGGCGGCCGTCCACCAGGTGTCCGGAGAGGTTTCGGCCCACCCGGGAAAGGGAGAACGAACGGAGTACGAAACGGTGCTTTCCCCGCCCGGTGTTCCGTCCGCGTCCATCAAGAAAGCCTTTACGGAACCCGTGCCGAGGTCTAGACCAAGCAACATCCGGCCAGCATACTACAGTGACTACGGTAACGGGCCGACCGGTGTTCCGGAAACAGAAAGAGGCCAGGGTATAATGCCCCCGGCCTCTTTTGACTTGTATTTACCTTTCGACCGGGCTTTAGATCCGCCTCTAGCCTTTTGCTTCTAGCTTTTAGTTATGCCGTCTTGTCTTTCAGTTCGGCCTGGACGATGACCCTGTCGTTGTAGTCTGGCAGCGTGCAGCTCTGGAGGCTGACGATGTTCTTGCCCTCGACGGTATCGAGCACCGACAAGTCGGTAGGCTCTACGACGACCGTGTTAAACACCTCGTAGGTGTACCTCGTGCCCGCGGCGTCTTCCAGAAAGATCTCGTCGCCGTTCTGCAGCACGTCGATATCGTTGAACGCAAGGTAGCTATCCGTGCCCGGATAACCCAAACGATGGCCGGCTATGTAGACGTTGGCCTCTTCTTCCCAGGGGTGGCCGGTACCGCTGAGATGCACCGCCGCGTTTTCTTTGAACAAACTCGTGACGCTCCCTCTACCGCTGGGGATTTCGGAGTTGTCAAGCCGTTCCATCTTGGGCACCGTGAGCTTTAGAGACTTGTCCTGCGGGGCCGCCGCGGCCTGCTCCCCGGTGGTGCTTCCGCCCTGGTTGCCCTGGTTTCCCTGATCCGGCGCGACCTGCTCGTCCGGCGGTGCTTGTTGTTGTGTCGTCTTCTGATTTGTTTGTTCCTGGTCCGCCCCGGAGGAGGCCTCATTACCCCCGCAAGCCGCCAGGGTCGCCAACATCACTACCAACGCCAACCCTACTACCAAAGTTCTCAAACGCATCTCATCACCTTTCCTAGTGAATTTCTCGGCCGGGACCAAGTTTTCGAGCCTTCTGTATACCTGAGCCTACCGCACCGGGGTAACGAAAAGACAACGATTTGATCAACCGTTGGTTACAACAACTATTGGTTACTATTTATGTTCCATCGGTCCACGTTCTGTACCAGAGCGAGACCCGGTTGGATCCGTCGAATAGTATACCAACAGTAATTCGGACCGGTAAAACCCGCTCCTCTTTGTCAAAGGTTGTCCTCCTCTACGTTCGCTACTCACTTTGTTGGCAACCCTGCCGGTGACCGCCCACAATATCCCGGATCCTTTACCGCTACGCATCCTCCAAACGGAGTAGATCCGTCGCCGAAAGTAGGATTTAGTGCCCGGCAAGGCCAATCTCTCAAACCCGGTGCACCAACTTTTCCGTAGAAAGCACGCCCCGCGCCACAGCATTCGGACAGGACACAGAATTTTATCCGATGATTGTTTGACGAACAGGTATATATGTGTATACTGCATATATAGAAGTTAGTGTAATCCTACAAGTTCAGGAGGTCGAAAGATGGCTTCTATAGAGAAAGCCAACGAGGTAACCGGGCAGGCGGTGGCGACGACCAGCGATTCGTACAAAATGGTTTTGGATCACACGGTTGGCTTGCAAGAGCGTAGCATCAAGTTCTGGCAGGGAATATTCGAGACCGGTACGCGGGAGATCCGTCAGCAGGCTGAGAGCAACCGGGCTATGACTTACGAGCTCGTCGAGCGGGCCGCGTTGCAACGTGGCGCTTTGCAGACCCTGGTCAACGAGAGCGTAGACGCTTACATGGACCTCGTGTATGCCCCGCTCTCCTATTACAAGCAAGGGCTCAAGCTTGTCGAAACCGAGATCACCGAAGGCGGGTTCTCCATCTCTGGCTACGATGAGTTGAACGTCGAAGAAGTCGGAAACAGCCTCGAAAATCTCTCCGCCCAGGAGTTGCGCGAGGTGCGCGAGTACGAAAAGGCTAACAAGAACCGCGAGACGGTGATCGGCCAGATCGACCGTAAGCTCAAGCCCGCCTCGTAAAACCCGCTAAATCAGCAGCGAAAAAGGATCGGGGTTATCCTCCGGTCCTTTTTCTTTGCTCGAAAAGGTCGAGAAATGAGATGATGGGTTCTGGCAGTCCACACTTGACCTGACGGAGCTAATGATTTGAACGTTTATGCAATGACCCGGGTAGCCTTGATGGCGGCCCTCACCGCCGTGTCGGCCCAGATAGTCGTACCGGTTTTTACGATACCGTTTACCTTTCAAGTTTTTGCCGTGGTCCTCTCCGGGTTACTGCTCGGCCCCCGATACGGGGCGCTGGCTATGGGGATCTATTTGCTGATCGGTGCCGTCGGCGCGCCGGTGTTCTTCGGTTTCCAGGGTGGGATCGGTCACATCCTCGGCCCTACGGGAGGGTATCTCGTTTCTTACCCGCTCGCCGCCGCCGTGGCAGGTCTTGCGGCCTCTGCCGCGGTCAATGCAACCCGCCGCAGGGCATTGTGGACCAGTTCTCTGGCGGGCGCCGGCGCGCTCGTCGTGATTTACGTCTTCGGCGTTGCGTGGCTCATGGTGTTGTCGCAGCTCCCCCTCGCGGTCGCGTTGGCACAAGGAGTCCTACCATTCGTTCTGTTAGACCTTGTAAAGGTAGGCCTGGCCGCCGTAGTGGCGGTAGCCGCCGCCCCGGTGATAGCCACCTCCCGCGCCTGAGCCGAAAAAGAGTCCCAGGGATTTCTCTCTGCCTCGGGTATACTTTCTTTTCGGTAGCGCATCGGAGGTTTTGTGGAAACAAAGGCGCAAGAAGTCACGCGGCGACTCTTCACCGTCCACGACTATCATCGGATGGCCGAGGCCGGGATACTCCACGAGGATGACCGCGTCGAACTTATCGAGGGAGAGCTTGTCGAGATGGCTGCCATAGGTAGCAGGCACTTCACCTGCGTCAACACCCTGACCCACCTATTGGTGAGGAGCTTGGGCGACGAATATATCGTCAGCGTCCAGAACCCGGTCAGGCTGGACGAGCGCAGCGAGCCGGAGCCGGATCTGACGGTGCTCCGGGCCCGAGACTACAGAGATTCACTCCCCGGTCCCGAGGATGTGCTGTTCCTGATAGAGGTTTCCGACACCACCCTCTCCTACGACCGGAACGTAAAGTTGCCACTCTATGCCCGTTCAGGTATCTCGGAGGTCTGGGTCGCGGATCTCGCAGGCGAGACCGTCGAGCGCCACACCGGTCCCTCTGGTGAGATCTACCGCCACCTCGAACGGTCGCGCCGGAGAGAAACTCTCACTTCATCCATATTGCCCGGGCTAGTTTTCGACGTGAACGTTTTGCTCGGCTGAGTCCTGTTTCCACGCGGCTCAACGAAATTACGGATGACCGCTATAGAATCGGACTATTCAGATCCGCTCGGCTCCTGCCGGAGCCATGACCCTTGCTCGAGAGCAGCGTCTATCCGTGGCGGGTCCTCTTCGAGGAATTCGGTCCGACAAACACGGTCCACGTAACTCGACCCACATCACTCTAACCGACCAGGTTTTGCTCCGTTTTACTCGCTTCCAGGGCGGTACTTCTCGCCCGAACCCTCGACGGCCGCGTCCACAGCACGACCCAGGATCTCCAGCCCTTCTTCTAGCTGATCATCGGTGACGGCGAAGGGAACGAGAACCCGGATGTTGTTGCCCATTGGCCCGGCAGTTAGGAGCAACAGTCCTTCCTGGAGGGCGTTGCCGATTATCTGGGCCGTCAGGTCGGCGGCGGGCTCTTTGCTCTCGGGATCGGTGACGAGCTCCATCGCCACCATCGCGCCCCGGCCCCGCACGTCCCCGATCATGTCCGGGTGCTTTTCCTGTACCTCGCGCATCGCGGTCATCACCAGCTCGCCAATGACTTCGGCGCGGGAGAGCAGGTTATCTTCCTCGAAGGCGTCGAGGACGGCTAAGGCGGCGGCGCAGGAGAGTGGATTGCCGCCGTAGGTGGTTCCGAGGCCGCCGGGGTGGACGCTATCCATGATCTCCGCCTTGCCCGTTACGCCACCGAGCGGCATCCCGGCGGCCATGCTCTTGGCCGTGGTGACGAGGTCCGGCTCGACGCCGGAGTGCTCGATGGCGAGCAACGTCCCCGTCCGCCCGAAGCCGCTCTGGACCTCGTCCGCGATGAGCAACGCTCCCACCTCGTCGCACAGCTCCCGCAACCACCCCATGTAGAAGTCTGGAACAGGGATAAAGCCGCCCTCACCTAAGACGGGCTCGACGATGATCGCCGCCAGGTGCTCTGCGCCGACCCCCGTTACCAGCGACTTCTCTATAAACTCGAAGCAGTCGCCCCGGCAGCCGCCGGAGCAGTCCTGGTTTGCGGGACAGCGGTAGGCGTAGGGGGCGGGGACCCGGTAGACCTCCGGGGCGAACGGACCGAAGCCTTTTTTGTACGGGTCCACCGCGCTGGTGAGGGTCATGGTGAGCAAGGTGCGGCCGTGGAACGCGTTCTCAAAGGCCAGGACCCCCTGCCGGCCCGTGTGGTAGCGCGCGATCTTGACGGCGTTCTCTACCGCCTCCGCGCCGGAGTTGAAAAACGCCGTCCGCTTCTCGGTGTCGCCGGGGGCCATTACGTTCAGCTTCTCGGCCAGCTCGACATAGGGCTCGTAGTGGTTGACGAAAAAGCAGGTGTGGGTAAAGCGGTCGGCCGCCTCTTTTATGGCCTCGACCACCCGCGGGTCGGAGTGTCCAACGTTCATCGTGCCGATGCCGCCGCCGAAGTCTATAAACGTGTTGCCGTCAACGTCGGTCAGCGTGGCGCCTTTAGCCTCGTGGACGAAGACCGGGGTTCCCGACTTTATTCCCGTCGTTACCGCCCCGTGCCGCCGCTCCATCAGGGCTTTGCTCTTAGGACCCGGTATCTCCGTCTTTATGCGCGTGGAGTCAAGCATGGCCAGCCCACCTTTCCCGTTTGTTTGAACGTCTCCAGTATACCCGTATCATAGCTCGGGGTTGTACTCGGGCACGTCCATCTGTAGCGCGAAGACCACCCCGATGACCGTCCAGAGTCCGACGATGATCCACTCCGGCACACCCAACCCGGACGGCATCCCCGGCAGGTACTGGCTGGCGATTCCGGCACTCAAAATGGCGGCGATGATGCCGATGATCGGACCACGCCCAGCCCGGAAAGGGCGTTCCATCTCAGGTTCGTTGCGGCGCAATACCAGAAACGAGATGGCCACCATCAGGTAGGCGATGACGATGCCGAGGCCCCCCGCGTTGACCAGCCACACGAGCGTCTCACGGCCGAAGAACGGGGCGATGATCGAGAGTCCCCCGACGAGCAGTATGGCGTTGGACGGCGTGTGAAAGCGGGGATGAATGCGGGCCAAGAACTGTGGCAGCATCCCGCTCTCGGCCATCGCGTACAGGATGCGGCTGCCCCCGATCATGAACCCGTTCCAGCTCGTGAGTATCCCCGCGACGCCCCCGATAACCAGGATGTTTCCGAATAGCTCGCTGCCGAACAAAGCCTGCATCCCCGCTGCGGAAGCCAGGTCCACACCCGCAAGCTCCGGCCGGGACAGTCCGCTCCCGACCCCGATGATGACGATTATGTAGAACGTCATCGCCATGACGACGGAGGCGATGAGGAGCAGCCCGATCTGGCGGAACGGCAGGTTTATCTCCCCCGCCGACTGCGGTATCACGTCGAACCCGACGAACAGGAACGGCGTCATCAAGACCACCGTAAGAAGACCGGCGACCCCGGCCCCGGAAAACAGCGGAGTAAAGTCCTCCCCACTACCCCCGACAAACGTGCCGAAGATGAACAGAGCCGCGATGCCCAGTAGCGCCAGCACGGCTATAAACTGGAAGATGGCCGAGGGTTTCACACCCACGAAGTTCAGGGCGGTAATAGCCGCCGCGCCTACAACCCCGATCAGGACCCAGGTCGTGTAAACGTCGTATCCCGCGATGGTCCAGAGAAACCCGGTCTTGAACCCCTCCGGCAGCAGAAACTCCATCGTCGTCGGCAAGGCGACCGCCTCAAAGGCCGTCACCGAGACGTACCCGAGCGCGATGGCCCACGAGGCCACGAAAGCCCCCGCCGGCCCCAACGCCCGCCAGGCGTAGTTGTGCTCCCCGCCGGCCTTCGGCATCGCGGAGACCAACTCCGAGTAGGTCAGGCCAACGAAGACGACCACCGTACCCCCGATCAGGAATGCCAGGATGGCGCCGAGGCTGCCGGCCTCCGTAAGCCAGGTTCCGACGAGGGGGACCCAGCCGAAGCCGATCATGGCCCCAAACGCCAACGCGATGACGTCCCGCTGCCCCAGAACCCGGACGAACCTGCCCCCGTTGTCCATTCGCCGCCTCCCTCCTGCTGTGCGCAGCTATCATCGCATTATGCCTGTATCCAGAGCCAGGGTCTTTGGCCCGAGAGACAAATTTTTCGAAATTGTCGGGGTAGCCGCTTTTCAGGGTTGCTTGTGAAGCATCGCAACCAGACTGAGGACTTCGTAGACGGCATTGGCCCCGAGGAAGGCCGTGATCTCCGCCGGATCATAGGCCGGATACACCTCCACCACGTCCCCGCCAAAGATCCGCAAACCGGCGAGCCCGCGCAAGAACTCTTGCGCCTCCCGGCTCGTAAACCCCCCAACCTCCGGCGTGCCTGTTCCCGGCGCATACGCCGGATCGCAGAAGTCCACGTCGAAAGAAAGGTATGTTTTCGCATCGCCCACCCGCTCGTGTATTCGTGAAACGACCTCAGGTATGCCGACCTCGCGGACCTCGTCGGTGGTGACGAGGTCGAAGCCAAGCTCTCTGGATGCTTCCAGGTCTTCCGGTTCGTATAGCGATCCGCGCATCCCGATCTGGATGGACCGCGAAGGGTCGAGCAGGCCTTCTTCCACCGCCCGCCGGAAGACCGTGCCGTGGTTGTACTTTTTGCCGAAGTAAGCGTCCCAAGTGTCGGCGTGGGCGTCGAACTGTACGAGGGCCAGTGGACCGTGGACCGCGGCGGCGGCCCTTAGCTCCGGTAGGGCTATGGAATGGTCTCCTCCGAGGACTATCGGGACAACGCCCGCCCGGTATATTCCTTCCAAACCTTCGGCTATCTTCTCGTAGCTTTCTTGTATAAATCCAGGAATTACCGGCACGTCGCCGTAGTCTATGGCTGAGAGACGGTCGAAGACCTGGACGTCTTGCGAAGGGTTGTAGGGACGCAGCAGATGTGAAGCCGAGCGAATACTCTCCGGCCCGAAACGGGCGCCCACCCGGAAAGAGGAGCCGGTGTCGAAGGGCGCCCCGACTATCGCGGCGTCGGCGTTTTCGAGATCCCGGACGTTGGGCAGGCGCATAAAGGTACGGACACCGGAGAAGCGCGGGGTCTCAAAGGAGTCTGCGGGTCCGTAGCGCGTCAAGTCCCGACGTTAGTTCAGGAGTTTGGCAGCGTCCGTGTACGGCAGGTCGTGGGCCTCACCTACCGGCTCGGAGAGCAGCTCCCCGCCTAGCGTGCTGAGCCCGCGGGCTAGTATCGGACTCTCCTGCGCCGCCCCTTCTACTCCTTTCTCTGCTATCTGGACCAAGTAAGGAAGTGTCACGCTGGTCAAGGCCAGCGTTGAAGTCCTGGCTACCGCTCCGGGGATATTCGCCACGCAGTAGTGGACTACCCCCTCCTCCACGTAGGTTGGATCTGAGTGGGTGGTCGGCCTTGCAGTCTCTATGCAACCGCCCTGGTCTATAGCTACGTCTACCGCCACCGAGCCGTCCTTCATGTTCCGGATCATCTCCCGGCTCACGAGCTTTGGCGCTTCGGCCCCGTGTACCAAGACCGCCCCTATGACAACGTCGGAGGCTTCAACGTAGGAGGCGGTACGGGCCCGGTTCGGGATGACAAGGTCCGCCCGGCCTTCAAAGATGTCGGAGAGGTAGGCGAGCCTTACCGGGTCTACATCGAGCACGCTTACTATGGCCCGCATCCCGAGTGCTATCTTCGCCGCTTCGGTTCCTACTACCCCGCCACCTATTATGGTTACCCGGGCTGCGGGTGTACCGGGGACGCCGCCGAGCAGGAGCCCCGCACCGCCTTGCGGGCTCTCCAGACAGCGGGCGGCGGCCTGGGTAGCCATCCTCCCTGCAACCTCGCTCATCGGTTTCAAGAGCGGCAGGCTACCATCGTCGTACTCTACGGTTTCGTAGGCTATGGAGTTTATCTTCCGGTCCATCAAGAACTCTGTGAGTCCTTTGTCTGCAGCCAAATGGAGGTAAGTAAAGAGCTCCTGGCCTTCTTTGTAGCGGTCGTATTCCTCGGGGACGGGCTCTTTGACCTTTACTATGAGGTCGGCTTCGTCGAAGATTTCGTTTACAGAGTCTAGGATGCGGGCACCGGATCGTTCGTATTCTTCGTCGGAGAAGCCGGCTTCTGTGCCGGCTTGTGTCTCTACGACCACCTCGTGGCCGTGGTGGATCAGTTCGTTGACACCGTCGGGCTGCATCGAGACGCGGCCTTCTAGGTCTTTTATCTCCTTGGGTACTCCTATTACCCTGGGCATCGTGGTTCCTCCTTTTTTGTCTAGCTACTCGTACCTTACAATAAGAATACCGAAAGCGCGCCAGGCGGGGAAGTCAGGCTTTTCGTCGTTCTTTACGTTTTTCTAGGCGTCGTTTCAGGCTGCGGGCGGCAAGGGTTACGAGGGTCAAGGCGGTCAGGGGAATCACGAACGCGAGCATGACGAAGCTGAATTCGGGGAGGGCTTCGTGGTCGGTAGAGTTCAGGAGCAGGTAGATCGTGTAGGCCGCGTAGTAGCCTAGAAAAAGCAGTCCTTCCCGGCGGGCGACCCGGGAGCCGGTAAAGAAGATCGGCAAGCAGGCGACGGCCGTGGCGATCATGACCGGGATGTCGAACCTCAGTGCCGCCGGCGGCACCGGTATCCCATCCGGGGCGACGAGGCCGGCGATGCCCAGCACCGCCAAGATGTTAAAGAGGCAGCTACCTATCGCGTTGCCGACGGCCATGTCCCGCTCGCCCCGGAAGGCCGCTATAACCGAGGTCGCCACCTCGGGCATCGAAGTGCCGAGCGCCACCACCGTAAGCCCGATGACCAACTCGCTCACGCCGAGCGCCGTGGCAATCTCCACGGCCCCGCTTACCAGCCAATGCGAGCCCAACACGAGCGTCGCCAGGCCCACCACGATAAAAACTAGCTGCGCGGCTTTGCTGCTCCTCCAGCCAGAGCCACCCTCGGGAATCTCTTCGACTCCTTCGCCGTCATCCTCGTTGTCGTCGTTCCGGTCGTTTTCCATTCGGCTCTGGATCAGGGAGAACCCGGTGTAAGCGACGACGCCGGCGAACAGCAGCGCACCGTCGAGGCGGCTTATCTCACCGTCCAGCCCCAGCAGCAGGAGCAGCACGGAGGCTCCCACGAGTAGCGGCACGTCCAGCCGAACCAGGCGCCGGGAGACCGCCAGCGGCAGGATAGCGGCGGAGATACCCAGGACGAGCAGGACGTTCAGGATGTTGCTCCCGACCACGTTGCCCAGGGCGATGTCCGCGCTGCCGGAGTAGGCCGACTGGACGGTAACCGCCGTCTCCGGAGAACTGGTTCCGAACGCGACCACGGTAAGTCCTACGACCACCGGCGAGATCCCGAGCGAAACCGCCAGCCGGGACGCGCCCCGGACCAGCAACTCCGCCCCGGCGACCAGCAGGACCATGCCGATGACGAATAGTACGAGCGCGAGCGGATTCAAAGCGGGTACTCCTGTCGGGCAACTGCGTTGTGGCTTCTCAGGTGCCATCACGGCGCATTTCACGGCGCATTCTCGGCTACGGCTCCGTAAGCAGTTCCGCCCGCGACGACCCGACAAGTATATTAGTATGTCGAGGACGGAAGTTCTCGCCCGCACACCGGAAGGCTGGTTGGTGGTAGACCGTAGTCCCATAGGTTTCTCTATAGGCGAGGTCTCGCAATCCGTAGGCCTCGCGCCGCAGACCTTGAGGTTGTGGGAGAAAGAGCGTCTGGTACGCCCCGGTCGCACCGAACGAGGCTACCGCATCTACAACGAGGCTGACGTACGGCGGCTGCGCGAGATCAAGCAGCTCAGAAAAACCGAGGGCCTGAACTTCGCCGCGATCCGCAAGCAGTTGGGCGAGGTAAACGGAGTAAGAGAGCCCGCGACCCTCCCGGAGTCGTCCAGCACCACCGGTGAACGTCTCCGCCGGCTACGCCTCAAAGCCCACAAAACACTCAAAGAAGTTTCCGAGGCTACAGGGCTCTCCATTTCGTTTATCTCCGCGCTGGAAAGGGGAGGCTCGGGCGCTTCGGTAGCCTCGCTCCGGCTCCTGGCGGATACCTACGGCACCAACATGCGCGAGCTGTTCGGCGCCGACCTGGAAGAGAGCCGTCCGCTGGTGCGCCGCGGAGAACGACCCATTATGCGGTGGGCAAATAACGTGCAGTTTGAGGAGATGGCCGCCGGGGAGAAGGCGATGGACCCCTCTTATATCCGGGTCCCGCTGGGGTCCGGCAGCGAAGGCTTCTACTCCCACAACGGTGAAGAGTTCGTGTACGTCATCTCCGGTACCCTACACGTGGAGCTAAAGGATCAGGAAACCTACTCCGTCGGTCCCGGCGACACCCTCTACTTCCCATCTACCGTGCCGCATCGCTGGTGGGCCGGCGACGAGCCGGTCGAAGGCATCTACGTCAACACGCCCCCGACGTTCTAAGAAAACGTATCCAGATCCAGGGTGATCCGGAGCGCCCGATCCAGGTTGGACATTGCTTCCGCGGTAAGCGAGCCACGCCTGCGTTTGAACCTTCGTTTCGAGATGGCCCGTACTTGCTCACCGAGAGCGAGAGAAGTTTCTCTAAGGCCGCCCTGTGAGGCTTCTACCAGGACCTGGCTCGGGTAGATGTTGCGCCCTTCACAATAAGTAGTACAGGGCACCACGACCACTACACCACTCGCCGCGTTGATCGCATCCCGACTCACGATTATTACGGGGCGAAACCCGGCCTGCTCGGATCCACTCGTAGGATCTAGCGCCGCGTCGTATATCTCACCACGCTTCAAGCTTCTCGCTACTCTTCCACAGAACGTAAGGCTTCCCAAGAAGCTACGTCGAATCCCTCCGCAATGCTCTCGGCTTCTTCCCTATACAGAGGATCCTCCGCCATAAGCCCGAATGCCCTATCGATCCGGGTTCGCTCTATAGCCTCAAGCTCCCGCTCTAACGCACCGCCGAGAAATTCGTTTCGACTCTTTGCCCACCCCTCGCGTACAGCCCGGTCTATCGACGCCAGCAATTCCTCAGGTAGCGCCACCGTAGTACGCACCCTCTTACCCAACGAAGTCCTCCTACTTTGATGACTATTATGATGACTATTATGATGACTATTATGATAGCATTCAATCTGTGAAGGCGGGAAAATATCTCCAAACCCTGCTCTCTGTACCGCTGCTCTCCGGGCCGGTGGTCTCGCCGGATGGCCGGTGGGTCGCGTGGAGTTGGTCGCGGCTCGGGCCGGCCGCAGACGTTTTTGCGGCGGCAACGGACGGCACGGTGGCCCCGGTGCGGTTGACGGATACGCCGGACGACACGGTGGTCGTTTCCTGGACGCCGGACGGCCGGGCGGTCATCGTGGCCCAGGACGAGGACGGGGACGAGCGGGCGCGGCTTTTTCGGGTGGGGTTGGACAGGGCGGGCGTGATGGAGCCCCTGACCGAAGGTTCGCCGAACTACTACATTCGGGGCGGCCAGGTGCATCCCGATGGCAGGTGGCTGGTTTATGGGGCGAACGTAGATCCCGAATCGGGGGAGGAGATCGAGGCTACCTGGATCCTGCGCCAAGACCTCGGAACCGGCGAACGTAAAGTCCTCGCCCATCCTCAGCGGGCCAACTTCTACCGTCCCTTACTCGACCCTACGGGCACCCTCGTCCTGTACTTCCGCAACGACCTGGACCCTTCGGGCCGGCAAGCCTGGCTGGTGGATATAGAAGGTGCGGAAGACCGCGAAATCCTGAACTCCGGGCCTCGGGCGAAGGTCTCCGCTTCCTGGTTCCCGGCAGGAAAACGCATACTCTTCGTCGTTGAAACCGAAGCCCAACGCAAACTTGGCGTTTGGGAAATGGAGGACGGCTCCGTGGGCTGGCTGCTGAACGGGGCGGACCGCAACCTGGAATACGCTTTCGTGCCACCCAACGCGGATACGGTGGTAGCAGTGGAGGTCGAGAACGCCGGTGTCCGGGCATCCTTTCTAGACCCCGAGACGGGGAACGAAACCGGCTTGCCCGAAATCCCCAGCAACCTGGTCCCGCTGGCCCCCGTCGAGGACGAAAAATGGCTCGGCTTCTACTACAGCGCCCAACAACCACCGGACCTCGTTCGCCTGAACCCAACGTCCGGCGAACACGAGAGTCTGACCGGGCTGCGCAGCTTTTCGACCCTGGATCTGGACGGCTTGACCCCGGCGGAGGATTTCCGTTGGAAGTCGGTTGATGGCCTGGAGATACAAGGTTGGTTGTATAAGGCGCAGGATAGAACCGGGACGGTAGTGCTGATCCACGGCGGCCCGACGAGCCACGCGGAGGACCGCTTCAACGCCCAAATTCAGTACCTAATTTGGCGGGGATTCAACGTACTAACCCCCAATTACCGCGGCAGCACCGGCTTCGAGGTGGAGTTCCAGGAATCTATTAAAGAGGATGGCTGGGGCGGCCGGGAGCAAGAAGATATTCGCGCCGGCATCAAGGCTCTTATCGGCGAGGGCTTCGCCGAACCCGGCAAGGTCGGCGTTACCGGCACTTCTTACGGCGGGTATTCGGCGTGGTGGCAGATCACGCACAGCCCCCCGGACCTCGTTTCCGCCGCGGCCCCGATCTGCGGCATGACGGACCTCATCGTAGACTACCACGCCACCCGCCCCGACCTGCGTCCCTACAGTGAGGAGATGATGGGCGGCTCACCCGACGAAGTCCCGGAGATCTACCACGAACGATCCCCGATCCATTTCGTGCAAAACATCCGCGCCCCACTCCTAATAGTTCAGGGTCTCAAAGACCCGAACGTCACCTCAGATAACGTAGACGCCGTAGTCGAGGCTTTGGAGCAACACAACATCCCCTACGAACTCCTCACCTTCGAGGACGAGGGCCACGGCATCGCCCGTCCCGAGAACCTGAAAGTCCTCTACCCGCGCCTGGCAGACTTCTTCGAGAAGGCGTTCGCGCAAGAATAGCCCGGTAAAGTTGGCCGATAGTCCAACGAGAAACGCGCATAATTAGCCACCGGTACATTAACCGCCGCAAGCCGCACCGCTATACTCCAGCAACCTTGACCGGATTCCAGTAGCTGTGTAATATTTGTGAAACCTTTAACTAATTTTCAGGGGAAAAAGGAGGTAGTGGCATGGAGGTCATGAGAGGTCTCGGGGAAGATGGTCCCGGTACACAGTTAGCGGGCGTGGATAACCTGATGCTGCATTTCACACCCTACGCTGAGGACTGGACGAAGTTGCCGGTCATCGTCTCGGGTGAGGGATGCTACGTTACCGACAGCGAGGGCAACAAGTACATAGACGGTCTTGCGGGACTTTTCACCACCCAGGTTGGGCATGGCAGGACGGAGCTTGCGGAGACCGCGGCGGCCCAGATGAAAGAGTTAGGCTTTTTCCCGAACTGGAGCATGCACCATCCCCGGTCGCTGGAGCTTGCGGCCAAGATCTCCGAGCTAGCCCCCGGCGACCTGGACTCTAGTTTCTTCGTATCATCGGGCTCCGAAGCGGTGGAGACGGTCATAAAGCTGGCCCGCCAGTACCACAAGGTGAACGGTGAGCCGGGTCGGTACAAGTTCATCTCCCGGGATGTCGCTTACCACGGCACGACGATGGGTGCCCTGGCCGTTACGGGCCTTCCTTCTTTCAAGTCGCCGTTCGAGCCGCTGCCGGGGGGATTTTTCCACGTAAGGAATACGCAGCAGGACCCGGAGGGGGCCGCTGACGCCATCGAGCATCTGATAGAGGCCGAAGGTCCGGAGACGGTAGCAGCCGTCATCCTGGAGCCGGTGCAGAACGCCGGAGGTTGTCTAGTTCCTCCGCCGGACTACTGGAAACGGGTGCGCGAGATCTGCGACCGCCACGGCGTACTGCTCGTCTCCGACGCCGTGATCTGCGCTTTCGGTAGGCTGGGTGAGTGGTTCGGCATCGAGCGCTTCGACGTAGTCCCCGACATGACGACCTTCGCCAAAGGCGTGACCAGCGGCTACTCCCCGATGGGTGGGGTGGTGGTGAACGAGAAGATCAGCGGCACGCTCCGGGAGCGGGCGCCGATGTTCTCGCACGGCTCTACGTTTGGGGGGCACCCGGTATCTGCTGCGGTGGCGTTAGAGAACATAGCTATTATCGAGCGGGAGAAGCTGCTCAATAATGTTCACAGTCTTGAAGGACACTTCGAGGGTGAGTTGCGGCGGGTGGCAGAGGGTCATCCCATCGTCAAGGAGGTCCGGGGGATGGGCTTTTTCTGGGCGGTCGAGGTGAAGCCGGAAAGGGCGGATGGAACACCGCTGGAAGAGGACGACTACCGCAAATACTTCAAAGGTGTGCTTACCAGGAAGCTCATAGAGAACGGCTTGTTGTGCCGCTTCGACGATAAGGATGAGCCGGTAATTCAATATTCCCCGGCGCTCATCTCGGACAAAGAAACGCTCTCGAAGATAGCCGACATTACGGATGACGCTATCGGTGAGCTGGAACGCGAGCTCGGCTACAAAGGCTAGTAATTGGGAGATAGAGAAAACCTGGATGTCATAGTCGTCGGGGCCGGTCTCTCCGGCCTAACGGCGGCCCGTGAACTGCGGAAATCCGGCCTCGACGTGCTGGTGCTCGAAGCCCGGGACCGGCCCGGCGGCCGCACGGGGGTTATGGAGTTGGACGGCCTCGTCTTCGACATCGGGGGCGAGTGGGTGGACGAGGCGCACTCCGAGATACAAGCCCTGATCTCCGACCTCGGAATAGAGATCTACCCCTACGAACGCCGCAAGGAGAACGCCCGCTGGCACCTCGGCGGTGAAACCATGAACGAGATGCCATTTTCGGATAACGACGCCAACATCTACGGGCGGATGAACGAAGCCTTGGCGGAGACGGCATCGGGACTCGACCCGGAGACCTACTGGAGATATGTCCCTGACAACGACATTAGCGTGGAAGATTGGCTCCGTAAAGCTGGCATGAGCGCGGCGGGCGTTCACACCGTAGAGACACTTGTCTCGACCTGCGGCTCAACAGTGCCACCGGATCGGATGTCTTTCTACTCCTACGCCGTTAAGCTCGCCACCCGCGGTGGCCCCGGCAAGGGCAACGAGTACCGGGTCGTTGGGGGAGCAGGCAGCATCTCCCGGGCCGCCGCAGCGGAACTCGGAGACCGGGTCCGTTATTCCTCGCCGGTTACGGACATTCTTCAAGACGAAGATAGCGTTGAGGTACGGTACGTGGCGGAAGAAGGCCCGCAATCCGTGCGGGCGCAAAAGACGATTCTGGCCGTGCCGTTTACCGTGTATCCGACGATCCGGTTCCAGCCGGAACCACCGCCGGTATTCCGGCGCCTGATAAAAGACTCTACCTACGGCGTCGTCCGCAAGATGGCGTTTCTCTTCGACGAGGCCGTGGATTCTTCTAACTTCACGCTCACTGATACGCCGCTCGGTTACCTCTGTGCCGCCCAGGACCCGGAGGTCTCCGGGGGTTCGCGTGGAATCGTATCTTTCGCCGCCGGGCGGCCGCTGCTGACGGAATTGGGACTGGCCGAGGAGGAACGTAAGCGGCGGGCCGTGGAGTTGCTAAAGCAGTTCTACGACGTGCCGGAGCCGCGGGCGGTGATCGAAAAAGTTTGGGCGCACGACTACTGGACGCGGGGGAGCTACATGATCGTGGCCCCCGGAGACCTACGGAGTTTCGGCGAGGCGATGGGCGGCTCTTTCGGAAACATCCACCTCGCGGGGGCCGAAGCGGTCTCCGCGGCCCCAAGCTTTATGAACAGCGCCGTCAGAGGCGGGCTGGAAGCCGCACGCTTTGTAGCTGACGACTTGGGCGTAGAAACTACATCTCTTGCAACAGCGGAGGGGTGAGACCGGGCATTACTAGCACAGGAGGACAGAGGTTGGAAGGCAAACGAGTTCAGGAACGTCCCCCGGGAGCAGAAAAATCCGAATGGAGTGCCGGGCAGAGCGTGGCCGTCGAGATCTCGGACGTAACAAAAAGGTTCGGGGATTTCTCGGCGGTGGATGACCTCAACCTGGACATCTACGAGGGTGAGTTCTTCTCGCTGCTGGGACCGTCGGGGTGCGGCAAGACGACCACCTTGCGCATGATCGCCGGCTTCGAAGAACCAACGGAAGGGAACATCTCCGTCGCCGGGGACGCGGTCCAGGGCGTTCCTCCCTATCGCAGGCCCGTAAACACCGTCTTTCAGTCCTACGCCATCTTCCCCCACCTCAACGTATTCGACAACGTAGCCTTCGGCCTCCGCCGCAGCGGTGTAAAAGGAGACGAACTGCAACAGCGGGTCGCGGAGGCGTGCGAGATGGTACAGCTCAGGGGCTTCGAGCAGCGCAAACCGAGGATGCTCTCCGGCGGCCAGCAACAGCGGGTCGCGCTCGCGAGGGCGCTCGTCAACCGGCCGAAGGTGCTCCTCTTGGACGAGCCATTGGGGGCTTTGGACCTCAAGCTCCGCAAAGAGATGCAACTGGAGTTGAAGAACCTGCAGCACGAGGTCGGGATCACGTTCATCTACGTTACCCACGACCAGGAAGAAGCTCTCACGATGAGCGACCGCATCGCGGTGATGAACGACGGCGTAGTCCAGCAGGTCGCCGACCCTGCGGAACTGTACGAACGGCCCCGCAACCGATTCGTCGCAAACTTCATCGGCGAGACCAACCTGTTCTCCGGCACGGTAGAGTCCGTAGATGGCGAGAGGGCGACGCTCGTCACCCCGGGCGGCACCAAAGTAGAAGCCGTGGCCCAAGAAGGCATAGACCCCGAGCCCGGCTCCGAAGCCCACGCCGCCGTCCGGCCCGAGAAAGTACGGTTCGGGGGTACCGGAGACAACGTTTGCACCGCCGAGGTGCGGCAGGTGGTCTACATGGGAGTCAGCACGCAGTACATAACCGAGCTATTCGGCGGGGAGAAGCTGGTGCTCTACCAGCAGAACGTCCACGACGCGAGCGGCTTCGAAGTTGGGGAAGAAGTCTCCGTGGCGTGGGACGCCCGAAACTGCCTGGTGCTAGGAGGATAGAAATGGGCAAATCGAGGATTTCACGGCGCAAGTTCCTGAGGGTAATGGGTGCGGGGGCCGTTGCCGGCTCGACGCTCTCGATCCTCTCCTGCCAGCCGAACACCAGCGCCCAGGGCGGCGGAGGCGATGGCGGAGGCGACGGTGGAGGTAACGGCGGAGATGGGGGCAACGGCGGCAACAAGCTCAACTTCTACAATTGGTCCGACTACGTGGCCGAGAGCACCATTCCCAACTTCGAGGAAGAGACCGGCGCGCGGGTGACGCAGGATATCTACGCCTCGAACGAAGAGCTTCTGGCTAAGCTCCAGGCCGGGGGCACGGGCTACGATATCATCGTGCCGTCGGACTACATGGTCGGCATCATGGCGAAGAGCGATGTGATCCAGGAGCTAGACTTCTCCAAACTCCCGAACTTCGACAACATCGGCGGTAACTTCAAAGGGTTGCCCTACGACCCGGAGAACCGGTGGAGCGTTCCCTACCAGTGGGGAACGACCGGCATACTCTACAACAAGGCGGAGATCGGCCAGATTGAGAACTGGGACCCGATGTTCGACGAGCAATATTCCGGCCAGATCGCCATGATAAACGACGTGCGCGAGACGTTCGGCGCCTCCCTCATGCGCCTGGGCTACTCCATAAACTCTACGGACCCGGACGAGTTGGAAGAAGCCCAGCAGGCCCTCGTAGAGCAGAAACCGCTCTTGCGCGGGTACTTCGACTCCACCGAGATCTCACCGCTCGTGGAGAACGGGGACATCTTGCTGGGACACAACTTCTCCGGCGAGGGCATCCTGGCGGCCATCGAGAACGAAGACCTCGATTACATAATCCCCGAGCCGGCGGCGACCCGCTGGACGGACAACATGTGCATCCCGAACGGCGCACAGAACCCGGACCTCGCCTACGAGTTCATAAACTACATCCTGGCGAAGCAGCCCGGTGCGGCGCTCACCAACTACACGTACTATGGTACGCCGAACAACGCCGCACTGCCGCTCATAGACGAGGAATTGAAGCAGGTTCCGCAGTGGGACCCACCGGACGAGGTCTTCGACCGGCTGCAGGTCATCGAGGACGTCGGGGAGGCGACCCGCGACTACGAGCGCATCTTCACCGAAGTAAAGAGCTCGTAAGGTGGACGAAAACAAACGCAAGGGCTGGTCGCTGAGGCTTGTGGGCCTTCTCGGTCCGGCGGGGTTCTGGCTCGGGATCTTCTTTCTCGTGCCACTGCTCCTGATCCTGGCCTACTCGTTCGGCACCAGCGGCGTCTACGGTGGCCTGACGCTCGGCTTCAATCCCGGCAACTACCTCAAAGTCTTCGACCCGCTGTACCTGGAGATAACGCTCCGCACCCTCGTCATCGCCACGCTCAACACGCTCTTTTGCCTGGCGCTCGGGTATCCGCTGGCGTACTTTATCGCGTTGCGGGGCGGTCGATGGAAGACCATCCTCCTCATTCTGGTCATGGTCCCGTTCTGGACCAGCCTGCTCATCCGGGCCTACGCCTGGGTGGTTATCTTGAGCGGCAACGGCCTCGCCAACCGGGCGCTGCAATTCTTGGGGATTACGGACGGTCCGATCAACCTGATCTTCACCCCCCAGGCGGTGTTGATGGGCATGGTCTACTCGTACCTACCGTTCATGATCTTGCCGCTCTACGCCACCCTGGAGAAGTTCGACACGAGCCTCAAAGAAGCCGCCAAAGACCTCGGTGCGAGCCGTTGGCACACCTTCTGGCGGGTAACGTTCCCCCTCAGCATGCCGGGTGTGATCGCGGGTAGCATCCTGGTCTTTATTCCCTCGGCCGGTGAGTTCGTCATACCGAATTTGCTCGGCGGCTCGCAGACGGTTTTGCTGGGGAACCTGATCCAGCAGCAGTTCCTAAATGCCCGCGACTGGGCCTTCGGCAGCGCTTTAGCGGTAATGCTCGCCGTGATGCTCATAGGCGCGATCATGTTCTACGTCCGGCGCATCGGTACGGATAAGTTGGGAGGTATCTAAAATGGCAGCTAAAACCGGCCCGCTACAGAAGGGCGTGGGCAAGCTTCCGGACCGGGCGCTGCTACTGATGGCGGCCCTGATCTACGTGTTCCTATACACTCCGATCCTGGTGTTGATGGTCTTCTCGTTCAACTCCAGCCGGAGCACCCGGGTTTGGGAAGGCTTCTCGACCCAGTGGTACGGAACGCTATTGCGGGACCAGTCGATCCTCGACGCCTTCTACAACTCGATGCTCGTCGGTGTAACTTCGACTATCATCGCCACTATCATCGGCACGCTCACGGCGATGGCCCTCACCCGCCACCGCTTCCGGGGACAGGGATTCGCCGACTCGACCATCTACGCCGCCACCGTGATGCCGGAGATCGTGGTCGGCGTAAGCCTGCTGGCGTTCTTCGTCGCCATCGGTTTCGGGCTCGGCATCACGACCATCATCATCGCCCACGTGGCGTTCAACATCTCGTTCGTCACCATCGTGGTGCGCGCCCGACTCTCGGGGATGGACGAGTCCATCGAGGAGGCGGCCCGGGATCTCGGGGCGAACCCGCTACAGACTTTCCTGCGGGTGACGCTGCCTTTGATACTTCCGGGCGTCATGGCCGGGGCGCTCTTGGCGTTTACGCTCTCGTTCGACGACTTCGTGATTACGTTCTTCGTGTCGGGTGTGGGGTCTAGCACGCTGCCGCTAAAGATATATTCCATGATCAAGTTCGGGGTCAGCCCGGTCATTAACGCGCTCTCTACCGTGATCCTGGTAGCCACGATGATCCTGATATTTGGGGGTAGCCGTTTCTTCATGGGGGAGAAGGAAGGTTGACCGAGAACGGAACCCTACAGGTTATCAACCCGACGACCGAAGAGAGCATAGAGGAGATAGAGACCACTTCTCGTGAGAAACTGGACTCCGCCACCGAGAAGGCCCGACGAGCTTTCGATGAGTGGCGCGGGTTCACAGGCCTGGACCGGGCGAGCATTTTTCACGAAATTTCACGCAGCCTCATGGAACATCAGGAGGAGCTGGCGGAGATCCTAACGTCGGAAGGCGGCAAGCCCTACATAGAGAATAGCGACGAGGTAGAGTGGACGGCGGCCTGCTTCGACTACTACGGCGAAATTGCCCGCGACTCTATCGGCTACCTACCCGCCCCCATCGAACCTCAGCAACTCGCCCTCGTCATAAAGGAACCTATCGGCACCGTCGCCTGCATCGTGCCCTGGAACTTTCCGCTCCTGCTCGCCGCCTGGAAAGTCGCCCCGGCCCTCGCCGCCGGTAACGCCGTGATTCTCAAACCATCCGAGGAAACCCCGCTGGCGACCCGCCGTATGGCGGAGCTGATAGAGGGGCTGCCGGAAGGTCTGTTACAGATTGTCTACGGTGCCGGGGACGTGGGCGACGCGCTCGTCCGGCATTCCGGCGTGGACATGGTGGCGTTTACCGGCAGCCAGGAAACGGGCCGGGAGGTCGGGATGGTAGCCGCCGAACGCCTGATCCGGGCGAACCTCGAACTTGGTGGCAAGGACCCGTTCATTATTTGTGACGACGTGGACGTGGAGATCGCCGCCGAGGGAGCCGTGTGGGCCGCGTGCCTGAACGCCGGTCAGGTCTGCACCTCCTCTGAACGATTCTACGTCGAGAAAAAGATCGCCAACGACTTCGTAGAGGCGTCGAAGGCTTTCATAGAGAGCCTGAACCTCGGCGACCCGATGGACCGCACGACGGACCTCGGGCCGATGATCAACGCGAAGGGCCGCGAGAAAGTAGAGGACCACGTCGGCCAGGCGCTGGACGGAGGTGCGAAGCTCGTCACCGGCGGCGGGCGGTGGGGAGAGAGAGGCTTTTTCTACGAGCCGACCGTGCTAACCGGCATAGAGCATTCCATGACCGTGATGCGCGAGGAGACCTTCGGGCCGGTCGTGCCAATAGTCGAAGTTAGCAGCCTGGACGAGGCTATAGAGCAGGCAAACGCCGTTCCGTTCGGGCTCGGGGCGAACGTGTACACGCGGGACTTCGAGAAAATGCTCAAGTGTATGCGGGAGATCCGGGCCGGGACCGTCTGGATCAACGACCCCCTAACCGACAACGACGCCGCCCCGTTCGGCGGCCAGAAAGGCAGCGGCATCGGTCGTGAGCTTGGTCGCGAAGGCCTGGAAGCGTTCCAGGAATCCAAGCACGTCCACATAGACCCGAAAGTCGAGCGCAAGGAGTGGTGGTACCCGTATGGTGGGAAGTAGTGTCCAAAATGCCTGAAGCACCGGAGTGGATTGCCCGAGGTGTCTACCGGGTAGACGCGGTAGGATTCTCGAACGCGATCAACGTCCTGCTCCTCGAAGATGAAGATGGCTGGACGCTCGTAGATACCGGCGTCGGGAGCAGCGCCGGGCGCATCAAAAACGCCCTCGCCGCTCTCGGAGCGGGACCGGAAGACCTGAAGCGCATTTTCGTAACCCATCAACACGACGACCACATCGGTGGCCTGAAAGGTGTTTTAGAGTGGGCGCCGGAGACGGAGGTCTCGGCCACGGAGCACGAGGCGGAGGTAATTTCTGGAGAGCGTGGGTTCGACCCGTCGAGCAATCCGATCCTGCGTCGCCTCGCCAGCAGCGCAAAGCCTCCTGGCATTCCGGTTGCGAAGGTCGTTGGCGAAGGCGATACGGTAGCGGGCTTTCGGGTGATCTCTACACCGGGACACACCCTCGGCCACGTCTCGCTCTTGCGGGACGAAGATGGCCTGCTGTTTACGGCAGACGCTTTCGGACGTCTACCGCGCAAGCTCCGGGTCGGCGTCCGCAAAGCGTTTTGCACGGACCCCGTAGAGGCGAAACACTCGGCCCAGAAGTTGTTGCAGGAGAACTTCGCAGCCGCTGTACTCGCCCACGGAAAGCCTCTTCGAGACGGCGCGAGAGAGGTGCTCGGGATGGCCCTCGCCCATTGCGAGTACGCATAGTTTGTAAAGCTGGAGAAAAGGAGCGTTTCTGTGGACACGAAGACTCGCAAAGTACAGAACTTCATCGGTGGCGAGCACGTGGAAGCCGCCGAGGGCCGAACCTACGACCTCGTCAACCCCTCAACCGGAGAACAGTTCGCCCAGGCGCCGCTCTCCAGCGCGGAAGACGTGGATAGAGCATTTGAGGTTGCAGAAAAAGCTTTCGAGAGTTGGCGAGACACGACCCCGTCGGATAGGCAACTCGCTCTGCTCAGGATCGCCGACGCGATAGAAGAACGGGCAGACGAGATAGTTCGGGCCGAGTCCGAGAACACCGGCAAACCGATCGGGCTCACTATGCAAGAGGAGATCCCGGCCGCCGCCGACCAGATCCGCTTTTTCGCCGGCGCCGCCCGTTGCCTGGAAGGCAAATCCGCCGGAGAATACCTTGAAGGCTACACCTCGTTTATCCGGCGCGAGCCGGTCGGCGTCTGCGCCCAGGTAACGCCCTGGAACTACCCGATGATGATGGCCGTCTGGAAGTTCGCCCCCGCGATAGCGGCCGGCAACACCGTCGTTATAAAACCCTCCGACACCACACCCATGACGACCGTCATGCTCGCCGAGCTGGCCGCCGAATTCCTCCCCGACGGCGTCTTCAACGTAGTCTGCGGTGACCGGGACACCGGCCGCGCCCTCGTCGAACACCCGACACCCCAGATGGTCTCCATAACCGGCTCCGTGCGGGCCGGGATGCAAGTCGCCGAAGCCGCCGCCAAGGATTTAAAGAGGACTCATCTAGAGCTCGGTGGTAAGGCCCCGGTCATCGTCTTCGACGACGCAGACCTCGAAGCTGCGGCCGAGGAGATCGCCGGCGCCGGCTACTTCAACGCCGGCCAGGACTGCACCGCCGCCACCCGCGTGCTCGCCGCCCCCGGGGCCTACGACGACTTCGTCGCCGCCCTCACCGAGCAAGCAAAGCAAACCAAGACCGGCGCCCCAGACGATGAAGACATCCTTTACGGGCCGCTCAACAACAAAAACCAGCTAGAGCACGTTTCCGGCATGGTAGACCGGCTCCCCGACCACGCCGAGGTCGTAACCGGCGGCGGACCGGTCGGCAGCGGGGGTTTCTTTTACTCTCCCACCGTCGTCTCCGGGTTACAGCAGGGCGACGAAGCGTCGCAGACGGAGATCTTCGGGCCCGTTATCACCGTCCAGCAGTTCTCCGAGGAAGACGAGGCGGTCCGGTGGGCCAACGGCGTGAAGTACGGCCTCGCTTCCAGCGTGTTCACCAAGGACCACGGGCGGGCGATGCGGGTCAGCCGGCGGCTGGACTTCGGGTGCGTCTGGATCAACACGCACATCCCGCTCGTCGCCGAGATGCCCCACGGCGGCTTTAAGCACTCCGGCCACGGCAAAGACCTTTCCATGTACGGCCTCGAAGACTACACCCGCATAAAGCACGTCATGTCGAGCCTGGGATAAATACGCAGCGTCGTCCGGCTTTTTTTGGTCAGCCGGAGTAGCCCTCGCGCACGACCAGTACCGGACAAGAAGCGTGGCGGACGACGTTTTCGGGAACGCTGCCGAGAAGGGCGCGCTCCAGCGCCCCGAAGCTCCGGCTCCCGATTATAACGGCGTCCGCGTCGAGCCTCTCGGCTAGGTTGACGATCTCGCGGGTGGGGTCCCCGGCCCGCAGGTAGGAGTTCGCCACCGAGCCCCCGGCCTCTTCTACCTGGCCCACCTGGTTTTCGAGCCTCTGACGCCCTTCGCGCTCGATGTTCTCCGGCAAAGAGTCGTCGTAGTCGATGTCTTCGGTGCGGACCTCCGGTATCGTGAACACGCTCGGCACCACCTCGACGTGGACCAGGTATAGCTCAGAGCCAAGCTTCTCCGAGAACTCGGCGGCCACCCCGGCCGCCGCCTCGGACCTGGTGGAGCCGTCCGTCGCCAGGAGCACCCGGGACGGGAGACGTTCTTCCCCCGCGCCGCCGCGCACCACGTAGACCGGGCACTGGGCGTAGCGCACGACCATCTCTGAAACGCTTCCCATGAGAAAGCGGCGAAAAGCGCTAAGGCCCTGGTTCCCGATCACGACGAGCCCGGCCCCCATCTCTTCGCTGAGGCGCACGATCTGGTGCGCCGGACGCCCGAGGCGCAGATGAGACTCCGCAACCTCGCCCCCGGCCTCCTCGATCTTGCCGACGTGCTCTTCGAGCCACTGCCGGGCGCGGGTCGCCTCTCCCTCTTCGGCCTCCCGGCCGGCGTAGGAGTGCGCCAACACCGGCACTTCTTCAACGTGTACGACGCCCAACTCAGAGCTCGTCTTGCCCGCCATCTCCATCGCCGTCCGGGTCGCCAGAACGGCCTCCGGAGACCCGTCGGTCGCCAGCAGGATCTTCGTCGGAAACATGCTCATACTCCGCACTCCTCTCTCTTGGCCGGACCCCATCATACTACCGGCCGGCCCCCGGTGGCGCGCCGGTGACGGAAGTTCTCGGCTAGGAGCCGGAGACTTTTAGCACCAGGACCGCCACGTCGTCGCCCGGGCTGCCGCCCCGGTGGTCGAGCACAGCGTCTCGTATGTTACCGGAGACCGCGGCGGCGTCCAAACCGGAACAGTTTTGGACCAGGTTCTTCAGACGGTCTTCTCCGAAAAAGGCACCCTCCGGAGAACGGGCCTCCGTTACGCCGTCGGTGTAGAGGACGAGCGTATCCCCGGGTTCGAGGCGCAGGGTAAGGTCGTCGAGCTCCAACTCCTTGAAGATGCCTATGGCCCGGCCCGGTTCGCCCAGTTCTTCTACGAAACCGTCGCCGTGCATCAAGAGCGGCGGCGGGTGTCCGCCGCGGGCCAGGGTTAGCTTGACGGCTGCGCCCTCGCACTCCTCAGGTTCGAGACGGGCGCAGATCGCGGTACAGAATTGGTTGCCCGCGTCCTGGCGCAGCATCGCCCCGTTTAAGGAGGAGAGGACCATCGAAGGTTTGTCACCTCGAAAGGCCACCGCGCGGAGGGCGTAGAGGATCAGGGCCGTAGACGTGGCGGCCCGGGCGCCTTTTCCGCTGGCGTCCCCCAGCAGGCACAACCAGCCGTCGTAGTGGGTGTCGATCAGGTCATAGAAATCTCCGCCGACCTCGCTTTCTTCCCCGACCGAAAGGTACTCTAGCCCAATCTCCATTCCGGGTATCTCCGGCAGGTCCTGCAGGAGAAGCCCTCTGTGTAACGTCCGCGCCACGTAGCGCTGCTCCCGGTAGAGTCTGGCGCCCTCCAGGGCGAGCCCGCACCGGTTAGCCAATTCTTCGGCCAACGAAAGGTCTTCCTTTTCGTAACGCCGGTCCGGATGCGAGGAGACGAGGGTAACGGCCCCGTGGACCCGTCCGCGGGCGACGAGCGGCGCGACCACGTAGGAGTACGCTTCTAGCTTCGACAACTCATCCGGCTTTTCTCCGTCTTCCGTTTCCAGAAGTTTTTCCAGCAAGTTCTCTCCCGCCTCCGAACCCAGGTAAGGACGGCCGGAACGAAGCGTCTCCGAGACCTCCGGGACCGACAAAATGTTGCGGAACTTGTCCTCCATTTCTTGTAAGAGCCGTTCTTTGTCGGGGTCGGCGTGGGCCTGTGCCACCCGGCTTACGGCCCCGTCTTCGTCCACCACGTTCACCAGGCACCAATCGGCCAGTTTCGGCACGAAAATCTCCGTGATCCGGGCCAGCGTCGCCTCGTAGTCCAGCGAAGTCGAGAGGGCAGAGCTCGCCTCCTCCAGCACGAACATCCGCCGGGTCGCACGCTCGGCCCACTCCCGCGCCTGCCGCTCCCGGTCGAGCAGCGAGTTCCGTTCTTCCTCGGCCCGCTTGCGCCCGGTTATGTCCTGGATGATCCCGACGGTGCGTTCTACTTCTCCCTCCTCGTCGCGGTAGATACGGCCGCGCTCGGCAACCCACCGGATACCGCCGTCGGGAAGAACCACCCGGTACTCGACCTCGTGCGAGTCTCCCCCCAAGATCGCGGTCCTCTGCGCGTTTTGTAAGGGTTCGCGGTCCTCTGGATGGACTCTCTCGATCAGTTCTTCGGGGGTTGGCTTCGAGTGCCCGGAGGGGAGACCGAAGATCTCCGCGAAGCCTTCGGAGCACGAGAGTGCCTCGTTCCCGGCGCTCCGCTCGCACATCCCTATGCGACCGGCATGCATCGCCAACCGCAGCCGCTCCTCACTCCGTCGCAGGGCGTCTTCGGAGCTGTAGCGTTCGGTAATGTCTTTCTGGACGCCGATAAAATTCGTCAGCCTCCCCGCCGCGTCGAAGACCGGGGAGATAGAAAGCTCGTTCCAGAAAAGTGTCCCGTCCCTGCGGTAGTTTTCGAGCACCACCCGATGGTCTTTCTCGGCCCGGATCGCCGCCCGCAACCCGTCCACCTCGGGCTGATGCCTGTTTTCACCTTGTAGAAACCGGCAGTTGTAGCCCAGAACCTCCTCCGGAGGATAACCGGTGAGCCTCTCGAAGGCCGGGTTGACGTAAATTATGGGGTTGTCCGGCTCTTTCGCATCCGTAATGACGACGCCGTCGGAACTGGCGTTCAAGGCCTGTTCTAGAACGGACGTCAGTCCCTCCGGTATGCGGTCGAAAGCGTCGTGAGTTCTCGGAGAATGCGCCACCGGATCATTCTACAATCCATCGCGGTTCGAGTCTCGGCTTCCGTCGCGTAAGAGGCTGTAGAAAGGTTGAAACCTAGCTTCCCGGGTATGTTAAAGTTCGTATCGAAGGCTAAAAGAAGGAGAAAACATGGCTTACGAACTACCGGACCTGCCGTACGCTTACGACGCCCTAGAGCCGTCCATCGACGAAGAAACGATGCACCTCCACCACGAAAAGCACCACAACACCTACGTTACCAACTTGAACGCCGCTCTGGAGGACCATCAGGGCGAAGACCCCGGCAACATCGAAGAGTTGCTCGCCAAGATAGACGAGCTGCCGCAGGACATCCAGCGGGCCGTCCGCAACAACGGCGGCGGCCACGCCAACCACTCTATGTTCTGGCAGATCATGGGTCCCGACGGCCAGGGCGGCGGCGAGCCGACCGGAGACCTGGCGAACGCCATAAACGACGCCTTCGGTTCCTTCGACGATTTCAAGGAGCAGTGGGCCGCACAGGCCGCCCCGGGCTCCGTGTTTGGTTCCGGCTGGTGCTGGCTGATAGTGGACCCGGGCGGGTCCGTCTCCATCGAAAAGACCCAGAACCAGGACTCGCCGCTTATGGAGGGTAAGCTGCCGGTGATCGGGCTGGACGTTTGGGAGCACGCCTACTACCTCAAGTACCAGAACCGGCGGCCCGACTACATCAACGCCTGGTGGGACGTGGTGAACTGGGACGAGGCCGAGCGCCGCTACCAGGCCGCCACCTCTTAGAATAGAGGCTTATTCTCCAGAGTAGTAAGGGGCTCCGCCTCCGGATAACTCTCCGGAGACGGAGTTTTTTCGTACAGTGGCAATGAGACGTAGCCGGTAAGCTAGAAGAATTCCGATAGCAAAATCAGAGAGGAGCTTGTCGTAGTGCGTCTTGTAATAGTAGGTGGGGTTGCGGCGGGCACGAAAGCCGCCTCCCGGGCCCGCAGGGTAGACCCGGAAGCAGAGATCACGATTTACCAGGAGGAACCGGAGATCTCCATTTCCGAGTGCGGCCTGCCCTACTTTCTCTCCGGCGTGGTAGACGATCGTGCGGACCTCGTGGCCCGCACCCCGGAAAAGTTCGCCGAAAAGGATGTCGAGGTACGCGTCCGAAACCGCGTAGAAGAGATAGACCATGAGAACAAGAAGCTCACGGTCCGCGACCTGAAAACCGGTGAGCAATTTGAAGATGATTACGATCGGCTCCTCATCGCGACCGGAGCCCAGGCCGTCGTACCCCCGATCTCCGGGGTAGACCTGGACGGAATCTTCAAGCTCCGCTTCCTGACTGACGCCGACGAGATACTCCGCTATATAGAGAAACAATCTCCGAAAAGAGCGGTTGTGGTCGGCGGTGGCTACATCGGGCTGGAAGTGGCGGAGAACCTGTGTTCTCTGGGCATGGAGGTGTCCATAGTGGAGGCCGCAGATCAGGTCGCCATAGCCTACGGCGAAGAGGTCGCCGACCAGGTTTGCGCCCACCTCACGGAGAACGGCGTCAACCTCTACGCCGGGGATGAGGTCGAAGAGTTTACCGGAGACGGCCGCGTAGAGAGCGTGAAGTTCGGTGACGAAGAGCTGGAAACAGACCTCGTAGTTCTCGGGGTCGGCATAAAGCCTAGCGTGGACCTCGCACAAGAGGCCGGCGTCGAGATCGGTGCGACCGGCGCCATCCGGGTGGACGAGTACATGAAGACGAACCTGCCGGACGTGTGGGCTGCCGGGGACTGCGTCGAGACCACGAACCTGGCGAGCGGTGATCCCGCCTGGGTCCCGCTGGGGGACACGGCGAACCAGATGGGCCGCGTCGCCGGCACCAACGCCGCCCTCGGGGGCGAAGGAGAGGGCGCGCTGAGCTTCCCCGGGGTGCTGGGAACCGGCATCTTCAAGGTCTTCGAGCTGGGCGTCGGCAAGACCGGCCTCTCCGAAAGAGAGGCGGAGGACGCCGGCTTCGACCCCGTGAGCGTCGGCATCGAGGCACCCGACCGGGCCGGGTACTATCCCGGCACAGACAAGGTGTTTCTGAAGCTGATCTCGGAAAGAGAAAGCGGCCGTATTCTCGGCGCCGAGGCCGCGGGCTCCGGAACCGACAAGCTCATAGACATCTGTGCCACCGCCATCTGGGGCAAACTAACGGTCCCGGATTTGGTCAGCCTAGACCTCGCCTACGCGCCACCCTTCGGCCCGACCTTGAGCCCGGTAATACAGGCCGCCACAGTACTGTCGGGTAAGCTATAGCACGAGTTTTATAGATCAAACAAGCGCGGAGCGGAGTCTCTTCTCAAGACGCTGGGCGGGCGAGATCCTACCGGCGAGGTTGGTCAGGACCGTTACCGTTACCCGTGAACGGGTGTCGTAGGTCGTGGCGGACGTCCATCCGAGGTACATGCCGTCGTGCCACAATAAACTTGAGGCACCCTGTCGTTCGACGGCTACCCCAAGGCCATAAGCGCTCTCTGACTCTCCGGGCGACACCAAGCGAAGCGCGCGCCGGATAAATGTTTCGCCGTAACCTGGTGGCGTGGACATCTCCTCGACACTCCGAGAACTCAGCAGGTTTCCGCCGAACAAGGCTTCCGTAAACACCGCCAGGTCCTCCGCCGAAGCCATTATTCCTCCGTCAGTCCATACTTCCCCCAGGGCGTCACCCGGGATGCGCCCTCCTGTATATCTCAGGGAATCGTATGGATTATGCCGCCGTAAGGGTAGCCAATCGTGGGGAATGGCGAGGCGTCCTTCTCCGGGTTGTTGTTCGGAAAATGATAGAGTGTCGAGACCCAACGGACGGCTTATGTAGTTTTCAACCAGGTCACCGATACTCTCGCCGGTAGATAGCTCAAGAATCTCACCTATCACTATATAGTTGGAGTTTGTGTAGGTGAAGCGTTCTCCGGGTTCAGCTTCGGGTCCGAGACGGACTATGGCGTCCAAGACCTCCCGCCGTCTCCAGGTACGAGAGGGATTATCTTTATACTGCCGTCTGAGCCAGTCATCATAGGCGTATTCGCCGAGTCCGCTACCGTGACCCAGAAGCATTCGTAGGGTAATCCGTTCGGCGTTCGGAAGTTCCGGCAGCCACCGGTCGATAGTTTCATTGAGGTTCAGTTCGTCGCGCTCGACGAGAAACATCGTCACGCAAGCGACTACGAGCTTGGTGACAGAGGCTATGACGAAGCGGTCTCCGTAGCGAACGTGTTGATCGTCCTCTACTTTTCCACCGGCACCGCGAGTTGGGAGTCTCCGACGGCCGAAACAAGCTGACCAAAGTAATTTGCCATCCCGGCGTATGGCTGCCTGGGCACCGGGAGCGTGGTTGCTGGCTAGTTCTCGTTCCGTAGCTATCTTTAGCGAAGAGGAGAGCAGCTTGTCGGCTATACCTCTCTCTTCGTTCACCATAGCGGATATATGAGAAAGACTTTTGTCGGTCATAGAGCACGCTCCACATCCGAAGGTTGACCTAGACCTAGCCTAATAGCCGACGGTTTGACTCGCTCTCTACCTCCACCCGAGCGTCGCCAACTCCAGTTTCTCTGCCTCTTCGTCGGTCAACGCCCAGCCCAATGCTCCGGCGTTCTGGCGGGCCTGTTGTTCGTTTTTGGCGCCGGGGATCGGGAGGGTATTCCGGCGCGTGATGAGCCAGTTCAGGGCCACCTGGGCGGGTTGTTTGTCGTGGGCCGCGCCGATCTCGCGCAGGATTTCTACCACCGGCTCTATCTTTTTCAGGTTCTTCTCGCTGAAGCTGTTGCCGAACCGCCGCACGAGGCCGGAGGGCTTGTCCCCGGGGTTGTATTTGCCGGTGAGCAGGCCTTGTGCGATGGGGCTGTAGGCGATCAAGGTAACGCCGAGGTCGCGGCAGGCGTCCAGCACGCCATTGGTCTCCGGGGCTCGCTGAAAGAGGCTGTATTCGACCTGGTTGGAGGCGAGCTCTACGCCGTGGGAGGCGAGCCGGTCGTGCGCCCGCTGCATCTGCCCCGCGCTGTAGTTGCTCACGCCGACGTGCCGGACTTTGCCTTCCTTCACCGCCTCGGCGAGTACGTCCATGAGACTGTTTATATTGAAGAGCGGGTTCGGGAAATGGACCTGGTAGAGATCCACAGTCGCAACCCCGAGCCGGACGAGGCTCTTATCCAACGCGTCGAGCAGCGACCGGGCGCCGAACCGGTACGGAAGCGGGGCGAACTTGGTGGCGATCACCGGCGTGCCGTCGAAACCTCCTTCGCGCGTCAGTTCTCCGGTAATGTTCTCCGAAGCCCCGTTACCGTAGACCTCTGCGGTGTCAAAGAGCGTAACCCCCGCGGCCATGCTGGCCCGGAAAGCTTCGCCCACGTCGCCGCGGTCGTACTCCTTGCCGTAGCCCCAGAGCCGCGTGGCGCCCCAGGCCCAGGCCCCGACGCCCAGCGGCTCCACGTTCAACTTCTTGGCCAAACTTGCCGCTACCTCACCCTGCATACAACCTCCGGTTCGAAAGACAACGAACTAAGGATATAGCACGAGAACGCCGCCGAAGTAATCTATACAACGGCGGCGTTCCAGGTGACTTGTATGGACGCCGGTTCGTGTCGAGCGACGTTCACATACTGTTATCTACGGCTGCCGGGCGAAAGCTTCACCGTCGCCCGCCACGGCTATGCGACCGTCAGACGGGGCCTCGTCTACCGGCTCACCGCCGATCAAGGTTCCGTCCGGCACGCCGCCCCGGATGCCGACTGCCTGGCCTCCGGCACAAGCAAGGGAGAAGTCTTGCGTCTTGATCGCCACGGCCCCCGGGGTGCAGAGGCCCGCGTCCGCCACCGGCTCTTCTTCAGGCTGCGGCGGGACCGGCTGCGCGGGCGGCGTAGGTTCCGGCATAGGCTGCGGCATTGGCCCGGTCATCGGGGGCATCGGTGGCATTGGTCCTGGCATCGGGGGCATCGGCTCCTGGGTCGTGCATCCACCAACGTCGGGTCCCACGACCTCTGTGGTCTCCGTGGCGGTGTTGTTCGAGTTGTCGGGGTCGGGCGTGTCGCTGCTGGCCGTCGCGGTGTTCGTGGCGGTCCCCGGGGCTACCGGACACACGGCGAACTCGACGACGGTCAACTCGCCGGGAGCCAGGTCGCCCAGGTCGCAGGTTACGGTGCCTCCCGCGTTAGTACAATCGCCGGAGATCGTGAAAAGGAACTCTGTGTTCGATGGCAGGTCGTCCACGACGACCGCGTTGTTCGCCGTATCCGAGTCCGTCGAGTTGGCTATGTTTAGCTCGTAGAACAGGGGTTCTCCCACGTTGACCTGGTTCGGGGGAAAGTCGAACTTCTGGACGGACAGGTCCGCCGAATCCTGTACCACCTGTGCCTCGGCCGGTTGCGCCGTCACGACCGCAACCAACATCAAGATTAGAAAACTAAGCAAGCCGGCAAAATACTTAGCCCGGGTTCTCTTTACAACCATCTCTACCTCCTTATTCACTGTAGGGTTCGTAGTATTCCTTACGTTGCATCGAACGGCCTCCCGTGGACCGGCGACGTACGAGCTTTACGTCAGCAAGCTCGTACGCCGAATACCTCCCTTCCGCGGGGTTGCGTGCCCTGCTCCGGGGCGCCGGTCGGGTTACGGTGCGGAGACCGCGGCCGGAACGTCCGTGCGCTGAATCTCCACCTGTCCGTCAGGGACCCGGAAACGCGCCAGCGTAAACATCTCGGACTGGGGCTCTTGTATGGTGCGGACTGCCTTCATGGTGCAGATCAACTCATCTTTCGTTACCTCCATCAGGTTGTAGCCGTGAGTGGAAGAATCGTTGAACACGAAGTGCGGGTTGCTCGCCCGCTGGAACGCGGTCTGTACCTCGGCTGCGCCTTGTGCGCCACCCGCCCGTGGAATGCGGGAGTTGTTGCCGGCCCCGCCGTTTTCCGCCCCCAAAGCAAGCTCAACGAGGTTGGAGGAGGTTATAGAGCCGCACACAAAGGCCGTACCGACGGCGTTCGGCGGCTCGTTTATGGGGTTGTCGTAGTCTTCCTTCATGTATCCGGCTATAAAGGTGTGGATGTCGCCGGTTATCGCGACGACGTTGTCCGTACCGCTAAACCTTTGCGCGATCTCCTGCCGCTCGGCCTGGTAGCCGTCCCACTGGTCAAGGCTCGTGTAGACCCCGTCGATATTGGTTTGCTCCACGTCAGAGAAGACCTCGTCCGTACCCCCTTGAAGAAAAGCATTCGCAACCTTTAGCTGCATGACCATCGTCTCGTTGCCCCAGATCTTCCACTTTCGGGGTGAGTTCGTGATCCTGTTCAGGAAGTAGCGTTTCTGACGGGCGCCGAGCATGGTACGTCCCTCCGCGTCAATGTCGTCGCAGCCGGGCGTGAAGTACTTGTCCGTGGTCTCTTCTCCACAGGGATGTGGATCCCGGTAGAGCCGCTCGTCGGTCATCACCAACTCCATCAGGTTTCCGAAGGAGAAAGAGCGGTAGATAGCGATCTCCTCCAGGGGGTCCTGAACGCCCCGGTCGTAACGCACCTGCCCGCGGTTGGGGGACAAGCCCAGGTTAGCCGTGCCGACCGGCTGGTACTCGGCCCAGGCCCGGTTGGCGCTGGCCCGGCGTTCCGGCTGATCCGGGGGATTCACCTCTCCTGAAGGCTTTACACCGTGACAATCGTTCACGAACTCGTGGTCGTCCCAGATGGTAATAAAAGCGTACCGCTCGTGTGCCCGCTGCAGGTTCCTGTCCGACCGGTATTTCTTGTAGGCGAAGCGGTAATCCAGGAGGCTCGTGGCTTCGAAGCCGTCGTCTCCGCTTCCATTCTGGGGGAACGTGAACTGCCGCCTCTCCGGGCCGCCACCCTGAAAAGCGTTTCCACCCGGGGGCGGTACGGTCTCGTAAATGTAGTCCCCGAGGTGGAATATGTAGTCTATGTTCTCTTCGGAGAGATGGGACAGCGCGGTGTAGTAACCGTTGGTGTAGTCCTGGCAGGAGATGTAGCCGAACCGAATTCTCTCTACGTTCGCGTTCGGCGCCGGCAGCGTCTTGAAGCGTCCCGTGCGGCTGGCGTTGCCGTTGTAGATAAACCGGTAGTAGTAGGTCGTGAAGGGCTTCAGCTCGCGCCGGCCGTTTAGTTGTATCTTGACGGTGTTGTCTTTAGACGCGCCGGTCCGCGCCATGCCGCGCAGAACGGGCCGGCGGAACGTGTTACTCCGGGAGATCTCCCAGGCCACCCGGTTGCCCCGCGGCAGCGACCTGAGCCGGGTCCACAACACGATGCCGTTCTTCTGCGGGTCGCCCGAAGCGACGCTCTGGGGAAATACCCTCGGGTTGATCCGGCGCACCCGGAAAAGATCCGCCGCCTCAGCCTCACTGATTCCCGGCCCGGCACCCGTCCCGGCCCACACTGCCACCCCGGCGGAGAGCGAGTAACGTAAAAAATCCCGGCGGTTTAGATACGATTCTTCACGACGCTTTTCGTCATCCAACAGCTTCTCCTTTTTCTTTTATTCACCCGGTTACCCTTGATACCTATACGCCAGGGCAGATTAGCAGTTGGCCGAACTTCGAAGGTTAAAGGCGCGTAAACTTTCGGTTAAATGTGGGTACGAGTAAGTTCTTACGGGTTCGCTGGTAGTCTGAAGTAGTCGTTCGGGCGGTGATTCGGCTACGTTTAACCTATTTTTAGCGAAGATTTGATCCTCTTGTAACCACAGGCACCGGTTTTTCGGATACCTTGAAAACCGGTGCAATCGAACAGTCAGAGAGCCCCGGCAACGAATCGTTTGGCGCAAGGTTTCGAGGGCTCTACAGACCCGGAATTCTCTGGGGCAATTGTACGGGCCGTGATCCTGGAAGACCATCCGGCCATCTGCGTAGCCCTGGAGCATCTCATGGCCCGCGAGGGCTACGTGGTCGAGCTTCCGCAAGAGGGCCACTCCCCGGCACCCGGACCCGCGTTGTTGCTTACGGGGACCGGGGATCGCAGCGGCCTCTACGTCTATAAGGTTCGGGACGTGGCGAAGGCCCTGGAAAAGCTCTCCGGGGGCGAGTTTCTGGAGGTTCCCCACGGTCATACAAAGGGCATCCGCGCCTTTGTACCTATTCCGTTCGGTTCGAAGGACGTACTGCGGGTCGTGAGAGCGGTGAGCGAGTTCGGGTTACGGGAGAGCCCGGGCCGGTAAAAGCGTCGACACAGACTTAGCACGGGGAGGACATATGCAGCGGTCAGCAGGAGCAGAAACCGGCGTGCGGGTGGACCTACACCTCCACTCCTACGCTTCGGGCACGGCGGGCAACTGGTGGGTGCGGGGGCTCGGCGTCGGGACCGAAGCCCGCGAATCCTACACGCCGCCAGAGGAAGCCTACCGCATGGCGAAGCGCGCCGGGATGAACTTCGTAACCCTCACCGACCACGAGACTATAGACGGCGCGTTGGCCCTGACGCATCATCCGGACTTTTTCGTGGGCGAAGAGGTCTCAGCCCTGTTCCCGGAGGACGGAGCCCACGCGGACGTGCTCGTCTACGGCCTCGATGCCGACGACCACCGGGAGCTTCAAGCGCGCCGGGGCAACATCTACGAACTGGCGGACTACTTGAGAGAGGCCGGCCTGGTTCACGTGCTGGCACACCCGATCTACGGTATGCCGAAGCCGGTAACCCGGAAACAGGTGGAGAAACGGCTGGTGCTCTTTGGACTCTGGGAGTTTATAAACGGCTCCCGGCCGGCAGGACAGAACCGGCTTTCGCGGGAGATAGCCACCCGCACCACCTCCGCCGACCTGCGGCTCCTGGCTACCCGCCACGGCCTCCCCTCTCCCCCACATCAGAGAATCTCCGGTACCGCCGGCTCCGACGACCACGGCGGCGTCCACGGCGGCGCAACCTACACCTTAGTACCGGAAGCAAAAAACCCGAAGGAGTTCCTCGAAGCCCTGGCAGCCGGCCAAACCCGCCCGACCGGAAAAGACGGCTCCGTAGGGAAGCTCCTCCACACCGGCTTCAAGATAGGGAGCCACGCGATTCAGGACGGTGCCCAACTGGAGACTTCTCTGTTGAAAGACCTGGCGAGCAGCGTACCGTTGTTACGGAACTTTACATCTAACGGTGAGACGTCCGGTAGGAAGCTTTTGAGCCTGGTTCCGTTGCTGGCGAGGCTGGGCGAGCCGGCGATCCGGGGCGCGCTGGTCGGACGCTACGAGGAACGATTGTCCGGCGCGCTGCGGGGTTCGGGGTCCGGGTTTCCCGCCTTGAACCTCCTGGGTTCGTTGGGGGGCCTGGTAGACGGACACATGTTCCTGGCGCCCTACCTGGCGGTTCAGGGATACTTCGGCCGGGAGGACCTGAAAGCCCGCAGACTGCGCCGCGAGCTGTTCCCCGCCGAAAGCGGGGTCCCGAAGGTTGGCGTCTTCGTGGATGATGCGGGCGAAGGTATTGGGGTAGTCTCGACGTACCGGGAGATGTTGGAGGACGCCGGCACGGTCTCTACGGCCTTTTCGGAGCAATTTCGGCTGGTCAGTTGTGGCGAGGACGGTCGGGGTGGGGCCTACTCTTTACGTCCCGTAGCCCGGGTGCCGTTACCGCTGCACAAAGAAGCGGCGTTGGGCGTTCCCTCGCTTCTGGACGTTCTAGAGCATATAGTCGAAGAAGGCTACGACACGTTGCACGTCGCGACGCCGGGACCGCTGGGGCTTGCGGCGCTCGCCGCGGGACACTTTCTCGGCATACCGGTAATCGGCGCCTACCACACGGAGTTCGGCGCCCGGGCCCAGGACCTCTCGGGCGACGAGTTCGTGGCGGACATCGTGGACGCCGCCACGCGGCAGTTCTACGAGCGGTGCTCGGTGGTGGCCGTTCCCTCCCAGTCCACGGAACTCGAACTCCGCAACCGGGGATACCGGGTCCGCGCCTTCGAAGTGCTGGCGTTCGGCGCAGACCCGGCGCAGACCCTGCAGAAGCTCAGCGGGCTACATGCAACATTCTCGGACACGTCGGGTACGAGCGAAGACCTGGCGCGCATCTCGTAAACGGTAGAGATCCTAGCCCGGTATCCGGGCGATAGCCTCTTCGACCTGATTCTCGGAGTGCTCGATGTCTTCCAAGCCGCCGGCTAGATAGCGTTCGTAGGCGGCGAAGTCGAAGTGGCCGTGGCCGCAGAGGTTAAAGAGGATGACTTTCTCTTCACCGGCTTCTTTAGCTTCCAGGGCGAGGTCTATGGTGGCCCGGATCGCGTGGTTCACCTCCGGCGCCGGCACGATGCCCTCGGTCCGGGCGAACGTCAGGCCCGCCTCGAAAGTCGGGTTCTGCGGGTAGGCGCGGGCCTCGATCAGTCCTTCGTCCACGAGGGCCGAGACTATCGGGGACTCGCCGTGGTAGCGCAGGCCGCCGGCGTGGATGCCCGGTGGGACGAACGAATGGCCGAGGGTGTACATCTTCATCATCGGGGTGGTGCCGGCGGTGTCGCCGAAGTCGTAGACAAAACGGCCCTTCGTGAGCGTCGGGCAGGAGGCGGGCTCGACGGCTACGAGGCGGGTATCCTTTCCGCCTTTCAGGTTCTCGCGCACAAACGGGAACGCTATGCCGCCGAAGTTCGAGCCACCGCCGGCGCATCCAACGACGACGTCCGGGTACTCGCCGGCGAGTTCCATCTGCTCCAGGGCCTCCTGCCCGATCACGGTCTGGTGCAACAGGACGTGGTTGAGGACGCTGCCGAGCGAGTATTTCGCGTCTTCGCTGGAGACGGCGTCTTCGACGGCCTCGCTGATGGCGATGCCCAAAGAGCCCGGTGAGTCGGGGTCGGCTTCGAGGATGTCGCGGCCGGCCTGGGTGAGGTCCGTCGGGCTGGCGTGTACCCGGGCGCCGTAGGTCTCCATCATGTTGCGGCGGTAGGGTTTCTGGCCGTAGCTGACGCGGACCATGTACACGGTGCAAGCCAGGTCCATCTGGCGGCAGGCGAAGGCGAGGGAGGAGCCCCACTGTCCGGCGCCGGTCTCGGTGGTGAGACGGGTTACGCCCTCTTCGCGGTTATAGTAAGCCTGGGGGACGGCGGTGTTCGGTTTGTGGCTGCCGGCGGGCGAGACGCCCTCGTACTTATAGTAGATGTGGGCCGGGGTGTCGAGGTGCTTTTCCAGGCGCCGGGCGCGGAACAGGGGCGTCGGGCGCCAGAGGCTGTATATTTCGCGCACTTCCTCAGGGATCGGGACGTTCGGCTCGGTCGTTACCTCCTGGTGGATGATCTCCTGCGGAAATATCGGGGCGAAGGCTTCGGGGCCGACCGGCTCGCGGGTGGCCGGGTTCAGCGGTGGTTCGAGGTCGAAGGGCAGATCCGGCACCAGGTTGTACCAGCTCTCCGGCAAACTCTTTTCGCTGAGCAGAAATTTAGTTCGTTGCACTATCGGATACCTTTCCGGGATGGGTTTGGGCGGAGCTTGGCCGGGCGCGAGACGGCTTGTCAACGGGAGGAGTTACCGCCCGGAACCTGGTGGCCCGAACGTCTGATGGGCGGCGGCGGAGATCTCCTGAATCGCCGCCCGGGCCGTACTTTCACCCATGCCGTCGGTGAACACGACGATGTAATACTGTTTCTCCGAATCGCCGTCTCCGTAGAACACGATGCCGGCGTCGCTGAAGTTGGTCCCGTAGGTACCGATCTTGTGCGCCACCCGGACATCGGGCGGGAGGCCGCCGGGGATGCGGTCTTCAGAGAAGGTGTTGGTCATCGCGTCGAGCATCTCGTTGGAGAGTTCCGGGGAGGTAAAAGATGGGTCAGCTATTTTTTCCAGCATCAGTCGCACGTCGCTTGCGGTGGTGGTGTTCGGGATCCAGTACCCGGTATCGTTGGCCCCAATCTCCGTCAGATCCGCCTGTATTCGCCCTTCTCCGAGGTAGCGGGTGAGCATCTTCCAGGCGGTGTTGTCGCTGTCGTTCATCAAGTAGAAGGCGCACTCGCGCAGCGTAACCGTGTGTCCCACCGGAAAGGTGTGCAGCACGCCGGTCCCGTAACTCTGCACGTCGGAGGCCAACATGGTGATGTCTTCATCCAGGTCCACTTCTCCCCGGGCGGCGGACTTGTAGAGCGAGAGCAGGGTCGGGATCTTGCCGATGCTGGCCGCGAAAAAGGTTTCGTCCGCGCCAAAGGAAACAGCCTCACCCGAGGCCGGGTCCGAGACAACCACCCCGTAGACCCCGCCGTAGTAAGCCGCTATTTCTTCGATACCCTTCTCAAGAGCCTCCGGGTCTCCGGCGAGGCCCGTCGCCGTTTCAGAGCCTGCAGGCTCTGAAGTAGCCCCGGGGTTGGCCGGCTCCGGCGGAGACTCGGGAAGCGATAGGCCTGAACCCGCGGCCTCCGGTAATGCCACCGTGTGGACCACCGGCTCTTGCGCGGAGCGGCCTACCAGGAATAGAACCGTCACAGCCAAAACAAGGAGGACCACCGCCAAAAACACGAACGACCATTTCCGCCCCGGAGGCCGGTTGCCGGGGCCTCCACGGCCGCGGCTCCGGGACCGGCGCCGTCCCTCCACGGTCTTTCTGTAAGGATTTGGTTCCCCGGCAGCGGGGGCCTGTGAACCAAAATCCGAGAAACCTTTCTGACGGCCGTTGCTTTCTATCTCGTGACGCTCCTTGGGTTAATTCGCGCGAACGGGCTCGGGTCGCTTATCCGGATGGCCCGGCCGGTAGTGCTGCCGGGTAGGAGAGTAAAGCCTCCACAGCCGGGCGTGTCAACCGCAACGCTTTCCCCCCAACGCTCCCGTTGCCCTCTCCTAAACGTTTCTACATCCTGGTAGGAGGTGCGGCAGTAAACCTCGACCTCTTTGTGTAACAGGATCGTAAACTTCTCAATAAGTCCAGGTTACCTTCCGCCGAGGTGTTCGTCCAGAAAGGCGGCGATTTTGGGATAGGCGTCGAGGCGGTTTCCGAGCTTGGCGAGTCCGTGGCCCTCGTCTTCGTAGAGCAAGTATTCGACCGCGCCGCCGTTGTTTCGTACCCGGTCTACGATCTGCTCCGCTTCGCCAACGGGGACGCGGGGGTCGTTCTTTCCGTGGATGACCATGAGCGGCGCCGTTATTTGTTCGGCCTTGTGGATTGGGCTGATAGATCCCAGAAACTCCCGGTCGTTCTCCAGCGAGCCATACTCCGGTTCGCGCAGCCCCCGGCGGTAGCTACCGGTGTTCTCCAGGAACGTGACCAGGTTGGCGATCCCGACGATGTCCACCCCGGCGGTCCACAACTCCGGGTACTCGGTGAGCGCCGCGAGCACCATAAACCCGCCGTAAGAGCCGCCCATGACCGCTATCCTCTCGTGTCCCTTCTCGCGCAGCCAGCGTGCGGCGTGTGCCAGGTCTTTAACGGAGTCCATGCGGAGCCGCACGTCGTCGAGGTGGGTGTAGGCCTTACCGTAGCCGGTCGAGCCGCGCACGTTGGGGGAAAGCACCGCGTAGCCACGATTCAACAGATACTGGGTAACGGGCGCGAAGCCCGGCCGCGACTGGCTCTCCGGCCCGCCGTGGACGTTTACTATTACCGGGGCGTTCTCTTCTTCCGGTTCGTGGAATAGAGCCGGTATCTCACGCCCGTCGAAGCTCGGATAGCGGATGATCTCCGGCCGGCGGAAGGTACTCGGCGGTATTCCGGCCGTCGAGGAGCGTGTCAGGCGCCGCGGTTCTCCATCGGGCAGGTCCAGCACCCAGACGTCCGGGTTTCGGGTCGGGCCGGTCGCGGTGAAAGCCAGCCGCCGCGAGTCCGGCGAAAACGCGAAACCACCGAGTATGCTGGACGGTACTTCCGGCGTCGGCATCCGGCGGCCCCGGCCGTTGAAGAGCATGAAGTCCGAGTAACCTTCCACGTTGCGGGTGGCGGCGAGGTACCGCCCGTCCCGCGAAAGCTCGACGCTTTCTATGTCCCGGTCGTCGGGGGTCAGGTATTCGAGCTCTAGAGAAGAAAGGTCGAGCCGGGCCAGCCGCATAAAGTCTCCATCCCTGTCTGTGGAGAGGTAGGCGCTTTCTCCACCGGGGACAACGTTTACATTAGAGAAGCGGGCGTCGCCTTCGTGGGGGGTCAGCAGGCGCGCCTCGCCACTTTCCAGGTCCAGCCGGTAAAGATCGTTGTTCAGGTTGGAGTGTTGGCGGCTAACGACAAGGAAGTTTCCTTCCGACGCCCAGTCGGCGACCGTGTGGTAGCCGGACACCTTCCACACCATCTCGGGCTCCGCGCCGTCTTCCGGGTCTTCTAAACTCTGCACGAACACGTCGAAGTCCGTGCCGTTGCGGCGGGTCGCCGTGTAAGCGATTCGGGCCCCATCGGGCGAGAAGCCGCCGAAGTAGTGAATAGCATCTGGGTCTCCCGTGAGATCCCGGTCCAAACCACCGTCCAACAGGTATAGCTGCATCCTCTCGTTACCGCCCGCGTCTATGCCGAACAAGAGCTTTTTCTCTACCGGTGAGTAAACGGCCCCGGATACCCGCTCGTCGTAGAACGTCAACTGCTCCGGCCATCCACCCCCCACCGGCACCTCCCACACCTGTGACACCCCCGTAATGTCCGTCAAGAACGACACCCGGCGACCGTCCGACGACCAACTCGCCCCCCAAGAGCCCCGGATCTTCAAGTACCGCGAAAACTCGTACACCACTGCTTCTCCTCTCGATGTTACGGAAATATTGCGAAAATATTTCGTATAAATTAAGCCGCAATATGTGCCGCGTATTTGCCGGCCAGGCACACCTGGTAGTGCCTCGAATTCCCAAAAGTATAGGGCTTCTGCAAGACGTTTGTTTTTCGGACCAGGTTTCGTAGTGTTTTATACGGTAGTCCAGATGTTAATTAGTTCACCTGCAGGCACTTTGCTACATCTTGAAACAATTTTCCATCGTAGTACCCTTCCGGTCTGTTGTGCAAATCGTTTATCTGGAGGGGTAAATGAAGAATTTGTTGAAAGTGTTCGTGCTGGCTGGCGTAATGGCATTTGCGTTGGCGGCGACCGAGAAGGACGCCAGCGCCGAGCCGGTGCTGACGAGTTGGTACGGTCCCGGGTTGGAAGGCAACCTGACGGCCAACGGTGAGATCTTCAATAAGTGGGACCTCACTGCCGCCCACCCGTCTTTGCCGTTTGGCACTCTGTTGCAGGTCTGCTACGCGGACTGCGTGACCGTCCGGGTCAACGACCGCGGTCCTTACATTCACGGCCGGGGTCTCGACCTCTCGCAGGGTTCCGCCCAGGCTGTTGGTCTGTCCGGCGTTGATTACGTGGACGTGCAGATAGTAGGTTCCTACTAGGGTACCAGGTTAAAAGCTCTGTAGGTCCCGAACGGACCACAAGAGCCCGGCGTGGCGGTGATCTCACCGTCACGCCTTTTTCGTACCTTTACAACCTTTTACGGGTTGATCTTCTTGCAGCCGTCGGGTGGGCTTCGGGTACAAAGGTGTACGAAGGGTAAGGGGTTCAGGTTTTCTGGTAGTGGGACTCGGGGTTTCCGGCGCCTCGTTGTTCTGGGCTGAGGAGGTCTTCCTTCATTTGTTCGTACTCCCGGCGGGAGATCTCACAGCGGCATTCATAAATACAGGACCTCGACCTCATAGCCGCAATGATCGAACCAGCCAGCCGCGTCCCCAGGGGTGATTGCCGAGAGAGCCTCTGCTATAGCTTCGAGAAGAGCTTCGTGGGTGCGCGCCCCAAGCTTCCTTAGAATGTTCTTTATCTTGGAGAACGCTTCTTCTATAGGGTTGAGGTCCGGTGAGTAAGCTGGCAAGAACACCAGCCCGGCTCCCTTAGCCTCGATGAGTTCCCTTATCCTACTGGGACGATGCGCACCGAGATTGTCCAAAACCACCACCTGACCTTCGGAAAGCGTCGGGGCCAGGAAATGCTCCACGTATACCTCAAAGGCTTTGGCGTCGGTAGCACCTTGTATGCACATCGACTCTCCCATCCCGGATAAGCTCATCGAGGCTATGAGGGTGGTGTTCTTGCCCCGGTTTCTTGGCACCTTGCCGTAGGCTCGCTCTCCTCTCGGAGCCCGCGATCTCAGACGGTCCATCGAAGTGTGCATACCGGATTCGTCCACAAACACCAGTCGACTAACGTCGAAGTAGGATATTAGCCACCGCCATAGAGCTCTCGCTCCCTCGTCGCGTTCTTGGGCTACCGGCGACTTTTTTTGAGCGGCCACTCTCCAGGGAGGCGAGAGATGTTGCGACTCATCGTAGCTTCAGAGACCGTAACACCACTCTCATCCTCGAAAGTCTCGCAGTGCTCCTTTAGAGTCAGGTCGGGGTTGGTCTTCAGATGTGGGGGTAGCCATTCCCTCAAAGCCTTGCCTTTCACAGAAGGTCTGCCGGGAATCTTGTAGATGTCCACATCCCCCGTGAGGCGTCGGCGTCCCAGCCAGCGCTTTATGGTAGAGCGAGAGACTCCAAAGAGCTCTGCGACCTCCTTTCTTGGGATGCCACGGTCGATAGCGGCGAGCGTCTTCAATCTGAGGTCCTTCGAGTAGGCGTTCATGGAGATTATTCTCACGCAGGTCCCTTACTTACGCAACCTGCTGTCACCCCTGGCGTAGCGCTCCCGGACTATCTCAGAGGCGCTCTGGGTGACGGGATCTTGCTGCTTCTGCGAGAAGAGCTTCTTCGAGGCCAGCAGGCCGAAGAACACGCCGGCAAAAACGGCGAGAGCCTGCGTCAGAGCCGGTAGGATAGCCCAGTAGAACATTTCCATAAACGTAGGTTCCATGTCAAGCATCACTCCTCTTCGCGCGGGCTTCGCCCACGTTTCTTATCTTTATGCCCCACAGATCACAGCATAGCAGCTTACCGGCCGGAAACGGGTCCGGTCACCCCGGGGGCACCCCGGGAACGCCCCGGGAAAACGTTTTGATGGGGGAGTATTATCTCCGGGATGAAAACGAACGGTCGAACTTTGTTAAGGATGTGCTTATGAACTGGCTGATAACCGGCGGTTGTGGGTTTCTGGGGACGGCTTTGATCCGGTCCCTCACGCAGGAAGAGGGACATACTATAAGGGTGGTGGACAACCTGTCCGTCGGAGACCGGGAGGACCTCTCCGCCGCATGCCGGTTTACCGAAACGGCGTCTTCGAAGCTCGCGCCCTTGTCCTCTAACAGTGGCGCCTCCACCGTCGAGCTCGTCGAGGGAGACATACTGGATGAAGAGTTGGCGATGCGGGCCGTGGCGGGTGCGGACGTGGTCGTCCACTTCGCGGCCAATACCGGCGTCGCGCCTTCGGTGACGGACCCCCGCTGGGACTGCAAAACGAACGTCCTGGGCACGTTCAACTACCTGGAAGCGGTCCGTCAGCAGGGTGTAGGACGGTTCGTGTTCGCCTCCACCGGGGCCCCGCTCGTCGGGGAAGTCGAACCGCCCGTTCACGAAGAGATGCCGGTGCATCCGGTACCACCCTACGGGGCGAGCAAGCTCGCCGGTGAAGGTTACTGTTCCGCGTACTTCCGCACGTTCGGCGTAAACACCGTCGCCCTGCGTTTCGGCAACGTGTACGGCCCGGGCTCGACGCACAAGAGCAGCGCGGTGGCGAAGTTCACCAAGCGGGCCATGAACGGCGAAGTGCTGGAGGTTTATGGCGACGGTTCACAGACCCGGGACTTTATCTACATTGAGGACCTGATCCGGGCGGTCCGGTTGGCGGCTACCGTGGATGGTGTCGGCGGGGAGACTTTCCAGATCGCGACCAACGCCGAAACCTCCGTGCAGGAACTCATAGACCTTCTGCTGCCCGTACTCGCCGCCGCCGGCGTAAAGGACGTGGAGGTCCGCGAAACGGAACCCCGTCAGGGTGACGTGCAGCGCAACTACTCGGACACTTCCAAGGCCGACCGCATGTTGGGGTGGCGGGCCGAGATGCGGTTGGAAGAGGGCCTACGGCGCACGGTAGGCTGGTTTACGCAGCCTTAGCATTCAGGACCGCGGCAGGTTCACTTCGAACAAGCCGTAGCGTTCGCCGGGCGTCGGGATGCGCCGGAACTCCGGAAGCCCTTCTAGCTGGCCTTCCAGCGGCGCCCCCCGGTAAACCAGGAGGTAGTCTACGTCGTAGCGGCGGAGTATCTCGAAGGCTTCGTCGAAGGTGGGGTTCGAGTAGAACTTATCCACGTCCAGGACGCGCTGCGGGACTTCCAGCTCCTTGCCGGCGCGCCGCTCCAGGGCAGAGAGGTTGTTCAGGATCGCCCCTCCCCTGAGGCTCACCACGTCGACCGACGAAGAATAAGCCGGTATAACGGTGTTCTCGGCGTCCGGGGCGAGCATTACTCCCGGCTCCTCCAGGTTCTTGCGCATCCAGGGAAAGATGGGGTCCTGAGGATAACCCACGGCCGTTCGGGGGCTGCTCGCGGCCTCTACCACCCGGACGCCGGAGACGGCCAACGGCGCGGCGGCTACCATCAGCAGTGCAACCAGAACGGCGGGCAAGAGCCTCGCCCAGCGTTCCGGCACGCCGAGCCCGTTCAGCCTGTTCGATAGGAAAACCGTTACCGTCCAGGCCGCCCAGCCGAGCGTGATCAGGGCTGCCAGCGGAATAGGCCAGGCTACGCGCCATATTTGGGAGGGTATGATCACCTCGTTGCCGAAGAACGTCGCCACGGGAGGGACGTAGACCAGCACGGCCGTGACCACCATTATCCCGAACAGCATCTGGGACGCGAGGCTGTTCTTGAGGCGGAAAATCAGGAACGGGATGCCCACGATGTAGGACAAGGCTATCGCCGGGTTCAGGATCAGGAACGGGTGCATTATGAAGTAGCCGTTCCCGAGCTCGTAGATGTGCCTCCATTCCGGCCGGACGAACACCATGTTGGCGAGTATCTCGGGGTTTCCGGAGTTGATGTCGGCCGAATACAGCGCGGCGGCCTGGGAGCCCCCCGCCAGCACCAAAACTGCGGGCGGCACGACGACGCTGGCGAGAACGAGCCCCAGAGCCGCCGTGCCCGTCCACGCCCGACGCTCCCGGAGGTGAACGACCAGGTAAACGAGGCAGAAGCTGGCGACCGAGAGGCCGATGAAAGCCAGGCCTATAGGATGGATAACGACCACTGCCCAGACTACCAGGGCGAAAAAACCCAGGAAACGCAGCTTACGATGTTCGAGAAAAAGCGCAGCGAAGACAAGGGTCACGGGCAGAAAAGCGAACCGGGCGACGAGCTTATCCTCCGCCGCCCGCCCGATAAACTCTCCCCCGAAAGTATGCACGCCGAAGTCCAGATGGGCCCAGAAGAACAGGGCGTACACACAGCCCACGAACAGCGCCGCGGTCTCGTTCTTCAGCAGCACCCGCGCCAGCCCGTAGAACGCCAGCAACGCCACGACGACGAGCGTCGGGGTAAGGTAGTTCAGCACCAGATCCACGGGGTCCAGGCCCGAGATCCTGGACAGGGCGGCCTGCTCCAGTAGCCAGCCGTTGATCTTCGCCCGGGAGAGGCCCTCGATCTCCCGCCCGAAATACGGCTCGTACCGCGCGAGCTCGTCCGCCCCCGCGAACTCCCGCACCCACGCTGTGTAAACCCAGATGTCCTCGTAGACCTCCGGCCTCCTGAGCCGCGACGCAAAGGCCAACACGGCGGATAGAACCACAAACAGCCCCCAGAGCATCCCGCTGGTAAGGCTTTGCGCGGTCCCGGCTCTTCCATTTGCCGAAGGTCTCCCGTATACGGCTCTGAAAGCCGCAACCACGAGGAAAGCGGCCAGTACTAGTCCGGAAGCCCCGAGATAAACCTCGATGCTCGCGCCCAGCACGAGAGCCGGAACACCCAAAAGGCCGAAGATGCCGGCGCTGACCACGAACGCCACCGGCAAAAGCAAAACACCCGGGACGTACTCTCCCACAAACCAATGCACCAGAAGCGCCCCCGGAGCGGCGAACAGAGCCATAGAGCACAGGAACGAGACTAGGGGGACCTCGTTCACCAGGCCGCGTAAGGGCCAGAGTAGTACCGAGGAGCACAGGCAGAGCAGCAGAACGCCGGCCTCGAAAGACCACAATCCGGGGGCGCCGCGGGACTTAAAGAGGTATTTGCTGCCCGGCATCAGAAACGGGGTAGGGGTCCCCCGGCGTCTCTCAAGACGTATTCCTCGAACATCCGCCGCACGATCTCCGGGTTTGAGGAGGCGACGTTGTTGTTCTGTTCCGGGTCTTCCTGCATGTCATAGAGCCGGGCGTTTGCCCCGTCGTTACGGGAGATCAGGACGTACCGCTCGTCCCGGGCCCAGACGTGGTCGTCGTAACCCAGGGTGAAGTGGTCCCGCTCTTCGGGCTCGTTGCCGTCCAGGATGCCGGTCAGGTCCTGCCCCTGCATGGGTTGTTGCTGCTCGACGCCCAGCGAGCCGAGGATGGTCGGGGCCACGTCGTGGGTCGAGGCGTAATAGTCGCTGGTCTCACCGGCGCCTTTGCCCTGCGGGTGCCGGATAAAGAAAGGGACTTCTATGAGCTCCGTGTACGTCGCGTAGGACTGCTTGCCGGAAATGCCGTGCTCGCCGAGCAGTACGCCGTGGTCGGAGAGCAAGACGAAGAGCGTGTTGCCCATTAGCTGCAGCTCTTCGGCCTTCTTCATAAAGCGCCCGAGCCAGGTGTCTACCATCGTGACCTCCGCGGCGTAGAGGGCCCGCATCCGCTTTAGTTGGCGTTCCGTCAGGTAGTCGCTGCTGCCGTAGGACGGGACGTAGGGCTCCGGGCCGTCGTAGGCGTCATCGTAGAGGTCTATGTATTTCTGGGGTGGGTCCCACGGCTCGTGTACGTCGTAAGAGTCGACCGTTATAAAGAACGGTTGCATCTCTCTGGCGGCCTCCAGTAGCTCTGCGCCCCGGCCGAAGAGCCTCGGGGAAAACCAGTCTTCCTCGTTCTCCCGGTCCGCGATATTAGCCAAATACTGGTTCAGGATCTCCTCCGTCCGCGGGGCGGTCGGTCCGCCGATGAGGCACTGCTCCAGCGCGCCCTCGGGCCTCTGCGACTGTGGCCGGTAGAGGTCTTTCTCCTGGCCCCGGATAAACTCGAAGACATCGAAGCCCCGGTGGAAGTTGTACGAAGGACGAAACATGTGCAGGGTGTCGGTAACGAACATGGTCGAGTAACCGTCGTTCCGCAGGGTCTCGGCCAGGGTCGCTTGTTCCCGGAGTATCGGTTGCCAGCCGTAGAGGTTTACGTCGAAGTCCGGCCTCGGCGCCCAGTCCCGAAACGGGAAGGAGCGATCCCCGGTGTGGATGGCCCGGCGGGCGGGGATCGTGGGCGCCGCCTCCGGATATGCCCGGGTAAACTTGAGGCTTTCCTGGGCGAAAGAATCCAGGTTCGGGGTTTGGGCCCGGGCCTGGTCGCCGTCGTAAGCCCCGATGTGATCCTTGCGGAAGCTGTCTATTACGATGAGTACGACGTTCATTCTGGACCCCCCGGTAGGAAGATAGTCGTTGGGAAGCTGAGAGACCCGCTGCGTGACGCCCGAACACCCGGCCCCGCCGAGCAACGCCGCACCCGCGACGCCGGTGCCGGCGACTTTCAAGAAGTCCCTGCGGGTCAGGTCTTTGCTCAAAAAAGCTCTCCTCGGTTTTCGTGTGCTTCGTATGCCCGGCCACGGCTTTTTTCCGGCCGATGGTAATATTCCAAGCCCCTGACTCTAAGCGTTGGAAGATAGTTCTGCAACATTTACCGGCGGACGACCCGCGCTATCAGGTAGAAGGCCACCTGGGCGGCGGCGGCGCAGGACGCCCCGAATGCCAGCGAATAAGCGATTGCGTCTACTACCGCATCCGTCCGCAAAACCACTATACCGCCCGCGGCCACCAGCAAGCCCAAAAACCACCCGAGCGCGGCGAAGCGGCCGAGGCCCAGGGCGAAGAGCGCCTGGTTGAGCGCCTCGGAGAGCAGGTAGAAGGCGGCGAGTGCCGCGAGCGCCGTTAGCAAACCTTGCCCCGCGAGGAAGCCGGGCCAGAGAAGCCTTACCGCCCACTCTCCCAGAAACCAGGCTCCGCCAACCATGACGGCCCCGACGGCCCCTACCAGGGCCGCGGCCCGCAGTACGAACCGGTCAAAGCCCCGGATACCTTCGGTGGCGAGGGTACGGCTCGCGTGCGGCAGCAGGGTGGCGACCACGGGGCTCAGCACCGTCTGGGGGGTTCGGGCCAGTATCAGGGCGGCCACGAACAGCGCGATCTCTTCTTTGGGGGCGCCCAGAATTCGGGCTAGAATCGGGCCGCCGTTCATGAGCAACTGTGCGAACGCCACGCAAGCCAGCACCGGCCCGGCAAACCGGAAGGCCCGGGCGGCCGAGAAGGGAATGCCCACCTCCTTTTCGGCAACGACTTCCCCTACCGGTGCGGGACGGACGGCCAAGACACCAAGGACCGGCCCGACGACCACGGCGAACGCCGGGCCGAACATCCCCGTTCCGGCGAAGAGCAGTGCCAGGGCGATCGCCATGCGGCTCGACGACTCGACGACGTGCAGGGCGCCGAGCCGCGCGAATTGCCGGTGACCGCCGAAAGTTCCGCGCCGGAAATATTCCGGGGCGTAAGCGGCCACGGCGGCCACGAAGGCAACCGCGAGCAGTACGTCGCCATCGAAGATCACACCAACTAGCCAGGGGCTCGCCAAAGCCGAAAAAAGTAGGAACACCCCGAGCAAAACCAGGGTGAGCTTCTTTACCGAAGAAATTACCGGTCCGGGGTCCTCGCCCCGCGCTTCTCTTTCGGCGACATAGCGACCGAGAGTTTGGGAGATCCCGATCCAGAGTACCTGAGACACTAGAAACACCGAAGTCCACATGACCCCGAAGTCGCCGTACCGCTCCAGGCCTAGCACCCGGCCCGTATACACGTGGAAGACGAAGGTGAGCAATCCGGACGTGGCGAAGGCAGCCGCGACGTATAGGGTACCTTTCGCTACGCCCTGCTGCCCTTTGAGCCCGGGGACCTTGAACACGAAAGTATTCTAAGCCGCGGAGGTTTCCGGCGCAGGCCCGGCGGCTACCGGAGCCACGTTTCGATGATCACCCGGAAGACGCCGAGAGGATAGGCCAACTTCTTTGGTTTCTTGCTCTCGCCCTCCGCCCGGCGCAGCATGGTAACGGGGATCTCTTTGAACCGCAGCTTGTTTCTCAAGGCTTCCAGGATGATCTCCGTGGCGTTGAAGCGGTCTTCACGCAGGTCCATCTTATGCAACTCCGAAACCCTGATGGCCCGGAAACCGTTGGTGCAGTCCGAGATCCAGACCCCCGTAAGCAGCGAGATGAGCTTCGAAAAGAACACCACCCCGACGTGCCGGACGCTCCCGGACTCCTCGTAGAACCCGGCGAAGCGCGAGCCGAGAACGAAGTCGGCCTCGCCGTTGATGATCGGGGTGACGAGCGGCTCGATCTCCTCGGGTTTGTACTGTCCGTCCGCGTCGAGGTTGATAACGATGTCGGCGTTTTCGCGCTGGGCGACTTCGAAGCCCGTCCGGAGCGCGTCGCCCTGGCCCCGGTTCGTAACGTGCGCAGCGACCGGATAACCGGCCGCCAGCGATACCTGCTCCGTGCCGTCTTCCGAGCCGTCGTCCACTATTACCGTTTTGACGTCGTAGCCCAGGACGTTCTCCGGTACGCGTTCAAGAACCTCCAGGATCGAACCCGCCTCGTTGTAAGCCGGGACGATTATCAGGATCTCGCCGGGATCCTGCTCGGTTCGCGGCGAACCGTACTGCTGCATGTATTGCCGGACGGCGATCGCCGTTACCGTTTCCCCGTTGCGGCGGTTCGAAGCCCGGACCTGGTTGTAGAGCCAGATAAACAGGCCGAAAAGCAGCAGCACCGCGAAAGACAACAGGGCGAAAGCCCGGTTCTCCAGGCCGATCAACCACCCGAAGAGGTCCCCGATCTGGGGGAACACCGAGACCACGGCGACGCCCAACGCCAAAAGCAGCGTTAGAGACAGGTCGATGCCGCGCCATCCGCCACGCCGGTACCGGACGATTCCATACCCCGCAAAGAGCAGGGCCACGAACAACCCCAGAAAATTGATGTTTTCTATCATTTGTCAGTTTCCTCCGGATACACTTTTGCTTTAGCGTTTTTGCGAGGTTTGACCGCCCAACAGCTTCCCGAAAGAAAACCTTTATCACGGACCTCGTGCCGGATGGCATTATACAGAACGATAGCGAAAGAGCACTACAAAGAGAACAAGAATCCGGCAAAAGCTTTGTTCCGCCGGGCCAGGCGCCACGGGGGCGCGGTTAAGTTAATATCTACATTCTGTAGTACCCAAACGGTGTTTATTTAGCGTGGAAGGTGAAGTTGCTCCCTGAGTTGATCCGGGTTCTGCCCGTTGCGATACTGGTCGGTCTATTGCCCGGCTACTTTTGGGCCGGGTTGCTCTGCGCCTCAGAAGACTTCGCTTCCCGAATAGCCTACTCTTTCGCGCTCTCCATCACGCTGGTTTCGGCCGTGGCGCTGGCTATGGTTCGGCTCCTGGGCACGGGGCTTTCTTTCCCAATAGCCCTCGCCTCACCCCTGACCGTTTTTATTATTGGCCTCGTTGCCTACCTCGTGCTCGGAACGGGCAAAGAGGGCCGGGAGCCTTTCTTGAACCGTCCCGGGCCGCCGGACAACCTCGCGCTCGGGCTATTTTTCCTGTCGTTCGTGGCCGTGTTGGCGGAGATGACCGGACTGGCCCCGTACTGGCTGGCCTGGCCCGCGGCCGCGATACTGATCCTCTCCGGCGCCGCCACCCACCTGCTGTCCGCTTCCCACGAAGAGCCGGCTTCCCGAGAAGCGGTAGACGAAACGGTAGATACACCGGTCGAGCCGGTCGGTGCGAAGGTGCATTACGCGCTGCTCTCGGGCGTCTTGCTGCTGGTGCTCACGCGGGGGTATCTCGGTCCGGTGCTCAGGGACTGGCCTTTTCTGCGGGCCGACGACCAGTACCAGCACACGATCATGACGCGGATGATGATCTCCGACGGGACCACGGGCTCTTTCATGCTGTACCCGCCGGGCATCCACCTGTTAATGGCGGAATTCACCCACCTGAGCGGCGTCGAGACGCTGGAGATCTTCGCCGTCCTGATACCGGCCTTGCTCGTCCTGCCAACCATGGCTATTTACGCCCTCGGGCGCCGGCTTTGGGGCTGGGAATACGGCCTCACCGCCGCCGCCTTCTACGGGTTGCTCACCGGCGGCTCGTACTGGTACCTGGAGCACGGCCGGTACCCGAACATCATCGCCGCCCAGTTCCTGATGGTTTTGGCCCTTGCGGCACTGTTCCGGCTGTACAATTCTCCCTCCTGGAGGTCCGGGTTGCTACTGGCACTGCTCGGCTCCTCGGTCGTTCTATTCCACCAGGTCGGCAGCTTCTACCTGGCGCTCTTGCTGTTTATAGTGGCCGTGCTTTTTCTCCCGTACGCCCTTCTCCGGGAGCGCGGCCGGGGGTTCGCGCTGTTGCTCTCGTTCGGGCTGCTGGGCGTGCTCTCTACGCTCTTTGCTTGGAACACCTACGATCTGCCGAAGCTCGCTGGCAAACTGCTCGGTAGAGAGGAGACCGGTGAAGTAGGCGAAGGCGGGGAAGCCGTGGCAATGGCCTTCGGGACCAAGCCGCCGGATTCGGTCTTCGGGATCATCGACCTCGCCTCCTTACCGCTGATGCTCCTCGGGCCGTTAGGGGTGGCCTTGCTGGTTTTCGACCGCCGGAGAAAAGACACCCCCGGCACGCTCATCATAACGGTCCTGCTCGTGTGGACCTTTATGATGTCCGTCGGCAGCGCCACCGCGTTTAGCGGTTTCCCGGACCGCTTCGCCCGCGACCTGGGCGTACCGCTGGCGCTCCTCGGCGCGCTGGCTTTCGTAACCGTGTTGCGTTCCGTACTAGCGCAACGAGGCGCGCTCTCGGTAGTACTCGCCTCCGCGACGATCCTCGCGATGGCGACGTTGGTTGACCTTCGTGCGGCAAAAAGCCTCGTCCGGGCCTCCGAACCCAGCGAACAACTAACCATGTCGCCCCAGGTCTCTGAGGCCGGCGCGTGGCTCGAAGAGAACAACACCGGCGGGAACATCGTGGTCAGCCCGTACACGAACCGGGTCCCGACCCGGGGCGTGCTAGCCCTCGGCGGCTACACGGGCATGCAGTCTTACGATGCCCCCCGTATAGAACGCGGCCGGGACATACCACCTCCCGGCGTCGAACCCCTGTGGGACGCGCTCTGGATCCTCAACAATCCCAAAGGAGAACAAACCGGTCGGCTATTGCGGGAGTACGACGTGCGCTACGTTGTGATGTCGAAGATCTACCCGTATTCTTTCTGGCCGCAGTTCAAGGAGAGTAAGAGCCGCTACCGCACGGTCTTCGAGAACAACGCGGTGGTGATCTTCGAGCCCCGCGAAACCGGAGAAACGTAGAAAGCCTGGCAACAGCGCCCGCCGCCGGACACGGGGAGAGGTCCCGTGAATTACTGCGGACGGCAAACGGTTAAATAAACCTTAAATGCATATGAATTATTGGTTCAACCACCGCAATTGCCCGGCGACGAGATGCCGGGCCGGACATTCACTGGTACGCTACCGGGATGCGTAAGGTGATCAGCTCGGACTCAGCTTGCTACTCGACCTGATAAGGGTATTGTTCGCGGTCGTCCTGATCGGCGTTCTGCCCGGCTACTACTGGGCACGGACTTTGTTCCCTTCCAAAGACCTCGCCGTACGGATTACCTGTGGCGTCGGACTCTCGATAACACTGGTACCCGCCGTGGTGTTGGTCCCGGCGAGCGTCCTGGGCTTCGGGGTAACGTTCGCCGCGACGTTGCTGTCGGTGCTGGTCGTTTTCGGTACCGGGATAGCCGCTTTTTTCGTGCTCGGGCCCGAAAAACAGTCCGACGAAAAGCTCCCGAATTCCGCACCCGCGCCGGGTTTGCCGGTCCTGGTGTCTTTCGGAGTGGCGCTCGCCGTCGCCGCGGTCTCCGGGCTGGGACTCGTGGCCCCCCTCTGGACGCTGTTCCCGGTAGCCGGGCTGGTCGCCCTCTCGGTATTCTACCTCGTCCGGCAGGATGCGGACAGAGAACAAATACTCCCATCCGCCCGGCAGGAGCAGGGTCGGGGATGGGATACGCCGGCGGTTCGCTACTCGTTGCTTTCCGGGGTGGTGGTGCTGGTCCTCGTCAAAGGTTACGTCGGACCCGTACTACAAGATTGGCCTTACATACGGGGTGTGGACCATTACTCCCACGCCGTGATGGCGAACGAGATGCTCTTCAAAGGGTCTTTCGAGGAGTACCTGATCTACCCTCCCGGCTTCCACACTATGACGGCCATGATATCTAACCTCAGCGGCCTGGAACCGATAGACGTCTTTCCCGTTCTGGGACCTATGCTGTACCTGCTGCCGACGCTCGCCGTTTATACGCTCGGCAGCCGGCTGTGGGGTTGGGAGTACGGCCTGATCTCCGGTACTTTCGTCGGCCTGCTCGTGGGCGGGTCCTACCTGTACTTCAACGACTCGATGTACCCGAACCTCGTCGCCGCGCAGTTCCTGCTGGTACTAACGGTGGCCGCGCTCGTCCGACTCTACGGTTCGGTTTCCTGGAGGTCGGTCCTGGCGGTGGCGCTGCTAGGCTCGTCAGTGGTGATCTACCATCAGGTGTCGAGCCTTTATCTAGCGTTGCTGCTCGCCATGATCTCGGTTTTCCTGCTGCCCTACCTGTTCGTTAGCGACCGTCGCAAGGGCGTGGCGCTGTTCGCGGCTTTTTTCCTGCTGACCGGCCTCTCGGTCGTCTACGCCTGGGACACCTACGATCTGGCACAGGCCTTCACCGGGTTTCTGAACGGCTCTGAAGCGGGCGGAACGGGGTCCGCCATAGACATGGCTATCGGCACCCAGGCACCTTACCCACCCTGGGAACTGGTCGGACAGATTATCTCCCAACCCGTGACGTGGCTGGGTATTCTGGGAATATTTCTCGTGGTCGGCGTCAGGAGAAGCCGGGAGGAATTTCCCCAGACCCTCGCACGCTTCACCTTGCTGGCCTGGACCTTCGTGCTCTTCGCCGGTAGCATTACCCCGCTCAGCGGTTTTCCCCAGCGCTTCGGCCGGGACCTGGGCGTGCCGCTGTCGCTGCTGGCGGCGTTTGCGGTCGTTACGATCTTCAGTTCGTTCCGGGGACAGCGCCACAAACCAACGTTCTTCGCGGCCACGGCCGTGCTGCTGTTGACCGGGCTTCTGGTCGCGAGCCAGACGGTACAGGGCTTCGCGACCGCCGCGGGCCCGAGCCCCCAGTTGGTTATGTCGGAGGAGATATACGCGGCCGGCGAGTGGCTCGAAGATCACAATACCGGCGGCAACATAATGGTTAGCCCCCACGCGAACCAGGTCCCGAGCCGGGCCATGCTCGCCATGGGCGATTACTCCGGCCTCCAATCGTTCGAACCGGGGCAGGTCGAGGTCCCGAGAGACCTGCCGCCGGGAGGCCCGGAACCGATGTGGGACGTATTGCGGGTCCTGCAAAACCCGGACGGCGAACGCACGCGTCAACTCCTGGAAAAGTACGACGTCCGGTACATAGTGCTGTACAAAGACATGCCCGACCGGCCCACCACGGATTTCTACTGGATGCTATTCGACGCCCGACCGGACCTCTACCGGAAAGCCTTCGAGAACGGAGACGTCCTTATCGTGGACCCCAGGTTCAGGTAGCGCTCCGACACCCGAAGACGAAACCTTCCGGCGCTTTCAGGCGACGTACCGCCACGTAACGAACAGGGCGCAGAGTACCAGAGAGGCGGCGGCGCTCGTCACGAGCCAAGCGGTGAGCAGCCAGCGGTTTTTGAGCAGGACGCCGAGCACTATGAACACGGGAAAGGCCACGAGCACGTACCGGGAAACGCCCATTAGCGGGCTGTCTGCGGTGCCGAAAAAGGCGGGCACCACGGCGACGAGCAGGGCGTAGGCGCTGAGGCCCAGTGGCAAAATTCGGAGTCCGGCCAGGATCGCGGCCACGGCCAGCAACAATAAAACGAGGTTCTGGGCGTTTCCGGTCAATACGAGGCGGTTCAGAAATTCCCCCTCCGAAGAACCGGGAAACGTCGCGGGATCGGAGGCCCGCTGCAACCCGTCGCGGGACTTTTCGAAGGAAAGCATCAGGGTATCGAGGGGGCCGGAAGCCTCGCGGCTCCATTCTTCCTGCTCGGTATAGAACAGCAACGGCTCCCCGAACCGCCACCACAAATACCCCATGTAAGCGGCCAGGCCCGAAGGCGCCAGCGCCAGATACCCCAGCCGCCAACGATAATATCCGGCGTTCCTCATCCACTCGTACGCCAGCGGGACCAGCAGGAATATACCCACGTTGCGCGTTGCCGTCGCAAGCCCCGCGAGCACGCACGCCAGGAGAAGATCCTTACGCACCATCGCCGCCCACAGCGCCCCGGCAGATAGGGCCAGAAAGAGGCTTTCGGTGTAGGCGGCGTTGAGGAAGAAGGCCGTCGGAAAAAAAGCCAGGGAAAGGACTGCCCCGCGGGCGGCCCGTTCTCCCCAGCCCTGATCCGCTATCTGATAGACGAAGTACAGGGCGAACGGCAAAACCGCCAGCGACAGCATCACCCCCCACAAAGAGAGGGCGCCCGGGGCTATGGGTCCGCCGAACAACTCGGTGAAAGAGCGTATGAGCAGTGAGTAGAGCGGGAAGAACGCGGGCGAGACGTTGTCGGGGTCGTTTAGATAGCCGCTGCGCGCGAGGTACATGTAGTGTTCGCCGTCCCAGTGGGACCAGAGGTTCAGGGTGCCGAACGGGTCGTCCGCGGTCCGCGACTGGAAGGTAGAGATCGGCAAAAACCGCGCGAAGAACGCCCCGGCTACCAGATAGAAAAGACGGCTCGCCGCGTAGACGGCCAGCACGAAACCCAATCCGTTCCAGGTCTTTTTATTTTCCATAACCGAACACTCTAAGGCGTAAGGAAAGGAAAGTCCAAGAAATTGCGGGCGGTGCCGGCGACGAAGCATTCTCCGGCGGCATCTTCCCCGGGCCTAGAATGCTTCCAAAGACGCCCGGTGGGCCGCGGCGCGTTCCACGTAGGTTTCGGCGGCACGGATGATTTCGCCCGCCCGTTCCTCTGTCACCTCTCTTACCCGCCGGGCCGGGGCGCCGACTATGAGGCTTCGGGCAGGGAACTCTTTGCCTTCGGGGACGAGCGCACCGGCGCCCACGATAGAACCTTCGCCGATCCTTGCCCCGTTGAGGATCGTGGCTCCCATCCCGATGAGACAGCCGTTATCCACCCTGCAGCCGTGTACGACGGCCCGGTGGCCGATCACGCAGTCGTCCCCTACGACCGCCGGATAACCCGGGTCCGCGTGCAGCACACAGCCGTCCTGGACGTTGGTCCGCTCTCCGATAGAAACGGGCTCCGTGTCGCCCCTCAACACGGCCCCGTACCAGACGCTCGACCGTTCGCCGAGGGTTACGGCCCCGATCAGGAACGCACCCGGCGCGACGAAAGCCGAACCCGGCACCTCCGGGAACTTGTCTTCGTAAAATAGCAGGTCGCCCCTCACACCCCCACCCCTAAACCTCCCGGAAGATTTTCTCCGCAGCGGAGATCGGGTCCAGCTCCCGATTGTACATTTGTTCCATAACTTTGACTTCCTCACGGTTCAATCGTTCTTTCATCTCTTTTTCGAGCCGGTCCTTGGCCCAGGAGACTACGAACTCCCGCAACGAGGTCCGCCGCCGCTTCTCCAACCGCCCGCTTTCTTCCAGGTGTTTCCGGGTTTCGTGGATGGTGTCTCTAAGCTCGGGCACGCCGTCTCCGGTGTCGCCGCGGGTCATCAGGATGGGCGGGATGGGGGCCTTCGGGTCGAGTTCGTGACCGATCTCCAGGATGGAGCGCACTTCGCCGGCCGCCCCTTTCGCCTGCGGATGGTCCGCCTTGTTGATGCAGAAAACATCCGCTATCTCCATGATTCCCGCTTTCAGGGCTTGCACGGTGTCACCGGCCCCCGGCTGCAGGCACAACACCACCAGGTCCGCAGCAGAGGCCACCTCGACCTCCCCCTGCCCCACGCCGACCGTCTCGTAGATCACCACCTCCACCCCGTAGGCTTCCATAGCCAGCGCCGCGAGCCGCGAGCCGGCCGCCAGCCCCCCGAGATGCCCCCTGCTGCCCATCGAACGAACAAACACGCCGGGATCGAGGAAATGATCCGAGAGCCGGATGCGGTCGCCGAGTACGGCACCCTTGGAGAAAGGACTCGACGGGTCTACCGACACCACACCGACTTTCTTCCCTGCATTACGGTAGAGCCGGATCAGCTCGGAGATAACGCTGCTCTTCCCCACCCCCGGCGGCCCGGTAAAGCCGATGCTAAAAGCACCGCCCGTATGCGGATAGAGCGCGGCGATGATCTCCTTCGTTTCGGGGTCTTCCCGCTCTATCTTCGAGATCACTCGCGCCAAAGCCCGCCGATCGCCGGAGAGCAACCGCTCTACCAGACCTCCGCTAACCACGAAACCTTTCGCATGTGCAGCACATGCGCTAATATTAACAGCATGACGAAAATGATTCAGATTCGGAACGTACCCGATGACCTGCACCGGACGCTCAAGGAGCGGGCGGCCCGGGATGGCACGACGCTTTCAGACTACCTGCTCTCGGAGATAGAGCAGATAGCAAAGAAGCCGACTATGAAAGAGTGGTTGGAGAAGGTGGCAAGTCGAGAGCCGATCGAAGTGGACGAGCCGCCGCACGAGATCATCCGCCGGTTGCGAAACGCCGATGACCCGCGCGACCTGGGTTAGCCAACCGTGATCGTCCTGGACGCTTCGGCGGCGGTAGCGGTTCTGCTGAACTCCGACGAGAGCGCTCTGCACATTCGGGCTAGAATCGAACAAGCAGATGACGAGTTGCACGTGCCGCACTTCTTCGAGATAGAAGTAATGAGCGTTTTGAGACGCTACGTCTTGAGCCAGAGGCTTTCTGAGGGGCGCAGCGGTGAGTTATTCGAAGATTTTGTGACCATGAGGCTTACACGATACCCCCACACTGCCCTGCTTTCTCGCGTGTGGGAGTTACGAAACAACGTGACCGCTTACGACGCGGCCTACGTAGCCCTAGCCGAAACTCTCGGCGCACCGCTGGTTACCATGGACGAGCGTTTGTCGCGGGCGTTCGGTATTCATGCGGCGGTGGAAGTCTACGGGCAGTAGAAGAGGCCCCGGTGTGGAGCCTCTTCGAAACCCAAGTCCGGCCAGAGGCTAACCTTCCAGCAGCAGCGTCTCCGGATCTTCGATCAGCTCTTTGATGCGTACCAAGAACTGTACGGCGTCGGCGCCGTCCACGATGCGGTGGTCGTAAGAAAGCGCCAGGTACATCATCGGCCGGGCTTTTATTTCACCGTCCACGACCATCGGGCGCTCCTGGATCTTGTGTAGCCCGAGTATCGCAACCTGCGGGGTGTTCAGGATCGGGGTCGAGTTTAGCGAGCCGTAGATGCCGCCGTTAGTAATGGTAAACGTCCCACCCTGCAAGTCCTCCAGGGCCAGCTTGCCGTCGCGGGCTTTTGTCGCGAGGTCGGCTATGCCACCCTCTATCTCGGCGAAGCTCTTGCTGTCCGCCCCGCGGAGCACGGGGACGACGAGCCCTTCGTCCGTGTTCACCGCCACACCGATGTCGTAGTAGTGCTTGTAGACCAGTTCGTCTTCCTGGAGTTCGGCGTTGATCTTCGGAAACGCCTTGAGAGCCCCGACGGAGGCTTTAGTGAAGAAGCTCATAAACCCGAGCTTGACCTCATTACGCTCCTGAAACTCTTCTTTACGGCGGCTCCTGAGCTCCATAATGGCACCCATGTCCACCTCGTTGAAGGTGGTGAGCATCGCCGCAGTTTGTTGCGCCTCGACGAGCCGCCTGGCGATGGTCTGTCGCCGCCGCGACATGCGGACCCGCTCTTCCAAGTCCGCCCGGCCGTCTTCGGAAGCCTGCGGCCGCGGGGACGGCTCGCGGGTAGCTTGCTGACTGTCGCCCTGGCTGTCGGCCTGGCCGTTCTCTTGTTTACCGGGCTCTTCCCCGGGGGGCGTCTGACGGTACTGCTCCCGGATCGCCCGCTCCACGTCGTCGCGGGTTACGCGGCCACCGGAGCCACTCGCGCTGACCTCCGCAAGCGCTATCTCGTACTCCTCAGCCAGCTTCCTCACGGAAGGAGAAGCCCGGACCTCGCCGTCTTCCCGGTGCCCGTTCGCCTCTTCGGCCTCTTCGGCTGAGGTTTCTTCTGTTTCAGCTTCGGCTGCGGTTTCTTCCCCGGTCTCCGGTTCCGGCTGTTGGGCTTCCGCCTGCTCCCCGGATTCTTCTTCGCCCTCGCCGGACTCTTCTTGCTCTTCCTCTTGGTCCTCTTCTTGTGCTGGCTGACCGTCGCCCTCGCCGATGGTGCCGATGACCTCGCCGACTTCTACGGTGTCGCCCTCGTTTTTGGTGATAGATTCTAGGACACCGTCTTCTTCAGCTTCGACCTCGAAGTTGATCTTGTCGGTCTCCAACTCGACGAGCGGGTCACCGGCGGAGACCGGGTCCCCTTCCTGCTTCATCCACTGGCCGACGGTCGCATCGGTGACCGACTCTCCCAACTCCGGGACGTGTATCTCGACCGACACCTGCTCACCTTTCCTCTCTGGTTATCTTAATTGCTCGAACTCTACTCGCTCCCGGCGGGCGCCTGCTCTTGCGTCGCCCGGGCCATCTCCCGCCCCTCGTCCGCATCGTCGCTGACGTGCTCAAAAGCCCGCTGTATAACCTGCGCGTGCTCTTCCTTGTGGAAGCGCGCCGATCCCTGCGCCGGGCTGGGCCGGGCCGGTTTGCCGATGTAGGCCAGCGAAAGCTCTTCACGATCCCCGATCATCTCCCTGAGACGGGCCTCGACGAACGTCCAGGCCCCCATGTTCTTCGGCTCCTCCTGGACCCAGAGGATCCCGCGCAGGTTCGGGTAGCTGTCTATCACGGCTTCGACCTCGTCCTCCGGGAAAGGATACAGCAACTCTATGCGGGATATGGCCGTATCGACGGCCTCTTCCCGATACTCGCTACCGGCGAGCTCCGTGAAGATCTTGCCGGAACACAGGATAAGCCTCTCGACGGAATCCGCGTTTTCGAGGGCCCGCTCGTCTTCGAGCACGGGCTGGAACTCGCCTTCGGTAAGGTCTTCCAGGCTGGACGCGGCCATCGGGTTACGGAGGAGGCTTTTCGGGGTCATGATGATCAGGGGTCGCTTGTGGTTGTCCAGCACGGCCTGGGCACGGAGCAGGTGGAAGTACTGGGCCGCCGTGGTCAGGTTGGCGACCCGGATATTCTCTTGGCCGGCGAGTTGTAGAAATCGTTCGAGCCGGGCGCTGGAGTGTTCCGGCCCCTGTCCCTCGTAGCCGTGCGGCAGCAGCATGACGAGGCCGGAGATCTGGCGCCACTTCGCCTGCCCGCTGACGATGAACTGATCGATCATCGGCTGGGCCACGTTGACGAAGTCCCCGTACTGGGCTTCCCACAACGTCAGGGTGTCTGGGGAGTTCACCGAGTAGCCGTACTCGAAGCCTATTACCCCGATCTCCGAGAGCGGGCTGTTGTAGACGGCAAACGATGCGTTGGCCTGCGGCATGGCATGCAGCGGCACGTACTTCTCGCCGGTCTCCGAATCGTAGAGGGCGGCGTGGCGCTGCGAGAACGTCCCCCGCCCGGAGTCCTGGCCCGTTAGCCGGATCGGCACGCCTTCTTCTAGGAGCGTGCCGAAGGCCAGCGCCTCGGCGTGGGCCCAGTCGATGTTCTGCAGGTCTCCGCGGTTTTTTTGGAAGAGCTTCGCCAGCTTGTCGTTCGGAGAAAAGCCCTCGGGCCAGTCCAAAAGGGCCGCGTTGATCTCCTCTATCTCCCCGGCGGAGACGGCCGTCTCCGGAACGCCGACCAGCGGGGTGCGGCCTTCAGGTAGGTCGTCGTCGTTCTCCTCCGTCTCCGGGGGGTTCTTCTGGATCTCCTCCATCCTCGCCCGGATGTCCTCTACCATCTGCGCGGCTTCGTCTTTTTCTATCTCACCGCGCTCTTCGAGGGTATTCGCCCAGATCTCACGCACCGACGGGTGCTCCCGGATTTTGTCGTACATAACGGGCTGGGTGTAGGAGGGCTCGTCGCCCTCGTTGTGCCCGAACCGGCGGTAGCCGACGAGGTCTATGACAAAGTCTTTCTTGAACTTTTCCCGGTAGGCGTACGCGAGCTCCATCGCCGCCAAGCAGGCTTCGGGGTCGTCGGCGTTGACGTGGACGACCGGGATCTCGAACCCCTTCGCGACGTCGCTGGCGTACTGGGTCGAGCGGGCCTCTTGCTGCTCGGTGGTGAAACCGAGCTGGTTGTTGGTGATTATGTGGAGGGTGCCGCCGGTCGTGTATCCGGGCAGCCGCGAGAGGTTGAGCGTCTCTGCCGCCACGCCCTCACCAGGGAACGCGGCGTCACCGTGCAGCGTAACGGTAAACGAGGCGTCCGTGTCGAAGGTCGGCTCGCCCGGCTCGTCCCGCTTCTCCTGGGCGGCCCGGGTCATGCCCTCCGCCACGGGGTTCACGTGCTCCAGGTGGCTCGGGTTCGGCGCCAGGTTTATGAGGACCTTCCAGTCTTCTTCGCCCTCTTCCAGGTGGAACTCCCGCTGCCCGAGGTGGTACTTCACGTCCCCCACCCAGCCACCGCCGCCGCTCTCGGCCGCCGACGGGTCTTCGCCCCGATCCGGCTGTTGAAACTCGTTGAAGATTTTGGCGTACGGCTTGTTCAAGACGTGGGCCAACACGTTCAAGCGCCCCCGGTGGGCCATCCCCATAACGATCTCCGGGGTCCCGGCGTCGGCGGCCAGACGGATCATGCGGTTCAGCATCGGCACGACCATGTCGTTGCCCTCGACAGAGAACCGCTTTTGTCCGAGAAAGGTTTTGTGGAGGAACTTCTCGAAGGTATCGACCCGCGTGAGCCGCCGGAGGAGCCTCTTGGCCGCCTCGCCCTCCAGGGGCACGTCGAACACTTTGCCCTCCACCGAGTCCCGGAGCCAGAATCGCTCTTCGGGCTTGTGGATGTGGCCGAAGTCGTAGCCGGTCGTGCTGCAGTAGATACGGCGCAATTCGTCGCAGGCCTCTTTGGCCGTCGTCGTCCGGTCCGTCAAAGGCCCGGCTACCGCGCTAGAAGGCATCTTTTCGAGGTCTTCCTCGGTGATCCCGTGAAACGTGGGGTCCAACGTCGGGTCCCCGGGGGGCTCGGTCCCGAGAGGGTCCAGGTGCGCCGCCATGTGCCCGAAGTCTCTTACGGAACGGATGAATTTCGCCGCCCCAATAACGGCATCTACGTCCACCCCGGCTTCGGAGACGACCGCAGACGCGCCGGATGCGTTAGGCGCGCCGGACACTCCGCCGTTGGTTTCCATCTTCGGCGGGCTCCAACCCTCGAAGAACCGGCGCGTGCTTTCGTCCACGGACTCGGGGTCGTTCCGGTATTCTTCGTAGAGTTCCAACACGTATCCGAGGTTCGGTCCGTAAAACTGGCTCTCGGTGGCTTTCTCCAAGGGGATCACTTCCTAAAGTCGGTCATACCGGTGTGCCCGTTATTAAAGGGGTAGTGCTGGGGGACCCGGCGCTGGGCTTTGTGACTGTCCAAAGCAGCTTCTTTGGTAAACAACTCAACATCTTTATCTCGTTTGATAATAACCCACATACTACGTCGTTTTTACCCCGAATCCTTTTTATTAGACACTATTAGGCACCACCCGCCAGACACTTCCCTAGAACCCGACATCCTCCACCGAGACCTCTAACATAACGACCGCCTCCTGAACTAGCCGTTTAGCCGCGCGATAGCTGCGCGAGCGCCCCGCGCAGGTCTTCGGCCATGCCGCTGTGCCCGTACTTTTCGGCCTGCTCGACGCCTCTTTCGTAGGCGACCCGCGCCTCATCCCGGCGTCCCAAACGCTGCAGGACTTCTCCCAGCCGGGCGTAGGCGTTACCCTCGTCGTCGTGCTTTGCGACGTAACGTTCCAGGGTGGCCGTCTCGTCCTCAAAGCGTTCCGCCTTGCCGTACTCGTTCGCCAGGGCGAGCAGGCCGGTCGGGTTGTCGGGGTTATCCGCCGCCATCCGCTCGAAGTACTCTATCCTGTTGTCGAAACCCTCCATTTTGACCTCCTATCGACGGTGCCTTTTTGTGGGTTAGTATAGGCACGATGGAACCACGTCGCGCAGAACGTCGGAACAAAGAACAACGCCGCTTCGAGACCCGGGCCGTCCACTCCGGAGAACTCCGGAGCCCGTCCCGGAACGGCGGCCCGCCAGACAGAGATTTCTACCCGATCTCCACCCCGATCTACGCCTCGACGACGTTCTCCCACCCGGACATCGAGACGACGGACCGCGTGCTCGGCGGCGAGCAGGCAGGCTACAGCTACGCCCGCTACGACAACCCAACCGTCGCCGCCTTCGAGGAGGCGCTGGCCGCGCTGGAAGGCTCGGGCCGGGCGTTCGCCTTCGCCTCCGGGATGGCCGCCATGCACGCGGCGCTCTCCGCCGCCGAGTGCAGCGGCGAGTGTACGGTCCTGGCCGCCGACCAACTCTACGGCTCGACGGCCACGCTTCTGGTCCAAGTCTTCGGCGCGACGGGCGTCGAGACCCGCTTTTTCGACGCCGGCGACCCGGAAGACCTGGAAGAGAAAGTAGAGAAATTGAGGCCCCGGGCCATCGTGGTCGAAACCATCTCGAACCCGCTGCTCCGGGTGGCGGATGTGCCGCGCATCGCCGGCATCACCCGGGCTGCGGGCTCCGCCCTGATCGTCGATAACACCTTCGGCACGCCCTACGTCCAACGTCCCCTGGAGTTGGGTGCGGACATCGTGGTCCACAGCGCGACCAAGTACCTCTCCGGCCACGGAGACCTGACGGCCGGCGTAGTCGTGGCGAACCCGCCCTACGACGCGGCGGTGGAGCAGCTGCGGAAGCTCGTCGGCGGCGTGCTCGGCCCGTTCGAAGCCTGGCTCGCCTTGAGGGGCATCAAGACGTTGCCGCTCCGAATGGACCGTCAGTGTGAGAACGCCCGCGAGGTCGCAACCCGACTCTCGTCGCATCCAAAGGTAGAGAAAGTCAATCACCCTTCGCTGGCGGACCACCCGGACTTCGAGACCGCCGGCCGGGTCCTGGCCGAAACCGGGGGACTGTTCTCTTTCGAGCTTGCGGCCGGCGAAGCCGGGGGACGCGAAAAAGCCTTCGAGTTCTTGAACGCGCTGGAGCTTTGCGTAAAAGCCCCGAGCCTCGGCGACGTGTACACCCTGGCAATACACCCGGCGACCTCCTCGCACCGGGAACTCTCTCCGGCGCGGCGGGAGCGTTTGGGCGTGAAGGAAAGCCTGATCCGGGTTTCCTGCGGCATAGAACACCCCGAAGACATAATCTCCGACCTGGAACAGGCGCTGGAGAAAGTCTAAGGCTCTAGGGCGCGGGTTCCGGGGCGTGGCCGTCGAGGGCGGCGAGTATCTCGTCGGTCATCTCGGTCGTGGTGGCCGTACCGCCGAGGTCTGTAGTGCGGGCTTCGGTTTTTGCGAAGACCTCTTCGATGGCGGAGAGGGTCGCGGCGGCGGCGGCTTCGTGGCCCAGATGGTCGAGCATCATGGCGCCGGACCAGATCTGGCCGACCGGGTTAGCAACGCCCCTGCCCGCAACGTCCGGCGCCGAGCCGTGTACTGGCTCGAACATGGAGGGGTACTCTCCCTCCGGGTTGAGGTTGGCCGACGGCGCGATGCCAATGCTCCCGGCCACCGCCGCCCCGAGGTCCGAGAGGATGTCCCCGAAGAGGTTCGAGGCGACGACCACGTCCAGGCTCGCCGGGTCGAGGACGAAGCGGGCCGCGAGGGCGTCTACGTGGTACTGGCTGGTCTGCACGTCTGGGTGGTCGTGGGAGACCCCGTCGAATATCTCGTCCCAAAACGGCATGGTGTGTACGATGCCGTTGGACTTGGTGGCCGAGGCGAGGATACCCCTCCGCTCCTCCGCCCGCCCGAAGGCGTAGCGTACTACGCGTTCGACGCCGCGGCGGGTAAAGATCGCCTCCTGGACGGCCATCTCGTCGGGCGTCCCGCGGTAGATGCGCCCCCCGACCTCCGAGTACTCGCCCTCGTTGTTCTCCCGGACGACAACGAGGTTCACGTCCTCGGGCCTCGCGTTGCGTAGCGGCCCTTCCAGCCCCTCGAAGAGCTTTACCGGCCGGAGGTTGACGTACTGTCGGAAGCTGCGCCGGATCGGGATGAGCAGGCCCCACAACGAGACGTGGTCCGGCACCCCCGGGTAGCCGACGGCCCCGAGAAAGATGGCGTCGTGTTGGCGTAACTTATCCAGGCCGCCTTCCGGCATCATACGCCCCGTTTCGGCGTAGCGTTCGCAGCTCCAATCGAACTCGTGCCAGTCGAAACCGAAGTCCCAGAGTTCGCCGGCCTTCTCCAACACGCGGCAGGCTTCGCCTACTACCTCACGGCCTATTCCGTCTCCGGGGATCAGGGCGATGTCGTGGGTCATTTATCTACCTTTCTAGAAAGGTGACGCCGGTAAGGGGACGAACAGCAGGTTCGTAAACAACCAGTATACGCCTCCGACGATTACCACGGAGATGGCCGCGTCTACGGCAATATCGATGCGGCGACACTTGCTCACCTTCGCCTCAGAGATGTGCGTAGACGTCCATCGTCGACGGGCTCTCGGAGTTCGAACGCGACTGAACATTCGACCCACCATAAGACCAAGCAATCTGTGTGTGGGTTGACGCCGGAGTTCGACGGCGGTAGTAAAATCTACCCTGTATGAAACGTTATTTGAACCTGGTTCTGGCGCTCGTAGTCGTGGTCCTCGCGGCGGGTTGCGGCGTGGCCGCCGCGCAGGGTGAAGAAGAGCCGGAGGTTTTCGTCGCCGACGTATCGAAGACCACAGATCGCAACAACGCGTTGACCGGCAAAACCGTGGAGTACTTGGAGCGCGTGATCTCCGACGCCGGGGACGCGGAAGCGGAGGCTGTCGCCGTAAAGCTCAGCACCGCGGGGGGACGTGTCGACTACACGCAGGAAATCGTTGGAACAATAGGCGACGCGCGGAGCATGCCGGTCTTCGTCTACGTCACCCCCCGGGGAACGCGGGCCGCGAGCGCCGGAACCTTCATCCTGCTGGCGGGCGACGTGGCGGCGATGGCACCGGACACCCGCACCGGGGCGGCCACACCCGTGTCCTTTTTCGGTGGAGACATCCCGGGTGATCTGGGCGAGAAGTCCCGAAACGACGCCGTGGCCCTCATAACCAGCCTCGCGGAAACCCACGACCGTAACGAAGAGTGGGCCGAGAGGGCCGTCCGGGAGGCCGAGGCGATCAACGCCGAAGACGCGCTGGAGATGAACGTCATAGAGTACGTCGAGCCGGACCTCCGCTCGCTCCTCGAAGCCGCCGACGGAGAGACGGTCGAAGCAAAAGGAATAGAACTAAACACCGCGAACGCAGCCCTCGTACAACAGTCCTTGACCTTCCAGGAACGCTTCGGCTTCTCCCGGTGGTACGTCGCAGTTCCGGCCGTCCTATTGGTGTTGTTTATCGTCGGGCTCATCTTTGCGGCGGTCGAAACGAGCCGCCGGCGCGTCAGCACGGGCCGGGAAGGCATGATCGGGGAGATCGGGACCGTCCGGCGGCAGATCGGCAAATCCGGCGGTACGGTCTTCGTCCACGGCGAACTGTGGACCGCCCTCCCCGAAGAACCTCAGATGACCCCGATGGAACCCGGCACGGAAGTCGAGATCGTCAGCTTCCGCCGCACGGCCATCGTCGTGCGGCCGGCGATCTAGAAATCTCTTTTCTCCACCCGCTCTATTTAACGAGTTGCTCCGCCAACTCCTCCGGCTCCGTCGTCGGGCTCTGACAAACGTAGCCCTCGCAGACGTAGGCGGTGGCTTTTCCGTCCCGCGTCGGGCGGTTCGCGAGTAGCGGTACGAGACCGGCGGCTTCTTCGTCGTCTTCGGCACGGCCCGCGACTACTTTGTTTGGCAGGTAGCGCGAGTAGACGGCGCGCAAGAGAGTCCGGGTGTCGGCGGTTTCGGGCTCCCCGATTATGGCGACCTCCAGGGGGCTAGAGAGGCGGAAGTCGAGGGCGGAGAGGAGTCGGCCGAAGGCGCCAGGAAGTTGCTCCATGCCGCCGCTGAGGTTCTCGAGGACGGCTTCGGCCCGCTGGCGGTAGTCATTGCGGTCGAGCAGCAACGCAAGTTTTAGCAGCACGTCCACGGCGACGGAAGTGCCGGAGGGCGTGGCGTTGTCGTAGATGTCGCGCGGGCGGGTTACGAGCTTCTCGTGGTCGGCGGGTGTGTCGTAGAAGGTGCCGCTCCCGGCGTCCCAGAAAAGCTCGAACATCGCGTCGCACAAGGAATCTGCCGCCGAAAGCCAGCGCGACGCGAAGGTCGCCTCGTAGAGCGCCACGAGCCCGTCGGCGACCATCGCGTAGTCTTCCAAATAGCCGTTAAAGCGGGCGCGGCCGTCCTTGTACGAGCGTCGCAACCGGCCGTCAGACTTCAATTTGTCCAACAGAAACCCCGCATTCTTTTCGGCCACCGCCCGGTAGTCGTCGCGGTCGAGCACGCGGGCGGCGAGGGCGAAGGCGCGGAGCATGAGCCCGTTCCAGGCGGAAAGGACCTTATTGTCGCGTCCGGGGCGTACCCGCTTCTGCCGGACGTCGAAGAGCTTGGAACGGGCTTTCTCTATCCGCCGGTCCAGTTCGTCCCGGGAGATGCCGAAATCTCCGGCGACGGCCTCCGGCGACCGGGGGACGTTGAGGATGTTCTTACCCTCGAAGTTTCCGGCCCCGGTTACGCCCCAGTAGCGCATCGCAAGCTCCGCCTCTTCGGGCTCCAGAGCTTCTTTTATCTCGTCCGGCGTCCAGACGTAGAACTTGCCTTCTACGCCCTCGGAATCGGCGTCTTCAGCGGAGTAGAAACCGCCTTCGGGGGAGGTCATGTCGCGCACGACGTAATCGAGGGTTTCTTCGGCGGTGCGCTTGTAGAAGTCGTCGCCGGTTGCCTGGTAGGTTTCCAGGTAGAGCCCTACGAGCAGGGCGTTGTCGTAGAGCATCTTCTCGAAGTGCGGGACGAGCCAGCGTTCGTCTACGGAGTAGCGGGCGAAGCCGCCGCCGAGGTGGTCGTAGATGCCGCCGGTCGCCATCTTCTGCAAGGTAAGCTCCACGCCCGCCAGCGCGTTCTCGTCCCCGGTGCGGTGGTGGCGGCGGAGCAGGACCTCCAGGTTCATCGGCTGGGGGAACTTTGGCGCGCCGCCGAAGCCGCCGAAGGTATGGTCGAGCTGCGCCTTGAGGGATTCTGCGGCGGCGTCTAGGAGTTCGGGGCCGAGTGCGGACTTTGGGATCTCGGTGCTGGTCGCGGCCTGGAGGTAGTCGCGGACGCTCTCGGCGCTCTGCAGGACTTCGTCGCGGCGGTTCGTGTAGGCGTCGGCGAGGCTCAGGAGGACTTGCTGGAAGGAAGGCATCCCGCGGCTCGGGACGGGTGGGAAGTAGGTGCCGCCGTAGAACGGGGCGCCGTCGGGGGTGAGAAAGACGGTCATCGGCCAGCCGCCGTGGCGGGTTAGGGCCTGGACGGCGGACATGTAGATAGAGTCTATGTCCGGGCGTTCCTCACGGTCCACTTTGACGTTGACGTAGTGCTCGTTCATCATGCGGGCGGTTTGCTCGTCCTCGAAGGACTCACGCTCCATGACGTGGCACCAATGGCAGGCGGAGTAGCCGACGCTAAGGAGTATCGGCTTGTCCTCCTTTCGGGACTTCTCCAGCGCCTCTTCGCCCCACGGGAACCAGTCCACGGGGTTGTCTTTGTGCTGGAGCAGGTACGGGCTCGTTTCTTCCGCCAGGCGATTAGCCATCGTCTCAACCTCTCTTCTTGGCCGCTAACGAAAACGTACCATACAGACCGTTCAAGACCCAGCTTCGCCGGGGATCAGTGAGATCCGGATGCCCGGAACCGGACAGGAGTTCCTTGGATGTCTGTCATCAACCGGCTATAGACGTACCGCGAACGGTCGTCTAACGATTTGAGAGAGGCATCGGTAGGAGTGGTGTTACACGGTACTTGAGAAGAAGTTGCGGAACGGTAGCGCCGCCCGTGTCGGGGAGAAACTCTTCCGGATTGTCCGTGCCGCCGCTGGCGGTGTCCACGGTTAGGATAACTTCCTGGGTCTCGTTCACGACCCGACCGACAGAGAAGGCCGTGTAGGCTTTACCCGGCAAGACAGGGACGTTGGGAACCTCCAACTCCACCTCTTCGCGCGCTCCCGCCACCTCTACCTTCGGTTCGTAATAGTCGGCTGGAACCTCGACGTAGTCGGTGGCATACGAGAAACCGGGGACTACGAACTTCAGATCTCCCTCCGAATCTTTTGGTTTGAGGTCTACCCTCACCGCCCCCTCATCCGGTTTGGCGTGTATAACCCTGAGCATACCGGTACCCGGACCGGGCTCGGCATGGCTGTCTTTGTAGGCTTTGAGTTCGAGAGATTCGTCTTGCGCGAGCCCGAGGACAGCAAGGGTTTTCGGGGTTCCTTTTTCGAGGACGACATTAGCTTTGAGGATAGGCTCCGAGGACCCATCCGGGGCTTCACCTGAAACATACACCTCGACTTCCCGCTCGCCAGCCGGAAAGTCCTGATAAGGCGAGACTGATTTGAAAGGTAATCCGGCGAACTCGCGGATTAGCTGGCCGTCCAAGTAGACATCGACGGCGGGCGCGTCGGGAGAAAGGTGCGCAATCCTTAGTTTGGCGCTTTCTTCTGCTTCGTTTTGTGCAAAGGCCGGAACCGCCACGACGAGCGCCAAGACAACCGTCAGGACGAATGCCAAAAAGTACGTTAGGACGGGCGTCGCCAGGCGCACCAATGCTGGTGCGGCGGCCCCTGGTCGATGTGGTTTCACTATTGGGGTACGCATTCTTCCTCGCTTTCTTCGGCGAATGAGCCCTCGCCCAGTACGATCACCGTGTAGCGACCCTCTTTGACAGAGTAACTCCGCCGCGCATACTCACACGGCTTCAGGGCCGGGGTTTCAAAGTACATCATCGTGTTTCCACTAACGGGTTTATCGGGGGCGAGATCCGTCCCACCCCCGATGTAGGTGGAATCTGAAGTGCTGCGCTTGACGGCCGCCCGCACACATCCTTCGCCTTCTTCGCCGTTCTCCGGACAACCGCCTACTTTCTCCGGGAGGCCTATGGACCCCGCCAAGCTCTCGGCACGCTCATCCCGGGGATCGCGGTTGTCGTTTTTCTCTTCGCTGTCCGTGCCGGACGTCTTGCTCGTGAGGGCGCGCCCGTCCCGGTTGTCGCCGCCGTTCGTGCCGGACATCGCGCGTACAGAATTAGTGGTAACCGGGGAACCGTTTGTCGTCTCCTCGCCTGATAGGCTCGTTGAGCCGGCCGTTGACCGGGATTCAGAATGGGTCGTGGGAGCCGTCGCGGGGGTCTCGGACGCCGGTGAAACCCTGAAGAAGTACAGAAAGCCGAGTACGGCAGAAAGAAGCACCAGGGCTAGCAGCACGGCGCCGGGCGTATTCGCTTTCTCCAAGACGTTGCCGAGCCTCATGCTCTACAGCTCATCCTCATCTGACCGATATTGGCCGATGCTATCTGTGACGCTGCCAAGCTCACTACGTTATGCTCTCGATTCCTCTCGGTACCATCCGCTTAGTTTCTTCAGCGGGCCTTTGCGAGATAATTTAGGTTCAAAGACATCCACGAAGACGCCCACTAAATAGCACGGAAGAAGTCTTTATAGAAGCCATTCATGATAGCGATGCACTTTAAACGTTCCAAGGGGTCAACGACCACGCACTAAAGTACAATTGTCTGGGCCGGAATTCGTGACCTTTGTTATCCTTGTGTGTAGATAAGCACCGTTGGAAGGAGAGTATCGTGGATCTTCAGAAACTAGAAACCACTGTAGAAGAATTGTTGTCGCCGGGGCGGGGTATCCTCGCCGCCGACGAGAGCACCGGGACCATCACCAAGCGCTTTGAGGCGGTCGGTATAGAGTCGAACGAGGATACTCGCCGCGACTACCGGGAGTTGCTGTTTACGACCAAAGGTATCGGGGAGTACCTCTCCGGTGTGATCCTGTACGACGAGACCATCCGCCAAGAGGCTTCAGACGGTACACACTTGATCAAAGTGCTCGAAAACCAGGGCATCGTTCCGGGCATCAAGGTGGACAACAGCACCGTTTCGATGCCCCTCTCGCCTGACGAGAAGTACACCGAAGGCCTGGACGGGCTGGCTGGTCGGCTGGAGGAGTACGTGGAGTTGGGCGCCCGTTTTACGAAGTGGCGTGCGGTCGTCACCATCGGCGACGGCATCCCGACCCCGGCGTGCATCGGGGCCAACGCGAGGTCTCTGGCACTATACGCGGCCTTTTGTCAGGACGCGGGGCTCGTCCCGATCATCGAGCCCGAGGTGCTCATAGACGGCGACCACTCTATCGAGCAGTGCTACGACGTTTCGCTGGAGACCTTCAGGACCACCTTCGAGGCGCTCTACCAACACGGCGTGGAGGAGTCGGGGATCCTGCTCAAGCCGAACATGGTCATCTCCGGCAAAAGTGCCGAGCGGCAGGCCGGCGTCGAAGAGGTCGCGGAGCTCACGATCGAGTGCCTCAAGCGGAGCGTACCGGCGGCGGTGCCGGGCATCGTATTTCTCTCCGGAGGCCAGAGCCAGCTACAGGCCACCCAGCACCTGAACGCGATGAACCGGATGTACGACGACCTGCCGTGGCAACTATCTTTCTCTTACGCCCGGGCGTTGCAGGAGCCGCCAATGGAGATCTGGGGCGGAGACGACTCCAAAACGGACGAGGCCCAGAAAGCCTTCTACCACCGGGCAAAGATGAACGGCGCCGCCCGTTCCGGCTCCTACTCCGAAGACATGGAAGAGGAAGCGGCGTAAAACAGTGCCGGGCTATTAGCCATTGGCTTTCAGCGGTCAGCTTACTACGGGCTGGCCGCTTTTTCGTTCTACACGCGGTCGGCGCGAATTATGAGGCGCTGGCTGAAATCGGGTCCGGTGCAGGTCTGGAGGGTGAGGAGGTCGCGGCCTTTGACCGGGTCCGTGACCCACACGTCCCAAGGGGTGACGACGAATTTTTCGGTGACTTTGTAGCGGTAAGTCTGGTTGCCGGCGGTGAGGACGAGTTCGTCGTTCTGCTTTAGCTCGTCGAGACGGTAGAAGATCTTCCAGCTTCCAGTATTCGGCCAGCCGACGCGATGGCCCACAACGTAGACGTTGCGAGAGTCACCGCGCTCCCAGGGCCGGGAAGTCTGGGGCAGGTGGATCAGACCTTGATCCAAAGCCGGCTGCTCTTCAGTAGTTTTTATGGCGCTGTTTCGTAGGCCAATGGAGTTTATGGAGAGCGCCAGCGCCCCCGGTCGGGGTGCCGGAGAACCCATCCGAGCACGGCTTCCCGGTCCACCGGACATGCTCGTCCGCCCTCTACCAGCCCGTGCTTTCCTAACGCTTCCGGCGGGCTGTGGCAACACCGTGCGGCCGGCCGAGGATACCTTTCTCTTCTTCCGTTCGGCCCGCGCCTCGCGCTGCTCGGTTCTGCGTTGCTCTGCTTCCCTTTGTTCCGCCTTCCGCCTCTTGGCCTCCCGCTGCTCGGCTTTTTGCTGCTCGGCTTTCTGCGCAGCTTCGCGTTGTGCAGCTTCGCGTTGTGCAGCTTCGCGTTGTGCAGCTTCGCGTTGTGCAGCTTCGCGTTGTGCAGCTTCGCGTTGTGCAGCTTCGCGTTGTGCAGCTTCGCGTCTGTGCAGCTTCGCGTTGTGCAGCTTCGCGTTGTGCAGCTTCGCGTTGTGCAGCTTCGCGTTGTGCGGCTCTCCGTTGCTCGATTTTTTGTTGCTGTAGCTTTCGCCGATCCATCCTGAGTTGGGCGGCTTTTTGTTGCTGTAACTTTCGCTGTTCTGTCCTCAGTGGGACGGCTTTTTGTTGTTGGAGCTTCCGCTGCTCGGCTTTCTTTTGGGCTTCTTCCTGCTGTGCCAGTTTCTGGCGGGCGGCTTTTTGTTTTTCGATCTCTTCCCGCGCGAGTTTTCGGAGTTCTGGTGAGAGGGCCGGCTCGGGATGGATGTTTGGCGGCTGGGAGTTTTGGAAGCCTTTTGCGACGGCGACGGGTTGCTCCGTCGCGGCCGGTTCGGGTTCGGAGAATCGGGGCTCTTTTACTTCACTACCCGGTTCGCTGTGGAGCGGGGTGGCGGCGGAGATCGCTACCGCCGTCGCCAGGAAGAGCGCCGCGAATAGCAGGGTGATCCTCGTCAGCATCGGTGCGCCGGTACGTTTTATACCCGGTCCGCCCGTACTATGAGACGTTTCTCGAAATAGGGGCCGGTGCAGCTCTGGAGCGTGACCATGTCGCGGTTTAGCTCCTGCCCCATTACCCACCGGTCACCGGGGTTTACGACTAGTTTCTCGGTGACTTTGTACTTGTAGCGTTTGCCGCGGCGGTCTTCGAGGAGAATTTCGTCCCCGTCGCTTAGCCGATTTAGGTTGTAGAAGATCAGACGACTCCCCGTACCCGGCCAACCGAGCCGGTGTCCCGCGAGGTAGACGTTCCTGTGCGGTGAGTTGGTCCACGGCAACGAGGTCTCCGGTACGTGTACGACGCCGTTATCCAGGGCCTGCCGGCTGTCGGTCTTCATAACCGGCGCATCTCTAATTTCCATAGCATCAACGGTAAGCGCCATGATCGCACCCGGAACCCACTCGTAGCTCCGGGGACTGCTGACCTCCCGCACTTCGCTATCGTCGGGCTCCGGCCACGCCTGCTCGGGTGCCGATAGAGGATCCTGCGCCTCGGGTTGGGGTTCCGGAGCCACCTCTGCCCCCGGTGTCGGCGTTGGTTCGGGCACGGGTTCGGGTTCTGGTTCCGGCTCGGGCTTGACAACCGGCCCGGGCTCAGGCGCCGGTTCTAGTTCCGACTCGGGCTTGGCGATGGGTTCCGGGTTCTGCTCAGGCTCTGGTTCGATGGGCAGGTCCGCGCTCTCCCGGCTGGGTATCTCACGGTCCACGGACTTTAGCGGTTCGGAAGGTTCGGACTTCGCGGCGACGGGCTCCGCCGTAGCCCTCTCTTCCGGCCCCCGCAGCAGGAACACTGCGGCTACGACGAGCGTCAGCAAGAGCGAGAACGACATCGAGATCACACCGATCCGCAACAGCATCTAAACGCTACACCCCCGAACCAGAACTCAGCTTCCCCAAAACCTGAACCTCCCCCAACTTCTCTAACGCCCGCGCCGCACCACGGCAGTGAGCAGGCCCGCCCCAGCAAACACGAAAAGCGCTACGCCGAGCAATGGGACTCCGCCGGTTTCAGGAAGATCCTTATCAGGTACGTTTATAATGTCGTTGTCGTTGTTGTCGTCTTCGTCATCGTTAGCGTCGTTGTTGTCGTCATTATTATCGTCGCTGCTAGGATTCTGCTGGTCACTCTCAACACAGTCTTCGACCGTAACCACGTAACTTGCATCATCAGCTTCTATTTGAAGTGTGAAAGTACCGGGTCCCGCAAGAACATTTTCGCTGTCTGCTCCCTCTTCGGTTTCAAATATGAAATCAACTGGGAATTCATCTTCGTCGAGGACGGTTATATCCAGAATAGGGAAGCCTCCTGCTGATGCTTGGCTAGTTACCTCATATGAGATTCGAAATGTGTCTCCGGTTATCTCAAACGGATCGGTGATTTGGTCTTCGGTTTCGGGACCAAAAGTCTCTACCTCTTGTGGATTCTCGCAAGTTCCACTTTGCGGATCATCTTCATTGCAAGCGGTTCCATCGCCGTCCGCATCCAATAAGGTTGGATCACCATTATCATCTAGAACGCCCTGAGCCTCTTGTTGGGTAGCAAAGTCATCACACGTCTGATCGATATACTGATCATCTGCAGACCCATTACTACCCTGTGCCCACACTGGCACCGCAAGCAATCCTACTAAAAGGAAAACCCAAACCGTCAAAACAATAATTCTGAACGTTCGCCTATCGAGAATCAAAGTTCCTCCCTAAACGTTGTACTACCAAGCCAGCTTCATCGTTGTGCCCGAAGCACGAGAACTCAGTTCGCATCATAGACTGTTCAGAACTTTAACGCCAGTTTACGGAACTTAACTTTGCGACATTTACCGGGATCTGCCGGGAGTATGTTCGGCGGGCGGCTTCTGGGGTCCGGGAGGCTATGTTAGCTGACTTTTTCCAGGGGTTGCTCTGCGCCGCGACCGAACTTCACCCATTTCCCGAGCTTACAGGCTTCTATGCTGCGCTCTACTTGCCAGGAGGGATTCTGGAGGGTTACGTGGTGGGCGTAGAGTTGGGAGCGGACGGCGAGCTCGCGGATGGATTGGAGGTCCATGAACGTGATCCCGGAGAGGTCGATGGTCGTCGGACGCCGATAACTCGCCACACCACCGAGCGTCTCACGCAGTTCGTCTATCGAAGAAAGATCCCACTCACCCCGCAACTCGATCTCTATGCTTCCGTCGCGGGAGTGCTTTATTTCTATACCGTTCAAGATCGCCCCTTCTCGAAAACCTAATGCGTCTTTTCGTTACTTACCCTGTAAGACCGGCGAGGGTACGTTCCGGTTACAGTAAAACCCGGTATTTTCGGAAAACGTTTGAAAATTTCGCAGGTTTTGCATCGGGCGCCCGAGTATTGCGTAACACGAAGATTTGGTACCATCGCGCCCGGTATTCTGCTATCTTGGGCATAACTCATGAATGGAATTTTCGCAACCTTCGCAATCTGGATTTTGGGTACTTTGGGTACGTGGGGCGGGTCGTCGGCTTGAATTTGAGGAACGGGGACCTCGTCCGCCGCGCTTCGCGGGGAGAGGTGGGCGCTTTTTCGCAACTAATCCGGGAGCACTCGGATCTCGTATACCGGGTAGCGCTGCGCATGTTGGGAGACGGCGAGGCCCAGGATGCCAGCCAGGAAGTTTGGATACGAGTTTGGAGGAGCATAAATGGCTTCAGAGGTGAGAGCGCTTTCAGCACGTGGCTATACAGGATAACCGTCAACACCTGCTTGAATGCCCGGGAAAAGGAACTCCGGCGCGAAACGCGCGAGCTACGTGAGGAGTTGCCTTTTCTTCCCGAGCCCTCCGGTGGTGAGTACGACCCGGAGGCCACTACGCTGAGCCGGGAGCGCAAGGGAGAGCTGGCCGACGCCCTGCAGCACCTCCGGGACGAACACCGGGCGGCGCTCGTGCTGCGCCACATGGAAGGGCTGGGTTACGCGGAGATCTCCGAGATACTAGAGGTTCCCGAGGGCACCGCAAAAGGCTGGGTCTCGCGGGCCCGGGCGTCGCTGCTCGTGCTCCTCAGCGGAGATTCCGGTAACGGCCAAGACGCACACGGCCGGGACGGACACCGTCGGTGAGGCCCACAAACGAAGCACCCGGAAAGGATCGCTGGGAATTGCTGGAGATGATCGGGGCCTACGCCGCCGGCGAGCTGGAGCAAGAGGAAGCCCGCGAGGCGGAGAAACTCCTGCTCGAAAACAACGACCGTCAGCGGCTCGTTGAATCCTACTCCCGGATGATCGTCCTGCTCTCCGTAATGGGCCAGGAGTCGCCCGAAACGCCCGACGCCGTTATTAGCCACGCTATCCGGCGGGCTTACGTCTCGGCCTTTTTCCAGCAGGCGGAAGAGATCTTCGGTAGCATCGGTCGTTCGTACGTGAACGCTTTCATCTATTATTTAGGATTGCGTTCCAGAGAAGCCTAAAAGCAAGAGGAGTGTAGATGTCGGCAGAGAACGATGTGCAAGGCCTGCTCACCACCATCGCCGGGTTTTTCCCGCGGCTGGTGGCCGCGGCGGTCGTGCTGCTGGCGGCCCTGCTCGCGGCGCGCCTCTTGCAGAACCTGATCTACCGCACGCTCGACGGCCTCGGCCTCGACGGGCTCTTCGAGAGCACCGGGGCCTCGGAGACGCTCTGGAAGGTCGGTTACGGCGGCGGACCGTCCCAACTCCTCGGCATCGTCGTTTTCTGGGGGACGATCCTGACCGGCGTCGCAACCTCGCTGAGCATCCTCGGGCTCGCCTCACTGGAGAGCACCACCACCCAACTCGTGAACCTCTCGGGCCGCACGCTGGTAGCCCTCGTCATCATGCTCGCCGGGACAATGGCCGCGGGATGGCTCTCTGACCTGATCTTCCGCCAGTCCGAGCGCGCCGGCCTCCGCGGCACGAACATCTTTCGACGGGTGACCTTCGCCATCGTGTTGACGATCTCCGCCCTGCTGGCCGCCGCCCAACTCGGCCTCAACACCTCGCTCCTACTCGCAATAGCCGTTTCTCTTCTCGGAACCGTCGGCCTCGTAATAGCCCTCGCCCTCGGCCCGGGCCTCGTTCCGCTCTCGGGTAACGTCGCCGCCAGCCGCTACGTCCGGGAAGGCCTGGAAGAAGGCGACGTGATCTCCGTGAGCGGCATCGAAGGCACCGTCGAAAACTTCGGCTACGCCTCCATTACCCTCCGCGCCGAAAACGGCGACACGTACCAGATTCCGAACCGCACCCTCCTCGAAAACGTGATCCACAAAAAAGCCCGCGCTTAACGGTCCGTAGCTACTCCCGAGAGTCATAGATATGTCCGACGTGAACCTGATCCTGTTCGTAACCACTTCCCTGGCCCTCATCGCCGTGCCGGGGCCGGACGTGATCTAAGTTCTCATCCGGGGCATCTCGCAAGGCATAAGGGCGGGGCTCGTCTCAGCGGCGGGGGTATGCTCGAGCATCCTGGTGCATACGGCTTTTGCTGCGGTCGAGCTCTCGGCGATTCTTGCCCAAAGCGCCAAGACATTCTCGGTGGTCAAGTACGCGGGCGCCGCCTACCTCGTCTACCTCGACGCAAGAACCGTCCTGGACAAGTAAAGCCTCGCCGCCGCGCCCGGAGCTGCCGAGAGGTCCCGGTCGCCTAAAGCTCGCCGTACCCGAACGGACGTAGCCCACCCCCGATTTTGCGGGCTCGCATCCAACCAGGACTGCCGCCGTAGCCGCGCCGCTGCGTTGCGCCCCCGCAGATCCAACTCAAAGCCGGTTCCGGTAGTCAAAATTACTCTGTTTTATACGCTAATGTGTTATGAATATAGGTGCAATAAGAACATATTGTTTAGACCAAATCGACTTCTTTGCCGAGGTGTTGGCACGAGAGGAGCAGCGGTGGCACGACAAAGCACTATTGCGGACCCGGCGCACGACGTTTTGGGGTACGAGCGGCAGTCTCTGGATGCGATCTTTCGCCCTAAGACGGTTGCGGTGATTGGGGCCACCGAGCGTCTCGGCAGCGTGGGCCGCACTATTATGTGGAACCTGGTCAGCAGCCCGTTTGGTGGGACGGTCTTCCCGGTCAACTCCAAGCGGCCCAACGTGCTCGGGATCAAGGCTTACCCGACCATTTCAGAAATACCTGAGAAGGTAGACCTCGCGGTGATCGTGGCCCCCGCCCCGGCGGTTCCCGGCATCGTGGCCGAGTGTGTGGAGGCCGGCGCCCGCGGGGCGATAGTTATCTCCGCCGGTTTCAAGGAGACCGGCCCAGAAGGCGCGGAACTGGAGAAAAAGGTGCTCGAAGAAGCGCGGCGCGGCCGGATGCGGATCATCGGCCCGAACTCTTTGGGCGTGATGAGCCCGAACTCCAGCTTCAACGCGACCTTCGCCGGCGCGATAGCGAGGCCCGGCAGCGTCGGCTTCTTGAGCCAGAGCGGGGCGCTGCTCACCGGAATTTTGGACCAGAGTTTCCGGGAGAACATCGGGTTTTCTGCGTTCGTGTCGGTAGGGTCCATGATGGACGTGGATTGGGGTGACCTGATCTACTACCTCGGTGATGACCCGAGAACGGAGAGCATCGTTATTTATATGGAGTCTATCGGCGACGCCGGCTCTTTCCTCTCCGCCGCCCGCGAGGTCGCCTTGACAAAGCCGATCATCGTAATAAAAGCCGGCCGCACCGAGGCCGCCGGAAAAGCCGCCGCCTCCCACACCGGTTCCCTGACCGGCTCCGACGAAGTGCTCGACGCGGCCTTCCGGCGCAGCGGCGTGCTGCGGGTAGACAGCATCTCCGAACTCTTCGACATGGCGGAGATCCTGGGCAAGCAGCCGCGCCCCAAGGGACCGCGGCTAACCGTCGTCACCAACGCCGGCGGCCCCGGCGTGCTCGCCACCGACGCCCTCATCGGGGGTGGCGGCAAGCTGGCGGAGATCTCACCCGATACGATGGAAAAGCTGAACGACATCCTCCCCGCCCCCTGGAGCCACGGCAACCCCGTGGACGTGCTCGGGGACGCGGAGCCGGAACGGTACGCAAAGACCTTGGAGACCGCCGCCCAAGACCCCGAAAGCGACGGGTTGCTCGTCGTGCTCACGCCGCAGGACATGACGGACCCCACCGCGACCGCCGAGCAGCTCGCGCCCTACGCCCACTCCACCGGCAAGCCGGTTCTGGCGAGTTGGATGGGTGGGGACGAAGTCGCCGCCGGTAGGTCCATCCTGAACGGGGCCGGCATCCCGACCTTCGACTACCCGGACATCGCCGCCCAGGCCTTCAACAACATGTGGCTCTACAACTACAACCTGCGCGGCATCTACGAAACCCCCGAACTCGCCACCGACAACGGTGCAAACGGCGAAAGCATAGACCGCGACCGGGCCGCAGAGATCATAGACCGCGTCCGCCAAACGGGACGCAAAATCCTGACCGAGTTCGAGGCGAAAGAGCTACTCGACGCCTACGGCATATCTACCGTCCCGACAAAGGTGGCGGGCAGCGCGGACGAAGCGGTCGAGCTGGCCGAAGATTTCAGCTACCCCGTCGTCCTGAAGCTTAACTCCGAAACCATCACCCACAAGACCGACGTGGGCGGTGTCCGGCTCGATCTGGAGGATGCAGGGGCCGTGCGGGAGGCGTTCACGCAGATGGAACAGTCTATCCGGGACAACTTCGGTACGGAGCACTTCTCCGGCGTAACGGTACAACCCATGGTTTTGCTAGAAGGGTACGAGTTGATCCTGGGCAGCAGCCTGGACCCGCAGTTTGGACCGGTCCTGCTCTTCGGCTCCGGCGGCTCGCTGGTCGAGGTCTACAAGGACCGGGCGCTCGCCCTCCCGCCGCTCACCACCACGCTGGCGCGGCGCGCCATGGAACAGACCCGCATCTACGAAGCCCTCAAAGGCGTGCGGGGCCAGGCCCCAGTAGACCTGGCGGCGCTGGAGAAGCTGTTCGTCCGGTTCTCGCAGCTCGTGGTCGAGCAGCCCTGGATCGAGGAGCTCGACATAAACCCGCTGCTGGCTTCGGCCGAAGGCCTCACCGCCCTCGACGCCCGCGTTGTGCTGCACGATCCCGCGACCGAAGAAAAGGACCTTCCGGGCACCGCCATCCGGCCGTACCCGGCGCAGTACACGTGGGGCGAAGAACTGCAGGACGGAATCCCGATTTTGGTGCGGCCCATCCGGCCCGAAGACGAGCCGCTCATGGTCAAGTTCCACGAGTCGCTCTCCGAAGAAAGTATCTACATGCGCTACTTCCACATGATGAACCTGGACCGGCGCACGGCCCACGACCGGCTAACCCGCATCTGCTTTATAGACTACGATCGGGAGATGGCCCTCGTCGCCGAACGCGAGAACCCGCAAACCGGGGAACGAGAGATACTCGGCGTCGCCCGTCTCAGCAGCCCCGGCGGCGCTCGGAGCGAGGCCGAGTTCTCCGTGCTCATCAGCGACGACTTCCAGCGCCAGGGCCTCGGCACCACCCTGCTGACCCATCTGCTGGAAGTCGGGCGTGAGGAAGGCCTGCGCCGCATAACCGCCGACATCCTCTACGACAACCGTCCCATGCAGCGCCTGAGCAAAAAACTTGGTTTCGGGGTAAAAAGAGACCCGCAAGAGATGGTCATGAAAGCGGACCTGGACCTCTACCAGCAGGCGTAGAACAGGTAATATACGCCCCGTAAATGACTAACGAGAGGAAGGCAAAATGGGTATCCTGTCCTGGATAATCTTCGGTCTCATAGCCGGCGTCATAGCGAAACTGGTCATGCCGGGACGGGATCCGGGCGGCTGTATCGTAACCATGCTCATCGGCATCGCGGGCGCCTTCGTCGGGGGCTCGATCTATAGTTTTTTCACGGACCGTCCGTGGTCTATGGGGCTCATGCAGTTCGACTTCGGTAGCATGGCCCTGGCGGTCATCGGCGCCGTGGTCATTCTGGCGCTCTACCGCGCCGTAGCCGGCCGCCGGGTCTGAGTTTTTCTACCGGACGGCCCGGTGGGCTTTGATCAGGCCACCTCCGTAGTAAGGGTCTTCTCCTCTATGACCGGTGTCCCGGACCGTGCGCAGGATGCGGCGTTCTATGGCCGCTCGTCCGTAGCCTCTTTTGGACATCAGGCCCGCGAGCCCCGTGACGTGCGGGCTCGCCACGCTGCTGCCGGTTTTGCGCGTGTACCCTCCGGGAACGGCGGAGAGAACATTGTGGCCGGGGGGCGACGTCTATCCAGGGTCCGTAACTGGCATCGGACACCCGTCTGTTGTTCGAGTTGACGTGGCTCACGCCGGTTACGCCCCGGTGGGCCGCCGGACACACTGATTTATTGTTTCCGTAGTTGCCCCCGACAGCCACCACCGCGCCTCTCTTCTTCGCGTAATCCGCGGCTTCTTTCATGTATTCGGAGCGGGAATTGCTGTCCAGGGAAAGGTTTATTACCCGGGCCTTTCTTTTGGTGCTCCAGATAATAGCGTCGATAACGTCGGCATCGACAACGTCGCTGTTGTAGCCGATCAGGTCACTGTTCAGGGCCTTAGCCACGATCAGGGCGCAACCAGGACAACCGCCTACGCCGCCCTTCTTGTTGACCTTTGCGACCGCGCAATACCGGCGACGTGCGTGCCGTGGCCGTGCGGGTCTTCTACGGTGCGGTTGCGGTTCACGAAGTCATACCGGGCCGCTATCTTGTACCGGAGATCCGGAGTCCAACGGCGGCCCCGCAGTCCACGACTGCTATCCGAACCTCTTTGCCGCGGGTCTTGTTCCAGGCTCTCGGAAAAACCAGTTTTCTTGAGCCCCCACTGCTTTCTGAACTTAGGGTTCCGGGGCGTATAGCTCCCCGTGTACCCGTAGTTGTAGTCGACTCTTTCTACGGCAGGGTCTGTTTCAAGTTCGCGCTCTTGATCTGCCCTAGTTCCTGCTCGCGGACGGCCTCCGCCGGCTCGTTTTTTACCCCGGGCACCTCCAGAAGCCGGGTGTCTATCTCCGCGATTTAGTTCTCTACTTCGGCACCGGTCTCTTGTCCGACCGAATCTATCTCTTCTTCGGAGGCATTTTCTTTGTAAGTAACGAGCAGCGCTGGCGGCGTACGGCTCTCCGGCATTATCCTCATCCGTTTTATCGCCCGTAGCAGGCTATCCCCAAGCCGTAGAAGTAATCGTCAATAAGGCCGCCGCGAAAAACAAACCCGCCGCGAGAACATATACCTGCTGTCTGACAGCGGCATTCATAAATACAGGACCTCGACCTCATAGCCGCAATGATCGAACCAGCCAGCCGCGTCCCCAGGGGTGATTGCCGAGAGAGCCTCTGCTATAGCTTCGAGAAGAGCTTCGTGGGTGCGCGCCCCAAGCTTCCTTAGAATGTTCTTTATCTTGGAGAACGCTTCTTCTATAGGGTTGAGGTCCGGTGAGTAAGCTGGCAAGAACACCAGCCCGGCTCCCTTAGCCTCGATGAGTTCCCTTATCCTACTGGGACGATGCGCACCGAGATTGTCCAAAACCACCACCTGACCTTCGGAAAGCGTCGGGGCCAGGAAATGCTCCACGTATACCTCAAAGGCTTTGGCGTCGGTAGCACCTTGTATGCACATCGACTCTCCCATCCCGGATAAGCTCATCGAGGCTATGAGGGTGGTGTTCTTGCCCCGGTTTCTTGGCACCTTGCCGTAGGCTCGCTCTCCTCTCGGAGCCCGCGATCTCAGACGGTCCATCGAAGTGTGCATACCGGATTCGTCCACAAACACCAGTCGACTAACGTCGAAGTAGGATATTAGCCACCGCCATAGAGCTCTCGCTCCCTCGTCGCGTTCTTGGGCTACCGGCGACTTTTTTTGAGCGGCCACTCTCCAGGGAGGCGAGAGATGTTGCGACTCATCGTAGCTTCAGAGACCGTAACACCACTCTCATCCTCGAAAGTCTCGCAGTGCTCCTTTAGAGTCAGGTCGGGGTTGGTCTTCAGATGTGGGGGTAGCCATTCCCTCAAAGCCTTGCCTTTCACAGAAGGTCTGCCGGGAATCTTGTAGATGTCCACATCCCCCGTGAGGCGTCGGCGTCCCAGCCAGCGCTTTATGGTAGAGCGAGAGACTCCAAAGAGCTCTGCGACCTCCTTTCTTGGGATGCCACGGTCGATAGCGGCGAGCGTCTTCAATCTGAGGTCCTTCGAGTAGGCGTTCATGGAGATTATTCTCACGCAGGTCCCTTACTTACGCAACCTGCTGTGAGTTCCGTCAAAGCCCCCACTGTCGCCGGCTCACCCATCCGCCGTACACGGGCTAGCTATACTACTCAGAACAAAAGGCCGAAAGCTTTGGCTTCCAGCCTTGCAAACTTACTCTGTTTTTACTCTATTTTGGGAGAAACTAGCTTTGCGGCGGCTCGTAGAGCTGTAGCTCGTTGCCCTCGGAGTCCTTGAAAGTCGCCACGCGACCCCAGTCGTGCTCGGAGATGCCGGCGGGAAACTCTACGCCTTTGTCCTGGAGGTCTTCCATGGCAGACTCCAAGCCATCGTCCGGCTGAAAAGTGAGGACCGGTCCGCCGTCGACCCCGGCGCCGCCGGGTTCCCTGCCGTTCAGGCCAATGCTGACGCCGTCAGCCTCGTACTCTACCCAGTCTCCGTCTTTCTTCTTCCGCGAGAGGCCCAGGGCTTCCTCGTAGAAATTCGACGCCCGATCTACATCCTCGACCGGGACCCAGACGTTCGCAAAACCCATTGCCATGTCGTGCTCCCTTCTAAACTGTTCTACGAATAGAACGTTCGCAGAAAATGTTCGGATATTCTGTGTTCGACTTCATCCAGCGGTATCTTTCCCGCCAGTTCTTTTTCCAAACTCGTCACGCCGAACTCCCGGATGCCGCAGGGTGTAATGCGGTCGAACCAGGAGAGGTCCGTGCCCACGTTCAAGGCGAAGCCGTGAGAGGTGATCCAACCGGACGAAAACTTCACCCCGATGGCGCAGATCTTGCACCCCCCCACCCAGACCCCCGTATAATCCGGATGCCGCCAACCGTCGAGCCCGTAATCCCTGAGCACCCCAATTATTACTTCTTCGAGGTCCCTCAAATACTTGTGGGTGTCGCGCACCTTTAAACGCAGTATTGGGTAGCCGACGATCTGACCCGGCCCGTGAAACGTCGCGTCCCCCCCGCGGTCACTCCAGAAGACCTCCGCCTCCAGCGAACGCAAATGTTCTTCACCCACCCCGAGGTTGGAAGCGTCGTTGGCAGCCTTGCCGACCGTAAAAACCGGCGGATGCTCCAGCAGGAGCAGGGTGTCCCCTATCTCGTCCTTCTTGCGGAGCCGGACCAACTCCTTCTGCATGTCCCAGGCCTCGGCATACGGCACAAGGCCCGGCAACCGCCGGACTTCGAGACCAGCCTCTAGTCTTGTGGTTTCAGGCTGCAACATATTCGCTTGTATCTACCAGAACCCCGGAACGGGCAGCTTTTTCTGCCGCCATGAGTAGTCGATTAATCGTTTCCTCATCAACGTACTCCTCCCCGCGCACCTCGCACACCACAGCCGGGGCTTTCTCGAACGCCAGAACCATAGCACCCCGCTCTAGAGTAACTGTAGCTGTTCCATACTCTAGCTCCCCCTGTTTACATACAACACAACTCAAAGAGATCTCTTTTCTCTAAAACCAAGCTCCCATAATTCTAAAGTCGGCTCGTATACGGTTATTCTGAACGTCTCATCGCTATCTGTACTGCCTGCAACCACCACGTGGATCGGTTCCGAGTTACGCCAGCCCAAAACAAGACGACCCGGATAGGGTTTATCTTCCGGATAATTCCGAATCAGCTCTTCCGTCTCCAGCACATGACGAACGTCTCCGCGGCTGATCTGTCGCCGAAACATGCGCTGTATGGCATGTATCCGAAAAACAAGCCGTACCGCCGACCGTTGTGCGTTCCCCTAAACGCCCGCGCCGACTTCGCTCTTGCGCGCATCGGCGGTCTGCTCGTGGGCATGGTACGAACTACGCACCAGCGGCCCGCTCTCGACGTGCTTGAAACCAAGTTCGTCCAAGCCGTAACGCCGGAGCAGCGCGAACTCCTTCGGCGTGTAGTAGCGGCTCATCGGTAAATGGTTCTCCGACGGCCGCAGGTACTGGCCGATGGTCAGGATATCCACGTCGTGCTCGCGCAGGTCGCGCATAGTCTGGTGTAGCTCCTCTTCTACCTCGCCGAGTCCAACCATGAAACCGCTCTTGGTCAGGCCGTCGGGGTTCAGCTCTTTGGCGTGCTGGAGCACTTCTAGGGATCTCTTGTACTTCGCCTGCGGCCGAACCGCCGGGTAGAGCCGCGGGACCGTCTCGATATTATGGTTGAACGTCGCTGGTCGGGCATCTATGACGGTCTTTATCGCGTCTCGGTTCCCTTTGAAGTCCGGCGTTAAAACTTCCACGGCGCATTCGGGAACTTCTTCTTTTATCGCCTCGATGGTGGCCGCGAAGATGCTCGCCCCACCGTCGGCCAACTCGTCCCGGTTTACCGAGGTGATGACGGCGTGGCGGAGGCCCATCTGTTTGGCGGCGTCGGCGACGCGGTAGGGCTCGTCTATGTCTAGCTCGGTCGGCTTGCCGGTCAGCACGGCGCAGAAGCCGCAGGAGCGGGTGCAGACGTTGCCCAGGATCATGAACGTCGCGGTGCGGTTGTTCCAGCACTCGCCGATGTTCGGACAGCGGGCCTCTTCGCAGACGGTGTGCAGCGAGAGGCTGCTCATGGTCTCTTTTATCTCCCGGAAACCTTTACCGCCCGGAACGCGGGCCTTTAGCCAGTCGGGCCGGCCGTGCTTGCCCTTCTCTTGCTTGAAGGCAAGATACTCGGTCGGGATGCCGTCGGGCGGGCTTTCTACGGGTTTATCTTCCCAACGATGGCGCACCTCGAAGGTCTTCGTGCCGTCGTCCAGGACTTTCAGCTCTATCTGTCTGCGAGCCACCGCTCTCCTCTTTCTCGGTTTCTCTTTAGCAACGCTGCAACGGTATATTAACCCACGGCGGAAAATTCGCTGTAATTTCGAGCCCGCGGGACCGGCGCACCGGCCCCGCGCTTTTCATCTCCTAGATGTGGATCGCGTTGCCGTCTACGGCCATAGCGGCCTCGCCCATGACCTCCGAGAGGCTTGGATGCGGGTGGATGGTCATGCCTATCTCCTGCGGCGTACCCTCGACCAGTTTGGCGAAGACGCCCTCGGTGATAAGGTCCGTGACGTGCGGCCCAATGGCGTGCATCCCGAGCAACAGGTTCGTCTCCGAGTCGGCGACGACCTTAACGAAACCGTTAGGTTCGCCCTCGATCAGGGCCTTGCCGATTGCCTGGAACGGGAACCTGGACTCCTTGACCTCGTAGCCCTCTTCTTCGGCTTCGGCTTTGGTAAGGCCGAACGAGGCGACCTCGGGGCGGCAGAAGGTTACCCGCGGCACGAGCGTCTGATCCATCGGCTCCGGGTTTTCACCGGCCATGTGCTCGATGGCGACAATGCCCTCGTGGCTCGCGGCGTGGGCCAGCCAGTAACCCCCGATCACATCCCCCGCCGCATACACACCGTCTACGTCGGTCTGGCCGTACTCGTCCGCCGGGATGGTGCCGTCGTCGTTTAGCTCGATGCCGATACCGTCGAGGTTGAGGTCTTCGGTAACGGTCCTGCGGCCCACAGCGACCAGTATGGCTTCGGCCTCCAGGGTCTCTTCGTTACCCTCGCCTTCGCCGGTCGGGGCTTCCTCACCGCCATAGCTGCCGCCTTCGCCTTCGGACTCGTCCTGGTTGCCGGCGGCGGAGATCTTGATCTTCACGCCGTCGTCGGTCTTCTCCAGGCTCTCGGGGTCGGCCAGGGTGCTGGTAAGGACCGTCATGCCCCGGTTCTCGAACTCCTTCTGCAGGGCTTTGGAGATCTCCGGGTCTTCGAGCGGCACGATCCGGTCGAGCATCTCGACTACGGTGACGTCGGCGCCGAAATCGTTGTACATGCTGGCAAACTCCACGCCGACGGCCCCGGAACCGAGGATGATCACGGAGCCAGGGTAGCTCTCCGCAGAAATCACGTCGTCGGAGGAGATCACCTTCTCACCGTCGAACTCCATCCCCGGCAGAGACTTGACCCCGGAACCGGTGGCGATGAGCACGTTCTCGGCTTCGAGTTCCTGCTCGCCGTCCTCTCCCTCCACCTTGATCTTCTTCGGCTCCACGAAGCTGCCGGTGCCGGTGAAGACCTGGATCTTGTTCTTCTTCATCAGGCCCTGCACGCCTTTTTGCAACTGGCCCACGACCTGGCCCTTGTGCTCGTTGGCTTTGGCGTAGTCGAACTCCACGCCATCGGTCACGATGCCGAACTGCTCACCGTGTTCCTTGAGGTTGCTTAGCATGGAAGCGCTCTGCAAAAGGGCCTTCGTCGGGATGCAACCCCAATTCAGGCACGTCCCGCCGAGGTACGACTCCTTCTCGATGAGCGCCACGCTCATCCCCAACTGGCTCGCCCGGATCGCCGGATGGTACCCGGCGTTGCCGCTCCCGATTACTACCAAGTCGAACTTATCCGCCACCTGAAGCTCCTTTCGATTCAACCACTAAAACTCTAACTTCATATCATACCCCGGATCTCCACTTTCACGCTGGCAGGCCGGGCAGTAGTGCGTCGGACGTCCCCCGACTTTCTCCCGCACCACCTCTCCCCCACACCCCGGACACGGTTCTCCGTGCTTCTCGAAGACCCGCAAATAGTCTTGATGAGAGCCTGGACGGTCCAGCACATCCCTGTACAACCGCACCGTCGTCCCCCGGTGCTCGATGCCCGCGGCCAGGTTCTCCCGGATTGCCCCGTAAAGTTTCTCCCACTCACCATCCGAAAGCGTATTCGCTTTACGGCGGGGATGGAGCCGGGCGTCGTAGAGGATCTCATCCACGTAAATGTTCCCGATGCCCACCACGACCTTCTGATCCAGGAGCAACGACTTTATCTGCGCCTTCCGGGAACCGATGGTCTCGCGCAGGTAATCCGCGCTGAACTCATCTTCGAAAGGCTCCGGCCCCAGAGAAGAAAGCCGCTCTTCCAGTTCTTTCTCATCCAGAAGCCGCGCCCGCGTAAAGCGTGTCTCGTCGCGGAGAAAGAGCCGGCGGTCTTCGTCCAGGTGCAGGACGAGCATGAGCGCCGAGTCCGGTTCCGCAACCGGCGGCACGAGCAGCAGTTGGCCGCCGATCTTTAGCTGCAGCACCAGCGAATCCCCCGAACCTAACTCTACGATGAGGTGCTTGGCCCGGCGTCGCGCCCCGGTTATCCGGACGTTTTCCAGTCGCCCGGCAAACTCATCCACCGTGGGCTGCTCTACGAGGCCGGGCTCCAAAACTTCGGCCCGGACTATCCCGGAGCCGACGACCAGTTCACGCAGGTCTTCCTTTATCGTTTCGACTTCGGGAAGCTCGGGCACTTACTCTCCGGTAGCCGCACGAACCGCACCCGCCAGCGGAACCGGCTCCCGGAAAACGGCCCGGTAGAGACCGTCGAGCAATATAGACCGGGCGTCCAGAGACTTGAGGGCTCCCTCCCGGACCTTCCGCTGTCCTTCCTCATCTTCGGCGTACGGGGCGATGGCCTCCATCATAATGCGGGCGTGGGTTACGTCCATCGTGACGTGGCTCGTGAAGATCTCCAGGTCGTCTTCCGTAACGTCGGCGGACTTCTTCAAACCTTCCGAAAGCCGGACGTAGATCGGGGGTACCGGCCACTCGCTCGCCGGTCCCAGAGCCCCGAGCCCGAGCCGGAAGTCCGGGTTGCGACAAAGCTCGTAGTGGACACTGATGTAGCCCTCTATCTCCGGCAGCGTGGGCGGCGTTTCCCACTCTTCTTCACTTATGTCCAGGGCGTGCAGAAAGCGGCGGTAGAGGGCGGGGTGCGTCTCCGCCGGGTCCAGGTGACCGTACTCGTCCATAAGGATCTCGGCGAGGGCGAGTTGCAGTTTCTCGTCGTCGCGGCAGTTGGAGATCAGGGCCGCCAGGTACAACCGGCTCACCCTTACGTGCCGGTAATACTGGACAGCGAACTCCCGGACGCCTTCGGGGTCCGCCTCCCCGTCCCCGAACCGTTCCAAAAACGGATGCGTCAACGCCGGGTGTCCGATCACCTGCCGCTTCAATTTTTCTAGAAATTCTTCTGAAACCACGGTGCCTCCCTCAGGTGGGCCAACGCTATTAGTCTACCGTTACTTCCTCTTTTGTGTCTTGACCACCATAAATCATGTGTTTGCAGGAAATTCATCGTCGTGAAAAGGCCTTTGCGCGGTATAATTACGCTATGACAGATACGAGAAAAGAATTGCGGCAAGATTGGTTAAGCGTTCCGCGGCGGCAGGAAGATGAGCGTTTGGACCCGCACGTTTACGAGCGGGGGATCAACGGGCTCACGGTCGAAGAGGCCGTCGGCCGGGCGTTTCCACGAGTGATGGGAATTTTGGGGCGTAGCGGTGAGCGGTATTCGGAGTTCGAGAAGCAGTTGGTGCGGCAGACGATCCGGGCGGCCCTTATTTCGCAGGTCTCGCGGGCAAACCTTTACCGGATCGCCGGTATTCTGGTCGCCGACCGGCGGGACGAAGGGGCTCATCTCGGCGCGTCGCTGGCGCTGGCCTACGTGGCGGCCCTCCGAAAGGCTTTCTTGAACGGGATCTCGGTCGGGGAGCAGGCCATTACGCCGGAAGGGCCAGGAGAGGTCCGGTACGTCTCGGGCGACGGGAACCGGGCTGTCATGCGGCTGGGTAGCGGTCGGGAAGTTTGGCTGCCCCTGGACCAGATATCGCGACCCTTCTCCGGCCCTCAGCTTCAGGCTTCCTGATCCCGGTAACCCGCGGCGGCCTGTTATATTCAACGGCATGGAGAAATCCAAGAACGTAAAGGTGCGGTTTTTCGGGGCGGCGGCGGACCTCGCCGGAACCCGGGAGACCGAGTTGCAAAGCGGCGAGACCACCCTCGAAGAACTTTGGGAACTGCTGGCAGAGAAGCATCCCGAGCTCTCACCGATGCGCAATAACCTGGCGTTCGCCGTAAACGAGGAATACGCCCGGGGCGGCGACCGTGTCAGGCCGGGCGACGAAGTGGCCGTGCTACCGCCGGTGAGCGGCGGGTAGCTTGTTCGCCATCGTCGAGGAGCCTTTAGACGTTGGAGGCATCGTCTCCGGCGTGTTCCGGCCCGACTGCGGGGCGGTGGCGACTTTTATCGGGACAACGAGGATAGACGCGTCCGGTGGTGCGGCGGTCGAATACCTGGAGTACGAGGCTTACCGCCCGATGGCCGACCGGAAACTGCAGGAGATCGGGGCGGAAATACAAGCCCGGTGGGAGGTCCGGGAGGTTTCTATCGTCCACCGGGTAGGGCGGGTAGACCCCGGCGAACCGAGCGTGGTGATCGTGGTCGCCGCCCCGCGGCGCGGCGCGGCCTTCGAGGCCAGCCGCTACGCCATCGAGCGGATAAAAGAGATAGTGCCCATTTGGAAGCGGGAGATCTGGTCCGACGGCTACGTGTGGGTCGGCAGCCAGGTCGGCACCCGCACGTAAGCCCTGCGGAAGCCCTGGCTATTTCTCGACCTTTCGAATTCCGGGCCGTAGACCCGGAGGTTTGTCCACCGGGCCAATTGCGCCCATCCACTTTTACCGTTAGATTTACCCTGCGTCGGCAAAAGTAGGCTTTAGGAGAAGGTTTTGGAGGAGCGTCGCGTAGGGCTCGAGCAGGAGTTGTTCCTGGTAGACGAAGAAGGAATCCTCTCGAACCGGGCGGACGAATTTCTGGACTGTTGCCACGGCTTGGCGGAGGACGAGGGCCTGGACCCGGACCTCTTCGCGCCGGAATGCGCCAGAAGCCTGGTAGAAGTGGGCACACCACCCGCGGCGTCCTTACACGCGCTAGAGGTCGAATACCTCCGGAGCCTGCGCCTCGCGCTCCGGGCCGCGCGGGACATCGGTTTGAGGCTCTACCCGCTGGCGACGTATCCGTTGCCCGTGACGCCCGAGATGCGCAACGAACTGCACTACCGGATACAGGCCCACACGATGGGTCAAGAAAGGTTCTTGCACGCCGGGCGTTGTGCCGGGGTGCACCTGCACCTGGAGGTGGCGCCGGGTACCATAGACCCGCGAGTCGCGGTCGCGTACGACTCTTCGGTCCCGGCCCGCGAAGAGCTACTAAACGTATACAACTTGGTTACGGCTTTGGACCCGGCGATCATCGCCCTTTCCCGTTCTTCCCCGTTCTACGAGGGAGAACTACACGAGGTTACGGCCCGAACCGCCTACTACCGGGGCAGTCCGGACTTCGCCCCGGCCGGCCTCTACGCCGAACTCGGGGCGGTGGGCGGGCTTCGGCCCTACGCCCGGGAAGTAGAAGATCTGGTCGAGTCGCAGTTCGACCGCTACCGGGAGTGGCTCGCGGCCATGGAGAGGGCGGGCCTCGGACGGCGCCTCTACGAGAACGAGGCCGGCGACGGCTTGTTGGACGCCGCCTGGAACCCGGTGCGCCTGAACGCCCACGGCACGGTCGAGCTTCGTGGAATCGACGGTAATTACCCGGCGGTCGTCCTGGACGTGGTACGCCTGATCTCCGGCGCGGTGGCCCGGGTCCGCGACGAAGGCCTGACGGTAAAAACCACCAGAGAAGCCGGCACCCTGGAGCCGGATGGCCGCTTTCTGCGGGTCCCGGATCTGGAATACGTCGGGCAAGAGTTGTTCCGCGCGGCGGCGACCCTGGGAACGAAGAGCCTGGAAGTGGGCGCGTATGTAGACTCCTTGTTCGAGTTCGCAGGGGAGACGGCCCCTTCGCGGCGCGGCGCCGCAAAGAGCACGGAGGACGCGGTGCTCGAAAGCCTCGGAGATACGGAGCGTGTTTCGCGGGCTGCGGGCCTGCGAGTAGTGCGCGAAGCGTGCGACGAGTTCGAAAATCAAGTGCGGGACAACGACCGGACCAAGAACCGGAACGTACCGGCGGAGAAGACGAAAGCGGGGACGGATGGGAAATGAATCCTTTTACAACGAGGTTTACGGAGAGCCGGGCCAACCGCGCGAACTCTACGAACCGCTCGTAGAGGTCATGCGGGGCATCGGGTCGGAGGATTTCTCTAGAAGAGCGTTGGCAGCCAAAGAGTTCCTGCGAAAGCTGGGGGCGACGTTTCCGCTGCCCGGTGACGAAGCCGGCAGAGAGCGCGTTCTACCGGCGGACTGGATGCCCCGAATAATTCCCCAGGATCACTGGCAGAAAATCTCCGCCGGCATTCTGCAGCGCGGGAAGGCTATCAACGCCTGGCTGGTCGACCTGTACAACGGCGACCAGGACGTGGTCCCCCGCGAGATAGTCGAGAGCAGCGTCTTCTACCGGGACCGGCCGTTGCCCGAGGGTTCCACCGGGTCGCCCGTCCACGTCTACGGTCCGGACCTCGTCCACCTCGGGGATGGCGACTACGTGGTGCTCGAAGACAACGTGCGGGTCCCGAGCGGCGTCGGCTACTCGGAGGCGCTCCGCAAAGCCGGCAAAGAGATCCTGGGTGAGCTGTTCGGGTCGTACGCCGTGTGCGGCATCGGCGGCTACTTCGGCGCCCTCTGCGAAACTATGGAGGCCGCCGCCCCTCCGGGCGTGGAGGAGCCCTGTATCGCCGTCGTAACCCGGGGCGAAGATGACCCGGCGTACTTCGAGCATAGCCGCGTAGCCGAAGCCTGCGGGTTCCGGCTGCTCACGCTCGGCGATTGCTTCGTGGAGAACGGCGAGGTCCGGGACCGCTCCGATGGACGGCGCATAGACGTAATGTATCGCCGCTTCGACGAGGACTACATAGAAACCGACCTCCCCGAGTTGGAAGACGTATACATGAGCGGCAAGGTCAGCTTCGCCAACGCCCTCGGCGTGGGAGTCGCCGACGACAAAGCGGTTTTCCCGTACGTTCCGGCCATGATCGAGCACTATTTGAGAGAGAAACCTATTTTGAGAAACGCCTCCACGTACTCTCTCGTTGAACCCGAAGAAGAAGGTGAAAGTGCCCTGGACCGTCTGGAGGAATTAGTCCTGAAGCCGCGAGAAGGCTCCGGCGGACAGGGGCTGCTCGTCGGCCCGGAATCCAGCGCAGAAGAAGTGGCCGGCGCCCGCCGCAACGTACAGAAAAACCCTGTAAATTTCATTGCCCAGGAGACGCTGAGTTTCTCTACCCACATCTTGAACGAGGACTTCGACGGCGGCCCGGGGCTGCAAGAAGCTTTTATAGACTTGCGGGCTTTCGTGCTGCCCGCCGTCGGCTACGTGATGCCCGGCGGTCTCACCCGGGTTGCCAACCCCGGCACCCGCGTCGTCAACTCTTCCGCCGGCGGTAGGATCAAGGACACCTGGGTGCTGGAGGGGTGAACGCTTTCTAGTTTCCCTGTTCTACGGTCGTCCGGGCTTTCTCCAAAGCTTTGGTCTTCTCCTGATCCAACCTCTGCTCCACGTTTGTTCTTTGCTGGTCTACCTCGTCTTCGGCCTGCTGCTGAACCTCGTCTTGTAGCGCCCCGCACGCCGCCGCACCGGACAGCGAGAGCGCAGCCGCCAAGATCAGGGCAAGCGTCTTCTTCTTCACGTTGCTCATACCGGCTCACACCTTCCGTTCTGACAAATTTTTGGGAAGTTTCCGTCCGGCGCGGCTACTCTTCCAGCGGGTTCCAAGAGACGCTAACGGTGCCGAGCCGGGCTTCGGTCTCGTCCCGGGCCAGGACTTCACCAGCATACCGTATCTGGATACCGAGGGTACCGGGGCTTATCTTCTGGCAGGCGGCCATGACCGTGTCGAGCGAGGTACCGCCCGTGGATACTTCTACTTCGTAAGACGCCGGCTGGCGGCCTTGCACCGTCTGGGTTTCGCCTATGACGCCCAAGGTGCAGTAGTAGGCGGAGTCACCCGTAATCCGGATGGTGGCGGTTTCGGGTCCGGGGAGCGGGGATGCTTGCGCTGTAGGATCTTCTTCGGTTGGATCCCCGGGGGTGGTCTGCCCTCCGGCCGGCGGTTGCTCTTCCTGGACGGCCGGGTCGTCTTCCGGCTGCGTCACGCCTCCCGGCTCGACCTCCGTCCCGGGCTCTGGATCCGGCTCTTCTTCCGGTATCGTCTGCGGCACGTCCGCCGGCGCATCCTCCGGCGCGGTCGCCGGTTCTTCGGCCGCTTCAGGGGCGGCCACATCCTCCTGCGTGCCGGTGCCGGCGGCCAGAAGGATTAACAGGGCCGCGAGCGAGATCAGTATGGCTACAACACTCGCGGGGACAATCCAACGCTGCATCAAACGCTTCCTTTCCTCTACTCCAACTCGTCCGGCAAAGCCCGCTCCAAAGAAACGTACCAGGCGGCCCGGGTGGCCCCGTCGGATACACACTACCAGAAACCAGACCCCTCAACGTTCTACGAAACACATTTATTCGCCATCCCCGGATGTATACTCGATAGCGATGACGAAAGAGCGCGAACAACCTCGAATGGACTTTGGCATCCGGGTCGGGGCGGTCGTGAGACGCGGCGGGAGCATCCTGCTCGTCCGCCACCAAAAACCCGGCCGGGAACCTTACTGGGTTCTGCCCGGCGGACGGCTAGAGCCCGGCGAGACGATCCCGGAGTGCGCCGAACGTGAGCTCTCCGAAGAAGCGCAGCTAGGGGTACGGTTCTCCGAAGTGCTCTACGTTAGCGAGTTCATAAGGGACGGCCGGCACACCGTAGACGTTACTGTGCGGGCGGTGGCCGACGAAGACGACGAACCCGCGCTCGGCAGCGACCCGGAGATCGGAGAAGGGTCGGAACAAACCCTGACCGAACTTCGTTGGGTAGGCTTCGAAGAGTTGAACGGCGTAGAGTTGCTACCGCCCTGGGTGCGGGACCGGATAGTTCGGGACCTCGGCCGCGAAAATTCCGGCGGTCCATCGGAGGCCGGCGTGTATCTGGGTGGTGGGCGCGATTAGCGACCAGCTACAGGCGCTGCTCAATATCGTGGTGATGAACCTGGTCTTGATCCTGGCTACGTTCACCGTGTTCTGGGTGGGCGTGATCGTGGCGCGGGTTTTGGGCAAGTTCGTTAGTTTCTCTCTCTCGCCCCTGGGCTTCACCCGTCCCCGCCGGGGCGTGCTCGTCGGGCTTGGCGCCGGGGTCGGCGTTGGTGTCGCGGCGGTTTTCCTGGGTGGAATAGTGAACTTGCTGACCACCGTCGTTTTCGAGAGCCTCGGCTACTCCACCGAGTCCCGGGTACAACAGGAGTTCATGCGGTCTCTGACCGGCTGGATCGGGGACCAACCGGGCCTTGCTATCCCGGCGGTTATCGCTGTGGTGGTGCTCTTTGGGCCCTTTGCGGAGGAGTTGATCTTCCGGGGCGCCATCTTCAACGGTATGTACCGGCTGGGACTTTTTACCTCGAACCGTATCGGCGGCAAGCAGCGGAGCAGGATCGCCGACGTAGGCTCGTTCGCGCTCGCGGCCCTGGTCTCTTCCGCTTTCTTTGCCGCGCTCCACCTGGAGCCGGTGCTACTGCCGTCGCTACTCATACTGGCGGTTGCCCTGTGCTGGCTGTTCCGCTGGAGCGGGAGCTTGCTGCCGCCGTTCGTGGCCCACGCCACCTTCAACTCCTTCGCCACGCTCCTCATCATCCTCAGCGGGCTCGGCCTCTTCGAAATGCCCGTATAGCAGCGCCGAGCGTAAGGCTTGAGCCTTACGCTTGGCGGGCCGTCAGCTTGTCAGGTATCAGCCATCGACGAAAGAAAAAGCTGGGCGCGCAGTCTGAGGAAGATTAATCTTTACGAAACTCGCTGTAAAGCGGCCCGGGAAATCCAAACCGTCCGCTCTGTTACCATTCGCCCGGAAAGAGATCGCCGAACAAATTAGCGAACCAGGAGGGAGAGGCTGATGGTAAAGCACGAAGAAGCCCGGGAGATCATCGCCGCCGCCGTGCAGAAGGCCGGGGAGATCGGTCAACCGATGAACATAGCAGTTATGGACGCCGGCATGAACCTGGTGGCGTTCGAGCGGATGGACGGCGCCTGGGTACTGAGCATCGACATCGCCCTGGGCAAAGCCTACACCGCAGCCGGCCGCGGGCTTTCCACCCGGGATATCGGGGAGATGGCCCAACCGGGGCAGCCTCTCTTCGGCGTCAACGCGACCAACAACGGCCGGGTCGTCGTCTTCGCCGGCGGCCTCCCGCTCGTGCGCGACGGCGAAGTGGTCGGCGCCGTTGGCGTGAGCGGCGGTTCCGTGGACCAGGACGAAGAGGTGGCGCAGGCTGGCGTGGACGCTTTCGGGTAGGCTTTTGGCGACTAGTCGGAAACTTGCGGCTGCTCCCCGACGTAGCGCGCCCTGGGACGTATGAGGTTTCCATCGGCGTACTGCTCGATGGCGTGTCCGACCCAACCAACGGTCCTTCCCAGCGCGAACAGCGCGAGCGCCCCGCCCGGTGGCAACCCCAGGGCGCGGGCCAACGTTACGAGACCCAGGTCCAGGGTCGGACGCTCACCCAGTATCTCTAAAACCGCCCCGGCGGTGGCGCCGGAAACCTGTACGGCGGTGGACCCCGGCCGGGCCGCCGCGGACAAGCGGATCAACTCGGCGCCCCTCGGGTCTCCGCCGGGGTATAGTTGGTGGCCGAAACCCGGTATGCCCTCCCCGCGTCTCAAGCGTCCGGCTATAACTGCCCGCGCATCCCCGGTTTCTTTGACTTCCTGCAAAAGTTTCTCTACCAGCTCGATCTGGCCGCCGTGCTTCACCCCCTGCAGGGCGCACAGGCCGGCGTTGACCGCGGCGTAAGGCGTCGCCCCGGAAGAGGCGACACAGCGAACGGCGAAGGTAGAAACGGGTAACTCGTGGTCGGCGCAGAGAATTAGCGCGGCGTCGAGAAGATCTTTGATCTCCCGGTCTTCCGGCGCCCATCTCCGTTGCAGTACGCCCGCGACGCTCTCACCCTCTGTTCCGCCGGCGAGACTTCCGGCCATCAACCGCAAGAGGCGGGCCCCGGTCTTTGCTACGGACCCGGCACGCAGGTCGTAGGCTGCGGAGTCCCCGGCGGCCGCGAGCGGCAACAGGCTCTGTACTTTTTCGAGGGGCGTCGAACGCGCGGTGAACTCTATCCCGGACGCAGGAAACTTCACCGGCACGGCTGTTCTGAAAATATCGACCACGTCTCCCGGAAGCTCTCCCGTCCAGATCAGGGCGGCAACCTCTTCGATGCTCCGGCTCCGGGAGAGATCCAGCACGTCCCACCCCCTGTAGTAGAAATGCCCGTCGTCGACCAGCGTGATCCCGGACTCCAACATCGGCGCCCCCCACCGCAAAGCGCCCTCCACCACAAGGTCAGGGTCCCGCCGCCGCTCCTTCCGCTCCCGCAACCGCCGCACGTCTTCGGCGTGGTACCGCCGGTTTCGCCGGCTCCCCCCAACCGCCTCCGACCGAACCATCCCCCGGCTCACATACGCGTACAAAGTCGGCCGGCTAACCCCCAACTCCTCCGCCGCCTCCCGCGCACCCAAGTAAAGCCTTTTCTCCGACACCCGGAACACACCCCCTTCTACAACTCCCTCTTGCAGACCAGGATAGCTTATATTGATTGTTCGATCAACATTGATAGTTTCCGTCATACAACTTACTATAATCAGAAGACACATAGCGAAAGGACGGCGGCTTATGGGCGAAGACACGACGACTTCTTTTGTACCGGGTTTGCAGGGTGTGGTAGCGGCGGAGACCCGGCTCAGCAAGGTGGACGGCCAGAACGGGGAGCTCGTGATCTCTGGTTTCTCCGTCGAAGAACTGGCCCCCAGGGCTTCTTTCGAGGAGGTCGTGTACTTGCTCTGGCACGATGTCCTGCCGGGCGCTAGAGAGCTGGAAGACTTCCGGAAGTCTTTGTCCGGGAGTTCGGGCCTGTCCGGGAGGACCCTGGATCTGCTGGTTGCGGCGGCAAAGGATAACGTTCCCGTAATGGACGCGCTACGCATGGCGGCGGGAACCCTGGATCCAGCAGAATCCGGCGATTCTCCCTCCGGCACCGGATACGACCACGACGCCCTGAGCCTGGTGGCCCGAACGCCCGAGATCGTGGCGTCCTACTGGCGAATGCTAAACGGTGAGAAAGCCGTCGAGCCGGACCCGGACCTCGGTTACGCGGAGAACTACCTGTACATGCTTTCCGGAGAAGTACCCGACGCCGAGCACGCCCGCGCCCTGGAGACCTACCTCAACACGGTCGTAGACCACGGCATGAACGCCTCCACCTTCGCCGCCCGCGTCATCGTCTCCACCCGCTCCGACATCGTCTCCGCCGTAACGGGCGCTATCGGTGCGCTAAAAGGTCCTCTGCATGGTGGCGCCCCGGGACCGGCGCTCGACGTGGTCTTCGAGATCGGGGAGAAAGAAAAGGCCGAGCCTTACCTGAGAGAGAAGATCAAGGGCGGCGAACGCCTCATGGGTTTCGGCCACCGCGTCTACAAAGTCCGCGACCCCCGGGCCAACATACTCGCCGCAGCGGCGAAGCGCCTGTACGGAACCGCTGGCGACACAGACCTCTACGAGCTGGCTCTGCACGTCGAGAAAACGGCCATAGCCCTGCTAGAAGAGTACAAACCCGGCCGCAACCTGCAGACTAACGTAGAGTTCTACACCGCGCTACTTCTGCACGGCGTCGGCCTCCCGACGGATCTCTTCACCCCCACCTTCGCTATCGGCCGGACTGCAGGCTGGACAGCCCACTGCATAGAGCAGCGGGATTTGGACCGGATCATCCGCCCGGAATCGAGCTATGTCGGCCCCGAAGATCGGAGTTGGATTCCGCTCGAAGAACGTTAGGCGAGTAGGGTGGTACGTCTTCTCTACTCCCTCCTACCGCAAATGTACAATGGCGAGTGTGGCTGAGAATAATCTACCCGATAAAGTGGATGAACTTCTAGCTGAAGCGGTCAACAAAGACACCCTCGTGCTGGCGTCCATCAGCGACGTGCCGTGTTTCGGCGGTTCGTTGGCTACGTTCTTTTCTGCTAGGTGGCTAAGGATTTACCAAGAGAGAACAGCCACTCTGTTTCAGCAGTTGTCGGAACACCTCAGCAATCTCGACGAAGCAGCCGTAAAGAAAGACTACTTCGATACGCCGGAAGGAATCGACATTCTCATAAAGGCTCTGGAGCATTCAGCCAAGACCAGGAGCGACCAAAAACGCGACCTGATCGCACGGATTCTCACGGGAGCAGCATCAACTGATTCCGGTCAGAGCACCTTTACTCCGGAGGAGTACCTAGACTTGCTATCCGATTTGACGGAGCAAGAATTGAAATTAGCCAAATCAATGTACGAAACTCGTCCGGAAGACGGTACGATCTATGCTAACTGGCATCGACAAATACTCCGAGAACTACGCATAAATGACGCGGATTTGCGCGTGATGCTAGACAGGATTCAGGCTAGAAGATTATGCCAAAATCTATTGACGCCAGACCCGAACACCAGCAGAGTTTACCGGTCTCCTAGATTCGTGAAGATGATGGAATTTTTGCGTTTACAAGAGCAAGATTAACAGGCTGCTGAAGTAAGAGCATAATAACAGCCCATAGCAAGGCTAGGAGCCGCACCTTCTAAATAAAGCCGCGCCCTCAATCCGGCGACATTTTGCTCAAACAGAACGGGTCAACCCGCCGTCGATCCGCAGGTTCTGACCCGTTATGTATCCCGAGCCGTCCGAGAGAAGAAACGCCGCCGTCTTCGCAATTTCCGCGACTGTGCCTTGCCTCTGCATCGGTATAGAGCTTCGGGTCTCGTCGTCTATTTCGAAGCTTTCGATGAAACCCGGAAGGATGTTGTTCATCCGAATGTCTTCGGCCGCGTAACGGTCGGTGTAGAGTTTGGTGAAGCCTGCGAGGGCGGCGCGTAAGGAGGAAGAGAGGGGGAAAGTAGGCGACGGCTCGAAGGCGGAGAAGGTGGAGACGTTGACGATCGCGCCACCCCCCTGCCGCTGCATCACGGGCGTCACCAGGCGGGACATGCGCACGACGTTTAGCAGCACCAGATCTAGGGCTTCGTGCCACTGCTCGTCCGTTAGATCCAGGATCTCCCCAGAGGCGGGATGCCCGGTGCTGTTGACCACCCCGTCGATGCGACCATATCTATCCAGGGTTTCACCAGCGAGAGATTCCAGGTCAGCTTGCTCCGTAACCGAGCCGGTAAAGCCAAGTCCTCCGAGCTCTTCCGCGAGGTCCTCGGTCCTGCCAGAAGGGGACATAAGGGCCACCGCATAACCGCGACTCGCAAGTTCTCGGGCGCAAGCGGCTCCCATGCCGCTCCCGGCCGCTGTTACTATAGCGACTTTCTCTGAACTTCCTCCGGGTATATCGTCGCTCATCAGCTCAACTCCTGCCTGTTGTATGGAGGTTCGTAGAAACAAAAAACGGCCCCTGACAAAAACCAGGAGCCGTACCTTTTGAGTGTTACGCAATGAACTTCCTCCGGGTATATCGTCGCTCATCAGCTCAACTCCTGCCTGTTGTATGGAGGTTCGTAGAAACAAAAAACGGCCCCTGACAAAAACCAGGAGCCGTACCTTTTGAGTGTTACGCAAGTATCTGGTATTTCAGCACGCCGCCTGCAACTACCGAAGAGGCGGATAAGGAAATAACCCAGTTACTCCGCTAGGATTTTGGCGGTACTAGGTCAGAGCCACCTCTTCCAGAAGATACCTGCGTCTGCTACTCGGTGCTTCGATCTGGATCACCTCCTCTCCGTGCCGTCAACTGGGACAAGTGTACTACCCCAAAATATATCCGGCAAGAGATTTTTTAAGTTTTGTTCTTCCACGCGTTTTGCTCTTCTAAGTAGCGCCGCAACAGGTCGAAGGCCCTGTTGGCACTCCGCTCCCGGATGGCGGTCCGCGAACGCGCCCACGCCGAGAGGTCCAGCTTTTCGGCGAAGCCGCCTTCTGCGCCTGCGAGCCCGAGCCAGATGAGCCCGACGAACTTCTCCTCCGTGCCGCCGCCCGGCCCGGCGACCCCCGTTACCGAGAGCCCGTAATCGGCCCCGGAGGCTTCGCGCACTCCTTCGGCCATCTTTAGCGCGACCGGCTCGCTGACCGCCCCGTGCTCCGTCAGCATCTCTTCCGGCACGCCGAGCAACCGTTCTTTTGACTCGTTGGTGTACGTAACGAGGCCTTCTTTGAAGTACGCGGACGAGCCCGGCATGTCGGTGAGGCGCTTGGCGAGCAGGCCGCCGGTGCAGCTCTCGGCTAGGGCCAGGGTTTCGCCGCCGGACTCGAGCAAGCGGGCGACGGCGCTCTCTAACGTTTCGTCGTCTTCGCCGAAGTGGTACTTGCCGAGTCGGGCGAGTATGTCTTCGGCCACGGGTTTTATTTTTTCTTCGGCTTCCAGCGGGGTGGCGGCGCGGCTGGTTACGCGGAGGCGTACCTTGCCCTGTCCGGCCAGCGGTGCGACCGTCGGGTCTTCGGCGTCGAGGAGGTCTTGCACCTGTTCGGCGAGCGCGGATTCTCCGATGCCGGCGAACCAGAGGGTCTTAGAGATTATGGAACCGTCGCTGCGGCTCTCGACCAGGGGCTCCAGCGTCTCGTGGAACATGTTCTTCATCTCGCCCGGCACGCCGGGGAAAGTGGCGAACGTCGTGCCGCCCACCTCTAGCAGGGCGCCCATCGCGGTGCCTAGAGGGTTCGGGATCAGGTCAGCACCCTCTGGGAAAAGCGCCTGCTTGTAGTTCGAAGGCGTCGGTTTGCGGCCGAAGCGGGCGAACATTTCGTCTACGTGGTCCCGGGCCGCCGCGTACTCGACCATCCCTCTGCCGGCGAGTTGGGCCAGGCATTCGTTCGTGATGTCGTCGGAGGTCGGGCCGAGGCCGCCGGTCGTGATGACCAGGTCGGAGCGGGCCGCGGCTTCTTTCATGGCGCCGATTATCCGGTTTTTGTTGTCCCCGACGGTGGTGTGCCGGTAGATGCCGACCCCCAGCCGGGCGAGGTTGCTGCTGAGCCAGGCCGTGTTCGTGTCTACCAGGTCGCCCAGCAGCATCTCGGTGCCGATGGTGATGATCTCCGCGCGCTCTATGGGGGCTGTATTGTTCTCTGGATTTTTTTGCATGCGGATATTCTACAATGCGGCTTATGACTAACGTCGGGGAGATAGCGGCGGCGGTAGAGAACGTGGCCCCGGCCTCTCTGGCCGAAAGCTGGGATAACTGTGGGCTTCAAGTCGGGGAGGCGACGTCTGCGGTGGGCCGGGTGCTGGTCGCGCTCACCCCGTTGCCGGAGGTCTTCGACGAGGCTGAGGGGATCGGGGCGGACTTTCTTTTGTTTCATCACCCGCTCATCTTCGGGGGCTTGGCCCGCGTGGATACCGGCTCCTACCCGGGCCACCTCATATCCAGGGCTATTCGGGGAAACCTGGCCGTCTACGCCGCCCACACGAACTACGACGCCGCGCCGGAAGGCGTCTCGGTTGCGCTGGCGGACGCCCTGGATCTCCGGGATCCTTTGGAAGTCGTCTCGCCCAGAGGCGGGCTGCGCAAGCTCGTAGTCTTCGTGCCAGAGGAGAACGTGGAGCAAGTCGCCGCAGCCCTCGAAGAAGCCGGGGCCGGGAGGATCGGGGACTACACCCGCTGCACTTTTCGGACCCCCGGAACGGGAACGTTCCTGCCCGGCGAATCTGCCGACCCTTACCTCGGCAACCGGGGCAAACTGGAGAAAGCTCGGGAGGTCCGCTTAGAGACTGTCGTCCCCGCACACCTCGCGGACCGGGCGGCGGCCGCCGCGGCCGAGGCCCACCCGTACGAAGAAACCGCCCTCGACGTCTACCCCGTCGAAGGCCGTCCTGACGGTTGCGGCTACGGCCGCGCCGGGCGGCTGCCGCAACCCCTGACCCCCGAAGGACTAGCGGAGAAAGTCTCGGAGGCCCTGGGCTTTCCGGCCCGGCTCGTCGCCGACCCGGAGCCCGACCGGGGCATAGAGCGCGTCGCCGTACTGGGCGGTTCCGGCGGCTCCTTTATCCGCGAGGCCGCAGCATCCGGCGTCCGGGCCTACGTCACCGGCGACCTCGACTACCACGACGCGCTACTGGCGGAATCCCTGGGCCTCACGGCGATAGACGCCGGACACGCCGCGACCGAGCTTCCCTCGCTTGGGCCCCTCGCCCGTAAACTTTCGAGCCTGGTGGACGTGCCGGTCTCTGTTAGCGAAGTCCGGCGCTAGAAACCGCTAACCCTCTTCCCGCATGAACTGTTCCAACTCTTTTCTGTCCGGCAGCGCGCTCATGGCCCCGTAGTCGGTGCAGGCCAGCGCGCCGGCCGCCGTCCCCCGCCGCGTCGCCTCGCGCACCTCCTCCTCGAAAATGCCTTTCTCCGCGAGGTGTGACAGCGTAGCGGCGAGAAAGGCGTCACCGGCGCCGGTAGCGTCCACCACGTCCACGCGGGGGGCGGGTACGCTTCCGCTAAAGTCGGAGGTTGCGTAGAACGCCCCATCCGGCCCCAGGCTGACGAGTACCAACTCAACACCCCGCTCCAAGAGCATGTTCGCCGCCTCCTCGCCGCCCTCCGCGCCGAGCAGCGGAGACAGTTCCTCACCGCTCAGCTTGACGATTTGGGAGAGGTCGAAGAGCGGCTCCACGGCTTCGCGGGCGGCTTCCACGCTCTCCCAAAGATGCTCGCGGAAGTTTACGTCGAAGGCTACGGAAACGTCCGCCCCGGCGGCACGCTCCGCGGCCTGCCGGGTGGCGGAGGCGGCGGGGTCCGTTAGGAGCGGTATGCTGCCGAAGTTTAGGAAGGATGCGCCGGAAAACAGGTCTTCTGAAACGTCTTCCGGGGAGAGCAACTCGTCGGCGGCGGGGTCCGAGCGGTAGAAGGTGAACTCCCGGTCTCCTTCATCGTCTATCTCCACGAAAGCCAGCGAGGTGCGCGTCGGCGGGTCGCAGCGCCGCACCCCGCCGGTGTCCACACCTTCGGCCTCCAGCGCGTCCAGTATGAAACCGCCGAAAAGGTCGTCGCCGACGCTCCCGACAAACGCCGCCTCCGCCCCGAGCCTCGAAGCCGCCACGGCCACGTTTGCCGGCGCGCCGCCGGGCCGGGCCGTAAACATCATCTCCACCGCCGAGCCTCCCTCGCCCCGGTAGATGTCCGCGACGACCTCGCCCATAGTTACTATTCTTCCCAAAGCCCCTCCCTGCTGCTAAACGTTTATTTCCCCCAACCGCCGGATCTCTTCGTCGGAGTACCCGGCCTCTCTAAGCGGTGATATTACGTCCCGCGTAAGGTCCGGGACGTAGCAAACTACCAGGCTCGCCGCGCCTTCCGGGACGACGCGCACATCACCGATAGCCGCCGGCAAAATACAGGACTCGCCGGGTCCCAAGGATTCTACGCCGTCCCCGTACTCGATGCTTACGGCCTCCCCGACGTTCGAGAGCGTCCGGCAGCGCCGGGGATGCGCCGGCTCGACGTGCGGCTCTGCCAGGCTCCACCGTTCGAGGGCGAAGTAAGGTCCCGCGCAGCAGAGTACGCGCCGATTGCTCTCATCCTCCAGAACGAGTCCGGGGTTCGGACGAGGTTCGTAGTCTTTTTTCAACTCGTCCAGCGTGGCCTCGATGTTTGCGTCCCACTCATCTTCGGAGAGCCGGTTTCCGTACAAATCCTCCGGCATCACGAACTGCCCGAGATCCGAGGTTTGTTGCACCTCGAACACCAGGGCGTCGGGGCCGAAGGAATGGAGAATGCCGCCCGGCACGTAGATCGTATCTCCCGACTTTATGGGGTGGCGGTACATTACGGAATCATAGTTCCGCGCCTTGAACGCCTCGAAAAGCTCGTCGTGGCCGGCATCTTCACGCACGCCGGCCAGAATCGTCGCGTCCCCGGCGGCCCAGAGTATGTGCCAGGCCTCGGTCTTGCCGTGGGGCTCGCCGTGCTTCCTGCGGGCCGTTTCGTCGTCGGGGTGGAGGTGGACCGGGAGCCTGTGTGAGGCGTCGAGGAACTTCTCCAATAGTGGGAAGTGCGGGCCGCGCCAGCCTTCGCCGACCAACTCGTCGGGGAACTCGTCTACCAATTCGTGCAGTTCGCGTCCGGTGTACTCGCCGTTCGTGACCTTGCCACGCGCCTCGTGGTAGTCGCTGACCTCCCAGGTCTCGGCCACGACGCCGTCGGGCACGTCTGCTTTGCCGAGTTGATCCGGTATCCGACGCTCCCCAAACGCGTAGGCCCGGACGTGGTACGTTAGCTTTATGGGGTAGCAGTTCATCCTGCCGTCCCGTATAACGGGAAGATCACCTCTACGCTCCTTTCTCCACAAGGTAATTCTACCCTCACCGGCGCCCCGGTGCCGCACACCGGGCGAACCGCACACCGAGCGAGCCGCATACCGAGCGAGCCGTGTACCGGGCAAGCCGTGTACCGGGCAAGCCGGGGGTGGCGGATGTAACATCCCCGGATGACCGGAATGCTGCGTTCCATCCTTTCCATGTCGGCCGCGACTTCGCTCTCCCGCCTTACCGGCTACTTGCGGACGATGACCCAGGCGGCCACGCTCGGCACCGGGGCGGTCGCCGGGGCGTACACGCTCTCGAACGCGCTGCCGACCCAGATCTACGAGCTCTTCATGGGCGGCCTGCTCTCCTCGATCCTGGTCCCCCTGCTGATCGAACGCATCACCCGCAACGGCCAGGAAGACGCCCAGCGGTTTATCGAAGCGCTGCTTACGCTCGTCATGCCGCTGCTGGTAATACTGGCGGTCCTCGGAATAGTCTTTGCCAGGCCTATCATCCTGCTTACCACCGATTGGTCCACTTCTTCCGGCCTCCCCGCCGGGGAAGCGGGGCGGAGAATCGAGCTCGCCGTCCTTCTGTTCCGGGTTTTTGCGTTGCAGATTGTTCTCTACGGCGCGGGCGCGCTCGCCACCGGCATCCTGAACGCCCACCGGCGCTTTTTCCTGCCGACCTTCGCCCCGGTGCTGAACAACCTGGCCGTGATCCTCTCCTTCACGGCCTACGCTCTCCTGGAAAACCGCAACCCGGAGGCCGCCGTCTACACCCTCGCCACCGGCACAACTCTAGGGGTCGCGGTGATGTCCCTGGTCCTGATCCCACCGGCCCTGAGCCTCGGCTACAGACCCCGTCTCCGGGCCGGGCACCCGGCGCTGGGCTCGGCCGTCAGGCTTGCGGCGCCCGTGCTCGTGTTCGTGGCCGGAACGGTCGGGGTTCAGGTCGCCGCGAACCGTTTCGCATCCTCCTTCGACGGCGTGGACGAACTCTACTACGCCTTCATCATCTTCCTGCTCCCCTACGGCATCTTCGTCGTCTCGATAATAACCGCCCTGGTCCCCGAACTCTCCGAGAGCTACGCCCGCCACGATGCGGCCGGCTACCGTTCGGCCCTTTCTTTTGGCCTCCGGACTACGCTCTTCGTAACCGTCCCGGCGGTGGCCCTCCTTACCGGGCTCGCCGGGCCCCTAGTAGGGTTGCTCTACCAGCGGGGCGAGTTCGGTCCCGGAGATACCCGGCTGGTTTCCTCGGTTCTCTCCGCGTTCGCGGTCGGGCTTCCCGGCTACGCGGTGCAGTTGGTACTGGTCCGCTCCTTCTACGCCCGGCAAAACTCTTTGACCCCGGCCCTGCTGAACATCGGCCTCTTTATCGTCTTTGTTGTCCTCACCTACCTGTTGTCTACAGCCTACGGCCTCGCCGGGATCGCCCTCGGCTTCTCCGCAGCCTACACGCTGCTGGCCTTCGCCCTGCTCTCCACCATGCACCGGGAGATAACCGGTATAGAAGGCCGGCGGCTGGCAACCTCTGCGGTAAAGATAATCGTCGCCGGGGCCGTGATGTACACCGTCGCCCGGGTAGGGATCTCCTTTACGGGCACGGGTTCTTCGGGCCTCGGACGCGCGGTTGTCCTCGTCGGGGCCGGCGGCGCCTCGTTCGCGTCATATATCGCGGCCGCTTTTCTTCTCCGAACCGAAGAGATACGTTCTGCCGTTTCGCTCTTCAAAAGCGGCCGCCCCGGCGGTGAAGCCGGAGAAAAACAAGAAACCTTGTAGCCCTCGGCAGCGTATACGAGGTATGGACCTTGGACTACAAAGGAGGACGAAGAAGGAGACCGGCGTGGTTGGAATGGGAGTGGTAAGTTGGCTACTGGTCGGGATCCGGGAGGCTTTCTCTTGACGCCCCTCGGCGGCATAGGAACCACGGGCTTCAACCCATGGTCCATCCTAACTAGCCCTCTATCGGCTTTTTGCGGCCAAGAAACTATCTGAGTTCCGTCGAGATGCCCTGAGGAAACCGGAGTGGAAAAGACACTAACCGACAACCCGCTGTTCTCACGCTCCATACTCGGCACCGCAGACCCGGACGAAGTCCGGCGCAACCTCGACGTTTTCTGTAACAGGCACTTCGGCTCCGCAGTAGAAGAAGTACTTCTCTTCTATCTGAGCACCGGCGCTTCTTTCGGCCTGCTTCTCGGTAACGGACACCGCATCTTCCTCAAAGCCCATCCACCGGAACGTCCCGCCGAATACCTGGAGGCCGTTCACCGCGTACAGGGCCACCTGCACCGCAGAAACTTTCCGTGCCCGGAACCTCTGGCCGGTCCCCTACCCTTCGGCATAGGTTTCGCCACCGTGGACGAGTTCTTGGACGTTGGCGGTGTCCCCGACGGCCACGACCCGGGGGTCAGGCAGAAGATGGCGAGGACCCTCGTCGACCAGATAAACCTCGCCGGAGAAGTGCGCGAAACCCGGGGTTTGGAGAAAGGCTGGCCCTGGCCCCGCAAGGACGAGCTGTGGCCCCCGCCCCACAACGCCCTCTTCGACTTCGAGGCTACCCGGAAAGGAGCCGAGTGGATCGACGCCGCAGCGGCTGAGGCAAAAGCAACGGTAGACGACTTCGACGGTCCCCCGGTCGTCGGCCACGCCGACTGGAGCGCGGACCAGATCCGCACGCAGAACGCCCGGATCACCGCCGTCTACGACTGGGACTCGCTCCGTTCCGAGAAAGAAGTGGTCGTCGCCGGCATCGCCGCCTCCAACTTCACCTCCACCTGGAGCCTCGGTGTCCCAAACCCACCCAGCCCCGAAGAAACCCGGCTCTTCATCCAAGACTACGGGACCGCCCGCGGCAAGCGATTCTCCGCAGCGGAACGTAAAGCCGTCGTCGCCGCGGCGATCTACGCCATCGCCTACATAGCCCGCTGCGAGCACGCGGTAGACATGGAAGGTAAAAACTTATCTGGAAGTTTCCGGGAAGCTCTACCGATCCACGGAGACGCCTACTTCAGAGAAGTGTAAGGGCGGGCCTGGAAGGATTCGAACCTCCGACACCTGGCACCGGAAACCAGTGCTCTATCCCCTGAGCTACAGGCCCGCGCAGGAGTGCTGCCGGCAGATGTTACCGCAGATGCGCCCTACCGGCAATCGGGCTGAAAGCTGTAGTCCGGCTGCTATACTACGCGGTCCAACGCCATGTACGCGGTGATCTCCGACATCCACGGCAACCTCGAAGGCCTTCAAGCCGTCCTCGCAGATATGCCCGAAGAGATCGAGGGTGTCTATTGCCTGGGCGACGTTATCGGCTACGGAGCCAACCCGAACGAGTGCTGCGACATCGTGCGCGAGCGTGGGATGCCCACGATCACGGGCAACCACGACCTGGCCGTTACCGACACGAGCACGGACCTGAACTGGTTTAACCCGGTGGCCGCCGCCGCGGTCCGCTGGACCCGCGAGCAGCTTACCGGAGAGAACGCGGAGTTCCTCCGCTCCCGACCGCGCATGATGCAAGCTAACGAGACCCTCTTTGTTCACGGCTCGGTCCGCGACCCGGACGAGTACATAATAGACGGGGTAACGGCCGCCGAGAACCTGGAAGTCCTGAAGAGCGAATACCCGAACGTGCGGCTCTGCTTTTTCGGGCACACGCACGTAAAGGCGGTTGCGCCTTCTCCGAACGGTTCGGCGGGGGCCGAAGTTCTGGACCTCGGTCCCGACGGCCCGTACCTGGTGAACCCCGGCTCCGTTGGCCAGCCCCGCGACGGGGATACATTTGCCTCTTACGTGCTGGTGGAGGGGATCGAAGTCACCTACCGCTTTGTCGAGTACGACATAGAGAAGGCGCAGGCCAAGATCCGGTCCGCCGGTCTGCCCGGTATGCTGGCCGACCGCCTGGCCGTCGGCCGCTAGGACCCGTTCGCCGTGGACCGTCCGTTCCAGAAGCTCTTTACCGTAGAAGAGGCGAACGACCTCTTGCCCGCGCTGCAAGAACTTCTACGAGAAGTCGCCCTCCACCGCGACGCCCTGCGCGAGAAAGCCCCGCACATGGAACCTATCCTCGAAGCTGCGGCGGGTAACGGGGGAGGCAAGATCGGGTCCGAGTACGGCGTCGAGGCGTACAGACTCTACCTCTTCATAGAACGCATCCGGGAACTCGGCGTCATCCTCAAAGACCTGAACATGGGACTCCTGGACTTCCCCCACGAGCGGGAGGGCCGAGTTGTTTTTCTCTGCTGGCACCCGCCTGAAGAACGGGTCGAGTACTGGCACGAGATCGAGGCCGGATACCAGGGCCGCCAACCGCTCTAGACATGCGAATAGTCCTGCAAAGAGTAAAGAACGCCTCCGTCACGGTGGCCGAAGAACTCGTGTCCGAGATCGGTGACGGCCTACTGCTACTCGTCGGCGTCGGACAAGAAGACACCGAAGCCGAGGCCGATTGGTTGGCCGAAAAGGTCGCAGGCCTGCGGGTCTTTGGGGATGAGGAGGGCAAGATGAACCTCGGGGTCCGGGAGACCAGCGGCGAGGTACTCGCCGTTTCGCAGTTCACCCTGCTGGCCGACACCCGCAAGGGCAAGCGCCCGAGCTTCGTAAAAGCCGCCGATCCGGAGAAAGCCGGGCCACTCTTCGACTACTTCTGCGAAAAGTTACGAGGGGTAGGCATCGGTTCGGTAAAGAAGGGCCGTTTCGGCGCGATGATGGACGTGGCCCTGACGAACGATGGTCCGGTCACGATAGTGCTGGAGCGTTGGCCGCAGGCTTCCTGAGCCTCAACCGGTCTGCTCTTCCGGCGCCTTTTCGTCGTCCGGGTATTCTTCGCCTTTGTTCTTACCGCCGGGGATATTCTCCTCGACGACCTGGTTCATCTCCGCGCCGACGAGCACGATGGCGGCGGAGTAGTAGAAGTAGAGCATCAGGATGATGACGCCGGCCAGGGCTCCGTAGGTCTCGAACGAATCAGAACTGCCCACGTAGTACGCGAAGACTAAAGAGAAGATAAGCCAGAACGCGAACGCCACGAGGGAGCCGGGACTGATCCAGCGAAACTTCTGGTCGGCGGACGGGGCGAAGTAGTAGAGGACCGCGAACGCAAAGAGGACCAGGAAGGTCAACACCGGCCACTGCACTATGGCCCAAATCGTCTCGAAGACGGAGCCGAACCCTAACGCCGCCGCCACCTGGGCCCCGATCCTCTCCCCGAACACCACCAACACGAGTGCCGTGAGCACCAAGCCCACCACGAACAACGCAATAAACAACGAGACGACGTACTTTTTCCAAAATGGCCGGGTCTCTTCCAGGTCGTGCATGACGTTCATGGCTTCCATAACCGAGCGCATCGCGCCCGAAACGCCCCACAACCCGAGGGCTATGGAGATAATCGCCCCGAAAGTAAATGATGCGGTAGCCTCACTCTCGGCGATGCTCTGGAGTTGCCCGGTTATAAAGCCCGAAGCCTCTTGGGGTAGCGCGCTCGCCAACTGGTTGGTAAAAGCGTCCACCACCCACGCGGCGTTGAACATGCCCAGCAGCGAGATCAGGAGCGTAAACAGCGGGAAGAGCGCAAACAGCGCTTTGTAAGAAAGGTTACCCGCATAGGCGAAGAGGTGATCGTCGCTAACCTCTTTGCCGGTACGCTTAAGGAGATCCACCACCCCGAGCCCATGGGTCATCGGAACTTCGGCCTGGTTGCCGGTCTCCTCCGCCTTCTCCAGATATTTTTTGCCCGGCACCTTCACGGCCAACCTCCCAACTCTGCTGATTCTTACTACTCCATCCGGGAAACTTTGCTTCGTTCCTCCAACAAACCTACCAGCGGTGGCCGAGGTCGAAGACCCAGCGCTTTACGTAAAGGACTTGCTCGACCGCTTTGAGGGTTTCGTTCGCGCCACCGAGGTCCGTAGCGTCCAGAAGCCGGGTCGCCTCCCGAAAGAGCCGGCCTAAATTCTGGTGCCCCGCACCGTTCGACGTTGTGGTATCCGGCCTCCCAAAGTCCTCGCTGTTGCTGTTTTGTAGATGAGCTTCAGCCATGGTCCTCAGGTGAGATCCTGCCGGTCGGCTTCCTGCTCGGCCGCCCGGCGTCCTTCTTCGATGGCCCGCTGCGCCCGCTCGCGCTTTTCGCGGGCGCTCTGCTTACCCTGCTCCACGAGGTTGTCCCGCGTCTCGCCCATAACCTCGTCTTCCTTGCTCGTTCCGGGCGCGGCGAAACCAACGGCGGCCCCAATGCCCAAGGCCAGCGCGCCGAGCGCCAGCGGGCTCTCCTGCAATGCCCGCTGGAAACCGCCCTTTGCCTGCTGTGCCTTCTCCTGGGCTTCGCCACCGGCCCCTCTGGCCCGGCTTTGTAACCGTCCGCCAAGCTCACCGGCTTTTTCGCGGGCCTGATCCGCTTTCTCGCGGGCCTGGTTCGCGGCCTCCCGGGTCCGCTCGCCACCGGAAGAACCCCCCGAAGACCCCTCGAACTCAGCCTCATCATTGAAGGACCGATAGTAGCTTCTTCTGGAATCGTAGTAGTCGGAGGCGTCGAAGTCATCCTGGGAGCTTTGCTGCGAACCACTGTCACGGCCGCTCGCGATAAGCCACCCGAGACCCACGAGTCCCGCGCCGGCCATAGCCGCCGGAATAGGATTGTCCCTTATAGTGTCGGCCACGTTCGAGCCGGCCTGCTTCGCCGAGTCTTTCGCCTGGGATGACGCTTGCTCCCGCATGTATTGCGGGTTGAGCCGTCCTTGTAGGGCGTAAACCGTCTCGCTCATCTCCGCCCGCGTACGCGCTAGTTCCTGGCGCAACTCTTCCAACTCGTCGTCGGTGGCGGAGGGGTTGGGCTCTATCTCCGCCCGACGCGGTGAGAGCTTCTCGCGGACGCCCTCGTCCGGCGCGTCCTGTCTTCTTAGTTGGTCTGGTCTGTCATCCATTCCTTATCCTCCTTGAGCGTTTCGAGGGTTCTTTGCGGCATCGGGGATTCCTGCTGCAGGGTCTTGAGCCCGGTCCACACCAGCGCGCCGCCCGCGCCGAGCACTATCAGGGCCACTATAAGCGCCGATAGCCACAGTGGCAGAAACGTCGCTAGAATAGCGATGATCGCGAATATAAGCGCCAGAAAGCCCGCATAGACGATAGCGCCCCCGGCGGCGAGAAAACCCACGTTCTTGCCGACCCGGGAGGCCTTCTGGCTCAGCTCCGTCTTGGCGAGCTCTATCTCCAGGCTGATAACCCGCGAAGCACCCTGGTAAAGGTCGCCTACGAGCTCTCCCAAAGACTGGTCTTGTTTGTGGCTATCTCTGCTGCGCTGCATTACCCTGAGCCTCCGTTACTCGGGTTGGCGCTCTTCTGCAATTCCCGGGCTTCTTGCTTCAACTCTTCTTTCAGATCGCCGGTCTGGCCGGCGGAACTCTTTAGAAAGCGGGCCGCGGCGATCCCTAGCACGAACGCCCCACCCAAAAACACCGCCGGACGGCTGCGGGCGAAGTCTTCTACCTCGCTTATGAGTTCCTCGGAATCTTTGTCGCTCAGGAAGTTTGAGAAACGCTCCACCTGCTCGGCGGCTTGGTCGGCGTAGCGGCCGATGGAGTCCTGGTCTTCCTCGCGTAACTGCTCGCCGGTGCTCTTCAAAGCCCGGGCTACGCCCTGCAACTCCCCGGCGGCCCGTTCTTTCTGGGTGGAGATCTGGCCCTTCGCCTTCTCGCGGCCCTGCTCCGCCGCCTCAGCGGCCTTCTCCTGACCCTGCTCGGCGTACTCCGAGGTTTTCTCGGAGGCCTGTCCGGAAGACTCGCCCCGTTCGGGGAACTCACTCCGTTCGGGGAACTCACTCCGTTCGGGAATTTCGCTCTCTCCCGCGTCCCCTGCCAACCTCTGCCGCTCCAGCTCTTGCAGCCGCCGGCGGGCCCTTTCCTGGGCGGTCTCCTCGCCCTCGTAACCTTCCGTCAAGACGTTCCTCCTCTACGCTCTGCGGTACCAGGATGATTCTTTGCCCGTTACCCTACAGCGCAAGATAGTAAACAAAGATGAAGTGTAATTTATTGAAATCTTCTTTCCGTAAGGGTGTCAGGTTGGTAGACCTCGTCGGAGAGCAGCGTATAGTCGTAAAGACCGTCTTTCTCGAAATGGTGGCAGACGCCAACCGATGGCGGTGCAGCGTCGGGTCCAGGCCACGCGTCCGGGGCTGGCACGGCTCTCGACCTCGGGCCTGACGTTGAATCGAACTTATCCGACGATCACGAACTGAGGGGGAGTTGGAATCGTCAACGGAGCATTTTAGAAATCCCGACAACTTTACAACCTCCAACGTCGAAGTTACCCTGCGCTGGCTGGAAGCTTGCATAGAGTACGCCCATCGCCGGAGAAATGAGAAACTCGTCGTTTTATTAGAAAACGTAAAATCCGAGGTAATTTTCGAGCTGGGTTCCGCGCTCCGGCGAAACGGTTGCCAAGGAGGTTCCTGCGGTGAGAACCGCCGGGGACTAGAGGAAGCTCGAGGCTTCGTAAAGTCGGGGCCGGCGTAGTAACCGGGCCTCTATGAGCGGGTTATTTCTGGTTCTCGGCGTCGCGCTGGTCTTGATCGGGCTTCTCGATGTGTTCTTCGCCGTTCTCAACTACGACGGCTTCAGCTTCCTGAGCAGTCGCCTCTACCGGGCGACCTGGAGCACGGTGCGCACCGTAACCAGGCCCTTGCCCACGAGGGTTCGGCACTTCGGGTTATCGCTGGGAGCGCCGCTCATGATACCGGCGACCATGTTGCTGTGGATGTTCATCGAGATCCTGGGTTTCGGGCTCATCTACTACTCTCAGACGGACTACTTCTCCTACACGAGCGGGACGAGGCCGACTTTTCCGCACATGATCTACCTGAGCGGCGTCACCATAGGCACCCTCGGCTACGGCGACATAACACCCCAAAATCCGCTTTTCGGCATCGTGACTTTTACGCAGGCCCTGATCGGCTTCTCCATCATCACTCTTTTTATTACCTACATACTGAACATTTATCAGGTCTTGCAGCAGTGGAACACGCTTTCATCCGGCCTCTACCATCAGGCCGGCGGTAATGCGGACTCCGAGAGCCTTCTCAAGCCCCACTTCCCGAAAGGGGAGCCGAGCGGCCTGGACGCTACCATCGGCGGCCTGCACCAGAGCCTCACGAGCTACTACGAAGGTGTCCGGCGTTATCCGCTCGTCTACTACTTCCACAGCCGCCAGGCCCGCCGCTCCATCCCATACGTGTTTCGCGTGGCGGTCGAGACGGCTGCCGCCCTGCGATGGGGCCTGCCGAAAGACCATCCCGCCGCCGAAGAACCGGGCTTGCCCCCCCTCCTAACCGGCACTGAGGAGATTATGCGCGGCATCAGAGACAGGTTCTTGCCCTATTACTCAGAGAAAGAGCAACCCGACTTCGCTTCTTTCGAAGCCTTCGCCATCGCGCTGAGAAAGGGTTCGGATGACGATAGCTTGCTCTCCAGGTTTGTCGAGTTGGAGCACCGGATGCGAAACATGGCCCGACTCGAGGAGCCGGACCCTGAAGAAGCCTATGAGCGCTACAAAGAGTGGCTGCCCTTTATCCTTCGCAGCGACGCTTTTATCCACGACGCCGCCCTGGACCTCGGCTACGACCCCAACCGGCTCTCCTGGAGGGGTGGGCAGCAGGAAGGAAGCTAGTTGCCGGGAACCCGGCCCTCCACGTACAAAGTCGCGGGCCGCGTATAACCCTCGCGCCGGATGCGCTCCCTAAACGTGCCGCGTTTCCCGCGCAGCCCATTCTGCGCTTCGGGGGGCAACAGTAGCAAACCTTCAGGCTCCTCCTCGGCCAGGACTACCTTCCCGAGATGCCGGACGGGACGAGGTGGCAGGACGCGCCGGCTAACATCTTTCAAAAGCTTTTTGTGCAACGTGACCAGCCTCTCCGGCGGACCGACACCGTAGGGCTTGTGTCCGAAAAGTTCGTATAAGATCTCACCTTGCAGGCGTTCGTCCTCGATCTGGGTTGCTGATACCGAGTCTACGAAATCCGTCGTTGAGACCCGGCCACCGCGCCGCACCGCGCTGATCAGTGAGCCGAGAGCGTTTTCTGCGGGTTTCTCCGTTACATCCAACTCGTGAAAGAGGCCCGCCGAGTATGCGAGGTTGAAGGACTCACCCTCGAACGGCGGCGCAAGAACGTCCCCCACCACGAAGTTTACCGGCGCGTCGAAATTAGCTTCCGAGGCTCGTTCGCGGGTGCGTTCGATAGCTTCGTCGTCTATGTCGAGGACGGTGAGGCTTCCTTTGTGTCCGAGGCGTTGGCTGAGACCTTCGGCCCAAAGCAGCGACGAACCACCGGCGTAGAGCACGTTGAGTCCCCGGATATCACCCAGCAGGTCTAGCTGATGGTCGCTAAAGGAGATCAGGTCCTCCTCGTACTCATGCCGTTCCTGCGGTGTGAGAGGTTCCCTGTACATCTTCTCCGACCCACGACTCCTTTGCAAAAACGCTCTCGTCCGGCTACCGGCGTTGGTTGATTCTGCCACAAGATATTCGAGGCTACGTAAGGTCAATTTCTATAAAATATTCCTGCGTTCGCAGCAGGCCGAAGCGTCTGTTATGGTAGTTGCCCCCGTGGAAAGAAAGGTGGAACGGTGAGCGACAAAGCACAGACGAGGCTGTTGACAATACTGACCATAGTATTGTTCGAGGCCCTGGACAAACCCCTGAAAAAGCTCGTCTCGGAACGTGTACCGGAGAGGCGGGCGGCCAGAGAAGACGCTATAGAAGCGGTTTTGCAGGCCGGGGCCAGAATAGTCGCGGTCATGATCGCCTCGGGCCTGATCAGGCAATTCGCCAGACAACGTAGGTAGATTTGAGTGTACAGAGAGGACCGAAGTTCTAGAAAACATCGACCCTTTCCACGAGTAGCTATTGCGTTGGAATAGCCGTTTCTAGCGGCCTTTCAGCTTGTTTTTGACCATGTTGGCCGCTTTGTCGGTCAAGCCTTTTTCCTGGGCTTTGTCTATGGCTTTGTTTATCGCACTCTTCTCTTGCTGCCCCTCTTCGGCTTTCCCGGGTTCTTCCTGCTGGCCTTTCGTTTGTTTGTCTTGCTCTGTCACGAGAAGTCCTTCCTTATAGCTTCGACTGCGAATTGCTGACGTTCCCTATATTTCCTACAGTATAGTCATTCCAATTTTTGCTTGAGCTAAACATATTGTGTGTGGCTCACGGTAGCCGGAGACTCTCTGCAAGAATCTTTCGCCCGGAGAGGCGACATATCCGCATAACGTGGTAATTTCATCGGCGTGAAAGTCGTTATAGCAAGAGAGTTGGTCAAGTACCACGGCGGGGACCTGAAGATCCTCTCCGGCGCCTCGCTCTCGGTCGAGGCCGGGGAGAAGATCGGGATGGTCGGTCGCAACGGGGTCGGCAAAACAACGCTGCTGAACGTTCTCTCGGGCAACTCCGAGCCGGACGCCGGAAGCATCGAGCGCGTCGGCGACGCGAAGGTCAGGATGACCCCACAGAACCTCTACGCCGGCGAGCGCGGCAAAGTCTCCATAGAAGAAGAGTTGCTCTCGGCGTTCGAAGCCTTGATAAAACGCGAAAAAGAACTCGGAGAGTTGGAGGTAAAGCTAACCGACAACCCCTCTGACGCGCTCCTGGATCGCTACGGCAGGCTCCAGGCCGAGTTCGAGCGGGACGGCGGCTACGCCTACCGGGCGCGGGCGGCCTCGGCGCTCTCTTCTCTAGGCTTCGCGCCCGAAGATTGGAAGCGCCCGGTCGGCTCCTTCTCCGGCGGAGAGCAGAGCCGGGTGGCGCTGGCCCGGCTACTCCTCGAAGAGCCGGACCTTGTGCTGCTCGACGAGCCGACAAACCACCTGGACCTCCGGGCCATCGAATGGCTCGAAGGCTTTATAAAGAACGCGAAATCCGCCGTGTTGGTCGTCTCCCACGACCGCTACTTCCTGGACGCGGTAGCCGGCACCATCGTAGAACTCGAAGACGGAAAGCTCGTCCGGTACCCCGGCAACTACAGCCGCTACGTCCGCGAAAAAGCGGCCCGCGACGAGCAACTGGCCCGAAAGGCCAAAGCAAACGCCGAACGCCGGGAGCAGTTGGGGCGGTTTATCGAGAAGAACCGGGCAAAGGCAAAGAAGGCGAGCCAGGCGAGAAGCAAGCAGAAACTCCTGGACCGCATGGAGAAGATCGAAGACCCCAAAAGGTCTTCCAAGAATATTAAACTCGACCTCGGCGACGACCGACGACGCGCGGGCCGCGTGGTACTGGAGCTGGAAAACGTCTTCTACGCCTACGAAGATAGCGAACCGCTACTAGAAGAACTCGGCCTGATCGTCGAGCGCGGGGAGCGGGTCGCGCTCATGGGACCCAACGGGACCGGCAAGAGTACGATCATGCGCCTCGCCACCGGCGAGGTGAAGCCGCGCGGCGGTAACGTCCGGCTCGGGCACAACGTCGCGCCCGCCTACCAGGACCAGCAACTCGCCCGCCTCGACGACAACAAAACGGTCCTGCAAGAAGCAATGGACGCGACGGGCTTCGACGCTCCGGAAACGCGGGACCTCCTAGGTTCGTTCCTCTTCTCCGGCGACGACGTTTTCAAGAAAGTGTCGGCGCTCTCCGGTGGCGAGAAGAACCGGCTCTCGCTCGCGGAGATCGTGGTCAGCAACGCGAACTTCCTCCTGCTCGACGAACCAACGAACAACCTGGACATCCCCGCCCGCGAAGCCCTGGAAGAAGCGTTGCTTCGCTACAAAGGTACAATCTTCTTTATCTCCCACGACCGCTACTTCCTGCGTAAACTCGCCACTCGCGTTGTCGAGTTGGGGAACAAGAAGCTCACAAACTACCCTGGCGGCTACGACTACTACCGGTCCCACCAGCGCTTGGACGTTAAAGAGGGCGGTAAGAAGATGCCCCGCCGGCGCGTCCGGCCGGGGTTGAACAAGAACCAGAGCATCATCGCGACCCGGCTGGTGGCGGTAGAGGGTGAGATCGACGCCACTGAGCGCCGCATAGGACGTTTGGAGAAAGAGCTCGCCACTTCCGAACTTTACGCCGACGGCGAACGCTCGCGCAAAGTAGTCACCGAGCACCGCCAACTCAAGGGCGTGCTGGAAGGCCTCTATGACGATTGGAGCACGTTGCTCGAAGAGGCCGACGAAGCCGACGTGTAGCCGGTGGAAAATTGGCCCAAACTTTCGTCGCGGGTGGGTGATTCGAGGAGACCTTCAAGAGAGTCGGGACGAGAGGATTCGAACCTCCGACCTCCTCGTCCCGAACGAGGCGCGCTACCAGGCTGCGCTACGTCCCGACTGCGGAGGGTATTATACCAGCCGGGTCTGAGGTTTCAGGTAACGAGCTTAGAAACCTGGAACTTGACGCCTCAAACCGCAATAAACCCGGCGTCCCGGCTGGCGTAGAGCTCTAGGGCGCCGGTTATGGCTTCGGCGACGGTCGTGGGATAGTAGGGGTTGGAAGCGAGTTCGAGTTCGTCCGGGTTTGTGAGGTAGAGCGGTTCGAGCATAACGGCGGGTATGTTTGTCTCGCGGAGGATGCCGTAGGAGCGGCCGAACTCCCCGATATCGCAGGTTCCCAGGGTTTGGCTTACCCCGCGCTGGATGTAGGTCGCCGCCATGCGGCCGCGGTGGGACTGGTAGCCGAGCCGTTCGAAGTAGAAGGAAGCCGTACCGCAGGCTCTTGGCGACGAGTGGGCGCCGTGTTGGATCGAGACCACCATCTTCGCCCCCGCGGCGTTTGCGATGACGGCCCGGTCGGTGGTCGAGACTCCTTCGTCGCCGCTACGGGTGAGCCGGACCTCGCGGGCCGGGAGTATCTGGGCCAGTTCGTGGGCCACTGCAAGGTTGAGGTCCGCCTCCACGATGCCCGTCGGGGTGGTGTGGCCTTTGTCGCGTCCGCCGTGGGCGGCGTCCACGACTATGGTTCCCGAAAAGAGGTCTTCGGGGAAGTAGCCCCCGCTTTTGTCCGGTAGCTGGTGGGTGCCCAGGCTCTGGGCGGCGTACGTGTTCAAAACCTTGAAGACCGCGTCGTCCACCACACCGTCCACCACAAGACCGGCGTTCTTCTGGAAATCCCGGACGGCGCGGGCCGTGCGCTCGTCGAAGAGGCCGTTGACGGCCCCGGGGTCGAAGCCCAGGTCGTTCAGCATCCGCTGGAGTTCCATTACGTCCGCCCCGCGAAAAGGCGGCTGTCGCAGGTACGTCTTGCGCCCCCCCGGACGATGGCCGGCCTCGACGATCTCATCCCAGGTCGGCCAGCCTACCTCGCCGTCCGTGAGAACGCTGGTGCCCTGCTGGAAAGCCCGGACGGCGTTCATCGTAACAGGCCCGAATACGCCGTCTATCCCGCGGTTCCCGAGGTCGAAGCCCAGGGCGTTCAGGCGCGTCTGGAGGTCTACCACCTCTCTACCGCGATCTCCTATCCTGAGCGTACGCACGGTCTGGACGTCCTCCCGTCGATCTAGCTCTACGGCTCACCGGAACCGGTACACCGGAAACCAGAATACCCCGCGGCCAAGAAATCAGCGCCGGGACGCTGACTTGCGTCCGGCGCTGAAAAATGCCGCGTGGTTGCCCGGGTAGAGCGCTAGTCCTCTACGACCCCGAGGATGTCTTCGGCGTCCAGGATCATGTAGTCGTCGCCTTCTAGTTTGATCTCGGTACCCGAGTACTTGGCGAAGACAATAACGTCTCCCTCACTGACCCTTACGCCGTTTTCGAACTCGCCGACCGCGACGACTTCGGCCGTCTGCGGCTTCTCCTTGGCCGTGTCCGGGAGCACGATCCCGGACGCGGTCGTCTGCTCGCCCTCGTCGACCATCTTGACCAACGCGCGCTCTCCTAGTGGTTTGAACTTCATCCGCGTACCTCCTCTTTACCTAGTACTTTTGTATACACCGCGCCCGCAAACCAGGACCCTGAGGTCTGCCTCTACAGGCTTTATCAGGACAGGATTGTAACCGTCCAACTCTCTTGTTGCAATTACGACCGAATACGCCCGGACTACAGCCCGAGCTGCGACGAAAGTTGGTTCTTGGGCAAAGCCCCAACAGCCTTCTGGGTCTCCTGGCCACCCTCGAAGCGGACGATGGTCGGAATGCTGGAGACCCCGTAGTTCATCGCCGTGGAGGGGTTGTCGTCGACGTTCATCTTGACGAAGCTCACGTCGCTACGATCTTCGGACATCTCTTCGAGGATCGGGGATATTCTGCGGCACGGCGCGCACCACGGCGCCCAAAAATCTACTATTACCGGCTTCTCCGCCTGCAAAACCTCGTCCTCGAAGTTGGCATCCGTAACTTCACCAACGGCCATCTGGATAAACCTCCGTAGTTTTCGTATAACAGCTTACGACCCCCGCATTTTAACACGCACCGGAGACTCCTCCCGCTCGCGGATGGCTTCTGAAGATCTCGCAGAGGCCCTCTAAACCCGGCCCGTTTCGAGGCTTTTGGAGAGTACTTCGGCCTCCACCGACTCTGCGAGTTCCTCGGCCCTCCGGACGTCGAATGCTCCTGCCCCGAGGGTCTCGGCGTTCGCCGCGGCACAGGCGGCGGCCAGGCACGCAGCTTCCGGGTAAGGGAGTTTCCGGTGCAGGATGCCCGCGAGCAAACCGGCCAGATAAGCATCCCCGCTACCGACGGTCGAACGGGCCTCTACCTTCGGGGCGTGGGCACGAATGATGCCGGCGTCCGAAGTCAGGTAAGAGTGTCCCTCCGAGAGCGTAATGCAAGCCTCTGCGCTGCCCATTTCGACCAGCCGCCCGAGTGCCCGGGGAAAGTCGCCCTCCTCGATAAAGTCGAAGCCGACGGCACTTTCGGCCTCGTGCTGGTTCGGGCTGACGAGCGAAGGGTTCGCCTTGAGCGCCGCCTGCAGCACTGTCGGGGTCGAGTCCACCACCGTGTAGAGCCCCCGCTGCTGCGCCCGCTGCACGAGGCTGACCAGAAAGCTCTCTTCCATGTTCGGCGGCAGGCTGCCGGCGAAGACGACCGCCGTGGCGTACTCCATCAAGTGCTCTAAGCGGCGGGAGAACTCGCGGGACTCGGCCGGGCTGACCTCGGGGCCGTACTCGTTGATCTCCGTCTGGGCCCCGCTGGTGGGGTCTACGATAGCGGTCGAAGTTCTGGAGTGACCTTTGATCTCCACGAGGTCGAAAGGTATCGCCGCCTCTGATAGGCCGTCGCGGATGGTGTCGCCGTTTCGCCCGCCCGCCAATCCCGTGGCGAGAACGGGGACTTCTAGGGCCCGCAGGCTCCGGGCCACGTTTATGCCTTTGCCACCCGCTAAGGCCACGCTCTCCTGTACCCGGTGGCGGAGACCTAGCGTCAGGTTGGGCACCACGAGCGTCCGGGCTACGGCGGCGTTGAGGGTTACGGTCAGGATCATGGGTAATCGCCTTCTTTCCCCTTTTGTGGTCCTACTCGAACCTACTCGAAAACTCCCTCTACGGTATACCATACCTTTTCCCCCACAGAGGCTTCTTCGTACCCCCGCCGGGCGACCAGCGCGGTCTCCCCGACACGCTCCCCGTCGGCCCTTGCGACGACACGTCCGAGCCGATCTCCCGAACGGATTTCATCGGGCATCTCATCAACCAACAAGATCTGTCGTTCCACGCTGGGGTCGTCTTTCACGAGCCCCGGCACGTTGTTTTTGGCGATCAAGTCGACCTTCTCCCCGCGACGGTAGGGGACGTTCACCTTGGCGTATTGCTTCCCCTCGACCACCAGGTTCCGGCGGTCGTGGGCTTCGAATCCGTACTCCGCCAGGACGATAGAGTCGGCGAAACGCTCCTCGTCATCGAGGACGACCGTTATGTAGGACTCGTCTCCGTCAGCGGCGGAGGCGACGAGGCTCGGGCCGGCGGCCGGTGTGGTACCCGTTTTCACGCCCGTTGCGAGTCCGTAGGTAAACAACAGTTCGTTCGTGTTGACGAGCGGTATAGTACGGTCCTGCGTCGTGATCTCGGCCTCGGCAGTTTCCACGAGCTCGCGGAACTCCGGCTTTTCGGAGGCCAGCCGGGTCATCTCAGAGAGGTCCCTGGCGCTGGAGTAATGATCCGGGGCGTCGAAGCCGACCGGGTTCTCGAACCGCGTGTCTTCGAGGCCGAGCTCTCTCGCCCGGCGGTTCATTTCCTCGACGAACTCCTCTACGCTTCCGTCCCCCAGATGCTCGGCCAGGGCATACGCCGCGTCGTCGCCGGAAGATATAACCGAGGCCATAAGTAGCTCCCGGACGCTAACGGTATCGCCGGCGAACAACCCGACGTTGCTGTAGAGCGGCACCGCAAAAGATGCGGCTTTTTGAGAAACGATCACCTCTTCGTCGAGGTCCGCCGCTTCGAGGGTCATCAGGGCCAGCATAATCTTTGTAGTCGAGGCCATCGGAAGCCGCTCTTCTGCGTTCTCCCCGGCGAGGTACTCGCCCGTGCGAACGTCCATGATGGTCCACGCCCGCGCCCCCACGTCCGGCGCGGCCGTTTCCCGAACGCCCGGCTCCTCGACGGTCGTTTCTTGCGCCCGGACCCCGGTTCCGGCGAGCGAGACCAGGGCGAGCGTCGCCGCCAAGACGAGGGCTTTTATGCTTCGGAAGTTCAAAGGCCCTGAGATTATAGAGACTTCGCGGGCCGGGACAAGCGTCGGGGGTGGGAGTATAATTTTTTCGTTATGCGCTTTCTTCCCAGACCCTCCCAAACCGCGCTGTGAAACGCCTGATCCTGGTAAGCCTCCTGATCCTGGTTCTGGCCGTCGGCTGGAGGTCTTACGGCTCTCCGGAAACGGGAACCGGCAACCTCACCCTCCCGCAGCCCGCCCCAAATCAGGGCGAGGCCGCCCGGGTGTTTACCGCGCCAACCCTCGATGGCGGAGAGTTTCGGGTCCGGGACGAGGGCATCTACGTACTGACTTTCTGGAGCACACTGAACCAGGATTCCTCAGAAGCAAAGCCGCAATATGCCGCGTTGGCGCGGGAATATTCGGACAAAGAAGTCTCGTTCGGCGCCATTTACGTGAGCAACATACCAAACGGCTACGAAGGAATGCCCTACAGCGTCATGACAGACTTCAAAGGACGGCTAACCTCACTCTACAACGTCAAACGCGTACCGCGGCTGTTCGTGATCCAGGACGGACAAGTAGAGTTCGTATATAATGCTTATAATGAAGAAAACCAGGAACTTTTGGAAGAAACCCTGAAAGAACTGGTGCCGGAAGGCTCTGGTTGACCCGGTGTCTTCTGGAGAAATAGACTAAGGTAAACAAAGTAAACAAAACATTTGAGAAGGAGACCATGAGCAGAGAAAGCCTGGTACAGATCTTTGGTGTACTGATAACGGTAGCGACGGTCGTGGTGACGATCTTCGCGGTGGCCCACATCCTCTGAAATCTTCGGGTAGCTAGGGGCGAGCCCCTGCGGCGGCCAGTTCTCGCCTGGCCGACTCGGCCGCTTTCCGGGCGGCTTCCCGGTAATCGTCCTTCGGACCTTCGGAGCCCTCGTACGCGTAGAGGATTCCCCGGCTGCTGTTGACCAACACGCCCCCGTCCCTGCGGTCCAACAAAGGCCGGACGCCGGGGGCGCCACCGCCCTGGGCACCGTAGCCCGGAGAAAGAAAAAGCGCGTTGGGGAGCAGCTCTCTTACCCGCCGTCCGACCTCCGGGCGCGTCACCCCGACGACCGCGCCGGCATCCGTATACTCGCCAGATTTCACGCCCAGCTCCGAGACCAGCCCCGCCGAAACCTCGTAGAGCGGGGGCTTTGTAGCAAGTTGAAGGTCCGGAGCCGAAGGGTTCGAGGTCGCAACCAGCACGAACACCCCGCCGCCCCGGCCCAACCGTCGCGTCTCTTCGAGGAACGGGAGTATGGCGTCGCGGCCCATGTAAGGGTTTACGGTTACGCAAGTAGCGCCGGATACGAGAAGTTGAGCTTCCGCGTAGGCGGCGGCCACGGGGCCTATGTCCCCGCGTTTTGCGTCCGCTATGGTCGGGAGCCCGAGGTCCGAAGCCTCCTCTATAAGCTCCGCGTAAACCTTGATCCCTGGCGGCCCCAGGCGCTCGAAGTAAGCGGATTGGAGCTTTACGGCCGCGATGTAAGGTTCTACGGCTTCGAGGATACCCCGGCAGAACTCGTGGGCCGCTCGGGGTTCCGGTAGGCACTGGTCCCGGATCTCCTGTGGCATCCGGTCCGGGGCCGGGTCGAAGCCCGCCACGAGGACGCTGTCTTTGCGGCGGGCGGAATCTACCAGCGTCTGCACGGGAACCTCCCGGCAGCGCTGGCAAGGGAAAGCCGCGGGTGAAATCCCCGCGGCCTATGGTGAACTTTTATCAGTTTGGTTCGTTGTTTGGTTGGTTACTTGATGGATTCTTTAAGCGCGTTACCCGCGGTGAACTTGGGGACCTTGGAAGCCGGTATCGTCATCTTCTGCTTTGTCTGCGGGTTGATGCCCTCGCGGGAGTCACGCTTTTGAACGTAGAACTTGCCGAAGCCCGTGATCTGGACTTCCTCGCCGCCCTTTAGGGCGCCCTCTACAGTGTCGATAAATTCCTGCACGAACTTTTGGGTCTCGCTCTTTGAGCTACCCGTCTTGTTGGAGATCCGCTCGATCAGGTCCGTTTTGTTTATTGCCATGGCCTGTTACCTCCCTGTTTGGTTGGCCTTTTCCTCTTTTCCCGGTTATATCCGGGAGACTATACCAGAGACGCCCGTGCGCCTCAATTGCTACTGCCTACCCGTAGATCGCCCATTCTAAGCAATGATTCGAAAGGAAACTCTTCGAGATGACCGGAGGTTCCCCCCCCCCGTTCCAGCACCGCAGATATTTTGACGACTTCCGCCCCCGCCTCCGAGAGGCGCCGGGCGGCCTTCACGGCCTGCGTCCCGGTCGTGACCACGTCTTCGATCAGGGCTACCCGCTCGCCGGGTACGAGGGTCCCTTCTACGCTTCTGCTGGTACCGTATTCCTTCTCGGATTTACGGACTATGATGTAGGGGAGCCCGGTTGAAAGCGCCACGGCAACGACCAGCGGCACCGCGCCAAGCTCGACCCCGGCCAGCCTGTCCACCCCGTCGGGGACCGTACCGGCGAGGGCGTCGGCCACGTCTCGCAGAAGATCCGGTTCCGTCGAAAAGAGGTATTTATCGACGTAGAAACTGCTCTTTTCCCCGCTAGACAGCACGAAGTCGCCCTCCAGCAAGGCCGCGTCCCGCACGCGGGAGGCGAGATCCGGGTTAGTGTCCATCGGGACTTCGCTCCTGCTCTTCCAACTCACCGAGGGCCGCGTCGAACGCCCCGAAATCCACCCGGTCCAGGAGACCGCCGATCTGCCGTGCCTCTGCGCCCATAGAGTTCATGCCGCTTTCTATACCGGCATTAACTTCCGCGAGAAGCTCCACGGCCCGGGCCAAAGTCTCGACCAACGCTTCGTCCGGCACGTTGCCGAGGCCGTCGACGATGTTCTCCAACTCCGCGATGCGGGCTTCTAATTCTTCGAGATCCGGCGTCCGGCTGTCCTGCATAGGTCTCGGACTATACATTATTCCATCACTGGAGTTTTTCATCCCCGGTTTCTCTTCCCCGTCCCCCTTCTTGCTCTTGTGCTTGTTCCTGTGCCTGGTTCCCGTTCGATCTTGCACGGCTACCGACGGCCCGGCTCAAGAGAATTCCGAGCAGCGCCACGACTATCAACATCCCCAAAAACGGCAGAACAGCCCACACGAAGATGTTGAACCCGGCCCTGAAGAGCAGGAAAGTCACGACCCCCGCGAGGATCACGAGTAGAGGAACGGTCCCGACCAACACGGCGAGCAGGGCCTGTGGACGGAGGTTGTTCACCGCCTCCCCTTTCTACCCGCTCGTGAGTCTGGTCTCAGGATCCACCCCGGATCCTACTTGGTTACCCGGTCTATGGCTCTCGCCAGGTCTTTCAGCGTTTCTTCGGAGGCCCCGTCTGCGGCGGCCCGCTCTTCGACGAAGTCTTTTAGCAACAGAGTGTTTATCCGCCGGACAGCGGAGAACACGGCGTTTGTCTGTTGAACGACTTCGGCGTACGATACGTCCCCTTCGTCTACCATCTTGACTATTCCCCGTACGTGCCCTTCTACGCTTTTTAGCCGCCGTACGACCTCGGTCTTGTTCTCTTTTTGCATGCTACCCTTCTTTCTCCCCGAGTTCTTCCAGAATCTCACGAACGACGCTGGCGTCGTGAAACGGCACGTCCCCGTCCGGCAGGTGCTGAACCCGTTCGTGCCCCTTTCCCGCAACGACTACTACGTCGCCAGGCCTCGCTTCTTCGAGCGCCCGGCGGATTGCCTCCCGGCGATCCAGCAATACCCGCGTGCCCTCCGGGTTCTCCGGGCCGGCCCCGGCGGCAACCTCGCGGGCGATTTTGGCCGGGTCTTCGGAGTACGCGTCGTCGGTCGTGATTATACGCCGGTCGGCCAACGCCGCCGCCACCCGGCCCATTAGCGGGCGCTTGGCCCCGTCCCGGTCTCCGGCGGCCCCGAAAACGCAAATAACCCGCCCGCTACCCCGATTGCCGGCCCCGCTAACCACGTTGCGGGCAGCCACGTTGCGGGCAGCCACGTTGCGGGCAGCCACGTTGCGGGCAGCCACGTCGCGGGCAACCCCGAGGACCGCCGCAAGCCCCACGTCGGTGTGGGCGTAGTCCACGATGACCTCGAACTCCCCCGGGTTCCGGATCCGCTCGAACCTTCCCGGGACCTGGGACATCTGCCGCGACGCCTCTTCCACGGCAGCTTCCCGCACCCCCGTGGCGAGCGCGAGCGCGGCCGCCCCGGCCACGTTGAGTACGTTGTATCCACCCAGGAGCGGTGATTCTATCTCCAGGGTTCCGCCCGGATGCCGGAGGAAAAAGCGTGTGCCTTCCGGGCCGTAGCCGGCTTCTTCCACCCGGTAGTCCGCCCCTTCCCACCCGCCGAAAGTCTTTACGCCTTCTACCTCCCTAGCGAGCCGCCGTCCCCAGGGGTCGTCAGCGTTGGAGAACTTCGGGCCCGCGGAGACGTGGAAGAGCTCCCGCTTAGTCTCGTAATACTCTTGCATAGAGCCGTGGAGGTCGAGATGGTCCCTGGTAAGGTTCGTGAAAAGCGCCCCGCAAAATCTGGTCTCGGCGACGCGCTGTAAGGCTATGCCGTGGGAAGAAACCTCCATAACGACCTTTTTCACGCCCTTCCGGAGCATTTCGGATAGTGTTCCCTGGACTTCTGTGGCCTCCGGGGTGGTCCGCCCGGCCGGGTGCCGCTCTCCGGCGTAGATCGTCTCCGCCGTGGTCATGAGGCCGCACGCCTCCGCACCATAAGCCCGGGCCAGTATCGAGTAAAGGGCGTAGGAGGTCGTAGTCTTGCCGTTGGTGCCGGTGATGCCGTACACCTCCAGCTTCTCCGACGGCGCCCCGAAAACGGCGCGGGCAAGTTGCGCCAGGGCCGTCCGCGCATTGGGGACTACGGCGGAGGGACCACCCAAAACCTCCTTCTCCGCCACCAGCAACGCCGCACCCCGGTCTAACGCCTCCCCCACGAACTCCGCCCCGTCGCGCCGAAACCCCGGAACCGCAACGAAAGCAAAGCCCTTTCTCACGGCGCGGGAATCGTACGTAACGCCCGTAACCTCCACACCGGACGGTACGGAAACACCCAAGACCTTCGCCAGCCTGGCAGAATCCAAAATCACGGGTCGTAGTTTAGCAAGGCTTGGTAAGACCGGGGCCCTAGACACGCAAACACCCAAACAACAACGTTTATCAGAACGCCCCCGGAACACGGGTAATTGTATACAAGTTTCCTGGTGCACTAAAAATAGTAAAGGAAAACACACGGATTGACTATTATTTGCGCTGACTACCTATATGTAGTGTGTTAATCTACGCCCGTCGTTTTCACGAACATTTAATAAATAGCGAATTTGTCTGTGTCAGGTAGAGGGGTTACCGGAGATTTGGTGGCTTCTTTCGAGAGAGGAGATAAATGGCGGCCGAGAACACGATGATGCTGGCGGGTCGGACGGACGAGCTTCTAAGCCGGGGACGAAGTCAGGGTTTTGTCAGTATAGAAGAGGTCGCCGAGCTGGTTCAGGGTGGGGATCTTTCGGCCGTAGAAATAGAAGAGCTCTACGCCACGCTCGAAGAAGAGGACATCTCCGTCGTGGAGGCTTCGGGTTCGGGGGAAGCGGCGTCGGCCCGGGAGGCCGCGCAGGCTCCGGTGCTCCAGATCGCCCACGCGGTGGCGACCGGGGACTCTATCAGGATGTACTTGGCGGAGATCGGGCGGGTTCGGCTGCTCACGCACGCTGATGAGATCCGTCTGGCGAAGGGCATCGCCCGGGGCTGTAAGCGCTCGAAGGACCGGCTGGTAGAGGCGAACCTCCGGTTAGTCGTCTCGATCGCCAAGAAATACCGTAACCGGGGGGTCTCGTTTCTGGACCTGATTCAAGAGGGGAACCTCGGGCTTATCCGGGCAGCGGAGAAGTTCGACCATACCAAGGGGTACAAGTTCTCCACTTACGCGACGTGGTGGATCCGTCAGGCCATAACCCGGGCCATCGCGGACAAAGGCCGCACCATCCGCATCCCGGTCCACATGGTCGAGAAAGTCAACAAGTTTCACCGCACCCACCGCCGCATGACGCAGCAGCTAGGCCGCGAACCCTTTGACGAGGAGATCGGCCTGGAGCTCGCCATCGGCATCGAAGAGATAATGCGGCTGCGCGAGATCAGCCAGAGGTCCATCAGCCTGGAGACCCCGGTTGGCGAGGAAGACTCCTCCGAGTTGGGAGATTTCCTGGAGGACGTGGCGACCATCACCCCGACGGAAGCCGTCTCCGACTCGCTCTTGAAGTCGCACCTGCGGGAGGCGCTCAACGAGTTGCCGGAGCGGGAGCGCCAAATCATCGAGCTGCGCTTCGGCATGAAGGACGACCGGCCCCGCACCCTAGAAGAAGTCGGTCGCGAGTTCGACATTACCCGCGAGCGGGTACGCCAGATCCAGATGAAGACCTTGAACCTTCTCCGCGAGCAGCGCCGCACCCAGAACTTGCGTGAGTACCTCCAGTAACCCACAAAATACCCCGAAAGAAACCCCCGAGGACCTTCATGAGTTCGTCTGCGACTTGGCCCGCCGGGCGGGGGAGTTACAGCTCTCGCGTTACGAACAGCCCGGTGAAATCCACGAAAAGGCCCCAAAAGACGTGGTCACCGAAGTAGATCTGCTCTGCGAGGAGTTAATGATCTCCGCCATCGAGGAGCGTTACCCCGAAGACTCTATCCTTTCCGAGGAAAAGGGCGGTGAGATCTCCGAAACAGGACGTTCCTGGCTTTTGGATCCGGTCGACGGTACGGCAAACTTTTCCAGGGCAAACCCTCTTTTCTGCGCCTGCATCTCGGTCGTCGAAAACGGCACCGTAACCCACGCCGCCGTTTCCGCGCCCCGCATCGGGGACTTCTATCACGCCCGGCTCGGGGGCGGCGCTTACCTGGAAGCCGGCAGCGGGCCCGTAAAGCTGGGCGTTAGCGGTACCGAAAAGCTGGAGTACGCGTTCGTCGGGGCCGATATGGTCCTGTCGCAGAAAAGACGCAACCGGCGGGACGGGGTTCAAGAAGTCTTCGACTCTTGCTGGCAGATCCGGGCGCTCGGTAGCGCGGGGGTTCGTGGAGCCTGGACCTCGGCGGGCTACATAGACGTCTCGCTCGGGACCAACAACACCGCCTGGGACTACGCCCCGACCGCCCTGCTCGTCTCGGAGGCCGGGCGGAGAGTCTACGGACCTCTCCGGTGCGCCGTGGACCCCGCACTCGGACGATCTCCTCGCAACCAACGGCCTTCTACACGAGGAAATTCTAGAGATCCTATCCCGCGGCTAGCTTGGCCAGTGGGGTTGGAAGCCTGCAAACAGTCTGTCCGGTTGCCCGACTAGTTCTCGAAGGCGCCGAAGGTGTTGCCACCGGAGAAGTTCTGGCCGGAGTTTATCCCGCTGTTTACGCTGCTGTTCGGATTTCTCGACGGTTGAACGGGTTGGGTCCACTGCTGTTGGGGTTGGTATGGCTGGGTTTCTCGTAGCGGCGCCGTAGGCTCCGGGCGGGTAAGTTCCCGGGATAGCGCCGTGTTCCCACCGCCGGTCGTTTTCCGGCCACCGGTCGTCTTCCGGCCACCGGTCGTTCCCCGCGTCGTGGTGGTGGCGGGGGGGTCGTAGGCGCGGCCGTCGGTCTTGACTTTGAGGTCCATGTCCGGATTTGGCGCGGCGAACTGTTGAACCTCGGGGTATTCTTGCATGGCGCGTTGCATGTAAAGTTCCCAAATGTCCAGCGGGAACTCGCCGCCGTCGATCTTCTCGTACCCCCTGATGTTGACCATAGATATGCGATCTCCGGGGTATCCAACCCAAACGCTCGTGGTGAGTTGCGGGATGTAACCCATGAACCAGGCGTCGGAGAACTCTTCGCTGGTGCCGGTCTTCGTGGCGACCGGCCGTCCCAGGTTAGCTTCCGTGCCGTAGAAATCTCCTACGTCTGTCATCACCTCGTTGACCGCCGCCGCATCGTCCCGCGAGATCGCCTGCTCACCCTTTAGCTCATGCTCCCTGAGGGTTTCTTCTTCACCGTTCTTCTCCTGGACGACCTTCTCCACGAGATACGGTTCCATGTTGACGCCCTGGTTGGCAAAGGTGGAGTACGCCGAGGCCATCTCTAGCGGCGTCACACCTTCACGGAGGCCGCCGATGGCGGTCGGAAGCAAGGAGTCGAGTTCGCTTTCTACGCCTAGTTTCTTTGCCATGTCGACGACGTTTTCTATGCCGAGGTCCTGGGCGAGTTGCACGTAGACCGCGTTATCCGACTGCTTCGTGGCTTCTTCCACCGTGATCGGACCGCGGTACTTGTCCTCGTAGTTGACAACCTCGTAGTAGGGCTCCATCGCGTCGGCGGGCATCGGTATGCTAAGCGGCTCCGACACGTACCGGGACTTGGGCGAGATCCCCTGTCGAATGGCTTCGGCCAGGACGAAAGGCTTGAACGTACTGCCGGACTGGCGTTTACCCTGGGTGGCGAGGTTGAATTTAACCTGATCGAAGTCCGAACCACCGACCATGGACTTGACGGCGCCCGTGCTCGGCTCTATGGAAACCAGCGACGCCGACGGGTCGTTGGGGTCGTAGAGGATCTCCTCCACCGAGAGGCTGGCTTGTTCTTGAAGCTGGGGGTCGAGGGTGGTGTAGATCTTGAGCCCGCCCTCGTAGACTACCTCGTCCCCGTATTCTTCGGCCAGCTCTTTGCGGACGGCGTCGAGGAAATACTCGTTGTCGCTTTCGTGCTCGACGCGGCCCCGGCTGAGGGTAAGATCCTGGGTAACCGCCTCTTCGTGGGCCTTCTCATTTATGTAGCCATACTCCAACATGCTGTCGAGCACCACGTTGCGCCGGGCCGTCGCGCTCTCCGGGTCGTTGAAAGGATCGTAGGCCCCGGGGAGGTTTATGATGCCGGCGAGCATGGCCGACTCGGCGAGTGTGAGGTCTTCGGCGCCCTTGTCGTAGTAAGTACGGGCCGCAGCCTCCGCCCCGTAAGCGTTCGCCCCGAAGTACACCGTGTTCAGGTACTGCTCCAGAATGTCTTTTTTCGAGTACTCTTTTTCGTACTGCCAGGCGAGCGAGGCCTCGGTGAACTTGCGCTGGAAACTAGGAATCGACCGCTGCTCCTGGGCTATGTAAGTGTTCTTTATGAGCTGCTGGGTTATCGTGGAGCCGCCCTCCTGGATAGAAAGGTTCTCGGCGTTCTCAACCGCGGCCCGGCCTATGGCCTCGAAGTCGAGGCCCCGGTGTTCGTAGAAGCGATGGTCCTCAATGGCGACCACGGCCTCCCGAAGGGTCGGGTTGACCTCCTCCATCCCGACCACGTAGCGGTTTTGCACCCCGTACAACTCGTCAACGACGTTTCCTTCGTTGTCATAGACTACCGAGGTCTCGGCGAGTTCACCGGACGAATAATTCTCAAGGTTCGGGACTTCCTGGCCGACCTGGGCGTAGGTGTAGCTGAAGGTCGCGAACGCGCCCACCACCCCGATTATCGCAAGGGCCACCAACAGCAAAAAAAGCGTCCTAAGCCTTGCCAGGAAACTTTTCTTCTGCCGTTGCCGCCGTCGGCGACGTCCGATCCTTACCAGGCTACCACCTTGCATAGAGGCGCTATTATACAAAACATATAAAAATATCCCGGAAGGAGTACGAGATCTTTCACCAAAACCTTTCTCGGAAATTGTTCCCCGCCCTCTCTGAAAACGATTACGCCTATCTGAACTCCGGCGGCAGCGGGCCGCCCACCCACGAAACCATACGGGCTATACGAGAAACGGACGACCTCTGCTCCGGCCCGGCATACCTGCAAGGCGCAGAGTTCTATGCCCGCCAGGGAGAAGCGTATTCACGGGCGCGGACGGCGGCGGCCCGCCTGCTCGGCTCACCCCCGGAAGACGTTGCCCTCACCCAGAGCACCACCCACGGCATGAACCTGGGCGTAAACGCCCTGAACTGGAAACCGGACGACGAGGTGATCTCTACCACCACCGAACACCCCGGATGCCTCGCCCCCCTCCACGCTGTGCAGGAGCGCTTCGGGGTAAAGCTGAAGCTGGTCTCACCTTCCGTAACCCCGGAGAAAGTAAAAGAAGCCCTGACCCCCGAAACACGCCTCATCGCCCTCTCGCACGTGGACTGGACGACGGGTGAGATATTGCCGCTGGAGGAGATCTGTGCCACAGCCCGCGAACACGGGGCCCTAACGCTGGTGGACGGCGCCCAATCCGCCGGCAACATACCCGTGAACGTACCCGCGACCGGCGCCGACATGTACGCCTTTACCGGCCACAAGTGGCTGCTCGGTCCCGAAGGAGTGGGAGCGCTCTACGTCCGCCCCGACTGCCGGGTTTACAGCCCCAACCTCGGTTACCTCTCCATCGCAGATCCCAAATCCTTCGACATAAAAGGCGACTACGAACTACACCCCGGCGCCCGACGCTTCGAGTCCTCCACGATGAGCCCCGCCCTGGCCGGCGGCTTCGCCGAGGCCGTCGAAGCCGCCAACGAACGCGGCGAAGCAGGACTACGAGAAATTCACCGCCGCGCCGAGTTGTTGATGGACTTGCTCTCCGAAAACCCCCGCATCACGCTCCGCACCCCACGCCAGGCCCGCACCGGCCTCGTCAGCTTCGAAGTCGAGGGGGTCTCGGCAAAAGAAGCCGCCGAGAAACTACTGGAGCAGCACTTTGTCGTGCGTTTCATCCCGGAGCCCAACCACTACGTCCGGGCGAGCGTCCACCTCTTCAACACCGAAGAAGAGTTAGCAGCGCTGGCGCAGGCCGTGGATGGGCTGTGAACGAAGATAGAACGCCGGGAGGAAAGCCGTGGCACCCGGGCGCCACGTTCGACGAAGTGGCTGAGTTGTACGATCGGGTCCGGCCCGGCTACCCGGAGGAGTTGTTCGACGACGTGGCGGAGATTTCGGGCATTCCGCCGGAGGGCCGGATGTTGGAGATCGGGGCGGGCACCGGCGGGCGACCGTGCCCTTCGCCCGCCGGGGATACCGGATTTTGGGGATAGAGCCCGGGGCCAACCTTACCGCCGTCGCCCGCCGCAACCTTGCGGATTACCCGCAAGCGGAAATCCGCGTCGGGGCCTTCGAAGACCTTTCCGTAGAGAAAAGCACCTTCGACGTGGCCTACGCCGCAACAGCCTTTCATTGGTTAGACCCGGCGGTCGCCCTCCCGAAGGTGGCACGCGCGCTCAAGTCTAGCGGGGCTGTCGCGTTGTTTCAGTACCGGCACGTGCATACCGCTATGGATGAGGGGTTTTTCGAGGCGGTGCAGGAGGTCTACCGGCGTTTCGCACCCGAAATGACCGGAAGCCGCCGGTCCCATTCCCATGTCAAAACAGTTCTCGCGACGCATAAGGACGACATCGAGCAGTCTGGTCTATTCGGCAGAGTCGTCGTTCGTGAGTACCGTTGGGACGCCACCTACGACGCCCGCGGTTACACCGACCTCCTACAGCGGCATTCATAAATACAGGACCTCGACCTCATAGCCGCAATGATCGAACCAGCCAGCCGCGTCCCCAGGGGTGATTGCCGAGAGAGCCTCTGCTATAGCTTCGAGAAGAGCTTCGTGGGTGCGCGCCCCAAGCTTCCTTAGAATGTTCTTTATCTTGGAGAACGCTTCTTCTATAGGGTTGAGGTCCGGTGAGTAAGCTGGCAAGAACACCAGCCCGGCTCCCTTAGCCTCGATGAGTTCCCTTATCCTACTGGGACGATGCGCACCGAGATTGTCCAAAACCACCACCTGACCTTCGGAAAGCGTCGGGGCCAGGAAATGCTCCACGTATACCTCAAAGGCTTTGGCGTCGGTAGCACCTTGTATGCACATCGACTCTCCCATCCCGGATAAGCTCATCGAGGCTATGAGGGTGGTGTTCTTGCCCCGGTTTCTTGGCACCTTGCCGTAGGCTCGCTCTCCTCTCGGAGCCCGCGATCTCAGACGGTCCATCGAAGTGTGCATACCGGATTCGTCCACAAACACCAGTCGACTAACGTCGAAGTAGGATATTAGCCACCGCCATAGAGCTCTCGCTCCCTCGTCGCGTTCTTGGGCTACCGGCGACTTTTTTTGAGCGGCCACTCTCCAGGGAGGCGAGAGATGTTGCGACTCATCGTAGCTTCAGAGACCGTAACACCACTCTCATCCTCGAAAGTCTCGCAGTGCTCCTTTAGAGTCAGGTCGGGGTTGGTCTTCAGATGTGGGGGTAGCCATTCCCTCAAAGCCTTGCCTTTCACAGAAGGTCTGCCGGGAATCTTGTAGATGTCCACATCCCCCGTGAGGCGTCGGCGTCCCAGCCAGCGCTTTATGGTAGAGCGAGAGACTCCAAAGAGCTCTGCGACCTCCTTTCTTGGGATGCCACGGTCGATAGCGGCGAGCGTCTTCAATCTGAGGTCCTTCGAGTAGGCGTTCATGGAGATTATTCTCACGCAGGTCCCTTACTTACGCAACCTGCTGTAAATACCTACTCAAGCCACCGGGCATTGGACGAGGCGGTGCGGGACCGGCTCCTAAACGGTATCGCCGAGTTCATAGACGGGCGGTACGGTGGCAAGATCGTTAAAGGCTACCTGACGGTTCTTTACGTCGCACACCGCAAGAGCCGACGCCTAGTCTTCCGCCGCTAACGAATATCCAAAAGAACGTCCACCACCGCATTGATGTCCGGGACCAGGTAGTCCGGCTGCTTCTCTTCGAGGAATTTTTCGGGGAACGCGCCCCAGCTTACGCCGATGCTGGTTACCCCGGCGGCGTGGGCGGCGTCTATGTCGTGGGGAGAATCGCCGACGTAGGCGGCCTCTGCGGCCGGGACGTTGCCGAGCAGTTCGAGACCTTTGAGGAGCGGGGCGGGTTTAGGTTTATGTTCTTCGGTATCTTCCATGGTTACGAAGTGATCCGTTACCCGGCCGAGGCCGGGGAAAGTTTCTATAGCCATTTCGACCGATACCCGGCGTTTGGAGGTTACGACGGCGATCTTTGTCCCGGCCTCTTGTAGCCGGGCGAGTGCTTCTTCTACACCGGGAAATTCTTTTATGAGGTCTTCGTGCAGTTCCTCGTTCTGGGTCCGGTAAGACTCCAGGAGGTCGTCCACGAGACCATCAGTCCCGTCCAGGCCGTCCGGGCGGTCCACCTCTGCTTCGATCAGGGCCACCATTTGTTGTGGTAGGGGTTGTCCGACGTTTGCCATGAGGGTTTCGCGGGGCGGTTCATGGCCGAGGACTTCCCGGCTGGCGTGGCGGAGTGACTGGTAGATGAGCTCGGTGGTGTCTACGAGGGTCCCGTCGAAGTCGAAGAGGGCGGCGGTCAACATAGTCTACCGGTGCCCGTTTTCGGAGATCAGGCCGGACATGTCCCAGGTTTCTATCTCCTGCATCCCGGCCGTGTCGGTAAGGTCCAGGTGGACGGGGGTCACGCTGATCTCACCGCCGTTTATCGCGGCGAAGTCGGTGTCTTCTCCTTCGTGATGGCCGGGTGGGTTGTTGTAAATGTCGTAGCCCACGCGCCCCCTTTCATCTTTTACCTCGATCAACTCGTCTTTGTAGAACCTGCGCCCGAGCTTCGTCACCCGCACGCCGTTTACCTGCGTCAGGTTAGGAGCATTGACGTTCAGGATGCGCTCCGCCGGCAGGCTTTTTAAGGATACTTTTACCAATTGGGAGGTGAACTCCGCTACCGGTCCGAAGTACAGTTCTTCGTCTTCCCCGGCGTGCCAGGCGCGCTCGACGCTCAGGGAAACGGCGATACCGGGAACCCCGATCACGATCCCCTCGAAAGCCGCCGCCACCGTGCCGGAGTACGTTATGTCGTCGCCCAAGTTTTCGCCGTGGTTGATCCCGGAGACCACGATGTCGGGCTCGAAGTCCATGAGGCCCAGCGCCACGAGCCGCACGCAGTCGACCGGCGTGCCGCTGCAGGCGTAGCCCATTACGCCATCGGCCATCTCGCGCTCCTCCACGTGCAGCGGACGGCCGAAGCTGATGCTCCGGCCTACGCCGGAGCGGTTCTGGTCGGGGGCCACGACCAGCACGTCCCCCACCTTCTCCAGGGCCTGCCGGGCCGCGAGTAGTCCCGAAGCACTTATTCCATCGTCGTTTGTTAGTACGATCTTCATCTGTCTACTTCCTTGCTTCTACGCCGGCGCCGTTCACCGTCTGTCACCGGCTGATAGTTTGGAAAGACGCAGATTGTACCATTCCTGGCTCTCGGACCCGGCTTTCGAGCATCCCGAACGGTATTCTCGCCGGCCGCTGTCGGCAGTCTAAACTCATCGGTCCCTTGTGACGGACCGCCCTTGACTTCCTACGGGTCCGGAGGTGCTAGAATTTCTCGGCTCAGGTAAAAAGCGTGGGGCTCTGCGATAGCAGCGGGGTCTCAAGTCCTTTGGGTAGGACAAAATACCTGCATGGAAACTCGTAGACAGGTATTTGCTTTCAGGCTAACTTGGAGGTCGTAAGAATGAACCGTAGCGACATTGTGCCCGTAGACGCCGCAGGTTGGTTCAGAAGTCGTTCGTACGAACACTCGCAATTCGCCGACCTCGTAAAGTTGGGCCGGCGCAAAAAAGAACGTGGGTTGACCGTGACCCTGGTCTTGCCGTGCCGCAACGTGGCGGACACGGTCGGCGACATCGTCAATGAGATCCACGCGGTAAACGAGCGGACGAATTTGGTGGATCAGATCCTCGCCGTGGACGCCGACTCCGAAGACGGTACGGCAGAGGTAGCCGCCCGGCACGGTGCGGTGGTTTACTCCGAGAACGAGTTAATGTCCCACCACGGCGACGCCCACGGGAAGGGCGACGCGATGTGGCGTGCCCTCTCGGTGGCCGAGGGGGATCTCGTGATGTACGTGGACGCCGACACCAAGGACTTCAAACCCCAGTTCGTCTACGGAACTTTGGGGCCGATCCTGGAGGTGCCGCAGATACGCTACGTCAAGGCGGCCTACCGGAGACCTTTCGTGAAAGGCGAGAACGCGGAACCGGACGGCGGCGGCCGGGTAACAGAGCTGTCCACCAAGCCTTTGTTCAACCTCTTCTACCCGGAGTTGACCGGTTTCGTCCAGCCACTCGCCGGGGAGTTCGTCGCGGACAAAGAGCTGTTCCGCTCGATCCCTTTCCTCACCGGCTACGCGGTGGAGACCGGGATCATGATAGATGTCTTGAAGAAGGTTGGGCTTGGGGCGATGGCCCAGGTAGACCTCGGCACCCGCCAGAACCGGCACCAGACGCTGCGGAACCTCTCGCGGATGTCTTACGCCGTGCTCCGGGCGGTCGCCCGGAGGTTGCGGGAAGACGGCCGGCTGAACCAGGCGCGGGACCCCCGGCTTCCGGAACAGCTATTTCAGTTCAGTGACTACCACCACGCCGTCGCGACCCCCGAAGGACTGCAGCTTCAAGAATACGTCGAAGAACTCGTCGAGCGGCCCCCGATCAACGAAGTGCTGAGGGTGGGCTAGGAGCGAGAGCCTCCGGGGCTTCCCCGGCCTTCGTTTCGTGGCTTTCGGGGTCCGTGCGTTTCCCCCTCAATCCTTCGAGCCACAATCCTGCGTCCTTTCCGGAACCCCAGAGCAGGAGCACGGCCAATATTCCGTAAATGGGGAGGTGCCCGATCAACTCCGTCCAGCTAAACACCGTGAGGGTGAGGTTGGCCGGCCCCAACGCGAGCACCGCGATCTCCCGAGGAAAGATGCCGAGTATGAGCCAGAGCCCGATCAGGAACTCCACCGAACCCGCCAGAAGCACGAAGAGTTCGTCCGAAATAGGAAACCCCAACCCGGCGGCGAAGTTTAGCGGGTAGTTTTCCAGGAAAGCGAGCCCGAGCGGGATGTTGGCGAACTTTTCGGTGAACGCGACGACCAGAAAGCTCACGCCGAGCCCGACCCGCAAGGCCGGTATCGCGTACCGGGCCGAGCTCTCCGGCGGCTCCAACCGCGGCAACAGCATCCGGTCCACCGAGTAAGGCCCCCGGCCCGCCAGAAAGAAGAAAACCGCAAAACCCAGGTAGAGAGCGTTATCCAACATGGCCTGTGGTCCCAAAAGAAAGACCCCGATGACCCAGAGCCCCGCCAACCCCCCGGCCGCTATCCGGGTAAACGCACCATAGAACAAAGACAGCGCGATCATCGTCTCCGCGAACCCGAGAAAGTTGGCCCACACCCCCGGAAGCTCGTTGTTCGGGCTAAAAAGCTCGCCCTGTACCCCGCTCACGAGCAGCGGAACCGCCACGTGAACCCCCAGGATGAGCGGCACGAGCCCGTAGAAGAACGACCGCCGGCCTTCCGTGGACCCGAAAGCCTCGGAACCGGGCACGAAACCCCGCTGCCTTCTACGCCACAGCAAAACCGCCGCCAGCGTGGCAATCAGCACGCCCGCCGAGAGCAAGAGCGGTACCGGCCGGAAGAACAGGTCCCAACGCAGCGAGTAACCCGGGGCGCTCTGGAACCACTTCTGATGGGCCGAAGCCGGTCCCGTCACAGCAAAGACGGCCACAAAAACCGAAACAATTAGCAAGTAACCCCGGCGAATTATAGTCCTCATCCGTACCTCTCCTCTCGGCCCGACACACCAACCAGAATGGCACCCGCGCCATCAGAATGTCACATGCTGATCCTACAACGTTACATTAAAGATCAATATGAATTCTCGTACTACGAAGAGCTTCTTTGAATGAAAATTATTGGCCCGTCGAGGCCGAAGGGCAAGGAAAATGGTCGGTGCTTTCGTGGAAAGAGCGCCGACCATTCGGTGGTTTCAACGGTGTTCGTCTAGCTTACTTTCTCCTGTACCTCGTTGGCGTTGGCGGCGAGGACTTTGTCTACTAGGTTTGGCGGGACTTCTTCGTAGTGGGCGGGCTCGACGTGGAAGTTGGCCCGGCCGCCGCTCAGGGAGCGGAGGTCGCGGGCGTAGGTGAGCATCTCCACCTCGGGGACTTCGGCTTGTATGATCTGCCGCTCGCCGCGTTGCTCCATGCCCATAGGCCTGCCGCGGCGGCCCGAGAGGTCGCCCATGATGTCGCCCACGATCTCTGCGGGGGCCAGGACTTCGACCTTGACAAAGGGTTCCAGCAGCACGGGGTTGGACTTCTCTACCGCGTTTTTGAACGCCATGGAACCGGCGACCTTGAACGCGTTCTCCGAAGAGTCTACGGAGTGGTGGGAGCCATCGAAGAGGCGCACTTTCGCGTCCACGACCGGGTAGCCGGCGATGCTACCTTCTGTCATCGCCTCGATCACGCCCTTCTCGACCGCCGGGATGAACTGCCGCGGGATGGCCCCGCCGACAATGGCGTTCTCAAACTCGAAGCCCGAGCCGCGGGGGAGCGGCGTAACCTCGACGTGGCAGTCGCCGAACTGGCCGCGGCCGCCGGTTTGTTTCTTGTAGCGCCCCTGGGCCTGGGCCCCGCCGGTGATCGTCTCTAGAAACGGCACCTTCGGGGCCCGCGCGTCGACCTCTACCCCGTAGCGGTTGTTTATCCGCTCCAGTGCCAGATCCACGTGCATCTGGGCCAGCCCGGAGAGAACGTCTTCTCCGGTGCTCTCCGAGCGTTCCAGTTTGAGCGACGGGTCTTCGTCCACGACGCGCCGGATGGCGTCGAAGACTTTCTCTTCTTCGCCCCGCGTTTTCGCCCCGACCGCGAAGGCCGTCGTGGGTTCCGGTAGCTCCACCGCCCCGTAGGTTATCTGCGCGTCCGGCTTGCAGAGCGTGTCGAAGGTGCTGGTGTCTTTGAGCTTGGTAACGGCAATGATGTCTCCGGCGACGGCCTCGTCGGTTGGTTCACGGTCTTTGCCGACCATGTGGGTAATGCCGCCGAGCCGTTCCTGGGAGCCGGTGCGCGGGTTGACGAGCGCCTCGTCCGAACGGCAGTGGCCGCTCACGACGCGCAGCACGCTCAGGCGTCCGGCGAACGGGTCGACGTAGGTCTTGAAGACGTAGGCCGAGAAAGGACCGTCCTCCTCGCACGGGACCTCCCCGCCCGCTGCGTCTACCCACTGGCAGCGGTTTTTGGGACTCGGGGCGCTACCGGCGATCACGTCCAAAAGCCGGTCCACCCCGATCATGCGCTCCCCGCTCGCCGCGAGCACCGGAATTATGAGGCCGTCCGCGATGCCCTTCCTTATCGCCTCGAACGCCTCCTCGGTGGTGAACTCTTCCCCCTCCAGGTACTTCTCCAGCAGCGTGTCGTCGCTCTCGGCGATAGCTTCGAAGAGTTGAACCTTCGCGGCGTCCACCTCTCCCTCCATACCGGCGGGGATCTCCTCTTTTTGCTCCCCGTCTACAAAAGCGATACCGCTCAAGAGCCCGTAGACGCCCTTGAAATCGTCTTCTCGGCCGACGGGCAGGTTCAGCGGCACGACCGCCGGGCCGAACCGTTCGCGGAGTTGTTCGACGACGCCGGCGAAGTCCGTCCGCTCCCGGTCGAGGTGGTTCACAACGATTATGTGCGGAATGTTTTCCTTCTCGCCCCGGCGCCAGACCCTCTCTGTTACCACCTGGATCGGGTCTTGCGCGTGGACCACCAGCACCGCGCAGTCAGCGACCCGCTGGGAGATAAAAGCATCCCCGATAAACCCGCCGTCGCCGGGGGTATCGAGCAGGTGGATCCTTCGTCCCTTCCACTCGCAAGTCGCGACGCTCATGCCGAGCGTCATGCCGCGCTCGACCTCTTCGTCCGCGTAGTCCAGGACGCCCTTCATCGGGCCGCTGCGTCCGGACGCAAGCCCCAGCATCCCCTCCCCGAGAACCGTCTTTCCGCTACCGCGGTGGCCGATCAAACATACATTGCGAATCAACTCCGGCTGGACTGCCACGAGTTCCTCCTTTTTCGCGCTTATCCCCTTCCGCCTCTTTGAAGGGCGGAATACTTAGCTTACCCCAGAGAGGTTTTTCGTGCATCTTTCCGGGCTTTCTTACCCGCCGGGTTTGGGGGTGCTAGACTCGGTTCCGGGGAGACGCAGGGCTCCCGGCGGGTTCTTTGGAGTTTCGGAGGATACTTGAACGGCGGCACGATGGGGTTTTTCGGGGCGCGTCCGGTACGGTTTTTCCGTACCCTTTCGCCGCCGGCCATCGTTTTTTCGCTTCTTTGTCTTTTATGGGGCCTTTTCTCCGGCACGGAAGCCTACGCCAACGTCGAGTACGGTTTCTCCGCGCTGGCGGCCTTAGGTGCGGCGGGATGCCTCGGGCACCTGGCGGCTTACGCTTACCGGAACTCGGCCCGCTTATCCGCGGCCTTTTTTGTTTTGGGCGGCGTCGGGCTCGTCGAAGCCCGGCGTACCGGCGGCCTCCTCACCCCAAACGCCGAATGGCCCTTGCTGGTGGCACTTCTTTTCGGTCCTTTCGTACTTCTCCTCGCCGGTCTCGGGGGTTGGGTCTAGCGGCTTCTAACATTCTTTAGCCAGACACCACCCTATTAAGAGACTATTCCGGAAGTTCGTGGGATTTCTGGAAAGGAGCCGTACATGATCGAACTACTGGGTAGCTTATTCGACCCGCTCGTCGAACTCTTGGGTTCGGGACTGCAACTCTTTCACGGCTGGGGCCTCCCCTGGTGGCTTTGCATCGTTATGCTGACGGTTGTCGTCCGGACCGTTCTTTTTCCCCTGACGATCAAACAAGTAAAAAACATGCGCCGGATGCAAGAGCTAAAACCGGAATTGGAGGAAATTCGCGAAAAGCACAAAGGGGATCCGAAAAAACAGCAGCGGGCGACGATGGAACTTTATGCGGACCGGCAGTTCAACCCGCTCGGAGGATGCCTGCCGCTGTTCGTTCAGATGCCGATATTCCTCGGGCTTTTCTACACGATAAAAGAGTTCGAGACACTTCAGAGCTTCACTAGCGGCGGCCTCCTGTGGTTCACGGACCTTACGGTAGCGGACCCATACTTCATTCTGCCCATTGTCTTCATGCTGACCATGATGGCCTCGCAGGAAATTCCGCTCCGGAATACCGCCCCTCAGCAGCGCCGGCTAATGCGATTTCTGCCGGTCGTGTTCGGGGGTTTTATGGCCCTCGGAGGCTTTCCGGCCGGGCTGTTCATCTACTGGATCGCAAACAACCTCATAGCCCTCGTCCAGAATGCCCTGATCTACCTGCCTCGCAACAACCAGATACAACAGCAGCAAAGAAATTAAATCGCTCCAAACAACGAAGCCCCCGGAACGTTCCGGGGGCTTTTTGCTGAAAACTGAAAGCTAGATGCTAGACGACCAGGGCCATCGGGTGCTCCAGTAGACGCTGCACTTCAGCCATGTACTGCGCCCCTTCGGCGCCGTTGGCAATACGGTGGTCCGCCGAGAGCGTCAGCTTCATAACGCTGACCGGAACGACCTCGTCGTCCTTGAACGCGACCCGCTCCATAATGGAACTAACGGCGATGATCGCCGCCTGCGGCGGGTTGATGATCGCCGAGAAGCTCTCGACGCCGAACATGCCCATGTTCGAAACCGTAACCGTTCCGCCCTGGTACTCCTCGGGCTTGAGGCCGCCGTCGCGGGCGCGCTTTGCGAGGTCTTTGGACTTCGAGGAGATGGCCGAGAGGGTCTTATTTGCGGCGTCTTTTATCACCGGCGTAATGAGGCCGGCTTCGAGCGCCACGGCCATCGCCATGTCTACCTGCTCGTGCAGCTCTATGCCGTCGGCCGTCCAGAGGGAGTTGAGTTTTTTGTGCTCCTCTTTGGTGAGGGCGACGGCACACGCCTTCATAACGAAGTCGTTTACGGAGATCTTCACGCCCTCTTCTTCGAGCTGGCCGTTGAGCTGCTTCCGCAACGCCATAAGCTCGGTCGCGTCTACCTCTACGGTGGCGTAGAAGTGCGGGACGGTCTGCTTTGCCTCTGTCATCCGCTCGGCGATGACGCTCTGCATCCGGGTCATTTCCATAATTTCGGTGCCCTCAGCCCCGGACGCTGCCGGAGCCTGCGCCTGCTGCGGAGCGGACGGCTGCTCCGCGGCGCCGTCCTGTTCGGCCCCGATGGCTTCACCATCGGCCTCTCCTCCGGCCTGGGCGTCTCCGCGCTCCATGGCGGCCCGCACGTCCCGCTCGACGATGCGGCCCTGCGGCCCCGACCCGTCTACCTTGCCGAGGTCCAGGTCATTCTCGTTCGCCAGCCGCCGCACGATGGGCGAAGCCCGGAAGTTACCGTTTGACTGCCCGTTGGCCTGGGCACCACCGGACGACTCTTCGGCTCCATCCTCTTCCTGTTCGGTATCTTCTTCGGTCTCGGTTGCGGTTGCCTGGCCTCCGCCGCCGTCTTCCTCGCCGCCTTCTTCGGCCTCGGCTTCCTCTTCAGCTCCGCTGGCTCCGAGGTCTTCCGGAACCTCTTCGCCCTCGCCTTGAATAAAGGCTATCGCGCCGCCGACGGCCACGGACTCATCGGCGTCGGCCAGGATCTGGGCCAGCGTGCCGGAGTCTTCGGCTTCTATCTCCATCGATACTTTGTCGGTCTCAATCTCCGCTATCGCGTCGCCCTCTTCGACCTCGTCCCCCTCGCTAACGAGCCACTGGAGGATGGTCCCCTCTTCCATCGCATCACCCATTTTGGGCATTATGACTTCCGGCATCTTACTTCTCCTCTATGTAAAGCACCCGCCGTGCCGCGTTCGTTACCTGATCCTCGTTCGGGAACCCTTCGACCTCCAAATTCCGGGCGTAGGGCGCCGGAACCTCGGCCCCGCTCACCCGTTCCACCGGAGCATCCAGGTAGTCAAAGGCTTTGTCCTGGATGATCGCCGCGACCTCGCTGGCGACCCCGAACCACCGCCACTGCTCCTGCACCGCCACCGCCCGGTGGGTCTTTTCGACCGACTCCACGATGGTGTCCTCGTCGAAAGGCCGCAATGAGCGCAAGTCTATGACCTCGGCGCTAACGCCGTCCTCTTCTTCGAGCGTCTCGGCGGCGCGGAGGCACAGGTTCACCTGCCGCCCGTAGGCGATGAGCGTTACGTCGTCGCCCTCGCGGGCGACACGCGCCTTGCCGAAATCAACTGCGTTGTCGCCTTCTTCGACCTCGCCTTTCGTTCCGTAGAGAGCACCGGCTTCGAGAAAGATGACCGGGTTCGGGTCCCGGACGGCGGTGAGCATCATGCCCTTTGCGTCGTTGGGCGTCACGGGCGCCACAACCTTTAGGCCGGGGAAGTGCCCGTAGAAGGACTCCAGCGAATGGGTGTGCTGAGCGGAGAGCTGGACGCCGCCGCCGTTGGGACCGCGGATGACCAGCGGGACTTCTACCTGGCCGCCGGAGAAGTAGCGGACCTTGGCAGCGTTCTGGATGATCTGGTCGGCAGCGAGAAACGAGAAGTTCCAGGTCATCATCTCGACGATGGGCTTCATCCCCATCATCGCCATGCCGATAGCCGCCCCGGTGAAACCACCCTCGGAAATGGGCGTGTCCATAACGCGCTTCGGTCCCCACTCGTCTATGAGGCCGTCGGTGATGAGGTGGGTACCGCCGTAGACGCCGATGTCTTCGCCCATGAGGATGACGTTCTCGTCCTGCTCCATCTCGTGGACCATGCCCTCACGCAAGGCCTCCCGGTAAGTTTTCTCGGCCACGGCTTACGCCTCCCCCATGTACTCGTCTTCGCCGGAGTAGACGTCGGTGTAGAGCTCGTCGATCTCCGGCTCCTCGCTCTCGGCGGCGAACTCGACGGCCTCATCGATCTGCTCCTTGAACTCGTCTTTGATTTCCTGCAGCTTGTCCTCATCCAGCGTGTCGGAGTCGAGGAGTTTCTGTTCCAACAGCCCAACCGGGTCCCGCTGCCGCCACTCTTTGACCTCGTCTTTGGTCCGGTACTTCTCGAAGAAGTCCGCCGCCCCGTGTGGCGCCGTCCGGTAGGTCAGGGCCTCGACGGCGTAGGGCCTACCCGTCTCCCGGACCTGATCCGTCACCCGCTCTGCGACCTCCAGCACGGCTTCGAGGTCCATGCCATCTACCTTCTCGTTCTCGATGCCGTAAGCGTTGAACTTGGCGGCGAGGTCCGTCATCGCGGTCGTGCGCTCGACGGAGGTACCCATCCCGTACTGGTTGTTCTCCACGATAAACACGCACGGGCAATCGCCGTCCTTGCCCCAGAGCCCGGCAAGGTTGGCCGCCTCGTGGAAGGCGCCCTGGCTCATCGAGCCGTCGCCCAGGAATAGTTGGGTAATGTTCTCGGACTCCTGGTAGCGCATCGCGTAGGCCATGCCAACACCGAGGGGAATGTGCCCGCCGACGATGCCGTAGCCGCCCATCATGCCGTTCTCGACGTCGAAGAGGTGCATAGAGCCGCCCTTGCCTTTTACAAGGCCGGTGCCCTTGCCGTAAAGTTCGGCCATGACCTCTTTCGGGTCGCTGCCCAATAGTAGGGCGTGCGGGTGGTCGCGGTAGGCGGTGATGACCTTATCTCCGTCTTGGTGGGTGGCTAGAAAGCCGACGGCGACGGCCTCTTCGCCGGTATAGACGTGCATGTAGCCACCGATTTCACCTTTCCGGAAGCCTTTCTGGCACGCCTCCTCGAAAGTGCGTACATAGACCATGTTCCGGTACAGGTCTACGAGGCGGTCGGTGTCGGTGGCGACACTGCCCCCGTTACCTTCCTCTTGGCGGGCCTCTACGTCTCCGTTCTCTGAGTTCTCGGCACTCACTGAATCTCTCCTTCCCTCTAACAGGTACGATCCTACAAACAGAATAGCAGACTTCACCATATTCCACGCAAGATTTATTACCCGGATCATCCTATTTACCAACCTCCCTATACCGTTCTCTCACAGCCCGGAACGCCCGCGCCCGGTGGGAGTCTTCATGCTTTGCCGCGCCCATCTGGGCGTAGGTGCGTTCGTCCCCTTCGGGGATAAAGATCGGGTCCCAACCAAACCCACTCTCCCCCCGCGGCTCCGACGCCAGCATGCCCGGCACAGTTCCCCCGAATGTCCGCACCGATTCTCCGCCAACGCCTCCGACCACGGCGACCGCACAGACGGCGCGGGCCGCACGCCCGACGTCGGGTGGAAGCATCTGGAGGATTCCTTCGCTGCCGACGCTCCCTATAAACCACTTCGTGAGCGCACCGGGCAAGCCGTTCCAGGCTTCGACCACGAGCCCCGAATCTTCGACCAGCACCGGATAGTCCGGAGAACCGAGAAGCTCGTGGGCGGCGCGGGCTTTGGCAGCGGCGACCTCTGCCACGTCTAGGGATTGAACCTCTGGTACGTCCAGGGTGGTGAACGCCAGTTCGAGGCCCAGTATCTGTGCCGCCTCCCGGCGCTTGTGTTCGTTCGAGGTAACAAAGACGGCTTTCATGGCCTGGAAGTCTACAAGCGTCGGGCTCCGTATGGTAGAGTCGCGCGGAATGAATCGCTTATCCTGCAAACGTACCGAAAAGAGGGACAGAGAGTGCCGCTCGTAGATCTCGACCGTTTCGACTTTCTCTACGCAAACCGCGTCAAGGGAATGAAGACGGCGGTAACCCGGGACTTGATGGCTACCCTCTCAAGGCCCGGTATCATCTCGCTCGCCGGCGGCTTCCCGGACACTAAACTCTTCGGCGAAGAAGCATTTCGCGAGGTCGCGCAGAACATCGCCGCCGACTCGGCCCAGGCCCTCCAGTACGGCCCCACCGCGGGTCTCGAAGCAACAAAGGACGTCATAGTGGACGTAATGGACGCCGAGGGTGTTCAGGCCGACCACGAAGACATCTTCACCACCACCGGCGCCCAGCAAGGACTCGACTTGGTGGCGAAAGTCTTTCTGGACGAGGACGACGCCATCTTGTGCGAAGGCCCGACCTACGCGGGGGCGCTTAACGCCTTTGCCGCCTACCGGCCGAAGGTATTGCACGTCCCGATGGACCGGGCCGGCATGATCCCTTCGGCCGCCCGCGAGGGGTTGAATAAGGCCCGCAAACAGGGCGTCCACGTAAAGTTCATCTACACCGTCCCGAACTTCCAGAACCCGACCGGGGTGACGATGGCCGTCGAGCGTCGCCGGGAGCTTTTGCAGATCGCCCGGGAGTTCGACCTCATCGTTATCGAGGACAACCCTTACGGGATGCTCCGCTTTGAGGGTGAAGCACTGCCGACGCTCGCCCAGATCGAGAAAGAGGACGAGGGCGGCGTGGACCGGGTGGTTTATCTAGGGACGTTCTCCAAGATCTTCGCGCCGGGGGTGCGGCTCGGGTGGGTCCACGCGCAGCCGGGGATTCTACACAAGATCAACATCGGCAAGCAGGGGGCGGACCTCTGCTCCTCAAACCTGGCGCAGATGATGATCACCTCCTACTTCCAACACGCCGACTGGCGCGCCTACGTCAAACGCCTGAACAACGTCTACCGCGAGCGCCGCAACGCGATGCTCGACTCCCTAGCCGAGTTCATGCCGAAAGAAGTCCACTGGACGCACCCGGAGGGCGGCCTCTTCGTGTGGGCCACGATGCCATCGTACCTGGACGCGACGAACATGCTGCCCCGCGCCATAGCGCGCAACGTCGCCTACGTGCCGGGAGAGGGCTTCTACGCCGGTGGTGAGGGCAAGAACTGCATGCGGCTCAACTTCTCGTTCGTCGAGCCGGAGAAAATAAGGCGCGGCATAGAGCTTTTGGCAGAGGTGATCCGGGACCACATGAAACTCCGCAGCGACCTGGAACGCGGCTCCCAGCAAGGCTCCCGCCAGGGCTCCGCCGTCGGCACGGAAGGTTAAGCCGGCCGTGGCGCGCGTCGCGGTACTACTCGGCGGAGCTTCGATGGAACGCGACGTCTCGTTCTTGACCGGACGCCGCGTTAAACACGCCCTCGAACGGCTCGGCCACGAGGTACGTCCCCTGGATATCGAAGCCTCGACCACGGAGGCGCTCATGCAACTCGCCCCCGACGCGGCGTTTATCTGCCTGCACGGTCCCGGCGGCGAAGACGGTACGATCCAGGCTCTTTTGGAAACCCTGGGTATCCCCTACACCGGCAGCGGTCCGCTCTCCTCCATCCGTTGCATGGACAAAGACTACGCCAAGCGGGCGCTCGGGGCCGCCGGCATCCAGACAGCCCCATTCCGCACCTTTCTGCGGCGGGCGATGAACGAGATGGGCGCGGCGGCGGCACTGAACACCGCTGCGGACTCGTTGGGGTATCCGCTCGCCGTCAAGCCCGCCCGCGAAGGCTCCAGCTTCGGTCTCACCCGGGTCGAAGAGCCGGAAGGACTACTAGACGCTATCTACGAAGCGTTCGGCTACGACGCGAAGATACTGTTAGAGCGTTGGGTGGAAGGAACGGAGATCTCCGCGCCCATCCTGGAGCCTGCCGACGAAGAGCCGCGGGTCCTCGGCCTGGTAGAGATACGGCCCCGCGACGGCGCGTACAACTTCGAGGCCAAATACACCCCCGGCGAGACCAACTTTTCCATTCCACCGGAGATCCCGGAAAAGTCTGCAAACCTAATAGAAGAAACCGCGCTAAAAACCTACGACGCCCTGGGCTGCACGAGCTTCGCCCGGGTAGACATGATCTTGGAGGACGACACACCACAAGTCCTCGACGTAAAAACCATCCCCGGTTTCACCGAGACCTCCACTTTCCCGATGGCCACAGAGAACGCCGGCTACACCTTCGAAGAGCTTATCGAGGTTATACTGGATGCGGCGCTGCACGCCGAGGCTTCGGCGAAGCTGTAGCCTACTCTAGCGGAGAGAGCACCATTACCGGGATGCGCTGTTCGCCGGTGCGCTGCTGGTAGCCGGCGAAACCCGGATATATCTTCAATCCTTTGCGCCATAGACGGGCCCGTTCTTCACCCTCGGCTTCGTAGGACACAACGGGGCGGGCTACACCCTCGACGCTCACCCTCGCTTCAGACTCTGCGCGAAGGTTGTAGTACCAGGCCGGACGCATGGCATTCTCCCCGTAGCCAGAGGCGAAAACTACAAACCTTTCGTTGTCTGGGAGTCCGAGCACCGGCACGGTACGAACCTTACCGCTTTTAGCACCCGTGGTAGAGAGCATGATCACCGGCAAACCGGTAACGAGACTGGAGAAGGTACGCTTTCCATCCGTAAAACGGAAAACTAACTTGTCTATGCGGTGCAGGGTATGCGAAAGCACCCAGGATACCGGCGCGGTAGCTGACAGGTCTCGGGCGAGCTTTCTGAACACGTCGGAGTTCCCGCGCTGAGCTTCCATTACTACTGTTCTAACCCAGACAAACTATCTGATCAACCGGCGACCCCAATTCCTATGAAGCTGTCCAGACTCTCCAACGCCATCCGCGCCTGTCGCTCACGACGCTCGGGCTTACTGAGTCGGCGACCGTTCTCTTTCTTCGGGACGGTGGGGACGAGACCCCAATTGGAGTTTATGGGCTGGAGCGTACCTTCTTTGACGGTGATGTAGTGGGCGAGGGCACCGGTCATGGTGTCGTGCGGCAGTTCGATAGGCTCTTCGCCGCGGGCGAGGCGGGCGGCGTTGGTGCCGGCGATGAGGCCCATCGCGGTGCTCTCGACGTAGCCTTCGACGCCGGTTAGCTGTCCGGCGAAAAAGACCGGCTCCCCGGTGCGGACCCGCATGGTGGTGTCGAGGATCTCGTTGGAGCGGAGGTAGGTGTTGCGGTGCATAACGCCCATGCGGGCAAAGTCGGCGTTCTCTAGGCCGGGGATGGTGCGGAACACCCGCTTCTGCTCGCCCCACTTCAGCCGCGTCTGGAAGCCGACCATGTTGAAGAGGCGGCCCGCCTCGTCGTCCTGGCGAAGCTGGACCACGGCGTATGGTTCCTCAGTGGTGCGCGGGTCCGGCAACCCGACCGGCTTCATCGGGCCGAAGCGGAGGGTTTCGGGACCGCGTCGGGCTATTACCTCGACGGGTAGGCAGCCTTCGAAGTACATGTCCTCCTCGAAGTCTTTTATAGGAGAGAGTTCGGCGGTCGTGAGCGCCTCGATGAAAGCGTAGTATTGTTCCTCGTTCATCGGGCAGTTGAGATAGGCGGCCTCGCCTTTGCCGTAGCGGGAGGCCAGGTAGACAGTGTCTTCGTCCAGCGACTCGCGGAAGGTTATGGGCGAGGCGGCGTCGTAGAAAAAGAGCGTCTCCCCGGAGAGGGCAATGATCTTCTCGGCCAGGACGTCGGAGGTCAGTGGTCCGGTGGCGACGACGGTCGGACCTTCGGGAAGGTCTGTGGCCTCGCTCCTGACCACCTCTATGTTCGGATGGTCTTGGACCGTCTCCGTTACCGTCCGCGGAAACCCTTCTCGGGCCACACCCAAAGCGCCGCCGGCCGGCACGGCGTTTTCGTCGGCGCAGCGCAAGATGACGGAACCGAACCGCCGCAACTCTTCCTTCAAGAGACCGGACGCCGTAGTCAGAGACATGTTGCCCAATGAGTTGGAGCAGACGAGTTCGGCGAAGTGCTCCGTGTAGTGGGCTGGAGTTTGTTTGACCGGCCGCATCTCCCACAGCTCGACCGAGCAGCCGGCCTCCGCCGCCTGCCAGGCAGCCTCGCTACCCGCAAGACCACCGCCTATAACCGTTACGTCCGCCATACGCTCACCTCTTCGGAAAACTTTAAGTAGAACCCTGGGATTGTATCTCACGCCGCCGACTTTCCTGGCTTGGCCTTTTCTGGTCGAAAGTGTAGGGTCGTCGGTAAGAAGTACAGCGGGCATCTAGAAACTTCGTAGCCATCGCCAACGTAGTATGCCGTGGAGGACTCAGTGGACAAACGAGAACCAAACAGCGCGTCGAGATCTACCCTCAGAGAGCTAATAGCTTTTACTAAACCCCAGCGGGTGGCGCTAGGCGTCGCCCTGGCTTTGAGCATATTCGCGACGCTGGCGGCGCTGGCGCAACCGCTCGTAACGGGCTACGTTATAGACGCTGTAACGAACGGCCGGCCTATCTGGGGTCTGGTTGCGGTACTCGTCGCGCTGTTTATTTTCGGGGCGGTTCTTTCGGGGGTCCAAGGCTACGTGTTAGGCAAGAGCGGCGAGGCAATCGTCCTCGGCTTGCGCCGTAACCTCGTCGGGCATTTGTTGCGCCTTCCGGTGGGCACTCACGACCGGCACCGGGTCGGAGATCTGCTCTCCCGCGTCGGCAGCGATACGACCCTGCTCCGCACAGCCCTTACAGAGAGCGTTACCAGCCTGCTAGGCGGCATCCTGACGTTTCTCGGGGCGGTGGCGCTGATGGCTTATATCGCTCCCCTGCTGTTCGTCGTGGCGCTTTTCTGCGTGCTGTTTGCCGCGGCGTCCGTGCTCTCTATCTCTTCCAGGGTTCGGAGAGCCAGCGAGGAGGCCCAGCGCAACGTCGGCAGGCTCGGAGCCGCGCTGGAACGCGCGCTCGGGGCCATACGCACGGTCAAGGTTAGCGGTGCGGAGGGGCGGGAAGAGAAGAACATCTCCGCCGAAGCGCGGGCGGCGTACGACGCCGGGGTGCGGGTGGCGCGGCTGAAGGCGATAGTGCAGCCGGCGAGCATCGTGGCGCTCCAGGCGTCTTTTGTATTGGTTCTGGGTCTCGGGACAGCACGCCTGGCATCCGGGGCGCTCTCGTTGGGGGAACTGGCGACGTTCCTGCTCTTGCTGTTTTACCTGATCGGGCCGCTCCTCATGGTCGTCTCCTCTTACACAGACCTCCAGGAAGGTCTCGCCGCCATCACCCGGATAAAAGAGATCCTCGACTCCCCGACAGAGCCTTCGCGGAGCTCCAAAAACCAGGACGAGAAACCGCAAACTTCCCGCACAACGCCAGAACCTATCGTCCGCTTCGAGAAGGTAACTTTCGGCTACGTTGACGGACGCCCGGTCTTGCGCGAGGTGTCCTTCGAGGTGGAACCTTTTACCCGGACGGCCCTCGTCGGCCCATCCGGGGCCGGCAAATCCACGGTCTTTTCCTTGCTGGAGAGGTTCTACGAGGTTGACTCCGGGAGCCTGGTGTTCGACGGCACGGGCGTGAACGATTTGCCGCTCGCCGGGCTCCGCGGAAACATCGGCTACGTGGAACAAGACGCACCGGTGATGGCGGGTTCCGTCCGTTCCAACTTGCTCTACGCGCGGCCCGACGCGCCGGAAGAAGAACTGGAAGAAGTCCTAGATCTAACCAACCTGAAAAGCTTTGTGGAACGGCTCCCGGAAGGTCTCGACACCGAAGTGGGAGATGCCGGGGTAATGCTCTCCGGCGGCGAACGCCAGCGAATAGCGATTACCCGGACCCTGCTCACCCGGCCCAGGCTACTCCTTCTGGACGAAGTAACCTCGCAGTTGGACTCCAGAAACGAGTTGGCATTGCGGGAGGCGGTGGCCCGGGTCTCGGGGCGCTGCACCGTAATGGTTATCGCGCACCGGTTTTCGACCGTCGTGGACGCCGACCGGATCATAGTCCTCAACGATGGAGAGGTGAGCAGTATCGGTACCCACGAAACGCTCTTCGGTACAGACTCGCTCTACAAGGAGTTGGTGGAGAGCCAGCTTATCGGGATCTGAAATCCTCGACGCGGGACGTTGACGAATACGCTGTCACCGCGCCGAGAAGTCTCGGGCCACTGCTAGAGATGTAAAGTCCGCGCAGCCTAGTTGGTCGTTTCTCCCATCGTGGTGCCACCCGTAGTGGACATCGTGGTTCCGCCTGTCGTGCCACCCGTTGTGCCGCCTGTCGTGCCCATCGTAGTGCCACCCGTAGTGGACATCGTGGTTCCGCCTGTCGTGCCGCCCGTTGTGCCGCCTGTCGTGCCCATCGTAGTTCCACCTGTGGTATCCATCATGGTGCCACCCGACGTAGTTCCTCCGCCGCTTTCCTCCTGGGCGCAAGACGCCAGGCTCATGGCGGCGGTGATCGCCACGACGGAGACGCCGAGCCTCCAGGAGCGGAGCGGCTTTCTCTCTTCGGTGCGGGCTTCGATTCTTTCCATAAATTCTCCCATCCTCTAGTTCATCGAACCGACCGCCACGGCCGAAAAACGAGGATGTAGAGGCGTTTTAGTTTACTCTACCCCCTAGCTTTCCAGGCGCCAGGCGCGAGGAGGTAGTTACCGTACTGCGCCGAATCCTAAACAATCCCGCACCTTGTTGGCTACGAGATCGCCCGGCGGTCTTACCAAGCGGTTGCGCCTCCATCTACGGCCAGAGTCTGCCCGGTTATGTAAGCGGCGGCCGTCGAGGATAAGAATACGACCACGCCTTTGAGGTCCTCCGGATTACCGAAGCGGTGGAGTGGAATGCCGGAGAGCATTCTCTCCTCGAAGTTCTCGATGAGCCCGCCGCTCATGCGGGTGGGGAACCAGCCGGGGGCTATGGCGTTGACCGTTATGTCGTGCGGCGCCCATGCGGTTGCCAGGTCGCGGGTCATGGAGATAATGGCGCCCTTGCTGGTGTTGTAGCCGACGGTCTGCATGTATTCCGGGTCTCCGCCGAGAAGGCCAGCTATAGAGGAGATGTTAATTATAGTGCCGCCGGAGCCGCGCTCGATCATACGCTTCCCCACCGCCTGGCTCATAAGGAACGTCCCCCGCACGTTGACCCGCACTACCTGATCGAACTTCTCCAACGGCATCTCGGCCGCCGGAGCCCCCCACGTCGCCCCGGAGTTGTTGACCAGAATATCCGCCACCCCAAATGCTTCTTCGGCCTCCCAAACTACCTTCTCGACGTCGTCCGGGTCTGTTACGTCACAGGCGACGGCGAGCGCTTTTCCACCGCGGGCCTCTATTTCTTCCCGCACTTCTTCTAACGGCTCTATCTTGCGGGAGCAGAGCACGACGTTGGCCCCGGCGTCGGCGAGAGCTTCGGCCATGTACTGGCCGAGGCCCCTACCGCCGCCGGTCACGATGGCGGTTTTGCCGTCGAGGCGAAAGAGATCCAGAGTGTCCAATCGGCTCCTTCCCTAGCTCGGGGACGGCGGGTCTTCCGCCTCAGTTCCTGTCTCGGTCCCCACCTTTTCTTTTTCTTCGTCCGCCAGCACCCGCCGCAGGAGCTTGCCGACGGTGCTCTTGGGTAGCTCATCCCGGAACTCCAGCGACTTGGGTGTTTTGTATGGGGCGAGACGTTCTTTGCTGAAAGAGATGATGTCTTCTTCTGTTACGTCAGCGTCTTGCTTCTTTACGACAAACGCTTTGACGGTTTCGCCGCGGTATTCGTCCGGCAGGCCGATGGCGACGGCTTCGGAGATGTCGGGGTGTTCAAAGAGGACTTCTTCTATTTCGCGTGGGTAGACGTTGTAGCCGCCGGCCACGATCATGTCTTTCTTCCGGTCTACGATGTAGAAGTAGCCGCCCTCGTCCATCATGCCGATGTCACCGGTGTAGAGCCAGCCGTCGCGGAGTGTATCGGCGGTCTCGTCGGGCATGTTCCAGTAGCCCTTCATTACTTGCGGGCCGGCGACGATCAACTCTCCCGACTCCCCGACCGGCATCTCTGCTTCACCGTTCTCCACGTCCACGACCCGGGAGTCGGTGCTCGGGAGGGGGATGCCGACGCTGCCCGGCACCCGGTCGGCGAAGACGGGGTTGAAGTGCGTTACCGGGGAGGCTTCGGAGAGGCCGAAGCCCTCCTGTATCTGGACGCCCGTTTTCTCCTCGATGGCGTGCAGCAGGTTGACCGGCATAGCAGCCCCGCCGCTCGTGTAGTACCGGATGTCGCCGAACCCGTAGTCCGCGAGGTCCGGCACGGCGTTTAGCGCCATGTACATCGTCGGTACGCCGGAGAAGAAAGTCGGTTTATTGTCTCTGACCAGTTGCACCACTTCCTGCGGGTCGAAGCGCGGGAGTAGGAGCTGGTTCAGGCCCATACGGATGCCGAACATCATTACGCACGTCAGGCCGTAGATGTGGAAGAACGGCAAGACGGCCACGGACTTCTCGTCTTTATCGAAGGTGGAGGGGTCCTCGACAAAGAAATCCAGGGACTGCTGCATGTTTGCCGCCAGGTTCCGGTGTGTCAGCATCGCGCCTTTAGAACGTCCTGTAGTGCCGCCCGTGTATTGGAGCGCTGCCACATCCTCGGCCGGGTCTACCTCCACCTCGGGCGCGGGATCGATGTCTTGTCCCAAGAAAGCGTCGAAGAGGTAGTGGTCTTCTTCCATATCCTCCGGCTCGCCGGCGAAGCTGACGACCACCACGTTCTTCAAGCTCGTCTCCGGTAGTACGGCTTTGACCCGCGGGTACATATCCGCGTAGACGACGATGGTCTCCGCGCCGGAGTCCTCGAGGATGTACTGTATCTCCCGCTCGACGTACATCGGGTTTAGCTGGGTAACGATGGCGCCGAGCCCGACGGTGGCGAAAAAGGAGACGACGTACTGCGGACAGTTAGGGAGCATGAGCGCCACCCGGTCGCCCTTTTCGACGCCGCTCGCGGCGAGTGAGGCCGCCATCTTCTCGATCATTGCCTGTATTTGGGTAAAGCCGATCTCGTTTCCGTAGAAGGTAAAGGCGGTTCTGTCGCCGTACTCTTCGGCGGCGTTGCGAAACAATTCGTATAGCGATCCCTCGAAGAGATCCACTTCCGGATCGGCGTGTCCCTCGTAGACCTTTAGCCAGGGTTTTTCTTGGGTGAACATGTTTCCTCCTAACACTGTACTTACAGAAGCGGACGAACGGGTCCCTTTCCCAGTCTATATGTCCACCGACATTATAAGCGAAAGTTCTCCGGATCAGACGATGGCGTTGCCTTTTTTCTCGAAGACCCGGAAGGCCGCCGTTCCCATTGCTACGAGATTCTCGTCGGCGTCGTAGACTTTGGATTCTGCGGTGGCGGTGCGTCGGGTGCGGTGAACGACCTCGCTGCGGCAGAAGATCCGCCCCTCGTTTACCGAACCCAAAAAGTGGGTGTTCATCTCTATCGTGGCGGTACGGGTCCCGACCAGCGCGAGCACGGCCAGGCCCATTGAGTTGTCCATGAGCGAGGCATAGACCCCACCGTGCAGCGTTCCGGCACCGTTCAGGTGAACGTCTCCGATGTCTATGCGGACCACGGCCCACCCAGGTTCGACTTCCTCGACCTTCGCGCCGATGTGTTTGGAGAACGTAACTTCCTCGTCGAAGTACCGGGCAAGCTCTTTTAGCTGCTCACCATCCAACGGTTTTCCGCCGTTTTCCATAACGACTCCTGTCTCTCTGTGATTCTGGTTGACCGGCTAGTATTCGTAGAAACCCTCTCCGGTTTTTCGACCCAGCTTTCCTTCTCGCACGAGGTCTTCGAGGATTTGCGGGGGAGCATAGTACGGCTCGCCGGTCTCCTGATGTACGTAGGAGATCACGTCCCGCCCAACATCCAACCCAATAAAGTCCCCGAGCTCGAACGGCCCAACTGGAAACCCGAGCCCCTTTTTGACGAGTAAGTCTATTTCCTCTTTGGTGGCGACGCCGTTTTCCAGAAGCCGGGCGCCCTCGATGAGGAAAGGAACTAAAAAGCGGTTCGCCACAAAACCGGGCGTGTCTTTTTCCACCACGACCGGCTGTTTACCGAAGGAGGTTATAAGCTCCTTGACCTGCTCCACCGTCTCATCGCTCGTAAGTTCTCCGCGCGGAACCTCTACGGCCTCGCGCACCGGTGGCGGGGTGAAGAAGTGCGTACCGCAGACCTTCTCCGGCCGATTCGTTGCGGAGGCGAGGTCCGTGATGGAGATAGACGAGGTATTGGTGAGGATCAGAACCTCGGCCGGGAGCAGCGCGTCGAGGGCGGCGAGGGCCTCTTTCTTCGGCCCCACGCGCTCGACGATGGCTTCTATAACAGCCTCCGCTTCACCGAAATCCTCCAGGCTCGTCGTCCATTGGATGCGGTCGTAGGCGGCTTCCGGGTCGGGGATGATACCCCGCTCCGCGAAACGGGCGAGACCTTCCCGGACGTAGACCTGGGCTTTCTCCAGGGCTTCGGCCGAGCCGTCGCAGGCGACCACCCGGTAGCCGGACCCGGCGGCGAGCTGGACGATGCCCGCGCCCATCGTACCGGTGCCGAGGACGCCGATGGTGCGGCCTTCCATTTACAATTCGCCTTTTTCTGCGAGGGCGTTGGCGTGGGTTATGAGGTTGCGAACCTTCTTCCCGAAGTCTGCGAAGCGTTCGTCTTGGGTCTGGCCCTTTTTGTAGCGGGTGTAGATCTGCTGCAGGATCACTGCGAGCTTGAAGTAGCCGAAGACCATGTGCCAGTGCATCTGGGAGAGATCCCGCCCGCTCTTTTCGGCGTAACGGTCCATGAACTCCTTGCGCGTCATAAAGCCGGGCATGGAAGTTACCGTCGGAAGGATGTCTTGCAGCTCTTCGGGGTCGTCGGCCTGGATCCAGTAAGAGAGCGAGACGGCCAGGTCGAAGAGCGGGTCTCCGAGGGTCGCCATCTCCCAATCCAGTACAGCCCGAACTTCGGTGAAGTCGTCGGGGGCGAGTACGAGGTTGTTTAGCTTGAAGTCGTTGTGGATGATGGTCGCGGGCGGACTGTCCGGTACGTTGGCGGCGAGCCATTCGGTTGGCGGTTCGGCGTCTTCTACATCTTCGGTTTTCGCTTTTTCGTAGCGCCCGATCCAACCCTCCGTCTGACGCTGCAGAAAGCCCTCCGGCTTCCCCAAATCTCCCAGTCCGGCTCCTTCGTAGTCTACGGCGTGAAGCTCGACCAGCGTGTCGCAGACCATTTCGGACATCTTGCGACACAATTCCTCGGTCGGCTCGACGCCTTCGGGAAACGAGTCGTCCACCACGGTCCCTTCCCGGCGTTCCATAACGTAGAACTCGGCCCCGATGACCGACTCGTCACCGCAGTAGAAGTAAGGCTTGGGGGCGGGCGGATAGGCTTCGTGCAGGCGCATGAGGAGCCCGGATTCGCGGTCCATGTCGTGGGCTTTGGGTGGCACGGGGCCGAACGGCGGGCGACGCAGCACGCCCTCCCAATCCCCGATACGGAGCAGGTACGTGAGGTTCGACGCCCCGGAAGGGAACTGCCACACTTCCAGGTCTCCTTCGGGTAAGCCTTCTATGTTGTCCCGCAGGTAGGTTTCGACGGTTTCGTGGTCGAAACCTTCTCCTTCGCGGACTTGTATGGTTTCGGACATTTAGGAACCTTTCTATCCGGTGCCCGGTATGCGTTGGAGCTGGCCGTCCACGATGTTTGCGACGAGGTCGCTCGCGCCCACGTCCCCGACGAACTCCAGCTCTTCTTGCCGGTCGTTCTCGACGAACCAGCGTCCCGCCCGGCTCTGCTCCAACGCCTCCATCTCGCGGTCCTGATATTCGTGTGCGAGGTTCAGCGCCATCCAGGCGGCATCGTTGAGGTGCCGGTGTTCGGTGTGCATGTAGGAGAGTATGGCGGAGGCTCCGAGAAAGTCTTCCAGGGTAAAGCGATTGCCGGAGCCGGCACAGATCAGGTATATAGAGTCCGCCTCAGACTCCTGCAGGTATTGGGCGACCGCCGGGGCGTTGCGGAGACAACCGACGAGCACTTCTTCAGAGGCGGCAGCGTCGGCGATGGCCCGGGTGCCGTTGGTGGTCACGAAGATCACGTCTTTATCATTCACGACCTCCGGCGTATATTCCGCCGGATACGGCCCGAGTTCGTAACCTTCTATTCTCTCGGCGTCTTGTTCGCCGCCGCGTAGTACGTCGGAATCGTCCAGGGACTTCACTACGCGCTTTGTTTCTTCGAGGTTTTCGGTCGGGAAGACGCGGCGGGCGCCGTTGTCGAAGGCGGTTACGAGGGTCGTGGTCGCAAGCAAGACGTCTATAGCTACAGAGGTTGCGCCGGCCAGCCGTTCCGGCACTATCTCCTGTCGCGTCATGAGCACCCGGAGCCGCTTCATCGACAAACCTTTCGCAAGATCTCACCTCTCCACCTGGGGTCTGACATATTTTACAAAACCCTAACCTCAGACACACGGAAGCGCTAGTCGTCTTCGGCCGGAACGGCTGCCTTTGGGACGCTTTCGTACAACGTTACGACCACTTCATCTATAGACTCTAGCCATCGGGCGCCCCGCTCGAACAGTTGCTCCAGGGCGCGGGTCGCCTCGCCGCCGGTGTAATCCCGCTCTTCGGCCCAGGGCGGCAGCCCGTCGCGGAGCAAGGCTACCGGCACGTCCCGGTCTTGCGCCGCCGAGGCGGCCTCCAGGTTTCGGAGGTTCCCATGGCCGATGAGCATGTCACAGACGACTACGAGCCGCGCTTTTCCGGCGGCCTCGACGTTGCGTTTGCAGGCCTCTTCGGATACCGGCGCGTAAGACTCGGATTGGACGAGCGACGCTCCCAGCGAGCGGGCGACGGCGTGATCCGTGTCGCCGACGCTCACGACGCCGGCCGAGAAGGGTACACCCTCTTCCCGGAGACGGCGCATGAGAGGGGCGCCGGAGCCGCCGCCGCAAATAACGTGTACCTCCGGGTCGCCTCCCGGTTCCGGCGGGACGCCGACCGGCTGTATCTGGAGCGCGCCGGTGCGGGGCGAGATGGAGAGTTCGACCTCGGCGCCGAAGGCGGTCTCTATCTCCTCCGGACGCAGCGCGACGCTCGGCGGCCCGGCGGCAGAGACCCGGCCTTCGTGCAACACCACGACCCGTTCCGCATACCGGGCCGCTAAGTTCAGGTCGTGGACGACCATCAAGATCGTTTTTCCTACGTTATTCAGTCGGAGCAACACTTCCATAAACGCGACCTGGTGGTGGATGTCCAGATGGTTCGTCGGCTCGTCGAGGAGCAGTACCTCCGGCTCCTGGGCCAGCGCCCGGGCGAGCGTCACGAGCTGCCGCTCGCCGCCGGAGAGCCCGCCCATCCTCCGGTCCCGAAATTCCCACACCCCGACCTCGCGCATTGCCTCCTCCACGACCCGGAGGCTCTCTCTGTCCGGGGTCATCCGGTGGCTGTGGGGTGTTCGTCCCAGCTCCACGATCTCGTAGGCGGTGTAGTCGAAAGCCGGAGAGCCTTCCTGCGAGACGACCGCGACCTCCCGGGCGAAGGCTTTGGGGTTCCAGCTTCCAACCTCCCGGCCGTCGAGCAGCACGGCCCCGAGGCGGGGTTCGAGGGCGCGGGCCATCGTGCGGAGCAGGGTGCTCTTGCCGCTGCCGTTCGGCCCGACGACGGCCAGAAAAGAGCCCGTTGGGACCTCCAACGTAACGCCGTGGAGCTTGTCGTCCGCGCCGTAGCCGGCCCGGACTTCGTGGACCGCGAGCGTCATCTTAGAGGTCATGCTTGCGGCTCCGGCGGAGGAGGTAGAGAAAGAACGGGGCGCCGCAGAGGGCGGTGATGACGCCGACCGGTATCTCGGAGGATGAGAGGATGCTGCGGGCGGCGGCGTCGGCGAGGATGAGGAAGGCCGCGCCCCAGAGTCCCGAGACCGGGAGCAAGAGGACGTGGCGGGGGCCGACGAGGAGGCGGGCGACGTGCGGCACGATGAGTCCAACAAACCCGATCACGCCGCTCACCGCGACCGCCGCCGAGGCCGCCAACGCCGCGAACGCCACACACAGCATCTTGAGCCGCTCCACCCGCAACCCCAGGTAACCGGCGTCCTCCTCGCCCAGAGAGAACACGTCCAGGCCGCGGGCCATAAACATGAGCCCCGCTACCGCAACCGCGAGGTACGGCAATACGGCGAGCACCCGCCCCCAGTCGGAGGGCGAGAACGATCCCAAAAGCCAGAATAGAACGCCGGCGATCCGGCCGTCGTCTAGGGTAAGTATGAGGAATGAATAGCCCGCCCCCGCGAAAGCCCCGACCGCGAGCCCGACGAGCAGCAAGTCCGCGATCGGGAACCTGCCACCCTGCCGGGCCAGCGCCACGACCACCAGCGCCGCCCCGATCCCCCCGGCAAAGGCGGCGAGCGGCACCGCCGAGAGCCCCGCGAAACTCGCCGAGAGCCCGAGCACCGTAGCCAGCACGGCCCCTAAAGCCGCACCGGGCGAGATACCGACGATGTAGGGGTCGGCCATCGGGTTTCGGAAGAGTCCCTGCATCGCGGCCCCGCTTACGCCCAACGCGCATCCGACCAGCGCCGCCAAGACTATCCGGGGCAGCCGGATGTCGAGCACGATGGTCTGGGACACCTCTTCTCCACCGCCGAGCAGCGTACGGACGACCTCCGCCGGGGAGAGCCAGGCCGGCCCGATGCCCAGGGCGACGGTTCCAGTAGCCGCCACGACGCCCAGAGATCCGAGCACCCAAACGGGGTAGACGCTGTTCTTACCGTTCATCCAATGCTCACAATACCGCGTGGTGCACGAGGGCGACGAGCGCCAAAAGAACTACGATCTCCCCCACCTCCGAAAGCGCGCCGTAAGTGTCGCCGGTCAATCCACCGAGAATGCCGACCATCCAACGGGCCAGAAGATGCGCCACCGCCAAGACCACTAGCCCAGCGAGAGCGCCCCAGGGCGGGAGCAGGAGACCACCTACAAGCAACGCGCTGATACTGGCGAACACGAAGTCCCGCTTTCGGACCTGTTCGTTGAAGTTTCGGCCCATGCCGCCCTCGCGGGCCGCCGGAAAAAAGAAGATGCCGTAGATGTCGGACCAGCGGCCCCACATCGGGGCGAGCAGCGCCCCGACCCACCACGCCGATCCGAGACTGAAGAGCGCCCCGACCTTTAGCAGGACCCCGGAGATCAAGGCTAGAGAACCCATCGTGCCGATGCGGCTGTCTTTCATGATCTCCAGCTTCTTCTCCCGGGACCGGAAAGAAAACAGCGCGTCAGCGCTGTCGGCGAGACCGTCCAGGTGAAGTCCCCAGGTAACCACCATCCAGGCGACGACCACCGCAACCGCCCGCAACGGCTCCCCGAACAGCCAGCCCGCGAGCAGCCCCGCACCTGCCCCACAAGCCCCGATAAACAACCCGACGAGCGGGAACGCGACCATCGCCCGGGCGACGGTCGCCTCTTTCATCGGCGGCAGACCCGGGACTGGAAACATCGTTAGGAAGCGGAGCGCCTCACCGAGAGGCTGCAGCGGTCCCCAAAAGTTCTTACGCCGTTTGCCCGGCTTATCCGGCATCAGTCTCCTCGTCCACGCCCGCCTCGCCGAAGGTCGCCATTTCGTCCAGCGTGCGGGCGGCAGCGGCCACGACCGGCATCGCGAGCGCAGCCCCGCTTCCTTCCCCGAGTCGCATCCCGAGGTCGAGGAGCGGCTCCAGTCCGAGATGCCGCAGCGCGACGGCCTGTCCCGGCTCGGCGGAGCGGTGGCCGGAGATCATGTAGTTACGCGCAGCCGGAAAGAGCCGGTCAGCCAGCAGCGCCGCCGACACTACCGGAAGTCCGTCGAGCACTACGGGGATGCGACGAGCCGCGGCTCCCAGGCAGCAGCCGGCGAGAAAGCCGATCTCGTACCCGCCAACCGCGCTTAGGACCCCGAGGGCGTCATCCGGACCGGGCCGGTGACGGTCGAGTGCGCCGGAGATCACGGTCCGTTTGTTTTCCAGCACCTCGTCCACGACCATGGTTCCACGTCCTGTAACCTTTTCCACCGGCGCACCGGTAATGGCCGCGACCGCCGCCGACGCCGAGGTGGTGTTGCCGATACCCATGTCCCCGAGTCCCAGAAGAGTTGTTCCGTCGTCCGCCAACTCCCCGGCCAGTTCTATGCCGGCCTCGACTATGTTGCGGGCGTGATTCCGTGGCATCGCCGGCTCGCGGAACATGTTGCGCGTTCCGGGGGCGAGTCGGACGCGGCGGAGTTCGGGGTTCGGGCCAGGTTCGGGGCTCACGCCCGCGTCCACCACGACCAGCCGCGCCCCGGCAGCATCGGCCAGGACGTTGATCGCCGCGCCGCCACCGAGAATGTTTTGAACCATCTGCGCCGTAACGGACGCCGGATACGCGCTAACTTCTTCGTCGGTTACGCCGTGGCTCGCGGCGGCCACTACGAGCGCCCGCTCTTCAAAGCGGGGCCGCGCTTCGCCGGTAATGCCGGCCAGCCGGACGCTCAACCCCTCCAGGCTTCCGAGAGCCCCGGCTGGTTTGGTCAGGTGGCTCTGGCGAACCTCCGCGGTCTCCATCGCCTCCCGGTCGAGGCCTGGTATTCGAGAGGCTTTCTCTTCCTGGGTCATAAAAGGCTGCTTTCCAGGGGCGGCACTTCGTTGACGCTCCGCAGGATGGTCGCGGTCGGGTAGACGTCGAGGGCCGTTACGCCTCCCAGGTCGATCCGGAACTTCCAATGTTGCTCGAACGGAACTCCTGTAAAGGAACATAGCAGGAGCCGGATCGGCGTCCCGTGCGTTACGACCAGTATCCGGCCTCCGGCGTGTCGCTTTACAAGATCCTCCCAGGCCGACCCGATGCGGCCCCAGAGGTCCGCCCCGCTCTCGCCCCCGTGCGCCCGGCTATCCCAAAAGTCTCCGAAACGGCGCCGGGCCTGTTCACCGTAGCGCTCCGCGACCTCTTCGTGGGTCATACCTTCCCAGAGGCCGTGGTCCACCTCCCGCCACCGCTCATCCTTCTCCGGCCCGGACCCGGCAGCCTCGGAGGCGAGGTCGTTTGTCCTGGAGAGCCCGGTCGAGAGGACCGTCGTGTACGAGCCGCGCCGGAGCCGGTCGGCGACCGCCGTGGCCCGCGCCCGGCCGAACTTTGTTAGTGGCCGGTCCGAGTAGCTCTGGTAGCGGCCCTCCTTATTCCAGTCCGTCTGGGTGTGGCGCACGAGCTTCACGTGGGTGTGGTTCGAGACACCGATCATCCGCCTCCGGTCGTGCCACCTCCCCCGAATGCGTCGGGGTGAATAGTCTCGGCGATCTCGCGCACTCCCTCCACGATCCTCGGCCCCGGCCGGTTCACCAGATCGTCGTTTATGACAAAGACTTTATCCTGTTGCACGGCCTGCAGCGAGGAGTACGGTGGACGGCTTTTTATAGCCTCGACGGTCGCGCCGGAGCTCGCGCCCGCCAGGTAGTATGCGGGATCGTCCTGAAGTAGCTTCTCGACTGAATATTGCGGATAGGCCTGTTGGGCGTCGGCGGTAACGTTCTTGCCGCCGGCTATCTGGATCGCATCTTGAACAAAACTCCCCGGCCCGACGGTGAATAGCGGATCGTAGCCAAGCTCGTAGAATACCGCGGGTCGGGGCAGGCCTTCGATCTTCTGCTCTAGTTGGCCCAGTTCACTTTGCAGTCGTTCCTCGACCACCTGGGCTTTCTCGATATTGCCGACGGCCTTGCCCACCGTGCTGACACTGCCTATAGCCTCTTCAACGGTGGTAGGATTGAGCGCCAAGACTTTTGCCCCGGTTTTCTGTTCCAGGTCTTTGGCCTGTTCTTTCGTGTAGCCGTCAAAGGACTGTACGATGAGGTCTATTTCGAGCGAGGCTATTTTCTCGGTGTTCGTCGTCTGGTAGTCCCCGATCTCTTCTATGCTCTCTACCTGCTCCGGGTAGTCATCGGCGGTCGTTACCCCGGCAACCCGGTTCCCCGCCCCGACCGCAAAGAGAGTCTCCGTCGCGCTGGGGGCGAGGGAGCCGATCTGCTCCGGCTTCTCTGCTATCTTTACCTGTCTTCCCAGAGAATCCTCGATGGTTACCGGAAAGCCGGAAGCCTGCGTCCCGCCGCCCGTATCGCCGCCTGATCCGCCGCCCGTCGTACCGCCTTGCGAAGACTGCTGACCACACGCTGTTGCCACGACCGCTACGGAGAAAGCGGCCAGCAGTATGACTATTTTTCTATACAAAGGATTCTCCCTGAAGCACACTGATTTCGTTTACCCGCCGTGCTGCAGAGGGCGTTAAGAGAAGCCGGTATCGCGCATCGTTCCCACTCCTTCCTCGAAGAGTCTCTGGGTTTATGCGCCCCGGCAGGTCTCCTGGCTCGCGACTCAAACGCCGGAATCCGCCGCCTTCCCGGACTTTGTACAGTCCAGTGACCGGGGGTTTCGTAGCTTCCCCAATGCGGTAACCAGCCTCGTCGCACACAGTGGCGGGACCGCGCCGGATTCGAACCGGCTTCCCTTGCACCGTGACGCTTTTGCGGGGACGACGCTACCAGGATTCGTCCCGCCCGTCAATCTTTCAGGGTGGCTCTAACGTTTCATCATCGAACAACCGCCCGAGCCTGGAGATCAAAAGTTGACACTCCTCCGGGCGTCGAACCGCTACCCGGATATAATCCGGCAAACCAAAAGACGCACAATCGCGCACCTGAAGACCCCGGACCAGCAGCGCTCTGCGTACGTGGGCCGCGTTGCCGGCTCTGGCGAGTAGGAAGTTGGTCCGGCCCGGCGGCACTCCGCACCCGAGCTCCATTAAATCCTGTCGTAGTTGGACGGCGGTTCGGGCCATGCGTCGCCGGCTGTTTTCCAAGTGCTCTATGGCAGGAGCGGAGAGCGCCGCGACGCCGGCGGCCTGCGCGGGCGCGCCGACGTTCCACGGGGGACGGGCTACGGAGAGGGTTCGAACAACATCTGGGGCGGCCAGGACGTAGCCGAGACGTAGCCCGGCGAGCGCGTGGCTCTTGGTCATAGAACGCAGCAGGACCAGGTTCTCGCCCTCTAGAAGATCCGTCAAGTCGCCGGGTTCTGTCTCGGGCATCAGGTCCCAGTAGGCTTCATCTACAAAGAGCAGTCCGTTTGCGGCGGCGATCTCTTCCAACAGTCGTTCGACGAAGGAGCGGGGCATGTAGTCGCCGGTCGGGTTGTTAGGGTTACACAGCCAGACGACCCGCGGTCGCTCGTTCTTTACGGTCTGCAGGAGGCCGGGGAGAGCCAGGCCAACTTCATCATCGGACACCCGCCGATCGTGGCGGATTACCCGCGCGCCACAGAGACGGCTGGCCCGCTCGTACTCGCCGAAGGTCGGACCGACGAGGAGCGCGGTGTCTCCGGGAGCCAGGTAGACCCGGGCGAGATGGTCTATAAGCTCCGCCGACCCGTTCCCCACGGCGATGCAGGCCGTATCCACACCCAAATGCTCCGACAGCGCGTCCCGCAGTTTCCAACATTCTTTGTCCGGATAGCGTCCGATGTCCGCCTGCCGGGCGGCCTCCTCAACCTCCGGCGCCGGACCGTACGGGTTGATGCTGGAACTGAAATCCACCACGTCTTCTGGGGTAAGTCCCAGCCCGGAGAGTTCCCCGTGATCCAACGCCCCGTGCGCCACCGGCGAGAGCGCCGCGAACGGTGGGTTGGGCTTGGCGCGCATCAGGCGCTCCTCTTGTCCATCGTCGCTGCGACCAACACGAGAACCCCAAAGAGAAAAGCGGCCCGGCGGCACAACCCGAGGGCGCGGTGAACGTCCTCCACGTTTGGCTCTCTGGCCTCCGGGTTGAGGTGATAATCGGCCGGCTTTTGCAATGATATTCCTAGAGAGCCCGCCGCGGCGGCCATCGGCCAGCCGGCGTTCGGGCTAGATGTTTTGACGTGGTCCCGCACGGCGGTTCGCCAGGCTTCGCGGGCTTTCGATCCCGAAACGACCAGGATCAGTATCGCCGTAAAGCGTGCCGGCACGAGATTGAGCGCGTCGTCCAGCCGGGCGGCGGTTTTTCCCAGGTATTCGTACCGGCCCCGGTGGCCGATCATGGAGTCTGCGGTGTTGGCCGCGCGATAAAAAACGGCGGCGGGGAGCCCGCCCACGGCGTAGGCCAGAAGCGGCGCGACAAAGCCGTCACCCAGGTTCTCGGCGAGCGACTCGATGGCGGCCGCGCAGACCTCGGACTCGTCGAGCCCGGAACGGTCACGGCCAACTAGGGAGATCAACGTTTCTCTGGCAGCGGGGAGATCCCGGGCAGAGAGCGGTTCGGCGACCGCACAGGCCGCTTCTTCCAACGCGCGATACGCAAAGCAAGTCTTCAGCAACCAGGCTACCACAACGATACTCAACGGTCCCGGCTTTAAGATCGAGTGCAAGGCCTTCGTCCCGAACGCCGGAACCAGCGTCACGACGCCTACGCACACCGCCCCATACGCCAGCTCCCGGCGGGGGCCGGACGGGACTCGTTTGGCAAGCGTCTCAAGTAGTTTACCCACCCCTACGACGGGGTGGATGCGGGCCGGCGGCTCCCCGGCGCCCAGGTCTAGGGCCAGCGCCAGGAGCAAAGCCGCCAATTTTTCGGGAACAATGGCCCGGTTCACCCGCGACGCCAAGCCGTCTTGGGGAACAGAAATTTCACCACTCGATCCCCTTCTGCCCCTTGTAGCTCTCGTCCATCGGGTGCTTTAGCTTGACGACTTCACTGGCAAGGTCCGCGGCCGCTATCAGCTCTTCCGGTGCGTCCCGACCGGTGATAATGACGTGCTGGAAGCCGGGCCTGTTCCTCAGCACTTCGATCACCTCCGCGGTATCCACCCAGCCGAATTTCATCGGGTAGCTAAACTCGTCCAGAAGCAGCATGTCGTAGCTCTCGTCGGCCAGGCGCCGCTTGACCTCCTCCCAACCCTCGCGGGCCAGGTCGGCGGAGTGGTCGAGATCCCGTACCATCCACGTCCAGCCGTCGCCCATCTTGAACCAGTCTATGTTGCCCAGCGCCTCGGCGGCTCGCTGCTCGCCGATGTTCCACTTGCCGCTCTTCAAGAACTGATAGACGCCCACTTTGTAGCCTCGCGCCCACCCGCGGAGCATGATGCCGAACGCCGCCGTACTCTTACCCTTCCCGTGTCCGGTGTTCACCACCAACAAAGGCCGCTCTCTCTTAGACCTGCGACTCAGCCGCTCCTCCCGCGGCTCCCGGTTCTCTCGCGTCTCACTCAAGTCACGTCCTCCTTTTAGACGGCATGATCATCTTTTGTTCACCAGGGCCTTCTCTGGCACAGCGCCATCCACCAACCGGGGCCGCAGAACCGGCAACCCCCTCGGTGGACCGCCATCTATCAGGCGCAGTAAGGCTTCGCGGTCTACGTTCCCGGCGACGAGGTCTCCAAGCTTCTCCAGCCGCTGTTCGCGGGCGGCGGCGAAACCTTGTTCGCCGGGGACCCAGTCAAGACCCCGCACCTCCGCTACGTAGCGCAGAAAGCGCCGCCGGAATTCGTCCGACTCCATTACCCCGTGCCAGGACGTTCCGAAGACCGCGTCTACCCGGCAGCCCTCGTCGGAGTCGTCGGAGATAACGCCGGAGATAAACAACGGGTCTCCACCGCAGCGGCAGACTCTTCCGTGACGGATCCCATACCCCGAGACTTCCGCGTTCCCGAACCCCGGCGCCCGTCCTTCGGGCCGGGTCAACACCTTCTCCGACTCAAATACGGTCTCCACGGGCAAGAGATCTAGCCCGGATACCTCAACCTCTTCACTTTCGATGCCATCCACTATGCGCTTTCCGAGCATCTGGTAGCCGCCGCAGACGTCCAGTATCGGCAGGCCACGCCGGGCGCGCTCCGCGAAGGCCGCGTCCAGCCCTCGCTCCCGCAGTTGGGACAGGTCGGCGACGGTTGCTTTGGTGCCGGGGATTACGGCGAGGTCGGCGGCCAGTATCTCGGCCGGGGAAGCGGTAAAGGAGACCACGACCCCCGGCTCGTGGGCCAGGGCGTCGTAGTCGGTGAAGTTGGAGATCCTGGCGAGCCGCGCTACCGCCACGCGGAGTATGTCTTTGCCGAGCGGTGGTCCGAGTGCGCGGGGCGTGTCCAGGGCGACGGAGTCCTCCCCGTCGAGGTTGAGGCCCGGCGCGTAGGGCAGCGTGCCGAGTACGGGCCGACCCGTGAGGTTGGAAAGCTGATCCAGGCCCGGGGCCAGAAGCGCCGGGTCGCCCCGGAACTTGTTTACCAGAAAGCCGCCGACGAGCCTCTGATCCTCTGCCGACAGCAGCGCGAGCGTACCATAGAGGCTGGCGAGTACGCCACCCCGGTCTATGTCGCCGACGACGACCACCGGCAGGTCTGCGGCTCGTGCGAGGCCCATGTTAACGAGGTCGTTCTCCCGCAGGTTTGTCTCCGCCGGGCTCCCGGCCCCCTCGCAGACTACCGCGTCGAAGCGCCGTCGGAGGCCTTTTAGCGCTTCCAGGACTGTCGGCAGGAGGGTTTCCTTCATGTTTACGTATCCGTGGGCGCCGGCGATGGTAAGAGGTTTGCCGAGTATGATCACCTGCGCCCGCCGATCCGACGAGGGCTTGAGCAACACAGGGTTCATGGCGGCTTCGGGCTCGACGCGGGCGGCCGCGGCCTGGGCGGCCTGGGCGCGGCCGATTTCCGCGCCCTCCCGCGTAACGTAAGAGTTGAGCGACATATTCTGCGCCTTGAAGGGCGCTACACTGACCCCTTCCCGGACGAGCCAGCGGCAGATGCCGGCTACCACGACGCTCTTTCCGGCGTCGGAGTGGGTTCCGGCGACCAGTAGCGCTCCGTTCAAGATAACCCCTTCCCGGGGTCCTCGCCCCGTTCGGAATACTACGGACGGAAGATCAGTCTCCTGGCTTCCGGGTCCCCGCTCGTCCCGGCCTTCCCTCTCGGTGGCTTCTTCGAGACTCACTCCCCGGCTACAGTGGCGGGACCGCGCCGGACTCCAACCGGCTTCCTGGACCCTTCCGTCCACCTGCTTGGTAAACCTCAGCATATCCCCGCGCGTTGCCCGGGTCAATCGTCGAGATACCGGGCATCAGGTCGCAGGTTCCAGGCATTAGACAAGGGACTAAGGACTGATGGCCAATAGCCTATTTGGAAAATCCGGGTCTTCCTGCACTACGCTACATCTCCGGGAAACTGCCCTTCAGCACCAGCGGTAGACCCACAGTCATCAAGCAAACGGCGTCGGCCTCCGCCGCCACCCGCTGGTTCGCCAGTCCCAGGGCGTCCCGATACCATCGCCCGAGCGGGTAGGCCGGAACGACCCCGTCTCCGACCTCGTTGGTAACGACTACGAGGGTCTTATCCGATTCTCGGAAAACGTCAATAAGCCCAGCGACCGCCTCCAACACAGCATCCAAAACCGCTTCCTCGCCTCGCTCCTCGTGCACGAGCAGCAAGTTGGAGACCCATCCCGAGAAGCAATCGAGCAGGACGACCGGCTCCTCTGTGCCTGCGATAGCCTCCGCAATGTCGAGCTGGACTTCGATCGTGCGCCATTCCGACGGACGTCGCGCCTTATGGCGTTCGACGCGCCGGCTCATCTCCCCGTCGCCCGGTTCGAGGGTGGCGACGTAGGCGACCCCGCCGCCAAAGTTCTCTACCAACCCTTCGGCGTAGCGCGACTTGCCGGAGCGTGCGCCGCCCGTAATGAGAAAGAGCTTGGTTTTTACAGATCTTTCGTCCACCGGGAGAAGATAACACCGGGACAGCGCAGTGGTTGGAGCTCTCTTCGACGACTACCGTCCCGGCGAGATGCTGGAAGACGTCCAACACTTGTGCGAAGACTTCCAAAGAGTAGAATGGTGCGGCGACTGGAGTATTGGAGCAGAGGGTGAGCGAACTAGAACGACACGGGGACAAAAGCCCGGACAACAAAGAGTCCAACCCATATCTCTACCTGTCACTAGGCCTGGGGTTCATAATTGCTACGGTCTTGATTGTCTCTACCACAGGGGCAGCCATAACAGGTTTCCCGTTCGTGATAGCCGCCGCGGCACTCCTCGGAATAGGCGTCAACGAACTGCGGGAAGAGAAACGCGCCGTTTCGCAACCGATCAGCCAGGAACGAGAACTTCTCTCCGCCATCCGGGACAACGGCGACATCATCACCCCCGCTGAAGCGGCGATGGAGACTTCGCTGACCGTGCGCGAGGCCGATGAGATGCTATCGGAACTGGCGAACGGCGGACACCTCCAGCTAGAGAGCCGGGACGGGGCACTCTACTACTCACTGCCCGGCAGGCGCACCGAGCTCGGCTAGACCTCCGGCCGGTTCGGAGCCTCGCCCCCGGCGACCTCCCGCACCACTTGTACGAAGTTTTCGACGAGCGGCGACTCGTCTCTCTCCAGCCACGCAAGGCCGAGCCAGCTAGTTGCGTCGGGGGCATCCAGAGGCCGGTAGACGACGCCTTCACGATGCATCCTGCGGGCGGACTCGGCGAGGATCGCTATGCCAATACCGCTGGCGACCAGACCGATCACGGTCTGCAAGTGCACTGAGTATTGCACCACTTTCGGTAGGGCTCCCACCCGTCCTAGCAGTTCGACGATCTGGCTGTGGGAACCGGGCTCCAGCCGACGCTGGAAGAAGATGAGCGGCAGTCCCGCCACCTCATCAAGCGGGATAGCCCGACTATCCTCTAGCGAATGTCCGGCGGGCAAAGCTACCACGAGCGGCTCCGCCAAAATCGGTTCGAACCTTATCCCCGGCGCCCGCATCGGCAAGCGCACCAATCCTACCCTTATCTCTCCCTCGTAGAGGGCTTCTACCTGCTCCACGCTGGCGAGCTCCCGGAGATCCAACTCAACACCCCGGAACCGCTCCCGAAACCTCTGCAAGGCGGGCGGCAACAGGCTCAACGTCGCCGAACTGACAAAGCCGATCTCCAACCGCCCCCGCAAGCCAAGCTCCGCTCCTCGTGCCTCCATCCCGGCCGCCTCGACCGAGCCAAGTATCTCCCGCGCCCGCAGGAGAAAGGTCCGCCCGGAATCCGTAAGCTCCACCCGCCGGGTGCTCCGATCCAGAAGCTTTACGCCAAGCTCTTTCTCCAAACCCTTGATCTGGATGCTCAACGGCGGCTGGCTCATGTGCAACCTCTTGGCCGCCCGCCCAAAGCTCCGCTCCTCCGCCACCGCGACGAAATATTTTAGCTGCCGCAACTCCATTATTTATTTGTAAAACATATTAATAAAGGTGTCAAAAATATATTGGATTTATAAAAACGGAGGAATTACGCTCAGAGCAACTAAAGGCACGTACTCAAGAGAGGTGTAGCAGCTCTATGAAGCACTACGAAGCTATCGTCGTCGGTTGCGGAGGACTGGGGTCCGCTGCCCTGTACTGGCTCTCACGGGAGCTGGGGGGTTCGGTGCTTGGGATCGAGCAGTTCGAGCTCGGCCACGGGCGGGGAGCTTCCCAGGATCATTCACGGATCATCCGGCTTGCACAGCACCAGTCCGAGTACGCCGCCCTCGCCCCGGAGGCTTACAAGGCTTACTATCACATCGAAGAAGAGTCGGGGGTGCGGGTACTCTACAAAACCGGCGGGCTCGTTATAGAGGCGGTGGACGAGCGGGATCCGGAGAAGGTCGGAACCCGCAACGTAGAAGGGTACGTTGCGGCGTTCGAAGAGTTCGGCTTCGACTACGAGGTACTGGACCCCGACGAGTTGATGCGTCGCTGGCCGCAGTTCCGTCTCAAAGGGACAGAGAGGGCCATCTACCAGGAGGAGTCCGGGATCGTGGATGCCGGTAGGACGAACGCGGTACACATCGCGTTGGCCCGGGCTCGCGGCGCGGAGGTCCTGGAAGAGACGGCGGTACGGGCTGTGCGGCCGAGCGGAGAAGGTGTAGAGATCGTTACGGACGATGAGATCTACCACACAGACCGGCTCGTGGTTGCGAGCGACGCCTGGACGAATGGGGTACTGGCAGAGACCGGCACACAGCTCCCGCTAACCGTGACCCAAGAGCAAGTTACTTACTACGCGACGCCGAACCTGCGGGAGTTCGCGCCGGAGAATTTCCCGGTCTTTATGTGGCACGGGGCGTACAACTTCTACGGTTTCCCGGTCTACGGTGAGGTAGCGACCAAGCTCGGCCAGCACATGGGCGGCCACGAAGTAACCGCCGACACTCGCACCTTCGAGCCCGACCCGGTACGCCAAGAGCGCTACCGAGAGTTCTTGAGCCGGCATCTGCCGGGCTTTCTGGGTCCGGAACTGTACACCAAGACCTGTCTGTACACCGTGCCGCCGGACCAGAACTTCATAATAGACACGCTGCCGGACCATCCCCAAATTTCCGTGGCGATAGGTGCCGGGCATGCCTACAAGTTCGCCGGCCTGATCGGGCGCATCCTCTCTGAGCTCGCGCTCGACGGCGAGTCCACTTACCCTATCGAGCCGTTCAGCATCGAACGCCCCGCCATCACCGACAACTCGTTCGAGAAAGCTTTTCACGCCTGAGGGCGGTCACACATCCCGAACTGGTAGATTACGTTCGACAAACCACATTACAAAACGTCGAGAGGGGAGGAACAGGATGACCATTGAGCGCAAAGGCTACGAAACCCGACACTACCCGCAACATATTTCCCCGGAGGACTACACGAAAGAGGAAATTTACGCACCCACCCGGGCGCCGGTAGACCTCGCCGTTACCCTGCTCCCCGACGCCTACACCTCCCGGGAGTTCTTCGACATCGAGCGCGAGAAAATTTTTGCAAAGAGCTGGCTCGTCGTCGGGTGTACCTCCCAGGTAGAGAAACCGGGACAGACACTCGTCTCCAAAGTAGCCGGACGCTCGGTCGTCGTCACCCGCAGCAAAGCCGGTGAGTTGCGAGCCTTTCACAACGTCTGCCGCCACCGGGCCGCCAAGCTGCTCGACGAAGGTACCCACAACCTGCGGTCCAACCGCATCCGGTGCCCCTACCACTCCTGGACCTACGACCTGGAAGGCAACTGCCTCGGCACCCCGCTCTTCGAAGGCTCGGACATCCCCGAGGACATGCAGGCCGTCTTCGACACAGACTCCGTAAAAGGTTTCGACAAGGCGGACTATGGCCTAATGCCGGTCAGAGTAGATAGCTGGGGGTTCCTGATATTCGTCAATCTAGACCCGGAAGCGGGGCCGCTAACGGAGCAACTCGGTGACCTGCCGGAGCGCTTCTCCGGCTACCGGCTCCACGAGTGGCAGGTAATGCGGACAAAGAACTACGAGGTAGACGCCAACTACAAGCTCATCGGCGAGAACTTCATGGAGTACTACCATCTGCCCTGGGTCCATCCCGAGTTGGTCAAAGTCTCGAAGATGGAAGACCACTACCGCTGGCAAGGACCGGGGATGTACACGGGGATGTGTACCAACCCCGTTTCGCAGAACACCGAAGAAGGCGGCTGGGATGGGTTGCCTCCGATAGATGCCCTGAACGACGAAGACGCCCAGAGCGGGCGCTTTATGTGGATCTTCCCGAACACCGCGCTCGTGGTGCTTCCGAACCACGCCTTCATAATAGTCACCCACCCGCAGGAGCCGGGTTTCACGGTCGAGGAGACGGTCTTGTTGGCGCATCCCGAGTCGGTCGACACGGAAGGCTCCGAGGAGGCTCTGGATCAGCTCGCCCGTTTCTGGGACCTGGTGAACTTGCAAGACATCGAGATCGTGGGCCGGGTACAGGAAGGTCTCTCGAACCCGGCGTACCGTGGGGGCCGGATGTGCTACCGTTTCGAGGAGCCGCTGCACCGTTTTCAGAACATGGTCATAGATAAGATGGTCGGGATAAACCGCCTCCCTCCCGGCGACGAAGAAGAGATGTCCCAGATGTTCGTCGACCCGGTCGAGACCCCCGACTGGACGAGTCTAGAGTAGAAAGAAGCCGTCATGCCAGAGATCCGTAACCAGCTATTTATCGCCAACGAATGGACCCCTGCCCGCAGCAACCAGACCTTCGACGCCATAGACCCGTCTACCGAAGAAGTCCTGGCTTCCGTTTCGCGGGGTTATGCGGAAGACATCGACGACGCGGTTTCCGCCGCCCGCGAAGCCTTCGGAGCCTGGAGCCGCGTCACGCCCGCCAAACGGGGTCGTCTACTGTACAAGGTAGCGCGAGAGCTAGAGCGTCGGATAGACGAGTTCGCCGAGCTGGAGACGCTGGATACGGGCAAGCCGCTGGCGCACGCCCACGGTGAAATCTCCGGTTGTGTCGGCTACCTGGACTACTACGCGGGGACGGCGGACAAAATCCACGGCGAGACTGTCCCGCTCGGCCCGGACTACCTCAACTACACCGTCCGCGAGCCACTCGGCGTAACGGCCCACATCGTCCCGTGGAACATGCCCCTATCCATGATCTGCCGCAGCCTGGCCCCGGCCCTCGCCGCCGGAAACACCGCCGTCATAAAGCCTGCCGAACAGACCCCGCTAACGGCACTCAAGTTCGCCGAGATCTTCCTGGACTTGGAGTTTCCGCCCGGCGTCTACAACGTAGTTCCCGGCTTCGGCCACGACGCGGGCAAAGCGCTCAGCGAACATCCTGGGATAGACTCGATCACCTTCACCGGCTCCGTCGAGACCGGCCGGGCCATCCTGCACGCTGCCGCGGAACACGTAAAGCCGGTGGTTCTAGAGCTCGGTGGCAAGTCGCCCCAGATCATCTTTGCCGACACCGACCTGGATCTCGCCGCTGCGGAAATCTCCAAGGGCATCTACTCAAACACCGGCCAATACTGCGACGCCGGCTCCCGGCTGGTAGTCGAAGAAGAAGTCAGCGAGCCACTCTTGGAGAAAGTCTTGGAGCACTCCCGGCAGATAAAGCTCGGGGAAGGCATGGACAACCCCGACATGGGGCCGCTCGTCTCCGCCGAACACCTGGAGAGGGTTCTGGGTTACATAGACACCGGCCAGCAAGAAGGCGCCAACATGCTTATCGGGGGCCAGCCTGAAGAGTTCGAGCGCGGCTACTTCGTCTCGCCGACGGTCTTCGACGAAGTCGAGAGCAGCATGCGGATAGCGCAGGAGGAGATCTTCGGTCCGGTACTCTCGGTTCTGCCCTTCGCGGACGACGACGAAGCCGCCCACATAGCCAACGACTCTAGCTACGGTTTAGCAGCCGGCATCTTCACAAAGGACATAGACCGCGCCATGCGCTTTGCGAACGAGGTACAGGCCGGTTACGTCATGATCAACGAGTACCACACCGGCGGCGTCGGCTCCCCGTTCGGCGGTTACAAGCAGAGCGGCATTGGGCGGGAGAAGGGCCTGGTCGCGCTGGACAACTACACCCAGATCAAGAACGTGGTGCTCAGGATAAGGTAGCCCTGCACCTGGCAAAGCCCGCGGCGATCAGGCACAAGAAACAAAGTTGCATTTGACTTGCTTTGCCCGCTGCTGCTAACATGTCTTCACCCAAGCATGTTTATGGTTCTTCTACGGTAGCAGGTGAAAGGATGTGAAATACATGCAACAGGAAGAAAGTACCTCCCGATTAGGGGCGGTATTCTACGTCTCGGTTTTTATAGCAGTCCTGTTCGTCGTGTGGGGAGTGTTCTTTTCGGGGAGTCTCGAAGCCTTCAATACCGCGGCCCTGGCCGTCGTAACCGAGTCCTTTGGCTGGGTGTACCTGATTGCCACCACCCTGTTCATAGTCTTCTTGTTCTTCCTGGCTTTTAGCCGCTTTGGCAAGATACGGCTGGGCAAGGACGAGGATCGACCGGAGTTCAGCACCGGCGCGTGGTTGGCTATGCTGTTCAGCGCGGGGATGGGTATAGGGCTGGTTTTCTTCGGCGTTGCCGAACCGATGTCGCATTTCGCCTCTCCGCCGCCGTTTACCGGGACCGAGGCAAACACGATAGCGGCCGGGGAGACGGCTATGCAGTACACCTTCTTTCACTGGGGCTTGCACGCCTGGGCCATCTACGGGTTGGTTGCGCTCTCTCTGGCTTACTTCCAGTATCGCAAGGGGGCCCGTGGTTTGATCAGTGCAGCCTTCTATCCCCTGCTCGGGGACCGGGTTAACGGACCGATCGGCAACGCGATAGACGTGCTGGCTATCTTCGTCACCGCACTCGGCGTCGCCACCTCCTTCGGAATAGGCGCCACGCAGATCAACGCCGGGGCGAACTACGTGTTCGGCATCCCGAACAACATCACGGTACAGGTCGCGATCATCGCCGTGATAATGGTCTTGTTCTTGATCTCTGCGGTCTCGGGGCTCAACCGCGGCATCCGGTACCTGAGCAATACCAACATGGGGCTCATGGCGGCCATCATGCTCTTTGTCCTGATCGCCGGACCGGCACTATTTATCTTCGATACTTTCACGGCCTCGCTGGGTGCTTACGCGCAGAACTTCCTCACCATGAGCTTTACCTCGGGCGCTTTCACCGGCCCCGACGGAGACGCCTGGCTACAAAGCTGGACTGTCTTCTATGGGCGTGGTGGATGATGTGGGTGATGTGGGTCGGCACGTTTATAGCCCGCGTCTCGAAGGGACGTACAATTCGGGAATTCGTGCTCGGGGTGCTGATCGTACCGACCCTGCTGAGCGCCCTCTGGTTTGCCGTACTGGGAGGCGCGGCACTCAACCTGGATCTCTTCCAGGACGGCAACATCGCCGCCGCCGTTTCGGAGAACCTCAACACGGCATTGTTCGTCCTCCTGGACCAGCTTCCACTCGGCATCATCGTCTCGGTGTTAGCCATGATCCTCATCGGTACGTTCTTTATAACTTCCGCCGACTCGGCCGCTTTCGTCCTCGCCATGTTGTCCACCGGCGGCGACCAGAACCCCCGCTGGACGGTCAAGGTCATGTGGGGGGTTTTCGTAGCCCTTTTCGCCTTTGTCCTACTTCTGGCCGGAGGGCTCGAAGCCGTGCAACAAGTCGCCATCATAACGGGCGTTCCGTTTACCATCTTGCTGATCGGCATGGGCATCTCGCTCTACAAAGCCGTGTCGGAAGAGATGATGCCGGAACAGGAACGGAGTGCCCCTGCTCCGAGCCGGGATGGGCGCGCAACAGAGGGCTCGGAAACCGGCGCCGACCGGGAACCTGCCGTCAAGACGAGGAGCTAACGGCAGAAAACAAGAGGGGGATGAACCGCCCGTTAGTTAGGCCAGCGGCTCATCCCCCTCTAAAGTTTGCCGTCCGCTTCTCGAAAAACGCGGCTACGCCTTCTTTGTGGTCTTCGGTGTGGCCACAGAAGGTCTGCCCTTCGGCCTCCTTCTCCAAAGCAGTCTCCAGGTCGGTCTCGAAGCCGGCGTGCAAGACTTGCTTGATCCTTCCGAGCGCCCGCGTCGGCATGGCGGCCAGATGCTCCGCGAGTTCCCCGGCTTCGTCCAACAACGCGTCATCAGCCACGACCTTGTTTACGAGCCCGATCTGGTAAGCCTCCTCGGCTTCTACGGCGTCACCGAGCATGGACATCTCCATAGCCTTTCCGAGACCAACGATCCGCGGCAAAAAGAATGATACTCCGGCATCGGGCATCAGGCCGATCTTTATGAACGCCACCGAAAACTTCACGCTTTCGGCGGCGACGCGCAGGTCGCAGGCCAGCGCGAGCCCGACACCGGCCCCGTAGACCGGCCCGTGCAGGGCGGCGATCACGGGCTTCTCTATGCCGGTTATCTTCTTGATGGTCTCGCTGTAAGTCTTGCGGAGGTACTCGCCGAGGTCTGGCGCTTCGTCGCCGTCCCGCTGCAAGTCTTCACCCTGCAGGTCCGCCCCGGCCGAGAAGCTTCGGCCTTCACCCCGGAGCACGACGCAGCGGACCTCGTCATCCGCCGCCACGATGTCCAGCGCGTCGTGTAAGTCCTCGTGTAGTTGGCCGTTGAAGGCGTTGAGGACCTCGGTACGGTTTAGGGCGAGGTTCGCCACGCCGTTGCTTTTCTCGTAAAGAACGGTCTTGTACATGATCTCTCCTTGCTAGAAGTTGCAGAAGCGCGCTTTCCACGTTTCGTATGTGCGAAGTATAGAGAAGGTTGCCTGCTCCGGAGAAAATGCGCGTATGCTCGTAGCCCATTGAAGACTCTAGGCCACTACTTCTACCCGGTTTCTCCCGTTCCTCTTGGCCTGATAGAGTGCCCTGTCGGCCCGTTTTAGCAAGGTCTCCGGTGTGTCGCCTTCCTGATGGGCCGCTACCCCGAAGCTGGCCGTGATCCCGCCCGCTTTCTCAAACTGGTGAGTTTCGATGGCACATTTCAGCCTCACCGCCAGTTGTTGGGCTTGCTCAAGAACGGTTTCCGGGACCAAGACCAGAAACTCTTCCCCTCCCCACCGGCTAAGTTGGTCAGGGTCTCTAAGATGGTGACCGATAAGCTGTGCTACTTCCTTGAGCAGGCGGTCGCCGACGTCATGCCCGTAGGCGTCGTTCACCTGTTTGAAGTAGTCTAGATCGAGCATGATCAACGACAGCGGCCGGCCATAACGGAGGGCTTTCTCACTCTCCTCTTTGAGCGCCTCGTAGAGGTGCCTCCGGTTGTATGTACCGGTGAGGGCGTCCGTGCGGGCGAGGGTCTCCATCATCTCGGTACGGGCTTGCGCTCCCGCATAGGCCCCCGTTACGCGGGCAAAAACAAAGAAAAGGGCCACGATAACCGCACTCGATAGATAAAGTTGCATGAGAACGTGAAACTCGTCCACGTCTTCTCCGACCAGTAGCCCGGGTACCACCTGGGGTAGAGTGACCACCAGAAACGCGACGTAGAACAGCGCCGCTCCTACCAGGCCACCCCGGATGCCAAAGACCGAGAAAGCCGCGAACAGGACTACAGGAGTCCAGGGGTAGACCTCAGACAACTCACCCAACGCCCCAAACCGGCCGTACCCGGCGTGAAAAACGTAATACGCCTTGGCGAGCAAGAACGCGGCGCCTCCCGCGATGCCCACCAGCCCGACGAATTGCAGGGCCTGCTCCTTTTTCCACCACAAAGCCGCTGTCAGGGTCGCGCAAAAGACCGTCATCAGAGGATATGCCACACGGTCAAAGGTGCTGGCGGATTCGCTAAAGGGGTCCAGGAGCCAGGAGAACGAGGCAGCGACCGTGCCAATGGAGACGATAACCAGGTAGACTTTGTACTTCAGCACATCGAACCGTGGCTCTATCTCGCCTAGAAGCCTCTTTTTGCCCCCGATCTTCTGCTCCTTTCGACCTTTCCTCTGTCCAACTTTACCGTCTCTTCTGTCCAGCCGCTAGAAATTTCGTCGCCTTGCCCGAAAGGGGTTCAGCGAGATAGTAGCCCTGGACCATGTCGCAGTCCATGTCTTTGAGTTGTTGTAGTTGTTCTACGGTTTACACACCCTCGGCGTTCACTTTCAAGCCCAGGGCGTGGGCGAAGTTGATCAGGCCTAGTACGACCACCGAGTTTTCGGAGTCTTCCAGCTCACGGACAAACGAGATGCCGATCTTTGGGTGGTCCATCCCGAAGCGCCGGGTGAGGTATGACAGCGAGCTGTTGCCCGTTCCAAAGTCGTTAATGACCAGCCACACCCCCAGGGCCTTGAGCTCTTTAAGTGTGACGACGGGCGCCCTTGTGCAAACCTACGAAAAAGGTACTCTACTCCCCCTCGATTGACTCGACCCGGATGCTACCGTCGTGCCGCTCGACCATACGGCGCACAAGGGTCAGGCCGAGCTCCAGCGGTTCCAACACGAAGACCCGTCGCCCGAAGCCGGCCCGCCCGCCGACGAGCGGGGACTGCTCTCCGGGCGGGAGGTCGAGGTCGCCGCGCTCGTGGACTCGGGCGCGACCAACGAAGAGATCGCTGACGCCCTCTACATCAGCGAGGGCACCGCCCAAAACCACGTATCAAAAATCCTGCGCAAGCTCGACCTGCGGGACCGCACCCAGTTCGCCCTCTACGCCGCCGAGCGCGGCTGGAACTAGAGTAAATCGGTCGCTATCATATCTTCCCCGCCAGTTCTTCGAAGTAGTCGAGCGAGTCGGGATTGCTCAGAGAGTCCCTGCTCGCAGCTTCGTCGGCGGGTTCGCCGGCCAGGATCTTCTTTACCGGGACCTCCAGCTTCTTGCCGTTTAGGGTCTGCGGGATCTCCTCTATCTGGTAGATGTAGTTCGGTACGTGGCGCGGCGAGCAGTTCTCCCGGATACTCGTACTGATCTCTTTCTCGAGGTCTTCGGTTAGCTCGGCGCCCTCTTCGAGTACGACGAAGAGCGGCATTACCGACTCACCCTCTTCTTTCGGTACGTCCACGACGAGACTGTCCTGGACCTGGGGCACTTCGTTCACGGCCCGGTAGATCTCTGCGGTTCCCATCCTGATGCCGCCGCGGTTTATGGTGGAGTCACTGCGACCGTAGATGACGGCGCTACCCCGGTCGGTGATCTTTATCCAGTCCCCGTGCCGCCACACCCCAGGGTACATCTCGAAGTAGCTTCCCTCGTACCGCTCGCCACCCTCATCGCCCCACAGAAAGAGCGGCATCGAGGGCATCGGCTCGGTTATGACCAACTCTCCCACCTCTTCCACAACGGGTACGCCCTCCTCGTCGAAGGCGTGGACACTGGCCCCGAGTGAGCGGCACTGGAGCTCTCCGGTATGGACCGGCAACAGCGGGACCCCACCTACGAAGGCTGTACACAGGTCGGTGCCGCCGCTGGTGGAGAACAACCACAGGTCCTTTACGTGCTCGTAGACCCACTCGAAGCCCTCTGGCGGCAGCGGGGAACCGGTCGAGCCTATGGCCCGGAGATCTGAGAGATCATAGTCTTTGCCGGGCTCTATGCCGGCGTCCTTGCAGCCGGTCAGGTAGCTGGCGCTGGCGCCGAAGCAGGTCATACCCGTCTTCTCGGCAAACTCCCACAGAACGTTCATGTTCGGATGGCCGGGGCTGCCATCGTAGAGCAGCGCGGTTCCGCCGACGAGCAGGCTGGAGGCGACGACGTTCCACATCATCCAGCCCGTCGTGGTGAACCAGAAGAAAGGATCTCCCGGTTTTACGTCCATGTGCAGGCTGAGCTTCTTGAGGTGCTCCAGCAGGATGCCGCCGTGGCCGTGGACGAGCGCCTTCGGCAACCCGGTCGTGCCGGAGGAGTAGAGCACCCACAGCGGATGACCAAAGGGGACTTGCTCGAACTGAAGTTCCGCACCCTCGTGGTCAGCGAGCAGTTCTTCCCAAAGAACCGTATCGTCCAACTCGCCCGTATCAGGTTCGTCGTTCAGATAAGGAAACAGCACCGTCTTCTGGAGGCTCGACATCTTTCTCTGGAGGCGCGCCACCGTATCAACTCGGTCGAAGTCTTTGCCGCCGTAGCGGTAGCCGTCCACGGTGACGAGGACTTTCGGCTCGATCTGGGCGAAGCGGTCTACGACGCTCTCGGCCCCGAAGTCCGGCGAACAACTCGACCACGTAGCACCCAACGAAGCGGTAGCGAGAAAGGCTACGAGAGCCTCCGGCGTGTTCGGCACGTAGGCGACCACCCGGTCGCCCCTTTCGACCCCCAGAGACCTCAGCCCCGCGACCAGGGCCGCGACCTGATCGTGAAACTCCTGCCAGGTAACGGTACCGAGGTCCCGGACCTCCGACTGGTGCACGATGGCTGGCTCGTCGGGCCGTGCGTTAACATTGCGGAAGACGTGCTCCGCGTAGTTAAGCTCCGCCCCGGGGAACCACTCCGCCCCCGGCATTTGTCGCGCACCGAGCACCTCCGAGTACGGTTTCGACGCTTTCACGTCGAAATACTCCCAGATGGAGGCCCAGAACCCTTCCAGGTTCGCAACCGACCATTCCCAGAGATCGTGGTAGTTCTCGAAGGGGAGACCTTTGTTTTCTTGCAGCCACTGCATGTAGCGGGTAATGTTGGCATTCTCCTTGAGTTCCTCTGATGGTTCCCAGAGCAGGGTTCCTTCCGTAGCTTTGGTCACTTTTCATCACCCCCTTCTTGCTTACTGTATTTCCTGATGGTACTCATTTAGCTGGCTAGCCGGTTCGACTTTCGCTGCCCCGACAGTCTTTTCACCCTAAGTTTCCTCAAGTTCGACTAATACAGCTCCGCCGGAGACACTATCGCCCTCGCCGTAGGGAAGCGAACTCACCACCCCGTCGTGAGAGGCTGCCACCAAATGCTCGGTTTTCATCGCCTCTAGGACCAGGATAAGCTGTCCCTCATCGACCTCGTCACCCTCGTTTACCAGCACTTTCACTACCGAGCCCGGCATCGGGGCCGTGAGGCTTGCGCCACCTGCGTCTGCCCCACCGGGGCCTGCGTCGTCCACGTTGGGCGGCGACGGCTTTGAGAGCCGGTAGCTATCTCCGTTCAAAGCGATCAGGACGTCCGCGCCCTCCCTCGCGAAAGCCCCCACAACATGCCGACCATCCAATCTAGCCTGGATCTCACCCTCCCCCACGGAGAGCACCTCGACGGTAGCTTCCCGACCGTCCAGCCGCAGCTTCAGGACTCCGCTCCTCGAACGTTCGACCTCGACCCTGTGTTCCTCTTTACCCACCCGGTAATGGAGGTGCATGGTACCTCCCAAGCGCCAGAGACCGCCTGTAAACGAGTCTTCTGGCCTCTCACTTGGAGACCACGATAGATCGCCCGCCGCTGCCAGCAAAATAGCCTCTTCGGGAGGAGAAGGAGTCGGCGGGGCCTCGGTGAGTCCGTGCTCTTCGAGAAATTCGATGGTGGTCTCACCATTCGCGAAGGAGGAATGTCCCGCGATGCGGCGTAGCAGTGGTAGGTTTGCCGGGACACCGAGCACCGTGTAGTCGCCGAGTGCCCGGCGGAGCCGTTGTACGGCCTTCTCGCGGTCCGCAGCAAAAACGATGAGCTTGGCGATCATTGGATCGTAGTGCAACGATACTTCATCGCCCGTTTCGACGCCAACATCGTTGCGTATACCGGGGCCTTCAGAGGGTGCGAAGCGCAAAAGTTTCCCACCCGCCGGTAGACCTGTGCCCTCCTCTTCAGTGTAAAGACGCACCTCTATAGCGCTGCCCCGCGGAAAAATATCCTCTTGGGAGATCGGGAGTGACTCTCCGGCGGCAACAGCGAGCTGGAGATGTACGAGGTCCAGGCCCGTTACGAACTCCGTGACCGGATGCTCGACTTGCAGGCGGGCGTTCATCTCGAGAAAGTAAAACTCCCCTTCTTCCTCATTGAAGAGGAACTCGACGGTCCCCGCGTTACGATAGTCAGCTTCTTCAGCCAGGCGCACCGCCGCAGCGCATATCTCCTCTCGCAAGTCCAGGCTCAAAGCCGGTGAAGGGGCTTCCTCGACGACCTTCTGATGTCTGCGCTGGATCGAGCACTCACGCTCGTAGAGGTGCACGACGTTACCATGATGGTCGGCTATGATCTGGACCTCGATGTGCCGCGGGTCTTCCACCAGCTTCTCGAGAAACACCGACCCTTCTCCGAATGAGGACTCGGCCTCCCTCTTGGCACTCTGGAGGGCCTCGGCGAAGCTCTCCGGTTCGTGCACGGGCCGCATTCCACGGCCACCACCTCCGGCGCTCGCCTTTATCAGGACGGGGTACCCGATCTCTTCAGCCTCTTCGGCGAGACGCTCTTCGCTTTCGTCTTCACCCGAATAGCCTGGAATGGTCGGTACATCCGCGTTTCTCGCCAGCTCTTTCGCCTGGATCTTGTCTCCAACCTTCTCCATCGTTTCCGCAGAAGGCCCGACCCAGATGGCTCCAGCCTCCTCGACCGTCCGAGCCAGTTGCGCGTTCTCCGAAAGGAAACCATACCCTGGATGAACCGCTCCAGCTCCCGACTGTTCTATAACCTCTGAAATTCGCTCGAGGTTCAGGTAGCTTTCGTTCGCCGGGGCCGGTCCCAAAAGATAGGCTTCGTCGGCGAGCCGGACGTGCATAGCCCCCTCGTCGGCCTCCGAGTAGACGGCGATGGTTTCTATCCCGAGTTCCTTGCACGCCCGAATAATGCGCACGGCTATCTCGCCGCGGTTTGCGATCAGCAACTTGCCGAGGCTCATGACCCCGTACTCCAAAAGGGCTCCCGCTTCTCCAAAAAGGCCGCCAGGCCCTCCTGCCCCTCATCCCCCGTGCGCAGCTCCGCGATACGTCGCGCCGTGGCCTCTGTGGCTTCGTCGGAAGATGCTTCTCCAAGTTCCCGCAAGAGAGCCTTCGTAGCGGACAAAGCCTCAGGGCCGCCCGCGAGGAGTCCTTCGACCTTCTCCTGCACCTCTCCATCCAGTTGCCCTTCGGCAGCCACCTGATGAACCAGCCCGATTTCGCAGGCCCTGGTCGCGCCGAAGCGTTCCCCGGACAAGAAAAGAGACCGGGCCTGAGAATGGCCGATCTTACGCAAGATAAACGGGGCAATGGTAGCCGGCGAAATCCCCAGGCGTACTTCAGAGAAAGCGAATACGGTTCCTTCCTCTGCCACTACCACGTCCGCCGCCGCCACAAGTCCTACTCCTCCTCCGATCGCCGCGCCCTTGACGCGCGCCACGACCGGCTTGGGGCAGTTCTCGACCGCACCGAACATCTCCGCAAGTTCCCTGGCGTCCTGCTGATTTTCCTCGTAAGAGAAGTTGGCCGTGTCCCGCATGTATCCGATGTCCGCCCCCGCACAGAAGTAGTCTCCCTCGCCCGTCAGCACGATCACCCGCACGTCATCGTCTTCCGCCAACTCCTCCACGGCGTCTCTGATCTCCTCGATGAGACCAGCGTTCAGGGCGTTGCGGACATCGGACCGGGCGAGCGTCACCGTAACGACCCCACTCTCATTCTCGATCCTGAGATGTTCGTAGTCAACCATACACTACATCCTGAAGATCCCGAAGTTTGTGTCCTCGGCCGGGGCGTTGGCGGCGGCTGAGAGACCCAGAGCCAGAACCATCCGGGTATCAACCGGGTCTATAACGCCGTCGTCCCAAAGCCTCGCGGTCGAGTGGTAAGGGTTCCCCTCCTCTTCGTACTTCTCGAGGATTGGTTCCTTGAACTCTTCACGTTCCTCGTCCGTCAACGCCTTATCTTCCCGGGCCAGGCTCTCCTCCCGCACGGTTAGCAGAACGTTCGCCGCCTGCTCCCCACCCATCACGCTAATGCGGGCGTTCGGCCACATCCAGAGCATGCGCGGCGAGTAGGCCCGCCCGGCCATGCCATAGTTGCCCGCCCCGAAAGAGCCACCGAGGATCACGGTGAACTTGGGAACGTTTGCGTTGGCGACGGCCATGACGAGCTTCGCGCCGTCTTTGGCGATGCCACCCGCCTCGTACTCCCGACCGACCATGAACCCGGTTATGTTCTGCAAAAAGACGAGCGGGATACCGCGTGAGGAGCACATCTCTATAAAGTGCGTCCCTTTCAGGGCGCTCTCGGAGAACAAGATGCCGTTGTTGGCGAGGATGCCTACGGGGTGGCCCATGATCCGGGCGAAGCCGCAGACGAGCGTCTCGCCGTGGAGCGGCTTGAACTCGTGCATCCGGCTACCGTCTACGACCCGCGAGATCACCTCCCGCACGTCGTAGCTCTGGCGCGGGTCTTCGGGGATGACGCCGTAGATCTCCTCCGGCTCGTAGAGCGGCTCCTCGGACTCCACGAGGGTCCAGGGTGTCTTCTTCTCCTCGTTCAGGTTCGCGACTATCTGCCGCACGATCGCGGCGGCGTGCTCGTCGTTCTCGGCCAAATGGTCGGCCACGCCCGAGGTGCGGGCGTGAACGTCCCCGCCCCCCAGCTCTTCGGCCGTCACCTCTTCCCCGGTCGCGGCCTTCACCAGCGGCGGGCCACCCAGGAAGATAGTACCCTGCTCCTTGACGATCACGACCTCGTCGCTCATCGCCGGCACGTAGGCCCCTCCTGCCGTACAGCTACCCATCACCGCCGCTATCTGGGGGATGCCTTTCGCGCTCATCCGGGCCTGGTTGTAGAAGATGCGTCCGAAGTGGTCCCGATCCGGGAACACCTGGTCTTGAAGCGGCAAGAACGCCCCGCCGGAATCCACCAGGTATATACACGGTAGATAGTTCTGCTCGGCGATCTCCTGCGCCCGGAGGTGCTTCTTGACGGTCATCGGGTAGTAGGTGCCGCCCTTGACCGTCGCGTCATTGGCGACGACCATGACCTCTCTCCCCGAGACGCGTCCGATGCCGGTCACGATCCCGGCCGCCGGCACGTCGCCGTCGTACATACCATGGGCGGCGAGCGGCGAAAGCTCCAGAAAAGCGGTGTCCGGGTCGAGAAGACTATCTATACGATCCCGCACCGGCAGTTTGCCGCGTTCCTTGTGCCTCTCCCGGGCCTTCTCGCTACCTCCGCGCTGGGCCTCGTTTACCTGGCTTCGCAACTCCTCTACCAGCTCTTCGTAGGCTTCGGCGTTCTTCTTGTACTCCTCGCTATCCGGCGAAACAAAGCTCTTTATGGTGCTCATGAATCCTCCGTCAGGTGTCCGCAGATACCGGCTTTCATAACCTGTCCCGGCAACTCCCGCTCCAGCAACTCCTCAAGGAACTGGGCACAACCGATGAGCGCCTCCAGGTCTATGCCGGTCTCTATCCCCATCTCGTGCAGCATGTGAACGAGGTCCTCTGTGGAGATGTTTCCCGCGGCCCCCGGCGCGTAAGGGCTCCCTCCAAGACCGCCTACACTGGCGTCTATGCGATCTACCCTAGCTTCCAGGGCGGCCAGAACGTTGGTGAGTCCCACCCCGCGTGTATTGTGGAAATGCAACCGCAGAGGAATCCCCGGAAAGCGTTCCCGGTAAGCCTCGGCGAGCTCGCGCACCTGGGTCGGATAAGCCATCCCCGTAGTATCTCCGTAAGTGATCTCTCCGGCGCCAAGCCCGATCAACCGCTCCGAGAGCTCCAACACCCTCTCCCTGTCCACCGATCCCTCGTAAGGGCAGCCGAAAGCCACCGAGAGAACCGCAACGAACGGGATATCCGCTTCCCGCACTATCTCTGCTATACGGGCCGTTTGCTCGAGGGAGTCGTCCACGCTCATTCGCACGTTCGACTGGTTGTAGCCCTCGGTGGCCGCGAGGAAGACCTGGACTTCGTGAGCCCCCGCCTCCACTGCCCTCTGCGCACCCTTCTCGTTCGGTACGATCGCCGAGTAGACAACCCCCGGTCGTTGCTCCAGGTTCGCAAACACATCCGCTGCATCGGCCAGAGGCGGGATGGCTTTGGGATGTACGAAAGAGGTCGTCTCGATCTCACGCAGGCCGGCATCCGCCAGGCAGTCTATGAGCCGGAGTTTGTCCTCGGTCGAGAGGACTACATCTTCCGCCTGCAAGCCATCGCGCGGACCGACTTCCTTTACCTTTACGGCTTCGGGAAGGCTCTTCACTGCGCCACCATCTTCTCCTTGGCCTCTGAGGAAGTCTCTTCCGACAGGAGTGACCGGGCGATGATCTGACGGTTGATCTCGCTCGTCCCCTCTCCTATTTCATTGATCTTGACCTGTCGCCAGTACCTCGCTACGGCGCTCGTCTCCATAAAACCCTCTCCGCCCCAAATCTGCACCGCCTGATCCGCCGCGCGCTTTGCAGTCTCGCTGGCAAACACCTTCGCCATGCTCGCCTCGCGCCCGAAAGGCCGGCCCTCTTCTTTGAGCCAGGCGGCCTTTAGCACCATGTTGCGCGCCAACTCCACCTCCATAGCCATGTCTGCGAGCTTGAATTGGATAGCCTGAAACTCGGAGATAGACCGGCCGAACTGCTCGCGGTCCTTCGCGCGCTTTAGCGCCTCGTCGAGACAAGCCTGGGCCAGCCCCACCGAGAGCGCCCCGACTGCGACCCTTCCGGCGTCGAGCGTCTGCAAGAACTGGTTGAACCCCTTGCCGCGTTCACCGAGCAGATTTTCCTCCGGCACCCGGCAATCCTCGAAGTACAGGGGATGTTGGTCCGAGGCCCGCCAGCCGGTCTTCTCGTAGCCGGGCCCGCGGGCAAAGCCGTCGGTATCTTGGGGAATGATGATAGCGGTCAACTCGGGCTTGCCGTTGTCCCGCGTTCCGGTGCGGGTGATCGCCGTTACGCCGCCGGTTATATCCGTCCCGCCGTTGGTGATCCACTTCTTGAAGCCGTTCACGGTCCACTGCCCGTCAACTAGCTCGGCGGTAGTTTGGGTACCACCGGCGTCGGTGCCGGCGTTTTCTTCGGTGAGGCCGAAGGCCCAGAGCTTCTTGCCGCCCTGGACCACCTCGCCGAGAAAGTGCTCCTTCTGCTCTTCGGTCCCGAAGGCGACGATCGGGGAGCAACCCAAAGAGATGTGCGCCTCCATCGTGATACCGACGGAGGTGTCGGCGCGGCAGATTTCTTCCAGAGCCAGGTTGTAAGCGACGAAGTCCCCGCCCGAGCCGCCATACTCCTCGGGGATGGTCATGCCCATAAGGCCGAGTTCGGTCATGCTGGCGATAATGTCGTAGGGGAACTTCTGCTCTTTATCCAACTGCGCGGCCCGGGGTCCTATCTCTTCCTGCGCGAAATCGCGGGCGAGATCTTTCCACCGCTGTTGCTCGCCGCCAGGATCAAAGTTCATCGCCTGCCCCTCTCCCTCGAAGTTAGTAGAGTTTCACCTATCAACGTCCTTCCCTCAAGAAGGTTGACTCAACCTAAGCATCCTCGACGAGTTCATAGCGTTCGGCGGTAGACTCGGCCAGCTTGTATTTCTGAATCTTGCCGCTCGCGGTCATCGGGTACTCGTCCACGAATTCCACATATTTTGGCACCTTGTAGCGGGCTATATTCTCGCGACAAAATTCCTCTACGTCATCTTCGGTAAGAGAGGAATCTTCCTTCTTGATTATTGCTGCGGCGACCTGCTCACCGTACTTCTCATCTGGAACGCCGTAGACCTGAACATCGGAGATCTCGGGGTGCGTGTAGAGAAACTCCTCTATCTCCCGCGGGTAGACGTTCTCGCCCCCACGGACGATCATATCCTTCGCCCGGCCCGTTATCTTGATGTACCCGTTCTCATCCATAACCGCCAGGTCTCCGGTGTGCAGCCAGCCGTCCTCGTCTATAACTTCTTCTGTTTCTTCGGGCATCTTGTAGTAGCCCTTCATGACGTGGTAACCGCGAGTGCACAGATCACCCTGTTCTCCCGGTTCGATTTCCTCGCCGGTCTCCAGGTCCACGATCTTGACCTCCACGTCCGGGAGCTTGCGTCCGACCGTCGAGACCCGGAGGTCTATGGGGTCGTCGGTACGGGTCTGAGTTATGACGGGGCTGGATTCGGTCTGGCCGTAGGCGATGGTGATCTCCTCGGCCCCCATGTCGTTTACGACCTGCTTCATCACCTCTTCGGGGCAGGGGCTCCCCGCCATGATCCCGGTGCGCAAACCAGAGGTATCGTACTTCTCGTAGTTTTCGTGCCCCAGCTCGGCAATAAACATCGTCGGAACACCCAGGAGCGCCGTGCACTGCTCCGCGTGAACAGCTTTCAGGACCTCCTCGGGGTCGAACTGCTCGACCGGAACCATAGTTCCCTCGTGGGCAACGGTATTCAAAGTGCCCAGGACACACCCGAAACAGTGGAAGAACGGTACCGGGATACATACCCGGTCCTCCGGCCCGAGCTCCATACACTCCCCAATGTAGAAGGCGTTCTTGACGATGTTGGCGTGCGTAAGTTGTACGCCCTTGGGGAAACCGGTCGTCCCGGAAGTGTATTGCATGTTGATAGGCTCATCTGGGTCTAGAGCCGCCTGCCGCTCTTCGAGGTCATCTGCGGAGACCTCCTCCGCACCTTCGAGAAAAGCCCCGTAGTCGGTGATGCCCGGAGAGTCCGTCGAGGAGTCTTCGTCTCCAATGAGCACAACGTGCTTTAGGTAAGGCAATTCCTCTATCTTCAACTCTTCCGTGGGCTCTGTGTCAGTAAGTTCCGGGATGGCGTTCTCCAGAATCTCCACAAAGTCTGCCCCACCCGCGCCCCCGGTGAGGAAGAGCGCCGCGGCGTCTGATTGCTCAAGGACGTACTGGAGCTCGTTGGACCTGTACGCCGGGTTGATCGTAACCAGCACGGTCCCGGTCTTGCCGGTGGCGAACTGCAGCGTCACCCACTCCGGCACGTTCTGCCCCCACACCGCAACGTGGTCCCCCTTTTCGAGACCCAACGCCATGAGCGCCCGGGCACATTCCTCAACCGCTTCGGTAAACTGCTGGTAGGTATAGCGTAAGCCACGGTCCGCGTAGACCAGCGCATCGTCTTCGGGACGCCGCTCCGTCACCAAGTCTAGTAGGCCTCCTACGGTCAGGCCCTCGACGTCCTCTGGTCGCATATATTCCTCCTAACATTCTTTCCCACAAAAGAGATAGTATCAAAAAAGACCAACGCCTTTGTTAGGCGTCTGTAGATGGTCGGTTTGCAGCGGCTCGCCTCTGATCTCGTCGGCTACCTGATGCGCGGCCTCGCCGTTCAGGTCCGGCACCGCAACCGCCGCACCCGCGCGGACCAGTCTTTCGGCGCACGCCTTCCCGATGCCGCCCGCGGCCCCCGTGACCAGCGCCCTCTTACCGTCCAGATTCACCTCGACGGCGCTTTGCCCTGGCCTTACGAGAGATTCACCCAAAACTCTCTCCTCATCTAAAACGCTTCGCCAAAGTCTGGTGGGCCGGAGGAGCACCCGGCGCTCTCCGGCCCACCAACAAGATCTTTTACCCTTCGAAGACTCGCTTCACCTCGGGGGAAGTTTCCTCGGTTTTGGTCGCGAGCGAGACCCCGATGAACACTATGATGGCGACCGCAAGCGTAAACGCTCCATTCACGACGCCTTCCGGCAGCACGACGATGTCGTTGCTCGCCCCAATCTCCAGCGCGAAGTTCAGCACGATGCTGGTGATGATGCTCCAGATCGCCCCGTGTTTCGTCGCCCCCGACCACACCAGCCCGAGAACCACCGAAGGGAAGATCGCCGCCGCGAACGTCCCCCAGCCGAAGACGCCGAGCAGGGCCACGAGCGTATCCAGGTACAGCGAGAAGAGTAGCGAGAGAACCAACAGCGCGGCGACCACGATGCGGCTCCAGAGAAGCTCGTTGCTGACGGGGATGTTCAACGAACGCGGGATGTCCCGTATGAGGGCCGCGGCCCCGAGGTTGAGGAAAGCGTCTCCGGTAGACATGATCGCCGCCAGAATACCCGCCAGCCCGAGCCCGGCCAGAATGGGCGGTGTGAACTCGACAAAGAAGCGGGTGAGCGCCTGGTCCGGGGTGTCGAGCGCCGGGAAGTCGCCCTGGATGCTGAGCGTCAGCGCCGAAAGACCCACGCCGGCCACCAGGAGCATCGTCAACAGGTACGCCAACGCCGAGGTGAGCGCGCCCCACTTCAGCTCTTTGGTATCCCCGATCATGAGGAACTTCGTCAAGAGTTGCGGCTGCCCCGCCGCCCCGAGGCTAAAAAGGAAAAGGTAGCAGGCTATCGTCAACATCGGCACGGTGCCAAACGGTGAGGCCAGGGCCGGGTCGGAGCCCTGCAGCGTCTCTGTCATGTTCAGCACCCCGCCACCGGCGCTAATGGCTATGATGACCACAATTATCGAGACGCCGACCATGATGACCCCCTGAAAGAGGTCGGTGTAGACGGCGGCGATGATCCCGCCGCCCACGGCGTACAGGCCTATGATCGCGAGCCCGATGATGGCGCCCCAGGTGGTCCCGATGGGGAAGATGGCGGCCATGATAACGCCGGTAGCCTGGACCTGTACCCCGAGGTAACCGATCACACCCAGGGCAACCGCAATTCCCATCCAACCTCTCACGCCCCGGCTGTTGTAACGGGCCTCGACCACGTCTCCCAAAGTGTAGATCTCACCGAGGTTCGCCAGCCGCCACATCCTCTTCGCCGCGAGATACCAGGCCAACACAAACCCCAAAGGAGCCGCGAAACCAATACCGGCGACGAAACCACCGAAGCCCGCATCGAAGGTGAGTCCCGTACCGCCCAGAACCCCGAACCCGCTCTGAATGGACGTAAACACCGCCATCGCCACCACGAACATGCCCAGGCTGCGGCCCGCTACGAAGAAGTCCGAAGCGTTTTTTGTCCGGGCGGTCGCCCAGACCCCGATGGCGATGGTTACCAACAGATAAACGATAACTACACTGACTATAGTTACGTTCATTGTGCTTCCCCCTCACCCTCGTTCGAGAGCTCCCTCTCCTCGACGACCTCCTGCACGTCCTCCTGCACAAAGGTCAGGCCATAGAGGACTCCGGCCAGGATAACCAGCAGCGGGAAGCTAATTATGTACAGCGCCATTGGCGGCGTCATGCCCAGGACGTAGTTGGTGCTACCGGTGGGCTCTCCGCCGGTCAAGATGTCGAGCACTACGAACAACAACCCGTATAGCACGACGATCGAACCGGCTACCACGAGCGGCCACTTCTTGCCGGGGAGCTCCCTCGTATAACCGAAGAGTATGCTGATCCCGATAAGGAAGATCAGGGGGTACAGGATCACGCGCCACGAACTGAGCAGCATCCCGACGAGTATCAGGACCACCAACCCCAGCACGGCGTAGATCATCCGGTTTGATGACTCCATTTCTTACCTCCTCCTAATCCCCTACGTCAGTAACAACAGCCCCGCCGTTATGATGACCCCCGACACGATGAGCGCCATCACGCAGTAACCCATCACGTCCCGGGCTTTGAGTCCGGCTATTCCGAGCGCTGGCAAGAGCCAGAAGGGCTGCACCATGTTCGTCCAGGCATCGCCCCAGGCCACGCCCATAGCCACCTGGCCGATGTCGGCCCCGATCTGCTGTGCCGCCTCCGCCATCACCGGCCCCTGTATGGCCCACTGTCCGCCGCCGGAGGGCGCGAAGAAGTTCACGATCCCGCCGCTGATAAACGCCCAGAACGGCAACGTGGCGGGGGTGGCGATAGCGTTGAACCAGCTCGCTATCACCTCGATCAGGCCGGACTCCCCCATCATGCCTATAACCCCGGCGTAGAACGGAAACTGCAATATAATCCCGGCGCTCGCCCCCACCGACTCCTTTAAGGAATCCAGATAACTCCTCGGCGTGACGTGGAAGATGATCCCGGCGATCAGGAAGATGAGGATGACGATGTTCAGGTTCAACCCTCCGCCGCCGATAAACCATACCAACAAGTAGATCACGCCGGCGATCCCGACGAGGCCGGAGAGCCACGGTGTCTTCTCCAGCCACTCCGCCGGCGTCGAGGGCCGGCTGCGGTCTTCTTCCTGCTCGGAGTCTTCCAGTACCTCCGGGTCTACGACGACCCGCTCTTCTGGTGGCGGCAACATCGCCTGGTTTACGAAGGGCAACACCAACAGCAGCGTACCCGCTATGATGAGGTTATACGGGGCGAAGATCGTCTCGCTCGCCGGGATGACGCCCATCGCGTCTTCGAGGAAGTGTCCCGGTGTGGCGATCACCAACGGCACAGACCCTGAAAACCCCGCGTGCCACACGAGAAACCCGCTGTAGGCGCTGGCGATGACCAGCCGGTAGTCCAGGTCCCTCACCTGTCGCGCCATCTCCGTCGCCAACAGCGCCCCGATAATGAGCCCGAATCCCCACTGGACGAAGGAAGCGAGCGTGGCGAAGACCGTGGTAATGACGATCGCGCTGGCCGGGCCTCCCGCCCGCCGGGCGATAGCCTCAAGCCCGGACCGGACGACCCGCGTCCTCGCCAGCACGTAGCCGGTGACGAGTATGAGCACCATCTGCATTGAGAACTCCAGAAGGCCGAACAGCCCCTCTCCCCAGAACTGCACCATGTCCAGCGCCGACGAGCCGGTGAGCCCTATCCCCATCAAGAACACGATGAACGTCAGCACGATGGCGAACAACCACGGGTCCGGCAGATACCGCTGCATAATCGCCACGAAGAACCCGGATACCCGCTGCACTCCTGTACCTCCCTTTCCCCAAAGTGGACTACACGGACCCTACACCGATCCAAACTCCAAAGCTTCCCCCACGAAGTGCAGCCGGTCGTTGCCCCAGAACATCTCCCCGTCTACAAAGAAAGCCGGAGCCCCGAAGACACCGCGTTCTACCGCCTCCTCGGTAGCATCTTTCAACGCCTGCTTGTTCTCCGACGCGGCGGCCCCTTCGAGAATTTCTTCCGGGTCGGCCCCGATGCGACGCGCAACCTCTGCAATTGGACCGTTCTCATCAGCCTCCAGTCCCTCTGGGGCGCCGTCTTCCTGCCAATACAGCGCGAATGCCTCGCGGGTAAACGCTTCCAACTCTCCTCTACGCGAGCAGAACATCGCGGCCCGCAGCGTCTTTAGCGTGCGGAACGGGAACGGGTTCGGGAACTTCAGCGGGACTCCATAATGCTCCGCCCACCGGTGGATGTCGCGCCACTGGTAGCGGCTCTTGGCCTCGACCTCTATCGGTGCCCGGTTGCCAGACATCTTGTGGACCGCGCCCAAAAGCATCGGCCGGAGTATCAACTCCGCTTCGTATTCTCCGCAAACCCGGTCAAGCTGCGTGTAGGCCAGATATGAATACGGGCTTACCAGATCGTAGTAGAACTCTACCTGTTGCACCAAAAGCTCCTTTCGCCGCCCGTCCACCACGATACAACACTCGCTTCACGACCGCTTGAAACGAGCAAAACGAATAAATTAGCGTCGCGCTCTTGACAACTTCTCGACCCGGCGGTACAGTACCGCGCGTTATTGTTCATAAAGCTAGTAGAGAAGCTGGAAATTAAGGGGAGTGGTAGATGCGTAGCTTGATCGTTTTGGGTTTTGTTGGTTTTCTTGCCCAGCTTGTGGATGGGTCTTTGGGCATGGCTTATGGGGTGACTTCGACGACCCTGCTGCTCACGGTGGGGCTTGCGCCGGCCATCGCGTCGGCCAGCGTACACATTGCCGAGGTCGGCACCACGCTGGCGAGCGGTGTGTCGCACTGGCGGTTCGGCAACGTCGACTGGCAGAAGGTTCTGGCCCTGGCCGTCCCCGGCGGCGGCGGGGCATTCGTCGGGGCCATACTGCTGAGCTCCGTGCCGGGTGATATGGCGAAGCCGTTCGTCGCGGTCTTCTTGTTCAGCCTCGGCATCTACATCCTCGCCCGCTTCGCCTTCGACCGCAAGGGACAGCTCATCAACGACAAGCCCATAGCGCGCAAGTTCCTCTCTCCTCTCGGCCTCTTCGCCGGCTTTATGGACGCTATCGGTGGCGGCGGGTGGGGTCCGATCTCCACGCCCACCCTGCTCTCTTCCCGCAGGATGGAGCCGCGCAAAGTGGTCGGTACGGTGGACACCAGCGAGTTCGTCGTCGCCTTCTGCGCCAGCATCGGGTTTCTCCTCGGGCTGAGCTGGAGCCAGATACCGTTTGGCGTCGTGGGCGTGCTGCTCGCCGGCGGCCTCATCGCCGCCCCGATTGCCGCCTGGATCGTCAAAACCTTGAACGCCCGGGTATTGGGTACCGCCGTCGGCGGCTTTATCCTCATCACTAACGCCAACACATTTCTGGAAGCCGTCGGCCTCAGTTCAAACTTCAACACCCTCGTCTACGCGGCAATACTCGCGATCTGGGCCGTCGCCCTCTACCTGGCGATCTCCGCCCTCCGCAAAGAGCGCAAGCCGGTACTGGAGGGCTAAAAGAGCCGTCTCCGAACAGCTAGAATTGGTCCGTCACGAAAAAGCAACTGGAGGTAAATGAAGTGGCGGAAGATCCAAGGTTAGAAAACGAAGGCACCGGAGTAGTCGAAGGACGCGGCTTTACGCTGTGGTTCACCGGACTCTCAGGGGCCGGCAAGACAACTATAGCGGAGATCGTCGAGCGGGAGCTGCACGAACGCGGACGGCGGGTAGAGGTGTTGGACGGCGACATCGTCCGGACGAACCTCTCCAAAGGCCTCGGGTTCTCACGGGAAGACCGCATCGTAAACGTGTTGCGGATAGGCTTCGTGGCGAACCTGCTCACCCGCAATGGCGTCGGTGTGGTCGTCAGCGCCATAAGTCCTTACAAGGAGGCCCGGGATCAGGTCCGCCGCAGGGTCGTGGATTTCGTCGAGGTCTTCGTGGATGCGCCGCTGGAGGTCTGCGCCGAGCGGGACGTGAAGGGCCTGTACAAAAAGGCGTTCGCCGGGGAGATCAAGGAGTTCACCGGCGTCTCCGACCCCTACGAGCCGCCCGCAGCCCCGGACCTCACACTAAAAACCGAGGAAGAGACCCCCGAAGAAAGCGCCCAAAAAGTCATAGAGAAACTAGAGTTCTTCGGATACCTGGACGCCCCGGACAAAGAAGACCCGCACTTCACCGACTACCGTTGGTAAAAGAAAAGCCCGTCGGCAAGACTGAGGTCCGGAGCCTAAAACCCGAAGCCTTTTATCAGTGACGGATCCAGGCCTGGGGGTCTATCGTGAGGTCGTGAACGACACCGGGGATTTCTGCGCGGGCGAGGTCGGCGAGGGTTACGGTTTCGAGCACGGCGCGCAGGCTGGCGCGGACCGCGATCCAGACCTCCTGCAGCGGCCGGGCCACGCCCGTGTACTCGACCTCTTCGGGCCCTTCGCCCCGGACGTTTGCCAGAGGGCCTTCCACGACCCGGATGATCTCGGCCAGGCTGATCTCCTCCGCCGGTTGGGCCAACCAATAACCGCCGCCGGCGCCCCGCTGGGTTCGCACGAGCCCGGCGTGCTTTAGCTCTAGCAAGATGTTCTCCAGAAACTTCAGCGGGATGTCTTGAGCCTCGGAGATCCGGGCTCCCTTTAAAGGCCCCTCATTTTCGGTGACCGCAAGCTCCAGCGCCGCCCGAATGGCGTAGTCAGCCTTCGCCGAGACCTGCAAACTTCTCTAGTCGCCGAATCGGTCGCGCTGCCGGTCCCGCTTGTAGTTGTTCCGGCTGGGGGCGTAGACGAACCAGTAAGAGCCGACCAGAATACCGGCAAAGACGATCAAGGCCCCCACAAACTGGATTACTTCCGGGTTCAAAGTTCCTCCTCTTACGAACTACCGTAGTCTATTCTACGCCAAACATCCTTTCCAAGTCGAGAACGCGCTTACTGTACCGCTACTTTCTCGGCGTTTGCCCCGCGTCATAGCGGATGCTAACATCGTACTATTACAGCGATAGGCACGGGGAAATCGCACAAATGACAGCTTACGGGCCGTCAAAAGGAGGAAACATGAAGGGCCTTACCTCAGACTACCAGCTAAACTTGTCGGCGGTGCTCCGCCGGGCGGAGCAACTCTACGGGTCGAAGGAGATCGTCACCCGCAAGCCGGACAAGAGCTTCCACCGCTACACCTACGCAGACTTCGTCTCCCGCGCCAAAAAGCTCGCCGTCGCGGTGCAGAACCTCGGGCTAGAGAAGGGTGGTCGGGTGGCCACCCTGGCCTGGAACAGCCACGAGCACCTCGAAGCCTACTTCGGCGTCCCGTGCGCCGGCGCGGTGTTGCACACCATAAACCCCCGCCTGAGCCCCGACGACCTCGCCTACATCATCAATCACGCCGAAGACAAGGTGCTGCTCATAGACGAGACGATGGTGCAACTGTTGGACACCGTCGAGGACGAGATAGACCTGGAGCACGTCTTCGTGTTCGGCTCGGCGCCGGAAGGGTTCGAGAGCTACGAAGACCTCTTGGACGGGGCCGACGAGGATGAGTTCGAGTACGTGGACTTCGACGAGAACGATGCGGCGGCGATGTGCTACACCTCGGGGACGACGGGGCGGCCTAAGGGAGCTTTGTACTCGCACCGCGCGATCTGCCTGCACTCCATGGCCTCCGCGATGGCCGACACCCTGAACATCCGAGAGCGGGACGTGGTAATGCCCGTCGTCCCGATGTTCCACGTCAACGCCTGGGGACTACCGTTTACCTCGACGATGGTTGGCGCGAAGCAGGTCATGCCGGGGGCGCACATGGACCCGGAGAGCCTGCTGGAAGACCTGGCGAACGAAGAAGTGACGATCACCGCTGGCGTGCCGACCATCTGGCTCGGAATCCTGCAAATGTTGGATAACGACCCGGAAGCCTACGACCTCTCCAGTTTGCAAAGCATGGTCGTTGGTGGGTCGGCGGCGCCGGAAGGTATGATCCGTCGCTACTACGAAGACCACGGCCTGAACATCGTTCACGCCTGGGGCATGACCGAGATGTCCCCCCTGGGCACCATCTGCAACCTCCGCTCCGACATGGACGACCTCTCCGAGGACGAGAAATATAGCGTAAAAGCCAAGCAGGGAGCGTCCGTGCCGTTTATCGAGGTGCGGGCCGTCGAGAACGAGGAAGAGGTCCCCTGGGACGGCGAGAGCATGGGCGAGTTGGAAGTCAGTGGGCCCTGGGTCGCCAAGGCGTACTTCAACACCGACGAGGGCGACGACAAGTTCACCGAGGACGGCTGGTTCCGCACCGGCGACATCGTGACCATAGACCAGTACGGCTTCGTAGAGATACAGGACCGGACCAAAGACCTCATAAAGAGCGGCGGAGAGTGGATCTCCTCCGTAGCCTTAGAGAACACCCTGATGGCCCACGACGCCGTCGCCGAAGCCGCCGTCATCGCCATCCCGGACGAGAAGTGGCAGGAACGTCCCCTCGGCGTAGTCGTCCTCAAAGAAGGCGAAAACGCGACGGAAGAGGAACTTCTCTCCCACCTGGAAAACGAGTTCCCGAAATGGTCCCTGCCAGACGCCATCGAGTTCCAGGACGAGATACCGCACACCGCCACCGGCAAAGCCCTCAAGATGGAGCTCCGCGAGCAGTACCAGGACTACACGCCCGCCGGCAATTAGCCCGAACGGGAGAGACAGCTTGAGCCCGACCGAAATTCTGGTCCAGCAGAGCGTGCCCGCCGAAACGCGCGACGGCGCGACGCTCCTGTCCAACGTCTACCGGCCCGCGGACGACGGCGTCTATCCGGTACTCCTTACCCGTACCCCATACGGCAAAGACCAGCCCTACAACGCCACCTATTTCGATCCCGTAAAGGCTGCCCGGAACGGTTACATAGTCGTCGTCCAAGACGTGCGGGGCCGCTACGCCTCAGAGGGCAAGTTCACCCCGTTCGTCAGGGAGTACGAGGACGGCTACGACACCGTCGAATGGGCCGCGCAACTCCCCGGCTCGGGCGGGCAAGTCGGGATGTTCGGCCTCTCGTACTTCGGCAAGACCCAGTGGCACGCCGCCGTGATGCAGCCGCCGGCCCTCGCGAGCATGGCTCCCGGCATCACCTGGGGTAACCACCTCAACGGCATAAACATGCGCGGTGGTGCGCAGGAGGTGGGCCTGAACCAAAGCTGGGCCCAGACCGGCCTCGCCCTAAACGTTCTCTTCCGCAAATATCGCGGAGACCCGGAGCAGTTAGGGCAGAAACTTCCGGCTCTCGTAGGCTCCATAGACACCCTGCTCGCCGGCGGCGGCTACGACGTGCTGCCGCTTACCGACCTCCTCGACCCCGACGGCCTTGTGCCGTTCGCCCGTGGCGGCTTTACCCGCACCGTGGACGACCCGGCGTGGGAGTATCTGAACATTGACGGAAAGTACGACCACGTACGGGCCCCCACTTTCCACATCGGCGGCTGGTACGACTGCTTTATCGGGGAGACGCTGCGCCAGTACGAGGCAATGAAGGAGCAGTCTGCGCAACGCGGAATGCGGTCGCCGCGCCTCCTGATCGGGCCCTGGACCCACGGCATGTTCGGCAGCACGGTCGGAGAGCTGGACTTCGGCGTCGGGAGCACCGGCCTTTTTCTGAACTACCGGGAGAACCTGACCGACCGCCACCTCCGTTGGTTCGACGCCACCCTCAAAGGCGAAGAGGTGGCCTTGGAAGATACGCCGCCGATCGAGGTCTTCGTCATGGGCGAGAACCGCTGGCGCGGCTACGACGAATGGCCCGTGCCCGGCTCCCGGGAAGAGCACTGGTATCTGCAAGAAGGTGGCGGACTCTCCCGCCAAGAACCGGAGCAAAGCCCGCCCGACGAGTACGACTACGACCCCGAAGACCCCGTACCGACCCTCGGTGGCGCGGTCCTCTTGCCCTCGATCCTGGGTTCCGGTCCCCGAGACCAGCGAAAGGTCGAAGAACGGCCGGACGTGCTCACCTATACGAGCGAGGTCTTGCAAAAGAGCTACACGGTGCTCGGCCCGGTCCACGCCATTCTCTACGCCGCCTCTTCAGCGCCGGACACGGACTTCATCGTCCGGCTCGTAGACGTCTACCCGGACGGGAGGGCGATAGGAGTAACCGATGGAATCATTCGGGCCAGCGCCCGCGAAAGCTATCCCGCACCGGGTGTCGTAGATCCCGTCGAGCCAAGCCCCATAGAGCCCGGCGAAGCTTACGAGTACGCGATAGACCTCTGGGCGACCGGCCTTTCTTTCTTGGCCGGACACCGCATTCGGGTGGAGGTTACTTCGAGTTCCTTTCCGCGCTGGGGGCGGAACCTGAACACTGGTGAGAGCAGCGCCACCTCCACCCGCACGCAGGTCGCACACCAGCGCATATTCCACGACCCGGACCACCCTAGCCACGTTACACTTACCGTAGCGGACAGCTAGAGAAGGAGCGTCAATCATGGCAGAGCCGGTGATCCTGGAGGCGGTACGCACCCCGTTCGGCCGTCGTGGTAGCGCGCTGCGCGAGGTACGACCGGACAAACTACTCGCCCACACGCTGCGCGGCCTCGTGGACCGGGCAGACATAGACCCGGAACTTATAGAGGACGTGATCTGTGGCACCGTGACCCAGGCCGGGGAGCAGGGAGCAAACGTCGGACGGCTGGCCGTAATGCTCGCCGGTTTTCCCGTCACCGTCCCGGCGGTCTCCATAAACCGCATGTGCGGATCCAGCCAACAAGCAGTCCACTTCGCCTCCCAGGCCATAGCCGCCGGGGACAAGGACTACGCAATCGGCTGCGGCGTCGAGAGCATGACCCGCGTACCAATGTTTAGCGACATTGGTGGAGCACCGGATGCGGGGTCTGTCTTTGAAGCCCTCAACCCCGAGTTGCTGGAGTACCAGGAGCTGGTGCATCAGGGCGAGAGCGCCGAGCGCATAGCCGACAAGTGGGAGATAACCCGCGAGGACGCAGACTCCCTCTCAGCCGAGAGCCACCGGCGGGCGGGGGCGGCTGCCAGGGACGGTAACGGAGAGATACTCAAGATCAGCGGGTTGGATGCCGATGGGGATGAGATCGAGCTAAACGCAGACGAGGGCGTCCGGGCTTCGGTAGACCCGGAAAAAATGGCGAGCTTGAAGACGGTCTTCCGGTCCGACGGCGTGGTAACGGCAGGCAACTCGTCCCAGATCTCTGACGGCGCCTCTGCCGTGCTCGTGGGCGACAGGGGGCGGGCCGAGGCCGACGGCTTCACTCCGAAAGCGCGCTTCCTGGCGCGGGTGGTGGTTGGCGACGACCCGGCGATGCAGCTCACGGGGGTTATTCCGGCGACGCGGCTGGCGCAGCTAAAGAAGGCGGGCTTGAGCATCCGGGATTTAGACTGGATCGAGATAAACGAAGCTTTCGCCACGGTCGTGCTTTCGTGGGCCTACGAGCTGGAGCCCGACATGGACAAGGTGAACCCCTGGGGCGGCGCTATAGCGCACGGACATCCCCTCGGGGCGACCGGCGCGGGGCTCATGGCGAAGATGGTAGCCGGGTTAGAGGCTACCGACGGGCAGCTCGGGTTACAGGTCATGTGCATCGGCCACGGCATGTCCACCGCCACCGTGATCGAGCGCATTTAGTGGATTGAGGTTATCTTATACTAAACTCGGTTATAGCTGAACTAATCAATCGTTCGATATACGCAATGTACAATTTGCACATGTGTTCGACTGAGCGGTTTTCTATAGTGCGGCCCTGATGTCGACTAGGCAAGTTACGGAACTCAAGCCAAGTACGAGCAATTCGCTCTGGTAAAGCTGCATAAACCTTATCCTTTGAACCGTCTTCAAGTTGCACCTCCCACCCAATTCCTCCAATCTCATCGCCCATAAAGAAGGCTACGACATTCGGAGGCGCTGGAGGCAAATCTTGCGGATAGTTGAAATGCTCTATGTATAGAGCACCTGAGGTTAGGTCTTCGCCCTCCTTCAAAATGCTACTACGTAGTTGGTACATATATCTCATTAATGGGTCGCTTCGCATCTCATCAACCCACGGCTGATACCAACCATCAAAGTCTTCGACACGGCTTCTTAGCTTCTGTAAAACGTTGGTAACAGCTCGACCTGTTACAACGACATTGTGCAAGGCTGCAATACGTCGTTCTGGATCTTGCGTATGTTCGAGGTCAGCAAGGGCAAGTTGCGCATTTCGTAAAGAACGTTTGGTTCTTTGGAAAATTTCATTTACTGATGCAGAGTTGCTTTGCAAGTAGCATTCCCCCTTGCACTAGACATCTTATGCGACCCTTTTGTTCAGTTTTATTCGACAAATAATATAATAGCCAACCGGTCAGTTGTGCAATGCGTAAAGTAGGCTTGTCAGTTGGGTTGGTTAGGATAGGAATTATATGGAGATATCCGGTCGCACGTTCCTCGTAACCGGCGGCGGCTCCGGCCTCGGCGCCGCAACCGTTCGCGGGCTGGTAGAAGCCGGCGCAAAGGTTCTCATCGCAGATTTAAACGTAGAGGCAGGCGAAAAGCTCGCCGCAGAGATCGGCGTCGCGGCCCGTTTCGTGGAGACCGACGTAACCGACGAGAAGAGCGCGCACGCCGCCATAGACACCGCTGTCCACGAGCTAGGCGGCCTGCACGGGGTCGTCAACTGCGCCGGGGTCGCAATCGGGGCGAAGGTGCTGGGTAAGAACGGGCCGCACGATCTGGAGGCTTTCGCAAAAGTGCTCCAGGTAAACCTGGTCGGGACTTTCAACGTTATCCGGCTGGCGGCGGCGGTGATGAAGTGGAACGAGCCGGTCGGGAGTGGGGAACGCGGCGTCATCGTCAACACGGCGAGCGTGGCGGCGTTCGAGGGCCAGGTAGGCCAGGCTGCCTACGCAGCCTCGAAGGGCGGCGTCGTCTCTATGACGCTCCCCATAGCCCGGGAGTTGGCCTCCAAAGGCATTCGGGTCGTGACCATAGCCCCCGGCATCTTCGACACCCCGATGATGGCCGGGCTGCCGGAAGAGGCGCGGGAGTCACTCGGAGAGCAAGTTCCTTTTCCTCCCCGGCTGGGAAAGCCGGAAGAGTACGCCGCGCTCGTGCGGCACGTCATCGAGAACGAGATGTTGAACGGCGAGGTTATCCGGCTGGACGGCGCGATCCGCATGGGTCCGCGGTAGTCAAGGACGGGTGGCAACCTCGGGAACGGGACAGTAGGCGTCTTCCGAGAAGTTTTGTGATCCTATCCCGAAGGCGTGGTTAAAGCGCGCCCGATGGTTCTCCAGCGCGATCGCTGTTGTCAACTCTACCATTGACGCCTCGTCAAAGTGTCCGAGCAAGGCGTCGAAAAGATCCTCCGAGATAACGACCGGCGTCCGGGTCATCTCGGTCGCGTAGTCCAGGACTAACTTCTCCACGGGAGAGAACGCCTCGCTCTCATTGTAATTCGACAGATCCCGGAGTTGCTCCTCGGTAACACCCGTATGCCGGGCCACGGTCGAGCCGATGTCTATACAAAACTCACAACCAACCATTGCGGCCGTCTTCAAGACTGCGAGATGCTTTAGCTTCTCCTCGACCAGGTGCGAGCGGTCAAACGTCAACTCCATCATGAGGTAACCAAAGAACAGCCGGGGATGGTGGGCCATGACTTTCAGTGGATCCATCACCCCGCCGAAACGACGACGCGAGAACCTGTACGCAAAACGCCCCAACAATCCCGCGTTACGCTCCGGTACTGCTTCGATCCGTGCCATTTACCTCTCCTTTCTCACCATAACGAAGGTATGGTTTCGAGTTTCTCAGGGTTGACTACGATGCGGATAGCCCGTATTCGATCTACGGCGGCCTCCAGCGCCACCACGCTCATCGGTTGGCCGCCCACGTACCCGATGACGCCGGGATGGCCGTTGACCCGGGTCATCCTGGCAGAGAAGCCGGGCGGTGTCTTTCCGAGTATGCCTAGCAGAAACCGCGAGACCTTCTCAGGACCGTAGATCGGGTTGAGCGCGGCACGGGCCTTCCCCCCACCGTCAGAGTAGAGGATCACGTCCTCCGAAAGTAACGTTAGCAAGCCTTCCATATCACCGTCAGAGCAGGCTTCGAGAAAGCTGTCCATCAGGCGTTCCTCCTGCGCCGCGGAGGTCTCGAACCTCGGGCGTCGGGCCGCCACCGATTCTCTGGCCCTCCGGGCTATCTGGCGGCAGTTGGCCTCGCTCTTGCCAACGACGCGGGCAACCTCCCTATACTCGTAGTCGAAGACTTCTCGCAATAGAAACACCGCCCGCTCTACCGGCGTCAGTTGCTCCAGCAGCACCAAAAATGCCATCGAGAGTGTTTCGTCGAGTTCTATGGTCTTCGCAACGTCCGGGCTCTCATCCGTCAGCAGAGGTTCCGGCAGCCAGGGTCCGACGTACTCTTCGCGCTGAACTTTCGCCGAGCGTAGGTGGTCCAGGCAAAGCCGCGTGACCACCGTCGAAAGGTAGGATTTCGGAGAGCGTACCTCTACACCCGACGCCCGCTGCCAGCATACAAACGCTTCTTGAACTATGTCCTCGGCGTCCGCGACGCCACCGAGCATCCGGTAAGCGATGGAGAATAGCAACGGCCGATACTGCTGGAAGATCTCATCCCCGTCTAGCGGGCTTCCTCTCACCAGTTCACCTCGCTCTACTAAACACTAACTCTTCTACATAAGAGACGAACCGACGAGCCCTGATGTGACACCACTGGAAAAGCACAAACCGGGACCGAACATGCCGGTCCCGGCTCAGAGCCGGGCAACGCCCGGCTACATGAAGCATATTCTCGACCTACGCGGTAGCTCCTCTCCCGCGGACGCCCGGGTTCGCCTCCGCAGCCCCGGTTTTCTCGATCCCGAGTACGTAATCCAAAGAAAGTTTACCGGGACCTAGCAGGAGGACGGCGACGAACCCCGCGATGAGGGCCAGATCCAACTCCGCCCCGGCGCCGGATTCGGGGGGAGCAATAAGACCGACTTGAGTCTTCACCAACAACGTGGCTACGGTGAGGTTTATGGTGAGCAAGAGCCCGGCCCACCGGGATAGCAGCCCGATGATGAGCAGGACCCCGCCGACCAACTCCACGAACGTCACCACGTACGCCAAAAGTCGGGGCCGGTATACCAAGCTGCCCGAGGAAACCTCCGAAGTTCGCCGGCCCGCCCGAGAGCTTCTGGAAGCCGTGGGCGAACATGGTTACCCCGGTCACCACCCGTATTACCAGCGGAGCCAGATCACCAAGACGAGACAACGGTGATAGCGAAAGTGCACTCATCCTTACTTCTCCTTTCGTTTGCAAGCGGACTTAAGTCCGTTTCATTCTCAGAGCTTAGAATAGTAGAGGCAATCCGTCAAGGTTAGAGGTATAGTCAGAGAAGACTAACCTTTTTGTCCCGCAAAACCGTGTACCCGGATTACGGCAATCCTACTTTAGCCTCGCGAGCTTCGTGCGTAACATCAGCCCGTCGTCGGGGCAGGTGGCGCGTTTGTGGAAAAGCCGCGTCTCGACGACCGCGGACCCGTAGCCAAGATATTCCAACTCCCTGTAGGAGAAGCCGGCGTCGCGGAGCCATTCGACGCGGCCCACCGCAAAGTACGAGAGGTAGGCCGCGTTGTTGACGATGCCCTGGCCGTCCGTCTCGGAGTAGCGAACCCGGATTATGGTTTCGTGAACTATTTACCCTCGAATTGCGGGTTGCGTTTCTCCATAAAAGCGCCCATACCCTCGCGGGCATCTTCGGTGGCGAAGAGGAGGGAGAACTGGTCGGCCTCGTACTCCAGGCCGCTTATGAGGTCTACGTCGAGGGAGCGGTTGGCGGCGGTCTTGGCGTGCCGGATGGCGACTGGCCCGTTGACGGCGATTTCAGCGGCCAACTCGCGGGCCGAGTCTAGCGCTTCGCCCTCCGGTACGACGCGGTTCACGAGGCCAATGTCCTTTGCTTCGGCGGCGTCTATGCGGCGGCCGGAGAATATAAGTTCTTTGGCGAGCGCCGGCCCGATGAGGCGCGGGAGCCGCTGCGTGCCGCCCATGCCGGGCAGGATACCCAGGCCGACCTCCGGAAAGCCGAAAAGGGCGTTATCGGCGGCGATGCGGATGTCGCAGGCGAGCGCCAGCTCGCAGCCCCCACCAAGGGCGAAGCCGTTAACGGCGGCTATAGTGGGTATGGGGCTCTTATCCAGGAGGGCCATCGCGGCGTGCCCGATCTCCGTAAAGCGTTTGGCTTCCAGAGGCTCCATCTTGCTCATCTCCGAGATGTCCGCCCCGGCGACAAAGGCTCTCTCACCCGCTCCGGTCACGATAATGACGCGTGCTTCGTCCTGTTCCACGTCCAGAAGGGCCTGCCCGATCTCCTCCGTCACCTGCGGGTTCAAAGCGTTCAACTTCTCTTGACGATCAATCGTCAACAATACGATGCCATCGTCCCCGCGTTCTAGTTTTACAAAGTCCAAAATAGCTCCTTTTCATCCGTTCGGTTCCTCGGTTTTTCACATCATGACAGCTTGTAGCCTCAACGCTCTGCTGTAGCCAGTTTTATCCCCATCGCGACGAATATCCCGGAGAATGCCCGCTGAATCCACTGAACTACCCTCGGTGAACCGGATATATAGCTACGGACGAAGTTCGCGAATAGTCCGTACGCTACGAACACGGCCAGGGTCATGAGCATGAATATCGCGCTGAGGAGTAGCATATGAGAGATAGGCGAAGTAGCGTCGCGGGGCACAAACTGCGGCAAGAATGCTAGAAAGAAGATCGAGAGTTTCGGGTTCAAGATGTTTATGAGGAACGCAGTTGCGGTTGTTTTCAATGCTCCCCTGTCTCTCGGCTCACGGTCGAATTCAAGGACGCCGGACTCTCGCCACATTGTCCAGGCGAGATAGGCCAGGTAGATAACACCTAGGTACTTGAGCGTCTGGAATGCGACGCTGCTCGCGTGCAAGATGGCGGCCAGGCCAAAGACGCTGGCAACCAAGTGAGGGACGATTCCGGCGGTGCAGCCGAGCGCGGCAAAGATGCTGCTACGCCGGCCGGCCGTCAATCCGGTGGATACGGTAAAGATCACGCCGGTTCCGGGTAGCACAACCACGATCAGCGACGTGACCAGAAACTCCATGCTGAACACAAATTACTCCCTTTCGTTCCAACTTCTCGCAAAGCATAGCAGAAGGTTGTCCAACCGCCGGATTTAGTTATATGCGCAAGCGTGGAGTTACAGTCAGCCTACTCCGCTTGACTCATTTCCAGTCCGGACAACATGTCCAAGGCCTCAGCTTCAGATGGTGGATGCACGACACTATTTTCTGCGAATACGTTAGCGTAGGGGTAGTCGGTTCCACGAATCCGCCCGACAGCGGGGGTCACATTATAGCCAGTATGCTTATGCACTACGTCAGAGCTAATTAGGAGCCAATCCGCTCCTGCTCAGCCAAATGGCATCCCAACACTCCCCGCGTTCACTACGCGGACGCCCGCCAGGACCCGGTCGAATGGGGTGTGCGTGTGGCCGCACACCACGAGAGAGGTTGCTAGTCCTTCAAAGGCCGGTGCGATCTTTGTCTCGGGAGTGCGGTTGGTAAATATTCGGGTGTCACTGTCGGGTGTAGCATGACAGAAAAGAATCCGGTCCCGCGACTCCGTATCCAATAAGACCGTAGCCGGCCAACTCGACAAGAAGTTGAGCTGCTCGGGCGATAGTTTTTGAGCGAGCCACCTAGCCTCTTCATTTGCACGTTCGGATAAGCCCCCGGGTCTGCCACCGGCGGCACACCTCAAAAGTTCTGACTCGGTGTTGCAGAGGATAAAGTGGTTTGGAATAGTCAGTTCACTGAGAAGACGTAAGCATTCAGTCGGGAAGGGTCCGGCCACGAATCTCCGCCTACCACGATGCGATCTACACTCTCATCCTCCATCTCTTCGAGTACGCTCTCCAACGCCGGAAGATTTCCATAAATGTCGTATATTGCGCCAATACGCATAGGGCTGAGTCAGGTACTAGCCGCTTGCCGGACGTATTCCACGGCTTCTCCCGTCGGAGTTCCCGGGGTAAACACGGCCCCGACACCGGCTTCTTCGAGTTTCGGGACATCGTTTTTGGGGATGGTGCCGCCGCAGAAGACCAGGATGTCGTCGGCTTCGTTTTCGCGGAGGAGGTCCATGACCTTCGGGATCAGGGTCATGTGCGCCCCGGAGAGGATGGAGATGCCGATGGCGTTCACGTCCTCCTGGATGGCGGCTTCTACGACCTGTTCCGGTGTCTGATGGAGGCCCGTGTAGATGACTTCCATCCCGGCGTCGCGGAGGGCGCGGACGATAATTTTGGCCCCCCGGTCGTGCCCGTCGAGACCAACTTTCGCCACCACCACCCGTATTGTACGCTCCACAATGCTCCTATTCTAAACCGCGGCGGCCGGTCCTACACGGCTTCTACCGGATTAGTAAGTGTCCCCAGTCCTTCTATCTCCACCGTCACCTCATCGCCGTCTTTGAGGAATACTTGCGGGTCGCGGGCTACTCCCACACCAGGAGGCGTCCCCGTTAGGATGATGTCGCCCGGCCCCAGCGTCATGCCCGTTGAGAGAAACGCGACTATCTCAGCAACGCTGAAGATCATCTTCTCCGTGTTCCCCTCCTGCATGACCTCACCATTGAGGGTGCATTCTACGGAAAGGTTTTGGGGATCTTCGATCTCATCTTTCGTTACCAGATAAGGCCCGATCGGTGCGAAGGTGTCTAGTGATTTGCTCCGCGTCCACTGGCCGCCCTCTGAGAACTGCAGGTCCCTCGAAGAGACGTCGTTTGCGTTCATGTAGCCGAAGACGTAGTCCAGGGCGTCTTCGGCTTCTATTTGCCGGGCTCTCTTTCCTATAACCACCGCAAGCTCCGCCTCGTAGTCGGCCCGCTCGGTTATCCTGGGGATAAGTATGGGGGTTCCCGGGCCGATGATAGTATTCGGGTATTTAGCGAAGACTATTGGTTTTTCAGGAATGTCGGCGCCGGTTTCGGCGGCGTGGTCCTCGTAGTTGAGGCCGATGCCGATGATCTTACTGGGGCGTGAGATGGGAGGGTGGAGTTTTACGTCTTTGAGTGTGAAGCTCTCTTCGCCAAAAGATTGTTTCTCAGCGCCCTCTTCGATCAGGTCTATCATGGTGGTGTCTTGCCCGGCAAGTCGTCGGACCTCGCCATCCTTGACCAGGCCGACTCTAGCATCTCCACCGTTCATCGAGTACGATACTAGCTTCAAAGGCTTCTCCTTTCGCGGTCCCTCCGAGCGGATGAATCTTAGCAGCGATCCAGGCTTGAGTTTCGAGCATGAACGACAGTGAGAAAGGTTTTTGGGCTTTGAGGTTGGGCCGAAATGTTCTTTGCTTGTCGGTGCATCCGAACCACCCCCTCCTACCTCCATAACCTGACGCTAACCTCAATACGTGCGCACCCTCACGAGAGGTATTGCTCAGCAAACTCCTCGGAGGGTGGTATCTCCTCGATCACGTCGAGCATGACACCGTCAGGGCCCACGCCGATGAAGTGCCTCTGTCCGAAAGCCTCATCACGCAGCGGCAAGACGATCCTCAGGCCCGCCCCCCTGAGCTTCTCGTACTCTGCTGCAGCGTCCGAAACCTCAAAGTTGAGCAGGAGGCCGGAAGCACGTTCCCCGCGAAACCCCTCCGGGATCGTCTCGTGGGTGGGCGAGAGCACGGCCAATTCATAGGCTGGGTTCTCGCGGTGCCTAAGGCTAACGTACCAGTCACTCTCGAACGTCGAGACAAAACCCATATGCTCTGTGTAGAAGCGGGCACTCGCCTCGACATCTTCGGCGAGCAACACAGGGTAGAAACTCTGCAGTGACATCGGATCCTCCTTCTCTTGGACAGGTCCCTCAGGCGGCACGTGCCAGGAAACCATTGCTCTGGATTATACATACATTCGGGATGTATTACAATGATAAAAACGAGATACTGGAGGAGAATATTTATGGAGATACGCAGCAAGCACACGCTCAGGACCGAGGCGACCAGGGTCAGGCTGCTCGAATCAGCCCGGCTGTTGTTCACTGAGCGGGGATTCAGTGGGGTAACGGCTGAGGAGTTAGTGCGGCATGCTGGCCTGACTCGCGGGGCGCTGTACCATCACTTCGGCGGGAAAGGCGTCCTGGGTGGCAAGGAGGGTCTATTCGACGCGCTCTACGAGGAGGTTCAGCGGGAAATCGCGGCGAAGATAAAGGATGCGGCGGAGGAGTGGCAAGACTCGTGGTCTGCTCTGCGGGCCGGTTGTCACGCTTTCCTGGGCGCCTGCGTCGATCCGACGGTGCGACAAGTGGTGCTTCTGGACGCGCCGGCGGTGCTCGGCTGGGAACACTGGCGAGAGGTGGACGCCCGCCACGGTCTTGGCCTTCTCAAGGAAGGTTTGCAGCAGGCGATGGAGGAGGGCGTAATCCGTAACCAGCCCGTAGACCCGGTCGCGCACTTGCTACTGGGGGCCATGAACGAGGCGGCAATGTGGATCGCTCGCTCGGGTAAGCCCGAGGCGGCACTGAGGCTGGCTGGCGAGTCACTCGACGAACTCCTGGAAGGTTTGTATACGTCACCCTCCTAGTGCACGTGCGGTTAAAGCGGGCTAAGGCTGGAGGCGCATTGTAGTCCATCTACCATCTTCGAGCTGGTACACCAAGCGGTCGTGCAGCCGATTCTCCCGGCCCTGCCAGAACTCGATAGCCTCCGGCTCGACCCGGTAGCCGCCCCAAAACGGCGGACGAGGTATTTCCCGGTCTTCGTACTCGGCTTCTAGCTTCCGCAGACGATCTTCTAGCCGTTCGCGACTCTCTACAGTGCGGCTCTGCTCTGAGGCCCAGGCACCGATCCGGCTGCCCCGGGGACGACTGGCGAAGTAGGCGTCGGATTCTTCTGCAGTTACACGAGCGATCCGGCCTTCGATGCGAACTTGTCGCTCCAAATCTGCCCAGTAGAAGGCGAGGGTACAGTTGGGGTTGGCCTCCAATTCACTCGCTTTGCGTCCTCTGTAGTTGGTGTAGAAGACGAAGCCGCGTTCGTCGTAACCCTTGAGGAGCACGATGCGGGCGGATGGTTTGCCGTCCGGGGTGGCGGTCGCGAGGGTCATGGCGTTGGGTTCGTGGAGGTTGGCGTTTAGGACATCCTCGAACCACGAGTGGAATTGTTCTAAGGGATCGGCGGCAATGCCGGATTTGTGAAGGCCGGCGCGGGTGTATTCTTTACGGAGCTCTGCTAAGGAGCGTGACAAACCTTACCAGCCCCAGGTTCCGGGGGCTCCCTTAAACGGGCCGACTATGCCCGAGGTGATCCAACCTCCGTAGAAGTCCCCCTCCTGCGCCTGTACCTTCTCACCGTCCACCCAGCAATTGTCCATCTTCGACGGATAGAACGTAAGGTAATTTTTCAAGCTCTCGAAAGATGGCGTCGGGTCCGGGTAGGACCAGGCGGCCCGGCTCTCGGTGCGCTCGTCGGTTTCTATGTCCCAGTACTGCGCCCGGCCTTTCCACTCGCAGAAAGTCGTTCCTTCGACGGGCGTCAGGTGTTCTATGCGAACATCTTCGGGCAGGATGTAGTAGACGGGGGGATGACTGGTTTCGAGCACCCGTTTGGCGCGGGTCGTGTAGGCGACGGTCACGCCGCCGAAGACCACTTTGATCCGGCTCTCCACGTCCTCCAGCCGCGGTGGGCGGGGATAGTCCCAAACCGATTCCTGACCGGGGCCAGGTTCTACGCGCTGGCGTCCCATATAAAAGCCTCCTTATAAGTTGAGTTCGGAAATTATTATAGTTTGCGGAGCTTGTGAATCTGTAGCTTGCACAACAGGCGGGCATTGTGCAAAGCTAGAGCCATGAGTGAGAAAATAGTTTTTACCAGGGGAGTACCACCGCCGGAAGCGTTCCCGACCGAAGAGTTGGGAGAATGCTTCAGCGCGGCAGTCAAAGAAAACGCCAACGTCGTCTTACAATACGGCCAGCAACAAGGCTATCCGCCGCTGCGCGAGTACCTGGCGAACGAGTACGGCGTCTCCGAGACAGAGGTGCTGGTCGGCAACGGGTCTCTGCAGTTGCAAGACTTGCTCTCGGCGCACCTCATCACGCCAAGCGCGGCGGTCTTTACCGAGCAGCCGAGCTACGACCGGGCCATCGCAACCTTCCGGCGGCGCGGGGCTCGCACCATCGGCATCCCACTCGAAGAAGATGGCATCAGCGTAGATAAGCTGGAAGAAGCCTTGCAGAGCGAGGTCCCGGCTTTCCTGTACCTCGTGCCGGACTTCCAGAACCCGGCCGGGGCGACGCTCTCGCTGGAGAAACGGCGGCGGGTGGTCGAGCTGGCGGAAGAGTACGGGTTCTGGGTCATAGAGGACATCCCGTACCGCAAGCTCCGCTACGAAGGCGAAGACCTGCCGCTGCTAAGAGAGATCAGTGCCGAGAGGGTAATGACGATAAGCTCGTTCAGCAAGCTCTTGAGCCCCGGCATCCGGGTCGGGTTCGCCATCGGGCCGGAGAGCATGATCTCCGCCCTCACCCGTCTCGGAGAGTACACCTACCTCTCCCCTGTCCTCCCGACCCAGGCCGCCGTCTCCGAGTACCTCAGCCGCGGCTGGCTCGAACCGAACATCGAAAGCCTCAAGGACCTCTACAGTCCCCGGCTAAACACGATGTCCGAGGCCGTGCGCCGCGAACTACCGGATGCCCAGGCCTTTATCCCGGACGGCGGCTTCTTCGTCAGCATCATGCTCCCCGAAGACTCCAACACCGAAAACCTGGTGGGCCGGGCCAAAGACGCGGACCTGGTGCTGACACCCGGTTCCGCATTCTTCGCGGATTCCGTAGGCGACGAGCCGGTAGCGGGCGATCGCTTCGTGCGACTGCCGTTTTGCGCCGTAACACCGGAGCAGATAGACGAGGGCGTAAAGCGACTGGCAAGACTGGTCTGAAGAAGTGTTCGGTGGTGGAGAAGAGCGGGCACCGGCCGGTCGCTACAGGTTTCAACTCGTGACCGGAGAGATGCGGGTAAAGAGCCACCAGCAAAAAGTTCAAGAAGCTCTCGACGAAGGAAGCTCCTGGGGGTGGCAACTGGTCAGCGCCACTACGACTAACGCCACGGGCTCCTACGTCACGGGCATCTACTGGGACGCTATGCCCGAGAGGTAAACGGCTTCGATAGCCGAAATTTTTTCGGTTTCAGGGCGGCGCCCTACAGAGTCCGGGCAGGCTCTTCTAGTCGCTTGCTACGTCTCGATACCAGCACGAGGCCGATCGCTATCCAACCCGAAGCAACTATTGCATGCGGCACTATCGACACTGCTGAGGGTATCCCAGCAACAGAGTTCGAACCGTCATATGAAAGCCACCAAATTACAAACGTTAGCAAGCTGGTCGTCTGCGGAATAGCAAGAATGCCGTTTACAGGCAAGAGAATCCACCACCGTCTTATGCTCCTTGTGAACATGAGGGCTCCACCTATAGTCACGCTTGCAAGAGCCAACCCCCAATACTCGAGTAGGTTGCCTACGTTCAGCAGAACCGCTTGTAGAGAACCCGACGGCACTATCGCTCCAGACGACGGCAACAGATCCGACCACGGTCCTATGACGAAGTAGGCTCCTATAACCACCCCGACAACGATCTGTAATATCGACGCTATTACTGATAGGACAGCCAGACTAATGCCCGCTGCAGTAAGTGCCTTGGCCCACCTTGTGACTCTGGTCGCTTCCCAAATGAGAGATACTCCGAGAGCGACGAGGCCAGCGGCGAGAAGACCGGTGGCAAAATCAATTACGACAGGGCCGTGCGGCAAGAATGAAAAGACGTTGGCCCAGAATTCACCTGGAGACCATCCCACAAAACGAACGCCCGCAAAAAAGAGCCACCACGACACCAACTGTACAACGCCACCTAGCACTAAGGCAGACCCTCCCAAACGGACCAAGCTGAGCGAAGACACCGGAAAAACACTCCTCTCTAATAGGACACTCATCAAGAGGTCGCTCAACGTACGCAGCCACAGAACAAGAAGTCCTATCCTGCCGCGCTGCTCTAACTCTTCGCGGCGAAGATCCCCGAACGCCTGCACCAGTTGCTCGCTGTACTGCCTGCGAAACTCCTCGGGATAAGCTACCAACAAAGACCGATAGAGCCGCTCTGAAAAGCTCGTTGCCTGGCCCTGGGCCTCCATTACGCGCCCTCCGGTAGTGGGCCGGGTCTGGAAGGTATTCCCTGGGTACGAGCCTTGCGAACCACCTCTTCGAGCCTTTCTACCTCGGCGGTTATCACCCGCTGCCCGAAGTCCGTAAGGCGATAGTAGCGGCGGCGCTGGTCGTCTATCTCGGTATCCGGTCGTTCGTCAGATTCCTCGATTAGACCACCTTCCAAAAGGCGCTTTATGGCAGTGTAAAGCGTGCCCGGCCCTAGCCGCATCATGCCGTTAGTACCTTCGCGCACCTCGTGCATAATGCCGTACCCGTGACGCTCCCCACCGGCCAACGCCAACAGAATATTTAGCACTGCAGGAGTAAGCGGTAGAAGATCCTCCGGCTGTTTCAACTCCTCGCTCATCCCTAACCCCTATCGAATAACTATCGAAGAACGATATATCTATATTCGATAGATTAGACGATTGTTCGTCCCGTGTCAATGATGGTGTTTATCCAGCTTTCTCGGCGCGGCTGAGTCCGAAGAGTGCCCAGGGGATCATTACGAGTATAAGCGCCGCGGCGAGGCCGAAGGCCAGGAGCACTTCGGTCGGGTTGCCGGAGATAAAACCGCGGCCGGATTCGAGGATGAAGGTTATGGGATTTACTTTGGAGACGGCTTTGATCCAGCCGTCTAGAAGCTCCAGTGGTACGAAGACCGGGGAGAGGAACGTGGCGATAAAGATGGGCGTCTGGATGAGGAAGCCGCCCGAGCTGGTACGCAGGATCATCGCCATCCCGACCGCGAAGAGCGTCGCCGCGACGTTGACCAGCACCGCGAGCCCGAGCAGCCCGAAGAGATCCACCCCGCTCCCCAACACCTGCATTCCGGAGATGAGCGCCGCCAGGGTGGCGACCCCGCCGGTCACGGTGACCCGGACGAGCGAGACGGCCATGTAGCCGAGTATTATTCCTTCGCGTCTCGGGGCGGCGAGCATGAAACGTTGGGCGAACCCGTTCTCGAAGTCGCGGGCGATGGCGAAGCCGGTAAAGGCGCCACCTATGGCGACGGTCTGCAAGAGGATCCAGACGTACTGGAAGGCCGTGTAGCCTCCCTCGAAGTCGAAGGTGGGGATGTCGGCGACGCGGGAGAGCCCCCCGGCGAAGGCCGCCAGAAAGAATAGCGGGAACAGCACGGCGGGTATGACCAGCGCCGGGTTGAGGAAGAAGTTGTGGATGCCGCGCCAGGCTACGGCGCCAGCTACCGAAAAGAGACTCCTCACGTGCGGGCCACCGTTCCGCGCAGAGAGAGAATAGCCCCCGAGAGTCCGACCAAAATCAAGCCCGCCGCCATGATGAAGCCCAGGGCCAATGCCTGGGCGTCCCAACCGGTAATAATGAGGCTCCGGATACCTTCTACGAGGTAGCTGACCGGGTTGTAGGTGGCAACGACACGGAACCAGTCTGTCTCGATCAGGTCGCGCGGCAAAAGTATGGAAGAGAGAAAGAACGTTACCAGCAGCAACGGAAACAACCCCTGCACCGCCTCACCGGAGCCCGTCCGCAGCGCCAGAATTGCTCCCACTCCGCCGAACCCCAGCGCGGTAAGCGTCGTGAGCAGTATCAGCACGAGCACCCCGAGAAAGCCCGCTTCGAAGGTAACGCCAACGAGCAAACCGACGACGATAAAGACTATGGATTGCAAGAAGCCCAGGCTGATAACGCCGGCCAGCATCCCGATCAGGAGCGCCGCCGGATGCATCGGGGTCATGGAGAGGCGGCTTAGAAAACCGGTCTCTATGTCTTTGGCGAGGTCGGTGCCGGCGGAGACCGCCGCGAAGAGCATCCCCTGCACGAGCGGGAAGGCGAGCAGGAAGCTGACGTAGGAGTCGGTCGGGAAGCCGGGGATGTCCGCCGCCGAACCAAGACCCGCCGCCTGAAAACCGAAGATCAAGAGCGGGAACAAGATAGCCGGCCCAACCACCTGTGGCTGCCGCAGGAGCCGCAAGATGGACCGCCGCGAGAGCTGCGTGATCTGGGTGAAGATCATGGAAAAGTTCAAGCTTCCTCCGCCCCTTCATCTCCGGCGCCCTCCAACTTGCGGCCGGTCTTGGCGAGGTACACGTCGTCGAGCGAAGGCTCGTTGAGCTCCAGGCTGGAGACCTGCAGGTTCTCCCTATCCAAAGCCCGCACCACGTCGGTGAGTCCCTGCGTCCGGTCCTCCAGCCGCACAGCGGCAGACCCGGCGGCGGCCGCGATAGATTCCCCGAACTGCCCCAGCGTCCGGGCGACGGCGTCGAGTTCGTCCGGGTCGGCAGGCCGGGCCTCGATGCTGGAACGCCCGACCTCGGCCTTGAGGGCGTCGGGAGTATCCTCGGCCACGATCTTGCCGTTGTCTATGATGCCGACCCGGTCGGCGAGCACGTCGGCCTCTTCCAGATATTGCGTCGTCAGAAAGACCGTAACGCCTTCTTTGGCGAGCCGGCTGACCTCGTCCCAAAGCGCGCTGCGGCTCTGCGGGTCTAGCCCCGTCGTCGGCTCGTCGAGAAAGAGTATCTGCGGCTCGTGAACGAGGGCGAGCGCAAGATCCAGCCTCCGCTTCATGCCCCCGGAGTAGCCACCGACCTTCCGGTTCGAAGCCTCCGAAAGCCCGACCCGCTCCAGCAACTCTTCCGCACGACGTTTGCGCTCCTTGCGCCCGACGCCGTGCAAAGCGGCCTGAAGCGTCAGGTGCTCCCGGCCCGACAGGAACGGGTCGAGCGCCGCCTCTTGCAGCGCCGCCCCAATGGAGGACCGCACCTCGGCCCCCTGCTTCACGATGTCGTAGCCGGCGACCCGGGCGCTGCCGGCCGTCGGCGGCAGTAGCGTGGTCAACATCAAAACGGTGGTGGACTTGCCCGCCCCGTTCGGGCCGAGGAAACCGTAGATCTCCCCGGGCTCCACGTTCAGGTCTATGCCGTCCACCGCCCGGAAACCCTTGCCAAACTCCCGAACGAGCCCCTCGACCTCTATGCCGCGCTGCTCATCCGCCACTACAACCCCCCTGAACCGGGCCGTTCTCCACGCTCTTCACAACCACACGTTCCAACAGGATCTCCTTCTTGCCCGGCTCGTTCGTAACTGCTACACTCAAACGGACAACTGTCCGCTTCGAGATGCTATATTGCATTGGTAGGGTTATCAAGGGGAATGGAAGATTTTTCTGTAAAAGGTGCGACGGGCGGCGGGGACAGCGTCCCGGTTCTGGACACTGCGTCTCACGGCGCTGCGGGTTGCGGGGAGCGGCGGGACGCGGCCGAGAGCCGGCGTAAGGTTCTGGACGCCGCAAAATCGCTTTTCTCGGAGCGCGGCGTCGAGGCGGTTAGCATGTACGAGATCGGGCGCGCGGCCGGCGTCGGGCAGGGCACCCTCTACCGGCGTTACGAACACAAAGGCGCTTTGTGCGGGGCGCTGCTGCACGAAAACATCGAGCATTTCGTGGGAGAGGTTCGGGGGCGGCTAGAGAAGGACGACGGGCCGGTGCTGGAGCAGTTAGAATACTTGCTCGCCGGGTTGGCACGGTTCAACGAGGAAAACGCCTCGCTTCTAGGGGCTATCCGGGACGCCGCCGGCGGGGTGCGGCGTTTCGCGCCCTATCAGAACCCTTTCTACCAGTGGCTCCGGGCGACGGTCGCGATGTTGCTAGAACGCGGGGTGGAGCGCGGTGAGATCCCGGCACGTAGAGTACGTCTCCGACGCCATCCTCGCCCCGCTCAACATCGACCTCTACCTCTACCAGCGCCGCGAGTTGGGCATGAGCCCCGGACGCATCACCGGGTCGCTGCGGGATCTACTCCTGAATGGTTTGCGCGGGAAGAGCTAGGCTGTCGTCTCCGCCATCTCGACGACACCGGCCCCGGGGCGACACATATATTTCTGTCCCCAATCGAGCATCATCAAGAGCACCGGCTCCAGGGTCCGGCCAAGCTCGGTTAGCGAGTATTCGACCTTTGGCGGGACTTCCCGGTAGACTTCGCGATGGACGACCCCCGCATCTTCCAACTCCCGCAGGTGCTTGGTGAGCATGCGCTGGGTTACGTCCGGCATGAGCCGCCGGAGTTCGCCGAAGCGCCGCTTCTCGCCGAGGAGGTAGAAAAGGATCAGGGGCTTCCACTTACCCCCGATCACATCCAACGTCGCCTCTACCGGACACTCGTATCGCCGATCCTCCACCCCAACTCCTTCCGTTAGTACCTTTTTTGTACCTATAGCACATTTTTGTACGTACTTGTCGTTTCAAACAGTATGGTACATACTTTTTACAGAAAGAGCAAGCCCGCAGTTTCGCGGGTTGTGGATAGAAAGGAAACGGGATGAGGGACAAGCGAATTCTAGTGTACGGGGCGACGGGGTCGCAGGGGTCGCCGGTGGCGCGGCGTCTGCTGAAGGAGGGCACCCGGGTGCGGGTGTTAACGCGGAGCCCGGAGAAGGCAGCCCCCCTGCGGGAAGTCGGGGCCGAGGTGTTTGAGGGCGACATGGGGGATGCCGAGAGCCTGCGGGCGGCGAGCGAGGGTGTGGAGGCGGTAGCGCTGCTGGTGCCGTTCTTCGTGCAGAGCCCCGAGGACGGCATCCGGTACGGCAAGAACGCCATTGATGCGGCCCGGGAGGCCGGCGTGGAGGTGTTGACCTGGAACACGAGCGGGACCATCCCGCCGGAGAAGACGGGCAACCCGGGGTTCGACCTGCGGCTGGAGGTTCTGGATCACCTACAGAACAGCGGCGTGCCGCATGTGGTGTTGCAGCCGACGGCGTACATGGAAAACTTTCTCGGGCCGTGGACGGCGCCGGAGGTTGCCGAAAAAGACACTTTTGCCTACCCGACGCCGAACGAGGTCGGGATGCAGTGGGTGGCGACCGAAGACGTGGCGGCATTCCAGGTGGAGGCCATCCGAAACCCGGACGTGGCAAACGCAAACTTCGAGGTCTGCGGACCTGAGCGGCTACACGGCGAGGACATCGCGGAGCGGTTCGGGTCGGCGTTGGGGCGTGAGGTCTCCTTCCGGCCCATGCCGCCGGACGAGTTCGGCGGCATCATCGACGCGGCTTTCCCCGGGATGGGCGAGGCCGCGGCCCAGGGCTACAGGATGGCCTACGAGAACCCCGAGGCGTTCTCCACAAACATAGACGTGAGGCCGGCGCTGGAGAAACTGCCCGTAGAGTTGACGAGCCTCGAAGAGTGGGTCCGGGATCACCGGTCGGCGTTCGAGAAGCAGGAGGTAAGCGTATGAAGCTGGCGATCTTCGGGGCGTCGGGAAGAACGGGAAAACCACTCGTCGGGCAGGCGCTCGCCGCCGGTCACGAAGTCACGGCTTTCGTCCGCGACGCGACGAAGCTGGACATGAATCACGAGAAGCTCACGGTCGTGGAGGGCGACGTAAAAGACTCCGCGAAGGTTCACGAGGCGGTCGTGGGCGCCGACGCGGTGCTCAGCGCGCTGGGCCACACAAAGAGTTCCGCAAAGGACGTCCAGACGGTCGGCACGCAGAACGTCGTGTCGGCGATGGAAGAAGCCGGCGTGCGGCGGCTCGTAAGCCTGACGGGGGCCGGGGTCAGTGATCCGGAAGACGAGCCCAAACTCTTCGACAAGGCGATCACCACGCTGCTCAAGCTGCTTCAGAAAGACGTGCTGGAAGACGGCGAAAACCACGCCCGTGTTATAGAGAAGAGCGGATTGGACTGGGTGATCGTGCGCGGCCCAATGCTCACCGAAGGCGAGAAGAAAGGCGAGTACCGCGTCGGCTACGTCGGCAAGAACAGCGGGACCAAGATCTCGCGGTCCGACGTTGCGGACTTCATGCTGCGGCAGACGCAAGACGACACGTACCTCGGCCAGAAGCCGATGGTCAGCTACTAGACCTACTAAAAGGAGCAAGTTTGAAAGCCATAAAGATGCACGAGTCGGGCGAACCGGAGGTACTGAAGCTGGAAGAGGTAGAGGCACCGGAGCCGGGGCCGGGCGAATTGCTCGTAGAAGTCGCGCTCGCCGGGGTCAACTACGCGGATACGGGCATGCGGCGGGGCATGTTCCACGGCCCGGGCTCAGAAGAGATGCCGACGACACCGGGCTTCGAGGTGGCCGGTACCGTGGCGGCGCTTGGAGAAGGCGTCGAAGGCCCCGGAGAGGGCGCGCGGGTCGTAGCGGTTCTGGGAGCTGGCGGCTATGCGGAGTATGCCGTCGCCCCGGTAGGGTCGGTGGTGGAGATTCCGGACGGTGTGGAATTTTTGCAGGCGACGGCGCTCTTGGTACAGGGGATCACGGCCTATGGTGTGCTGCACGACTCGGCCCGCGTGCAGCCCGGCGAGAGCGTGCTGGTGCAGGCGGCGGCCGGCGGGGTCGGCACGCTCGCGGTGCAACTCGCGAAGTTGGCGGGCGCTGAAATCGTGATCGGCACGGCCAGCACCGGGGAGAAGCGGGACCTGGCGGAATCTCTGGGCGCGGACCATACCGTGGACTACACCCGGGACGGATGGGTCGAAGAAGTGTTGGAGGCTACGGGCGGCCAGGGTGTCGACGTGGTGCTGGAGTCGGTTGGGGGTGGGATCGGGGAGCAGGCTTACGGGTGCCTCGCGCCGCTCGGCCGGCTCGTCACTTTCGGGGCCGCCGGTGGTACGGGCATGGCGCCGCCGGACATGTGGCAGATCAACATGAAGGGCCAAAGCGTCAGCGGGTACGGGGGACCCTGGATCCGTCCCGGCGCCGCCGATAGGGCGCGGAAGGAAATCTCTAACTACCTCCGCTCCGGCGAACTGAAGGTCGTCGAAGGTCCCTCTTTCGAACTACAAGAAGCCGCCGGCGCCCACCACGCCGTGGAGGGCCGCGCCACCGTCGGCAAAGTCGTTTTGCTGCCGTAAACATTACCCTAAACAAAGAGAAAGGACTTCCATGATCCAGATAGATGTGTACGCCGACGTGGTCTGCCCCTGGTGCTACGTCGGCGAGAAACGCTTGGAACAAGCCCTCGCACAAAGGCCGGATCTGCCCGTCGAGCGCCGCTGGCGGCCGTACCAGCTCCGGCCCGAAATGCCGGCTGGGGGGTTGCCGTGGCACGAGTTCGCCGTGGACAAGTTCGGCGGCGAGGACCGGATGCGGTCGGCCTTCTCACACGTAAGCGCGGCCGGTGAACCGGACGGCGCCTTCTTCGACTTCGACAAGGTCGCCAGTGCCCCGAACACCGTGGACGCGCACCGCCTGATCCTGCACGCCGCCGAACACGACCGCCAATGGGAAATGGCCGACGCGCTATTCGAAGGCTATTTCGCTGGGGGCGCAAACCTCAACGATTCCGCGGAGCTTTCCGCCATTGCCGCCGAAGCCGGCCTGGATGCGGCCGAGGTTCGTGAGTTTCTCACCGGTGATGCCGGGACGGACGAGGTGTGGTCGGCCCAGAAAGAAGCCGGCCGTATCGGTGTAACGGGCGTGCCCTTCTACGTTTTCGACGGCCGCTACGCCCTATCCGGGGCGCAGCCGGTCGAGGCGTTCGTCCGGGCTCTAGATGCCGCGTATGAGAAAACCGCGGTATAGGAGCGGAGGTTTAGGTCGGGGCGTGCCGGGCACGAATGGTTCGTCCCGCCACGAGGAAGGAGCCGAGCGATGAAAGAGTACGAGCGCACCACGGAGGTCGAGGCGTCACCCGACGAGGTGTTCGCCTGGGTCTCGGACGTAAACAACCTCCCTCACTACCTGCCACCCATAAAAAGCGCCGAGCTAGAAGACGGCGGAGATCGCGTGTGGCTGCGCGGCGAGATCCCGGACCAGGGAGAGTTCGAGAACGAGGGTTACTTCCGCGTCCACGAGCAGGAGCGCCGCATGGAGTGGGGCGCGGAAGTCTACCGCGACTACTCCGGCGAACTCTCTGTTTCAGAGAACGGCGGCGGACAGAGCGTGGTTACCGTGCGCCTTCAGTTTGGCCCGCAAACGGTCGAAGAGGACATCCAGGAGCAGTCCGACGAAGACCGCGATCCGTTGGCCGAGTCGGTGGACCGGACGCTGGAGTCGATCAAACAGCAGATAGAAGAGGGCGCCGGCAAAGAGCCGCAACCTTCTCCTCAAGACTAGAGGGTCGTTAGTCGAAAGGTTGCCGGCTGTCTTCGGTCGAGGCGATCAAGGCGTCGGCCTCTATCTCGACCAGAATCTCCGGTGAGATCAGGCGTCCCACCTCCACCAGGCTCGTCGCCGGTTTGATCTTCCTAAAAAACTCGCCGTGGGCTTTGCCGACCTCTTCCCAGTCGCCGATGTCGGCCACGTAGATTCTGGTCCGCACCACACCCTCCAGGTCTGAGCCCGCCGCCCGCAGCGCCACCCGGATGTTGTTTATAGCCTGAACCGCCTGCGCGTAAGGGTTCCCCACCCCGACTATGCCACCGGTTCCATCCGTGGCGGTTGTTCCCGAAACGAATACGAACGGACCCCGACGCACCGCCCGGGAGTAACCTACGGTCCTCTCCCAGCCGGTTCCGCTGCTGATGTTGTACCGACGATTGTACCGGCGGTGGTCGTCCATAGTCCTTACAGCTTAACGCACGACCGCTGGACAAGATCCGTAAGCCGCGAGGACCGTCGTTTACAGCGTCGGGCTCTTCGGTTCAGCTTGGGTTGCGCCACCCCGAGAACCTGGAGGGAGCTCCTCAGTTGTGAGACAGCAGGATCGGCTCGTTCATTAGAGACTTGATGAACTCTCTCTTATCGAGGGTCTCCGGCGTCACCGGTTCGCCGTTTGCACCGCGAGACCGCGGGTTCATGGAAATCAGATCTACATCCGCTATGTGGCCCATTAGCAGGGAGATCAACTCTCCCGCCGTAGATTCCCGGACGTGCCAACCCTCGTTTTTCCCGAAAGACCCGGACCGGAAAAAGGCCCGGGCGGAGGACTCGCTATCGAATACCGGCAACGAGTCTCCGCTTTCGGTATGCACGGTCAACACTTTGAGCCGGTTGTCCTTGTTGCGTACGATGAGGTACCGCACGAAAACCGAGTGCCCGTCTAGCCAGTGCCCGTTTTCCGCCGGGCCGTTTTCCTTCGTGACTTCAACCATGTTATCCAACACTCTTCTCTCCCACGAAACCGAAGTATTCGTGTTGTATCCCGTTGGCCGTTTTAGTTCCCCGCCACTCTTCGTACTCTTCGAGCCAGGGGTGGTAAGTTCCTTTCTCCTCTCGAGGCTTCACCCTCCCGCGTCCGAAATCTTCGTAGACGGCGCCGCACCGGCACCCGACGTGATCCCCGGTCCACCTCAGCGTCTCCCCGCAGTCACACTCGAAGAGAACGTGTTCCGGACGCCAACTGTAAACCTTCCCGTGGGGAACCTCCTGCACCTCGTAGTGCTCCTGTTGGTGTTCGATCACCCGCATTGACCTTCCCTCCTGCTCGTGAGCAGTTCCCTTTTAAACCCCAACGACGGTTCTACAAATTCCGCCGCCCCGTTTTCTCCCGAACCGGTATTGTACTTCCTTTTACTTTTCTCGTACGCCCCCAAAGGCGCAAACAACCGGGATTTGAGGCAAATTACCCAAGCCCTCTCCCAGGCCTCAACAATTACTGCAATGCAAAAATTTCAGAATACCCGGATACAAGCTCGAAGCGGATGAGGTTACATATGAAGCTGTACTATAAGGCACTCGCGTCCGGGCCTATAGGTCATATAATCCGGGTTGGCCGGAAATGAATTATCACTTACCGGCCCGGGTAAGATCCGGAAGGGGCTATCTTTGCAAAGCAAGAAACTGCGGCGGCTAGACAGAGAGCTGGGGGTTCGGCCCGAGGTCCGGCCGGAAGACGACATCGAAGCGTTGCGGGAAAGTGAGTCGCTCTACCGGCTGCTGGCCGAGAACTCGACCGACCTCATCTCCAAGCACACACCGGAAGGTATATACACTTACGCCTCCCCCGCGAGCAGCGTCCTGCTGGGTTATGAGCCGGACGAGTTGGTGGGGCTCTCGGCCTACGACTTCTTTCACCCCGACGACCTCAAAGAGATAAGAGAATCCCACTCGGCCGTGGTCGAAGGTCAGGATACCTACACGGTCAGTTACCGCATCCGGTGCAAGAGCGGTGATTACCGGTGGTTCGAGACGACCAGCCGCACCGCCCGCGACGCCACGAACGGCGAGGCGCAGGAGATCATAGCCGTTTCGCGGGACGTGACGGATCGGCTCAGAACAGAGGCCGGGCTTCAGGAGGCGGAGCACCGGTACCGGACCCTCGTGGAGCAGGTCCCCGCGGTCATCTACACCGGCGGAAGCCTGGCAGACCCTTACTCGACCCGTTATGTGAGCCCACAGATCGAAGACCTGCTCGGCTACACCCCGGAAGACTTCATCCAAAATCCAGAGCTGTGGACGGAAGCGCTACACCCTGAAGACCACACCCGGGTACTAGATGAAGCCGCCCGGGCCGCCAAGACCGGGGAACCTTTCAACTCCGAATACCGTATGCTCTGCCGCGACGGACGGGTGGTCTGGCTCCAGGACGAAGCCTTGTTAGTGCGCGGCGTCGCCGGAGAACCCCGCTTCTGGCAGGGCGTCAAGATCGACATTACCGAGCAGAAAGAGGTCGAGTACCGGCTACGGGAGTCGGGCGAACGGATCACGAACATACTAGAAAGTACAACCGACGCCGTTTTCGCCCTGGACCACGACCGGCGCTTCACGTTCGTAAACCGCCGCGCGGAGCAACTCCTGCAGCGGTCCCGGGAAGAGCTTCTAGAAACCGACGTGGTGGACGCTTTTCCGAAATCCATGGCCTCCCGGTTCTACACCGAATGCCGGAATGCGAGGGTCTCCGGAGAAGAAGCCCACTTCGAGGAATTCTACGCCCCGCTCGGCAAGTGGTTCGAGGTCCACGTCTATCCTTACCAGGAAGGGTTGACGATCTACTTTCAGGATCTCACCGACCGCGTGGAAGGAAAACGCCAGCTTCACGAAGCCGAGAAACGCTTCCGCAGCGCCTTCGACAATACGCCGGTCGGCATGGCGATAGTCAGTCCCGAAGGCTATTATCTGCAGGTCAACCGCGCATTCCGGGCGCTTCTGGGCTACAAGGAAGAAGAACTGTACGAAAAGACCTACCTGGACCTTACGCACCCCGAAGACTACAAAACCAGCGTAAGGCACGCCCGCCGGCTGGACAACGGGGCGCTGGACGGCTACTCGCTGGAGAAACGATACGTCCACGCTGACGGCCACCCGGTGTGGGTCTCGTTAAGCGTTTCTCTGGTAAACGACGCCGCCGGCGAACCGCTCTACTACATAGCCCAGATCCAGAACATAGAAGAACGCAAACAGGCCGAGGCCGCCCTGCGGGAAGACACGGAACGCCTCGCGGCCATTATCTCTACCCAGCGCGCCATAGTAGTGGCCGAGCCGGACCAGAAATCCGTCTTGAAGCTCGTCGTGGAGCGCAGCCGGGAGCTCACCCAAGCCGACGGGGCTATTTTAGAGATGATCGAGGACGGAGAACTCGTTTACACAAACGTCAGCGGGATGGCGCAAGACCACGTAGGGCTGAGGCTGCAGGCCGATTCCAGCATCTCCGGAGAATGCGTCAGAAGAAAAGAGATACTACGCTCCGACGACACCTGGCTGGACCCGAGGGTAGACAAAGACGCCATCCACAAGATAGGAGCCCGGTCGCTGGTAGTGGTGCCTCTATATCACCGACAGGAGATCGTTGGCGTGCTGAAGGTCTTTTCGACGGAGACGCATTCTTTCTGCAACCGGGACGTAGACACCCTGCAAGTAATGGCTGGCTTGATCGCCGCGGCCATGAGCCACACCGCGGCGTTCGAGGCCAAGCAAGCCCTGCTAAACGAACGCACGGCTTCGTTGACGCGGCTCCAGCAGAGCGAAGCCCGCTTCCGGGCGATCTTCGAGGGCACGTCGGCCGGTATCGCCATCGTCGGCCTCGACGGAAACCTCATCCAGACCAACCCGTCGCTGCAGACGCTTCTCGGCTACGAGGAAGAAGAGCTGGAAGAACTGCACTTCACCGACATAACCCACCCGGAAGACGTTGAGGAGGACCTCGAACTCTTCGAGCAGCTTACGAAAAACGAGCGCGACAGCTACCAGATAGAGAAGCGCTACATCCGCAAGGACGGCAGCCTGCTCTGGGGCCGCCTGAACGTCTCCCCTATTCAGAATGTGCAGGGAAGCCCGCACTTCATCGTCGGCATAATAGAGGACATCACCGCCCGCCGAAAGGCCGGGGAGGAAATCCGCAAGCGGGCCCAGCAACAGGCGGTAGTCGCCCGCCTCGGGCAACGGGCGCTCTCGGAAACAAACCTCGACCACCTCATAGACGAGGCCGTGATCCTGGTGGCCGAAACCCTCGGCACCCGGTACGCCAAACTCTTAGAACTGCTCCCCGAAACAGATGAACTGTTGCTGCGTTCGGGCTCTGGATGGAGGAAAGGTCATCTCGGTAAAGCCAAGGTGGATACGGGAGAAAAGACGCAGTCCGAATATACGCTGCTCTCCAGCAAACCGGTGATCACCGAAGACTTTTCTACGGAGGGCCGCTTCAGCGCCTCGCGCCTGCAGCGGGCACACGGGGTAAAAAGCGGCATTAGCGTCGTCGTCCACGGGCCGGGCCGTCCGTTCGGGGTGCTGGGAGTCGACACGGCAGAACTGAGGACGTTCACCGAAGACGACGTCAACTTCCTCCAGGCGGTAGCCAACGTGCTGGCGGCGGCCGTCGGGCGGTCGTACACCGAAGACGCGCTAAAGAAGTCCGGGCGAGAATACCGGAAGCTCTTTGAGCTGGCAAACGACGCTATCCTGATCTACGAGCCGGAGAGCCGCGAGATACTGGACGTAAACGAAAACGCCTGCGAAATATACGGCTATCCGAAAGAGACTTTCGTCGGCATGAGCATGAAAGAGCTTTCGTTAGATCGTCAGAAAGCCCGTCGCTACCTGGAGGCCCTGCTCTCCCGCGGCTCCTATCAGGACTTTGAGACGCTCCACCGCAAACGGGACGGAACCCCGATAGACGTACTGGTGAACTCGTCCCTGATCGAGTTCAAAGGCCGCCGGGCGGTTCTCAGCATCAACCGGGACATCACCGCCCGCAAACGGACCGAAGCGTCGCTGTTGGAGATCCGGGAGGCCGAACGCCGCCGGATAGCCCGCGACTTGCACGATGCGGTGCTTCAGGACCTCGCGGGAACCTTACAGGGCCTCCAGGCCTTCGAGGTGGAGTCCAAAGGAGCCGGTAAAGAAGTCGGGCTGGACCGGGAGATAGACGCGCTCCGCCGGGCGACCGGCGGGCTGCGAAACGCCATCTACGACCTCCGCAACGAGAAAGATGAGCCTTTCGTAAAAGCCGTGGAGTCATTGGTGGAGTTCAACCGCCAGTCGACGCCCGAACGCCAGATAACGCTCGCCGTTACGGAAGGCTTCTCGCCGGAACTCAAGAGGGGCACGAGCGTAGAGCTTCTTAGGGTACTCCAAGAGGCCCTCGCAAACACCCGCCACCACTCCGGTGCCCGGAAGGTCAAGATAAGCCTGTGCCGGCGGGAAAATGAGGTTCTGGCCCAGGTCTTCGACGACGGCCGTGGGTTCGACACCGGAACCGTACGGGGCGGAGTAGGGCTCTCGGGGATGCGCGAACGGGTCGCCGAGATGGGCGGGTTGCTGGAGATAAAAAGCGAACCGGGCAAGGGGACCCTGGTAAAAGTCCGCATTCCTTACGAAGACTCGCCAGAGACCCAGCTAACCGGGGCCTAGAGTTTCGAGGTCTACCAGGCCCCGCCGGATAGCGTAGATCACGGCCTGGGTACGGTCGTAGATGTGCAGCTTCTTGTAGATGTTCGAGGCGTGGTTACGAACGGTTTTCTCGGAGATGTGCAGCGCCTGGGCTATCTGCTTGTTGCTCTTGCCTTGCGCTAGAGCCTTTATGACCTCCAGCTCCCGCTCGGTCAGTTGCGGGGTAAGCTCCGTCTCATCGTCTTGGATGCCCTCGAACGTCATAAGCATCTTGCGGGCTACGTCTTGGGCCATGATCGTGTCCCCGGAGTGGACCGTGCGGATGGCGCGGGTGAGGTCCTCCGGCGTACAGTCCTTTAGCAAATATCCCTGGGCGCCGGCTTTTATGCCCTGGAAAACATGCCCGTCGTCCGTGTGGACCGTCAGGATCAGGATTCGCGTCCGCGGCAGTATTTCCCGGATGCGGCGCGTGGCGACTACCCCGTCCATCTCCGGCATTGAGATGTCCATGAGCACCACGTCGGGCTCCGTTTTCAAACACAGATCAACCGCTCCGAGCCCTGTGTGGGCCTCTCCCACGACCTCTATTTCGGGTTGGGCGCCGAGAACCCTGGAGAGCCCGCTCGTAAAGAGCTGCTGATCGTCGGCTATCGCCACCCGGATTGTTTCTGTAGAATCCAGCCTGTGGGTCCCCCGGTCGGTTTCTGTTCTCACTCTAACACTTCGTCTCTCGCCGGGTGGGTGGCGGGCCGGCGCTCCGGATACTCTGGAGGGGGGATATACGTTGGCGCAAGCCCACCATTTCGCCAATAGTGGCGCACGGAAGCCGCCTTGTCATCGGGCTTATGGACTATCTATGCCTGGGCCAATTGACCCAGACCCCACAAAGGTGCTCATTGGCACGTACACGAAAGCCTCTCGTCGGGGCCGGCCCGGAACCCTGGCGGATCCCCTTCTCCCGGGCTCACCGTCGGACGGGCCCTCGACGTCCGCGCCTCGCGTCCGTTGTTCCCTCCAACGCCTACCGGAAATCACGAGACTCCGAACCGCTCCGGAATAAGGAGTAGCGTACCTCTGCGTTTTTCTACGAACGTTTGTTGATGCGTATGCTTTGAGATCTCTCACCGGGGGGAGCGTTTGTCTCCACAGCGGAATTCCTTTACATAACGTTCGAAACTCCACGTTTCCAGGAACTGCTCCGCCGCGGTTCGGCCGGCTTCGTAGAGTTCCAGCCTTCGTTTCCGGGAAAGGTCGAAGTCCGTGGTCCGCACGCCCAGGGTTGGTATAGGGATGGTACGGGCGAAGTCGGCCGCCTCGACGTGGCGTCGGTCGTGGGCTTCGAGCATCGTGTGTACCAGGCTCTTGACGTAGTCTATCGTGGTCCCGACCCCACCCGGCGGGTAAGCCGCCGGCTCCAGACGCGGATCCGGGGGCGGCTCCGGCTCCACGAGCTTCAGCCCGAAGGTCGGCCACCGCGGTTCTTGCCGTGAATCAAAGAGCCACACCGGGAAGTTCGACAGTATGCCGCCATCTACGACGAGGTGTTCGCGGCCGGTGGCGGGGTTGCGAAACTTTACCGGCTCGAAGTAGAAGGGTATGCTCGTGCTCATCCGAACGGCGAGCGCCACCTCGAAGCTCTCCGGCTCCTCGACGCCGAGCCAGCGCGCGTCCCGCGGCAGCACGAGCAAGCGGCGCCCGGTTATGTCCGAGGCGATCACCTGCGCTTTGTAGCGGTGCCGCTCTTCTTCGGCGTCGCCTACCAAATCCCCAAAATTGCTTACGTTCCTGTCCGCCAGCAATCCCCGGACGTACCCCAGCAAGACCTTGCCCTCGTAGATGCCTTGGTCTTTCAGAAGGCTCAAGGGGGTGCCGATCAAGGGTATCCGGTCTTCCCAGGAGGTGTCCTGCACGCCGGCGAAGTCGAAGTCCAGGAAGATCTCAAGCAACTCAGCGGCCGTATATCCCGCACCGAGCAACGCGGCCAGCAAAGCTCCGGCAGAAGACCCGGCGACGCTTTGCGGCTCGCAACCTCGTTCTTCCAGCACCGAGAGCGCGCCCACGAGGCCGAGTCCCTTTACACCACCGCCTTCGAAGACGAGATCTACGCGCTTTTCTTTGTCTTTGTCCGGTATAGCTTTACCCATCACCACCTCGCTCTCCCGAATATATCGTTCAGACGCCGGGCAGTACACCTCTTCTTACCCAACCCTCCAGGACAGCCCATGTGGAGAAGGCAGCAGTTCTCTAACCAGAATACATCCTAGCCCCGCCGGGGCGTCCGCGACACATCGGGCGGCCGGTAGATCTATCGAACGGGTCCTGACCGAGAGACAGGGGATCGAAACTCTCGGACCCTGCCATCGAGTCGCCGCTCCCAGTCCCGACAATTCCTTCGTCGGTTCCTATAGAGGTGATGTCGGGCGTAAGCGCCTTCCGGGGTGTGGAGAGCCGGGCAGAGCATCGAGAGATAGGTCGAGACTTTTCCGAAAGCGTTATGCCCGGATGTTGGTTGTCTTCGACCTTAGTCGACCCTTCGCGAAATGGAACAAGAAGGTAGCGATTATTAACTTTCGAAAGACCTATACGGGTCCGTCCGACTTCTGCATGCCTCCCAACGAAAGGTACCTGACGTCGAGATACTCTTCGACACCGTAGTGTCCGCCCTCTCGGCCAAACCCGGACTCTTTGAGCCCGCCGGAGGGAGAGCTGTCCGTGGCGGGCATGCCGTCGTTGGCACCCAGGATTCCGTATTCCAACTCTTCCGCCAACCGCCAAGCGCGCCCCAGGTCTTGGGTAAAATAATAAGCGGCGAGACCGTAGTTGGTGTCGTTGGCGCGATAGACCACCTCTTCCTCACTGCTAAAGGTTAGCAGCGCGGATACGGGTCCAAAGGTCTCTTCCCGGGCTACGAGCATTGAATCTTTCACGCCACGGAGCACCGTCGGCTCGTAGAAGTTTCCCGTTCCGGCTATTCGGTCGCCGCCGAGCGCTACCGTGGCACCGTGCTCCCGGGCGTCTTCAACGTGCCGTTCGACTTTTTCGACAGCGGAGGGCTCGATCAGCGGCCCTACCTCTACACTGGGGTCTAGCCCGTTGCCGACCTTCATATTCGACATCTTCTCCGCCAAGCGATGGGAGAACTCTTCTTCGATTTTCTCGTGAAGAAAGATCCGGTTAGCGGAGACGCAAGTCTGGCCCGCATTGCGCATCTTAGAGGAGATCAAGTGTTCCACGGCTTCGTCCAAACTAGCGTCCTCGAACACGATAAAAGGGGCGTGCCCGCCCAACTCCAGCGAGAGACGTTTTGCCGTGTCGGCGGCCTGCTGCATCAGCAGCTTGCCGATCTCCGTAGAGCCGGTGAAAGAGAGCTTTCGGACACGGCGATCCTCCATAATGGCCTCGGTTGCAGGGACCGGGTCTATCGCCGACACCACGGAGAGCACGCCCTTCGGTAGCCCGGCCTCATCGAAAACTTTCGCGAGCCCGAGTGCCGAGAGCGGCGCGAGCTCCGAAGGTTTTGCTACCGCCGTGCATCCAGCGGCGAGCGCGGCCCCGACTTTGAGAGCTACGGAGGACATCGGGAAGTTCCACGGGGTTATGGCGGCGACGACACCCACCGGTTATTTGAGGACAAAGGGACGTCTGCCAGGTGAAGGTGCGGGCAGCGTCTCGCCGGAGATGCGCCGGGCCTCCTCCGCAAAGCGCTCGATGCACGAGGCGGCATACGATACCTCGCCTTCTGATTGGTCGAGCGGCTTGCCCTGCTCCACGGTCATCACCCGCGCCAGTTCGCCGGAGCGCCCGCGCATCAGACGGGCGGCCTCTTGCAAGACCTGGGCCCGTTCGTCAGCAGGCACCTTCCTCCAAACGGGCTGAACGCTGCTAGCCGCCTCTATGGCGCTCTGCATATCCTCGCGACCTCCGTCGGGTAGGTTCGCGCAGATCTCTCCGGTCGCAGGGTTAATTACTTCGAAGGTTCTACCGGAACGGGACTCGACCCATTCCCCTCCGATAAACAAGCCATTTTCCATAGGCAGCATCATAAAACTTCCCTGAGGATTTGATCTGGACTACTCGAGACTCCTTTTCACCAACCGCTCTCTACTCTGCCGCTACGCCACACCAGCCGGCCAAGAGACAAGAAATTGTCTTTGCTGCGGTTAGCAACTCGCTTATACTTATATGCTCATCCGGTCCGTGGGCCAGGCTCACGTCTCCGGCACCGTACAGCACGCACGGCATCTCGCCGAAGTGGTCGAATAGCCTCATATCCGACCCGTAAGTTACGGCCTCGATCTCTGGCGGTTGGCCTGTCGCTTGCCGGTGTGCGGCTATGATCGCCTCGCAGATCGGCGCATCTACCGGGATACCCGATGGTAGTGCCTGGCCCCCGATCCACTCGATCTCCGGCGGGTGCTCCCGCAGCCACGGATCCCGCCCAGCCACGACGTCTATGCGCTCCCGCAACAGCGCGTAGGAAGATTCGAGGTCCTCGCCCGGCAACAGCGCCATCCTTATCTCCGCGGAGAGCGACTCGGGTACGGTAATCGGCCAGTTACCCGAACGGACGACGCCCACGTTGATCGGCGCCTTGTTCTCCAGCTCGTCGAACAGGGGATGGTGCAGAGTAGCGTTGCGCTCCCTTTCCAGCTCTCTAAGCTCCTCGAAGATGGGCAAGAACTTCTCGAAAGCTGAGACCCCACGTTCCCGCGTGGCGGCGTGGGTGGACTGCCCTAAGACCTTTAGCCGGAAGACGAGCGCGCCACCCAGCGCCGGAACGAGCGCCAGGCGCGTCGGCTCCGTAATAAGGGCTGCGTCGGCGCGATAGCCATTCAAGATGGTAGCCAGGGCTCCCACCCCACCGTCTTCTTCGCTAACCGTCGCCGCCACTATCGCGTCACCGTTCAACCCTACACCGAGAGCTTCCAGCGCATCAAGGGCCACTATGTAGGTGACCAGCCCCCCCTTCATGTCGCAAGACCCACGGCCGTACAACAAATCTCCGACGACCTTTCCCGAAAGCGGATCGTGGGTCCAGGTTTCGGGGTCGCCGTTCTCCACGGTGTCGACGTGGGCGTTCATCAACAATGAGCGTCCGCCGCCCCTCCCCATCCTGGTAGCAACGATGCTCGGGCGGTCTTCGAGGTTGCTCTGCTCACCGACGTGATCCAGATACTGCGAGACCTGTTCTTCCGACGCCGTACACCTCTCTACGGCGTACCCGCGCCTCTCGAACTCACCCTCTATAACACCTTGCACGGGACCTTCTCCGCCGGTAACCGACGGCACCCGGACGAACTCCTGCAACAGCCGCACCGCCTCGTCGCGCCGGGCTTCAACAGCTTCGCAGATCTCGCTTCGCAGTGCCGGATCTATCTCCCCCATAAAGTGCGTCTCCCTGTTTTTCCTGATTACTCATTAACGCCTACCGATAGGCGCGCCGTTCTTATTCGTGAGAACCCCGGTGCTGGATCTCGTTCTCCAGGTCGGTGAGGGCCGCGTCGGTAATCTCCGCGATACGGCTCAAGACTTGCTTGTCGGCCACGAGCGCGGGAGAGTACTGGATCACCATCTCTTCTTTATCATCGACGCGGCAGATGAGCCCCCGTTCCGTGAGCTTGCGGCCTAGAACACCCTTGAAGTACTTCTGGTACTCCTCACCCTTCACCGGTGTTCCGTCAGACCACTCCGTTCTTATCTCTACCCCCCACAAAAGTCCCATCCCCCGCACATCTTTGACGATGGAATGGTTCTCTGCCAGCCGCCGCAACTCATCCTCGAAGTACCCTTCCAGGGCGTGCACGTTCTCCAAAAGCTTCTCCCGCTCTATAATAGCTATGTTCTCCAACGCCACCGCCGCAGAGACCGGATGCCCCCCAAACGTCGAGCCGTGGTTGAACATCGGCGCGTTCTCTCGCAGCGTGCCGATAACATTCTCGTTCACCACCACCCCGCCCATCGGAGAGTAACCACTGGTTACACCTTTGGCGAAGCTGGTCATGTCGGGAAGCACCTCAAAGCGCTCTATACCAAACCATTCGCCCAAGCGCCCGAAGGCGCAGATCACGGCGTCAGAGACGAGCAGCACACCGTGTTTGTCGCAGATCTCTCGCACCCGCCTCCAGTAGTCCGGTGGAGGAACGAGGCACCCGCCTCCGTTCTGTACCGGCTCCAGGATGACGGCTGCTACCGTCTCCGGTGAAGAAAGCTCGATGGCTTCTTCGATGGCGTCCGCCGCGCCTTCCGGGTCTTGCTGGGTATTAGGCGCGTGGGAGAAGCCCTGCAATAGTGGCTCGAACGGCGCCTTGAAAGTGGGGAGACCCGTTGCCGAGAGGGCCCCCAAAGTCGTGCCGTGGTAGGCGGCCTTGCGGGTGATGAACTTGTAGCGCTCGGCCTCGCCGTTGGCCTTATGGTACTGGCGGGCCAGCTTTATAACCGTCTCCACCGCTTCAGAGCCGGATGATACGAAGAACGTCGAGTCCAGGTCTCCGGGGGCTAGCTCGGAGATTTTCTTCGCGAGCTCTAAAGAGCGCGGGTGTTGGTAGCTCCAGTTCGGAAAGAAACCAAGCTCTTTCATCTGGGCCGCCGCGGCGTCTGCGAGCTCTGCCCGCCCGTTGCCGACCTGCGTGGTAAAGAGCCCTGCGAGCCCATCCAAATACTTGTTGCCCTTATCATCAGTGACGTAGCATCCCTCACCCGAGATGATGACCGGCAACTTCGTCCAGTCCTCAGCGTAGGGTGTGAAATGCAGCATCAGATTATCTACGCCGGGAAGATCAAGCCCCGCCCCGCGCTCGCCCAGTCCGCGCATAACGTCCATAACGTCACCTCCTCTTACTACGTAAAGGGCCATGGTCTCCTGCCAAGGCAGACCGAGTCCCTGTAAGGACACGTACATACTATGCGGCTACCGGCACATCTACAAGAGCCATTTCTTCTATAATCCATGGTGCCATTTAGAGAAGGTGGTTGGGTTTGGACCAGCATTTTGCCTCGGTTTCTTTTGTGTTTGAGTTCGAAGATTCGGCTTCGAGACCGCTGTACGTACAGCTATATGAGGGGCTGCGGGGGGCGATTCTGGGTGGACACCTGAGAGCCGGGGCCAGTTGCCTTCGACCAGGGGGTTGGCCGCAGATCTCGGTATCTCGCGCAACACGGTGATGAATGCGTACGCGCAGCTACGGGCCGAGGGCTATTTGGAAGGCCGGGTAGGTTCCGGGACCTGTGTCAGTTCTTCGTTACCAGATGACTTGCTCCAGGTCCGGTCCCAGGAAGATGTTGGGTACGGTTGCCGTTCCGGCCGGGAACTATCGCGGCGGGGGGTGCTGCTCTCCGGCACCCAGCCTACGGTGTCGGATTATCAGGGACGCCCCCGCGCCTTCCAGCCGGGTTTGCCGGCGCTGGAGGAGTTCCCCTCGCGGACCTGGAGAAACCTGTACAACAAAGCGTGGCGTCGGCCGCCGCAAGAGTTGCTCGGGTATGGGGCTCCTGCCGGCTATCGGCCGTTGCGGGAGGCTATCTCCGACCATCTAGGGGCGACGCGGGCGGTGCGGTGCTCGTGGGAGCAGGTAATCATCGTAACCGGCTCTCAGCAGGCACTGGACCTTTCGGCGCGGCTGCTCCTCGACCCGGGAGATGCAGCCTGGGTAGAGAACCCCGGCTATCCTGGCGCCCGGGCCGCGCTCGCTGGAGCCGGAGCCCGCCTCGCACCCGTACCACTAGATGAGCACGGCCTCGACGTCTCCGCCGGTGAAATTTCGTGCGGGAAGGCGCGTCTGGCGTATGTTACGCCCTCGCACCAATATCCTCTCGGGGTCACCATGAGCCTTCCTCGGCGCCTGGATCTTCTCGACTGGGCAAGCCGTAACGACGCCTGGATACTGGAAGACGACTACGACAGCGAGTACCGGTACTCCGGTCGGCCGTTCGAGGCGCTTCAGGGACTGGACACCGAGGGACGGGTGATCTACGTGGGCACCTTTAGCAAAGTCCTCTTTCCTTCGCTACGCCTCGGCTACCTGGTGGTTCCGCCGGACCTGGTAGATGCCTTTACCGCCGCCCGGGAGCTGGCCGACCTGCATTCACCCTCCATAGAACAGGCGGTCTTGGCTAGTTTCATCGTTGACGGCCACTTCGTCCGTCACGTCCGGCGGATGCTCACCCTCTACGCCGCGCGCCAGGAGGCCCTCGTAGAAGCGGCATCGCAGAACCTGGCAGGAGTTCTGGAAGTACGACCCGCCGAGTCCGGGCTTCATCTGGTCGGCCGGCTACCCGAAAACGCAGACGACCGTGCGGCATCGCGGTTGGCCACAGCCCAAGGAGTCGAGGCGATACCAATCTCCTGGTACGCTGACGGGGCCCTGAGGCATAGAGGCTTGGTGCTAGGCTACGCGGCAGTTTCAGAGGACGAAATCCGGGATGGAACCAGCAAGCTCGCGGCCGCCCTGGAAAGCCTTCGATAGGGGAGCAGTGAAAGGTGCACCGGCAAACGAATTATTCACGCTTGAGAGCCGTTAAACTCGAGGATACGAGGTCTTGATACACGTCCTGGATCTGGAGTACGGCGTTCCGCGAACGACCGCGGCGTTCTTGGTAGAGACGGGCGAAGGTCCGGTCCTGATCGAGACCGGCCCGGACTCCACGTATGGCGTTCTGGTAGAACGTTTGGGAGAGTTAGGCTATACGCCAGAGGATGTACGACACGTGCTCGTCACCCACATTCACCTGGACCATGCCGGGGCGGCGGGGCGACTCACCGAAAGAGGGGCCAGGGTCTACGTACACCCCCGTGGCGCGAAACATCTCAGAGATCCCTCGCGCCTTCTCAATTCGGCCAGACGAATTTTCGGCGGGCGAACGGAGGAGCTATGGGGCCGCCCCATGCCCGTAGCCGCGGATAAGATACAGGTAGTAGAAGACGGCGAAATGCTGCGCTTGGGAGAATCTAAGGTAGAGGCACTGAAGACTCCGGGACACGCAGACCACCATCTCACCTGGAGAATCGGAGACTCCCTCTTCACCGGGGATGTGGGCGGGGTACGCATCGGGGGAGGACCGGTTCTTGCGCCTACTCCCCCGCCCGAAATCCGGGTCAAGGCCTGGCAGAATTCCATTACCCGGCTGAGAAGTTTGCGGGCCGAGGAGATCTACCTCTCCCACTTCGGTCGTTTTACGGATGTCGAGGAGCACTTGGCGGACCTTGAAAGCTGCCTGCTCAGATGGACTGCTTGGGTAGGGAACCGGTTAAAGAAGAACTCGCAAGACGCCGTCGTCCCGGCATTCAACGACCATGTGACCGCGGGACTGGTTCAGTTCGGACTCGGCCCGGATGGGATACGAGAGTACGAAATCGCCGACCCGGCCTGGATGAACGCGTTAGGCTTGATCCGGTACTGGCAAAAGCACCGGCAGAACCCGGACTCTATAGAGTAAAAGAGTGTCGGCCCATGAAAGCCGACACTCTTTTCGTAAAGTTCTGGGCTCTACCGGTTGCCAGGCTACCCGATAAAGCCGTTCTCCCGGAGCCACTCTTCGGCGACTACGTCAGGGAAGCTGCCGTCTACGTCGACCTTCCTGTTCAGGTTACGCAGCGTCTCGGTATCGAGTTCTTTGATGATAGGCTGGAATATTTCCTCCAGTTGCGGGTACTCTTTGTAAGTCTCCTGGCGCATAGTCAGTGCCGGATTGTACTTGGCGAAGAACTCTTTATCGTCTTCTATAACCTCCAGGTCCAGCGCCGCTATGCGGCCGTCGGTTTGGAAAACCTCTCCGAAGTTGCACGGGTCGCCTTCGTCTACGGATTGGTAGATGACACCCAGGTCCAGTAGCGAAACGTTGTCGTCGGGGAATTCGGCGTTGTAAGTGTCTTCCATGCCCGGCAGGCCGTCGTCGCGATTTGCAAACTCAGCGGCCACACACAACGTCGCCTGGTCCGGGCTGTTATTTATCACCTTTTGCAAGTCCGATAATTTTTCGACGCCGAGATCTTCTGCGGCCTCGCTGCGCACGGCTAGCGCGTAGGTGTTGTTGGCCGGGGCGGGCGGGGAGATCCACTTGACGTCGTTCTGCTTGAGGTCTTCTTTGGCGACAGCATCGAACTGCGCCTGCCGGCCGTCGATCGGCTTTGTGTTCTGCAGGTGGGTGATCCAACCCGTGCCCGTGTACTCCCAGTACATGTCGACGTAGTCGGCGAGCAGGGCTTGCCGGGCGGCGTCCGAGCTTGCCAGCCCGATCTGATCCCTAACGTCCGCACCGGCGGCCTGGAGGGACAGCTTGGTTATGTTTCCGAGGATTAGCTGTTCGGTAAATTCTTTAGAGCCTACGCTGAACGAATCGCCGGACAGGTCGTAGTTCTCACCAATACTCCCCCCCTCGACGTTTTGCAGGGTGGCGGCTACGCTACCGCTACAGCCGGCCATAACTATGGCCAAAATGGCGAGTATCCCAACCATTCTTAGTTTTCGAAGTTTTGGTCGCAAAATTACTACCTCCTCCGGGGCGAGACTAAATCATCACCCCGCAATGGTTACAAACCTTTGGGGCGCAAGATATCTTCAGCTATTCCCGCCAACCAATCGATCGTAAGGGCCAGCACGGCGGTCAGCACTGCGCCAACGACCACCGTAATATTCCGCCCCGTGCTAATGCCGGCGTTGATTATGTCTCCCATCCCCCCGGCGTTAATGAACGTCGCCAGCGTGGCGGTGCCGACGGCCAGGATCAGGGCCGTCCTTATCCCGGCGAGCATTATGGGAACGGCCAGTGGCAGCTCGATGCGGAACAGCGTAGCCATTTTAGACATGCCCATCCCGCGGGCAGACTCGATGACCGAGGGGTCTACCTGCTGTATCCCAACCATCGTGTTTCGCAGCACCGGCAGAAAAGCATAGGCGACCAGCCCAATCACCGCTGATGTGAAACCCGTGGCCCACAGAATAGCGATGAGAACGAGTAGCCCAATAGAGGGTATCGCCTGGCCGATGTTGCCTATGTTGACTGCGATCGGTGTTATCCGCCGCAGCGCAGGACGGGTAACCAGGATGCCGGTCGTCACGGCTAGCAGCACCACCAGTAGGGTGGCCAGGCCGGCTAACTGGATGTGCTCTAAGACATTGCTGAAGATGTTACCGGCGCTTATTGCCCGCTGCTCGATGGTATCGAGATCTTGGGTGCCGACGTACAGGTACAACGCCAAGCACACGAGTACGAGGAAGATGGGCATTACCGCGTGGCGCTGGATAAACGACGCTACCCCTGTATCATCCTTTTTCTGCGCTGAAGTGGTCATTCCTATCTCCTGAAGTCCGTAGTCTCATACGGCGCTACGCAGCTCACGCTGAAGAACCTTCCCGGTCCGCAGACACCTGATCCGGATCCCGCATAGACTCGATCACCTCTAGTACCCGGTCAAAGTCGACCACACCCCGATAAGTCCCATCTTCATCGTCGACGACCACCGCGGAACCCTTGTGAGAGACGACTATCGTATCGAGGGTCGTGTACAGGTTCGCTTCGGTGTCGACGACCGCCTCTACCGGTCGGCCAAGCTTTTCGAGCGACTCATCGCCGTTGCGTTCGAGTTCCTCGGCGTTGATCCAGCGCTGGGGGCGCTCTTCATCATCGAGGAGCAGTATGTAGTCTCTGCCAGAATCCTGGAGCTTATTGCGTACCTCGTCGTGGCTGTCGGTGGCTTTCGCGACCGGCCAGTCGGCGGGTTCTATCTCCTTGATCGTAGTGAGGCTCAACCGTTTTATGGACGCCCCGGTACCGACAAAGTCCTCAACAAACTGGTTTGCCGGGTCGGTCAGTATGGTCTCGGGCGTGTCGTACTGGGCGATCACGGACTGTTGCTGCAAAATCGCGATCCGGTCGCCCATCTTGATCGCCTCGTCTATATCGTGGGTAACGAAGACGATGGTCTTCTTTATGTCCTGCTGCAACCTTAAAAACTCGTCCTGTAGCTTCTCGCGGGTGATAGGGTCGATAGCGCCGAAAGGCTCGTCCATGAGCAGCACGGGTGGATCTGCGGCCATCGCCCGCGCCACCCCGACCCTCTGCTGCTGGCCGCCGGAGAGCTCTTTCGGGTACCTGTCCCGCATAGAGGAGTCCAGGCCCACGGTATCCATCAGTTCGTCCACGCGCTCCGAGATACGCTCCTTGTCCCAGTCGAGCAGCCTCGGCACCGTGGCGATATTGTCGGCGATGGTCATGTGAGGGAAGAGGCCCGTCTGCTGGATCACGTAGCCGATTCGGCGGCGCAACTGGTCGGGGTCCGCGTTCGTGACGTCGTCACCCTCCAGAATGATCTTCCCGTCGGTAGGCTCGATGATGCGGTTGATCATCTTCATGGTGGTCGTCTTACCGCAGCCCGAAGGACCGACGAACACGACGATCTCACCCTCGTAGACGTCCAATGAAAGATCATCGACCGCCGGCTCTTCGGTACCGGGAAAGACCTTTGTAAGGTTCTCCAGCCGGATCATGACGTTCTCGGAGCCCGACTCCTGGTTGTCTTCGTGGTTGTTGCCCTGGTCATTGTTCGAAGCGTTTTCGCTCATTGTATCCCCCGCGAGGTCGTAAATTTACTTAGCAACGACAGAAGCCCGTCGAATATTAGCGCGAGTATGATGATGCCTAGCGTACCCCCGAGCACCAGATTCAGGTCCTGGACGCTACCGATGCGGGCGAGCCCGGCGAAGATGTCGTTGCCGAGCCCCGGTCCGTTTACGACGGCCGCGACGGCCGCGATACCCATGGCGAGCAGGACGGAGATCCGTATTCCGGCGATGATCACCGGCCACGCCAGCGGCAGGTCGATCCGGAACAGTCGTTGCCAGGCACTCATACCCATCGCTTCGGCAGATTCGGAGACCGCCGGGTCGGCGTTCCGCAGCCCAGCCACGGTATTCCGCACGACCGGCAACAGCGTGTAGAACACCAGCGCTATCGCCGTCGGCCAAAAGCCCAGACCGAAGATCGGGATCATAAGCGCAAACAAGGCGAAAGACGGAATGGTGAGAAACGTGGAGGTTACAGCCAGCAACAACTGGTGGGCCCGCTCGCGCCGGTACGTCATCACCCCGAGCGTCACCCCGAGCGCCGTTGATACGGTTACCGCGAACAGCACGACCTGGGCGTGTTGGATGGTTAGCTCAAGGAGGTGAGGCCAGCGCAACCCCAAGTACTCGAAGAAGCTCATCTCCCGCCTTTCACATTAACTTCTGCGTAAATATGCTTCTCTTCTGGCAAGTTGTCCTGGTCGCTTGCCAAGCATGTGAGAAAATTTACCAACAAACCCTCCTGTTTACCCAACGGAATCGCCGCAAAACCTGTTTGGTATTCGTGCTACCTCGCCCCTTTCGGTTCGTTCTCCTGTATACCGAAGTATGTGTACTTCCTTCCTTTACCGAGTTTAGTATACATAGGTGCAGATGCACGGTCAACGGCGAAATGAAACAGATGTTCTTTCCGGGCAGCCGAAAACGTCCGGGACAGGGGTTTGTAGCATCTGGTAAGCCGGTCAGAGATTCGGCATCGATGTCCGCTAAGGTATTGTAAGACTGTCTCATGCGTTTGTGTACGCGGGGCGACGGCGCGGAACAGGTCGAGGCTCAGGAGCAGGCTTCTAGGGAGGTCGGGGCCGCGCCGGCCTGATAGAGCGTGCTGCCGTAGCAGTTCCTCCAGCTAACGGAGACGGCCTGATCCACCGTCCCCACGCTCCAGTTCCCGTGAGTCTCGGAGATGCGGCGTCCGTCGGGGCCATAGACGCCCCCCGGCGTTCCGAACCGGGCTTCGGGATAGACACCGATCTGATTTGCGCTCGCGAGGTAGACGCCGTTGTCCAGGGCGCGGGCGGCGCAGGAGAGTTCGTATTGTTGGGCGTAGAGTTCGCGCCACCCGGCGGGGGCCAGGATCAGCTCGGTGCCGTCGTGGGCGGCCTCGCGGACGACTTCCGGGAAGCCAAGATCCCAGCAGATGACGAGCGAGACACGCAACCCTCCGGCCTCGACGGTCGGTAGCTCCACGCCGGGGACGAATACCCGATCCTCCCCCGTTTCGCGGACGAGGTGCCGCTTACGATAGGTGAGCAACACTCCTTCGGGGCCCACGAGGTTCGCGCTGTCGGAGACGCCGGAGGGGCCGGAGGTTCCGGGGAGTCGCTCGGGGAAGCCATAGGCGATGTGTACGCCGAGGGTCTGGGCCAACGTGATGAACCTTTGTACGGCCGGTCCTGTCTCGGCATCCTCGGCGTACAGGTGTGCGGTCTTTAGGCTCGTGTACCCGGAGGTGAAGAGCTCGGGGAGCACGACCCAACGGAGGTCCGGGTGCTCTTTCTTCGCCTCAATGATGGCCGTCTCGGCGAGCAGCAAGTTGGCTTCTACGTCGCCGGGTTCGGGACTAAGGTTCAAGGAAGCGACGCCGGCGACGTCCTGTGTCTGAGGCCTCTCGTCTACCGCAACCGGTAGTTCGACAACGTCGTCGGGTCCAAAGTTACCCCGGAGCACCTGGGCCATAATTCGCCTCCCTTCGATCTCTGTACGTCCTGCAGAACTTCTCTAACTTTCCGCAAAGAAGGCCTGCGATGAAGTGTAGGCCCGGCGTTGCAATCGGTGCATCGGCCCCCGGGAGCATAATTCGAGGTCTGCGGTGGCGTCTGGTTGTACACCGGTAGAATTGACAATGCCTCCGCATAGGAGGAAGATATGCAACTATGACGCTGCAGAGATTGCAGAAAGAGCGAACAATCCTGGTTTGTATGGATAACGGCGGTGTGTCGCCCTCATAGCTTCTTCCATGCCCTGCCAGGCTGATCCCGGCCCCGACAGGGTACGTAGCTTTGCGTGGTCTCAAACCTGCGGCGTAAAAACAGCGTTCGACCGAGAGGAGAGTATTATCTAATGTGCGGCATCATTGGCGTCTACAAAAGTCTGGAACCGGAGGTGGCCGGGCGGATGCTGAACCGCATGGTCCATCGCGGTCCCGACGAAGAAGGAGATATCGAGGTTGGGGGAAACTGGCTGGGTCACCGGCGGCTCTCCATCGTGGACGTTAGCGGTGGGCGACAGCCGCTCGTGACGGAGTCCGAGTCCGGCGGCAAACTTTACCTGATCGGGAACGGTGAGATCTATAACCACCAGGAGGTCCGCGAGAAGCTCCCCGACGTGGAGTACAAGACCAACTCGGACAACGAGGTGGCGCTGCACGTGGTGGACCGGTGGGGGCCGGAGAAGATATCCGAGCTGCACGGCATGTTCGCCTTTATCGTCGCCGGCGAGGACGGGCGATTTGTTGCGGCCCGCGACCCCGTCGGCATCAAACCGCTCTACTGGTCCAAGCGGGGCGACAGGATCGTCTTCGCCTCCGAACTGCGGGCCTACGACGATGACTGGCTGGCCGAGGCCGAGGTCTTTCCCCCGGGTCATTACTGGACGCCGGAAGACGGCTTGAAGCGTTTCGCCTACGCCGTGCCGCGCGACATGGAGCAGTTGGAGCAGTTCGACGGACCATCCGAGCCGGGAGCCCCGATCCCCAACGACATCCTCGCGAAAGTACGCGAGGAACTTATAGAGACCGTCGAGGGCCAGATGATGGGCGACGTGCCCGTCGGCGTCTTTCTCTCCGGCGGCCTAGACTCCAGCCTCATCGCCGCCATCGCCGCCCGGTGGGCGCAGCGTAACGGGACGCGGCTAATGACCTTCGCTGTCGGCCTGGAAGACTCGCCGGACCTGCTCGCCGCCCGGGCCGTGGCCGAGCACCTGGACACCGAGCACCACGAAGCCATCTACACGCAAGAAGACGCGATAGAGATTCTGCCGAAGGTCGTGCGCGCCATCGAGAGCTTCGACCCGTCGCTCGTGCGGAGCGCGGTCCCGAACTACATCCTGGCAGAGTTCACCGCGCAGTACGTCAAAGTGGTGCTGACCGGCGAGGGTGCGGATGAGATCTTCGCGGGGTACGAGTACTACGAAGACTTCGGCACCGAAGAAGAGTTGCACGACGAGCTGATCCGGAGCATCGAAGGCCTGCACAACCTGAACCTCCAGCGCGGCGACCGCACCTCGATGGCCCACAGCCTCGAAGCTCGCGTCCCGTTCCTGGAGCTCGGCATGATCGAGCTGGGACTCTCCCTCCCGGCCGGCTGGAAGCTCGCCGGTGACGATCAACTGGAGAAACGTCTGCTCCGCCAGGCTTTCGACGGCTGGCTTCCGGAAGACTTTCTCTGGCGAAAGAAAGCACAGTTCGGCGACGGCTCCGGCGCCTCCTCGGTCCTCAAAGAGCGCATGGAGAACAGCGTCACCGAGGAAGAATTCAGGCGCGACAAAGATAAGATTACGCCCCCCCTGCGGACCCGCGAGGAGATGGCTTACTATAAGATCTTCGCCGAGCACCTCGGGAGCGTTGACCCGGAAGACACGATCGGACGCTTCGCCACCGCATAAGATAACCTCCGCCACACTACAAAGACCATCTTAGTCAAGCCCAGGTCAATAGCCGTCTCATAAGGCTGTCTTATGTAGAACGATAAAAGAGAATATTAGACTCCAAAGCTAGCGGGGTATAAGCTGTCCTTTAGAAGAGGACTTGGAGACTTGTCGCTAGACTCTAGCTGAGGAGGCCACACCGTGACGAGCAGGCTTGACGACCTCGACAGAACAGCCTTGGAGCCGATTTGTTTTGCCCGCCACGGGCGAGAAGAGGCGTGCCAGAACTCAGGTAATTCCTGCTCTAGTGAGCCCGGTAAATATGCCTCCTCTATCTGAGCACCTGCCGAACACCGGCCCACAGACCCGGCACGTCGTCGAGTTCGCCCACGGGCTGCGTTGGGACGACGTACCCCAGGAAGTGCAGAGCCAGGTAATTCGCTGCGTTCTCGACCTCTGTGGGACGGCGCTCGCGGGTAGCCGTGCTAGGTCGGCCCGGGCCACGACTTCCTACGCATTGGAGACCTACGGCCCTGGGCCATGCATCATCGTCGGTACGGACTGCCGCAGCACGCCAGCCGGCGCGGCGCTCGCAAACGGGTTCGCGGTCTCGGCCTTGGACCTCGACGACGGCTATCGGCCGGTAAAGGGACACCCAGGGGCGGTGGTCTTCCCAGCGATACTGGCCGCCGCCGAGCGTGCCGGATCCAGTGGGGCCGAACTCTTAACGGCCCTAGTGGTAGCTTACGAAGTGTCCATGCGGGCAGGATGCATCTTGCACCCGCTCTACGACTTCTATCACGGCAGCGGCGCGTGGGGGCCGGTCGGTGCGGCGGCCGGTGCGGCCCGCTTGTTGGGTTGTGAGGTAGAGGAGACCTGGCACGCTCTCGGGATCGCTGAGTTTCACGCCCCAATGACCCCTGAGATACGCTCCGTGGACCATCCCAGCATGCTCAAGGACGGTATCGGTTGGGGCGCGATGGTCGGTCTTGCCTCCGCGCAGCTCGCCAGCCACGGGTTTACAGGGGTTCCGAGCCTCTTCGACGAGGACGTCTCGGAACCGACGTTTGCCGAAACCCTAGGCAGTGAATACCTGATTCAGGACCTGTACTTCAAGCCGCACGCTTGTTGCCGGTGGGCGCAGCCGGCTGTAGAGGGTGCGCTCGCGGCGTCTCGCGAGCTGGGCGTAGATCCGAAAGATGTCGCGAAGGTGCGGGTGCATACTTTTGAGGCTGCAACGCATCTCCGAACCCCGGTACCACGCACCACAGAAGAAGCCCAATTCAGCCTGCCGTGGCCGGTCGCCTGTGCCCTGATCGACGGCGAGGTGGGGCCGGATCAGGTACTAGAGCACGCACTCGAAGATCCGGGCCATCGTACCCTGGCCTCTCGAGTCGAATTTATCGAAGATCCCGAACTCGAAGAAGCATTTCCGGCTGAGGCCTTGGCCTGGGTAGAGATCGAGGCTTCAGACAGCCGCAGTGCCCGCTCAAAGGTGCTGGCAGCCCGAGGAGACGCGGAGGCACCCCCCTCTGACGAGGAGCTCACCAGCAAGTTCAAGAGCCTGGTGGAGCCGGTGTTGGGCTCCAGTCGCACCGAAGAACTGGTTCATGCTATCTACGCGCTGCCTAAAGCCTCGAACCTGGATACACTCACTTTCCTACTCAGCCCCGGCGTAAAACCGCGAAAAATGTAATATGCAGCCATGAGAGTTGCTCTGGGACAGATATCTCCGGTCCTCGGGGACGTTGACGCCAACCTGCGTCGGACCGAGGAGGCTGTAGAAGAAGCCAAGTCGCAAGGGGCCGACCTTGTGGTCTTCCCCGAGTTGAGCCTGACCGGGTACTCCCTGGGAAGGATAGAGGAGGACGTCTCTACGGGGGTGCTGGACGAACGCATCACCTTTCTGGCCGAACGTGCCGGCGACACCTCGCTACTGCTGGGCTTCCACGAGGACAGCGGCAGCTTCCGCACCTACAACAGCGCCGCCTACTTCGAAGACGGCTCCCTGCTGCACCTGCACCGCAAACTCTACCTACCGACCTACGGCATCTTCGAGGAGCGGAAGTTCTTCAGCCCGGGCCAGAGGATGAAAGCTTTCGGGACCAAGTTCGGGAGCATGGCCGCCCTGATCTGCAACGATGCCTGGCAACCGGCACTGGGGTTTCTCGCCGTCCAGGACGGCGCCCGGGTCCTCCTCGTCCCAACCAACAGCGCCGACAGCCGATTTCCCGGAGACCTCGACACCACGGAATACTGGCACGACATCACCCGCTTTTACGCCCGCATGTACGAATGCTACGTCGTATTCGTCAACCGGGTTGGGACGGAAGGAGACCTGGATTTCTGGGGCAACTCACACGTCGTTAACCCTTGGGGCGACCTCGTGGTCGAGGCGCCGCTGTACGAGAAAGCCGTCGTCACCGCGGACCTGGACCTGAAAAGCGTTTTACAACGGCGCCGCAAGGTTCCTCTACTCCGCGAAGCCCGACTCGGCCTTCTGGACCGCGAGTTGCACCGCCTCGTTGAAGAGGGCGGAGACCTGTAGCCGCCCCGTCAGGCTGTCGCTGAGATGCCGGGCAACTCCTTCAAGGGGAGCTTCTCGGCTTCCTCTGACGGACGAGATAAATAAAATTCGGAATGGAACCATCCCGAGGCTTCTTTGCCGTTCGGGTCGACGTCTATGTCCGTTAGCTTCTGCAATACGTGTTCGCGCTCGCGGTCGTCGAGGAAACGCCGCTGCTGAAAGGTGCGGGTGGTCAGTTTTTCCGTCGACAACCCGTGGCAGGATAAGGTTTCGGCGACGGGTGTATAGTCGACCATCCGGAGCGGCATCGTGGCGACCCACGGTTTTTCATCTTCGTCGAAGCATGAAAGCACACGGTCGAAGGTGTTCTGCCAGACGTAGCCTATGCCGCCGGTCACGGTGAGCAGGTCCGCCCCGGAGACGGCTTCTTTTAGTCCGTCCGAGGGTTCTTTGTCTTCCAGGTTTTCGGCGAAGCCGGCGTCCAGCAACCCGGTCTGGACCGCGTAGGAAACGGCGTTTTCGGCCACGTCCACGCCAACGACTTCGGGTGGTGACTCCGAGCGGTGGTCTTCGTAGAATTCGGCGTCGGCAGCAGCTAACTCTTCGGTCGAGAGGTTCACGAGGTCTTTGGAGCCGTAGCGGTCGTAGAGGTCTTCTAGCGTGATCTCGTGCTTCAAAAGCGCGGCGTTCACGCCGTAAGAGCAACACAGGTCCAGGATCTTAGCCGGATCGCCGTTGAGGTCCATCTCTCCGAGCAACGTGGAGAAGATACTGCTCCCGTGCCGGGGCGCCTGATAATTCAACTCACCCAGGGTGTTGAAGTAACCCCGCGGGTCTTCCAAATCGTAAATGTGATCAAAGCTCGCCTTGACCCCTTTGTCATGCCTCGAATACGAACCGCCCATTACTTCGTAAACCTCCCGGATCAAACAACAAGACGCCCAGTAGTTTACATAAGTATTGCTTATAAGCAATAAGTTGTGGTTATATTCTACTATTGCAGAGTGGGTGGTAAGTCCTGTTTTGGAGATATGGGAGCTTCTGCGGTGATACTTTTTTAGAGGCTGGCGGTGTAGGGCTCGTCCAAGGGTGCTTCCGAGATGCCAGGTTCTTCGGCCGGGGCTTCGAGGTTTCCGGGGGGCGAGGCGAACTCGCGGACCACTTCTAGAAACGTCAGCAGGTTCGAAGAGGCGTCGTCTTTGCGCCAGGTTACCACGAGTTCCAGTATCGGTGCGGGGTCTCGGAGGGGCCTGAAGACGACGCCGGGGAGCCGGGAGGGCGAGACCAGGGGACGGGCCACGATGCCGACCCCGACGCCGGAGGCCACCATGCGGTAGGTCGTGGCCCCGGAGTAGAGTTGTGGTTCTTTGCGCTGCACGACGTCGGGCTCGAAGCCGGCCTCCCGGCAACACCCGACGACGTAATCGTAGCAGTACGGATGGAAACGCCGGGAGAACAGGATGATCCGCTCTTCCGCGAGGTCTTTCATGCTGACCACGTCGCCGGTGGCGAGAGGATGTTCCTCCGGGACGGCGGCGACGAGCTCTATCTCCAGGACGCGTTCGGACTCTAGTTCCCCGTCGTCGACGGGCGCCAGCAGGAAACCGGCGTCCAACGAGCCGTTTTTGAGCTCCTCGATCTGCTGTAGCGTCTGCTGCAGCGTGAACATCTCATGCTCCTCCAAGTCCACATACGGATAGCGCCGCTGGAAAGCCTGCAAGACATCTCCCACGAAGGTGTGGTTAGCGTACTCCGGAAAGCCAACCCCCAGGTGGCTCCTATCCGCCCCGCCGGCCTCCCGCGTCGCCCGGGTCGTCTTCTCCACCTGCGCCAGGATGCGACGGGCGCCGTCGAGCAACGCCCGGCCGCCCTCCGTCAACTCGACGCCGTTCCGGGTCCGGTCAAAGAGCCCGACGCCCAACTCCAGCTCCAGTTTGTGGACCTGCTGGCTCAGCGCCGGCTGGGACAAATACATGCGCCCGGCGGCGCGGCTGAAGTTCAACTCCTCCGCCACCGCTACAAAATATTTAAGCTGCCTGAGTTCCATAACACAGCCGATTATAGGGGAACTTCCACTTTCTTGAAGTACCCCGCAACACAACAAATCAGATCATAACCAGAGCTTATGACCGGCGATGCAAAACGTATTGGACACCCTCACGTCCGGGCTTTAGATTTTCTATATGAGCAGTTATACGGCAGATAGTATGGATAGGAGTGGTGGGCAACGGATGAGCGGTGGCTTCGAGGACTTGTTGCGGGGTCGGGTGCTGGGCAAGAGCCTGGACAAAGAATTTTACGTGGACAAAGCCGTCTTCGAGAAGGACTTGAGTAAGGTGTTCCACAACAACTGGCTCTTTGCCGGGCACTCGTGTGAGATCCGGAAGTCAGGGGACTACTTCACCTTCGAGGTCGGCGAGGAGTCGCTCTTGATCCTGCGGGACAAAAGCGGCGACGTCCGTGCCTTCTTCAACGTGTGCCGTCACCGAGGGTCAAAGATCGCCACCGAACCCTGCGGCCACGCCAAAGCCCTGGTCTGTCCCTACCATCAGTGGGTCTACGCCCTCGACGGCAGCCTCACAAACGCCCGTCTCATGGGCGATAACTTCGACAAAGACGATTACAGGTTGCGTTCGGCCGAGGTTCGGGAGGTTGCCGGTTTGATCTTCGTGTGCCTCGCCCCGGATGAATCTACGCCGGACTTCGGGCACTTCTTCCGGGCGATAGAGCCCCAGCTACGGCCGCACGGTTTGGAGAAGGGAAAAGTCGTGGTTCGGCACCACTACGAAGTCCGGGCGAATTGGAAGACCCTGATCGAGAACAACCGCGAGTGCTACCACTGCCGCGTCAGCCACCCCGAGTTCTGCATGTCGAACTACGACCTCGGCCTACCCGGCGACCTTCGGAGCGATGATGGATACGATGCGCTGCTCGACAGCGAGTATCGTCGCTGGCGGGAGCTCGGGTTGTCGCCCGGGGAGATCAGCTTTCCCGGCGGGTATCCGTACCGGGTATCGCGCTTTCCGTTGAAAGAGGGCTTCGTTACCGAGAGCCTCGACGGAAGCCGCGTCGGGCCGCTCATGGGAGACCTGTCCGACCAACAGGTTGGCAGCTTGAGGCTCATCACGCTCCCGAACTTCTGGGCCCACGCCAACTGCGACTACGCCATGACGACGCGGCTCACCCCGGTAAGCGCCGACGTCACGCGGGTCCTGGTCAGCTTTCTCGTCCACGAGGACGCCGTGGAAGGCAAAGACTACGACCCGGACCAGGTCGCCTACGTGTGGAAGACGACCTCGGAACAGGACTGGGAGCTGTGCGAGAACAACTACGCCGGCATCAAATCCGTCGCCTACGAACCCGGCCCGCTATCCGAAGTCACAGAGAGCTCGGTCGAGTCTTTTCTACAATGGTATCTGGACCGACTAGGTGCCGCAGACGCCAATGCGGACACAGGCACCGGACAAGCGTACCCGCTCTCGACGGCGGTTTAGTCAGGCACCGGGGCTCCCCGGCCGGCGCCACTTCTCTCGACCCTCCAGGTAGAGGTCGCCGCCGTAAAGGTCGTTTACGACCGCCACCGGGAAGTCCTCCACGACCAACCGGCGAATGGCCTCCGCACCCAGGTCTTCATAGGCGACTATCTCCGCGGACTTTACGCAGCGGGCGAGCAGGGCCGCTGTGCCTTCCACCGCCCCGAAGTAGACGCAGCCGTGCTCCTGCATAGAACTCCTTACCGCTTCCGAGCGCAGTCCCTTACCCACCATACCCCGCAGTCCCCGTTCTATAAGTAGCGGGGAGTAGGAGTCCATGCGGGATGCGGTCGTAGGCCCGGCAGGACCGAGGACTTGGCCGGGCTTCGCCGGCGCGGGGCCGGTAAAGTACACGACCTGTCCCTCCGGGTCGAAGGGGAGTTCTTCGTTCTTCTCTATCGCCTCTTTCATGCGGAGATGGGCCGCGTCGCGGGCCGTGTAAAGGATGCCAGAGAGGCGCACGACGTCACCGGTCTTCAAGGGTTCTATGTCCTCGTAGGAGAGCGGGGCTTCGAGGTGGGCGATCTCCCCGCTCACAGCTCTACCTCCCCGACCCGGTGGGAGTGGCAGTCGAGGTTCACCGCCACCGGGAACGAGGCGATGTGGGTCGGGTGGCTCTCGATGTGGACCGCGAGCGTTGTCACCCGGCCGCCGTAGCCGGCGGGTCCGATGCCGGTCGCGTTGATCTCCTCCACCAGTTGTTTTTCCAGCTCAGCCACTTCCGGGTTCGGGTTGGGTTGGCCGGACGGACGGGTCAGAGCCCGTTTGGCGAGTTGTGCAGCTTTGTCGAACGGGCCGCCAATGCCGATACCTACCGTGAGCGGCGGGCTCGCGTTCGGGCCGGCCTTTTCTATCGTCTCAACCACAAACTTCTTCATGCCTTCTACGCCGTTCGCTGGGGTGAGCATCGTCAGGCGGCTCATGTTGTCGCAGCCGCCGCCCTTTACGAGCATCGTCAGCTTCAGGCCTTCTCCCGGGAGTAAATCGTAGTAGATCACCGCCGGGGTGTTGTCCCCGGTGTTAGTTCGTTGGATCGGGCTTTGAACCATAGACTTGCGTAGAAAGCCTTCGTCGTAGCCCTGCCGGACGCCTTCGTTTATGGCCTCGCTTATACCACCGCCGGTAAAGCGCACCTCTTGGCCTACGTCCATATAGAAGACGGCGTAGCCGGTATCCTGACAGAAAGGTACGCCCTCACCGCAGGAAATCTCCGCGTTCTCCAGAAGGTTCTCCAGCACCTCGCGGCCCAGCTCGGACTCTTCTTCGTCGAGCCCACGACGCAGGGCCGATACCTGATCATCCCTTAAACAGGTATTAGTCTGGATGCAAAGGTCTCGCACAGCCTCTGTTATTTTCTCTACCGGTATCTCTCGCACTCGTCGCGTCTCCTTTTGCTCCGGGGGTGTTCGGCGTCGCTCGCTGTAGGTCGGCGCGAGAAGGTTCCGTATGCTAGGGCATACTCAGTACGGGCTTCATGGTGTCTCCTGTTTCGGAGTCTTCGGCGGCCTGGTTTATATCTTCCAGGTCGTAGAACTTGACGAGCCGGTCGAAGGGGAACCGTCCCTGGGCGTACAGCTCGATCAGGCGCGGGATGAAGATATCGGGGATGCTGTCGCCCTCGATGATGCCGCGCACTTTCCGGCCGAAGAGGATGCTGTTCATGTCCAGGCTAACCTCCGTTCCGAGCGCGGCCGCCCCGATCAGGCCGCACTCCCCGAGCAGCGTCAGGGAGTCTACGGCCTGGCGAAACACCCCGGGCGCGGCGGTGGTCTCTACCGTGTAGTCCGCCCCACCGCCAGTGAACTCTTGTATCGCCTCGACCACGTTCTCCGTTTCGGCGGCGTTTATTGTGTGCGTGGCGCCGAGTTCCCGGGCCAGTTCTAAGCGGCCGGCGTTGAGGTCTACGCCGATTATCGTGGCGCAACCGGCGACCCGCGCCGCCATGATGGCGCTCATGCCTACCGAGCCTGTTCCGAACACGGCGATGCTGCTGCCGGCCTCCGGGTGCAGGGCGTTCAGCACGCCGCCCGCCCCGGTCTGGATGCCGCATCCCAGCGGTCCCAGCAGCTCCAGCGGCACGTCGTCGCGGACTTTGACCGTATTTCTCTCCGCCGCCAGCGCGTAGGTGGCGAAGGAGGATTGTCCGAAGAAGTGGCCATGTATTTCCTCCCCGTCGTTTGAGATGGCGTTCGAGCCGTCGGGACGCGCGCCGCCGAAATTCTGGTTGTAGAGATCCAGGCAGTAGGCGGGTTCTCCGCGCTTGCAGTTGACGCAGAGGCCGCACGAGCGGTAGGTCAGTACGACGTGGTCGCCGGGCCGAACCTTGCTCACACCGTCACCGACCTGTTCCACCACCCCGGCCCCCTCGTGGCCGAGAACGGCGGGCAACGGGACCGGATACCACTGGTCGCGCACGATCAGGTCCGTGTGGCAGACGCCCGTACCCGCGATGCGCACCAGAACTTCATCGGAACGAGGCTTTCCTAGTTCCAGCTCTTCGACCGAGAAAGGCTGGGCTTTTTCCCGCGCCATCGCTGCAGTAATCTTCATTCCTTACCTCCTTTTTTACCGCCGGACGATTTGTCCGCAGAGTTTCCCCATGGTTACCTTAGCAAATCCTCGCCGTTACGTAAGATCCAGCACCCTCCGGGCCATCTTTATGGAAGCTGCGTCTACCATCTGGCCTTCCACGCTTACAGAGCCGCTTCCCGCCGTGTTCGCCTCCTCGTAAGCCCTCACTACCTTTTCGGCCCACTCTATCTCTTCGGGCGTCGGAGAGAACGCCTCGTTGACCGGCAGGATCTGGGCCGGATGGATGCACCACTTGCCGTCGTAGCCGAGCGAACGGGCGATGGTACAACTCTCCCTCAAACCTTCCTCGTCCCGGTAGTCTGCCAACGGGCCGTCCAGAACGCGGATGCCGGCAGTTCGGGCGGCTACCACGATGCGGTGCATCGCGTAGTGGAAGCGATGTCCGGGATAGGAGCGGTCCCACTCGTCCATCGCACCGATGCTCCTCTGGGGCATCCCTACGCTGGCCGCGTAGTCGCCGGGCCCGAAGTGGAGAGCTTCCAGGCGGGTGGAGGCGCGGGCTATCGCGTCCACGTTGGCGAGCCCGGCGGCGCTTTCTATCTGGGCCTCGACCTTGACCCGTCCGTGGTCCAGATTCACCGCGGCTTCGATTTGGGAGAGCAGGGTATCCACCACGTAGAAGTCTTCGGCTTTGTTCACTTTCGGGACCATCACGGCATCTAGCGCATGTCCGGCCTCTTCTACGACCTCGATCAGGTCGCGGTAGAAGTAAGCGGTGTCCAGGGCGTTGACGCGGTACAGAACAACTTTCTCTCGCCAGTCCAGTTCTTTCAGGCTCCGCACGATGTTCTGGCGCGCCCCGGACTTTTCGTTCGGGGAGACGGCGTCTTCCAGGTCTATCATCACCGCGTCGGCCTCGGTGGCGAGAGCCCTCTCGATCATGCTCAGGTCCGAAGCGGGCACCGATAGTAAGGACCGTCGGACTTTGGCCCGGCCACCGTCGGGCGAACGTTGCTCCTCCCCGCTCATTGGTCTTCCTCAGCGGTCACGCCGTCCTTTTGTAGCGCCGAGATGTCCGCTGCTTCGTAGCCGAGTTCCGCGAGTATCGCCATGCTGTGCTCCCCGACCTCCGGGATAGGGTTCATTACCGGCTCCATACCTTCGAGGTTAGCCGGGGGCAGTAGTCCCCGCAAATGCCCCGCCGGTGAGCCGAATTCTCGCCAACGGTTCCGCGCCTCCAGTTGCGGATGGTCCAGAAAACCTTGCACGGTGCGCATCCGGGCGTTGGCGATCTCCGCTTCTTCGAGCTTCTCTATGACTTCTTCCGAAGATAGCTCCGAGAAAACTTTCTCTATCTCTTCGTGAAGCGAGGGACGATTCTCGACCCGCCTTGTGTTCGTGTCGAAGCGTTCGTCTTCTGCGAGACCTTCTTGCCCTAAAACTTCCTCGCAGAAGCGCTTCCACTCCCGCTCGTTCTGGATGCCGAGGAAGACGGTCTGCCCGTCGCCGCACTCGAACGGGCCGTAGGGGGCTATCGCGGTGTGACTGGCACCAGTGCGCGTAGGTTCCTCGCCACCGTAACCCGCGAAGTAAGCCGGGAAGCCCATCCACTCGCCGAGCGCCTCTAGCATAGAAACTTCGAGCGTCGCGCCCTCGCCGGTGCGCTCCCGTCTAAATAGAGCTGAAAGAATACCCGAATAGGTATACATCCCAGCAGCTATGTCGGCCACCGAGATGCCAACCTTTGAAGGAGTATCTTCTGAGCCGGTGACCGAGACGAGCCCTGCCTCGCACTGCACAAGGAGATCGTAGGCTTTCTTCTCCGTGTATGGACCACCCTCTCCGTAGCCCGAGACGCTGCAGTAGATCAACTCGGGCCACTCCTCCCTCAGTTGCTCGGCCCCGAAACCTAATCTTTCCGCCGCACCCGGCGCCAAATTCTGAACGAAGACATCAGAAAGGTATAGAAGATTCCGCAATACCTCCTTTCCTGCATCCTTCTTCAGGTCAAGCGTCAGCGACTCTTTTGAGCGATTGAGCCAGACAAAGTGGCTCGCGAGTCCTTTTACGGTCTCGTCGTAGCCACGGGCGAAGTCGCCCGTACCGGGACGCTCTATCTTTATGACCCTCGCCCCCAGGTCGGCGAGTTGGCGGGTCGCGAAGGGCGTGGCGACGGCCTGTTCCAGAGAAACCACCGTTATGCCTTCGAGGGGTAACTTGCCAGGCATCTTAGAACGACCTCGGGAGGCCGAGTACATGCTCGGCTAGGTAAGAGAGGATGAGGTTCGTGGAGATCGGGGCTACTTGATAGAGCCTCGTCTCCCGGAACTTCCTCTCCACATCGTACTCGGCATCCACCCCGTATCCTCCGAGCGTTTGCATAGCGACGTTCGCCGCCTCCCAGGAAGCATCCGCTGCCAGGAACTTCGCCAGGTTCGCCTCCGCGCCGCACTGCTCGTCCCGGTCGAAGAGACCCGCGGCCTTCTCTACCATCAGGTTCGCGGCCTCGACGTGGGCGTAGGCCCGGGCAATAGGGAACTGGACGCCCTGGTTCTGGCCGATCTTACGCCCGAAGACCTCCCGCTCGTTAGCCCTTTCTGTCGCCCGATCTATAAAAAAGCGGCCGTCGCCGACGCACTCGGCGGCGATGAGGACGCGTTCGGCGTTCATGCCGTCCAGGATATAGCGGAAGCCCTCTCCCTCCTCCCCGATCAGGTTCTCCGCCAGCACCTCCAGGTCTTTGAACTCCAGCTCGTTGGTGAAGTTGTTCATCATCACCCGGCGACGCTTTGCCTGGAGGTTCTCACCTACGTCTCGCAGGTCCACGATGAACGCGGAGAGGCCGCGGGATCTTTTTTCGACCTCTTCGATGGGCGTGGTGCGGGCGAGCAGGACCATGAGGTCCGAGTATTGGACGCGGGAGATGTAGATCTTGCGCCCGTTCACGACGTACCTGTCTCCCCGGCGCTCGGCGAACGTGGTGAGCTGGGTCGTATCTGTACCGGCTTCGGGCTCGGTAACCCCGAAGGCCTGCAAGCGCAACTCACCGCTAGCTATTTTCGGCAGGTACTCCTGTTTCTGCTCTTCGGAGCCGTGCCGCAGGAGCGTGCCCATAACGTACATCTGGGCGTGGGCGGGGTTTGCGTTGGCGCCGGAGCGGTTTGCCTCCTCCAAGATGGCGCAGGCGGCAGAGAGGTCCAGGCCCATCCCGCCGTACGGTTCGGGGATAAGCGCGGCGAGGTAGCCAGCTTCGGTCATCGCTTCGACGAACTCTTCGGGGTACTCGCGCCGGGCGTCGAGGTTGCGCCAGTACTCGTTCGGGAACCTGTCGCAGACCTCACGAACGCCCTGTCGAAGCTCCTGCAGGCTATGTTCTTCGGAGATCACGGTCTCACTCCGTCCTATCGAGGATCGGACGGGACATCTCAGGGGCGTGTCCCTTCTTGTAAACCATGACGGTACGTCTGAAGGTTATGACGACCGTACCCTCCTGGTTGTAGCCGGTGGTCTTCACGGTGACGATGCCGACATTTTCGCGGGACTTCGACTCCCGCTTTTCGAGCACTTCGGACTGGGAGTAGATGGTATTCCCCTCGAACACCGGGGCCGGGAGCCGCACCTCGTCCCAGCCGAGGTTGGCGAAGACGTTCTGGGAGACGTCGGTAACGCTCTGGCCCGTTACGAGCGCGACCGTGAAGGTCGAATCCACCAGCGGCTTACCGAACTCCGTCTGGGATGCGTAGTGATGGTCGAAGTGGACCGGGGCGGTGTTCTGGGTCAGGAGCGTGAACCAGGCATTGTCGGTGGTGGTGACCGTACGGCCTAGAGGGTGCCGGTAAACATCTCCCACCTCGAAGTCCTCGAAGAAGCGTCCCCGCCAGCCTTCTTTGATGCCCAATGGATTCTTAGCCCCCTTTGTCTCGATTGCAGCGCATGTTGGTTCGAGCACATCTGCGTGCACATTCTACCCGCAACCTGGGTGAACCTGACATGTAAACATTTGCACTTCAGAAATGTTCTTGTTTATAATCTTCTGTGCGAACGGGATTTGGCACAAAGCAAGGGGGTAGAAACCTCGGTGAATGGTAGAGGGACCCAGCCAAGGAGTTTCGGGCTGTGGACTGCAAGAACCGCTTGTATTCTTGCCCGGACGCGTCGGTCGAGTTCGTGAGGATTTCGGTGGCCGGGGACTCGGATAAGGTAGCAGGCGGTGTAGATTCGCTAACCCGAAAATGGTGGAGGTTCGGTAAAAAATACTACCCGCCGCCGGAACTTGTGGCGACCAGATTCTACCCCTACTACTTTCAGTCCTGGAAAGTGACCGCGCCAAAGACGTTTGGGCGTATGGTGAAGGTAACCCTCTTTACCGGGGTAAACGGGATGAGCCGTTCGGTAGGTCCGGCAACCAGGTGGCCCTCTGGCGAGGAGATCGCGGTGGACCGTGAAGAGGTGATCCCTCCTCACACTTCGGAGACAGAGGCGGAACAACTTTCGCGAGAGTACACGGAGAAATTCGTTAGGCGTCGCTACAGGCCCAGCCGGACAACAGACATCGTGCGGGAGAAGTTCGAGTTGGTCTATGTTCCTTACTACGTCTACGCGCGGGAAGGACAGTCGCTTCGGAAAGCTGCGCTGATAGAGGGCTTTACAGGGGCTATCGGACGGGTGGAAGATGTTCCCCCGGTGCTCCAGTCTGTAGAAAACATTGGAAACAAAGAAACCGCAAACGTAGTCGGGGAAAGGTGGAGTAGGTGAACGTGATCGTTTGGTGGTTCGTGTTGATGCTTCCGGCCTGGGTGTTGGCAGCCTACATCCTCTGGGGAACCAATATCGTCGTTTCCAGAGAGGATGGGGAGGTAGAGGATGAATGATCCGGTCGTAATTTGGTCCTGGGTTTTTCTGGTCCTCTTTGTCGGTCTCTTCCTGGCAATGGGCTTTATCGGGATGAGCAAGACAACGAACGCGGACGACTTCGCCGTGGCCCGCAGCTCCTACGGACCCTGGGTTCTAGGCTTGGCCTTTGTAGCCACCGTCGCCAGCGGCTCCACGTTCCTCGGGATGCCCGGCCTCGCCTACTCTAAAGGCTTCGCGAGCCTATGGTATCCCATCGTCTACCCTTTGGGTATCTACCTGGGGATGCTGATGGCCGCCAAGCTGGTCAAGACCATGGGCGACCGGTTCGGCAACCGCACCATCCCGGAGTTCGTCGGCGCCCGGTATAACTCGGACTTTCTGCGGGTCGGGATGACGGTTGTTTCCTTTCTGTTGCTCTTCTACATAACGGCCCAACTCGTGGCGGCGGCCACGCTGTTCCAGGTAATGATGGGACTACCGTACATCCCGGCGCTCATCTTTACCGCCGTGGTGCTCTTGGTTTACATCGTCATGGGCGGCTCCCACGCTGACATCCTCACCGACGCCGTGCAGGGGTTTTTGATGCTAGTTATCGCGGTGGGAGTAGCCGTCATGTTCTTTACCGGCTTCGGCATAGACGGTGGCGCGGGGGCTGTGAACGAGCAGGTTTCCTCGCGCAACGAGACCGCCGGTTGGGATACGCTCTTTCTGGATGGAGACCCCATATACGGCAGCGCGTGGCTCATCTTCTTGATGTTCGTCGCCCACCTGCCGTTCGGCATTTTGCCGCACCTGGGCAACAAGTTTATGGCCCTCAGCAGCGCGAGCCAGATGCGGAAGTTCGCCATGTTCTCCATCATCGCCGGCGGCATACTACCGATGATGGCGCTCGGCGGGCTGCTCGGGGCGGCCACCATAGACAGCGAGATACGTCCCGACCAGGTGATACCGGTGCTCTTTACCGAGATGTTCCCACCGATAGTAGCGGCATTTCTGGCCGTGGCGATCATCTCCGCCGTTCTTTCTACTTCGGACGGTCTGGTTGTCTCCGTCTCCCAGCTCTTGGCGAACGACCTATATCGCAAGACATTCGCCGAGGACGAAAACTCCGAGGAGACGGATCGTCGGGCGCTTTTGATCGGGCGTGGCGGGGTGGCACTTGCGCTTATAGCCGGTGTGATCATCGCCTGGAACCCGCCGGAGTTTCTGGCGGTCTTGCTCTGGGTCGGGGTCGGGGGGATCGTCTCGGGGTTGGCCGGGCCGGTCCTAATCGGGAGCCTCTGGCGCCGGGCGACGAAGGCCGCCGCGATCTCTTCTTTCCTGGTCGGCGTGGGCTGCTACGCCGTTATTTATCTGGGCTTCATGACCGACAACCCGTTCGGTTCCGCCGGCTACTCGGTCATCATCGCTTCCATAGTAATGGTGATCGTCACCCCGCTCACGAAACCGCTGCCGCCGGAATTCGTGGCCGAGGTCTTCGGAGACCGGAGTCCGGAAAGAGAACCCGTTCCCGCCTACGCGAGCACCGCGATGGACGACGCGGAGCCAAAGGGAGGAGCGACGAGCGCCTGACTAAAACGAGCAAAAAGACACCTGGATGAAGGGAAAAGTCGCAGCGTTGGTGGGGCCGGAGGAGGTCTCTGTAAAGGAGTTCGAGGTCCCGGAACCGGAGCCGGGCGCCGTACTCGTGAAGGTCCGGCGGGTGAACCTCTGCGGCTCGGAGGTACACATCTACCATTTCCAACACCCGCTAATCCGCGAGTGCGTGCTGGGCCACGAATTTGTCGGAGAGGTTGCGGCCCTCGGCAAAGGCGTGAAGACCGACTACGCCGGGAACGGGGTGAGCGTGGGAGACCGCGTGGTGGCACCGTACTTCTTGACGTGTCGCAAATGCCCGGCCTGCCTCCGGGGCGACTTCAACCTGTGCCAACGGGCCTACGAGTTCTGGTCCAAGCCACCGGAGGACGAACCACACTTCCACGGGTCGTTCGCCACGCACTATTATGTCCACCCCGAGCAGTATTTCTACAAGGTGCCCGAGGGCATCCAGGATAAAGTAGTCGCCGGGGCGAATTGTGGGCTTTCACAAGTATTGTACGGACTGCACCGGATCGGTCTGTCTACGGGTGATAGTCTGGTCATACAGGGTGCCGGCGGCCTCGGTCTCTACGCGGCGGCTATCGGCAAGGACATGGGGGCCAAAGTTATCATGATCGAGGGCATACCGGCCCGGATCGAACTGGCAAAGCGCTTCGGGGCCGAGGAAGTCGTGGACCTGCAAGAGCACACGTTGCCGGAGGCCCGGGTCGAGCGGATTCAGGAGTTGACCGGTGGCTGCGGCGCGGACGTGGTGCTGGAGGTGGCGGGCGTCCCCGCCGCTTTTCTGGAGGCCCTGCAACTCGCGCGCCCCGGCGGGAAGGTCGTTGGGATCGGGAACGTCGGGGAGTGCCACGAGGTCTCTGTCTCACCGGGCCTCATCACCCGCAAGAACCTGCACGTGCAAGGCTTCGTACGCTACCAGCCGTGGTACCTGCACCGGGCTTTGCGCTTTCTGAAGAAGAAGCACCGGGACCATCCCTTCGACGAACTTACCGACCGGGAGTACGCCTTGGAGGACGTTGGCGAGGCCGTCGAGAAGGAGGAAGCGCGTGAGGTGGCCCGCCCGGCGGTCGTGCCGGGTTAGAGAGGAGTAAAGCTAGATGCGCTTACACTCCGCCCCTAAATCGGGCAACGGCTACAAAGTCCGGCTGCTCCTGGGGTTACAGGGCATCGAATGCGAGGTCATCAACTACGATACCGAAGGCGGCGCGACGCATACTCCGGAATTTCTGGAGAGCGTCAATCCCGACGACAAAGTTCCGGTGTTGGAATTGGATGATGGCACGATGCTTCCGGAGTCCGGCGCGATCCTCCTCTATCTCGCCGAGGGTACATCCTATCTGCCGGAAGAGAAACAAGAGCGGGTATAGGTGTTGCGCTGGATGTTTTTCGAGCAGTACAGCCCCTTGCTCTACCCCTCCCGGCCCCGGCTCTGGCGCATGTGGGACGTTGAGATCAACGCCCAGAGAAAAGCCGGGCTGAACGACCTCTCCGAGCAGGGCTACCGGGAGTTGGGCGTGATGGAGCGGCGCTTGTCCGACCACGAGTTTTTCGTCGAGAACAATCCTACAGTTGCAGACGTGGCGCTCTATGTGTACCCCCGCGTATGCGAGGACGGCGGCTACGACCTACAAGGCTTCCCGGCGGTGCGGGCCAGGATGATGAGGATCGAAGGACTGCCGGGATACGCCCCGCCGCCCGGCCAAGAAGCTACGTAGGCCCTATTACGAAAGGAGCGCCAATGAGCGCAACGTCTGTAGAAAACTACCCGGCCATTATCGGCGGGGAGAAAGTAAACGGAAGCGAGACCTTCGACATAGTAGACCCTTCGACCGGACAAGCCTGCGCCACTGTTGCCCGGTGTGGCGAGTCGGAGGTGGATCAGGCAGTTCAGGCCACGCGAGAGACGCAAGAGAACAACTGGCGCCGCACCACGCCGGCCGAACGGGCACGCATCCTGCATAAGATCGCCGAACTGTTGCGCCGGGACCACGAAGAGCTATCACGGCTAGAGAGCATGGATACCGGCAAGCCTCTGGCGCAGGCGCAAGCGGACGCCACGGTGGCCGCGCGTTACTTCGAGTTCTACGCCAACACCATCGAATCCCTCTACGGCGACACCATCCCGGCGCTTGCGGACACCTTTACCTATACGGTACGCGAGCCTTACGGGGTTACGGGACACATCATCCCTTGGAACTACCCGATCCAGATGGGTTGTCGTACCGTCGCCCCGGCCCTGGCAACCGGCAACTGCTGCATCCTCAAACCCGCCGAGGAAGCACCCCTCACCCCCATTAAGCTCGGCGAGCTGGCGCTCGAAGCTGGCCTGCCGCCCGGCGCCCTGAATGTGGTCCCCGGCTACGGCGGTGAGGCCGGGGCCGCGCTCTCCGGGCACACCGGCATAGACCACCTAGCGTTCACCGGCTCGGTCGAGGTCGGAAAGCTCGTGAGTAAGGCCGCCGCGGAGAACGTCATCCCGGTTACGCTGGAGCTCGGCGGCAAGTCGCCAAACGTCGTCTTCGCCGACGCGGACATCGAGAGCGCGGTGCCGGTCATCGTGAACTCCATCATACAGAACGCGGGCCAGACCTGCTCCGCCGGCTCGCGGCTGCTCGTGCAGGAGAGCGTGCAGGAACAAGTCGTAGAGGCCGTCGCCGGGAAGTTCGAGGACATCACCATCGGACCGGGCCTCGAAGACCCGGACCTCGGCCCGATCATCTCTCGTGAGCAACTGGAGCGCGTACAAAGCTACGTCCAGACGGGCAAGCAGGAAGCGAACCTTCTGGCCGGCGGCGCAACCCCGAAAGAAAAACGACTTGGAGACGGGTTCTTTTTCGAGCCGACCCTTTTCAGCGGGGTTTCGCCAGGAGACAAGCTGTCGCAGGAAGAGGTGTTCGGCCCCGTGCTGGTTGCGACGCCTTTTGAGGATGTAGAACACGCCGCCGAGATCGCCAACGGCACGGACTACGGCCTGATCGCCGCGGTGTGGACCTCAGACGTCGGCAAAGCCCACTGGCTCGCCCGGGAGATCCGGGCTGGCCAGGTATATGTCAACACTTACGGCGCCGGTGGCGGCGTCGAGCTACCGTTCGGGGGCTTCAAAAAGTCCGGCCACGGCCGCGAAAAAGGCTACGAAGCCCTGTACGAGTACAGCCAAGTAAAAACCGTCGCCATCAAGTACGTCACTTGAGTCAGAAGTCCGCAACCGCGGACGATAAATTCAGCAGCTACGAGTAGTACTCTGGGGCTTTTTTGAACTTGGGCCATTCTTCCGGGTCGTGGCCGGTTACGAGCGTTGCGTCTAGCGCCTCGACGGTGCGCCGGACCTTGCGCGTCGAGTCGGCCACGTCCGCCGCCGAGTGGACCAGGCCGGGCAGGGCCTCTTCTCGGTAGTGATCCATGGTGTAGCAGGCGTCGGCGGTGAGCATCATCGGTCCGTCGCCCGCCAGATCTACCACAAGAGAAGTATGTCCCGGGGCGTGGCCGGGTGTAAAGAGCGTTTTTATGATGCCGTCGCCGAAGAGGTCGTAGCCGTCATCGTGGGGACCGTCCAGGAAGATCCAACGCACGTCTTTGTCGAAGTCTGGTCGAATGTAGGCCGGCTTCTGGAACCAGTCCGGCGTGTAAGCGTACTGAAGCTCCCGGCGCTGCACGACGTACTCGGCGTTCGGGAAATGACCGATGGCCCCCGAGTGGTCGAGGTGCAAGTGCGACTGAATCACGTACCGGATCGAGGCCGGGTCCACGTCCAGACTCTCTAACTGGTTCACCACGAAGTCTTCGTCATCCATGACCGGCAGGTAAGCGTCCGTCACGGCCTCCCAGTATTCGTAGGGGTCCCGGTCTCCAGCGACCTCCAAGGCGTTGCCACCGTCGTAGAGTACATTTCCTCTGGGATGTTGAATCAGGAAGAAAGGAACCGGGATCTCGTACGGATCCCCGAGCCCCTGGTTCATCTTTATAAACTGCACCTGAGTCTTCAGGCTGCCACACTCCATCATGTACAGTCGCAGGTCGTCGGCCATATGCGCTCCTTTTTTAAAGGCTTCAGGCAACAGGCTTCAGGTTTCAGAGAACTGGGCTACTATAGCTCCTCATTCTCTTTTCCTAATGCCTGAAACCTAACACCTGAAGCTCTCCTTACCAATTCTCCATCGACTCGCGGATGATGTTCGCCAGGTTGTCCTCCGTCACCTCTTTTGGAGCCCCCACGAGGAGCCGCTGCTGCTTCATCGCGCCGTCTACGAGGTCGTCTATCTCGTCCTCGTCGTAGCCAAGCTCCCGCACGCCGCTCGGAGAGCCGACGTCTTTCATGAGCTGGATAATTATTTCCGGCAGCGTGTTCTCGTCGGCGTTTTCTATGCTCTCACCGGAGAGTAGCTCTGCGACCTGCCGGTGGCGCTCGGGCTGGGCGTCGTAGGTGAAGCGGAAAGCGGCCGGTGCGGTCACGATGACGGACCATCCGTGCGGCACGAAGCCGTGGTCGTCCGGGTATCCCGGTGGCTGGTACTCGTGCTTTAGCCCGGCTATCGGGTAGGCGCAGGCGTGCGGGATGTGGACCCCCGCGGAACCGAACCCCACCCCCGCCAGAGAAGCCCCGAGCATCATTGCGCCCCGAGCCTCTACGTCGTCGCCGTCTTTTACAGCCCGCCGGAGGTATTTGCCACCGTACTCCAGTGCCTTCGCGCTCCACATGTCCGCTATGGGGTTTGCCCCCTGGTACGGCGGCCGGTCGTCTGGACTATCCGGTTTTTCGCGCTCGTCGTAGGGCTTGGACAGGTACGACTCGGCGGCGTGGCAGACCACGTCGAGGCCGCAAGAGGAGGTGACTTCCGGCGGCAGGCTCATCGTCAAGAGCGGGTCCACCACACCGCGTTGGGGACGCAAAAAGCCGTGGGAGATGCCCGTCTTTACCTGCTGATCCGGGATGTCCAGGATCGCCACGGTCGTCGCCTCCGCGCCGGTCCCGGCCGTGGTGGGCACGGCGAGCAGCGGTTTCAGTGGGCTCGGCGGCTTTTTGCCGTCACCGATTGGCGGGTTGACGTAGTCCATGATTTCCCCGCCGTGCGTTGCGATGAGGTCGCTGACCTTCGCCGTGTCTATGCTGGTCCCGCCACCAACCGCCACGAAACCGTCGAAGTTCCCCTCGACCGCGAAATCCGCCGCTTCTTGCAAGGAGTCCGCCGTAGGCTCGACTCGCGCTTTGTCCCAGACCTCCACCTCAATCCCCTCGGCCTCTATAAGCTCCCGGATGCGGCCCGCTATACCGGCCTCCACGACGCCGGGATCCGTGACGAGCATTGCCCGTCCGACCCCCATCCGCGCGAGCTCCCAGCCAACCTCCTCCGAAGCTCCCTCACCGTACTTGATCGGTGTAGCCTCCATCGTGAAGACCGTCTCTCGTCCCGAACCGTTGCCCCGCATACCGGCACTCCTCTCCAGAGCCTTTCCCTGCTCCGTAGTCGCTGTCACCCTCGGAATATATACCCGTCATAAACCCGCCGCAAATCAGCGCCGGATAGTAGACCCCTCACACAGTATATGCCAACAACACATAGAGTGTTTTTACTGATATAATGTATTTTCGAATAGGTTGCATGGTTTCTGGGAAAGTTCAGCAGTGCTGGTGTGGCCGGTTTAGTGTGAGTTTGGATATTAAAAGGAGGTTTTCGGGTTGACGGAAGAGAGTAGGATCGGCGCGGGGATGGACCCGACCGAGCTTTGGGCCCAGTGGTATGAGATGGGTTCGAAGATGTGGTCGGAGATAATGAAGGGCAATCAGGAGAGTTACGTGGACCCTTACGGGATCTACCGGCAGTGGTTCGAGAACATGGGCCCGTTGCGGGACCAGATGATGGGCGCGTTCGAGGCGGCCGACGGCCCGGAGAATCCTGTCCCCACGAACCCGCAGGAGATGTGGAGCAAGTGGGTCAACGCGAGCCTGGAGGGTTGGCAGAAGGCCGCTGGCATCGGCACGGAAATGATGAGCATGACCCCCCAGTGGATGCAGATGGTAAGCCAGATGCGGCAGAACCTCACGCAGGTGCAGATCATGCCAAACGATCCGTTGGAGCTTGCGGTACAGTGGTACGGTGCCACCAGCGGCCCGGTCTCCGAGTTCGTGCAGGACGTGATCGAGCGCGAAGAGTTCCTCGACATCTCCAGCCGCTTTATGCAGAACTACGCGAGCGCGTATAAGGTCTTCGGCCGCAACTCCGAGGAGTACCTGCACAACCTGCAGATGCCCAGCCGCTCGGACATCACCCGCGTGGCGAGTCTCGTCGTGGCACTGGAGGACAAGGTGGACCGCCTCGAAGAGACTTTCGACGAGTTCGAGTACGGTTACACAGAGCCCGCGACCGCCGAGAGCATCGAAGCCCTGGATGAGCGCCTGAAAAGCATCTCGGCGCCGGACGGGAGCCTCGACCGCATCGAGGCCCTGGAAGGTCGTCTGGAGAACGTCGAGGGCAAGCTAGACCAGTTGCTCGCCGCCGTCGAAGGCATCTCGACCAACGGCAGCGGAGACGCCGCCGTAGAGGAACCGGCTTCGCCGGCCGGACAGGCGCCGGAGATAAAGGTCACGGATGCGGCCCGTCGCAAAGCCCAGGAGCTGGGTGTGGACCTCGAAACGGTAGACGGCACAGGGGCTGACGGCCAGATCACGATCGGCGACGTGCGCGAGAAAGGAGACAGCTAGATGACCGAGCAAAAAACAACGGAGCAAAACGGTAGCAGCGTCTTGCCGAAGGAAGTCGAGAACTTCTTCGACAAGTACCAACGAGGCCTGAGGATCGTCACCGAGGGAGCCCAGGCCGAAACGGGCCTGACCCCGAAAGAGACCATCTGGACAAAGAACAAGGCAAAGCTGTACCACTACCAGCCGGGTGTAGAGAAGAAGTATTCGACCCCAATACTTATCGTCTACGCCCTCATCAACCGGCCTTACGTCCTGGATCTCATCCCGGGCAACAGCCTCATCGAGTTCCTTACGGGTGAGGGCTACGACGTGTACATGATCGACTGGGGCATCCCCGGTCCCGAGGATAACGAGCTCACCTTCGAGGACTATGTCCTCGACTACATCCCGCGCTCCGTCCGCAAAGTCCTGAAGCACTCCGGCGCGGACGAGCTGACACTCTTCGGCTACTGCATGGGCGGCACGATGAGCGCCATGTACGCCTCGCTCTTCCCCGAGCGTCTCAAGAACCTACTCCTCATGACCACCCCGACGGCTTTCCCGCGCGAGGAAATTGGACTCTACAAACTCTTTACCGACGAGAAATACCTCGACGTGGACGTCATCGCCGACGCTTTCGGCAACGTCCCGGGCGAGATGGTCGACACCGGTAACCGGATGCTCAAGCCCGTAGACAACTACGTCGGCACCTACGTCAGCATGTGGGAGCGCATCTTCGACGAGAAACCGATGGAGACCTGGCTCGCCATGAACAAGTGGGTCAACGACGGCCCCCCGTTCCCCGGCGAGGCTTTCAAGCAGTGGATCCGGGACTTCTACCGCGACGACAAACTCGTCAAAGGCGAGGTCGTTCTGCGCGGCCACCGGGTAGACCTCTCCAATATAGAGACCCCGCTCCTGAACATCGCCGCCAAAAAAGATCACATCTGCACCCTGCCCCAGGCCGAAGCCACGATGGACCTCGTCTCCAGCCAGGACAAAGAGTTCTTCGTCGTAGACGCCGGCCACGTCGGCCTCATGACCGGCCGTGGTGCCAAAAAAGGCCTCTGGCCCAAGCTCGACGAGTGGCTCTCCGGCCGCTCTATCTGAACTAAAAGCCAGAAAGTTTTTAAGAGGGGCGGTATAAAATCCGTTCCTCTTCTCTTTGGGTCAGATCCTCTGGGCGCCCTCGATCATGCGGTACGGGTACACCTCTTCGATAGCACTAGCCTCCGAAAGTCACCAGACCTGCTTTTCGTCTAGCTCCCAACCCGTTGCCCCGAGGTTGTCTTTGAGTTGCTCGACCTTCCGCGCCCCGAGAATGGGGGCGGTTACGCCCGGCTGACGGAGCAGCCAGTTCAAGGCTATCTGGGAGAAGCTCTTCCCGGTCTCCGAGGAGATCTCCTCCATCACGTCCAGGGTCCGCCAGTTGCGTTCGACGGCCCGCCGGTGCCAGGCCTCCTCCAACTCGTCCGACGCCCCGGCGGTACTTGCCCGACAGGAACCCGCCGCCCAGCGGTCCCCACGGCAGCACGCCGACGCCCTCTTCCACGCACGCCGGCAACAGTTCCCGCTCTATATTCCGCTTCACGAGCGAATACTGCGGCTGTAACGTGACGAAACGCTCGAAACCTTCCCGGTCGCTGTAGGACGAGGCTTTCATCAGTTGCCAGGCCGTGTAGCGAGCAACCGATGTACCGGGCTTTGCCGGCCCGCACCAAGTCTGTAAGCGCTGAGAGCGTCTCTTTTAGGGGTGTCGCGGCGTCCCAGAGATGTACTTAAAGGTCAACGTAGTCCGTGCCGAGCCGTTTTAGGGAGGCTTCACAACCCGCGATGATGTGCTTGCGGGAGAGGCCGACGTTGTTAGGACCGTCGCCCATCGGCATCCGCACCTTGGTAGCGAGCACCACGTCTTCCCGGTCCATGCCGGCGCTTCCGAGGGCTTTTCCGGTGAACGCCTCCGAAAGTCCAGCCTCGTACACGTCGGCGGTGTCCACAAAGTTCCTACCGACTTCGAAAAAGCGGTTTAGTATCTCCTTCGATCCTGCTTCGTCCAACTCCCGCCCGAAAGTCATTGTACCCAGGTAAAACCCCGATACCCTCGTTCCCGTGGTGCCAAGGCGTCTCTAGCAGGCTGCATCCCTCGGGCACCGTATGCTCACCCTCCCGCACGAGGTTTGCGAAGTGTTTCTCATAAGAGATCGGCGCCCGTCGAACGCAAACGCTGAAGCAGTATTATCCACTCCAGATCCTCACCCGTATACCGACAATGTTCGCCCGCGGCGCGTCCGACCCGCGATTCATCAGGCCAATGCACTCTCATAATATCTTAACGTGCGGGCGCTGAGACCAGCCTCACGCACCATCTATTTGACAGTCAGTTCTTTCGTCACGTTTCCAACCTCAATCTACGAGAGAGGGTTACAGTTTAGAGCGCGCTACAGGTCAAGAGATAGCCCGGGTTTTCTTACCGATAATTCCGTCGCCTTGTAAACTACCCGAAAGCAAGCGGACAGGGAGAATTACAGCGATGACGATCACACCGGACGCCACGAGGCGTGAAACACAACCGTCGGACTTTATCAGTGCAGATCGACTGCTATCGGAGGAGGAACGCGAGGTTCGAGGTCAGGTACGCGAGTTCGTTGACCGCGAGGTGATCCCAACAGCGGCCGACTATTGGGATAGGGCTGAGTTCCCGTTCGAACTGCTGCCGGGACTCGGGGAGCTCGGCCTCATGGGCGGCACCTTCTCCGAAAAGTACGGCTGCGCGGGCTGGAACAACGTGGCCTACGGCCTGGCGATAGCGGAGTTGGCCCGTGGGTCGGGAAGCCTGGCGACGTTCCTGCACGTCCAGAGCGGTCTGGCGATGGCCGCCATCCACGAGCTAGGCTCCGAAGACCAGAAACAGCGGTGGCTGCCGCCGATGGCCCGGTGCGAGAATATCGGCTGCTTCGGCCTCACCGAGCCGGACTCGGGCTCCGACCCCGGCTCCATGCAAACAGCGGCGGTGGAGAAGGACGGCGGATACGTGCTGAACGGGGAGAAGCGTTGGATCGGCAACGGCTCATTCTCGGACGTGGCCGTAATTTGGGCAAAGACCGAGGACGGCAAAATATCTGGCTTTCTCGTCGAAGGAGACACGCCCGGCTACAACCCGGAGATCATCCCCCGCAAAGCCTCCCAACGTGCCGTCTGGCAGACCCACATAAAACTGGAAGACTGCCACATCCCGGAGGAGAACCGGCTACCAGAGGCCAAAGGCTTGGGCTCTACGCTCTCCGTCCTCACGCATTCCCGCTACGGCGTCGGGTGGGATGGTCTCGGCCAGGCTGCAGACTGCTACGAAACGGCCCTTGTCTACGCGAAAGAGCGCGAGCAGTTCGGCCAACCGCTGGCCTCCTTCCAACTCGTGCAGCAGAAGCTCGTCGGGATGATGAACGAGATCTCACTCTCCCAACTACTCTCGATCCACGTCGGACGCCTGAAGGACGCCGGCGAACTAACACCCCCGCTCGTCTCGATGTTCAAGATGAACAACGTGGCCAAAGCCCGCGAGATCTGCGCCCAGGCCCGCGACGTGTTGGGCGGCAACGGCGTCCTACTCGACTACCGCGTCATGGAACATATGGCCGACATCGAAGGCGTCTACACCTACGAAGGCACTAACGACGTGAACACCCTGGTCGTCGGCCAGGCCATCACCGGCCACAAAGCCTTCGCCCCCGCACCGGAAAACAACGGGCAACGGGCGGAGCAGTAGAGGCCACACCCGAAACCCGTCACGCGTAAGCCTACATCTCCGGCAAAACAAGCCGGTTTATAGAAAGCCCGCTACGCCGACATACAGGGCTGTCAGGCTCATAACCTCGGAACTTCTGTAGAATAGCGAGTTCCTGCAACAGTCTGTCGGTGTCGCATGTGTCCGGAGCAGTACACCCTCTTCTTGCCAAAGTAGCTTTTGCGGGTACACTCTTGCTATGTGCATTTTGCACTCAACGAGAAGGTGTGTGGGATCGTAATGGCTCGGAAGGAACATCGGGGTCTTTGTTTGAGGGACGGGACTTGTGTACCGGTGCGGGAAGTGAAGCCGGAGGACGCCCCCGCTCTGCGCCGACTGGTAGGACGTCTGAGCGAGAGAACGGTACGCTTGCGTTACTTCGGGCCGATGAAAGAGTTGTCCGAGGAGAAGGCCCGGTATTTCGCCGAGGTTGACGGTCGGGACCGGTTTGCGCTGGTCGCGCCGGACCCGGAGGATGAGGGTGAGATCTTGGCCGTGGTGCGTTACGACCGGCAGAAAGGCACCGATAGGGCCGAGTACGCCGCGCTCGTCGAAGACCGGATGCAGGGACGGGGGCTAGGGATCGGCTTGACACGGTGCCTGATCGGGGCCGCCCGCGAACGCGGCATCGAATATCTCTACGCGCTGGTACTGCCCGAAAACCGGGGCATGTTGCACCTCTTGCGCGGCCTGGACCTACCCGAAAACGTGCGTTGGGAAGACGGCCTGGAGCTCGTAGAAATCAGCCTGGCGGGCGAAGCAGCATAGAAAAACGCGGCGGATGAGGAGTTTTCCATCCGCCGCGTCCTTTCCCCTAAAGCTGTACCGGACTAAGAAGCGTCCGGGTTCTCGAAGATCGCGGCGATGCCCATACCGCCCCCGACACACAGCGTAACCAGGCCGTACTTGCCGCCGGTCCGCTTCAACTCGTGCAGGATCTTCACGGTCAGGATCGCACCCGTCGCGCCTATCGGGTGTCCGAGGGCGACCGCGCCGCCCAGCGGGTTCATCTTTTCTTCCGGAACCCCTAGCTCCCGCTCTACGGTAACGGCGATGGTGGAGAACGCTTCGTTCGCCTCTACCACGTCGATCTCGTCTATCGAGAGCCCAGCCTTTTTGAGCGCCTGCTGGGAAGATGGGATCATGCCGGTCCCCATCATTGAAGGCTCAACACCCGACACCGCCGCCGACACCAGGATGCCGTCTACCGGCATACCTAGTTCCTGGGCCTTGCTCTCGTTGGTTACCAGCATCAGGCCCGCGCCGTCGTTGATACCGCTGGAGTTGCCCGCGGTGGTGGTTGCATCGTCTTCTTGCTTGAAGGCCGGCCGCAGCTTGCCGAAAGTGTCCATATCGGCGTTCGGGCGGACGTGTTCGTCCTTGGTGAACTGGACGGTCTCTTTTTTCTGCTTCACGTCTACGGGGACGATCTGGTCCTCGAAGTAGCCTTCGTCTATAGCTTTCGCCGCCCGCTGGTGGCTCCGCACGGCGTAGGCGTCCGCGTCCTCGCGGCTCACGCCGTACTTGTCGGCCACGTTCTCGGCGGTGGTGCCCATGTGATAGTCGTTGAAGACATCCCACAAGCCGTCGTAGACCATGTGGTCCAGTATCTTACCGTCCGGCATCCCCATCCGGTAGCCGTAGCGGCCCTTGGGCAGCAGAAACGGCGCCTGATCCATGTTCTCGATGCCACCCGCCAGGATGACATCCGCATCCCCGAGCGCGACCTCCTGCGCCGCCGAAACTATCGCCTGCAAGCCCGAGGCGCACATCCGGTTCAGCGTCATCCCCGGCGCCCCTACCGGAAGACCGCTGTTCATCCCGACCTGCCGCCCGGGGTTCATCCCCTGCCCGGCCATCAAAATGTTACCGATGACGGCCTGATCCACCTGCTCACCCTCTACGCCGGCCCTCGAAAGGACCTCCTTACCGACCGTAGACCCCAACTGGACCGCGGGCGTGTCCTTGAGCGCCCCGCCGAAGGTACCGACGGCCGTCCTCAAAGGCGCCGAGATTACTATCTCTCCGCCGTTTCCGTTGCCGTTACCGAAGCTCATACTCCTCCTATCATTGCATTGCTGCTGCTTCTACCTAGAATACCCGAAAAACAAAGGGCCGAAGCGTTCGCCCCGGCCCCTGTACAAACTCTTCTAAATACTCTACCCACCCCCTAAGGACTTACCTGTTTCCCCCGGCCCGCTCCATGTTCGTCTGGTAGTAGGCCATCATGGTGTTCATGAATTCCTTGTAAGAATTCATGGACTCCTCGGAGAGTTGCTGGAACGCCTCCTGCTGCTTGCGCGACTGCTCCATCAACTCGTCGGACATCTGCTGTCCACTCTGCGCTTGAGCCTCCAGCTCGCTGACTACAGACTCGAAAAAGCTCTGCGTCAACATCCGGCTCCGCTCTTGGGCCTCCATAGACCTGCCGCTGACCGTTTCGTACGATTCCCGAACCGCCTCAGCAAATTTCTGAGCAGCCTCATTGACCCGCTTCGCCTGCTGGTTATCCACAGAAACCCTCCTTGTTCCGCTTGTCTCCGCGGATAGAATAACATAACGCTGCAAACGGAGTTCATTATAGTTTGTGGAGCCGGTTCGTGAACAACCGGCCCGGCTACGGGCCCGCTGTCCAGAGAATTATTGCGGCGGTAAAGCCTACTCGTTTTCTTCGTTGTTCTTTTCCTCGGTAGACACCGGACGTCCGGTGTAGAGCCTGAAGAAAGTGTCCATCGTCTTCTGGTACTGCTGCAAGGAGTTGGCCCAAAAATCCAAATAAGACCTGCCGGAGTCCGTAATAGTGTACATCCGGCGGGCCGGGCCGCCCTTAGAGGTTTCCCAACTGGATTCTACGACCCCGTCTTTCTCCATCTGACGCAGCGTCCGGTAGAGCGTCCCCGGGTTCATAGCCCCAAACCCGAAAGCCGATGCCCGCTCCATGAGTTCGTAACCGTACGAGTTCCAATCCCGCAACGACAACAGTATTACCGGCACCAGCCAGTTCCGCGGACGAGCCTCGGAACCCTTCACGTTCGCGTTATTCGCACTTTGGGTTTTAGACGACTGGTTTTTCGCCGGCTGCTTTTCTCCGCCGTTGCCACCTTTTTTTCTTTCCTCTTCAGGCATAATTATCTCTTCCATAGTCTATATGAATCTTACACATATGTGTGCCGTTCTGTCAACTGTAACCTTTGGAGTCCTTGCATTATTGTGATCTTTTTCTCCTCAAATTGTAACACTTTGAGCTTCGGGCGCCGGAAGGTTTTCTGCCGGTTGTTTTTCTCTGGGTTTGGGTGGTTTGGGTACATAGCTTGAACGGGGTATTGGCTGTGGGTAGACTGGTATTGGAAACGCGAGAAACACAAGGGAAACGAGGAAAGGGAGATAAGCGTGGCTAACTTGGATGGTGCGGTTGCGGTCGTTACCGGGGCGAGTCGGGGGTTGGGACGGGCAATCGCCGACGAGCTCGGACACGGGGGGGCGAAGGTCGTCGTTAATTATTCCCGGAGCCAGGAACCGGCGGACGAACTCGTAGAGCATCTCAAAGAAAGCGGCACGGATGCGGTAGCGATACAGGCCGACGTCTCGGACGCCGAGCAGGCAGAGAAGCTCATCAACGAGGCCGTCGAAAACTTTGGCCGCATAGACATTCTGGTAAACAACGCCGGCATGAACCGGGACAAGACGCTAAAAAAGATGGAGGTTGGGGACTGGGATCAGGTCATCCAAGTAGACCTGAACAGCGCTTTCTACACCGTCCACGCGGCGCTACCACACATGATCGAGCAGGAGAGCGGCCGGATCATCAACATGAGCTCTTTCGTCGGCGAGGCGGGAAACATCGGTCAAGCTAACTACGCTGCGGCAAAGGCCGGCCTCCTGGGCTTCACCAAGACCGCCGCCCAAGAACTGGCCCGCTACGGCATAACCGTGAACGCCATCTGTCCCGGCTTTATAGAAACGGACATGGTCGCGGACATACCGGAAGAAGCCCAGGAAAAGCTACTCAAGTCCGTCCCTCTCGGCCGCTTCGGCCAGCCCGAGGAAATAGCCCGCGCCGTCCGCTACTTGGTCGTAGACGGAGACTACATTACCGGCCAATCCCTAGATATAAACGGCGGGGTCTACATAAGAACCTGAACCAGACGACGACCTAGCTCTGCCAGGACCCTCTCCCGTTCCGTCGGAAGAGGGTCCTTCCATGGTTCGGCTGCTGCCTGCGTGATCCGTTACACACAGCTCGTCCGTAACCGTAAGCTATACTCCCGACGGCCGAATCCGGGGCGTAGATACATGAATGTATGCACCTATCTGTTCTAGACATATATATTCTAATCGTATACAATTAACTAATAGTTAAACGTTGGGCGTTCGCCGGACGGTGAGGCGCTTGGATGCGAACAGAGAGGTGTACGAACGTGGGAAGACTTAGCGGGCGGACGGCGGTAGTAACAGGTGCGGCCCGGGGCATTGGGGCGGCTGAGGCGATCCGTCTGGCGAAGGACGGCGCGAAGATAGCGGTTTTGGATCTTTCGGCGGAGGCCTGTCAGGAGACAGTCGAAGAAGTAGAGAAGGTCGGCTCGGAGGCTGTCGCCATAGCGTGTGACGTGTCCAGCTCCCAGCAGGTAACGGCGGCTTTCGAAGAGGTCGCGGGCCGCTTCGGAACGGTAGACATCCTCATAAACAACGCTGGTCTGCTGCGGGACAACCTCTCGTTCAAGATGAGTGAGGATGACTGGGACAAGGTTCTCGATGTACATTTGAAGGGTAGCTTCCTGTGCTCCCAGGCGGCCCAGAAGTACATGGTGCAGCAGGAGTACGGCAAAATTGTGATGACCTCTTCCATCGTGGCCTTGGGGAACAAAGGACAGGTCAACTACTCTTCGGCAAAGGCTGGGCTCCAGGCGATGGCCCGGACGATGTCGCTGGAGTTGGGACGGTTCAACATAAACGTCAACGCGGTTGCGCCCGGTTGGATCGAGACGGAGATGACCAAAGAGGCCGCCGAGCGGGTCGGCATGACGATGGAGGAGATGAAGGAGCGTTTCGCCTCCAACATCCCCCTCAAGCGCTTCGGCAAGGTTGAAGACATCGCCAACGTGGTCGCGTTCCTCGTTTCGGACGAGGCTTCGTACATCAGCGGCGAGACGATCTACGTCTCCGGGGGTCCCTCCAGCTCGGTGATTTAGAGGTTTCAGGCTTCGGGTTTTGGGCGGGGATAACTCCCCGCCTTTTCGTTTGCTCTTTGTTGCTTTACAGCGTTTCGTATAAGGAGCGACCTCGATGAATATGAGGCCGGCTATCCCGAGTTGGGGTGCTTCGGAGAGGTTTTTACCTGATAGCTGTAGCCTGAGACCTGGAACCTTTCCGCACATACTGCTTTAGCCGAACATTTCCAGCAGGATAGACAGCAGCTCGCGGACTTTCTCCGGGGCTTCAATTTGCGGGCTGTGGCTAACGTCTTTCAGTAGTGCGTAGGCCCCGACCGGGAAGGCGCGGGCGGTAGCTTTGGCGGATGCTGGCGATACGAGGGCGTCCTGGTCGCCGGAGGCCACGAGGACGGGGTTGGTGTAGGAGTTGCTGCGGCCGTTCAGGTTCCACTCCGAGAGGAGGCGGGCGTTGCCGGCGAAGTTGGTCGGGTGCATTTTCCGGGCTTCGTCCACGAGTTCGTCGAGGTAAGGTGGGATGCGGGTGCGCATTACGCGCTTGAGGTCCCGGCGGAGGCCGCGACGGTCGTAGCGGTAACCCTACAGGATCGGTTCGAGGTATCTTGGGGTGTAGAGTCCGTCGAGGGGAGCGGGGCTTAGTAAGAACATGGCGGGGAAGCGACCGGGCGCCGAGAGCGCGAGCTCCGTGGCTACCGCCCCGCCGAAAGAGTGGCCGAGAAGTACGGCTTTCTCGATGTCCAGGGAGTCGAGGAAGCGTGCCAGGCTTTTCGCGTAGCGGCGGATGGTGGGGGCGAACTTCTCGCCACCCGGGCTCTCGCCGAAACCGGGCAGGTCCGGGGCTATGAGCCGAACGTTCGGGGGCGGGTCTCCGAGCAACTCACGCCACCAGGACTTGCCGGCGAAGTTGCCGTGGACCAGGAGTACGGGTCGACCGGCGCCTTCTTCCAGGTAGCATAGCGGGCTTTCTTTCCCGGGGGAGCGGCGTGCCGGTGGGATAAGCGGGCTCTCCGGAGACCCTACGGGTTCAGGACGAGCTTGCCGGTGGTTTTGCGGCCTTCGAGGTCAGCGTGGGCTCTTTCGGCTTCTTCGAGCGGGTACGTGCCCCCGAGGGTAAGTTCGAGGTCGCCGGAGGAGATCCAGCCGAGCACCTCTTGAAGGCTCGGAACGAGGAGGTTGGGGCGGCTGGCTATCTGGATCAGCCAGAAGCCCACGACCGAGTGACAGTTGTTCATCAGGTTCGCGGGAACGATGCTCCCAAACTCACCGCTCGCCGCACCGTAGACGACCATCCGGCCGAACACCGCCAGGCACTCCAGGTTCTTCTGCAGAAACTCTTCGCCACCGACCATCTCCAGGATCACGTCGGCGCCCTCGCTGTCCGTCGCATCCAGCACCTTCTGCGGCCAATCGCCTTCGGTGTAGTTGATGAGTACGTCCGCCCCGAGGGACTTCGCCAGGTCCAACTTCTCCTGCGTGCTCGCGGTCGCGATAACCGTACCGGCGCCCATGAGCTTCGCCATCTGGACGGCCAGAGTCCCGACCCCGCCGGCCGCCGCGTGGACCAGCACGCTCTCTCCTTCTTTCAACGCGCCGGAGGTCTTGAGGATGTGGTAGGCGCTGAGGCCCTGCAGCGGCACGGCCGCGGCCTCGTCGAACTCCAAGCCTTCGGGCATCGGGATGAGTGACCCGGCGGGCGCGACGGCGTACCCGGCGTAGCCGCCGGTATCGAGCAGCGAGACGACCCGGTCGCCGGTGCTCGCGTCTTCGACGCCCTCCCCCACCTCGGAGACGACGCCCGCGACTTCGGAGCCCGGGGTGAACGGCAGTTCCTGGGGAACGAGGTACTGGTTGCGGCGGCGCATCGTGTCGGCGTAGTTGACCCCGGCCGAACGGACCTCGATCAGGACCTCACCCTCGTCCGGAGTTGGACGTTCCACCTCCGTACAACCTAGTACCTCGGGTTCGCCGAACTCCTCCGCCAGTATCGCCTTCATCTGCGCCATAGAATTCCCCTTTTTCGTAAATCTCGCGCTGCAAACCAGCAGACTATATCAGCAAGACTCCCAAGGCCGGACGCCACCGCAGAATGCTACACTCGTCTCGCAGACCGTTGATTAGGGAAGAATAGAGAAGGATTCCGTAGAGTCATGAAAGCCGTTTTGTTAACCGGCCACGGGGGACCGGAGAAGCTGGAGTACCAGGACACGCCGGCGCCGGAGCCTGATCCGGGTGAAGTGCTCATAGAGGTCGGCGCGGCGGGCGTCAACAACACGGACATCTGGACCCGTGAAGGCGCATACGGATCGGAGGACGACCCGGAATCGGCGGGCGGCTGGCAGCGCGGTGAAGCGATGCGGTTTCCGCGGATACAAGGGCTAGACATCGTTGGTCGCATAGTGGAGGTGGGAAACGGTGTCTCTGAGTCACGTGTTGGCAAACGGGTGCTCGTGGATTTCGCAGTCTATTCCGGGGATGAGAGCCTGGCGGACGCCGTTATTATCGGGAGCGAACGGGATGGAGGGTTTGCCGAGTACGTTGCCGTTCCGGCGGGGAACGCCCACGCTATACAGTCCTCGCTGTCCGACGAAGAGCTGGCTACCTTCCCGACGGCCTACCTCACCGCCGAGCACATGTTGAATCGGGCGCGGGTTACGGAGGGCGAGACGGTCTTTGTAACGGGCGCTTCCGGCGGTGTGGGGTCGGCGCTACTTCAGTTAGCCGGGCTGCGCGGGGCGCGGACGGTCGTGCTGGTCGGCCCGGGCAAGGAGGAGACGGCCCGGGACCTTGGCGCGGACTCAGTAGTTACGCGGGGCGTAGACAACCTGCCCGAAGCCGCGCTCGACGCCGCGGGCGGGCGGAGCTTCGACGTGGTTGCCGACGTGGTCGGAGGCGAAACGTTTCCGGACATGCTTCAGATCCTCAAGCCTCTCGGCCGCTACGTGACGGCTGGGGCCATCGCCGGCCCGATGGTAAGCCTGGACCTCCGCACCCTGTACCTCAAGCACCTGGAGATGATCGGCTCTACCATCGGTACCCACGAGGAGTTTTCGGACCTCGTGGGCTACATAGAAACCGGGAAGATAAAGCCGCTTTTAGCCGGGGTTTATCCGCTATCGGAGATAAAGCAGGCCCAGGAAGATTTCGAGAACAAGAACTTCTTCGGCAAGCTGGTCCTCGTTCCGGGTAAAGACTAGAAAGGAGTTTCGGGATGCCGGACCGGAAGCTACCGCTCAAAGGCGTGAGAGTTCTGGACCTCTCGCGGGTGTTGGCCGGTCCCTACGCGACGATGGTGCTCGGAGATTTGGGGGCCGTGGTGATCAAGGTAGAAAGAACCGGTCGTGGCGACGACACCCGCTACTGGGGACCACCCTTCGCCGGAGAAGGTGAAGACCGCGAGTCAGCCTACTTCCTCTCCGTAAACCGCAACAAACGCTCCATCACCGCAGATTTCAAGGACGAAGAAGACCTGGAGCGGGTAAAAAGCCTCGCCAAAGACGCGGACGTGCTCGTAGAAAACATGCGTCGCGGAGCCCTGGAAGAGCTCGGCCTCGGCTACGAAGCCCTGAAAAAAGAGAACCCGGGCCTCATCTACTGCTCCATAACCGGCTTCGGCCCGGGGCCGGACCAGGACCGGCCCGGCTACGACTTCCTGATCCAGGCCCGCGCGGGCATTATGGGCATAACCGGCCACCCAGATGGGGAGCCGACGAAGGTCGGCGTCGCGGTAGCAGACATCGTCTGCGGCCTCCACGCCTCCAACACCATTCTCGCCGCCCTGCACCGGCGCGGCGCCACAGGCGAAGGAACCCGCATCGAAGTCCCGCTCTTCGAGAGCACCCTATCCTGGCTCGCCAACCGCGGCCAGGAATACCTCGTCTCCGGCAAGGATAAGGGCCGCATGGGCAACGCCCACCCGACGATAGTCCCGTACCAGACCTTCGAAGCCTCCGACAAGCCCATCGCGCTCGCCGTCGGCAACGACGGCCAGTTCGAGAAGCTGTGCGAGGCCATAGGCCTGGAAGACCTGGCACAAGATGAACGCTACGCCACCAACCCCGCCCGCGTCGAAAATCGTGAGGAATTGGTAGGCATACTGCAAAAAGCGTTCTCCAAGCGCACCGCGGAGACCTGGATCCCTACCATCCGCGAATCCGGCATACCGTGCGGCCCGGTCAACAGCCTCCCGGACGTGTTCTCGGACCCCCACGTACAGGGTTCCGGAATCTTGCAAACCGTGCAGCACCCGACCGCCGGCGGGCTGGAATTACTTTCTTCGCCGGTGCTCGTGGACGGCGAGCGTCCACCGGTCCGGCTACCGCCTCCGACGCTCGGGCAGCACACGGACGAGACAAACGCCGGTAGTTGGGACTAGGTGAAGGAGCTTCGCTTTCTGGAGCAAAGGTGGTCGTCGAAACGTCAGGCATACTAGTGTAGGATACCCGGAGCAGCGATGTCGAAAGGGAGGCGGGGCATCAAGATGCTCCTGGCGGCGGCGCAGACGTCGAAGGCAAAACTCACCCGGACCGGCCTTTGGGCGTAAAATCCGCCTACGAGAGAGACCTTCTGGCGCTCTCTCCGCATTTCCAGCAGCGCCGCCGCCGGCGCGCTTTCTTGCGGCGGGCCGCGGTGCTGATTTTAATGCTCCTCTTTCTATCTTTACTCTTTGGTTTACTGTTCAATAGCGCGTTTCCTTCCGCAGTTTTCTCACCTTCCTCCGGCCCGGCCGTGGTGGGGACTGTCTCGTCCGTAGAATCCGGAAACCTCGCTGAGTTCTCGGCGCCTTTTTCTCCCCCGCCGAATCTGGCGGCGCCGGACATGGGCCGGGTCTGGGATGCGGCCGTCGTCAAGGAACCTTCGCCCAGCCTGGCGGTCTTCGGCGAAGGCCTGGCTTCGGAAGGCAGGATCGCCCTGACCTTCGACGACGGGCCGGACCCGCTCGCCACGCCTCAAGTGCTCGACGTATTGCAAGAGTACGAGGTTACGGCCACGTTCTTCGTCGTCGGGAGTTACGTCGAACAGCATCCGGAGGTAGTGCAACGCATAGTCGGAGAAGGTCATTCTTTGGGCAACCACGGTTACAGCCACACCAGCATGTCTATTTTGGGAGAACCTCAGTTGCGCCGGGAGCTCCAGAGGACCCAGCGGGCGGTAGACAAAGCCCTCGGCTACCACTATCCGATGTCCACGATGCGTCCGCCCTACGGGCATCCTTACCAGGACGGTTCGGCAAACCTGCCCGTGTTTCAAGAAGTCCTCCGGGAAAAAGAACTCTTTCCCGTGCTCTGGACCCCGAGCCCCCACGACTACCTGTTCGACGGCCGGCCCGAGGGAATCCTCCAGAGCATCTCCCAGCTTCGGGCGGAACAAGAAGGGCACGACGAAGTGCTTCTCTTGCACGACAACAAGCAGCAAACGGCCGATGCTTTGCCGGCCGTGATCGAGCTGTACCGTTCCGAGGGCCTGAAATTCACCGACGTACACGAGCTTCTGGCCGATAAATACCTGGACGAGTAGAGCAAACTCGCATCCTCCGTAACGCCCGGACAACACAACCGGAAAACAGGCGTCGGAAAAACGGAAAGCTCTCTTGACAGAGACCCGCCTACTGTATATCGTATCTTTCGCTGCAAGGGGAAAATAAAAAGGAGGCTCTATGACGGAGGTTGCCGGCTCGACCGAGTTGGGCAGGGAGCAGTTGCTCGATGCTTACCGGACGATGCGTACGATCCGAGATTTCGAGGAACGGTTGCACACGGAGTTTGCGACGGGTGAGATCCCCGGTTTCGTCCACCTGTACGCCGGAGAAGAGGCTATAGCCGCCGGGGTTATGGCGCACCTCGACGGCGACGACTACGTGGCGAGTACCCACCGGGGCCACGGCCACTCCATCGCCAAAGGCTGCGACGTCAAGGGTATGATGCTGGAAATTTACGGCAAAGACGAGGGCATCTGCCGGGGCAAGGGCGGTTCGATGCACATCGCCGACCTCGAAAAAGGGATGCTCGGGGCGAACGGCATCGTCGGTGGCGGCCCGCCGCTGGTCTGCGGCGTCGGGCTCTCGGCGAAGGTCCGCGGCACCCGGCAGGTCGGCGTCTCGTTTACCGGCGACGGCGGGGCAAACCAGGGAACCTTTTTGGAGAGTTTGAACCTGGCCTCGGCGTGGGATCTGCCGTGTATATTCGTTATGGAGAACAACGGTTACGCCGAGGCGACGGCCCAGGCATTCTCCTCCAAAGGCATAGACATCGCCAAGCGGGCCGACGGTTTCTCGATGCCCGGCATCGTCGTGGACGGCCACGACTTCTTCGCCGTTCACGAGGCGGCGGGAGAGGCGATCCGGCGTGCCAGGGAGGGCGGTGGGCCGTCCCTTATAGAGTGCAAAGTCAACCGCTACTTCGGCCACTTCGAGGGCGACGCCCAGACCTACCGGGCCGAGAACGAGGTCGAGGAGGTCCGCAAGGAGAAAGATTGCCTGATGCTCTTCCGGGGGCGCGTAACCTCCGCCGGTTTGGTGGAGGACGAGGAGCTCGACCGGATAGACGAGGAGGTCCAGCAGCTCGTAGACGAGGCCGTGGAGGAGGCGAAAGCCGCCCCCGAACCGGACCCCGACAAGCTGCTCACCGACGTGTACGTGAGTTATTAGGCTTTAGACTACAGGTTTCAGATTTTCTACTAAGGCCTGAGACCTGATGCCTGACGACCGAAGGGAGAAACAGAATGGCGCGCAGTATTACGTTTATGCAGGCGATCAACGAAGCCCTGGAGCAGGAGATGGAGCGGGACGAAACTGTCGTCGTCTTCGGGGAGGACAACGTCGGCGGCACGGGAAGCCCGGGCGAGATGGATGCTTGGGGCGGCGTTATGGGAGTTACGAAGGGGCTCTACGGCAAGTTCCCTAATCAGATTCTCGACACCCCGATCAGTGAGTCGGCGTTTATCGGGGCGGCTGCGGGGGCGGCTTGTTCGGGGTTGCGGCCGGTTGCGGAGCTGATGTTCGTGGACTTCATGGGGGTGTGCTTCGACCAGATCTATAACCAGGCCGCCAAGTTCCGCTACATGTTCGGCGGTAAAGCCGTGACGCCGATGGTCATAAGGACGATGTTCGGGGCCGGTATCCGGGCCGCCGCCCAGCACTCTCAGAGCCTGTACCCTATCTTCACCCACGTCCCGGGCCTGAAGGTCGTCGTGCCATCCAACCCGTACGACGCAAAGGGGTTGATGATCCAGGCAATAAGGGAAGACGACCCGGTGATCTTCTTCGAGAACAAGGTCCTCTACGCCGTCGAGGGCGATGTTCCCGAAGAGTCCTACGCGATCCCGCTGGGCGAGGCCGAGTTCGTGCGCGAGGGCGAGGACGTGACCATCGTCGCCATCGGGCGGATGGTCGGGATGGCGGAGCAGGCAGCCGAAGCCCTGTCGGAAGAGGGGATAGAGTGCGAGATCGTCGATCCGCGCACCACTTCCCCGCTGGACGAGGAGACGATCTACGAGAGCGTGGAGAACACCGGCCGTCTGGTGGTCGTGGATGAGTCGAACCCGCGGTGCAACATGGCGACCGACATCGCGGCCCTCGTCGCCCAGAACTGCTTCGACGACCTGAAGTCCGCGCCGAAGATGGTGACGGCACCGCACACGCCGCCGCCGTTCAGCCCAACCCTCGAAGACCTCTACGTCCCGGACCCGGAGAGGATCTCCGAGGCCGTCAAAGAAACCGTCGGGCAGGGCGTGGCCTCTTGAGAAAGACGTCCCAAATTACCAAGCTCGGGATGCCGAAGTGGGGCCTCTCGATGACCGAGGGGACGGTCGTCGAGTGGCTCGTCGAAGAGGGCACGGAGCTACAGGGCGGTGACGAGGTCGTCGAGGTAGAAAGCGAGAAGATCAACAACGCCGTCGAGACACCCGGGGCCGGCGTCCTCCGGCGTCAGGTCGCAGAAGAGGGCACCGTCATCCCGGTCGGGGGCTTGCTCGGCGTGATCTCCGACTCCTCCATCCCGGACTCAGACATCGACGCCTTTGTCGAGGAGTTCCAGGAGAACTTCGTCCCTGAAGAGGAGGAGGCCGGCGGCCCCGAGCCGGAGACCGTCGAGGTCGGCGGCAGAGAGCTTCAATACCTCAAGGTCGGTGAGGGCGACGGTCCGCCGGTCGTCCTCCTGCACGGCTTCGGCGGCGACATCAACATCTGGGTCTTTAACCAAGAGGCGCTGGCCGCCTCGCGCACCGTTTACGCCCTGGACCTGCCCGGCCACGGCGGTTCCTCAAAAGACGTCGGCGAAGGGGACTTGAACTCATTCGTCGAGACCGTCGCCGGTTTTTTGGACGAGATGGGCGTCGAGAAAGCGCATCTCTTCGGGCACTCGATGGGCGGGGCTGTTGCGGGCTCGTTTGCGCTCGCCCATCCCGAGAAGGTGGAATCCCTGATCCTGGCCGCCAGCGCGGGACTCGGGGAGGAGATCAACGGCGACTACATCGAAGGTTTTATCGCGGCGAACAAACGCCGCGACATGAAGAACGTCCTGCAGATCCTGTTCGCCGACCCGGAGCTGGTCACCCGCGACCTCGTGAACGACGAGCTGCGCTTCAAGCGGATGGACGGCGTAGACGAAGCCCTACGCGCCGTGGCCGACAAGCTCTTCCCAGATGGCAAGCAGGCCGACATCCCGGACCTCTCCGGGGTGGAGGTTCCGATCCTGGCTATTTGGGGCCGGGAAGACCAGGTCATTCCCTCTTCCCACACCGAAAACCTACCGGGGCACGCCCGCGTCGAGGTCCTCGACAACTCGGGCCACATGCCGCAGATGGAGTCCGCGGGGAAGACGAACCGCCTCGTCGGGGAGTTTCTCGACGGCGAGGGTTAGGCGCGGCATGCCGGAGGCCGGGGCGGCGACGGTCGGGATCATCGCCAACCCGGCCTCGGGACGGGACATCCGCCGCCTCGTCTCCGGTGCCTCCGTCTTCGATAACGCCGAGAAAGGGAACATGGTCTACCGCCTGATGGTCGGCCTCAGGGCGATGGGTGTCGAAAAGGTGCTCGTGATGCCCGCCGCTTCCGGCCTCTACGACAGCCTCGACCGGGCCCTCCGCGGCAACGAGTCCAGCCCACAAAAGCAACCGCTACCGGATTTCGAGTTCTTGGACATGACCGTCCGGCACGCCGCCCGCGACACGGTGGAGGCAGCGGAGGCCATGTGCGCACGCGGGGTATCGGCCATCGTGGTGCTGGGTGGCGACGGGACCAACCGGGTAGTCGCCCGCCACTGCGACCCGGACGTGCCTCTCTGCACGCTCTCGACCGGCACGAACAACGCCTTCCCGGAGATGCGCGAGGCGACCGTCGCGGGGATCGCCACCGGCCTCGTAGCCACCGGAGAGATTGGCAAAGAAGCCCTCCGCCGCGAAAAGATACTCCGCGTCGGACTGAACGGAGATTCACGTCACGACTGCGCCCTGGTGGACGTTGCGGTAACGTCGGAGCGTTTCGTCGGCGCGCGGGCGCTGTGGCGGGCCGGTGAGATCTCCGAACTCTTCGTTACCTCCGCCCGACCGGACGCCGTCGGCCTCTCCTCGGTCGCCGGCCTGCTGGACCCCGTACCGAAATCCGTTAGACACGGCCTCCACGTCCGCTTCACCGACCCGGAGAACACGAAGACCGTGCTGGACGTACCACTCGCGCCGGGGCTCGTCGTACCGATGGGCGTTTCAGAATGCCATCACGTTGAACCCGGAGAGCCGGTAGCGTTAGAACCCATCTCCGGCAGCCTGGCGCTGGACGGCGAGCGGGAGATAGAGCTTGGTAAGGAAGACCGGGCCACCGTCCTCCTCGACCCGGACGGTCCGCTGACCGTGGACGTCGGACTCGTCATGCAAGGAGCGGCCCGGCGCGGCCTATTGAACAGTGCTCCCTAAAGGTTACCCCGCTACGGGGGACTGTCCTCCGAAGTCTTCGCGCAGCTCGTCGGGGTTCAAGTTGTATTTGGAGAGCAGTTCCGCGTCGTTTTCGAGGTCCACTTTGTCAGGGAGTTCGCCGTCCGCTTTGTTGGCGGCTTCGGCACCCTCCCGGCTACGGATGCGCTCGATGATCATGGCCTTCGGTATCTCCATGTTGTTCTCCTTCCCCGTTTACCTGACTTGATGCTACCAGAACCTCGCTGCGAAGGCTCCCCAGCGGGTTGAAGTTGTCCGGTGAAAGATCGGTACACACGGAAAGCAGGTTTTGTAGAAGAAATTTTACGGAAGGTTTTGGGAGAGAATACTTGGCCGGGTCGAATGAACAGCACAGTATCGAGTCCAGTGGTTTTGCTATTCTGGAGGTTTGAAATGGGGAAGAAAGGAATCCCTAGAAGGCTATAACTGAACGGTTGTATATAGCATAGCTTTCTCCGTGAAGCTATCATCCGGCGTAGGCGGTTAAGACCGATTAGAGACGATCAGAGGGGGCGTTCGTGTTTGGTGAAACTCTTATAACCGATCCGTTCGGGGTGGGGGCTGTGGTAACGGCGCTTATCGCTTTCACTTTCTGGCTGGATCGTAGGTTCCGCGTTTTCTCGTTTTTCGGCACGGCTATCCTGGTAATTACCGGGGCGGCGATTTTGGTCAACCTGAGAATCATACCGCCCTCGATCGCGGTCGAAGGCCAGGAGGACATCAACCCGGTCTACACTTTCGCCAGCGATTACGCGGTGCCGCTGGCTATCGTGCTACTGCTGGCTACGGCGGACTTGCGGAGCATTCGGCGCGCCGGACGTCCGGCTGTCATAGCTTTCGTTATCGGCGTGGCGGGGACGGCGCTCGGGGCGGTGGTGGCTACCCTGATCATGGCCGGCAGCATCGGCCCCGAAGCCTGGAAGTTGGGCGGGCAGTTCGCGGGCAGCTACGCCGGCGGCGGTCTCAACTACGTGGCCGTGGGCGAGGCCGTGGGCACCTCGGATACGCTGTACGCCACGGGCGCGGCGGCCGACACCGTTATGACGAACATCTGGATCGTGATGACGGCGTTTATCCCGGTCGTGTTGTTACGGTTCTATCCGTCGATAAAAAGTTGGGACGACGAAACCACCGGCGAAGACGATGAGAGCGGCACGGGCGACGCTTTCTGGCAGAAGAAAGACATCTCCATCTACGACATCGTTTACCTGGCGGCCCTGACGTTCATCGTGGTGGCCGTGGCTGAGTTCGTCGCGCCGTACATAAACCAGTTGTTGGGGTTCGAGATCCCGACGGTCATCTGGTACACGACCATAGCCCTCGGGCTGGCTTTTACGCCGCTGAGCCGCCTGAGCGGCGGGGAGGAGTTCGGCAACTTCTTTCTGCACCTGTTCTTTGTGGTGTTGGGCGCCGGTACGGTGCTCTCCACGCTGGTCGGTAAAGGGCCTATCGTATTCTTGTTTCTGGTAATCCTCATAAGCTTTCACGGCGTGATCATCTTCGGCATCGGGCGTCTGATGAAGCTAGAAATCGAGACGCTTTCGGTGGCGAGCCAGGCGTGTATCGGCGGTCCTTCGACCGCCCTGGCGCTGGCGATCTCCAAACAGTGGCGGTCTCTGATCACACCGGCCGTCCTGATCGGGGTGCTAGGATACGTCGTCGGTAACTACATCGGAATAGGGTTGGCTTACCTGCTCCGCTCCTGGACGGGATGAATATCGTGAAAAGCTCGAACCTCAAAGAAATCAGAGAAAGCATCCGAACCGGCGAGCACGCCGGCCCAACGAGCGGCCTCGCCCGCGGGCACGTTCAGACGAACCTGGTAGTTTTGCCGGAGGACTACGCTTTCGACTTCTTGAAGTTCTGCGTCCGCAACCCGAAGCCTTGTTCGGTTCTGGAAGTGACGGACGTAGGTTCCCCGGAACCGCCGGTCATGGCCTCCGGGGCGGACCTGCGGACGGACGCGCCGAAGTACCGGGTCTACGAGGAAGGTGAGCTGGTAGACGAGCCCACGGACATCCGGGATTACTGGGAGGACGATCTCGTGTCTTTCCTGATCGGTTGCAGCTTCACCTTCGAAGAAGCGTTGCTGGGCGCGGGCCTGCGGATAGCGCACCAGGATCAGGACCGCAACGTCCCGATGTACGTGACCGGACGAGAGTGTGTGCCTTCCGGTCCCTTCTCCGGTCCGATGGTCGTTAGTATGCGACCCTACAGGCCTGCAGAGATCCCGAGGGCGGTGTCGGCTTCGGGACGCTACCCGACGATGCACGGAGCGCCGGTCCATATCGGAAATCCGGAAGCGCTCGGCATAGAGGACCTCGACAAGCCGGAGTTCGGGGAGTCTATCTCCATCGCAGAGGATGAAGTGCCGGTTTTCTGGGCCTGCGGGGTTACGCCGCAGGCGGTGGCGATGCAGGCCCGGCCGTCGTTCATGATCACGCACAGCCCCGGCCACATGTTTGTCACCGACCGCAAAAACACCGAGTACGAAGTCTGATCTCCCAGAACCTATCTGTTTAAGCGAATTTTTATCCCAGAGGCCATTTACCGGAGTGCGGCGCGGTGCTAACTTTCGATCTAGCGTTCTACACGCGGTGTTGAATAGTATCTAAAAAGGGGGATGGATAGAAGCATGTTACGGAGGCTCAGGAATTTGGGACCGGGGCTGTTGGTGGCGGCGGCGTTTATCGGGCCGGGTACGGTTACGACGGCGAGCGTGGCCGGGGCGAGCGCCGGTTATGCACTACTGTGGGCACTGGTATTCTCGATCGCCGCCACGATAATCTTGCAGGAGATGAGCGCCCGGCTCGGGATCGTGAGCCGGGAAGGATTGGGAGAAGCGCTCCGTACCACGTTCGACAACGCGGCCGTGAAGGCCGTAGCCATAATCCTGGTGGTCTCCGCCATAACCGTCGGGGCTGCCGCCTTCCAGACGGGTAATATCACGGGGGCGGCGTTGGGGCTCGAAGCCATAACCGGGCTCTCGCCCCAGGTCTGGGCGATAATCGTCGGTGTCATAGCGTTCGCCCTGTTGGCTTCCGGCATATATTCGCTTATCGAGCGGGTGCTGGTTGTGCTGGTCGTCGTTATGAGCTTGGTGTTCATCCTCACGGCGATCCTCGTACGGCCAAACGTGGGGGATATTTTGGCCGGCATCTTCGCCCCGAGCATCCCGACGGGGTCGCTGGTTACAGTGATTGCCCTGATCGGCACTACGGTGGTCACCTACAACTTCTTCCTGCACTCCAGTTCCGTCCAGGACAAGTGGCCGGAGAGCGTGCCGACAGACGAGGCATTGGGACAGGCCCGGTTCGACACAGGAGCTTCCATAATCCTAGGTGGCATCATTACGTTGGCGATCATCGTCACCGGCGCGGCGGCCTTCTTCGGTACTGGCACCGAGATAGAGAGCGCCGGCCAGATGGCCCAGCAGCTCGAACCACTACTGGGCCCGGCTGCGAAATGGTTCTTCGCCATCGGGCTGTTCGGGGCAGGCCTGACAAGCTCGGTCACGGCTCCCCTCGCCGCGGCCTACGCGACTTCGGGGGCTTTCGGCTGGGGGCGGGATCTTCGTAGTTGGAAGTTCCGGGCGGTGTGGGCGATCGTAATAGTTTTCGGCACCACCCTGGCTACGGTAGGTGCCAACCCGGTCCAGGTCATACTCTTTGCCCAGGCCGCCAACGGCCTGCTCTTGCCAATGGTCGCCATCTTCTTGTTGATCGTCATGAACCGGGCGGATCTCCTGGGAAGTTACCAGAACGGAATAGTCGGTAACATCCTTGGCGGGATAGTCGTACTGGTCGCCCTTTTCCTCGGCGGACGCACGCTCTTTGGTGTGTTTACAACCCTATTCGGAGGTGGTGGATGAGCGATTTGAGGCTCGGGGTGGACGTTGGTGGAACTTTTACCGACCTCGTAGCTTTAGGAGCTGGGGACGTGCTGACCGCGAAGGTGCCCTCGACCCCGCAAGACCAGTCAAAGGGCGTGATGAACAGTGTCCGGGCGGGTGAGATCTCGTCCGACAGCGTCGCCGCTTTCGCCCACGGCATGACCGTCGCCACCAACGCCCTGCTAGAGCGCAAAGGCGCAAAAACCGCCATCGTCACTACGGGAGGCTTCCGGGACGTGCTGGAGATAGCCCGTCAGGACCGCCCCGACCTCTACGACCTGACGAAGAGCCGCCCCGAACCCCTCGTCCCCCGCGACTTGCGCTTCACCGTCCGCGAACGCATGGGGCCGGAAGGTGAAATAGAGTCGTTGAATGAAGAAGACCTGGAAAAAGTCGTCTCGGATCTCGAAGAGGCCGAGGTGGAGGCGGTCGCCGTGTGCCTGCTCTTCGCCTTTATGCACCCCGACCACGAAAAGCGGATCGGCGAAGCCATCCGCGAAGCGTTGCCGGACACACACGTTTCCTTGAGCAGCGAGGTACTGCCGGAGTTCCGGGAGTACGAGCGCTTTTCGACCACCACCGCCGACGCTTACTTAAGCCCGAAACTCGCCGCTTACCTCAAAAACCTGGACGACGAGGTCGAGGGGGCCGGTATGCCGGAGCCCCTGGTCATGCAGTCCTCCGGCGGCGTTATAGACCTCGGGGTGGCCGCCCGCGGGGCCGCGGCGTGTGTCCTCTCCGGCCCGGCGGGCGGCGTCGTCGGCGCCGCCTACGTTGCAGGGGCGGGTGGTTACGGGAACTTGCTCACCTTCGACATGGGCGGCACCAGCTCGGACGTGGCCGCCATCCTGGAAGGTGAAGCACTCACGACCACCGAAGCCGCCATCGCGGGCGTGCCCATAAAACTCCCGATGGTAGACGTTCACACCGTCAGCGCCGGCGGCGGCTCTCTAGCGTGGGTGGACGCGGGTGGCGCCCTACGTGTCGGCCCACACTCGGCGGGCGCGGAGCCCGGCCCCGCCTCCTACGGCAAGGGCGGCGAGGAGCCCGCCGTCACCGACGCCAACCTCTTTCTCGGCTACCTCCAGGACGGCGCGGAGCTCGGCGGCGAGGTCACGCTAAACCGGGCCCGCGCTGAAGAAGCCTTGACGCGGGTAGGTAAACAGGCGGGTATGGACTCTTTAGAAACGGCGCTCGGGATCTTGCAGGTGGCGAACACGGAGATGGTCGGGGCTCTGCGCGTGATCAGCGTCGAAAAAGGCCTCGACCCGCGGGAGTTCGCCCTGGTCGCCTTCGGTGGCGCCGGCCCTATGCACACCTGCGCCCTGGCCGAAGAACTGAACATGAACACGGTGCTCGTCCCCAAAGCCAGCGGCGTCCTGAGCGCCCTCGGCCTCGCCGTCTCCGACGTGCGCCGCGACTACGTTACCCCGCAGCTCTCCCCGCTAGGCGAGGTAAAAGAAAGCCACATCGAAAACGCCTTCAAAGACATGCAGGATCAGGCTTCAGAGCACCTGAAAAAGCCGGACTTTACCCGCCGGGCCGACCTGCGCTACGCGGGCCAGTCTTTCGAGCTGACCGTCGGGGCGGACGACTTCGGGGCGCTGGCGGACAACTTCCACGCCGCCCACGAGCGGCGCTACGGCTACCGGATGGAAGAGGAACCGGTGGATCTGGTAAACCTGCGCCTCATCGCCACCGTACCCGTCGAGAAGCCGGAGTTGTCCGAAAGAGAGCCGGAAGGCGAGGCCGTATCGGGCCACCGGGAAGCCAACTTCGACGGTGAGTGGACGGAGGCGCCGGTGCTGGACCGGACGCGGATGGGCGTCGGCTCGGAGGTCGAGGGCCCGGCGGTCGTGGAGTTCGCCGAGTCAACCTGCGTGGTGCGGCCCGGCTGGGGCGGAAAGATAGACGAGGTGGGAAACTTGATCCTGGAGCGTGAACAATGAGCGAGAAAAGCACCGGCAACCTGGATCCGGTAACGCTGTCCGTGCTGGCGAGCGCCCTTTCGGGGGCGGCGGAAGAGATGGGGGCGGTCCTCATCCGGGGCGCCTATTCTTCAAACATAAAAGAGCGCCGCGACTGCTCCACCGCCCTCTTCGACGCGGAAGGCCGCATGGTCGCCCAGGCCGAGCACATCCCGGTCCACCTCGGCGCCATGCCCGAAGCCGTCGCAGCGGTAATGGAACGAAACCCCGAGCCCGGCGACGTGTACGCCTTGAACGACCCCTATTCCGGCGGGACGCACCTACCCGACATAACGCTCGTCTCACCGGTGGCGGACGAAGGTGAGATCATCGGCTACGCCGTTACGCGGGCGCACCACTCCGACGTTGGCGGCATGAGCCCCGGCTCCATGCCGGCGAACTCGCGCGAGATCTACCAGGAGGGCGTCATTATCCCACCCGTGCGGCTCGTTCACGGGGACGAGTACGTTGACGAAATTCTGGACCTCATCCTCGCCAACGTCCGCACCCCGGACCTCCGGCGCGGCGACCTGCGGGCCCAGATCGCGGCCAACAACCTGGCCCAGACCCGTGTGTCCGAACTCATCGAGCGCCGCGGCAAAGACACGGTGCTCACCGCTTTCGAGGAGGTCATCGCCTATACCGAACGCCGCACCCGCGAGGCCATCCGGGACCTCCCCGACGGCCAGTATACTGCCGAGAGCGAGATAGAGGGCGACGGCGCAACAAACGACGACATCCCGATCAAGGTCTCCGTCACCATAGAAGACGACGCGTTAGAGATAGACTTCACCGGAACCTCGGACGCCGTGGCGGGGAACGTGAACTGCCCGCTCGCCGTTACCCGCTCTTCCTGCTACTTCGCCCTGCGCGTCCTGCTCCCCGGCGACGTACCGGCAAACGCCGGCACCTACGCCCCGCTCAAAATCCACGCCCCGGAGGGCAGCCTGGTAAACGCCGAAAGCCCATCAGCGGTCGTCGCCGGCAACGTCGAAACCAGCCAGCGCGTCTCCGATACGATACTGCTCGCCTTCTCCGAAGCCGCCGACCTCGTCGCCGGCGGCCAGGGCACGATGAACAACCTCATTATCGGCGGCGCCGGCAACGGAGGCTGGACCTACTACGAGACCATCGGCGGCGGCCAGGGCGCGGGCAAAAATGCTCCCGGTCCCTCCGGGGTTCACGTCGGAATGTCCAACACTTTGAACACCCCGGTAGAAGCCCTGGAACTGGAATACCCGATGCGCGTTGAACGCTACGAGTTGCGCTACGGCTCCGGTGGAAGCGGCGAGCATCACGGCGGTGACGGCATCGTCCGCTCCGTGCGGGTGCTGGAGCCCGCCAGCCTCTCCATGCTCACCGATCGGCGACGCCACGGGCCACAGGGCCTGGAAGGCGGAGAGCCCGGCGAACCCGGCAAGAACCTCCTTAACGACGAGGAGTTGCCGCCGAAAGCCAGCCGTACACTACAGGAGAAAGACGTAGTTACGCTAGAGACGCCCGGCGGGGGTGGGTACGGTTAGCTTTTCGGGTTAGCCTTTGCGGTATTTGCGGTAGCCCGCCGGGCTTCAGGAAACCGGTCTCAGGCTGTATTTGCGGTTGGTGTGCCGCTGCAGACACTTTCCAGACGTGTCATGAATTTTTCGCGGCTTATGCTGAGAAGCCCCGAGGCATTCAAAAACGAGTCCTCCGGGATTGGGTCCAACGTTACACAAGTAGTTTCTTTAAGTGCCGTGTAAAACAGCGATAATATCTCGCCCGCCGTGGTCTCTCTTACCCGCCAACCATCCACGGAGCCTCTTAAACAAAGGAACATCTCGGCCTCCTCCTCGAAGCTAAAGACCGCCAACGCTTTCAGTCCTCCGGCGAGATCCGTGGCAAGTATTTCCCGGCCGTCGTCCCCGTCTCGCACGAGTAGCCAGTAAGATGTACGCTTTGGGGTCGGGGCTGTGCCGTTTATTTTCTCCATGTTCCTCCTATTCATGCTAAAGCACACACAGCTTATAGCGTCGGGTAACGACGATAAATAATGAAAATTGTGTAAAGGCCGGATATTTTCTACCACCGGTAGTGTTCGGGACGACCGCGCTACACATTTCGAACCAATTCCGGCCCCGGACGGCATCGGAGCCTTGCAACGGCCGGCGGGGACGGTATCTTGGTTTGTCGAACCAGCTAGATAAAGCAGGTGCTTTCTTCCCGTTTCCGGCGTAAGCCGGGACGCGCCACCCGGTAGCCACCCGGCAGTTTGTCTGGCCGCCGGGGCAATAAGGCAAAAGGTGTTACTATACAAATATATGTGGCGGCCAGTTCGCCCGACCCTAGGTCTTCAAAAAGATGGGCTAATTTTTGTTACCTCGCCTCGGCTGAGCTTATGTGAAAGCTAACGGCCGCCGGGGAGGCGACAAATGACAGAATACACTGGGACTTCCGGCCGACCCGCGAGGATATTGCTGGGCGACGACCACACGATGTTCCGCCAGGGGTTAGCGAGCTTGCTGGATTCCTACGAGGACGTAGAAATCGTCGGGAGCGTGCCGAACGGCCCGGAGGTCGTCTCCCTGGCCGAGGAGCAGCGGCCCGACATAATAATAATGCAGATCGAGACGCCGCTAGAAAAGGCCAAAGAGAACCTCTCCCGGCTACTCGCCCTCTCGCCCCGGCCCAAAGTCCTTATAGTCACGATGTTCGAGGACCCGCGTTACGTGCGCGAGCTCATACGGTCTGGAGCGGGTGCCTACCTCGTAAAAAGCGCCGAGGCGGAGGAGTTGATCGGGGTGATACGCGCCGCCGCCGTAAACCCCGAAGAGGTGAACGACGTGATCGTGGGCATGCCGCAGGAAACGCTCGAAATCTCGCAGGACGGATACGAAAGCCTGCTTTCCACCCGGGAACTACAGGTGCTAGTCCTCGCGGCCCGCGGCCTCTCCAACCGTCTGATAGCCAGAGACCTGATCCTCGCCGAGGCGACCGTCAGCCGGCACCTGGCGAACATCTACGAGAAGATAGGCGTTTCTTCGCGGTCCGAAGCCTCCAAACTGGCCCTGGCGAAGGGTTGGATCTCCCTCCCCGACATCATAAATTAGGGCTCCCGGAAGCCGGGGTGCTTCACGAGGCGAGTTGCTCCGTCTCGTCCACGATCCTCAACATATCGTCCATTCCGGTGTCATCGAGCGTCGAAAGTTCCCCACCGACGCAAACGTTGGCCCCCAGGCCGTCGAGGACCAGCACCTCGACCCAGGAACTTCCGCTTTCCCGCACCCTCCGGGTCGCCGCGTTGCACACTACGAGCTCCGGGGAGAGCCGCTCCGTTTCGGTGTCGAGGTCTTCCGGCCCGGCGAGGGTAACCTCCACGGCCGGCCGTAGGGTGCGGAGGTTGAGCATCAGCACCTGCCGGTAAGAGAGTGGCGCTATGGTGATCAATACGTGGAAGATCCAGCAACTCCTCTTTATTCGTTTTCGGCCTCCCTCCGGAAAGGAAGCACCCGACGGCTGCGGGCAAACAATACACCCCCCCCCGCAATCGTCCAGGCAAATCAAGCAAAGATACATACAAGAGTGTACCGAAAAGCGGTCTACGATACTTCGGGCGGTCCATCCGGCCCGTTTGCAAACCGTCACGGTTACGGATTCTCAGAAAGGGTAGAGATCCCGGGCGATATGCAATCCCAGAACGGACATACCGAAAACAACCTGTCCGAAAGCACAGAGATCGTACCGGTCGAGATCGTGCGCGTAAACCGTGCCGCCGCAACCGCTTGCAGCCAACGCTCTGGGTCCGGCAAGAAGGCCGGAGACCAATCCCGCGTCACAAAGGATACCCTCTCGCTGCTGGATCTCGCCCTGGCCCGCTGCCGGTCAGACGGTACCACTGCCGGATCGCTCAAGGACTCGATCCGGGAGATCCTGCAAAGCACCCGGGAAGAGATCATCGAACTCGAAACCCGCGGCCAGAACGGAACGTCCAATCCAAAATCTTTGGGCCCGGCTGAGTCTTTTATCCGTAACCGCCTGTTGCCCTTCGGCAGCCGGGACCGGCACGCGCCGGGCAGCGGTTCGTCCTGAAACTTCGTAGATAAAGCATTCTGCTCTGTCGACGGAACGGCGTCGCGAGTGCCGGAAGGCAAAGGCGTGGAGATCCACCCCCGTAGAACCCGGACACCCGCCGTCGGTCGAATCCATCTCGACGACGATGCGCCCACTATCTGCGGCTCTCGGATAGTTGCACGAAAAAGATACACAAAAGAGTGTACCGAAAGCTGTTAGCCGTCCCAGAACCGCGGGAATAGTCAGGGTGAAATATAAACTCCATACAGAAGGAGGCGCGGCTGTGTCTGAGAGCGAGCAGAAAACTGGTCTCAGCGACAACGTCTACAACCTGACCAGCGTGCTCTACCACGCCGGAGAGGGCGGGCAGGTCTACGACAAGTACGTAGAAGACGCCGAGCGCGAGGGCGACCAGGAGTTGGTCGAGTTTTTCACCGAGGTGCGGGACGAAGACGCCCGCCGCGCCCAGAAGGCCAAGTCCCTGCTGGGCCAGCGTTAAAGATACACCGCGTATCGGCTGCATCAACCAGGATACGCCGCTTTTTGCCGGCGGTGTAGGGTTCAAGATCCGATCCCTACACCGCCAGTGTTTAATGTTTTTGAAAGGAGATAGGTAAATGAAAGCCGTAGTTTTTCATGACGTAGGAGACATCCGGCTAGACGATGTAGAAGACCCGAAGATACAGGAGCCAACGGACGCGATAGTCCGGCTCACCTCCAGCGCCATCTGCGGCACCGACCTGCACATGGTCCGGGGCACGATGGCCGGGATGGTACCGGGAACCATCCTCGGCCACGAGGGCGTTGGGGTCGTAGAAGAGGTGGGAGCCGGGGTGCGGAACCTGGTCCCCGGCGACCGGGTGGTCATCCCCTCGACCGTCGGCTGCGGTTACTGCTCGTACTGCCGGGCCGGCTACTACGCCCAGTGCGACAACGCGAACCCGAACGGCCCGCAGGCCGGCACCGCCTTTTTCGGCGGCCCCCAGCCGACCGGCCCCATAGACGGCCTCCAGGCCGAGTACGCCCGCATACCATATGCCAACGTCGGCCCCGTCAAGCTGCCGGATAACGTCTCAGACGAAGAGGCGCTCCTGATCTCCGACATCTTCCCGACCGCCTACTTCGGCGCCGACATCGCTGGGGTAAAGGACGGTGACACGGTCGCGGTCTTTGGCCTCGGGGCCGTGGGCCAGTTCGCCGTGCGAAGCGCCTTCATAATGGGCGCCGGAAGGGTCCTGGCCGTAGATCGCATACAGTCCCGCCTGGAAGCTGCAAGGGCACAGGGCGCGGAGGTCATAAACTTCGAGGAGGAAGACCCGGTACAGACGATCTTCGAGCTTACCGGCGGCATCGGTGTCGACCGGGTAATAGAAGCCGTCGGGGTGGACGCCGAACACGCAAGCTCCGGGCCGGCTGCGCCTGCGGAAGGTCAGCAACAGCAGTACGAGCAAGAGATCGAGCAGGTAGCGCCCGAGACCAACCCGCAGGGTGAGTTGTGGCAGCCGGGCAGCGCCCCTTCGCAGTCGGTTGAATGGGCGACGCAGGCCGTAGCCAAAGGCGGAACCATCGGTGTTATAGGCGTTTTTCCGCCGCAAGCCATGACCTTCCCGATAGGCGCGGTGCAGCAGCGAAACCTGACCGTAAGGGGCGGCAACTGCAACCACCGCCGCTACATCCCGAAACTGGTGGGAATGGTGGCCGCCGGTATAGTGGACCCGACAGAGTTCATCACCGACACCGAGCCCGTTCCGAGCGCCGTAGACGCTTACGAGGTCTTTGACCAGCGGGAGCCGGGCTGGCTCAAGGTGGAGCTGCAGCCGGCGGGGTAGTAATGTGCGGGGCGGCCGCATACCTCGAACTATTTTCAGGCAGGATGCTCTGCGGCCGGTCGCGCCGGGAGATTGGACCACAAAGCCCAACCTCCCGGACTAGAACGGACCAGACAGCATGTGGGATGTGTGCCGTTGTTCTTTGAGCTATAAGATCGGGGTGAAAAATCTTGGCAAACGATTCGTACGACGCCATCGTGGTCGGGGCCGGCCACAACGGCCTGGTATGCGCCCTCTACCTCTGCCGGGCCGGCTGGAAAACGCTGGTTTTGGAACGGAACGAAAAAGTCGGCGGCGCGGTGCAGAGCGCGGAGATCACGCGCCCCGGCTTTGTCCACGACCTCTACTCGATGAACCAGAACCTCTTTCTCGGCTCCCCGGTCTACGCGGAGCTGAAGGACGACCTCAAGCGCCACGGCCTGAGCTACAAAGTGGCCGAAAAGTCCTACTCCAACGTCTACCCCGGCGGCAAGAGCCTGCGTGTCTACCAGGACGTGGACCGCACTATGGACCTGCTGCGCAAGCACAACGAGCAGGACGCCGAGGGCTTCGGACGGCTCTTTGAGCAGTTCCAGGCTTTTAGCCAGGCGTTCCTACCGGTCTACGGGGCGCCGCTGCCTTCTTTCGAGGCGGTGTGGGACTTGCTCAAGGCGGCGCGGTCCCAGGGGATAAGCGAGCTTACGGACCTCATGCAGATCGTGATGAGCTCGACGAGGGAGCTTGGCGCCTACTTCGGCACGGAGGAGATGCGGGCGCTGTTCGCGACGTGGGGAATGCACATGGACTTCGGCCCCGACGTCTCCGGCGGCGGCATGTTCCCGTTTTTAGAGACCTTCACCGACATGGTCGAAGGCATGTCCATTACCGAGGGCGGGGCGTCGAAGATGCCCGAAGCACTGGCGGCCCTGATCCGAGAGTCCGGGGGTGAGATCCGGACGGAGGCCGAAGTGGGCCGCATCCTCACCGAAAGCGGTAACGGAAGCGGCTCCACTAATAGCTCCACTAATAGCTCCACTAATGGCTCCGCCAATGGTTCCGCCGGACGAGCCACCGGCGTGGAGCTTGTTTCGGGCGAGCAGATCGAGGCCAAGCGGGCCGTCGTCGCAAACCTGACGCCTTCGGTGCTCTTCGGAAACCTCCTGTCGCCGGACGAGTTGCAGCCGCAGTTCCAGCGGCGGGTAAGGCGCTACGAGCGCGGTCCCGGCACCATGATGGTCCACTTGGCGCTCTCGGGACGGCCCCGGTGGGCGGCGGGCGAAGACCTGGATGAGTTCGCCTACGTCCACATCGCCCCCTACGTCGAAGACTTGGCGGAGACCTACACAAACTCCATGAACGGCTACCTGCCCGAAAGCCCGCTGCTGATCGTTGGGCAAACCTCGGCGGTGGACCCGTCGCGGACGCCGGGCGACGAGGAGATACTCTGGATCCAGGTAAGGACGCTCCCCTCGGAGATAAAGGGCGACGCGGCGGGGGAGATCTCCGTCCGCACCTGGGATGAGGCCCGGAAGCCTTTCGCAGACAGGGTGATGCGAAAACTGGAGGAGTACGCCCCCGGCATAGGCGACCTGGTGCTCGACCGGGTGGTCTTCTCGCCCGAAGACCTCGAACGCCACAACCCGAACCTGGTTGGCGGCGACTCCATCGGCGGCAGCTTCCACCTCAAGCAGAACTTCGTCTTCCGTCCGTTTCCCGGCTGGTCCAACTACAAGATGCCGCTCGGTGGGCTCTACATGGTCGGGGCGGCGACCTGGCCGGGTCCGGGCACCAACGCCACCTCGGGCTACCTGGCGGCCCAGGAGATCCTCGGCACCTCAACCCGCGACCGGCTCCTCCAGGGCGCGGCGGCGGTGGGCGCGGCCGGGGCGGCCACCGCGGTCGGGGCCCTCGCGCTCCGGCGACTGCTTAGGAAGTAAAGGCATAGCGTGGGAGACGGAATTTTCGTCAGCCAGATCACGACCTCCCAGTGGGGCTTCGAAGAGAGCGTCGAGAACTACGCCCGCACCGACGGTATAAACGGCATCGGCGTCTGGCCCGACAAGCTCTCTGAGGTCGGGGCCGAAAAAGGCGCCCGCCACATCCGGGACGCCGGCCTCGCGGCTTCATACCTGGTCTTCGTCGCGGGCTTTACCCAGGACTTGCGGGGTGGAGGAGGCCGCCGAAGCCTTAGCAGACCAACGCCATGCCGATACCCTGGGTGAAACCGGAAGAGATCTCTGACGCGATGCTGTTCCTGGCCTCCGACGACGCCCGCCACATAACCGGCGAGGCTCTTACCGTGGATGCCGGCGCCCTGGCTAGCGCCCTGATGTAGGGAGTTAGGGAGCCCGGTGGAGTAATCATCCCGCAAAAACCGGAACGGAGATGACCTGGAACCGAGCTGTGGAACGGGCACCGGCCCACCCCACGGTGATGCCCCCGCGGTAAGGCTTTATAAGAGATACCCTTTCTACCATAGTCTCCTGCGGACCCTGGTCGCGGCCGGGGTCGTGCTCCCGGGATTGATCCTGGCGTGGCGATTCCTCGCTGGAGTTGCAACGGTAGCGCTCCTGATCTTGGCAGGGACGCTCCTGGCCGTGATCCTGTCTTGGCCGGTCGAGGTCCTGTAAAGACGCAAGGTTCCGCGGGCCATATCCTCCCCGCTGACCATTTCGGGTGTCGTGGGGGTTTTGCTGGCGCTGCCGTTGACCGTGGTGGCTCCCTGGGCTTACTACCCTATACATTGACTGGCGCGTTTTTGCACAATTTGTGCTATTCCTCGCCGCCACCGGACGCTATATGATGAGCTTTCCACATTATGAAGGGAGCGTGCAAAGGTATGGAGAAGACAAAACGTGTAGTCCGGGTAACGAAGCCTGCAACTAAGCGCGCCCCAAAGCGCACCCCATACTGGTTGATCGTAAAAGATGGGTGCGACAGGGTAGAAGTGTTGACCATTAGGGCGCCTGATGGTTGGCAAGCTCTGCCGGTCTTTAGCTTTGAGGAAGAGGCCGGAATGTTCCTACATTTGAGAGGATCGCGAGATGGCTGGCGACTAAGGGAGACTGGCACCGGAGAGCTTCTCTCGATGCTCTACACTATCCTAAGGGATGTCAGGTATGTAACGTTGGACCCCATACCGAAGAACTCTGGTTTGAACGGCTCAGGGCTGCTCAGTATCAGCCGGAAAGCCTTCGTGGAACGCCTGGACACCATAAACGGCAGAGAGGATCTCGTCAAAAGAAAGGGCACAGTGCCGTCAATTTTCGACAATGATCAGCCTATAGAGAGGTCCGTTAGCCGGAGTATTAGTCCCGGATACATGGTAGGAAGCTGATAACCAGATTTACCTGGGGCAATGGTTTATCCAAAGGCGAATCGTAGCTTCCTGCACGTCCTCTTGTGGGCGGTGCTCTGGGCTTTCACCCTGTTCCTGGTCTACCGGTTCCTCTCCACGGTCGCTACGGTGGCACTCTCGATCACCGTAGGACTCCTGCTGGCGGTGGCGCTCTCGGGCCCGGTCGAGGCGCTCCGGCGCCGCAAAGTACCGAGGACGCTCGCCCTGGCCCTGATCGTCGTGGGAGTACTGGTACTGTTGAGTATCTCCGGGTTCCTGCTGGGCACCACCCTCGCCGATCAGGCATCCCGACTAGCCTCTTCGTTACCCGAGGCGCTATCCAACCTCTCCCGCGAGGTCGAGAGGCTTGCAAGTAGGTTCGGGGTCCCCGTCCCCGAGGGCGGCGGCCTCTCACCGTCCTCGCTCTCCGGGCCGGCGGGCAAGGGCCTGGGCGGGGCAGCGGGCGTCTTTAGTAGCGCGGCATCCGTCCTGGTGGGCCTGGTGGTAGTGTTGTTCTTGGCCCTCTACCTCGCGGCAAACCCCGAGCCCATGGTCGGCTGGGTGGTGAGGCTCTTCCCCCCAGACCGCCGGGTCCGGACGTGGGAAGTTCTCTCTTCGCTACGCACTGGCCTGCTCGACTGGCTCAAGGGTCAGCTCGCGGCCATGGCGGTAATCGGTGTGCTGTGGACCGTTGCCCTGTTGCTCATTGGCGTCCCCGGAGCCCTGTTCTTGGGGCTCTTTGCCGGGCTGGCGGCGTTTGTACCTTACATAGGACCTTTGATCGGCCTGGTGCCGGCGCTCGTGCTGGCCTTTGCTGCGGGCCCTTTGAGTGCCCTTTTGGTACTGGTAGCCTACGTTGTCATCCAGGGTGCAGAGAGCTACCTCATAACACCGCTCATTATGGAAAGAGCCGCTTCCATACACCCGGCGACGGTCATAGCGGTCGTCACGGTTCTGGGGGCGGCGTTTGGAGCCTTGGGCGCCCTGCTGGCCGTGCCTACCGCCGTGGTGACCGGGGTATTGATCGAGGAGCTATGGTTTCAGCGCCTGGAGAAAACCGACCGATGACATTTCCCGCAAGATAGCGATGCTCACAGGTATCTAAGCTTTTGAGGCATTGGTCAGTGTAAGGACACTAATGTGCGGTTACTTTACTATAGCCGGATGTGGGAGGACGTTTTTGCTAGAGGCAATCTACAGATACACCAGCCGTAAAAATAACGTATCAACGCGGTTTGCAAACAGGCTCGGTACCATCGGCCCTTGGCGGAAGTTGACCGACGAAGGGGCTCAGTAAATGGAGTTGTCACGCCGAACCTCCAGCAGGGACCAGATAATGGAATCTGTCCGGAGCGATAATTTATTCGACGATTGTCCGGCAGCAGACGTCTGCATCCAGAAGACCCGCAATTTGGTCGCAGATTCGACCATACTGACGATACTCTGACAACCGGGTTGCAGTAGCATACCCTCCAGCACACCGGAGGTTACATGGCGCAGACTATTCCCCACGACAAGAGCCCGGACAGCACGCTGGCACTGCTGCGTGAGGGTTACGACTTTATCCCGAAGCGGTGCCGGCGCTATGGCACCGATGTCTTCGAGACCCGGCTCATGTTTAGAAGAGCCGTCTGCATGAGTGGCGTAGAGGCCTCCAGAGTCTTCTACGAACCCGGCCGCTTTACCCGCAAGGGCGCGATACCCCCGACGACAGTGAGGCTGCTCCAAGACCTGGGCAGCGTACAATTGTTGGGCGGCGAGGCCCATCGGTGGCGGAAGCAGATGTTCATGTCGCTGATGGGTCCAGAGAGCGTCGTGCGGCTGACGGACCTGATGGCCGACAGGTGGCGGGCTTACATCTGGAAGTGGCAGGCTATGGGCGAGGTCGTGCTCCACGACGAGGTAGAGGAGATCCTGTGTCGCGCCGTGTGCGAGTGGGCCGGCGTGCCGCTCCGGGAGCCGGAGGTCGGGCAGAGGACCCGCGAGATGGAGGCCATGATCTCTGGGTCCGGCTCCGTCGGACCGCAGATGTTGCGGGGACTGTTGCTCCGCACGCGCACAGAGCGGTGGCTGCAGGATATCGTGAAAAAGCTCCGTAACGGTGAGTTCGAAACCTCTGAGGGAAGCCCGGCCTCCGTTATCGTCAACCACCGCGACGCGGAAGGACGCTTACTGGATCCGGAAGTGGCCGCCGTGGAGATACTCAACCTGCTGCGGCCCACGGTGGCTATCGCCCGGTTCGTTACCTTCGCCGCACTGGCGCTGCACGAGCATCCGGAGTGTCGGCAGACGCTACGCGCCGGCGATAACGAGTACCTCGACTGTTCGTGCAGGAAGTTCGCCGGTTCTACCCGTTCTTCCCCTTCGTCGGGGGACGGGTCCGGGAGGAGTTCGAGTGGAGAGGCCGGCGCTTTGCGGAGGGGACGTGGGTAATCCTGGACCTGTACGGTACCAACCACGATCCCCGACTGTGGGAGGCCCCAGAAGAATTCTGGCCGGAGCGGTTCCGCAGGTGGGACGGAGGAGCCTTCGACTTCGTACCCCAGGGCGGGGGAGATCACTACGCCGGACACCGGTGCGCGGGCGAGTGGATCACGATAGAGCTCATGAAAAGGGCCGTGCGCCTGCTGACTACGGCCATGACCTACGAGGTGCCTGAGCAGGACCTTCGGATCAGCCTGTCGAAGATGCCGACCCTGCCACAGAGCCGGTTCGTGATCCGTCACGTACGAGAAGCTAATCAGGCCAACTAGTAGAAGGTCGGCGCCCCGGGTGGGGAAAAGGAGGGGCGCCGGAAAGGAGTGTGGAAGTGTATGCCCTCCCCGTAGATGCTCCACACCTCGATCCGGCTGTTTTTCAGACAAAAATGGTTCAAAGTGTGTAGTAGGGAAGCACAACGAGGGTTACACACGCTAACTTCGTTCAGCCCAAGCACGGAGCGTTCTGGATACGTGATGCGCGAACCCGCCCGCTTTGGATTGCGCTTGCGGCGTTCAGGGCATATAGCGAGCGGACGAAACCCTGTACCGATTAGGAGGTAATTGTGGCTTCCGATGCTGAAGATGCCCGGCAGTACCTGCAGGGTGTGGACTATCCCGCCAAAAAGGAGCAGCTCATCTCTACCGCTGAAGATAACGGCGCCCCTGAAGAGCTACTCGATATGATCGGGACTATGGACCGCCCCGAGTTTAACGAGGAAGAGGATGTTATTGCAGAGTTGAGGGCTGCTCCAGGAGCCGGATAGCCGGAGAGAAACGGAAAGTCTATGGCGCAACTAGACGGCCGCAGGGTATTGATCACCGGCGCTTCCTCGGGCATCGGGGAAGCGACCGCCCGGGTGCTCGCCGGTGAGGGAGCCCGGGTCGCATGCGTGGCCCGGCGTATGGAACGCATAGAGAAACTCGCCGGGGAGATCGGTGGGGTGGCGGTTGCGGCGGACATCACCGACGAGTCCGAAGCCCGTCGGGCCGTTGACGAGGCGGCGGAGGCCCTCGGAGGACTGGATGCCGTAGCCAACATAGCGGGCGTGCAGTTGCTGGCCCCCTTCTCCGACGGCCGCATAGACGAGTGGCGGACGCTTCTAGACGTAAACGTCTTCGGGCTCCTGGTTACCAGCTACGCGGCGCTGAAGCACCTGCGAAACGCGGGCGGGGGTGACATAGTGAACATGGGCTCCATAGGGGGCCGTCGGGTTACGGGTTCGACCGGCGCCGTCTACAACGGCACGAAGTTCGCCGTACACGCCATCTCCGAGGCGATGAGGCGAGAGTTGCACGGCGAGGGGATTCGGGTCACCGTTATATCTCCGGGCTGGGTGAACACTGAGTTGGGACAGAACATGGCCGACGAGGAGATACGGGAGGACCTCCAGCAGCGTCAGGAAGAGATCGGGCTATCCCCAGAAGACGTCGGACGCCAGATCGCCCGGGCGTTGGCCGAGCCACCGCACGTAACGCTGCATGAGATCTCCGTCATGCCCACCGCCGAAGGATAGAGAACTCGCACTAGCGGAGTTCGCACCCCGTCGCCAGCGAAGCTGAGGTCCTCTACACACTTCGAACCATTTTCTGGCCGAATGCGCACTTGGACGCGGTGCACGCCCCGCAAGTGGGTATGTTGGTATACACAAGACATAAAACCAGTTTCGGCGCGACGCAGCACGCCGGATGGGATTCTGAATTACGGTAGAGGAGGAGAGGAATGGGTATACGCGAGCGTTTCTCGGCCTGGTCGGTCGTGCGCCAACTTCAGGGCGGCGACCGGCTGGCCCTCGGCAAGTCCGCTCAATCATCAACCTCTGAGGGACTGCGGCCCCGCACCTCGGAGGCTGACGCGGTGGTCAAGTCCATCTGCCCGTACTGCGCAGTCGGTTGCGGGCAGAACATCTTCGTCAAGGACGGTGAGATCACCCAGATAGAAGGCGACCCCGACAGTCCCATCTCCCGCGGCAGGCTGTGCCCGAAAGGCGCGGCCTCGCGCAGCTTCGTCCAGAGCCCCCTGCGCGAGTACAAGGTCAAGTACCGCAGGCCCTACTCGAAGGAGTGGGAGGATTTGGATCTAGACGCGGCGGTTGACATGATCTCCGACCGGGTCCTGAAGACCCGCGAGGAGACCTGGCAAGACAAAGACGAAGACGGCAAGCATCTGCATCGCACGTTAGGCTTTGCCCACCTCGGCGGGGCGACGCTGGACAACGAGGAGAACTACCTCATAAAGAAGTTCTTTACCGCGATGGGGGCGGTACAGATAGAGAACCAGGCCCGCATATGACACTCCTCTACGGTCCCGGGTCTCGGGACCTCGTTCGGTAGGGGCGGGGCTACCACCTTCCAGCAAGACCTCGCTGAGTCGGATTGCATCGTGGACATCGGCTCGAACATGGCCGAGAACCATCCTGTGGGTTTCCAGTGGGTCATGGAGGCCCGGATGCGGGGGGCGGAGATCATCCACGTAGACCCCCGCTACACCCGCACAAGCGCCGTCTCAAACCTGCACGTCCCACTCCGCTCCGGCACGGACATCGCCTTTCTGGGCGGCATGATCAACTACATCCTCCAGAACGACCGCTACTTCGAGGAGTACGTCGTCAACTACACGAACGCCCCGGTAATAGTAAACGAGGATTTCCAGGACACCGAAGATTTGGACGGCGTGTTCTCCGGCTGGGACCCGGAATCCGGCTCCTACGACCCCTCGACCTGGCAGTACGCGGGGATGCAGGCCTCGGGCGCCGCCGGCCAGCGGGAGCAGGGCGGGGCCACAGGAGAGCAGGCCCACTACGCCCAGGGAGGCCGCCTGGAGCGTGGCGACCCGCCCGAGATGGACGCGACGCTCCAGCACCCCCGCTGCGTTTTCCAGCTCCTGAAAAAACACTACAGCCGCTACACCCCCGAGATGGTCGAGAGCATCACCGGCATAAGCCAGGAGCTTTTCCTGCAGGTGTGCGAGACGGTCTGCGAGAACTCGGGACGGGAGAAGACCACCTGCTTCGCCTACGCCGTCGGCTGGACCCAGCACACCCACGGGGTTCAGAATATCCGGGCGGCGTCTATCGTGCAGCTCTTGCTCGGGAATATGGGGCGTCCGGGGGGTGGCATCATGGCTCTCAGGGGACACGCCTCGATCCAGGGTTCGACCGACATCCCGACGCTGTTCAACATCCTCCCCGGCTACATCCCGATGCCCCACGCCCACGAGGAGCAGGACCTCGACACCTTTGTCGAGCGGAACTCAGCCCCCAGCGGCTACTGGGGCAACATGAAGGCGTATACGGTGAGCCTGCTGAAAGCCTGGTACGGTGACGCCGCAACCGAAGAGAACGACTACTGCTTCGACCACCTGCCGCGCCTCACCGGGGACCACTCCGTCTACCCGACGATAATGGGCATGGTAGATGGCTGGTGTAAGGGCTTCTTCGTGATGGGCCAGAACCCGGCGGTCGGGGCCGCAAACGGCAAGCTCCAGCGCCTGGCCCTCGCCAACCTCGACTGGCTCGTCGTCCGCGACATCGTAGAGACGGAGACTGCCTCTTTCTGGTACGACTCGCCGGAAACGGAGACCGGCGAGCTGGCGCCGGAAGGCATAGGCACCGAGGTCTTTTTCCTGCCGGCGGCCTCGCACACGGAGAAGGCCGGCACGTTCACCAACACCCAACGCCTCCTGCAGTGGCGCAATAAGGCCGTCGAGCCCAAGGGCGACTGCCGCTCGGAGCTTTGGTTTATGTACCACCTGGGACTCAAGGTTCGTGAAAAGCTGGCGGATTCGCAAGACCCGAAAGACCGGGCGGTGCTCGACCTGGCCTGGGACTATCCGTTGGAGGAGAGCGCGTTCGAGGAGCCCAATCCGCACGGCGTTTTGCGCGAGATCAACGGCCGGGACGAGAACGGCGACGCCCTCTCCACCTACCTCCAGATAAAAGAAGACGGCTCGACGGCTTGCGGCTGCTGGATTTACTGCGGCGTCTACGCCGACGAGGTAAACCAGGCAAACCGCCGCAAACCCTGGACCGAGCAGTCCTACGTCGCCCCCGAATGGGGCTGGGCCTGGCCCCTGAACCGCCGCATCCTCTACAACCGCGCCTCCGCCGACCCGGAAGGCAAACCGTGGAGCGAGCGCAAAAAGTACGTCTGGTGGGACGAAGAGCAGGGCCAGTGGACCGGCTACGACGTGCCGGACTTCGGTCTCACCAAGCGCCCCGACTACGTTCCGCCCGACGACGCCCAGGCTGAGGACGCCATCCGGGGCGACGACCCGTTCATTATGCAGGCCGATGGCCGGGGCTGGCTCTACGTCCCCGCCGGCCTCACCGACGGCCCGTTCCCGACCCATTACGAACCGGAGGAAACCCCTTTCGAGAACGCCCTCTACGCCCAGCGGGCCAACCCGGCGCGCCAGCGGTTCCCCCGCGACGACAACCCGTACAACCCCTCCGGCGGCGAGGCTGGATCAGAGGTCTTTCCCTACGTCCTCTCCACCTACCGCCTCACCGAGCACCACACGGCGGGCGGCATGACCCGCTCAACCGGCCACCTCTCCGAGCTCATGCCCGAGATGTTCTGCGAGGTCTCGCCGGAACTGGCCGAAGTCGCCGGCCTAGAGAACGGCGGCTGGGCTACGATAGCCACCACGCGCACGGCGATAGAGGCCCGCGTCCTCGTCACCGACCGGCTGGCACCCTTGAAGGTGCAGGGCAAGAAGACGTACCTTGTCGGGATGCCGTACCACTGGGGCAGCAAGGGCCTCGTTACGGGAGACTCGGCCAATGACCTACTCGGCCTCGCCCTCGACTCGAACGTCCACATCGGCGAGTACAAAGTCGCCACCTGCGACATCCAACCTGGAAGAAGGCCACGCGGTCCCGCCCTCGTCGAGTTCGTCGAGGAGTACCGCCGCCGGGCGAACGCTGGGGCGAACGCCGGAGCGAATGCCGGCACACGAAACGGAGGCGCAAGTTGAGCGACGCCAACAACATAATTCCCGGCTCCGGCACGACGGACGCCTACAACATCGAAGGGCGCTCGACGCCCGAGACCCGGCCCGTGGTCCCGCTCGGCCAGAAGAGCTACGACGGAGACGGGGAATCCCAGCCGAGGATGGGCTTCTTTACCGACACCACCGTCTGCATTGGCTGCAAGGCTTGCCAGGTCGCCTGCAAGGAGTGGAACCACGTCCCCGACACGATCGGGGAGCTAACCGGACACTCCTATGACAACACCGGCGAGCTCGGGGCGAACAACTGGCGCCACGTGGCGTTCGTCGAGCAGCGCAAGCCGGTCTTTATCCAGGAGGAGGCGGGCCTCGGCACGCCGGCCATCGAGGGCGAGCCGGACTTCCGGTGGCTGATGCACTCCGACGTGTGCAAGCACTGTACGGACGCTCCGTGCCTGGAGGTGTGCCCCACGGGTTCGCTGTTCCGGACCGAGTTCGGGACCGTGGTGGTGCAGGAGGAGATCTGCAACGGCTGTGGCTACTGCGTGCCGGCCTGCCCGTTCGGGGTGCTCGACCGCCGCGAAGAAGACGGGCGGGTGTGGAAATGCACCCTCTGCTACGACCGCCAGAAAGACGGCATGGAACCCGCCTGCGCCCAGGCGTGCCCGACGGACTCCATCCAGTACGGTCCCCTGGACGAGCTGCGCGAAAAAGCCAACGGCCGCCTCGACATGCTCGTCGAGGCCGGCGCAACCGACGCCCGGCTCTACGGGGCGGACGAGGAAGGGTACGGGATGGGAGCGTTCTTTCTCTTGATGGACGACCCCGAAGTCTACCGGCTGCCGCCGGACCCGGAGGTGGTTACCCGCAAGATCGGGGGCCTCTGGGGATCTGCGGCCATAGCCGCCGGGGCCATAGCCGCCGGCGTAGCCGCCGCTTTCGTAGGAGGCAGCCGATGAGCGACGCGCGGAGCGAACGCCATTACCAGCCGGTCCACTCCGCCACGCAGCAAGGCGCCGTGCCCGACGGGCGTGGCCCGGTACAGGAGGTCCCCGAGGAGCAGGTGCGTTCCTATTACGGCCGGGGCGTCATAAAGCAACCGGTGTGGACCTGGGAGGTCCCCTGGTACCTCTTTTTCGGGGGACTGGCCGGAGCCTCCTCGGGGCTCTCCCTCGTGGCCCGGATCGCCGGCAACCACACTCTGGCCCGGCGGGCGCTGCTCGTCGCCTTCGGGGGCGCGGCAGTGAGTCCTCTGCTCCTGATCTCTGACCTGGGACGCCCGGAGCGGTTCTACATGATGCTCCGGGTCTTCAAGCCCACCTCGCCAATGTCTTTGGGAACCTGGATCCTCTCGGCCTTTGGTACCTCGACCGGTGTCGCCGTCGCGGGCGACCTGTTGGGCTTATTCCCGAAGCTCACCCGCTCCGCCGAAGCCGTCTCCGCCCTGCTCGGTCCGCCGCTATCCACCTACACCGCCGTGCTGCTCTCCGACACCTCCGTGCCCGTCTGGCACGAAGCCCGCAAAGAGCTACCGTTCGTCTTCGCCGCCAGTTCCGTGGCGAGCGCCGGCGCGGCCGCCACGATTCTCGCACCGACGCAAGAGGCTGGTCCTGCACGCCGGCTCGCTGTCGGCGGGGCGACAGCCGAGATCGCCACCTCCGAGTACATGAAGCACCGTCTCGGGAAGCTCCTGGCCGAGCCCTACGGTAAGGACAAGGCAGGCCGCTACGAGAAGCTCTCGGCGGTTCTGACCGGGGTGGGCGCGACGGTCGTCGGGCTGTTCGGCCGCAGGAGCCGGCTCGCCGCCGCGGTTGGTGGGGCGGCGGTCCTGGCGGGGGCCGTGCTCAAGCGCTGGTCCGTCTTCGAGGCCGGTCTAGAGTCCGCCCGCGACCCGAAATACGTTGTCCTATCCCAACGTGAACGCTTGCACAACCGGAACGGGTCGCATGGTGGATAACCGACAGCGGGTTCCGAGACGGTTCGGCGGCCAGATCTAGCCAGGAAACGAACGATGAGGAGAGGCTCTTGTTAGAGAGCGTGTTTGCGGCGCGGGCCACCTTCGGGATGACCCTAATGTTTCACATAATCTTCGCCTCTTTGGGCGTGGTCATGCCGTTTATGATGCTCGTCTCGCAGTGGCTGTACCTGCGGCGGGGGAACCCGGTCTACGAGGCGCTGAACAAGAAGTGGACCACGGCGTTCGCGCTCACCTACGCGGTTGGGGCGGTCTCCGGGACGGTGCTGACGTTCAGCTTCGGACTTTTGTGGCCGAACTTCATGAACGTGGCCGGCCCGCTGATGGGTTATCCGCTGGCGATAGAGGTGCTGTTCTTTTTGCTGGAGGCTATCTTTCTCGGGATCTACGTTTTTGGGCGGGACCAACTCTCGCCCTGGTTGCACTGGGCGAGCGGTGTCCCCATCTTTATCGGGGGGTTTATGTCCATGATCGTGGTGGTCCTGGCGAACGCCTGGATGAACACGCCCGTTGGCTTCGAGCTGAATGAGGCGGGGGTCGTGGTCGAGGCGGATGTCTTGCGGGCCATGTTCTCGCCGGCCTGGTGGTACGAGTCGAGCCACATGACCGTGGCCGCTTTCGAGGCCGTCGCCTTCGCCTTCGCCGCCATCTACGCCTTCGGGATGCTAAAGGGCCGGCGCGACGAGTACCATAGGAAAGGGCTCTTTATCTCGATGGCGGTGGCGACGTTCGTGGCCCTGCTCATGATCGTCAGCGGCGACCACACCGCAAAGGAGGTCGCCCAGCAGGAGCCGGCCAAGCTCGCCGCGATGGAGCCGAAGTTCGAGACTGAGAAGGGCGCATCCCTGAGCATCGGCGGCTACCCGGACGTGGAGAGCGGGGAGGTCCGTTACGCCATCGAGATACCGTACCTGCTCTCCATCCTCTCCTTCGACGACCCGGAGGCGGAGGTCAAGGGCCTTGAGGCATTCCCGGCCGACGAGCGGCCGGACCCGCGGACCGTGTGGTGGGCCTTCGACACGATGGTCGGGATCGGCTTCTTCCTCGCTTTCGTCACCCTGTGGTTCTGGTTCGCGTACTGGCGGGCGCGCGGCGTGCCGACAGGTAAGTGGTTTCTGCGGTCCATCGTGCTCTCGGGTTTCCTGGGCTTTATCGCCATCGAGCTTGGTTGGATCGTGACGGAGGAAGGCCGCCAGCCCTGGGCGATAAAGGGTGTAATGCTCACCGCCGAAGGCTCAACGCCCGCGCCGGGGCCGGTGATCGCCTTTTTCGCGTTCCTGACCCTGTACCTCGCCCTCGGCGCCTTCTACGTGCGGCTGCTCCGTAACATGGCGACCGGCGCGCCGGAGGAAGGTTCGGGAACATCGGACGATGAGCCTAATCAGGGAGGCGCTTTAGGTGCTTGAGGTCGCGGTCGCCGGGGCGATGGCCCTCGCGCTGTTGCTCTTCGCGCTGGCCGGCGGGGCGGACTTCGGCGGCGGCATGTGGGCGTTCGTCGCGCCTCGGGACCGGGCCGAGCAAGAGGCGGAGCTCGTGGACCGGGCGATAGGACCGGTGTGGGAGGCGAACGAGCTCTGGATCGTGGTTGCGCTCGTGATCCTGTGGAGTGGTTTCCCCTCGGTGTTCGCCGTCTACGGCATCTCGCTCTTCGTTCCCCTGGTCCTGGTGCTGGTGGGGATAGTGTTGCGCGGGGGACTGTTCGCGTTTCAGGAGCACGCAGAGTACGCACCTGTCCGCCGGGCTTTCGTAGTCTTCGGCAAGGCGTTCGGGGCGGTCAGCGTGATCGCACCTTTCTTCTTCGGGATGGCCGCGGGTACCATCGCCTCGGGTCGGCTCCGCTTTGTGAGCGAGCAAGAGGGCGGAGGCTTCGCGGTCGGCCGTCCGGCCAACGGATACTTCGAGCCCTGGTTCGGGCCGTTCCCGATCATGTGCGGGTTTCTGGCCGTCGCCCTCTGCCTCTTTCTCTCGGCGACCTACCTCACCCTGGAGGCCGAGGACGCACCAGAACTGCGGTCTTCCTACCGCCGGCGCGGCATCATTGCCGGCGGGGTTCTGGGGGTTCTGGGTACGGCCGTGCTGCCGATCATGGGCTTCGACGCCTCTTACCTGTGGGGCAGCCTTCTGCAGTTTCCGGCGATCATCTTTATGGTGACCGCCGCCCTGACCCTAACGCTCTCGCTGGTCTTGCTCTACGCCGAACGTTACTGGTGGGCGCGAACCGCCGCGATACTACACGTCGTCTCGATCTTCGCCGCCTGGGCCTCCGCCCAGTACCCTTACCTCCTCGTCCCCGACATTACCATCAGCGCCGCCGCTTCACCGGAGCCGGTGCTGGTGGCCCTGCTCGTGCTCTCTTTCTTCTACGCGGCCGTTCTCGGCCCGTCCCTGGCGCTGCTCCTGTACATCTTCAAGCGGCGTCCGTCTCAAGTCGAGGACCCTTCCAGAAAAGAAGCGGAGGAGGGATGATGACGACGTCCGGCGAGAGGGGTTCGGTGAAAGGCTTCGCGGACAGAACCCTGGCGTGGTACGGGGCTTACTTCATCTCCTTCGTCGGCCTTCTACACTTGCTACTGAGCGGCGAGCATTTCGGCTACGCCGTCTACCTGGGACTGTTGTTCCTAGCGAATTTCATCGCGGCGGCGGTCGCGGCCCTGGGTATCTTGTGGACGGAGAGCCGCTGGGCCTGGTTGTTGGGCGTCCTCGTTGCTGGCGGGGCGTTCGTCGCTTTTCTGGGAAGCCGGGTGTTCGGCCTGCCCGGTTTTTCCGAGGCCGAAGGACAGTGGTTCAACTTCGGCGGCTGGATGGCCCTGGGTTTCGAGCTCGCATTCCTGGCGGCCGTGCCGCTGGCTTTGACGCGGCGCGGTAGAACGCTCGTCGGGATGGAGCAGAGCAGGATAAACTGGGAGAAGTTGCCTCCGGATACTCAGGAGACGCCGGAGCACTTCGGGCTCCTGGAAAAAGAGATGTATGAGATCCGGCACCGCATGGCCCCGGACACCCGGGACCTGCGGGCGCACCTGGAGCCTCGAAGGGTTGGAAATCGGGCGAAAAGGAACGCCCGGACGCGGGTGTGCGGCTTTCTGCGCGCCCTTCGGGGACGAGAGCGTTAGCATCCGGGGCCGATCAGCGGCCTGCGAGCATCCCCTCTTGCACCTCGACCATCCGCCGGTAGGCGCCTTCCGCTGACATCAACGCTTCGTGGGTGCCGCGCTCGAAGATCCGGCCTTTGCTGAGCACCAGGATCCCATCCATCCGTTCCATTCCGACGAGCCGATGGGTTATGAGGAGCAACCCGAGCCCGCCCGCATCCGCGTGCTCGTGAACCGCCTCCATCAAACGCCGCCCGGTCTCGTTGTCGAGGTCCGCCGTAGGCTCGTCCAGCACCATAAACGGCGCCTCCCGGAGAAATACCCTCGCCACCGCCAACCGCCGCTTTTCGCCGCCGGAGAGCCGGGTACCGAACTCCCCAATTTGGGTGCCGAGCCCCTCGGGCAGCCCGCCCACGAACCCGGCGAGTTGGGCTTTCTTTAACGCGGACCATAGCCCGCCATCGTCGACGTCCGGCCCGGTAAAAAGCAGGTTTTCACGCACGGTGGCGTCGAAGAGGTGGGCGTTCTGGGCGGCCACCGCGCAGGTTGCCCTCACGTCTTCCTGGGCATACTCGCGCAGGTCTTCACCGTCGAGGTGCACGGCGCCGGAGGAGGGGTCCCAGAAGCGCAGCAGCAGGTCTACCAGCGTGCTCTTGCCGATCCCGCTCGGGCCGACCACCGCTATCTTCTGCCCGCGCGCGAGCCGAAACGATACGTCTTCGAGGACCGGTGGTTCGTCTTCTTCGTAGCGGAAAGAGACGTTCTCGAACTCCAGGGTGTGCCCGGTTGGTGCGGCGAGCGGTTCTACCGGATCGACGACCGCGGGCTCGGCGTCGGAGATCTCGAACAGGCGGTCACCCGCCGCCATCGAGCGTCCGAGGGCTTGAAGGGTTTCGCCGAGTGGCTGGACGGCCTCGAAGCTCGCCAGCGTAACTATCGCAAGCAGCGCCAGATAGACGCTACCGATACCCTCCGCCTCTACGAGCGGCACGGCGAGAAAGAGCACCACCCACACTGCGAGCCCCGCCGAGAGGTCGTGGAGACCCTCCCGGAGCCCGCTCACGAACGCCGTCCGCCTTTGCTCCTTGCCCAGCTTCCGGCCGATCTCGAAGATCTCCCGCTGCTTGTCTCTCGCGCGCCCGAAGGCGAGCAAATCCCTCATCCCACCCAACGCTTCGGCCAGCCTGGCGCCCAGGGAACTGCGGAGCCGTACTTGCCGATGTCCGACCCCGCGTTCCAGAAGACCAACCACTAGCGGGACGCCGAGGCCGGCAAAGGCCAGGAAAAGGAACGTCGAGAGGGCCAATACGGGGCTGAAGGCGTACAGAACCGCGACGACGAACGCCGGGACCAGCGTCGCCACGACGACGGGCGAGACTACCCCGAGATAGACGTTCTGGAGTTCCTCTACGTCGTCCACCATCCGGGAGAGCAGGTCGCCGCTTCGGCGCCGGATCAGGCGGGCGGGGGCGAGCGGGACCAGGCGTTCGTAGAGCCAGGTACGCAGGGTCGCCAGCAGCCCGAAGGTTGCTTTGTGTGAGACGAGCCGGTCGTAGTAGCGTGAGATGCCCCGTGAGGTGCCGAGGACTTGGATAAGGACTGCGACTAGGATCAGGTCGCCCAGCGGCGGTTTGAAGGCGGAAGCGGAGATCAGGTACGCCGAGGCGGCCAAGAGCCCCACGTTCGCCGCAACCGTCCACGTCCCGAGCAGGACCGCGAGCGCTACCCGTCCGCGGTGGGGCCGCAAGAAACCGAGCAGGCGCCAAAGTGTCGCCCGCCGAACGTGCTTCCGCTCCCCCTCTGCGGGGTTCGACTCGGTTTTCTCAGTTCCGGCGTTCCGGCGGCCGTTCTGAGAGACGGGTATGGTGTGGGGTTCCGAAGAGCTTTCTTCCCGCAACAAGCTCTGACGGTCGGCGTTCACGAGGCGGGTGTACGGGCCGCTATTCTCCACGAGTTCTTGGTGGGTGCCGAGTTCTGCGAGACGTCCGGCTTCGAGGACTGCTATCCGGTCCGCGGCGCGCGCCGTGCCGAGACGGTGGGCGACGACCAGCACGGTACGATTTCGCCCGAGCCGTTCGAGCGCTGCTTCGATGAGGCGTTCGCCCTCCGGGTCCAGGTTCGAGGCGGGCTCGTCCATGATCAGCACGGGCGCGTCCTTGAGAAAGGCCCGGGCGATAGCCAGCCGCTGCGCCTCGCCCTCACTCAGGCGGGCGCCGCGCTCGCCGACTTGGGTATCGTAGCCTCGCGCCATCCGCCGGATAAAATCGTGCGCCCCGGCGAGCTTCGCCGCCGCCTCGACCTCCTCCCTGTCGGCCCCCGGCCGGGCGAGGAGGATGTTCTCCAGGACGCTGCCGTAGAAGAGAAAGGGTCTCTGGGGCACGAACGCTACTTTCTCTCGCCAATCTTCCGCCGCGAGGTCCGCCACCGGGACACCGTTGGCGAGCAGGCGGCCTTCTTGCGAGTCTGCGAAACGTAGTAGCAGGTCGACGAGGGTGCTCTTGCCCGCGCCGCTCTCTCCGACGAGGGCGGTACGCTTTCCGGCGGGCAGCACTAGGGCTATCTCGGAGAGGGCCGGGCGCTCGCCGTCGGGATAGGTGAAGGTCAGGTTCTCCAGCTCCACGGTAATGGGGTCTTCGGGCAGTTCGCGGGGTTCGTCCGGCTCGCCCGTGGGTGGCGGGGTGTTCAGGATCTCCTCGATCCTCTCCGCAGCGGCTTTGCCTTCCATGCCGGCGTGCCGGCTGGAGCCGAGGTCGCGCAGGGGCTTGTAGAACTCTGGTGCCAGCAGGAGGGCCGGGAGGGCGACGGCGAAAGGTAGGTCTCCGAACAGCAGGCGCACGGCCAGTAACACCGCGATCAGCGCCACCGAGACCGTCGCTATGAATTCTAGGACCAGGCCGGAGAGGAAAGCTACGCGCAAGACTTCCATTGTTCTGCGTCCGAATGCGTCGCTGGTACGGGAGATCTCCTCCCGGCCGGCTCCGGTGCGTCCGAATGTCTTAAGCGTGGAAAGGCCCCGCAGCGCGTCCAGGAAGTGGGCGCCCATTTGGGAGAGGGCGGTCCATTGCGAGCGCGTGCGCTTCTCGGCGTGGCGCCCGATCAGGACCATAAGCACCGGTATTGCCGGCCCGGTGGCGAGCAGCACGAGCCCGCTCCAGGGGTCCAGCCACAGCACGCAGGCGGCGATCAGGGCCGGAACCAGCACACTCAGGTATACCAGCGGCAGGTAGCGGGCGAAGTAAGCCTCCAGCCTCTCGACGCCCTCCACGGCCGTCGTCGTAAGCTCGCCGGTATGTCCGCCGTCGTGGTAGGCCGGTCCGAGCGCCAGGAGGTGGGTGAGCAGTTGCTCCCGTACCCGGCGCTTGGCCCTTTCGGCGCCCCGCAAGACGGACACCTCACGCAGCCACACGAACCCGGGACGCGCAACTACGGCGCCAAGCAACAACCCGAGAGGTCGCCTCACCTCTTCCAGGCCGGACCCTTCCAGTAAGACCCGGGCGACCACCTCACCCAGAAGCACCATCTGGACTACCGTGGCCGCTGCGGCCAAAGAGCCGAAGACGACGCCCCAGATCAGGGGCCTCCCAGCGTTTTTCACACGCAGTACCGGGTTCCCGTTCATGGAAACCATTGTAGGCCGTCGCCGGGGTCCTGGAAGGTGAGAACTGGTACAGAAAGGCTTTTTCTGGTTCCTTGAATCTCTATCGTATCTCCATTACAGGCGAGAGTCCGCCCCGAACCCCGTAGACACCTACGAAATATTCGACCGGCAGAAGCCCGGCGGGCTGAAGATGTTACCTGACCAAAGCCCGTAGAAAGTCTTCGGGGTGCTTTACCTCTTGTTCTGACGCTCCGCCGGGGGGATCGGTAGCGGTTCCTCTTTTGCGGCCAATGCCAGCACCACGATAGAACTCGTCCATCCGAGCGGCGCCACGGCTTCGGGCTCTTTTCCGTCTACCTTTTCCGGGAAAGAACCTAGCTCCGTGCGGTGGTCCGCCAGCCACCCGAGCCAGCGGTCAGCCTCCTCTTCGTCACCACTAGCCGCGGCCGTGAGCGCGAAGAACGCCGTCTCCGGGGTCCAGGCGACGGTAGGCTTCTGACGCCACTTCTCGCCGGGCAGCAGCCCGCCGTTCGGGGCACGCAGCTTCTCCGCAGTCTCTACGACGGCCTTCTCTACCGACGGATCCGGCGGGGCGAACGGCGGGGCCAGAAAGGTTACGGCGGCGTCGGCGCCGCTTCCGGGCCGGGTGGTGCGCGGATAGCCGTGGGGTACAAACTCACGCCCGATGGCCGCGTCGAGTTGGCGAGCAGTGTCTTCGTAGCGCCAGGCCTCGGCTTCGTGGCCCAGTTCATCCGCCAGGTCTGAGGCGGAGCGGAGGCCGGTTCGGAGGGGCGCTGCGGTCCCGAGGTTCGGCTTCCAGGTGGGAATCTCCCAGTAGTCCGCACCACCGGGCGGTAGTCCTCCGGAACCCAAAGAGTTTGTCGCGGCATCGGCGGCTTTGCGGACGGCAGGCCACAGCGTTTCGGTTTCGCGTTTCTTTTTCCCGGATACCGTGGCGGCGTGAAACCAGACAGCCCAGGTAAACCAGCCGGTTGCGTCGAGTTGCGGGTCACGGCCGTCGAGGACCGGCGATCCGTCCGGTTTGTAGCGGGCCTCCCAGGTTCCGTCGGCTTTCTGTACGGACGCCAGAAACCGGAGTATCTCATAGGATTCCTCGTGGTGGCCGGTGGCGGCGAAGGCCGCAGCGGCCCAGCTCGCGTCGCGGGGCCAGACGTAGTTCCAGCGTCCGTAAGGAGCGGCGACGATCGCCCCGTTGGCCCCGTTGGAGTCTGCAAGAAGACGTAGATCCAAGAGGGCTCGTTCGGCCATCCGGCGCTCCCCTCCGGTAGAGCCGGGGACGACGCCTTTCTCCAACCAGGTCCGGGTTTCGGCAACAGCGGCTTTTGCGCCGGGACTTTTCGGTGAAACGGTAACGGGTTCATCCGCACCCGGCGGCAGGTGGCGCAGGTTGCCGTCGGGGAGGCGCAGGACGTTGGAGCCGGGCAGGTACTCCGCGCCCCGGGCTTTGTCCGGCGGAATCGGGTAGGTGTCGCCGTCGTTGCCAAGCAGGCCGGCCATCTGGAGCGGGACCGGGTCGGGATAGTCCCGGGCTTTTTGCAGCCCTTCCGCCCCGAGGCCGATGGATAAAGCGAGGACCAGGACGGCCGACACTGCGTAGCCCCGCTTGTATGACGTTCTGTCGGTTCTTTTCCCCCGCCACATATCCCGGTAGATTCTAGTTCATTCGGGCTGGCGGGAGTTCCGGCGGTCTAGTGGGGATCGTAGCGGGCGGTGTGGGAGTCCTGCGGCACGAGCACTTTCAGGGCGTTTGGGCAGACGGAGAACTTCAGCGGCGTGCGGGCGACCAGCTCGCCGTCCACGTTTACCGGGCGATCCGGTTCAGTCTCTAGGTACACCCGCCGGGTGTGGTAGTGGTTCACGCTCCCGTTGGAGATAAAGTCTCCGCTCTTGAGGTATCGGGCGACGCCAAGAAGGTCCCGGTGCCGGCCGAGCTCTATCGTGTAAACGTCCAGGGACCGGTCGTCTATGCTGGAGTCTGGGGCCACGACCATACCGCCGCCGTAGAACCGTCCGTTTCCAACGGCGACCTGCAGCAGACGCTCGTGCTCGACGGTCTCATGGTCGCCGTCGGGGAAGGAGAGCCTGGCGGAGAACGGTTCGTGCTGCAAAAACGCCCGGATGGCGGCCACCGGGTAGGCCAGCGCCCCCGCCCGCCGCTTCAGCACCGGTGAGAGCATCTGCGTAACCCCGACCCCGACCCCCACGGAGGCGACGTTCACGTAGTAGTTGTCCCCGGCCAGGCCCAGGTCCACGTCGACCACCTTGCCGCGGGCCAGCGTCTCGCAAGCTTTCTCGATGTTGGGGGAAATCCCGAGGGTCCGGGCGAAGTCGTTTGCCGTACCCAGCGGTAAGAGGCCCAGCACCGCCTCCCGGCCGACAAAGAAGTCCACCACGGAGCTCACCGACCCATCGCCGCCGCCCAGCACGACGAGCTCGTACCCCTCTTCCAGAACCTCTCTGACGGTCTCGGGGAGCAGGGCCGGATCCCGCACGGCGTAGGTCGCGCCGGGGGGCATGCCGTACTTCTCCAGGGCATCGGTGCCCCTGGAGAGCGCTTGCTCCCCGTTCCGGGCGCGGGTATTGACCACCAGCGCCGCCCGGCGCATCCGGGCCGAACTATCGGCGTCGTTCAAAAACACTTTTCTCCTGTCGAAATCGAAATCCTCGTGGTCTTTCTTTGACAGTTATACGACGCGTGGCGCTCGTGGTTTCCGGCGCTGAGACCCTACTACCCCTACTACCTCCTTACCACCGGGTTGGACAACGGCCCGAAGCCGCCTATACGGCATTCCAGCACGTCGCCATCCCTTATCTCCACGGCCCCCGGCGTCCCCGTGGAGATGATGTCGCCGGGCAGCAACGTCATCACCCGCGAGTGGAACGCGACCAACTCCCACGGCGAGAAGGTCATGTTGGAGACAGTGTTCTCGCGCCGGACTTCGCCGTTCAGTACGGTGGATACCATCAGGTCCTCGACCTCTCCGACTTCGCCCAGCGTTACCAGGTGTGGGCCGAAGCTGAAGAACGTGTCGAAGCTCTTGGAGCGCGTCAGGTAGCGGGGGTTTTTACGCAGGATGTCCTCCGCGGTCATATCCAGAATGGTCGTAAAGCCGGCGACCACGGATAGCGCGTCTTCCACCGGAACGTTCTTCGCCTCACGACCGACGATCACCCCCAGTTCGGCCTCACCCGTTACGCGATCCGACTGTTCCGGGAGCCGTATCTCGTCGCCCGGGCCGATGATCGTGGTGTCGGGGCGCATGAAGCTCGCCGGCTCCGAAACGGGCGCGGTCTCGTCCAGGTCTCCGGCGTGTTCGGCGTAGTTGAGGCCGATGCCCCAGATCTTGCGTGGCCTCCGGTAGAGCGGCCCGTAAGAGACGCGCCCCGACGGAACCGCACGGCCGGCCAGTTCATCCAAAGCAGTGTCGTCCAGGCTACGGAACCACGACTGCGAATCATGTATTCTCTTGTTTTCCAGCAGGGAAAAGAGATTCGTGGGCCAGTTTTCCCCCAGGGCGGTGTTGACCTGCTCCATTGGCACCACGCCGTTTGGCAGAACGATGGCCGCGGTCTCCGCACTGCCGGATTTGATCGTGGTGAGTATCAGTTGATGTTCCTTTCCGGGTTCCGTCTGCGGCGCTGCGGTAATTGTGGCAGAGTTGCGGCGACCATACCGGTGTAGAATTTCGTCCTAAAGTCCTTTGGGAAGGAGAATCGGTGGATTTCGATTATTCAGAGAAGGTGCAGAAGCTGCGGGCACAGCTCGAAGAGTTCATGGACGGGCGCGTCTACCCGAACGAGAAGGTTTATGAAGAGCAGTTGTCGGAGGCGGAGAGCCGCTGGATGATCCCGCCAATCATAGAGGAGCTGAAGGCCGAGGCGAAAGAAGCCGGGCTCTGGAACCTGTTCCTGCCCGACTCCGAGTACGGGGCGGGCCTTTCGAACATAGAGTACGCCCCTTTGTGCGAGATCATGGGCCGCTCCCCCATCGCGCCGGAGGTCTTTAACTGCAATGCCCCGGACACCGGCAACATGGAAGTCCTGGTCCGTTACGGGACGGAGGAGCAGAAAGAGCGGTGGCTAGAGCCGCTGTTGAACGGCGAGATACGCTCCTGCTTCGCGATGACCGAGCCGGACGTGGCCTCCTCCGACGCCACCAACATCCAGTCGAGTATAGACCGCGACGGGGACGATTACGTCATAAACGGCCGTAAGTGGTGGATCTCCGGCGCCGGAGACCCGCGGTGTGAAATCTCCATCTTCATGGGCAAGACGGATTTCGAGGCCGAGCGGCACGAGCAGCAGTCCATGATCCTGGTCCCCCTGGACACGCCGGGCGTAACGGTACGCCGCACCCTGAGCGTCTTCGGCTACGACGACGCGCCCCACGGCCACGCGGAGATAACCTTCGACGACGTACGGGTCCCGGCGGAGAACATCATCTGGGGCGAAGGCAAGGGTTTCGCCATCGCCCAGGGGCGACTCGGCCCGGGCCGCATCCACCACTGCATGAGGCTTATCGGGGTGGCCGAAAGGGCGCTGGAACTTGTGTGCGCGCGGGTAAAAGAGCGCGAGGCATTTGGAAAGCCGCTCGCGGAGCAGGGTGTGATCATGGAGTGGATCGCCGACTCTCGCATCGAGATAGACCAAGCCCGCTTTCTCACCTTAAACGCCGCCCACATGATGGACACCGTCGGCAACAAGGAGGCGCGCTCGGAGATCGCCCAGATAAAAGTGGTAGCCCCGAACGTGGCCCTGAAAGTCCTCGACCGCGCCATACAAGCCCACGGCGGCGGCGGCGTCTCCGACGACTTCCCGCTCGCCGCGTTCTGGGCGGCATCCCGCACCCTACGCCTCGCCGACGGCCCCGACGAAGTCCACCGCGCCTCCGTCGCCAAGCAGGAACTGAAGAAAGAGCATAGGGTCAAACATAGGGTCAAAGTTTAAGGGTCCCCGAAATCAGAGAGGAGTCGTCCTGGACCGGGACCTCATTTTGCTGGGAATCAAATACGAGTCCGCGGTCCTCGCCGGGTTGGACGAAGCGCGCCTCTCGACCATCGCAGAGCAGATAAGGGAGGAAGCTGGCGACGACTGGGAGACAAACCCAGCCGTCCTCCGGGGCAGGAACGCCATGCGCGAAGAGCAAGGGCTGGAAAATCCCGGCGGTCCGCAACGTGTGTCCGCAAGCAAACAAAACCCGGTCCGCAGCTCTTTCCTGGACCGTTGGCTAAAACGCTAACCGTTCAGGCTTTTAGGGCGGGTAAAATCTGTTGAGTAACCAGACCCTAAGAGCTCACAAACCGTTTAGGAGGCCAAATGCCGGCAGAGATGACCGGGGGCAAAATCATCAACGTGCGGGGCACGGTGGTAACGTTTCAGCAGAAGTGCGAGGATTGCGGCCACGTCTTCGATTGGAACAAGACGACCATCGTACCCGCCTACGGTTCGAGAAACGTGCGGCCCTTTACCTGTCCGGAATGCGACAACTACCAGGAAGTTTCGGTGAGCCACTTCAAGTAGCCGCCGGCGGGCTAAGCTACTTTCGCCCGGCTTTCTACGAGCTCGGCCTGAACCACCAGCCGCTGCGAGTAATCGGGCAGCGTGCAGGTCTGAAGGCTGACGATGTTCCTACCGACCGGCTGGGTAACGGAGAGGTCCTCCGGGGTCGTTACAAAGCGGTTGTACACCTGGTAGATGTACCTGGTACCGGCTGAGTCTCTTAGCACTACCTGATCTCCGGTCTTTAACTTGTTGAGGTCGTAGAAAACGAGGAAGCTCTTCGTGTTCGGATATCCCAGGCGATGGCCCGCTATGTACACGTTGGAGCCCGAATCCCACGGATAACCTGTGGTGTTGAGGTGTATCGCGCCCGAGCCAAGGCTGTTTTCATCCGTAGAAACGGTGGTGTATACGGGAACGTTCTTCGCCCGCTGCATTTTGGGTACGGTTAGCCGCAGCGCGTCGTCACTGGGCACCGGAGTCGAACCGCCGATCCCGCCGGACTGCAAACTCATGAGCACCAAACCGACCGACACGAGCACCAAGGCCAACCCGATGGCGAACAAACTTTTTCTGCCGAAGTTTCTACGCTTTCTCCGACTGGATTGAGTCTGGAAACGCCGCTTGCTCTTGTATATTTTGTAGCTCTCCCGGTCCATACAAAACATCTTAGCATCGCGGGATTACAAAGTTATAACAACCCGGACAACCATCCGTTACAGTTTGGGGTTATAGGAGTTACGCCAAGCTGGGCTACGCGTGGGCAACGCTAGTCGTCGAACACTTCCGGCATGTCCGGCATCGGCGGTTCGAAGTTTTCGCTGAACGGATCGTTGGAATCACCGGACGGCTCAGAACTCGAACCGGAAGGTGCGACAGGAGACTGCTGGGACGAAGACGGCTGGTCTTCGGTTTCCACCGGCGCCGGCTCCTGCTCCGGTTCTTGCTCGACGACTGGTTCAGGGACGGGCTCCGGTTCTTGCTCGACGATCGGTTCGGGTTCGGCAACTGGTTCAGGTGCAGGCTCTGTTTCTTGCTCGACGGCTGATTCAGGGACGGGCTCCGGTTCGGGTGCAGGCTCCGGTTCCTGCTCGGCAACTGGTTCAGGGGCGGGCTCCGGATCGGGTACTGTTACTGGCGCTGGTGCGGGTTCCGGTACTGCTGCTGGTGCTGGTTCGGGCTCCGATTCGGGCACTGTCACCGGTGCCGGTTCGGACTCCGAGGCGGGTTCCGGGGCGGGTTCCTGTTCGGGTACCGTTGCCGGGGGGGCCACCGGCTCCGGGCCGGAGCTGAGCGTGACGTCCACGGTGTCTCCTGTGGGGACCTCCGTGCCGACCGCCGGGCTCTGGCCCACTATCAGGCCAGCCGGCGTGGAGTCGCTGTAAGCCTCGTCTTGTTGTCCCAGTTCCAGGCCTGCTTCGGAGAGCCTGGCTTCCGCTTCCTGAAGGTCCAACCCGGTGAGGTCCGGCAGGGTAGCGTTGGAAGGGGCTTCGGCGACCGTTATGGTTACCGTGGAGCCTCGTTGCACCCGTTCATCGGAAGAGGGGTCCTGGGAGTCCACGGTTCCTTCTTCCCTATCGGAGGTTTCCCTGGTCTCCTTTTCGACCTGGAAGCCAGCGTCTTCGAGGGTACTAACCGCCGCGGCTTCCTCGTCGCCGACGACTCCGGGGACGTTTGCCCGCGTGACCGGCGCCGCTATAGCGGAGGGCGTCGGCAGGTTTTCGATCCCTGCTACCTTTTGTGCGGGGTCTCCGGCGTTGAAGCCGGCGTAGAGGGTGCTGAAGTCGTTTTCGGTCCCGGCCAGCGCCAGGCCGGCGACCAGGATGGCCAACACCGCCAGCACGGCCACGCGGCGTCCGAGGCGGGACTTGCGAACTGGCGTGACGGTCCCGCGACCTCGTGCCGGGCGGGTTGACGCCTCATCCGGGGGGCGCTTCAGGAACTCGGTTTCGTCCTCTACCGCGATGCCAACCGGTGCGAGTCCCCGGGCGACGCGTTTCAGGTCTTCTACGAGATCCGAAGCGCTCCGGTACCGGTCTTCGGGCGCTTTAGAGAGTAACTTGAGCGTCACGGCCTGGATTCCCTCCGAGGCGCCGGGGTTTATCTTTCTCGGCGGGACCGGCTTCTCCGAGATGTGCTTCATCGCGATGGCTATAGGATTTTCGGCGTCGAACGGAACGCCGCCGGTGATCATCTCGTAGAGGACGATCCCCAACGAGTAAAGGTCGCTCTCCGGGCCCACCAATTCTCCGGTGGCTTGCTCGGGCGAGAGGTAACGGACGGTGCCCAGGATCAGGCTGGTCTCGGTCATGGCAGTCTCGGCCGCGGCCCGGGCTATGCCGAAGTCGCCGACTTTTATGCCACCGAACGCTATTCCTCCCAATCCGTTTCCCGCGTTCTCATCCGAAAGAGCCGCGTCTTCGACCAGGAAGATGTTGTGCGGTTTTATGTCCCGGTGGATCACACCCTGCTCGTGGGCTTCTTCGAGCGCACGGGCTACCTGCAAAGCGATCCCCGCGGCCTCCAGCGAGTCGAGCGGTCCTTTCTTCGAGATCCGGTCCGCCAGCGTCCCGCCGCCGATGTACTCCATCGCCATGTACGGGCTGCCGTCCGAGTCCTCCCCCGCGTCGAAGACCGACACTATGTTGGGGTGGGAAAGGGCCGCCACGTTCTTGCTCTCCCGCCGGAAACGTTCCACGAACTGCTCGTTGTCCGCGTGCTGGGGCTTTAGAAGTTTCAGGGCCACGTCGCGGTTCAGGAGCTCGTCGTGTGCCTTGTACACACGTCCCATGCCGCCTTGACCTACCGGATCCAGCAGCACGTATCGTTCGCCTATTACAGTCCTCTGCATACTCTTATCTTATACCCTAAACACCTGCTCGGAAACTGGCATACAGCGTAAGATAGCATATACAGGATATTTGGCACAGAGTATGTAGGGGAAGGTACGCTCCCGGCGTCTACCCGGGAATTTTCTCACGCCCTCTAGTAACATCCCCGGCATGTCGTCCATCTTGCGGTCTATGCTCTCGATCTCTGCTGCGACCGTACTTTCCCGGGCTACGGGTTTCTTGCGAATGATGGTTTTCGCCGCGGTGTTCGGCACCACCGTAGTAGCCCAGGCTTACACCGTCTCGAGCCTTTTGCCGTCCCTCATTTACGAGTTGTTTTTGGGCGGTATTTTCTACTCGATCTTCATCCCGATCTTGCTAGACCGGATAACCCATCATGGGGAGGAGGACGCCCGCAACCTGACCAACGCCCTCTTGACCGTGGCCCTGCCGTTGCTCGCGGTGGTTTCGGTTGTGGGCATCGTGTTCGCCGACTCTATAGTAGGGCTCGCGACGGACTGGAGCGATTCAGAGGATCTCTCCCCGCAAGAGACGCAGAGGATGCTGGACCTCGCGGCGCTGCTCTTCCGGATCTTCGTTCTACAGATGCTCTTCTACGGGATCAATACTATCGGGACCGGCGTGTTGCAGGCCCACCGGCGCTTTTTCCTGCCCACCTTCGCCCCGGTGCTGAACAACCTGATCGTCGTCGCTTCTTTCATAGCTTACGCCCTAATAGCTCCCCGCAACGAGACGCTCGCGATCTACGTTCTGGCAGTCGGTGCGTCCCTGGGGGTGGCGGTGATGGCGTTTGCCCTGGTGCCGACGATGTGGCGTCTCGGCTATAAGCCCCGCGTCCAGTTCGGCCACCCGGCCCTCGCGCACGCCGCCCGGCTCGCCGGACCAATGCTCGTGCTGGTCGCGGCCTCGGTCGGCCTGCAGTTCATCGCGAACTACTTCGCCACCTCGTTCAACGCGGCAACGGAGCTCGGCCTCGCCTTCGTCGTCTTCTCACTCCCCTACGGCATCTTCGTCGTCGCCGTAGTCACCGCCCTCATGCCGGAGCTCTCCGAGCAGCACTCCCGCGGAGACCTCGCCAGCTACCGCGACACCCTTTCTTTCGGCCTCCGGCTGGTCTCCTTTGTCGTGATCCCTTCGACCATCGGGATGGTGGTGCTTGCGGAGCCAATCGTCGGGCTACTCTATCAGCGTGGAGAATTCAGCGCCCAGGACACGCAGACGGTGGCGGCGCTGCTCGCCGCCTACGCGGTGGGGCTTCTCGGCTACAGCGTTTATTTCCTCCTGGTTCGGGCGTTTTATTCGCGTCAGAACACCATGACCCCGGCGCTGCTGAACGTAAGCCTTTTCGTACTCTACACCGCCGCCGTGTACCTTCTGTCCCGGACGGACATCGGCGTGGTCGTCGTGGTGCTGGCGCTTTCGGGAACCTATACGCTTCTCGCGCTTGCGGGGCTAGTCGCGATGCGCCGCGCGATACAACGCATCGGCGGGCGGCAGTTGTTGACCTCTTTGACGAAAACCCTTCTCGCGGGCACGGTAATGTACGCCGTCGCCTGGGCCGGGGCCTTGATCCTGGGGAACGGTGCGGGAGCCTTCGAGCGGGTAGGGATCATCGCGGCGGTCGGCGGCACTTCGCTGGCGGCTTACCTCGGCACGGCGTTTCTATTAAAAGCCGAGGAGATCACCTGGGCCGCCACCCTGCTCAAGAAACGGGTCGGGAAAGCGCCCGGAGGCTAATTCTCATCCCCGGACTCCCCGGAGGATTCTTCCTTGTTTTCCTGGCTCCCCTGGTTTTCCTGGGTGTCCCACACGTTTTCGGAGATCTTTCTAATGGTGGGCTTGGCCTCCAGCGGGTCTCCGGGGCCGTACTTCGACAGGATCGCCACGGCGTAGGGCCGATCGTCGTGGAAGACGATCCCGACTTCGTCGTAGACTTTGTAGAGCCAGCCGCCCTTGTTCGCGATGTCGACGTTTGCGTCCGCCGGGATACCGTCCACGAGCCAGGACTCCAGGTAGTTGTCGATCATGATGTTTACCATCGTCTGGCAGCTATCGGGGCTCGCCGCTTTTTCGCCGGCAATCTTATCGAGCATAATCGCCATGTCGTGGGTCGTGGTGCGGTTGTCTATGGCCGGGACCGTGCCACGTTCGCTGGTTACTTTCTGGACGAGGGCCGTGTCTTCGGCGCCCAGGGAACGGGAGACTTCGTTGACGTACTCTATGCCCCCGACCTTCCGCAACAGCGCGTTGGTGGCGACGTTGTCCGATTGGGTCATCATGAGGTACGCGTAGTCGTACACGGAGTACGACTGACCGGGGTCTTCCCACTGCATCCAACCGGCCCCGGCGGCCCAGTCCGACTCCTTGGTCGGGAACGTGTCCGACAGCGAGAGCTCACCCTCGTCTATCCGGCGGAAAACCGCTACCAGGATGGGAACTTTTATAACCGAAGCGCTGAAGAATTGCTCGTCGGGACGAACGCCGTAACCGTACCCCCCTTCGAGGTCCCGCACGTAGACGCCGGCCACGCCGCCGTAGTCCTCGATCTCTTTCTTTACGTTTTCGAGCCCGGTTTTTATCCGGTCGCGCTCTCCGCTCGGCACATTGTCGAGCACGGGCTCGGGGTCCGAAAAGCTCGGGTCTCCCAGGTCTGGGATCTCATCGAGTTTCAAAGGTTCTTCTTCCAGCTCGGAGGTCATGAAGGTCCCGTTCTCCGAAGTTTCTACGGTGTAGAGCGATCCAGCCAAATCTCCAGGCACGCCGTCGAGCACCGCCTGCTCGTTGTCCTCGTAGTCTGGCTCGTCGGTTAGCACGGAGCGCCGCACCTCCCACGCCCGGCCTTCTTTCTCCAGAAAGAGCACGTGGTCCCCTTCCTCGTTTTCGAGGTCCAGCCGTACCGCGGCCCAGGTGGGGTCATCTTCGCTCTTGTAGACGGCTTCTATGTTGTTTTTCGTAACCCCGGGCAACTCCCCGGCCGCGGTGAGGTACGCCGAAGAAGCCGGGGTGGCCTTGAGCTTGAGCGCGTCAGGCATCTCGGGTACGGGCTCTTCTCCGACGACCGGGTCCCTGACCAACGACACCTGTCGGGGAGGTTCGCCGGCCCGCTCGTCCGGCCCGCCGGAAAGCTGGTCCGCGGCGTACGCAACGCCACCGACCAGAATGAACACCGCGACCAACAGCGCCCCAAAACGCCGCCGCCGGTAACGGCGCTGCTTTGCGACGGCATTCCCCCTCCTGGATTCTCTTGGCGCGGGGTCCCTTCTCAAGACCCACCCCACACTACAACCCGAAGCCCGGCCGGAAGATACATTCCATACGTTCCGTACCTTCCGGGAAACCCGATAATAACTGGCATAACCTTCCTGTGTACTCTACTTTCCAAGATTACGGTATGAAACCAAAAACCGAACCCCAACGCCACACATCGAGGGACCGTATGGCGTAAATGTACCCGGATCCCGCAAAAATGCTACCTTACGCCCATGCTACCCCGGGCTGAAATTCATTCTAGAAATTAGATATAACTTATCGGAGACGCTTTCGTAGTGAGAGCAAGCCCAAAAAACGACGAAATGTCTCCGAAACTCAAAGGGAGGGTTTGAGTGGCGAAGGCGACAGTGAAAACTCTTGAAAAAGCGAAACTAGAGCACGAAGACGCGGACGAGAGTATAGGCCAACTGCGAATCGTCGCTTATCCCGGGCATCCCGGGGTCTTCGACATTGATTTTCATAAAGCGGTGTACCGGTGGTTCGGGGCGCACGAGTTGGCGGATCAGTTGTACCGGTGGGTCGCAATAACCGGGGACGGCGAGGTCGTCGGGCACCTCTCCGCGCTGCCGCAGTTCTACCGGATCAACGGCCAGAGGGTCGTCGCCCACACGCCGGCGGACTTCATGGTAGACCCCAAACACGGCATCCAGGCTTTTATTCTCATGAGGAATTTCTTCCGCACCTGCGAGAACATGGTGGCCTGCGATATGGTGCCGGCCGCGATCGAAGTCGAAACGCGGCTCGGGGCCGAGATGATCGGCCCACTGGACTACGCGGTAAAACTCCTGAACGTCTCGAAGGTCCCCGCCCCGCAACTGCCCGCCCGGTTGTCCCGCCTCCTGGGCCGGGAGAAACCCGCCGCCGGCCCTGCCGGGGTCCCGTACGGCTACCCGGGCTATCAGAGCAACTCGGAAGGTACGGAGGACTTCTCGGACCCCCACGGCCAAGCGGTGCTGCCGGCCCGCCCCCGGGCCCCGATTCCGGCCCCGCTGCAGAAGGTCCTGAACGGGGGTCTCCAGGTGGTCGACGAGGTTCTCGGCGGTATCTTTGCCGGCGGGCCGAAGGTGGCGCGGATCCACGAGTTCGACGAGGCTTTCGACGACCTGTTCGAGGCCGTCGCGGCCTCGGTGCCCTGTACGGCGGAGCGGAACGCGGCGTTTCTGCGCTGGCGTTACGGGTCCGGCTCGCCGCAGCATCCGGTCACCGTGTTGGGCGTAAAAGAAGGAGATACCCTTCTCGGTTACGCCGTGCTCAAGACCGACGCGACTGGGCCGGACGGGTTCATACTCGACCTGACGGCCCGGCCGGGACGTCCCGACGTGGCACGGGCCCTGGTCCGGGCGTCCGTCCGTTCGCTGCGCCGGGCGGGATCACCGATAATCCGTTACCGGCACATCCCGTCGCCGGCCTCGCCCAAGAGATCCGACCTGCAAAAACTCGGTTTCTTTTTCCGGCAGAGCCGGCGGAACAACTTGCTGGCGAAGTTCTCGGATGCGGGCCGGCAAGGCGCGGCGCGATACCTGTCCAACTGGTCTTACACCGTCGGGGACGGGGAACCAACTTTCTGGCTCAAGTAGACGGCTCGACGCGAAACGGCTTGACGACCCCCGGCCGTCCACCTAAACTTGCTGCCTGTTCGAACCCAGCCCGACACGGGGAGATAAAAACGCTTTGAGTTTCACCGCTCCGCAGGATTTCACGTCCGCCACAAACGGGCACTACACGGTTCTGGAAAAGCAGAACATTTCGCCTCCGGAATGGAACGCTGCCGTTACGGGATCCCCCGGTGGGGGCCACTTTTTCCAGAGCCACGAGTGGGGCGAGTTCAAGAAGAGGCTGGGCTGGAAGCCGGTCCGGCTGACCCTAGAACGGGACGGCGCCGTAGCCGGGAGCGGACAGTTCCTTTACTACAACACGCCGCTGGTGCCGGGGGGCATGTTGTACTGTCCAAAGGGTCCGTGGCTGCCGTGGGACGATGATAGAGCCGTGCGGGCTTTCTTTGACGGCGTGGTAGAGGTGGCGGGGCGCTGGGGGGCGCACACGGTCAAGATCGAGCCGGAGGTTCTGTCGGACCGGGAGGATGTAAAGGAGCACCTGCGGGCTTTCGGCTTCGAGAAGTTCCGGTGGGACCTGAACTTCAAGACGACGCTCGTCGTGGATCTCAGTCCTTCCGAAGAAGACATAATGGCGAACATGAAGCGGACGACGCGCTACAACGCCCGCTACGCCGGGAAGAAAGGCGTCGAGGTCGTTAAGGACAACTCGCCCGGGGCCATAGAAGAGTTCTGGCGCATGATCGAGCTGGTCATAGAGCGCAACCAGTTCTGGCACCGGCCAAAGGATTACGTGGTCGCCTCCTGGCAGGCAATGTTCGACGCCGGCCTGGCGGATCTCTTTTTCGCCGAGCACGAGGGCGACCGGCTGGCGGGGCTTCTAGCGATCACGATGGGCCACAAGTACTGGTATCTCTCCGGCGCTTCGGTGGACCAGAAAAAGAAGCTCAAACCCACTTACGGGTTGCAGTGGGAAGTAATGAAGTGGGCCAAGGAGCGCGGCGCGACCTACTACGACATGGTCAACATCCCCCACCCCGACGAGCTGTACGACGACCACCCGATGTCCGGCATCTACGAGTTCAAAGCCGGCTTCGGCGGCGACGTCGCGGACTTTATCGGCTGCCACGACCTGCCGGTAAAGCCGGCGCCGGCAAAACTCTGGAACCGGATCGAGCCGGTCTACTACCGCCTGCACCAGCGGGTGAAGGGCGACTTCTATTATTAGTCTCCCGGTATGAACAAAGTATCGGTGCGGGAGCTCGAAGACCCGCTCATAAGGCAAGATGGTTTGGCAGAGGGGATCGGGGACCTCCGCATCCTCACGCACCCCCACATCCCCGAGGTCCACGACTTCGGGTTCTATGACCGTTTCTACCGCTGGTTCTCCGAACACCCCCTGGCCGAACAGGCCCGCCGCTGGGTCGCCATAACCGGGGAAGGCGAGGTCGTAGGGCATCTCTCATCCCTGCCCCAGTACTACCGGGTAAACGGAGAGAGAATAGTCGCCCACACGCCCGGAGACTACGAAGTGAACCCCGGCTACGGTTTCTACGCGCTCTCGCTCATGCGGGCATTCTTCCGGGCCGCCGAGAACTGCGTCGCCTGCGACATCCTGCCGTCGGTGATCGGGATAGAAACCCGGCTCGGCGCCGAGAAGGTTGGTGAGCTGAACTACGCAGCAAAGCTGCTGAACGTCTCGAAGCTGCCGGTCCCGCCGGTTCCGGCGCGGGTAAAGAGGTTCTTGAACCTTCAAACAGATGCGCCGCCGTCCCGGTCCCGGCTGCCGCTTCCCGGCCCGGCGAAGAAGCTCTTGAACGGTGGGTTGTGGGTTTTGGACGGGGCCTTGTCCGGCGCGTTCGCGGGCGGTCCGGAGGCCAGGGTGCTGGAGGAGTTCGACGAGTCTTTCGACCGGTTGTTCGAGGAGGTCGTGACGGTCGTGCCGTGCACAACGGAGAAAGATGCGGCGTTTCTGCGGTGGCGTTACGGGCCCGGCTCGCCGCAGCATCCGGTTACCGTGCTGGGCGTAAAGGAAGGAGATACCCTTCTCGGTTACGCCGTGCTCAAGGTAACGACCGGCGGCATAGACGGCTACGTGATGGACCTCATGACGTTGCCGGGACGACATGCCGTGGCGCGCGCCCTGATCCGGGACGCGGTCCGGTTTTTCAGGGGGGCGGGGGTTCATCTGGTCCGCTACCGCTACGGAGAATCCGTGGCCTCCGCCCGTTCGAAAGACCTGGGTAAACTAGGGTTCTTCCACCGGGGCAACCGCCAAAACGTACTGCTGGCAAAGTTCGCGGATCCCGGGTCGCAAGAAACGGCCCGCTCCCTCTCCAACTGGTCTTACAGCCTGGGCGACGGGGAACCGAGCTTCTGGATGCGCTAGATCCGTAGTCCTCACGGGGCCCGATCCCCCGTCCGGCTTGAACATACCCGGACCGCCCCCTAGACTCTGTTTCGCACCCACGACCACCCGATACGGCAAGAGGTTCGAATGTCACCCACTAAGCAGGATCTTACTCCGTCTACCACCACGGGCTCCTACACGGTCGTCGAGAAAGAAGGCGTTTCGCCGGCGGAGTGGAACCGACTAGTAGAGTCTTCGCCGGGAGGCGGCAACCTCTTACAGAGCCACGAGTGGGGCGAGTTCAAGAAGAGGCTGGGCTGGAAGCCGGTCCGGCTGACCCTAGAACGGGACGGCGCCGTAGCCGGGAGCGGACAGTTCCTTTACTACAACACGCCGCTGGTGCCGGGGGGCATGTTGTACTGTCCAAAGGGTCCGTGGCTGCCGTGGGACGATGATAGAGCCGTGCGGGCTTTCTTTGACGGCGTGGTAGAGGTGGCGGGGCGCTGGGGGGCGCACACGGTCAAGATCGAGCCGGAGGTTCTGTCGGACCGGGAGGATGTAAAGGAGCACCTGCGGGCTTTCGGCTTCGAGAAGTTCCGGTGGAACGTGAACCATAAGGCGACCCTGAAGGTAGACCTGGGCCAATCCGAAGAAGACATAATGGCGAACATGAAGAAGAGCACCCGTTACGGTGTCCGGCGGGCCGGTAAAGAAGGCGTCGAGGTCGTCGAGGACAACTCGCGCGCGGGCCTGGACCAGTTCTGGCGGATGCACAGCGACATGGTCGAGCGCAAAGACTTCTGGAGCCGGCCGTACGGTTACTACGAAGTGCTGTGGCAGGAAATGGAGAAAGCGGGCCGGGCACACCTGTTTTTCGCCGAGCACGAGGGCGTCCGGCCGGCCGCGGCGATGGTGTTCACTTTCGGGCACAAGTGTATCTACATGCTCGGCGTCTCGACGCGGGAGAAGAGCAGGATCACCCCGGCCAACCTCCTGCAATGGGGGGTCATGAAGTGGGCCAAAGAGCACGGCGTCACCCACTACGATATGTGGGGCGTACCAACCCTCGACGAGCTCGGCAATGAGGACCATCCCCTGTACGGCGTGTACAAGTTCAAGGCCGGTTTCGGGGGCGAGTTGGTAGACTTCGTAGGCACCCTCGACCTGCCGGTAAACAGCACCCGCGCCCGGCTGTGGGACAGGGTGGAGCCGTGGTACTTCCGCGTCCATCAGCGGGCGAAGGGTGACGTCTACTACTAGCGTGGGACGGAAGACGGTGATCTTTGTTCCGCCGGTAGGGCGGTAGAGCTTTTCGCTGGGTGTAGTAACCTACAAAGCTAGGCTAGAATTTTTGACGAGTAGAAATCCTACGGGAGGTAAGAAAGCATGAGCGTAAACACCGAGACGACTACCGCCGAGATCAAGGGCTGGCTGCAAGAGAACGTAACGGGGAACCGGGAAATTTCCAACGATGAGCCCCTGATCGAGAACGGCGTCCTGACCTCGCTCCAGACGGTGGAGCTGGTGATGTTCATGGAGGACCGCTTCGGCATCACCGTCGAGGACGATGAGCTGGACGAAGAGAACTTCGGCTCCGTAGAGAACATCGCCGCCCTCGTGGAGAGCAAGACCGAGTGATCCCGCACCCCGAATTCGCCCTCCACCATCTGCTCTACAACGCCGCCCGGAAAGAGCCGGGCAAAACCGCGATAGTAGACGGCAAAGCCAAATACACCTACGAAGACCTGGCCCGCAGCAGCAGCGCCCTCTCCGCCGCACTCATAGACACCGGCGTACGGAAAGGCGACCGGGTCGGCATCCTCATGGAAAAGTCCTGGGAGGCGACCGTGGCGATGCTCGCCGCCTCCCAAACCGGTGCCGCCTTCGTGAACATCAACCCGCTGCTCAAGCCGCCCCAGGTCCGCTACATCACCGAAGACTGCGACGTGAAAGTCCTGGTCGGAGATAAGGCGAAGCTCGAAAGCCTGGAGTCGGGGCTGGTCGAAACCGCCTTCTACAAAGGCGACGAACCACCCCATACGGATGCCGCAGCCCTGATGAGCCTGAACAAGGTACTGGGCCAGGACGACGGCTCGTGGCTGGAGCAGCCGGTGTTAGAGGGAGACTTGAGCACCATTCTCTACACCTCCGGCTCGACGGGCCAGCCGAAGGGCGTGGCTTTCTCGCAGCGGAACCTGGTCGTTGGGGCCCAGATCGTCTCGACCTACGTCGAGAATACAGCCGAGGACCGCATCCTCTCGGCGCTGCCGTTCAGCTTCGACTACGGCCTGAACCAACTCACGAGCTCCCTGCGCGTCGGGGCCACCTTGATCCTCCAGAACTCCCGCTTGCCAGGCGACCTCATAAAGGGCCTGCGTCGCCACGAGGCGACGGGCCTCGCCGGGGTGCCGCCGCTATGGACGCTCCTGTTGCGGAGCACGAAGAGCATCGAAGAAGAGCCTCTGGAGCACCTGCGCTACATTACAAACTCCGGTGGGCGCATCCCCTACGCGAACCTCCAGGAACTGCGGCGCCTGCTGACGCACACAAAGATTTACCTGATGTACGGCCTGACGGAAGCGTTTCGCTCCACCTACCTGCACCCGGACGAACTGGACCGCGTAACCCCGGAGAAGTGGAGCATCGGCAAGGCCATTCCGAACGCCGAGGTCTACGTGGTCAACAAAGACGGTGAGGAGTGCGCCCCCGGCGAGACCGGGGAGCTGGTACATCGAGGACCGACGGTAGCGATGGGCTACTGGGGCAAAGAAGAGGCTACGCGCAAAGCGTATAAGCCAGACCCCTTCTCACACCCGGAGTTGCCCGAGAGCAAGATCGTCCACTCTGGCGACCTCGGCTATAAAGACGAAGAAGGCTACCTCTACCTCGTCGGCCGGGCGGATGCCATGATAAAGAGCCAGGGCTACCGGATGAGCCCCGAAGAGATAGAAGACCTCATCGTAGACTCGGGCCTCGTCAGCGAAGCCGTGGCCTTTGGCATCCCCGACCCGGACGTCGGGGCGCACGTCGTCGTCGTGGTCTCGCTCAAAGACGGTGCGAACGACGACGCGTACGAGATGGCGGAGAAAATTCGGGAGCACTGCGTAACGTACGGGCCACCGTACATGGTGCCGAAAGAGATCGTTATTCAAGACGAACTACCCAAAACAGGCTCCGGCAAGGTGGATAGAAAGACGGTCAGCAATGCTTACACAGCAGGATAAAGCCCGCGCCCTGGCGGGGCGCTTCGACGAAAACGGCGGCGAGGAGTTCTCTCCCGGCGGCGTACCAATCTCCGAGATAGCCGAAGAGTTCGGTTCTCCCTTCTACCTCTACCACGGGGAGCAACTCCTCGACCGGGTGCGCCGCGTCCGGGAGGCCCTGGGCGACGGCGTAGAAGTCTCGTACTCGGTAAAGGCGAACCCGAGCGTCGCGGTCTGCCAACTCCTCTCACGGGGTGGGGCGGGCGGCGAAGTAGCCTCCTCCGGAGAACTGGCCGTCGTGCGGGCCGCCGGCATAGAGCCCGAAGACATCGTCTTCGCCGGCCCCGGTAAGACCAACGACGAGCTGCGCCACGCGGTGCGGGAAGGTATCTTCGCGGTCAACGTTGAGTCTCTGGGTGAGATCGAGCGTTTATCCTCCGTCGCCGAGGAGGAAGGGAAGCAGATCGGTGTCGGGTTACGCATCAACCCGGCGGCCCAGCTCATGGGCTCGGGGATGCGGATGGGCGGAACGGTCGGCCAGTTCGGCATAGACCAGGAAGACTTGAAGGAGGCCGTGGAGAAGGTGCTTTCGTATCCGCAGCTTATCCTGCGCGGCATCCACATCTACACGGCGACGCAGGTTTTCGACGCGGATGCTTTGCTGGAGCACTGCCGCAACATCTTCGAGGTGGCGTTGGAGTGCGCGGACCACGCCGGGCGACCGCTGGAGATGATCGACTTCGGCGGCGGCTTCGGGGTGCCGTACTTCGAGAAGATGGAGGACTTCGACCTGGAACGCTTCGGCGCCGGCTACCGGGACCTCCTGCCCGTCTACAGCTCCGACCCGCGCCTCGAAGGTTGCCGCTTTATCTTCGAGCTCGGACGCTACCTGGTCGCCGACGCGGGGCTCTACGTTACCCGCGTGGTGGACGTAAAAGATATGCGGGGCAAAACCTTCGCCGTTACCGACGGCGGCATGAACCACCACCTCACCGCGACCGGTAACATGGGCCAGGTCTTCCGCAAAGCCTATCCTCTGATGAACCTGAGCCGACCCGGCGCGGAGCCGGCCGAGGAGGGTACGGCGGTCGCCGGGCCTTGTTGTACGCCGCTTGATATGTTCGGGACCAACATCCCACTCGCGGAGCCGGAGGTTGGAGACTTGATCGGGGTCTTCTACAGTGGGGCTTATGGCTTCTCGGCCAGTAACCGCGGCTTCCTCAGCCACCCCGAACCGGCGGAAGTACTCGTGTGGGAAGGCGAAGCGCATATGCTGCGGGCCGGCGGCAAACCCGAAGACGTGCTCAACGGGCAGAAAGCCGTGCTCTAGCGCAACCCCGCTTTGAGGCTTACCGGCACTTGACAGGATGCTGGTCGCAGTAAGGTTTGTCTCCCGGCAATCGCCGGCGGTTCGTCGCCACCCAGTCGTAAGCGGTGTCCTGCAACACTCCGATGATCGGCAACCCGTAGAGCACGCTCGGGAGCCGGGTGCCGAGCGCCTCGCATAGGACCGCGTTGACTGCCCCGGCTCCCCGGTGGCGCTTCCCATCCGGCGTCAGCGCCCAGGCGGCGGACCGGCACTGTTCAGGCGTCAAGCCGAGAGATTCCGCCACACCCGGTTTCTGGTAGGGCACCGCCGTCACGCGGCGGCCGCGGTCGAGTGCCTTCACGAAGCGCACGCACCGGGTACAGAACCGTCAGCCACCGTCGAATATCAGCGTCGTTTGTCGCTGTGGGTTCACTGCTCCTTCGAGAACCTTTCTCTGCCTGCAGGAGCTACTATAGCGTCGAACGGGCCGGACTGCGGCTTTACTACTGCTTGACGCTACACCTGCCGCCTTCAATAATAACGTCCTATGAATATCCCCAGCGATGTCTCAGGTTTTTCCGTGCCGGAACCTTGTCGAAGCATAGTAAATATCTGCGTAGCCCCCAAGATGGCCGGCAATCATACTAAACCCGGATACGCCGGTTGAACCGTATCGGCGAAAGTTTCTCACGCTTCGGCGCGGCGCTCGATAAAATTCCTGGGGGTCGTCGGGCGAGAGATAAGGCCGTAGAGGTCTTCGGCGCGGATCTGCGCTCTCTGGCACTTTTCAGGATCGTGCTGGCGCTCCTGGTGCTCGCCGACCTCATCAACCGGGCCACCGACATGACGGCCCACTACTCGGACTGGGGAATACTGCCGCGCGCTGCCGTGGTGAGTGATGCGGACGTCCTGAGCCCTTACGCGTTCTCTTTAAACCTGATCAATGGCCTCTCCCAGTTCCAGGCACTGCTGTTCGGGGTGGCAGCGCTGGCGGCGCTGGCGATGCTGGCCGGATACCGGACGCGGTTGGCGGTGTTTGTCGTGTGGGCGTTGCTGCTCTCGATCCAGTACCGCAACCCGCTGGTGCTCGCCTCCGGGGACGTACTGCTACGGTTGCTGCTGTTCTGGAGCCTCTTTCTACCGCTCGGTGCCGTCTGGTCCGTTGACCGCGCCCGCCGGGCCGAACCCCGGAGGCTCTCGATGAAGTTCCTCTCTTTCGGCACGGCGGCGTTATTTATACAGATCGCCGTCATGTACTGGATCACCGCAATCCTCAAGACCGGCGACGAGTGGCGCGACGGCTCCGCACTCTACTACACGCTGAGTCAGGAGCAGGTCGCCAACCAACTCGGCGCGTTCCTGCTCAACTTCTCTACTCTGCTCGTGGTAGCCAGTTTCGCTACCCTGGCCCTCGAAGCCTTCGGACCGTTTCTACTGTTCAGCCCATTCTTTACCGGGCCGCTAAGGACCGCGGCGGTTGCAATGTTTATGGGCCTCCATTTCGGTATCTGGCTCATGATAGATATCGGGATATTTCCCTGGATCAGCGCGCTGTGCATGGTCTGCTTTCTGCCCACCTGGTTCTGGGAAACCGCCCTTCCTAAGCTCCGCGACAAACTGCCCGGCCAGGCATTCGTCGCCCAAAGTCTCCGAACCTTGGGGCGGACGACCACGCGCCTCGCCCAGGGTTACCCTTCTCCCCTGACGGTGCGGCCTTCCGCCGCCAGCTTCGCCGGAGGGTCGGCGGACGCGGGCTACCAGACGGTAGGGTCCGCGGGCTCTACGGCAGAGCCCCGGCGCAGCGGGGTGGTAAGGTTGCGGTCGTCGCTCGCGGTCAACCTGCTCGCAGCGTTTTTCCTGTTCTACGTCTTGCTCTGGAACGCCGGGACGGTCTCTTCCTCTTTCGCGATGCCGGCCACCGGCTATACACCGGGCTACTTCCTCGGCCTGAACCAGTATTGGACGATGTACGCCCCGAGCCCACCCAGGGAGGACGGCTGGTGGGTGGTCCCCGGGACTTTGAGTAACGGGGAGCGGGTGGATCTTATGTCCGTAGTACGAGACGACTACGGTGTAAGCAAAGTATCTTTCGAGAAGCCGGAGAACATCCACGGGCTCGACAACAACGAGCACTGGCGCAAATACTTAGAGTACATCACCACCAACGAGTACATAGACACTCCTGAACGCCGCGCCGACCAGCGCGAGCAACGCGAGAACTTCGGCGAGTATCTCTGCCGGGCCTGGAACGGGCGTCACCCAGATAAAGAGTCGCTACAGAGGCTGGAGATCGTCTTTATGCGAGAGACGACGCTGCCGGACTACGAGACTTCCAGCCCGGAGCGTATAATCCTCCGGGAGCACACTTGCAGACAGTAACTCTTTGTCTCCGGCACGAGGCCTCAGGCTTTGAGGAGACGGCCGGTTATGCTATCTTCCCGGAGATCAGGATGTTTTATCTACACGCACACTGCGATCCGCAGGGCGCCTGCAGAGACTTCAGCCCGGCGGCACAGACTCGTCGGACAGGGTAGGCGGCGGGTGATGTTTCCCTGGAGCGGCAATCCGGAAGATCGAATGTTCTCCGAGATCGAGGACGAGTTCGCCGTCTACAGGAGGCGCTGCGAGATACTGCACGATGAGTTCCGTCAGAAGCTGCGAAAAAGGGATGAGGCTCGCTCCGCGCTCGCGGAGGCTGAGGAGAGGATCATGGCCGTACAGATGGAAGGCGTGGCCCTGCTGGGCAACCTCAACACCGCGATGTCCGGGGGCGACAAAGAGAGTATCAAGGAGCTAGGGCGCGGCTACAAGAAAAACAACCGGGACCTCATCCGGGCCCAGAAAACGCGGGACACGGCGGTCCGCAAGCTGGAGACGGTCGAGGTAGACGATGAGCGGGTTGTAGCGGACCTGAAAAAGTCTGTCTCGGAGGTGCTCGATGAATATGCGGAGCGGGTCTGGAACCGCAAGCAGTGGCTAACCGGTCTTGTGGAGACCCTGGACGGCAAACAAAGGACGTTGGCGCAAGACGCGGCCCCGCTAACCGGAGAATACCAACCCTGGCAACCGCCCGAAGAGCTGCCGGCGGCGGAGAATCCACGGGAAGACTGAGAAGCCTATCGGCTCCGGCGGCGCGGGTCGAGCGCGTCGCGTAGGCCGTCTCCGATAAAGTTCACCGAGAGTACGCAGAGCGCGATCGCCACACCGGGAAAGATTATCGCGTGCTGGCCGTTTACGAAGACCCCGAAGCCGCTGCGGAAGGCGTCGGTAAGCATCGCGCCCCACTCCGGCGAAGGCGCGGTCGCCCCGAGTCCCAGGAACGAAAGCGCCGCCACGTCCAGGATGGCGACCGCGAGGGTCAGGGTGGCCTGGACCACGAGCGGCGTCAGGCTATTCGGCAGGATGGCCGAGGACACTATCCGGGCGTGGCCCGCTCCCAGGGCGCGTTCCGCCTCGACGTAGTCCCGCTCGCGGACGCTGATAACGGCGGAGCGGAAGACGTGGGCCATCTGGGGGATGTACACGATCCCAGCCGCCAGCAAGGCGTTCGTCAGGCTCCGACCGAGGATGGAGACGATCACGATGGCGAGCAGGATGCTGGGGAAGGCTAGGATGCACCGAATCCACCCATGCGACCGAAGGTGAAGACGCCATCTCGTCCTTAAGATACTCCTTTCCTAATAGCCGAGAAGTCTGATTTGTTAAATTTATCAAATTTAAGTTAGCAGTTTTGCACGCTCAACGCTACTTAGAACGAAGTTTCGTCGAAATTCCCTCCGCGGCGAAGCTCGTTTGCCGTTTTGTGCGCTTGCCGCGTGGTCTCGGGTAACCGGTATTTCGGAGAACAGGCTAGTACGAGATCCACGGCGCTCTCCAGGTCTATCCTATTGCCTACCGAAACGTAGACCGGCGAGACGTTTGTACGGGTTCTCAAAACTTTGCCCACGATCTCACCACCGTGTACGAGGTCCGTAGCACTGCCTTTCTCGATACCCGGTTCTTCGTAGCCTCCAATGAGCCGGCTCTTGGCACAGCCTACCGCCGGTACGTCTATAAACAATCCGATGTGCGACGCGAGGCCCATCCGGCGCGGGTGGGCGAGACCCTGGGCATCGAAGATGACGGCGTCTACCGGGGTTTCTACCTTCCTCAAAGCGTCGGCCACCGTCGGGACCTCCCGGAACGCGAGCAACCCCGGGACGTAGGGAAACGTCGCGGGCGCTTCAGAACCCTGAACCTCGACCAACGAGAGATCCGGAAAGCTGAGAACCGCCACGGTGGCGTAGGCCATATCCCCCTCAGTCGACACGTCAGCCCCGGCAACGTAGCGGACTTTTTCGAGATCCAGCGGCGGCCCCACCGACACTTTCGGCGCAAGTTCCCCCTGCAACCGCCGCGCCTCGGAGGGCGTAAGATCCAAAGAATGTAGCCCATCAACCTTCAACACACCCAGTAAACCACGGAAAACCTCAACCCGGAAAACCCCTCGAAAAATAAACCGCCCCGGCCGACAAAAACTGGAGGGGGGAAATGTCCTGTCGACCGGGGCTTGGTTTAATTACTACTATACACTTACGCTGTTACAGACAGCTTACTTTCGTGTAACGAAACCGTAACGTATCGGCAACAATTTGGCTACAAGAAAGTGTTTTTTACTACAGCCACACGGGTTTCCGTATCTTTTGGCTCTATCTGAAGTTCAGGTGTACGGTTATCCTGGAGAGGCTTTACGGGCTGTTTTTACGCTACGGAGACGTTTACGGTGTGGTATCCGGTGGCTCCGGAGGGTATAGGCGGGGCCTTTTTGTTTGTTTGAGTCTCACCGTCACCGTCGGTGGCGCGGACTTTTATGGTGTAGTCGCCCGGTTCGGCGTCCCACTCGTAGACGTATTGGCGCCAGGCGTCCACATCGAGTTGCTCGGCCAGGCGGGCTTCGTTCCAGGTTTCGCCGTCGTCGGTGGAGACCTCGACGCGGGAGATGCCGCGGGTTGGTGCCCAGGCGACGCCGCCGATGGGGATGGTGCCGGCAGAGAGGTCGTCGTTGCCCGAGACGGTGTCTATACGGGATTGGGTCTTGACGGGGCCGGTTTTGGACCAGCCGCGTTTGATCCAGTAGGCGTCGAAGCCCCAGTCGGTGAGTTCTATCTCCTGGAGCCACTTGGTGGCCGAGACGTATCCGTAGAGGCCGGGGATCACGAGCCGCACCGGGTAGCCGTGCTTTACGGGCAGTTCGTCGCCGTTTAGGCCGAAAGCGACGAGTGCTTCGCGGCCGTCGAAGGCTGTCTCGGTACGGAATCCCCCGGTCCAGCCGTCCACGCTGCGCCCGACGAGTTGTTCGGAGGCTTTCCGGATCTTGTCCCGGCTCATTCCGGCTTCTTCGAGAACGTCGCTCAACCGGACCCCGGTCCAGCGCCCGTGGGAGATCAAACCGCCCCCCACTTCGTTGGAGACGCAGGACATGGTTACGTCGGCCTCTATTATCTGAAACGAAGAGATCAACTCGTCGTAGGAGAGCTCTATCGGGTTGTCCACGGCGCCCTTTACCGAGACCGTCCAGCTATCGCGATTTATGCGCGGCGAGGAGACGGCGGTGTCTATAAGGTAGAAGTTGTCAGTCGGGGTGATCAGCTCAGGCATCCCCTCCACGTTTATGGAGGCGGCGTCCGGCGGTGGCGGTAGAGTTTGGCGGGCCGGGACGGTAGCACCTCCGGTAGTGCTGCCACCGGTGGTTCCCCCGGACGCGCTCCCTAGAGAATCCAGAGAGCCCGGGGAACTCGCGGCGGACGCATCCTCCCCCCCGAGCACCCGTCCCACCCCGAAGGCCGTGGCCCCGGCGGCCGCGGCGGCCCCGGTCAGAGCCAGGAAGTTGCGCCGGTTTACGGCGATGTTGGCCGCGCCCGTCTCGCGCGAACGGCCGTCGAACGGCTGCGGCTCGGGTTTTCCGGAACCTTTGCCGTCATCCTGAGATGACTCGCTGGCCGCCGGTAGCACGGAGCCTTGCATAAGGCCGGCCGCGGAGACCGTACCGGCCGCCAGCGCTACCAGCACGGCGCCTATCGTGGCGAGCGGCGCGACAAACGGCTCGGAGAAAGCGGCCAGGAGGGCCACCGCCCCGAAAACCGACACGCCGGCGAGGGCCAGTATTCCGGACCTTAACGCCAGATTAGCCAACAACCCGGCGGAGAGTACCGTGAAAACTATTAAAGACGTGATCAGGATTGGGGTCGCCGCCTTGCCCAAAGCGCCGATCCCGGCGGTCGCCAGATCCCCCGGCGTCAGCTCGATGATCCGCTGCGAGACCGCCGTGGTGATGGAAGGCACCAACTGATAAAACCCGTGGATCAATTCTACAACGCCGAAAGCCAGGATCGCGCCGGCGGCGCCCGCCAAAAAAGCTCTCAATTTAACGTTCATCTACTCGTCACTCCAATGCTGTCTACAAAGGTTTGCCGCCAACCAAACTCAACCTGAACATATCTTATCGCCCGGTAATCAAAAGACTCTTACAATACTATTACGACTGTAAAAGCCGGTCCGGATCACCACATCCCGGTTTCCGGCCTTGACACCCTTTCTTTTTGGCGCTAAAAAGCACCTAGAGGCGATGACGGGAACGAGTAAGGTCGCGGAGTTCCGAGAAAGCGAACCGGGGACGGTGAGAGCCCGGATCGGGGAGCGGCCCGAAGATCCTCCCAGAGCCACCTACCGAAAGCGAAGAACGCGGACGCGTTCAGGCGTTAGTAATCCGGGTCGGGTTCGCCCGTTACAGCGAAGGGTGTCGAGGTAGTTTCGCACCTGCAAAGAGGTTCGGGGCCGAAAGGTCCGGGTCAACCAGGGTGGTACCGCGAGGGTTTTGTAGAAAGCTCCCGTCCCTGTGGTGGAGCGTTGCTCCGTCCACAGTGGACGAGAGCTTTTGATTTACAAAGGAGAGCGGTATGTTCGAGAAAGTAAAGTCCCAGGTCAGCTTCCCGGAACTCGAACACCGGGCCATAGAACTCTGGAAAAAGAACGGCACCTTCGAAAAATCCGTCGAAAACCGGCCAAAAGACAAACCTTTCGTGTTCTACGAGGGGCCTCCTACGGCAAACGGGAGGCCGGGCTTTCATCACGTACTGTCGCGGGCTTTTAAGGACCTGATCCCCCGCTACAAAACCATGCAGGGCTACCGCGTCGAGCGCAAGGGCGGCTGGGACTGCCACGGCCTCCCCGTCGAGTTGGAAGTCGAGAAAGAACTCGGCCTCTCCGGCAAGAACGACATCGAAGGCTACGGCGTCGAAGAGTTCAACCACCTGTGCCGCGAGTCCGTTTTCCGCTACGTCGGGGAGTGGCGCGAGATGAGCGACCGTATGGGCTTCTGGGCCGACATGGACAACGCCTACTGGACGCTGGACAACACCTACATCGAAAGCGTCTGGTGGGCGCTGAAGAAGCTCCACGACGACGACTTGCTCTACGAAGGCTACAAAGTAACTGCTCATTGCCCCAGGGATCAAACCTCGCTCTCCAGCGCCGAAGTCGCCATGGGCTACGAGGACGTCGTGGACCCGAGCGTCTACGTCAAGCTGCCCCTGGCAGAAGACCCCGAAACAAACCTCCTCGTCTGGACCACGACGCCCTGGACTCTCGTCTCTAACGCTGCCGTCGCCGTTGCCCCGAACGTCGAATACGCAACCGTAAAGACAAACGGCGAAAACCTCATCCTCGCCCGCGAACTGCTGGATAAGGTTCTCGGCGAAGAAAACTACGAAGTCCTCTCCGTCACCGAAGGCCGGGACCTGGAAGGCAAGAAGTACCAACGCCCCTTCGATTACGTCCCCGTAGAAGAGAACGAAAACCTTTTTACCGTCGTGCTCGGCGACTACGTTACGACCACCGAGGGGACCGGCCTCGTCCACACCGCCCCGGCTTACGGCGAAGACGACGCCCGCACCGGCCGCCGCTACGGCCTGCCGACCCTCCATCCCGTAAAGGTCGACGGCACCTTCGACGGGCGGGTAGGCGCGTTCGCCGGACAGTTCGTCAAGGACGCCGACCCGGGCCTCGTGCAGGAGTTGCGCGAAAGCGGCGCGCTCTTCCGCGCCGAAGACTACGAGCACCCCTATCCCCACTGCTGGCGGTGCGGAACGCCGCTCCTCTACTACGCGAAGAAAGCCTGGTACGCCCGCACGACCCGCGTGCTCGACGAGCTTCTCGAAGAGAACGAGAACATCAACTGGGTCCCCGGTCACATAAAGTGGGGCCGCTTCGGGGACTGGCTCCGCAACAACGTGGACTGGGCCCTGTCTCGCGAGCGCTACTGGGGTACCCCGCTTCCCGTCTGGCGCTGCCCCGGAGGACACATTACCGTGGTCGGAAGCGTCGGAGAGTTGAAAGAGAGAGCGAAAACATCCGTCCCGGAAGATCTGCACCGCCCATACGTGGACGACGTAAAGATATTTTGTGACGAGTGCGGCGAGGAAGCTACCCGCGCCCCGGAGGTGCTCGACGCCTGGTTCGACTCCGGGAGCATGCCGTTCGCCCAGGATCACTACCCGCTAGAGAATGAAGAGCACTTCCAGAACCACTTCCCGGCGGATTACATCTGCGAGGCCGTGGACCAGACCCGGGGCTGGTTCTACTCGCTCCTCGCGGTCTCCACGCTGCTCTTCGGGAAAAGTTCGTACAAAACCTGTCTCGTGCTGGGGCACATCCTCGATGCCGAGGGCAAGAAGATGAGCAAGAGCCGGGGCAACGTGGTGAACCCGTGGGAGATCTTCGACCGTCAGGGCGCCGACGCCCTCCGCTGGGCGCTCTACACCGCAACCAGCCCGGGCAACCCGCGTCGCTTCTCCGAAGAACAGGTAGACGAGGCCGTCCGCAAGTACCTGCTCACCCTCTGGAACACCTACGCTTTCTTCGCTACCTACGCCCGCATCGACGGCTTCGACCCGCAGAAAGATTACGTCGCGCCCGGGGAGCGAAGCCTCATGGACCGCTGGGCGCTCTCCGAGCTACAGCTCACGGTAAAGACCGTTACGGAGAAGCTGGACGCCTACGACGTAACGGCGGCCGGGCGGGCCATCGGGGAGTTCGTGGACGAACTCTCCAACTGGTACGTCCGGCGCAGCCGCCGCCGCTTCTGGAAGGGCGAGGACGACACCGACAAAAAAGCCGCCCACTCCACGCTCTACGAATGCCTCTCCGCGGTGGCGAAGCTCACCGCCCCGTTTACACCCTTTATCGCCGAGGAGCTGTACCAGAACCTCATCCGGTGTTCGGACGGCGCAGCGCCGGAGAGCGTCCATCTGGCCGACTGGCCGGAAGTTGATGCGTTTCTTATAGATGGTGAACTTTCGTGGCAGATGGGGACAGCACGGCGAGTTGTAGCATTAGGACGAGCTGCTCGAAACGTTGCAACGATAAAGACTCGTCAGCCGCTACGTGAGGTCGTAGTGGTGCAGGAGTACGCAAAAGAAGCTCCCGAGTTCAACGAAGGTGTAAAAAGCTTGGAAAGAATCATCCTGGACGAGTTGAACGTCAGGGAGTTGCGGTTCGGCACAACCGAAGACGTAGTGTGCTATGACCTGAAGCCGAACCTTTCGGTCGTCGGCCCGAAGTACGGACGGCTCGCACCGGCCATCCAGGAGGCGCTGGCGGCGGCCACCACGGAAGACGGCAAACGCGCCGCCGCCGGTGAAAGCGTCTCCGTAGTAGTAGAGGGACAGGAGATCCTGCTCTCCCCCGAAGAGTTGCTCGTCGAGCCCGGCCAACGCGAGGGCTACGCCGTGGAGCGTGAAGGAGACCTCTCCGTGGCGCTGCTGACGGAGCTCGACCCGGAACTCCTGGACGAGGGTCTCGTGCGGGAGTTGGTCCACAAAGTACAGAACCTGCGCCGGCAAGAAGACTTTGAGATAGAAGAAAACATTTCGGTAAAGCTCTCCGGGAGCGACCGTGTTTCGCGGTTACTACAGGGTCCCTGGGGTGAATACTTCAAGGCCGAAGTGCTGGCGAGTTCGCTGGCTTTCGGAGGAGACCTCGCGGGCGAGAGCATCCGGGTAGACGGTGAAGAGCTTCGGGTAGAGTTCGACCCGGCGGACAAAGACCGGCTTCAGGATAAAGACGTATAAAAGCGGGTATGATATAAGCAGTAGCCCCTAAAAAGCGAGCAGAGAGGGAGGTCCCAGATGTTTGGGAGAAAAAGTCGGGCAGAGAAGCTCAAAGAACAGGCGGACGCCAACTCATTTATCCCGGTGGCGGCACTGGCGACTTTCTTCGCCCAAGCCCGGCCCGTGGCCGAGCGGGTACTCTACGACGACGAGCTCCGCAACAACCTCCGTACTTTCATAGAAGCCACTAATAAGGTTTATGGAGAGGTCTCCGGCGACAGCCCGGGCAAGATCGTCGCCCGCCTCTGGGACGACGACAAACTGCGGGAGCAGATCGAGGCCGCAACCGGCGCCATCCAGGAGGGCAGCAAGCGAGTGCGGGGTGAGCGGGTCAAATCCACCGGCGGTGGCGGTGGCTCGAAAGTGCTACTCCTGCTCCTAGCAGCGGCCGTGGGCTTTTTGTTCTTGAACCCGAAAACAGGACCGCAGGCCCGCAAGCTCGCCCAAGACGCCGTCAACGCCCTCAACTCTTAACTACGGGGCTTTACAAGTACGAGACTACGGAAGTTCGAGGGAAGGATAGAGGGCTTTGACCTCCTGGTCGAACGCGAAACCTTCCTCCGTACTACCGGCGGACCCCAGAAACTCGGCCCGGAGGTCGGAAAGTTCGGAGGCGGCTTCGTCCTCAGCCCTCTCGGCCTTATTGCGGGCGGTGTCGCTCGGGGTGCCCTCGCTCTCCAACCGTTCGGCCCGCTCCCTAAGGCGTTCGGCCCGCTCGAAAAGCGTGGCGTGACGGTTAGCGTGTTCTCGAATAGCGGCGGCGGCCCGGGAACGGAGTTCGGGCGCGGGGCGTTCGTGGCCCGCCATCCCGTCCACCGCCTCGTCGGGATGCTCCCGGCGGAGGCTTTTGCCGATGCGTCCCACGACGCGCTTTGCCAGAGAGAACGGTAGAAATTTGGTTCCAAAGACCCCGAAAGGCGGTAAACTTCTCTCACTCATGGCGCATATGATAAACCGTCCGGCACTAATCGTTGTGATAACCCTCGCAACACTACTGGTGTACGGCTGTTCGGGTCTCTCCGAGAACCCCCGCGGGCAGGCAAACGAGTCGATCTCGGCGGCCAACGAGGCCGTATCCCGGCACAACGAGCTTTTCCGGCAGACCCGTGACACGTACCAGGAAGTCAAGGAGCAGATAGAGACCAGCGGCGGCGGTTCGGGCGACGGAAACGCTTTCCAGGAAGAGACAAAGCGCCTCACGAGCGCGCAGGGCGACCTGGAAGAGGCCCGGTCCCAACTCGAAGAAGCCCGCGGCACGCTCGGGGACATACAGGATCTGGAAGTAGAAGGGCCGGTAAAGAGGTACGCCAACACGCTGGGCGAGGCGATGGACGCCCAGATCTCCGCCGAGTCGAGCGAGATAAACTTTTACGGCCTGCTCATAGAAGACCCCACGCTGGAAGACAACCGGGAGCGGGCCGAGGAACTGCTCACCCAGGCGAGCGACGGCTATCAGGAGGCCGAGAACTCTTACCAGGAGGCCCAGGAGTTGGCCGACTCCAACCCAAACCTTCTAGGCCCCGGTCCTACTACCGTAGAGGAGTAGAGAAAGGTTCCGGCGACTAGCCCGTAACTATCCTGCAGGCCCTACGGGTTGGCACGTCGGACAGAAGTGTGTCCCCCGGCCCGCGACCTTTATTTTGGAGATCTCCGTACCGCACACTGGGCAGGGCTCCCCATTCCGGGCAAATACCCGGAGTTGGTGTTGGAACTTGCCGGTCTCCCCGAAAGCGTCGTGGTAAGAGTCGAAGGTCGTGCCCCGCGCGGCGATGGCGCGGCGGAGTATGTCTCGGGTTGCGGTGTGGAGCTTTTCTATTTCTTCCGGGATCAGGTTGTCGGCCCGGCGGGTGGGATGTACGCCCGCGGCGAAGAGCACCTCGTCCACGTAGATGTTGCCCAGGCCAGCGACCGTTGCCTGATCCAGCAGTAATGCCTTTATGTTCGCCTTGCGCCCGAAGGTCCGGGCCAGATAGCCTACCGTGAAGTCGTCCGAAAACGGGTCCGGCCCGAGACGTGAGATAAGAGGGTGGTTTTCGACCTCCTCCGGCCCGTAAAGGTTGAAGTACCCGAGCCAGAGCCGGGTAAAAGCCAGCACCAAACCATCCTCGAACTCCAGAACTACCGTATTCGTGTGGTCGGGTTCTTGCCACTCCGGCAGACGCAACACGCGCCCGGAGATAACCAGGTGGATGGTCCCAACGACCTCCCCGAAATCCAGGATGATAACCTTGCCCCGCCGTCCCGTCCCGAGCAACGTCCTCCCGACGAGCTTCCCGCCGAACTCCTCCAACGCTACGTTCGTGGCGTCTGGGCGGAAAACCGCCGCCTTGAGGACCTTTTTCTCACCGGCCAGGGCGCGGATGTCCTCGGAGATCACCGTCGTCTCCGGCAGCTCCGGCACTAGAATTTCTCCAGCAACGCTTCGAGATAACGGGCCACCCCGTCTTCTTCGATGGGATCCGCCACGCTGTCGGCGGCTTCGCGGACGGCGTCGGTCAGCCCGCCGACAGCGACCCCGTGCCCGGCAAAGCGGAGCATGTCTATGTCGTTGTCGGCGTCGCCGAAAGCGAGGATGCGGTGCCGCTCTATGCCCCACCGTCCGCACAAGAACTCCAGCGCCCGGGATTTCGTTCCCTCCGGCCCGCCGACCTCCACGTAGTGCGGCAGGCTGCGGGTAACAAAGAAACGGCCCGAGAAGGCTTCCCGGGCGTCTTCCAGCCAGCCGCCGATGCGGTCCGGGTAGTCCACGAAGACGATCTTGGTCGGGTTCTCTCCGGCCTCGCGGAGCCAGTCCGCCGGAGATTCCACGACCGACACCTCCGGGATCTCGGGGTGGCTGACGTGTTCGAGCAAGGCCGTGGTTCGGGGGGAGGAGACGATGCGGCCGTCGAGAAAAACCCGTACGTGCAGCCCCCTTCCTTGCGCCCACTCTAGGACTTCTACGCCGGCCTCGTTGTCGACGGTGCGATGCAAAAGCGTTTCGCCGTCCATACCCCGGATCATCGCCCCACCGTAGCAGATCACGGGCTCCGAACCACGAAACCCCAGCCGGTAGGCTTGCTCCCGGGCGCTCTCGTACTGCCGGCCGGTGGCGACCACGAGCCGGGCTCCGCGCTCGCGCAAGCTCCGCACAGCCTCCACCGTGCGGTCCGTTACAACCAGATCCCGCCGCAAAACGGTCCCATCGAGGTCAAAGGCGCACAAGTCGAACGGCAGGCCGTTCTTTTTGCCATCGGGCTCCGCGGGCAAAGCTCACACCTTTCTCTTGCGTTTCAGTTGGCACTTTCTTTTGCAGCGTTGTCGGGATCAGGTCCAACACAACCCCGGCCGTAAAACCTCAGCCGGCATATTCTAGCGCGTCTCGCCGGGCGTCTTGCGCCGGACCGGGCTTGTTGCGTGTGTTGTAATGTGGTTAGTGGGGCGTTAGAAACCGTAGGGGGAGGAGATCTGTTTGGAGTTGTCGGGGCGGATGGGACGTTTGGGCACCGAGTCGGCTTTTTCGGTGTTGGCGAAAGCAAAAGCGCTGGAAGAACAAGGCCGGGAGATCATCCACCTGGAGATCGGCGAGCCCGACTTCGATACGCCGGAGCACATAGTCGAGGCCGGATGCCGGGCGCTGCGTAACGGACAAACGCACTACACGCCTTCCGCCGGCATCCCGGAGTTGCGCGAGGCCATAGCCGCCGACGTATCGGAGAGCCGGAACATAAACGTTTCTCCCGAACAGGTAGTCGTCACGCCGGGCGGAAAGCCGATCATGTTCTTCACCATCCTTGCTCTGGTCGAAAAAGGTGACGAGGTGTTGCTGCCCAGCCCAGCCTTCCCCATCTACGAGTCCATGGTTCGGTTCGCCGGCGCGACGCCGGTCCCCGTGCCGCTGTGGCAGGAGAACGAGTTCCGCTTCGACCTCGACGAGTTCCGGTCCGGCCTCGGCGACCGGACGAAGCTCGTGATCCTCAACTCACCCGCAAACCCGACCGGCGGCGTCCTTACCCGCGGAGACCTCGCCGACCTCGCCGAAATACTCCGCGGTCGCCCGGACATCTTCGTTCTCTCCGATGAGATCTACTCCAGGCTCCTCTACTCCGGGGGGTTCGCCAGCATCTCCTCCCAAGAGGACATGGGACCCGAAAACCGCACCATAATCCTCGACGGCTTCTCCAAAACCTACGCGATGACCGGCTGGCGGCTCGGCTACGGTGTAATGCCCGAAGGACTGGCCGGGCAGATCTCGAAGCTACAGGTCAACTCCAACTCCTGTACCAACGCCGCCACCCAGTACGCGGGCCTCGAAGCCCTCACCGGCCCGCAAGACAGCGTACGGGAGATGCTGGAGGAGTTTCGCGTCCGCAGAGACTTGATCGTCTCCGGCCTCAACAGCTTGCCCGGCGTCGAATGCGTAACACCCCAGGGCGCCTTCTACGCCTTCCCCCGTATCTCGGGCACCGGCCACGCTACAGACACCCTCGCAAATCTTCTGATGGAGAAAGCCGGCGTCGCCTGCCTCTCCGGCACGGGATTTGGGGAATACGGCAAAGACCACCTGCGCTTCTCCTACGCCAACTCGCGGGACAACATCTCCCGGGCACTCGAACGCACGGAAGAGTTCCTCAAAGAAACAACGTCTCAGCTAGAGTAAACGGCGGGTAGAGAGCAAGCTGGCACCACTCCGATGTTGGTCCCATGTAACACCAGAGCAAATCACCCATCCACCCATTCAGGTTCTAAGAAGCTCCGCCAGTAGGCTATGGTTGACGACAAGATCGTCCCTCCCAACGGTAGTGGGTCCAGCCCTCGCGTACGAGCCTGCGCACGGTTATGATCACCCCAGAGAAGGCGAGCCAGAAGTCGATCACCCGCCCGCACCTCTCGGTACACCACACGAGCTTCTTGTGGGCGTTGGTCCAGGAGTTCGTACGCTCAACTACCCACCGATTCGTCGCTGCTAGTGGGGCTGGCTTGCCTTTCTCGGAGATCTCCGCCAGTAGGCCACGGTCGTGTAGCTTCTCTCGGGTGCTCTTTGAATCGTAGCCACGGTCGAGGTGGACGCTGATCCGCTCGGGCAACTCTCCCACAATCTCCATAGCATCCAGGGTCTCCTCCAGCAGTGGCGAGTCGTGACGGTTGGCCGGAGCGGCTATGGCTCCCAGTGGGATACCGTTGGCGTCTACTACCGTGGAACGCTTTATGCCCTGCTTTCCCCGATCTACGGGGCTTCTACCCGCCTTCTGACCGCCGCACGGAGCTTTGGTGATGCAGCAGTCTAAGGCAACATTCGAAAGATCGAGACCAATTATCCGGTCGTAGGCATCGAGCGCTATCTTCTGTAGCTTTTCCATTACTCCAAGCTCGATCCACTCGTCTCGGCGACGCCTGATGGTGGTGGCTGAGCACTCCTCGTCGGCAATCCTCTCGTAGGCGCAGCCGAAGACCAGAACCTGCACGAGTTTGTCGAAGATCACTCGCTCCGGTATGCGGGGATTGTGGCAACCCAGAGGATGAGTCTCTTGGTGCTCGGGCAACAGGACGGCGAACTGCTCCCAGATAGGCTCGATGATGTATGGTGGCAGGACGGGCATGGGTTGCTCCTTGTTCGGAAAGCTTTGAGGACTTCCCGAATGATTTAGCATTCCATGCCCAACTCATAAACTGTCGCTCCCTCCCTACTGGCGGAAGCTCTAAAGGCAACTTACTAATCCTCTGCTACCCGATCCGACAAACGAGCCCCTGAAATTAGGGGGCTCCAGATACAAACGGGCACAAAAAAGACGGGCTCCCGGAGGAACCCGTCCCAGTAAACCCTTTGCTTGGGGTTACTTGAGTGGTGCTATTTAGCTAAAGATACGACGGGCCAGAAGACCGCCACCAACCAGCAGGGCGCCAGCGCCCAAGGTGAACAGCGAAGCGCCACCCGTGTCCGGGAGAACCGTAACGTCAGCGTCCTCAGCAGCCTCCGACTCGACAACCTCGGCAACCTCGGCAGCCTCAACCTCGGCAACCTCGGTGGCCTCAGCCTCAGTGGCACCCTCGGCGATAGCGGAAGCGAAAGCAGAGGCGAAAGCAGAAGCAGAAGCAGAAGCAACCGCACCGTCTTCGTTCACGTCGGTACCAGTCGCCGCTTCTTCCTCAGCTACTGCAGCGTCGTCCTCCGTGATAGTTCCATCCTCATCAACGTCGGCGTCGTCCACCACAACGTCGTCGTCCTGAACGGCGTCGTCGTCCACCACAACGTCGTCCTGAACGGCGTCGTCGCCACCGGTCGCACCGGTAACCGTGCCCTCACCGAGCACAGCGTTCACCGCACCAACAGCATCCTCACCGGCCTGAACCTGGTTTATGATCGCCTGGCACTCAACCGGCCCAACGGTTATATCGCCAACCGTAACGTCGCTGTCGTATTGTCCACCAGCAACGGTTACATTCCCGCAAGCCTGCAAGATGGCCGCAGCCTGGTTCTGGTACTGGGTCTCCGTGTTGGTTACGTCACCACCAGTAGCTGTACCATCATCACCAGCGGTCGCATCCTGCGCGAGCGCCGGAGCAGCCGCAACCAGCACCATTGCCAGCATCGCCGCCAACAACATCAATTTCCTCAATGTACTTACCTCCTATGATTGAGGATTTACCATTACGAACCGCATTGTTCCATCTCTAGTCTCGACTGTCAACACTACATCCGGGGTTTTTTCCCAATTTCTTAAACTTCCTTAACATCCATCCGGAAAATCTACTTTCTCGTAGCTTTGTATGCTTGCTGCGGCCATAATTTTCTTGGTAGCGCCGCCGGTATTTTTTACGGGTGATTTTCGGCAGCTATCGGTGGCGAGTGCCGAAATCTGCTGTGTACATGGTCCACCCTTTGTATTTTTTGTACGTACCGGAGTAGGTTCCGATGCCGATCTCACGGAATTTACCCTTGAGTATGTTGCGCCGATGTCCGGGGCTTTTCATCCAGGACCTCATGATAGCTTTAGGGTTCCTGTTGGGGCCGTTTCCACCGGCGATGTTTTCTCCGACAAAGTAGTACTTGTAGCCTTTAGGGGTGTAACCGAACCTCTTGATGCGGCTGTCGAAGTCGCCACGTCCCTTCGTATTGTGGGAGAAGTAATCGCGCCGGATCATGTCTTTGGAGTGGGCACGGGCGGCCTTTTGCAGCTTGGGATGCACACAAAACGGACGGAGTTTGTTGTTGCGGCGGATTGCATTGTGTCGGGTTAAGGTTTCTTTTTCTTTCGCGTTAAGGAGTATCTTGCCTCCCCCGCACTTTTTTGCCGGGCCACCGCTGGCAGCGCTAGCCTGCTGAGGATTTACGGCGGATACCCCCGCAGCAGTCACGGCGGAAAAGAAAAGGGCTGCCAGCACGGAAGTCAGGTACTTCATGGAAATTCTCCCCCCTGCATCAAACTTAACGTTCTATGCCAGGTTGTCGACACGGGACGCTAAAACTTTAACCCAGATCGGCATAGTTTTAGAAGCGGTGGTGTGCGGCTATTTATTTATGGACCTGATGAAGGTCACTATAAACACGGCTGAGATCAGCATCATCGCCCCGGTGGCGATTAGGCCTAGGGAAACCAACAGGATGGTAGCGGCGCCCGCGCCTTCTCCCCAAGCTCCGGTAGCCCAAACGAAAGCAAAGAGCGAGGCGAAGAACGTCAGCAGGATCAGGATCATGCCGCCGGGTAGGTCCCGGATCTGTATAGCCGTTTTCTCTACGAGGTACGGGAAACGGCCTTTCGGATACCCGCTTACCTGGACGTTGTCCATGGAACGCCGGAACTCTTCATCCCCCGCGAGGCCGACGACCCTGGAGAGATAGTATGCTTCGGCGGGCGGCTTGCCCATGCGCAGGAGTTCCAGGTAGTTGCGCCGGTAGAGGTCTACGGCCCCGGAGTGTGGGGAGGCGAGTTGCTTTAGGAAAGCGTGGGTGTCGAGGCGGGTGGCGTAGCGCCGGGCCTCTTGCTGGGCGGTGCGGGCCTCGCGGCCGGACCGCTGCTGGCCGGAGATTTCCGATACTTCCAGGAAAAACATCTCGCGGGAGAATTCGATGGCGCTCTGGCGCTCGCGGCGACGGGAGGATATCTCGGTTCGTATACCCCGCGCCCGATATTCTTCCCGCCGCAAACGATAGATGCACTCCTGGTAGAAGTCCCAGTCTTCTACCTCATCGGCGCTGTCCCGCAACCGGTAGGCTTCCTCAAGCGTGTTTGGTATTCTGCGCTCTTCCATAAGTCTGGCTGCCTGGTTCCTAAACTCCCGCTTTTACATTGCTGTGCGTGCTATACGTTCATACGTTCGCGTGCCCCTTCTGGACCACGAATAATATCATGAAGACCGAACTCCAAAAAACCGTGTCCTCTACCACGGATCCTCGACTTCCCGATGGTTTTCGTACCCCCACAACGCGTAGAATAAGCCTCCGCCCCGCACCCGCACGTCCAGATGCCCGCCCTCGGCTAGTTCTTTGAGCATTTCATCCGCCTCAGAGACCGTGAGGGAGGTGTTCATCGCCGCCTGGGCCGGCGTAATTTCGCCGTGAGCTTTGATCTCCTCTAGCAGTTCCCGCTCCCGGCTGCTCTCTGTCGGGAGTTCCGGACGATCCGGCTTGGCGTCTACCAGCCCGGCCACCCCGCGGGCAAAGACGCCGAAAGCCGGAAAGACCACCCACCCGAAGACGAAGATCAGCCACCACAGGTGGGGAACGGCGAACAGAACCGTCGCCGCGGCCAGCAGGATCAAACCACCGGTGACGATACCTGTAACGGCCTGGGCCTTCGGGCTCATCCCCTCTATATCTACGCCTATATCCGCCCAGAATTCGTCCGCATCGCCGCGTTTTTCGGCGGGGCCTTCGCGCCGACTCTCGGGTTCGTGCCTGGATCTCCGTTCCACAGCCATAAACTACCCTTAATATATCAGCCGGCACAAAACGGTACTACATCGAAAAGCCACGCACGACCCCGGAAATGCTAACCTCTCGACAAGCCAGACGGAGGATTTCGAGATGAGTTTAGACCAGCGCGTAGACGAACTGAAAGAGGATCTCCGGCAAGAGCTGGAGGAGTTCTTGAAGATGCCCTCGATCTCGGCCCGGCCGGAGGGCGCGAACGGCTTCGGAGAATACGCGGAATGGGTCCGCGAGAAGCTGGAAGAAGCCGGGGCCGAAGCGCGTTTGATGGAGACAAACGGCCACCCGGTCGTCTACGCGGAAATCGGGGCCGGCGAGAAGACGCTCCTCTCCTACGGCCACTACGACGTGCAGCCGCCAGAGCCGCTGGACCTCTGGGAGAGCGACCCGTTCGGGCCAACGGTCCGCGACGGTTCGATCTACGCCCGGGGCGTCGCCGACGACAAGGGCGACGTGCTGGCCCGCATTCAGGCGCTGCGACTCTATATAGAGGAGCACGGCCAGCCGCCGTTCAAGCTGAAGTTCCTGATCGAGGGTGAGGAAGAGGTCGGAAGCCCGAACCTGGCACCGTTCGTCCACGAAAATGCGGACCTGCTTTCCGCCGACGCCTGCATCTGGGAAGGTTCGATGAAGGACGAGGCCGGGCGGCCCATGATCATGTGCGGCACCAAAGGCATGGCCTACGTTGAGCTGCGGACAAAAGGCGCCTCCCACGACCTGCACAGCATGTACGGCGGCCTCGCCCCGAACCCTGCATGGAGGTTGGTTCAGGCGCTACGGACCATCAAGAATGAGGACGGCGAGATCACGCTGGACGGACTAAACGACCTGATCGAACCGCCATCGGAGAAGGATCTGGAAGCCATCGAGAAGATCCCGTTCGACGAAGCCGGCCTCAGATCCACCTGGGATGTCGAACACTTCGACCGGAACCTGACCGGGAAAGATGCGCTAAAAGAGATGCTACTGCGCCCCACAGCCAACATAGCCGGCATCGAATCCGGCTACACCGGCCCCGGCTCCAAGACCATCGTCCCCTCCGAGGCGTTCGTGAAGATGGACTTCCGGCTCGTCGCCGGCCAGAGTCCGGGTCCGGTCGTAGAGTTGCTGCGCTCACACCTGCAGCGCCACGGCTTCGAGGACATCGAGGTGGTAGAGATGCACGGCGTAGAAGCCGCCAAGACCCCGGTGGACTCGCCGGTCGTCCAGACGGCGACCGAAGCCTGGAAGGACGTCGGCTACGAAGAGCCCGTCGTGTACCCGACCATCGGCGGCAGCGGCCCGACCTCACTGATCGTCCACGACCTGGGCATACCAACCATTATGACCGGCGGCATCCTGAACCCCGACAGTCGCATCCACTCCCCGAACGAATCGGCCCGCCTCTCGGACTACTTCGAGGGCGTCCGGTATTTCGCCCGCTTTTTCGAGAGGTTCGGGAACGGCAGACATGGAGGCTAAACGCGAGGGGCTGGACCTTCCGGAGCGCGTCCGGCAGAGCATCGCGGGTGCCGTTGAGGAACGGGGCGTGCAGGCCCGAATGATCTCCACCCAGGCCCAAGACTCGATGCGCCCGCCCCAGGGCCACGTCGTAGTCGCCGCCTCAGCGGACGAAATAGGCGCCATTCGCGGCCCCGCCCGCATCATGCGCCAGCTAGAGTTCTACAAGACCCCCTACGGCCCCGTCGTCCGGCTCGCCTTCAGCGTCTACCACATAGACGGCGCCATCCTCTCTGCGGCGACCCTCCTCAACATAAGCCAGGTCTCCGGCGACGCGGCCCTCTCCGGCCTCAGCCGCCAGAAGAGCCTGTACATACATTTCTACAGCGTCGAGGACGAAGACCTGACCTACGCCTTCTCTAAAGAACTAGGCAATGGACCGGACCAGCAAAGCGAGGCCAAGAAGGTCCTCAAGATGGCCCGCGACGCTTATGCAGAGACGCCGGAGGAGCGGAGGAGCTTCCGTTGGGCGGTAGGAATCGCCGAAAAACAGTTCGAGCTTCCTGTACCTGAACCTGACGATGAGGTGTAGTCTTATCGCGAAAGCCTGCGTATACTGCGAAATATGCTAACGGGGAAAACTACGGACGATTTCGTCGCCCGGCTAGGACAAGCTCTGGAACGGGCCGGTCACAGGGGTATTTACGTAACCGTCGGCAACGGGGCTTGCGACCTGGAAGCCCAGCAATTCTCACGCGAACCTTCGGAAGAAGACCAATTTCCGCCGGGGCGGCCGCACCATCTAGAGACGCCGCCGGGGCCGCGAGACCCAGGTGCTCACGAAGGCATCTCTAAGCTGTGTTACTTCCTGGACGGGGTGCAGAGCTCGCGCGAGATCGGGCGCATCGGCATGGCTCCTGTGGTCGTTGCAACCGTTGCCGCCGCGATCATCAACCGTTGCGACCGCCGGTTCTCGCGGATGCCACTGGAAGAGACGCCGACCGTGGTGCAGGCCGTCATACTGCCACGCAGCGCCGGAGACGAGAGCATCGAAGCGCTCTGGCAACTCCTGCTCGAAGCAGGGTTCTCGGAACTCGGGGCGGAGGAAGTCCCCTCGTCCTCGTACCTGGTGTTGGACTCCGCCGAGTTCATGGGCGAGGAGCTGGACCCTTCGGACTACGTCGGGATGCGGGAGCGTGCGAGCGTACGGGTTCGGGCCATCCGGGAGCGGCTGGAAGGCGGGATGCTCCGCAACTGGGAGACGGACGACCGGACCCTCGAAGACGCTGACGCCTGGATCGCCGTCGATGGACAGCTAAAAGAAATTCGGGAGTCCAACCGTCGCGCCGTCGGCCTCATAAAGAGCGTGGCCCGACCCGAGTTCGTCGGCAAGGACGTCGGGATGCTGCTGGATCTGGAGCCGGGGATGCGGACGACGAGCTTCGTCCCGGACTGGCAACTCCGCCGGGCTCCGGGCGAACACCGTACTTCCTGGTACCTGCGGGTGTGGCCGCGCCAGCCGGGGGCCGACGCACTAGGGTCGCTGATGAGGGTCGAAGCCCCACGCGACACGCCGCCGGAGACGGTGGACGAAATTACGCGCTGGGTTTTGGCCGAGCGGGCGCCGCTCGCCAAGCCCGACCCGCGGTGGCCGGCCATGATCTACCCCATCCACTACGTTGAAAAGCTGCTGAAACCCCTCGTGCAGGGCTCCGAGCGAGACTACGCGAGGCTGGAACGCTACATCTCCGGGAACGGGAGGAACTAAAGATGCTGCACGAAGAGTTCATGGACACCATCGCAGGCTCCATCGGCCGGGTCGTGACCAGCGAGGAATACCCGGCGACCGCCCACGAGTTCTACTTCTGGACCGCCGAGACCGAGGCCGCCCAGAACCTGGACATCGGCCACATAGTCGCCGCCGAAGCCGAGGATGCGACCGCCATCGCCGTCCTCGACGACCCGCGCCGCTACTCCGACTTACAGAGCTTCCTGGACGACTTCTACGCCTTCGACGGCGACCCGGAACTGGAGGCACTGAGCGAGCGGGTGGAGATCCTGGTGTTCAGGGCGCAGGTCCTCGCCACGAAGCACCGCGAGGAGCGCAAGAAGAGCAAGCGCCCGGTGCGGACCGGCCCCGTCTACTACGCCACCCGTGTCGCCATCGAGTTCGCCCTCGGCCTTGAGGAGTACTCCGGCACCCCGATCCCGATGCTGCTGCACGAGAACGGCAACGAGGGCGAAGCCGACGGCCAGCCCCAGCGCACCCCGGTCTACGTGGACGAGGACTACCTGCTCGGCCCCGAGGCCGGACACCTGAACATCACCGGCATGAGCGGGCTCTCCACCAAGACCAGCCACGCCCTGTTCACCATCTCCAGCGTCTTCCAGACCGCCAAGAACAAGAAGGTCGCCGCCCTGATGTTCAACGTGAAGGGCGCGGACCTCCTGTTTCTGGACAAGCCGGTAGAGGTGAGCCCGGACGAAGACCCGGACCTTGCTGAACGCTACGCCCGCGAGGGCCATGCCGGACTGCCGGAGGAGCACCGGAGCATGTACGAGGCTCTGGGATTGGAGACGAAGCCCTTCGAGAACCTCCGCATCTTCGCGCCGCTGCGGTACGGGATGGACTCCGGGGAGCGGGTTTTGGATCTGGCCGGCATCCCGGCCCGCAAGCTGAACACGCTGCGGAACGCCCGCGGCGAGGATGGGTGCGTCTACCCCATCGCGTGGGAGCTGGGCGACGTGATGCCGTATGCTGGGGCGGTCTTCGAGCCCTCGGACATGGACGACAAGTTCCGGGGGTTTATCGAGGAGTTGCGGGCGCAGGGGGTTCGGACGCAGGCGGAGTTTCAGGGGATGATGGATGAGATCTTCGACTACCTCGACGAAGAGGACAAGCAGAGCTGGAACGGCCACCACCGGGCCACCATCTCCAAAGTCCGCAACCGGTTCAAGATCCTGCCGAGCAAGTGCGCCGGCCTGCTCGCCCACGGCCGCGTCGAGCCCGGCAGCCTGCCGCAGGTGGACGGCCCGTTCGAGACCAACGAGGTGCGGGTCGTGGACATCTCGCAGCTCTCCGGCATCCCGCAGGACCTCATCGTCACGAGCGTCATAGAGAAGGTCTGGGAACTGGCAGAGACCGGCCAGCTCGGCGTAGACAAGCTCATCATATTCGTGGACGAGTTGAACAAGTATGCCCCGACCGGATCACGCACCTCCGCCCTCAAGGGTACCCTGGTGGACATCTCCGCCCGCGGACGCCACCTGAACCTCACCCTCTTCGGGGCGCAGCAGTTCCGCAGCAAGGTGGACGAGGAGGTCGTCGGCAACGCGGCCACGAGCCTGTACGGACGCATCGGGGACGAGGAAATAACCAACTCCAGCTACCGCTCCTTCTCCGGCACCACCCGCGAGGAGCTCTTGCAGCTAGAGAAAGGCCGCCTCCTCTGCCGTCACGCCCACTACTCGTTCCCCGTCTTCGGCACCTTCCCCCTCCCCCCCGTTCTGCCCGGCGCCGTCGGCAGCCGCATCTTCCGCCAGGACAAGATAGACGCCGCCTCCTCCGTCCTCTCCGTAATGCGCGGCCTCATGAAGAGACCACCGCGCATAACCGCCATCCGCGAAGAGATAGAAGGTATCCCCGAAGACCGCATCTTCGAAGCCCTCGACGCCGTCCAGTCCGCCGCCCGCGCCGGCAGCGCCCCCGCCGACCCCTACAAAAACTTCGCCTGGAACCTCAAACGCGGCCACCGCCGCTCCACAACCCGCCGCGACAACTCGGAGATATTGGCGGGCCTGGATCGGATGAGGGATTAGCTTGAGAGCGGAATTAGCATCTTCGCAAACCGGGAACGTCACCACAGCCTCTCTCTTTGAGTCAGTCAGATACAGATGGAAGTAATCAGCGAAGCTCAAGTAAACAATCGAAAATCTTGGATCGACAAGATCAGCAAATTGAGCGGTGATTTTGGTGCCGACTCAGATAAAGTTGAACAAGAGATGTCACAAGAAATAGGCAGCAAGGGAATGGACGCTCTCCTCGGACATTTGCGTTTGTGTGGGGCTATACCCGAACAGTACGGTCATGATTCAAGCGAAGAAAAACTGTACTCAAAATATACCGACGTTGTCCTATCCAAATCTTACGAGGCAATAGGGCTCACAAGTCTGGTTCTAGCAGAGCGTGCGGATGCTGCCGATGTCGAGTGTGTAGCGGAAGACTACAGCTTTGTTGCCGATGCCAAAGCCTTTCGGCTCAGCCGAACAGCTAAGAATCAGAAAGACTTCAAAGTTGAAGCTATGAACGGTTGGAAGAGAGGAAAGCCGTACGCAATGGTGGTTTGTCCCATATACCAACTACCATCCAGAACCTCTTAAATCTACCAGCAGGCTGCCAATAGATCGGTCTGCATACTTTCTTACACCCACTTGACAATTTTGGTTCGCTACGCTCACGCTGATACCAGCGAGAAAGCGATTGATCTACTACACGAGATATTCAAGACAGTTGAAGCTCTAAACCCATCTAAAGATGCAGCAGTGTATTGACAGGCAATAAACAGACAAATTCTCGATTTTGACGGTAGCCTGCGCCAAGTGTGGTCGGATGAGAAAATTGCTTCAAGTGAATCTGTATCTTTGGCAAAAGAGGAAGCGCTCGACTATTTCGCCTCCGAAAGAGAACGAATAATGAAACTCTCCAGAAAGGAAGCGATCAATGAAGTGCTCAAATCCAGCAAAATCGAGAATAAGGTCAAGGCTGCACAATCTGTCTCTGACAATGGCCTTCTTGGGCTTGAATGAATGGCACTAAATGAAGTGGTCCAAAAATAGCGCACATGTCGCTGACAGCGTAGAGGCAGTCAAAGAGGTTCCTGACGCGAGCGTACATTTGATTTTGAGCGACATTCCCTACGGGATCGGCGCTGAAGAATGGGATGTGCTGCACAAGAACACTAATTCGGCATATCTTGGGAAAAGCCCTGCCCAAGAGAAAGCTGGTGCTGTCTTCAAGAAAAGAGGTAAACCAATCAATGGTTGGTCTGAAGCAGACAGAGAGATACCAAAACAATATTATGAATGGTGTTCCCTTTGGGCGAGTGACTGGCTCAGAGTCCTGAAGCCTGGTGGATCGGCAATTGTCTTCGCCGGGCGTAGATTGTCCCATAGGTGCATAGCGGCGCTGGAAGATGCTGGCTTTAGCTACAAGGATATGCTCGCGTGGATGAGGGAGCGGGCTCCACATAGAGCTCAACGAGTCAGCGTTGTGTTTGATAGAAGGGGAGACGAAGTATCTTCTGAAGACTGGTCCGGTTGGAGAGTAGGTAATTTAAAACCGACTTTTGAACCGATTCTGTGGTTCACGAAGCCATACAAAATAGGCACAACGATTGCTGACAACATCCTGAATCATGGTGTTGGGGCGTATAATGAACTGGCTCTTTTAGGTTACGCTGATGCACCGGAAAACGTACTCAAGTGCAGGTTTACACCGAAGGAATCGGGTCTTCACCCCACTCAAAAACCGGTCTCACTAATGCAAGCCCTGATCGAGATGGTTACCATTGAAAATCAGGTAGTACTCGATCCTTTTTGTGGAAGCGGTTCAACACTACTAGCAGCTAAAAACCTGAACCGTGAATTCATAGGTTTTGATCTTTCTAAAGAATATATCGACATAGCCAATCGTAGATTGACTTCACAATTACAGTTGTTCATGTCTAACGAAAGATAAACGGGCTCGCGGCCAAGATGACCCAACAAGAGCCCCTACCGATGTTCGACTTCTCCGATGCCGTGGGCAGCTACGCCCGGGGTGAGGCCGGGGCGCGGGGTGCGATCTTCACCCGGCGCGAAGTGGTCGAGTTCATCCTGGACCTGGCGGGGTACACGGTGGACCGTCCCCTGCACCAACTCCGGCTCCTGGAGCCATCGTTCGGGAATGGGGACTTCCTCTTGCCCATCGTGGAGAGGCTCCTGGCGGCATACGAGGCTCACGCTCCGGAACGCTCCGACCCGGTCGCAGACCTCTCCGGTGCGATCCGGGCCGTCGAGGTGCACGGCGACAGCATCGAGGGCACCCGTACCCGGCTCCTGGGTCTACTGCGGGAGCACGGGATCGGCGAAGAAGCCGCGAACGAGGTCCTTGGAGCCTGGATCATCGAGGGGGACTTCCTGCTCGTGGAGCTGCCGTGGTCTTTCACTCACGCCGTCGGGAACCCGCCCTACGTGCGCCAGGAGCTTATACCGGACGGCCTCATGGCCGAGTATCGGGCGCGGTACAGCACCATCTACGACCGGGCGGACCTGTACGTCCCGTTCTTCGAGCGATGCCTGGCTTACCTGGAGGCGGGCGGCACGCTGGGCTTTATCTGCGCGGATCGCTGGATGAAGAACCGGTACGGCGGCCCGCTGCGGGCTATGGTGGCGAACCACTATCACCTGGCGGCTTACGTGGACATGGTGGACACGCCCGCCTTCCGTTCCGAGGTCATCGCATATCCGGCTATCACCGTGATCCGATGCGAAGAGCCCGGTCCCACCAGGGTCGCCCGCCAACCCCGGATAGAGAACGATTACCTCGCGAAGCTCGCACGGGCCATGTGCGCGGATAGCGTTCCCGAAGATAGCGGCGTGCTGGAGATCTCGGGTGTTGTTCAGGGTCGCGAGCCCTGGATACTGGGGTCTTTCGACCAGTTGAAGGTCGCGCGCCGACTGGAGGCGGAGTTCCCCACGCTAGAAGAGGCGGGGTGCAGGGTCGGGGTCGGGGTCGCCACGGGGGCGGACAGCGTGTACATCGGTTCTTACGACAGCCTGGACATAGAGCCGGACCGCAAGCTGCCGCTGGCGACGACCCGTGACATCGAGAGCGGGTGTGTGGAGTGGCGAGGGCTCGGCGTGATCAACCCGTTCCGCGACGACGGCTCGCTCGTGGATCTCGCGGATTACCCGAGGCTCGCCCGCTACCTGGAGCGGCACGAGGAGAAGATTCGGGCCCGCAACTGCGCGAAGAAGAATCCGAAGGGCTGGTACCGGACCATAGACCGCATCCACCCGGACCTCACGACCCGGCCCAAGCTCCTGATCCCGGACATCAAAGGCGAACCCCACATCGTCTACGAGGACGGCAACCTCTACCCGCACCACAACCTGTACTTCATCACGTCCTCCGAGTGGGACCTGAAAGCCCTGCGGGCGGTGCTGCGGTCGGGCATCGCGAAACTGTTCGTCTCCATATACTCGACCCAAATGCGGGGCGGCTACCTGCGCTTCCAGGCCCAGTACCTGCGCCGCATTCGGCTCCCCCACTGGTCCGACGTTCCTGAAAACATCCGCGAAGCCCTCACAGACGCCACCAACTCAGAGGACAAGGAAGCGTGCAACAAAGCCGTGACTGCCCTGTACAGGCTCACCCCGGAAGAAGCAGCCGCGATAGGACTCAACGGCGAATAGGAGCCCCATTGAGCATAGACTTGGCCGATTACGAGAACAAAGCCCGCGAAGCCGCCCGGCAGAAGCAGATCGAGAGCGGAAAAGCGGACCAGGGAGAGCGGGCCGGCGTCACCACCGGAAAGAACATGGACGGATTCCTGGCCCTGGCAAAAGACATCGTTCGTCTCAAGGGCTTGGACCAAACCGAAATATGCCTCTAACGCCGGGTGCTCTCGCTCCCCAGATACTTCCGTCCCACAAAGCTCTGGGACATGCTGGTCATCAACGACGGCAGGCTCGTCGCGGCCCTGGAATTCAAAAGTCAGGTGGTACCGTCATTCGGCAGCAACTTCAACAACCGCGCGGAAGAGGCCATCGGAACCGTCCTTGATCTATGGACAGCTTACCGTGAAGGAGCCTTCGGAAAAACGATGCGTCCATTCATAGGCTGGCTTATACTGGTTGAAGGCTGCGAGAAGTCGCGTTCCCCCATCAAGGCCAAGTCTCCTCACTTTCCGGTGTTCGATGAATACGGAGGAACATCATACGTTGACAGATACAATCTCCTCTGCCGGAAGCTCGTTCAGGAACAGCTTTACACGACGGCCACCGTGCTCCTATCTCCGCGCATTTTCGTAAAGGACGGTGTTTACTCCGAGCTGTCGGAGATGACCGGCTTGAGAACTTTCGTTACGGGTCTCGCCGGACACGTAGCGGCAGAAGTGGCGAGAACTACCTAGAAGCGGATCTAGTGGAATGGATCTCAACCTATTAAAAACGAATCGGTGTCGCGGGTGGTGAGCCTCGTAACCCTCGCCAGCGGGCGCGAGGGGCACCTGCTGAACCTGCTGGCGGGCCTGGAGCGCGGCCGCCGCAGGCCGGCGGAGGTCGTCCTGGTGTGCCTGGACGGTTGGCGCCCGCCGCCGGGCGTCGGGCAGGGCTTCGGGTTTCCGGTCCGCGAGGTTCCGGTGGCGGCGCCGGACAGCCGGCTGCCGCTGGCGGCGGCGCGCAACGCCGGGGCCCGGGCGGCACGGTCGGAGAAGCTGGTTTTTCTGGACGTGGACTGCATCCCGGGGCCGGCGCTCGTCGGGACGTACTCGGTGGGGCTTGACGGCTTCGATGGCATCCTGATGGGCGAGGTGCGGTACCTGCCGCCCGGCGCCGCGGAAGGCTTCGGCCGGACGGCGGGCTACCCGGTGCTGCTGGAGAGGAGCGTCCCGCACCCCCGGCGCACCCGGCCGCCGGAGGGCGGGCCTTCCCCGACGGAACGCTACGAGGAGTTCTGGTCCCTCTCGTTAGCGGTCGGGCGGCGGACGTTTCTGGAGGCAGTTGGGGGCTTCGACGAGGGCTTTACCGGCTACGGGGCCGAAGACACGGACTTCGCGTTCACCGCGCGGCGGCGGGGCGTGCCGCTGGCCTGGATCGGGGATGCCGTTTCTCTACACCAGCACCACGAGACCTACGACCCGCCGCTCCAGCACCTGGGGGACATCGTCCGGAACGCGCGGCGCTTCAGGGAGAAGTGGGGCGTGTGGCCGATGGAGGGCTGGCTCTCGGGGTTCGCCCGGATGGGGCTCGTCCGGTGGGACCCTCGGGGCGATAGGCTGTCCGTGCTGCGAGAACCGACCCCGGAAGAGGTCGAGGCGCGCCGGCGGCGGGAGTTCGTGCCGTAGGGACCCCAGGGTTTTTACTCCTGGGCTTTCTACGTCGCCGCGGCGGCCGGCACCGCGAGGCTCTGCGGGTCCCGGCCTTCCCTGCCGGTCGCCACGGCGGAGTCGCGGGCGAGGCCGTCGAGAAAGGCCGCGGCCCGCCGGGCGCCGTTGTCGTCTACCAGGCTGGCGAGTGCTGCGGGTCCGATTCGCAAGGCTTCCTCGAGCACGCCGGGCCATTCGGAGGCCCGGGGCCAACCGTCTCGGACCACCGCCGCGCCGAGGGCCTCCAGACGAGCAGCCTTTGATCGCTGCTCGTTGAAGGGGCGTCGCTGGGGAAGGCAGACGAGGGGACGCCCGGCAGCCGCCACCTCCATCACCGAGTTGTGCGAGCCGCTCGCAACGACCGCATCCGAGCGCAGGAGGTACCCGAACACGTCGTCCGTCCAGGGGAGGTGTATGAGGTTGGACGGGTGGTTGAACGGGTAGTTGGACGCGGGCGCGCCGCGGAGGCCCCCGATCACGGTCCACTCCCACCCGGGAGAAGCCGCAGCGGCCCGCGCGACGGCCCCGTGATCCAGGTCGCTCCCCCCGGTCCCGAGCAGGACGGTAACCCGACGTCGCGTCCGTGGGGAGGCCGGGGACGCGTCCCGAACGGCGGCCCCTATCCGGTGGTCGTACCGGGAGAACCCGCCGCTGTAGAAGGTGCGCGCGGTGACCCACGGCGGCGCGTCGGGCTCTTCGAGCTCCTTGGAGTAGGATGCGAGGAGCGCGTGCGAGGCACCATAGGCCGCCAGGTGGGCCGGGTCCCACCGCCGGCCGTGCTGCCGCACGGTCACCACCGGCAGGGCGAGCAGGCGCCCGAGCAGCGACACCTCTGCCGACACGTCCACCACCAGGAGGTCCGGCCGGCGGGCGGCGGCCCAGGCGGCGATGCGGACCGTCCGCTCCTGCAAGCCCCGCGAGCCGACCGGCGCGTAGTGGAGTCCGCGCAGGGGCGGCCCCGGGAGGGTTCCCTCTCCCGCGTCGGTGTCGAGGGGGAGCGGCAACACTCCGGCGCCGGAGAGGTCCACGCAGGAGGCGTCGGCGGAGGTCAGCACCGTGGCCCGCGAGCGGAGGTGGGCGAGCACGGCCCCGGCCCGGGTCAGGTGGCCGAGGCCATGGTGGTGGACGTAGAAGCCGACGTGCGGGCTCATGGACTTCGCAAACCTTTCACTGGCCGTCCAGCAGCCGCCCGTAGAGGTCGCAGTAGCGGTCCACCATCGCGCCCGCCGAGCACCGGCGCTCCGCCCGGTCCCGGCAGACGCGGCGGTCCAGCTTGCGGGCTTCGAGGGCGGCCCCGGCCAGGGCGGCCACGGCGCCGGGCGGCGCGAGGCGGCCCGTCTCTGAGTCCAGGATCTCACCCACAGCGCCCCGGTCAAAGGCGGCGACCGGGGTGCCGCAGGCGAGGGCCTCGGCGACAACGAGGCCGTAGGGCTCGTCCCAGCGCGGCGTACACAGGCAGACAGCGGCGGTTCCCACGAGGGCCGCCAGGCTTCTGTGCCCGAGGTGGCCGACGTACCGGATGTCCTCGGAGAGCAGGGGCGTCACCTCCTCCTCGAAGTATCGCGGGTCGGAGATCGGGCCGGCGAGGCGCAGGGAGAGCCCGGCCTCACGGGCGGCGAGGGCGGCCAGGTGCGGCCCCTTCTCCGGGACCATCCGCCCCGACCACACGGCGAGGTCCGGGCTCTCCGGATGCCCGCTGAATGGCCAGAGTTTCGTGTCGACGCCGTTCGGGATCACCTCCCGCACCTCGACGCTCTGTCGCCACAGCCGGGCGTTGGCCCGCGAAACCGAGACGCAGACCGCCTGCCCGGTACCTGTCTGCCCCATGCAGCCGAAGGCGCTCTCCAGCCAGGGCGTCGGCGGGGTGTGCAGCGTCGTGACGAGCGGCCGGCCGAGCATGGGCGACATCGCGACGGGCAGGTAGTGGAGGGAGCTGTTCTGCACCACGTCGAACCCCGACGCCGAGAGCCGGAGCATCAGCCGCAGGTAGGCGTGGTGCTCCAGCATGAAAGCCTCCTCCGGCATGCTCCCGTCGCCCCGGGCGACCGCCGACAACGTGAGATCCTCCGCAAACGGCCCCACCTCCCCCGAAGCATCAGGGCCGGCCGCGAAAACGGTCACGTCGTGGCCCCGCTCTTCAAGGCCCGCGGCAAGGTAGCTCGTGTGGGCCTCCAAGCCCCCGGCGAACGGTTCGATGATGGGATGCCGCGCGGAGGCCACCAGCGCAACCTTCAAGCTACACCCCCCGGAAGCCCGGGCCGGATATTTCTCACGTCTTCCACGCCTCCATCCTGGCTCTCCGCTCTCCTTCTTTGTCTTCTCTCTCGATCTTCTCTCCGGCTCCACAACGCCCGCCGCCGTTTGGAACAGCGTTCAACACCCCCGCCCGGACGCACGAAATGTACAGCGCCTCCGGACCATCTCCGTAGCCGGAGTTACAGGGTCCCGGTAACCCGTTTCCAGGACTACGACGTTCTACCCCCGAACCCGTATCCGAACGCGGAGAGATCCGTAGCGTACCTCCGGCGCACCAGCTTTTCGTTCCCAGAGTCGTAGAGGTCGGGGTAGTGTTCCCGGTTCGGTCCGGAGCGGAGCAGGTGTGGCAGGCTGGTTTCGAGGCCGATCCGGGTGCCGACGGTGGCGAAGTCTCTGGCCAAGTCCTCGAAGCACCCGATAAAGTCTGCGAGCGGGGCACCGTCCGGGCCGTGGGTGGTCAGGTACTGGGAGCGGAAGTGCGCGTCGGCGGCGGCGTCGGGGATCTCGCCGACAGTCCGGACGAACTCGTCGAACGGCATACCCTTGTAGAGCCGCGCCGCCCCAAAGTCGTACCGGGAAAGGCCCTGTGCGGATTCGCTTTCAAGCTTCTGCCGGTAGCAAGACACCAACCTATCGTACGGGTTACGGACAAAGGCGAACTTGAAGTGCCGGGTGTAACGTCCCTCATGCAACCCTTCGAGAAACGAGCTTTTCGAGATCTGGTGGTGGGAGTCCTTGAACACGTCGTGCAGGTCCATGGCCCGGCGCACCCCCGGGTCCCGGCAGGCGCCCGAGGCCGCGCCGGATGCTTTCTCCGGGTCCAGGCCGAGCAGCGACGCCAGAACCTGTTTCACGCTGCTGCACCCGGCTTTTTGTACCACGAAGTAGACGAACGGAGAGACGCCTCCGCCACCGTCGTAGACTATATACTCGCCCCCGTACACCCGGTGAAGTTACCTCAAATCGCACCTTTCAAAACCCCCGGTCCCGGAGGCAATTTCTGGCGGGTTCGCGACCGAGCAGCAGACCAAATAATAAGCGCGGACGAAGGCCTGATCTCCCTTCACACCCCCAAAAGCGCCCAAACACTTTCACGAAGGCGTTTGCAAACGTCCTGACGGATAATGAACCACGAGCGGAAGCTCAAAGTGCCCCGGCGAAAAAGCATTCCGCCGCGGGTAGAATAACGCAAGCCAAAGACCAGGGAGGCATCGAAGACCATAGTTCGCATAGCCCACATCTCGGACACGCACCTGGGTTACTCCCGGTACACAAAGCTGCACCCGGCCTCGAACCGCAACCAGCGGGAGGTGGACGTCCAGGAGGCTTACGGGCGGGCGGTGGACGCCATCCTGGAACGGGACGTGGACCTCGTGATCCACTCCGGAGACGTGTTCGACTCGGTGCGGCCGGCGACGCACGTGATCATCGGCTTTCTGAAGCAGACCTTCCGTATCACGCGCGGGGGTATTCCCTACCTGGTCACCGCCGGGAACCACGAAACGCCGCGCCTGCGAACCACGACCGCCGCCCTGGAGTACGCGAACCTGGTGAACGCCTACTCCGCCCACGGCTTTGAGCTGGACTACGAGCTGATCGAGGTGGGCGGCGTGGGCGTCGGGGTTACGCTGGTGCCACACGGGGCCATAGAAGGGGCCGGAGCTGTGACGCCAGAGCGCGGCGCGGACGTCAACGTGATGGTGACGCACGGGATGGTGCCGGGCCTGGAGGCCAAGTCGCACGAGATGGGCGAGGCGAACCTGCACTCCGGGATGCTGGAAGGAGCCTTCGACTACATCGCCCTCGGCCACTACCACGACTTTCACGAGCACCGGCACAACGCGTATTATGCTGGCGCTACCGAGCGGTTCGGGTTCGGGGAGGTGGACTCGGAGCCGGGGTTCGTCATAGTGGAGATCGGGGCCGGAAAAGTCTCCGTGGAGCACGTGGAGATAGAGGCCCGCAAGATGGTGGACCTACCCAAGATCTCCGCCCGCGACATGGACGCTGCAGCACTTACAGAAACCATCCGGGAGCGGACCTCGAACGCCGACCTGGACGATGCGATCGTGCGCCTCCGGGCCTACGACGTGCGGCGCGGGGTGGCGAGCGGCATCGAGCGGGAGCTTTTGCGGGACTTGCAGCGACGCTGTTTGAACTTCAGTTTGGAGATCCACGCCGAAGAACGTCCCGACGAGGTGAACGGCTCGGAGGGTCCGGCATCGGCGGTGTTCGGGCCTCTAGGCGAGGAGTTCGCCGCGTTCGTGAAAGCTCGGCGGGAGCTTGGGGAGCTAGAGGAGAAGTTCGCGGAGGAGTTTTTGGAGAAGGGGCGCGGGTATCTAACACGGGCGGCGAGCGGTGAGACGGGGGAAGCCGAGCAGTGATCCTGGAGCGTCTCTACATCGAGAACTACAAGCAACTCCGCGACCCGGTAGAGCTGCACCCGCCGGAGGGCGCCATCGGGGTGGTCGGGAGCAACGGGACCGGTAAATCCACCCTGTTCGAGAGCATCCTGTGGGCCTTTTTCGGCTCGCGGGGCGGCGGGCCGCGCTTCTCTAACGAGTTGATCCCCTGGAGCGGCGGCTCGACCAAGGACCCGACCGTGGTCGAGGTTACCCTGGCGCTCGGCGGCGACTCCTATACCGTCCGGCGGCAGCTAAAGAGCGGCTCGACGGGGGCCGAGGCGCGCGACGGTTCCGGCAAGATTATCGTGGAGGGGGCCTCGGACGTAACCCGGTGGGTGGAGGCGTACCTGCTCGGGATGGACCGGACGGCGTTCGAGGCGACGTTCTTCGCCAAACAGAAAGAGCTAAAGTTCTTTGCCCACGACGACGGCATAAGCCGGGTGCGACGTATAAGCCGGATGCTCGGCATCAGCAGCGTCGAGGACGCCCAGAAGCTTTTGCGCGAAGACCGGAACGACCTCCGCTCCGAGGCACGCCTGATCGAGGGCCGCCTCGCCGAAGCGGACCTGGAATCGCTCCAGACCCGTCTTGAGGAGCGCCGTAAGGAGCTGGAACGCATCGAGGAGGAGCTGGAGAAGGTCTTCAAAGAGCACGATGCCGCCGCCGAAGAACTCGGTGTGGCCCGTGAGGTCCGCGTTGAGTTGGACGCCGCCTACCGGGAGCATACGCGGCTCTCCGGCGAGCTTCGGGAAGTCGAAGGAGAGAAGCGTCGTGCTACCGACCGGGCGGCGGCGGCGGAGAAAGACCTGGTAGACCTGGCGAACGCCGAAGAGGAACTAAAACGGCTCAAACCGGAGACTTCGCGGCTGCCGGAGTTGGAGAAAGAGTTGGAGCGGCTGGAAGAAAACCGGCGCAGGGTCGAGCGTCGGGACCAGTACCGGCGGGAACACCGGGACAGCCTACGCAGGATCTCGGAGATAGAGTCGTCCCTCTGGAACATTTTGGAAGAACTCGACGCCGACGAAAATCCGCCTCTTTCGGGCTGGGACGAGCTCTTCGACCTGGAAGGAACCGGGCTACTGGATGAGTCTGTGCAGGTTCTCGGGCGCGCCGCGGAGGAACTGGAGCGCGCCGAAGCGCGGCTCGCGGAGTTGAGAGGGCTCGCCACGGAACATGAAGCCTATCGTAAAGTCACGGACGAGGTCCGTGCGGCCCGCGAGAGCCACGAAGACGCGCAGAAGGAGGTGGAACAGCTCTCCGGGAAGCTGGAAGACCTCTCCGGCGGCGAGGATCTGGAGGAACGGGAACGTGGTCTGCGGGGAGAGGAGGAGAAGCTGCGGGAGCTCGCATCAAACCACCGGGGCCGGGCGGCCGCCGACGAGCGTGAGGCGAAGAACGTGGACAAGGCTCGCGAGGCGATAGATAGCGGCGAAGAGGAGCACTGTCCTACGTGCCATCGGAGCTTCGACGATGGGGAGCAGGAGGAAATCTCCTCCACCCTCAAACGTCAGGCCGCGGCCATCCGCCGCCGCGCGTCCCGTGAGACAGAGGAGGCAGAGAAGTTCACCGCCTCCGCCGACACTGCCGCCGAGAAGTTGCAGAAGGTCTCCGAAAAGCTCTCCGGTTGGCGGAACCTCCGGGAAGTCCTCTCGACGGCCCGCAGCCGGGCCGGCTACCAACTCGAAACGCTGGAGAAAGCCCGCGAACGCTGCCGCGAACTAGAGACGCGGGTAGCAGACAAACCCGCCCCAACCGAAGAAGAGCTCGAAAACCTCGACGCGCGGTGCTCCCATCTGCGGGGCCTGCGAGACACGCTACCTCGTATAGAGAGCTTCTCCAGCGAGCACACGAAACTGGCCCAACGGGTCGAGGAGATGTTGCAGGAGTTAGAGGAACTGGGCGGCATCTCTTACGACGCCGGAGCCCACCGGGAGAAGAACACACAGAAGACCCGGCTGGAACGGACCCTGGGCCGGGTCGAGGAATTAGAGCGGCGGATAGAGACCCGCCCGGAAGTCGAGCAGACTCTGGCCGAGGCGCGGGAACTCGGTGAGAGAGCCGGGGCGAAAACCGGGGAGTTGCGGCGGGAGATCTCCACCCTCAGCTTCGACGAAACGGCGTACGAGGCCGCCGCCGAAAAGGTAACCGCCGCGGAGAAGAAGGTTTCCAGCCTCCGGGACGCCCGGGAGCAGCTCGGGGGCGAGTGGAAAGACGCCGACTACGGAGCCCAGCGCGTAACCGCCGAGCTTGCGCGCCTCGAAGACGACCGCAAGCTCGCCAACGAGAAAGCTTCCGGGGCGGATCGGATGGACGAGATGGACGGTCTCTTTACCGAGTTCTTCCGCAGCCTGACCTCCCGCGTGCGCCCGATGTTAGAGACCGAAGCCTCAAACCTCGTCCGGGACCTCACCGACGGCCGCTACGAGCGGATGGAGTTCGACGAGAACTACCGGGTCAAGCTGCTCGACCGCTTCGACGACTCCTACGCCATAGAACGATTTTCCGGCGGTGAGTCCGACGTGGCGAGCCTCTCCGCAAGAGTGGCGCTCAGTAAGATCATCGCCGTCCGCGGCAGCGAGACGCTGGGTTTTCTCGTCCTCGACGAAGTATTCGGCAGCCTCGACGCCGAGCGCCGCAACAACGTTCTGCTGGCCCTAGAGAGGCTTAAGCGATCCTTCGGACAGATCTTTATTATCTCCCACGTCGGCGAAGTGCAGGAATCTGCCCTTGTAGATGAGGTCTGGATGCTGGAAGAAGACGAAGACGGCAAGAGCGCCGTCCGGGTCGCCGAGCAAGGTTCGGTAGAACCGACGGACCTGGCCTTCGTTAGAGAGTGAAAGAAGTTATCTCTAAAGATAGCCAGTCTTTCGAGTTTCCGCTGGTCGGTCCTAGAGGAGAAGGTATAGACCTCTGGCGCACCTTCCGGTCACACGGCATCACCTCGCTACCGCCAATGTCCCTCAACGAGAAATCTCAGACCTTCTCCATCACGCTCTCCACAGCGGACTCCGGGCCTCGCACAATAGACATAAGCCCCGGCACCACTGGAAACGGGCTCGTCACCATAGTCGGACCACCGCTGGAAAAGCACGAGGATGAGGACCTACACGCCACGATAAGACACGTCTTGAGGCTCGACGAAGACCTCTCGGCCTTCTATGCCCTTGCCGAAAGAGACCCGGAGCTGTCCTGGGCAACGGGCGGGGCGGGGCGCATGGTCCGCAGCCCCACGGTCTTCGAAGAAGTAGTAAAGACCATCTGCACCACCAACTGCGCCTGGTCCGCCACCGAACGCATGATCGGGGCGCTAGTCGAAAACCTGGGAGAAGCCGCGCCGGGCGCGCCCGCGTCGGGACCATTCGGACGCGCTTTCCCTACCCCCCGGGCGATGGTAAGAGCCGGTGAGGACTTCTACCGGAACGTGGTCCGCGCCGGATATCGGGGACGCTACCTGGAGTCGCTCTCCTCCTCCGTCACCGAAGGTTCGCTAGACCTCGAAGCACTGGGCCGGGCGAGCCCAGAGGAACTACCGGACGAAGACCTGGAGAAGCGGCTGTTGGAGCTGCCGGGGGTCGGACCTTACGCCGCGGCGCACGTCATGATGATGCTCGGCCGCTACTCCCGGCTCATCCTCGACTCCTGGACCCGACCAAAATATGCTCGCCTCGCCGGGGAAGAATTTGTCACCGACGTGGAGGTAAAGCGTCGTTTCTTCCGCTACGGAGAGTACGCAGGGCTGGCGTTCTGGCTCTACGTTACGCAGGATTGGGTCCCGGAGCCAGGACTAGCGTCGGGGGCCTAGCAGTCGTAGAAGCCCGAATGCGGAGGTGGATTCAAGGTCTACGACGTCTATTTCCGTGCCGCCACCGCTGGATGCGACCCGCACCCGGAACGTCGCCAACCGGGCGCGGCGCTGGAACGGACTCCGCACCACGCTGCGAGACTGGAGCCGCCGCCGGGGCGCGATGGAGGTCGTCCGGCCCAGGGACCGGGAGCGGGCCACGAGCCGGTCATCCGCAACCTCCCACCCCGCGTCCCGGTAGCGGAGCCAGCCGTACAGTGCCGCTGGTAGGGCCAGTGGCAGGAACGCGAACCCGGCCAGAATCGAGTTCAGAAAAAAGCCGAACTGGACTCCCCCCGCGATGGCGAGCAGTAGAACCACGATCGTGGACCGGAACACGTACCGCCGCAGAGAGCGACGAGGGAGCTTCCTCAACTCCGGCTCTACGGCGAACTCGGGAGCGGCTTCTCTTAATAGTTTTATGGCTTCTCTTCGGGGCAGGAGCGGGAAGATGGTGGTCGAGACGGCTACGTCTTCGGTACCGGCGCCGTAACCGGCGCTCTCGACGCGGAGCAGGACGAGGCCGAAAGGCTGACGCAGGACGCCCTCTACGATACGGACGGCCTGTATACGGGCCAGCGGGATCGTGGCCTCACGTTTCTCCAGGAGGCCGCGCTTGATGTAGAGGAAATCTCCTTCCCGGGAGAGGGTGAATCCCGTATAAGAGAGGACCGTGCCGCCGATAGCCAGCAGCCACGCGAAGAGCCCGACGGCGAACGCTATAAGAGCCAGGGCGAGGATCGAGTTCGGCGCAATGGTCTCGTAGATGCGGTCGAAGAGCCGCTCGGAGATGAAGTTGTCTAGAAACTGTGAGCCGATAGCGACCAGGGACAACGCCACCCCGATCTGACCACTCGTCGCGCCCGCTATTAACAACTCCTTCGTCTCGAGCCGCCGGAGGACGGTAGGACCGGACTCCTCTTTCTCTCCTCCACTTTCCTCCGGCCGGGCGCCTTCGAGTTCGCCTCGCAGCAGGTCGGCGGCGGCCCGGTCCAAGGCGGAGAGCGAGGCGTCGGATTCTGTCATTCCGCCACCGGCGGTCTCGATCCTCACTTCGACGACCTGGAAGATGCGTTGGATAATTCCCTGCACGGTGTCTACGGACTGGACGTGTTCTAACGGTATTGTCCGTTCGTTCTTCTGTAACACGCCCTGGCTCAGGTGAAACGCGCTGCTAGAGGTCCAGTAGCGGGTCGCCCGCCAGGAGAGTACGCCCCACACCGCCGACCCGGCGACTACGACCGTGGCCCCGAGAATAAGGTAGAGTGAGAGGTCCATCCCGCCGCTGAAGATGGCCGCAGCCCCACCGGCGGCGAAAAAGCCGATCCAACGCCGCAGAGTCTTTACCGCCCCGATAATCATCGCCGCCGGGTGAAGGTGGCGAACCTCAGAGTTCATCTTGCTCCCGGGTCAGTTCGGAGATCCGATCCCGCACCTCGGCGGCTACGGGCGCGGCGAGTTCCGGGATATGATTCGAACCGGCCGCCGTGTAGAAGATGACCGTAGAGAGCCCGAACCAGCGCTGCAACGGACCGTTCTGGGTATCCACGTGCTGGATGCGGGCGAGCGGCACGAGCGTCCGGCTGACCCAGACGATGCCCCGCTGAAGGTCTACTTCTTCTTCCCGAATCTCATACCGCCAACGCCGCCAGCGCAACGTCGGAAACACCCCGACGACCAACCCATAGAGCACCAACACCGCGAGCAGCGGCAGAATGCCAACGAAGATAGAGAAGTCTAGCTGCCACACCAGAAACCATCCTACGGCCCCGGCAACCAGCAGTAGCGGCGCGTTCCAGAGCGCGCTAGAGATTCTCCACAAGGTCTTTGCCCGCGGGTCCAATCTCTCTGCCGGTTCACCTTTCACAGGTCTTTAGGAGAGCTGGACTACGGGCCGTCCGCGCAGGTCTTTGGCGGCGAGCTGCCCGCAGGCGGCGTCTATGTCGTTGCCCCGGCTCGGGCGGAGCGTCGCCGAGGTGCCGAGGTCCTTAGCGTATTCCAGAAACTCCTTCGCCCGCTTTTTGGAGGTCGCAGCGTAGCCGGTGTCGGTCCAGTTAAACCGGAGGAGGTTCAGGTGGTAGAGCGGATGGTCCAGGACTTGCGCCAGCGCTTCGACGTGCCCGTCGGTGTCGTTAACGCCGGCGAGCAGCGTGTACTCGAAAAAGAGCTTGCGGTTCGTCTTTTCGATGTAGTAGCGGGCGGCGGACATGAGCTCGGGGATCGGGTGCCGGGAAGCTACCGGCATGATCTCCCGGCGCTGATCCTCGAATGGGGTGTGCAGCGAGATCGCCAGGTGGAACTGCTCCGGCTCGTCGGCGTAGCGCCGGATCTTGTCCACCAAACCGCTCGTAGAAGCCGCGATGTGCCGCGCGGCGAGCCCGAACCCGTCCGGATCGTTCAAGACTTTCAGCGCCAAGATCATTTCACTGTAGTTCAAAAACGGCTCGCCCATCCCCATCACAACGACGTTCGAGATTCGCTCCGGCGCGACGTCCCGGGCGGCGACGAAGACTTGCTCCGCTATCTCGCGGGCTTTCAGGTTCCGCTTTATGCCGAGTAGCCCCGTGGCGCAGAAGGTGCAGCCCATCGGGCAGCCGATCTGGGTCGAGATGCAGACGGTGTTGCGTCCCCTCTCGGGGATCATGACTGTTTCTATGGCGTGGCCGTCGTGGGTGTAGAAGAGGTATTTACGCGTCCCGTCGCCCGCCTCGAACTGGCGTTCCAGCGTGAGCGTGGCGGCCGGAACTTCCGCCGCGAGATCTGCCCGCAGTCCTTTGGGTAGTGCGGTCGCCTCGTCCCAGTCCCGAATGAGGGAGCCGGTAAGGGCGGCGTAGGCCTGCTTCAGCCGGTAGGCCGGTTCGCCGCGCGCTTCGAGGAATTGCTTTACGTCCGGTAGATATTGTGGTGCTTTCATTGTTCGAGATTATACCGGCCCGACGAAAAGTAACACCCCGGGTCTCCGGACCTGGTGGAAGATGAGGTAAAAGGCTTGCCGGAGGGTTAGAATCCGGAGATGGGTTTTCTGGACTTGTTTATCTTGCTTTTCGTGGTGCTCGTGGTGGCGCGCGGTGCGCGGACGGGCTTTCTTGCGGGGGTTTTCTCTCTCGCCGGGGTGGTTCTCGGGGTTTTGGTAGGGTCCCGGCTGGCGCCGTTCTTGGTGCCGGAGAACGAGAGTTTGGTCTTCCGGACGGGGGTAACGCTGGTGAGCATCCTGGCGTTCGCGGTATTGGGAGACGTTTTGGCGCGGGCTGTCGGGCGTTCGATCCGGTCCCGGTTGCGGGGGTCGGCCTCCGCGAGCTTGGACGGTCTGGGCGGCGCGGCCCTGGGTTTGGCGCTGTCGCTGACGCTGGTCTGGGTCGTCGGGCTGTTTGTACTCCAGGCCCCGCCGCTCGCGAGCCTCCACCCCACTTTGAAAGAATCCCGGATACTGCAAGCCCTAAACGATCGGATGCCCTCACAGCTCTTTACCGAAGCCGTCTCCAAGCTGGACCCACTACCCCAGATCCGTGCTCCCCAAGCAAACGTGGACGGCCCGGATGCCGGCATCGTCCGGGACCCGGAGGTGGTCGAGGCCGCCTCCCGGACGGTTCGGGTTACGGGGATAGCTTGCGGCTACGGGGTCGAGGGGTCCGGATGGGTCGCCGCGCCGAACCTGGTAGTCACCAACGCCCACGTCGTCGCGGGCGAAACCATAACCCGGGTACAGGCCGGCGGGTCCGGACCGGGTAAACGGGCCCGGGTAGTTTTCTTCGATGTGAAGAACGACATATCCATCCTCCGGGTCCCCGGGCTTGGCCTACCTCCCATGGCGCTGGCGGATCCGGAGTCCGCAGAGCCGGTGGCCGTGCTCGGTTTCCCGGAGAACGGGCCGCTCGACATCCGGCCGGGACGAACGGGCGAGACGCGGCGTGTGATCTCAACCGACGCCTATAACAGCGGGCCGGTGGAACGCACGGTAACCAGTTTCCGCGTGTACGTGCGGCCCGGCAACTCCGGCGGGCCGGTCGTAAACACCGACGGCGAGGTGGTATCGACGATCTTCGCTAGCCAGGCCGATTCGAGCAACTCCGGGTACGGCGTTCCATCGCAGCTCATTGAAGAACGCCTGGCGGTCGCCTCTCGGCGCGGCGAGCCGGTGAGCACCGGCAATTGCATAAACTAAGCGTCAACCAAGCTCGCGGGGTCATGAGGCAAAGTCCGTGAACTTGAGAGTGCTTGAAAGTGATCCGGGCCGGTTTCGAACGTACGGACGCCACGTTGCCGGGGTCGGTAGGCTTCTAGCCGCCTTCTTCGCGGATAATTTTCTCCAGCGCCAACCGGCTGCGGTTCAGTTCCGCCTCGACCGTCGAGAGCCGGGCAAGGGAAGTTTCCCCCATCCTATCGCGCTCGACTTCCCGGGCGACGGCGGAGGCGGCTTCGTCTATGGCCGTTACGGCGCTTTCCAGGTTTAACAGACCTTGCCGATCCATAAATAAGATGTTAGCGCAAGTCGTAGCGGGCGTTCTCCCGCTCGGCCACGTAGTACGCGTCGAAGATGGCCCAGACCCAGACGATGACCAGGGGGATCCAACCGATCAGGATGCCCGTCAGGATCCAGTTGACGACCTGAACCACCATGATAAAGAGACCTTTTACGATCTGGCCGTTGTAGATTTGGCCCAAACCCGAAATGAAGAAGCTTAGAACCGCCGCTAGACCGGAGCTTTTCATGAAACCTTTGCCTCCCTGGATAGTTTCCGTTCGAACATTTATACGTCTCGGCATTCTAGGAGTTTCGATGCAACTCTTTTAGCCGCAGATATTCCGGGTCTTCGGCGGCCGCCCGCCACTTTTCGTAGAAGATTTCGGCCGAGCGGGCTTTCACCGGGTCTTCCTCATCTAACGGCCGGCTCTTTTTTCCACCTTTGTACTTCGCGTAGCGCCGCGAGCGGGTGTAGCCCATCTGCAAATACTTACGTGCCACGTCCATCCCGACGAAGTCCTCCTCGGAACGGTACTCCAGGAATTTTTCCCAGATCTCCGCCGAAGCCCCCCGGGCCGTTTCTTCGTCCTTGAAACCCCACAACGGCAACAGCTCGCTTTTATAAGGCTCGGCGTGAAACACGCCCTGTTCCCCACGTCCTATCTCGTAGGCTTCCGGATGCTCTCTGAGGTTTACGTTTTCGTAGGGGTAAGCCACGCCAAGAGTATATATCTTGAGCATCCGTAACCCTCGGGCGCCTCACCTTATTCTTCACCGGTTTTCGCCACAAACGTTGTCTGCGCCGGCCCGGCATGAGATGATCCGTACTACAGTACAGTTGGTGTTTCGAGGGAGAGGTAATGGCGAAGACGAAAAAGAGCAAAGGCTCGGGTAAGGCCAACGGAAAAGCCAAAGGCCGGGTGGCGGAGAGTATGGCGGCAGCGGAGAAGGCTGTTCCAAAAATAGAGCGCACCAAGTCCGGCAGGATCAAGAAGAGCGCCTACGAGGCGGAGCTCGAAAGGCTGCAGTTGGAGTTGGTCAAGCTGCAGGAGTACATAAAGGAAGAAGGGCTGCGGGTCGTGGTCGTGTTCGAGGGCCGCGACGCGGCGGGCAAGGGCGGCACGATCAAGCGTATCCAGGAGGCGATGAACCCGCGGGTATGCAGGGTCGCCGCGCTACCGGCGCCGAGCGACCGCGAGCGAACGCAGTGGTACTTTCAGCGCTACGTAGCCGAGCTACCGTCAGCCGGCGAGATGGTCCTGTTCGACCGCTCCTGGTACAACCGGGCCGGCGTCGAGCGGGTGATGGGCTTCTGCACGGAGGAGGAATACCAAGAGTTCCTGCGGGCGACGCCGCTCTTCGAGGAGATGCTGATACGGTCGAACATCAAGCTCATCAAGTACTGGTTTTCCGTCTCCGACGACGAGCAGGAGCGCCGATTCCAGGATCGGCTGGAAGACCCGAGCAAACACTGGAAACTCAGCCCGATGGACCTGGAATCCCGCAAACGCTGGGTTGACTACTCGCGGGCCAAGGACGTGATGTTCGCCCGCACTGACACGAAGCTATCGCCCTGGTGGGTCGTCGAGGCCGACGTCAAGCGGCACGCACGACTGAACACCATTAGCCACCTGCTTTCGAGCATCCCGTACGAGTACGAGCCGAAGCCGCCGCTGGAGTTGCCCGAGCGCCAGGAAGACACCAGCTACGTGCGGCCGCCGCGCGAGACCATGCGCTACGTGCCGGAGCAGTATTAAAAGGTTTCAGGCTCCAGCTCTTGTAAACACATACCGGATTCTTAGAAAGGCTGTTTCTTCGGCCCGGATGACAACGCTTCGGGAATGCAGATACTGCGTCGGGGAGAGTTGCTCCGGCCTCGGAAGTCGGGTTTCAGGCCGGGCGCGGCCCGGACGAGCAGCGGCGTAGCGCCGGCGGCCCAGGCTTGCGGGCCGCACGAGGTTGGGTGCTCGACGGGCTCCGGGGACTCTTCCCGGGAATACCGGCGAAGATCTCCGGCGGCCGGTAGTCGAAGTGCGGGGCGGCTTCGAGGACGGCACGGGCGACGCGGACCGCCACGTCGCGATAGCCGTGATGTTGTCCCTGTCTAAGGTCTCGGGCCGATTTACGCAAAAGAGCAACGTCCGGCACGAAGTTCTTACCGGCCAGAGGCGCTTCATATAAAGTAGCCGTGTGATTTCGACTGTTTTCGTGCGGACACCCACGACCTGGCTGGCGTACCTGCTGAGCGGGTACTTTCTCTACTTGCAGTCAGCGTTGGGGCCTCTTATGCCTTTCTTGAGGGCTGAGCTGAGCATGAGTTACACGACGGCGAGCCTGCACTTCAGCGCCTTTGCGTTGGGTGTTTTGCCCGCGGGCCTACTCGGGGAGCGTCTCTCAGGAGCCTTCGGACGCCGCCGGATGATCTGGGGCGGCGGCCTCCTGATGGCGGCCGGAGCAGGCTTGATAGTCGTCGGGGGGCATCCGACCGTAACCCTGGCAGGAACGCTCGCGATGGGTACGTTTGGCGGCCTGCTCTTGATGAACCTTCAGGTCACCCTCTCCGACGCGCACGGCGAGGCGCGCCCGGTGGCGATCTCCGAGTCGAACGTGGTCGCCAGCCTGTGCGCCGTAATGGCGCCGCTGGCGATCGGGGCGTTCGAACGGTCGGGCGTCTTGGGCTGGCGGGGAGCGGTGCTCGCCGCTATCGCGGCGTTGGCCTTCGTTTTTTGGTGCTTTCGGGACGCCCAGATTCCGAACGCAAATCCTGTAAACGTGGGTGGCAGAACGACGTCCTCCGGTCCGTTGCCGCCGTTGTTCTGGGGATATTGCGCGGTACTGGCCCTGGGGGTCGCCGTGGAGTGGAGCATGGCGTTCTGGGGGGCCGCGTTCCTGCAAGACGAGGTAGGGTTCCGCGCGGCCGACGCCGCGACGCTGATGGGCGCCTTCTTCGTCGCGATGCTCTTGGGACGCGTGGCCGGCAGCCGTCTCGCCCGGCGGGTCTCTTCCACCTCGATCCTCCTGGGCGCGCAACTCACGGCTATAGGCGGCTTCGCTTTGTTCTGGCTCGTGCCGCTGGCCTCGGCGGGGGCGTGGGGCGCAACGTCGAGCGTGGCGGGGCTTTTCGTAACCGGGCTCGGGGTGGCGAACCTCTACCCCTTTTCACTCTCGGCGGCGACCGGTATCGTTCCGGAGCGGACGGACCGGGCGGTGGCGCGCATAGCCCTCGTCGGCGGTTCCGCCATCCTTCTCGCACCCTTTGTCCTGGGTTCGGCGGCCGACGCGTTCGGCATCGGCAAAGCCTGCGGGGTAGTGCCCGCGATCCTGCTGGCGACCGTGGCGACGACCGTGACGGTCAACCGCCGGGCCGCAGTCTCTCGATAAAAGACTACGAAAACCGGAGCCAGAGAAAACAGGCTAGGGCCAGGATCGTCACTACGAAGATGAGTGCTACGAGAATCCCGGAGAGCTTGTAAGCGGCTATGCCGATCAGAAACCCCACCGCGAGAAGCACTACCGTTCTAAGTCTGGAACTGACCATATAGACACCCTAATAGCCGCGGTGATAGAGAACGAGAGTCACGAAGATAACAGACAAACAACTGCGTCAGTAATTGTGAGACGCCGCTGTGCCGGGATCTTTGTTGCCACCGTTTTGTTCGTTTTCCAACCACTTCGCTCTCCGCGCGGCTTCCTGGATCCAGGCTTTCTCCGCCTGGTAGAGTCGCCGGTCGTGCTCGATAAAAAAAGCATCTTCTTCGTGGCGGCGGCTAGACGGGTCCAGGGTGCCCAGATATTCGTCCATCGTGACCAGGTGGGCGTCTATCGCTTCGACGGCCCTGTTTGCGAAACGCCAGATCTCCCTCCCCGTCCTCCGGGTGTTGAACTTTAGTGCGATCTTGAACCCGTAGAATTGCGGGAACACGCCTAAAAACGCTTCTTCTTGCAAAGTATCGAAACGCTCCCTGCCAAAGTCGGTGATCTCGAAGATGGTCTTGGTCGGGTAGAGTCCTCGTCGGGTCTGGTCTACGAACTTTATAGCGTCTTCTTTCTCCAACTGCCTCAAGGCATGGTAGATGGAGCCCGGCTTCAGGTCCAGCCATTTGTGGATCATCTTCCGGTCTAGCTCCTGCACGATGTCGTAACCACCGGCGCGCCCGAGCTGTTCGAGCGCCCCCAGAACGACCAGTTGGGCAACGTTCACTGCACTTCTCCTATTCCGGGCATCTAACGGCTCACTTCACCGACAATGGATCGTAGGTCGTCTTACGATCCCGACCGAAGGCGACGCTCGATGCTAACAGCCCGAACGACAAGACGTTTGAGAAGGTGCGAACGTCGTTCCAGAAAGACCAGTCCTCGATGTAGGTCGTCATAGCCAACGCGTTCTCCGGCAGTGTCGGATCAAGCACCGCCAGCGACTCGTTTAGCGGGACGTTGAACCCAACCGTGACACCGAATACCCCTATGACGTAAACTACCGCTCCCGTCAGCGCGGCCCAGGAGGAAAAGCCGCTGCGGCGGACGAGCGAACGGAGGATCACAGCAACGCACAATACTATCGCCCCAAAGAAGCCGAGGGCGAACAAGGCGTTGCTAACGGCGTCGTTGATAGCCTGCATCGCACCCATGGCGGCGAGTGGCTCGGTAGCGTCCAGCCCCGGCATCACCAAAGTGGTAAAGGCAAAGAAGAATCCAGCCATTATCCCGACCCAGAACGTGCATAGAAAGCGAAGTACACGGTCCAGCATCGTTACACCTCTATCTTCGACGCGAAAGCCTGCGAAAGCCTCCAACTGCTAACCGCGAGCACGAGCATAAGCGCGGATCCGACAAAGATCGCCGGATAAACAGCAACCGTCTGGGCGAAAAACGACGATCCGCCCGGATAGAGTTTTTGCGGGCCATAAGAGAGCAGAGATTCGAAGATAACCAACGCCACAGGCAACAAAAACCAGCGGGTACCTGCATGGATCGTGGCAACAGTAAAGACGCTCAACGCGAGCGACGCACTAAAGAGCGGGGCAAGCGCCAGCGGCGGATAGGGAGGCGTCTGGGTAAACAATGCGACCAACATCACTACCTTGAGAACCGCCAGACCGGCTATGGCCCCAATCGCCACAGAACGGCTAACTTCGGGCGCTGTAAGTGCGGGTGTCCGGGACATCTCGACCTCCGTTCGTAGGATGCGGTTAACCGCATCGAGCCTCCTTATGTCCAACAATATATCTTAGTTATTTTAACTAGTCAAATTTTAGTATATATTGAGCGAGATTTGCTGACTACAGGTTCTTCGCCCGTGTACTCGGGGTGCCTTTCTGGAGTCTCGAGTCGTTGGTTTGTGGTGAAGGGTTGAAACCTTCGCGTAGAACGGGTGTTTTATGTGAACGGTTTTATTTGCCACAGGACCCATTTCAGGGTAAATTACCTGCACGCGGAAAGATGGTTTCTCCGCGCGCGCATTGACGGACTTTAGCTAACTTTCTATAGGCCAGGAGAGCGGGTATATGTACAAAGAGATCTACGTCCCGGTAGACAACTCGGATTACTCCAACCAGGCGTGCGTTATCGGCGTCGACGTGGCGCGCCAATTCGGCGGCCGCGTAGCCGGCTGCCACGCCTACGCCGCGAAGATGCACGACGTGCGGTTCCGGCAGATGGAGAGTGGGCTCCCCGAGGAGTTCCGCGACGAAGACGAGATGAAGCGGCAGCGTAAGATCCACGACCAGCTCATCACCAAAGGGCTGGAGATTATCACCGACTCCTACATAGACGTGCTGGAACCGCTCTGCGAAAAATACGACGTAGAGCTCGTCCGCCGCTCCCTGGAGGGCAAGAACTTCAAGGTCATCGTCGAGGACGTGAACGACGGCGACTACGACCTGGTAGTCATCGGGGCGATGGGCATGGCCGCCGTCCGAGACACGGTGCTCGGTACGGTAACCGAGCGTGTCGTGCGGCGCGTAACCCACGCGGACACCCTGATCGTCAAAGACCTGGACCGCTCCCCATTCGAGCATATCGTCGTTGCCGTGGACGGCTCGCCGAAGTCGCTCGGCGGCCTCAAGCGCGCGATAGAGCTTGCCCGCGAGTTCGGCGGGACGGTGGAGGCAATTTCCGTCTTCGATCCGTACTTCCACTACGCGATGTTCCACTCCATTGCGGGCGTGCTTTCGAGCAAGGCTCAGAAGGTGTTTCGGTTCAAGGAGCAGGAGAAGCTGCACGAGGAGATCATTGACTCCGGCCTCGCCAAGATCTACACGGCCCACCTGGAGGTCGCGAAGAAGATCGCCGAGGACGAGGGCGTCGAGCTAAAGACGACCCTGCTGGCCGGCAAGCCGTTCGAGCAGACGATGAAGTACGTGAACGAAGTAGATCCGACGCTCGTGGTGATGGGCCGCATCGGCTACCACTCCGACGACGAGATGGACATCGGCGGCAACACCGAGAACATGATGCGCTACCTGAACACGAACGTCCTCGTCGGCAACTACGAGTACCAGGCCCCGGACCTGTACACCGCCGAGGAGCACATGACCTGGACCGACGAGGCCCTGGAGCGGCTCGACCGTATCCCCGGATTCGTGGTCGGTATGGCGACGGGTGCGATCATCCGCTACGCCATCGAGCGGGGCTACACGGTAATAACGAGCGGCGTCATAGACGACGTCGTAGAGAGCATCCTGCCCCCCGGCGCGATGCAGTCCATGCGGGCCATCGGCGACCAGATGCGCGAGGCCGAAGCAATGGGCGAGGACAAGCCCATAGACTCCCTCTTCAAAGACTTCGACGAGCGCACCGCCGATAAGAATGCCGCGAAAGCAAACGGCAACGGCCACAAAAACGGCTCCGCGAACGGCAACGGTAACGGCCACGACGCGGCGGCGAAAGAGGAGATATTCGAGTCCGGCCGCGGCGGCTTCGGCCAGAGCGAGGACCAGGGCGACATCGAAGGCGTCAGCGCCGACGTGCAGGACGAAATACACCGGGCCGCCCAGGGCCAGGACCGCTTCGAGTGCGACGTGTGCCGCTACGTGGCGAAGGGCAAGCCCGCGAAGTGCCCCGTCTGCGCTTCCGGCCCGACCCACTTCCACACGGTGGACGCCGAGATCGCCACGACCGAAGGCGACGAGAACATGAACCTCTCCGAAGTCTACGACGGCCGCGAGCTACACTGGACCGACGACGCCCAGGCCCTCCTCGACTCCCTCGAAGAGTGGCAGGAGAAGCGCCGCGTCAAAGCCCGCGTCGAAAAGAGCGCGCTAAAGAAGGGCTACTCCACCATCACCCGCGAGTACGTCGAGCAGCAGTACCGCGAGGAGACCGGTCGCGAAGCCCCCGAGGTCAAGTCCGGCGGCTGTCCCGTCAGCCACGCCAAAGAGAAAGTCCAGGAGACCACCGGCGCAGCCTGCCCCATAGACCACAGCGCCTTCCAGCAGGCCGGCGAGCAAGTGCAAGTCCCCGAAGGTGGCAGCAAAGACTTCACCTGGACAAACGACGCCATAGAGCGCCTCGAACGCGCCCCCAAGGGCTTCATGCGGAACATCTCCCGCAACATGACCGAGAAGCTCGCCCGTGAGCAGGGCGTAAAGGAGATAGACCTCCCGCTAGTCGAGGACTCCCTCAGCGGCGCCCGCACCACCATGGAAGACGTCATAACCGGCAAAGTCTCCATCGCCGACCTCGCCAAAGACACCGGCGAGTCCATAGAAGCCGACGACGGCGAAGCCCCCCACCCCCCGCTGACCGTCACGATGGTCTGCACTGTCTGCAACGAGGCGTTGGAGGGAATACAGCCCCCCGAAGAATGTCCTACCTGCGGCGCGCCCGGCGAAGACTTCGAAGCCAAAGAGCTGTAAGAGACCAGACCCGAACACAGGCCCCGGTTCCCGCGCGTCGGGGCCGGGGCCTTACCTATACGGAGAAAGCATGGCGACAAAGCACAATGTAACCTTCCAGAAGAGCGGCGTAACCGTCGAGTGCGCCGAAAACGAGTACATCCTCGAAGCCGCCGAGGAAGCCGGCCTCAACCTCCCCTACGACTGCCGCAGCGGCACCTGCGTCACCTGCATGCAGCTCTGCACCGAGGGCGAGATAGACCAGGACATGGCCTTCGCCCTCGACGACGAAGACGAGGAGAAAGGCTACCGGCTCATCTGCATCGGTAGCCCGCTGTCGGATGTGGTGTTGGAGGCCTAAGAGCTATGAAAAACAAAGCGCAGATAGAGTAGACTTTCTGTATGCATAACGTTCTTTGTCCGGCAAGTTGCTCATCTTAGGTTTGCGGCAATCGGCGTCAAGTAGGCTCGATTCATCGGTTCTCACTGGTTCTACTTTATGAAGGCACGACTAGCACCAATGACACTCAAAAGACTAACCTTCGACAGTAAAAAATTTGAGCATCTTACTCATTACTCATTTCGGTATCCAGCCAAATTTCATCCGCCTATAGCCCGTGAGCTAATTAGTTCGTACTCTTCATTTGGTGATCGTATCTTAGATCCGTTTTGTGGTTCGGGGACATTGTTGGTTGAAGCAGTAGTCGCTGGTCGTCACGCAGTCGGTACGGATGTAGATCCTGTCGCCGTTTTTGTCAGTAGAGTAAAAACCAACAAATACAATATTGCCCATCTAACAAACTCTTGTCGTACGCTGCTTGAAAAACTAAGCTCTTTACAAAGAACTGACGAAGAGTATGGCCTCCGTCGGTTCGAGGATCTATCCCCTACAAATGTGGTAGCGACCGTCGACACAGAAAATTTGTGGGTTCCAAAAATCCCGAATCTTTATCATTGGTTCCGGTGTTACGTGATCGTTGACTTAGCGCGTATATACAAACAGATTACTTTGTTGGACATCCCTGAAACTCATCGAAACTTTCTGAAGTTGTGTTTTGCTTCAATAATTCGAGGTTCTTCGAACGCCGACCCCGTTCCAGTATCAGGCTTAGAAGTAACCGCCCATATGAGGCGCAAGGAAGCAAAAGGTAGGGTAGTAAATTCCTTTGGCTTGCTAGAGAAAGCTATCACCCGGTCACTCATTGCAGCAGATGCGTACTGTGCAAGAGCGGTTCGTAAAGCGAAAGTATCAGTGTTTCAGAGTGACGCAGTAAATGTCTCTTCTCGACTGCGTTCTCACATTGATACTGTTATCACCTCGCCGCCGTATCACAACGCCGTGGACTACTACCGTCGCCATCAACTTGAGATGTTTTGGCTAGGCTTTACTGAGACCCAGGAGGAGCGTCTAAACCTTCTGCCTCACTACATCGGCAGACCTCAGATACCGATGCGTCATCCGTACGTTGCAGAGGCTAAAATTGAAAGTCTTTTGGCAAGCGAATGGGAAAATCGAATTCGTGAGGTGAGTTCGGAAAGAGCCAATGCCTTTAAGCACTACGTAGTAGCTATGCGCAAAAGTTTTGGAGAAATCTCCCGAGTTTTAGACACTGGTCGCCATGCTCTATTCGTAGTCGGCCATAGTACTTGGAACGGTAACGAAGTTCCTACAGGGAATTTATTCGAAGAGTTAGCGTCTCCATGGTTTACGCTAGAGGAGCGATTCTGGTATCCAGTCGAAAACAGATACATGTCGTACAATCGTCACAATGGGGCTAACATCGATAAGGAATACGTGCTTGTACTCCGGCGCACCTGAGTGAAAGGCCCACTAGAACAGTAATTGCTTCTATAATTTGGAGGAAACTGTTAGGTGAACGGACCGAATAGAACTATTGCTGAGACGCTGTCTTCATTAGGAGCAGATCAAGGCAAACTCGATGTGGCTCTTTCCAATGAGTTAGTACAGTTGTTGTCACAGCAGGTTGCGTAAGTAAGGGACCTGCGTGAGAATAATCTCCATGAACGCCTACTCGAAGGACCTCAGATTGAAGACGCTCGCCGCTATCGACCGTGGCATCCCAAGAAAGGAGGTCGCAGAGCTCTTTGGAGTCTCTCGCTCTACCATAAAGCGCTGGCTGGGACGCCGACGCCTCACGGGGGATGTGGACATCTACAAGATTCCCGGCAGACCTTCTGTGAAAGGCAAGGCTTTGAGGGAATGGCTACCCCCACATCTGAAGACCAACCCCGACCTGACTCTAAAGGAGCACTGCGAGACTTTCGAGGATGAGAGTGGTGTTACGGTCTCTGAAGCTACGATGAGTCGCAACATCTCTCGCCTCCCTGGAGAGTGGCCGCTCAAAAAAAGTCGCCGGTAGCCCAAGAACGCGACGAGGGAGCGAGAGCTCTATGGCGGTGGCTAATATCCTACTTCGACGTTAGTCGACTGGTGTTTGTGGACGAATCCGGTATGCACACTTCGATGGACCGTCTGAGATCGCGGGCTCCGAGAGGAGAGCGAGCCTACGGCAAGGTGCCAAGAAACCGGGGCAAGAACACCACCCTCATAGCCTCGATGAGCTTATCCGGGATGGGAGAGTCGATGTGCATACAAGGTGCTACCGACGCCAAAGCCTTTGAGGTATACGTGGAGCATTTCCTGGCCCCGACGCTTTCCGAAGGTCAGGTGGTGGTTTTGGACAATCTCGGTGCGCATCGTCCCAGTAGGATAAGGGAACTCATCGAGGCTAAGGGAGCCGGGCTGGTGTTCTTGCCAGCTTACTCACCGGACCTCAACCCTATAGAAGAAGCGTTCTCCAAGATAAAGAACATTCTAAGGAAGCTTGGGGCGCGCACCCACGAAGCTCTTCTCGAAGCTATAGCAGAGGCTCTCTCGGCAATCACCCCTGGGGACGCGGCTGGCTGGTTCGATCATTGCGGCTATGAGGTCGAGGTCCTGTATTTATGAATGCCGCTGTCAGATCAATTGTATCAATCGCCTCTTAAGGCTATAGAGGAATTGGTAGTCAATTCGTACGACGCTGAAGCAAAAGAGTGCAAGGTTTACGTACCGGGATCAAGCGATGAATACCAAGGGTTCGTAGTCGTATACGACGACGGTATTGGTATGAACAAAGAAGGACTCGAAGATCTATGGCACATTGGCCGTAGCAACAAACGGTCAAAAGAAATAGAAGCACGAGCACATCGTAAGCAAATTGGCAAGTTTGGCATTGGTAAACTCGCAACATACGCGATAGCTAATAGAATTACTTACGTTACTAGAAAAAGTTCTGGAATACTTGCTGTCACACTTGATTTCCGCGAATTTTCAAACGATGCCACTGGTGCAAGCCGCCCAGTTAAACTTACGGTCAGGCGAGTCGAAGATTGGGATCGTCTAAAGGAAGATACAAACTTCAAAACCGTCTGCAAAGCCAGCGGCGTTGATTTCGAGGGTCTTTTTGCAACAGCCGGAAAAACTTGGACCTTCTGCATACTGGAGGAATTAAAGGATAAAGTAGAGACTCTAAGTATGGGACGACTGCGTTGGGTTCTTAGTACAGCTATGCCTTTGGTCGACGACTTTCGACTGTTCTTGAATGGTAAAGAGATTGCGAGTTCGAAAGAAGAATACGAAACAGCGGTCAAATTCGACATACACGAACTACCAGATGAACGCCTAGAGTCGTTACAGGAGGCCACTAGCGAGAACTGGAAAATCGAAGGAAATTATTTACTTTCCGAATCTTTTCCTGCAGGGATCCGAGGACCTATACTAGTTACGAAAAGGTCACTGCATGGTAAAAGTGATGATTTGTTGCGTAGCAACGGCTTTTTTATACGCGTTCGCGGTAGGCTCGTTAACGAAAATGAGCCTCTGTTCGGCCTCACCCCTGGTAGCTACGAGATCTTCAATCGTTTCAGAGCTGATTTAGACGTCGACGATCTAGACACCGTAGTTACTGCGCCTCGTGAAGGCGTTGAAAGCTCGAAACTCAAGACCAAACTGAGAGTTCTTATGAGCGAGGTGTTCAATGAAGCTCGTCAACGTTACAAAAAGATTGTGGAGAAACGTGAAAGTGGAGAACGAAACAAGGGAGAGGACGAGAGAAACTTTGTCGACTCGCGCTATGTAGAGCACCCAATAGCCGATGTGCTAGCTAGTCAAGGCGATACACAGGGAGGAGTAGAAGCAGACGAGAGTTGGTTTTATCTAGACATCGATCCAGAAGCTAATCCACGAGAAATAGCGCGCGCACTATACTCTCAACCTCGTCGCAGCTACTCATACATCTACACGCAGCGCGGTCGCTTGGGAAGGCTAGTTAAATTCAATCCCGCAACTTCTACATTCTTCATAAATGAAGATCACGATCTTATCCGGTCACATGTAGATGATGGTAGAGCGCAGTGGCTACTTGAGGATCTTGTGACAGCAGAGGCTCTTCTTGAGGTGTATCTAAAGGAACACCAAGTACCGAGTCACGTGGTGGGTGGAATACTGGAACGACGAGACGGTCTGCTCCGTAGACTTTCTGAAGACCATCCATTTTCCCTGAAGGCTATAAGCGCTCGACTCCGTGAAAGCGCCAACGATGAGCGAGATCTGGAAATGGGCCTCGTAGCTGCGGCGCGCGCCTTGGGCTTCGTCGCTACACATATCAGTGGAGATAGCGAGCCAGACGGTATCGCTAGATTTGTCGACTACCCGTCAGGCGAGCAGAAGATTACTTTGGAGGCCAAGTCCTCGGACAAAGTACCTAGCTTAGGAAGTATAGACTTTGCCGGTTTACAAGAACACGTTGGCCGTCATGAAGCTCAAGGATGTTTGTTATTAGCACCAAAATACCCAGGCGCGAGCCGAGGAGATGAAAGTGCTGCCTCCTATAGAGGCGTACAAGGCAAGATTTCTTGCTGGACGATAGACCAGTTAGCGCGTGTAGTCGCCGCTGTGGAATCGAGGCACATAACGGCACGAAATATTTTAGATATAGTTTTGAATTGTTTTGCTCCAGAAGATGTCGCATCCGCAGTCGAGCAGCTTCTCCGACAACCTGACTGGCAGGTTAGAGACCTCTATCTGGCTATCCTTGAAGCTCTTAAAGGCTTGGAAGGCCGCTTACCAGATAGGCCGCGCACCGTCGATATGGTTTTAACAGAAGTGTCACATAACCCCACTTTCACTGGAATAAAAGGTGAAAACGTAGAAAAGTCTATTAGAGAGCTTGCTCATGCGAGCCAGGGTTTGATGAACGTCAGCGGCGATAGCATATTGGTACACGGTTCATACGAAGAAATAGAAAGACGGCTGAACGGCCTTACTAGGCGATCGGGCGAACCCCGCAGAAGTAGTACTTTTCGATCAAGTAAGCATCTGGCGGGTAGCCCGGAGGAAGCTGGATCAGATCAACCAGGCCACGAGCCTCGATGACTTGGGGGCTCCGCCCGCAAACCGGCTGGAGGCTTTGAGAGGAAACAGGGAAGGCCAGCACAGCATCAGGATCAACGACCAGTACCGGGTGTGCTTTACGTGGACCGAAGACGGGGCCGAGGAGGTCGAGATAGTTGACTACCACTGAGATAAAAGGAATGCGTATACCGAAGGAGCGGGCTCCCACTCCTCCGGGAGAGATGCTGCTAGAGGAGTTTCTGAAGCCTTTGGAAATGACCCAGAGAGAGTTGGCAGAGAGGATACGGGTGCCCTACGTGCGGGTGAACGAGATCGTGAACGGCAAGCGGCGCATCACGCCCTCGACGGCGCTACGATTGGCGAAGGCGTTCGGCACAAGCCCGGAGTTCTGGTTGAACGGGCAGCTCGCGCTGGATCTCTACCGCACGATTAACGATGAGAAGGAGATCGAGGAGCTAGAGCAGATAGAGCCGGTTTCGCGCTAGTATTGAATCTTTGGTACCATCGGAGACGAAGAGACTTGAGGAGATGGCGAAGAAGCAAGGAATAGGGGCCAGTAAGCTCTACCGGGAAATGATGCGAGTCTACGAAGACTACCGGGAGGAGAAAGAGTTCCGGCGGCTCCAACGGTACGGCACGCTGCGGTCGCAGGACAGATTCGGAAACGAAGAGAAGCTATTCAACTTCCTCTACCAGGACGGGTAACGAAATCTGGTGACTCTGAGATAGATGCAAGCCTTCAAGACAAAACTCGGCAAATGTGGCAGGATCTTCATACCTATTGAGTATCAGTGGGAGTTGGGAGTAAAGCCTGGGGATGAGATCCTCCTGCACCTGGACGAGGAAGGGTTGCGGCTCTACACCCCGGCTCAGGCTGTGGCGCGGGCGCAATCTCTGGTGCTGCGATACGTGTTGGAAGAGCGAAGTCTGTCGGAAGAGTTGGTCTCCGGGCGGCGCGAAGAAGCTGAACGTGAGTGAGGTTCTGCGCTAGGCTCTTTCAGGATCGGCGAAGGTCTCACGTAGCGTCCGGAGCACTTCGAGGAGCTTGTGCTGCTTTACGCCACCGTAGCTAGAGGTTACAAGGCTGCGGTGCATGGTGAAGAGCTTGCCGGGTTTGATCATGCTCTTCTTGGGAAGTTGTTCCTCGACCATATCTCCGGCTTCGAGCAGCACTTCCACCTGGGGAACATCTTGCGGAATTTGGGAGGTTATGGCGCAGAGGATCAAGTCTTCATCGCGGAACCTTTCGGAAGAGACAACCAACGCCGGACGGCGTTTGCGACCGGAGAGATCGGTGAACGGGAAAGGCACCAGCACGACCTCTCCTCGCTCGTAAGAAGCCAAGATCAGCTACTCCTTGTCCACCGCGTCCCACACTTCGTCTTCCTCGTTGTCCCAGAAGTCGAAAGCGCCCTCGCTAGCCGCCAGCCAACCCAAAGATTCCCTCTCAGCTCTCTTCGCTTCTTCGCCCAGAGCCTCCTCCAGCGCATCCGCGTCCAGTGGTGAGATTACGGCCACGGAGGCTCCCCTATGAGTAAGAACAACCCTTTCACCCTTCCTGACCCGCTCAATTATCTCTCCCGTATGCTGCTTCAGCTCTCTGGCTCCGACCCGATACACAATAAAACCTCCTGCTCTTGCATAGTGTTCACAATTGTAACACCCCGTAGGTGGGATAGTGTCAAGTACCTCATCCTTCGTTGCGTTACTAAATTGGGAGCCACTATACGTTTCTCCCTAAACCGCGTTTCCTTGCTCTTTGGTCGCCACTGCAACGATGGTGCCCTGGGCGACCGCGCAGAGGTTTTCTGTTTCTTCTTCGACGGCGAAGATTTCGCAGCGGCACACGGCCTGGCGCTTGCTGGCCTGGATCACCCCGGCCCTCGCGCGAATTAGCTCGCCTCTGGCCGGTTCGAGGTAGTTGATCTTATACTCTGAAGTAAGAACCGACGGTCCCAGCGCCGAACCCCCGGCGAACGTGAGGGCGTTGTCGGCGGCGTAGCTGACGACACCCCCGTGGACGAAACCGTTCTGCTGCAGCAGCTCTTCCCGAATCGGTATTTCGAGCACGGCTTCCTTCTCTGAGAAGCTCGCGAGCCTTGCGCCTACCAGCCCGCTGAACGGCTGTGAGTCCAGTATTTGCCGGGCAACCTGCGATAGTTCCTCCACGTCTTTCTCCCTGTTATCGGCGCCTGTATCTCAGTGGGCGCTTTCTAGATTTACCAAAAGACCTCGACCGGGTAGTGTTGTATCTGCGGATCCGCACTCAACAAAGGCATCTCTTCTAAGATAGCTTGGGAAATGAGAATGCGGTCGAACGGGTCCCTGTGATGGCCCGGCAGTTCGTGAACGTGCAGCGCGTGGCTGAGATGGATGGGCAGCGTACGAAAGGCGTTTCGTGAGAGTTGATCGGCGATAAACCGCGCCGGGTTTCCGGGCAACTCTAGCCTACCGAGTCCGGCCTTGATAGCTATCTCCCATCCGCTCGCCGCAGAAAAGAATAGCTCGTTGCCGCCGTCGACAATGATGTCGCGCGCCTTCCCGGAGAGCCGTTCGTCATCCGTTATCCACCACAGAAAAGCGTGGGTGTCGAGCAGCGCCCTCAACCCCCGAAGGCTTCCCGTACCTCCCCCGGCAACGGGGCGTCGAAGTCTGCACCGACGACGACCTTACCCGCCGCGCTACCCGGTTCGCGCCACTCCGGCCGCTCCCCCACCGGCACTAACCGGGCCACCGGCCTACCGGCTTTGGCTATCAAGACCTCCTCGCCCTCGCTGACCCTCTCCAGCAACCGCGAAAGATGCGTCTTGGCTTCGTGGATGTTTACCGTCCTGGTCATCCCGTACCGTATCCTCCAGAATAGTGGACTAACCTTTGAACTAAGATTATCACCGCGGCCCGTATACGAGCCAGCTCCTCCGTGGGATCTATCGCGAGAACGCAGCGAGCGCCCGGTAGTGCTCGACCAATTCCTCAAAGGTCATCCGGTTGAGGCCGGAGGGTGAGGGCACGACCACGTCCGTTACGCCGGGAACCGCCGAGTGTTCTTGCACGCCCCAGTTCACCTTCGAGGTCGCCCGGAACCACTTGTAAACGCCGATGCCGGTGTAGGCGACGGCGCGGGGCTTCAAGTGTTCGAGGCGGTTGCGTAGCTCTTCGGCGCCGGCCCGGATCTCCTCTCTCGTCAACTCGTCGGCCCGGCGGGTCGGGCGGGAGCAGAGGTTGGTAAAGCCGATGCCGAGGTCTAGCAGTTCTTTGTCTTCCTCCGGGGCGTAGAGGCGGTCGGTGATGCCGGCGGCGTGCAGCACGCGCCAGAAGCGGTTGCCGGGGTGGGCGTAGTGGTGGCCGGTGTGTCCGGAGCGGAGAGAGGGGTTGTAGCCGCAGAAAAGGAGGTCTAGACCGGGTTCGAGGAGATCCCGGGCCATAAACAACGAATGAAATTATACCCCGGGGCTCTTCTAGCTTGCCCGGGTCTCGTCGTCTTCGGTTTCTCGTGTCTTTTCGTCCTCATCGTCTTCTCCGTCGTATCCGTCCGAGAAGAAAATGTCGGTAACGGTAACGTTCTGCTCCCGCACCCGGAGCCCCGTCATCCGCCAGATCTCCTCACTGATCCTCGTGCGGAGGGCGGAAGTGAGCGCGGTAAGGTCTCTGCCGTACTCCATCTCCATGTTGAAGTCCACGGCAACTTCGTACGTTCCCACCTGCGTGTTGGTCCTACCCGGTCGGATGCCCTCTATGTCGTTCACGGCTAGGTCGATGATCTGGGAGACGATGGTGTCCGATATCTTGGTGGTGCCGCGCTCGGTGTGAAGGGGGCTTTCTTCACGACGTTGTTCTTGCTGCTCCGTCTCGGTCATATCTCCGTCTCCCTTTTACCGGTTTCCTCATCTATACTATTGTTTATCGTAAAGACTTTAGCTTACCGCGGAAAGCGGCACAGAAAACGTGAAACTTTCCGGGGGGTTTCCCGTATAGAGTTATTGGGAAGCCGGACCAGGTTATTTCTCCCCCCTCCCAACCCGGCCCGGCTTCCTTTCTCTACCTCCGGCCGGGACCACAACGGGCTCCCGGCTTCTCTGTTACGGTGACGGACCGGTAAGCCCGTTCAGCGGTAGTCGTCGAAAATATGTGTGGCGCCGTATTGTAAGAGGTGGTACTATGTTTTGTAGGCACTGCACCTTGAGGAGGAGGAAAGGGTCCAATGGACTAGGTTTCCAAAACCCTCCACGATCTGGTGTCGTGGACCGGGCCGGGGGTCGCCGTTCGCAGGAGCGGCTCCTCCGGCCCGGATACTTTTTGGCTTCTAAAGACCGTCGCCCCATTTAACCCGCTTTTCACTCAACGTCCGAACCTCCCGTGTATAGTACCTGTGGGCACGAAGCAACGAACCTGGAGGCTCTTACATGAAACTGGCTCTTTTCTCTGACGTACACGCCAACCTTCCCGCGCTCGAAGCGGTGCTGACGGACATCGACAGCCGTGAAGACCTGGACGGCATCTACCATCTCGGGGACCTGGTCGGCTACGCGCCATGGCCGAACGAGACCGTCGGGCTCGTGCGCGACCGCGGCATACAAGGCATCGCGGGCAACTACGACTCTACCGTTGCCACGGACTACGAGCACTGCGGCTGCAAAGCAGAGAACCCTCATCAGGAAGAGCTTTCCCACCAGAGCTACGAATGGACCCGCGAACACGTCTCGCACGAGACAAAGCGCTTCCTGGGCGGGCTGCCCTTCCGGCTGGATTTCCGGCCGTTCGGGGGTCATAAGTCGAAGCCGCAGGTGATCCTGGTTCACGGCACGCCGACCCTGAACACGCTGTACTGGACGGAGGACCGCCCGGACTCCTTCTGCAAGAAGATGGCGGACTCCGCCGGGGCGAAGCCCGGGGACCTCCTCGCTTTCGGCCACACGCACAAGCCCTGGCACCAGGAGGTGGACGGTGTCCACTTCTTGAATACCGGCTCCGTCGGCAAGCCGAAAGACGGGGACCCCCGCGCCGGATACGTGGCGGTCAGGGTGGACCCCGGAAACGTAGAGGTAGAACTCGTGCGCGTGGAGTACGACCTGGGACGCACCGTAGAAGCCCTTCGGGAGAGCGATCTACCAGACGAATTCGCCGATCAACTCCGCGCCGGCGGCGCCCGGAAAGCGGAGGTCTCCTGACGTTAGACCCGTCCGCTACACGGGCTCGTCGCGGGGCTCGACCAGAACTTCATTTACGGCGACGTGCTCCGGCTGTTTCAACGCGTGAACGACCGAAGCCGCCACGTCCCCGGGGTCGAGCGTTCTGGCCCCGGTGGGCATCCCGTATTCTTCAAGGGCTTCCTCGTCGCCGCTCATCCGTAGCAGCCCGGTTGCGACGTTGCCCGGTTGGACCGTGGTTACCTTGAGGCCCGTTCCGGCCGTCTCCAGCCGGAGCCCCTGGGAAACGGCCTCGACAAAGAACTTGCCGCCCGAGTAAGCGGCGAGGCCGGGAAATACTTTGCGGCCGGCGTCCGAGGAGATGGTAATTATGTGTCCCCGCCCCCGGTTCAGCATGCCGTCGAGCACCGCCCCGACGCAGTTGAGCATCCCTTTGCAAAGAACGTCTACGGTCTGCTCCCACTCGTCTTCCCGGAGGTTCTTCATTAACGTGAAGTACATGACCCCCGCGCAGTTTACGAGGATATCGACCGGGCCCAACTCGTCCTCGGTGAGCGCCACGAGTTCTTTTACCTGGTCCCGGTCCGTAACGTCGGTAACGGAGACCATCGCCCGGGACCCGTTCCCGTCGTTCAGGCTTTCCCGCACCTCCAACAACTCCGGCTTGCGGCGGGCCGCGAGCGCGACGTGCGCTCCTTCCCGGGAAAGCGCCCGGGCCACCGCCGCCCCGATGCCGCTCGACGCCCCGGCCACCACGGCGACCCGCCCTCGCAGCGGGCTATCCACGCCGGGCTCCCGGCGGCTCTTCGGGCGGCGACGCAACCCAGCCCTTCTGCGCGAAGTGCCGGGCGTAGTTGCCCAGCAGGAGGGGGTTTAGGTCCGGGCGGCGCAGGCTGGTCTTTTCGAGTATCCGCCGCGTGTTGCGGTCGTCGTAGAGGTTACCGTCCCAGAGCTCGTGGGATTCCGGCGCGGCCCCGCTGAGGACGCCCTCGACGACGCCCCCGCCTGCCTTGCCCTTTCCGGCTTCAGCGTTCGGGGCCGAGCGGCGGGCTTCCAGCCAGTCCGGGTAGTCTAGTTGTTCCAGGGGATAGCCCATCTCCCCGAACCAGCCGAACACTCTTTCCGCCGGTACGGGGTCGGGCTCGGCGAGGTGGAACGTCCGGCCCGCCGACTCCGGCTTGTCCGCGAGGTGGCAGATGGCGCCGCTCACGAAGTCTACCGGCGTCATCTCCAGGCGCCAGCCGTTTATGCGCGGCGCGGCCCCGATCCGCAAGGACTCGGCGATGACCGCGCCGAGGAAATCCCTGGGGTTCGAGACGCCGCTGATGCTGTGGCCGGCGATGTTTCCGGGCCGGTAAACGCTCACCGGCAGGCCCCTCTCCGCCGCCTGGCGCACCAGCTTTTCGGCGACCCACTTGGTCTGGCCGTAGCCGTCTTTGCGGGCGCCGGCGAGGGCGTCGAGGTCCGCGTCCTCCTCGCACCGGTGGCCGCCGGGGGGGAAGATCCCGTTGGTCGACACGAAGTGGAGCGGCTTGGACGTGTGCCGGCACGCCAGCCGCAAGACTTCCCGGGTCCCGTTCACGTTGACGTTTTTGAGCGCGTCGTAGGGGTAGACCAGGTTTACCCGGGCGGCGGCGTGAACGACCACGTCCACCTCGCGGGAAAGGGCTTCGAACCTTTCTTCCGTCATGCCCAGCAACGGCTCCCCGAGGTCTCCGGCGACCGGGACGATCCGCTTCTCGCGTCCGGCCCGCCAGAGGCCGTACTGACGGAGGTTTTCCCGGATGGGAGCCACAGGACTTCCGCCTTTCGGCGGCCGGACCAGGCAGTAGACCGTTGCCTGGGTCCTCAAGAGCAACGAGTCCAGGAGGAACGCCCCGAGAAACCCGGTCGCGCCCGTGAGGAAGATGCGCCGGGAACGGTGCAGGGCCAGGGTGTCTCTGGCGGGGCCGTCCGGTGCGATGTCCGGGTCCAGCGTAGCTTCGGCGAAGAGATCCGGCCCAACGTTCGCCTCCAATGCTTCGGTCCCGTCCCGATGCGCCGCCTCCACCGCGTCGCAGAGCCCCGTGGCCGTCGGGTTCCGGAGCAGGACGTTCGTCGACAGGCGCGCCCCGAACGCTTCTTCCAGGTTGCCCAACAACTCCGCCGCCGCGAGCGAATGTCCACCGATGTCGAAGAAATCGTCCCCGGCTTTTACGTCGCCCGCCTCCAACCGCAGCACGTCCTCGAAGAGCCGGACGATCAAAGATTCTTTCTCTGACCGGGAAGCGCCCGGGGAAAGCCTCCGCACCGGCCCTCCCGGCCCCGGCTCGGCGCGGGGCGGCGGTTCCGGGAGTTCTTTCCGGTCCACCTTGCCGGTTGTCTCCTGGAGCGGCAACGACCCCAGCTCGACGAAAACGGCCGGGATGGCGTAGTGCGGCAGGCTCGCCTGGAGCACGCGCCGCACCTCCGGGCTACGGCCGGTTTTCTTGTCTATGCTCCACCCTCCGTAGCGGCTAGTGTCACCGGGGTCCGGTACCAGGTAGGCGACGAGGCGTTTGTCTTCGCCCTCGGCCCCGTCGGCGACCACAACACAGTTGTGAACGGCGAGGTTCTCCTCGATGGCGGCTTCTACCGCGCCGAGTTCGATGCTGTACCCCCGAACCTTGACCATGAAGTCTACGCGGCCCAGGACCTCGAGGTTGCCGTCGGGCAGGATGCGACCCTTGTCGCCGGTGCGGTACATCCGGGCTTCCGGGTCGGAGGAGAAAGGGTTCTTTGTAAAGCGCTCGGCGGTAGTTTCCGGCCGGTTCACGTAGCCGCGGGCCAGGCCGTCACCGCCGACGAACAACTCCCCGGCTTCTCCAACCGGCAGCGGGTTCTTATCTTCGTCCAGGACGTAAGTTAGTCCCGGGCTCCTGGGTTGCCCGACCGGACAGTGGGTCGAGTGCGGGTTATCTACCAGTTCGCGCAGGTCACCGGCGGCGGCCTCGTGCGTCTCGCTGATGCTGTAGGTGTTCAGCACGCGGGTCCCGGGCAGCGCCGCCAGGACCCTCCGGGCCAGGTGACGGGTGACGACCTCGCCGTTGAGCCACAGCGTCTTCAGGCCGGAGAGCTTCTCCCCGACGTTTTCTCCACCGAGGTTCAAGACCGACTCCAGAAGGGACGGCGTTATCAGGGTCTCCGTTACCCGGAACTCTTGCAGAAAGCCCAGCAGGGAGATGGGGTCGTAGATCACACCGTCCGGTATCGTTACGGTCGTGCCGCCACGCAGCAGCGGGCGGAAAATTTCCCAGATGAAAAATACGTTGCACGCCACCCGGTCCCCCGGCCCGTAATCGCTCACGCCGTACCGCCACTGGTAGCAGCCGACCGGAGCCTGGTGGGGGTTCGAAATCCCCTTGGGGTTACCCGTCGTCCCCGACGAATAAGAGACGAACGCAAGATTATCCGGGGTCGGCTCCGGCCCGGAAACCGGAGAAACCGGGACTTCATCCAACCCGTTTTCCCAGCCTTTATCCATAGAAAAACGTATCTGCGACCCGGGCAGGTTCTCTTCGTGGCGGTGTTGCGTGAGTACGACACCAGGCTCCGAGTCGGCGAGAACGTCCTCGATCATGGACCGCGGATAAGCCATCTCCAGCGGCAAAAAGGCCCCTCCGGCCTTCATGGCCGCCAGGCACGCCACCACGTACTCGACGCACTTATCCAGGTACACGGCCACGATCTCGTCGGGCCCGACGCCTTGCTTCCTGAGGTAACCGGCGAGTAGTTCAGCCCGCCGGTCGAGTTGCTCGTAGGTCAGGGAAACTTCCGGGTCGACGACGGCGGGCGCGTGCGGTGAACGCCGCGCCTGCTCTTTGAATAGCTCATGCAAACACGAGTTTTTCCGGTCGATGAGAACCATCCCCTCTCGAGTAGTGTCCCTGGCGGAAGCGTGTGGGCGGACTGAAGCGCGGGCCTGACGTATCTGATATGTCGGGAGGCTTCGCAGGTCCGTAAGGACTACGGGCCCATGTATCTATTGCGTCTTGGCTATCTTCGGCACGTAGCATCTCTGTCAGTCCACAGATAGAAGCCGCAATTATATTCGGGCCGGGCCCCGGTTCAAGTGCTCCGGGAATTTATTGTGGCGCAGGTAAAAGTTCCGTTACTTGAAGCGGTACTGGCGGTACATGCCGGCGCTCTCGTCCACATCGGCCTCGGTAACGTGGTTCCGGCCGCGGGAGGCTACCCGGTCTTCGATGCGCTTGCGGATAAAGCGGCGCATCAGAAAAGGGCTGCGCTTGATCCGGCGGTCAGCCTCCGGGTCCCAGGTGATCTCCTTGACCTCTGACATACGGGCTCCTTCTACTTTGTCGGCTCCGTAGAGATTATATCTTCAAGACCGGCACAAACAGGTCGGACACCACTTTCTCGCCGGTTTAGTCTACGATGAGTTTGTGCGTCTCGTAGTCCAGTCCGGAGGTTTTCAATGGAAAAGGGACCAGAGCACCGTAGGCCCTGGCCCCTTTTCCGGAGCGATTTCTATAACCGCGAGGCTCTAGCCCTCGGACTCCTCCTCGTCACTGCTCTCTATCTCGATGCGCTTTGGCTCTTTCACGGCCGCCGCGCCTTCGACGGTCACCTCCAACACGCCGCTCTGGAACCGGGCGTGGACCTTGCTTTCGTCCACGTTCTCCGGCAGCGTCAGGCTTCGGCGGAAGGAACCGCGGCGCCGCTCTCGCACGTAGTAACCGCCACGCTCTTCTTCCTGGTCCACCTTATGGTCGCCACTGATGGTCAGGACGCCGTTCTGGATCGTGATGTCCACGTCCTCCTGCTTCATCCCGGGCAACTCCGCCCGCACCACCAGATCCCCGTCCTGCGAGAGTACGTCCATAGACGGCGCCCAAGCCGCCGCCGGTTCCCGACCCTGCCGCGGCCGGCGGGCCAGGCCAAACATCTCGTCGAACACCTGCTCCATCTCACTCCGAACGTCCCTGAAACCACGATACGGACTCAACATCTTTTACTTACCTCCTTTTTCTCGGCCCCTACAGGGCCTCCTTCTCTACTACACCGCCATTTTATTCGTCTACTACATTTTGTCAACAGATTTTTTACAGTTTATACAGAATTTTTTGGGGTTATTTACAGTTTGTGGTATGTTTGAAGGGGCCCAGATCTGGAAGGCGGCGATGAGAGAAGTCGAGACAAGCGTGATGTTGATCCGGGTCCGGCGGTCCAGGATGTGGACCCAGGGGCGGTTGGCCGAAGAGGCTGGGGTGAGTCCTACGACGGTATCGGGGATAGAGAGTGGCAGGATCCAGCGTCCCCACTTCGGCACTATCCGCAAATTGACGGAAGCTCTCGGGGTTTCTCCTGAACAGTTGACCTCTCCGGCGGAGGTTACAGTCGAAGGGTGGAGAGGGGCCGCACCGCCTTTGTCGCTGGGGTGGGCGAAAACGGCCCGGGAGGAAGAGTTCGAGCGGGAGGTCGAGAACGCTTCTTTGGAGAGCCTCGGCGCGCTACGCCGGGAACTAGAGGAGGAGCAGGAGCGCTTACAGAAAAGCTACGGCGAGGCCCAGGGTAGTGAGCAGCGGGAGATAAAACGCCGGATACGCAACGTGGCGGCCCAGTCGGGGTCGGTAGGCACCTCGATCATGTTCCATCGGGATGAGCAGAATTCCTCTGTCCGAGATGGCAAGGCGTAGCGACTCTCTACGCTGCGGCGTACCCTTACTTTTTGCGGTCCGGGTTTGAGAGCACCTTTATCGCGACGAAGAGCGCCATACCGCCGATCAGTAGCACTGGGTTGCTGATGAACTTCCTGGTCAGTTGCGTAATCCCGTTCAACACTTTCTGCAAGACCGGCCTCCTGGCTGTAATACTTTATATTGCCCATTAGTATTGTTCGACATAAGACTTTTTTCAGCAATAGCTCGCACAAAGCGGATTGGGGAAATGTTTAGAGGTATTTTGGTAGGTTTTCAGCCGTTGTCGGGTTTTATCGCCGCGAAGATTGCCGCCATGTCTTCGTCACCGTGTCCGGCTTCTATGGCCTGGTCGAAGCGGGCGGCGACCGCCTCGGCGAGCGCCAGGTGTAGGCCTTCGGTGCTGGCGGCTTCGAGCACGAGGCCGGCGTCTTTTCGGGCCAGCTTCGCGGAGAAGCTCGTCGGGAAGTCTTCTTCGATCATCATCTTCCCCTTCATTTGGGCGTAGGGGAGGCCCAGCGGCCCGCCCTCGATGGTCTCCAAAAAGCTCTCCGGGTCGACGCCGGTCGCCCGGGCGAGCGAGATCGTCTCCGCCAAAGCCCCGAGCAGACCGACGATCCAGTTGTTCACCACCAGCTTCAACCTGCTCCCCGCCCCGGCCTCCCCGAGCCACAACGTCTTCGCGCCGACCGCCTCGAAGACCGGCTCACACTTCTCCCGCACGTCTTCCGGCCCGGAGGCCAGCACGACTAGCTGACCCTGTTCCGCGGGCTGCCGGGTCCCGAGCACCGGCGCGTCCACGTAAGGGACACCCTGTTCTTCCGCTATCCTCGCCAACCGCTCGTTGCCCGCAGCCCCCACGGTGGCCGTCTGCACCCAGACGCCACCGTCTTTCATCCCGGACAGCGCGCCGTTCTCGCCGACAACTTCCCCGGTTACGTCGGCATCCGCGAGCATCGTCAGGACGAAGTCAGCCCCGTCGGCGGCCTCGGCGGGACTATCCACGACGGTTGCGCCGACTTCGGCCAGGGGTTCGGCTTTTTCGCGCGAGCGGTTCCAGGCCCGTACCTCCATGCCCGCGGCCAGCAAGTTACGGGCCATGCCGGAGCCCATGATCCCGGTTCCCAACACCGCCACGACGTTGTCTGCCATCTCCGCCTCCTGTTCTGGATCCGTCATCCGGGGTTGAATCTATCACAGCCGCTTTTTACCGGGACCCGGGTGAGGCCGCTAACAACGCAGGCTATGCCCCGCGGCTAGAATAGCGGTGTTACGGCAAAGTCCATTCCGGGGGCGGCTACGCTAGAAGCAAAGAACATAACGCTCTTGTACAAGAGCAGCGGTCGCGGCATCGGGGACGTGAGCCTCTCGATCAACCCCGGAGAAGTCTTCGGCCTCATGGGGCCGAACGGCTCGGGTAAGAGCACCCTGCTCCGCGTGCTCTCTACCGCCGTGGCCCCAGATTCCGGCACTTTCACCGTCGGCGGCGCGGACGCCCTGAAAGCGCCCCGCCAGGCCCGGGCAAAGACGGGCCTCATGGTCGACCGTCCTACGCACTACGGGGACCTCTCCGGCTGGGCAAACGCCTACTTCTTCGCCCGCGCCTACGGGGTGGAAGAAAGCAAAACGGAGGGCGTGCTTTCGGAACTGTTCGACTACTTCGACCTTACCGAGTACAAGGACGACAAGGTGAAGACCTACTCTTACGGCATGGGCAAGAAGCTCGCGCTCGTCGAGGCGCTGGCGCACGCGCCGGACCTGCTGCTGCTCGACGAGCCATCGCTCGGCCTCGACTATACCTCGCAACTCGCCTACCAGCGCAAGATCCGGGACCTGACGGAGTCCGGCGTCGCAATTCTTCTGGGCAGCAATCAGGTGGACGAAGTCGAAACGCTCTGCGACCGGGTAGCTTTTCTACACCGGGGAAAGGTTATCTCCGAGGGCACGCCGGAAGAACTCATCTCCTCCATAAAAGGCGTTCGGCGCATTATGGCGACGCTGCGCAACCCGGTAGAGTACGGTGACGTCACGGGGGTCTCCGGTGTGCAGCGGATCGTACCGGAGGGCCGGAACCTGGTGGTCCACTGCGAGGACCGGCCCGGCATCGTGGCGGACGTGGTGGCGGCCATCGTCGGCTGCGGCGGGGATATAACGGATCTCTCCGTGCGGCGGCCAAACCTGGAGGACGTGTACGTCAAGCTGACCGGGGAGGCGTTGCGAAGTGAGAATTAACCCGCCGGACGCTTACTGGAAAAAAGACGTGGCGCTCTTTTTCGGCAAGAGGTTCGCGCTGATAATAAAGATGATCTACCCGATGGCGATCATCGGTCCCGTGGCCGTCAGCGATATACCCGAGCAATACCAGGCGGCGGTTATCGGGATCGTTGCCATAATGGCCGGTACGTTCGGCTCCGGCGAGAGCCTGACGACGGACCTGAACGACGGCATTCTGGGCCGCGTCGCCCTCACTCCGCTCCGGCCCCAGCGGATAGTCTTCGAGGTGCTGGCCGTCAACGCGGTTTTGGACTTTTTCCAGCTCGTTCCGGCGCTGCTCGTGGCTTATTTGTTCAACCCGGCGCCGCCGCTGTTGTTGCTCGCCGCCACTTTCGGGGTGTTCGCGACGCTGGTGGCGGCGAACTGCATCGGGATCTTTATCGCCAACTTCACCACCTCCCCGGCGGACGTGCTGCTCTACGCCACGGCGATTCTTTTCCCCCTGATCTACCTGTCGGGCTTTTTCCGAAACCAGAACCCGACCGGCCTCTCGGCGTTCTTTCGAGACTTCGTCCCCTTCGCCTACATGAACGACGCCTTGCAATCCGTCTTCGGCCTCTCGACCAACACCGCGCCGCTCGAAGTCTTCGTATTCCCGATGATCATCTGCGCCGTTCTTACGGTCGTCGTCTGCCTGACGGGACCGCGACTACTCTCACCCCGACTGTAGCTCCGTACCGGCGCTCCTACGACCGGCGCGACCACCGGTCCGTCCCCCCAGGAAACTCGCCAGCACGAAAACCGGAGAAACGGCCGAATAAACCACGAGCGCCACTCCCAACATCCGGACGCTCTCGGACCTGGTGAACACTTCATCAGGACTCATGGTCGGCTCCAGCAAGACAGACGCCAGGCTGCCCACCAACCATAAGAGCAGGACTGAAACGAGCAGCACCCCCATCACGGCACCGTTGAACCCTGCGTGCGGAGGTGCGAGCCGACCCGCGACGAACCCACCGGCGAAAAGGGCGATAAAGACGGCCGAGATCACGGCCACGAGCAAAAACAGCCCCCGGGCTCTCTCCCCGGTTACGGTGGTCGACGTGACTCCGTTGACCGTCCCGGTGCTGGTTACGGAGATTAGAAACGGGTCCAGTGCCAGGCTGACGAAGGCCAAAAGCAGCGCCGCCAGCGCCACGAATATTGTGATTGCGACGCCCAACGCTATGCCTACCAGACGAACCCTACCCGCGCCCAATCCCTATTCCGGCTCTCGACGGCCAAAGTATTCGTTGTCGGCCATTATTCGGTCGACGAGGGCGACGCCGCGTTCGACGGTCTCTTGCACGAGCAGTGGGTTCTCTACATTGTCCTGAATCTCGCACTCCGCGCGGGCGTAGATTTCAAACGCCTCCGTCGTCCGCGGGTCCTCGGCGAACGCGGAGAGTCCGGATACGGCGTACAACTCTACTATCCTGGCAGAGAAAAAGGTCATCATCTCCCCGGCGATCTCCTGCCGGCGTTCCCGCTTCCGGGCCGCGAGGCCCGCCGCCAGCGGCAGCAACACGACGTAGGACACAAAGGCGGCGGTGTAGAGCACCGCCCGCAAAACCTCTGTCTCCGTCACCCCGATGAAGTAGAAAAAGTACAAAGAGGCCATCGTCAGCAAGACGGGACCGCCGACTACACCGGCCGTTATCCAGATGGCGGGCCACACTTCCTGCCTCGTCGTGAGGTTTGTATCCCGCTTCGAAAGTTCTTCCAATGGATCCTCGATCACGGCTTTGTCCCTAACGAGTGGATTTTAACATTGGACTGCTGTACAACGACGATGAAATCTTACCTCTCGCCCCACTCCGGGTCTTTGAGCCCGGCCCGGCAGCGGCGCTTCAAATCCTTCTGTGCCCGCCAGCGCGCGACGATGCCGGGCCGCTTGCCGAGGATGCGCGAACCCTTTCTACTATCCACGGAGAGGCGTCCGTTCTCCAACCGTCCGGAGAGGTGTAGCATGGCTTTTTGCTCCCTATCCGGAACGGAGAAGTCGTGGTAGAGCAGGGCCGCCGGCACGCTGCCGGTCAGCGCCCTATCCGGCGAGAGTGGGCTTACGACAGGGCGTTCGGTCTCCCAGTCTTCGACCCGGGCGGTATCGGAGCGGATGATGCCTTCGTCGTCCTTCCAGGCCAGGATGCCGTAATTCGGTTCGGTGCGGCGTTCTATGGGGCGTGGTGTTCCTGTCCCGGTGAAGCGCAGGATCAGGCGCGGCAGGTACCACCAGTTGTCTTTCTGGAGGACGAGGCTGCCGATGAGCTGCCGCGAGGGCCAGAATTTGCGGAGTTCCCAGTCGAGCAGCTCTTGCAGAAACAGATCGCCTTCGGGGTCCGGGATCACCTCGATCCCTCCCGAGACCGCGAGCGGGCTCCAGCCCACGCGGGCGAGCCGCGAATCGGAGAACGTCAGGGACACCCCGGGAGACTTCTCCAACTTACGGGCGAGGTCTATCCGGTCGTAGGTGAGCGCAAAAACCGGTTCCTTTTCCAGGATCAGCGGCGTCAGGGACTTTATACGGGGCGAGCCGCCGTCGTCCAGGTAGGCCAACTCGGCGACAGCGGCCATCTCGGCCGAGGTGCGAAGGGTTTGTAGATCGTATACGGCCATGGGGTTGTAATGATAAACCCCAGGCTCTATAGTGATTCGGGCGGGCAGCCAACCGCTACTGTGTAAGTTTAGGGGACACGGGAACTAGGAGGAAAAGAGAATGCCGGCAATATTCGTGGTGATCGTCGTACTGATCGCTTTCTTTTTCGCTTATACGTTTTACTCGAAGTATCTGGCCGAGAAGGTCTACGGGTTGGACAAGTCCCGCCCGACGCCGGCGCACGAGTTCGAAGACGGCGTCGACTACGTGCCGACTAACAAGCACGTATTGTTCGGGCATCACTTTACTTCCGTGGCGGGGGCCGCGCCCATCGTGGGGCCGGCTATCGCGGTTTTCTGGGGCTGGTTGCCGGCGCTTCTGTGGGTGGTCTTCGGGACTATCTTCGCGGCCGGGGTGCACGACTTCGGGTCGCTGGTCGTCTCGGTCCGGAACCGGGGCCAGAACATCGGGACGCTTTCTTCGAGCGTTATCAACCAAAGGGCACGCACCCTGTTTCTGGTCATCATCTTCTTTTTGCTGACGCTGGTAAACGCGGTCTTCGCGGTCGTCATGGCGATCCTCTTCGAGGCGAACCCCGGGGCGGTGATTCCGGCCGTGGCGATCATCCCGATAGCCATAGTTATCGGGCAGTTCGCCTATCGGGGACGGGGACCTATCCTGATCCCGGCGATAGTCGCCGTCGGGCTCTTGTACGCCCTGATCCCGGTCGGGCAGTTGCTCCCGATCCAGGTGGACGGGCTCGCGGGACTATTCGGCCTGGAACCCCGGACGATGTGGGTACTCCTGATCTTCGCCTACACCTGGTTCGCGTCCCGGCTGCCGGTGTGGCTCCTGCTCCAGCCGCGGGACTACATAAACTCCTTCCAACTCTTTATCGCGTTGGCCGTGATCTTCCTCGGCATAGCTGTCGGCTTCGATAGGATCGTGGCCCCGGCCATCAACTCCAACGTGCCGGCGGACTCCCCGAGCATCTTCCCGTTCCTGTTCATAACCATCGCCTGCGGCGCGATCTCGGGCTTCCACTCCCTGGTCGCCTCCGGCACCTCCTCCAAACAGCTCGACAACGAAGAAGACGCCCGGTACGTGGGCTACATGGGGGTGCTCGGCGAAGGCTCGCTGGCGCTCGGCTCTATTCTGGCGTGTACCGCCGGCATCGGAGCCTTCGCCGTCTGGCAGGAAAAATATCCGGACTTCGAGACGGCTTCGGGCGGGGCGGTCGGGAACTTCACCCAGGGCGTCGGCTTCTTCGCCAGCAACCTCGGCATCCCGGAGACGCTGGGCGTTATCTTCGCGGCGGTCGTGGTCATCACGTTCGCCGGCACGACGATGGACACCGGCATCCGGCTCCAGCGCTACATTATCCAGGAGATCGGGGAGATCGCCGGCATAAGGCCGCTGACCCGCAACATCACGCTCACGACGACCATCGGGGTGCTCGTCCCGCTGGGCCTTGCGCTGTACCCGGGTGGGAACCGGGGTGGCGAGTCCGGTTTCGCTTTCGGCTACCTCTGGCAGCTCTTCGGCACCACCAACCAACTCACCGCCGGGCTCGCGCTCACGGTGGTCGCGGTCTGGGTCTTCACCCGCAACCGCAACCCGATAGCCCAGATCGTGCCGCTCGTCTTCCTGCTGTCGATGACGACGTTCGCGCTGTTTATCCAGTTGGGGCAGTTCTACGCGGCGGGCGACTGGCTGCTTTTGGTGGTAGACGCGATCATCTTCATCTTGGCCGTCTGGCTGATAATCGAGGCGATAATCGCCTTTAACCGGGCCCGAAGCCAACGCGACCGGGCCGAACGCGGGAACAGCCCGCGGTAAGGAGGTAGGTAGGCTTTATGCACCGCATAATCCTGGTCCGCGAGTGGGACTCCCAGACGGCAGCTTCGGGCTGCTGCGGCCGGCTCGGCGGCGAGAACACCGAACTCGGAGACCCCAGCACCTACAAGCACAACCGGGACGAGATGGAGAAGATGGGCGCCGTCTACCGCGCCCTCCGCGAAGACCTCTTCGACGAGGAAGTAGAGATGACCGTTGTCGACCCGCGCAACATGGTCTGGCTAATTCCATCCGTGCTAAAGGACGCCCGCAAGCGCGGCCTCTCGATGGTCGAGACCTTCAAGCAGATCAACCGGGGCGTCTCCTACAACGCCGTGATCCTGGACGGCAAAGTCCTCTTCTCCGGCCACGTCCCCGCGCCCGAGGAAGCCGTCGCCGCCATCCGCTCCGAGTTGGACGGGATGGCGGAGTTGGTGGAGGCCTGAGTTGTCGCCCGGCCTGCGCGACCTGTACAACCGGCTGAACGAACTGAACGAAGAGTTCCTCGTCAGCAAGTGGCGCTCGGGACTCCAAAAGGAGGCCAACCGCCAGCAAGACGTCCTGATGGCGATGCTCTTTCTCGAAGCCCTCGGCGTCCCGAACCCGACGGGCTACTACTCCCTGGCGCTCTACCCGGAGTTCGTCGAGTCTTTCCACCAGTGGCACCGCCGGATGGGCATGGAGACCTTCCCCGAAGCCGGTTTCTGCTGTTGACCGAAAGGTCCGGCCAAAACCGCCTGGCTTTCTTCGGCGGCAAGGGCGGCGTCGGTAAGACCACCCTCGCCGCCGCGTTCGCCACGCTGCTCGCCGGTCGCGGCGAGAAGACCTTGCTCGTCTCTACCGACCCGGCCCATTCCACGAGCGACATACTCGGGACGCAGCTCACCGGCGAGCCGCGCCACGTCGAGGGAAACTTGTGGGGCGTCGAGATCGACGCGGCCAAAGACGCGGCGGAATACATAGAGAAGATCAAAGTAGACGCCAAAAAAACCGTGAGCATCGAGGTGCAGCCGACGGTCGAGCAACACCTGGACCTCGCCAAGAACAGCCCCGGCACCGAAGAGTCCGCGCTCTTCGACCGCTTCGTGGATCTCATCGCCCTCTCCCCCGACGAGTACGACCGCATCGTCTTCGACACCGCCCCGACCGGCCACACGCTCCGCCTCCTGACCCTACCGGCGCTGCTAACCGCCTGGGCCGAAGGCATGGTCCGCCAGCGAGAGAAAGTCGCCGGGATGGAGCGGATGATGCGAAACCTGGCCGGAAACGACGGGCCGGAAGGCGATCCTATCCTAGACCGCCTCCGGGAGCGCCGGAACAAGTTCCACCACGCCCGACACCGGCTCCTCGAAGACACGACCTTCTACCTCGTCCTCATCCCCGAACGCCTTCCGATAGAAGAAACGGACCGGGCGCTCCAAACCCTGACCGGCAATGAGGTCAACGTCGGGGCGTTGCTGGTGAACCGGGTTTTTCCGGACACGGCGGATGGGGAGTTCATGCGCTCCCGACTGGAGCAGCAATCCGAGTACCTGGAGGAGATAGAAAGCAGGTTCGAGAAAAAGCAGATCGTCCACATCGAGCAGGACGCGAGGGACATCACCGAAAGAGAGCAGTTAGAGCCCATCGCCCGTCAACTGGACGAGGCCGGGTTGGTTTAATGCACTAAGGAGGAGAGACATGGCTGCGGTAGTTCTGGTCGGCACCCTGGACACGAAGGGTAAGGAATACGACTTTCTGCGGGACCGGCTCCACGAACACGGGGTCGAGACGATCCTGATAGACACCGGCATCTTGCAAGAGCCGCAGGCCGAGCCGGACGTAAAGCGCGAGGAGGTCGCCCGCGAAGCTGGGGCCGACGTAGAAAAACTCGCCGCTGCCGGCGACCGGGGCGCGGCGGTCGAGACGATGGCCCGGGGGACGGGCGAGATCCTGAAAAAGCTCCACGACGAAGGCAAGCTCGACGGGGTACTCGGCCTCGGCGGCTCGGGCGGGTCCTCGCTCGTCACCCAGGCGATGAGGGAGCTGCCGGTCGGCGTCCCGAAGCTTATGGTCTCCACAATGGCCTCCGGCGACACCCGACCCTACGTCGGGGCGGTGGACGTGACGATGATGTACTCCGTCGTGGACATCGCCGGAATAAATCAGGTTTCGGCCAAAATCCTCACCAACGCCGCCGGCGCCATAGCCGGCATGGCGACCGCAGAAGTGCTGGAGACGGAGACCGGCAAACCGCTGGTAGGGGCCTCGATGTTCGGGGTGACGACCCCCGCCGTCGAGACGGCCCGTGAACGGCTCGAAGAACTCGGTTACGAGGTGCTCGTTTTCCACGCCACCGGCACCGGCGGCCAGTCCATGGAAGCCCTCATGCGCGACGGCTTTCTCTCCGCCATCCTCGACCTGACCACCACCGAACTCGCCGACGACCTCGTCGGCGGCGTGCTATCCGCCGGCCCGCAACGCCTCGAAGCCGCCGGGGAACTCAGCCTGCCGCAGGTCGTCTCTTTGGGCGCTTTGGACATGGTCAACTTCGGCCCCAGAGACTCCGTGCCGCAGGAGTTCGAGGACCGGAACCTCTACGTTCACAACCCGACCGTAACGCTCATGCGCACCACCGCCGAAGAGTGCGCCGAGCTCGGCCGCCGCATCGCGAAGAAGCTAAACGCCGCCACCGGCCCCGTAACCCTCTTCGTGCCGCTAAAAGGAGTGTCCATGATCGACGCCGAAGGCCAACCTTTCCACGACCCCGAAGCCGACGCGGCGCTCTTCGACGCCCTGCGCGAAAACCTAGATAAGAACGTAGAAGTCCGGGAGATGGAAGCCAACGTAAACGACCCGGAGTTCGCGACGGCGATGGCCGACCGGCTGCACGAGCACTACGAAGCCTGGTCCCGGAACCGGAAGGAGGCTTAATTGGACCGCAAAGAAGCCCTCGACCGGCTGCGGGGCGAGGTCGAGAACGGGAAGCCAATCATCGGCGCCGGTGCCGGTACGGGGCTTTCGGCCAAGTGCGCCGAGGCCGGGGACGTTGACCTGATCATCATCTACAACTCCGGCCGCTACCGGATGGCCGGACGCGGCTCCCTCGCCGGCCTCCTCCCCTACGGCGACGCCAACGAAATAGTAGTTGACATGGCCTCCGAAGTCTTGCCGATAGTGCAGGAAACGCCCGTGCTCGCCGGCGTTTGCGGCACCGACCCGTTCCGGCTCATGCCCGTCTTTCTCGAACAGCTAAAAGCGATGGGTTTCTCCGGCGTCCAGAACTTCCCGACCGTCGGCCTCTTCGACGGCAACTTCCGCCAGAACCTCGAAGAGACCGGCATGGGCTTCGACCTGGAGGTTGAGATGATCCGTCAAGCCCACGACTTGGACCTGCTCACGGCACCCTACGTCTTCAACGAAGACGACGCCCGCAAAATGGCCGAGGCCGGCGCCGACGTCCTCGTGCCCCACATGGGCCTCACCACGTCCGGCAACATCGGCGCCCAAACAGCGCTTACGCTGGAAGAGTCCGTCGAACGGGTACAGGCCTTGCACGACGCGGCCAAAGAGGAAAACCCCGAAGTGTTCGTGCTCTGTCACGGCGGGCCTATCGCCGAACCCGACGACGCGGCCTACGTACTCGAAAACGCGCGGGGCGTCGTAGGCTTTTTCGGGGCGTCGAGCATGGAGCGGTTGCCGACAGAGACCGCCATGACAAAGAACATGAAACGATTTAAAAACATCGAACCGGGAGGTTAATCCATGTCCCACGTAGAACCTCAGAGCGTTCCCACGCACACCTTCGAGTGGGGCAACATCAAATGGTTCGTGACACCGGACGGCTCGGAAAGTTCCGGCCTGACGTTCGGAGAGGTGATCCTGCTGCCCGGCAAAGGCCACGACCGCCACAACCACCCGGAGAGCGAGGAGATCCTCTACGTCCTCTCCGGCCAGGGCGAGCAGATGCTCGACGATGGCGAACCGTTTCCGGTTGGGCCGGGGGCCACGATCCACATCCCGACCGCCATGTTCCACGCCACGCAAAACACCGGCTGGGAGCCGCTGCGACTGCTGGCACTCTACAACCCCGGCGGCGCCGAGAAAGGCCTGGAGGAGCTACCGGATCACGAAGAGCTGCCGCCCGGAGAAGTCCCGAAGCTCACCCACTCCTAGCCCTCTTTATCTTTGGCACGCTCGATGTAAGCCTCGGCGGCTTCGGGGTTGTTGTAGCTCAGGGTACCGCCGGTCAGGGGGTTTTTAATCTCGTAGTGGCCGCCGGCTTCCCGGTCCATAATAATGGGGTAGTAGCGGTTGCCGGCCTGTTTGACGGCGTATTCGGTGGGCTCGTCTCTCTCTTCCATGGATCTCCTGCGTGTAGGGGTTTATCTGCTGCGTTCGTTCTACTACACAACGAGGTTCTATAACAAAGTCCGAACTCTGGGTTCAGGCTTTTGTTTACATCCGGGACACGGCTGGTAGTTTGAAAGGGACACTACACGCCCGACTTATCCGCCGGAGTATACCGGTGAGGGAGGAGAGGCATGATCCAGATAACCGAAGAAGCGAAGGAACTCTTTATGGACGTTGACCGGCCCGAGGGGACCGTTTTGCGTCTAGACCCGGTAACGGATGAGGACACCGGCGAGACCCAGATCAGTCTAGGAGCCGGGGAAGAACTCGACGGAGACCAGATCGTGGAGCACGCGGGAGAGAACATCCTCTACATATCCGCCCCGATCAGCGAGGCACTCGACGGCAGCACCATAGATCGGGTCGAGACCCCCGAAGGCCCGGGGATAGGCATCGCCCCACCCGAACAACCCGGTTCCTGAACGAGCAATTCGACAATAAACTCCGGGAACCCCGCGCAGGCCGCAGGGTCCCTTTTTGTTCCGGGCCATCATCCGGTAAGGTAAGAACATGGAGCCTATCGCGAACCACGTGGTGATCATCGGCGGCCCCGAAGAAGCGGCGGAGCTACTGGCGATCTCCCTGGACGACGGCGAGGCGATCCCGATCTTCGACTCTATCGAAGAGGCGGAAGAGTTTCTGGCTTCGACGGGTGACTTTGGAGAGGACTGGTTGGCGCAAGAGATTCGGGCGAATACGTTGCTGAAACTTCTGGAGTACCAAGGTGACGAAGTAGAATACGTAGCACTCAGCCCGCCGCCTGAGCGGTTGGAAGGCGGCATGGAAGTCCAGGTTATTCCACGCTACGCTTTTACGAGCCTTCTGGAGCATCAGGCTGTCGCGGCCCGGCCATCAGAGAGCAAAGGTTTCTGGCGACGCTTGTTGGGCCGCTGACCGCTCACCGCCGTTTTTCGACGTTCATTCGCATTCCGTAACGAGGCTTCAGGGTGAAACTTGGTTCGGACTCTACCGGGTGGCCGGGGACCAGTGAAAGCCTGTAGCGTTGGGCAACGGCCGCGAGGATCAGCTTGGCTTCCATGGTGGCGAAATTGTTGCCGATGCATTGGCGTGGCCCGCCGGAGAACGGGAAGTAGGCGTACTTCGGTCGGCCAGCGCTGTTTTCCGGCGTGAAGCGTTCGGGATCAAAGCGCTCCGGCTCCTCCCAGAGTTCCGGATGCCGGTGGGTGACGTACTGGCTGATAACGACCCGGGAACCTTTCGGGATAGCGTAGCCTCCGACCTCATCTTCCTCCGCGACGAGCCGGGAGAAGCCCCAGACCGGCGGCATCAGGCGCATGGATTCTTTGAAAACCATCTCCGTGTAGGTGAGCCGCCCGAGGTCTTCGAAAGCGGGGGGCCGGCCGCCAAGAACGCGGTCCAGTTCTTCGTCCAGCTTCTCCCGCGCTTCCGGGTGCGCGTTCAGAAGGTACCAGGTCCAGGTCAGGGCGCGGGCGGTCGTCTCGTAGCCGGCGGTGAGTATGGTCATGGCTTCGTCCCGTATCTGGCGCGGGCCCATGCTCTCGCCGTTTTCGTCACGGGCTTCGAGGAGCATAGAAAGCAGGTCCTCCCGGATTTCTCCACTCCTGCGCCGTTTTTGTGCCAGGCCGTCGACGACGCCGTTTAGTTTTTCTACGGCGGCCCGGTAGCGGCGGTTGTTCCGGGTTGGGATCTTGAGCGGCACCGGCAGGAATCGTCCCGTTCGCTGAAACCCGAGCGTGAGGACGGTTTGTAGTGCCCGTCCGACTTCTCCGGCCTCGCCGGTAACGTCGGCGCTGAAGAGGGTGCGGCCGGTGATCTCTAGCGTGAGACGTGACATCTCCGCGTCTACGTCCGGCGGCTCATTCCCTATCCGGTTCTCCCAACGGTCCAGCATTTTTCCGGTCGCCTCCGTCATGGTCCCGGCCATGTTCTTCAAGCGTTCGCGGTGGAAGGCGGGTTGGACGATGCGGCGTTGGCCGCGCCAGAAGCCTCCCTCGCTGGAGAGCAGGCCGTTGCCCACGATCTTTATGTGTTCGTAGCCGTCTTTAAGGTAGTTGCGAGGGTTTTTCTGCAGGACGTGCTCGATGTAGTCCGGGTGGGACAACAGGTAGATCCGGTACGGCCCCAACCGGAACCGCACGAAATCTCCGCGCCGCCGGAGCTCGGTGAGCAGCCGAAGCGGGTCCCGCCGCATCTCTGGGGCGCTGCCCGACAGGAGGTTTCCTCGCAGGTAGGGCGGTTGTATGCTCTTCACGTTCGGCACACGAGAGAGTCTACTACCCTGCGGATCAACCTCGCAGGCCGTCAGTCCATTTCAGAGAGAACAGTGTCTTCGGCGGCGTAGTCGAAAGCCGTTGTTGCGGTCTCGGGTGGGTCGAGCCGCTCCCACTCGACGGTGCGCGACAACGCCTCGCGTTGGAAAGTCGTTTCTTCGTAGTCGAGTTCCTGCCGGATGCGGTCTGTATCCGTGACCAAGTGTTGGTCGAAGTTGCCCCCGAGTCGGATGTCGTCCGGTGTGGACTTGAAGGACGCTTCTACTAACACTCCGTTCCAGCCCACCACACGCCCGAGGCTTCGCAACCACTCGGCGTAACTTTCGGTCTTACGCTCTCCGAGGCTGTAGATCCTGCCGGCGGCACGCTCGTCTGTTACGGCCAGGGTTATTGCCTCGGCGACATCTTCTACGTACCCGTGGGTCCAACGCCACTGGGCCAAACCTTTTTCGAGGATGATGGCCGGGCGTTCGTCGTCCATGCGTTTCAGATAGGGCAACAGCCGGTGCCGGTAGTCTCCGGATCCGTAGACGGCCGGCAGGCGGAGTACCGTCCCTGGTAGCGAAGGGTTTTCTATAAAGGCTTTCTCCACCAGGATTTTCTCGTACTCTTCTACGCCTTCCCGTTTGTAAGGGTAGAGCTCTTCCCGAAGTGGCGAGTCTTCCGACAACGGAACCGGGTCCGGCGGGCCGGGATGCCGGTGGCGCAGGATGTCGTAGGCCCGGTAAACGTCCTGGCTACTGACCGCCACGACCCGGTCCGCAACGCCCCGGAAGGTTCGCATCACGTCTCGGGCTTCGTACTCGTTCATGGGGATCATGTCCAGCACTACCTCGGGGGTGTGGCTTTGCAACTCTTCCGTATATTCGTTGAGCCGTCGCCGATCCCCTATCTTTTGTCTCGTCTCCGACGGTAGTTTTGCTTCTGTTTTGCCCCGATGAAAGACCGTCACCTCGTGGCCCAGCCCGATCAGGCGCCGCACCACGAACGGTCCGATGAAGTTCGTCCCTCCGATAACCAGCACCCTCACCCCTCTCCCGTTAGGGCGGCGACTTCTCCGGCGGTAAGCAGTTCTCGCCCGATGGGGACGCCGAGTTTCTCACGCCGTACAAAACCAGCGCCCAGCAGGAGGGGCGTGTAGGAGTCGAAGGTCACGAGCCGGTAACGGCCCGGTCCCCGGTTGCGGGCGGGGCGGTGCTCGATCCAAAGCAGTGGACGCGGGAGGTCCGGCAGGCCTTCGGGGAAGTGCTGACGGGTCACCTCGGCCGCCAGATACTCCGACAACTCGTGAACGAACGCCTCACCATCCAACAACTCTTCGCAGACCACCACCGGCGCATCGTTAGGCTCTCCCCGGTACACCCGCACCCAGCAGCAGCGCGTCCCGAAGCGGTAACCCCGCCGGTTGTGGATGTACTCGGCTGCGAGGTTCATCTCAGGTGTCGCCCTCGAAGGGGCCGAAACAAGCCTGCCTTCAGGCTTGCTCCCCCGGACGTTTGACGACCTGATCTATGACCCCGTACTCGACGGCCTCTTGAGGGCCGAGCATGTAATCGCGGTCGGTGTCAGCCTCTATCTTCTCGTAGTCCTGGCCGGTCATCTCCGCGTACAGCTCGTTCATCCGCCGCTTGGTATGTACGAGTTCCCTGGCGTGGATCTCGACGTCCGACACCTGTCCGCCCAGACCTCCCTGGATGTGGGGCTGGTGCAGCAATATGCGCGTGTTCGGTAGAGCACTACGTTTGCCTTTGGCCCCCGCCGTAAGCAGGAATGAGCCCATGCTCGCCGCCATGCCCAACGCCGTAGTCGCCACGTCCGCCGAGACGAACTGCATCGTATCGTAGACCGCCATCCCGGCGTAGACGCTCCCGCCCGGCGAGTTGATGTACAGGTTTATATCCTGATCCGGGTCCTCCGAGTCCAGGTGCAAGAGCTGCGCCATGATGTTGTTCGCTACCTGATCGTTGACCGGCGTTCCCAGAAAAATGATCCTGTCCGACAATAACCGCGAGTAAATGTCCATCGTCCGCTCTCCCCGCGGACTCTGCTCCGTAACGTAGGGAATAACCATTCCGGGATCACTACTCATCTTCGTGCCTCCTCTGAAGCTAGTGGGCTATACTTTGAGGGTAACATTGCTGTAGTTATTGTGCAAGTTTTTTGCAGTGTTTGGAGGTGAATAGGTTGGATCTACCACATTTGAGGAACTTTCGGCAGCAGGCTGTGATGAGTCAGGACCAGCTCGCAGAGAGAAGCGGGGTGGCGCGCGACACTATCTCCAAGTTGGAGACCGGTCGACGCAAGGCTTATCCGAGCACCATCCAGAAGTTGGCTAACGGCCTGGAAGTCCAGCCGCAAACACTGGTCGGCGGCGTCGAATACCTCGAAGAACCTCGACAACCAGAAGAGACTGCCGACCCGGAGGCTCCCGGAACAAACGAGAAGGATGTCAAAAGGATCGGTTTCCATCGGGACGAGTAATCCTCGACGGAGTCTTAGGACATCTCGGAGATCTGATACACGGCCGCAGCATTTCGTTTAGAATAGTGCTGCGTTTACGAGATGAAAGCACGAGTCGCACGTTTTGGGCGGAAGGAGACCGATGTTGAAGAGGTTGATCACGCTGACATCGCTAACGATGATTTTTCTTCTCTTCGCCGCACCCGGCCTGGCGCAAGAAGGCGAGCCTTCGCAGACGGCCACCGACCAGTACGGACCCGGTGGTGAACTAGAACTTGCGGCCGAGGCGGCCACCGCCGCCGTAAAAGGCCTCATAGGCGAGAAAGGTGCGGACGTGGACGGGGCAGAGGCTTACGCCGCAGCCTTGAACGCCGCCCAAGAAACCGGTGTAGACGAAGAAACGGCCGAGGTAGTAGCGGCCAAGGCGGTGGCCGAAGTATCCGCAGGGCCCGAAACACCCCCAGAGCCTGGAGCGTCCGAGGAGTCTGGAAAATCCGAAGAGTCTGGAAAGTCCGAAGAGCCCGGAAAGTCCGAAGAGCCCGGAAAGTCTGGTGGGTCTGAAAAATCCGGGGAGCCCGAAATCACCGAGTTGCCTGACACGGGTGGCGTGCTGCTCCTTCTCGTTACCGGGGGAGTTCTGACCGGGGTGGGGCTCCTGGTTCGTGGCGTTCGCCGGTAAAACTAACTTTTTATCGTTTGTCAGGGGTCGAGCCGTATAATTCCGCGGCGCAGGGCGGAGGTTACAGCGGAGGTGCGGTCCGTAACTTCGAGCTTATTGAAGATGTGCAGTACGTGAGACTTGACGGTAGTGTCGCTGATCCAGAGTTGTTTCGCTATGTCTTTGTTGCTCGCGCCCCCGGCGACAAGTTCTAAAATTTCTATCTCCCGCGTGCTCAACAGCTCGTCTACCGGTTGCCGTATCCGCTGGACGAGCCTGGCCGCCACGTCCGGGGCCAGCGGGGATTTCCCCTCCGCCGCCGCCCGGATGGCCTCGAAGAGGTCTTCGCGCGGCGCGTCCTTTAGCATGTAGCCGGTCGCCCCTTTCTCCAGGGCCCGCAGAACGTCGGCGTCGCTCTCGTAGGTGGTCAGGACCAGGATGTTCGTCTCCGGGTACTGGTCTTTGATGCGGGAAATAGCCTCCACCCCGTCCATCTCCGGCATCCGGAGGTCCATCAGGACCACGTCGGGGGATAGTCTTCCGGTCAGGGCGACGGCTTCGGAGCCGTTGGTAGCCTCGCCGACGACCTCGAAGTCTTTCTCGCTGGAGAGCATACCGCTGAGCCCCGCCCGGACTACCGGATGGTCGTCGGAGATCAGGAGTCGTATGGCCCGGTTCATGGCGCTTCCTGTAGGTGCTCTGAGGTCCGAACAGTAGATGCTACCGGCAGCTCCGCGACCACCGTGGTTCCTTCCCCCGGCGCGCTCTCGACGGTGAGCTTGCCGGCCAACTGCTCTACCCGCCCGCGCATGGCGGGGAGGCCGAAACCACTTTCGGGGGTCGTCACGGGTTTGCGGTCGGGGTCAAAACCTTCGCCGTCGTCTATTACGTCCAGCGCCACGTGGTCGCTCATGTAGGAGAGCGTCATCACGACGCGGCCCGCGCGGGCGTGTTTGTGCACGTTTGCGAGCGATTCCTGGGCCACGCGCACGAGCGTCGCCTCGGCCTCGGCCGAGAGCGGGCGCGGTGTGCCGGTCAGGGCGGCGGAGGCTTCTACGCCGGAAGAGTCCGACCAGCGGGCGGCGAGCTGCGCGAGGGCTTCGGGGAGCGAAGCGTTCTCCAGGGATTCCGGCTTGAGCGCCCATACCAGCCGGCGGGCCTCCGTCAGGCTCTCCCGGGCCGTAAGGCGGGCCTGATCCAGGTGCCACTTCGTGCGGGTCTCTTCCGCCGGAACCTCTTCGGGCAATGCTCCTTCCGCGGCTTCCAGGTTCATCACGATGCTGGTAAAGCCTTGGGCGAGGGTGTCGTGGATCTCCCGCGCCAGCCGTTGCCGCTCGCCGAGCATTCCGGCTTTCCGCCCGGACCGGCGCGCCTGCTCCAGTAACCGCACGTTCTCCAGGGCCAGCGCCGCCGGGCCGCTGATGGTCAGGTAAGAGCGGGTGGCCCCCCGCGAAAACCCGTGCTTTTTGCGCGAGGAGATCACGAGCAGCGCCCGTGAAGCCTCGTTCGGCGGTACGAGCGGGATGAGCAGCAGCGACCGGGCGCCGTTCTCTTCCCAGAACCTGCGCCCGGCGACCGGCAGTTCCGCCGTCTGTAACTCTCGGGGAAGCGAGCTTTCTTGTTCCGTTTTTGTGGCGATTTGTTCCACGTCGAGCCGCGTACCGGGCGGCCATTGTTGGTCCGTCTTCGGGTTCCAGGAGCCCATCAACAGGAGCTTGCTCTCACTACTCTGCGGGTCGTCTTCCCAGAGCGTTACGCCGTTCACCTCCGTACCGGCCAGGTTCTCGCCGATGGCGGCTACTATCTCTCGCGGGTTTCGCGCCACGCTCACCGACCGGCTGGTGTCGTAGAGGGCTTCTTCCCCGGCGCGGGCTGCCCAGCCCCGGAGCCCGCCGAGGAAGCCGCCGGCCAGGCCCAGAAGCAGGTAGACCAGGAGTTCACGCGGTATCGGGGGGGCGATCAGCAGGCCGACGCCTTGTATTATGGCGGTGGAGATCAGGCCGACCAGAACCCCGTGCAGCGGTCCCGCAACGACCACCCGACGCCCGATCCACAACGCCGCCGCGACGGTAAGGAACAGGTAGATAGCCGGAAAGCCGATATCGCCAATTAGGCTTCCGAGCAGGTTGTAATCCTCATCCGCGAAATCTGTCCATCCCAACTTTTTCTCTATGAAACTCAGGAAGTGCACGCCGGCGCTCACCAGCAGCAGGCCCAGCGCGTAGGTGGAGAAAGAGATCAGAGCTGCCCAGGGCAACACCCACCGCCACCGCACGCCGGCGGTCTTTTGGGGACTGGGCTTAGCCCGGGTTCGGCTCACGGATACCGGGCTACCGATAACGTTCGTTTTGGGAATGTGGGGTTCGGCATCGGCCCACGACCTCTCGTTCTTCTTTTCGAGCAAGTCCATTATAAGGCGGTCTTGGGACGCGGGGGTAGAGCTTGCAAAACAGGCGACACATATCTACCGGCGTGGCTCATGGGTAGATCATTGCAGAACCTTCTCCCGTTACACAACCCCTATTGGGCCAGGATCATACTTTTGGTCGTTCAAGCTCCTCCATTTGGAGGACGCGGGCGCCCACCCCGGATGAGAAAGTGGCCTCAGTTTACCCGAACCGGCGGGCAGGACACGCCGCGGGCAAACTGTCGATCCGGGCCGGCGGGCCACCCTCCCCTCCAACCCGCCGGCCCGGATTGGCGCTTGTAAGAGCCTTAGCAGGTGAGAGTGAAAAGATAGGAAAAGGAGAAACGTGCGGCGAGCTTCCGTAGTTCTGGCACTTGGGTAGCGATAATAGTAGTGATGGCGGGTGCTGCGTTAGCGGCGACTTTAAAAGGCATCCACGGTCCGGACAGGATCGTCGGTACCGCAGGGAAAAACTACACAACCGGGGCCGGCGGCGACGATCACCTCCGGGAGGATCCGGGAAAGACAAAATCAGCGGCGGACCTGGCAACGGCTCTATCAGCGGCGGTAATGGCCGGGATCTCCTATCGGGCGGCGGCGGGGCAGACGTACTCCGTGGTGACAGCGGCGTAGATCGCATCCGCGGCGGAAGCGACGACTACATAAGCTCCGTCGGCGACGATTCCCGGGACCATGTCTCCTGCGGCCCCGGCACCGACACGATCGAGAAACCCCCGGGGTCGGACCATCCGACTTTCTCGGTGATGACCGTGAAAAAGTGAAGCCGGCATCGTTTAGGTTGGACGTCGAGAAAATACCCTCCGGCGACTCGGGGCTAAAGCGTCGACAAATCTTTATCTCATCCTCGTCGGCCGCCCTCTCGGGAGCTATAAACCAGGAAGTTCCGGACTCCGGCAAGGGTATTTACGTTGCAGCTTTCTGGGGAGGTAAACCCTCCTGCGGGTACTCCGTAGCCATAAAATCCGCCGGTAGGATGCGGAACCAGGTAGCAACCGGTCTCGCCCTGAGAAATCCTCCGCCGAACGCGGTAGTGCACGCGGCCTTCACGCAACCCTACGCCATCGCGGTAATAAAAGACCTGAACCCCAGAGGTCCGAAATTCACGTTCGAGGACCAGCGCGGCCGGAAGCTCGACTGGCCCGTACGGCGGGTGTCCGGATAGAAACCGTACCTCGATAGCCTTCCCCCGCGGGAGAAACGGGCGCTTCCCTCACCCGGTTTCTCCCGCTTACTCTTTACGGTACGGTTTGCCGATGGCGGCGGGGGCTATGGCCCGGCCTCCGAAGCCGGCGAGGACGACGATGGTGAGAATGTAGGGGAGCATCTGGAGGAACTCGACCGGGACGGCTTCCTGCCCCGCCCGAAATGTTATGGCCTGGGCAAAGCCGAACAGGAGGGCGGCCCCCGCGGCCCCGATGGGGTTCCAGCGGCCGAAGATCAGGGCGGCCAGCGCGATGAATCCCCGCCCGTTGGTCATGCCTTCGGTGAACGCGGAGAGCAAGCCCATCGAGAGGTACGCCCCGCCTAACGCCGCGAGGAGTCCCGAGAGCCCCACACCGTAGTAGCGCATGCGGGCGACGCTGACGCCAGCGGTATCCACGGCCTCGGGGACTTCACCGGTTGCCCGGAGCCGCAGGCCGAACGGGGTGCGGAACACGAGGAAGAACGTAATCGGCACGAGCGCGTACATAAGGTAAACGAGCAGGCTCTGTTCGAAGAGGGCCGGCCCGATCAGGGGTATGTCTTTCAAGAACGGAATGCCGATGGCATCGAAGCGCGGGACGCGGGGCGAGGTCCCGCCCTGGCCGAAAACTTCGACCATCAAGAAGCCGGTGCCGCCGAGGGCCAGCAGGTTGATGGCGGTGCCCGAGATGATCTGGTCCGCCTCGAACGTTACGCACATGAGCGCGTGGATGAGCGCGAAAGAAAGTCCCGCCGCCAACGCGAACCCGAGCCCCACCCAAGCACTTCCACTCAGAAAAGCCCCCACCACCCCGGCGAACGCCGAGATGAGCATGAGCCCCTCCAGGGCAATGTTCACAACGCCGCTCCGCTCGCTGAACATCCCGCCCATCGCGGCGAAGACCAGCGGCGTCGCGTTCCGGATCGTGGACGAAAGAATGGGTCCCAGGGAGCTGAAGAAGTCTTCCACTACGCCCCCAGTCCTTTTTCCAGCCGGGTGCCGGAGGCCAGGGCCCGGGCCCGCTTGCCGACGATCAACTCGACCAGCTTGGTGGCGGTTACGAGGAGCAAGATCACGGCGAGCAACACGTCGGCCAGATCCAGCGGAACTTCGGTGGCGAACTGCATCTCTTGCGCGCCGGAGGCGAGCCCGCCGAAGAGCAACGCGCCCAGCACCACGCCCGCCGGATGGTTACGCCCCAGCAAAGCGACCCCGATGCCGTTGAACCCGAGGTTCGAGACGAACGGGATCGACATTTTTCCGTAGACGCCCAGCACCTCGACGCCACCGCCGAGCCCAGCCAGGGCGCCCCCGATAGCCAGGGCTAGAACCGTGTTCACGCCGATGCTCATGCCGGCGTAGTTCGCAGCCCCAGGCGAGAGGCCGACGGCCCGGATGCGGAAGCCGAGCCGGGTGCGCCACAGAAGCAGGTAGACGACTATCGCCGCGGCCAGCGCCACGAAAAGCCCGTAGTTCGTCCTCCCGAGGCCCAGCCCGATCGCCGGGAGGCGGGAAGCGGTGTCTATCGTGCCCGTGCCGGGTACCAGCCCGTCGTCGCTAAAAGTATTGAGGGCCAGATAAGTCGCCAGGTTGATCGCGATAAAGTTCAGCATGATCGTAGTGATCACCTCGTGCGCCCCGAACCGGGCCTTCAGAAACCCCGGTATCGCGCCCCAAAGAAACCCGGTAAAAATGCATCCGACGATCACGACGACTATCGCCAGCGGCCCCGGAAAACCGAGCGACACCCCGAGCGCGGCGGCGGTGATGGCCCCGATGTAGAGTTGTCCTTCACCCCCGATGTTGAACAGCCCGGCCCGGAAGGCGACCGCGACCGCCAGGCCGGTAAAGACGAGCGGGGTCGCGTTTAGAAAGGTCCGTCCTATGGCGCTGGAGTCTCCAACGGCGCCTTCGAGCAGGGCGGCGTAGGCGGCGACCGGGTTGTTGCCGGTAGCCGCAACGATCAGAGCCCCGATCACGAAGGCGATGATGATCGCGATAACCGGAAATAGCAACGCGCCGACAACTCCGGTCAGTATCCGGCTGAGGACGGAACCTGATTCTTCCGCGTTCTGCTCCGGGTTCTGACGGTCTTCGCTCACCGGCGCGGCCTCACGCGGTCTTCTCCTGAACCCGGCCGGCCATGAGTAGGCCGAGTTGTTCGTCGGTGGCATCAGGGCCGACTTCGCCGACGATTTTGCCGGCGTATATGACTAATATGCGGTCGGCCAGGGAGCGGACTTCTTCGAGTTCCAGCGAGATGAGCAGGATCGCCTTGCCTTCGGAGCGTTGTTCTAGTAGTTGGCCGTGGATGAATTCTATGGCCCCTACGTCCACGCCGCGGGTCGGCTGGGCGGCCACGATCACGCCGGGATCGCCGGAGAGTTCGCGGGCGAGCACGGCTTTCTGCTGGTTGCCGCCGGAGAGTGCACCGGCCCGGAGGTCCGGGTTCGCCGGACGCACGTCGTAGGCGCGGAGGGCTTCTGCGGCGCGGCGGCGCATCGTCTTAGGAGAGATCCAACCCCACTTGGAGATCGGGGGCTCGTCGTAGGTCTTCAAGGCGTTGTTCTCGGCCAGCGTGAAGTCTTGAACGAGTCCTTTCGACCCGCGATCCTCCGGCACGTAGGCGAGCCCGCGTCCCTGCCGGACGTCGGAGCCTATCCGGGTGACGTCGTCTCTGTCGAGATAGACCCGGCCGCTTTGTACGCGCCGGGTCCCGGCCAGGGCCTCGGCGAGCTCGGTCTGTCCGTTGCCGTCCACCCCGGCGATGCCCAGTATCTCTCCCGACCGCACCGTGAGGCTGACGTCCTCCACCGCCACGCCCCCGGCGTTCGACCGGACCACGAGGCTCTCCGCTGCGAGCCGCGGTTCGCCGGCCGCTACGGCCTTTTTCTCTACCCGCAGCAACACCTCACGTCCGACCATGCGGCGGGCGAGTTCCCCCTCGTTCGTGGCGGAAGTCTTTACCGTGTCCACCACCTTGCCATCCCGGATAATGGTGATCTCGTCGCTCACGCCGAGAAGCTCGCCCAATTTATGCGTAATGAGGATTATAGAAAGGCCGTCGGCGACGAGTTCTTTTAGCACGGCGAAAAGGTCTTCGGTTTCCTGGGGCGTCAGAACGGCGGTCGGTTCGTCGAGGACGAGGATGCGGGCGTCGCGGTAGAGTGTTTTCAAGATCTCCACCCGCTGCTGCTCGCCGACAGAGAGGTTCGCCACCCGAACCCGCGGGTCGACCTGCAGCCCGTAGCGGTCGCACAACTCTCCGGTGCTTTCCGTGGCTCCCGCCAGGTCCAGGGACGCGCCCTTGCGGGGTTCGGCCCCGAGCACGATGTTCTCGGCTACGGTCAGTGGCGGAACCAGGGTGAAGTGTTGGTGGACCATCCCGATGCCCCGGGACACGGCGTCCTTGGGACCGCCGATCTCGGTTTTCTCACCGTCGACCAGGATCTCCCCTTTATCCGGCGAGTAGAGGCCGTAGAGGATCTTCATCAAGGTGGATTTGCCCGCGCCGTTCTCACCCAGAAGGCCGAGGATTTCACCTTTCCGTAGCATGATGGAGATATCATCGTTGGCCGTTACCGGGCCGAACGTCTTGGTGACACCCCGCATCTCCAGGACGACCGGGGCGTCTTCCACCCCGGCCGTCTCCGCACCGGTTTTCGCTTCCGACACTCGGCTACCTACTGCGGGGCTTCGGGGACTTCGACCTCCCCGTCGATGATCCCCTGGCGGGCTTCGTCTACCTGGTCCTTGACCTCCTGCGGGACCTGATCTTCGAACCTGCCGAACGGCGCCAGGCTTACGCCTTCGTCCTCCAGGCCGAACTCTTGCACCTCACCACCAGGGAACTCGCCGTTGCGGGCGGCCTCCGTAGACTGGAACACGGCGTTATCCACCCGCTTTACCATCGAGGTCAAGATGGGCGCATCCGGGTTTAGCTCCGCCTGATCCGAGTCCACCCCGATGGCGAAGATGCTTTCTTCCGAAGCGGCTTCGAAGAGGCCCGCGCCCGTCGCGCCGGAGGCGTGGTAGATGATGTCCGCATTTTGATTTATCTGCTGCAAGGAGATCTCCTTGCCCCGCGCCGGATCATTGAACGCGTCGGGGGTGGAGCCCGCGTACTGAACGACCACTTCGCAGTCCGGGCAAACCGACTCGACCCCGGCCGTGTAGCCGGCCTCGAACTTGGCGATCAAATCAGACTCCTGCCCGCCCAAGAAACCGACCACCTGATCGTCGGGGTTCGTGTACTCGGTTTCCTCCTGGGTCATCAGCCCGGCCAGAACCCCGGCCAGGTAGCTGCCTTCCTGCTCCCGGAAGACCAGGCTCGCGACGTTGTCCGCCTCGACCACCGAGTCGACTATGGCGAAGTTGGTGTCGGGGTACTGCGGCGCGATCTCCGTGAGCGCGTCGGTCATGAGGAAACCTATAGCGTAGACCGGCGTAAACCCGTTGTCGGCGAGCTGGGTGAGGTTGTTTATGTAGTCGGAAGAGGCGCCGGATTCCAGAACTTCGGTCTCCACGCCGAACTCTTCCGAAGCCCTTTCGAGCCCCGCGTTGGCCGAATCGTTGAAGCTTTGGTCACCCAAACCGCCAACGTCCGTAACCATCGCCGGCTGGACCTCTTCGCTACCGCCGCCCTGGCCCCCGCCACCGGTGTCACTACCGCCGTTTCCACCGCCGTTTCCACCGCCGTTTCCGCCACCGTTGCTGCCACTATCACTGCCTCCGCCGCAGGCGGCCGAGACCACCAGTACCACGACCGCAAGGATCATCAATCTAAACCTACTACCCATCTGACCTCCTTTTTCACCGGTTCACGAACGTTGATCCCGGACCTCGGATAAAACCCCGGGCAATTGTTAGCGTTAACAATATACAAGAACGACAGCGGACGCCAGTGCCCCACGGTGACTCCGTAGGCGGCTACGCGGGCGGCGTCGCGAAAAACACGGCTTACTGCAGCAGTTTTTTCAGGCTGTCTTCGAGGTAGTCTGCGGTAACGGCCCCTTCCGGGGTGTAGGCGACGGCTTCTTTACACAGGTGGTAGAGGGCGAGGGTGCGGGTAGGGGAAAGGCGCCGGCTACCGGCTTGTTCCAGTACCAACCGCATTAGCTCCAGGGCGACCTCGGCTTCGCTTTTGGGCTGTTCCATACGGGAAAGGTCCTTTCTTTCCGGGCAAGTCTCCGGACACTAGCCGGCCATTATATAGAGACCTTTATAGAGACGCGCACAAACCGGTGGGGACCGGCGCTATGGTAAACTCGGACGTATCTTGCATCGGGATTACATCACGTTCTCAGACAAACTCGGGGCTACAGGGGAGGCACATGGGAGAGGTTGAACGGGCTCACGTCCGGTGCCCGGCGTGCCGATATATCTTTCGCGCCCCACGGGTGGGGGCGTACGTTACGGTGGGCCGGGAGGCAGACCTTTGTCCCAGGTTCCCGGGCCGGGTCTCCGACGGGTCCCGCCTCATACGGAGCGCCATAACCATGTGCCCGGCGTGCTCCTTCGCCTCCCAGCAAGACTTCAACGAATTGGACCTCACCCCCGACGAGCGCCACGACCTCGAAGTGCGGCTCGAAGAAGACGGCCTGCTCCGTGTGTTCCGCACGAGTCCCCCGCCGTGGCTGGCCTTTCACGCCGCGGAGATCTGCGGCCAAGAGCGCGGCTACCGGGCACGGCCGCTGGGGGACCTGTGCCTCCGGGCTTCGTGGGTCTGCCGCAAAGAGCAGGAGCAGCCTTTCGAGAGCACCTTCCAGCTTAGGGCCGTCAGCTACTTTATGCGTGCCCTCGAAAATGACGGCCTCTACGGCCGCGAACTCTCCGTAACGACGTACCTGGTCGGCGAGTTGAACCGGCGTCTCGGACGCCACCGCGAGGCGCTCAACTGGTACGTCAACGCCGAACGCACCCTGGAAGATGAGCGGCTCGCCTGGCTCGACCGGCTCATCTCCCAACAAAGCAAACTCGCCCGCGAGCAGGCCGCCTAGAAAGGCCCGGAGTCTTCCCCCGGAGCCTCCTGCTACAAACCCGTACCCCGGTTCGGGTCTAACCAGAATGGGATACCCCGGAAAACCGCGAGGGGTCACGCCTTTATAGACGGCGGGTGCACGAACGGGCCAGGCCGCAAGACGTTTGCCAGACTCCGGCTCGGTTGGATCATATATTCCTGGCTCCGGGTTACTCTCGCCGAGGTATTTCCCGTGATATTTCACCCACTCCCGGGGCCAGGCTTTTGGTTATAATGGTTTCTATGGAAAAGCTACGAAAAACTTCTTTCGGTTTGGAAGAAGAACGCCTAGCCTGGGAAGGTTTGGCCGCGGCTTGTTCGCCGCCGTTCCGTCGTCTGGGCGCGTTTCTCCTCATCGGATTTACCGGGTTCATAACGCTCATGACGGCCATTGTGCTCCTCTACAACCTCTTCGGCGAGCGGAGGATCGAAGGACAGGGGATCACACCCCCGCAGTGGGTATTTTTCGCAACGATGGCCGCGTGCGTGGTGCTCCCGATCCTGGGGTTCCTGCTCTGGCTTTTTAGAAACTTCCGTACCTACAACTCTTTCGCCGGGATGCTCCGCCGCGGGGGCAAAGACCCTCGCCGTCCCACGCTCGACGGGCTGCGGCCCTACTCCGACGAGCAACTCCTCGCCCTCCGCTCTCGCTACGAAAAACTTCAGAAAGAAGAACCGAAGCATCGTTTCGAACTTACCTTCGGATTCCGGGGTGACGATGCTTTCTACCTAGGCCCCCTGAACGTACTACCCGGGACCTTCGAGATGAACGCCCTGCGGGTCGAGTGGGAGTCGAACCTGCTGCTCCGTGAGAAGACGTCCGTACCGGAGATCTCTTGGTGGACCGAGTCGCGCAACGGCCTGCTGCCGCGCCAGCCGCACGAAACGCGCCGGCTGGCCTACGCCCTCCGCTACACCACAGACTCCGTGCGGGAACTGAAGCGCCGCTACGGCTACCGGCCCCAACAGTGGCACGCCACCGTCCCCGAAGGCCAACTCTTCGACGCCGTCCGGGACCTGGAAAACGCCCGCCGCATCCGGGCCACCCTCGGCCGCAAGCCCCGCCACCGTTAGACGGCTACCGTCGCGGCTGCTGCCGTCAGGCCGTCCCTAGAGTTACACCCGCCGGCACTGTAAAGTACCCCGGATGGAAGCCAACTTCGGCGCTACGCAGCCTTATACGGTAGGGATAGAAGAAGAGTTTCAACTCGTATCCCCCGGTAGTAGGGAGCTGACCCCGGCGATAGACGCCGTGCTAACCGCCGGAGATGGGTGGCCTTGCATTACCTCGGAGCTCTCCCAGTCTTGCGTGGAGTTGGTTTCTCCCGTGTTCGACGGCGTCGCGGAACTCGACGCGCAGCTTCCCGGTCTCCGCCGGAAGCTCGGGGGCCTGGCCCGGGAGTGCGGCGTGAGGTTGGCCGCCGCCGGCACCCACCCGTTCTCGAACCCGGTAGAGCAGCCGTTTACCGAAGGGGACCACTACCTCCGGGTCGAAGAGCGGATGGGTTGGGTCGCCCGCACGCAAGCCATCTACGGGCTCCACGTTCACGTCGCGGTGCCGGACGAGGAAACGGCGGTTCGCGCGACGGGTGTGCTGGCGCGCCACGTGCCGCTCGTGATCTCCCTCTCCGGTAACTCCCCTTTCTGGCGCGGCTCTGACACCCGGCTCTCCTCCACGCGGATAAAGGTGTTCGAAATATTCCCCCGCTCCGGCCTCCCGCCGGCGTTCGAAAGCTGGAAGGATTTCGAGGGCCACGTCGAAACCCTCGTCGCCTCCGGTAACATTCCGGACTACTCCTGGTGCTGGTGGGACGTGCGGCCACACCCGAAGTTCGGCACCGTAGAGCTCCGGTCCCCCGACGTTCAGGCGGACGTCTCCTACACCGTCGCCCTCGCGGCCTTGACGCAGTGTCTCGTGGCGACCGCCGACGAGCGAGAACCCGAGAACCCGCTGCTAACCGACGAAAACAAGTGGCTCGCCACCCGCCACGGCCTGGACGCCACCTTCTACGACTTCTCGGGCAGAGAGAAGCTCGGCGCGAGGGAGCTTGCCCGCCGGCTCGTCGAGGAGTTGCGACCCGTTTCCCAGGACCTCGGCTGCGAGGCGGAGTTGGAAGGCATCCTGGAGATAACCGAACGGGGAACCGGCGCCGGCTGGCAACGGGCGGTCTACGAGAAACGAGGTTCGTTGGAGGATGTCGTGGACCATCTCGTGGACCTCACAGCGCCCGGATAGCCCGGGTTTCCGGACGGTCTTTGTCCCGCCTGCCCTGCTGTGTAGGCATGCTTACCGTCGGAACCGGCCGGGTGAGGTTCAATGCGGGTTCGACCGTAAGGTAGTGACCGTAAGGTAAGATAGCCTGAAAGCGGAAGCCCCGTAGAAAGGGGGACGGAGAAAAGTGGCACCCCGGCTCATCCTCGGACCGATCCTGAGATACACCGACGCGCAAGACGCCACCATCTGGGTGGAGACGGACGAATCCTGCGAAGTGGCGGTAAACGTCGCCGGGTCTTCCCACACCTCACGGACCTTCCACGTCGAGGGGCATCATTACGCCCTGGTCCGGGTCTCGGACCTAGAACCCGGAAAATCCTACGAGTACGGGGTAACGCTGGCCGGTGAGAAAGTCTGGCCCGAGCCGGGTTCGGAGTTTCCCCCGAGCGTTATCCGGACGCTGGACACAGAGTCTCCCTCCGGGGCCCCCTTCAAGCTCGCTTTCGGCTCCTGCCGGGCGGCCGGCCCGCCCGAGACTTCGCTGTTCGGCAAGAAAGACGAAAGCGACACCGACGCCTTGGACGCGCTCGCCACCCGGATGCGCGACGAGTCGCTGGAATACTGGCCGGACGCGCTCTTGTTGCTCGGGGACCAGATCTACGCCGACGAAGTCTCCCCCGGCACGCGGGAATACATCCGCTCTCAGCGTGACACGAAAATTCCTCCGGGCAAAGAAGTTGCCAACTTCGAAGAGTACACCCGGCTGTACTGGGACTCCTGGGGTGAACCGTCGATCCGGTGGCTCCTCTCGACGGTGCCGAGCGCCATGATCTTCGACGACCACGACGTAAACGACGACTGGAACACCTCCGAGGCCTGGGTCCAACGGATACGCAGCGAACCCTGGTGGGACGAGCGGATCGCCGGGGGCTTTATGTCTTACTGGATCTACCAGCACCTCGGGAACCTTTCGCCGCACGAACTGGCCGGGAAAGAAATACTGGAGCGGGTAAAGGAGGTCGACGACGCCGGCCCCCTGCTGCGAGATTTCGCCCACAAAGCCGACCGGGACGTAACATCGGTACGCTGGAGCTTCCGCCGGGACTTCGGCGACTCCCGGCTCATCGTCGTCGACTCGCGGGCGGGTCGAATTCTGACAGAAGGCGACCGCAAGATGGTTGACGACAAAGAATGGGAGTGGGTTCAATCCCAGGCCACCGGCGACTTCGAACACCTCCTGATCGGGACTTCTCTGCCCCTGATTATGGCCCCGGCCCTCCACCACCTGGAGTCCTGGAACGAAGCGGTGTGCGCCGGGGCCTGGGGCAAGGCCGCCGCCCGGGTCGGAGAGGCGATCCGGCAGGGCGTAGACCTGGAGCAGTGGCCCGCTTTCCGCGAGTCCTTTAACGGCTTCGTCGAACTTCTGCGCTCGGTCAGCGCGGGGGAGCGCGGCCGGGCCCCGAACTCCATAACCGTGCTCTCCGGCGACGTACACCACACCTACTTGGCCGAGATAGACCTGCCCGCCCCGAACTCCGGCAGCAGCGTCTACCAGGCGACCTGCTCACCGCTGCGAAAGTCCATGCCCGAGGTCCTGAGGTTGCTCTTCCGCGCAACTTGGACAAAGAAAGGAACGCTCGTACCGCGGTTCCTGGCGCGCGCCGCCGGGGTAGACCGCACCAAAGCAAACTGGCGCCTCGCCCACGACGAGCCCTGGTTCGAGAACCACGTCGCGCTCCTCACCCTCGACGGCCCCGAGAGTGCCCTTGAGATAGAAAAAGCCGTGTGGAAAAACGGCGAAAGCTCGAAAACCGCGACCCTGCGCAAGATCTTCACCCACCAACTCTCCCAGAGACCGGGGAAGAACTAAAAACAGGAGGCCCAACGTGAAAGTCGTTTCATCCGGAGACGCCGAATCCCGCCGCGGCCCGGAAGAGTGGTTCACCGGAACCGTCTGGATGGACGTAACCCAGGTCCCGCAACCAGGAGCAGGACTATTCCGCGTTTTCTTCGAGCCCGGAGCCCGCACCAACTGGCACATCCACCCGGAAGGCCAGATTCTCTACGTCATCACCGGCACCGGCCGCGTCCAGAGAGAAGGCGAAGAATTTTTCAAGATACAGTCCGGCGACCTCGTCTACATCGCCCCGGACGAAAAACACTGGCACGGTGCTGCCCCCGACACCTTCATGGTCCACGTGGCGATCAGCCCGGCCCTGCACACGGGCGGCGCCACCGAATGGCTGGAGCCCGTCACCGACGAAGAGTACGGCGTCTGAGCGGGGAGCCGATCGCCGGCAGTTCTATCGCGGATCATCCCCGAAATCAAATGACCCGAACGGCTCCCACGGCCCACCCATGTAACGCCACAGCGATAGTCCCTCGCCCGTGACCTGAAACGGCACAAAGGAAGCCTGCAGTTCGTTGTACAGGGCGCGCGCCCGCTCCGGGGCGACCTTGTTCTGAACGGTGACGTGCGGCTTTATGCGATGACTGTCCTGCCGGCTGAGCCAGTGCTCCCAGCGGCCGGAAAGTTTTCTCCGTAAAGCTTCGAACTCCGACGAGCGGAGATCGTAGGCGACACCTTTACCGAGAAAGCGCAGGCCTACGGCTTCCAGGGTTATGGGCTTTTTTGTCCGGCAGACCTCTTGTAGGTCTGAGGCGATGCTCTGCGCCTGCTCGCCGGGCAGCGCGTGAAACAGGGTCAGGTGTGCCCGGAGGTAGTTCCGTTCGTGCGGGAAGTGCGCCTCGCGTAGACGGTCGAAATGCTCCTGGGAGGCAGCGTCCATCTTGAGGGTTAGGATCAGAGGCTCTATCGAGGCTTCGCCAAGGTTCACGACGCTTTTGTACCATGCTGCGGCTCACGGCCGGAGTGTGGCGGGACACAGAGCCTAGCGTTCGTAATAACTGGCTTACTTACTCGGAGGGCCATATCTTCTACGTTGTCAGCGGTATGGGTAGCGTCCGTAAAGCAGGTGGAAGCATTTTAGAGGTACATGCTGACGACATTGTTTGCATCGGCCCGGAAGAGCACTAGCACAAGGCGAAACTCGATGCTTTTACGATCTATGTCACGATCACCCTCGGGTTTTAGGCCGCAGGCATCCCCGAACGGCTGGAATCTGTAATGGATGTGGAATATTTTCCCGACTGAAAGTCGTTTCAGTTCCGTACGAAATATACGGAGGGGGGTTATCCCTACTCCAAAGTTTCGGGCCTGCAGGATTGTTGCCTTCATAAGCGCTTTCTAAGATCAGACGAGTAACCGTACTACTTTGTGAGGAGTGTGGTCTTGAAAGCGTTGTGGAGATACTTTGTCCGGGATGACCCTTCATTCGACGGCCTGGTAGCCGCCCATCGCGCCAAGGGGCGCGGCCGGATAGCCTTCTACCTGTTGATGCACCTGGCGCCCGGTATCCTGGCGTATTTCGGCCTGTTCTGGTTTCGGGAACCGCTTATGGGCCTGACGGGACTCTCGAACCGCTACGTGCAGTTTGCAATCCTTGGCTCGATGGCTACCGGCTGGCACGTCTTTCTTACCTTCGTGCTGCTCCGGTTTGCCAATGGGCTCTCGTTCCGGGAATCACTAAAGTTTTTGGGACTCGCCAACCCGGACCTCAAAGGCTTGCTAACGGTCTTGCCGGTCATAACCGTTATCTTTACGGTGCTTTCAGCGCCGTACATGGCCTGGGTCCATCCTCCGTTGTTCGAGTACCTCAACTCTTTCCCCGGCATTGCGATACAGGATTGGCACATTTTGGAGATTGGCTACTACGAGTTTCCCGTGCCTGTACTCGTCCTGGTCTTTTTCGCCAACTTCGTGGGAGAGGAGATCTACTTCCGGGGTTACCTGTTGCAGAAGATCAGCAGCTTGAAAGGGGATTGGGCGATAAACAGCCTCTTGTTCCAGCTTTACCACGTCTGGCAGGCGCCGCTGAACTGGGCGTTCGCGCCCATGTTTCTCATTATCCCGTTAGGCATGCTGGTCAAACTCCGTCGCAGCCTATACGGGGCAATTGTCTTTCACATCTTCATCAACCTCGCTTGGGGAGGTCTCCTCTACCATCTCTTCGGCGTAGAGTAACCTGGCTATGAAGAAAAGCGTGACATTAACTTTCGCAAGACCCGATAAATGCTACGCCAGCTTTACCAGTAGCGGGATGCGTGCCTTGTGAGGCTGCGCTTATAATGGAGAAGAGTCTTATGAACATCCTCACCGGAGCCCGTTCAGAACAAGCTGCCCGGAACTCCCGGCGGAGTGGGCGCCCCATCTTCCGCTTCGCGCAGGCTACGCTCTTCTTGGTGTCGAGCTTCCCTCTGGGAACGCTCTGGTTCGTAGTTTTGATCGCGCTGGTTTCCTTCGGCGCGCCGCTGACGATCTTGTGGATCGGGCTGCCCATACTCGCCTCCGTAATGTGGCTATGTCTCTCGGGTGCCCGGTTCGAGCGTTGGCGCCTCGCAAAGTTCCTGGAGGTTCACGTTTCTCCTCCGCATTACCGCCCGGTGGCGGACGGTTCGATCCTGGCCCGCGTTCGCACCCGGATGGCGGACCCCGCCTTGTGGCGAAACCTGGGCTACCTCCTTCTCCTTTTTCCAATCGGAATCGCCGAGTTCGTACTCGCCGTCGTCGCCGTGACCATCCCCGCCGCTCTCCTCACCTACCCCTTGTGGTTCTGGGCTCTACCCTACGGTGGCGCGCAGGTCGGACCCGGCATCTGGCTAGACACCCTGCCTGAGTCCCTAATTGCCGTTCCCGTCGGCGTCCTGGCTGCCCCGGTCACCATAATCTCTATCCGCTGGCTGGCCGGTAGACATGCGGATCTAGGACGACTTCTTCTCGGACCGGGCAGTCACGAAGAACTCGTCCGGCGGGTAGAAGTCTTGTCCGAAAGCCGCTCTCGGGCGGTGGGCTCGGCGATCACCGAGAGGCGCAAGATCGAGCGGGATTTGCATGACGGGGCGCAGCAGCGGCTCGTTTCTTTGGCGATGGATCTCGGGATGGCGAAAGAGAAGCTGTCCGAAGACCCGGACGCGGCCCGCGAGCTAGTAGGAGAAGCCCACGACGAGGCAAAGCGCGCGCTCAAAGAGATCCGGGACCTGGTTCGCGGCATCTACCCGGCTATCCTCACCGACCGGGGTCTCGACGACGCCTTATCAGCCCTGGCCGACAGCTGCCCGGTACCCACGACCGTAGAGGTGCAACTATCCAGCCGCCTCCCGGAAGACATCGAAACTACCGCATACTTCGTCGTCTCAGAAGCCCTCTCTAACGTAGCAAAACATTCCCAGGCCACTGAGGTCCACATCGCGGTGCGGCGCGAGCAGAGCCCGGAGAGCCGGCTCGTGGTCGAGGTGACGGATGACGGCCGGGGTGGCGCTTTGCCGGCCGATGGAGGCGGACTCTCGGGCCTGGCCGACCGGCTAGCCGCCCTTGACGGCCGTCTCTTTGTAGAAAGCCCGCAAGATGTTTTCACCAGTGTCCGGGCCGAGATGCCACTCGAAAATTCCTCGCCTGAACGTCCCCAGATAGCGGGGCAAGAATAGCCATGAGGATCGTGATCGCCGAGGACTCCGGTCTGTTGCGGGACGGCATCTCTCGCCTTCTCTCTGACGCCGGCCATGAGATCGTCGCGGAGGTCGGAGACGGTCCCGGATTACTGAAGATGGTAGATAAGCACCTTCTGGACGTCGCCATCGTAGACGTGAGGATGCCACCCGGTTTCCGGGACGAGGGCCTGAAGGCAGCGCTGGAAGCCCGGAATCGCATACCGGCGCTCCCGGTGCTCGTGCTTTCGCAGTACGTGGAAGAACGCTACGGTAGAGAGCTTCTGGAATCCGGCATCGAAGGCACCGGCTACCTGCTCAAAGATCGCGTCGCCGACGTCCGCGAGTTCGTCACGGCAGTCGAGACCGTCGCCTCCGGCGGCACCGTCCTCGACCCCGAAGTAGTCTCCCAGTTACTCACGCGCAACAGGCGCGACGATTGCCTCGAAAAGTTGACCCCGCGCGAACGCGAAGTGCTCTCCCTCATGGCAGAAGGACGTTCCAATCACGCGATCTCCGAGACGCTCTTCGTTACCGGCGGAGCGGTCGAGAAACACGTCAAGAGCATCTTCGGCAAGCTCGCGCTCGCGCAGAGCGACACCGACCACCGCCGGGTCCTGGCCGTCCTGACCTACCTGCGCGGCTAACTAAGGTGCCGGTTGCCGAACACCCTCCGACAAGATGTTCACATCTCGGCAGGGAACGTTTCTCTAAACATTCCGATCCTGTAACGGCAGGTTCTCTTTCTGGGCGAAGGTAAAGGTGGCTTGTGGGTCACGGGCGGAGAGCGATCCGGCGTCGATGATCGTCCGCCGGAGCAGGTAGCCGCCGATCAGGACCAGCACCGAGGCGAGCAGGCTGCGTCCGCGGCTTTCGCGGCCCTGGAGCAGCGCGAACGGGGCGAGCAGGCCGCCGATGACGGTCCCGCCGAAGAACCAGGCCCCGATCCTACCGGTCCGGAGCGGCTTGCCCCACGGACCCATCGAATACAGGGAGGCCGCCAAGAGCCCGCCTTCGAGCAGGAGCGAACTCTTCTCGGCCCGGCACAATCCGTCCAGCGTCTTCTCTTCTCCCGCGTCAAACAGATGCAATAGGAAAGAGATGGCCGAGAGCCCGGTGGACATGGCCGAGGTTACGAACAGCGGTCCCATCAGCACCGCGTTGCGCGCCCAGATCGGTGTGGAGGTCAGTGCGATGAGGACTCCGGTGTACGCCCCGACAAAGAGCCCGAACGGCGCCGCCAGCGTTCCGATCAGCCGGTCCGGCAAAGCCGAAAGCAGCCGGGCCAGAAAGTTCTCGCGTCCCAGAAGACCATCCTCGGCGGCCTGGTGGGCGGCCACGAGGCCGGTCAGGGAGGCGAAGACGCTCAGGCCCCAGGTTCCCATGCTCATAGGGGAGCGCCACTTGACGATGCGGAGCATGTTGAGGAAACGTTCGGGCCGTCCGAGGTCGCTTATAAGTAGCAAGGGACTCAGCAGCATGCAGATCAAGGTGGTGTACCGTCCGGCCCGGATGAGGGCCTTGTCGTCGTGGCCCATGAGCCGGGCTATGGTGTTTATTACGTGCGCCCCGGAGCCGACGCCGCCGAGCCAGAAGTAGACCGGGATCTCCCACGTCCACGTGTGCTCTTTTACCGGCGGAATACCGTAGTAGCCCTGGTCCTCACGCTCAGAATCCGTCCTCGGATGGTGCGAGGTCTCTACTTCTCCGTCAACCTGTCCGTTCCGCTGCTGCGGCGTTTCCTGCGTTGCTTCAGACATAGCTCCCCCTCTAATCCCTGAACGCCCACGCTACGACCGCGCCGAGCACCCCGGCGGCGACGATGCTGGCTACGCTGGCCTGGTTTAGCTTGTCTTGTGGCAGGAACGGATGGCGCGGCAGGTTGTAGGTCTCCGGCTCGTCCATGAGGATGAACTTGGAGCGGTTGCCGTTTATGCCACCGGTCCCCCCTACCTCCGGCGTGCCGTAGACGTAGGCGCTGGTGTAGCCTTTGTCGTGGAGGGTCTGTATGCGCTCTTCGGCGATCTGCTCCAGCTCCTCTACCTCCCCGAACATGATGGAGTTGGTCGGACAGGCTTTGGCGCAAGCCGGTTCGAGGCCGTCTATCTGGCGGTCGTAGCAGAGGGTGCACTTGAAGGCGCGGCCGTCTTCGGGGACGCGGGTTATGACGCCCCACGGGCAGGCCGGGATGCAGTAGCCGCAGCCGTTGCAGACGTCGGGCTGGATAAAGACGTTGTCGAACTCGTTGTGGATGATCGCGCCCGTCGGACACGACTGCTGGCACGGCGCCTCGACGCAATGCTTGCACACGTCGCTCATAAACGTCCAACGTCCCAGAGCATCGAGTTCCGCCCCGCCTGGCAGTTGCTCCCGCACGTCTTCGGCGAGCGCGACGAGGTCTACGTCGCCGGTGAGGCGTTTTTTCTTGGGATTCTCGATAAACGAGACGTGGCGCCAAGTGGTGCCGGAGAGTTGTTTGGTGTTGTCGTAGGAGTCACCGGTAAACTCGTAGCCGTCGGCGGGTAGCTGGTTCCACTGCTTGCAGGCCACCTCACACGCCTTGCACCCGATGCAGACCGTGGTGTCGGTCAGGAATCCTGTAGCCAACTTATTTCCCTTCCATGACGCGGCGGCGTAGTTCGTAGACCGGCGCGGCGGGGTCGCTGTTTACGCGGAACATCTTGCTGCCGAGCGCGATGCGCTGGGGCCGGTAGACCCGCTCGACTACCCCCGTTCCCTGGTTGTAGTAGACGCCGGGCTCCAGTGGTTTGGAGCTCCGTATCGGCTTGAGGTTCTTGGGGGCCATCTCGGGATGCTCGGCGAGCCAGGCCCCGAGTTCCAGTAGCTCTTGCTGGAGCGCCTCGCGGTGGGTTGATTCCGACTGCCAGGTGTCGCTCCCCGACTCGCCCGGCGTGCTGACGGTGCCGCGGTAGTCTCTCATAGGCGGGCCTTTTCGAGGTTGGCGGTAAAGGCTTTGGCTTCGTGGATTGCGACGGTGGCTTCGGCGGTCATCGGGATCAGGTCGTTCACCACGTCGCCCGTTACCACGCCATTCTGCCCCCAGTGATACGGCAACCCGATGGTGTGCAGCTTCTCTCCCTCGAAGTCGTAGACGGGGATGCGGTCGGAGACGAGGGCGCGGGCGTTTATACTGCCGCGGCTCGTGGAGATGGTTACCCAGTCGGCGTTGTCCACACCTTTATCCTGGGCCAGCTCCGGGCTGATCTCACAGAACAGCTCGGGCTGCAGCTCGGAGAGCCAGGGAACCCAACGGCTCATCGCCCCGGTCGTGTGATGTTCGGTGAGCCGGTAAGTCGTGACGACGTACGGGTACCGGGGGTCTTGCGGCGGGTTGAGCGGGTTGTCGTCCCGGTTTTCGTAGGTCTTGGCCGCCGGGCTGTGTTGGACATTATCGTAGAGCAGATTCGGGACCGGGGACTCTACGGGCTCGTAGTGGGTCGGCAACGGGCCGTCTTTTACGCCAACCGTGGCGAAGAGCCAACCCTTGCCGTCGCCCTGCATGATAAACGGGCCGTCGCCAGGCAGCGCGTCCACGCCGCGGCTGTCGGGATCGGGGCGGTAGGAGGGCGGCTTGGTCGCCTCGAAATCCGGGACATCCAGGCCGGTCCACTGCTCCTGCTCCTCGTCCCACCAGACGTATTTCTTGCGCTCGCTCCAGGGTTTGCCTTCGGGGTCGGCGGAGGCGCGGTTGTAGAGGATTCGGCGGTCCGCCGGCCACGCCCAGCCCCACTCGGCGGCGACGAGGTCTTGCTCGGCGGCCGGTTTGCGGCGGCGGGCCTGGTTTACGCCGTCGGCCATGCAGCCCGAGTAGATCCAACCGCCGCAAGCGGTAGAACCGTCCGCCGCCAAGTCCTTGAACCCGCTCACCGGCTCGCCATCGGCTACCGTGTAGCCGTTGATCTCTTTGAGGATGCTCTCGATGTGCGGCTCCTCGTGCTCGCCCTCCACCGGGTAATCCCAGGTGAGGGCTTGTATGAGCTTGTCTCGCGGCTCCTCGGAGTCTTTGTACATTTCCTTTATCTTGCGCCCCAGGTGGAATACAAACCAGGCGTCGCTCCGGGCGTCGTCCGGCGGCTCGACGGACTTGTCGTGCCACTGCAACATCCGCTGGGTCTGGGTAAACGAGCCGTCCTTCTCCGCAACGAGCGCAGACGGTATAAAGAACACCTCCGTGCCGCACTCCTCGGGATTGCCGCCGAGCTTCCAGGCTTCCGCCGTCTCTATCCCGTAGGCGTCGAGGACGACGAGCCAGTCGAGGTTTCGCAACCCGTCCTGGGCTACTTTGACGTGCGGGCCGCCGACGGCGAAGTTCTGGCCGAAGACGAAGCAGCCTTTCGTTACGCCGTCCTTCATGTTCAAGAGGGCCGGGTAGAACGAATGGTCCTCCGAGATGCGCGGGAAGTGGTCGAAGAGGTCGTCGGCGTTCTCGGAATCGAAGGCTTCACCGTACCAGGCCTTCATGATGCTGGTGATGTACTTGGGGAAGTTGTTCCACCAGCCGGTCTCGGCGGTCTCGGTGCGGACGTAGTCGTCCCAGGTGTCGTGGTTTCTCTGGGCGTTCGCCATCGGGAGATAGCCGGGGAGCACGTTGTAGAGGGTGGCGATGTCGGTGGAGCCCTGGATCGTCGCGTGGCCCCGGAGCGCCATTACGCCGCCGCCCGGACGTCCGACGTTGCCGAGTAGGAGCTGGAGGATGGCGGCGGAGCGGATGATCTGGACCCCTTTGGAGTGCTGGGTCCACCCGACCGCGTAGCAGAAGGCCGTCGTCTTGTCGCGCCCGGAGTTCTCGCAGATGGTCTCGGCGACCTTCAGGAAAGCTTCCTTCGGAGTGCCGCAGATCCGCTCGACCATCTCCGGCGTGTACCGCTCGTAGTGGCGCTTGAGGATCTGAAACACGCACCGCGGGTCTTGAAGTGTCATATCATTGGGACGCTGTCGCTCGTTATCCAGTCCGTCGTCGCCCTCATCCTTCAACTCCCCGACGAACGCATCCTGGCTGCCGCCGGCCGCCGCGTGGCGCAGGGGCTGTCCCTCGTACTGCCAGGTCTCGGCGCTATAGGAATTTGTTTCCTCGTCCCAGCCGGAGAAGAAGCCTGTTGGGTCGGCGTCCTCGAAGCGTTCGTCTATGATGGTTGCGGCGTTGGTAAAGGCCTTGACGTATTCCTCGAAGTATTTCTCGTTCTCGATGACGTATTTGATCAGGCCGCCGAGGAAAGCTATGTCCGTGCCGGGCCTTATCGGGGCGTAGATGTCGCACATGGCGCTCGTGCGGGTAAAGCGCGGGTCCACGTGGATGAGCTTGGCGCCCTTGTTCTTGGCGATCATGGGGTGCCGGAAACCGACCGGGTGGGCCTCGGCCATGTTGGAGCCTTCGATGATGATGCAGTCGGCGTTCTGCAGGTCTTGCAGGTTGCCGGTGGCGCCGCCCCTACCGTACGAGATGCCCAGACCGGGCACCGTGGAGCTGTGTCATATCCTGGCCTGGTTGGTGATCTGGGTGAAGCCCATCGAGTGGAAGAGCTTGGTAATGAGGTAATTCTCCTCGTTGTCTATGGCGGCCCCGCCGATAGAAGTAACCCCGAGCGAGCGGCTGAGCTTCTTCCCTTCGTCGTTCTGCTCGTCGTAGTTCTCGTCACGGGTCTTCTTCAGACGTTCGGAGATCATGGTCATCGCCTCGTCTATAGAGAGGTCTTCCCACTCGGAGGAATACGGCTTGCGGTAGCGGACTTTCGTCCACCGGTAGGGTGAGACGTGCATCCCGAGCGTGGCGGAGCCTTTCGGGCAAAGGGTGCCCTGGTTGATCGGGCTATCCGGGTTGCCTTCGATGTCGATGATCTTGCCGTCCCGGTGGTAGACGAGCGTCGAACAACCGACCGCGCAGTACGGGCAGACACTGTCGGTCTTCTGGACGCCCTCGTCGGAGAGGCGTGACCGGAGGTTGCGGGTGGCGGAGCTCACCGGATGGTCTACTTTAAACCCGACATGATTCTTGAGCTTGGCCCAGAGCCCATCTCCCTCGGCGGTCTTAAAAAACACCTTTGTCCCTTTCTATGAAAGTTTCGAATCTTAACTCCCAGGCGTTATTCTACCCGCAAATACGTAGGATGAACCACCAACTTCAAAGTGCATCTAAAAAATCGTATTGCACGAGAATCGGGCTTCTGATAACGTAACTAGGCAGCAACTCAGATACCGGACGGGGACAGGGGACAGGGAAAGGAGGAATTCCCAAAGCGATAACCCATTATCTGCGGTGCGGGTAAATTTCGTTGCCTACGCGCGAAAACAAGCATCAAAACACTCAACGAAGGGAGACGCCTTATGGCGGACACGAACAGGATCGTGGTCTACAGAGGACCCGGAGAGGTAGCGGTAGAGGAAGACGAGTATCCAAAGCTCGAAGTACCCCAGGACGTGGCCGACGCGATGGGCTACCGGAGCGTCGAGGCGCCGCACGCGGCAATCTTGCGGATCGTCTCGACCAACATCTGCGGCTCGGACCAGCACATGGTGCGGGGCCGGACGACGGCGCCGGAGGGGCAGACGCTGGGGCATGAGATCACGGGCGAGGTCGTCGAGGCTGGCAGCGACGTCCAGTTCATCAAAGAGGGCGACATCTGCTCCGTGCCGTTCAACATCGCCTGCGGGCGTTGCCGCAACTGCCGGGAGCGTAAGACCGGTGTATGCCAGAACGTCAACCCGGCGCGGGCGGGCTCGGCCTACGGCTACGTGGACATGGGCGGCTGGAAGGGCGGCCAGGCCAACTACGTGCTGGTACCGTTCGCGGACTTCAACCTGCTGCCGTTCCCGGACAAGGACCAGGCGCTAGAGAAAATTCTGGACCTCACCATGCTCTCGGACATCTTCCCCACCGGCTACCATGGCGCGGTAATGGCCGGTGTTACGACCGGCTCGACGGTCTACGTCGCGGGCGCCGGCCCGGTCGGCCTGGCGGCGGCGTACTCAGCCCAGGTACTCGGGGCCTCGGTCGTCATTGTCGGCGACCTGAACGACCAGCGCCTCGAACAGGCCCGCACCTTCGGCTGCGAGACGATCAACGTCGGCGAAGAGACCCCGATAGACGAGCAGATCGCCAACATCGTCGGCGAGCCGGAAGTTGACTGCGCCGTAGACGCCGTCGGCTTCGAGGCGACCGGCCACGGACCGGATGCGGGCGAGGCTCCGGCGGTGGTCCTGAACAGCATCCAGGCCATCACGCGGGCCGGCGGCTCGCTCGGCATCCCGGGCCTCTACGTGACCGGCGACCCCGGCGCGGAAGACCCGGACGCCCAGGAGGGTACGCTCAAGTTGAACTTCGGCCTCGGTTGGGCAAAGAGCCACGCCTTCTACACCGGCCAGTGCCCGGTCCTCAAGTACAATCGCGAGCTTATGATGGCGATCCTCAACGACAAGGCGCACATCGCCGACGCCGTAAACGCCACGGTCATCACCCTCGACGAAGCCCCGCAAGGCTATAAGGACTTCGACGAGGGCGCAGCCGAGAAGTTCGTCATCGACGCGAACGGCTACATCAACGGCTAGACACTGCAAACAACGATAGATTATCGAGAGGTCGGGATTTTTCCGGCCTCTCTTTTTGCTGGTGATCCCTCTCACAACGCTGTTATTATTGAGGCATGGAGACGGTACAGAGCCCAGCGGAGCAGAGAGTCCTTTTAGAAAACGTTAGTTGGGAGACCTACGGGAGCTTGCTGTCCGGCCGCGGGGAGAAAAGGGTGCCGCAGTTTACTTATGATCGGGGTATTCTGGAAGTCATGAGCCCGTCGAGCGAACACGAGAGATTAGTTACTATGCAGGACTTTTGATCGCCCTGGTCGCCGAAGAAACCGGGGTTGACGTGTACGGTGTTGGCTCCACCACCTTCAAACGTGCGGATGCGCAGCGCGGCTTCGAACCGGATTCATGTTTCTACATTCAGAACGAGGCGCGGATTCGCGGCAAAGACCGGATAGACTTGGCGGTTGACCCGCCGCCGGACCTGGTGATCGAGGTAGACATAACCAGTCCCTCGATCAACAAACTTCCCATATACGCCCAACTCGGAGTTCCTGAAGTCTGGCGCTACGACGGAGAAAAACTGGAGATCTTGAAACTCAGAGACGATAGATACCTCCAGGTTTCGGAGAGCGCCGTTCTGCCTTCTCTGACGGGTTCTGTTCTCACCGAACTCGTAGAGCAGAGTAAATTTTCGAGGCGCACCTTCTGGCTACGAGAGGTACGCCAGAAGGTACGGGAACTGCGCGACTAATTCTCGCGCCGGACTTTGTAGCCGATCTGCTGTAGCTGGGCGAGCAGCCGCAGCTCGGCGGCTTCCGCGTCCTCACTGTCCAGGTACTTCAGGGGCACGTTCATGACTTGCTCGTCTTTGAGGCCGCCGAAGTGGATCTCGAGCTGCTCTTCCATCCGCTTTACGGTCGCTTCCGGATATCGCCCGACGTGTGGTAGTCCGCTCAACCTAAACATAGCTGCTCCATGTTAGCGTAGTTTGCGGTGCTAAACTCAAAAGCGAGATGTTGGAGAAACAAAACGCCAGGCGGCGCGGGAGCAAGACAAAGACGCGCATAAAGATCTTTGAGGGCGACTCGACGCGCCGGAGGCCCGACACGCTCGCCACCGAGGAGCCGATGGAGATACGGCTCGTATCCGGCGGCGATACGCAGACCGTGGCCGTCACCATGCGGACGCCGGGCGCGGACTTCGAGCTCGCAGCCGGCTTTCTCTACGGCGAAGGCATCATCTCCTCGCGGGGCGACATCCGGCGCATCAGCTACTGCGTGGCCCCCGAGGTAGACGTCGAGCAGCAGTACAACATCGTCAACGTCGAGCTGAGGCCCGGTGTCAGCTACGACGTCCGCTCGCTGGAGCGACACTTCTATACCACGAGCGCCTGCGGGGTTTGCGGGAAGGCGAGCCTGGAGCAGTTGGAGCTTCGGGGGTGCCCCGTTATCCCGGCCGGTCCTGAAGTTTTGGCACAGACGATCTACTCTCTACCCGACAAGCTCCGAAGTACGCAGCGTCTCTTCGACTCTACCGGCGGCCTGCACGCGGCGGCCCTCTTCGACCAAGATGGGAATTTGCTCGCGCTCCGCGAAGATGTTGGCCGGCACAATGCCACGGACAAGCTCGTCGGTTCGGCGTTGCTCGAAGGGAAGCTGCCGCTGAACGAAAGTATAGTTCTGGTCAGTGGGCGGAGCAGCTTCGAGATCCTCCAGAAATGCCTTACCGCCGGGGTGCCCATCGTGTGCGCCATCTCGGCGCCTAGCAGCCTCGCCGTAGACGTCGCCCAGGACTTTGGCATGACGCTCGTCGGCTTCTTGCGCGGCGAGAAGTTCAACGTTTACGCCGGGGCCGAAAGGATAACCGTTTAGCCACCTGGCGGAGATGGCCCGGGACAGCGAAGTCCGAACAAAAACAGGCCGGGTGCGTATAGTTGCACCCGGCCTTCGTGTTTCGTTGGGTCGGTTTGTCTAGCCGGTAAACAGGGCGGCGATGTTGCCGAAGGTCCGGTAGATCGCCCAGATGAGCGGTATAGTCACGTAAGCCCAGAAAAGGACCACCAGGGCCGTGTTATTGCTCAGGTTGTGCGTCTCCTGCTGCTGGTCGTTCTCAGCCATTGCGCTCCTTTCTATGCCTCGGCCGGTTCGCCACTGGTACTGCCGCTGGTGCTGCCGCTAGAGGCTGTTTCTTCTTGCTCGCCTTCCGGAGCCATGTGGTACTTCGGGTCCACAGGCTTGACGAGCAGGTTGCAGATAAACCCGATCACCAGTAGCCCCGCCATGATGAACATGGTTACGTTGTAGGCGTTGGCCGCTGAGACGCCGGAGTTTATCTGGGCCTCGCGGATGTAGTTGACGAGCACCGGCCCCAGCACGCCCGCGGCGGACCAGGCCGTCAGCAGCCGGCCGTGGATACCACCCACGTACTTGGTGCCGAATATGTCCGCTAGGTAAGCCGGGATGGTGGCGAAGCCTCCACCGTACATGGTCAGGATGATGCCGAAGGCCGCGACGAACAAGAAGATGCTGCCGAGGCCGCTGCCCACTATGGGGACCAGGACGTACAAGGCCGCGCCCAGGCCGAAAAACACGAAGTAAGTATTCTTGCGTCCGATGTAGTCCGAGGCCGAGGACCAGACAAAGCGTCCGATCATGTTGAAGATGCTCAGGAGGCTCACGAAGCCCGCGGCTGCGGCTGCGGTAATCGCCCCGCCGAACGTCTCCTGGATCATCACCGAAGCCTGACCCAAAACCCCGATACCCGCCGTAACGTTCAGGCAAAGAACCGCCCACAGCAGCCAGAACTGCGGGGTCTTGAGCGCCGTGTCTATGTGTACGTCGTTCTGGGTAACCATATCGTCATCGTTCTCGCTCGACTCTTCCGGCTCCCATCCTTCGGGCTTCCAGTCGGGAGACGGGACGCGGATCGTGATCGCGCCGAGCGTCATCGAGGCGAAGTAGATCAGGCCCATCGTTATAAACGTTGGCGCAACACCAACGGAGCTGTCGGTCTCGAAGAGGTTCATGAGGGCGATAGAGAGCGGGGCGCCGATCAGCGCGCCGCCACCGAAGCCCATGATCGCCATTCCTGTCGCCATCCCACGGCGGTCGGGGAACCACTTGATCAGGGCGGAGACCGGCGACACGTATGCCAGCCCGAGCCCGATGCCACCGAACACCCCGTAACCTAGATAGAGCAACCAGACCCAGTGCGTCCACACCCCGAGCGCGGAGATTATAAAGCCGCCACCAAAGGCACAGGCCGCCGTGAACATGGTCGTCCGAGGCCCGACGTCCTCCAGCCACTTTCCGCCGATAAACGCTGTGATCCCGAGGACCAGAATCGAAATGCTGAAGATCCAACCAAGAGTACTTAGGCTCCAGTCCTCAGGGGCCGACTCGTTTATCCCAATTATCCGCGTGAGCGGTTTGTTGAAGACGCTGAAGGCATACACCTGTCCTATCGAAAGATGTACCGCAAGCGCCGCCGGCGGTATCGCCCACCGGTTGTAGTCGCCTCCAACAGTTATCCGCTCCTTTGAGAAAAAGCCGCCGTCGCTGATATTTCCTCCTCCCCTATTCTCTATTCATCGTGTGCCACACAAGCGCATACTAAATACCCGATGCATTGTGCACGAAAACACAAAATTGAGGAACCCGTCAACAAAGTTCCGGATCTACAGGCGCAGCTTGGAGTAGAATGAGCGTGGAAGAGCCAGCATAGGGATCGTCGAGAAAAGGGGGCGGTGGGTTTGACTACCATAACTGCCAACGGTACGGAACAGGCGAACAGCACGCGGGAAGCCACCACGATCTGCGGCTTCTGCGGCGTAGGCTGTGGCCTGAGCATTACGGTCGAAGACGGCATCATAAGCAAGGTTACGGGCGACAAGAGCAACCCGTCCAGCAAGGGCGAGGCTTGCATAAAAGGCCGCGAAGGCTGGCGGCACATCTACAGCGACGGGAGGCTGACGCACCCCCTCATCCGCAAAGACGGCGAGTTGGTGCCGGCTTCGTGGGACGAGGCTTTGGACCTGGTGGCGAGCAAGATGACCGAGATCAAGGACGAGCACGGCGGCGACGCCTTCGGGGTGTTCAGTTCGTCACGTTCGAGCAACGAGCTTAACTACCTTTCCGGCAAGTTCGTGAGGCAGGTGTTAGGGGTCAGCAACATAGACAGTTGCAACCGGGCTTGACACGCCGCCAGCGTCACCGGTCTGGTGGCAACGTTTGGTGCGGGTGGGGCGACTACTTCCTACGAGGAGTTCGAGAACACGGACCTCATAATCTGCTGGGGTTCCAACACGATGGAGTGTCACCCCATCATCTACAACCACATGCGGCGCGGCATCAAGAACGGCGCCAGGATGGTGCTCGTTGACCCGCGTAAGATAGATCAGACAAAGAAAGCCGACAAGTGGCTGCCGGTCAACGTCGGCACCGATATCTGCCTGGCGAACGCGATGGCCCACGTCATCATCGAGGAAGACCTCTACAACAAAGAGTTCGTCGAGCGGGCGACGGAGAACTTCGAGGCGTACAAAGAGAAGGTTGCCGGATACACGCCGGAGTACGCCGAAAGCGTTACGAACGTGCCGGCCGACGACATCCGCGAGGTAGCCCGGATGTACGCCACCGCGGACAAGGCCATTCTGAACTGGACGCTCGGTATCACCGAGCATCACAACGGTGCGGACGCGGTCTTTGCCCTGATCGGACTCGGCCTTCTTACCGGCCATGTCGGCAAGTACGGCAGCGGCCTGAACCCGCTGCGCGGCCAGAACAACGTGCAGGGCGGCGGCGACATGGGCGCTTTGCCAAACCGCATGGTCGGCGGCTGGCAGTGGGACGATCCCAAGGCCCACGAGCTTTTCGAAGAAGTCTGGGGAACGCCGCTGCCGGAGAAGGTCGGCAAAAACCAGACGGAGATGATGGAGGCCGTCGAAAACGGCGACCTCAAGTGCATGTACGTGATCGGGGAGAACCCGGTCCAGTCCGACGCGAACGAGAACCATCACGAGCACCTGTTCTCGAAGCTGGATTTCCTCGTGGTGCAGGACATCTTTATGACCAAAACCGCCAGAATGGCGGACGTGGTGCTGCCGGCGGCGGCGAGTTGGGCCGAGACCGAAGGTACGGTCGTCAACAGCGAGCGCCGGATACAGCGCATCCATAAGGTCATAGACGCTCCCGGAGAGGCCCGGCCGGACGAGTGGATCGTGCAGGACATCGCAAACCGGATGGGCGCCGGCTGGGAGTACGAAGGCGCCGAAGACGTCTGGAACGAAGTCCGGCGGGTAGCACCCAACTTCGCCGGCATAAGCTACGAGCGTATGGAGGAGTCGGGCGGCATCCAGTGGCCGGCCCTCGACGAGAGCGAGGAAGAAATTTCCGACATCACGCCCAAAGAGGAACTAGCCGCCGGCGTGGAAGGCGCCGAAGAGAGCGGCCGGACGCCGGTCGTCGAGGACATCGTGGAGAACGCGGACGGCCCTGGCACGCTCTTTTTGCACGCCGAGCTTTGGGAGGGAGACGTAAAGAACAGAGCTCCGTTCCACCCGGTGGATTACGAAGGCCCGGTCGAGATGCCGGATGAGAAGTATCCATTCCAGCTTACGACAGGGCGCCGTCTGGCCTTCTACAACACGGGCACGATGACCCAGGACTACAAAAAGGTCAAAGACCCGGAGGAGCTGTTGGAGATCTGTGAGGAGGACGCCCAGAAGCTCGGCATCGAGAACGACGAGTTCGTGCAGGTAAGCTCCCGGCGCGGCATGGTCCCGGCAGTAAAAGCCCGCGTAACCGATAGGGTGCGACCGGGGTTGCTATTCATGGGTTACAGCTTCCCGGATCAGGTACCCACTAACGTCCTGACCATTAACGCCATAGACCCCCTGACGGGTACGGCGGAACTCAAAGCCTGCGCGGTGAACGTAGGACCCACAGCGTAAGACCTGCCAAGTTGGGGGAGGGACCATCTCCCCCAACTTTTTCACCGCTGTTAGCTCAGAACTCTGGGCGTCGGGGGAGGGCTGCCCGAATCTTCCCGATCGTCTTCCCGGTCGTCAATAGCCCTTTGTCTATGGCAGCGTCGCGCCAGGGCAGAATGGAAGAGATCTAGCCTTCTATAAAGCGGCCTACCAGTACACCAAGGTAAACGAAGACGAGACCCAGGGCGAGTTGCCCTAACATGTTCAAAAACGTCGCGAAGATCGCGCCGCCCGCTATTAGTTGTAGGGATTCGTAGCTGAAGCTGGAGAAGGTCGTGTATCCACCGAGTATCCCCACGGCTACCAACAGCCGAACTTCCGCCGGCAGGCTACCGCCTTCTACCAAAACGAGAACGACACCTATAAGGAAAGACCCCGAAATATTTGCAAAGAACGTGCTCCACGGGAAATCCGAGCCAAACCAACTCGACATCCAGTTACTCACGAGATACCGTGCGGAAGCACCGATAGCGCCACCCAGCGCGACGTATATTACGCCTATTCGCTATATGTTCCTGGGCGTACAGCCCTCAGCCATCCGCAACCGCACCGTGTAAATCACTTCCGGTAGCGTAGCAAAGAGGGGACCAACAGTACACACATTTGCAATCCTCTTGCCGGGAAGTCTATCGTGTTGCTTCTAGATCGCACCCGCCCTAAAATGGCTTCTGTAGAGTGTAGTAGCTGGGCGGTTTAGGAGGAATGTGCATGGACGATTTGCAACCTCTTGAGTTTCACCGGATTCTCGTGCCCGTTGATGAGTCTCGGCTCTCGCACAACTCTCTGGCGGTGGCGGCGGGCCTGGCCCGCGCATCCGGGGCTACCGTGGTGCTGGCGCACGTGGCCGAGACGAGCTATGCGCGGAACCGCGAAGAGATGCTCGCCACCTACGGCCAAAGCATTCTCGACGACTTCCGCAAGTACGGAGACAATTTGCTGGAGCTGACCACCCGTAGCGAGACATTTTCCGGGTTGGAAGTCGAAACGGAGACGTTGTTCGGAGACCCGGCCCGGGCGCTCCTGGACCTCGCCGACCGGGAGAACATTGACGCCATCGTTATGGGAAGCCACGGCCGCGGTACTTGGGGAACCATGATCATGGGCTCGGTTAGCCAGCGCGTCGTTCACGAGGCCAAGGTCCCGGTGGTCATCGTCCCGCCACACCTCGAACGGGCGGAAGAGGTGGAATCGTAAGCAACACCTATGGGCGACCGTATTCGCATTATCGTATGCTATAGTGCGGCTGGTTTCGCTTGAGAAAGGGGGAAACATAGTAGGAGCGTCGCGCTAATCGAACTCGGTACGCAACGTAGGGAGAGGAGTGTACATGGAACAACAACGCGAAGAGTGGGTAAGGATAGAGCGCACCAGTGCTTTCAAAGAACTCATACGGAGTAAGAAAGCATTCATTATCCCCGCCACCATTTTCTTTATGATTTTCTACTTCACACTGCCGTTTCTGACGGCGTTTACCACCGTGTTGAATTTCTCGGTTATTGGGGCGATAACCGGGGCGTACGTCTACGCCTTCGCGCAGTTTGCCATGACCTGGATACTGGCGCACGTCTACCTGAGCCAGTCCAACAAGTGGGATGACCTGGTAGACGAAGCCCGCCGGCAAGCGGCTACTTCAGAGGGCGACGAGGAGGGAGCAGCACATGGGTAATATGAACACCAACGACTACATCGCCTTCGCGTTCTTTCTCGGCATCATCGCCATCACGCTCGGCATCACCTACTGGGCGGCACAAAAGAACACCTCCGCCGGTTCGCACTACGTGGCGGGAGGTGAGATCAAGGCCTGGCAGAACGGCCTCGCTATCTCCGGTGACTACCTCTCGGCGGCTTCCTTTCTGGGCATCGCGGGGGCCATCGCGCTGAACGGCTTCTCGGGTTTCTACCTCTCGATAGGCTTCCTGGTCGCCTACCTGGTGGTGCTGCTGCTGGTGGCCGAGCCCTTGAGGAACCTCGGACAGTACACGGTTGGAGACGTTCTCACGGCCCGCTTCAATACCAAGACGGTCAGGAGTACAGCGGCGCTCAACACGGTGGCGATCAGCATGTTCTATATGATCGCTCAGCTTATCGGCGCCGGCGCCCTCATCAGCTTGCTCCTGCCGATCTCGTTTAGCGTCTCGATCATCGTCGTCGGTATCTTGATGACGATCTACGTCGTGGCGGGCGGGATGGTGGCGACCACCTGGATCCAGATCGTCAAGGCTGTACTGCTGATCGTGGGCTCTATCGCCCTCGCCGTAGCCGTAATGGCCCAGTTCAACTTCAACCCGGTCGCGCTCTTTAACGAGGTCCAGGCCCAGGAGGGCCGCGAGATGGTCGTACCATCCCCCCCGGAAAGTTTCGCCACGAGCCTCGATACGATCTCGCTGAACCTCGCGCTAGTCCTCGGTACGGCGGGCTTGCCGCACATCCTGATCCGCTTTCTCACCGTGCCCGACGCAAAGGCGGCGCGGCGTTCGATCATCGTGGCGACCTGGGTCATCGGCGGTTTCTACCTGCTGACCCCGATCCTGGGATACGGCGCAACGCTACTTGTTGGGGCACAAAGGATCGAAGAAGCAGATCCCGGCGGCAACCTGGCCGCTCCACTGCTGGCCGAGGAACTCGGAGGCCCAATCTTCCTGGCCTTCGTCTCGGCGGTCGCGTTCGCAACCATCGTGGCCGTGGTCGCAGGACTCGTCATAGCAGCCTCCGGCGCCTTCGCCCACGACTTTTACACCAACGTGATCCGGGGCGGAGAAGCCCCCGAACACGAGCAGTTCCGGGCCGCCCGCTACACCTCTTTGGGCATCTCGGTCTTCGCCATAATCCTGGCGCTGCTACTGCAGGGAGCCAACGTGGCGTTCCTCGTGGCGCTGGCTTTCGCCGTTGCCGCAAGCGCAAACGTGCCGGTACTCTTGCTCCTGATCTTCTGGAGAGGGTTCAATACCGCCGGCGCGGTCACCGGTATGCTTACCGGCCTTATATCGTCCGTAGGACTCGTGATTCTGAGCCCCACCATCCTGGGCGATAGCGCCATCTTTCCGCTTACAAGCCCCGCGATAATCTCCGTACCGTTAGGCTTCCTGGGTTGCCTACTCGGCACCTACCTCGGCGGAAAAAACGCCGAGAGGGAAATGGAAGAGGGCACCCAGATCGACTACGATGAGATCTACGTCCGCGCCAACACCGGCATCTCTAACATAGAGGAAGAGCTGGAGGAGGCCAAGCAGGAAACGCAAACGAGCTAGACAACGTAAATCCGACTTTCAAGACCCCCGTGTTGGTAACACGGGGTCTTTTTCTTGCTCTTCTCTATTGAATGAGCCATGCTACGTCCGGTACCTTGAAACGGCTGCAGGGAGGTAGCCAGTGAACATAACCATCCGTCACGCAGAACCAGAAGACTATAAAGCCGTCCAGAAAGTCTTCAGCGGTCCGAAAGCCGTTGTAGGCACGCTGCAACTCCCTTTTCCACCAGCGGAGTTCTGGCGCAAGCGACTTTCGGAAAAACCAGAAAACATGCACCAGCTCGTGGCGTGCGTAGACGGTGAGATAGTCGGGGGGATTTCTTTGTGGACCGGCAACAATCCCCGGGTCCGTCACACAGCCGGATTTGGTATGGCCGTCCGCGACGACTGGCAGGGCAAGGGCATTGGCAGCGCGCTTCTGGAAGCCGCCCTCGACCTCGCGGATAACTGGCTTGGTGCCATACGCGTAGAGTTACAGGTATACACCGACAACGAAGCCGGAATTGCGCTGTACGAGAAGTTCGGGTTCGAGATTGAAGGTACCCACCGTTGCGATGCGTTCCGCAACGGCGAGTACCTGGATAGTTATTCGATGGCCCGCATCCGGGCCTGACCCGCTACCCCTCTCTGGCTACCTCCTCGATCTTGCTGCGGTAAACTTTTGTGGACTCGGTCTTGAGCGCATCAGTCGTCGTGATCGTCCCGTTGAACAAGAACACCGTCTGCCGTAGCGACGATTCCAGGTCAAACGGGTCGAGCGTCGACGTTGCATCCTTCGGGATCACCACGTCGTACCAGCGCAGGGCGCCGCTCGCCGCCGTGTAATGAACGCAAATGTTGGCTACCGTGCCACAGATCACCAGAGTGTCTATGTTCCATAGTCGCAAGAAGTGATCCAGGTGGGTGCCGTAGAAGGCATCGTAGCGAACTTTGCGGATCACGGTCTCGTCGTTGCGCGGCTGAAGCTCGTCGACTATCTGCCAGCCCCAAGAGCCTTCGCGGACGTGTTCCGGCCAGATCTCCCACTCCGGATCGCCGTCGGTATGGGTGTCCTGGGTAAAGACGACCTTCATACCGGACTGTCGGGCCCTCTCTAGAAGACTCTGAATGTTCGGGATCGTGCCTTCAGCATCCGGGACGAGTAGCGAGCCGCCTTCCTTTACGAAGTCGTTCTGCATGTCTACAGCGATGAGGGCTGTCTTTGCCGGGTTCAGTCGGACCTCTCCGTGAACCTCGTATTCGGGAACCTCTACCGAGCGTGCCAAAGTATTCTCCTATCCTTCGCTTACCCAACCTCTAGTTTATCGTCTCGCGGAGCCGGTAGAATTGCTCTCATGGATGGTGAAAAGAAGCTGCGGGACGATCCCACACGTCGGGAGGAACTGCGCGACAAGCTTGACCGCTACCTGGACTTGCCGCTCGCCCTGGCCTCCGTTGTCGTGGTGCTGTTGGTCATCATCCAGCTTACGGGAGAGGTGAACGCGCCGTGGCGGGGCCGGATGGAGGTCCTGAGTTGGGCTCTTTGGTCGCTGTTTTTTCTGGAGTTCGTGGCGAAGTTTGCGTTGGCGCCGGCGAAACGGCTTTACTTGCGGAAGCACTGGCTGGACGTCCTGATCGTGCTGCTACCGTTCCTGAAGTTCCTGCGGCTGGCGCGGGTGCTCCGGGTGACGCGGGCGTTGCCGATCTTCCGGTTGCTGGTCTTCGGGGGTCGCGGGTCTGAGTCCACCCTGGATTTGCTCCGGCGGCGGAGGTTCGGACAACTCGGGATCATCTCGGTAATGGTCATCCTGATCGGGGCCTCCGTAGGGTACTTGATGGAGGTAGACGCCTCGGGCGCCCAGATAAAGAACTTCGGGGACGCCCTGTGGTGGTCGGCCACCACGATAACCACGGTTGGGAGTGAGTTATATCCGGTAACGGTCGGCGGTCGCATTTTGGCGTTCCTGCTCATGATCTACGCCATCGGCGTCTTCTCGTATTTTATAGGGGCCATAGCCTCCGTGCTGGTAGACTTCGACGCCCGAAAAAAGCCGCAAAAGAAAGAAGACGGAGTTCAACTCACCGAACGGGAGCTCGCGGCGCTCCGGTCCATCCTGGAAAAAAGTCGGAATGGTTAGTGCGTCCGGCTCTGTGCGGTTATACTCTGCCGGGTCGAAAACGGCGGGTCGCGTGAAAGGTTTGTCTCTAACTTGGAACTAATACACAGCATCGTAGACTGGATGATAGCTTGGGCGGCCACGCCCTACGCGCCGCTGGCGTTGTTTATCATTACGTTCTGGGAGTCGAGCTTCTTCCCGCTGCCACCGGACCCGCTCTTGATCGCGATGGCCGTCGCCGAACCGCAGAACGCCCCCCTCTTCGCCCTGATCGCCACCACCGCTTCGGTGCTCGGCGCAGCTCTAGGCTACTTTATCGGCAAAAAGGGTGGCCGTCCCATCGTGTACAAGCTCTTCAAAGAGAAGAAGGTCAAGGCGGCCGAAGGTCTCTACAAACGCTACGACGTGTGGGCCGTCGGGGTAGCAGCGTTTACGCCTATCCCGTACAAAGTCTTTACGATAACCGCCGGCATTGCGCAACTGCGCTTCTGGCCCTTTATCCTGGTTTCTATCGCCGGCCGGGGGGCCCGGTTTTTTCTGCTCGGGATGCTGGTCTTCTTTTTCGGACCCGCCATCCAGGCCGCCATAGACCAGTACTTCGAGCTTTTGACCATTTCGTTCCTCGTACTAGTAGTGCTGGGATTTGTTGCCGTGAAGTACGGCGGCGAGTACCTCAGCCGCAAGAAAGGTACGCCGGAAGAGCGTGAGATCGTCTAGTAGCCGGAGCACCCCTCACCCCCGGTAGAGAGCGGGTAAAGCTGGAATTCCTCAACAGTATCCTGGACTGGCTAGTCTCCTGGGCCTCATCACCCTACGCGCCCCTGATCTTATTCGGCATCTCATTGCTGGACTCTGGCATACTCTTCTTTCCGCCGGAACCGCTCCTGATCTCGATGTCCATATCCCAACCTAACCTGGCGGTCCTTTACGCGGCCATCGCCACGATAGCGTCGGTGCTCGGGGCCTCTGTCACCTACTTCATCGGGAGGCTCGGAGGTCGGCCGCTGGCCGAACGCTTTGTCGCGAAAAGGAGGATCGAGACCGCAGAAGACTTCTTCCAGGATCACGGCACCTTGACCACCGGCGTCGCAGCTTTCACGCCGCTCCCGTACCCGGTCTTCGCCCTGGCCGCCGGCATTGCCCACCTGGGAATATGGAGCTTCGTGCTGGCCTCGCTCGCCGGCCGCGGCGCACGGTTTTTCGGCATGGGACTGGCGATCTTCTTTTTCGGCCCCTCCATCCAGCGATTCCTGGAGAACTACCTTGGCTGGGCAACCCTTGTCTTAGGAATTATTCTTGTAGGCATTTATTTGGTAAACCACTACTCGAACTCCCGCTTCGAGAAACGAGCCCGGGAGAAAGAAAAAGGCTGAAGCCGAAAGAGATGCTCCAGCCTCTCTTCACCCGGGACCCGGGCAAAGGACGCGGGCCGTCCCTCTAAGGATTCTTCCTTTTAGGGATTCTGCGAGGCGTAACGCGAGAGCAGCTAGACAAAGTCCGATAAACCGAGGCCGAGGGCCAGCAAACCTGCGGACGGTATCAGGAACGGAGGTCCGCTGGAGTCCACGGCTGCGTCGGGGGCTGCGTTTGCGCCGGAGCCGGTACCGTCGAAGCTCTGGGCCGCTACGTCGGTCGCGACGTCCTGGAAGGCTAGGCTGGTGCAGGCGTTGCCTCGCCACGGTTCTCGCGGGACGTTGGTCAGGAGGTCGCAGGTTCTTCGGGGAGATCCGCCTCGAATACTAGTTCGCCTTCCATCGTGCGAACTTCGAGTTGGGTGGCGTTCTCGCGCAAGACGGCGGCGTTCAGGTTGCAGTCCACGGGTTGGGCCTCGGTCCCGATAAAGGTGCCGGCCGGTACTTCGGTGCCGTCGGACTTCGTGAAGGTGGCCCTGTAGTTCTGGCCGTCATCTAGGCCTTCGACAAGCAGGTTTGCCTCAGTGCCCCAGGTGTGGGAGATCAGGCTGCCCTCGGCCTCCACCCCGCCGGCTACTTCGGAAAAAGCCAGCGGCTCTTGCGGCGGGGCGTTGAGTTGCGGCCACACCACGAGAAGCCCCACCGCGACGAGCAAGACGGCGGCGACGGCGGCCAGCGCCGACCTTTGACGCCGCCGGCGCTGCCGGCGTCGCGCGAGTTCCGAGTCGCGGGCGTGGCCGATCAGGGAGAGGGTCCGCTCCTGAAGGTCCGCCGGGGGACGAGGCTCGTCGATCTCGAAGAGTTCGGGGTCGGCATCTGCAAGGGCCGCGGCCACGGGACGAAGCTCGGCCAACTCCGCCCGGCACTCCGCGCACCCGTCGAGGTGCGCCTCCAGGCCGACGCGTTCTTCTTCGTCGAGCCCTCCCAGCAAGTAGGCGCCGAGCATCTCCCTCCAGTAACGGTGGCCGTGCTGGTCCTGAGGGTTCACTCGTCCCACCCCATCTCTTCCAGCGCCAGCCTGAGCGACTTCAGGCCGTAGAACAGCCGGCTGCGGACCGTACCCTCTGGCACGCCCGCCTCCGCGGCTACCTCGGCGCAGGACCGGCCGTGGTAGTAGGTCTCTACTATGGCTTGTCGGTGCTCGCCGCTGATACGCCTCAGGCCTTCCTCTATGTTCCAGGATCTTAGCCTTCCCTCTATCGGGTCGTGCGACGCTTGCTTGCCGGCCGCCGCTTCCGGTTCCATCTCCGTATGTTGCGGCCGTACGGAGCGGGCGCGAGACAAGTCTATTACCACGTTGCGGGCGATGGCGAAGAGCCACGTCCTAAGCGAGCTTAGTTCGGGGTCGTAGCGGTCGGAGGCCCGCCAGGCCCGCAAAAAAGTCTCTTGTACCGCCTCTTCGGCCATCCCGGACTCACCCAACGCCCGCCGGGCCATCCGATATAACTCGTCACCGTGCGCCGCGTAGGCAGCACGCAGCCCCGCCTCGTTTTCGAGTGCGGGGCTGGGGCTCTGGTCGCTCATCGGTTGCGTATATTACACACGAACACTTTGAGTTACATATAAGACCGGCTGTTTAGGCGTTGTAACGCCGTCCCAGCACACGGGCGGAGAACAGCCCGGTGGCGAGGAGCGCGAGGCCCCCGAAGACCGCCACTGTAGACAGTCCCATGGAAAGACCGCCGGTCTCCGGCAGATCGCCCGTCCCGGTTGTCGGGATAGCAAGGTCTGAGATGTACTCACCCTGTCCGATAGTGCCGATCTCGCCAAGCGCACCCGTCATAACGTCGACGCTGTAGAGCACAGAGGGCTGTCCCTCTGCGGTCTGTATGGCGGCGAAGCCCTGATCCGCGCCGCTAAGCGAGGTGATGTCGAAGCCCGTGAGCGCGGTGAAGCCGGAGCTCAAAGGTCCGATGGTGTTGAGCACGCCGTCGTTCGGCGGGTCTTGCTGTACGTAGTTACCGGTGGCGAGGTCGAAGTCGTAGAGGGCGGTATCCTCGACATCGGGGAGGTTGTTTGCGTAAGCGCCGTCCACCACGACCGGGGTCACCCCGGCGTTGGCATCTCCCGCCGCGTAGGCCAGGGTACCGTCTACCGTGGTTTCTCCGGTTTCTATGTTCACGCGCAGGTTCTGCGAAAAGTCGCTAACGACCCGGAGGGCGTCAGCCGACGGGTTGAAGTCCACGCCGAAAACGGTGCCCTCGAGCGCAACGCTCAAGGGTGCGACCAGGGTGGCGCCCCCGGAAGCCGGGTCTATGATGTAGAGCTGGCTGTTCGAGCCGACGCCATATAGGTCTCCGGTCGCCGGACGGAAGTCTATACCTACCAGGCTCTCACCCTCATCCAGCCCCGAGACCGCCACGCGCGAGTCGATCTGGGAAGGGGTGCTCAGGTCGAAGCCCAAGATCTCCCCCGACGTGTTCAGCGCGTAAGTCGTGCCACCCGCAGAGTTGCTCTGTGCGCCGGCACTCGAAGTAGCCCCCAAAAGCAGCCCGGCCGCCATAATCAGCGCTATCAACCCTAGCACTAATCTCGGCATACCAGACATTCTGGAGCGTGTGCTGAGTACGTTCACTAAAAGATCCTTTCCTCGTTTTCGTGCATTTCCTTGCGCATCGTTTCTCTAACCCTTGATCCCTTTGTTTTGGCCTTTGATCCTCCCCTTTCAATAGGCTGCTGTATATAGGGATACGCAGAGTAGGAGGCCCACGTTCAATGCTATGACAAAACAACGGAATTTCTTTTGGAAATGCGACCCTGCCCTAAGCACGTAAGTGAGCTTTGCGCAAACGAGGCGCTGACAAACGCACAGGCGCCGGCCGAAGCAATGACCGGCACCCGAGCCTACATCGAGGAGTTCACGCAGTAAATGGCGGAAGCCAACGTGGAAGCCGCCTGTTCTTTGAAATAACGGACCTAAACCCAGTCCAGATCAGGCGCTGCGGGAAGCTCCACCCAGGTAGAGGTCTATTACTTTCGGGTCGTTTGAGAGTTCTTCATAGAAGGAATGCAGCGGGCGTTCTGCTCAGTAATCCGGCCATTCGGAGCTTTCGTCTAACTGCTCGAACTCCCGCGCGAGTTCCAGGTCCCGCTCGGCCAACGCCTCGTATCCCTCACGCATCAACTCTTCCTTGCGACGCTGGCGATCCGACTCCAGAGCCTGGCCTACGACGGCGCTCTTGTTCAACCCGCTCTCGGCCGCCCGCTCTTCGAGATAACGCCCCAATTCAGGCGAGACGGTTACGGTAAACTGCTTCCGCGTACCGCTTTTCCGAAACTGTGTCTCCTTGGCCGTCATCTTTGTGCCTTCTTCTCGTCTCTTTTGTGCCCGTCAATTGCACTGTTGACTGTTGTGTCAACACACAACACACTTTAACATGCGAAACCTGTATAGAACACTGCTTATTTCAACCTAAATTACTTCGTTGTTTTGTACGTTTCTATTTGTTTTTTACAGTGTTTATTACATTGTCAACTGCTATACTCCTGATATGCGTCCTTACAGCGTGTTGCAGTAGAAGTGAGCCAATGAGAACATGGCTTCATGAATAGTTACTTATCTGCGGTTACCGCCGCGGACGCCCAGGGGTTCTTCAAGCATGCCGGGTATCGCCTAGCGGGTCAGCTACCATGAAACGCGCTGTTAGAAGCAAGTAAAGGAAAAAATCAAAGTTCACCGGACAGCATATCAATGAATGATTTGTCTGCAGGTAGCGCGATAACCAGAGGCGATGTCTGGACTGTGGATCTGGAGCCCGTGCGTGGAAGCGAGATGAGCAAACAGAGGCCTTGCGTGGTAGTTTCCAACGACATCGCCAACCGTTATTCTCCGGTAGTAACCGTGGTCGCTGTAACGAGCCGGGCTCCGAAGAAGCCTTATCCTTTTATGGTCGAGATCCCTGCGAGTGCAAAAATGCCCAAAAAGAGCTGGGTAACTTGCGCTCACATCAGGACGGTTGACAAAGATCGTCTCAGCCGGCTCGTCGCGCAACTGGACTCTCCCACTATCGAAAAGGTCAACGAAGCTTTAGCGGAACAACTTGGTACGCGTTGAAGCAGAGTCTTCAGGCGCTGCGGGAAGCGCCGCCCAGATACAGGTCTATTACTTTCGGGTCGTTGAGAAGTTCTTTGCCGGGGCCGGTAAATCGGTTTTGGCCCATCTCCAGGACGTAGCCGCGGTGGCTCATGGAGGGGGCGCGGCGGGCGTTCTGTTCGACCATCAGGATGGCGACGCCTTTAGAGTTGATGAGTTCTATGCGCTCAAAGATCACGTCCACGTTCGCGGGCGAGAGCCCGGCCGACGGCTCGTCCAGCAGCAGCAGCGACGGCTCCAGCATGAGGGCCCGGGCTAGGGCGACGAGCTGGCGCTGGCCGCCGGACATGGTGCCGGCCCGCTGTTTGCGGCGCTCGGCCAGGATCGGGAACCAGTCAAAGAGTTACTCGTAGCGACCCTGAATCGTCTTTGGCTTCAGGTACGCGCCCATCTTCAGGTTCTCTTCGACGGTCATGGTCGGGAAGATGTTTTCGGTCTGGGGCACATAGCCGATGCCGGCCTCGACGAGCCGGTGGGTCTGGGCGCCGGTTACGTCTTCGTCGTTGAAACTTACCGCTCCGTCGCGCACCGGTACGAGCCCGAAGAGGCTTTTTATGAGGGTAGACTTGCCGGCCCCGTTCGGCCCGATAACGCTAACCAATTCGCCCTCGGCCACGTCTACGTCGCAGCTTTGTATGATGTCTACCTCGGGCGTGTAACCCGCGTAGAGGTCGCGGGCTTTGAGCAGCGTCTCAGCCATCTTCTTTTTCTTCGGGGGAGGTTTCGACTATCGCCTCGTCTACCGCGCCGCCGCCGGCCCCGAGGTAGGCGTTTATTACCTCCTCGTTGCTGCGGACTTCGTCGGGGGTGCCTTCGGTTATTACTTTGCCGTTCGCCATGACGATGACGCGTTCGGAGACGTTCATGACTACGTCCATGTCGTGCTCGACGAGGACGAAAGTCATGCCATCGTCGCGGAGTCCTCCGACGTGTTCCAGGAGGCGGGCGCCGAGGGTCGGGTTCACGCCAGCCATCGGTTCGTCGAGCAGGATCATCTTGGGGTTCATCATCAGGGCGCGGGCGAGCTCCAGGAGTTTGCGCTGGCCGCCGGAGAGGGTTGCGGCGTAGTCGTCTTTTTTCTCCGCCAGGTTGAAGAGTTCGAGAAGTTCCATCGCTTTTTCGTGGTTGGCGCGTTCTTGCTTGCGGATCATCCACGGCACGAACCAGGCGGTGAAGACTTTCTCCCCCGTCTGGCCCGTCGCGGCGAGCATCATGTTGTCGAGGACGGACATCCTGCAGGGTGAGGTTCTCTCCCAGCTCGCCCAGGACGAGGGCTACGAAACGGTGAACATCATCGCCCTGAACGACGACTACGGCCAAGGCATCGCCGACACCTTCGAGCAGGCGTTCACCGACGCCGGCGGCGAGGTCGGGGAGAACGTCGCCTACGACCCGCAGGGCCAGAGCTTCGACTCCGAGGTGCAACAGGCTTCCCAAGGAGAGCCGGACGCCATTCTGCTGGTCGCCTTCCCCGAAACCGGAACCTCGATCATTCAGGCTGCCCAGGAGACAGGTCTCGTGGGTGAAGTGCCGTTCCTCTTTACCGATGGTTTGGCCGATCCGGAGTTCCCACAGGACGCCGGGGTTGACCTAGAAGGCGAGCAGGGAACCCGTCCCGCCTCTGAAGGACCGGGCGGAGAGGATTTCGCCTCCGCTTACGACGAGGAGTACGGGGAGGAAGTTAGTACCTTCTCGGCCAACACCTACGACGCGGTGATGCTCGCGGCCCTGGCCGCGGCGGCCGGCGGCGACACCGACGGGCAGACGATCCAGGAGAACATGGAGACGGTTTCTAGTGGCGGAGAAGAAGTCCTCCCGTCCGACATCTGCTCCGGCCTGGAGTCCGCCGCGGGCGGCGACGACGTAAACTACGAGGGCGCCGCCGGCTCCCAGGACTTCGATGAAAACGGTGACGTTACCTCGCAGTACGAGTTCTGGCAGTTCAACGCGGAAGGCCAGATCGAGCGTATAGAGCTCCTCGACGCCCCCGGAGGTTCCTGATAACTTCCCGACCAACCGGCGTTTCGCCGTATCGAGGGCGGCCTCCGGGCCGCTCTCTTTTTGTTTGCCAGCTACCTGCGCCGCCGGAGCACGGGTATTATCTCCCCGACGACCAGGGCGGAGAGGATGAGCGCGGCGCCAACGAGTTGTGTGGACGAAAGCCGGTCGCCAGCGAGCCCGTAGCCGAAGAGGGCGGCAAAGACCGGCTCCATCGTCAGGATGATCGCGGTCCGCGCCGCCGGAATGCGCTGCTGCACGGTTGTCTGCACGTAGAACGCCCCGGCCGAAGCGACGAGCCCCGTTAGCGCGATGGCGAACCAGACCTCCGGTGGCGGGGCGGTGACCGGACCCGGGGACGCGACCCACATCGCCGAGAACAACAAAGCCATCGAGAGTATCTGGGCGAGCGTCAAAGCCCCGGCGTCGTGCTCCGGGGCGTAGCGGGAGAGCAGCGCGATGTGCGCCCCGAGCCCGGCGGCGCAAACCACGGTCAACGCATCCCCCAGCCTTCCGAGAGAGGCGCTTTGCCCGGTCAGCAACACCATCCCGAAAAGACTCAGGACGACCGCTCCCACGATGAGCGGCGGTATCCGGACTTTGAACAGCGTCCACGCCGTGAGCGGCGCGAAGACGACGAAGAGCCCGGTAATAAGCCCGGAGTTGGTCGGCGTCGTGTACAGGAGCCCTAACGTCTGGAAGAGATAGCCCAGCGCCAGCGTCAGGCCGATGCCCAGGCCGACGAAGAGCGTCCGGCGCGTCAACCGGGGGGCGAGAAACGGCGCGAGAACGGCCCCGGCGAGCAGGAACCGCAGGGCCAGAAACCCGAGTACGTTGTAGGCCGTAATAGCGTCCTGGACGACGACGAAAGTCCAGCCCCAAACGGCGGTAACGCAGACGAGCAGCAGGGTGTAGATCAGTCGCAAACAGACTCCAGCGGGTACGCTCCACAGTCGAGAAGATGATAGTGTACGCCATCGGGGTAAAGAGAAGCTCAGGACATCTTTGGAGGAGAACACATGACAGAACAAAGACGCAGCGTCCCGATAGCTTTTAGCGAGTACGGAGAGGGACGACCTCTCGTGCTGCTCCACGCCTTTCCGCTCAACGGCGGGATGTGGGCGCCGCAAGCCAGGGCATTTGCGGACGGAAACCGTGTGGTCCTGCCGGATTGTCCCGGCTTCGGGCGCTCGCCTTATCCTCCGGCCCAGCCGGACATGCGCTTCTATGCGGAGGGAATCCGCGAACTCCTCGATAAGCTGAGATTGGAGCGGGTAGTTTTGGGCGGCCTCTCGATGGGCGGCTACCTCGCTTTCGCGTGCCTGAAGCTCTTTCCGGAGAGAATATCCGGGCTTCTTCTCGCCAACACCCGTTCGGAGTCGGATGCCGAAGAGATCAGGGAGAGCCGTAAGGACATGGCCCGGCGCGTTTCAGAGGAGGGAGTAGGGGTCCTGATCGGGTTGCAGATGGAACGGCTCCTCTCCAAGAACACGCTCCAGAACGAGCCGTTGATCGTCGAGCAGGTAAAAGCCATGATCTTGAACAGTTCCCCCGACGGCGTGGTCGGCGCCCTGGGCGCCATGCGCGACCGGCCGGACTCGAGCGCGCTGCTCTCCGGGATAAAAGTCCCGACCCTCGTAGTCGGTGGCGAGGAAGACGGGGTCTCCTCTCCGGAGGTCATAGGTGAGATGGCGCGGCAGATTCCGGGCTCCGAGCACCACGTCCTCTCCGGGGCGGCCCACCTCTCGAACCTCGAAGCGCCCGAAGAGTTCAACGCCCTTTTGAAAGGGTTTCTGAAGAATATTTAGCCGGGCACCGCGCAGGTTTTACAGGCCGGGCGGCTCAGGTAGAATTTGGCCTCGTGGCGAAAGTTTTGCACATCTCGGACTTGCACTTCGGAAGGCCCGCGTCCTCGGAGAAGCTGGACATTCTCGAAGAATGCATTCGGGGGATCTGTCCGGACGCCATCGCGGTCTCCGGCGACCTGACGCAACGATGCACGAACGAAGAGTTTGTCCGGGCCCGCAAGTACCTGGATGCCCTGGGCAAAATAGCCCCTTACGTCGTGATCCCCGGCAACCACGACGTCCGGTGGCTGGGCGCGGTGGCCCGTAACCTGGGCCTCGTCGGCTTGGCCGGAAATAAGGCCCACGATTTCAAGTATTCGCGGTATAAGAGGCACATCTCGGAAGACTTGAGTCCTTCGCTGGAGGTTCCGGGGGCGGTGATCGCCGGTTTGAACACGGCCCACGGGGTTAGCCGGGGCTCCCTAACGACACGTTTCCGGGACCTCGGGGTGATCGGTCACGTCAAAAAGGCGGACGTGAAGCGGGTGGAGCGGGCCTTCTCGGAAGCCGCCCCGGACGCGGCCCGGGTCGTCATGGTTCATCACAACCCAATCCGGGGTTCGCTCTCGGGCCGGCACGGGCTGGCGAACACGAAACAGGCGCTAAATGCTTTCGCCGGGATCGGGGCGGAACTCGTTCTGTGCGGCCACGATCACCTGGAGGCCGTACACACCGTAGAGGAGATGACGCCGAACCTCATTATCTCGACCGCCGGCACCATCTCCAACCGGCTGCGCTCCGGACGCGACTCTAGCTTCAACCTCGTCGACTTCGACGCCGCTGAACTCCGCATAACGACTTACTACTGGAACGACTCGGGGGGCTTCGTCCCCGAAAAAGAGCGGACCTTCCCACGCCGGACGGCCCCCTTCTCTGCCTGATGCCGGCCCGAGCGAGTATAATCTGGCGGACAGGCTCAATGTCAGAGATATCAGAAATGCCAGGAAGGGGCACGAGAACATGTGGAGCAGGCTGACCCGCGGCGGTGACGGACTCCCCCGGGAGAAAGTGGACGCTATCGTCCGCCTCATAGACCAGTATCTCGCCGAGGAAGCGACGAGCCGCAACCTCCAGTCCGACAAACAAACCATCCATCCCCGCGACCTCCCCCCCGACAAGCGCGAAGCCCTCATAGACGAGATCTTCGACATCCTGCGCGACACGAACAAGAGATAACGTAGAACCTTCCGGCCCGGCCCCGGTGGATCATCCGTCTACGAAGCCGGTGATCTTTCCTCCAGCACCTCGAAGGCGAAACGGGCGTTGGGGTAGGTGATCGAACCCCCGGCTATCACCCCGATCTTTATGGCCTCTATAATTTCGCCGTGGCCGGCTTCTTCTCGGGCGCACCCGTCGAGGTGGTAAACGATGCACTCGTTGCAGCGGGCCGATACGGAGACTGCAAGCCCCATTAACTCCTTATGCTTCTTGCTTATGGCGCCATCTTCGTAGACCCGGTCGTCGAGCGCGCCGAACTCCCGGAAGAAAGCATCCGTCTCTGCCAACCGTTCGTTGTAGCGCGACCGGTGTGCCCTCATTTCTTTGGCGTTCAAAGGCCTATTCCTCCTCGGCTGCTCGCCTACTTACACGCAGCATCTCGTTGCCGCCCTTTTGGAACTCGTAGGGTACACGCTCCACCCTTGCCTCGTATCCGCTATTCCTCACCCCGTTTATCACGGGTCCGAGATGCGGGGATCTCTCACCGGCGCCGCCCTGATGCACCGAGCTGGTAAGCAGGGGGAAGACGCGCACCTCTTTCGCAACCCGGCACATTTCCAGGATCGAAGCCAGGTGAAATTCCTCGGAGAGTTGGGAGGAGTAGGTGAACAAAAAGTGGGAACACAGGGCTAGGTCGAAGCTATCCGCCCCGAACGTCAGGTCGGGCAGCCCGCTCTCCACGTAGCGGCCCTCCTCGAAGCCTCCCGGAAAGTCTTCGAGAAACCGGCGCATGGCGGCCATTCTGGCCTCTGCGTGCTGCTCTGGGGAGCCCGCGTGTGTCCGTGTGTCCAGATGAAGGCGTCCGCATTCTCGCGGACGTTTCGCAGGACGCCGGTGTAGGTCTCCTCTATTCGTTCGGAGATGCCTTCGGCCGGGAATTGGTATATAGGATCGCAGGAGATCACGCTCCCGCCTTCCCCGGTGAGTTCCGAATTGAAGCTCGACGGGCCGCCGGCACAGTCGAGAATCCTGCCGGACAGCTCCCTGGCGGTCAAGCCGAACATCGCCACGTATTCATCCTTCGGGCGCCCCCAAGGCACGACGTCTTTCAACTTCAAAGCGCTCCTCCACCGTGTTTTCGGGCGTTTCTCGACAGTGTAGTACGAATGCGGCCCGCACAGTACCACGTCCGGTACGCGGGTTTCTTGGCAGGCTCGCCCGGCGCGACTACCCTGCCGGGCATGTCTGTGGAGTTCCTGCTCACCTCGCTCGTCGAGGTTCTTATACCGGGCACCGGGGTGGTTTATACGATCTCGAGCTCGGTCGGCGGCGGCGCTGGCTGTTTGCGGTCGTCGGCTGCACCCTGGGCATAGTCCCCCACCTGCTGACGGCCATGCTCGGATTGTCCGGGGTCATGTAGGCCGGGGCGGTCGCGTTCGAGGTGGTCCGGTGGGCGGGGGTTGCTTACCTGGTCTTTATAGGCTTGTTGATGATCCGGGACGCCGACACCCTGGCGCTGGACGAGCCAGGCGGCGAAGACGCCCCGGTAGATTCCATGGGCGTGGTCGTGAGGCGTGGCATCCTCTTGAACGTCCTCAACCCGAAGCTGACCTTGTTCTTCTTCGCGTTCCTTCCGCAGTTTCTCGACGCCTCACCGGGACTTCTGGATCCACGCCTGATCTGGCTCAGCGGAATCTTCATGCTCATGACGCTCATCGTGTTCGCCGCCTACGCACTGGCCAGCGCCGCCGCGCGGGATCTCGTGCTCGGTGCGCCCGCCGCCCGGTGTTGGATCGAGCGCTTCCTCGGCGCGCTCCTGATCTATTTCGCCACCCGTCTCGCGCTCTCGGACCGGTAAGCCCCGAAGCGCCGGGATAGGAAATTCGCCACGCATCAGCCCAACGCCCGAACCACACGCGCCGTCGCCGACCAAAACCCATACCAGAACAGATGAAGGCTCCCGGTACAGGTCAGCCCACTAACAAGCACCCGCGCACCGGCGACGTCACCTTTCCCGGCTACCCGAACAATCCGTCGTCTGAAGTAGGGTACGGGGGTATGCTAAAATGAGGTTTAGTTGGCAGAGAAAGACGGGTTGCGTGCAAAGAAAAGAACTGGAAAGGTTGGATATACCGGTTACGGGGATGTCGTGTGCGGCGTGCGCGAACCGGGTGGAGAAGGCGCTTTCGGAGACTGGGGGCGTGGAGGAGTCGAGCGTAAACTTCGCCGCCGAGAAGGCGACTGTTTCGTACGATCCCGGTACTGTCGGCGTTGGGGCTTTGATCGGGGCCGTGGAGAACGCCGGTTACGGTGCGGAGACTGCCCGGATGGAACTGGTCGTTACCGGGATGAGTTGTGCGAGTTGCGTCGGGCGGGTCGAGAAGGCTCTGGGCGGAGTGCCGGGGGTACTGGACGTGAACGTCAACCTTTCTACGGAGAGGGCGAGCGTGGAGCATCTGCCCGGTCCGGTGGAGGCTCAAGACCTGGAACGGGCCATCGAGGGCGCGGGCTACGGCGTGGTCGGTTCGCAAGAAGAAGGATCTGCGGAGAAGACCGGGGACGAAGAGTACCGGAAGCTCCGCAATAATTTTCTGTGGGCCGCGGCGCTGACGGCCCTGATCTTGGCCGGCAGCATCCCGCACATGCTGGGAATTCCTAGCCCGGTGCCGATGAGCTGGCTGAACTTCGGGCTGCTGGCGCTCGCGACGCCGGTGCAGTTCTGGGCCGGATGGCGGTTCTACAAAGGAGCCTGGGGCGCGCTGAAGCACGGCCAGGCGAACATGAACACCCTGGTCGCCGTCGGGACGAGCGCGGCTTACCTGTACAGCCTCGTTGCTACCGTCGCGCCGCAGCTCTTCGCTGGGGACCGGGCGGACGTTTACTTCGATACCTCGGCGCTCATTATCACGCTTATATTGTTGGGCCGGCTGCTGGAGGCGCGGGCGAAAGGACGTACCAACGAGGCGATAAAGAAGCTCGCCGGCTTGCAGGCGAAGACGGCGCGGGTGCTCCGGAATGATCGGGAAGTAGACATACCCGTCGAGGATGTGGTTGTCGGGGACTTGGTCGTGGTGCGTCCCGGGGAGAGGGTGCCGGTCGATGGGCGCTTGGTCGGTGGAGAGTCGGCGGTGGATGAGGCCATGGTCTCCGGCGAGCCGGTCCCGGTGCAAAAAGGTGTCGGCGACGAGGTGATCGGGGCTACCATAAACAAGTCCGGCTCTTTCCGGATGGAAGCGACGAAGGTCGGCAAAGACACTGCCCTCTCCCAGATCATCCGTATGGTCGAAGAAGCGCAAGGAACGAAAGCCCCGATACAACGTCTCGCCGACAAAGTTAGCGGCGTCTTCGTCCCAGCAGTCATCGCCCTGGCTGCGACGACTTTCCTCGTCTGGCTGGTCTTTGGTCCTACGCCGGCTTTCACGTTCGCCCTTTTGAACTTCGTGGCCGTCCTCATTATCGCCTGCCCCTGCGCGATGGGCCTCGCCACCCCGACTTCCATAATGGTCGGCACCGGCAAGGGCGCGGAGGCCGGCATCCTTATAAAAGGCGGCGAAACCCTCGAAGGCGCCCATAAACTGACGACCGTCGTCCTGGACAAGACCGGAACCCTGACCCGGGGCAGGCCGGAACTCACGGACGTGAGGGCGACGAGCGGCTTCTCGGAAGAAGCTCTCTTGCGCCTCGTTGCATCAGCCGAACGCGGCAGTGAACACCCGCTGGGCGAGGCGATAGTTGAGGGTGCCGGGGAACGCGGCATAGGCCTGACGGATGCCGAACAGTTCGAGGCCGTCGCCGGACGTGGCATAAAAGCGCGCGTGGACGGCCGCGAGGTACTCGTTGGTAACGCCGCTCTACTAGAGGCTGAGGGCATCGTCGGGGACGAACTCTTGAGCGAGGGCGAAGAACTCTCGATCTCCGGTAAGACCCCGATGTTCGTAGCGGTGGACGGAGTGCCGGCGGGGGTCGTGGCCGTTGCGGACACCATAAAAGACGAGTCTCGGGGAGCGGTAGAGCGGCTGCACGCTATGGGATTGAAGGTGGCGATGCTCACCGGTGACAACCGCCGGACCGCGGAAGCGATAGCCGGCGAGCTTGGCATAGACCGGGTTCTGGCCGAAGTTTTGCCCGAAGATAAAGCCGGCGAGGTCAAGAAGTTGCAGGCAGAGGGCGCGGTGGTGGCGATGGTCGGGGACGGCATCAACGACGCCCCGGCGCTCGCGAAGGCTGACGTCGGGGTGGCGATCGGGACCGGAACGGACGTGGCGATGGAGGCCGCGGACCTGACGCTCATCTCCGGTGACGTGCGGGGCGTGGCCCGGGCGATAAAGCTCTCTAAGGCGACGGTACGGAACATAAAGCAGAACCTCTTCTGGGCCTTCGCCTACAACGTGGCCCTGATCCCGGTCGCCGCCGGCGTCCTCTACCCTTTCTTCTCGGGCGGTACGGTTCCACAAATACTGCAGCCCGCCCTCGGCGAGTACGGTTTCCTGAACCCGGTGCTCGCGGCAGTGGCGATGGCGCTTTCTTCGGTAACGGTTTTGGGCAACGCCCTGCGGCTGCGCAGGACGCGAATAATATAAAGGAGTAACTTTGCACGGGTACATAAAAGCGGACCACAAAAACAAGTTGGAGAACCGGCTGAAACGAATCGAGGGCCAGGTACGAGGCGTGCGGCGGATGGTAGACGAAGAAGCCTACTGCATAGACATCCTTACCCAGATCTCCAGCCTCATCGCCGCCTCCGAAAAGGTCGCCGCGATCGTCCTCCGGGATCACGTCGGGCACTGTGTGAAAGAATCCATACAGAACGAAGACCAGGCGGAAGAGAAGATAGACGAACTGGTATCCGCCGTAGAACAGTTTTTGAAAGTATAGAAAGGTAGCCAACCTTGATCGAGGCTAAATACACCGTGCCGGACATGAGCTGCGACCACTGTAAAAGCGCCATCGAGGACTCGCTGAACGAACTCTTCGGAATAGAGAAAGCCGTAGCAGACCTCAATTCTCAGATGGTCGAAGTCAAGTACGACGAGAATCAGGTGGACGAAGAACGCGTCACGTCTGCCATCGAAGACGCCGGCTACACGATAGCAGCATAGAGAAAGGCGCTCTCTGCGGCGGTAAGAAGCTAAGGTGGGCCGGTCGGGAGCCCCATCCGGTCGAATACTCGACGCAGTAGAGACACCTGCCGCGAGGGCGGGTATCTCTCTGGGTTCGTCAAAGCCCCCACGGCTATGCCGTCTACTGTGATTATAAGCTCATCAGCCGCGTCTTCGAAGTTTTCTTCAGAGACAATTTCTTCCCCCACAAACTCTCGCCCGGCGGATATCCCCACCGCGAGTGCCTCATCGTAACGTCGGCGCAGGTCTTCAGCCAACTCCTGATCTCGCGATGAAGCGCTGATTAGAGCAAGCCACGCCACCGCCTCGCGCCGCCTGTCTTCGTCGAGTGGTAACAGCTCGCAGAGCGCTTCAAATAATCCCCGCTCGCGCGCTACCCGGGCAGACCGCTCGGCAATACGTCCAACCAACAATCCGAAAGCATATCCCATAAGCTCCCGCTTATCGCGGAAGTGGTGTGTCAAAACCCCCGTCGTGTAACCTGCCTCCCGGGCAATGTCGCGCATGCTCGCTTCTTCCAAACCGCGATGCTCGATCACCCGCCAAGCAGCCTCCGCAATTTCCTCCCGACGCTCTTCCCTGTTTGAGATGCGTGCCATATATGATAGTATAACAACTGTTATGCACAACAATCGTTACGCATTGGATAGACATCAGTACGGCCCATCATGGCATCGGAAAGGGAGATAGCGATGACCCCACAACAAAGAGCGGCGGCTCTGAAAACACCAAATCTTCCTCCGGGTCCGAAGACCCGTCCTTTCGTCGGCAACTTGTTGGACTACTCTCGCGATCCTTTGAACTTTCTGGTCCGCAGCTCCCGGGAGTACGGGGATGTGGTCGTCCTGAAGTTCCCCGGCCCGCCAGCCTACTTGCTCTCCGACCCCGAACACATTGAGCAGGTGCTGGTAAAGAAAAACCGCAACTTTGCCAAGGACCGCGTGACCAAGCAGATGCTCGGCATCCTCGGCGACGGCCTCCTGACGAGCGACGGCGACTTCTGGCGCCGCCAGCGCCGCCTCGCTCAGCCAGCCTTTCATCACGAGCGCATAGAGAACTACGCCCGTACGATGGTTTCTTACACGGAGCGGATGCTGGAGAACTGGCGGGATGGCGAAGAGCGCGACATCCACCACGACATGATGCGTCTGACGTTGGAGATCGTGGCGAAGACCCTCGTGGACGCCGACATCGTCGGCGACGCGGAAGAGGTGGGCCGGGCCCTCGGAACCATCATGGCCCGGTACTCGGACCAGGGCAGCGGCATATTCCTGCGCATGATCCCCGACAGTCTCCCGACGCCTTCCAACGTGCGCTTCCGCCGGGCGAACCAGAAGCTCGAAGAGTTTATCTACGGCATCATCGAGGACCGTCGCCGGAGCGGCCGGGACACCGGCGACCTGCTCTCCATGCTGCTCCAGGTCCGTGACGAAGACGGCAGCCGCATGAGCGACAAACAACTCCGCGACGAACTAATGACCATTGTCATGGCCGGCCACGAAACGACCGCCATCGCCTTATCGTGGACCTTCTATCTGCTCGGCAAACACCCCGCCATAGAGGAGAAGCTCCACGCCGAACTCGAAACGGTATTGGAAGGTCGCCCACCGACGTTCGAAGACCTTTCTCGTCTCCCATACACCGACGCGGCGGTAAAAGAGTCCCTGAGACTCTATCCGCCGGCCTGGGCCATCGGTCGCGAAGCGTTGGAAGACTGCGAGATCGGGGGCTTCCACGTTCCCGCCAAGACCCAGCTCTTTATAAGCCAGTACGTCGTCCACCAAGACCCCCGTCTCTTCGATAGCCCCGAAGCGTTCATCCCGGAACGCTGGCTGGACGGCTCCACCGACGACCTCCCGAAGTTTGCCTACTTCCCCTTTGGCGGCGGCCCCAGGCTCTGCATCGGCCAGTCCTTTGCCAAGATGGAGGCGAACCTGATACTCGCCACTATCGCCCGGGAATTCAAGCTTGGCATTCCTGTCGAACCACCCCCAGTTCCGCAACCTTCCATCACCCTCCGCCCGAAAAACGGGATACGAGTTACGCTAGAAGAGCGATAGGCTTCTAGAGAAAAGAGGTTGGCTTACTCTTCGCGCTCGCCCAACCGGACCTCCAAGGCTACCTCCTCACCGTTTCGGAGCACGGTCAACGTCGCCGGGTCCCCCGGGCTGTAATCGCGCAGGGCGGAGAGCAGGTCTCCGGAACTCTCGACTTCCTCGGAGTCTATGGCGGTCACGACGTCTTCGGCTTCGACTCCCGCCTGGGCCGCCGGCTCGCTGGGCAGAACTTCGGCGATTACGGCTCCCGAATCAGCCTGAATTCCGAACTGCTCCGCGGTTTCTGGGGTCAGGTCCCCGAGGGAGACGCCCAGGTAGGCTACCGCGTTGTCTATCTCGTCAACGAGGTTTGTGATCTGCATTAAATCAGAGAGCTGTTGCGTGGAAGCTTGCGTATCTTGGCCCAATGCTTTCTCCCCTGGTTGGCGACGGTCGGTGTGCATTTTATTGTCTCTCTTGGATATCGGTTGTCACGGCCACGTCCTCCCAGGCATTTATCTCCGACCAGACGTCGTCTGGCTTGCGAAGGCGTAATGACCCGCACAGGAGTAAAAATCCCCAACCGCTACGCCCACGAGTAACTCGCCGCTATGATTGGCTCGAAGCGCGAGACCGTAACCCGCGCTATAAGCCTGCTTCAGGAGTTAGGGGCCATAGAACTCGAATGGCGCAAGATCCACATCCGGAACCAGGAAGCCCTGGAGCGGACAGCAACCCTGGGCGTTCCGGCAAAGACCGTCTAGCTCCGCCGGCGTCGGACGAACCAGAGGACAACGACTAGCAGCAACGCTCCGAGGGCGACCGGGGCCGCCCGCTTTAGCACCGCCTCGTAGCTCGCCGCCCCGAGATCCAGCGGCTCCACCTCGCTCTCCTGCTCGATCTTGCGCACCGGCGACTCTTCTTCGGACTCCGCTCCCGAACCGTTTGCGCTGGCAGCCTCTTCGGTTTCTCCGGGTTCGGCGGAACCGTTAGCGCTGGCGGCCGCTTCTCCGGGCTCTTCCCAGACGTTTTCGCCCAGAATCTCTTTCTCCAGGCAATCTGCGAACTGCGTCAGTAGCTTTGCCGCCACGTCCTGCTGTACGCCCCGGCCGAACTGCGCCGCCTTCCCGGTAAGCTGCATGTCTGTTTCTACATGAACTTTGGTGCCGCCGTTCTCCTCGCTCATCGTCGAGGTGATGGTCGCCGACGCCGTGCCCTGCCCCCTCTGGTCCTTACCGTCAGCCTTGAGCACCGCCCGGTGTTCGTCCTCGTCCGTCTCCTCGAACTTCACCGTGCCGTTGTACTCCTGTTTTACCGGCCCGAGCCGGACCGTCATCTTGCCCCGGTACTCGTCGCCTTCTTGATCGGTAAGGCTCGCGCCGGGCAGGCACGGCGTTACCCGTTCGAGGTCGATCATCGTTTTCCAAGCCTCATCCAGCGGCGCGTCTACCGTAAACTCGTTCTCCAACTTCATGATTCTCCTCTCTTACAGCCTTCCTTACAGCTTCTGCTCCAGGCAGTCGGCGAACTGGCCCATGACCTTCGAGGCCACGTCTTTGTGGACGCCGCGGCCGAACTGGGCCACCCGGCCGGAGAGGTGCATGTCGGTCTCGACGTGGACGTGGGTGCTGTCGCCGCCGTTTTCGCTCAGGGTCGAGGTGATGGTGGCCGAGGCTCCCCCCTGGCCCCGCTTGTCCTTACCCTCCGCCTTGATAACCGCCCGGTAATTTTCTTTATCTGCGTCTTCGATGCTGACGGTGCCGTTGTAAGTCTGGCTTACGGGACCCATCTTGATCGTCATGCTCCCCTTGTAATCTTCGCCGCGCTGCTCGGTGAGCTGGGCGCCGGGCAGGCACGGCGTAACCTCCTCCAGGTTCTGCATCGCCTCCCACACCCGGTCTATGGGCGTGTTTACCGTAAACTCGTTCTCCAGCTTCATCGGCTCCTCCTTTGCTCGGGCGCAGCCTTTCTAGCCACGCGCTCTTCCAAACGGCCGAGGTCCTCGACCGTATCCACGTCAACGGGGTCGGCCACAGCGTCGCACGGGACCTCCGTCACCAACTCCGGATGACCCCGGATGAAACCCCGCGCACCCTCGTCCCCCGACAGGTCTTTCTCCAGAGCCGGCCATACCTCCCGGCCAAACAGAACCGGGTTGCGCGGCGTGCCATCGTAAGTAGCGACCGCCACGCTAGCCCCTCTTTCGAAGGCGCCAACGAGCCGGGCAACCGCCTCCGAGCCCGCGAGCGGTTGGTCCGCCAGCAGGACTACCGCGGCTCTCGCTTCCTGGGCCGTCGCCGCCAAGCCAGCCTTTACCGAGGTAGACATCCCCTCAGCCCAGTCCGGGTTCTCTACCATACGGACCCCGTAAGGTTCGCACACGCTCTGCAGCTCCTCGAACCGTTTCCCCAACACCACGATTATCTCATCCACTGGGGCCTCGTGCAGCCCCGAGAGGGTCGTGCAGATCAAAGGCCGCCCGAGATACGGTGCGAGCAGCTTTCCGCCCCCGGATGGGCCCTGCCCGAACCGGCTCCCGGCGCCGGCGGCGAGCACGATGGCCGAGACGCCGGTCATGCTGCCCGCATCATCCGGCCTTCTCCCGGACACCGGCCTCCGGGACGCCGGCTTCCGGATTGTGGATCGGGCCGCTCCTATCCGCGAGCCTTCCGCCAGAATGGCCGGTGTGCAAGGCGACGATCTCCCCGGCGATAGCCACCGCCGTCTCCTCCGGCGTCCGCGCCCCGACGTCCAGCCCGATAGGACTCGCTATCCGGGAAAGTTGCTCCTCCGAAACGCCTTCCTCTTTCAGGCGTGCCGTCCGGTTGTCGTGGGTCCGGCGGCTGCCCATCGCCCCGATGTAGCCCGCCTCGGTCTTGAGCGCTTCCTTCAGCACCGGAATATCGAACTTGGGATCGTGGGTGAGCACGCAGATCACGCTGCGCCCGTCCACTTCCGCCGTTTTCAAAAACTCGTCCGGCCAGGCGACAACCACCTCGTCGGCGCTCGGGAACCGTTCGCGGGTGGCGAAAACCGGCCGGGCGTCGCACACCGTCACGCGATACCCCATAAACTTACCGATGCGGGCCATCGCCGAGGCGAAATCTATGGCCCCGAAGACGTACATCCTTGGGGGCGGCGCGAAAGACTGGATAAATACGGACACATCCTCCATACGCCGCTGCCCCGTAGGCCCGAAGTGGACCGACGCCGTGCGGCCGCCCTCTAAAAGGCCGCGGGCGGACTCTACGATTGCCTTGTCCAGGTCGGTGTTGCCGGCGGTGCCCTCTTGGTCTCCGGGGCTTACGAGCAGTTTGCTGCCCAGGCCGGGGCCCTTGATCACCGTGGCGATAGCTACCGGTGACTGTTCGGCGAGCGCCGCGTGCCAGCGTCTTAGAAGCTCGCCCATTCTACCAGACCACCTTCTCGACGAAGATGTGGATGATACCCCCGCAGGTCAGGCCCACGCCGAACGCTTCATCATCCGAAATACCGTAGGTCAAGAGTTTTGGCTCGCCGGTTTCTATGGCAGAGATCGCCTCTTCGAAAACGGCCGGCTCCACACAGCCACCACTGACCGAGCCAACAACCTGCCCGTCTTCACTTACGGCCATCGAAGTCCCCGGTCCCAGCGGCCCAGAGCGCTCGACCTTTACGACCGTGGCGAGCGCGGCCTGTTTGTCCTGCTCGCGCCACTCGGCGATTTTATCTACAACGGGGTTCATGCTTTCTCCTCCACGACGGTTGCAGCTAGTTTTCCACCCGCGGGTCCAAAACACGATCGAAATGACGTTTGTTGTTGGTTACCAGGCTGTAATCTTGGGCGGTGGCCGTCGCCGCGATCAGGATGTCGGCGTCGCCGATCAACTCACCGCGCTCACCGAAAAACTCTCTACAGTCTAGCATGAGGCGTTCTACGTCTTCCATCTCTTTGTCGGAGAGTTCGGCATAAATACGCCCGACGGAGACGAGTATGTCTTCTGAGGCTGATTCGCTCTCGACGGTGATTCGGACCTGTTCCACATCGTTCAACTCAACCATCGAAGGTTTCGGCAGCCGAAATTTTCCGTCTTCGTGAACCGCTTTTAGAGTCTCGATGATCTCACCTTCCCACTCTCAAGCTCTGACCTAGATGATACACCCTTATCTATCACCTCCTACCGCCCCGGCGACGGCCCGGGCCAACTCTTCCAGGCTCTCGAAGTTGTGGCCGGAGAGAAACACGTCCACGTGGGGCAGGGCGGCGGCCATGCCCTTCGCTATCGGCCGGTAGCCGGGCGCGGCCTTTAGCGGGTTGACCCAGATGACCCTGTAAGCCAGGCGTTCTACACGCCGCATCTGCTCCGCCAGAACCTCCACGTCGCCCCGGTCCCAGCCGTCGGAGAGGATCACCACTACCGACCCCCGGGCTATCCCGCGCTGTCCCCAAAGATCCACGAACTCCTTTATTGTATCCCCGAGCCGGGTCCCGCCGGACCAATCCTCCACCGCGCCGCCGGCCTCCCGTAAAGCCCGGTTCGGGTCGCGGCTTTTTAGCTCCGGGGTCACGCGGGTGAGCCTCGTTCCCATCACGAAAGCCTCGACCGGTTCTCCGGAGGAGACACCCGCGTGCAGCATCCGCAGCAACACCCGGCTGTAAGACGCCATCGAACCGGAGATGTCGCACAGGAACACCACCCGCCGGGGCCGGTTTTTCGTTCGGCGGAAGCGGTGGCGCACGGGTTCGCCGCCGGTCCGCAGGGCACCGCGCAGCGTGCGGCGCGGGTCGTGACGGCCCCGCGGTGCGGGCTCCAGCCGACGGCTCTTTTTTAGCACGCCGCTTATGTTGAGGTCGGCGAGCAGCCGGTACAGCTCGTCGAACTCTTCGGCGGTATAGAGGGCGAAATCCTTTGTGCGGAGTACGTCGACCGGGCTGTAGCGCAGCCGGACCGCCTCCTCGCCTTTCGGGTTTTTCTCGACGGACTTCTTCGGCGGCTGGACGGAATCATCAACGGTGACGTAAGGTCGCGCCTTCGGCTGTCGGTGCGGCTTCGGGCGTCTCCGGCTCCTCCAGAACGCCTCGAACGCCCGGTCGTAGATCTCCGTGTCTTCGGGCCGGGAGCAGAGCGTGGCCCGTCCGGCCCAGTACACGTCCTCCCGGCGCGCTACGTCCAACTCCTCTAGCGCCCGGGCGAACCCCACCACCCGGTCGGTCCCGACGTTGATACCGGCCCGGCGTAACAACCGCCCGAAGGCCACCGACGCCTCGAGCACGGGCGCCGGATACGACGCGGTCTCCGGCATCACTACCGCCCCGCGAGCAAGCTCATCGCCGCCCCTAGGACCCGCTGCTGGTCCTCCCGGTACTTCACAACCGAGCCGAGCGTGGCTTCTATGAGGTCTTCGTCCAGCTCTTTCGCACCCAGGGCGACGAGCGCCTCCGTCCAGTCGAGCGTTTCGGCGACGCCGGGGGGTTTGTAGAGATCCAGGTCGCGAAGGCGCTGGACGGCGGCCGCCACCTGCCGGGCCAACGCCTCGTCGGCGTCGGGGATCCGGAGGCGGACTATCTCGACCTCCCGTTCCAGGGTCGGGTGGTCTATAAAAAAGTACAAGCAGCGGCGCTTGAGGGCGTCGTGGACCTCGCGCGTCCGGTTCGAGGTCAGGACGGCGATCGGGGGTCGGTCGGCGCGGATGGTGCCGAGTTCCGGGACCGTGATCGCGAACTCCGACAGTATCTCCAGCAGAAAAGCCTCGAACTCGTCGTCGGCCCGGTCCACCTCGTCTATGAGCAACACCGGCGGCACCGGCCCAGCGTGCTCCAGCGCCTGCAACAGCGGCCGGCTGACCAGAAACTGTCGCGTGTAAAGCTCGTCCTCGAACCGCTCCCGGTCCTCCCCGGCGCCGAAAGCCTCCGCCGCCCGGATGTGCAAAAGTTGGCGCGGGTAATCCCACTCGTAGACGGCCTGGTGGACGTCTATGCCCTCGTAGCACTGCAGCCGGATGAGCGGGGTGTCTAGCATCCGGGAGAGAACCTTGGCGACCTCGGTCTTGCCGACCCCGGCTTCGCCCTCCAAAAACAGCGGCCGGCCGAGTTTGAGGGCCAGGAAGATCGCCGTGGATAAGCCCTCCCCGGCCAGATAATCGTCCTTCCGCAGCCGCTGCTGAAACTCTGGGGAAGAAGAAACGCCGGAGGGCAAGGCCCCCCGACGTCCGTCGGCGCTCTCCGTCAACGGCCCAAAGCCTCTTCGACCGCCCGGCGGGTCCACACCCGCGCCAGGTGACGACGGAACTCTTCCGAGGCGGCGTCGTCCGAAGCGGGGCTAGTGCCCTCGTCGGCGGAGTTTGCCGCTTCCGCGACAGCATCCGGGCTCGCGCCCGAGAGGGCTTCTTCGACCGCCGTGGCCCTTATGGGCGTAGAGCCCATGCTGGTCAGGCCGATGCGGGCCGTGTCTATGTTGCCGTTGCTCTTCTCGATTATGGCCGCCACCCCGACTACCGCCCAGTCCTGAGACCGGCGGGAAAACTTCTTGTACGACCAGCCGGTGTCGGAGCTTAGCTTCGGGATCCGGACTTCGGTGACTACTTCTTGCTCATCGAGCGCCGTGTAGAGCCAGTCGAGGAAGAAGTCGGCGGCGGCGATTGTTCGCCCGCCGTCGGGGCCTTTTACCACTATTTCACCTTCGAGCGCGGTTATGACGCTTGGGAGGTCGCCGGAGGGGTCGCCGTGGGAGACGGCCCCGCCGATGGTGCCCCGGTGCTGAACCGAGGGGTCGCCGAGAAGACCGGCCGTGTAGGCGAGCAGGCCGCAGTGTTCGTTCACCGTTTCGTCCCGGTGTATCTGGCGGTGATGCGTCAGGGCGCCGATCGCCAGGTGGTCGTCTTCCTCGCGGATGTAGTTGAGGTCGTCGAGGCGGCCCACGTCGACCAGAACCGACGGGACGGCCAGCCGGAGCCTCAGGAGCGGGATCAGGGAGTGCCCGCCGGCGAGTATCTTGGCGTCTTCGCCGTGCTCACCGAGTAGCTCTATCGCGTGGTCGACCGATTCGGCGACCTCGTAGTCGAAAGGTACCGGGTACACTACGCATCACCTCCCTGGCCGTTGGCGTCCGCGTTAGCACCGGATTTTGCCTCCTGGATCGCGGACCACACCCGCATCGGCAGCGCGGGCATGTCTATGTGCGTAACCCCTAGCGGCGCCAGGGCATCTATTACCGAGTTGATGACCGCCGGTGGCGCGCCGATGGTCCCGGCCTCGCCGACGCCCTTGACTCCGAGCGGGTTGGAAGGCGACGGCGTTACGGTCCGGTCGAGGGTAAAGTTCGGCAACTCGGGGGCGCCGGGGATCATGTAGTCCACCATCGAGCCCGTTACGAGCGTGCCGTCCTCGTCGTAGATGGCCTCTTCGTAGAGCGCCTGGGCGATGCCCTGGGCGAGACCGCCGTGAAGTTGGCCGTCCACGATGGCCGGGTTGATGACCGGCCCGCAGTCGTCCACCGCGAAGTAGTCCCGGACCCCCACCTTGCCGGTCTCGGTGTCCACTTCGGTGACGCAGATGTGCGCCCCGAACGGGAACGTGAAGTTCGGCGGATCAAAGACCATGCTCTCGCTCAGGCCCGGCTCCATATCCTCCGGGATGTCGGCCGCCATGAACGCCGCGGCCGCGACGTCTTGGATGGTGACGTTCTGGTCCGGGGAACCGGCCACGGAGAAGGTCCCGCCCTCGAACTCCATGTCCTCTTCCGAGGCCTCCAGCATGTGGGCAGCGACTTTCTTGGCCTTGTCCACTACCTTTTCGCAGGCCAGATGCACCGCGATGCCGCCGACGGCGAGGCTCCGGGAGCCGTAGGTGTCCCGGCCCATCGGGGAAACGGCGGTGTCGCCGTGGAGCACCTCCACGTCGTCCGGGATGACCCCGAGGGCGTCGGCGGCGATCTGGGACCAGGAGGTCTCGTGGCCCTGACCGTGGGGAGAGGTGCCGGTGGCGACCTCTACCTTGCCGGTGAGGAGCATCCGCACGTTGGCGGCTTCCCAGCCGGCGCCCCCGATGCCGAGGCCGGAGAGCGCCTGGGAAGGCCCGAGACCGCAGATCTCGGTGTACGTCGAGAAGCCGATGCCGAGCTGGACGGGGTCGTTCTCCTCGCGGCGGCGGCGCTGCTCCTCGCGCAGGCCCTCGTAGTCCGCAAGCTCTATGGCCCGGTCGAGGGTGGCCTGCATGTTCATCGAGTCGTACTCCAGGCCCGCCGGGGTCGGGGTCGGCTCGTCAAACGGCTCGTAGAAGTTCTTGCGCCTTACCTCCGCCGGGTCCATGTCAAGCTCCCGGGCGAGGGAGTCGATGATCCGCTCGATGGCGTAGGCGGCCTCGGGGCGGCCGGCGCCGCGGTAGGCGTCGGTCGGGGTCTTATTGGTGAAGACGCCCTGTATTTCACAAGAGAAAGCGTCGAAGTTGTAGACGCCGGCGAACATCGCGGCGCCGCTAATGGCGATGACCGGGGTCAGAAGCTGCAGGTAAGCCCCCATGTCGTCTAGGAGCTTGACCCGGACGCCCAGGATCTTGCCCTCGCTCGTGGCGGCAATCTCCATGTCCTGGACCTGTCCGCGGCCGTGGATCGTGGCCTGGTAGTTCTCCGAGCGGTCCTCTACCCACTTGATCGGGGTCCCCAGCTTCTTGGTGAGGACGAGCGCCAGGATCTCCTCCCGGTACACGTTGAGCTTGGAGCCGAAGCCGCCACCCACGTCAGGCGCGACGACCCGGATCTTATTCTCCGGTATCCCGGTCGCTAAAGAAAGCACGATCTTCGCCAGGTGCGGCACCTGCGTGGCGGAGTACACTACGTACCCACCGTGGCCCGGCTCCTGCATCGCGACGGTCGCCCGCGGCTCGATGGCGGTGGGGAGCAGCCGCTGCTGTACGTAACGCTCCTTGACGATTACGTCTGCCCGCTCCTCGGCGTTGTTCATGTCCCCTCTGGGCTCCACGTCAGGGGCCCGACCGGCCCCCTGGAAGACGTCGTCTACGTTGCCGGCCTCGGCCTTCCAGTAGAAGCACTCGTTGGTCTCCAAGTCCTCGTGGACCAGTTCGCTGCCGTCTTCCAGCGCGGGCTCCATCTCCAGCACCGGGTCTAGCGGCTCGTAGTCGACCTCGATGTGCTCCAGGGCGTCTTGGGCCTTGTAGCGGTCGGTCGCCACGGCCACCGCCACCACGTCGCCCATGTACCGCACCTCGTCCTGGACGATGGGCGGATGGAACGGGGTTTTCTGCTCCTCGGTAACGTTCGCCGCACAGGGCACGCCGCCCGGCCACTCCTCCGCCAGATCCTCGCCGGTAAACGCCGCCACGACGCCCGGCTGCTCCAGCGCCGCCGAGACATCGAGGTTTGTGATCTTGGCGCGGGCAAACGGGCTCCGCAAGATCGCGAAGTGCAGCGTCCCCGACACCTTGATGTTGTCGGTCCAGTTGGCCTTGCCGGTGACGAGGTTCGGGTCCTCCTTGCGGAGCAACCCGCCCCCCATATAGCGTTCCGGTGCTTCGGTCACTTTGTTCCCCTTTCTAGGAAGATACCTGGGTGCTCATCTCGCCTGCCGCCTGCTGGACGGACTTGACGATGTTCTCGTAGCCCGTGCAGCGGCAGTAGTTCCCCTCCAAAGATTCCCGGATCTCCTCCTCCGAAGGGTCCGGGTTCTCGGCGAGCATGCTGACCGAAGCCATGATCATGCCCGGCGTGCAATACCCGCACTGCAAACCGTGGTTCTCGTGGAACGCTTTCTGCATGGGATGCCACTCGCCGTTCTCGGTTAGCCCCTGAACCGTCAAGACCTCCTGCCCGTCGGCCTGCACCGCCAGCAGCGTACAACTCTTGACCGACTCGCCGTTCATCAGCACCGTGCAAGCCCCGCAGTTCGACGTGTTGCACCCGACCATCGTCCCCGTCAGGTTCAACACCTCCCGCAAGTAATGTACTAGCAGCAGCCGGGGCTCCACCTCATGCTCGTAGGTGATCCCGTTTACCTCTAACTCGATACGCCTCACGTTCCTCCTTTCCTAAAGAACATTCCCTCGAAGACATGATTCCCGCAAAAGCCCCACGATAACAGTCAAAGCAATTACGGAGGATAAATTCTTCACCGCCCGCGCAAACTTGTATCTATCTTTCCCCTTTCTCGAAAACGCGCCGGATTAGTTTAGCACGGGCCGGAGATTTGCTTCAATGGCCCTGGCGGATCTCTGAGTCAGAGAGGTTCCCAAGATACCACGCTCACAGGCCCAGCAACCCAATAATGGTCTGCCTCCGCAGCGCATCTCACCCCGTTCACCCGGCCATACCAACTGGTTGCGAGGAGAGTGGTCGCGAGGAGAGCTCGTCGTAGTGTCGGTAGCGTTCGGGGTGGAAGAATGCCTCGACGTTCTCTACAGGCTCCTCCCCGTCCACGAAAGTTACGCGTTCGATCTTGAGCACCGGCGCACCAGCTTCTATACCGAGCAGGCCGGCAACATCTCCGGGAGCCACCGCCTCGATTCACTGCTAGGCGCGCAAACTTCCTGCCGGTCATATTCTCGAAAAGCTCCCGGAGCGAGACAGAGCTGTAATCCGCGTCCCGGAGCTTCGGAAACCTGATGATAGGCAGGTAAGAGTCGCACACGAAGATCGGCTGTCCGTCGGCCAGCCGCAGCCACCGGACGTACAACACTACCTCACCCGGCTCCATAACGAGCCTCTTTGCGATGGTCTTGTCAGCCCCGGTCTCCTTTTGCGAGACGAGCCTCGCACCCGGCTCGTGCCCCCAGTGCTCGATCTCCTCCGAGAAGCTGCACAGATACGCCAGGTTAGACCTCAAACGAGGACTGGCTAGAAAAGTCCCCTGTCCCGGCTCCCGCCGCACGAGCCCCTCCCGCCGCAACTCGTCCAGGGCCCGCCGGGCCGTCGTCCGGCTGACATTGTAGTCTCGAACTAGGTCCGCCTCGCTCGGCAGCCGAGCCCCAACCCCGATCTTCCCCGACTAGATCTGCTCGACCAACTCCGTATGGAGCTGATAGTGGAGCGTCCCCTCACTGGACCTCGACAACGAACTCATACTAGAAATTGTTGTATCAATCTAACGACGTGTCAAGTACTCCAAGCCGTTCTTTCTCTCTGAATCCACCTGTTCGGGTTGGGCTGTGGTGTGCGACTCGCAGGAGTCACGAGGCTCGCAGGTCTACTCCCCCCAGGTCTTGCGCAAAACGCGGACCCAATTCTCGTGGGCGAGTTTTCGGAGCGCCCCTTCATTGTAGCCCCGATCCCTGAGGGCTGACATCAGCTTCGGCAGGCCCGACACATCACCTATCTCCTGCGATATCAGGACCCCGTCGAAGTCGGAGCCGAAGCCGACCCGGTCGATCCCGACTCGTTCTACCAGGTAGTCGATCTGCCGGATCATCACTTCTAGAGGGGTGTTTACATCCCGGGCCCCATCCTCCCGTAGGAAGTGGACCGCGAAGTTGAGGCCGATCATCCCATCGGAGTCGGCTATGGCGTCGAGCTGCGTGTCCGTGAGGTTTCGGGTGTAGGGGCAGACGGCGTAAGCGTTGGAGTGGCTCGCGACGAGCGGGGCGTCCGTGAGGGCTGCAACATCCCAGAAGCCTTTCTCGTTCAGGTGGGACACGTCGATCATGATACGGAGTTCGTTGCAGGCGCGAACCAACTCCTTGCCGGCTTCGGTTAGCCCTGGCCCCGTGTCCGGTGAGCGCCCATAGTGCAGGTCGACGCCCTCGGCAAAGGCGTTCGGCAGGGCCCAGACAAAGCCCAGGGAGCGCAGCCCCGCCCGGTAGAGTACGTGCAGCGCGTCGAGGTCGGTGTCTATTGCGTCGGCGCCCTCCAGGTGGAGCACCGCCGGCATTATTCCCGCATCCAGGCATCGCTGTAGTTCGGCGGCGGTACGGACGACCCGGAACTTACCATTCGAGAGATCCTCGATCCTGAACAGCGTAGCGGCAAGGGCCATCGAGTAGCGCAGCGCGTATGCGGGATCTAGTGTGGGTGGAAGCGGCCCCGGAGTACCATCAGACATCGGCTCTCTAGGTGGGGGAATCCAAACGGCAAAGAAGCCGCCCCCGAAGCCCCCCTCCCGCGCCCGGGGAAGATCCAGGTGTCCCTGCTTGCCACGCTCGAAGAATGCGCCGGGCCCGCCCCCATCCGGTCCACCGAGCCTCAACAGTACGTCGTTGTGGCCGTCGAACACGACCGGAAATTCATTTCGACCCATACGAGCATCCCCCTTCTCGGCAACACACTCTTATGCGAGCGCGAAGCTATGGAGCTGATGGCTTCGTATAGTAACCCAAGTTGCTCCTCATCCGGACAGTCATTACCCTCCAGATCCGAAGTCCACCTGAAATTTTCATAGGCTCCAGATCCGTCGTCGGGCGGTGAGCACCATCAGCGTGAGGACAACGCAGCCGCCTCCCATGACGACGCCGGCCCACAGGGCGCTTGCCCATTCGGCGACGGCCCCGATCAAGATAGCTCCAAGCGGCATCAGTCCACGGTCCATGAGTGCGATGCTCAATATGCGGCCCCGGAGTCGGTCCGGCACCCGAGTCTGGAGGACGGCCCGGCTCATCGTGCGGTACGTGGAGCTGGCGAACCCCACCAGGAACATCGTGGCCGACGCCGTGACGAAGGTTTCCATCGTCACGAACAGGAGAAGGAACAGGCCCATGCTGAGGATCGAACCCACCAGCCACTTTCCCGCCCCTTCCGTACCGCTGCTCAGCGTCAGCCACGCGGATCCTACGAGGGCGCCCGCCGCGGCAGCCGAAAGCAGGACACCGAGCCCTTTCGGTCCGAGTTGCAAGAGCTCCTCCGCAAACAGCGGCATCATGGCGGTGTAAGGAAACGCGAACACCATAGGCGCTACCGTCAGAATCAAGAGAGACTGAACGGCCGGGCTGTCCTTCACGTAAGCAGCCGCCTCCCGGATATCCGCTTTTATGTGGTTTGAGACGGCACCTCTGTTGGATGACGGGCGAACTACAAACAGGGCGAGCAACACGGTCAAGATGCTGCCCGCACTGATCCAGAATACGTTCTCGATCTCCATCACAGCCAGCAAGGTTCCGGCAATTACCGGTCCCAAGATGCGAGAGAGGTTTCGCACGCCGCTCTCGGCCGCGACCGCGCTGGCTACCCGGCTCTCCGGCACCAGGTTAGGGATCATGGAGTTGCGAACTGGGATAACCACGGCTACTAATGATGAGCGTAGCGTCACCGCGGCGGCCAGTAGCCAGAAAGGGCTGTCCCACGCCAACAAGTATCCGACGCATACGGTTAATGGAATGATACCGGCGTGCAGCACCGTCAGTAGTTTTCGGCGGTCGCTGCGATCCGCCAGCACGCCGGCCGGGACGCTGAGCAAGAAAGCGGGAGCCATCCGGCAGGCGTTGATCAGGCCCAGGTACAACGCGGAGCCGGTGAACTCCAGAACGGCCCAGTTCAAAGCGACCAGGGTCATCCACTCACCGGTCTGGCTCACCAGGTACCCGGCCGCGTAGACCCCGAAGGACCGGGAACGCAGGGCAAAACGCGTCGGAGAGGAACGCATCTCTACTCGTACCCTAGGGTCTAAATTCATCTAGAGGATCGGGGACCCTCGGCCAATGCAGCAAGATTGCGCTGCTCACTATTGTACCTTTCTCGCTGCTTGTGCCATCGGGTTCGGGACTTCTGCGAACGGGTGATCCGAAGTACTCCCGCGCAGGCGCATGTTGATCATTGTTTTCGAGTCCATTGTAATCTACCCAACTCATAGCGCCCTTAGTTGAAGTAGCGGCCTGGGATCGCCCCTCCGATATGCTAGAACAATCCAGAAAGGAGAGACATGGCGAAGACCCACAAGGTAACCTTTCGGCGCAAGGGCGTCACCATAGAGTGCGCCGAGGACGAGTACATCCTCGAAGAAGCCGAAAACGCGGGCTTGCGCCTCCCCTACGATTGCCGCAGTGGCACCTGCACGACCTGTATTGTGAAGTGCCTCGAAGGTGAGATGGACCAGGACCTCGCTTTTGCACTGGACGACCTGGATTTGGAGCAAGGCTGGCGCCTCATCTGTATCGGCAGCCCGCTTTCGGACGTGGTGCTGGATAGATAGTAGCCAGGGCGTGTAGCTGTCACCAGGGGCAAACTGGAACCTTTTAGAAGCTTGAATTAGCCTGGCTCGGGGAAGAGCCCGTATCCCGGTCATACCTCCCTCTCAGATTGTGTATCATCGTGCACGATAGGGGAAGCCGAAAGGCGAGCGACATGGAAGGAGAAGATTTTGCCAGACTACGATATGGTGGTCATAGGTAGCGGTTTCGCGGGCTCGACGGCTACGTTGAGCTTCCTGGAGATGACGGAGGAGGCCGGCCAGGTTGGCCGTGTGGCGTTGATCGAGACGGGAAGGAAAGGCACGTGGCCGGGAGCTTCGCGCTGGACGAGGCCCTTTATGCGACTCAACCGCGACAACACACTTCTACGCGACCGGGCTAAGGAAACGGAGCAGGACCGTCAGGAACTGTCGGACCCCGACTACTGGCGCAAGTTTGAGGACGAGGTGCCGGACACGATCGAGTTCATGGAGGACCACGGCGTCAAGCTGATCCATCACGACGAGGAGAACGCCGCCCTGGATTTCGAGGAGCAGCACTTCGCCCACCCGGTAGGCGGCGGCAAGGAAAGCATTGATGAGTACTTAATCCGCATCGCGAAGTATGCGTCCGCCGACATCCTCTACGAGCACGAGGCGACCGAACTGACCCTCGACGACGAGGGACAGATCAACGGCGTCGTCGTGCGCGAGCCCGACGGTCAACAGCGTACTATCACGGCCGGTGCGGTCGTCCTGGCCTGTGGTGGCTTCGAAGGGGACCCGGAGATGCTCACGCAGTATACCGGCAAGGATGCGGATGACCTTCCGCTGATCGTTCCCGGCATCAAGTACAACGACGGCGCCGGCATCCGGATGGCGATGGATGTCGGGGCCGGCACGGCCGGGCAGTTCGACATGATTCACGCTGAGCTCGTCGACCCGCGGGCGAAGAATCCCCACTCGGTTATCTGGGGCCAGAACTACGGGGTCGTAGTCAACGAGGACTGCGAACGCTTCCACGACGAGGGCGAGGAATACCTCTTCGCCACCACCGAGTCGATCGCCTACGACACCTGGCGTAACCAGAACCAGAAGTCGTACTTCATCACCGACAAGACCGTAATGGACCGCTTCGAGGGTAGTTGGGTCTACGAGACGGCCGAAAAACCCCCGGAACAGTCCGATACGATCTCCGGCCTGGCCGAGAAGCTCGGCCTCGACCCGGAGAAGCTCGAAGAAACCGTCAGCGGGTTCAACGAGGCTTGCAGTCCCGGTGACTGGGACCCGACCAGGATGGACGGTAAAAAGACCTCGGGGATCACACCGCCGAAATCTAACTGGGCCGAGCCGATCGTTGAGGCGCCGTTCTCAGGATTTCCGATGACGGCACAGGTCAAATTCACCTTTGGCGGGCTGAAGGTCGACCCGGACGGGCGCGTGCTAAACACGGACGGGGCGCCGATCCCCGGTCTCTACGCCGCCGGCGAGATCACGGGTCTCTACCACAAGCATCCACCGGCAACGTCGGTGTTGCGGGCGAATACCTTCGGACGCGTCGTCGGCACGAACGTCGCCGAATCGCTCTCGGCCGCGGCAACCGGGTAGGATCCGTTCCGCTTATCGCCTCCGGGGCGGAGAATTCGCCGTCTCCGACGAGAAGGCAGTCGCTGGAAGGCGCGCCCGGCCTCGTCGAGTCACTCCCGGAGCCAGCGAATTGGGTCGGGCGCAGCCTCCCACTGCTCCTTCGGCTAGACGCCTTCGTGTAAAAGGGGGTAGTATTCGGAAGAGCGATCAGAAAGGGAAATTGCCGTGGACGATCTTAACTTCATAGCCGCTAAAGGCGCGCAAGAGATAGAAGAGGAGCAACGACGGATTCATGGAGCGCGTATAGAAAAACTGGTGCAGGCGGGCGCGACCCGTGAACTCGCCGAGTACCTCATCGGCCTCGAAATAAGGATCGCCCAACTCGAGCAGGTGCCGCGCACAATCCGGTAACGGCCCGCAGGACGCGCCGACCATCCCGCGGGGTCGGAGCTGTTGATGGTAAGGTGTAGGCTAGCCCTCGCTTAAAAACGCCTCGACCTCTTCATCTGACAAAACCAGCTCCCAACTTCGCACCAGCGCCCCATTCTCGAAAACATCGAAGTCTTTCACCCGCATCACCTCGGGGTGGCCGGCGACGGGCTCGGCGTCCACGATGATGCCTTCGGTGAGGCGGGCGTACCTGGGGACTCTTTGTGTGAGGCGTATCTTCATCACTCCTGCGGTTGCTATTATGCTCGCGGGTGGAATCCGGTTTTGTCCGTTTGCTTACACTCCCGTTTGCCGTCCATCTTTCCTGGCTGAGTACTATGGCCTCTCTCGGGAGACGCTGTAGCCCAGGTTCCGGCCATCGCCGATGCGATAGACTACACTTGCCGGGTTCTTCTGGCGCCGTTGCCCAGGGAAGCTCCGGCGAAGTACAGTTGTGCCTAGGGGGTAGGAGATGGATCCGGGCAAAGACAAGGTGGATACCGTCAAGAGGAGCGAGTCTCGGACCAACGCGACGCCGACGGTAGACGAGTACAGCCGCGACCTGACGCGGATGGCGCAAGAAGGGAAACTAGACCCCGTCATCGGGCGGGCCGAAGAAGTCGAGACCATCGTCGAGATCCTCTCTAGGAGGACCAAGAACAACCCCGTGCTCATAGGGGACCCCGGCGTCGGCAAGACGGCCATCGTCGAGGGGCTTGCCCAATGGATCGTGAACGATGAGGCCCCGGATACGCTCGCCGGCAAGCGCGTCCTCGCGCTGGACCTGTCGGGGATGGTCGCGGGGACGCAGTACCGTGGGGAGTTCGAGGAGCGCCTCAAGAAGGTCCTGGATGAGATCCGGGAGAGCCTGGATGACCAGATAATCTTCCTCGATGAGCTGCACACCGTGGTCGGAGCCGGCGCGGTAGAGGGTTCGATGGACGCCTCCAACATGCTCAAGCCCGCCCTGGCATACGGCGAGATGCGTCTCGTGGGCGCGACCACGGTAGACGAGTACCGCAAGAACATAGAGAAAGACGCGGCGCTGGAACGCCGCTTGCAGCCGGTCCTCATCGGCGAGCCCTCCGTTGACGAGGCTATCGAGATCCTGCGCGGCCTCAAGGACCGCTACGAGGCGCACCACCGCGTCGAGATAACCGAAGAGGCGCTTGTTGCCGCCGCCGAGCTCTCCGACCGCTACGTTACCGGCCGCTTCCTCCCAGATAAGGCTATAGACCTGATGGACCTGGCGTCGGCGAGGGTACGTCTGCACGCGAAGACCAAACCCGGGGACACAAAAGCTCTGAAAGAGGAGCTGAGGAGTCTTCAGAGGGAGCGGGATCACGTGGTCGCCGTCGAGAAGACGCAGGAACTCAAGGAGAAGGTGGCAAGCCTGCCCGAGCCGTCCGAGGAATCCGGCGGCGTTCGTCGCCCGCCGGCGGGGGAGGTGACGGCCGAGGATATCGCCGAGGTCGTCTCCCGGGCCACCGGCATCCCGGTGAGCCAGCTCACCGAGGAGGAGCGCGAGCGTCTGCTGCGCCTGGAAGGCCAGCTTCACGAGCGCCTCGTCGGCCAGGAAGAGGCCGTCGAGGCGGTATCCGAGGCCATAAGACGCGCCCGCGCCGGGCTCTCCGACCCGAACAGGCCCATTGGCAGCTTTCTGTTCCTCGGTCCTACCGGCGTCGGTAAGACGGAGCTGGCACGTGCGCTCGCCGACGCCCTCTTCGGGGATGAAGCGGCGATAGTCAGGATAGACATGTCGGAGTTTCAGGAGAAGCATACGATCAGCCGGCTCGTCGGCGCGCCTCCGGGATACGTCGGATACGAGGAGGCCGGACAGTTGACGGAGGCCGTGCGTCGCCGCCCGTACTCGGTGTTACTGCTCGACGAGATCGAGAAGGCGCACCCGGACGTGTTCAACGTCCTGCTCCAACTCCTGGACGACGGACGGCTCACGGACGCCCAGGGTAGAACCGTGGACTTCAAGAACGCGGTAATCATCATGACGAGCAACCTCGGGGCCGAGCGCATCAGGGCGCACGCCGGGCGAAACGAGTCGTTCGAGGATCTCAAGGAGGACATGAACCGGCTACTCAGGAGCACCCTGCGTCCCGAGTTCGTGAACCGCATAGACGAGGTGATCCTGTTCCGCTCCCTGGGCGAGGACCAGATAGCGGAGATAGCGCGCCTACTCCTGGATCACACTTCGAGACGCCTGAAAGCCCAGGGGGTCGGGATCGAGTTCACCGACGAAGCCGTGGCACTGATCTCCGAAGAAGGCTTCGACCCCGAGTTCGGCGCCCGTCCCTTACGGCGCACCATCCAGCGCCGGGTGGATAACGTGCTCTCGCGCATGGTCCTCGACGGTTCGATCAAACGCGGCGACAAGCTGGTCGTCAGCGCCGGTGAAGGCAAACTTGGCTTCGAGATAATCCGCGGAGCGACCGGCGAGGCAGGAAAGGAAGTATAGCAAGCCGGTACAGGGTGATGAGATCTTTCAAGGCTCGTGATCGGGAAGCGGCACTCGAAAGGCCGATAGGAAAAGAGACAATCCTAACAAAACGGTAACGAGCGGACTAACGAGCGGATCTTTCTCTCGGTGTAGGAGCTCCTTTAGCATCATAAAATTTTTTTAGTATTGTAAAGCACAAGACATTTTAGACTTGACCCCTGGTTTGCTTCTATGATAACTTATGAAATGCTGGGGAATTAGGAAAGGAGGCAAGCTAATGGCAAGAGCCAGAGAGAAGCAGCTATCCGAGGTGGTTAGCGAGCTTGGTCTGGACAAGCAAAACGGGGGGACGATAGGCCGCCTGCTCAACCACGGAGGCATTGGGCAAGTCGAGGAGGGGTCCGACGGACGCATGAGCATTCAGGTCCGGATTCCCGAAGATGAGTTGACCTATTCGCCCTCGATCATCGTCATGCCCCATGCGGGCGAGCTCGAGATCGAGTTCTTCAACGATGACACGAACACCCACAACGCGACGGTGCCGAGCAATGGTGACTACCAGTGGTTGTGGTTGCCGAACTTTTCACGAGGAAAGGTCAACGTCACCCTCGACGGCCCGGGCTATTACTGGTTTAACTCCATTATAGGCAACGACGAAGGCCGGGGCCTGATGGGGGCGATCGTCGTGATGGGTGAAGTTCCAGAGGAAGCCAAACTCGACCGCCCGGCCCAGCCACGGCCATAGAAAGGAGAACACGTTGACGCAGGAATATATAGACGCGCCGGCGGCGATCAACCTCGGGAATTTGAGCTCCGAGGCCGGGAATGCGCCGCCGGTGGCGAAGGACGTCACGCACGAGCGCATCCTCGAAGCGCGCGAAAACGAGCCGCACAACTGGCTCACCTACTACGGCGCCTACGACGGGCAGCGGTATAGCTTGCTGGACCAGATCAACACGGAGAACGTCAAGCGCCTTTCTCCCGTGTGGGTGTTCCAGTCCGGCTCGCAGGGCGTTCACGCGGGTCCCTCGACGTACGCGTTCGAGGCCGCCCCGCTCATCGTGGACGGCGTCATGTACGTCTCGGGCTGGGATGGCTATGTCTGGGCCCTCGACGCCAAGACGGGGGAGAAGCTGTGGCAATACAAGCACGCGATCCCGTTCGATACCTCGCTGTGCTGCGGCAACGTGAACCGCGGGGTCGCCGTGGCGGAGGGGAAGGTCTTCGTCGCCACCCTGAACGCCCACGTGGTCGCGCTCGACGCCCAAAGCGGCGAGAAGATCTGGGATACCGTGCACGGTGACGTGCGGGCCGCCGAGAGCGCCACGGTCGCCCCCCTAGTCGTGAAGGACAAGGTCATCGTAGGGAGCTCCGGCGGAGAGTTCGGGGTGCGCGGCCACCTCGACGCCTACGACATAGAGACCGGAGAGCGTGTCTGGCGCTGCTACATGGTGCCGAAGCCCGGCGAGCCGGGATCGGAGACCTGGCCGGAGGACGGCGAAGCCTGGCAGCGGGGTGGCGGAAACTGCTGGGTCACGGGCACCTACGACCCGGAGTTGAACCTCCTGTACTGGGGGACCGGCAACCCGGCGCCCGACTTCGACGGAGAAGTCCGCGAGGGAGACAACCTCTTCACCGACAGCGTCGTTGCCTTGGACGCCGACACCGGCGAGAAGGTGTGGCACTATCAGTTCACCCCACACGACCTGTGGGACTACGACAGCAATATGGAGAGTATCCTCTTCGAGCAGGACGGGCGCAAGCTACTGGCGCACTTCGACAAGAACGGGTACTTCTTTATCCTGGATCGCACGAACGGTGAGTTGGTCCGGGTAACACCTTTCGTCGACCGTATCAACTGGGGCGAGATCGACGCCGAAGGCAACGTAACGCCCAGGATATACCCCGAGAATGAGGGAGAAGAGGTCCACTTCTATCCAGGCCCGGCCGGGGCCAAGGAGTGGACGCACGCGGCCTACAACCCGGAGACGGAGCTCTTCTACTGCCCGGTGCAGAATACCGGTGCGACGATCGCGCGGCGGCGCAGGGAGTTCAAGGAGGGCATGCCCTACTGGGGAGCGCACGTCATCGTAGACGTCGAGGGCATGAGTGGGGCCGTAACCGCCTTCAGTGCGTCCACGAGCGAAGAGGTCTGGAGGTGGGAGAGCGATCTTCCGGTGTGTGCGTCGGTGCTCACCACGGCCGGCAACCTCGTGTTCTTCGGCATGCCCTCGGGTGAGTTCCAAGCAATAGATGCGCGCACCGGGGAACATCTGTGGAAGTTCCAGTGCGGAAGCGGCCACCACAGCAGCCCAACGACCTACAGCATCGACGGAAGGCAGTACATAGCCGTACCGGTCGGCTGGGGCGCTTGGACCGAAGGGTTCCTACCCGGGCTGATGGGGAATCCCCACGGATCCACTGTCTTCGTTTTCGCCCTGCCAGAGGAGTAAGAGCCGATGCCTGGTACTGGGTGGCGTAGAAAGTACGTCACCCAGTACGAACGGAGGAACGTACCCGGTTTGATCCGGGAACGACGAAAGTGACTATACGAAAGGAGGGAATAGCCATATGGAACTCCAAAAGTGGGAGACACCCGAGTTCGAAGAGATCGGGACCAGCGCTGAGGTGACCGCGTACGCCGGCATCTGGCCGGACTCGGAATAGACGTATTTGAGGCGCCGGGCCTATTGGTCCGGCGCCTTTTTGTTTGTTGGCTTATTCGCACCTTGCCGCGTTGCGATGCCGGCTAAGAATGAGAGAGGAAAATGAATGGAGGATGGATGTGTGGATGCGGGTGCTCGGAGCAGCAGCGGGAGGAGGTTTTCCGCAGTGGAACTGCAACTGTCCTCAATGTCAGGCCGTGCGTGACGGCTCGCGGCCTTGCCGTGCGCGCACCCAGTCGTCGGTCGCGGTAAGCGCCGACTACCAGCGGTGGTTCCTGCTCAACGCTTCACCCGACATTCGGACTCAGATCGAGTCTTTTCCGGCTCTGCACCCGCGCGGGGTCAGGGATACGCCGCTGCAGGCTGTGCTGCTCACCGATGCTGAGCTGGATCACACGCTCGGTCTGCTACTGCTGCGGGAGGCTGGTCACCTTGAGGTACACGCCACCGCGACAGTCCACGAGACACTCCTTGAAGGAACATCGCTGCTCCAGACGCTCGACGCCTACGCCCATGTCGAGTGGCGGCAGGTTTCTACAGGAGTAGAGGCATCGCTGGCAGGCGGTTTGTCCTACCGGGCCTTCCCCGTTCCCACGAATAAGCGGGCGCGTTTCGAGACCGGGGAGGGTGAAGAGAGCGTGGTAGGGTACCGGATCACCGACGGACACACTGGCCGGGTCCTGGTGTATCTGCCGGGCGCACAGGAGTTGACGGCGTCGGTGCTGGACCAGTTGGAAGGCTGTACATGCCTGCTCTTCGACGGGACCTGCTGGCAGGACGACGAGTTGATCCGGCTCGGCATCGCCGGCAAGACGTCGCGTGATATGGGGCACCTGCCGATCAGCGGCGCTGATGGTAGCCTGGAGCAGTTGGCCGCGCTCTCCATCGGACGCAAGATCTACATCCATATCAATAACACCAACCCTATCCTGCTCGAGGACGCGCCCGAGCGACGCATCGTCGAGGAGCATGGCTTTGAAGTGGCCGCGGACGGTCTAGAACTGGAGATTTGAAATTGATGGTATCCGACACTGAGGGTTTCATCGGAGCCCTGCGCGCCCAGTCGCAGCGCTATCATAGCCAGCACGCGTTCCACGAGAGGATGAACGAGGGACGCCTGAGTCGGTGGCAGATCCAGGGCTGGATAGCCAACCGCTTCTACTACCAGGAGAACATCCCGCGTAAGGACGCCGCTATCCTCGCCAATTGTCCTGACCGTGAGGTACGGCGGCGCTGGATCCGTCGCATCCACGACCACGATGGAACGGCGGAAGGGGAAGGCGGCATCGAGGCCTGGCTGCGCTTGGGCGAAGCCGCGGGCCTAGCGCGGGAGGAGCTATTGGACGAGCGGCACGTCGTGCCCGGCGTGCGGTTCGCCGTAGATGCCTACGTCAACTTCGCCCGCACCCGACCGTGGGTCGAGGCGGTGGCCTCCTCGCTGACCGAGCTATTTGCGCCGGATCTCATGGCAGAGCGTCTGGCCGCGTTCGAGCGCTTCTACACCTGGATCGACCCCGACGGCCTGGCCTATTTCCGTAACCGCCTCACACAAGCTCCGCGCGACTCCGAGCACGCCCTGGAGGTGGTGACAGAGCACTGCCGGACACCGGAGGAGCAGGCGCGGGCCGTAGCGGCGCTGTCCTTCAAAAACGACGTGCTGTGGAGCATGTTGGACGCTATCGCCACAGCCTATTCGGACGACACCCAACAGGGAACAGCACAGGAGGTGACATGAGCATCGCGGTACTGTCTACAAACCGACCCCGTCTGGCGCGGCAGGTCCGTCTGGAGTGGGACCCCGTGCGGGAACAGCAGGTTCTGCTGGCGCCAGAGGGGGTGCTGGTCCTGAACCAAACCGGCGCGACCATCCTGGGCCTGTGCGACGGGGAACGCACGGTCGCCAAGATCGTAGAGGAGCTGCGCGGAAAGTACAGCCACGTAGCCGATGAAGAGGTGCAGGATTTCCTTTCCCGACTCGTCGCCAGGCGATGGATGGAGCTCCATGATGGATAGGCCGTACGGCATGCTGGCCGAGCTCACCTACGCCTGCCCGCTCCACTGTCCGTACTGCTCCAACCCGCTCAACCTCGCGGACCATAGCAACGAGTTGACCACGGAAGAGTGGCAACGGGTGCTGGCCGAGGCGCGGGAGCTCGGTGTCCTGCAGCTTCATCTCTCGGGCGGTGAGCCGCTTCAACGCCGCGACCTGGTAGATATTGTAGCCGGCGCCCGTGAACTGGGTTTTTATACAAACCTCATTACGAGCTCTCTAGGCCTCTCGACCCGGCGGGCGGAGCAGCTAAAGGCTGCCGGCCTCGACCACGTACAGATCAGCATCCAGGCCGACGAGCCGGACCTCTCCGACCGGATAGCCGGAACCCCTTCCTACGAACGCAAGATCTCGGCGGCCCGGATGGTCAAGGAGCTGGATTGGCCGCTCACTTTCAACGTGGTCCTCCACCGCCACAACATAGACAGGATCGGCCAAATGCTGGAGCTGGCCGAGGAGTTAGGAGCCGACCGGATCGAGCTGGCTAACACCCAGTACTACGGTTGGGCCTGGCGTAACCGTGAAGCCTTGCTGCCCAGCAGGATCCAACTCGAAAGGGCCGAGACGATAGTACGCGCCGCCCGTCAGCGCCTGGAGGGGAGGATGGAGATCATCTACGTCATCCCCGATTACTACAGCAAGTACCCCAAACCCTGCATGGGCGGCTGGGGCAAGAAGCAGCTAACGGTGACACCCAGCGGAAATGCCCTACCCTGCCCCGCGGCGCACACCCTTCCCCTTCCGCGCGCCAGCGTGCGCGAGCATTCGCTGGCCTGGATCTGGGAGGAGTCTCCCCTCTTCCAGAGCTTCCGGGGGACAGACTGGATGCCGGACCCTTGCCGAAGCTGTGATCGCCGCGAGGTAGATTTCGGCGGGTGCCGTTGCCAGGCGTTCCAGCTCACCGGCGATCCCGCGCGCACGGATCCCGTCTGCCACCTCTCACCAGACCATGGTATCGTTGCCGAGGCGGTCCGGACCGCCAACGAGGGCACAGAGCCCAGCGTAGAAGAACTCATCCCCCGCGCCTATACCAAGAACGGTGGCTCAGCGTCTGAAAGGAGTGTGCCATGACCTTGTTATCGCTTCTCATCCTTGGTCTCGTCCTCAGCCTGGATAATGCCCGGCTGGCCGTTGCACTCGGGGCCTTCAAGCTCAGTTGGCGGCGCGCGCTTCGGATCGCGTTGGTGTTCGGGCTGTGGGACGGTTTCTCGCCCCTGGTAGGATTGCTGATCGGGCGCTACTTCGGGGATGGGATCGGTGAAGTGGCGGACTTCGTGGGACCGATCGTGCTGCTCTTATTGGGCATATATCTCGTCATTCAAAGTCTGCAATCCGAAGCGCCGGAGGAGCTGGACGAGCGTTGGATGCTTTTCGGCATTCCTCTATCTCTGAGCCTGGACAACCTGTTCGCGGGCACCGGTCTGGGGATGCTCGGCTTCCCCCCCGTGTTCACGGCAGCGGTCTTCGGCATTATGACGGCCCTGATGACCTTCGCCGGGTTGCAACTCGGGGGAGTCGTCGCCCGCTTCATACCCCTCCGCCCCGATCTACTCAGTGGTGCGGGACTCTCGATCATGGCGGTCGTGCTGGTGCTGGGATACTAATCGTTCAACCTCGTACCATCCGGATCACGACGAGGACGCCTAGCGCCGCCAGGGCCAACCAGAGAACGACGATGACGGCGGCGGCCCCCCGGCTCACGGGCGTGTCGCCCCTCTCCACCATCTCCCGCGCCTTCCGCCGGCTTTCGGAGAGCACGTCCTCGGGGATCATGCGCACCGCGAGGGCCACGCCCAGGGGAACTATAATGAGGTCGTCCAGGTAGCCGAGGACCGGGATGGAGTCCGGGATCAGGTCTATGGGGCTGAAGGCGTAGCCGACCACCAGGGCAACGAACAGCTTGGCGTGGAGGGGTATCCGAGGGTCCCTGTAGGCCAGGTACAGGGCGTAGGTTTCGGACTTCAGCCGCCCGGCCCACCGCCTCCACTCTCCCAGGTTCACCTCTACCACGACCTCTCCGAGGGCCCACGACAACACCCGTCTCCGCCGACGAACGGGACGTTCACAACGGACCGGCCGAGCCGTGGTCGGCGGCCTCGTAGACGGAGGCCGCAAACGCCTGCAGGTCCTCCCGGCACGCCACAAGTTCCCGCTCGACTTTCCCGAAGAGCGGCGCGCCGAAGCGGTCGCGGGCCCGGATCTTGCCCGCCCACGCCTCTAGCTTGGCGAGGTCTTCCTCGTTCTCCTCTAGCTCGGCAAAGGTGAAGTTACCGGCGCCACGCTCCTTGTCCAACTCGGTGTGGAAATCTCGGCACCGTCCCAAAACCTCCGCGTATTCGGCGTCGCGCGCCTCGTCGAAGGTCTTCTCCAGTTCCCCCTGAATACCCACCGAAGCACCCCGGAAAAGGTGCGCCGTACCCCCGACCTTCCAGATCTCCCGCGCCACCCCGCGCATCGTTCGCTCCCCGCCGGAGTCCTCCGGCAGGGCCGCCACCCCGTTCTGCAAATAGACCGCCCCCGCAGCCTTGAGCTTTCTCCAAACGCTCGCCCGGTAGCGGCTCGGCTCCGAAGGCAGCTTGTAGACCAGCACGAACCACCTGTGTCCGTCTTCTTTTTTATTTTCTGTCACGTCTTGAGTATAACAGCGGTTATATTATAGAGTCTGAGGCAAAAATATCCGGCGGGGGGTACGGATCTCATAAGAGTCAGGCATCTAGATCTTTTCTATACAAGTAGAGTTCTCGGAATTCCTGTCGTTCTGGCGTGCCAGCTACTCTAGACATAGGAAGTTTTCTACTATATTGTGGTAGCGGTTCTGGGGAACAAGCGATAATTCTATGAGGTTTAGGGGGTGTGAGCGGGCACAACTTTCTCGGTTCGGTGTCCCTAGCGGGACAGGGTAAATGTAGCGCGGGTCTCGGTAGAAACGTACCATATGCGTTCCGCGCATAGGGGAAAATCAAGGAAAGGAGTTGGTTTATTCTATGGACACTTCCCAGATGTTCGAGTTTCCGGTAAAGGAGTTCTTCAAGCAACCGCGGTCGTTGCTCGGCGCGGGCGCCTACGAAACGGCGGGTCCCGAGGCGGCGGCGATGGGGCTCAACCACGTCTTGTTCGTGACTACGGGGTTACGGGGAACAGGCATTATCGACGAATGCAAGACGAACTTCGAGAACGCGGGCGTCTCGGTAACGGTCTACGACAAGGTCGAGACGAACCCGAAGGACTACAACGTGATGGACGCCTACAACGCGTTTACCGAGGGCGAGTGCGACGGCTTCGTCTCCATCGGCGGCGGCAGCCCGCACGACACCACGAAGGGCGCCCGGGTCGTGGCGGCCCACGACGGGCGGAACATCAACGAGTTCCAGGGGCTAAATGCTTCGGAGAAACTTGAGAACCCGCCGCACATCGCGATCAACACGACCGTCGGGACGGGCTCTGAGACAACGCCGGCCGCCGTGATCACGGACCTATCGAGCGAGAAGGCGCCGCACAAGTGGGTCGCTTTTGATAGGGCGATGACGACGACGCTCGCCATCAACGACCCGGTTCTGTGCATGACTCAGCCGCCGGAGTACGTGGCCTACACGGGCTTCGACTCGATAGCGCACGCCTCGGAGGCTTACGTAGGCCGGGTTCAGCATCTCTCGTGTACGCCGGTGGCCCTTGAAGCCGTCCGGCTCGTCACAGAGAACCTGCGCGAAGCGACTTACAACCCGAAGAACTTCAAGGCGATGGAGGGCATGGTCTGGGCCCAGTACATCGCGGCCCAGGCGTTCAGTAGCGCCTTGTTGGGAATTTTACACTCGCTCTCGCACGCGGTCTGCGCCTACTACGACATTCACCACGGCTTGAACAACGGCATCGGCATCTCGCGGGTGTGGACCTACAACCAGCCGGCGGCGGTCGAGAAGTACGCGGACATCGCCACGGCGATGGGAGAGAACACGACGGGCATGAACCCGGTCCAGGCCGCAGACCAGGCGATAGACGCGGTCATAAGGCTCGCGAAGGACTGTGGCATCCCGGAGAACTTCTCTTCGGTCTCCGAATACCCGAAGACCCGGATGGGCCAGGGTTGGTACGAGGGGCGGCCGACCGAAGCGATACAGGCCGACGACGACGAGCTGCAGAAGATGGCCGAGCATATGATGGAAGACCTCTGCACGCCGGGCAACCCGCGTGACCTGACCGTCGAGGGGGCGAAAGAAGTCCTGCGCGACTGTGTCTACGACGGGATGGAACGAAAGACTTCGAACGGCTACCGGCAGAACGTCTGGGGCACGGCGCCGGCGATGGGCCGCCAGACCCAGGGCTACGAGGAGCGCGGCGGAAACCTCGGACGCCAGCCGGCGACCCGGTAGAGAGGTAGCTTTATCTACACCGTCCCGCTAGAGTAGCGGGACATAGAATACGGGGGCGGGCGGATGGTCTGCTCCCGTCTGCGAAGACCGGATTTGAGAAGGAGCATTTTGTTTGGGAGCATTGAAGAGGTCGGCGAAAAGCTCACGGAGCAGAGCTATGTTTCGGACAAGCGGCTGGCGACGGTCGTGTTTCTGGCGACGCGGCTGAACAAGCCGGTGCTGGTCGAAGGTCCGGCGGGGGTTGGGAAAACGGAGCTTGCGAACGCGCTCGCGGGGGCTGTGGGGCAGAACCTGATCCGGCTGCAGTGCTACGAAGGCCTCGACGAGGCGAAAGCCCTCTACGAGTGGGAATACAGCAAGCAACTTCTCTACACCCAGGTCCTGCGAGAAAAGATCGGGGAGACTCTAGCGCCGACCGAGACCCTGCGCGAAGCCGCCGAGGTCTTGCGCGGCCAGGAGGACATCTTCTTCTCCGAGAACTTCCTGGTAGAGCGCCCGATCCTCCAGGCGGTGCAGTCCGAAGAATCGGCGGTGCTCCTCATAGACGAGATCGACCGGGCCGACGAGGAGTTCGAGGCGTTCCTGCTGGAGTTCCTCTCCGACTACCAGGTCTCCATCCCGGAGGTCGGGACTATAAAAGCCGATCAACCGCCGGTCGTCATCCTGACCTCGAACCGGACCCGCGAGCTCTCCGAGGCGCTCAAACGCCGCTGCCTTCACCTCCAGCTCGACTACCCGAACGGCGACGTGGAGCTTGAGATAGTGCGTCTCAAAGCCCCCGGCATCAGCGAAGCCCTCTCCGAAGAGCTGGTCCGTACCATCCAGGAACTTCGCACGCTAGACCTCCGCAAAGCGCCGAGTATCGGGGAGACGCTCGACTGGGCGCAGAGTTTGGTCGTCCTCAATGCGCCGAAGCTCTCTAAAGACCTGATCGAGAGTACTATCAGCGTCATCGCAAAGTACGACCGCGACGCCCAGAAGATGCTCGACCACCTCGGCGTGAACGCCAAAGAAAGCAAGGAAGTCGGCCAGAAAGAGCCAACCGGCGAGAAGCCCGAAGAGGCGATGTACGAGATGCACCGCTCCGTCCACAAGCACGCGCACTGAAGATGAAAAGCCAGTACGAAGACAAACCGAAGTCGTTGAAGTTTGAAGAAGTAAAGCAAGAGCGTAGAAAATTCTTGCAAGAATCGCATATAGCGTCTTTGACTCATTTCGTCGAGACATTGCGTGTTGCGGAGCGGGCGAAACGTCCTCCAAGTCTTGAAAGGGAACACATACCATTTTTTGACCCACTTGACGGTGGTGTAAAAGCTCGCTGCCTCTTCCTATTCGAAACTCCAGGCGGCAAAGCCGTAGAGAGCGGGTTCATCTCGCGCAATAATCCCGATGAGAGTGCCAAAACCTTCTTCGAACTAAATGAAGAGGCTGAACTGGACCGCTGTCTTACTGCATCCTGGAATGTAGTTCCGTGGTACTTAGGAGGTGGCAAACGAATAAGAGCAGCTAGAGTCAAGGACATAAAAGAAGGGCTGGAACGCCTTTGGTCGTTGCTCGAACTTCTCAAGGATATTCAAATCATCGTCCTGGGAGGCCGCAAAGCCCAGAGAGCCAAGTCAGACATCGAGAATAAATACCCCAACCTGCATGCGTTCGACATGTGGCATCCTAGCCCCCAGTCTTTGAATCGCGTACCAAAGCGACGTGAGAAAATACTAGAAACCTTGCAAGAGGTGTCTCGTGAAACGTTGTGAGCTCATGTTTCCCGAAATATTAGGGACAATATGGACACCGTAGTCAACGACTTCGTCCAGGTACTCCGCAGCCACCAGTTGCGGGTCTCCCCTGCCGAGAGCATAGACGCCCTGCACGCCTTGGAGCAGACCGGGCTGCGGGAACGCGGGGTGGTGAAGGACACGCTGCGGGCGACCCTGATCAAAAACCAGGAGGACGAGAGCACCTTCGACCGACTCTTCGAGCTGTACTTCTCGATGCGCCCGGCGGAGGAGAAGCCTTCCGCGAAGCTGAAGCTCTCGCACGACCACGACCACGGTCCGCCGCCCGCGAAGCTGGAGTTGGGCGAGGAGGCCGGCGGCGAAGGCCCGGAGGACGAAGGCCACAGCCACGACGTAGACGAGTCCACGGAGATGCGGAAGTTCTTCGAGGAGGATCGGATGCGCCCGGCGAACGACATCCACGGCGAGTCCGAGCGGATGCGGCTCTCGATGTTCTCCCAAGAGCTGATCCTGAACCGCAAACCCGGCGCGATGGATAGTGCCCTCCAGCGCCTAACCTACCACATGCGCCTGCGCCGCTCGCGCAACATGTTCAGCCCCGGCGAACTGGTGCCGGGACTCGGCGGCGAGGAACTACCGCTGGACGTCTCCGCCGTAGACCTCCAGGACTTCGTAGACCACCTGCACGAGCTGGAGGTGGACGAGGACCTGATCTCCCAACTAGAAGCCCAGTCCGAGAACATCATCAAAGGACTGCCAGACCTCATAAAGCAGATGCAGGAGCGAGAGAAACTGCTGAAGAAAGACGCCAAAGACGACACGGAGTTCCGCCGCCGGGCACTGAGGAAGATGCTCACGTTCTCCGCCGGGGAACAGCGCGAGATGGAGGCTGCGGTCCGGCGCATAGCCCGCAACATCCAGGGAGCAAAGACCCGCCGCCTGAAGCAAGACCGCACCGGGCGCATCAGCGTCCCCCACACCCTGCGCCAGAACGTCCGCTACGATGGCGTACCCTTCGATCCCGTCCTGCGCCGCCGCCGGGAAGGCAAGCCGCGTGTAACATTGTTATGCGACGTAAGTATGAGCACACGGAATTTGAGCCGATTCTGGCTGCACCTGATCTACCAGATGCAGAGCCTGTTCTCGAAGGTCCGCACGTTCGTTTTCGTGGCGGAGATGGCGGAGATTACACAAATCTTTGAGGAGCACGACATGAATAAGGCAGTAGAGGAAGTCTTCTCGGGCCGCATCATAGACGCCGACGTAAACAGCGATTTCGGCAAGGCCGCCGAGCAGTTTACATACGAGCATCTACCGACCATCAACCACCGCACGACGGTGGTTATACTGGGCGACGGACGCAACAACGGCAAGCCGCCGAACGTGGAGGCTTTGGAGGAGATCTCGCAGCACGCCCGGCAGGTCGTCTGGATCACACCGGAGCCCCGTTGGGGCTGGAACCTCGGCTCCTGTGACATGCCGCTCTACGAAAAAGTCTGCAACCGCGTCGAGGTCGTCCGGGACGTGGACGGCCTCGCAAACGTCGCCGAGGGTCTCATAAAGGTCCGAACGTAGGATGCCGAAAGACTTCGGACCGGCTACTCCGTACCGCTACTGTCCGGTAGACACCACCCCGCTGGAGAAATCCGGTAGCTCCCTAGCCGGAATGAAGTGTCCGGAGTGCGGCAGGTCCTGGTACAGGAACTCCTCACCCTCCACCGGCTGCGCCATCGTGGAAAACGACAAGGCTATGGTGACGGTCCGCGCCGGTGAGCCGGAGAAGGGTCGCGTGGACGTGCCGGGCGGGTTTTTGGAGCCCGGCGAGCATCCGGTAGACGCGCTTACCCGGGAGGTCTGGGAAGAGTTGGGGGTCGAGATCAGCGACATAGTCGGCCCGTTAATAATGGCCGTTCACAACTACGGGGAAGGTGGTCCGTTCGTGCTGGCGTTGGGATTCGCGGCCCGAATGGTGGATGGTGAGCCCGAGCCGGCTGACGACGTGGCAGGATTCCGGTGGGTCGGTGCTGACGAGTTGGATGATCTAGACTTCGCCTGGCCCCACGACCGGGAATTGGTAGAGACGGCTTTGCGGATGGAGGGAGACGACGCGTGGCGAGGATAGATGAGTGGCTCGAAGGTTTTATGCACGGTCAGGGAAGCGTAATGCTGGTGCTCGTGGTGAGTTTGGCGCTCGGTTTAAGGCACGCCACGGACCCGGACCATCTGGCGGCGGTGACCACCCTGATCGCCTCCGAGGAAGAACGAACGCAGTTGAAAAAAGCGAGCTTCATGGGCCTGCTCTGGGGGCTCGGCCACGGGACTACGCTGGTGCTTATAGGACTGCCGCTCGTACTCGTCGGCCGCTACCTGCCGGATGTGGTCGTACAGGCAGCAGAGGTTGCTATCGGCCTGATCATCGTGCTGCTCGCAGCGCGGTTGCTGCTCCGGTGGCGTCAGGGGCTTTTTCACGCCCACGCGCACGTTCACGGCGGAGACACCCACCGGCACGTCCACTCCCACGCCGACGGCTCGTCGCACGAGCACACCCACGCAGCGCCGGCCCGGACACCGCTCTCCTCTTACGGGGTGGGGCTCGTACACGGCATCGGCGGCAGCGGCGGCCTGACGCTGCTCTTACTTTCCACCATCTCGGACAAGCTAGAGGCCACGGTCGCGCTGTTGCTCTTTGCGGTGGGTACGGCGGTTTCCATGGCGCTGCTCTCGACCGCTTTCGGGCTCGCCATCTCCGGTGGACCGATAGCCCGCAACTTCGGGCGGGTGGCGCCGGCACTGGGCGTTTTGAGCATGGCCTTCGGGGGGTGGTACGCGCTGGGAGCTTTAGAGATTGTTGTGTACCCGTTTTAAAGTTGGTTTGTAAACGAAGCCGGGGAAGGCTTTAGAAAAAGGAGGAGCAAGTTGCCGAAGTACGTGATCGAGCGGGAGATACCGGGAGCCGGGGATCTCTCCAAAGAAGAGTTGCAAGGAATCTCGCAGACGTCTTGCAACGTGTTGAACGAGATGGGGCCGCAGATACAGTGGGTCCAGAGCCAGGTTACGGACGATAAGATCTACTGCACCTACATCGCCCCAGACGTGGACTCGATCCGCGAGCACGCCAAACAGGGCGGGTTCCCGGCGAACAAGATCTCCGAGGTCCAAGCGGTCATAGACCCAACGACCGCCGAAGCGTAATCCCGAAGCCCGGCGCCCCGCCAGGCTCGAATAGAAGCCAGCGGGGCGTTTTGGTGGGCGCTTCCGCGCTGTGAGTAAATTGTCCTGTTACTGGGACTGCTGCGAGTCTCTGTTCTCCAGTTCGTCGGCCGCTTCCCGGATCATCTCTATAAGCTCTTCTTCGCTCATGTCCGAGATGTCTACCGGCGCTTGGGAATTATCCGATTGCGACGGCTCCTCTTCCGGCGCCGGGTCCTCTTGCGGCGTTTCGGGGGAGCCCGGTTCCTCGGACGTCCCAAGGTCTCCCCCTCCGTCTTCTACGTTCACCGTTTCGCCGGTATCCTCGCCCTCAACGAAGGCCGTTACGTCGCCGTAGGTTTCCAGGACCGTTACCTCACCCTGTTCGGAGGCGTTGACCATGACGGTCTGGTTGACGCCCGCTTTGTCGGCGTTGGTGATAGTCGCCATCCAGAAGAGATTCTCGTCCTTTATTACGGGTCGGGGTTCCAGGATAACCGCGTTCTGGCCCCACTGGTAGTTCGGGAAGGTTGCTTTCGCGTAGTCCAGGGCTTTGTTCACCCCGATCAGGGAGCTGCCAGTGCCGGGGTCGAAGTAGGCGATCTCCCCGCTGTGGGCGTCGACGTAGATGGCCCGGTACATCGAGAAGCTCCTGCCGTAAGGCTCGGCGGCCAAAAACCACTGCGGGCCCCTCTGGGTCGGTATGAGAAACGGCATTTGGCCGGTCGAGGTCGCCTGGTCTAGGGTGGAGGACGCCTCGGAGGGAGGTTCTTCCGAAGCGTTTATCTGGGGGATGGTCGCCTCGTCCTCGTGGGCGAACCAGGTGTTCCAGTAGCCGTTGCGGTACTTCCAGACGTCGCCCACTTTCCTCGCCAACTGCTCGGGGTACAGCCGCTCGCCGTCGAACCGCTCGTCGTTCGTGGCTTCTTCCGGGGTGAGCCTCTCCGTTTCTCCGTCGGGATGAACGACCATAACGCCGCCCCACTTGGGGACCATGACCGGGAATGAGAACCTGTAGCTTATGTACGGGACTATTCCCAGCAACTCTTCGCCGTCCATGATGTAGTACTGGTTTGTGTGGTGGGCGAAGAACTTACTCCTCAGTAGTCTCCACCGGACGTTCCTGTAGAGGGCCATGCCTTCGCCGCGCCGGAACTGCTGGTCTATGATCTCCGTGGACCCGTCGGGCTCTATGACCATCGCCCCGTCCTGGTTGTTGGCTATGGAGTTCCAGGGGCCGTTGGGTTCCCTCGGGGAGACCCAGTCTATGCCGCCTTCTTCGTTGTCCAGGGGCTCGAAGCCGCCGAGCACGAGGGTCGAGTTGTCCTGGGTGTTCTGTCCGAAACGGGCCGCCACGTCGTAGGGGAGGTACCTCACGCCCGTCGTGTCGGGCATTTCGGGGATCTGCTCGGCCTGGATCGAATCCAGGAACTTCAGGTCCCGCAGCGGGGTGGCGACCACGACGTAGGTCGCGACGGCGAGGATGGCTACCACGGCGACCAGCTTTGCCGGGTCTCTATCACCCACGCTCCAGAGGTAAAAGACCAGGGCCGAACCACCCAGCGTCACGACAAAGAAAGGCCAGTTCACGTAAAACAGCATCACCAAGCCGTGGAACATCGGGGAGACCAACCACAGGAAAAACAAGACCACGACCGCGCCGATCACCAACCGCACCCGGCTGACCGACGACAACCTCTTCGACAAATCGTTTAGACGTTTTTGAATCTCTTCCATCCGTACCCTTCCTAATGCTTTCTTGTCTATAGTTTATACTCCCGAGCGGCCGTAGGTTTTGTGTTAATGCTTCCTGTACCCCGTAGCGGCACCGTAGCGGCACCGCCACAGAGCAATACTGTGGGATAATTGGGGATCAACGCCAGGTTACGCGTCAAAGGAGGAGCAACAGCATGGCCGCAACCAGTACCAGCCCGGAGTTTTCGAGGGAGGAAGTAGAGCTCGCCCTTAGAAACCACGGTATGCATCTCGAAGGTCTGCGCTACCCGGTTACCCCCGTCGGGATGCACTACCTCCTGATCCACTTCGACATCCCGTCCGTGGACCCGGTGACTTACAAGCTCCCCGTAGCGGGCCGCGTCCGCAACCCGCTCGAACTTTCCCTCGAAGACATAAAGTCCCGTCCGAAGGTGACGATGCCGGTGATGATGGAGTGCGGCGGCAACGGCCGGGCGCACCTTTCTCCGCGGGCGATCTCCGCCCCGTGGCACGACGAGGCCGTGGGTTGCGCCGAGTGGACCGGAACTCCCCTACGCCCGATCCTGGAGGAGGCCGGCCTGCTGGACGATGCGGTGGAGGTCATCTTCACCGGCCACGACCGGGGCGTAGACCAGGGCGTCGAACACGACTACGGACGGAGTCTGGAGATCGAAGACGCCCTGAAAGACGAGGTGTTTCTCGCCTACGAGATGAACGGACAACCGCTTCCGCCCCAGCACGGCTTTCCGCTGCGGCTCATCGTGCCGGACTGGTACGGTATGGCGTCGGTCAAGTGGCTAAAGGGGATCCGGGCCACAGACGAACCGTTCGAGGGCGTCCAGCAGGTGGTCGCGTACAACTACCGCCAATCCGAAGACGACCCCGGTACGCCCGTAACCCGTAAGCACCCGCACGCCCTGATGGTACCGCCCGGTATCCCGGACTTTCTCTCCCGCGAACGTCGCGTAGAGGCCGGAAGCATAACTATAGAAGGCCGTGCATGGTCCGGCTTTGGTCCCGTAGAGAAGGTCGAGTTCAGCGCTGACGGCGGCCAGGCGTGGGAGGAAGCCGAGCTTGGCGAGTCGGTCGGGCCTCACGCCTGGATTCACTGGACGCACGAGTGGGACACCCAACCTGGCGAGTACGAGCTGCGCGTCCGGGCGACGGACGCAACCGGCGGGACACAACCGGTAGACGGCAACGAGACCTGGAACCAGGGCGGGTACGGGGTCAACGTCGCCCAGCGCGTAACCGTCCGGGTCCGGTAGAAAGCGTCGAATGGACGAACGCCGCGAAGACGACTTCTTTAGAAACGCCGGGGACCTGGTCCGCAAAGCCGAAAGGGTTTTGGGAGACAACGACATGGGAGGTTGGACGAAGGCTGCGCCCGGCCTGTACCCGCACCAGTGGAGTTGGGATAGCGCGCTTATAGCCATCGGCCTCGCCCGCACGGACACCCGGCGCGCCGCCCAAGAACTCGAAACCCTCTTCGAAAGCCAGTGGAAAACCGGCAAGGTTCCCCACATCGTCTTCAACGAGAACGCCCCCGCCGGCAGCTACTTCCCCGGCCCCGACCACTGGGCCTGCGCCGCCGAATCTCCGGATGCGCCGCCGGCGCCACCCTACACGAGCTGCCTGATCCAACCACCAGTCCACGCCATCGCCGTCCACCACATCTGGGAGGTCGCGCGCGGAGAAGGTGGCCCCCCGGCAGACGAGGCCCGGGGTTTCCTGGAGCGCATCTACCCGAAGCTGCTCGCCTGGCACCGCTACCTGCTGACCTACCGGGACCGGGAAGGCATGGGCCTCGTAACCATCTACCACCCCTGGGAGAGCGGCACGGACAACTCCCCCCGCTGGGACGGGGCGCTCGAAAGGGTCGAGGTGGGAGAAATGCTGGCCTTCGAGCGCCGGGACCTGCAGCACGTGGACGACCCTTCCGAGCGCCCGACGGACTTCGAGTACACCCGGTTCATCTGGCTCGTGGAGACTATAAAACGCGCCGTGTGTGACGAGGACGCCGTCCACGCGTCGCAGCAGTTTCAGGTGAAAGACGTGCTGGCAAGCGGGGTCCTGGTGGCGGCGAACGAGGCGCTGCTGGAGATCTCGGAGGTAATCAAAGCCCCCGAAGACGACCGGAAACTGATACGGACCTGGATCCGTAAGGGCCGGGACGGCCTAGAAGGGTGCTGGCACGAGGACCTTGGCCTGTACCTCGACTACGACGTGCTCGCCGGCGAACCGCTCCAGGCCAAGACCGTGGCCGGTTTTCTCGCCCCTTTGGTTGCGGGCAGCCTGGACAATGCCCGACTCGAAAAACTCGTAAGCCGGCTGCAATCGGGGGAGTTCCTGGGGCACCCCGGCCTGTACCGTCCGCTGCCGCCCTCGACCAGCCCGGAAGATGCCGGTTTCGTGCGGCGCAGCTACTGGCGCGGACCTTTTTGGCCCATTATCACCTGGCTTCTGTGGTGGTCGCTGGAGAGGGCCGGGGAGGTGAAACTGGCGACCCAACTACGAGAGACGGCGCTGGCCCAGATCTTCGAGCAGGGGTTCGGAGAATACTTTGACCCGTTTACCGGCGAGACGCTCGGCGCCGAAGATCAGTCCTGGACCGCCGCCGTCGTCCTCGAATGGCTGGCTAACGAACCTTACCCGGAGCGAAAAGCGTCTTGAAGTCCGCGAGGCGCGGCGGGCAAGTTTTTGTAGTCTTTGGACAAGGGGGACCGGAGAGGGTATCTTCTGGTTTACTCTTCCAAAACCTTCGGAAAGGACGCGAGATGAACCAGGACAATGACCGAATATTGGTACACACGGGCGGCGGATTCTACACAGAGATCATGGCCAGCGGCCACACCCTGGTCGCCGACGAGCCTGAGAGCGTGGGCGGCACGGACAAAGGTCCCACGCCCTACGACTTTCTGCTGGGTGCCCTAGGCTCCTGTACGGCGATGACCCTGAGGCTTTACGCAAACCGGAAGGATTGGCAACTGGACTCGGTAACGGTTCGGCTCAGCCACGGCAAGATCTACGCCGACGACTGCGAAAACTGCGAGACGGAGTCCGGCAAGATAGACCATATAGAGCGGGAGATCGAAGTCGAAGGCGACCTGACCGGCGAGCAACGCGAGAAGCTACTAGAGATCGCCGACAAATGCCCGGTCCACCGAACCCTGACCTCCGAGACGGTCATAGAAGACCGCACCCCGGCCCGGAGCTAAAACTCCTCCTTGTTGGCAAGCTCTGAAAGATGCCGCATGGTGTCTCTGGTTACCGGGTAGAGCGTTCGGTAGACCTCGAAGTATTCGTCGTAGAGACTGGTGTTGTCCTCTTCCGGCTCGGTCACTTCTTCGCGCAGGCTTACCCGGGTAGTAGCTTCTTCTACGTCCCGGTAGACGTCCGCCGCCACCCCGGCGAGAAGCGCCGCCCCATAAGCCGGACCTTCGTCTGTGGTGGTACGATGGATCCGGGTCCCGTATATATCCGCCTGTAGCTTGCGCCATAGTTCACCCCGGGCTCCTCCACCGGTGGCCCGCACCTGTTCGATGGGTATACCTAGCTCTCTTATTATCTCTAAAGAATCTCTTAGGCTAAATACCACTCCCTCCATTAGCGCCCGGGTCATGTGGGTTTTGTCGTGGCGGTTGGTGAGGCCGAAGAAGGTTCCGCGGGCGGAGGGGTCCAGGTGCGGCGTGCGCTCTCCACTCAGGTAGGGCAAGAAGATCAGTCCTTCAGACCCGGGCGGGACTTCAGAGGCGAACTCCGAAAGCTCGTCGTAACCGAACCGGCCGTCCAGGGTGTCGTGCCACCAGGAGAAAGAGCCGCCCGCAGAGAGGGTCACGCCCATAAGATGGAATTTACCGGGCACGGCGTGGCAAAAAGCGTGGAGACGTCCAGAAGGGTCCGGGGTGAACTCTTCAGCATGCACGAAGAGTACGCCGCTGGTTCCCACGGAAGAGCTGACAAGGCCTTCCTCGATGACGCCAACCCCTACAGCGGCGGCGGCGTTGTCTCCCCCACCGGCCGCGACGGGGACGCCGGTTTTGAGGCCGAGCTGTTCCGCGACCTCCTTCCGCAGGTTGCCGGTGTTCTCCGGTCCTTCATAGACCTGGGGCATCCACTCTTCGGGAACTTCCAGGGCTTCGAGGATCTCCTCCGACCATTGCCGGCGTTCTACGTCGAGGAAAAGGGTGCCCGAGGCGTCGGAGGCGTCGGTGGCATACTCGCCCGTGAGCCGGAAGCGCACGTAATCCTTTGGTAATAGGACGTGGGCAAGCCTCTCGTAATTTTCGGGCTCTTCATCCCGAAGCCAGAGGACTTTGGGGGCCTGAAAGCCGGTTACAGCCGGGTTGCCGGCGATCTCAATCACGCGCTCCTCTCCCACAGCTCCGGCGATCTTCTCGCACTGCTTCTCGGTGCGCTGGTCGTTCCATAGTAGCGCCGGCCGGATCACCTCTCCTTCTGCGTCGAGAAAGACGGAACCGTGCATCTGGCCGGCCAGACCTATCCCCACAACCTCATCGTCGGCTTGATCCGCGATGGTGCCCAAAACCGTCTTGGTGGCTTCCCACCAGTCCTCGGGGTCTTGCTCGGTCCATCCCGGGCGCGGCGTGTGCAGCGGGTATTCTGCAGAGGCTTCCGCAACGACTTCTCCGGCTTCGTTGATAGCCAGTCCGCGGGTCCCGGTGGTACCTACGTCGAGTCCTACGAGCAAGCCCACGGCTACGCCTCCGACCGGGCTTGCTGCCTCCGGCGCGCTATTTCGGCCTCGTAATCATCATCCATCCCGAGGACCCGGTAAACCGCCTTGTGGCCGCCCAAGGCGTCAGCCCTGTCCTTTGCTTCGCGGAGCGCCTCGCGGTCTATTTTCTCGGCCAGGTCCCAGATAAACTCCCAGTGCAATATGGCCCGGCGGACGGCGTCCACCTGGTTTTCGGTATAGGGATAGAGGTCGAAACCGACTATCTCACCGTTGGTGCCGTAGTCGACGTCCTGCAGAGTCTGGGCAAGCTCCAGCGTCTGCATAAAGAAGTTCGTGCCGACCACGTTGTCATCGTCGAAGGTCCCCCAGCCGTCGTTGCCGTGCTGGTGTCCTAGCTTGCCTTCCTGGGCGAGAAGCTCCGCGTACTCGGCAAGATTCTCGCCGTTCATTATGAGGTGCTGCCAGTCCATGTTGATCGAGAGGTTGGCGGTGTCAACACCCGCCTCGTCTACCTTCTGTATGGTGTAGAGGATCATCCCGATGTTTCGCATCAGGATCTTCATGGCCGGCTCCGAGTTCTTGTGCTCCAGGAAAACTTTCACGCCCTTGCTCGCCGCGTGGTCCACGCATTCCACCATACCATCTATGAACATCTTCCATACGTCAGCGTAGTTCCTCTGAAAGGTGTAGTTGTAGCCCTCGACCCCCGGCCAGATGATGAAGTTGGCGCCTATCTCCGAACAGAGATCTATGCCCTTCTTCAAAGTGTCTGTCCCCTGACGTCGGAGCTTCTCGTCCGGGTTCACGAAAGCGCCGAGCCTGTAGGTCGGGTCGGTGTGCAACCCCGCCGCGACCATGGGAAGTTCCATACCATGCTCGGACAACGTGGACCGAACCTCGGAGACGTTCTCCTCGTCCACCTCGCCCGGGTAGTGATATTCGAGGCCGTCCAGCACGTCGGACAAGCCATCGGCCACCCGCTTCGTCTTCTCGACCATGCCTTCGCCGGCCACCTCGACGTGTGCGCCGGGCGGAATAAAGCGGGTTACTGCTGGACCGAATGCCCAGATACCTACACTGTTCCTGATCATCTACAGACTCCTTTTCGCTTCTCTACAGTTCTTCTACAACAAGCTCGATTAAGAGGTGGTCTCTAAGTAGCCAGAGATTTTTGCTGTAGGTTGGCCTCTATCTCTTCCAGGCTCCGTCCCTTCGTCTCTGTTACGAGCGCCTGCACAAAGAAGAAGGCGAAGACCCGATGACCGCATATCCCAGGAACACAGGACCCGACCCGAGCCTATCCAGAAACACGGGAAAGGTCTGGTCCACGAGAAAGTTCGAACCGCAATAATAAGCCTCCGCCTTCCGAGGCTGTCGGAGAGCGGACCCGCGCTGCCCGCCCCAACCATAGCTCCCAGAAGCAACGAAGCTACGATAAGCCTATCCAAAAACGGAGTGGTGTTGAATTCCTCGCTGGCGAACAGGATTGCACCACCGATGACGCCCGTATCGTAGCCAAACAACATCCCGCCCGATGCCCCGAAAAAATACACCGGAGTATTAGACCTGTTATCGGACGAAGACGAAACTGTATCAGACATGTGGAGTCACCTATCCGGTAGAGTTTTTGTCCTGCTAGATTGCCGTGGCTTTAGTTTCACCAGGCACCTCTTTGGCAGTGAAGCCCGGAGAGCACCTGAATCCAGATTGTCCAAACGGGGTACGTTTGTTGGGTCACCATTCACGTAAAATTTCCTCCTCTTGCCCGGGCGTCCATCTATTCAACTTGCCGATCTGTCTGGTTCAGCAATCTGTCCACCCTCGTGGGGAACAGAGAGGGCAAAAAGCTCCCGCAACACTAGCGCGGCCGCGCCCACGGCGCCCGCATCCTCGCCCAGGTCCCCGGGCACGATACACACCTGTTCCGCCATCTCAGAGAGCACCCGTCCTTCGATAACCTGACGGCGCAGATCTTCAGGCTCTCTACAACCCGGATATATTCCGCCCCCACTGTTAACCTTCATGCACCGCCTCTCCCTAAAGACTTTTAAACCCCAAATCGAAAAGTCCGTTAGCAAAGTAACCCGAAGCACTTTGCTTGTCAATCATAGATGGTGAAAATAGTCAACTTTTATACGAGGAAGCAAAAAGTCGTCTGCTCGACGGCCGGAGGAAGTTTGGGAAAGTTGCATGATAGTCGACCGAGATATGTTGACGCGCAAGAGACAGGTAGTCATGTGTTTGATGTAGAAGGTTTCGAGAATAGGCCTTTACATCAGGATTTTTTGAGGTGCAAAAAAGCGAGAGAAGTTCGGGCACTACAGGTAGGGGTAGGCTGAGAAGTCGGTGAAGTTTCTATTTGATTGTAGAACGAAACCTTCGACAAAAATTTGTGCAGTATACCTGCTAAACCATATCCGGGCGCCGGGCAAAATAGGCGACTATGCAGCCCACGTAGAATACGAAAAGCAGCGGCAGACTCAAGATGGCGCTGCCGAGTTGCACGTAAGCCACCGCGTTGCTACCCGAAAAGGCGGGTAGCACGCCAACCAGAAAAGCCATCCCCGAAAGAACCGCAAGGATCGAAACCATACCTTCCAATTTACCGGCGATCCGGCAGGCCAACACGCTCGCAACAAAAGACGCTATCGCCCAGAGCAGTATAGCCAACCCGACGAAGACCCTATTCCAAAAGCCGTAAATACTTTGTAGCGGGAAACCGTCGAGCGGCGCGAGCAACAAAAAAGCGGTATTAAGGACGGCTATCGCACAGCAACCCATGAAGATACCCGCCAACAACCGCCACACGCCGGAACTCCTCTTCGCCACCGTAGAGAGCTTGATGCTATTTTAACATAAAGAAAGTCGCTAGATGTTCTCGACGGCCTCCTCGATAGCGGTATCACCGGAGAGTATTTCGAAGGTCTTGCCGAAAGTATTTTCGGCTTCGAGGGCTGCGGCGAAGGCGCGGGCGACGTCTTCGCGGGTGATCTCTCCGTAACGGCCCAGCGATTCTGCGGCGGCGATGGTTCCCGTGCCGGCTTCATCGGTAAGGCGTCCGGGCCGGATGATGGTGTAGTCGAGGCCGCTGTTGCGGAGGCGTTCGTCGGCCTTGCCTTTCGCCCGCATGTACGGCTGCATCTTCTCGTCGCGGCTCTCGGGGTCGTCGGCGCCCATGGTACTGAGCATGAGGTAGCGCCGGACGCCGTGTTGTCCGGCGGCTTGTATGAGCTTTATCGCGCCGTCGCGGTCCATCGTTTCTTTACGCTCGTTTCCGGACCCGGGGCCGGCCCCGGCGGCGAAGATCACGGCGTCGCAACCTTCAACTGCTTCCCCGACACTGCCGTCCGCTTCGTCCCTTTCGAGGTCTACCAGCACCGGTTCTGCGCCGTCGGATTCTATGTTTCGCGTTTGTTCTTCTTTGCGGATCAGACCGCGCACCTCGTGGCCCTTTTCGACCAGCATTCGCGTCAACTGGCGGGCCGTCTGGCCGTTTGCGCCTGCAACGAGTACCTTCATGGTTAGTTTCCTTTCTCCACCCTACCCGCGGGTTAGTCTATCCACCAGCGTACCCACCAACGGGAAACGTCACGCAAGATAGAATACTCTGATGGCGTTCGAGATCAGGTTGGTCGACCAGGGACCGGTGTACGGTGGCTCGGATCCGGTCGTCTGCCGTTTCGCGGATGATGAGTGGAGTAACCTGTTATCTCTGGCCCACGAGTGCGGCTTCGACCCGGGCGAAGAGTACGTTCCGACCATGTACCCCGAGGTCGCGGGCGCGGCCAACGAGCTGGATGGCAAGGCCGCGGGCGGTCTCTACATCGGCGTCGGCGTGATCCTGAACCAGGACACCCTGCCCTTCGCCACCACCTGGGAGTCGGACGACGGCCGGCTTCACTTCCGCTGGGCGAAAACGCCCGCTTATGCCCGGGGCCTGGAGCCCGCGAAAGGACGAAGTCCGGACGCCAGCCCGGACTTCGTCCTGGACAAAGCAGCGCTGCGGCGGCTTCAGGAAGTTCTCCGCAACGTCCGGGTGCTCGTGGCGCGGACGAAAAACCCAGAAAACTAAAAGGCTTGACCGAACCCGGCATCCAGTACCGAACCCTTCTCCGGTTCCGCCATGCTGTCCCTACCATTCGCCGGGTACTACCCCGTACCCCGCCGGGCCCACCCCTCGCCGCACCCGCACATAAAGTCTTTCAAAGAAAAGTTCTGCAATATTCCCACAGTGGGTAAATACGCCCTCAATGGTACGTTTACGGAAAACGAGATTTGGAGGACATAGGTATGAGTCAAGGTAAAGACGCAGAGCGACCGGAAGAAGAGGATGGCAGCCCGGGCATGGTCAAGCTATTAGCGGGAAGAATTGCCTCTGTGTTCGGGATGATAGCAGGTGCCGCAGTGGTATTCACCGCAAACGCCGCGCTGATATTCTCGTTTCTCGGCGTAGCATTAGGAGTTACAGGGTACGTGTTGGGCGCCCGCCGGCTCGGGTTCGCCGCCGTCCTCGTCGCGGTGGCCGGGCTGATACTCGGGGCCATGATAATCAACGACCTGATACCCGGCCTTAACCCGCCGGGAGTAGACGACAACAGCCCCGAGTAGGAGGATACCCGGCCTCCGGGTTCGGCCTCCGGGTTCGGCCTCCGGGTTCGGCCTCCGGGTTCGGCCTCCGGGTTCGGCCTCCGGGTTCGGCCTCCGGCGTTCGGGAGTTCAGTGGATAAGCATCTCGATCACGAACACCGAGATGAAACCGGCGAAGAGCACGAGGGTGTGCCAGGGCGTCTCGGAGACGTTGCGGACGCTCACGAGCAGTTCTTCCGTTACCAGGTAGAGCAACGCGATGGCCCCGAAGGCCAGCACCGCCGTCACCAAAGATTCCGGGGCACCGCCCAGAAGCGTTACGCCGAGAACCGCCCCGACCATGACCAGAACTCCCAGGCCGACCCCCACGCCGACCGTCCAGACCCGCGACCGGCCGGATCCTCCGACCGAGCCCGCGGCGCTCAGGGCGAGAAAGAAAAGTTCGACCCCGAGGGCCAGCGCCAACAGTGGTCCCGTTCCGCCGCCGACCACGAAGCCCAACCCGATCACGAACCCGTCAACGAGCGTGTCCACACCGGCCGTAATGCTCAGGCTCACCGCGCCACCGCCCTGTTCACCAGCGTGGCTAAAGAGCTTGATGCCGAGCATCACCGCAAGGCCCGCCACGAACCCGATTATTGCGGCGGTCACGTGTTGGCCGGACTCGACCACCTTCGGAAGCAGTTCACCGGTAACGGCGGCCAGCACCACCCCGGCCGCGAAGTGTTGGATGTAGCTCCGGGGCTCCGGGCCCGGCGTCCAGTAAGAAGCCAGAATTCCGGCCGCGACGGCCGCGGTGAAGGGGATAAGGGTAAAAAGAAAAGCCTGCAGCAGCATGTCGGGTCTTCAGCCCCCAGTTCGGTATACCTGGCGGCGCGGGAGCCCGTCGGCGCTCCGAATCTGTCGTTCTGGCCGCACGGCCCGTAATTACCCCCGGACCCGTTACATAAACCCCGACACCGCCCGGCGTCGCAAGGTTTGCTGTTTTCAGGCGGACGAGACTTATCGTATAGTTAGCTGCAACGCCAAGGCAATAGCCAAAGTAACGAAAAAAAGATTTTTCCAACGCATCGGAGGGCGCGATGAACATAAAACAAGCCAACGGGCTCGGCAGGGTACACGTAGCCAAACCCGGCATGAAAGAAACGTACTGCGGCCGCCCGATAGACGAGGACGACTGGGTAACCACCTCTAACGAGGCTAACTGCACCGGCTGCGCCCGGGCCGGCGCTCCCATGCCGATGCCCGAGAACGCAGACCGCTAACCGATAAAAAACGAGAGAGTCGCGGATACATTTTTCGTTTCGGTGATCCCTGGAAAACGATGTTATCGAGCAACAGGATACCTCTCGGCTCTCGGACGGCCTCAGGGAAAACCCTCCCTTTCGTCGGGCAAACTCCTCCATTTGGAGGACGCCGCCCGGCGAGTGCCGCGCTACGATCTTCTGTAAACGATTCAACGTGAACGGCTAAAGTTCGCGAGGAGGTAGAATGCGACGGCGGCTCCAGATCCTGATGTTTTCGATGGCTGTTTTGATGGTGGTGGGTACGGGCGCGGCATCGGCCGCATTGCTCTCTGGCAACAGCGCGCCCAATACGCTTACCGGAAAGAAGCAGGACGATGTCATCTTCGGCCGTAGCGGCAACGACTTTTTGTACGGTCGGGACGGTGATGACCTGCTGTACGGCGGGGATGGTAGCGACTACCTCTCAGGTGACGGTGGCCGAGACATAGTGTACAGCGGACCCGGAAGAGACCAGGTCTACGCGGACGATGGCGCAAGAGACCTTATCTTCTGTGGCGGCAGCACCGACACCGTCTTCGCCGACCGGATCGACTCCGTCATCGGCTGCGAGATAGAGGGGCCGGTCGCCCTCAAAGGCGGCGTTCTGGCAACCTTTTCCGCAGTTGGTGAGCGTTTTCAGATATGGGTGACCAACGAGCAGACCATCTGGGAGCTCTACCGTCTCGGGGAAGGCGACAGTATGGCTAGTATTCCTATCGGGACTATTTTGAGGGGGCCGGGCCGAGCCGGGCACAATGCTCCCTACGGCTGGCATTTCTCACCTAAAAATACCAGCATGGCCGAGCGTACCGTAGAGGTCTGCGACGGACGGCCCTCATACGTGGAAGAGAACACCGGCGAATTCGTAGACAACGTCGGGTTCGCAACGACAGGACGGCGACCTCCTATCGGGACTATTTTGAGGGGGCCGGGCCGAGCCGGGCACAATGCTCCCTACGGCTGGCATTTCTCACCTAAAAATACCAGCATGGCCGAGCGTACCGTAGAGGTCTGCGACGGACGGCCCTCATACGTGGAAGAGAACACCGGCGAATTCGTAGACAACGTCGGGTACTATTGCCCTTGGAGCGCACATCTGGTGAAGTTGAGAAACTATACCGGCGAGGAGATCATCCCCCCTGACGAGCAAGAAACTCCCCCGATTATCGTTCCTGGATAGGGCCAGCATCACGCACGTCAGGGGCCTGTGGGGAACATTGCGGCTGGGCGAGACCAGAATTTTCGTGCTACTCTAGCCCGTACTTCACTAACTCGATTTACGAGGAGAACCGTATGCAATACCGGCGTCTCGGACATTCGGGCCTCTACGTCTCGGCCATGACTTTGGGCACCATGACCTTCGGTGGCAAAGGCGGTTTCAGCGCCGTCGGCGCGACCGACCTGGACCTGGCGACCCGCCAAGTGGATATGTGTCTGGATGCCGGGGTAAACCTCTTCGACACCGCAAACGTCTACTCCTCTGGCGAGTCAGAGAAGATCCTGGGCCAGGCCATCTCCGGCCGCCGGGACCAGATTTTGCTCGCCACCAAAGCCCGTTTCCCTATGGGCGACGGCCCAAACGGGGCCGGCCTCTCCCGCCAACACCTGATCCGGGAGTGCGAGGCCAGCCTCAGACGCCTCGGCACCGACTACATAGACCTCTACCAGGTCCACCAGTGGGACGGCCAGACGCCGCCCGAAGAAACGCTGGAGGCCCTCGATACGCTCGTAAAACAGGGCAAAGTACGCTACGTTGGCTGCTCAAACCACTCCGGCTGGCACCTTATGAAGGCCTTGAGTACCTCTGAGAAGCATGGCTACCAGCGGTACGTGAGCCAGCAGATCTACTACTCTTTGGAAGCCCGCGACGCGGAGTACGAGCTAGTACCTATAGCCCTGGACCAGGACTGCTCCATCCTCGTCTGGAGCCCGCTGGCCGGCGGCCTGCTCTCGGGCAAATACCGCCGCGGCCACGAAACCGAAGAAGGCCGCCACTTAGGAGACTGGGACGAGCCGCCCGTCCGGGACGAAGAGAAGCTCTACGACACCATAGAGGTGCTCGTAGATATAGCCGAAGGGCACGGTGTCTCTGCCGCGCAGGTAGCCCTGGCCTGGCTCATGGGCCGTCCCGGCGTGGCGTCGGTGATCGTCGGGGCGCGTACCGAGGAGCAACTGGCGGACAACCTGGGCGCGGCGGACTTGCATCTAACGGAAGAAGAGCACGGTCGTCTGGACGAGGTGAGCTTGCCGCCGCTGCTCTACCCTTACTGGCATCAGGCCAAGACGGCCTCCGAGCGGCTTGGCCCGGCAGACCTCTCGTTGTTGGGGCCGCATTTAGGCTAGTAGGACTCTTCTTCCGGCTCGTCTTCGAGGCCCTCGTCGTCTTCCAGGACCGCCGAGGAGGTTACTTTGAAGACCATGATTTTGCCGCGTCCGGGGTAGTCTACGATCTCCACGTCCCCGGTAACGGCGAGCTGGTCTCCCACCAACTCTTCTACGTCCTCGACCGCCGACAGGTCGGCTTCTATCTCCAGCAGGTAGCCGGTGTGCTCGTCCTCGGCCTTGTTGTCGGCCCTGCGGAGCCATGCTTCGAGGTATGCCACGTCAAAACTCCTCTTCGCGTTGTTTGCCGGGGACTATAGTACCGGAAGCGCCGCTTTTTTCCCGCCGCAGTGGGCAGACTCCAAAGTCAGGACGGTTATCTCCGGACGGCACAGAAAGCGGAGGCGCGCGTCCACGAACCCGATCCCCCGATTTGTGTACTGCAGCATGTCATCCACCTCGTAGAGCCCGCTGCCGTACCGCTGGGAAAAGGGTGGCAAGTAAGGTGCTCCCAGAAGCGGCAGGCGTACCTGCCCACCGTGCGAGTGTCCGGAGAGCTGGAGGTCGAAGCGACCGGTAGCCGCGGAAACGTCCGCAAAGTCCGGCTCATGGGCCAGCAGAATGGCTGCCCCCTCCTCCGGCAACTTCTTTAGTACCAGATCCAGGCGGCTCCGGCCTTCCATAACATCGTCCACCCCGGCGAAGTGGAGCGCGGCGACCCCGCGTTTGAGGGTACGAACCTCGTTGCGAAGCTCCGTAATATTCGCCTCCCGGATACAGCGGCGCACCGTGTCTATGTCCGTCAGGTAGTCGTGGTTGCCGCTTACGGCCAGCACGTCGTCGCGGGCCTCCAGTTTTCCGAGGGCTTCGGCCAGCCGCCGGGGAACACCGGGGTCTACGGAGTAGCTTAAGAAGTCGCCGGTTATGGCGATGAGGTCTGCACGCTGCTCGTTTACCCGTTCCACGATCCGGTTCAGCCGGCGAGGCTTCGTCCAGTCTTCGAGATGAAGGTCCCCGATCTGGACGACCCGGTAGCCGTCGAATTTGGGGTCCAACCGGGGCAGGGTGAGCGTAACGGACACGACTTCCAGCCAGCGCGGCTCTATTTCGCGGGCATAGATCAAGCCCGCCGCCCCCATTACCGTCCCGCCGAGCGCAGCGGTTACCAGCCTTTTTAGGGTTTTGACGGGCATCGGGAGATCCTACCAGAGCCTAATTTACGAGGTTTTTCTTCTCCAACTCCTTCCGTAAGTCGAGCCCGGCCTCAGAACCTTGCTTGTAGAAAACGGCCGGCTCACCGATAGGTGCTTTTACTATCGTGCGTAAACCTTCGCCCGAACCGTATTTTTCTCCAGACCATAAGTGTACCCAGCGGCCGGCGGGCAGATAAACCTCGACCCATTCGGTACCTTTGTCGAGAACCGGGGCTACCAGGAGCTCGGGGCCGACCATGAACTGTTTTTCCAGCTCGTAGACTTCCGGGTCGTCCGGGTAGTGGATAGAGGGATGGCGGACGACCGGGAGTCCGGTCTCAGCGGCTTCTTCTATCAGCTCTCTGCGGTACGGTTCCCAGGCGGCGTAGATTTTTGCGAGGCGGGAGAAGTGCCGGAGGCTTTCTTCGTCGGTGTAGATCTGATGGTTCAAATTCGGTCGGTTTCCTTCGTGGGTCCGGAATACCGGGGTGAAGGCGGAGAGTTCCGTCCAGCGCCGGAGTAGTTCCCCGGACCGGTGATACTTTAGCGGGATGCTGTCTATTGCGGTGTAGCCGCCGATGTCGGAGTGGGTCAGGCTGTAGCCGGAGAGGCCACTCGTGAGCATCCCGGTAACGGCGGTTTTTATACCGTCGTGGTCGTCCCAGGTTACCATCTGATCCCCGAGCCAGAAAAGGGTGCTGTGACGGGGACTTTGCGTGTAGCCGGAACGGTTGAAGAAGACGAGGTCGTCCTCCCGGCCCAGCTCACGGACGGCTTCGCGGTTTACTTCGGCCCATTCTTCGGCGTAGCGGTTGTGGTAACTCTTCGGGTTCGCGCCGGAGTAGAGTACGGCGTCGTAGGGGAGTCCTTCGGCGAAGTCCGCCATCCAACCGGAAGCGCCGGCACCGGCTACGTTCTCTTTTATTACGTCTTTGATCCAATCGCGGGCTTCGGGGTTGCTGAGGTCTACGTGGGCAGCAGAGAAGTCGGTGATCCTACCCATGTACGGCGCTCCGTCTGAATCCTCGACTAAATACCCGTTGCGCTCCGCCTCCAGGAACAGGTTGCGGCGGACGTTTTCTTTCTCTGACGGGTCGGCCAGTAGCGGGCTGACGTAGGTCATGACCTTCGTGCCATCACCCTCCAGACCTGCCACGAGCTTCTCCCAGCCGGGGTAACGCTCCCGGTCCAGTTCCCAGTTCCACCACAGTTGCGAGCCGAAGCTGGTTTGCCGCTGGCCGACCCAGTCCTGGAGCCAGAACGCGGCCACCGGCGTGTCGAGTTCTTCCAGCCGTTTGTGCAGCTTCCGCACCTTCTCTGTGCCGCCCTGAATCCCGACGACGGCGCCGGAGGTGATCCAGGCCGGCAGCGGGCGCATCCTGCCAGAATATTCCGTGTACTGCTCGATGAGCTTCGCGGGCGAGTCGCCGGAGAGGATCTGACCCCCCATCCGCCGTGAGAAGACCTCCACCCGCACCCGGTTCGCATCCCGCAGGTCGAATGACGAATACTCGTAGTTTTCCAGAAACAGCGACCGTGACTCGCTGGTTATGTAGTGCGGTAGGCCGGCGTAGCTGCTGTGCCACTCGCCGCCGGCCCCGGCCCGCAGGTTCGCCGCGAACGTAACGGGCTGGGCGCCGCGTCCTATCCCCTGCTCACCTATAAAAACCGGCACTTTCTTGCCCTTCGTATCCCAGTGCGTGTACTGCGTCCCGAACCCGGAGAAACGCTCGTAGGGCCCCGAAGCATAGGTCAGGTAGACCCGATTGTAAGGCTCCTCGACCTCTGCGATAAAACGTAGCCGGCCGTCGGAGGCCGGCGAGAAAGAAAGCGTGTAAGCGACATCTTCGCCCCCGCCGGCAAGGTTTCCGGCGAAGACCAGAGCATCGTCCCTTTTCTCGACGCTTTCTATGCTCTGGTCCGGTAACCTGGTTTGTATGTCATCCTCTACGGTGAAGTGCGACCGCGAGTTGCTAACTTCCTCCCGCCCCCGCGCCGCCGACACGAAGCTCTCTCCGGGGACGCTCCGCCAGAGGGAACGCCCCGGCCGGCCGTCGTGCTCGATGTTCAGAACAGCACCGTCAGGCTCCCGCACAAAGGAAACAACGAACTCACTGAGTTGGTACGTTCCTACCGTCCCCGGCGACACCGGTGAGAGATCCCCCACAGCCGGCCCGCCGAACCTGCCCGATATCGTGTACGAAACCAACGCGCACAACAGTACAACGAACCCCGCCAACAAAACCCGCCTCTTCGAAAAAGTACCCACCACCGGAAGCATAACCCAAAGCGAATACCCGGGGCACCCGGGGCCCGCCACAAGCATTTTGTGGCAAATTTCGTGAAACCCCGGAAGTATCACTGATTGGGCTTGACGAATTAAGTACCATGTGGTACTTGTTTTGTTATGGGAAACATCGCTACTATACGCAACGACCGGAAGTAACCGTCGTGTCGCGCCAGACTCAGGTTCTACGGGGCGGTTGGGCGCGGGACAGGGCTCTTTTTTCCCACGATAGCTGGATAAAAAGTCCTCGTGGGGTGTTCGGGTATCATCGTCCGCAGGCTTGTTTATCGGACGGCACGCTGCGGGATTTCATTCTTACCCTCATCCGCCGCTTGCGGTGGTGGTCTTTCGGGGCTTTCGGTAGCAAGGGACGCCAGGAAGGCGCCCAGTATCAAGCGGGACGTCGTGCGCCGCCGCTTCTTTGTCAGTAGATAGCAAAACTTCTGACATAGGAGGACAATCATGGACGCACGTCCGAATGTAGTAGTCATTGTCTCGGACACCTTCCGCAGCGACCATTTGGGAGCTTACGGAAACCCCTACATACAAACCCCAAACCTCGACGCCTTCGCGCGGTCGTCGGTAGTCTTCGAAGGACACCGAGTCTCATCTTTCCCGACCATGCCGGCGCGGGCGGACATCCTGACCGGAACCCTCGCCTACACTTTTATGGGCTGGGAGCCGTTGCCGAAGCACCTGCCCACCTTGCCGGGGCTTCTCTCCGAGGCCGGGTACCGGACGATGGGCGTGGTGGACACGCCGTACTTTATCCGGGGCGGTTTTAACTACGACCGGGGATTCGACGACTTTATCTGGGTGCGGGGGCAGGGAGACGATACCCGGCCCAGCGAGCGCTCGGATTACCGCCTGACGTGGCGGGAGGAGTCGGACCGGCTCGTGGCGAAGACCGTTACCGAGGCCGAAAAGTGGCTGGAGCGGCACCACAAAGACGAAGAGCCGTTCTTTCTCTACGTGGACACCTGGGACCCGCACGAGCCCTGGGACGCGCCGGAATACTATACGGAGAAGTACCGCCCGGGATACGGGGGGCGCCAACTCTACCCCGCCTACGCCAAGTACGAGGAAGCCGGTCTTACGGAAGATGACGTGGCGCTCGCCCACGCGACGTACTGCGGCGAGGTCACGATGGTGGACTTCTGGATGGGACGGCTTCTGGCGAAGCTCGACGCGCTGAACCTCACCGACGACACGATAGTCATGTTCGTCTCCGACCACGGCTTCTACTTCGGGGAACACGGGTACTTCGGCAAGGCCGAGTGGATCAACGACAACCAGGCGAGAGCCTCCGAGGATTCGGAACTCCCCGGGTGGCTGGCCGACTCCTGGCTGCTCTCGGTCGCCCCGTCGCCGCTTTACAGGGAGCTCACCAACATCCCGCTCATCGCCCGGGTTCCGGGAGAGGAGCCCGGGCGTCGCCGGGCGCTGACTACCAACTCCGACCTCGCGCCGACTATATTGGATCTCGTGGGGCTAGGGGCTCCTCCGACGACGCAGGGGTGGTCTTTTGCGGATGTGATCAGCGGCGTTCGGGAGGAGCATCGGCCGTTCGTCGTAAGCTCCTGGCCGCTCTACTTCGCCGAGGGCGAGTTCACGAGCGCGATAGACGGCAGCACCCGGCGCATCGCCAACTACATGCCGCTCACCGTCACGACCCGGGAGCGGTCCCTCATCCTGGGCGGCCCGGACCACCAACCGGAACTCTACGACCTCACGAAAGACCCGGCAGAGCAGACAGATGTGTGGCCCGCGAACTCCGAAGAGGGTGCCGGGTTGGGAGAGACGGCGATCTCTTTCCTGGAACGCCAGGGAACTCCGGAAAGATATTTGCAACCCCGTCGAACGGCCCTCGAAGAGTTCGCGGCATCCGGCACCCGGAAGGAGCCCACTCCCCCGGTAACCGAGCAGTCGGGGGTCGGAAATGAATAAGGAAAACAGCTACGACTACCTGGTGCTCGGCGGTGGGACGGCGGGCGCGGTGATCTCCGCCCGCCTCGCCGAAAACACCGCCGCCAGCGTCTGTCTGGTAGAAGCAGGACCTTCCGACGAAGAACAGGCGAGGGTGCTGGAGCTGCGGCATTGGATGGACCTCCTCGGCTCGGACCTCGACTACGACTACGAGATCTCGGCGCAAGAACGCGGCAACGGCCTTATCCGTCACAGCCGCGGCCGGGTGCTCGGCGGCTGCAGCTCGCACAACTCGGCCATATCCTTCCGCGCCCCCGACGTGGACCTACGGGAGTGGGAGAGCCTTGGGGCCGCCGGTTGGGGACCGGAAGAGACCAGCCACTACTTTGACCGGGTCGCGGAGCGCGTGCACCGCGAAACGGTGGAGCCAGAGAACGCCTGCGGCATCGCCTTTGTCGAGGCCGCCCAACAAGCCGGGTTCCCGCTGGTCCGCTTTGACGAAGAGGACTTCCGGGAGGGCGTCGGCTGGTTTACGCTCAACCAGCGCGGCGGAATCCGTCAGTCGAGCTCGGTCGCTTATTTGCACCCGCTCAACGAGTTGCCCACCAACCTCACCATACTCACCGACACGCAGATACGGAAGGTTCTGTTGGACGAGCAAGGGGACGCTATCGGGGCCGAGACCGACCGGGGCGCCATCTACGCCGGTCGCGAAGTCATAATCTGTTGCGGGGCCTTCGACACTCCAAAGCTGTTGATGCTCTCGGGGATCGGGCCGGAGGAGCACTTGCGGGAGGTTGGCGTGGAGCCTCTGGTGGATCTACCGGGCGTCGGGGAGAACCTCCTGGACCACCCGGAAGGCATCGTCATGTGGGAGTCTTCGCGGCCGGTGCCGGAGGTCTCGACCCAGTTCTGGGAGGCCGGGCTCTTTGCCTGCACGAACCCGGACCTGGACCACCCGGACCTGATGTTCCACTTCGGGACCGTACCTTTCGATATAAACACGGCGCCACTCGGCTACCCCACCACGGACCAGGGCTTCTGCATCACGCCGAACGTGGCCCGCGCAAAAAGCCGGGGTACCGTGAGGCTGCGCTCATCCGAGCCGTCCGCCCCACCCCTAATAGACTTCCGCTACTTCACCGACCCCGACGGCCACGACGAACGGGTGATGCTCGAAGGCGTCAAGCTCGCCCGCAGGATAGCCGAACAACCCGCGCTCCAGTCCTGGGTCGGCCGGGAACTCACTCCCGGACCAGGGTTGCAAAACGACGAAGAACTCTCCGAGTACGCCCGCCGGACGGCGAACACCGTCTACCATCCCGCCGGGACGTGCCGGATGGGGGCGGCGGACGACCTGCTCGCCGTGGTTGATCCTGAACTCCGCGTCCGGGGCGTCGGGCGGTTGCGCGTCGCCGACGCCTCCATATTCCCGACCATGATCGGGACGAACCCTTGCATGACGTGCATGATGATAGGAGAAAAATGCGCCGAACTAGCGGCCGGAGAGTCGGAAGCGCCGGTAATGCAGGGACACTCGACATGGTAAGCGCCTACCGGATGTACGTGGCGGGCGAGTGGACCGAAGGAGAATCCGGCGTCCTCATGAAGGCCACGAGCCCGTCCACCGGCGAACCGATAGGGACCATCCCGGAGGGCACCCGCGAAGACGTCCGGCGCGCCGTCGCCGCCGCGAACGACGCCTGGCCCGGCTGGGCCGCCCGGTCCGCTTTCGAGCGGGCCACCGCGATGGACCGCGTCGCAGACATCATCGTAGAACGCCGCGAAGACCTCGCCCGGACGCTCACCCTGGACCAGGGCAAGCCGTTGCACGCCGAAGCCTACGACGAAGTAGACGAACTCGTCGAGTACTTCCGCATGGCCGCCGCCGACGTGGTGCGCCTCGACGGCGCCATGCCGCCCTCGGTGGACGCCGGGAAGCGGGTCCTGCTCTACCGGGTTCCGCGCGGCGTGGTGGGCGTCATCTCGCCCTGGAACTGGCCCTACACAATGCCGGCCGAGCTACTGGCTCCCGCGCTCGCCACCGGCAACGCCGTAGTGTGGACCCCCGCCCCGAGCACCTCAGTCTGCGCCGTCAAGCTCGCCGAGTGCATCGTTGCGGCGGACCTCCCGCCCGGCGTCTTCAACGTGGTGACCGGGGAAGGCCCCACCGTAGGAGACGAGGTCGCCGCAAACCCCGGCACCCAGGCGATCTCGTTTATAGGGTCCGTCACCACCGGGCAGAAAGTTGCGTACCGGGCCGCCGGCAAAGCCCAGATTCTGGAGATGGGCGGAAACGGACCGATGGTAATCCTCGACGACGCGGATCTGGACGCAGCCGCAGACGCCGCCATAGACGCCGCCTTTCTCTGCGCCGGGCAGAGTTGCACCGCCGGAGAACATTTTCTCGTACACGAAAAAGTCCACGACGACTTCCTCGAAAAGCTCCTCGCCGCCCAGGAGCGCCGGATACGCCTGGGAGACCCGTTCAGAACGGAGACCACGATGGGTCCGCTCAACAACGAGGCGACCGCGAGAAAAATGGACGAACACGTAGCCGACGCGCTGGAGCACGGTGCCAGGCTTCTCAGCGGAGGAGCCCGCGCCGAAGTTTTCCCTACTGCCCTCTACTACGAGCCGACCGTTCTCGATGGTGTCACCCTCGATATGCGGGTCGCGCGGGAAGAGACTTTCGGCCCTGTCGTACCGATCACCACCGTTCGGGACGAAGATGAGGCTGTTCGGACGATCAACGTTTCGCCTTACGGGCTGCTCTCGGCGGTCTTTACCCGGGATCTCGCCCGCGGCCTGCGCTTCGCCGAGTCGGTCCGTACCGGCTGGGTCAACGTAAACGCCACGACGAACCATTGGGAGAGCCACCTGCCCTTCGGCGGCAGGGCCGGTACGCTCTCCGGAACTGGCCGGGTCGGGGGACGGCACTCGATGGAGACCTTTACCGAACTCAAAACGGTGATCCTGACCCTCCCGGAGACCGGCTAAAAAGCTTCGAGCCTCGGCCTCCCGAGCCGGGGCTTCCGAACCTCTTTGTGGCCTGGATGCCGGATGCGTTCTTTTCCGGAAGAAATTTCATCTCTCGGAGGAGAAAATATGTCTCATACGCGATATTCTTTGGGTATTGTAGATTTGAACGCATTCGTTCCGGCAGTTTATAGAAGAGGAGGACTGTTTTGTCCGACAAGCCAGCCCGCTACGGGATAGACGAAACCATAAAGATTCCTATTACGCTGGAGGACGACCTTGGCATATCCCATGTGCGAGCTTTGTTCTGGCGGGTAAAACAAGGCGGCAGTATTGGGCCGCGGGGGCTCGCCCCAAACGACACCCTAGAGTTGCGGGGCAACGGCGAGCAGAGAAAGCACGTTACTGTGGATACCACGCTAAAGGTCAACGACCAGCACCGACCCGGTGAGTACCTGTGCGTCGCCATACAAGTCTACGACCCCAACGGGAACATGACGGAGATCCGCAACCCCTCGCCCCCCGCGTCCGTACATATCGTAGAGAACGGCGAGAAAGACCGCCAGGGTCCCAAATTTCTCGGCTGGGGAGAAAGCCCGGACTAATAAGGCCGCTTCTTTCTAAGCGGTGGGATCATAGAAGCTGTAGCGGGCCCCGCCACCTCTCTTGACTCGGTACAGGGCCTCGTCGGCCCGGTCCAAAAGCCTTGCGGAAGCGACGCCGGAGTCCGAAGCGCAAGCAATCCCGATGCTCGCGGCGATTTCTAGATTCCGGCCCTTCACCCTGAACGGGGCGTTTAGCGCTTTTAGGATGCGGTCTGCAACAGGGGCAACCTCGTCTGTTTTGTCGAGGTCCTCGAACAGTACCGTAAACTAGTACCCGGCGAAGCGTGTGGCCGTGTCCACAGCCCTCATCGACTCCGACAAACGCCGGGCCACGGCTATCAGTAGTTGGTTCCCCGGCTTCGTGTCCCAGGCTACCGTTTTCGAATTTGAAGTTATCCAGGTCTATAAAGAAAGACTATAGAACTTTTCCGGCGTTCCGTCTGTTTGAGACCCTGATCCAACCGGTCCACGAACAGTGTCCGGTTCGGTAGATTTGTCAAGGGATCGTGCAAAGCCCGTTGACGGAGCTCGTCCTCCAGTTCCCGCCGGGCCGTTATGCCGCGGACCGTGGCGAATATTGCCCGCCGACCGCTGTACGCTATGGCGCCGACCCCGACTTCTACGCCACAGCCGGAGCCCGCCCCCAAAACGCCGGTAGAGGAGGCCAACGAAAGAAGCCGTTCCCCCGATTCAGGCCACCTTTTTCAGGACCTCGTCCCGCCGCGCACCTCCCCGTCTGTTTCCTACCGGCCAACGCCCTCAAGTCCCGAAAGCCTCGCCGGAGGATAAGACCCCCGCCGGCACACCGTACATTGCTGCTACCATAATGCTACCAACAAGGTTCCGAGAAGAAAGTTCACCGTGAATCACGAAGGCCCTGCACAAGAACCGGCCAAAGACCCGGCCCTCGCGCACCTCGGCGGCATCCAGGAAGAAACCCAGCTAGAAGCCTGGGGAAAGCGAGGATTCGACGAACGGCGTAAAATCGTCGTCGCCGCAATGATCTTTGGTGAACAGTTCGACGAACAACTCTCCAAGGAGTCACCGGCCGCCGACCAAAAAGAGGCCCAACGCATGTTAATGGCCGTTATCAATGCCTCGATAAACGAGTTTGCCCGGCGGGAAAACCTGGAGAAAGAAGAGGCCGCGGAGTTCCTGGGCGAGTTGGGAACCCGTGACCTCGTCCTAGAGTTCAACGAGGTCCTCGAAGCCCGGGAAATGAAGCCCGAGAAGACCCTGGACGAACTGCTGAAAGAAGCCGTGGACAGCCGGCTGGACAAAGCCCGGTGGGCGGATCACTGGTCCTCGGGCTAGGAAAAGACCGCGAAGTTACAAACGCCGCCGGCGGCTCTTGGGCCTCTGATCCTCCCAGCGTTCCACCGTGCGTGCCGGCAAGTACACGATGCGCAGCCAGAGAAAGACAATAACCAAAAAAGCCATCCCGACCCCAGCGAACTGTAATAGCTCTGTCTGCAAACCGTCTCCAACCTATGATGAGAATAAACAATTACTTAATGCTACTAGCGTATTGTAACCGTTACGAAACGTATGCCCGTAAACGTTTTAACCGGCCCGCCGAAACCCGCCGGGGAGCCTACCGGTGTTCGGTAGCTTCTCTGAACTGTGCGGTATCGGTGTACTGTTGGAAGGCGGTAACCAGGTCGTCCCGTACGGTTCGGATGTGAATGAACTGTGCCCGGACGGACCTGCCGGCGGACTTGTAGGTTCCGGTGTGGTAGCCGACGGTAACGACGCGCTTCCCGGCGTCAAACACGTTTTCGAGCTCTTCGGCGAACCCGTTCCACCCGCCGGTCAGTCGAGCATAGACCCCATCTAGCACTTCGTCCGGTCCGCGGTAGGGGTTGCCGTCGTCGTGGGGGAAGTTCTCGGCCTCGTGTCACTCTATATCTCGGGTTGCATCGCCCCCCGCACCTTTACAAGATCTCCCCTCTCGAACGCGGCGTATAGCTTTTTAACCGTATCTACGTTCGTCCGGGACAAAGTTCCGCTCCTTTGGGTTGGCCGGTGTCGGACCATGTTGTCCGGGATGAGGGTGAAGTTTAGCGAAAACGAACATTTCACCAACTATCCCCGGACCCCGTGTAGAATCTTACCGATGCTCAAGGTACGGAAGACCCGGTAGCCCGTGAAAGACCGGTACACGCAGACCGAGGAACTCGCCAACGGCGTGACCCACGGCGTCGGGCTGGGAGCGAGCCTGGCCGGGGCCGCGCTGCTCATCGTCTTCACTGCGCTTGGGGGCGACGGGTGGCAGATCGCCAGTTCCATAGTCTACGGGCTGGCCCTCGTGACGCTATACACGGCCTCGACGCTCTACCACAGTTTCCGGGGCCGCATAAAACAGGCGCTGCGCGTCTTCGACCACTGCTCCATCTACCTGCTTATCGCTGGGAGCTACACGCCGTTCGCCCTGGTGAGCCTGCGCGGCGGCTGGGGCTGGACGCTCTTCGGGCTGGTCTGGGGATTGGCCGTCGCCGGCATCGTCTTCAAGGTGTTCTTTACCGGACGGCTAAACGCGCTCTCGACAGCGGTGTACGTGCTTATGGGATGGTTGGCGGTCGTCGCCGCGAAACCAATTGTAGAGGCAGTTCCCGCCGGGGCGATCTGGCTGCTCTTGGCCGGGGGCGTCGTCTACACCGCCGGCACGATCTTCTACCACAACCGCCAGGTCCCCTACTCCCACGCCATCTGGCACCTCTTCGTCGTCTGCGGCAGCACCTTTCACTACCTGGCGATCTCAAACTACGTTTTACTTCCCAGCGTCTAGCAAGATCCAGTTGATACACTTTACTCTATAACGATATAATCAGTTTTTAGCAACGGGAGGCGTTGTGCCGGAGTACGAAAAGCCGGAGTACGAAAAGAAGGGCCTTTCCGAAGAAGCCTTCGAGATGTTGGGGGAGCAGTTCAAGGCGTTTTCGGAGCCGATGCGGCTAAAGCTCGTCTACGCGCTGATGGACGGGGAGAAGACCGTCTCGGAGTTGGTCGGGGAGACCGGTGGGTTGCAAGCAAACGTCTCAAAGCACTTGAGGATGTTACTCGAAGCGGGAATCGTGGAACGTCGCAAGCAGGGGCTCAACTCTTATTACAGTATCGCGGACGAGTCGGTGTTCGAGTTGTGCGACCTGATGTGCAACTCGATCCAGGATCGCCTGGAGGCGGACCTGGGCAGTTTCTCCGCCCGTAGCTAAAAGCGCCAGGTATCAGGCGTCAGGCGTCAGCAAGAACGAAAGCTGATACCTGAGGACTCTGAACATCGTTTCAACCGTCCAGACGTTGGGCCAGGTACTCTGCGGGGTGCAGCGCCCGACGGCCGGAACCCGCGTGGATCTGCTCCCGGCACGAGGTTCCCGGAGCAACCACGACCTTGCCCCCGTTCTCCCTAACCGCCGGTAGTAGACGCCGCTCGGCCATCTTCATCGAGACCTCGTAGTGTCCTTTCTCGTACCCGAACAGCCCCGCCATCCCGCAACAACTGGAGTCAACGGTTTCTACGTCTGCGGCGAGGCCCAACACCTCTTCCGTCGGCCCGGTGCCGACAAGCGCCTTCTGGTGGCAGTGGCCGTGCAGCAGTACCGGCGGGCCTTCTTGGAGAGGAAGCTGCTCGGTATCCAGTTCCAGGATGACTTCCTCGAAGAGCCAGGTGGCGTCGGCGAGTAGCGGCACCCGGTCGTCGTCGGGGAGGAGTTTCTCGTAGTCGTCGCGCATCGTGAGGATACAGCTCGGCTCCAGGCCGACGAGCGGTATGTCGCGCTCGACCAGCGGCGCGAGCAGGTCCAGGTTGCGCCGGGCGTTCTTTCGAGCGGCGTCTACCAAACCCTCTGAGAGCATCGGCCGTCCGCAACACACGACCTCCGGCAGATGTACCTTTACCCCGGCGGCGGCCAGCACCCGCACGGCCCCCTCGCCGACCTCCGGACGCTGGTACTCGTTCCAGGTGTCGTTGAAGAGCGCCACCTCGCGAGATCCGCCGCCCTGGGGCAGATTCGGGAACCGCTTCGAGAAGGTCTTTGGGGCTACATTCGGCAGTGGACGGCGAGGGTCTATGCCGATCAGGGAAGCGGCCTTGCGGGCGAGCTTCGTGTTGGCGACGGCGTTGTAGAGACCGGGCACGAGGGCGGCGAGGGCGAGTTGGCGGCGGATGTGGCCCGCCGCGAGTTGGCGGGTGGAGAAACCGTGCTTCTTACCCGTCTGGTAGAGGACTTCGGTCTTCATGCTGGCGACGTCTACCTGGGAGGGACACTCCGTCTTACAGGCTTTGCAGCCGACGCAGAGTTCCATGACTTCTTTCATGCGCTCGCCGGTCAGCTCTTCTTTGGGCAGGGTGCCGTCGAGCACGTTGCGGAGCAGGTTCGCCCGCGCCCGGGTGGTGTCTTGCTCGTCGAGGGTCGCCATGTACGAGGGGCACATCGTGCCGGTGTTCTTTTTGCGGCAGAAGCCGGAACCGTTGCAGAGTTCGACGGCTTTATCGAAACCACCTTGTTTGGAGAAGTCCAGCCCCGTAGCCAGGGGCAGAGTACGGTGACCGGGGCCGATGCGGAGCTGCTTATCCATCTTGGCCGGGTTCACGATGACGCCGGGGTTCAGGATGTTCTCGGGGTCGAAGAGCTGCTTTACTTCCTCGAAGGCGGTCAGGATCTCTTTGCCGTACATCTTGTCCAGGAACTCGGAGCGGGAGAGGCCGTCGCCGTGTTCGCCGGAGATGGAGCCGCCGAGCTCTACGACGAGGTCCGCAACTTCCTCCCCGATGGCGCGCATGTGCTTCACGCCTTCGGGTTCGCGGGTGTCCATCGCCGGCCGGACGTGGAGCGTGCCGACGGAAGCGTGGCCGTAGAAGCAGGCCCAGGTATCGTGGCGGTCCAGGATCTCCTCGAAGCGATCGGTGAACTCTTCGAGCCGGTCGGCGGGGACAGCGGCATCCTCTACGAAAGCTACGGGCTTTGCCTTGTCCGCCGTACCGAGCAGCAGCGGCAGGATGGACTTGCGGAGCTTCACCGTCTGATGCATCTCGTTTTTGCCCCGGAGCGGCACGGCGGTGGTGGCCCCGACCTCATCCCGTGTCTCTTCCAGAGCGTCGAAGCGTTCGTCTAGCTCTTCCTGGGTGCCGCTCCACTCAACGAGCAACAGGGCACGGGGCTCTCCCTGCACGAAGCGGGTGGCGTCACGGTAGTGAGGGGTCTCCCTGGCACGGCCTATGGCGACATCGTCCAGAAGCTCTATCGCCGAGGGTTTCGTTTCGAGGAACTGTTTTGTGGCCCGGGACGCGGCGGAGAGGGTGTCGAACTCGAAGGAGGCCATCTGCCGAACTGGTGGAAGCTCCTGCAGCCGGAACTCAGCCTGGGTGACGAGCGCCAGCGTGCCCTCGGAGCCACAGACGAGATGGGTCAGGTCCAGGACGTCGGGTTTTACGAGGGCGTCGAGGCCGTAGCCGGAGACCCGACGGATCATGTCCGGGTAGCGGCGCTTTATCTCTTCTGAGTAGCGGTTTCCTATTTCCAGGACGCCCCGGATCAGGTGGGCCTTCGCGTCGGCGTGCCGCGCCCGCTCCACAGCCTCCTGCCGGGACATGGGTTCCAGGTTTACGACCTCGCCGTCGGCCAGGATGCAGCGGAGAGAGAGGATCTGGTCGCGGGTAGTGCCGTAGAAGATAGAGCGCATCCCGGCCGAGTTGTTCCCAACCATCCCACCCAGGGTAGCCACGTCCGAAGTGGAAGTATCCGCCCCGAAGACCAACCCTTCCGGCTCGACCATCGCGTTGAGTTCACCCTGCACCACCCCGGGCTCTACGACGCAGCGGCGGCCCTCCACATCTACTTCTAAAATGCGGTTTATCTCGGAGGTGTCTATAACGAGGCCGGGGGCGGTCGTCTGTCCGGCGAGCGAGGTTCCGGTTCCGCGGGGGGTTATGGTCAGCCCGATCTCCCGGGCCGCGGCGAGGGCGTGTTTTACGTCTTCTTCCGTGCGGGCTACCACGACCCCGGCGGGCTCGCGCTGGTAGATGGAGGCGTCGGTGGACCACAACGCCCGGGAGGCCGGGTCCGTACGCAAGGAGCCTTGCAGCTTGCCGTCCAGCGCGTCGTGCAGCCGGGCTTGCACAGAATCGAGCATCATTGGCGTCCGCCCCTTCCTTCTATCAACATCGGCTCGACGAAACCGATTATAAGATACGAAGCCGCAACGCGTCGTACCGGAACCGTACCGGAACCGTACCGGAGGACCGTTAGAACGTATACTTGAGTACTGAAGACCCGACGCCGGACAACGACCCGACACGACCCGGCCTGCAAAACGCATCGCGAGAGGTTCTTTGTCGGGAGGAGGTGGATAAAACGGGGGGTTTTCTAGAGAAAGCGGTTCCCGCTTACGCCTGGCTCCGCGATTACAGCCGGGGCGATCTGGCGCGAGATTTCTCGGCGGCGCTGGTCATCACCGTGATGCTCGTGCCCCAGAGCATGGCCTACGCCCTCCTAGCAGGACTTCCACCAATCTACGGGCTCTACGCTTCGACCGTCCCGGCCATTCTCTACGCCCTGTTCGGCACCTCAAAGCACATGCCGGTTGGGCCGCCCGCACTAATGGCGCTGCTGACTTTCACTTCGGTCAGCGCCATAGAAAGTCCCGGGGGTGAAGAGTACATCGGCTACGTCCTGCTGCTAGCCCTGATGGTCGGAGTTTTTCAACTCGCCTTGGGTTTTCTCCGGATGGGCTTTCTGACGAACTTTATCTCTCATCCGGTGTTGAGCGGTTTTATCTACGCTTCGGCGGTGATCATCGCGCTCAGCCAGGTAGAGCACTTTCTGGGCATAGAGGCCTCTGACGACCCCTCCACGGTTGGCATGGTGTCGAGCATCGTACAAAAGATCGGGGAGACCAACCTCTTGCCGCTTGTGATCGGTCTACTCAGCGTCGCGGCTATATTGCTGCTCGGCAGGTTCGCGCCGCGCATACCGGGCGCCCTCGTTGCGGTGGTCGCGGCCACGCTCGCCGTCTACCTCTTCTCGCTCGATGGGCGTGGGATTGCCGTCGTAGGCGAAGTACCCCGAGGGTTGCCGCAACTCTCCATGCCGACCTTGAGCTTCGAGGTGATGAGGACCCTCGTTCCGGCGGCTTTAATCGTGGCTTTCGTAGGCTTTATCGAGTCCATCTCGGTCGCGAAAGCCATTGCCTCCCAGGAGAAGTACAAGATAGACTCGAACCAGGAACTGCGCGCCCTGGGCCTCGCGAACGTCGGCGCCGCGTTCTTCTCCGGGTTTCCGGTGGCGGGATCTTTCTCGCGCACGGCGGTGCAGTACCAATCGGGGGGCAAGACGCAGATGGCCTCGATCATCACGGCGCTCATGGTCGTCGCCACCCTGCTCTTCCTGACGCCGCTCTTCTACTACCTGCCGAACGCCGCTTTGGCCGCCGTCATCGTGATCGCCGTTTACAAGCTGCTGGACTTCCGGGAGGCGTGGTATATCTTCAGGATTCGGGGCACCGACGGGCTGGCGCTCCTGATTACGTTCGCAGTAACCCTCCTCGTCGGTGTCGAGCAGGGCATCATAGCCGGCGCCGCCTTCGCACTTTTGACATTCCTCCGGCGCACCGCCTACCCCGAGATAATAGAGCTCGGCTACGCGGAGAAAGAAGACTCTTTCAAGGGTTTGAGAAGCCACCCGGAGGCAAAGACCTTCCCGGAAGCCCTGATCATGCGTTTCGACGCCCGGCTCTACTACGCTAACATCCCCTTTCTCGAAGAGTACCTGATCTCCGAAGTCCCGGACCGCCCGAAGCTACAGTACGTCGTCATAGACAGCCGGGGCATCAACGGCATAGACGTAACCGCCCTGGAAGGCCTCGAAGACCTGATCTCCGAGTACCGTGCCCGCAATATAAAGATCCTCTTTGCCCACATGAAACAGCAGGTCCGCGAGCGTCTGAAGAAAGCCGGCTGGGAACAGAAATTCGGCGACATCTGCTACCCAACCACCCGAGACGCCCTCCGGGACCTCGACCTTCTCCAAAAACACGAAACCGGCAACCCGAAAGTCTTCTGACCCGCACACTCCCACCCATAAACCCTAAACCCGACACGACCTATAAGGTTTATACTACTTTATTGATATATAGATATCTGAATGATAACATCTAGTTTGAAGCGAGAGGGCTTGTATTTTGGAGGAGTGGATCTTGTTATTCGAGAAGATTTATGACAAAGATCTGGCACAGGCCAGTTACTTTATCGGGTGTCAGGCGAATGGGACGGCCGTGGTCGTTGACCCCCGGCGCGACGTTCGGGTGTATCTGGACAAGGCTGAGGAGCAGGGGATGGAGATCTTGGCGGTCACCGAGACCCACATCCACGCGGACTTTCTCTCCGGTTCGCGGGAGTTGGCGGAGGCCACGGGCGCTACGCTCTACCTCTCCGACGAGGGTGACGAGGATTGGAAGTACGGCTTCGGAGGCGCGTTGCTCTACGACGGCAGTGAGATCCGGATCGGCAACATCGTCATGAAGGCGGTTCACACGCCGGGCCATACCCCGGAGCACATTTCCTTCCTGGTGACGGACGGCGCTATGACCGACGAGCCGGGCTTTATCCTCACGGGTGACTTCGTCTTCGTCGGGGACCTCGGCAGGCCCGACCTGTTAGACGAGGCGGCCGATGGTAAAGACACGCGCTTTGTCGGTGCCAAGCAGATGTTCGAGAGCCTGCGCGGGAAGTTCCTGAGCCTGCCGGACTATGTGCAGGCGTGGCCGGGTCACGGCGCGGGAAGCTCTTGCGGGAAGGCTTTGGGGGCGGTTCCCACATCCACGGTCGGCTACGAGCGGCTGTTCTCCTGGTGGGGCCGGCTCGTCGAGGACGACGATAAGGAAGGCTTCATTGATTCGTTGCTCGCGGACCAGCCGGACGCGCCGGTGTACTTCGGCCGGATGAAGCGCCAGAACAAGAGTGGCCCCGCGCTGCTGGACGAACGCCAGCCGTTGGCTGAGTACGAGGCTGGTACGCTAGGGGAGGGGCTCGATCGGGGCGAGGTGATCTTTATAGATACTCGGGCGCACGAAGACTTCGCAAACGGCGCGGTTTTCGGCTCTATAAACGTCCCGGCGGGCAACAACTTCGCCAGTTGGGCTTCGTGGGTTATAGATCCCGAGCAGGACGACCGGCCTATCGTGGTGCTGGCAAATGGTGAGGAAGGCGCGGAGCACCTGCGCGACAAGCTCTCTTACGTGGGCATAGACAACGTGGTGGGCTACGTCACCAGCCTCGAAGGGATGAATAAAGAAAAGGTCCCGACCGTCTCTCCTGACGAGTTAGAGGAGCTGGAGGATCCGTTCGTGTTGGACGTGCGGGCAAAAAGCGAGTACGAGGCCGGACATATTCTCGATGCTACGCAGCTTCACGGCGGACGGGTGATGTGGAACCTGGACGAGCTACCCGAGGATAGGCCCATTGTCACACACTGCCAAACCGGAGCCCGCAACGCGGTTGTGGCGAGCGCTTTGCGCGCCGCCGGATTCGGTAACGTGGTCGAGCTGGAAGGCAGCTACGAAGGCTGGAAAGCGGCCAACAAACAAACAGTCTCCGCGTAGCGACCGATGTGTAACAGGGGCCGCGGGCCATTTTGGTCTGCGGCCCCAGAATCAGAGAAATAGAAAAACAACGACGCGCAGTTCGTGGACGTGCGCAAGCGTTGGAAATACGAGGATGCGCATATACCGGGTGCAAAGAACGTACCGCTCGGCAAGCTTCTCGAAAGGGTAGATGAGTTGGAAAAGTCAATGGTTCTAGTGTGCGCCAGTGGCAACCGGTCGAACAGGTGCTGTGAGGGAGGTTGGCATGCCCAGGATGGTAGTAGCTCTACTTCCGGGTACGCTGTTCGGGTTGGAATTCACGATCTCCGGGATGGCGAACCCTGTGAAGGTTGTTGGCTTTCTGGACGTTGCGGGCGACTGGGACCCTGGCGTTCGTCATGGGCGGGGCGATACTGGTCACCCCGCCCGCTTTCTGCGGGATCCCCAAGCGTCGTACCCCCGACCGGGGGATCGGTGGTGTTTGGTATCGGCTGGGGACTCTCGGGCTTCTGTTCCGGTCCGGTAGTAACGGCACTCGTTCCCGCGCTTGTGACGGGACTCGTACCGGTGTTCGTGTTCTTCGCGACGATGATCGCCGGGATAGCGACCTACAAGTGGCTCTACTAGAAAGCAAACCGTTTGCCGGAAAGTAGATAGGAGAAACGGCCGGATCCGTGTTGGTGAATCACCAACAGGAGGCAGTAGGCACCAGAGATCAAGTCATCCGCTATCCGGGTGTCTTGCCTAGTCACAAGAGCCTGACCAGCGTCTTCAAAGACAAAGCCCTTTATTTCGAGCCAGTCGGGGGCACCCCAACCGCGCGGATACCGTCCTCGTAGAACAGTCGCGACACAGACGCTGGTCCCTCTCTTGCCGACTCGATCCACCGCTCGTATTGGTCCGCGAGTGTACGAACTGGTATACAAACCACAGTACGTTGAGCCTTTCGATGTCCCGTGAAGTATGAAGGAGCCCCGAATGAGTGGTCGCATTGACGCCGTTGCTTTCGACGTACTGGAGACCCTGCTCGACCTCGGCCCGATCGGGGCCCGGCTCGAGGAGGTGGGGCAGCCCGCGGCGGTGCTGGGCCCGTTCTTCATGCGCTTCCAACGCGATGCGATGGCGCTAACGTTAGCTGGTGACCTCGCGGACTTCACCGCGACCGCCCGCCAGTCACTGCTCACCGAGACCCAGCAGGCGATGTCGGACGACGAAATTGACCACGTCCTGGAGGGCTTCGCGAAGGTCCCGGCGTTCCCGGATGCCCTCCCGGCGCTGCAGAAGCTCTCCGAAGCCGGGGTGACCATCGGCTGCCTGACCGTCGGCGACCCGGAGAACACCCGGTCGTTCCTTGCCGGGGCGGACCTTGAGACTTATGTGGACCACGTAGTGACCTCCGATGTGGTCGGCGTGTGGAAGCCCGCCCCCGACGTTTACCATCATACTGCAAAGGCCCTGGGCTGCGAGCTGGACCGCATGGCGCTGGTCGCGGTGCACGCCTGGGACTGCCACGGCGCCAAGAAGGCCGGCGCCCTCGCCGGCTGGTGCTCCCGGCTAGAGGGCGAGCCCGGCGAAGTCTTTCAGCCGGCCGACATCCGGGGCGATGACCTCGTCGAGGTCGTCGGGGGGCTGCTGGCGCTCTAAGCGTACCCTGAGCACCCCCTCGTGTGGGTAACCGCGATGTGTGATGCAGAAGCATGACTGTCATACCACTGGCGCAAACCAATAGGAGCTTACCAGTTCGTTGGAGATCTCTAACAGCAGAGAGCAGAAAATCCCTCCACCTCTTCCTCGTATCCGAAGCGCCTCATATCTATGCGCAAGTAGAAGAGCGCCGCACCGCGGCTTATGACGAGTACCCGGTCCTCAGGGTTCACAACGGGCAAGCCGCGGTCGAGCGTCAGCTTCAGCGGCGTCGCGTCGTGCTCGCCCCAGCGCACCTCCTCAGCAAGGTCCAGGTTTAACCGGCTAGTCTCCAAAAGTCCATCGGGGATGCGAAGTACGCTATGGTTTTGGTGTGGGGCGGTTCGGCGTGGAAGGACTCCAGGGTGCTTTCGGAGAAATCCCCCGGCGCTCTGCGCCCCTTCAGGGCAGCCTTGAGCCGGTTGACGTATGCTTTTTCTTGGTTCTCGGGGCGGGCGGGGTTGACGTTCACGTAAGCGGAGAGGGCCGGTCCTGAATGCTTCGAGATACGGTTCCTCAGACCCTGAACGGTCTCTGTTAACGTCACGGTCGTCCTCCTCGACGAAGTTTCCATCCTGGTCTACCCTCTTCACCGCGGCTAGAGTTACCTTCTCCGAGCCAACGACAAGGAGGTACGGATGCGCTACGGTGTCGTGATCGCCAACATCAGAGACTACGCCGACCCACGCGTCGCAGTCCGTCTGGCGCGAGCAGCCGAAGAGGCCGGTTGGGAGGGTTTCTTTATCTGGGACCATCTCGGTTTTGTGTGGGACGTACCGTCAGCCGACCCCTGGGTCACACTCTCCGCTGTGGCAGCCTCTACGGAACGCATCAAGATAGGTACCGACGTAAGTCCTCTGGCCCGTCGTCGTCCACACCTCGTGGCCAATGCGTTAGCGACCCTGGATGTTCTGAGCGGTGGTCGCGTTATCTTCGGGACCGGGCTCGGGGGTGTGCCGCGGGAGTTCGCGGCGTTCGGAGACCCCGGCGATGCAAAAGAGCGCGCCGCGATGCTTGACGAGGGGCTCGAAGTTCTCGACCGGCTGATGTCCGGCGAAGAGTTGATGCACCACGGCGAGCACTACAAGGTCGAAGGTATAACGCTCTCTCCGCTCCCGGTTCAGCGGCCGCGGGTTCCGGTCTGGATCGGGGGCGAAGCCAAACCCGCTTTGCGACGCGCGGCCCGGTGGGACGGCTGGCTCGCCAGCGCCACGCCACTCGACGGCACCGTCGAAATGTCCAGGAGCCCCGAACAGATAGCGGCGTTGGTCGGAGAAATAAATCGTCATCGAACCTCCGGCGTGCCCTTCGACGTCGCGTTGGATGGCTATTCGGAGCCGGGTGATCCCACGTTGCCGCGCGCTTACGAAAAATCCGGCGCGACGTGGTGGCTGGAAAGCGTCCACGGCCGGCGCGGAACCCTGGACGAAGTGCTGGAGCGTGTAGAAGCCGGACCGCCTGAATAACTCTGACGTTTTGTCAGCCGTTCTCCCGCAAGAAGCTCCGGATGGCATCTGCGGTCCGGCGCGCGTGTTCGTCCCACAGCATAGTATAGTGGTTGGCGCCTTCGAGTACGGTGTCTGACCGAATGTCCAGGGCTTCATCCATTTGTGAGCGGGCCTGTTCGGAGATAAGCGGTGAGCTTTCCGGCAAAAAGCCTTCTGTTGGACGGATCAAGGCTACCGGACACCCTACGCCGCCCATCTCGTCGGCGGTCGGGGCGCCGGAAGATATCTGCGGCGAGTCCTCCCCCACCGCGGCGAGCGACGCTTTGGGTTGGTAGCCGCCCTCCACCTCGCCCAGGTCGTAGCGGTAGTAGTCCGCGAGCTCCGGCGACAGGTCGTCCATCGTGAGACTCCTATCCGGGAACCAGAAGTCCAGGTAGTCGTCCGGGCTTTCAAAGACCATGTCGAGGCGGCTGTACGCCCGTTGTAGTCCCTGCCGGGCCTCCTCCAACTCTTCTTTTTGCTCCCCGGTCAGCTCCTCTTCCGATACCTCCTGACGGGGCCAGCCGCCGTCGAGCAGCACCAGCGCCCGTACCCGTTCGGGATAGGAGAGGGCTGCTTGAAGCCCGACAAAGCCGCCCATCGAATGCCCGGTAAGCACCGCTCTTTCCAGCCCCAGGTGATCCAGAACGTGCACTACGTCCGCAGCGTGGACCTCTAGTCCGTAGCCGGACTCGGGTTTTTCGGAATCGCCCCGGCCTCGCAGGTCTACCCCGATCAGTTCGTACTCTTCTCCGAGGTGCTGCGCGAGGGCGTTGAAGGCCCGGTGTTGGGCCGTGATGCCGTGGATACAGACGAGTGGTTCGTCGCCCGTTCCGGCGCGCCAGACCGCCAGTTCCACGTCACCGGGGACGCGCTCCGGGCTCCAGAATGCCATTTAGCTTGCCTCGCGCCCGTTGTACTCGTCACGCCAGGCGATGAGCTTCTCCAGCGGTGCGAGGTCGTAGTCCGGGCCGTTGAAGCCCAGGATCAGGTGGTCAATGCCATGCTCGGGGTAACCATCTGCGTTCTCGATGATCTTGTCCGGGTCGCCCAGGACGGAACGCTCTATCTCCTTCGGGTCGCGCCCGACCTCCTCGCACCAGCCGTCCAGGATGCCGCTCTTGCGGCCCGCTTCCTCGGGATTACCGAAGCCGTTCCAGATGTGGGCGTGCTCGGCCACAATGCGGAGCGTAACTTTCTCGCCGCCGCCCCCGATCATGATCGGCAGCGGCTCCTGCACCGGCGGCGGATTCAATTTCCCGAGACGGTCTTCTATCACCGGCATCGCGGCGTCCAGGTCGCGGAGCCGGTCGGGGGCGGTCTTGAAATCGTAGCCGTACTCTTCGTAGTCCCGCTCGAACCAGCCGGAGCCTATCCCGAGGATCAGTCGTCCCCCCGAGATGTGGTCCACGGTTCGGGCCATGTCTGCCAGCGGGTTCGCATTCCGGTACGAGTTGCACGTAACCAGCGCCCCGAACTCCACCCGCTCTGTAACCTCGGCTATCGCAGCCAGAAGCGCCCAACACTCGAAATGCTCGCCGTCCGGCTCGCCGTAGAGCGGGAAGAAATGGTCCCAGGTAAAAAGCGTATCCGCCCCCAACGCCTCGACCCGCTGCCACGCGTCCCGCATCTGCTCGTAGCCCGCGTGTTGCGGCTGTATCTGCGCCCCGACCCGTACCGCCATGCTCGTCCTCCTGTAGTTGAACCGCGCATATTATGCACCCTTGACGGTCGCCGGGCCAGAAAGAACCGGCCTCCTTGCACGTTTATGCACTCTTACCAGGTTATCCGGGTCCTCGGCGCGGGGCGATGTTTGCGGTGTTTACGGTGCTTGCTTCGGCGACCACTCTCTCGACCGGATCCGCTGCGAATTGTGAGCGATCCAGAAAGACACCCGCCCGGGAAGGCCCTGCTCTTGGGCAGCGCTGCGGATATCCTAGCGGGCCCGTTTAACTTCCTGGGGTCCGCGGGTATCTCGCCCTTGGAGCGATCTAGGAGATTCTATGAGATACGATGAGTTTATGGCCGGGGTTCGCGACCTGGCGGAGTTGAATGACAACGACCGGGCCGAGCAAGCCGTCCGCGCCACGCTCGAAACTCTTCGTGAGCGGCTGGCGGGCAACGAGCCGTCCAACCTCGCGGCCCAGCTACCTGAGGAACTGGCCGATTACGTGCGGGGTACGGGCGGGCAGGAGAACTTCTCCCTGCAGGAGTTCTACAACCGCGTGGCGGAGAAAGAAGGCGTCGGTGTCGACGAAGCCACCGTTCACGCCCGCGCCGTGGCGACCGTCCTACAGACCGCCGTTACCCCGGGCGAGATGGGAGATGTGCGCCATCAACTAAAACCTGAGTACGAAGATCTTTTCGGCCAGCCGGACGCTTCGTGAGCCGTCCCCGGCACATAATCCTGTAGCCTGCCAGAGTTTCCTACGTTAGCGCCCAGACGGCGGTCAAGATACCCAGAACGCCGGTGAGCATTACGACGCCGAGGGTTATCTTGCGGAAGCCGTCGTTGGAGAGGCGTTTTACGAGCGCCGTGCCGAGCATTTTTCCTATAAAGGAGGCCGGGATGAGGGCGGCGGCGTAGGCGAGGTGCGAGGGCTGTGCGATACCCCGGGCCAGCAGCGTACAAAGCGCCACGATGCTCAGGAAAAAGAAGTAGGCGGCGTTGCTCGCCCGGAACCGGATTTTAGGAAGGTGGCGGGCGGCGAAAAGCAGTACGATCGGCGGCCCTCCGATGCCGGTCGAGGTAGAAAGCGCGCCGCTCGTGGTCCCGGCGAGGACCGTACCCCAGATCCCCCCGGCGCCCGGCAGCGAAACCTCCCGCAACAAGAGCACGGCGGAAATGATCACGATCAAGCCGACGGAGAGGCGGATGTACTCGGCGTTTACCCGCGTGAGTACTTCGGTCCCCAGAAAAACCCCGAGCGCCGCCCAAGGCAGCAGCATTAACACGGCCCGGAGCTCGACCTCCCGCCAGGAGTCCTGCACGATCACCGCGTTTATAAACAGCGAGATGGAGGCTATTAGCACGACGACCGTCGCGGGATCGTAGACGATCAACAGCATCGGCACCCCAACCACCGCCAGCCCGAACCCCGTAAGCCCGGACACCGCCGAGGCCGCCACCACGATCAGGAACGCCGCGAAGATACCGGCGCTCACGACAAAGCTTTTTCGGACATAAAAGAACCCCCGCCGGGAAAGTTCGGGGCGGAGGTTCGCAAGCTGCTAAGGGTTTGTTCAGCTACCGCAGGACGCTACCGCAGGACGCCGGCGTAGAGCTTCTCCCAGGCCTCCATCTCGGGCGTGAAGTAGCGGACCCGCGTCTTTTTGTACTCGCGGGTGGAGTAGAGAGAATCGTAGTCGGTGATCCCGCTTTCATCGCTCATCGCGTCCAGGAGCATCTGGCACTCTTCGACCGAGCGGCCGTGGACCATGCTGAACAGCGCGTAGGGCCAGTCCTCATAGACGGGGCGCTCGTAGCAGTGGGAGACGGCCTGGTACTGGGCGAACATGTTGCCAACCTCTTCCACCCGCTCTTCCGGCACGTTCCAGACACCCATCGCGTTCGCCCGGAAGCCCGCCTTGCGGTGGTAGAGCACGGCGGAGAAGCGGCGCATAATCTTGCGCTCCTGGAAATCGTAGGCCTTTTCCAGAAGCTCCTCGTAAGGCATACCAAACTCTTTGCCCCAGAGATCAAAAGGCCTCGGGGTGAGGGGGATATCTTCCTGTAGGGCCCGAATGGCGGTTTTGTCGTCTTCGCTGATGTTGCGGTCCGCCCCTTCCCGGTCGGCCTCGCCGTACTGCGGGGCCTCTTTTTTGGCGGTGGCACCCTTGTTCATGTCGAGCGTCACCCCGATCTTGAACAACTTCAACGTCGGCAGGATGCGGGTCTTGTCCGCACCACTTATATGGTGCATCACGTCAACGGTACCTTCGAGCCCGAGACGGGAGTCCGGCGGCACGGCGACCGTGTACCAGAGGTTGAACTCGTTGTTCCGCTCGTAGTTGTGCGAAACGCCGGGGTGAGAGTTTATGGCCTTCGCGCCTTCGGAGAGCTTGTCTTTCGGGATGCGGGCGGCGACCAGGGTGGACTGGTAGCCCAGTACGCGGGTGTCGAAGATCGCGCTGATCTGGCGGATCACCTTCCCGCGCTTTAGCGCCTCTATCCGGCGGATGACTTCGTCCCCCGCAACCCCCACCTCGCGCCCGATTGCCTCGTAAGGTTCGCGCACCAGCGGGAACTCCCGCTGTATGAAATTGAGTATGTCCTTATCTACGGTGTCCATCAACCGGCTGCTTGTCGTTATACTGACCACGGTCTACGAGCCCTTCTCGACGGTTTATTATTTATCCCTACGGTTTGCATGATAACAGGCGAGATCAAAACACGGTATGAGAATGTTTACGATTTTCGTCCGGCGGCCGTCCGTCCGGCTTACGACCGCCCTTCCAACGCCTTCTGGTACTCGGCGTAAACGTCCTGCACATCCTTCCAGACCAGCCGCTTGGTGTTCTGCAGGTCTTCGCCGCTCTGACGCAGGATGTATGCCGGATGGAACGTAGCCATAGTTTTGTATGTCTCCCGGTCGTACCACTTGCCACGGTCGCGGGTGATCTTGAAGTTCTTGTCTATGAGGTTCTTTGCGGCGGGGCTGCCGAGGCAGAGGATTATCTCCGGCTTGACGGCGTCTATCTGCGCCTGGAGGTAGGGGTTGCAGGCGTTGATCTCGCCGGTCTTCGGCTGGCGGTTGCGCGTCCGGCCACCCTCTTCGACCGTCGGGCGGCACTTGACGAGGTTCGTGATGTAGACGTCTTGACGGGTCAGGTCCACGGCGGCCAGGATGTCGTCGAGCAGCTTGCCCGCCCGTCCGACGAACGGCAACCCCGTGGCGTCCTCGTTCTCGCCCGGGCCCTCGCCGACGAGCATCAGCGGCGAGTGCGGGTCACCGGTCCCGAACACCGTGTTGGTCCGCGAGAGCGATAGGTCGCACTTTGTACACACCGAGACCTGCCGGGCCAACTCTTCGAGCCGTTCTTCCCGGTTCTCGCCGTTCTCCGTTGCATCAAAAAGGTTATCCAAAGTTCCTCCGTTATCTTCTGTAATCCTCAGTGGACCAGGTAGCCTACGATATTTTACAACCGCGGGTGCTGGTAGGCTCGTCCTACTCACGGCGCAACACGGTCTGCATTACGGGCCGTGTCTTCGTACATTCGGCCAAAGCATGCGCGGGCGTCGCAAAGTATGCTTTTGCAAGCGATTATTTGGAAAAAGTTGACTCGGAGAAGCAAGCATAGCTAGAATTACCGGAGCAAGGAGAGGTTCTCACCGGGCGCGAGGAGATAATTCTCCGGCGGAAATATAGCCGATACGGCAACTCCGCCGCTGACAAACATTGAAGGAGGAGTTTTGATTAGGAAATCTCTAGTAGCGGCGATGCTCGCCGTAATACTATCGTTGGGCCTGGCCGCCTGCGGGGCGCCGCAGGGAAGCGGCGGTGGAGACGGCGGCAATGGCGGGGGCGGGCAAGAGGAAGACTTCCAGACGGACCTCCAGCTCGGCACGGGGAGCGTCGGCGGCGTGTATTTCCCGCTCGGGCAGGAACTGGCGAACATCCTCGTGGACAACGTCGACGTGGATGGTTTCAACGTCAGCTCGGTCGAGACCGACGCTTCGGTGGATAACCTCGTGCAGATCCAGGGCGGAGACCTCCAACTCGGCATCGCGCAGAACAATACCGCCCAGCAGGGCGTGGCCGGCGAGGGTGAGTTCGACGGCACCTCGATAGACAACGCCGGCTTTATGGGCCAACTCTACCCCGAGGCTATCTCGATCATTACGCTCGAATCCGCCGGCATCGACACGGTAGAAGACCTAGAAGGTAAACGGGTCGCCATCGGGCCTCCGGGCGGGGCGACACGGGGCGCCGCGGATCTGGTCCTCAACGCCGCCGGTATCGAAGAGGGCGACTACGAAGCCTTCGAGGAAGACTTCGGCACGGCCCAGACGAAACTGCAGGACGGCAACCTGGATGCCTCTATAGAGGTGGTCGGCGTGCCATCCGCCAGCATCTCCGAGCTTCAAGCCACCACGGGCGAGGTCAAGCTCGTCCCGCTGACAGACGACATCCAACAGCAGATCTCCGACGAGAGCGGCTACCGGCCGTATGAAATACCGGCGGATTCCTACGACTTCTTGGACGGACCGCTGCCGTCCGTATCCGCGTTCGCGACCATGTTCGGCTCCACGACGCAGGTCAGCCCGGACCTCGGGTACGAGATCACCAAGACCATGTACGAACAGGCCGATTCCCTGACGCTGGCCCAGAAGCAGTTCATCTCCCCCGACAGCGCCCTCGACGGGCGGGGAGACCTGCCACTGCATCCCGGGGCGGAGAGGTACTTTGAAGAAGAGGGTCTCCTAGAAGACCAGTAAGACCAACCAAAGACCGGCCGGTGGGATTCTCGGAACCTAGCCGGCCCCTCGGTAGAGAGCGGAGAGTCTAATGAGCCAAGGCAGAGACGGCGGGCAGGCCGGAGGAGTAGCCGACGAGGTCCGGGATCAGACCGAGGAACAGCAAGGAGAGCAGCAGGCCGAAGAGACTCTCCGGCGCTACAGTCAGGAGAGCGCGTACCGGACGGAACTCGGCATCTGGAAGTGGGTCGTGCTCGTGCTCGGCTCCGCCCTGACGTTTTTCCAACTCTACACGGCACTCCGGGGCGGCTACGTCTCGCTCGTGCAGGGTGCGGTCCACGTCGGCGGGGCTATGGGCCTGATCTACCTGCTCTACCCGGCTAAACGCGCCTGGAGCAACCGTCCCGGCATCCCGTTCTACGATCTGATCCTGGCCGCCGCCGCGCTCTGGACGAACTCCTACGTCGTCATAAACTACGAACGCCTGACGAACCAGTCGGTCATCTTCGGGTACTCGACGTTGGATTATCTGGTCGCCGCCCTAGGCATCGTCCTCGTCCTCGAAGCCACGCGCCGGTGCGTCGGGCTCCCGATAGTCGTCATCGCCGCCGCCGCGCTGCTCTACGGCCTCTTCGGCAACTACCTGCCGGTCTTCTCCCACGCCGGCTTCTCCTGGGACCGACTGGCGACCGAGACGTTCTTTACCGCAAGCTCCATCTTCGGCACCCCGATACAAGTCTCCTCTACCTTTATCTACCTGTTCCTGTTTTTCGGTGTGCTTTTAGTCAAGACTAATATCGGGCAGTTCTTCAACGACCTCGCCTTCGGGGCCACGGGCACGTTTACCGGCGGGACCGCGAAAGCGGCGGTAACGGCGAGCGGGTTGCAGGGTATGATCTCCGGCAGTTCCGTGGCGAACACCGTTACCTCTGGGTCGTTCACCATCCCGATGATGAAGCGGTCCGGGTTCAAGCCGGAGTTCGCCGCGGCGGCTGAGGCTTCGGCATCGACGGGCGGTCAGATCATGCCGCCCCTTATGGGCGCGGCGGCCTTCATTATGGCCGAGTACACAGGGATTCCGTACAACGAAATTATCCTGATCGGCATTATCCCGGCTACCCTGTACTTCTCCGGCGTCTTTATGGGGACGCACTTCGAGGCCCGCCGTCAAGGCATCTTGGGCGTCGCCCGGGACCGGCTCCCGGCAATCGGTGGTCTGCTCAAGAAGCTGGACCTGTTGTTACCGCTGGCGATAATCATAACCCTGCTGTTGACGGGTTCCTCGGCCCAAAACGCGGCACTCTACGGCATAGGAGCAGCCTTTGCGATCAGCCTGATCCGCTCTTCCACCCGGATGTCGCTGGTAGAGACGGGCAAGCTCCTGGAGAACGGCGCCCGGGCCGCCCTGCCGGTCATAGCGGCCTGCGCCACGGCCGGCATCATCGCCGGCATCGTTACCAAAACGGGTCTCGGCGGCAAGCTGGCCGGTGGCATTCTGGACCTGGCGCTCGGCAACTTTTTCCTCGTGTTGCTGCTCACGATGGTCGCCTGCATCGTGCTCGGCATGGGTTTGCCGACGACGGCCAACTACGTCGTTACGGCGACGGTGGCGGCCCCCATCCTGGTGCAGTTCGACGTGCCCCTGATCGCCGCGCACTTCTTCGTCTTCTACTTCGGTATCGTTGCGGACATTACCCCGCCGGTCTGCCTGGCGGCCTACGCCGGCGCCGGTATAGCCGGGGCAAACCCGATGAGCACCGGCGTAACCGCCGTCAAGCTGGCTATCGCCGCGTTTATCATCCCGTACATCTTCGTCACCAACCCAGTGCTGCTGCTCGAAGGTGCGACGGCGGCTAACCTGATCCCCTCGCTGCTGACCGCCTTGCTCGGCATGGCGGCGATCAGCGGCGGAATAATGGCCTACTTCGTAGGTCCTGCAAAGGCCGTAGAAAGGTTATTGTTGGTAGCGGGCGGTATAGCGCTGGTCTACCCGAGCCTTCTCATCTCTCTCATAGGCCTCGCGGTGGTGCTTGCCATAGGAGTCTTCCAGTACCTCAGCGGACGGACCGGCAAGGCGGACCCGGACGAGCCCACCGGAGGACAGTCGGAGCGGCAAGCAGAAGAAAGCCCAGCATGAAGTTCACCTGGCTATTACCGGCTGCTACCTGACCCGGCTCTCCCGCTGCACAGGTTGCTGTGGACTGCCTTCTCCGGCACGTCGGCGGTACAAGATGTTTATGACGTAGAGAATGAGACCAATAAGTATCAAGATTCCCGCCCGCAGCCAGGTTTGTGGGTCTTGTTGGGTGAGCAGCACGAGGCAAGTAATAGAGCCGAGGATCGGTATGATTGCCGGGGCCCGGTAGTGTTGGTGACGGACCCGGTCGCGGCGCAGGACCAACACCGAGGCGTTCACTATGGCGAAGACCGCCAGGATCAGGAGCACGGTGGTGTTGGCGAGCGCCGAGAAGCCGTCCTCGCCAGCGGTGAGGGCTAGGGCCAGGGCGATCAGGGTGGTAAAAATTATCGCCACCACGGGTGTGCCGCGGTTGGCGTTCACCCGGCCGAACACCGACGGCAACACCCCCTCGCGTCCCATCCCGTAGATCACCCGGGAAGCTATGATGAGGTTTATTAGCGCGGTGTTCGTAATTCCGACGAGCGCGGCGACAGAGAATAGACTGGGCGGTATGGGAATCGGCCCCGCCTCCACGACCTCCAGCAACGGGCCGCTGGAACCTGCGAACGCCTCAGTCGGCACAACCATGGAGGCCACGAAGCAAACCGCGATGTAGATAACCCCCGCCACCAGCAGCCCGCCAAAAAGCGCCCGCGGATATATCCGGCTCGCGTCTCGGGCCTCCTCGGCAATGTTTGCCGAATCCTCGAAGCCGATCAGGGCGTAGAACGAGATCACCGCCGCACCGAGCAGCGCGAACCCGAAGCCCTGGCCTTCCGGCAACTGGAAAGAGAACGGCCGGCCGAAATCCGCCTGCCCGACGAAAACCGCCGCGACCCCAACCAACAGGACCAGCAGCAAGCCAACGAGCGATAGTACCGTGAGAACCGCGTTCAAACCGGCCGACCCCCGGATGCCGAAGTAGTTGATCAGGGTCAGAACCAATATAAAAACCACGGCGACGAGCAACTCCGGCAGGGTTACGAACGTCCTCAAGTAGTCGCCCCCGAAAGCGCGCGAGATGCCGCTGGCTGAAGACAGCCCACTCGCCATCACCGCAAAAGCTACCAGAAAAGAAAGCAACGGGACCCCGTAAGCCCGGTTGACGAACAGCGCCGCCCCACCGGCGCCCGGGTACTTCGACACCAACTCCGCATAAGAGAAAGCGGTAAAGATCGCCACCACGAACGCGACCACGAACGCCAGCCAGAACGCCCCGCCGATCCCCGCAGCCACCTCGCCAGGCGCGACGTAGATACCGGCCCCAACGATGTTGCCGACCACAAAGGCCAGCAGCAACGGGGTGCCGACGACGCGTTTTAGACCTCCACCGGAGAACTCTTCCTCTGGCGTATTTCCGCCTGAACCAGATCCCGCTTCTGCCATCCGTTCTCCCTATCTTCGACGTTGCACGAAAGCAAACTACCGGCTCGTTACAAAGATAACAGCCTTTGCTTACGCAGGTCAAGTACGGGCGGGCCGTAAAAAAGACATCTCGCTCATCTCTGTTGTCGGTCTCGCGGAGTTGTTGCGGGCCGCCCGGGTAATACAGGCGGCGTCCTTCAACGCGACGCCGCTCTTTGTCGCGGCACTCATCTACCTGGCGTTGTGCCTGCCACTGATCTACCTGACCAACGTTCTCGAACGCCGCTTGAACCGCCGCACAGCCTGACGTTCGTCGTAGCAGTCGGTGTAGCCTACGCCTCGGACCGGTCTTTGTCTTCGGGCATCTCTTCCGTCTGCGGGGTCTCCGGGGAGGCCTCTTCCAGCTCTATCGCCGCGGTTCCCAAAGAGCCACCCTGGCTTTGTATAAAGCGCCGCTCGGAGACGTAGGACTGGACCATTGTCGCCAGTTCCAGTTTGTCGCGTTCGGCGGGAAGGGTTCCTTCCTCTTCTTGCTTGACGAGATCGCCGCCGTCCACGCCCAGGGATTCTTCCAGCTCTTTTATCCGGCGGCGCATTTTGAGCCGGCCGCCGGGGGTGAGGCGTAGAAAGGTTTGCCCGTTCGGTCCCTCCGCCGGATAAACCCAGGCGTTCTTTAACCAGGATTGCAGGATTTCTTGCCGGATCTCCTCTTTGCTCCTAAGCTCCACCGTGTTTCACCTTCTCTGATCGCTTGCAACATCCCCGAAACTTCAGGGCACCTCTTGGCGTATAAGAAGATAACATGAACACCACACCACAGGTCCCGGCGCTATTTTGGAAAGACTTGCGAGAATCCGTTGCAGGTTCTTTTACTGCCCGGGCGACCGGCTTTCCGGCAGACACCTTTGTTCTCCACAAAAACGGTTCGATGATAGGACGTTTGATCTTCGACGGCCTCCGTGGCGCAAGGTTCGTAGCCGGAGAACTGGAGGCCACCATCGAAAGAAACCCGGACGGCGGGTACGTTATCTTCTCCGGAAACGACCGGACCCTGACGGCGGAACCACCGGTGACGGGCCAACGCACGGCGGCCCTGGACGCGCTGGAGATAACGTGCGGCGGGAGCATCTACCGGGCCAGCATCAGCTTTCTACGCAACAGCGCCAGGGCTTTCTCCGGGGAAGGCCCGGAGACAGTACTGCTCCGGGGCGGCATAACGGGCCGAAAGTACGAGGCCGTAGTGGACCCGGCCGACCCCGCCGCTTTGCCCGGGGCGGTACTGCTTCTCTACCACACGGCAACATTTCGAAGACGCGTCTTCCTGGCGTAGGATCCAAGAAAAGCGCCCCGCACCGCGCGCCGGGAGTTTAGACTATACGAACTAGACAAACCATACGAACTACAAAAAGCGACAAAGGAGTAAAAATGGAGCAGGACCCAAACTACGGAAGGACCCGGGAACCGGGGGACGAAATGGAAACAACGCCGGGTCCGCCGGAGGACGATATCGGAACGAAGGCCGGAGAGCCTCGGAGCGAAGAAGGCACCGCCCCCACGACTTCGGATTTCTCTTCGGGAGATTTGAGTCCCCAGGACGAGCGAACCTGGTCCATACTCTCTCACGTCAGCGTGCTCGCGTGGCCCCTGACAGGCCTTCTGCCCATCGCTCCTTTCATCGTCTGGCTTCTCTACAAAGACCGTTCGCCCAGGATCGGCTTCCACGCCCTGCAGTCGTTGTGGTATCAGGTAGCCTGGCTCGTGCTCGGCACCGTCGGGGGCTTCTTGGCTACGGTGTTTACGGTCTTGACGCTCGGCCTCGGGGTCTTGGTGGTGGCGCCGGTGGCCGCCGTTCTGGGGCTGGTTCCTCTTGTACACCAGCTCTACGCCGCCTACAAAGTGAACCAGGGTATAGACTACCGTTACCCGTATATCGCGGACAAGATAGATGGTGGCGACCGGCACACCCTGTAACGCTCTGTAAGGGAATCGCTTCGGAGAAGGGGTCTAGACCCGGGGTTGCTCCAGGTATTTCGGTGTGGCGTAGATGGTTACCGTCGAGCCTTCGGGGGCGTAGGTTCCCATGGCGGGTTCCGTTCTCCAGGTTACGCCGCGGTTCGTGTAGCCGGCCCGGTCGTCGTAGACGGTCTTCACCTCGAAGCCGCTGTCTACGAGGGTTTGTTTGGCCCAGTAGTCGAAGTAGGTGTCTACGTTCGGTACGGGGACCATCTCGACGTCTTCACCGGACCCTTCCGTCGCCCGGGAAGAAACCGTGGGCGCATCCGGCTCACGCGGCCCGTCCTGAAGGCCGATGTTGACTTGCTGCGCCCGGTCCAGCAAGCCCTGGGCGCCACCCTCCGACGGAAAGTCTACGTAACCGAGGCTTGCCGCGCCGAGCCACAACCCGGCTACCGTAACCACGAAGGCGAGCACCAGCGCCAGAAGCGAGGCCGGGCGGCTCCGGCGGCGGATAGCCCGCCGCGGGATACCAAGCGTTTGGGGGACCACCTCATCGCGTTTTCCGCCCTCCAGGTCTTCCAGCATGGCCCGGGCCGATGGATAACGGCTAGCGGGGTCCTTGGAAAGGGCCCGGAGGATCACCGCCTCCATGTGCAAAGATATTTCCTTGTTCAACTCGCGCGGCGCGGTGGGCTTCTGGTGGAGTTGCTTGTGTACGAGGCTCTCTAGATCTCCGGAGAACGGCGGGCTCCCGGTGAGACACTGGTACAGCAAGATACCGACGGAGTAGATGTCGCTGCGGGGGGTGGCCTCCCCGCCCCGGAGTTGCTCCGGCGACATGTACCGGGCGCTGCCTACTATCTCCCCGGGCTCCTCCGCGTCTTCCTCTTCGACGATACGGGCTATGCCGAAGTCCGCGACTTTCACGACGCCGTCGGAGGTCATCAGGATGTTGGACGGTTTTATATCCCGGTGGATAATGCCTCGCCGGTGCGCGTAGCAGAGGGCTTCGAGGATTTGCGCGGCAACTTTTTTGGCGGACGCCTCATCCATACGATTCTCCGGTCGCCCGGAGAGCAACTGTTTGAGGTCTTCGCCGCCAACGTACTCGGCCACGATCAGGGGCACGTCACCGTCCTGGCAGATGTCGTAGATCTTGACGGTGTTCTTGTGATCCATGGAGGCCATCGCCCGGGCTTCCTGCTTGAATCGTTTCTGGAAGTAGGCGGCTTCAGCGTAGTAGCGGTGCAAAATCTTCAGGGCGACTTTGCGCCCGAGCAAGGTGTCGTCGGCCCGGTAGACAACGGCCATTCCGCCCCTGCCCAACCTGGCGTCTACCCTGTAACGTCCACCGAGGACCCTCCCGACCGCGGCTTTCTGCGTTTTGTCACCTCCGCGCACGAATTCTCCGAGACGCAATTATATATCCCCCGTCATCAACAAGATACAAAAGAGTCAGGCCAAGTGGAACCCGGCCCAACATAAAGCAGAATACCACTTCTACCCCCTACATTTTGAGGTCCACAAAGGCCGAAAATGCTCCATAATGAAATCTCCACAATGGAATTGCCCGGGCAGATTCCTCTGGAGAAGGGAGACCATGAAGGTAAGCTACGAAAAGTACCTGCAATACGAAGGGCTGACGAAGGCCTTGCACGGCTTTGCGGAAGAGTACCCGGGGCTGTGCGAAGTGTACTCCATCGGCAAAAGCTACAAGGGACGGGAGGTCTGGCTGGCCGAGATCACAGCCCGGAACACAATCCCCGCCGACGAGAAACCCGCCTTCTGGGTCGACGGCAACACCCACGCCGGAGAAGTAACCGGCTCGATGGCGGCGCTGTACCTGATCGGGACGCTCCTCACAGGCTACGATAACGACGAACACGTTACCCGCCTCCTCGACGAGCAGACCTTCTACATCCTCCCGCGTCTCTCCCCCGATGGCGCCGAACGTTACCTCACGACCCCCTATAACTTGCGGGCAACCCTCCGTCCCTGGCCCGACTCCGAACCCCAGCCCGGCCTCCATCCCGAAGACGTAAACGGCGACGGCCACATCGTCCAGATGCGCGTAGAAGACCCCAACGGTGAATGGCGTGCCTCGGAAAAAGATGATCGGCTCATGATACCCCGTGCCCCGGACGGCGACGAGCCGGACGGCACCTACTACCGGATCTACCGGGAGGGGATCTTCCAGGACTACGACGGGTTCCGGCGTGAGATACCACCACCCCTCTACGGCCTGGATATGAACCGGCAATATCCTTACGAGTGGCGCGAAGAGTCCGACGAACGTGGGGCCGGGCCGTACCCGCTCTCCGAACCCGAGGCCCGCGCCCAGGTGGACTTCCTGCTCGCACACAAAAACGTCTACAGCGTCCACACGTACCATACGTTCTGCGGCGCCATCCTGCGGCCCTACTCGAACAAGCCCGACTCTGAGTTGCCCGAGCACGACCTGGCAGTCTACAAGGCGTTGGGGAACCGGGGCACGGAGATCACCGGCTACCCGAACATCTCCGTCTACCACGACTTCACCTACGAGCCCGGCAAGTACATAACCGGGGCCTTCGACGACTGGGCCTACTCCTACTACGGGGTCTTTGCTTTTACCATAGAATTCTGGTCCGCCGCAGAAAGCGCCGGCGTCGAGGTTGCGGACTTCATAGAGTTTTTCCGCAACCCACCGGAAGAAGCCCGGCTAAAGATGCTGTCCTGGAACGACGCGGAGTTGAACGGCAAAGGCTTCGTAGAATGGACCTCCTTCGATCATCCCCAATTAGGACGGGTAGAGATCGGCGGCTGGAAGTCCAAGTTCACCGTCCAGAATCCCCCACCGCACTTGTTGGAGGCCGAGTGTGAGAAGCTCTGCCGCTTCGCTCTCTCCCACGCCCGGACCCGGCCGCTCCTGCAGGCCAACCTAGAGACCGAAGAGTTGTCGCCGGGGGTGCGGAGGCTACGACTTACCGTCGAGAATACGGGTTTTCTACCGACCAACGTTACCAAAGTCGCCGCCGACAAAAACCTGGTCAAGCCCGTAACGGTGAAGCTAAACCTACCCGGAGGCACAGAGTTAGTTTCCGGCAAGCGCGAGACGGAATTAGGTCATCTCGCCGGACGTTCAGCGCTTCTGGGCAACCGGTGGAAAGACCCGACTTTTTTCAACGGCCTCCCCTCCGACTACGCCAGCCGCCCGGAGTGGATCGTACGCGGCAAAGGCTCCGTTGGGGTCGAGGTCACGAGTGAGAAGGCCGGTACGTTACGCCTGAAGAGCACCTAGCCACTTTCCAGAGCTTCGCGAGGAAATCTCCTATCTGGTTGCCCGAAAGCTGGAAGACAATCCGGAAGAGACCTGGTTTTACCTCTCTTCCGGGTTTTGAAGTTTTCCTTGCCGGCCCGCGTACTGTCTTGCCCGAAGAAGGTTTTCTACAGGAGGTTTTCTACAGGGGGTTTTCTACAGGGGGTTTTCTACAGGGGGTTTTCTACAGGGGGTTTTCCGCTGCTTCTCGTACTTTCTCGTACCTTCTCGTACTTTTTCGAGTTCTCGAGTTCTCGAAGCTACACCAAGACGCCGCGGACTACCATGCGCTGGCTCCAGCCCGGTCCCGTGCAGGTCTGCAACGATACCGTGGTCTGACCGGCGATCGGGTCCGCCACCCACACATCAGTAGGTGCGACTACCAAGGTCTCCGTTACCTGGTAGGTGTAGGTGGTGCCGTTCGCGTCGGTCAGCAAGATCTCACTGCCCGCCCCCACGTTCGGAAGCCCGGCAAAGAGCTGCCAACTGCCCGTGCCCTCGTAGCCGTAGACGTGGCCGGCTATGTAAGTGTTCGCCCCCGGCTGCCACGGAAAGCCCGTAGCAGGCATCTTGCCCGCACCCTGGGCCAAAACGCTTTCTGCCACGCTGTCGGTGACCGGGGCGTTGTAGATCCCGGCCGCCGGAACCGATAGAGAAAGCGCCGCGCTGGCCGGGGCCACCGGGGCCACCGGGGCCACCGGGGCCTCGGGGGCCGGCTGCTCGGTGCCCACCGCTTCTTCGGGGATCGGCTCCTCCCGGGCTTCGGCCGCCGCCCGCCAGGACTCTTCCGGAACCGGCTCTTCCGCCGCAGCCTCTTCGGCTGCTGCCTCTTCGGCTGCTGCTTGCTCGGCGGCTGCCTGTTCTTCGGCTTTCTTCTTTTCAGCGGCGGTTTCTTTTCTAGCGGCTTCTTTTTCTGCTTCGGTGGGGCCGGTATTCTCTGGCTTTGTTTCCGGCTCCGGGGCTTTAGTTTGTTGGCTTTGGGCTACGGTGGGGGAGGCCGCCCGCTCGCGGGTATCGACGCGGGTGTCTTCGGCGCCTAGTAGCCGGACGGTGAAGAAGGCGGCGGCCACTAGGAGAAGGAGCAGTCCCAGCCCTAGTGTGTACAAAGCGAACCTGCCGCCCGGGGTGTTGCCAAACATTCCTCTCATAGTCTTCTCCTCGCTCTTCTTCTAGCCTCGTCCCGGAAGCCAGTTTGTCGGACCTGCTCCTACAACATCCGCCGCGACTACCGCTAGAAAGTAAATTTTCGTCTACCACTTCTACCCGGTATCTGGTTCCCATTTGCGGGGCCGATGCCGTATAGTTGATGCTATCAGCACCTTTGGTCGATGAACACCTTCCTGTCACCTCATCCAAAAGATTTAACCTAATTTTCACCTGTCGTTCGCGGGCATCATCCCGGAAGTGTCGATAGCTTGCCTTTGCCACGAAGCTGGTAGGCTGAGCAACTTCTCTACCTTGTTTTTGGGAAAGGTCTTCGAGGGCGCCGTCCTCTTCCTTTTCCGTGTTTTTGTTAACGTCATCTACCTCTTCTACCTGACTACAACCGAAATTTTCTCCCGGGTTACCGGAAAGAACATCCCCCAAACGGAGGATTACCGCCAACCAAAAGTAGGAGAAATGGGATTCCGAACAAACGCTGTGCGTCGCGGCCGGAGAGACGATGTCCCGTCCGTAAGGTTCTTTCTTTTTTGGTTGTTTCTGCTTCTCTTATAATCGGTACTTCGGTGATTTTAGGAAACTCGAAAACTTCAGGTAGAGAACGGCGCGGTGATGGATGCGGGCGCGGTCGTCGACCGGCGCGGAGCTTGGAGCGGCACGGATTTGAGCAAAAGGGCTTCCTAATTTCTTCTACCAGCGGCCCTGGTTGTTGGTCCGGTACGGGCGTTTCTCGCAGCCGGTTGCGGAGGAAGCTTCATCCAGGCCCGGTTTCTAAAAGTCGTTCCGGCTATTTGTTTCTAGTTCAGATCCGTGACCTTCGCGGCGACCCAGATGTTTCCGTCGGAGGGGATGTAGTCGCCCCGCCACGACACGCCTTTGAGCCGGTCGAAGAGCCGGGCAGCCTCGGTCGGGTCTTCGAGGCCTATCTCGGCGCCGAGGGCTTCGATCTCGCCGCGCGTGATTTGGGTCGGCACGTCGCCCAACCGCTGCCTGAGCGCTTCACGTAATTTCCCCTGATATTGCCGGTCGGCGGTCTGCCGGCGGGTACGTTCTTTCTTGATCATGACTCACCTTCTTCCGCTGATTTCTCATCCTAGTTTGCAACCTCTTCGGGATAAAAAATGTCGGATCGCACACTCTTTCAAGCCTGCTCCAAAACCTCCAGTACAGCTTCTACCGGACGTTCTCCTTGATAGAAGCCGGCTACGTTCGAGTTTCTATCTATTGTTACGATCGCGGCGGCCCGCTCCGTTCGCCGGACACCGTAATCTCGGCTGACCCGGCCACCCCAGTCGGGCAGGATGACTATGTACTCCGAAGGATCCGTATTGGGAGGGAGTTCGGCGGCGGCTTGTTCGTAAGCCTGGCCGAGGATGAGGCTTACCGTTACCCAGTAAACCGGCGGAACTATGGAGAGGTCGATAACGCTCGCGACGAGGACTTCGTTGGGATCCGGGTGACGTTCGCGGACGGCACGGTTTATCTGCCGCGCCGTCGGGGCCGTACCCTGGAGGTGGAAGATCAAGACTACAGGACGCCCCTCGTTACCCCGCAAGGTAACCCGGCGCCCGGAGCCTGCCGCGAGCAGGCTAAAGCCGGGCGCCCGGTCTCCGCTCTCTGACCTTTGCTCCACCGAAAACCCTCTACTAACTCTTCTTCTTTACTCCCAGCCGGTTCTGGGCGCCTTCGAGCACCGAGTAGCCGACGGGCACAACCAGAAGCGTCAGGAAAGTCGAGGTGATAAGCCCCCCGACCACCGGGATGGCGAGGCTGCTGGATATGAGCGTGCTACCGCCCCCAATGCCCAGAGCAAGAGGCATCAGGGCGCCGATAGTTACCAGGGCCGTCATAAGGATCGGGCGCAGGCGGGCGCGGCCGGCCTCAACGATGGCTTCGTCCAGGGACTCGTGCTCGCCCTCGGCGTTTATAACGAAGTCGACTAGCAGGATCGAGTTGGCCACCACGATCCCGATCAGGAGCAGCACCCCGAGCAGCGCCGGCACGCTCAGCGCGGTCCCCGTTAGGAGCAACGCCCCGAAAGCACCAACGGTCGTTAGCGGTATCGCGAGGAGTATGACCAGCGGGATGAGCAGCGAGCGGAAGAAGATCACCAGTATCAGGTACACGAGGGCGATGGCTACCACGATGGAGAGCAGCAAGTTCCTGAAGCTCTCTTCTATGTCCTCGGATTCGCCCCCGACACCGGCCTCCACCTCGCCCGGCAAGTCCAGATCGTCGAGCGTGGACGACACCTCGCTGGAGACGGCGCTAGAGTCCTGGGAGGTAATGGTGCCGGTAACGGTAACGGCCCGGTCCCCGTCCGCGCGGCTTATCGCCGCCGGGGCGTCTACCTCCTGGACTTCGGCGATGTCCCCGAGGGTCGTTCCGGCTCCGACCGGCAAGCCCCGTACCTGGTCCAGGGAATCCACCGAACCTTCGGGCACCCCGACGGCGACCGGCGTGTCGCCAAGGCTGAGCTCGCTGCGGTCGCTGAGCAGCACGCCCAGGGTCTGCGAAACGCTGGCCGGGGCGAGCCCGGCCGCGGCGGCTTCTTCGTCGTTGAGTTCCGCGTTTACCTCCGGGGCGCCGCCGGAGATGTCACTCTGGACGCTGGTAAGGTCTTCGTTGCCGGAGAGCTCGTCTACAATGGTCCCGGAAGCGTTCCTAAGCTCCTCTTCGGAACCGTTCGTTACCGTTACCTCCAGGCCACCGGCCGGGGGGCCCTGATCCTGAACCTCCACCTGGAAGTCGCCCCGTCCATAGAGATCCCGCCCCTCTTGTTCGAGGCGGTCCACGGTATCGTCGACGCTGGCGTCTTCTCCGACGGTTACAAAGGCCTGGGCGGTGTTGTCTGAGCGGTTGCCACTGGGGTCGAAGTTGTCTTCGCCGCCGATGGAGAGCTGGTAATCGTCGACGCCAGAATCGTCGAGCATGACGTCCTCGAACGGCTCGACCTCGTCGCTGGTCTCTTCCAGGGTGGTCCCGGACGGGAAAGTTATGTCGGCCACGAGCAGCCGGGCCTCGCTCGGCGGGAAGAAACTGACCGCGAGGAACGGTACCGCGGCCAACCCACCAACGAAGACGAACAGCGCTAGCACGAGCACCACCGCCCGGTTCCGCAAGCTCCAGCGCAGGGCGGGGGTGTAGATCCCGATCAGACGACCTTCGCCCTCGCCGGACTCTTGCTCTTCGTCCGAATCCGACCCGGACGTATCGTTCGTCCCGGAATCCGTATCGTCGCTAGGACCACTCGGCGCCGGTAGAAAGAGGAATACTAGGAGACCGATGGCCGACACCGCCGCCAGCACCGCAGCGGTGATGAGCAGCGCTGTGGAATCGAGCAGGGTCTCGGGATCTATGGCGCCCGCCAGCACGGCGATGGCGGCGACGACGATGCTCGCCAAGACGAGCGTGGCGACCCCGATCAGCATCCGCAGCACCCACTTCCGGCCCCCACCGCCACGGCCCGACGACCCACGCGACGCTCTGCCCGAACTTCCGCCGCGTTTCTCGTTTCGCTGCGGGACGCGCTTGATAAACACGCTGACCAGAACCGGGATGATGGTTACGGCGACTACCAAAGAGGCCGCCAAGGCAAAGGCCACCGTGAGCGAGAGCGGCAGGAAAAACTCGCTGACGATGCCGCCCACGAGCCCGAGCGGCAGAAACACCGCGATTGTCGAGAGGGTGGAGGAGGTTATGGCGCTGGCGACCTCCGTGGTGCCTTTTAGCGCCGCCTCTTCGGGGTCGTCGCCTTCCTGGACGTAGCGGTAGGCATTCTCCAGCACGACGATGGCGTCGTCTACGACCCGGCCGACGGCGATGGTAAGCCCGGCCAGGGTAATGATGTTAAGGGTCAGGTCGTTGCCCCAGGAAAAGAGTAGGGCGGCGAGCACCGAGGTCGGCAGCGAAACGGCTGTAACCAGCGTGGCCCGGATGCTCCGTAGGAAGAGCAGAATGATCAGGATGGCTACCGCGGCCCCGATCAGGGCCTTCTCTACCAGCCCGCTGACGGAATCCTCGACATCCCCCGCCGAGTCGAAGATTACGTTTACCTGCTCGTCCCCGAGCTCGTCCCGCACCTCACCCAAAGCGTCCCGCACGCCGTCCGAGACCTCGACGGTGTTCGCGTCTCCATCTTTGGTGATGTTCAGACCGAGGCTCGGCTCTCCGTTGGTCCGGGAAATACCGGAGATGTTGGACTGTACCTGCTCCACGTCGGCGACATCCCGGAGCAAGACCGGCTCGGACGACTCGCCACCCGAGGGTGGGGCGCCCGAAGGCGGGGCACCCGAAGGCGGGGCACCGGAAGCGCCGGCGGGAGGCGCTTCGCCGGAGGCCTCGCCGGAGCCGCCCCCGGAAGGAGCGCCTCCTGTTGGGGCCGCACCCGATGCCGCTGCAGCCCCGAGCGGTAGTTGCCTCAGGGCTTCTACGTCGTTCAGTTGGCTCTCGGCCCGGACGGGCGTGGAGAGACCGTCTATCCGCACGTCGCCTACGGGGGCGTTTACGTCGGCGGAGCTTATGGCCCCGACCACGGCGTCTGCGGGCAGGCCCCGCTCTTCGAGCGCCCCGGTGTCCAGGTTTACCTGTATCTCCTGCTCCGCACCGCCGACGAGGTCTACACCGGAAGTGCCCTCGACCTCTTCGAGCAGCGGGACCACGTCGTCCTGGGCGTACTCTGTCAGTTCCGAGAGATCGCCGTCGTTCTCCGTCGAAAGGGAGATGTTCAGGATCGGGAACGAAGAGGCCGACTGACGGTTTATCTCCGGCTCCGCCGACTGCGACGGTAAAGAAACGCCGTCGAGGGCGCGCCGGATCTCATCCTCCGCTTCGTCTATGTCCGTGTCAAGGCTAAATTCTATGAGAACTATGGAGAAACCTTGAGAAGAGGTAGATTGGGTAGATTCGATACCGCTGATGTTTCCTACCGCCGACTCTATGGGCTGTGTAACCTGCTCATCTACCAGGTCCGGTCCGGCCCCCGGCACCGGTGTCGCCACGCCCACGGCCGGAAACTCGATGTCCGGCAGTAACTCCTGGTTTAGCTGGGTGGTGGCGTAGGCGCCACTGGCTATGAGAAGCACGGTCGCGAGTACCACTACGGATTTGTTCTTTAGACACCAGGCGACGATACTTCTCATTCAACACCCTCTCTTTGTTGTAAAACCGTCGCGGACCCGAGCCCCTGGACCAGCAACTTCAGCCCTTTCAGGAAAGCTTCCGCTTCTTCCACCGTCATACGTTCTACGACCCAGTTGAGTTGCAGCCGGCCCCGGCCGACGATGCGGCGGGCTATCCCCTGCATGCCCGGCACGTAGTCCACCAGAACCACCCTGCGGTCTTTGGTATCGTGCCGGCGCTCGACCATCCCGATCTCTACCAACCGGTCAACGAGTTGCGAAACCGCCGGCGAAGAGACACCCAAAACCTCGGCCAACTGCCGAATGGAATGCGGCCTGTCGGCCAGCGCGATCATGATCTGAACGTGCCCCGGCGAGACATGAACGTCGGTCGGAATACCCTGGCGCGAGATCTCCTCCAACTCCACCGCATCCGGACGGTCGATCAAACGCCCTATTACCGGCAAAAGTAGTAAAACCTCATCAACTATTCGTTCTTTTGTGTCGTGATCCAGCGTTACACCTTTGTTTAAGTTACTTATTTAAGCAACTTACGCATTCTACAAGCCGAAAGTTTCCCGGGTGTAAAAAGGCTCACGTTCGGGTCGATCTTCCAGAAAGTGCTAAAGTTTTCTGGCGACGAGAAGGAGGCCGGGTCGATGGAACTAAAATCTTTATTGGTGGCGGGCGGCTTTGCTGGCGGGCTCGCGGCGCTAAACAAGAACCTCGAGCGGCGCGGCGGGAAGTTGGTGAACGTCCTGGGCGGCGAAAAGCGATACTATCGTTGGAGTGGCTACGACCTCGCGTACACCGTGGCCGGTGAGGGGGAGCCGCTCTTGATGGTACACGGTGTCTACGTTGGGGCTTCCTCTTTCGAGTTCCGCAAGAACTTGGGAGAGCTTTCGCGGAGCTTCCGAGTTTACGCCCTGGACTTGCTGGGATGCGGGCTTTCGGAGCGGCCGCGGCGGCGTTACACGCCGGAGAACGCAACCTCACAGGTCGAGGACTTTGCGCGAGAGGAGATCGGGGCTCCCACCCACCTCTTAGCCAACTCTCTCTCGGCGGCGCTCTCGATGCCCGCGGCAGTCCGTAGCCCGAAGCTCTTCAAGAAACTGGTTTTTATTTGCCCCACCGGGTACGCAACTTTGGGACAGAGGTCGGGTCTTTTGGGCGACGCCATCTACGGGCTCTTCCGCACACCGGTGGTCGGGGACTCACTCTATCATGTTATCGTTTCCCGGCGCGGCATCCGGTTCTATCTGGGGCGCATGTCCTACTACGACCCCGAGTTCGTAACGGACGAGTTGGTCGAGAGCTACTATCGGACCTCTCATCAGCCGGGCGCCAAGTATTTCGCGGCGGCGTTCGCCTCCGGCAAGCTGAACCAGGGCGTCGCGGATTACTGGCCGCGGATTCCACACAAGACGCTCGTCTGCTGGGGCCAAGAGGCGGAGACCTCACCAGTCCGGGAAGTCGAGGACTTCGTGCGGCGCAATCCCCGCTCGAAGCCCCGCATCTTCAAGGATGCCGCGTTGCTGCCCCACGACGAGCGGGCCGAGACCTTCAACGAGCAGGTGCGGGAGTTTTTGCAGGCGAGCAGCAGGGCCTGATCGGGCTTCGAGTATCGTCCGGTACGCTATACTGGTTGCATGCAAGGTAAGTATACGCCCCTTCAGCCTTTGAGCGTCGAAGAATATCTGGAACTCGAAGAGACCGCCACGCTAAAACACGAGTACGTGGGCGGTGAGATCCACGCGATGGTCGGGGCCAGCCGGAGACACAACAGAATCTCGCTCAATATCGCCAGAAAGCTGGCGGACGCCGCCGACGGTGGTCCTTGCCGGGTCTACGTAAGCGACATGAAGCTCCAGATCGAAGACATCTTCTACTACCCCGACGTAATGGTCGCCTGCGGAGAGCCACCGGAGAACGAGTACCTGGAAGACGAGCCGTGCCTGGTGGTCGAGGTCGCCTCTCCGAGCACCGAAAAGACCGACCGCCGCGAAAAGTTGGCCAACTATCAGGGCATCTCTTCGTTGCGGGCTTACGTCATCGTCGTCCAGGAGCGGCCCTGGATCACGCACTACCAGCGCGACGAAAACGGCGTCTGGCTGAGGGGAGACCTCGTAAACGAAGGCGGGTTTGGCCTGCCGTGTCCGTCGGGCGCGGAGTTGACGCTGAACGAGGTCTACGCCGGGCTGTAAAGCGCCGTTGGCACAACCTTCTCACAAAGACCGAGAGGCCCAGACCTCATTCAGTCTGGACCTCTCGCCGATAACTTCAATTTCGGGGCTAAACCTTATGCGGCGACCCCGCTGGGAACGTTGTGCCGGAGCATACGCTCGGCTTCGCGCTGGAGCTGGCGGACCCGCTCGCGGCTTATGCCCAGTTCGTCGCTGAGGGTAGCGAGGGTGGCCTTGTCGCGGTCGTCGAGTCCGTAGCGACGGATCAGGACTTCGCGATGGCGCTCCGGGAGGTGCTCGACGGCCTCTTCGAGCCAGCCGCTCTCCATCTCGCGGGCCACGGTCTCGCCGACTTCGGGCTCACTATCGTCCTCGATAAAGAAACCTAGCTCCGAGGCGTCTTCGCCGGTACCGGCGGGCTGGTCGAGGCTTGTGGCGTCGGGCAGGGCGCTTTTGACGTCCCTGACTTGATCCACGTCCCACTCCAACTTTTCGGCCACCTCTTCGTCGGTGGGCTCACGCTCGAACTCCACCAGGAGCTCGTTGTAGGTACGGGCCATCTTGCGGATCTTCTCTCCCATATGTACCGGCACCCGAATGGTGCGGCCCTTGTCGGCGACCGACCGCTGGACGGCCTGACGGATCCACCACGTGGCATACGTCGAGAACCTGTAGCCCCGGTCGGGATCAAACTTGTCTATGGCCTTCATCAAGCCAATGTTACCCTCCTGAATAAGGTCTTCGAACTGCAATCCCATGTACCGGTATTTCTTGGCAACCGATACCACGAGCCGTAAGTTCTTCTCTACCAGCCGATGCCGGGCCTTCTCGTCGCCCGCCTTCGCCCGCCGGGAAAGATCTATCTCCTCCTCGTGCGTGAGCAACTTTCCCTTATCTATCCGGGCGAAATAACCGGGGATGAGATCCGGCGTTTCCTCACTCCGCTCTCTAACTCTCGTGACTCCAAGCTCCATATAATCCACCTTTTCTATACCAGTTTATCAGTAATAATAACAGTTCTTGATATTGTTGTCAAGAACTTGAGTTGTTTCTCGGCTTTGGGTTTTGGGGTCTGAATCTGGTTTCGACCGTACGCAATTTCCCTGACACCCAGATGACACCCAGATGAACCCGTGACACGCTTACTATTACGAGTAAGTAGTCGCAAAAGTTTCTGGAGTTTGGTGACGGCCGATTCGGGGTACTTTGTTGCTTCTGTCCGTATGATCAGCAACATTATGATAGAGGGGTAAACAAACATGAGTGACGTTCCGAACATCACCTTGAACGACGGCAATACCATCCCGCAACTTGGTTTCGGGACTTTCCAGATAGATCCGGATGATACCGTGGAAGCGGTAAGCAAGGCGTTGGAGATCGGCTACCGACACATCGACACCGCCCAGATGTACGGCAACGAGGCGGAGGTCGGAGAGGCTATCCGCAACTCTGGCATTGACCGCGGTGAGATTTTCGTGACCAGCAAGCTCAACAACAGCTTTCACGAGCCCGACGACGCCCGCGAGTCGTTCGACAAGACGCTCTCGGATCTTGGCCTGGACTACGTGGATCTGTTCCTGATCCACTGGCCGCTGCCCACGCAATACAACGGTGACTTCGTGTCCACCTGGCAAACTATGGAAGAGTTCAAAAACGACGGCCGGTCCAGGTCCATCGGCGTGTCGAACTTTCAGCCGGATCACCTGGACAAACTTGCTTCGGAGACCGACACGATCCCGGCGATAAACCAGATCGAGGTACATCCGTACTTCACCAACGACGACGTGCGCGCCTACGGCCAAGAGCACAGCATCGCCACCGAGGCGTGGTCCCCGATCGCGCAGGGCGAGGTGCTCGACGACTCCGCCCTCAACGAGATCGCCGAGAAGGTCGGCAAAACAGTGGCGCAAGTCGTCCTAAGGTGGCACGTACAGCGCGGCGATATAATATTCCCGAAGTCCGTAACCCCCGAGCGCATGCAGGAGAACTTCGAGCTATTCGACTTCGAACTCGACTCTGACGATATGGACGCCATCACCGCCCTAAACAAGGGCGAAGACGGCCGCACCGGCCCGCACCCGGACAAGTTCGACTACATCCCCGGCTAAACCACTCAGGGACAACCGGAGACACACCCAGAGGACGGACAGAAAACTCTGTCCGTCCTTTACCATCTCCCTGTAAATGTAAAAGATGTCGGGCGACTCAGCCACTGCGCTTGAGCTTGCCGGTGCGCTTGGCGTAGCGTTCACCGAGATGGAATATGAAAATACCGAGCGGTACGAAGACGACGCCCATGATCAGGAGTGGCCAGATGCTCACCCACAGTTCCGCGACTCCGGCGCCGTCCTGGAGGGCGGCTCGGGTTCCTTGCAGGGCGTAGGTGACGGGTGAAACGGTGGCGATAGCCTGCATCCACCCCGGGAGCACGTCGACCTCGTAGTAGACGCCGGAGACCAGCAAGAGGACGGACGAGACTATGTAGCTGACCTGCTGGCCCTTCTCCGGGGAGAGCAGCGGCAACACGGCAGCCACAATGCCGAAGCCCACGAGCGAGACGCTGCACACGGCCAGGATCAGGAGCGCCCCAGCGTAGTTTGCGTTCGTGAGCTCGAGGTCGAAGAACAGGTAGCAGACTCCCAGAGTAAGCGCCGTCTGCAAAATTCCGTAGATAACCGCGTAGAGTCCCATCCCGAGCAGGTGCGTTACCCGGCTCGACGGGCTCATGAACGTGTACTCGATGGTCCCCTCCCACCGCTCCCAGCTTACCGTCTCCGAGAGCACGTCGAAGAGCATCGAGAGGTAGTTCCACAATAAGGCCCCGATGAGCAGGTAGGTCATCAGGAACCTGGTGTCTACCGTTCCGCCCACAGCTTCTACGCCCGCGCCGATGAACGTGATCGCCATGGCGTTTATCGTCACGTAAACGAGCCAGACGACCTCCCACATCAGGTAGCGTTTGGTCAGAAAGTAATTGCGCTGTACGTAGCCCCAGACTGCGACCATCTCGGAGAGCCACAGGGGCTTGCTGGGCACATTATGCATCATTCATCTCCTCCCGCCGACGCTTCCTCGACCGAGTAGCCGGTCGCCGACATGAACGTCTCCTCCAGCGTCGGGATCTTGCCGTTGCTCGTGTAGCGGCGCTTGAGCGCCTCCGGCTCTTCGAGGGCGAGTATCTTGCCGTCCACCAGGATGCCGACCCGGTCGCAGAGCTCCTCGGCCTCGTCCATGTCGTGCGTACACAGCAGGATGGACGAGTCGTGGACCTCCCGAATGCGCCGGATAAACTTCTGCACATCCTTTTTGCTCCGCGGGTCGAGCCCCGTCGTAGGCTCGTCGAGGAGCATCAGGACCGGGCTCGTCAAGAGCGCCCGCGCCAGGGCTATCTTCTGCTGCATTCCACGGCTCAGGTGCTCCATCGGTTCCGTCGCCCGTTTCGGTTCGAAGCCGATGTTGGTCAGGATCTCCTTTATCCGCGGCCGCGCCTCGCTGCTCGTAACGCCGTAGAGCTTGGCGCCATACAACAGGTTCTCCATCGCAGAGAGCTTCTTGAAGAAGCTCGCCTCGACGCTGACCCGGTTCATGCTCCGCTGCACCTTCTTCGGGTGCCGCATGGCGTCCACTCCAAAGACCTCCACCCTTCCCGAGTCCGGCGTGACGAGCGTGGAGATGATCCGTACCAGGGTGCTCTTTCCGCTCCCGTTCGGCCCGAGGATACCCACGACCTCACCCTTTCCAACGGAGAGCGAAATCGAGTCCAGGGCGCGCACCACCTCACCCCGCCGCTTTTTGAAGCTCTTTTCTACGTCTCTGAGTTCCAAAGCCTTCAAGCGCCACCTCCTCTTCTAAAGACTTTGCGGAGTCGCCCGGCATCCCGGCGTAACTCCCACCAGAAGGCCGAAACCAGGCCAAACCTCGGTTCACGGGCCACCCGCGCCAGCCTGTTTTTCTCCACCTCACGCCGCATTTCTTCGGCCCGCTGTTTCCAAACTTCGTAATCGTTCAAGTTGTGCGTCTCAAGATTTCCTTTCTTACAAACCCGCACAAAAACTTGGCCCCCGAACCTGATGTCCGGGGGCCTCGTGAAAGTCTTTAAGCTGTTTAAGCTCTAAGTTACTCTTGAGACAAGGACATCAGGGCGCACCTCTCCCTCGGGCGCACGAAATCCCGCTGTACGGGGAACCGATATGTCCGCGCTGAGGGCTATCATGTACGTCCTTAGTCCTTTCGCTAATCCTGCTATGAGGACACTCTACTTCTTGCCGTATCGCTTGTCAACATTGTTTTAAGGATGCTACGTTGGAAAACATCGCGCATTTAGCCGCTAAACAGTTCGAGAAAATTGGGCGGTCAGCTTCCATTTACAACACCCGTTTTTAAGATCCGTCGGTAGGCTGACCTCGACGAATAGTTCAGGGAGTTTGGTCGGGACAGGGCATTCTGGCTACGCAAGCCAGGCGTAATGAGATCAGAAGTTAATCTGCTTCTTCGGGTGGACAGCAAAATAACAGGTAGGACCGGAGCTCGTACAGTGCCCGGGATATACCAACAGCGTTAGCCCGGTAACGTACCGTGTTGCCACTGCGGCTACGGCTCAGAATACCGCCCCGTTGCAAGAGGGCAAGCTGTTGTGAAGCCGTAGATTGACCGATCCCCATCCGGTTAGCAACGTCCCCCACAGTAACTTCCTCGCCTCCAGCGAACAGCAGTAGCATTTGCTGGCGCGTATCAGAGGCCAGCGCCTTAAGGAAATCTTGAACCGGCGGGCTCAACTCTGCATTTGTCTGATCGCTCATGCAGTTCCGTTTCTACAGCAGTTGACAATTCATTGTAACACAACTTCGTTATATCGTAATTTTACGAAAGTACGATATAACTTAAAGGAGTAATCATCGGCACGGCGGCGTTGGAGGTCGGTTATGGGCGACATCATTGACACGGTGGTGGTGGGAGGTGGACAGTCGGGGCTGGCGGCGGCCCGAGCGCTTCGAGACGTGGACGTAGATCCAGTGGTCCTGGAAGCTGGAAGCCATTCTACCGGTTCGTGGGAACACTACTATGACAGCTTGACCCTTTTCTCTCCGGCACGTTACAGCAGCCTTCCGGGGATGGAATTTTCCGGAGGTGATCTCGACCGTTACCCGCATCGCGACGAAGTGGTCGCGTATCTGGCGCAGTATGCTGACTATCTCGGTGTAGATATTCGGACCCACCATCAGGTGGTCAAAGTCGTTTCCAATCGCTGGGGATTTGAGGTACATACCGCTGATGGGGAGGTGATTCAGGCGCGGTCGGTGGTCGCGGCCAGTGGTGGCTTCGGCCATCCGCGCTGGCCTCGTATGCGAGAAATCGAGGGCTACTCTGGAAAGGTGTTGCACGCCGCAGACTATCGCAACCCCGAACCTTTCGTTGGACTGCGGGTTGTTGTCGTAGGGGCGGGTAACTCGGCCGTACAGATCGCGACCGAGCTCGCTGGATGCGCTGAGGTTAGCCTAGCTACCCGTTCACTGGTGAAGTTCTTTCCGCAGCGTCTCCTGGGAAGGGATGTACATTTCTGGCTTACAGCTTCGGGGGTGGACAGGGTACATGTGGGCCGTTGGGTGAAGAACCATCCTCCTAAGCAACCTGTGCTCGACGACGGCCGCTACCGAAAGGCCTTGAGCCGAGGTTCGCCAGGGCGCCAACCTATGTTTGTTAAGGCCGACGGTAACCTGCTCACCTGGTCTGATGGCCGGCGCGAGCATGTCGACGCCGTTGTTCTCGCTACCGGCTACCGGCCCAAGCTCGACTTTTTGCGGGCGACGGGCGCCCTGAACGATACAGGCCAGCCGATGCACACCGGAGGCATTTCGCAGACCCACGGGGGGTTGGCTTACGTCGGCCTGGAATGGCAGCGGAGCTTCGCCTCGGCCACGCTGCGCGGCGTAGGCCGAGATGCCCGCTATGTTGCGGAGCGTTTGGGAGCGTGGCTGACCACGCCTCGGAGCCAGAAGGCCAACCGCTGAATACCCGGCTCAGGTGGTGTTTAGCTGCAACTCGCTCGTTACCTCGATGGCGGGCATGATCGAGCGCGCCACCGGACAAGAGTCGGCATAGACGCCGAGCACCCGTTCTATAGTCTCGCGGTCGTCTTCGTTGGCGGTGAGATGGAAGACCTGCTTGATCCTCTTGACCACCAACACTTTACCGTCCTTTTCTATCTCCCCGATCGTATCGGCCGAGAGGTTTTCGAAAGCCACTTGACGCGCTCCCAGCGCGCCTCCAAAGGTCCCGAGCAGTCAACCGCCCGCCGCGGCGACGAGGTAGTCGAGGGTCGTGGCGTGCGGCTCCTCCTCGTCCGGGGCCACGCCATAGTGCTCGGCGACCTCGCTGTGAACCCCGAACAGGATCGCTTCGTCTTCGGCGGGGATCTCGGCGCGCCGGATCTTACCCTCCACCGGCTCGACTTTTACCCGTGATGTATAAGCCACATCGGCCATTGTTTTTCCTTTCTCATCGTCTCAGCCTTGAGCAACGGAGTATATAGAGATCCTTGATTTTGTGCTGCGTTGACGCCAGAGATAACCTTTGACGTTAATCACAATCATGTTCCGAGAGACAGGTTTGCAATCGTTCCTACGATGGCCCTGGTTTTGACGCTTATCAGCAGCTTGACCTCATCGGATTCGGCTCCCGTCTTCAGAAGACGATCAGTCTTCACTCCGAGACCAGTTATTAGTTTGTCGTCTTCAAGCAAGCAGAAGAAAGGATCTTGATCCTGGTTGGGAGATTCATCCGGCGTTTGATTGTGGTCTGGCATCGTTAGTGAATCTAAGAGAGTTTTGAGCCTATTGTCTATATCGCCACCCCGCCTAATGATCTGTCCTGGAGATCCAGGCAGAAGCATCGCTATGTCAATCTCGGCGACGAGGCGCATCTGTGAGTGGACTAGAGGAGCAAAGTTGAATTCTCTACGAGAACAGAGCACGGGTTCCAAGCTGGCAAGAGGCTCTTGGTTCCACAATTCCTTGAGTTGATTGTGGAAGTGCTCGCGGATTTTCTGTTTGTAAACGGCTTTGGCGTTGGAAGTCAAGATGCCATCGTAGTAAAGCGTGAATTTCATTCGGATCTCTCTGACTAGATTTCTCGAAGGTCAGCGCGCGAGCGCATGATACTCCTCGTTGGGGATCATGCCACAGGCCAGCGACATGCGGTTGGTGAAGTTGTACATGCTTGCAACCTCGACCACGTCCCAGACTTCTTTCTCGGTAAGGCCGTGTTCCTGCAAGCGGGTCAGGTCTTCGGGGGTGCAGTCGAGTGGATTCTCGGTTACTTTGGTGGCGTAGTCGAGGATGGCGGTGCGACGTTCGTCGAGGCCGGCGCGGCGGTAGTCGAGGGTTATGCGGTCGGCCAGGATCGCGTCGCCGAGGGCTGCGCGCAGGGCGGCGCCGTGGGCGACGAGGCAGTAGAGGCAACCGTTCGCCATCGAGACGGCCACCGCGATCATTTCTCGTTCGGCCGCGTCCAGGTTCGGGGTAGGCTCGTGGAGTTGTTTGTAGTGACCGAACCAGGCGCTGAGACGTTCGGGACGGTAACTGTAGGCCCGGAAGACGTTTGGCACGAAGCCTACGGTCTCCCGGGCTTTGGCGAATAGGCCGCGGAGGTTCTCGGGCAGTTCGTCCTCTTCCGGAACGGGGAACCAGCTTATGGGGACGGCGCTTCCCTTGCCCAAGATATGCTCCACGTCGGCCATTTTAGTCTTCCAGAGAGACGTTCAGCTCGATCTCGACGTTGTTGCGCAGGGCGTTGGAGACGGGACACATCTGCTCCGCTTCCTGAGCAGCCTCCTCGAAAGAGGACTGGTCCATGCCGGAGACCCGGCCGCGGACGTTAAGCTCGATAGTGCTGATCTTGAGGTTGTCCAGATCTAGGACACAGGTGGCGCTGACATCTAGCTCTTCGGGGTCATTGCCGCTCTCACCCAATACGTTGGAGAACGCCATCGCGTAGCAACCGGCGTGGGCCGCGGCGATCAACTCCTCCGGGCTGGTCTGGCCCGCCGGGTCTTCGGCGCGGGTGGCGAAGCTGACGCCGGTTCCTTCCAAAGCACCGCTGCTCGCGAGGTCCAGGCTCCCCGAACCGTTCTGCAGGTTTCCTTCCCATTTTATGTCTGCCTGGCGTTTTGCCTCGACCATAACTTTCCTCCTCTATCTCTGTTTTGCTTTTTACACCTTACAATGCAGCCGTTCTAACTGCACAAAGAAATATACGGATGTAGCAATCCGCCAGATTACCGCTCCACCGCGCGCATCTGCTCCTCGTTGTACCTGTCACCGGCGACCGAGCCTTTTGGCATCGCCTCTTCAATGCGCTCCAAGTCGTCTTTGGTCAGTTCTATATCCGCGGCGCCGGTGTTCTCTTCCAGGTAGCGGCGGCGTTTGGTTCCGGGGATGGGGACTATGTCATCGCCCTGGGCGAGCAGCCAGGCGAGGGCGAGTTGGCCGGGGGTGGCATCTTTTTCGGCGGCGATCTCTTTTGCGCGGTCCACGAGTTGCATGTTCTGCCGGAAGTTCTCTTCCTGAAAGCGCGGGAAGCGCACTCGGCGGGCGTCGTCGGCTTCGAGGTCCTCTATACTTTGTATCTGGCCGGTAAGGAAACCCCGGCCGAGCGGGCTGTACGGAACGAAGCCGACCCCGAGCTCGCGGCACGTCGGCAGAATCTCCTCTTCCACATCCCGGGAAAAGAGGGAATACTCCGACTGTAGCGCGCTGATCCGGTGTACGTCGTTCGCCCGCCGCACCGTCCCCACCGCGGCCTCCGACATCCCCAGGAAACGCACTTTTCCTTCGCCGACCAACTCGGACATCGCCCCGACGGTTTCTTCTATCGGGGTGTCCGGATCTACCCGATGCTGGTAGTAGAGGTCTATGTGGTCCACCCCGAGCCGTCCCAGCGAGGCGTCGCAGGCTTCGCGGACGTACTCCGGCCTCCCGTTCACCCCCTGAAAGCTTCCATCTGCCCCGCGCACGTTACCGAATTTTGTTGCGAGGGTTACCTGGTCCCGGCGGTCGGAGATCGCCTCCCCGACGAGCTTCTCGTTGGTCCACGGCCCATACATATCAGCGGTGTCTAGAAAAGTAACACCCGGCTCAATGGCCCGTTGAAGGGTGGCGATGGACTCGTCTTCGTCCATGGTCCCGTAGAACTCGCTCATCCCCATGCATCCCAGGCCTATCTCGGATACTTCCAGTCCTTCTCTGCCCAGGTTTCTGCGCCGCATCCACCCCCCTCTCCTCACCGAAAGTTTGCACGAACTTCCTATGAGTTTACACGAGCCGCAGACGACCCGCGGTTTCCAATTTCGCACTACCGGGAACTTATTCAGCAGATGCAAAGAGCGGAACGGGAAGGAGCTAAAGATGGCCCGGTGCGAGGTATGCGGCAACGACTACGACAAAGCTTTCCAGGTAACGACGCCGGGGGACGAGGCGCGCACGTTCGACAGCTTCGAGTGCGCCATCCACGTCCTCGCCCCCACCTGCGAACATTGCGGCGTTAAGGTGGTAGGCCACGGCGTCGAGGCGAACGGCTCTTTCTACTGCTGCGCCCACTGCGCCGAAGCCGCCGGGGCCGAAAAAGTACAGGACCGGGTCTAGTCCGGGTAAGCCCCAGGCTTTTCATTCGTCGCGCATCTCTTTGGCCCGGTCCTCGCCGGGTACGGTGATGGTGTAACCGGACCCGTCTTCGGCCTGCTCTATGTAGTTCTGATCGATCAGGTACCTGACCGCCGTTTCGCAATCGACCGAATCGGGCTCCATACCGGCGCGGGGCGCCGCAGCCTCGGCCTCCGTGCTGTCCGTTCCCCCAAGCAGCACGGGCTCTTTCAGCTTACCTCCGGAGAGGTCGTGAAACGCCAGGAGCAGGCGCATGGCTTTGTCTTCGGTGCCGCTGGTCGTCATCTTTGGCCTCCTTTATTCGTCTGATACCGTAAGCACTTCTTCTACCAGCAATCGCCGGAACCCAAACCGTCCTTCCTCCTGGAAATCGGGAATGTTTCTTTCCTCTATCAAGCACTCGGGATCAGTATAACGAAGACAAGAGGTCATGCTCGTTAACACTCTTTTTACATACTGTGAAACGAATTAGACATTGATGGCGTATTTACGAGAGAATGCTTTCCGGTAGCGACGAAAGGACCTTGACCGTGTCGGAGAACAACGGCCGGACGACGCTCGTAGAGACTCGCGGCCTAACCAAACGCTACGGCTCGAAGATCACCGCCGTAAAGGATCTGGACCTTACCGTAAATCGCGGCGAGGTTTATGGGTTTCTCGGTCCGAATGGGGCCGGGAAGACCACGACTTTGCGGATGCTTTTGGGCCTGATCAAGCCTTCCTCCGGAAAGGCGCAGGTGCTGGATGAGAGCCCCGGTTCCCCGGCGAGCCTCTCACGGGTGGGGGCGCTGGTCGAGTCGCCGGCCTTCTACCCGTACCTCTCCGGCCGGGACAACCTGCGGGTGATGGCCCGTTACTCTGGGGTGTCGAAGGCGCGCATCGGGGAGGTGCTGGAGCAGGTTGAGCTCTCAGAACGGGCGAAAGACAAATACAAGAAGTACTCTTTGGGCATGAAACAGCGACTCGGGGTGGCGGCGGCTTTGCTAAAAGACCCGGAGTTGTTGATCCTGGACGAGCCGACGAACGGCCTGGACCCCAAGGGTATGGCGGACATGCGAGACCTTATCCGGGGGCTCGGACGGGGAGAGCGGACAGTTCTATTGTCGAGCCACCTGCTCGGAGAAGTGGAGCAGATCTGCGACCGGGTCGGCGTGATCCAGAAGGGCGAGCTCGTGGCCGAAGGCACCGTCAAAGAACTACAAGGCGCGGCCGGTCTGCTCGTAAAGGCCGAACCCGTAGAAGAAGCCTTTCAGATAGCGGAAAGGCTCGCCGGGGTAGAGGAAGTTCAACGGACAGACGGACGGCTCCGGCTCACCATAGACCCGGAGAAGGCGGCGGAGATCAACACCAAGCTGGTAGAGGCCGGCCTGCGGGTGAGCGAACTGCGCCCGGCGGAACAATCCCTCGAAGACGTATTTTTGAGCCTTACCGACGAGGAGACCGTTTAATATGGCGAGCTTCAGCGCAGAGTTTCTAAAGTTAAGAAAGCGTCCGGCCACCTGGATCCTCGCGCTGGTCTGGTTCAGTCTCGTTATCCTCTTCGGATACGTGCTGACATATCTATTCTTCGTGAGCGCTCCAGAAGAGACGACTGTGCCGGGATTAGACTCAGACAGCTTCCTCCGTGCACTCTTGCCGGAGAATTTTCTTCCGAACGTGCTGGCTGGGTTTCCTAGCAATGGTGGAGGACCTATTACCCTGATCTTGGGTGCCCTGGCAGTTGGAAGCGAGTACGGTTGGGAGACTTTTAAAACCTCCCTTACACAACGTCCTGGCAGATTGAGGGTGTTCTTCGGGAAGATGCTGGCGTTGGGTGCACTAATCGTCGGATTCGTATTGCTGGCTTTTGCAGCCGGAGCGGTAAGCAGTATAGGCGTAGCTTTGCTCGAAGACGGTGCAATTGACTGGTCGCCGTTGATAGACATACTGCGCGCAATAGGTTCCGGATGGCTTATAGCAGCCATGTGGACTTCTCTCGGCGTCCTTTTAGCTACGCTGTTTCGTAGCACGGCGCTTGCGATAGGATTAGGCCTCGTATACGCCATCCTTCTCGAAGGCATCGCCGGAACCCTTCTGACAGCGGCATTCATAAATACAGGACCTCGACCTCATAGCCGCAATGATCGAACCAGCCAGCCGCGTCCCCAGGGGTGATTGCCGAGAGAGCCTCTGCTATAGCTTCGAGAAGAGCTTCGTGGGTGCGCGCCCCAAGCTTCCTTAGAATGTTCTTTATCTTGGAGAACGCTTCTTCTATAGGGTTGAGGTCCGGTGAGTAAGCTGGCAAGAACACCAGCCCGGCTCCCTTAGCCTCGATGAGTTCCCTTATCCTACTGGGACGATGCGCACCGAGATTGTCCAAAACCACCACCTGACCTTCGGAAAGCGTCGGGGCCAGGAAATGCTCCACGTATACCTCAAAGGCTTTGGCGTCGGTAGCACCTTGTATGCACATCGACTCTCCCATCCCGGATAAGCTCATCGAGGCTATGAGGGTGGTGTTCTTGCCCCGGTTTCTTGGCACCTTGCCGTAGGCTCGCTCTCCTCTCGGAGCCCGCGATCTCAGACGGTCCATCGAAGTGTGCATACCGGATTCGTCCACAAACACCAGTCGACTAACGTCGAAGTAGGATATTAGCCACCGCCATAGAGCTCTCGCTCCCTCGTCGCGTTCTTGGGCTACCGGCGACTTTTTTTGAGCGGCCACTCTCCAGGGAGGCGAGAGATGTTGCGACTCATCGTAGCTTCAGAGACCGTAACACCACTCTCATCCTCGAAAGTCTCGCAGTGCTCCTTTAGAGTCAGGTCGGGGTTGGTCTTCAGATGTGGGGGTAGCCATTCCCTCAAAGCCTTGCCTTTCACAGAAGGTCTGCCGGGAATCTTGTAGATGTCCACATCCCCCGTGAGGCGTCGGCGTCCCAGCCAGCGCTTTATGGTAGAGCGAGAGACTCCAAAGAGCTCTGCGACCTCCTTTCTTGGGATGCCACGGTCGATAGCGGCGAGCGTCTTCAATCTGAGGTCCTTCGAGTAGGCGTTCATGGAGATTATTCTCACGCAGGTCCCTTACTTACGCAACCTGCTGTGAGTTCTGACGAGAGATACGATCCTATAAGGAAGGCGCTCTTAAACGAGAACTCCTACGCTTTGATAAATCAATTCGACTCTCCGCTACCGGAAGGTTTTGGCGTGCCCGGCTCCATTGTGGAGCCGACGCAAGGAGCAATAGTATTGGGAGCTTATACATTAGGGTTCGTGCTGCTCTCGGCCCTCTTGTTCTGGCGGCGCGACGCGACTTAACCGTTGTCTGGTTTGCCGTTCGGGCTTTCTTTGTGGCGGTTGGTTATCGGCATTCGGCGGTCGCGGCCGAAGGCGCGGCTGGTGATCTTGATCCCGGTCGGGGCCTGGCGGCGTTTATACTCGGCCCGGTCTACGAGCTGTATGGCCTGTTGCACGTCTTCCTCGTCGTAGCCGGCGGCGGATATTTCACCTAGTCCTTTGTCCTCTTCTATGTAGGCTTCGAGGATCGGGTCCAGGGTGTCGTAGGGCGGCAGGGAATCGGTGTCGCGCTGGTCGGCCCTCAACTCGGCGGTGGGCTCTTTGTCGAGCACGTTCTGGGGGATGACCTCGCGCCCTTCTACCTCGTTCAGATGTCGGGCGACACGGTAGACGAGGGTTTTGGGAACGTCTTTTATAACGGAGAAGCCGCCGGCCATGTCGCCGTAGAGTGTGGAGTAGCCAACGCTCATCTCGCTCTTGTTGCCGGTACTGAGGACGATCCAGCCAAACTTGTTCGAGAGCGCCATGAGGATGTTGCCCCGGATGCGGGCCTGCAAATTTTCTTCGGCCTCGTTCTCCGGCAAGTCCTCGAAGTGGGGCTCCAGCATCTCCAGGTAGGCGTCGAAGGCCGGGCCTATCGGGACGACCTGCACGTCTATGCCGAGGTTTTCGGCGAGGGCTTCGGCGTCGGTGTTGCTGACCTCGGAGGTGTAGCGGCTCGGCATGAGGACGCCGGTTACGTTCTCCGGTCCAAGCGCCTGCGCCGCAACCGCCGCCCCGAGCGAGGAGTCTATGCCGCCCGAGAGGCCTAGCACCGCCCGGGAAAAGCCGTTCTTGCCAAAGTAGTCTTTCAGGCCCAGCGTAAGTGCTTCAAGGACCTCGCCCTCTTCGGAGAGTTGCGGCTCCGTGCGGGGCTCGACGTTTTTCTCCGGCTCCGCCATTCCGGCTCCCGGTATCTCTACGACTTGCGGCGTTTTCTCTGCGTCGTCCTTGCGGAGCCGGGGGTCGTGGAGGCGTTGGATCAGGGCCTCCTCCGGGTGGAGGTCTACACAAAGCAGATCCTCCTCGAACTGCCGCGCGCGGGCGACGAGCTCGCCCTCCGGGTCGAAGACGAGGGAGTGGCCGTCGAAGACCAGCTCGTCCTGGCCGCCGACCAGGTTGCAGAAGAGGACGTAGCAGCCGTAATCCGACGCCCGGACGCCCAGCATCCGCTCTCGGGAGAGACCCTTGCGCCGGTGGTAGGGTGAGGCGGAGATGTTGAGCAGCATCCCCGCGCCCCCCACGGCCTGCTCGCGGGCCGGGCCGCCCGGATACCAGATGTCCTCGCAGACGCTCGCCCCTACGAGAGCGCCGTCCAGCTTCAGAACCGGCGCACCAAAGCCTTTGCGGAAGTAGCGGTTCTCGTCGAAGACGCCGTAGTTCGGCAAGTAACGCTTGTGGTAGCGGTGCAAAACCTCTCCGCCGGAGACGATGGCGCAAGAGTTGTAGAGGTCCGCTTCCAGATCCACGAAGCCTATGGCGGCGGCGACACCTTCCGGAACTTGTTTGGCGAACTCGTCGAGCGCCTCCAGGTTCTCTTGTATAAAGCTCGGGCGCAGCAGCAGGTCTTCCGGCGGGTAGCCGGTGATGGTTAGCTCCGGGAAAGCCACGAGACCGGCGCCGGAGTCCACGGCTTTCTCCAGGGCATCCGTGGCTTTCCCGACGTTACCCCACACGTCGCCGACGGTCGTGTTGATCTGGGCCAAAGCGATCCTCACGAGGACACCTCCGGTCATCCTGATAGGAACTACTGCAACCGGAATATACCGCGCCGTCCGGTATTTTGCCCGGTTCCGCGCGGCGAGATCGTAGCAGGAATCACCGTTGGGGTTACTTTGGACTTTGTTGCGGTGTAGAGTGTGTCCCGAGTCCCGAGCCCGAGAGGAACCGGAGCGTGGCGCAGACAGACAAGTCCGAGGTGGCCCGGCAGCACGCCGAAAATGCCGCCGATAAAGCGAGCCCGTGGGTAGACGGCATCGCCCGCACCGGCTACGTCGCGAAGGGGATGGTCTATGCCGCCGTTGGAGTACTGGCCGCCCAGGTCGCGCTCGGGACCGGCGGCAAGACGACCGGCACGGGCGGGGCCATGGAAAGCATCGACTCCCAGCCTTTCGGTAAGGTGGCGTTGGTCCTGCTGGCGCTCGGGCTCGTCGGGTACGCGCTGTGGAAGCTCGTTCAGGGCATTATGGACCCGGATGAGAAAGGCAAAGACGTTCAAGGAATGGTGCGGCGGGTCGCCTACGGTGGGAGCGCCCTGATCCACCTCGGAATAGCTTTCAGTGCTGCAGAGGAACTGCTCGGCCCGGAGGGACAGAGCACGACCTTAGACCAGTGGACAGCCTGGGTAATGTCGTATCAGCCGCCGCTCGGCCAGATCCTCGTGGGCCTCGTGGGCCTGGGGGTGATCTCGGTCGGCCTCTACCAGTTCTACGCGGGCGCAACCGCCAGGTTTGAGAGCGACATGAATTACTATCACATGGACGAAGCCGGACGTTGGGCCATGCTTACCGGCCGGGTCGGCACCGTCGCCCGGGCCGTCGTCATCCTCGTGGCCGGCTCTTTCGTACTGCTAGCCGCCTGGCAGGCCGACCCGGAACAGACCCGCGGCCTCGGCGGCGCCCTGGAGACGCTCGTCCGGCAACCCGCCGGCTCCTACCTTCTCGGCATCGTCGCCGCCGGCCTCACAACCTACGGTTTCTTCATGCTCGTTGTGGCCCGGTATCGCGACATCGAGGCCCGCTGAGCAGTGGACGCTCATTACAAAGAGGTTTCGTACGTCTTGGAGTCTGGGGTACTCGCCACGGGCCTTTTGAGGAGCGCGTGTACTTCGGCATTAGAATCTTGCGATTCGCTACAACTGGAAGTCGTGCGGGATCTCGCCGGAGACCTCAAGTCTTCGCTAGAAGGAGCCTCCGGGAGGGCCACCCAAGACATCTCATTAGCGGACCTGCTGGCCGAAGCGGCGCTCCGGTGCGCGGACCTGGCAAACCTCGCCGCCTGCAACGTCTCCCAGCTTCCGGAAGAACACCGGCCCAAAGCCGTCGCCACCGTGCATCTGGCCTCCGGAACCGTCAAGGCGCTCAACGTACTGGCCGAAGCTGCGGCAGGAGGAGCCGGGCTCCCAAACACCGGTAACGTGTCGCGGGACCTCCGGTCGGCCAGGTGGCGTGCGGACCTTGCCGTTCGGCAGGTGCAGGAGCTTACGGAAGTACCCTAGCCATCGTGCAGAAGACCCGGCTCCTCCCCGGCGTGTAGCCGGCGTGCCGCCCGGACTATCTTTGCCAGGTAGTCGTCTTCGTTCGGAACGAAGTCTTCTATAAATATTTCCCTGAGCACTCTTCCGGTCTTTCTAAATTCTTGCGCTTCGACAGTTTCGCCGGCCTCCAGCTTCTCTACGTAATCCAAACCGAGTTGGAGGATGGATTCGACCTCTTCTTCCTGAAGGTTCAGTTCCTCGGGAGGGGTATCGTCATCGAGCAGGAAGACGTCGTGGAGTTCCCGGTCGCAGCCCTGGGGGATGTCTTGTTCTATGCGGCGGGTTCCCAAGGGCACGAGCCTCCCGGGGTCCGGGCTCAGGCCAAGTTCCTCTTCCAGCTCCCGCAGGCCGTCCAGTGGCTCTTCGCCGGCGGCGAGGTGGCCGGCGGCGGTTACGTCTAGCCTGCCGGGCCAGGTATCTTTCGCGGCGGCGCGGCGCTGCACGAGCAGGTAAGGTTCCCTGGCGGCGTCCATCCCCGTGACCCAGCAGTGAAAGCACCGGTGCCAGATCCCCTGGCGGTGGGCCTCACTCTTCCACACTACCTCTCCGGTCTTTCTTCCTGACTCATCCAGCACGTCTATCTTTTCATCCATGGGATCTAGGGTAGCATTCCGGTAGACAGGAGGGAGACACTTTGACGAAGGTGGTAATAGCGAGCTACTTCGAGAAAGAGTACCTGGAGCGTATCCGGGGCGTAGACGAGAGCCTACAAGTCCTCTACGAGGAGAAGCTGGTTCCGCCACCCCGGTGGCCTGGAGACCACGTCGGCCCGGCAGACTGGCACCGGACGCCCGAAGAAGACGAGGAGTTCAAGGGGATGCTGGCCGAAGCCGAGGTTCTCTACGACTTCCCCCGCAAGCACGTAGAAGACCTCACCGAAGTCGCCCCGAAGCTGCGCTGGGTGCAGGGGAGCATGGCCGGGGCCGGCGAGGTGGCACAGAAAGCCGGCCTGCTCGGAAACGACGTCTTGGTGACGACGGCGGGCGGCGTGTTCTCCGGCCCTCTGGCGGAGTTCGCCATGATGGCTTTTCTGCAGCACGCCAAAGACCTCGACCGCCTGCGCCAAGAAAAGAAAGAGAAGGTCTGGAACCAGACGTCTGTAGGCACACTGGAAGGCAAGACGCTGTGCGTCGTCGGGCTGGGGAATATCGGGCGCGAGGTGGCGCAGCGGGCCCGGCCTTTCGGAATGCGGGTAGTCGGGGTGAAACGGACGGTGCGCGAGGATGATGCGGTCCGGAACTACGCCGACGAACTGTACACAAACGAAGAGTTGCGCGACGTACTAAGCGAGGCCGACTACGTCGTGGCGACGCTACCGGGCACGCCGGAGACGCACCACCTGATAGATGAAGAAGTCATCCGGACGATAAAACCGGGGGCTTATTTCGTGAACATTGGGCGTGGGAGCGTGGTGGATGAGGCGGCTTTGGTCGGGGCGCTAAAGGATGGCCGGCTTTCGGGGGCGGCATTGGACGTGTTCGAGACGGAGCCGCTGCCGGGGGAGAGCCCGCTCTGGGAAATGGAGAACGTGATCCTCAGCCCGCACTCGACGGATATGGTGCCGGAGCTCATAAACGAGCGGCAGACGGAGTTGTTCTGCGAAAACCTGCGGCGGTATCTGGCGGAAGAGGAACTGGTCAACGTACTGGACAAGCAGTTGTTGTACTAAACCTTCCTGGGGACCCGGAGGTTTGCCGAAGCACCCGGGATGGTATATTTACGTGCTAGTTAATATATGGATCCTGACGAAACATCCAGTACCGGCGCGCCTCCGCACTTGAGGCGCATCTTTTCTACCATCTCTAAGGAGTCATTCTGGAAGCAATATTAGTACCCGGCCTGCGAATTCTGGCCTCTCTTCTGCTCGTTGCCTTGAACGGGCTCTTCGTCGCCGCGGAGTTCGCATTCGTACGCATCCGGGCGACGCAGGTGGACCGGCTAGTGAACGAGGGCCGGGCCTCCGCAAATTTAGTGCGAGTCGCCACGGCAAAGCTCGACCAGTATCTCGCGGTCTGTCAGCTAGGCATCACGATCTGCTCTTTAGGCATCGGCGCTCTAGCGGAGCCCACAATAGCCCATTTGATAGAGCCCGTCTTCGAAGATATTGGCGTACCGGCCGCGCTGGTACATCCAGTGGCTATCGCGATCGCGCTCTCCATTGCCTCATTCTTTCACGTGGTCTTCGGCGAACTCGCTCCCAAGACGCTCGCTATCCAGCGGGCCGAAAGTACCTCGCTGTTCGTGGCTCCCTTTATGCGCTTCTTTTACTATCTCTTGCTGCCGCTGACCGCTCTGTTCAACGGCACGGCGAACGCCATCACCCGGGCTTTCGGCATCCCGCCAGCCAGCGAGGGTGAGGAGTCCCACACTGAGGAGGAGATCCGGACCCTAATAAACCAGTCCACCCACCAGGGCGCAGTCGAGGCGGACGAAGCCAAGATGATCGGGGGCGTCTTCGAGTTGGACGACAAGCCGGCCCGGGAGATCATGGTCCCCCGTCCCGACGTGGTCTCGCTCCCGGCGGACGCTGAGTTGGAACACCTCGTCTCGGTCATGGCGGCCGGCAACTACACCCGCTACCCCGTCTACGAGGAAGAGGAGCCGGACCGGATAATCGGGGCGGTCCACGTGAAGGACCTTTTGAGGATGATCCACGAGGAAGGCCTGCAGTCCGGTATTTCGGCCCGCGACATCATGCGGAACGTGCTGACCGTTCCGGAGAATCGTCTCATAGACGACATTCTGGAAGACTTCCAGGAGCAGGAGATCCAGATGGCCGTCGTTATAGACGAGTGGGGCTCCTTCGAGGGCCTCTTCACCATCGAAGACATCATCGAAGAGATAGTCGGCGAGATCCGGGACGAGTTCGACGAGGAGGAACCGGCGGTCCACAAACTGGACGACGGCGGCTACGCCGTCGATGGACGCCTGCCGCTGGGGGTCGTGAACACCGCCCTGAACACCGGGTTTGAGAGCGAAGACTTCGAGACCATCGGCGGCTTGGTCTTGGGACTCCTCGGCCGTCCGCCGGACGAGGGCGACGAAGTCCGGGCAAACGGCCACATCCTCCGGGTAGACGAAACCGACGGCCCTCGCGTCGCCCAGGTCGTCGTGCGCGAAAGCGACGAAAATTCTGAAAACGCAGCAAGCAACTCCGTTGGCAAGAACGACTCAGAAGACACGAATTCCCCGCAGGAACAATAAAAGACGAAAACTCCCAGGACAACCTTATTGATAGGAACTTCGTGCGGACCAAAGTCCCCCTAATTTTGACTCTCCGGCCCATACACCGTCCCACGAGTCGTGCCCTAAGGTACTTTAGCGTTTTTCCGGCCGGATCCCGGGGTCGCCGGGCGTAATCGGTCGGTAAACCGACATGAACTAGACGGACGAAATTTGTGCACGACTATAGAGCAAACGAGACATAGATTACGACTACTACGATGGTTAGTACGATGGTTATTATCATCAGCTCTCTCATCCGGCCTCTTTCTCCCGCACGTTCGCGGCGTTCACGTTCGTAAGGTTCACGTCCGTAGCGCTTGTATCTGAATCTTCTTGCAGGGCGTGGAGCCGGGCGTAGAGGCCGCTGGAGGCCAGTAGTTCTTCGTGGGTTCCGCCTTCGGCCACGCGGCCTTCGTCGAGCACGAGTATGAGGTCTACGTCCCGGACCAGGCGCAGTTCGTGGGCGATAAGGAAGGTGGTTCTGCCGCCGGTAAGATCCCGCCAGTTCTCTTCCACAGCGGCGGCGGCTTCGGCGTCGAGGCCGGACTGAGGTTCGTCCAGGATCAGGATCGGGCTCTCCCGGAGCATCGCCCGGGCTATGGAGATCCTCTGCCGCTGTCCGCCGGAGAGGCTTTCGCCCCGCTCGGAAAGCAAGGTTTCGTAGCCTTCGGGTAGTTCCCGGATAAAGCCGTCGGCCCCGGCCAGTTCGGCGGCCCGTTCGATGTCGGTCCGGGTCGCTCCGGCCCGGCCGTAAGAGATGTTCTCCGAGACCGTTGCCCGGAAGAGCAGCGGCTCTTGCGGCACGAAAGTCACCTGCTCCCGCAGAGACTTGAGGGTAAAGTCTTTCGTGTCGCGCCCATCCACGAGAATGCGGCCTTTCGACGGATCGTAGAGCCGGGCGAGCAGGCTGGTGATAGTAGTCTTTCCGGCCCCGCTCACGCCGACGAGCGCGACCCGGCTCCCGGCCGGAACGTCGAAGCCTACGCCGCGCAGCACGTCCCCGGCCTCGTCCTCGTAGGCGAAGTGGACGTCTTCGAACGCCACCCGGCCCTCGAAAGCGGGTGCGGGCTCGGCGTCGGGGGATTCCTTGACAGACGGTTCGGCTTCCAGGAGTTCGATAATACGCTCGCCCGAGACGAGGGACTTGCCGATCTGGTTCACCTGCCGGGTGAGAGCCCACAAGGGCGAGAGAAAGAGGCCCAGGTAGGCGACGAACACCGTGAGTTGGCCGATGGAGAGGGCGCCGGATATGACCTGCCGCGCCCCGAAATACACGACCAGGGCCGTGCCGATACCGCCCACGATGCCGAGCACCGCGCTGAACTTCGCCTCGATCAGAGACGAGTCGACGCTGGCGTCGAGCGAATCCTTACTCTCGCGGCGAAAACGCTCCATCTCGTCGTCCTCGCGGCCGAAGATCTTGACGGCCCGGATGCCGGTTATCGACTCTTGCACCACGGAGGTTATGGCGCCTTCTTTAGTCCTCACGACCCGCATGCGTTCGATTAGGGCCTGCCGGTAACGGCTGACGGCGAGAAAGAGAAACGGTACCGTAACGAGCGCGAGCAGGGTGAGTTGCCAGTTGAGTAAGAACATCACGACGAGCATCCCGAGCAGGATCAGTACGGAGGAAAACACCTCCACGACCGAGTCCACGAGCAGCGTCCGGACCTCTTTTACGTCGCTGGTAACCCGCGTTATGGTGTCGCCCGTGCGCCGGCCGCCATGATAGTCCAGACCCAGGTCGTGGACTTTGGAGTACAGCGAGCGCCGCATGTCGAAGACCGTTTGTTGGCCGAGCTTCTGCAGCAGGTAACGGCGGATCGCCGCTATAGTCCGGGTCATCGTGAAGATGAGGACTATGAGGAAAGCTATCCCCGCTAGTAACACCGCGTCGTCGGCCAGAAAGCCCGGCGCGAGCCCCGGCAGTTCGTTGCCGCGGAAGACGTAGTCTATCGTCCAGGCCAGCGGCCACGGCTGGGCGAGGCTGGTGGCGGTTTCCACGAGCAGTATCACCAGCGCCAGGATCAGACCATTGCGCCGGGGTTTCAGGAACGGCGCGAAGTGGGACAGCGCGTACCGCAGTCTTTTCCAGCCAGCACCCACGTTTTTAAGCCATTTGGACATACGTTTAGGATACCGCACCCCCCAAAGAGTAGAATGTATGAGCTATACCTCGAAAAGTGCTTTAGAGAACGTTGGAGGACTGCTTGACCCGTCGTGTGATCGCCGCCGTCGAAGACCTGTTGTTTAAGAGCAAAATCCTGGAGACCGCCAAAGAGTTGGAGGTTGACGCGAAGTTTCCCCGCAAACCCCGGAGGCTGCTCGAAGCCGTAAAAGAGAATCCGCCGGACCTCCTGATCCTGGACCTCAACTCCTCCCATTTCGAGCCTCTGGAGCTACTGAGAACGGTGAAGTCCGACGAGACCCTGCGCGAAGTCCCGACGGTAGGCTTTCTCTCCCACGTCCAGAAAGACCTGGCCGTCGCCGCAAAGGAAGCCGGCTGCGACCGCATAATGGCCCGCAGCGCTTTTACGAAAGACCTACCGAAGATAATGGCCGGGGATGCGCCGCGGGATACCGTGGATGAGGCCGGCATTGGCTGAGGCATCCAGAAACGAGGCCTGGGAGCGCCTTGGCAGCGAGAAGCTCCTGGAGAACCCGTACTTCACCGTGCGCTCCGACGAGCTGAAGCTCCCCGACGGCGCGGTAAAGAAAAACTACTACGTTCTGGAACGCCCGGACGCGGCGATCATCTTTCCGGTAACGGAGGACGGCAACGTAGTACTGGTGCGCCAGTACCGGCCGCCGCTGGAGATGATGGAGTTGGGCTTGCCGGCGGGACTCGTCGAAGCCGGCGAAGAACCCGAGGCCGCCGCCCGGCGCGAGCTGGCCGAAGAGACCGGCTACTCCGGTGGCGGGTGGGAGAAGCTGGGCGCCCTCGCTTCATCCCCGAGCCTCAAGGACAACTGGGCCTACTTATTTCTAGCCCGGAACGTGGAGCGGAACGCCGTCCAGGACCCGGACGAGTTCGAGCGCCTGGAGTTGGTAGAGGTTCCGCTCGCGGAGTTGCCGGGGCTCGTGTACGCCGGGGAGATCGTCAGCTCCAGCGGCGTCGCGGCCGCCATGCTGGCCCTGGACCGGCTGGGCATTCTGAACGACCGCCCATGATCGGGGAGTTGTGGCAGTTCCTAATTGCCGGCGCGGTCGGGATCGTTGCGGTCCTGCTATGGGTCTTCCTCATCTACCTGCCCCGCCGAAAGTGGGACGGTGACGGCAAAGACGACAAGCACTAGCCACACTCTGGCCTCTGGTAAAACTAGAAGGCAAGCGTCGGCGAAAAAAGGAGACGAGATGGCACTCACCGTAGGAAGCGGGCCGTTCGGCACGCAGAGCAAGGGACAGTTCAACTTCGACACGGACGTACTACAAGCCCACACCCTGTACTTCGAGGATTTCCCCCGCCGGGTCCGGGCGATGTTCGACGGCGAGGTCGTCGCCGACAGCGAGAAAGCCAAGATGCTCCACGAGACCGGACATCTGCCGCTCTACTACTTCCCTTACGAAGACATAAACTGGAACCTTTTGGAGAAGACGGATCGCACGACCCACTGTCCGTTCAAGGGCGATGCGGCTTACTGGTCGGTTAAAACCGGCGACCGGGAGGCTGAGAACGCGGTCTGGGCATACCCGGAACCGCTGGAGCAGTCGCCGTGGCTCGCAGGCTACGTCTCCATCTACTTCGACGCCATGGACCGGTGGATGGAAGAAGGCGAAGAAATCACCGTTCATCCCCGCGACCCGTACCACCGGGTGGACGTGCGCGAAAGTTCCCGGCACGTAAAGGTAACGGTGGGAGACGAGACCGTGGCGGAAACAGACCGGCCGATGGTGCTCTTCGAGACCGGCCTCCCCCCGCGCTACTACATCCCGCCAGAGGACGTAAACCCAGAACTGCTCGAAGAAAGCGCCACCGAAACGCACTGCCCCTACAAAGGCGCGGCCTCTTACCGGTCGGTAGTGGCCGCCGGAAGAACCATCGAAGACGCGGCTTTCTTCTACCCAGACCCCCTACCCGAGGCCGAAAAGGTCGGAGGCTACCTGTGCTTTCTCGGCGACGGCATCGAGACGGAGGTCACTGACAGGTAAGCGGGCCCGCGTAAAACTTGTTTTCCCAGGTTCCCGTGTTCGTTGGTCCGCAGTATACTCGGTTTATGCGCCGGGTTAACCCGGTTATCCTGCAGGCAGTTAGAGAGGCAGGTCTCTATCGGTCGTGGCGTAGAGGATCTGGTCGAGCACGATACCTTCTTTGACCACGCTCCGGCGCATGATCCCCTCACGGATATAGCCACATCTTTCCAGGACCCGGATCGAAGCGGAACTGCTCGCGAAAGGGACGGCGAAGATGCGCGTGAGGCCGAACGTTTCAAAGCCGTAGCGGGTCAGAGCCTACACGGCGGCCGGGACGATCCCCCGCCCCCAGAAGGTTTCACCGAGCCAGTAGCCAATCTCTGCCGAGCGACGTTCGACATTGCTTCCGAGTTCTAGTCCGATGCCGCCGACGGCCTTACCACCGACTCCTATAGCGAAATGGGTCTGCGGCTCTTTCCGGCAGGAGGAGATCCACTCCGTCGCATCCTCGTGGGTATAGGGGCGTGGGAAACCATCCCACATCCGCCGCCAAACCTCGTAGTCGTCTGCGTGACGGACCAACGAGGGCTCGTTTCCCCAATACCAGGACCTGACCACACAGCTACCACAGTCTAGCCGCACGTTTCCGCCTATCATATCGTTCGCCATAGAAGTTCATCTACCACCGGCCAGCTCCGGTGGACTCGAAAGTCCTTCGCCTCATAATCCCGGAGATGTCGGCAAAAAGCCCGGAGCCGTAAAACCCCGGGCCGCTTTTCGTGTAAGAGAACGTTTCTAGCAGGTAAAGGAACTGCCGCAGCCGCAGCCGCCCTGAACGTTCGGGTTGTTGACGGCGAAACCAGCACCCTGGAGCCCGTCCACGTAGTCGAACTCGCTGCCCATGATGTACGGGACGCTCATAGCGTCTATGAGTACCTTGACGCCCTTGTCCTCGACGATCTCATCATCGTCCTCGACCTCGTCGTCGAAGTAGATGGAGTACTGGAAACCGGAGCAGCCACCGGGCCGGACGCCGATGCGGAGCGCGAGGTCTTCTTCGCCCTCCTGCTCCATGAGCGTTTTGACCTTCTCGGCCGCGTTGTCGGTTAGCGATATGAGCGTTGCCTGTTTCTGATCCATCAGCACCTCCTGGAAATGCTGTAGTTTTCCTGGTTTGTTAGAAGGATTATTACACCGCTCACCGCCGACTTCAACGCCTCTTTCCGCGCCGAACCTTTTGCAGCCCACCCGCTAGCGCTTTCCGGGCCCGTGTTCCCCCCGAAGCCAGACCGGCTTTTGTCCGGGCCATGAGCGACGCCGGGTTTATAGCCCCGAGAAGTCGACGCCAGAAGGGCAGGCTTCCGAACTCCTTTGAGGCTTCCTCGTACGCACGTCCGAGGTCCGCGTCCGGGTCTGCGCCCGAGTCCGGGGAGTAGAGGTGGGCCGAGTAGGCGCGGGCGAAGTCTTTAAAGCGGTCTTCTCGGAGGCCGGCGGCCCCGGATAGAAGTATTAGCCGCTCGGTCGGGGTGAGGGCCGGCGAGTCGGCGATAGAGCCGCGTCCCGGCTCCAGGACATCCCGGAGCCTTCCGGTGAGGTCTCGGTAGAGGTCTTCGGGCCGGCGGCGGACCAGGAGCGCCCGCTTGAGGAGCGGTATCGCGAGCAGCACGATGGGTACCGGCATCAGGAAGGGCCAGATCTCCGGTGCCGGATCCCGCGCCGGCGTGGTGGGGGCTTCCCCTTCCTGCCGCTCTACGGCGTCCGGCGAGTCTGCTGGATCCTGGCCGTTGTGAGAGGCTGGTCCCTGCATGCGGAGGTCGTCCTGGGCGACGGGAGTTTGGGGAGGCGGGGCGTTGGCTTGCATGGCTTCTGGCAGGGAGAAGCCGGGGGTTGGATCGAACGAGTACCAGCCGATGCCGGGGAAGTAGAGTTCTACCCAGGTGTGCATGTTGCGTCCCCGCACTATGTACTCGCCCGGGTCGCCCGGCTCACCCTGGGTGGAGCCGTACACCACCCTGGAGGGTATATCGAGTTCCCGGGAGATCAGGGCCATCGAGGTCGCGAACTGGGTGCAGAAGCCTTCCCTCTCGCCGTCCTCGCCCAGGAACTTTTCCAGGGCCCGGTCCGCCCGCCGGTAGTCGGCGTCGAGGTTGTAGGTGAACCCGCCGTCCAGCCGCAGGTACTGCTCTATGGCCCGGGCCGTGCCGTAGGCGTTGTCGGTGTTGTAGCGGTTCTGTATCTCCCGGGCGGTCTCCGACACTTCCCGGGGCACGTCGTCCGGCTGCTGGAGGAATTTCTCCCGCACCCCGGACGGATAATCCGTGCCCGCGTTTCGTAGCTGGTCTTCGGTCGGCTGCGGGACTTCGGAGATAAGAGTGTATTCGCTACCGAATTCGAGCGGCTCGCCCAAGGACCACGAGCCGTCGGAGTTCTCCCGGGCTCCTTCGAGGTCCGTCTGCACGATCTTGTATCCCCCGAACACGAGGCTCGTGCGGGCGTTTAGTATCTCTACCTCCTGCAGTATGGTGCTCGTCTCGATGCCGGGAGAGACTTCCTCCCCGTACTCCTCTCCGGGACCGGTAGTATCCGACCACCGCGTGCCGTCGAAGTAGTCGAGGGTTCCGCCGCGCCACTCGAGCGGCTCTTGGCTCCGCACCTTGAAGAGCATCGCCTCCCGGCCGTTGTTGAGGTAATCCCCCACATCCGCCTGGGTCTCTAGCCGGGAAGTGCCCCAATTCCCGACGTTGGTCCAGTCTATGAGCCCCGGCGTCGCCGTGAGGTCCGAGTACGGCAAACGGGGCAGCAGGAGCACGAACAAGACTAGAACAGTCCCCGCTACCACGGTCGGACGTCCCGGCCCGGCGGTCTCCCCCGGGTCGGTGGAGTCGGTGGAGCCCGCACAGATCAGCAAAGCCACCGCGGAGGCCAGGAAGACGAAGAAGTATGGCCCCATCCCCGTTTCGAAGCTGGAGGTGCTGATGATCGCGATGGTCACCCCGAGGACGACCACCGAGATTACCGGGCTCCGCTCATAAAGGGTCATCGAGGTCGAGAAGGCCGCCAACACCATCACGAGGGGAACTATCAGCAGGAGTAGGCCGGGGAAGATGTCATAGGGTACCGGCTCCAGGTACATGATGTTGCCGGCCTCGTAGAGGTCCGCCCCCATCTCCGAGAACAGCGCGCGCCAGCCGGAGAGCGTAACCGGCGGGAGACCGTAGACCACGAACATCGTGTACAAAACGGTAACCGGTGGGATCAAGACAAAACGATACTTCCCTGCAGAACCCACCAAGATAGCCAAAACCGAAGCGCCGAGCATTATCCCGAAGGCCCGGCCCGGCGTGTCGTAAGAGCTACCGGGCGATTCTCCGGTAAAGACCACGCTAAAGGCCAACCCGGTAGCCAGCACCGTCAGGTACAGCCAGGCCCGCACCCACCCGCCGCCCATCATCCGGTAGCCCTTTGTCGTCCGGCGAGCCCCGCCACGCCTTCGGGATGCCGGACGGCATGCACCGCCGCCCCGGAAGCTTCCAGACGGGCGAGGTCTTGCAAGAACTCGGCCTCGGACGCCCGCGTCCGCTCCGCGGTCCCGCCGGGGCGGTAAGAGTGGGCCGCAAGCGCCACGACGGCAACCGAAAGCCCCGCGCCCCGCAGCTTGCGGACGGCGGACGACAGAGGGTTTTCGGTGGTCCGGGTGACAAAAACTACCCCCTCACCGAGGAGTTCGCGCTCGTTCAGCACCATCGCACCCGGTTCCAGGTTTCCCCCGGCTTTCACCGTGGCGAGCAGCCGCATCGCGGCCCGGTAAGACTTCTCGTCCGAGCCGAACTCCGTGGCGGAGCCTTCCCGGTCGGAGCAGGTCAGACGAAACGGCAGCCCCTCGTTTTTGAGGTGCGCCAGCACCGAAGCGGCCGCCGAAACGGCGTCTTCCACTTCTTGCTCCGGAACGCGGAGCCCCCGACGCCGGAGGTCCAGGGCCACCGTGTACCGCCGGGGGGCTTGCAGAACGAACTCCTTGACGAGCAACTCTCCGGTGCGGGCGACGCTCTTCCAGTGAATGTGCCGCCGGTCGTCGCCTCGCCGGTATTCTCTAAGGCCCGCGAATTCTTCTCCCCGCTGGCCGAGCGCCCCACGGGCCCCGGCCTCGGTGTTCCCGCTCCTCAGCGAGAAACCCGAAAGCTCGTGGACCTCCGGGTAGACGACGACCTCGGTGCGGTCCCGGAACTTGCGGATGAACTGCAAGAGCCGGAAAGGCTCCAGCGCCCGGACCTCCGCCGGTCCCAACTCGTAGATCCCCCGGCGCCCGAAAGTTACGGGGACCTCCACCACCTCTCCCCCGCCGCCGCGCAGGGCCGGGACCTCGAAGCTCTGCGGCCCGGGCAGCCGGTCGGTGACGACCACCTCCGAGGTCCCGAAACGGGAGCCGTTCGATAGCAGGAGGTCTATCCGGGAGGGCTTGCCGGCGGTAAAGCGGATGCCGGCCGGCAGGTTGCGGGAGAACCCGATGCCCCGGGAGCCCAGAAGCCCCAGAAAAAGCGCCGCCGCGACGAGGCCCAGCAGGGCGTATCCTAGCTGGTAGAACTGGGTGGTCCCGATCATGCGGGCCACGAACATCACCAACGCCCCGAAAACGATAGCTTGCCAGCCGCGGGCCGTGGGCCGGATAGAGATCCTGGAGACGGACCGCGAAGAACGCCGCCGGGCGGAGGAGCGTCCGCGGCCCACGGTTACACCGCCTCGGTGACCGGAACGGAGCCCAGTATCTCGCGCACGATGTCGGCGGCGATATTACCGGAACCCGCGGAGCCGTTCGTGGACTCGGCCTGCCGGGCCGCGGCGGACGGTATGATCCTGTGTCCGAGCACCGCTGGGGCCAGGCTTTTCACGTCGTCGGGGATGCAATACGAGCGGCCGGCGGCTGCTGCGGTGGCTTTCGCGGCGGCGAGCAGCATCCGGCTCGCCCGCGGCGAAGCCCCCAGATGAATGTCCTCCCGGTTTCGGGTCGCCGAGGTTACGGAGACCACGTAGCGCAGCACGGCCTCGCTCGCGTGGATCTCCCAAGCGAGTTGCCGCATCTCCAGAAACTCCTCCAGGCTGACCACGGGTTTCAGCTCGGCGGTCGGGTCGCGGGAGAGCTTGAGAAGGTTTATCTCCGCCCCCTCGTCCGGGTAGCCGATCTCCATCCGGATCATAAACCGGTCCAGCTCCGCGTGCGGCAGCGGGTAAGTCCCTTCGTGCTCGACCGGGTTCTGGGTGGCGAGGACGCCGAACGGCTGGGGCAGGGTGCGGGTGTCGCCGTCCACCGTAACCGAGCCCTCCTCCATCGCCTCCAAGAGGGCGCTCTGGGTTTTCGGGCTGGCGCGGTTGATCTCATCGGCCAGCAACACGTTTGCAAAGACCGGCCCCGCCCAGAACTCGAAGTCCCGGTCGCCCTGGTTGTAGACGTTCAAGCCCGTTACGTCTGCGGGGAGCAAGTCCGGCGTGAACTGTATCCTACGGAACTCAGCCTTTATAGAACGGGCGAGCGACTTGGCGAGTAGGGTCTTGCCGACACCGGGGACGTCTTCGATCAGGACGTGTCCCCCCGCCACGAGCGCCACGACGGCGCCGAAGATCTCCCCGTGCTTACCCGAGACGGCGCGCTCGACGTTCGCGACGATCCTCTCTATCCCGTTGGCGAAGTCGTTATAGTCCAAGAAAATCCTGCCGGTTGCCGAACGACGAAGAATGATTATAGCAAGGGAATGCGGAAGAGCTTCTAGAAACTATTCCGGGCTAACGAGTTGGTCCGCAGGCTCGCCGTAGAACTGCTCGACGTAGCGGCGTTGGGTCTCGTTTAGGCCCCGCGAGTACCACACCATCACCACGTAGCGCGGCTCTTTCGGCGTAGTTTTAGGGTACATACCGCACTCCATCGGGAGCCGGTTTCCTTTACGGGCGTTGCACTTGGTGCAGGCGGTAACGACGTTGTCCCAGGTGTTGCCGCCGCCGCGGGAGACGGGCTTTACGTGGTCCCGGGTGAGGCAGTCGCGCCGGTTCAGGTCGTCGCGATGCTTGGAGCAGTACTGGCACCGGTAGTTGTCGCGGGCGAAGAGGATGGTGTTGGTTACGTGGCGTCGCAGTCGTCGGGGTATTTCGACGTAGCGGACGAGCCGGATCACGAGCGGGTAAGGATACTCGGCGTTCTCCGAACGTATCCTGCGGTCCAGGTTCGCCTCCACGATCTCGGCCTTTTCGGAGACGACGAGGACGATAGCCCTCTTGACCGGCACCAGGGCCACAGGCTCGTAACTGGCGTTGAGCGTCAGGCATCTTGCCACAGAAAAATTCTAACACAACCGAATTCTTGCTTGCGTAAAATGTTTGTGAAAAATGCGTCTGACAACAACCCCGTCGAATCAGCGGTTTCAAAACCCCGTCGTCAGGGTCTTTGGCGCTTCTAGAACAGCCTCTAATACAGGAGCCATCGACCCACGGAACGGGTCTGCCGCCGGCAGGCCGGTCGTGTCGGAGACTTTGGAGACGAATGCTTCTGCTGCTTTTTCGTCCAGGCCTTTTGTGTTGACGCTGACGGCGACTACGGGGGCGGGTTTGACGAGAGCGGCGACTTCTTCGTAGAGGCGGATTGCGCGGGCGGGACCCGGGCGAGGGACGAGGCCCATTATTTTCTCTTCCGAGGCGTCGGCGCAGAGGATGAGGGCGTCGGGGCAGGAGCCGTGCAAGAGGGAGAGGGTGACGCCGGAATAGGCCGGGTGGCCGAGCGAGCCCTGGCCTTCGACCAGGATCAGGTCCGGGGTACTCCCCGCCGCCTGCAACACGAGTTGTTCGGCCGCGCCGGCGACGAAATCCGAGACGACGGCGTCCACGCTGATCCCCCACCCGGCGATGATGATGCCGGTCTGGCCGGTGGCCGCGAACTCCGTCTTGACGCCGGCTTCCTCTGCGGCCTGCTGTAACTCCAGCGTGGCGGTCATCTTGCCTACGGCAGCATCGGTCCCGACGGTGAGGACGACTTTCGGTCCCACCTCTAAACCTTCGCCGGAGAAGAGCGGCACGTGGTCCGGCGGTTGGCGCACGTCCCACACTTTTCCTCCGGGGAACTCGGGGGCGAGGCGCTGGTGGAGGCCGCTGACGATCTCCAGCCCCGCATCCGCCGCCTCCCGGAGTGAGTCCATCCACTCTTGCGGCAGCCTTCCACCCGCCGGGGCGAGCCCGACGAGCATTGAGGTCGGGCCGTACTCCAGGGCTTCTTCTACCGTCCCGACTATGGGCGCGGCACGCCGGAGGCCGGGCACAACGTCCGGCACGTTTTCTCCGGCGAGGGTGGAGTCCACGACGGCGACGACTTCGTCTTTGCCGTAGCGGAGCAAGCCGTGGGCGGTCTTGGCGTGGTTATCCCGGAGACGGCCTTCGGCGAAGATGGCGTAGCGGCGCGCGGGGGCTGTTTGCATCACAGCGGCTCCACCCCTAGTCCCGGCGCGTCGGGGAGCTGGATGCGACCTTTTTCGAATTGGAGGCCGCCGAATGGGTCGTCGGCGAGGAGCAGGGGGCCGTCGAGGTCTACGAAGTCTACGAGGCCGGAGATGTGGGCCGCCGCCGCTATGCCTAGAGAAGTCTCGACCATGCAGCCGAGCATGACCATCATACCGTGGGCGCGGGCGGTGTGGATCAACGCCAGCGCCCGCCGGATGCCGCCACACTTGGCGAGCTTGACGTTTACGCCGCTGACGCAACCGGACAGCGGCGGTACGTCTTTGGCTACGATGGAGCTTTCGTCGGCGACAACGGGCGTGGGGTGGGCCGCCTTCGTCCACGCCCGCAGCGCCTCCGGGCCGTCGGAGGCGGGAACGGGCTGCTCGATCATGGCAACCCCGGACGCTTTTAGCTCTCGTGCTACCTCCGGGGCGTCGTCCGCCGAGAATGCTTCGTTGGCGTCCACCCAGATCTCCGCTTCCGAGATTCCGGCGACGGCCCGCACGGTTTCTATGTCCTCCCACCCGCCGACCTTCATCTTGAAGATCGGAAGCCCCGAATACTCACGGGCGACCTCCAGGGTTTCTTCGCGATCCGCGATTCCCAGCGTGTAAGCGGTAACGGGTTCGGGACTAGAAAGCCCCAGCAGCCGGTAAACGGGAACCCCGAGTTTCTTTGCCGCGAGGTCGTGCAAGGCGTTGTCCAGGGCGGAAAGGGCACTCGGCGGCAGGCCGGGGTTGTCCGACAGGGTGCCTTCGATGTCCCACGGGTCTTTTATACTTGCCGACCGTAAGGATCTCCAGGATTCTTCGGCGCTTTCCCCGTAGTAGCCGGTCGGGGCGGACTCCCCACGGCCGATGAGCCCGGTCTCTTCCAATTCCAGGACCACGTGCTCGAAGGCGTCGGCGGAGCTGCGGGCGATGGTAAAAGTGCGTTCGGGGTGTACCGTGATAATTTCTGCCGTCTGCTTCAAACCCGCCTCCCGGTCGTTGTCTGACGCATTGTAGCGGCAACGGTCGGGTTGTTTTGGCCCGGATGCTGACTTGTCCGCCGACAGCGTTTATACTGCGGTCGTTCCGATGGACGAGTAGGAGTGGTGTTACTTGGTTGCTACGAACGGGACCGAAATCCTCATAGTCGAGGACGACGAGGTCATAATGGGCACCCTGGCCTACAACCTCTCGCGGGAGGGCTACGAGGTGAGCCAGTCCACGACGGGGGCGGAGGCGCTCCGGACGGCCCGGAAGTTGCGGCCGGACCTGATCCTCTTGGACATCATGTTACCGGGGGAATCCGGTATCAAAGTTTGCGAACACATCCGGGAACTGGACGAAGAGGTGGTTATTATCATGATCACCGCCAAGGACGCCGAGGAGGATAAAGTGCGCGGCTTCGAGGTCGGGGCCGACGACTACGTCACGAAGCCTTTCGGGATGAAAGAGCTCGTCGCCCGCATTAGCGCGAACCTCAAACGCAGCGACGCCGGGAGCCGGGGCCGGGTGATCGAGTCCGGAGACCTCCAGCTAGATACGAAGAACTTTTCGGCCCGCGTAAACGGAGAAACTCTGCCGCTCCGCCTCAAAGAGTTCGAGCTTCTCGTCGCCCTGGCCTCGACGCCCGGAGAGCTGAAGAGCCGGGAAGAGTTGGCGAAGGAAGTGTGGGGGCACGCCGGTGTCGGCTCCTCGCGCACGATAGACGTCCACATCCGGCGCATCCGGGCGGCGCTGGCCGACAACTCCGCCTACGAGTTCGTTCACACCGTCCGCGGCCTGGGTTACCGCTTCGAGGCGACGCCGATGGTAGAAAGCGGCGTGGGGACTTTGGCCCCGGAATAAGATGCGGGCTTGAAGAGATCTAGAGAAGCCGGCTATCTGAGCCCGCAGGAGCTAGAGCGGGTCAACAAAATCCGGCGCGACTTCGTCGCAAACGTCTCCCACGAGCTAAAAACCCCGGCGACCAGCCTCCGGCTACTAGCAGAGAGCCTGGAGGACGTGATCGAGGAGGACCCGGTTCAGGCCCGGATCTTCGCGGGCCAGCTAAAAAGCGAGACCGAGCGTCTGGGGCAACTCATCATAGACTTGCTGGACTTGGCGCGCCTCGAAAGCGGCGAAGGCGTGGAGAACGCCGAGCCGGTAGATATCCGCAGCATCCTGATGGGCGTGCTCTCCCGCGTGCGAAGGGCCGCCCGCAAAAAGAACATCACCCTGAACTGGAAGCGCTTCGGGAAGGCGGCAGATTACACCGTTTACGGCGATGAGACGCAGCTCACCTCCATGTTCAACAACCTCGTGGACAACGCCGTCAAGTACACCCACCCCGGCGGACGGGTGGAGGTCACCGGCGACTCTATCGGCAACGAAGTGGTCGTTAGCATCGCCGACACCGGCATCGGCATCCCGGAACAGAAGCTCTCCCGAATCTTCGAGCGTTTCTACCGGGTAGACAAAGACCGCTCGAAAGCAACCGGCGGCACCGGCCTGGGCCTCTCTATCGTCCGTCACGTGGCCGAAAATCACGGCGGACGGGTCACCGTCGAAAGCGTCTCTGGTGAAGGTTCCACCTTCACCATATACCTCCCCCGGGAGTAATCCGGCCGAACCCCGATGAGTTTGAACCGGGGTTCGGCCGCACCCGACTACGAAGAGTGCTTGTTATCTCTTGCTGACTTTAGTCTTCCCCTAGTTGGTGCGCCACCTCTTTCTCCGGCCTCCACAACGAGGTGCAGGGGATTTTTGCGGTGTCGCAGCGGTGGGCGTACTTCGCGGCTATCTCGGTGACCTCCTCGAGCAGTCCTTCGCTGAGGGTCGTCGGTTCGAGGCCGAGGTCGAGGAAGCGGTCGTTCCGGACGTGCAGCTCGTTCTCGGCGGCTTCGGTGCGCGGGTTCTGGACGTAGTCTATCTCAGCCCCCGTGCGCTCGGCGACCAACTCGGCGAGGTCGCGGACCCGGTGCGTTTCGGTCATCTGGTTGAAGACGTTGACGCGGTCTCCGGGCTCCGGCGGGTTCTCCAGGGCAAGCTGTATGCAGCGCACGGTGTCTTGTATGTGGATAAAGGCGCGGGTCTGTCCGCCGGTACCGTGGACCGTAAGCGGGTATCCGATGGAGGCCTGCATCAGGAAGCGGTTCAAGACGGTGCCGTAGTCGCCGTCGTAGTCGAAGCGGTTGATCAGTCGCTCGTCCAGCCTGGTCTCCGCGGTCTGCGTGCCCCAGACGATGCCCTGGTGCAGGTCCGTGACGCGGATCGCATCATTTTTGTTGTAAAAGGCGAACAGGAGCTGGTCCTGGGTTTTGGTGAGGTGGTAGATGCTGCCCGGGTTGGGGGGATACAGGATCTCCTGCTCGACCAGATCGCCCTCGTCGGTCTCGACCTTGACCGTCAGGTAGCCCTCGGGGATTCGCATTCCGGCCGTCCCGTAACCGTAGACGCCCATGGTCCCTAGATGGACTACGTGGGTGTCGAGGCCGCTCTCGGAGATTGCGGCCAGCAGGTTGTTGGTTGCATTGAGGTTGTTGTCTACGGTGTAGCGTTTGTGGTTGCTGGATTTCATGGAGTAAGGCGCGGCCCGTTGCTCGGCGAAATGTATCACCCCGTCGGGTTGCCATTCGAGGAGAAGGTCCAGAAGCTGCCGGTAGTTCTCCGCGACGTTAATGTTGTAGAAGTCTATGTGGTTGCCGGTTAGCTCTTCCCAGGCGCCCAGACGCTCGCCCATCGGACGGATCGGGGTGAGCGAGTCACACTCCAGCTCGATGTCTATCTTCCGCCGGGACAGGTTGTCGGCTATGGCTACCTCGTATCCCTGCGCGGAGAGATGCAACGCCGTCGGCCACCCGCAGAAGCCGTCCCCACCAAGCACCAGTATCTTCAATTTTCGCAGCCTTTCTCTTTCTTCGTAGTTGCTTTGCTAGTAGTCGCTTTACCCAAAGTTCCCTACTTTACCGTCTTCGCTACCCGTTCGAAGCCGAACCTCTTCCGGCCGCGGACAGCAGCATGGCGGAATCCTACCACGACCCGCGTCGTTTGTGAGGGTTTATGAAGATTCCAGCCGTATTGGTGTACGACCGGCGTGGAGCCTGGTTGCCGCGGTTGGGATCGGCCGGGACGGCGGCTTGAGGGTAATAAGTTGGACGGGTTAGATGGGTGCTGAATCCTCAGCTACCGTTTCCTTTCCTTACCCAGTTACCGTTCTGGTTCTTCTCATACTTCTGCTCCACAGCGCTCCAGGCTACGCGGTGGGCGCGGCTTTCTTCGTCGTATTGTTCCTCGGCGGAGTTGAAGGCTTCTTTGTAGATCTCCTGGGCATGCTTGGGGAGATTGTTCTTGACGCCTTTCGGCAGTTGGGTTATTTGGTCGTACGGCATCTCTGCTCCTCATGGAGGTATATATCACGAGATTTCTATACCCGTTTCGTACCCGGCTCCGGCGAAATAAAATCCCTTGAACTACTTACTTCGAGAAAACTAAGAAAAATGATCCCAACCGGACAAGTCTTCGATTTTCTCCCCGTTTCGTAGAAATTCTACTCCTCTACCGGTGACCTCGCCGATCACGGTGAGCGGGGTTTCCAACTCTTTCGCCAGTACCTCTACGACGGTTTCGTCGGCTGAGATCAGCAACTCATAGTCTTCTCCGCCGGTGGCAGCTAGAGATTCCGGAACGTAGTTCAGGGAACTTAGATAAGCGCGAGCGTCACCCGCTACCGGTAGCCGGTTCAGCTCTACCCAGCAGCCGACGCTGCTTTGTTCACAGACGTGGCGTACGTCGGAGGCGAGACCGTCAGAGAGGTCGATCATGGCGTGGGCGCCGAGCCGGGCGGCAGCCAGTCCGGCGGCCACCCGCGGCTCGGGGCGGAGGTGCTTGCGGATCAGGCGCTCCGGCCCGCGGTCTCCTTTCTCCAAAGCCAGAAAGCCGGCGGCAGAGGCACCCAACTCACCGGTAACGGCCAGGAGGTCTCCGGGCCGGGCGCCGGAGCGCAGCACGGGCGGGCGGGAGAACTGGCCCAGGATCGAGACGTCCACCGTTAGCGCCCCGGCCTTTGTAGTGTCGCCCCCAACCGGGTAGACGCTGAACTCTTCGCACGCTTGCAACACACCCCGGAAACAGCGGGCGGCTATTTCGGGTGCCGGCGCCCCGCCGGAGACGAGCACGAAACGCGGCGCCGCCCCCATCGCCGCGACGTCCGAGACGTTGGCGGCGACGGCTTTGTACCCTACATCTTCTGGCGTGGCCCAGTCCTTGAAATGGTGACCTTCGACGAGCATGTCCGCGGCGGCGGCCCAGGTGGTCCCCCCAAGTTGCAGAACGGCGCAATCGTCGCCGACGGGGACGAGCACTTCCGGCGGCGCGTCCGGTAGGCTGCCGGAGATCCTGCGTATCACGTCGAACTCTTTCACCAGCTTCCTTCCTGCTTTCTTCGTTTTATAGAAGACCAGAGGACGTCGGACTCGCCCGGCTTATACCAGGTAGACAAAGAACGCCATTCCTCCTCGGTGGCCCACCGGTATTCATCGTGGGCGCTCTCTTCCAGCCGGACTTCGCCTCCCGGATGGCACGCGAGAAAGCCAGCCCCGGCGTAGAGTTCAGGGTCACCGGGGCCGCGCCAAGGCTCGACCCTGGCCCACCAGACCGATTCGGGTTCCACGGCGAGCCCGGTTTCTTCCAGCGTCTCGCGGCGGGCACAGGCCACGAAGTCTTCGCCCGGCTCCAGCATTCCACCGGGGTTCTCCCAAAGACCTGCGGGCGGCTTGCGGCGGCGCAGCAGCAAGGCCCGGGGCTCCGGCCCGTCGAGGTCCACGAGCACCGTTCCGGACCCGAGGTTGGCGTGGACCACGGTGTCGTCGGTTTGGGGATGGGGGGTCGTAGGCTGCGGCGAAGGCTCCCCCGGGAGCGCATCCAGGTGGCGCGTGACTCGGGCGCGGTTCTCCGGGCTCCACCAGCTCGGTAGGTCGAGCCACTCTTCGACGGTGGCCCAGCGGTAGTCGAGGTGTTCGTGGGAGAGTCGCACTTCGTCCGCGAGGGTGCGTCCGATGTAGGTTACGGCGGCCAGCCGGCCCCCTCCGGGGCGCTCTCCGACCCAGGTGGCGAGGGGGCGTTGCGGGGCGATCAGCAGGCCCGTTTCTTCGTAGACCTCGCGGATTGCGCCCCGCTCGAAGGTCTCGCCGGTCGTGAGGCGCCCGGCAGGCGGGTCCCAGGTCCCGGTAGGACGCAGGAGCAGGAGAAGCCGCCCGTCTCCCCGGACGGGCAGGATGCCGGAGACGAGGTCCGCGCCGACGCTCACGGCAGCATAGAACGCAGGTCTCGGGCCGCCGCCTCCGGGTCTCCGGCGTCCAGGATCGCGCGTACTACCGCGAAACCGGGCGCGCCGGCATCGGCGACGCGTCCGGCGTTCTCCAGGTCTATGCCACCAATGGCGAACCAGGAAATGGTGAGGTTCTCCCGGGCTACTTCCTCCACGAGCGAAAGCCCGGCGACCGTGGCGTCCTTTTTTGTAGGGGTGGCGAAGACGGTTCCTACCCCCAGGTAGTCGGCGCCCCGCGCGACGGCCCGGCGGGCTTCCTCCGCGCTGCCCGCCGAGAGCCCTATAATGGACTCCGGGCCGAGCTTTGCCCGCGCGCTTTCGACGGCTTCGTCGCCCTGGCCGAGGTGTACCCCGTCGGCCCCGCAGAGCCGGACGAGCTCCGGGTCATCGTTGATAGTGAAGATGGCGCCCTCAGCTTCACAGATTTCTTTCAGTTCTTCTGCGAGCGGCAGCAACTCTTGCCCCGGCGCACGTTTGTCACGGAGTTGCACCACGTCGACACCGCCACGGACGGCGGCGGCGACCCGGGCGGCGAGGTCCTGCCGGGGGTCGGTGACGAGGAGCAGCCGGGCTTCCCGGAGCTTCACGGGTTTATGCGTTTCGGGGTCCAGGCGACCACGTCGAGTTGTCGGGCGTAGTGGAGGAGTGGTTTGGAGTTCGGCTGCTCTACCCCGATCTGGCCGGTCATTCGCAGGGTCGTCACATCGGCTTCGGCGGACTGTAACGGCCACAGATTATGGTGGATGTCACCGCGCCGGACGACACCTTTTCTATCTGCCGCGTAGAGACAGTACCGCTCGGTGAGAAAGTTCTCCAGGGTATCCGGCCGGGTTTCGAAGGTTTCTCCGGCCGGCCGGTACTTGCCGACGAACTCCGCCTTCGGGGCGTTCTTGTGCGTCCGGATGCTGGCGTAGGTTACTTCTTTCTCCGAGGAATGGCAGAACATCTTCGCGTCGTAGTAAGGGAGGCTGAAGGTGGCCCGCGCGAGGCGGACGGCCACGGGGTTGTGGGCGTCGAGGGAGAAGAACCAGATGCCGGGTTTTCCGCTGGCGGAGACGTAGGTCCGGAGGTTCAACTCCGGGAAGTTCGAGAGCGGCGGAACGCCCGGCAGGAAGCGGGGCCGGACGCCGCTCATGCGGAACGGCACGACGCCGAGCCACGCGCTGCCGTCGAAAGTATCGAGTTGCAGTTCGGGCGGTATTTGAGACCGCAATACATCCGCCGGGACGGGCCAGTGCATAAAGAGCAGGTCGTGCCAGCTCATAGAAAGCGCCCAAGGTTCTTCCGGCAGGGGATACGGGCGATGGTCCACTTGGCCCAATACTTTCTCTACCGCCGACATACAACAATCCTAAGCTACGCGCTTCTCGGCGTCCATGTAGGGTTTCACAGGACGCCGGTTTTGCGGAGGGCTTTGAGGGTCAGGTAGCCGATGATCGCACCGGGAATGCTGGAGAGGGTGAAAGCTATCATCAGGGCGAAGAGCCCCCCGGCAGCCGGCCCGATGAACGGGGAGATCAGGAACGCCCCCAAAGTCGCCCCGATGAGCACGGTCCCGAACGGTTCGAAGAGCGCGGCCTCGTCCCGGCGCAACCACCGGTACACGAATCCCACCGCGAGTGCCCCGAATGGACTCCCTGGAAAAGCAAAGAGGCTTCCGGTCCCGAGAGAAAAGCGCATCGTCGCCGTGACGAGCGCGGATCCAGCAGCCCACCAAGGACCCAAAACGACGCCCGCGATGGCGTTGATGGCGTGCTGGAACGGGAAGACACGAGCCCCAATCGCGGGGATGGCGAACGAGGAGAGAAAGACTCCTAGCGCCGCGAAGAGCGCTGCCAGTACCAGCTTGCGTGTCGTGCTGCCGGACAGGTTGCGCGTGAAGTTAGCCATTTGAAAGCTCCTGGACTCGGGTCTCACCCCCTAAACCGGGGATATCTTCGGCGAGAGCCGCCAGCGCGTCGAGCAGGCGCGGCTCGAAAGTGCCGGGACCGTCCGCTATAAGAGCGGCCAACTCTCCGGCCCGCCCAAAGTACGCCAGGGCGGCGGCGACCGTCGCCGCATCTGCCCCGCCCGCGGCGGCGAAACACCCTGCCACAGCGGTCGAGGCGCAGCCGCTCCCGACGATGCGGCCCATCAGAGGGTGGCCGTTCTCGACGGCCAGGGTAAGGGTTCCGTCGCTGACGTAGTCGGTCTCGCCGGTGGCGGCGACGGTAACGTTCAGGGCTCGGGCGGCCCGGACGGTGGCTTTTTCGGCGTCGCCGGCGAGGCTTTCTACACCGCGCACTTCGGCGGCGTGACCGGCGAGGGTCGCTATCTCACCGGCGTTGCCGCAGACTACGGAGACCTCGAGCTCCGTCAGCAGCCGTTCGGCGGTCTGAGTGCGGAGCGTGGTGGCGCCGGCCCCGACCGGGTCCAGGATTACGGGAACACCGTTTTCGTTGGCGCTTTTTCCGGCGGCGAGGGCGGACTCTACTTGGTCCCCGTCGAGCGTACCGATGTTTATGACGAGCGCCGCGGCGGCGGCGGACATCTCCGCTACCTCCTCCCGAGCGTGGGCCATGACCGGCAGCGCGCCGGTAGAGAGCGTCACGTTGGCGACCAGGTTTACGGTGACGTAGTTGGTTATGTGGTGGACGAGCGGACGCCCGTCGGCGAGCCTCCGCAGTACGTCTTCGGCTTTCATAGTTCGGCTCCTTCCAGTATCCGTCCCAAAGAATGGACCGGGCCGGCGCCGGCGCCGATCTCACCAAGCCCGTACTCTACGGCCTCGGAGGCGACCGCGCGGGCGCGGCGGGCGGCCTCTTCTACGCTGTGGTCCTGCGCGAGAAAGCTCGCCAACGATGAAGAATGGGTGCAGCCGGCGCCGTGGGTGTTCTCGTGAGGATGGACAGGACCTTCGATGCCTACGAAATACTTGCCGTCGTAGAGGAGGTCCGCCCCCGTAGAGGTGTGCCCACCGGTGATGACGACCGCTTTGGGCCCGAGCTCGTAGAGCGCCTGGGCGGCGTCTCCTACCCGATCCTCGTCAGCGTCCTCGCCGAGCAGGGCGAACGCCTCGTTTACGTTCGGGGTTACGACGGAGGCGAGGGGGAACAGTTCGCTCTTGTAGGTGTCCACGGCCTCGGGTTCGAGGAGCGTGGCCCCGCTCTCGGCGACCATCACCGGGTCCACGACCAGGTTTGGTAGTTCCAAGTGCCGGACGGTCTCGGCAACGGCGGAGATAATTTCGGCGTTAAACAGCATCCCGGTCTTTACGGCGTCGGCCCCGATGTCCGAGACTACGGCTTCGATCTGGTCCACGGCAACTTGCGGAGGAAACGCGTGGATACCGGTTACCTCCCGGGTGTTTTGGGCCGTCGTGGCGACGATGGCGGTGGTGCCGTAGACACCGCAGCGTAAGAACGCTTTGAGGTCGGCCTGAATGCCGGCCCCCGCGCTGGAGTCGCTGGTGGCGATGCTCATTACTTTTTTCATGTTCACCTCCGCAGGTTGGTTTTCTCTTCCCGGTCGTGCGAGCACCGGCGACGCCCGCCGCTCAACGCTCCTCTGGCGGCGGGGAGTTGGCCTCGAAGAAGTCTATCTCCAGCGACATCGCCCGCCGGTAGGCATTCCTTACGGCGGGGGTATCTTCGGCGTAGCGTTCCAACAACCCCTCGAGCCGGACGGCGAGCGCCTCGAACTCCGGGTCCGAGTAAGTCTCCACCCACTCCGCGTAGGGGTTATCCCCGCCGACGCCTTCCTCAGCCAACTTTCGTCCCAGAAAAGCGTAGAGCCTCATGCAAGGGATCATCGCGGCGCAGGTTTCTCCCACGGTGCCCAGGGCGGCGGTGGTTAGTAGAAAGTCCGTGTAGGCGAGCGTGGCTTTCACGGGGACGGCCCCGCCGAGGTCTACCTTCCAGCGGGCCGCGTAACCCTCGTGCAGCTTCAGCTCTTCAAGGGTACCGGCCAGCAATTCGGCGAAGGCGTGTAGTCCTGCTGCGTCGGGGCTGTGCGCCAGCGCCAGCGCGTAGGCGCGGGCGAAGCTCTCCAGGTAGAAGGCGTCCTGGGCGACGTAGGCCTGGAAGTTCTGCAGCGGCAGCGTTCCATCCGCGAGGCCCCGTACGAAGCGATGCTCTAGAGTCCCCTGTGCGAGGTCTGCGTTACTTTTCCACAGTGTTTTCGCCAGGCTCATTTGTCGTCCTCTGGTGAGGGCCTCTGCTGCTTCACGTGACCTCCCCGGGACCGACCGTTCTGAACTCTCGCTCGCGGCGCGAAGGTTGTGCCTGGGTTAGTGCCCGGAGCAGCACCGGTACGGCTACGAGGACCAGGATCATGCTGGGCACCAGATAGGCGGCATTGTACGCGGCCGAATAGATGAGCGGGTTCCATCCTTCCGGCGCGTAGGCGGCGAAGAAAGCTACGCCCGAGATGAAGTGCGCGACAAAACGGGCTGCGACGGCGACGAGCGTCCCGGCCACGGCTCCGCGGACCGTCGGGCTGAAGAGACCCGCGAGCCCCAGGACGGCAAAGGGCAGCGGGTAGTCGAAGAGCACCTGAATCGGGTGCAGTATGACCGGGCTGACTGCCAGGTTGAGGAGACCGTAAGCAGTGCCGGCGAGCATCCCTACTTTCCAGCCCTGGCGGACGGCAAGAAGGATCAGGGGGACCATTTCGAGGGAGATCGAACCCCCGAGAGGCATTTTGGGACCAATGAGACCCAGCACGAACGCCAGCGCGATGGCGAGCGCCGCCTCCGTAAGTACCCGGGTATCCTTGAGAGCGTTCAAAGCGCATCCTCCTTTTGCGTTTCGGGGATGCGCCGACAAGACTTTGGATCTCCCTGCGCCGGCATTACCCGGATCAGGTTCAGCGGGTCGGTGTCCGGCTACGCTTACGCGCCTTTCACCCTCTCAGCCTCGCGGCTCCCCGGTTTTTGGCTTACTTTCTAGTGTAACTTATCTGCGACGTTCGTGCCCGAACCAGAATGGTCCGCCGTCAGTTGGACGCCGAGAACGGTCGCCGCGTCGGTGATTTGACCTCTGGAGATCCTCTCGACCACCTCCTCGAAAGGCAGTTCAACGACCTCTATAAATTCCGTCGGTTCCGGGCGCGGTCCTGCGGCTTCCGGCACGGCCCGGCACCGGAAGAGGTGGCAGACTTCGGTGGAGCGGCCTGTGCTGGTGTGGACCGCGTTCAGGGACCGCAGCCCCGCCGCCCGGTAGCCGGTCTCCTCCCTTAGCTCTCGTTCCGCGGCCTCTTGCGGGTCTTCGCCCGCATCCACCGCGCCGCACGGCAGCTCCAGCGTGAACTTTCCGAGCGGCTGCCGCCACTGGCGCACCAGCACCAGCCGACCGTCGTCGGTTATCGGCACGACCGCCACGAACCCGCCGCTCTCCAGAACCCCGTACTCGATGGCCGAGCCGTCGGGTAACTCGACCTCATCCACCCGGAAGGCACACCAGGGGTTTTGATAGACATATTTTCTCCCAAGCGTTTTCCAGCTTCCATCCTTCATAGGAAGTAGAGTTTAGCCCACTACGGTGTGCCTACTACGGTGTACCCACTGCGGTGTATAATCCCGCGTCGTGAATTTCGCCGTAGAGAACAGGTCGGAGGGGTTGTCGCTGGGCGCGAGCATGTTCGTCCCGGTTCCCGCTACTCTGGTGTACGAGGCCCTGCTGGACGTCGGCAGTTTTCCCTGCTGGGCCCCGGCGGTTCGCAGGGTGGAGGTTCTCGAAGGTGGCCCGGGGGCCGGCATGATCTCGGAGTGGGAGCTATCGGTGCTCGGTATCCGGAAGCGGGTGAGAAGCCTGCTGGAGACGGCGGACTCCTCGTGCCGCCTGAGATGGACCTACGAGGGTGCGGTCCACGGCTGGGGCGCGTGCGTACTGCACGAACGGAAAGATGGCACGGTCGCAGATTTCTCTACGGAACTACGCGTCGCGGAGCCGACACTGACACGACTAACAAGCAGGCTTCCGGTGCGAGGTCTGGCGACGAGCCAGCTAAAGCGGTCGCTCGCCGGCCTGGGACGGATGGTCTGCGATGAACACGAGGCCGGGCGGGTTCTCGTCGGGCCGCAGCGAATCGTCGCGTAAAGGCCGCATGAAAAGAGGGGCCGAAGCCCCTCCTTTTTCAACTCGTGTGGTTACTCGTTACTCGAAGTTATCCGCGTTTTTGGCGATGTAGCTTTCCATCTCGTCGGGGACTTCGTCCTCCGGGTAGATCGCCTCTACCGGGCACTCCGGTTCGCAGGCGCCGCAGTCGATGCACTCTTCCGGGTTGATGAGGAACTGATCCCCGGCTTCGTAAATACAGTCGACCGGACAGACCTCGACGCAACTCTGGTCCTTCGTACCGATGCACGGCTCCGTGATCACGTAAGTCATATACAACCTCCTCTCGATGAACTTAGATCTCTCATAGCCTTATACCAGCCATGATAGAACCCCACCATGCCCCGATGATCGCCGTCATCGCGGCCCATGACCGGGGTCATCGCGGTGTGTGATCCAGATCAAAGACAGTTCTTGTCAGGAAACGTTCTCAGGTACGGTCCCGCAACTCGGCGGGCTCGAGGATGATAATAGCTTTGCTATGGAGCTCCAGGATGCCGTCACGGGCGAGCCGGGAGAGGGCGCGGGAGAGGGCTTCGCGGGAAATTCCGGTCGCCTCGGCCATCTCCTGCCGCGAGAGCGAAGGCTCGAAGACGACGCCCGTCCGGGTTACACGGCCCTCTTCGGTGGCGAGGTTGAGGAGCATCCGGGCGACCCTCTGCGGGGCGCTATGAAAAACCAGGTCTCCGATGAGGTCTTCGAGTTCGCGGTTGCGGGCGGCGAGGTGACGGGCGAGGCGGATCGCGCCTTCTGGGAACCGGGCCATTATTTCCAACAGGTCGTCACGGAACACGGCGTAGAGCACGCAGTCGGTAAGGGCTGTGGCACCCTGACTCTGGGGCCGGCCCTCCAGGGCGGAGGCGAGGCCCAGCACGGAGCCGTCACCTACCACACCCAGGATCTGGTCCCGGCTCTTCGCCCCGCCCGAAGAACGATATAGCTTCGCCCGGCCCTCGCGCATAAAGTACACCGCCCCCGAAGGCTCGCCTTCCCGGTAGAGCGGCGTGCCGCCCCCGATCTCCAACACCGCCGCCGCGATAGCGAGCGCCTGGAAAAACTCTTCGTCCAGGTCCGCCAGAAATTCGAACTCTTGCAAACCCTCCAACTTCGTCAGGTGCTCGACCGCCCGGCACCGGGCCCCCGGCAACCGCGCCCACGACGGCGGCGCGTTCTCACCGTACATGCCGGGTCTCCATCACCGAGTTCATGATCCCTTTATACGCTACCGGGGACAGGTTTGCATGAAAAGCAAAAGATCACAGCGGAACACAACCGCACGGTTCACCAAAACAAAGGCTGGTAAGCTGACGGGCTGATGAGCAGATCGGCTAAACGCGAAGGAGCTTAAAAGATGGAAGGTAAAGTAGCACTCGTAACCGGCGCGAGCCAGGGGCTCGGGAAGGCGCTCGCGCTCGCCTACGCGGAGCAGGGCGCGAAGGTCGTCGTAAACTCCCGGAGCGAAGACTCGATTCGGCCCGTCGCCGAGCAGGTCGAGGAGGAGGGCGCCGAGGTCCTGGCGGTCGCCGCGGACGTGTCAGAAGCCGGTAACGTGCAGAGGCTGATAGACGCCGCCGTCGAGCGGTTCGGGCGGATAGACGTGCTCGTAAACAACGCCGGGGTGCTGGGGCCGCGGGTGGAGATCCTGGAGTTCCCCGAGGACGAGTGGCGTAAGGTCATAGATGCAAACCTCACCGGGCCTTACCTCGTCTCCAAAGCTGCCATTCCGCACATGCCGGAGGGCGGCTCTATTATTAACGTCGTGAGCGGGGTCAGCGTTGAAGGCCGGGCCGAGTGGGGGTCCTACTCCGTGAGCAAGTTCGGGATAGAGGGATTGACCCAGATACTCGCGGCGGAGCTAGAGGAGCGCGGCATCCGGGTAAACGCCGTAGACCCCGGTGGGATGAGGACCGACATGCGCGCCGCCGCCTACCCCGAAGAAGACCCGAGCACCAGGATCACCCCGGAAGAGAACACCGGCGTTTTCCTCTACCTGGCTTCGGACGAGTCGGCGGGCGTGACCGGCGAGCGGTTCAAAGCGCAAGAGTTTCAAAGAGCGTAAGCCATTGGAGGAGAAGCATTTTGCAAAACTACGTACTAAAAGCTAGAGACAAGCTTTCTCAAAACAACTATCTACGTAAAGCCGATCCCGAGTCTAGCTACTGGTTCGATTTCTCGTATGGCAAATTGCAAGGCTACGCTAAACAATTTGTCAATAACTTCAATGTCATAATCGCAGGTTCTGAGTCAGTTGAAGGCGACTTTTTCGTTATTCCATTTGCCGCGATAGAACATATGCTAAAGCAAGAATACTTGTCTGAAGATCAGCAAAATCGCAAGCGTTGGGTAGGTCGCATAAAATATAACGAACTTTTTATCAATAATTGTCCTACCTTTCTTGATGTTGGTAACTTCTACGGTCGCTTACTTCCAACAAGCGATGATGTTACTGCTGGTACGAATGTAATCCAAGACGAGGAGCAAAACGACTACGCTATAGAAAACAGGAAGAGAGAAATTGAGCAACGGCAAAAACAATCTGTGTTTCGCAGAAAGGTACTGAAAAATTTCAACAATGAGTGTTGCTTATCTGGTATCCGAGAAAGCGACTTATTAGTTGCTAGCCATGTAGTTCCTTGGAGGGCTAATGTAAAAATTCGCTTGGATCCTAGGAACGGACTATGTTTGTCAGTTTTCTACGATAAGTTGTTTGACGGAGGATACATCACCCTCAACGACAAGTTTGAAGTAGTAGCTACTAGCGAACGTTCGAATTTGAGTAAAGAACTTCAAGAAAACCTGGATTCTATTGCGGGCACGAGAATGAGTGAACCAAAGCTCCATCCAATCAGACTAGAATACTTGGAACATCATCGAGACCACATCTTCAAAGGCTAAGCCCCACGAGGTTATACAACTTCCACCAGTTCGGCCTGCACGATGAGCCGGTCAGAGTAGTCGGGGAGGGTGCAGGTTTGCAGGGTGATGACGTTTTTGCCGGGGATGGGCTCGGTCACGGAGAGGTCGTTGGGGCTTACGACGCTTTCTTCGAAGACTTCGTAGGTGTAGCGGGTGTCGTTTGCGTCGGTGACATAGACTTTGTCGCCGTTCTGGAGCTTGTTGAGGTCGAAGAAGGCTAGAAAGCTATCGCTGTTCGGGTAGCCGAGGCGGTGTCCCGCGACGTAGACGTTGGCCTCTTCTTGCCAGGGGAAGCCGGTGCCGTCCAGGTGGATTGCCGCGTGGGAACCCAGCGCGTCGTCGTCGGTCCCCGGTGTGTAGGGGATGGTGTCGTTCTTGATCTGGCTCATCTTGGGAACGGTTAGTTTTAGGGTTTTGTCTTCCGGGCCACCGGCGGCGGCGGGGTCCCGCGGGCTCAACTCGGGGACGTTGAAGCCGTCCGGGTTGCTCTGGTTGGTAGCCGTGTTCTGCAAATTCTGGCCGAAAAACCAACCGGCTATGAGCGCGACACCGGCCAGCACCATCGCCAGGCTCAGGAGGCCGGAGAGCAGACCCCTCGTCCGCGATCTTTGTGAACTGTACTTCTTCATGCAGTGCGGGTGATTGTAGCATCTGCCCTCCGCACGAATCGACGGGGCCGTAGCGTGCCTCCCGCGTCATACCGTTCCGCCGCAACTCGGGCGGAGACCTGACGCTACGGGCGCCCGACTGCCGGAGGTTCTAACGGAGAGCCTGAACCTCTGTCGGCAGGTCTTCCCTTTCGCCCCACTCGTTCCAGGAACCGTCGTAGTTGGAGATGTTGCGGTACCCGAGGCGGTACAGGGCGAAGAGCGGGACCGTGGCCGCGACACCCCCGTTGCAGTAGGAGATCACGGGTTTCTCCCGGTCTTCCGGTACACCGGCCTGCCGCAGTTTCTGCTCTAACTCTTTGTCGGGCAGCAGAGTTCCGCTGTCCGGGTCGAAGAGGGTATCGGCGTGCAGATGTTTCGCCCCGGGTACGTGCCCACCGCGGCCTGTGCCGTGGCCTGTGCCGCGAACGATCTCACCCTTGTACTGCCCCGGGTCCCGGGCGTCCAGGATGAGGGTTTCGCCTTCCCGGCTGGCGGCGAGGACATCCCCGGCTTCTTTGCGCAATTCCGGCCGGGGTTTGGGGGTGAAGACTGCGGGTTCCGGGTCCGGGACTTCGTCGGTGGTAGGAAGGTCTTCCGAGATCCACTTCTCCCAGCCGCCGTCGAGGACGGAGGCTTTCTCGTGGCCGTAGTAGGCGAGCGCCCACCACAGGCGGGTGGCGAACTGGCCGCCGGTGTGATCGTAGACGATTACGTGCGTATCGCCGCCAATTCCTAAAGACCCCATCAGCGCGGCGAAGCGTTCCGGCGGCGCTACTTGCGCGGGGACCGGGTCGTCGGGGTCCACTATGTCGCGGGTCCAGTCCACAAAAACCGCGCCGGGGACGTGGGCCTCGTCGTACTCTTCACGGGCCGGTAGGTACTCGGCTTTTTGGCGGCCGCCTCCAAGGTCTTCTTTTTTCACGTAACCCCGAATGTCTACGACCCGGACGTCTGCGTCTTGCAGGTGTTTATGGAGCCAGGCAGTTTGGACGAGGGGGTCGAAGTTTTTCATCGTTTACTCCTCGGAGAGGTCGTTTTCTTTGGCGTAGGCTTTGGCGAGCGTGCGGGCTTTTTCGGTATCGTCTTGGGCCAGGTGGCCTTCGATGACCTCACCTTCTAGATAGTTTTTTATAGGTTGGATCCAGCGTCCCGGCCCCCGGCCGAATAGCTTCATCAAGTCGTTGCCGTCCAGGGGGCTTTCGAGCTTCTCGATCCGGTCCTCCGCCCGAACCTCGTCGACCCGCCCCTTGAGGCTGCGCCAGGATTCTTCGGCGACGCGTCTCCGGCGCGGGGCGCTACCGGTTATGTCGGCCCGCGCGAGCTTGAGCAGCGTGTCCACGTCCGTCAGCACCCGGTCGCCGCGGACGAGGTGCGTGTCCCGCACAAAGCGCCGGACCGCCGAATCACTCCACGGGTCGCGCCCGACCGCGTAGCTCATCGGGCGCATGTGGTGGACGACGAGGTGTGCGACGGCGTCTACGGTGTCTTTCGGGTAGGCGAGGCGCTTCATGGCCCGCCGGGCGATGGCGGCCCCGACGTTCTCGTGGCCGTAGAAGTGGATCCTCTTCGGCACCGTCCGGCCGCCGCACTCTTCGCACTCTCCTTCTTCCGTGCTCTTCCGGATGGACTTCGCCCCGCAGAACGTGCAGCGGTGCTCGTAGACCAGCGTGCGCGGCTTGCCGATGTCGTGGAAAAAAGCCGCCTTGCGCAGTACCGGGTCCGGCCCGACGTTCGAGACCACGATCAGGGTATGCTCGAAAACGTCCTTGTGGTGGAACTCAGCCTCCTGCTCTACAGAAAGCGTCTCCATAAACTCCGGCACGATGTATTGCATGAGCCCGAGCCGGACCAGCGTCCGCAAACCTGCCGCAACGTTGTTGGAGATGAGTATCTTCTCGAACTCCCCCCGGATGCGCTCGGCGGATATGCTCTCCAACCAACCGGCGTTCTCCCGGATAGCTTCTTCCAGGTCCGGCGTCATGGCGAACGGCTTGTCCGGCCGAGAAAGCACCGCCTCGAAGCGGACCGCCCGCAGCATCCGCAAAGGGTCGTCGCGCATCCGGTCCAGAGGCTCGCCGACGGGCCGGATCACCCCGCGCTCCAAGTCGTCCCGCCCGTAGAACGGGTCCAGTATCTCACCCGACACGGTATCGGCGGCGATGGCGTTGATCGTAAAGTCCCGGCGGGCCAGGTCTTCTTCTAGGTTCTCGCCGAAGGTTACTTCCGGATGGCGGCTGCCCGCCGTGTACAGGTCGCTCCGGTAGGTCGTGACCTCGACGTCGTAGCCGTCGATGCGGGCGCCGATGGTCCCGAACTTCTCCCCAACGGACCAGAGGTGGTCCGCTTCCGGCCGCAAAAGTTCTTTTATCTCTTTCGGTGCAGCACCGGTCGTCGCGTCGAGGTCCGGATGCCCCCCGCCGAGCAGCGCATCCCGCACGTACCCGCCGACCAGGTAGAGGTCGTGGCCCGCCTCCCGGAACGCACCACCGACACGTTCCAGCGGCCGCGGCACCTCCACGCTTTTTACATCCGGCATCATAATGGTTAGATTCTAGTACCTGAGCGCCCCCCGTCCAGCACGCGGGCGCCGTCTACAGATTTGCTGGTAGGAACTTATTTGGGGATGGCGTCCGTTCGCGACGGGTAGATCTCGAAGTATTCCCCGCAGCCGGTGACGTGGAAGATGCGGTCTACAGCCTCCGAGGGTTCGACGAGCTTCATAGAGATGTCTTGTTCCTGCAAAGAGTCCTTTGCCCGCATGAACATAGAAAGCGCGGTCGAGTCCATAAAAGTGATGCCACCCATGTCCACCACCAAAGCCTCGACGACGCCGTTGGCACCCCTTTCTATGGCGTACTGAACTTTCGGGGCGGTGTGAATGTCTACTTCTCCCCGAACCGCTATAACAGAGTATGAGTCGGCGTGCTCCACAACACCCACTTCGAAGTCCACTACGCATACCCCCTCTCGAACAAAAGTTTTTGCAACACCCGGATACTAACCTAACTACGCCGCAAGGTAAATCATTGTTTCGTAAGGTCTCCGCGCGACTTCTGGTAAGATTCGCGGTTATGAGGACGCGAGAGGAAAGCGGTCGGGTAGCGGTCTTCGTCGACGGGGCGAACCTCTACCATTCCATCAAAAACTACTACAAAGGCGTCCTGGACTACGGGCAGTTGCTCTCCGAGGCCGTCGCCGGCCGCGGGCTGTTGCGGGCCACCTTCTACATCGTCGAGAAGCAGGAGCCGGACGAGTCTTCCGGCGCCCGGCCCTTTGTCTACAACCTGAATAAGTTCGGCTACAAGGTACGTTCCAAACCTCTCGTGGTTCACGAGACGTTCAACGCCGAAGGCGAGAAGTCCGTCTCGCACAAGGGCGACTGGGACATCGGCATAATCGTGGACATGATGCGGCTCGCCGACCACGCCGACACTTACGTCCTGGTCTCCGGCGATGGAGACTACGTAGAGGCCATCGAATACTTGCAGAGCGAGAAAGGGATCCGGGTCGAAGCGATAAGCGCCGGGCAATGCACTTCGCAGGCTCTGCTAGACGTCTGTGACCTCCACACCGACCTGGCTGACATCCCGAACCTTTTCCGCCAGAAAGCCACTCCTCAGCACTCTACCGTAGGCTGAGCGCAACTACGCGAAGCTGTTAGCGGGGTTCGGTGTTGGCGATCTTTAGCGGGAAGGTTTACGGCTCGCCGATAACGCGCACTTCCGACTCCAGTTCTATTCCTAGCTCATCCCACACGGTTTTGCGGACGTGTTCGATCAGGCGCAGCGCGTCTTCGGCCGTTCCGCCGCCGTGGTTGACGAGGTAGTTGGCGTGGACGGGAGAGACTTCGATGTTGCCGATCCGGGTTCCCTTCAAGCCTGCGGCTTCTATTACGCGGCCGGGAAAGTCGCCTCCGGGTCGTTTGAAGGTGGAGCCGCAGCTCGGTTTGTTCGGGGAGCCGTTCATGCGTTGGGCGCGGAACTTTTTTATACGGGCTTTTAGTTCTTCGGGGTCTCCCGGCGTCAGCGTGTACCCGGCGCGCAAGACGATCCAGCCGGGGTGTTCGTGCAAGACGCTCTTTCTGTAGGTGAGGCCGAGATCCTTTTTTCGCATCCGGACGACCTCGCCGTCACGGAAAACGTCGGCCCAATCGAGGACTTCTATCGTCTCGCTGCCGTAGGCGCCGGCGTTCATGTAGACGGCCCCGCCGACGGTTCCGGGAATACCGGTGGCGAACTCCAAACCGGCCAGGCCTCTCGCCGCGGTGGTGTTGGCGAGCACCGGGTACAGCACCCCAGAATCGGCCGAAACGCGGTTGCCGGCAAACTCGACGTTGGTAAGCGACTTGGCGAGCCGGATCGTCAGGCCCCGAATTCCGCCGTCGCGTACCAGCACGTTCGTGCCACCCCCGAGCACGGTAACCGGGACGCCGTATTCGCGGGCTGTTTGCACGTCCCCGGTAAGCTCTTCGACGGTCTTTGGCTCGATCAGGGCATCTGCCGGGCCACCGATCTTCCACGCCGTGTAACGCCGGAGTGGCTCGTCGAACTTGGCCGAGGGGAAGAGAGCGTGTAGAGTGTCCGTATGCACAGGAAAGAATATAGAGTACGGAGGAGTTTTTTGCAGTCCGGGGTAGAGGGAAGCCCGGAGGGACGCCCATGAAAGCGATGGCGCTCGCCGCCGGCAAGGGCACCCGGCTCTTCCCCCTGACCGGGGAGATGCCGAAGCCGATGGCCCCGGTCGTGGACACCCCGATAATCGAGCACATATTTAGCCTACTGGCCGGCCACGGCGTAGACGAGGTCCACGTCAACATCCACTACCTCGCCGACGCCCTCCTGGTCGCTTACGGAGAAGAGACCCGGGTAAACGGCATGAGGGTCCACCTGAACCGCGAAGAACGGCTTCTCGGAACGGCCGGTGGTGTGAAAGGTCTAGCGCGGGAGTTCGACGACACGTTCGTCGTCGTCTCCGGCGACGCCCTTACGGATGTGAACATAAGCGAGTTGGTAGCGTTTCATAAAGAGAAGAGTGCATTGGCAACGGTCGCGCTCCACCGGGTGTTCGATACCTCGGAGTTCGGGGTGGTCGAGATAGACGAAGAGGACGGCATCCGGGGTTTCCAGGAGAAGCCGGACCCGCAGGAGGCGATCAGCACGCTCGCCAACAGCGGAATATACGTCTTCGAGCCGCGGGCTTTGGAATACGTACCCGAAGACACTTTTTTCGACTTCGCCAAAGACGTGTTCCCGCGCTTTCTAGAGAACGGGGAGCGCTTCGTCGGTTACCAGGGGGATTTCTACTGGTCGGACATCGGGACGCTGGAGGCTTACCGGCAGGCCCAGTATGACGTGCTATCGGGAAGGGTTCGGGTAAAGGTTCCAGGAGAGAAGCGCGACGGCAGCCTGTGGGTCGGAGAGGACGCCCAGATCCACCCTTCCGCCAGCCTGGAAGGTTACGTGGTCGTCGGGCGGGACGCGGTGATCGGCCGCGACGTTACGCTGTCCGGAGACGTTACGGTCGGGAGCGACTGCTGGATAAGACCGGGGGCGACCATAAAGAGCAGCATTTTGCTCCCCGGCGCCAGCGTGGGCGACGGCGCATACCTGGAAGATTGCATCGTAGGCCACGGCTACGACGTGCGCCCCGGAGAGACGATCCGGGGAGGAGCCTTGATCCGTCGCCCCTCTTCTTCCTAAACCCCGCTCTACTCCGGCTTTACGAGCCGGTAGCCGAAACCCCGGACGGTCTCTATGAGTTTGGACTCCGACGAGCTGTCTCCGAGCTTGTTACGGAGCCGCTGGACGTAGACGTTGACGGTACGTTCGTCGATGTACTCTTCTTCGCCCCAAACCTGCCTTAGAAGCGCCGAGCGGGGAAAGACCCGCCCTGGGTTCTGGGCGAGCGTGTGCAAGAGCTTGAACTCCCTAGGGGATAGCAGGACAGGTTTACCATCCTTCAGGACTTCGACCTGTTCGGGATCTATCTCCAGGTCCCCAACGTGAATTTTCTCCGAGAAATCCCCCGCATACTCCCGCTTGCGGAAGATTTGCTTAACCCTCGCCACCAACTCCCGGGGGTTTACCGGCGAGCGCATGTAGTAGTCGGCGCCGAGCTCTATTCCGACTATACGGTCCATCGTATCCTCATCCCGCAAAAGCGCCACGGTAGAAACCCCCGGCTTCTGCACGGCGGAGATCACCTGAAACCCCCGCTCATCCGGCAAGCGATTATCCACCACCGCGATCTCGAAGCTCTGGCTCTCAGCCATGTTCCTGGCTTGGACCCCGGTTCCGGCCGGCAGCACCCGCCAGCCCTCGCCCGCAAGAGCCCGTCTAAGATGTAATCGCTCCTCATCGTTGGCTATAACCAGCAAAACAGACTCGCTCAAAACACCACAGCTACCTTATTCTCCCAACATCCATCGCAACTTTACAAAGTATATCCTCAAACGCCACCTAAATAATCCATCCCTTGAGTAAAACCCCGCGCAGCGGTATGATAGTCGTTCTGGTGCGCTCGTAGCTCAGCCGGATAGAGCGTCTGACTACGAATCAGAAGGTCGCAGGTTCGAGTCCTGCCGAGCGCGCTCCTGAAAGTCCTGCAAATGCGGGGCTTTTTTCTTTATTTGAGTCTCCGCAAATCAGTTCAAACCCTCGTTTGACCGCAATTTGACCGCAATTGGATGCCGAGTCTGTTTCGGAGGAATCCGCGTCACACGCCCGGCGCATGCGATGAGCGGGTAGAAAGAGAGTATTTATTGATCTTCTGATTCGGTCGGGTCCCGGTGACGCCGCGCAGAAAGAAGCGGAGCCAGCCTTCCCAATTGCTATCTTTTCTGATGGCCGTGAGCCGGTCTTAGTATTCAGCTTTGTGGCGTTTTATGTAGTAACTGAGGTAGAGCAGGGGACGATGCAGGACGCCCGCTTGGACAAGCTGAAAGGTAATGAGGAGCCTCCCGGCGCGTCCGTTACCGTAGAGGAAAGGGTGGATGGTCTCGAACTGGGTGTGTAACAGCGGCATTCATAAATACAGGACCTCGACCTCATAGCCGCAATGATCGAACCAGCCAGCCGCGTCCCCAGGGGTGATTGCCGAGAGAGCCTCTGCTATAGCTTCGAGAAGAGCTTCGTGGGTGCGCGCCCCAAGCTTCCTTAGAATGTTCTTTATCTTGGAGAACGCTTCTTCTATAGGGTTGAGGTCCGGTGAGTAAGCTGGCAAGAACACCAGCCCGGCTCCCTTAGCCTCGATGAGTTCCCTTATCCTACTGGGACGATGCGCACCGAGATTGTCCAAAACCACCACCTGACCTTCGGAAAGCGTCGGGGCCAGGAAATGCTCCACGTATACCTCAAAGGCTTTGGCGTCGGTAGCACCTTGTATGCACATCGACTCTCCCATCCCGGATAAGCTCATCGAGGCTATGAGGGTGGTGTTCTTGCCCCGGTTTCTTGGCACCTTGCCGTAGGCTCGCTCTCCTCTCGGAGCCCGCGATCTCAGACGGTCCATCGAAGTGTGCATACCGGATTCGTCCACAAACACCAGTCGACTAACGTCGAAGTAGGATATTAGCCACCGCCATAGAGCTCTCGCTCCCTCGTCGCGTTCTTGGGCTACCGGCGACTTTTTTTGAGCGGCCACTCTCCAGGGAGGCGAGAGATGTTGCGACTCATCGTAGCTTCAGAGACCGTAACACCACTCTCATCCTCGAAAGTCTCGCAGTGCTCCTTTAGAGTCAGGTCGGGGTTGGTCTTCAGATGTGGGGGTAGCCATTCCCTCAAAGCCTTGCCTTTCACAGAAGGTCTGCCGGGAATCTTGTAATGTCCACATCCCCCGTGAGGCGTCGGCGTCCCAGCCAGCGCTTTATGGTAGAGCGAGAGACTCCAAAGAGCTCTGCGACCTCCTTTCTTGGGATGCCACGGTCGATAGCGGCGAGCGTCTTCAATCTGAGGTCCTTCGAGTAGGCGTTCATGGAGATTATTCTCACGCAGGTCCCTTACTTACGCAACCTGCTGTCAGAGGCCGTAGCGGACGAGCATAGGTAGGAGGTCATCATCAGCGTACAGGAACTTCTCCAAGTCGTGTATAGCGATAGTCATCTCCGGGACCGGCGGCGGGACGAAGGACGCCTGGCAAAAGGTTGCTCCTCCGGGACCGATCCAGTTCTGGCTCCTGCGGAACTCGCCAGGCGGCTTGTCGGCACCGCGGATGCCGCTCGTCAACTCCGTGTGGATCTCGCATATAAGTCGTAGCGACAGGGGGAGCGTCGCCAGCCGATTCAGAACGTAGTTCATGGCCTTAACATAATTGCTTTGTTTTTATAGCAGGGACAAATATGATGTGGAAACTTGAAAATTCCACACAACAGTTCAGAGCCAAAACCTGCAATCAGGGCGAATAACTATACGGTCTGGGTTACAAATAGGCACAAGACCAAGTAACAAATACGTTTTACAGCCTCGCTCTGTAACCCACATCAAGATCTAAAAGACTTCCGAGAAGTTTCGTAAGTCTTCATAGCGGAGTACGAGTAGTAGACGCGCAAGATCCTACGCTAAGGGCCGAAGGATCCGGAACCGGGTGCCGGCTGTTTGCGCCGTTTGAAGAGCTTATTAACGGTCCCCACAGCATCACTTAGCTCATTCATACGCTACTCTCCTGGCAAAGGAAGTTAGGAAGGGAGCGAGATGGTCGCACGGAACGGGATGGCACAGCAACCGGCAGCAATTGATCGGTGGACACAAAGATTTGAGGAGTTGCACGGGCAAATAGCTGACCGCTTTGCTCGCTCGGAGACCAGAGAGCGCGTGAAGCGCTACTTTCTGGGACTGCTCGGACTGGTGGAACGCAAGAATGGCTGGCAGCTCGCGGAAGCCATCGGCGAAGACGAGCCACTCGGCATCCAACGCCTCCTCAATGCAGCGAAGTGGGATGCCGAGGCTGTCCGCCATGATCTCAGGGAATACGTAGTTGAGCATCTCGGTGATCAACAAAGTGGCGTCTTGATCGCTTATGAGACCGGCTTTTTGAAGAAGGGAGAGAAGTCGGTTGGAGTAACTCGCCAGTACACTGGCACTGCGGGTGACACGGTCAACTGCCAAGTAGGAGTCTTCTGACCTACGCTTCCAACAAGGGCGTCGCCTTCATCGACCGGGCGCTGTATCTTCCGCGAGAATGGACGGAGAATCCAGAGCGGAGGGAAGAGGCCAGTGTTCCCGAAGAGATTGTCTTTGAGAACAAGATCGAGTTGGCCAAAGTGATGCTCGGACGGGCATTCAGAGCTGAGGTTCCCGCTCGTTGGGTAGTGGCCGACTCGCTCTACGGAAGGTCGCATGAGTTCCGGGAGTGGCTAGAGCAACGGCAGCGCCCCTACGCGGTGATGGTTCCGAAGACCAATACTGTTCCTCTAGACGAGCGTAAGGAGAAGATTGAGCAGCTCGCCGGGCGGTTGGGCGAGGAGGCGTACTCGGGAGATTGTTCCTATCGGGGATTCCGGTAAGAGGCGTCCTTGGGAGTGGGCATGCCTGGATCTCGCGCCAAACACGGAGAAGGGTATGAGCTGGTGGCTTCTGATCCGCCGCAGTTCCGAAGATCCCGACGACCTTGGCTTCTGCCAGGCCTACGGGCCCGAGCATACGCCAGTTGAGGAGTTGGTCAGAGTCTGTCAGGCGCGGTGGGCTATTGAAGTTGCCTTTGAGGCTGCTAAAGGAGAGGTTGGGTTAGACCATTACGAGGTCAGGAAGTGGGAGGCCTGGCATCGCTACATCACGCTCTGCTTACTTGCTCATGCCTTTCTAGCCGTCATCTGCTTCGCCGCCCACGCCCAGGAAGCCACCAGTACACCTGGTCTCGTGGAGGATGCACGGGCGAAGAAGGCTCCCGCAGAGCAGTTCGTGGATCGCTTTTCGCGGGTCTACACGCCCGTGGTAGTTGGCGTAGCGATGGGCCTCGCCGTTGTGCCGCCCCTACTCGGGTCATCCTTCGGGGAGTGGTTCTACCGGGCGCTCGTCCTGCCCATCATTGCCTGTCCCTGCGCGCTGGTGATCTCGACTCTCGTAACGGTCGTCTCCAGGACCGGAGCGGCCTCCCGGCGCGGCATCTTCGTCAAGGGCGGGGCTGCTCTGGAGGCCACCGGTAGGCTGAAGGCGCTGGCCTTCGATAAGACCGGCACCCTCACTGAGGGGCGTCCGGTCCTCTCTCACGCGGTACCGCTCGACGGACGGGACGAGACGGAAGTGCTGGTGCTGGCGGCGGCGTTGGAGCGGCGTTCGGAGCACCAGTTGGCTCACGCTATCCTCTCCGCCGCCGGAGAGAAGGTCACGAACGGGTATGGTCTACCGCCAGTTACGGGCTTTCGGTCGGTGGTAGGTAGGGGTGCAGAGGGAGAACTAGCCGGAGACCAATACCTGATCGGCAGTCCTCGGCTATTCGCAGAGAGGGGTATCGAACTGGAGGAGACAAAAGAAGCATTGGAACAGGTCGAGCAGGCGGGCGAGACGCCGGTCGTCCTGGGATGCGAAGGGGTGATACTGGCCGTCTTCGGACTTGCAGACGCTGTGCGTCCGGACGCGAAGGCCACCCTGGACTCCTTACGCAAGGCCGGAATACAGGATCTCGTGATGCTCACAGGGGACGCGGGGGCCCCGGCAAAGAGGATCGCCGAAGAGCTTGGCGTGGGCTACCGGGCCCAGCTACTCCCCGGACAGAAGGTCGAGGCGATGAGCGACCTTGTCGAGAAACATGGCTCGGCGGACATGGTGGGCAACGGGGTGAACGACGCCCCCCGCCCTGGCCGGCGCCTCGGTGGGGTTCGTAATGGGCGCTGCGGGCACGGACGTCGCCCTGGAGCCCGCCGACGTGGCGCTCTTGCAGGACAACTTACCGAAGCTCGCCGAGGCGGTCAGGCTCTCACGAACCGCAGAGAGGATCATCAAGCAGAACGTCGCGGTCTCCATTCTGATCAAGGGCCTTTTCGTTCTCCTCGCCCCTTTCGGGCTGGTGGCGCTCTGGCTCGCCGTCTTGGCAGATATGGGCACCTCTATCGCCGTTACCCTCAATGGCCTCCGGCTCTTCCGCGCCAAAGGCGCTAGCAAAGGGGAACGTTACAGCGGTAGCCGAGGGCACGTCTCCAGGCAGTGATCGGGAAGACCCTTACCCATTAGGAGAGACTCCACCGTCGTAGCGTTCGCCTGGAGGTCTCCACGAACACCTGGAACGTCGTTGAGGTGGTCGTCGCGATTGGCGCGGGCACGCAGGAGAGGGCACCGGCCCTTGTGGCGGGGAAGATGTGCTCGTCATCATGGTAGCTCGTGAGCACGACAACTTTCGTGTTGGGCGAAACAGCAGCCACACGACGGGTGGCCTCGACGCCCTCCATGCCGCCGGGCATCCGACGTTTCAAAGGATCCCGCAGCTCCCATTCAGCGAACGCTTCGGTCGGTGCTCAGATCCCTGAGTCCGGTCCGTCGCCCGCAAAACCCGCCTCCGGTACGGGCACCGGTCCTGAAAGGCCGCGGCGGAGTCGCCCAAGCGGCACCAACAACGTTCACACTGACCCTCGCGATCCCGAGCAGGTTCTCCGCGTTACCAATGACCTTATGTCTCGCGACGTCCGTTGTTAGGGGGATGGACCTGCCGTATTCGGCGGTCACCGTCAGCTTGATTCTTGCGGTCTCCTCTTCTACCTCGGCGTAAACACCAAGCGCGGGATCCTATTCGCCCCTGCTGGTAACCCCGGCGACGCCCGCGATCGGGCTCTGGATTGCAGGGATCGGGAGGTTCCTTCTCATCGCGACGCCTTCGGTCTCGCACACGGCGAAGCCGGCCACTTCGAGGACGACGGGCTCCTCGGCCCTGGGGTGTCCGGAAGCGTTCATCCTCGCGCCGGCCTATTCCTGCTGGGTCGCCGTCTTGGTCATGCCGTCTTTTCTCCTTGCTTAGAGCTTCCGCCAGTAGGGAGGGAGCGACAGTTTATGAGTTGGGCATGGAATGCTAAATCATTCGGGAAGTCCTCAAAGCTTTCCGAACAAGGAGCAACCCATGCCCGTCCTGCCACCATACATCATCGAGCCTATCTGGGAGCAGTTCGCCGTCCTGTTGCCCGAGCACCAAGAGACTCATCCTCTGGGTTGCCACAATCCCCGCATACCGGAGCGAGTGATCTTCGACAAACTCGTGCAGGTTCTGGTCTTCGGCTGCGCCTACGAGAGGATTGCCGACGAGGAGTGCTCAGCCACCACCATCAGGCGTCGCCGAGACGAGTGGATCGAGCTTGGAGTAATGGAAAAGCTACAGAAGATAGCGCTCGATGCCTACGACCGGATAATTGGTCTCGATCTTTCGAATGTTGCCTTAGACTGCTGCATCACCAAAGCTCCGTGCGGCGGTCAGAAGGCGGGTAGAAGCCCCGTAGATCGGGGAAAGCAGGGCATAAAGCGTTCCACGGTAGTAGACGCCAACGGTATCCCACTGGGAGCCATAGCCGCTCCGGCCAACCGTCACGACTCGCCACTGCTGGAGGAGACCCTGGATGCTATGGAGATTGTGGGAGAGTTGCCCGAGCGGATCAGCGTCCACCTCGACCGTGGCTACGATTCAAAGAGCACCCGAGAGAAGCTACACGACCGTGGCCTACTGGCGGAGATCTCCGAGAAAGGCAAGCCAGCCCCACTAGCAGCGACGAATCGGTGGGTAGTTGAGCGTACGAACTCCTGGACCAACGCCCACAAGAAGCTCGTGTGGTGTACCGAGAGGTGCGGGCGGGTGATCGACTTCTGGCTCGCCTTCTCTGGGGTGATCATAACCGTGCGCAGGCTCGTACGCGAGGGCTGGACCCACTACCGTTGGGAGGGACGATCTTGTCGTCAACCATAGCCTACTGGCGGAGCTTCTTAGTTCTTGTCGCCAGTCCGTTGCCCGAAACTAGACCGTCGTGTGATGGCAACTTTTCTGTGGGCCACCGGGCTCCCGGTCCTCTTACTAACGTTTGCAGAAAGGCCTTTCGACTCAAACTCAAGAGATCCGACACCCCCGAACCGCCGAACCGGGCGGGCAGTGGGTCGAGCACCACTTTCTTTACCCCCGCGCAGGGTCCGTAGAGTATAGAAATGAGCTCTCCACACCCACTCAGCCTCACCCGCCAGCCGCTAAAAGCCCCGAGATGTAGGAACATCTCGGCCTCCTCCCTGAAGCTGAACACCGGTAATGCCTTCTGACCATCTGAAAGCCTGATGGTCAATATTTCCATTCTACCGGTGTCGTTCTTTGCGAGCAACCAGTGCGACGACCGCGCCGTCACCCAACCTCTGTCTTTCATCTCTTCCCCTATACGTCCCTTCTTCTGGTGCGGAAAAATCATCATATAGTGGACGTTCGTGGTGGGAAATAGCACGAATTATGTAACAACATGCGACCCAGCCCTCTGAAACTGACCACCAATAGCCTGGGCTCCGAAGCGAGATGCCATTTGCCGCGGTTTGTGCTCTGTCGGTGCGGGGAAAGTACCTTGCCAGTCTCAGAGAGGAGTCCGTTTTGCCGGAAGTGTCGAATGCCGCAAAGATCGCCCACAACCTCGGGCTCGCCGCATGGTTCGGCGGGACCTTGTTCGGCCAGATCGCCCTCAACCCTACCGTCGAACGCATCAGCGACAAGCAAGAGCGCGGCCGGGTTCTGAACGAGTCCTGGTTCCGCTTTAACGCGGTCAATACCGCGGCCATTGTGGCGACGCTTCTGAGCTGGAGGTTCGGGGGCCTCAAACAGGACTCCGAGCTGCGGGCGCCCGGTTTGGAGCGGCTCAAGAACTTGCTGCTCGGTGGGGCGACCGTAAACGCCATCGCCGCCGGCGTTCTCGGCGCCCGCGCGGCCCAGAATGATCCCGAAGAAGGTCCGGCAGGCGGTACGCCGGTCGAGTCGGGTACCGAGCCCGCGCCCGAAACGCCGCCCGAAGCGGCCAGTTCTCAGCGCCTGATCGCTATTTTCGGCTCCGGCTCTCTAACCTTGTTGGCGTTAGTTATAGCCCTCTCCGGCGTCATCGAGACTTCTCATCCCGGGCCCCGCGGCATCGTGTCACGTCTTTTCACCTCTTAGAAAGGCCTGGGCGGACGAGTAACGTGAATTATGAGACCCCGGCCCGGCGCGCCTCTTCTACGGCCCGTCCGACGCCTCCGGTCCAGGGTTCACCGTGGCCTACCAGCACCGTCTGTGCGCCCGTTTCGGCGAGCGCGTCGAGCGAGGCGAGCGCCCGCGCGCTATCGGCGGTAGCGGCCCGGGCGACTATTCGGGGGCCTCTTTTTGCGGTGTACGGGTCGAGGGTTACGATCGCATCGCCGGCGATCAGGCAGTCCCGATCCGGTAAATGCAGGGCGCAATGGCCCAGTGTGTGCCCGGGCGTGAAGACGACCTCCGGAGAGCCGGGGACCGGCAGGGTTCCGTACTCGTACGAGTCGTAGCGTCTAACCTCCTTGAGAGGCTTCGGCCACCAGGCCCGGTTGCGCACGAGCCGGGCAACGATCGGCGCCGCGCGAAACTGGGTCGCAAGGTAGAGGAGGCGAGGACGCTCGTGGGCGTACTGGCGTGGGTTACGGGTGAGCGGCACATCGTTCTCGTGCACCCAGACCGGCACACCGAGGTCGGCGCGGGCGCGCTCGGCAAAGCCGAGATGGTCGAAGTGGGCGTGGGTGAGCACCACCGCCTCGATGTCCGAGAGCCTGCGTCCGAGGCTCCCAACGGCTTCGACCAGAGAAGGCCACGAGGTCGGTAGCCCAGTGTCGACCACGGTAAGGCGTCCGTCATCTTCTATAAGGTACCAGTTGGTGTAGGAGTCCTCGATCCGGTGGACTCCTTCTGCGACGTTGCGCTGGAGTAGCAAAAGCTCCCTTTCGTCGAGCGCCCGGAAGATCAGGGCTTGAGCAGAACCTTTATCGCGCCGTCCTGCTTTTTCTGGAAGATTTCGTAGCCGTGTGGTGCCTCATCTAGCGCCACACGGTGCGTCGCGAAGTCCTCGACCCCGAGGGGGTCCCCGTCTCCGGCGAGCAGGGGCATGATGTCGTCGGCCCAGTGTTTGACGTTGGCCTGACCCATCCTGAGTTGTATCTGCTTGTCGAAGAGCGTGAGCATCGGTAGCGGGTCGGCCATCCCGCCGTAGACGCCGCTCAGCGAGATCGTTCCTCCCCGGCGCACCGTGTGTATCGCCTGGTAGAAAGCATTCAAGCGATCGGCGCCCGCCTGTTCCATCATTGGCTCGGAAACGGCGTCTGGCAGGACGCCGGCCGCTTGTTGGGCGACGCCGGCCGCCGGTGAGCCGTGGGCTTCCATTCCTACGGCGTCGACTACCGAGTCCGGGCCTCGTCCGTCGGTCATCTCGTGGATAGCCTCGGGTACCTCGTCGTGGTTGTCGTAGTCATTGGCGTCGAGCACCTCTATGCCGTTGCGCCGCGCCCGTTCGAGCCGCTCGGGCACCAGGTCCACGGCGATCACCCGGAACCCGAGGTGTTTCGCGATGCGGGTTGCCATGTCCCCAATAGGTCCCAGGCCGAAGATCGCCACGCTGCCGCCCTCGGGTATGCCAGCGTAGGCAACGGCCTGCCAGGCGGTGGGCAGTACATCGGAGAGGTAGATAAAGCGCTCGTCGGGGGCGTCCTGGGCTTCCTCGGGAACTTTGATGTGGGTGTAGTGGGCCTGGGGTACCCTCAGGTACTCGGCCTGGCCGCCCGGCACCTCCCCGTAGAGCTTGGTGTAGCCAAAGAGCGCCGCCCCCATACCCTGTTCGCGCACCTGGGTCGTCTCGCACTGCGTCTGGAGCCCCTGGTCACACATAAAACACTGACCGCAGGAGATCTGGAACGGTATCACCACCCGATCGCCCGCCGAGAGGTTCGTTACCTCCGCCCCGACCTCCTCGACCACACCCATCGGCTCGTGGCCGAGGATATCCCCTTCTTCCATAAAAGGCGTCAGGACTTCGTAGAGGTGCAGGTCAGAACCGCAGATCGCCGTCGTGGTGATGCGTATGATGGCGTCTGTAGGTTCTTCTATGGTGGGGTCCGGAACGCTATCTACCCGGACGTCTCGCTTGCCGTGCCACCTGAGTGCCTTCATTTCCCGTCTCCTGTTATGTCTCTACTGTTATGTTTTGTTGGAGGTATTGGATGCTGCCAGGATTGCCCGAATAGAACCTATCCGGCTCCCGGAGAAGCTCTAAGCTCTGCTATTACGTCCTCTTCCTCGTTGTACTCAGGCCGGGCCATCGTTGCGAGCATGTTAAGCAACTCCTCGGGGGCACCATTGCTCTCCGCGGTGTTGACGATCTGTTCTTTGTTTGCCGGGTAGTTTACACCTTCCAGGTATCGACGAGCCTCTTCAGGATCTAACGCCATCGGTTACTCTCCTTTTACTCCGTTCGTAATACCCTCTCGCTACATATCCGTCGCTAGGGACAGATAGAAAGGCCGGAGTTCTGCGCAACCCCAGCCTCTAAGATTTCTACCTATTGCTTTCTATTTCTTACTCTTGTTCTTGCTGAACGCGGGGCACGAGCATCTCCTTTGCCCGCTGGGCAGCCCTCATGTTGTTTTCTAGCACTTCGTTGAAGAACTCCACCAACTCCTGGTCGCCTTCTTGCTCGGCATCTTGAGTAAAGGTCTTCAAAGACTCTACGTTGTCCGAAGACTGGTAGAGCACGCTGATCAGGTTGTAGTTCTTATCCTTGGGCTGACGGGACTGGTCGGCCATGTAGATTCTCTCCTTGTCGAGTCGGGTTTGTGGCTGCTTTCTGCACTACTACCCCCGACGCTGACACTCCAAACGATGGAAGAGAGTAAGGCTTAATGGTGCTATTCCGCGCGGTCTCAAGTCGAACCTCATCGAGAAGGCGCTCGGCCAACCCCAGGATGGTACTATGCTTTTGGCAGGTGTTTTCGGCGGGTGTTTCGTTCGAACAATACCCGGACCCCTCCCCACACGACTGATCCTGGCCGACAACGTAATCTGGGGCGGTAGCGTGATCGACCCGGAAGATAATTCTTCCCGCGCGATTCATGAATTCGACGAAATCCTGGTCCGAAACTCTCGACCCTCCGCACACATTTTACCCCCGGTCAAACCTTCGGTGGACGGCCTCGCTGTAGCGAGAATATTAGAATAAAGATTGCGTCTGGTAATCGTCTCTTAAATTTTTGTCTGGGGTTGGAAAACCCGCGTCCGGAACAAGCCTGTACAGTCTCACCCAATATTTACCGCTACGCCCTTCGAAACGTTCTCAGTATAACTCAGTACAAAGTATTGGCACCTTGATCTTATAAGCCGGGTTTATCCGCTGCCCGGCAAGGCATTCCTGCGTACACGCAGTAGACTCACAGCAACGCGAACGAGCGGGCGAATTGAGAGACCAATGCTACGAGGAGCAAGGATGAAAGAGACAGATTCATATAAGGGGCCCAGGAAGTCTGGGGACCTGGTAGAGACAAAGGACTTGGGCAAGGTCTACGGTAGTGGGGAGGCCCGGGTGGAAGCCCTCTCCGGGGTGAACCTTGCGGTAAGTAGCGGTGCATGGGTGTCGGTGATCGGAGCGTCCGGGTCGGGCAAGAGTACCTTGATGAACCTTCTGGGGATGTTGGACCGTCCCACTTCCGGCTCGTACTTTCTCGGAGGACGCGCCGTGGCCGGACTTGGCGGGGGAGAGCTCGCCCAGTTGAGGAGGGAGACCATAGGTTTTATCTTCCAGGGCTACAACCTGTTGCCCCGGCGGAACGCCCGCCAAAACGTCGAGCTACCCATGATCTACGAGAACGTACGGGCCAAAGAGCGCCGGCGGCGGGCCACGGAGGCGCTAGAGCGGGTTGGGCTCGGGGATAGGCTTCACCACCGGCCATCGGAACTCTCCGGAGGGCAGCAACAAAGGGTCGCCATCGCGCGGGCCCTGATCAACGACCCCAAGCTCATCCTCGCTGACGAGCCAACGGGTAACCTCGATAGCTCCTCCGGCGAGTCCATCCTAGAGCTCTTCGGCGAGCTCCGCGACTCGGGCGTAACGCTGATGGTCGTCACCCACGACCCCGCGGTAGCAAGCTACGGCGGCCGAACGATCGAGCTCCGGGACGGGTGCATAATCTCCGACAGCCCGATGCTCGAAGGGCCCAAAGACCAGAAAGACTTCGACCGGAAAGCGGTATAGCCGGTGCGTAGATATTTTCGCATAGTAGGTATGGGTTTCTCCGGGGTCTTAGCAAACCCGGTGCGGGCGCTGCTCACCATGCTCGGGATAATAATTGGGGTGGGTGCGGTCATCATGCTCACCTCACTGGGCAACGGCATACAAGAGAGCATCACCGGCGAGATAGAAGGATTGGGGACTAACCTGATCCAGGTCTCCCCGGGCTCCGAGGCGGCCGGGGGAGACCCTTTCGGCGCCGCCCCCGCCAGCACCCTAACCATACAGGACGCCGAAAGCATCGCCGATCTCGACTCGGTAGAACAGGCATCCGCCACCGCAACCGCCGTCACCCAACTACAAACCGGAGAGCCGGCGAACGAAAGCCCCGGGAACGGACCGGCGGACGGACAGCCACAGGGTGGACCTGGAGAAGCCGGCGGTATACCGGGAAGCCCGGGACAGGCCTACACGGGCGTCAGCCCCTCCTACGACGAGATAGTGCCGGTGGACCTCGCGGCCGGGCGCTTTATAGAGAACGGGAACGAGGCGGTACTCGGTGAGTCGTTGGTGGAGGAGTCGCTCGACGCCGGACCGGAAAAAGCGCTGGGCCAGACGGTGGAGGTAGGCGGCCAAAGCCTGGAGGTGGTGGGGGTCTCGGCCGCGCAGGCGGAAGGCGAGGGCCTCGGGCCCCCCGGAAGCGGCGGTGCCACTTCCTACATCCCCGTCGGCGCCGCGATGGAGATCTCCGGCACCGAAAACGTCGGCCAGATCGTCGCCCAGGCGGCGAGCTCTGATTCGGTAAGCCAAGCGGAGGATAGAATCCGCTCCACGCTCATCGAAGCCCGTGGGGGTACGGAGGACTTCTCTATTTTCACCCAGGAAGAGCTACTCTCCACGTTCACCGAGGTAACAAACCAGCTCAATGTCTTTCTCGCCGGGATAGCCGGCATCTCGCTTTTGGTCGGGGGCATCGGGATCATGAACATAATGCTCGTCTCGGTGACCGAGCGTACCCGGGAGATCGGCGTGCGGAAAGCCGTAGGCGCCAAAGATTCGGACGTACTGCTCCAGTTTTTGAGCGAGGCGGTGTTGCTGTCGCTCGTCGGCGGCCTGCTCGGTATAGCATTCGGGATAGCCGCCGGTCTAGCCCTGCCGCAGCTCGTAGAAGACCTGCCCGAGGCCGTATTCAGCCTCTCCGAGATAGCCCTGGCGTTCGGGGTTGCCGGCGCGGTCGGGCTCGTGTTCGGTGTGCTGCCAGCATACCGCTCTGCCCGCCTGACGCCCGTAAAAGCCCTGGAAAGAGAGTAGAGGACCGGAAGCTCCTCTCTACAGTCCACAGCGGCGGTTCGGCGGTTATGATTAAAGGCCAGTACGAAGAGACCTGTAAGGGCGGCGGAAGGGTTTGATCGGGACTTCATCAACCGGCAGGAATTGGGCCTACGCGGCACTAATTTCTGCGATCCTGCTCGGACTAGGGATATATTTCGTCTACCCGATCCGGGTGGTCATACTCGTCCTGTTGATGACGCTGCTCCTGGCCGTCGTGCTGGGGGCGCCGGTGGATTACCTGGTCCGCAAAGGGCTTTCCCGGGTCTGGGCGACGCTCGCGGTGATCGTCGCGTTGCTCGCGCTAATTCCAGCCTTTGTGCGCCTGGTGGCCCCAATCATCTCGGAGCAAGTTCAGCGTCTGACGGATGACCTGCCCGGCATACTGAACGAGGTGAGCAGCCTTGTTGAGGAGGCTTCAGGCGCTTTGGGCCTGGACACAGCCGGCGTGGACCTGTACCCCGGACAATTGCCCGAAGCGATGCTCGGCTACCTGTCGAACATCTCGCTGGCTACGGTCGCCGACGTAGGTTCTAGTGCTGCGGGCGTGGTGTCGTTGACAGTGGTAGTGCTGTTGTCCGGTGTTTATTCCGTGATACATCCCGCCCCACTGGTAAACGGCTTTGCCGCCGTATTTCCCGCCCGACAGCGCGAGCGGGTGCGAGAGGTGCTGAAAAAGGTCTATCTGACGGTCCAGCACTGGCTGCTGGGCCAGCTTGTGGACATGGCTATATTGGGCACACTGTCTGCGATTGCGCTCGCCCTGATCGGGATTCCCTTCCCGATTTTGCTCGGCCTCATCACCGCCGTGTTCTCTTTCGTGCCCTATATTGGACCTATCGTCTCGGTGGCCCCGCCGGTCTTGCTCGCTTTGACCATAAATCCTCTGGATGCTGTTTGGGTGGTGTTAGCCTACCTGCTTATCCAACAGGTGGAATCTGACCTAATCTACCCGCTCGTGATGAGCCGGGCAGTCGAGTTGCACCCGGCCGTCGTCATCTTCGCCATCTTCCTTATGGGTCTCCTCTTCGGGGTTCTGGGATTCATACTCGCCGTGCCCCTCGTGGCGGCCCTGAACGTTCTCGTGCGCGAGCTGTGGATAACGCGGATGGATGAGATCGGAGAAGACCCCAACCCCCCGCCCGAACGATCTCGCAAACACAGACCCGTTCCCGGACCGCTCCTTAGGGCCGCCGAAGCGCTCCGCAAAGCCTTCAAAAACACCTAGCGGCTAGAGCAGCCTTTCACCCACACGGGAGATCTTTGTACCTGATGTCGAAGGTGCAACGATAAACCTGAACATGTCCTCGGCTGGCTCAGACGAGGGGTGGACAGGTCAGAGGGTAGTGGTCGAGGGTCACTTTGAAGGGGTTGCGTCTAAAGAAACCAGCCGGCAGGGATTCGTAGTGGAGAATAGCGATGTGGCTTGAAGAAGGTGGCCCGCGATATCTTGGCTACACTGCGTGCTGCAAAGCTGAGAGGTGTATAACCCCGTATCTCTACCCGATGGTCCGAGAGTACGAGTAGCAACCGGCAAGGAGCCTACGCCAAGCTCTACTAGCAATTCTATGCAAACCTGGCTTGGTAGATGATACGCTGTCCCTAAAGTTCTTGACCCCCTGAAGTTAGGGCGACGATTCTCCAGATCCAGGCAGCGAGAACTCATGCTCGTCGGACTCCGAAGGGTCTCGTAGAGAAAAGAAGAGAAGGGAGCGGTATGGCCGCGCGAGAGTCAATTGCAGAACAACCGGCCACGATCGGTCGCTGGTCGGAGGCGTTTGTTAGATGAGTAGTGGACGAACGTACAAGCCGGGCTAGGCCCGGTGGCGACTGGGGCGGTTTATAGAAGGCGTTTGACATGAGTATCGAGGTTATAGGGGCTGGTTTCGGTAGGACGGGGACTAAGTCGTTGCAGGTCGCACTCGAAACGTTGGGCTATAGTCCCTGCTACCACATGACCGAAGTGTTCGAGCACCCGGAGCATCTCCCGATGTGGGAGGCTGCCACCCGCGGCGAGCCGGTAGAGTGGGAGAGGATCTTCGAAGGTTACCGGGCTACTGTGGACTGGCCCGGAGCAGCCTTCTACGAGCTTCTTGTGGAGGCTTATCCGCAGGCGAAGGTAATACTTACGGTCCGGGAACCTGGGCGTTGGTACGAGAGCGTTCGCTCTACTATCTACGATGTCCGAAAACCGGCCTCCTCGCCGCTATTTTCACTCTTGGCCCGCTTTATTCCTCGCCTGCGTAACATTCGGCGCGCCGCCCTTCTAGTCTCCGAACTTGTTTGGAAACAGACTTTCGGAGATAGATTCGAGGATCGCAAATACGCCCTGAAAACCTACGTACGTCTCAACCAGCAGGTCAAGGAACGCGTTCCGAAAGACAGGCTTCTTGTCTATGAGGTCTCCGAAGGCTGGCAACCTCTCTGCGACTTCCTCGGTGTCGAGTTCCCGAAGGACACACCCTTCCCGCATCTGAACGACACAAAAAGCTTCCGCAGGGCTACACGTCAAATCCCTGCCCTCGTCACTGTAGTGGGCGTCGTCCTTCTATTTACTGCCTGCGTCTTGATTCTTCGCAGGATAAGCAGGCCGGTTTCTATTTTCCTTTGGCTTTCAGAACCACCGGGTAAATAAGGTAAAGACACTAAAGACACGCGCCCACGTGAAGTAGAGAGTTCGGAGTAAGTCTGTGCGAGGATTGTTGTGAGGTTGAGCATCATAGTGCCCACGCTTAACGAGGAGGGATATGTAGGCCGGCTATTAGAGAGCATCTCACGGCAGACCCTTTCTCCTGAAGAGGTGATCGTCGTCGACGGGGGCTCCCGTGACGGTACGGTCCGGGTGGTAGAAGAGTATGCCGGGGTGAGCCTCGTTCACGGTGCGCCTCCGGTAGCGGGCCAGCGGAACCTCGGGGCTGACAAAGCCTCGGCCGAGTCTGACGTACTCCTGTTTCTCGATGCCGACGTTGAGCTTCCGATAACGTTTCTAGGGAGTTTTGCTAGAGAGTTCTCAAGACGGCGCCTGGCCTGCTGCGGTTTCCACTACATACCTCATCACCCAACTTCGGGTGCCAATTTGGTGACCCGGATATTCTTTAGTGCCGCAAATACTGTCTTCCGGGCTTCGCAAGGAACTCGCTTCGCCTCGGCTTCGGGCCACGGCATCGCGGTGAACGCCGAAAGCTTCCGCCGGATAGGTGGCTTCGACGCGAGCATGCAGTTCGACGACATGGAGTTTATCCGCAGGCTCGCTAAAGAAGAGTGGGTGGGGATCGTGGGTACACGGTTGCTCGTTTCGGATCGTCGTTGGCGGAAGTTCGGAGCCCTACACATGGGCGCAATGTACTCGTTATTGTCTCTGTCTTTTCTCATAAACCACGCACAACTGGGAAATCTCTGGAACTATGAGTGGGGCCAATTCTCTGCTCCGGATAGTTTCGAACGAGCTTCGGAGAAAGAAAAAAGCGAGGACACAGAGCATCACCGGTAGTAAGGGTGGTAGCCTGGTGACGGCTACCGTAGTCCTTCCCCAACAATGGTATTCATCAGAATCCATCAGAACCCCGGACGATAACGGCACGCTACCCCCACCACTTCATTGCCCTTACCGGACTATCAGGCTACCGGGCTACCGGTCGTCGGCGGAGCCATCCTCATCGACCACTGCCGGGTTCTCTTCTAGCTGCTCTTCTAGCTCCGGCTCGGCGTCCTCCGGGGGTGGCGGTGCCTCCACCTTGCCCGCACCCTCTTCTATCTGCCTCCGGATGCTCTCTAGCGTCGCCGAGATGCCTTCCTCCAGGGGCTCCCGGTCTTCATCTGTTTCGTTACTGATCTCTGGCTCCGCAGAACGTTCTCCGAAGGAGAGGTGCACCACCACTTCGCTGCCGCCGTCCCTGTGGTTTCCGACCGTCAGCCACCCCGAGTAGTCGCGGCCCGCTTCGGCGCCCCATTCCATCCTGCGCTCCGCTTCGTCCACGGCGAGATAGCCCTCCGCAGTGAAGGTTTCACCGTCCTCGTGGGGATGCTCTAGGGTTGTCCGGATCCTCTGTCCCGGGACGCCCTCGGCCGACGGTCCCTCTACGGAAGAGTCGACTACCGGGGGCAGATACTTGGGTAGGTTTCCGACATCTGAGAGCCACGCGAACACCTCCTCTGGTGGGGCGTCAATCGTCTGGCTTTGCTCGTATTCTTGGGCCACCGTCTGCTCCTTTCCTGGATGAAGTCTTTGGCCGAAGTCTCCCGACCAAAAACTGGTACGCGCCCATGCTACTCCGGTGGTGCCCGGCGCCGATGCGAACGCGCTTACCAACCCGCCAACCGAGCAGTCCAGAGGAAAGGTGTTGAGGCAACTGGCGTGAAAACTGCCTGGGCCTTGTTCTGCCACAACCGGCGTTTTACACTGGCAAAATGCCGTGGCAACTTGTGGGTACCGACGAACTTACCGCTATGAAGTCCGCTTGCAATAAGGCAGGCTGATGGTGCCCGGGCAGCGCGCCGACCTTGCGCCGCCGGTCACCGACCTCAAAAAGGCGGTCCGCGCCTGCAAGTTCCGGGATTACAATTTGGAGGGCATCCCGATGTTTTTGGCGCTCGAAGATCTTTGCGCCCCGCCCCGCGCATCGCAGGGAGACACTACGGCAAGTACGGTAAGCACGGCGAGCGGTCCGCTCGGCCGTCTTGCGGAAGGCTATTTCGGACGCATCGTCGCTGGTCGTAGTTGCCTCTCGCTCAACGATGTGGCTACCGCCCTGGAAGTTCTCGCGGCCCACCACTTTGAACCCGTGATTGATGAGGACCTACAGACCAACACGGCGACTTTCGGAGGACTCGCGGGCGGGCCGCTGGTCCGGGCGATCAACTTCCACAACACGCCCCGGGCGCTGGCGGCCGAGGTCTGGCGCCAGTTGTCGGAGGCGGGAGAGTGGTTCGAGGCCGTTGGCGAGGAAGATCTCGACGCCCTGCTCTCCGGGCGGCCAGGGCGTTTTACGGAGCCGCCGCTGGCGAAACCGTCCCTGATCCCGGTCTTCTACGAAGGCTACCGCAACAACTACGACGTCGCGCTACCGATGCTCGAGCGCGCCGGACTTTGCGGGTGGTTTTTTGTTCCCACGGCGTTTATCGACACGCCGGTCGCCAAACAATATGCCTTCGCCCGGACGCACTACATCGGCCTTACCGGCGAGGATTACCCCGGCAAGCGGTGTGCGATGTCGTGGGATGAACTGCGCGAGGTGGTTGCCCGCGGGCACGTCGTCGCCTGCCACACGGCCACGCACTTCCCGATCACCGACATCAGGAACCCGGAGGAGGCGCAGCGAGAGCTCGTCGACTCCCGACGCCGGCTGGAGGACGAGCTGGGGTGTGAGGTTAAAACCCTGGCCGGGCTGCTCGGTACATCCTACGGAGAGGACCCGCGGTCCGACGCTTTCGTTCGTGAAGCGGGCTACCAGCTAGTAGTTAGCAACGCGAAGATCCAGCGCATCCCCAGCAACGACACACCACCCAACGCTTCGTAAGCCAGATCCGGCGGTTCTGCTCCAGCGGTTCTGCCGTAGGTTTTACCGGGTAGGAGAGCATAAAATTCTTGGGACAAAGAGGATGGTGCGGTGACGTAAAGCGTCAACTTTGCAACTCCTTCAGATAAGATACGTCGTGCCCCCACTTTTTCATGCTCTCCGTGTGGCGGGCCCTGTTTATCTTCTTTGCCCCTCGAGACGCAGAAAATTCTCAATCTTTTCGCGGGTGTTTACAGTAGGACAACTCTACTTTCCGGGGTCACTGCTCCATGGCGGCGCTGCGCTGTAGGCCAAGAGTGGCCTCCATCTCCTCCAGCGGCACGCCCTTCGTCTCGGGCATGACTATCAGGACCCAGAAGGTCATCGCGACGCCGCAGGCAAAGAAGAACGCGAAAGCAGCGCCTCCGCCCAACGTGCCGGCGATCGCCGGGAACGACCAAGAGACCGCCGCCGCGAAGGACCAGTGGGTAAGAGCACCCCACGACTGCCCGCGGGCCCGGATCGCGGTGGGGAAGATCTCGGAGATAAACACCCAGATGACGGCGCCTTGTCCGAACGCGTGGGCGCCGACGAAGAGCATGACTCCAGCGACCACGACGCCACCGGTGAGCCCGGAGAAGTTGCCCTCGTAGAGAAAGAACATGACGGCTAGGGTGCCGAGTGTGAGTAGGTAGCCGGCGGAGCACACGAGCATCAGGACGCGGCGTCCAGCCCGGTCGATCAGGTACAACGCGCCGATCGTGGCCAGCAGGTTGACCAGACCCACGCCGGCGCTGTTAATGAAGGCCGCGCTCTCACCCAGGCCGGCACTCTGGAAGATGCGGGGCGCGTAGTAGAGCACCGCGTTGATCCCACCGAGCTGGTTGAAGGCCGCGATGGCGAAAGCCAGCAGGATGACGCGGCGGTGCGCGCTCGTGAAAAATGGAACCTCCGGCATCTCCTCATCGCGCCGAAGCGCCTCTTCGATCTCCTCCCGCTGCAGGCGGGCTTCCTGCTCGTTGGAGGACAGCTTGTCGATGGTGTCCCTGGCCTGTTCGGTGCGGCCCACGCTCATGAGCCAGCGAGGACTTTCGGGCACCAAGAACAGCAGGAGAAAGAACGCGGCGGCCGGAACGGCCTCAACGCCAAACATCCACCGCCAGTCGGTCTCGCCGCCAATAAGGCTCAGGATGGCGAAGTTGGACAGATAGGCTACCAGGATGCCCACGACGATGTTGAACTGGAACAACCCGACCAGCCGGCCCCGATGCCTGGGTGGCGCGACCTCAGCGTTGTAGATCGGGGCGACCGAAGTGGCCGCGCCGACTCCTACACCACCGAGAAAGCGGAAGAGCATGAACAAGATCCAGTTCCCCGCCAACGCGCTGCCCAGGGCCGATACGATGTAGAGGATGCCGACGGCGAACAGCACCGGCTTGCGACCGTAGGTATCGGCCGGTTTAGCCAGGCCGGCATACGCGGCACCGACAATAGTGCCGATCAGGGCAGTGGCAACCGTGAAGCCGAGCCCGAAGCCCGATAGCCCGAAGACCCGGGTGAGATCGCTCGTCGTTCCGGAGATGACGGCCGTGTCGAAGCCGAACAATAGACCGCCGAGAGCGGCGATGATCGCGCTGCGTAGTACCAGAGGTTGCATGGTGAGCTCCTTTACCCGTTTCTTGCGGGATCCTCCGGAGTGGTCCCGCTCGTCTCGTCGATGGTTAGTGGTCGGCTACTGTACGTCGTTGGTGGTTCTATAACTCGAAGGCTTTCGCTGGGTGACCCAGGGCGACCGGTTCGGTATGCGTCGATGTTGCGTAGTGCTCTACAGGGATGGTGGAGTCGGCGCCAAGGGCCCGCTGACGCGGCCAGGTAGTCCAGGGTGGTGGCGTGCGGCTCCTCGCCCGGCGAAACGCCATAGCGCTCGTCCACCTCACTATGAGTACGAACCCCGAACAGAATCGCTTCGTCCCCGGCGGAGATCTGAAAGCACCGGACCTTACCCTCCACCGGTTCCACCTTTACCTCCGAAACGTACTTCATTTCAGGCATCTGGTCTCCCTTCCCTGTCACGCTCATCTGGCAAACGCATAACTCCTCATTGGGTATCATGCGGCACACCGCGGACGTCGCGAAGGAGGTGTACTAGAAGAACCGTCGTTGTCGGCTGGCCCAGCAGAAAGCGAAGTTGACCCACAGAGCCTCGCCACCCTGAAGAAGGGCCGGGAGCGGGCGTGATGCCCTCGTCGGCTTCGCTTAACAGTCGAGGGAAGATCTCCCTATCCTCAATCTTTTACCCCTGGTATACAAGTTTACCCTGTTTCGTGAATCCAAAGACTCTGTCATTCAGATAATGCCAACAAGAGACAGCCCTCGTGGTTGTCAGGTCCAAACGCTTTCTATGTGGTGAGCTTCCAGAGAAGCCAGGCGGGCACTACCTCCTCTCGCATAAAGTGAGAGGCCGGTAGCATCCTCCACAGGGAAGATCTGGTCGGTGATGACCGTTGTACCATCTCCGCCAAACACTTCTACCGACGAACGGTCTACCAGAATTCGCATCTTTACTTTGCCGTTCTGGTTGGGATTTAGCGGCGCTTCGTGCTTGCCGGGAAACTTCTCACTGAAGTCCGTATGTCCGGAGTTGGACCGGTCAACAAACACTTGGGAGTTTTGTACATCGTAACCTACGACGGTACGGCTATCACCGTTTTTTCTAATCTCAAAGCCGAACTCCCCCGCAGAGTTAGGCTCGAACTCTGCGACCAGTTCGTAGCTCCGGCCGAGGGTATCTCCTAGGTCCTGCGGCAGCGAGCCTCTACCAGAGTCGACGGCCACGTCGCGGAACGCCTGGGTTTTCGTGCGTAGCGCTCTTAGCTGTTCGGCCGGCGTCTGAACGAGACGAATGCCCTCTCCGGGAACGTCCGTAAGCGTCAGCACCCTCGGAACCGACATAGCGCTCCTCCATGGGGAGGTGGGTATCTCCTGGGCGTACTGCCAGTTGCTCATCCAGCCGACCCAGACGCGCCGCCGGTCTTCAGCGGGTATGTTCGACCAGGACTGGGTGGCGTAAAAATCTTTGCCGTAGTCTGCCCACAGGATAGTATCTGCCGAGTTTGAGTTGGTAAAGGTCTCTCCGTCGAAGTCCCCTATAAAGTATTGTTCACCGGAACCTCCCTCGACCGCGCCGGGGTTTATGCCGAGCGTGAGAACCCACTTTAGGTTGTTTGAGTCACCGTCCACGGGTAACTCGAAGAGGTCAGGGGTCTCCCAGACGCCGCCGTGGGCGCCCTGCCCCTCGCCGAACTCGCTGAGCTTGTTCCAGTCTTTTAGGTTCTTTGAGCCGTAGAGCATAACCTTCTCGCCGGCTACTAAGACCATGACCCACTTGCTACTCTGCTCATGCCAGAACACCTTGGGGTCACGAAAGTCTTTGATTCCTGGGTCCGCTATGATGGGGTTGTCATCGTACTTCGTCCATTCCCTACCCTGGTTGCTACTGTAGGCAAGGCTCTGGCGCTGCTTCTCGAAACCCTCCTGTTCCTCGTTTGTATCTTCGGCATTGGTGTAGAAAGCTACCAAACCGTCGTTGCTGCCAAAGAAACCGCTCGCGTTGGTGCTGTCGACCACCGCGCTGCCCGACCAAGCCATACCCAGGTCGTCCGGCCGTAGGGCAACTGGCAACTCCTCCCAATGGTAGAGGTCCTCGCTCGTGGCGTGGCCCCAGCTTATGTTGCCCCACTCGTTGCCCTTGGGGTTATGCTGGAAAAACAGATGGTACAGCCCTGCGTAGTAGACCAGCCCGTTAGGATCGTTCATCCAGTTTTTCTCGGGCGAGAAGTGGAACTGAGGACGAAACCTCTGATCATAGCCCGCACTGGCTTGTCCGGCGGCCCCTTCTACTGTTTGCCCAGCAGTTTTATGCGTAGGCCCGCCCCGCGTCTGTTCACCCTGTGTCTGCTCGGCTTCACAGCCTACAAGCAGAGTAACCGCTCCAGCCGCGCCGAAGCCCAGAAACTGCTTACGGCTGATGCGGCGTAGGCTGGCACCTTTGTTGCGGTTGGGACCCTCGTCGATCATTTCTTTACTTTTCCACTCCGCACGTCGGCATCCAACAGCAAGGGAACACCCGCGGACGAGCTCTTGCCCTCTATATTCTTGAATCGGACAACGCGTCTTTGTATCTCTTCTGCAAGTACCTTCAGATAATTCATGCTGAACTACTCCCCCTGAACTATCTTCTTCCTCCTTTACTCGCACTATACAGCACAGTACATCCGCACGTAAACACTTTCATTACACCCTGCAAAAATCGTCCCGAAAACGAACCAACTTGTTGAAAAGCTTCGGGCTGACGCCTCGTTTTCGGCGATGTTCTATGAACTTGTGACAGAGAAGGCCAGGCAGCGGTCTGGGCGGTGGCCGCAGGGTCGCCGCCTGCGCCACCTTCTTCGGCCTCCTGCCGCAGAAGATGAGCAGTCGCTTCACGTTCTGCCCTGAGGCGATCAGCATTTCGATCCACACCTTGCGCTTGCGTATGGCTTTGAGGTACGGCCCCGTCTCCATGTAAGCCCTGACCAGGTCGATGTGCTCGTCCCCGGGGCCACGTCTTAGGGAGCGACCGTTCTTGTTGGTGGTGCATTGTGGTTTCAGAGAGCATGCGGCGCAGACCGAACCCTTCGCCCGATAGGTGACGATCTTGCCGCGCCTGCGGTTGCCTTCGGCGTCGTCCAGAGCCCTCAAGGTCTCTCCGGCAGGGCACAGGTAGCGATCCTCCTCGGGATCGTAGGCGAACTCGCTCTTAGGAAAAAAGCCGCTGCCGCGTCCTCCGGCCTCGTACAGCTCTAGGTAGGCGCGGAGGCCCGACCCCTCCACGGCCTTTATGCTCTTCACCGTTCCGTGCTTGCCATCGCTGGTGACGTGGTGGGGGCTCCTGAGCTTCCACCGGAAGCAGGTGCGCCACGGAAGGTCGAGCATGGGACGGTCCTCGGTGACCTCGCCCGGGATGACCAGCACGAAGAGGACGAGGCGTGCCTGCGGGCGCTGCCGGACCACCTCATGGGGTTGGCGTCGGGGTCAGTCTTGGACGCACCAGTGTCGGCGGTCCGTTCTCGTCCAGGTGTCCCTTTGAAGGAGTGGTCCTGGGTGCCGACCCGGGAGATCCAATTTTCGCTCGTGAAGTTAGCCTGTACGCGGTCCTCGTATTCCGCCGTGGGCAAGGCCGTGGGCAACCTGCGGGTGGGTTGCTCATCTTCGGGCTCCGCGTCCTCGGTGTTGAGGGGAGTCCCAGGGGTGTCCTGCGCGCCCTCTTCGCACCCGCCAGCGTTGTTCCTCAAAGAGGCCTTGGAGGTGGCCCTCCACGAACCACCTCGGTACCAGGGAGCCCACGGCAGCGTCAGCCTCGACCTTGGTGGCATCAAAGAACAACTCTCCGCCACGCACCAGTTCCGCCTCGACGCACATCCCGACGATCTCCTCAAAGAAGTCCAGGAAGACCTCCAATCCGTGACGTTCGCGAATCCTGGTGAGCTAGGAGTGGTCGGGCAACCCCTCGTTGAGCTCGTAGTCCACGTACCACCTCAACGAGAGGCGGTCGGTCACCGCCTCCCTCCTACTGGCGGCCGGCTGCGAGAAGATCTTCGAGGAGCAGCTCCCATTTCATAAGGCAGACAGGCCAGAGATGCGTGCCGCGCCGGAGTTCTGTCGGGTGGACGATGAGTTGGTAGTGTGGAAGCTCGACCGGTTCGGGCGCTCGCTCCAGGGGCTTATAAAGTTGGTGGACGCGGTGTCCCTCTTTGTCTGTTGGGTATCGCTCCATAGGTCAACTCTCCTGTTGGCCCGAAATCCAGTCCAGTATATCCGAGTGTGCGATAGTCCATTCCGTGCGGTAGCCGTCTTCATGCTTACCGTCACCGGCGGGGAGATAGTTGTATTGCGGCTGGTGACAGCTACCGCATTTCCCCTAGGTCTGCTGTCTCTGGTGTAGCCAAATGCCGTACGTTCAAGGCTGTGAAACACGAAGGCTTGGGTATTTTGAGGGGCTGCCGGACCAGGATTCGAACCTGGACTAAGTGATTCAGAGTCACTCGTGCTGCCGTTACACCATCCGGCAATGTATAAAAACTATTCTAAACCCTATGGGGCCGGGCGTCGAGTCTACGGTCCGGTGGTTTCGGCAACGCCGCCGGACTCCAGGGAACGCAGGATCTGCACGCGCTCTTCTATTGGCGGATGGGTGGAGAAGAGACCCTTGGCGCGTTTCTCAAAGTTCTTTATGGGGTTTGCGATGTAGAGGTGGGCGGTGGCGCGGTTTGCGACCTCCAAAACTTCTTTATCACCGGAAATTTTCTCTAGGGCGTCAGCCAGTCCTTTGGGGTTCCGCGTGAGCTTGACGGCGGTCGCATCTGCGAGGTACTCGCGCTGGCGGGAAATGGAGAGTTGGAGCATCCGGGCGAAGATCGGGGCGACAATGGCAAGCAGGATGCCGACGAGCATCATAATGAGTTGTATCTGTCCCCCGCCCCCACCGCGATTTCCACCGCCCATCCGCCGGCCGCCACCGAACCACAGGCTTCGGAGAAAGAAGTCGGAGATGAGGACCGTGGTCCCGACAAGTACGCCGACGAGCATCGCGTAGCGGATGTCGAGGTTACCAACGTGGGCCATCTCGTGCGCCATGACACCCTGAAGCTCGTCCCGGTCGAGTTTCTCCAGAAGGCCAGAAGTTACGGCGACGGAGGCGTGTTCGGGGTCGCGACCCGTGGCGAAGGCGTTGGGGGCTGAGTCTTCAATGATGTAGATCTTCGGCATCTTGAGGCCACCGGCCAAGGACATCTCCTCGACGACGTTGTAGAGGACCGGGGCTTCGTCGTGGGTTACTTCGCGGGCGCGGGAGGCACCGAGGACCATCCGGGCGCCGCCGTAGTAGGTGACGAGGCCAGAGATGGTGCCGACGACGAAAGCCAGGGCGAGGCCGAAGAGGGCTCCGGCGGGGTCCGCAGTCCAGGCAAAGCCGATCACGTACCCGAACACCGCGACGAACGCGATGAAGAAGGCGATGAGCAGCAGGCTGTTCCGCTTGTTGGCGGAGATCCTATCCCGAAAAGTCCCTTCGAAGGATTGTTCCATCTCAGTCGCAGCCTAGTCGTAGGTGACGGTGACCGATTCCCGCTCGGGACCGGCGGCCTCGAAATACTCGCGCTCGGTGAAGCCCATCGGACGGGCGAAGATCACGGCCGGGAAGCTTTGTATATTTGTGTTGTAACTCTGCACGGAATCGTTGTAGTGCTGTCGGGCGAAGGATATTTTGTTCTCCGTGGAAGATAGTTCTTCCTGGAAGTCCACCATCACCCGGTCGGATTTGAGGTCCGGGTAGTTCTCCGCCACCGCGAACAGGTTGCCGATGGCCCCGGAGAGCCGCGCCTCGGACTGGGCTTGATCGCCCGCGCTCTGGGGCTGCATCGCCTGGGAGCGGGCGCGCGTAACTTCTTCCATGACCTCCTTCTCCTGGCGGAAGAACTTCTTCACGCCTTCGAGGAGGTTTGGGATCAGGTCATACCGCCGCTTGAGTTGCACGTCTATCTGCCGGTACGCCTCTTCCACCCCGTTGCGGCGCTTCACGAGCCCATTGTAGGTAGAGATGGCGTAGATCACGAGTACCACGATCACTGCTACTACGAGGATAGTAAAAATTGTACCCATCAAAACCTCCAAAAACTTCCGCACCGTAAACACCGTAAAAGGACCTGTGTGATTATATACGTCCGGCCCCGTCCTCAGTTTCAGGAAGAAGCTCTTGCCCGAATACGACCCGTTAGCCGACCTCTACGACCTGGAATATGTCCACGACTATGACGTGCCCTTCTGGATTGCCCTGGCCCAGCGCGAAGGCGGCCCCGTAGTCGATTGGGGCGCCGGTACGGGCCGTGTAGCGATACCGCTAATTGAGGAAGGTTTCGACGTAACTGCGGTCGAGGTTTCAGAGAAGATGGTCGGACGCGGACGGGGCAAGTGCGAAGCAGTTGGATGGGTCTGCCGCGATATGCGAGACGCCGCGCTGGAACAACGCTACAGTCTCGCCGTCTGCGCCTTTAACTCATTTCTGTGTTTGACGAGCGTAAATGATGCGCTCGCTTTCCTGAACAACGCTAGGGAGCATCTGGAGCCCGGTGCTCTGCTCGGTATAGAAGTCTCGGCTTTCTTGCCGGAAGAGTTGGCGGGCGGACCGGAGCTACGGCACGACTTCACCCGAGAGCTACCGGAAGGGAGACTGGAACGCTTCTCCGTCTCGCGCTACGATGCGGCCTCGCAGCTAATAGAGATGCGTTTGTTCTACGAGTTGTATGGCGCGTCGGGTGTGCTGGAGAGCCGTCGGGCGCACGACCTCACCATAAGATCTACAACCCGCGACGAGTTGGAATTGATGCTTCGGCTTACGGGATTTGGAGTCGAGGCCGTCTACGGCGGGTTCGAGGGTGAGTTGTTCGCGACCGGTAGCGACCACCTCATCGTGCTGGCCCGACGGGCATAGGCTCCCGCGTCATTCATCCGACGACCTTTCGTCCTACGAGGTGAACGAGCCGGGCGACGCCCCGATAAGGGTCCCTCCTTCCTGCTTCCCACTCGGCTTCCAGAACGTCCGCTAGATCCGGGCCAGGAGGCCGGTCGTCGAGGTGATCGGTAAAGACCCGAACCCCGTACCAGTGCTCTAGCCGTATACCGTACTTATCGAGTTTCGCGGATAACTCCGGGATAGTGTCCGCACTGGTGTCGAGGCCGAGGCGGTTCGTCTCCCTTTTCGTATCGAAAGAAGCTAGAGCTTCTTTGTAGTTGCCTTCGAGCGCCGGGCGCATGGAAAGGGCGTCGGCGTTCTTGGTGAGGATAGAGATTACGGCTCCAGGCCGTGCTATAAACGACAGGGCTTCGATGAGCGGGTCGGGGTTCTCCAGGTAGATCAGGACCCCGTGACACAGCACCGCATCGAAAGCCTCTTCCCCGAAAATACACGGCGCGTCCTCACCAACCCCACCGATAAGTTCCACCCGGCCACGCACGGCTGCGTCTTCCCCGTCGAGTGTTTGCCGCGCCTTCTGCAACATTCTGTCGGAAGGGTCCAGAAGCGCTACCTCGTAGCCCCGGCGCGCGAGCGGGATAGAGTTGTGCCCGGCGCCACCGCCCACGTCGCAGATGTGGGCCGGAGGACCGCTGGTGTGTTCGGAGAGTTGACGTTGCATCAGCTCCAGCCGCACGACACCGCGCAGGGTCTTGTAGAGTTCGAGAAAGCGCCCTGAAGCACCCGGCTTCCAACGGTTCACACTAGGTCCCGGCCGACGAGTTCCTTCTGCATTACGGGCTGACGCCTCGGCACGAAGCGGGGAACGAGCCGGCAGTAATACCGGTAGCGGCTCCCGAACCACTGCCGCAGTTCTTTGCCTCCGAGAGAAAGCTGAAGGGCGAGCTGCGCCGCGTAAAAAACGGAGAGCAGGATCAGGGACCAACTCCGGGTCAACAAAGCAGTGCCCAGGATCAGCAAGAAGTCCGTGTTGTAGAGCGGGTTTCGGACGTAGCGGTACCGTCCCTCAACAACCAACCGTTGTGGCACGCGATTCTCTTCGGCCACCTCTCCTGGCGAGAACAACGTCCTGGCAAAGAGCAGCCGCGCCCAGCCCATCTTGAAGCAGGCCCAAGATGTTGTTTGCCGCTCGGCCCGGCTTTGGTTCCCATAGAGAGGATTGTAGTCGAGTCTTGCGTTTGCGGCACTGGACGTATCCTCTGCGTCTTGCGCTTCACTGGAAAGGTCGTCAGGATGGATATGGTCTCGACCAAACCTTTTTCGCCGCCAGAGGATAGTAGGGGTAAGGAGCCTTGATGAAGAGCGATTAGGAAGGAAGCGGATGGACGAACGTGCAGTGGTAGGTCGTCTCAAAGGAGGTGACATCGGCGGGTTGGAAGCGTTGGTAAGAACGCACCAGACCCGCGCCGTGCGGGCCGCGTACCTGGGCGTCCGCGACCGCCCACTCGCCGAAGGCGTCGTGCAAAGCGCGTTCGTTAAAGTCTACGAGAAGATCAAGAGTTTCGACACCCAACGACCTTTTGCGCCGTGGTTTATGAAGACTGTGGTCAACGGCGCGATCAAAGCCGCCAAACGCCGCGAACGGGCGGTTCCTTTGTAAAACCGGGGTGACGAGCCGGACGTTCAACTACCGGACACCGCGCCGGGTCCACAGGAACTAGCCGAAGCGTCTGAAGACCGGCGTAAGGTTTAGGACGCGTTAGAGAAACTGCCGCCCGTGCAACGGACCGCGGTAGTGCAGCGTTACTACCTGGGGATGAGCTAAGCTGAAATGACGAAGAGCGGTATGTCTCCACCGGGCACCATCAAGTGGCGACTGTACGCCGCGCGCAAGAACCTGGCAAAACTTTTGGGACCGGACTTCCGTGCCTAAGAAGCGCCAATAACTTTCGAGAAATCAGCAATCGCAGATGCTTCTGAGGAAGGTGGAGACCGTGCCTGAGAAGAGAGAGCGTATGGAGAAGGCTTTACATAAATGCGCCGAGGTTGAAGAAACAGACACTGTCGACCTCTGTCCCGGGATAAGAGGGCGTGTGCCAGCCGCACCCCAGCCTCCGGTTCGGCGGTTCCGATTTGCTCCACGAACTCGGATAGGGTGGGCTTTGGTAGCGCTTCTAATGCTGCTCTTCAGCACTGGCGCGCTGCCTCCGGATTAGTGTACGAGACGTTCGTGGACGAGCCACCGGGATCAGACGGCCCTATTTTCGGCAAGGAAATCAACCTCGATCAGAAGCAAACCGAGAGCGGGGCAAGGGTCTCCCTGAAATGGTCTAAGCCGACTCCAAAACCCGTCGCGTCGCCGGACATCTCGTGGATCTCGAACCCATCGACGTAAAGGACTACAGACGGCGGGGGCATGATGTCTGCTAATCCGGACGAAAAGATAGACGGACCATACGTGAACACCACGATCTTCACCGCCACCGAGAGGCTGAACACCGGTGAGAGCCATAGCTTCCGCCTGGAGATACCCCTCCGAGCGTACCCGCTCGTCTCTCGGGGAGAAAAGGAACTGCTACCGGTGCCAGTTGGCGGTCCCTTTGTATTCGACTCCGAGGTTCCCGTGCTGCCAGCCCCCCATAATAGAGATCGGGCAGCAAGTCGGGGCAAACGGGGCAACGTTGACCTTAGAGAAGGTGGTGAACTCTTCTGGTAAACCCCAGGCAGTCGTGTGCTTGCGGCCTCCAGACGACCAGCACCAGTGGGAATTAGGAGACAAGGTACGTATGGGTGGTCGCCTCCGGTTTACATACCCGTTCGACGGCGGCCTTGAATACAGTCCTTTGTCTTCTGAAAATAGCGAATATATCGGTGGCATGTCCGTTAGACAGAAACAGTGCTACGCGGTAGAAACGAGGCCCGACCGGTCAGACAACTACTCTTTTATGATTGATAGCTTTACAGGATGGTCCCGAGGCCAACAAGCCAATGAACCGGAGAACGCAGAGACCATTCGCGGTCCCTGGAAATTCACCTTCGAAGTGCCGAAACAGTAGTCGCAAACCCCCGGTAAAAAGATCAGCCCTCAGCGAATCAAAAAGCTGAGGGCTGACAAGCTGAAATGCTGATTAGCTCTACCCCGGCAACAAACTCCGGCCCATGAGGTGCTGATCCACGTGCCGGGCGGCCTTACGTCCCTCGGCGATGGCCGTCACGATGAGGTCAGCGCCGAGCTTGGCGTCACCGGCCACGAATACGTTGGAGACGCCCGTGGCGTACCCTTCGGGGGCGGCGATGGCCCCGCGGTTTCCGAACTCCAGGTTCAGGTCGTCGAGCAGCCGGTCGCGGACCGGGCCGGTAAATCCGATGGCGAGCAATACGAGGTCCGCGTCCAACGCAAACTCGGTATCTTCTTTGTAGATGGTCTTGCCCTCGTCCGTCCGCTCGGTCTCGACGAGGCGTATCTTCTCGACGTGGCCGTCCGAGCCGGAGAAGCCGACGACCCCGACGTTCCATTTCCGCTCGCCGCCTTCTTCGTGGGCCGCGTAGACGCTGAGGACGAACGGTACGTCGGGCCACTCCGCCGGGTCGGGCTCGCCCGGGGGCCGGGGACCGTGGGTCAGAACCTTGACGGACTCCGCCCCCTCGCGGTTTGCGTTGCCCAGGCAGTCGGCGCTCGTATCGCCGCCGCCGAGGATGATAACGTTTTTGCCTTCGGCGGTAATCTCCTCTTCCTCTACCGGCAGCCCGGCGACCCGGCGGTTCTGCTGCCCCAAGTAGTCCATCGCCACGTGGATGCCTTCCAGCTCGCGGCCCGGCACGTCCAAGTCCCGGCCCTCAAGCGCCCCGACGGCGAGCACCACGGCGTCGTAGTTTCGTTGTAGTTCGTCGGCGGTGATGTCATGGCCGACATGGGTGTTTGGCCGGAACTCGATGCCTTCCTGTGCCATAATGTCCACCCGACGGTCCACGACCCACTTCTCGATCTTGAAGTCCGGAATGCCATACATAAGAAGCCCACCGATGCGGTCGCTCTTCTCGAAAACCGTTACCGCGTGCCCAGCCCAGTTTAGCTGCTGCGCAGCCGCCAGACCCGCCGGTCCGCTTCCGACGACCGCCACTTTCTTGCCGGTCTTTATCTCCGGCGGCGGGGGCTTGGGTACGACCCAGCCCTCATCGAAGGCCCGGTCAATAATAGAAAGTTCTATCTCCTTGATGGTTACGGAGTCGTCGTTTATCGCCAGCACGCAGGCATCCTCGCACGGGGCGGGGCAGAGCATCCCGGTGAACTCCGGGAAGTTGTTGGTGGCGTGCAGCCGGTCTATGGCTTGCTTCCAGTGGTCTTTGTGGACCAGGTCGTTCCAGTCCGGGATCAGGTTTCCCAAGGGGCACCCGACGTTGCAGAACGGCACGCCACAGTCCATGCAGCGGGCAGCCTGGTCTTTAAGGTCATCCTCCGGCATCGGCTCGTAGACGTATTGGTAGTCGTGTATGCGCTCCTTTATAGGGCGCTTTGGGGTGGGCTTGCGCCCGATCTTCAAAAATCCCCTTGGATCTCCCACTAGCCTGCCACCTCCAACTGCTCTGTCCTCTCCTGTTGCATGATTTTTTTGAGGTCGTTCGGCATTACCTTGATGAACTTGCTCAAGGAATCGTCCCACTTCTCTAGGATACGCTTCGCCTTCGCACTCCCGGTCCACTCCAGATGCTGCTCGACGAGGTCCCGCAACAACGAGATGTCCTCGTCCGACTCTACCGCTTCGAGGCCTACCATGTCCGAATTGTAGAGTTTGCGGAAGTTCTCTTCCTCATCAAAGACAAACGCCATGCCACCGCTCATTCCAGCGGCGAAGTTGCGTCCGGTCTGGCCGAGCACAACGACCACCCCGCCGGTCATGTACTCGCAGCCGTGGTCCCCAACGCCCTCGACGACGGCCTGCGCCCCCGAGTTCCGCACCGCGAACCGCTCCCCGGCACAACCCCGGAAAAACGCCTCGCCGCTCGTTGCACCGTACAGCGCCACGTTCCCGGTAACGATGCTCTCCTCTGGGTTGTACGCCGCCTTCTCGTGCGGGTGGACCGAGATCCGGCCACCCGAAAGCCCCTTGCCGACGTAGTCGTTTGTCGTGCCGGCGAGCGTAAAAGTGAGGCCGTTCGTAAGCCAGGCCGCGAAGGACTGCCCGGCGACGCCCTCGAAGTCTATCTGGACGGTGCCGTCCGGCAGTCCCTCGCCCCCGTAGCGGCGGGCGAACTCGCCGGCGAGCATGCCGCCGACCGTCCGCTGGGTGTTGTAGACGGACCGGGAGACGTGGACTTTCTCGCCGTTTTCGAGGGCGGGTTTGCAGTCCTCGATCAACAGCGTATCCAACGACTCGTCGAGGTGGTGGTTCTGCGTCTCGGCGTGGTGGATCGAAACGTCCTCATCCGCCTCTACCTGATGGAAGAGGGCTGAGAGGTCCAGGCCTTTCGCCTTCCAATGCTCTATGGCCTTGCGGGTCTTTAGCTTGTCCGCGCGGCCAACCATTTCCTCGAAGGTACGGAAGCCCATCTTCGCCATGTATTCTCGGATCTCCTCGGCCACGAAAAAGAAGTAGTTTATGACGTGATCCGGGGTGCCGGTGAACTTCTTCCGCAACTCCTCGTCCTGCGTCGCAATCCCGACCGGGCACGTTCCCAGATGACAAACGCGCATCATGATGCAGCCCGTCGCAACCAGCGGCGCCGTCGAGAAGGCGAAGTCCTCCGCGCCCAGCAGCGCACCGACGATCACGTCCCGGCCCGTCTTTAGCTGGCCGTCGGTCTGCAAAATTACCCGTCCGCGCAGGTCGTTCCGCACCAGCACCTGCTGGGCCTCGGCGATGCCGAGCTCCCACGGCAACCCGGCGTGCTTTATGGACGAGAGCGGTGAGGCGCCGGTCCCGCCGTCGTGGCCGGAGATGGTTATGTGGTCCGCCTTCGCCTTAGAGACGCCGGCGGCGATGGTCCCGACCCCGGCCTCGGCGACGAGCTTCACGCTCACGGCGGCCTGGGGGTTGGACATCTTGAGGTCGTGGATGAGTTGGGCCAGGTCTTCTATGGAGTAGATGTCGTGGTGGGGCGGCGGGGATATTAGCTCGACGCCCGGGGTGGAGTACCGGATCTTCGCGATGTACTCGCTGATCTTGAACCCCGGCAACTGCCCGCCCTCGCCGGGCTTCGACCCCTGGGCCATCTTGATCTGCAACATGTCCGAGTTGACCAGATACTCCGTCGTGACGCCGAAACGTCCGCTCGCGACCTGCTTTATGGAGCTGCGCCGCTCGTCGTGGAACCGCTCCGGGTCTTCGCCGCCCTCACCGGTGTTGGACTTGCCCCCGATCTGGTTCATCGCCAGCGCCAGCGTCTCGTGCGACTCCTTCGAGATAGAGCCGAGCGACATCGCGCCGGTCGAGAACCGCTTGACGATCTCCTTCGCCAGCTCGACCTCTTCCAGCGGGATCGGGTCCTCTTCGAAGTCGAAGAGCCCCCGCAACGTCGCGTGCCGGGCGCTCTCCTGGTCGAAGTGCTTCGTGTACTCCTTGAAGGTCTCGAAGTCGTCGTTCCTCACCGCCCGCTGCAACGAGACGATGCTCTCGGTGTTCCACTGGTGATACTGGCCCTGGGCCCGGAGCTGGTACTCGCCACCGATCTCCAACTCCTCCGTAGGGTCCTCGACGCCGCCGAACGCGCGCCAATGCCGCTCCAGAACCTCACGTCCGAGTTCCTCCAGCCCAATTCCCCCGATGCGGGAGGCAGTGCCGGTGAAGTAGCGGTCTATGACGCCCCCATCCAGGCCAACAGCCTCGAAGATCTGGGCCCCGGAGTACGAGAACAGCGTCGAGATCCCCATTTTGGAGATGACTTTGAGGAGTCCTTTGTTTATGGCTTTGGCGTAGTTCTTGGCGGCTTCTTCGAACTCTATGCCTTCCAGCATGTCCGATTCGGTCATTTCCTCCAGCGTTTCCAGGGCGAGGTACGGGTTGATCGCGGTGGCGCCGTACCCGACGAGCAGCGCGAAGTGATGCACCTCCCTTGCCTCGGCGGTCTCGACCACGAGCGTCGTCCGCGTGCGAATTCCCCGCCGGACGAGGTGGTGGTGAACGGCGGCGGTCGCCAAAAGGCTTGGGATCGGCGCCTGCTCCCGGTTCACGCCCTTGTCGCTCAGGACCAGCACCGTCGAGCCGCCCCGGACGGCCTTCTCAGCGCTCTTGCAGAGCTTTTCGATCGCCTCTTCCAGCCCCTTTGCACCCTTCGTGGCGGAGAAGAGCAGAGAGAGAGTATTCGACACAGCGAACGGCGAAACTCTTAGTTGACGGATCTTCTCCAATTCCCCAGCGGTCAATATGGGGTGGTTTATGAGGACCCGTTGGCAGTGTTCGGGCGTCTCGTCGAAGAGGTTCTGCTCTGGCCCGAGGCTCATCTTGAGCGACATGACCATCTCTTCGCGCAGCGGGTCAATCGGCGGGTTGGTCACTTGGGCGAAGTGCTGCTTGAAGTAGTTGAACAGGAGTTGCGGCCTCTCGGAGAGCACGGCGAGCGGGGTGTCGGTTCCCATCGAACCGGTGGGCTCTTTGCCTTCCAGCGCCATCGGGGTCATGAGTACCCGCAGGTCTTCCATCGTGTAGCCGAAGGCGAGTTGCCGCTCGAAGAGCGAGGCGGGTTCGGGACGGTTGCCGTCAGGTTCTGCAGCGGGGAGTTCGTCCAGGTGGATCTCACCTTCACGCACCCATTCTCCATATGGCTGCCGGGAAGCAAGTTCATCTTTGACTTTTTCGTCGCGCAACACCTCATTGCGTTCTGTGTCCACGACCAGCATCCGGCCCGGCTTGAGACGTCCGCGCTCCACGATCTCCTCCGGCTCCAGCCGCAGCGCCCCGTCTTCGGAGGCCATAAAGACCCGGCCGTCTTTTGTAACCGAGTAGCGGGCGGGCCGCAGGCCGTTGCGGTCTAGCGTCGCCCCGATTTGCTTTCCGTCGGTAAAGGCGACCGCCGCCGGGCCGTCCCACGGTTCCATGAGCGCGCTGTGGTACTGGAAGAACGCCCGGCGCTTCTCGTCCATTAGCTCGTCGTTCTCCCAGGCTTCGGGAATCATCATAGCCACCGAATGCGGCAACGAACGACCGGCCAGACGCATGAGTTCGAGGGCGTTGTCGAAGGCGGCGGAGTCGCTCTGTCCCGGCACGATAACGGGCGAGAGCTTCCGCAGGTCACTCCCGAAAAGATCGGACTCCAACCGGCTCTCGCGCGCCCGCATCCAGTTCACGTTGCCCCGCAGCGTGTTGAACTCGCCGTTGTGGGCCACGTAACGGTACGGATGCGCCAACTCCCAACTGCCCAGTGTGTTCGTCGAAAAACGGGCGTGGACGAGCGCGATGGCGCTCTTCATCTCCGGGTCTCGAAGGTCTTCGTAGAACTCCGGCAACTGATCGCCGGTCAGCAGACCCTTGTAGACGACGGTCGAAGAAGAGAGGCTCACGACGTAGTGGCTCCCGGTATAGTCGACGGCTTTGTGGAGGCGGCGACGGATAACGTAGAGTTTCCGTTCAAAGTCTTCTTCGGACGCGGTGTTTCGCTCTATAAAGAACTGGCGCATATAGCTCGGCATGACCTCACCGGCCAGGGTTCCGCATTTGTCCGTATCCACCGGCACGTCCCGGAAGCCCAGGACTTTCTGGCCTTCTTCTTCGGCGATCTCGGCCAGTAGCTGTTCGCGCTTGCCGGACTCTTCACCCCGCTCGAAGATCGTGCCGACTCCGTAGTAACCGGGCTCCGGCAGCTCTATACCGAGCTTTCCGGCCTCGCGGCGGAAGAAATCGTCGGAGATCTGGAGCAGTATTCCGGCCCCGTCGCCGGTCTCCGGGTCGCTGCCCCGCGCCCCACGGTGCTCCATGTTGTGCAAGATCTGGAGTCCCTCATCCACCGTCTGACGGGTTTTTCGCCCGTCTACCCTCGCGACAAAGCCGAAGCCACATGCATCGTGCTCGTATGCGGGGTCGTAAAGTCCGGTGTTGAGAGTTGCCAAACTGCCTCCTAGAGCCTAAAAAGAGTTACAAAGTAGAGTAATTCTTACACGAACGGGGACCAAAGCACAAGAGTCCGGAGCCCCGATTGTACATTCGTAGGAGAAAAAGACCACAAAAGTCTATCTTCGGGCCGAGTATTGCTACATAAGGCCTATTTACAACTCCTCTAGCGCCGAGCGGAGCTTCTCCTCCTCTTCCAGCAACTCCGAGAGGCGTATCCTGAGCTCGGCGGCTTCGGCTTCTACTTCGGCGAGACGCAGGGTTAGCTCTTTTTCCTGGGCCGCGGTTTCGGGGGTGCGTTTCTTGCCCCGATAGCGGGCCCGGATGTTCTTGAGGCGTTCTGCCGCACCCTGCTGGACGCGCTCGCGCTCGGCTTTGAACTCCTCGCTCTGGAGGTAGTTAAGGCCGCGTTTTACCCTCTGGTCCGAGAGAATGTCTGAGAGGATCTCCGCCGAACTCTGTTTGAAACCTTTGCCACCCTTGCCACTAGCCATAGTATCTCCTTCCGGTTCGCCTTATTCTAATCACTCAGGAGGGATCGCATAAGAAATCTTCGGAGGGTTTTTACTCGCGTTTCGCGGCCTGCTGCACGTCCCGGGCGATGATGCGACCCTTGGAGCCCGTGCCTTCGACCTGCGCCAGGTCTACACCCAAATCCTCCGCCTTGCTGCGGGCGGCGTCGGTAGCTTCTATCTCCCCGGCGCTTTCTCTGTCAGGCCTGTCGGGGTCTTGCGTCTCGCCGCCTTCTTGCTTTTCTTGATCCTCCTGGTCCCCCCGGGACTCTTCGCCGACAAAGTCTCCGGCGACGCCCTCCATGTTCTTGTTGGAAGTAGCTTCCGCCAGTTGCGTCAGGCTATCTACTAGGCCGGGGTTGCCGTCCAGCGACTCCAAAGTCCGAACCAGGATCTCCCGAACATTCTCCAGGTCTGCCCTTAGCGTCGCCTGCGCTTCGAGGCCCTTGAGATCCAGTTCCACGTTTTCGAGAAAAGCGTCCACCCCGACATTGATCCTCACCACATCGGCCAACTCGGCCTGTAGAGAGATCCTGGCCCGCAGGTTTTCTACCTTTAGGTGGGCCTCTTCGAGGTTGAGCGCCGGTACGTCGAGCGTGATGTCGGGAGTATCTTCTTCGGACCGCGGCCGTTGCGGGCTACTCTCTTCTGCCTCTTCAACAGGGTGCCAGCTCTCTTCCTGTGAGTTTGGTTCCTCAGCCGGCACCAACACCTCCACTACTAGTTGCTCTCATTAGTTCTTCGTGCCCTCCCCTTCAGCAAAGTAAACGCGCCGGTCCCACGGACCCCGCCTACTCTAGATGCGAACCGGGTATAGAAAAGAGAGAAACGGGAGTATCAGCAAAACGTTCCAGAGAGGAGTTTTTATGTCGGAAGGTGAACAACAGCAGGGTGGTCAGCAACAAAGCGGCCAGCAACAAGGTGGGCAACAACAAGGCGATCAGCAGCAACAGAGCCCGATCCAGAACCTGACACAGGCGTTGACCAGCATAAGGCAAGTGCAGAACTTGTTCGAACTCAACTACCCGCAGCAGGGGGAAGCCATTCAGATGCTACGGAATTCGGGAGACCTGGTATGGCAAGAGGTAGAAAGGATGCAGCAGCAACAGCAGCAAGGCTGACCCCGCATTTCCTACCGGTTGCGGGGTCCGCTGTTTCGGGGGACCTTCAGCGAGTCCCGGTTGCCCGTCGCCCACGAACCCATTGTGTCCTGCCAGGAACGGAGGAACGGGTCTCCCGCATCTCTCCCCCGGTGGGCGGACCTGCTACCAGGCCGCTGGGGCCTGCATACTTGATCTTTAACGGAACAAGCGAACAGGAATAATTCCGGATCCCCACCCGCGTCCGGGTGAAGACGCGCCAGTAGCTGTCGCCACATGCGCCGGTCTTTCGTAGATGCGGGCTGTCTAACGCTCCAGGAACCTGCCAATGCATAACCTCCCCGATTTTCGGCGCATTCTATTTCGGGACGCCGGGCTTTGTAAACCCAAATATCAGGCAAACACAATACCTTGGGGAACGTTACCGCCGCCGGCACACCAGCGGCGTTGAATCCCCGGTACGCCGGGATGTGGTGAGGCCGGAGACCTCACTCTTCGAACAACTGGTTCTCCATCTGCTCGACTTTCTGGTTGGCGTGTTCGACCATGTCCCCGTCGGCGTTCGTGTCGTCGGTCATCTGCTGCGCCAGCTCGTCCGCCTTGGCCCAGGCGTGCTCATGCGGATCTCCCTCGGAGCCGGTTTCTTCGGTTACCCTCTGCGCCAGCTCGTCGTGGGCGCTCTGGGCGTCATAGGGCATTTTTTCCTGGAGTGGCATGTTCTCCTGCATCTCGTCCGGCTCGGCCTCTCCCGTCACCCCGCTCACCGTATCTGCCGACTCTATGGACTTCATGGATTCCATCGAACCCATAGACTCCATCGAGCCCATGGACTCCACCGAGTCTTCCCGAATGCCGGGCAGCGGCCGGGGCTCGACGTCGCCGACCTCGATCCTCCGGATGACCTCCTCGGACCTTTTCATGGCCTCCGCCTGGCGGGCTTCGATGCGGCCCCGGACGTGCCTGTCCGCCTCGCGCATGGCCGTATCCATCCTGTTTTCCGCTTCTCGCTGCCGCCGCTCTTGCTCCCGGATGCTCATGCTACCTCCTCTGGGTGCCGGACCCGCCATTCGGCAAATCTTTTATCTCCTTGACCCGCTGCTCGAACTCTTCCGCCGTGTTCGAGTTTCTAAAGGCCCAGGCAAGGTCCTTGACGTTCTGCTCGTTGGAGCGCAGGAACACGAGGGCTTGCTTGAGCGGCATGTCCTCGAAGGCGGCCACGGCGAGACCGGTGATCTCTAGCGGTTCGGCGACCTCGGCCTTCTGGCACATGGCGTACATCCGGGCCGCTTTTACAAGTTGCCGCTTCTGCTCCTCCATCGTGGCCCCCGTGCTCTTTGGGTCGCGGTCCATCCAGAGCCCTTACTGTCCGGCGCCCATCACGTCCTTGACGGTGATGCGGCCGTCGGCCCCCGTTCCTTCCAGTCCGGAGAGGTCTACGCCCAACTCTTCGGCCTTCTGCTTTGCGGCTTCAGTGGCGTCTGCCTCCTCTTCTTCCTCCTCGGAGCTTTCGAGGATCTGGAGGTCCAGTAGGCTGTCGTCCTCGCCGAGCGTCAGGCTGAGCAGGCTGCCGGATTCGTCTCTTACCTGGCGGATCGTGTTTCCTTCTTCGTCCTGCTCTTCCTCTCCTTCGGCTTCGAGGTCGGTGATCTTGCCGGTAATATCCTCGCTGAGCAGTTCACCGGCCTCGTCCAGGGTGGTCTCGATAATGTCCCCGGACTCGTCCACGGCCCGCTGCACGACCTGTCCATCCTCGTTGGTGGCCTCGCTCAGTAGCTGGGTGCCCGGCGCCAGGTTCTCGGCCGACGCGGCGGCCCCTTCAACCGCGTCCTGGGCCTCCCCGACCACGCTCTCCGCAGTATCCTGGACTCCTTCTACCGCTTCTCCGGCCTGCTCGGTCGCTTCTTCGGCAGTTTCCTCGGCGGTCTCTTCGGCCTCTTCGGCGGTTTCCTCAGCCTGTTCTTCGGCCCCCTCGGCGGTCTCCTGGGCTTGCTGAACCATATCCTCTACGCCCTGGGTCTCGGCGGCCTCGTCAAGGGCTCCCAGGATAGAGTCGTAGGAATCTACCAGCTCTTGGATCTCGTTCGCAGCCTCTTCACCCTCGGGGAGTTGCCCCAGCAGGCCTTCGAGTTGCTCGCGGCTGCTTTCTAGCTGGCCTTTGACCTGGCCCAGCGCGTCGCCGTAAAAGTTCTTCGCGCTGTCGAGGGCCTGCTGTTGGATCTGCTGCGTCAGGTTCTGTACTTGCTCGGTCACTTGTTGCTCCTTTTCTGCGAGTTCGTCTGTAGTTGTTTACCCTGATTCTCGCCGTTTACTCCGAATGGGCCGGGCAGGTTTCCTCTCACCCGTTCTCCGGGTTTTTCTCCACCCCGGTTGCCTTCGCGGCAATCTTCAATCGGATGCGGGCGTCGCGGTAGACGACGCCCCGCTCGACCTCCTCCGGGAGGTTCTCGCGCACGGTGCCACTCTCGGTCTTCCGCTCCTGCTGGCCCCAGAACCGCGTACCCGTCTCCGGCACCCGGCCGAAGTGCAACCTCCGGACCTTTGCTTTAGCGGTGAGGGAGATGTCCGGGTTCCGCACCTTCGGAGGTCTTTCCACGAACCCCTACGCCCTCACTACATCTCTGACGGTGATAAGGCCGTTGGCGCCGGTGCCCTGTATCCCGTCCAGATCCACGCCGAGCTCCTTGGCCTTACGCAGGGCGGCGTTGGTGGCCGGGGGGGCCTGCTCTTCCTCCTCTTCACCACCGAGTTCTGCGGCTTCTCCCACCGACTCGCCACCCATCGCTTGCCCGGTTCCTTGCTCTTCCGCTACTTGATCTACTTCTCCCTCTACTTGGTCAACCTCTTCTTCTACCTGATCTATCTCTCCTTCTGCCTGTTCGGTTCCAGCTCCAACCGTTTGCTCAGCCTCGGCTTCTACTTGCTCGGCCTCAACACCTACCTGATCAGTCCCAGCCTCTAACTGCGCGGCTTCACCTTCCGCCGACTCGGTAACCACCACTTGTTCGGCCTCTACAACCACCACTTGCTCAGCTTCTACCTGCACGGTTCCGGCCTCGGCCTCTGCTTGGGCGCCTCCTGCCTCCACCGCTTGCCCGGTTTCGGCTTCCGCCGGCTCGGCCTCTGACACCGCCGCTTGTTCAGCCTCAGCCTCTGCTTGGGCGGCTTCTTCCTCTTCCGCTGCCCGCGCGGCTTCTTCCGCCATACGGGCGGCCTCTTCCGCTGCCCGGGCGGCCTCCTCAGCCATGCGGGCGGCCTCTTCCGCCGCTGTTTGTGCGGTCTCACCTCCAGCCGGTTCGGCAACCCCCGCTGCTTGCGCCGCTTCTTCCTCCACTACCGGCTCGACCTCTACGTCCATCGGCCCAGCCTCTGCTTCCACCGGTACGGGCTCGGGCTCTACCACCGGCTCAGCCTCAGCTTCTACCGGCTCGGCGACCCCCGCTTGGGCAGCCTCGGCTTCCGCCGCTGCTCGCGCGGCTTCTTCTTCTGCCGCCGCCCGTGCGACCTCGGCCTCTGCCACTCTTGCGGCCTCGGCTTCCGCCGCTACCCTTGCGACTTCCTCTTCTTCCGCTGCCCGCGCGACCTCGGCCTCGGTCGCTATTCGTACGGCCTCTGCCTCCTCTACCCGCGCAGCTTCAGCCTCTGCCGCTACCCTTGCGGCCTCAGCCTCTTCGGTCGCCCGCTCGGCCTCGGCTTCCGCCGCCGCTTGTGCGGCTTCCGCCTCTTCAGCCGCCCGGAGCGTCTCCTCTTCTTCCGCTACCCGCGCGGCTTCCTCTTCTTCCGCCAACCGGGCAGTCTCTGCTTCCTCCGCTGCCCGTGCGGCTTCCTCTTCTTCCGCTACCCGTGCGGTCTCTTCTTCTTCGGCCGATCTCAGGGTCTCGACCTCTTCCGCTGCTAGCGCGGCTTCAGTCTCCGTCGCTACCCGCACGGCTTCTGCCTCTTCTGCCAACCTTAAGGCTTCTGCCTCCGCCACCCGCGCAGCCTCAGCTTCCGCCGCCACCCGCGCGATCTCTGCCTCTTCTGCCAACCTTAGGGCTTGATCCTCTGCCGCCCGTGCGACCTCGGCCTCTGCCGCTAACAGGGCCTCTTCCTCTTCCGCTGCCTGTACGGCTTCTGCCTCCACTGTCGGCTCAGCTTCTGCCTCTACTGGCACGGCCTCTTCCTCTACCATTGACCCGGCCTCGACATCCACCGGCTCGGTAATCGGCTCGGTAATCGGCTCGGTAATCGGCTCGGTAATCGGCTCGGTAATCGGCTCGGTAATCGGCTCGGTAATCGGCTCGGTGACCGTCGCCTGCGCGGCTTCTTCTTCCTCCGCTATCCGCACGGCTTCTGCCTCTTCCGCCACCCGGGCAGCTTCGGCTTCTGCTGCTACTTGTGCGAGTTCGGCCTCCGCCGCTGCTTGCTCGGCTTCGGCATCCACCGGCTCGACAACCACTGCTTCCGTGAACTCTTCCTCTTCCACTATTTCAAGTTCTTCCAACGCCGGCGAGGTGTCGATTCCTGCTGATTCGGCGAATTGGGTTACATCGTCGGCGGTGACCATGCCGTTGAAGCCCGAGCCTTCTACCTCGTCGATGTTTACGCCCAACTCCTCAGCCCTGTTCCGCGCGTTTTCTTGGGCGGCTTCCATAACGTCGCTGATGATGATGCGGCCGCCGGTTCCGGTGCCCCGGACCTGGGTGAGATCCACACCCAATTGTGCCGCGTCCCGACGGGCCGCGTCCGTAGCGTCTATGCTTCCCTGCTCGGTGATCTCATCGGCGTCCAGGTTGGCGACGTTTTCTTTAGCCCTATCGAGGCATTGCTCAACGTCTTTGTAGTTGCTCATCAGTTCTTGGAACAGCACCTGGAATGTTCCCTCATCCGCCCCGGGGAGCTGATCCGGCAACCCCTCTAGCGTGGTGCGACTCTCCTCCATAACCTGCTTGACCATCTCTACGGAGCCGGTGAAGTAGTCCCGAGACAGTTCCATGACCCTCTGCTGGATCATCTCCCTGGACTCTTGGATACCCTGCTCCAGCTTCTTTAGCGCTTCGTTCGCTTGTCCTTCAGCCACTGCTGCTTCTCCTCCTCTGGTTCGTTGCTTTCGGCCCGACCTTCTCAGGCGCTTCGCACCTCGATCATGTTCCCCTCGTCATCGAGCACCTGTTCGTAGAAGTTTCCGGCACCGTCCTGGACCCGGCTGATCACGCGCCCCTCATCGTCTATGTACTCTTCCTGCACCGGTAAGTCCTCGACGTTGCCGACAAGGTCTTCGCCAATTACCTCCCCGTTCGCGTTTAGCGTAGTTACGAGAATGATACCGTCCTCGCTGACCGTGTGCTGCGAAGTGTGCTGTTCTTCAGCCTGGCCGTCAGCCTCCTGCCCGGCCTCTTGCGCGTCACCCGCAGCTTGCTGGGTGCCCTCTGAGGCTTGTTCAGTGGCCTGTCCGGCCTGTTCGGTTGCCTGTTCTGCAGTTTCTGACGCTTGTTCGGTCGCCTGGCCTACTGCACCTTGTGTAGCCTCACCGGCTTGCTCCGCAGCTTCCGTGGCCTGGTTAGCTGTCTGACCTGCCTGCTCCGCAGCTTGCCCCGCGGTTTCCTGCGCGCCCTCCGCTGCTTGACCAGCCTGTTCGGTAGCCTGGCCTGCCGTCTCCTGGGCACCTTCCGCCGCCTGACCGGCCTGCTCAGCGGCCTGCCCGGTCGCTTGTTCCGCCGTGTCCTGGGCCTGCTGGGCCGCGCCACCTGCGGCTTCTTGAGCTTGCCCTGCGGCTCCTTCTGTAGTCTCCTGGGCCTGCTGCGTAGCCTCTTGGGCGGTATCTTGAGCCTGATCGGCGGCGCCTTCTGCGGTCTCCTGAGCTTGCTGTGTCGCCTGTTGAGCCGTTTCCTGCGTCTGCTCGGCGGCTTCTCCGGCAACCTCCGTCGCCTGCTGGGCGGCACCCTCAGCAGTATCGGTAGCCTGCTGGGTTGCTTCTTGGGCGGTATCCGTTGCCTGCTCACCCGCCTGTTGGGCAGTCTCGGTGGCCTGTTGGCCAGCTTCCTGGGCAGTGTCTGCGGCTTGCTCTGTTGCCTGCTGGGCAGTGTCGGTAGCCTGTTCGGTCGCTTGTTGCGCGGTGTCGGTAGCTTGCTCGGTTGCCTGTTCGGCCACGTCCGTTGCCTCCTGTGCGGCCTCGCCTACCTGCTCAGTTGCCTGCTCTGCGGTATCGCTCACACCTTCAGCCGCCTCCCCTGCAGCCTGGCCCGCTTCCTGCGCTGCCTCGCCGGCACCTTCGCCAACTTCTTGCGCCGCCTCACCGGCCTGCTCCGCCGCCTGACCGGCTCCTTCACCAACCTCCTGGGCTGCCTGACCGGCTCCTTCACCGACCTCTTGGGCCGCTTGGCCTGCTCCCTCGCCGACTTCCTGGGCTGCCTGGCCCGCACCTTCACCAACGTCTTCCACGGCTTCTCCGGTGCTCTCGACAGCCTCTCCGGCTCCTTCTCCTACATCCTCAACAGCTTCACCCGTACTTTCTACGGCTTCTCCGGCGCCTTCTCCTACATCTTCTACAGCTTCGCCCGTGCTCTCCACGGCCTCACCTGCACCCTCGCCTACGTCTTCGACGGCCTCTCCCGCGCTTTCTACGGCTTCGCTGGCTCCCTCTCCAACATCTTCTACAGCCTCTCCGGCTCCTTCTCCTACATCCTCTACCGCCGAGCCTGCACCTTCACCAACGTCCTCAACAGCGGAACCCGCGCCTTCACCAACATCTTCTACGGCGGACCCGGCACCCTCGCCGACGTCCTCCACGGCGGAACCCGCGCCCTCACCAACGTCTTCGACCGCTGAACCTGCGCCCTCGCCAACGTCTTCAACAGCGGATCCGGCTCCCTCACCGACATCCTCTATGGCAGAACTGGCGCCTTCGCCGACATCTTCTACGGCAGACCCAGCACCTTCTCCTACGTCTTCCACTGCCGAACCGGCACCCTCGCCAACGTCTTCCACGGCGGAGCTAACGCCCTCGACGAGCTTCTCGATGATTTGGGGGTTCCGGTCTATCGTGGTGAGAACCCGGTCAATGATGGCGGTTACGTTATCGAGGCGGACCTTCAGGAGCGCCTGGGCCTCGACGCCCGTTATTACCAGCTTGACCCGGCCGAGGTAGGCGTCTACGCCGACGGAGAGCTCTACCAGGTCGAGTACCTTGGCGAACAAAGAAACTTTGGCCCGCAGGTCGTTGAGCTCGAAGTTGATCTCATCTACCTTGACCACCGGCACGTCGAGCAGTACGTCCGGGATCTTACCGGATGTCGCGTCATCCTCGTCGTAATGAAGCGTGTAGTCGGCGTATTCCTTCTCGGGGATCGTTTGGTCCCCCGGTATGTTGGCCGCAAAGCGATATTCTTCTTCTTTCTGGACCGAGGTGCGAGGGTCGTTCTTCGGCACCGGCGTGTTGTCGTCTCGGACTCTTTCCTCGGCCTGTTCTTCCCGTTCTGCCTGGTCTTGCAGTTGTTGATCCTGCGGTTGCTGTTCACCCGCCTCCTGGCCGTCGGATTGCTGCCCGTCGGACTGTTGTTGGTTTGACTGCTGCTCTTCCTGAGATTCCTGATCTGTAGTCTGCTGCTGTGTACCCGAACCCTCGGCTGCCATCCTGCTTTCCCCTTTACTTAGCCAGTGGCCCGCTCATACGGGCCACGATGCGATCAAAGTTAGCAAGCTATATATGCCACGTTCCAGAAGATCACAAACCTTTCTTACTTTTGAGTCGTTCGGAGGTCCTATGCTGCGCTAAACCCCTTAGAATGCGCGAAAAGCGTCTGGCGAGACTTTTTATATAAACTTTTTATACACCCCGATGTTAGTGGTGTCTCGCACACCGAGGGCGTCTTTGAGCTCGTTCAGGGTGGCACCGCGGCGGAGTAACCGTATTGCAAAAGTGTGGCGCAGGTTCATCGGGGAGACGCGCCACATGCCGACCTGCTCGCAACGCTTCCAGAGGGCGTTCTGGAGCGACTTGGAGGTAACCACGGGGCGGGCGGCGCGGCCCACGATCAACTCCGGTGTTTCGTCTTTACGCATCTCCAGGTACGCGCGGAGAATTTCTACGGTATCTCTCGAAAGCCGACGCTCCCTGGGAGCCAGATGGGAGCCGGGGCCGCCGAGGTGAATCTGGGCGACTTCGAGGTTTACGTCGGAGCGGAGGACGCCCCGGATCTCGCTGACGGTAACGCCGGTATCCAGCATGAGCCGGATAACTACGGCATCGCGGGCGTCTTCGGGACGGTTTTTGGGGAAGGAGAGCAGTTGCTTCTCCTCTTCTTCTTCGAGAAAGACTATCTGCTGGTCCAGTGGCTGGTGCATAGGCTCTATGGGGTCGAAATCCAGCTCCGCGTCCGTGCTGGTCCTGGCCCAGTCGAGAAAGCGCCTCACCGCCGCATCCTTACGATAAACGGTGAAGCGTTTGCGGTTCTCGGCAAGCAGATAGTTGCGGAACTCCATGACGCTGCCGACGCCTAGTTGCTCTGCCTTCGTTACGCTCTTTCTGGCTAAAAACGCGGCGAACTCGCGGAGGTCGGCCTCGTAGAACTCGGCGGTGCGGGGGCTGGTGTGCTCGTCGTTGGCGAGGTGGGCGGTGAAGTCCTCGATCAGGGCGTCTACTCTCATACCGGCTATTTTAACGGCAAAAGCGTCTTCCCTGCGCTAACGAGCGCCTCTCCGCCCGTTTTCCCGCACGACGCCGTGCGGTTTGCGCTCTATCCACCTGACAAACTTGTCTATCTCGGGCCGGGTTTTGAGTGCTTCTATGGTGTTGTACTCTTGCTCCAGTTCCTTCTCGGTAAAGGTTTTGTGGACCTGTCGGTGGCAGGCGGGACACAGCAGCGCGACTTGCTGCATCTGCTCCCTGGTGAACGTCCGTTTGGCGCGTTTCTTGCGGTGGCGGCCGCGCGGTATGAGGTGATGGCGGGTAAGATGCGCCACCGGACGGCCGCACAACTCGCACCCGACCACGTTGTTCGGTTCGTGCTCCACAACACGGGATTTTAACCGCCTTGAAGGCGAAAACGGTGAGCGCTACTACGAGCTTACATCCAGATATCGGAGGTTACGTCTCCGCCCGGGTAGCGCATCTCGTGGGCGCGGGCGGGGCCGGCGGGCTCCTCTCCGAAGTCCACGTAGAAGTCTGCGTTGATTTCCATTCCACCGTTCTCGGTGTCGCAGTCTATTTGGAGCATGTAGGAGCCCTCCCGGGCCATGCCGGGATAGAACTGGTTGTCCCAACTGCTGTAGAGCGAGTTGGTAACGTAGAGCCGCTTGCCGTCGAGCGAGAGCTGAAGCATTTGCGGTCCGCCTTCGAGCTTGCGGCCGTTTAGCCCGGCGCTCTTGCCGAGCAGGCCGCCACACCAGACCTGCCCGGTCAGCTCGGGGTTCGAGGGGTCTGTTATGTCGTACTGGCGCAGGTCGCCGTGCAACCAGTTCGAGAAGTAGAGAAAGCGGTCGTCCATCGAGATGAGAATGTCCGTGATCAGGCCCGGTAGCGGCATCGGCCAGCCTTCGGCCTCTTCACCCGGCACGTCCACGACCTTCTCGACCCTCCAGCCGCCGTTCTCTTTCTCCCAGTGGATGAGGTTCGAGCTCAGGGCCGCCCCGACAAATCCGTGGGTACTGTCGGGGTCGTGGTGGAAGCGGACTTCTAGCGGGATGAGGCCGTCTTCGCCGAGGTCTACGCTCTCGGAGATCTCGCGCTTTTCCCAGTCCCAGAAGTGGAGTTGCCGGCCGTACTTACCCTCCGCCACCTCGGCCGGGTCGAAGCCCTGCTGGTAAGTGTTGGGGGCGGCCCACTCGCTGCTCACCATGACGTTGTGGCGCGGCTGATACCAGAAGTCGTAGTTGTAGCGCATGCCGTCCATACCGTTCTCCCACCGACCGGCAACCTCGAAGTTCTCGTCCAACATCAGAAAGCCGCCGGGGCCGTTTCCTTCGCCGTCGCCGAGCATGGAGATCATGACGTTCCCGTCCGCCAGGCAGTGGACCGTGTGCGGCGCCGTCAGGTTTGTCCTCTCGACTATCTCTTCGGGCTCTATAACTTTATGGATCTTCGGCGCCTTCTCGTCCGAGGTGTCTATGATGTGGATGCGGCTCGAACGCTGGCCCGGCACGACCAGGAAACGCCGCGATTTACTATCATCGTCGTGGCAGGAACTGCAGGCGTTCCAGCCGAAGTGGTGTAGCTCGTCGCCGAGGTTTGGCATAGGAGTGCGGGCTACGACCTGCGAGTAGGTCGGCGATTCCGGGTCTACGTCGACCGTCGCCAGGTAATCCGGCTCCTCCACGTCCGTCCCGACGTAGAGCGCCACGGTGTAGAGGACTTTCTCCGGCTCGGCCTTCATGGCTTCTTCAGGGGTTGCGTATCCTGGCCCACAGCAGGCGTGTTCTTCGTGGCCCGACGCGTGTGTATCCGTCATGGTTCGTTCACCTTCCCTGTTCCCGGTAACTCCTATTCGAGATTAGAGCACAGCGGAACAAGTCTTACAACGAATTTATCAGGGGGGAGGTTGTGTCAGGTACTAGCGGCGGCCGCTCAGGTGGCGGGAGATGGTGTCGTGGGCGGCGTTGATCTCGGAGGTCAACCGCTCGGCGCGCAGGCGTTTGTCGGGGTCGGAGAAGCGGTCGGGGTGGTAGCGCTTGACCAGGTCGCGGCGCTTGCGGCTGATCTCCTCCAGGTCGGCACCGGGGGGCAGGCCGAGCCGCTCGTAGGCTTTGAGAACCGGCGGAGGAAACTTCCTGGGCACGAACCTGGTCGAAGAGTAACCCCGCCGGTAGGCGTCGCGCCGGGAAGAATCTTCCTGCGAAGAGCCCCGTCCGTCTCGCTCTTCTTGGGGGCCGGCGCCGGTTTCCCCAGGGTGTTGCTCTTCTTCGCCTTCTTCGCGCCGCCGTTCTTCTTCTGCGGTCCGCCACTCTTCTGCGGCGCCGCGCCAGGCGGCCTCGAAGGCGCCCCCGAAAGAGTCCCGGATGGTTTCACCCCGTTCCCGGCCGGCCCGGAGCGTTTCACGCAAACGGTCGTCTTCCTGAAGGTTCAGCACGAACCCCCGGGCCAGACGCCCCAGCCGACGCGGAATGCTCACCGCTCGTGTCGTTCCCCAGTATCCCAGTTCTCAGAGAGCGGTCCCGGACGGCGCAGCACCTGGGTCTCATCCATGTCGTCGGAGCCCTCGCTAGAGGCGGGCCGGTGCAGAACCTGGGTCTCGTCGCCGGCGGGTTTTTCGTCCTCTCCGGCGAGCGGGTTTTCGGAAGAGGTAGTGTCGTCGGGTTCGTCGTCTGTGGGAAGGGAAGCGGGGGGCAGTTCTTCGGCGGGTTCCGGCTCTTGAAGGGCGGAGGCTTCGCCCTTCTCCGGCAAATCGAAAAAGCTGCGGACCAGATCCACCTCTTCCAGCCCCGACTGTGCTTGGTGGATCTTCTTCTCCTCTTGCGAGATGCCGTTGTCCCGCGCCTGGCGGAACTTCTTTATGTCGTCTTCTAGGGCTTTGATCTCCTGCTCTTTGTAACGCACCGCTTTGTCGGTGTCGTCCTGTAGCTTCTGGATGCGGCCCTGGCGCTGCTCGATCACGGAGTTGAGCTTCGACTCCCGCGCCCGGGTCGAAGTCCCGAGTTCTCCCATGCTTATGCCGGCGGCCTCCAGAGTGAGCCGCACGATGGGGACGGCGCTCCCGTAGGGCACCTCGTCCGGGATGCTCCGGATCACCTCCGCCGCCCGCTCGACGGTGAGGCCCTGGGGTTTCTCCATCGGCTCCTCCGGTTCGTCCCTCTCCAGGTCTGCGCTTTCGGCAGAGTAAACCATTGTCTCTTCCCCCGCTTCTTCGGGAGAGAACATACGATTGAAAAAGCTCCGGCGGGTGGATCGTTCTTCACTCATTTGGTAGGTAATTCCTCCGTTACGGTGGTCGGCAAATGGTCTACGGTGCGTGTTACCTCATCCAGACTGCGACGGAAGTAGGAGATCCGCTCTCTCAACTGCGCGAGCCCCGGCTCCACGGAGCGGGGCGAAAGGCTTTTATCTATAGAGAGAAGCTCCCCACGCAGGTTCCCGAGCAAACTCTCTACCCCTTCGAGCTGAGCGTTGATGACGCTTATACCCGAGAGTATGTCGCCGTAGCCGGCGAGCTCTTCCCGGCGGCTAGCGAGCGCGCTCTCGAACGGCGCGCGAAGCTCCGAATCCGGTCCCAGCGCCGCCAGGTCCTTCTCCAGGTCCTTGATCCGGCGCCGGATACTACGCCGGTCCACGCTTTCCAGGTGCCGCCGCAGGGCCGACCGCCGCCGCGCCAGCCGCACGGCATCCTCGACCTCCCCGAGAATGGTGGAGATGTCCTCTGCCAACAGCGGCCCATACTCCTCGGGCAGAAGGTTCCAACTCTCCAGAACTCCGTCCTGCAACGCGGCGAACCGCTTCATCTGGGAGGCGGAGATCCGGTCCGCCCGCGCAACCCGGCCCAATTCTTTTACGTTCTCCCGCGCCCGGCCCCGCAACTCCCGCTGCTTATTCTCCTTGCTGTCCAACAGCCGCTTGCCGGTATACGCGGCACCCCCCCCCATAAGCGCCGCAAACCACCAGGTCGGCTCGGGGGGCAGCGCCCAGATCCCGAGCCCGGCAAAGGCGCCGAACGGCACCAGCCGGTACAGGTTCCGGGAAAGGCCGCGTTTCCTAGCCACGAGGCTCCTCTCTGCTACCTTCGTCTGCCGGTCCGGCTTCGTCGGTCGCCGGCTCCCCGGCCAGAAGATCTTCGGAGAGGTCCTCTTCGGGTGAGGGCTCCAGGGGCTCCGGTTCGCGGAGGCCCATCTGGACCTCCATCTCTTCTAGCTCGCGCTCGGCGTCCAGACGCCTTACGTCTACCTCGGCGGCGGCGATCTGGAGCTCCGTGTCGCTCGTGCCGAGTTCCCCGACGGCTTCGGCCTCGTAGGAGGCTTGACGGATCGCCTGCCGCGCCTTGTCCAGGTCCCGGGACGAATCCGAGAGGGAGATGTTGGCCCGGGCTTCGTTGGCGGAGCGCATGGCGCGGGCCCGCTGGCTCTCCTCCACGAGGGAGGCCCGCTCGCGGACGAGGTCCTGGTACCGGCGCTCTTGCTCCCTGAAAGCCTCCTCCATCTGCTGGGAGTTGCGGCGGGCTTCTTCCAGGCGGCCCTCGATCTCGGCCAGGCTGTTCTGCGCTTCTTGTTTCTGCTGGACCAATTGGACGGCGGCCTCCCGCTGGCCCCGGCGCACGAGTTGCTGGGCCTGGTGCTCCCGGGTAGTTACGGTTTTTTGCTTTGTGGCGGCGTCGTTGGCGAGCATCTTCTCGTAAGCCATCGTGCGGGCCGCCGCCACCTGAAGCTTTTTCAGGTTCTCGAGCTCGTCCTGAACGGCGTTCTCTAGAAGTATCTCCGGGTTGCGCTGCTCGACCCCCGTTAGGAATCTCCCGAAGAAACCTCGAATAGCCCTGCTAAAACGTCCCATGCGTGCCGCTTACCCCCGGCGGTAGAGATTTTCAACGTGTTTACCGATTATAGCATCGGTGCTGAACCTTCTAGCCACGGTTCCAGTCCCGGCTACCGGGCCGCCCGGTAGCGCGGCTGCGGAGTATACCCGAGGGTGTACCCGGCGAGCATTACCCGGGGCGTGTCGGGTGCGGAGGCAGCCTCCAGCGCACCGCCGGCCGCCGCCAGGAGATCCCCCGCCGTCCGGGCGTCCCGAGGGTAGATGGCGGCCCCGGCGATGCTTTGTTTTGCTCCCACTGACCCCGCCACGGCCAGGGCCCGCCCCGCGGCGCTCTCGACCGCCCGCTCGTCTACGCCGCTCAACACCATCCCGAAAACGGTCCCCTGACCGAGTAGGATAGGCTCGGCGATCCTGCTTCGCACCCGGTCGAGCAGCAGGTCCTGACTCCCGAGCCCCCGTCCCGGGTCTACCAGGATCACCGCGACCTGGTCCCCCCGGCCCGCGGATATTTCTCCTTCTACGACCTCCAGCAATATCGAACCGTCCTCGTCGGTGGCGTACTCCTCGAAGCCACCGGCCCCCGTCCAACGGGCCGCGGCGAGTACGAAGCCTCCTACAAACGCGAAGACCGCGAGCCGGAAGAGCGCCAGCCCCGCCTCGTCCCCCCGCCCGGAGAGAAGGTCCGGCGACACGGCCAGGAAGTACACGAGCAGTACGGAGGCCAGGGCGACGAGACCTATCTTCCGCACCCCGTGCAGCGCCGCCGAAAGCAGCAGCGGGAAGTACAGGACATAGAGCGTGCTGGAGACGCCGCCGCTAAAGAAGATCATCAACCCCAACACCATCGCATATGCGGCGTAAGCACCGGCCCCGAACTCATCCGTAAACAGCTCCGCTGGCAGCAACAAGAGGACCCCGGCCACCGTAACCCCGACGGCGACCGTCAGGTAGAGCAGCAGATACGAAACGGCGGGCTCGTAGAAGTTCGCGTGTACGAGCAGCAGCGCCACCATCGTCAGGCAGAGGTACAGCAGGGAGAAAAGCCTCAATATCCGGTAGTTGCGCCTGTAGTTCGTCGTGCCCGTCATCTGGGGAGTATCATAGGTGCATCCAGACATTCTTTCCACCCGGAGGCAAGACTTTGGAACCCGACAATCCATACGTTTTTCTAGAAGGCTACAAAGCTTACGACGCCGACGACAACGAGGTCGGTGAGATCGAGCAGACGTTTTACGACGCGCCGGCCGACGTGCTGAAGTACGTGATCTTGTCCGGACGTCCCGTCCCCGCCGACCGGATGCGAGTAAACGCCCCCGAAAACAGCATCTCCCTCCCATACACCGCAGAGACCATCGAGACGGCGCCGAAACTAAAAGAGTTCTCCGGCGAGTTCGACGACGCCCTCCGCGAGCACTACGGGGACAACGAATAGGGATGAACCGACTCGCGAGCTTGCGGGCTACGATCCTGCTGCTCGCCCTGCTCCTGGCCGCCGGCTGCGCGAGCGGGAGCCCGGGCGCTCCCCCAGAAACGACTGGAGACGGCACTGAAGATAGCACCGGTCCGGCGCCCGAGACTACACAGAAAAGTGGAACAACAGAGGAGCTGTCGGGCGGGGCGCGGATAGAGCAGATCTCCTCCGGTTCCGATGGGCTGCGGCGGCCGCAGGTAGTTGTAGGCTCGTCGGCCGGCGCGCTCTCGGAGGAGATCGGCGCCGAGGTCCCGGATGCCGGAGAAGGAACGTACCTGGCGGCCTTTTGGGGCGAGAAACCGACCGGCGGTTACACGGTGGAGATAATATCCGCCTGGGTGGAGGGTAGCCGGGTAATAGTACGGCTCGCCCTCAAAGAACCGCCGCCGGAAGCGATGGTAGGGCAGGCGTTGACTTATCCCAACGCCGCCGCCGTTTTGCGCGGCGTCGACCCCGGCGAGAAAGAGTTCGTCCTCGTCACCCGAGCCGGGCGGGAGCCCGGTTGGCCCGTACGCAACGTGTAAACGACGTATAAATATGCAACGTGTAAAGAGGCTTGGGACCCGGGACGCCCGCGCGTATAATCCCCCCGTGGCCGAACAAAACACGGACATCCGGGATATCCAGGGCAGGGCCGAAGAGTTGCGGGAGACGCTCCGCTACCACAGCCGCCGCTACTACATAGACGACGAACCCGAGATCCCCGACGCCGAGTACGACGCCCTCTACAACGAACTCGAAAACCTCGAAGAAACCTACCCAGAACTCGTAACCCCCGACTCCCCGACCCGACGCGTCGGTGACGAACCCCTGGAAGAGTTCGAGGAAGTAGCGCACGCCGTCCCAATGCTCTCCCTCTCGAACGCCCGCAAAACTGAAGACCTGCGCGAGTGGGACGCCCGTGTAAGGCGCCTGCTGGAAGAGGACGGGGAACCGCAGCTTTCCTACGTCACGGAGCTCAAAATAGACGGCCTCGCGGTCTCGTTGCGCTACGAGAACGGCTCCTTCGTGCGCGGCGCGACGCGGGGCAACGGCACGGTCGGCGAAGACGTAACCCGGAACCTCCGTACCATCCGGGCGATCCCGGAAAGACTCGGCGGCGTCCCTCCGGAGGTACTGGAACCTCGCGGCGAGGTGTACATCGGCCTCGAAGAGTTCGAGAGGCTAAACGCCCGGCGGGTGGAGGAGGAAGAGAAGCCCTTCGCAAACCCCCGCAACCTGGCGGCGGGCTCCATCCGCCAGCTCGACCCGAAGGTAACCGCCAAGCGACCCCTGACACTCTTTCTGTACGGCGTTGGCGAAGGCTACAAGGAGTACGAGAGCCACTCCGAAGCCCTGGCCGCCCTCAAGGACTACGGTTTACGGGTCAACCCTTACAAGGTCCACGACGACATCGAATCGGTGGTCGAGGAGTGCGGGCGGTGGGCGTCGAAGCGGAAATCTGTCGGCTACCAGGTGGACGGCGTGGTGGTGAAGGTGGACTCGCGGGAGCAACAGGAGAAGCTGGGCTTTGTGCAGAAGGCGCCGCGGTGGGCCATCGCTTACAAGTTCGAGCCGCTCGCGGGCCGGACGAAGCTGAAAGACGTGTGGGTGAACGTCGGGCGTACCGGGGCGTTGACGCCACAGTCCATACTGGAGCCGGTAAACGTCGGCGGCGTGACCATCTCCCGGGCGACGCTTCACAACGAAGACTACGTAAAAGAAAAAGGAGTCCTGATCGGCGACACGGTGGTCGTTGAGCGGGCGGGCGACGTAATACCGCAGGTCGTCCGGCCCGTTCCCGAAGACCGCGACGGCAGCGAATACGCCTTCGAGATGCCAACCGAATGCCCCGTCTGCGGGGAGCCGGTCTCCCGGCCGGAGGGCGAGGCGGTAACCCGCTGCATCAACACCCACTGCCCGGCGCAGGCCCTGGAACACATCATCCACTGGTGTACAAAGAGCGCGATGGACATAGACGGCCTCGGAGAGAAGCTGGCGGCCCGCCTCTTCGACCTCGGCCTCGTAAAAGACGTGTCGGGAATCTACGAACTGAAAGCCGAGCAGCTAGTTCCGCTAGAAGGCTTCGGTGAGAAGAGCGCGGAGAACCTGATCCGGGCGATACAGAAGAGTAAGGAGCAACCCTTCCCTCGCGTCCTCTACGCCCTCGGCATCCGGCACGTCGGCACGGTAACGGCGGGCCTCATCGCAGAGAAGTTCAGCGGCAAAGACCTCCTGGAAGGCGTCTCCGTAGAAGCCCTGGCCGAGATAGACGGCATCGGCGAGATAGTAGCCTGCGCCGTAGCCGAATACTTCGACCTCGAAGACAACCGCGAACTGGTAAACCGCCTAATGAAGCTCGGCCTGAACTTCGGCGCGGTAGAGTCGGGGACCACCGAAGGACCACTCGCCGGAAAACGGATCGTCGTGACCGGAACCCTCAGCCACCCCCGCAGCTACTTCGTCGAACAGCTAGAAGCCGCCGGAGGAACGTTCACCTCTTCAGTCAGTAAGAACACGGATTACGTCCTCGCCGGAGAAGAAGCCGGCTCGAAGCTGGAGAAAGCTCGGGAGCTCGGCGTGCCGGTGCTGGATGAGCCTGGGTTCCAAGCTGTAATCTCCTGATCCCTTCACGAGCATTGTCGCCAAGTGTTCGTTGTGGGGAAGTCCCGAAGTGAAATATACGATTCGCTAAATCTAGTAGCAGTTTGGCGGCCCGAATAAACGTGTGCTAGCCTCAGGCTATGGTCACATACACAGAAAACATAATGTGTGGATCAGCATCGACCAGGATCAATATTCGGTGCCTGCCGAGCATGCCCGGTCCGCTACTGGCTGCATAACCGCCGTCCTAAAAGTTTTGGCGTAAAGGGCGGTGGGAGCGGGCGCCCCGGGGCACTGTAGTCCCTCTCCCCCTGTAATGACAGGGGTGTTTCCTCGTGAACAAATATATACTCGCTCGTTTCGTCGAGCAATTTCGGCCGGCGGGCCTCTGGCTACACTCCGGTTTCTTGAAGCTGTGGGCGGCGGAAACGGTATCCGGGTTCGGAAGCCAGATGGCAATCGTGGCGCTGCCGTTGCTGGCGGCATTGATGCTGGATACATCGCCGCTTCAGATGGGCTTGCTTTCAGCGGCGGGCACGGCGCCTTTTTTGCTGATCGGGCTATTCGTTGGCGTTTTGGTGGACCGCGTCCGGCGCCGAATCGCATGAGGGACTGCCTTCTTTGAGAATCGCCAGTTTTATACCGTGTGCTCTCACTGCCTCCAGCGTTAGCTCCGCTCCCCGGCGGAAGTAACGGGACACGTCGGCGCCCGAACTTTCGAGCACTCTGGCCCCCGCGTCGAGTACGGCGTCTCCTCCGCTGCCCGTTTCTATCTCCGCCGGAGGCCGGGGCACCGGGAAACCGCCGGCCAGTTCGGGGCAGAAGGGGATCAAGCGTCCCTCCCGCCGCCACTGTTCTAACAGGGCGTCATCGGTTTCGACATCCGAGGCATTGTAACGGACCTTCTGGCCCATCATGCACGCGCTGACGAGGATCTTCTGCATACCGACTACACTACCAGGGCTCACCTGTATAGTGAGATCCGATGTCTGAGAATCCTGGCAAAAAGTGGCGGCGCATCCGGTGGCGCGAGGGTGCCAGGAGCGGGCTGCGGACGACTTGGGAACTCGGTAGGATCATCTTCCCCGTAACCCTCGTGGTCTCCGTTTTGCAGTACACGGCGCTCTACGATGTTTTGCTCTCCGGGCTCACGCCGGTTATGGCGCTGCTCGGGCTCCCGAACGAGGCGGCGGTGCCACTGGCTTTGGGCAACTTGCTGAACCTTTACGCCGCCATCGGGGCGATCCTAACGATGGAACTTACGGTGAAGCAGGTCTTTATCCTGGCCCTGATGTTGAGCTTCTCGCACTCACTGCCGGTAGAGGCTGCGGTCTGCCGACGCATCGGGGTGAGCGTGGACCTCGTGGTCGGGTTCCGGGTTGCGTTGGCGGTGGTTGCCGCCGGGGCGGTGAACTTGCTGTGGAGCGGCGGGGGCCAAACCGCCCGTTACGGGTTGGCCCCGGTTTCGGAAACGGAACCATCGGGGTGGGTGGAGATACTGCTGGGAGCGTTGCAATCGGCCACGGTTGGAGTTTTCCAGCTCGCCCTGATCGTGTTTCCGGTGATGATGGTGATACAAGTTTTGAAAGACCTCGGGGCACTGGAGTGGTTTGCGGCGAAGGTGCGCCCTTTGATGCGTCCTTTCGGGGTTGCGTCGCACGGGGCGGTTACGATGGCGGGCGGCCTGATCTTCGGCCTCGCGTTCGGGGCCGGGGTGATCCTGGAGCAGGTACGGGAACAGAGCTTCACGAAGAGGGAGCTTACGTTAATGATCCTCTTTCTCTGCGCCTGTCACGCGGTTATCGAAGACACGCTTATTTTCATCCCGCTCGGCATAAACGTCCTGCCCCTGTTGCTGATCCGGCTGCTGGCCGCCGTGGCGCTGACGCTGCTCATCGCCCGCCTCTGGCGCGAGGCTTGAACGACTACCGGTGTTAAAGCACGATGTTTTGGGGTAACCTATCCTGATCTAGAGAAAGGAGCAGCGCATGAGCGAGGAAAGCACGTTGCAGACCAACCGGGGCAGCACCACCATAGAAACCCCGGTGGTCTCGCAAGTAGTCGGCATCGCGGCCCAGGAAGTAGAGGGCGTACACATGGGCGGAGCCGGTTCCCGCGCCGCCGGCGGCCTGATCGAGGGCATAACCGGCGGGGGCGGCTCCGGCCAGTCCACCCGTGGCGTGACGGTGGAGGTCGGAGACGAGGAAACCGCCGTCGACCTGGACATGTCCGTGGAATACGGCAAATCCGTGCCCCAACTCTCCGAGGCCGTCCGCCGCAACATCATAAACCGGGTAGAAAACCTGGTGGGCCTCAAGGTTACAGAGGTCAACATAACGGTAAATGACGTACTGTTCCCCGACCAACAGTCCTCGCAACAGGCCGAAGAAAGCCAGTAACAGAACAACCAAGACTACATTCAACCCTTCTGCATCCCGGCGCGGAGACCAGTTTCTCCGCGCTTTTTCCTGAAACCCCAAACGTGAAGCTCTTTCTCTTTCCGCAACCAGCAGTAACCCGGACTTCCTAGATTTCGTAACGTCGGAGCCGGAACGTAACGGTAAAAAAATCGACGCCCCGTTATACGACCAATAAGCAAGAATACCTGCCCGGCACCGGCTCTCGGAGGGGTCCGGCCTCCTTTCGATATCTGCTGTCCGGATCCAGCAGCCGAAAAAATCGCCGACAAACTATTAAATCTCTTGACCCGATAAAACTCGTATGATACATGTCTCGTTATGAGAGACCGCTTCATCATACGCAACAAAGTACGAGTTGGCGAAGGAGCTGTTTCTAGAAGTGTTTGCGTCTCGAAAACGGGGTGGGGATACAACCGGGGGTCGAATGGGTAGCGGTGTTTTAGGACGTTATACGGTTCTCGTTTTTCCGCCGCCGGACGAACTGGAGGTTAGCGGTGGAAGATAGGGCCAGCGTCGTAGTGATCGGGGCGGGGATCGTCGGTTGCAACGTTGCGGATCACCTGACGCAGCTCGGCTGGCGAGATGTGGTGGTCGTAGACCAGGGACCGCTCTTCGAGGCCGGAGGTTCGACCTCTCACGCGCCGGGACTCGTTTTCCAGACAAACCCCTCCAAGACTATGACCGAGCTGGCAAAATACGGTGTCAAACGCTACTCGGAGCTGGAGGTAGACGGCCAGCCCGGTTTTTACCCCGTCGGGGGAATAGAGGTCGCCGCCACCCCCGAACGCTGGAAAGACCTCAAGCGCAAGCGTGGGTTGGCGGCCTCGTGGGGGTTGGAGCCGGAGCTGATCTCACCCGAAGAATGCGCCGAGAAAGTGCCGCTGCTGGAGCCGAAGAATATCTACGGTGGCCTCTTCGTCCCGGACGATGGAATAGCGAAGGGTGTCCGGGTCTCCGAGGCCGCGGCGCGGCAGGCGATAGACCGCGGCGCCAGCTTCTACGGTAAGACCGAGGTTACCGGTATCGAGGTAAAAGATGGCCGGGTGCGGGCGGTCGAGACCTCGCGCGGCCGCATCGAGACAGAACTGGTCGTTAGCTGCGCCGGGATGTGGGGACCGAAGCTCGGCCGAATGGTCGGGATGACGGTCCCGCTCCAGCCGATGCAGCACCAGTACGCCTGGACCACGCCGCTCGCGGAGCTCGACGGCGAAGACCGGGAAGTGGCGCACCCCATTCTGAGGCACCAGGACTACGCGATGTACTTCCGGCACCAGGGAAGACGTTACGGCATCGGGGCGTACCGGCACCGCCCGATGCCCGTCTCCGCCGACGACATCCCGAAGTACGAGGACTCTGAGGTGATGCCCTCGATCATGGAGTTTACCCCGGAGGACTTCCAGCCCACACTCGACGAAGCCCGCCGGATGCTCCCCGCGCTACAGGACGTGGAAATAGACGCCCCGATGAACGGGCTCTTCTCCTTCACACCGGACGGCGGGCCGCTGCTCGGCGAATCCAACGAGGCGAAGGGTTTCTGGGTGGCAGAAGCGGTTTGGGTGACGCACGCCGCCGGGGTCGGCAAGGTGATGGCCGAGTGGATCACGTCCGGCGTCCCGAGCGTGGACCTGGCCGGCGCGGACATTCACCGCTTCGAGAAGTGGGCCATGAGCCCGGCCTACGTGAAGGCGCGCAGCTCGCAGTCCTTCCAGGAAGTCTACGACATCATCCACCCCCAGCAGCCGATGGAGGAGCCGCGTCCGCTACGCACGAGCCCGTTCTTCCCCAAGCAGCAGGAGCTGGGGGCGTACTTCCTCGAAGCCTCGGGCTGGGAGCGGCCGCACTGGTTCGAGGCGAACGCGCCGCTCTTGGAGAACCGGGACATCCCGGATCGGGACGAGTGGTCCGGGCGCTACTGGTCGCCCATTGTCGGGGCGGAACACCAGATCACGCGCGAGCGCGTCGCCCTCTACGACATGACCGCCCTCAAACGGACCGAGGTCAGCGGGCCGGGTGCGCTGGAGTTCCTGCAACGCCTGAACACCAACCAACTCGATAAGCCACCCGGCAAGGTTACCTACACCCTGATGCTCGATTATGCGGGTGGCGTAAAGAGCGACATCACGGTGGCACGAATAGGTGAGGAGCTGTTCCAGCTCGGCCTGAACGGGCCGCGGGACATCGAGTGGATGGAACGTCACCTGCCGGACAACGGCTCGGTGCAAGTACGGGACATCACACCAGGAACGTGCTGCGTTGGGGTGTGGGGGCCGGCGGCGCGGGAACTGGTGCAGTCTTTGAGTGAGGATGACTTCTCGAACGAGGCGTTCGGGTTCTTCAACGTACGGGAGGCTTACATCGGGGAGGTTCCGGTTCGGGCTCTACGTGTTTCGTATGTGGGCGAACTGGGGTGGGAGATCTACACCTCCTCCGACCTGGGCCTCCGCCTCTGGAATCTACTTTGGGAGGCCGGAGGGGAGCACGGCGTCATCGCCGGCGGCCGCGGCGCCTTTAACGGCCTGCGGCTGGAGAAGGGCTACCGGGCCTGGGGCGGCGATATGACCACCGAGCACGACCCCTACGAGGCGGGCCTCGGATTTGCCGTGAAGCTCGACAAGGGCGACTTCGTCGGCAAGGAGGTTCTGGAGAAGCGCAAAGAAGAAGGATTTCGCCGGAAGCTCGCCTGTCTCACCCTGGACGACCCGGAAGTGGTGGTCATGGGGAGCGAGCCGGTATTTGCTGACGGTGAAGCGGTCGGCTACGTGACGAGCGCGGCTTACGGCTACAGCATTGGGCAGAGCATCGCCTACGCCTGGGTGCCGCCGGAGCTGGCCGAAGAAGGCACGAAGCTGGAGATCGAGTACTTCGCGGAGCGCCACCCGGCGACGGTAGCCGAAGAGCCGCTCTTCGACCCGGAGATGCGTCGGATGAGGAATGTTTCGAGGAAGACCGTAGAAGTGTAGGGACTGGACACATAAAAGACCGGCGCGGTTCGCGTGAGTTTGGCGACCGAACGAACCGCCCGGCACAGCATCACAAGGGAAGGAAATCCCCTTGCAGCAGATCGATTCTAACAACTTGACCTTCGGAAATCGAACACCTACCACCATGCTCGACGGCATCGGAGACACCCCGCTCGTAGAGGTCGAAGGCGTGTGGGCCAAGTGCGAGTTCTTGAACCCCTCCGGCTCCGTGAAGGCCCGCATCGCCAAGTACATGGTCGAACGTGCCGAAGACGGAGGGTTGCTAAAGCCCGGCGACACCATCGTCGAGGCTTCGAGCGGAAACACCGGCAACGCCCTCTCGATGGTCGCCGCGGGACGGCGTCATCCCGGTGGAGAGCGAGGAGGCCGTTCGGGAAATGCGGCGGCTGGCGCGGCAGCACGGGCTGTTCGTGGGGCCTTCCAGCGGGGCGCACCTGGCGGCGGCGCGGCGAGTCCAAGAGGAACACCCCGAGTTCGAGGACATCGTGACGATTTTATGCGACGAGGGCGAGAAGTATCTGAGCGAGCACTTCTATGAAAACGGTTCTGAGGAGCGGTGATGCGACGAAGTATGTAGCCCTCGACGTTCAGTGAGATAAGTGTCCCGCAAAAAGACAAGGAGAACGACATGACCGACCTACAGACAAACGGAACCCGCCTGGGCAACGTAAACCCCAGCCCGGAGATCCTGCAGTACACCCGGATAAAGAAGTCCCCGTACTTCTACGGCTCCCGGCGGCACGGGGTGGCGATGTACAGCGTCTACAACCACCACTACCACCCGCGCCACTACGGCGATCCGATCGCCGAGTACTGGCAACTCCTCGAAGGGGTGACGATGTGGGACGTGGGCGGCGCCGAGCGGCAGGTGGAGATCACCGGTCCCGACGCCTTCGAGTTCACCAACATGCTCACCCCGCGCAACCTGCACAAGTGCAACGTCGGCCAGTGCAAGTACGCCTTTATCACGGACGAAAACGGCGGCATCATGAACGATCCGGTGCTGCTGCGGTTGGACGAGAACCACTTCTGGCTCTCCCTCGCCGACAGCGACGTGCTGCTGTGGGCGAAGGCTCTCGCGTATAGCATGAAGTTGGACGTAACCATCAGCGAGCCGGACGTCGGGCCGATGCAGATCCAGGGTCCAAAGTCTAAGGAGGTCATGATCGACCTCTTCGGCGAGAGCATCCTGGACGTGCCCTACTATTACATGGTCCAAAAAGAACTCGACGGTATGGACCTCGTCATCTCCCGGACCGGCTACTCGGGGGAGCTCGGATACGAGATCTACCTGAAGAACGCCAGCCACAACGGCCTGAAGCTGTGGGACGCAGTCCTGCAGGCCGGCGAGCCGCACGGCATTAGCCCGATCGGGCCCTGCCACATCCGGCGCATCGAGGGCGGAATCTTGTCCCAGGGCTGCGACATGACGCTGGAGGACAACCCGTATGAGGTCGGTTACGGCTACAAGTGGATGGTCGAGCTCGACCAGGAACAAGACTTCATCGGCCGGGAGGCTCTGCAGAAGGTCGCCGAAGAAGGCGTCAGCCGCAAGCTAGTCGGCGTGGAGATCGGGGGTTCGAATCTGGGATCGTTTAACGACGGCTCCATGATCGACTTCTTCCCCGTCTACGCGGGTAACGAACACGTCGGCAAGGTGACCAGCGCCTGCTACTCGCCCCGCCTCGACAAGAACATCGGGTTTGCGATGGTTCCGGTCGAGTACAGTACCATCGGCGTCGAGCTCGAAGTCGAGCGTCCGGGTGAGACGGTCTCCGCAACCGTTGCCGACCGGCTCTTCTTCCGGCCGGAGCACGCCGAGCAGACGCTCTCCGCCACCAGCTCCTCCAAGGGCGCGTAAAAAGGGCTCGTCGTCGCGGGGGAGAGTCCCCCGCGGCGCATCCCGGAGACCTGAGAGGTTCCTGATGACAGAGATGAAGAACCGTTCGGACCGGTCAGTATCCCTGGCCGCAGCCCTGGAGCGTCCGCGCTACGAGATTATACCCCTGTCAGGTATCGCGGGGCGCGTCCTGAAACATATCCCAAAAGAGGTGGAGCTTACGGTTACCGCATCCCCTACTAAGGGGCTGGATCCCACCGTAGAACTCACGGAGCTGCTGACGGGGGAAGGATACCGGGTGGTGCCGCACCTGTCGGCGCGTCTAATCTCGGATAATTCTCACCTAAAAGATATCGCTTGCCGGCTGCACGAAGTCGGCGTGAAGGACGTATTCGCTATTGCGGGCGACGCCCCGGAACCCGCCGGCAAGTTCGCCGGGTCCGTAGATCTTCTAGCAGCCCTTTCGGCCATGGGCACGGAATTCGAGCAGGTCGGCATCGGCGGCTACCCGGAGCGTCATCCCCTCATTAGCGACGAGACCACGGTCCAGGCTATGAACGACAAGTTGCCCTACGCGACGTATATCGTCAGCCAGATTTGCTTCCAACCCCGCCTTATAGAAAGCTGGGTCCACCGGGTGCGCGACCGGGGTGTTCAGCTCCCCATCTACGTCGGGATACCCGGCTCCGTGAGCATGACGAAGCTGATGCGGATCTCCGGCAGCATCGGCCTCGGCGACTCCGCCCGCTTCCTGAAGAAGTACGGCAACCGCTTTCTTCGGATGTTGATGCCCGGCGGCTACACCCCCGACGGCCTGGTCGCGGACCTCACCCCACAACTCGACGACACTTGGAGCAACCTCCGTGGCTTCCACGTCTACACGTTCAACGAGCTGGAGAACACCGAATCCTGGCGCCAGAGCATGCTCGAACGCCTCAGAAAAGCTAGTTAGCCTCAAGGAGCCAACAATGCTAAAACCTACCGAGATGCCCTCAGACCTCCAGATAGCCCGCAAGGTCCACCTCAAACCTATGCAAGAGGTCGCCGAAGAGATCGGCGTGGGCCCGCACCTTCTGGAACGCTACGGCGATTCCGTAGCCAAGATCAAGCTAGACGCCATAGAAGAGCTTGAAGACCGTCCCCGCGCCAAGTACGTGGTGATCTCCGCCATCACCCCGACTCCACTGGGCGAAGGCAAAACCACCACCACCGTCGGACTCGGTCAGGCCTTCAAACACCTGGGCAAGACAGCTACCGTCGCCGTAAGGCAGCCCTCGATGGGTCCGACCTTTGGCATCAAGGGCGGGGCGGCAGGCGGCGGCTACAGCCAGGTAGTCCCGATGGAGATGCTAAACCTGCACCTCACCGGCGACATGCACGCCGTAACGGCGGCCCACAACCTGCTCTCCGCCATGATAGACAACCACATCCACCAGCACGACGACTTCTTCGACGTGGACCGCCACTCCATCACTTGGCGCCGCGTAATGGACGTGAACGACCGCTCCCTGCGCCACATCATCACGGGTCTGGGGCCACGGGTAGACGGTGTCCCCCGTGAGGCAGGCTTCGACATAACAGCCGCCTCCGAGGTAATGGCTGTGCTGGCGCTCGCGAACTCGCTACGAGACCTGCGGGAACGACTCGGCCGGATCGTCATAGGTTCCTCCGTTAAAGGCGAACCCATCACGGCGGAAGACCTCAAAGCAGCGGGCGCGATGGCGGTAATACTCAAAGAGGCGATAAAGCCGAACCTGATGCAGACGTTGGAGAACACCCCAGTTCTAGTACACGCCGGACCTTTCGGCAACATCGCCCACGGCAACTCCTCCATCGTTGCCGACCGCATCGGTATCCGGGGCGGAGACTTCCTCATCACCGAAGCGGGCTTCGGGGCGGACATGGGCGCCGAACGCTTCTTCAACATTAAGTGCCGTAACTCGGGAATTACACCCGACGCTGCGGTGCTGGTAGCCACGGTCCGGGCGCTAAAGGTCCACTCCGGCCGCCACAAGGTCAAGGCCGGCCAGCCCTTGCCGGATGAGTTGCTCAAGGAAAGTCCTGACGACGTACACGCCGGGGCGGACAATCTTAGAAAGCAGATCGAGAACATAAGGGTCCACGGCGTCTCGCCGGTGGTAGCCATAAACGCCTTCCCCACCGACCACGACTCCGAACACGAGGCAATCCGGGAGATCGCCGAGGAAATGGGCGTCCGCGTCGCCGTCTGCAACCACTTCACCGAAGGCGGAGCCGGAGCGGTAGAGTTGGCGGAAGCCGTCGCCGAAGCCGCCGAGGAAACGACCGAGTTCGAGTTCCTCTACCCGGACGAAGCGTCCCTCAGAGAAAAGGTAGAAGCGGTAGCCACGAAGGTCTACGGGGCGAAGGGCGTAGAGTACGACATACAGGCCGGAGCCCAAATCGACTTTTACGAGAAGAACGGCTTCGGGAACCTGCCGGTTTGCATCGCAAAGACACACCTCTCCATCTCCTCCAACCCGGCGCTCATGGGAGCCCCGAAGGACTGGACGCTGCCGGTTCGGGAGGTACGGGCTTCGGTGGGTGCCGGCTTTATCTACCCGATCTGCGGCGACATGCGCACGATGCCGGGCCTTAGCGCCCACCCGGCCGCCGAAAGTATAGACATCGACGAGAACGGCGAGACCGTGGGGTTGTTCTGAGCGAACCCGAAACAAAGACTGGCTACCTCGACCTTCCGCTGGGCCGATTCCTGGACCTCACCGCCTCCGGCGAACCGGCCCCCGGCGGCGGAGCCTCGGCAGCGGTGACAGTCTCCCTGGCCGCAGCCCTCGCCGGCATGGCCGCCCGGCTCTCGACCGGCCAACTGGACGACGCTGACGAGCTACTAGAGCGCGCCGAAACGTTAAAGGAGCGGGCCGCACCGCTCGCCCAGGCCGACGCCACAGCCTATGAACGTGTCATGGAAGCGCAACGCGAGGGCGGCGACGTGCAGGCGGCGCTTTCTGCGGCGGCGGACGTGCCGCTGGAGGTCGCCGAAGCCGGCGCGGAGGCGGCAGAAATCGCTACCCGGCTGGCAAAAGATGGCAACCCGAACCTGCGCGGCGACGCCCTCGTGGCAGTCCTGCTGGCCGAGGCTGGGACGCAGGCTGCTGTTACGCTGGTCAAGATAAACCTCTCCGCCGCCGGCGCCGAGGACGGGCGCTTCGACCAGGCAAAGGAACTCGCAAAATTCGTCACGGCCACCCAGAAATCGGTGGAAAGTGGGGCCTGACGTATGCGCGAAACGATGCCATATAGTGCAACAAAATGTGGTGTGCGGTATATTGCATATAACATTGCCAGGATAGGAGGCATCTAATGGCTGAACGAAGGACCCCACTCTACGACTTTCATCTGCGATCCGCCCGCGAGGTAATAAAAGGCGGCGGAGATTACATGTTCCCCAGCGCCTACACCTCGCCGGTGGAAGAGCATCTGAACGTGCGAAGAAACGTAGGGATGCAGGACTTATCTACGATGGGTGAGATCGACATAAAAGGACCGGGGGCCGAGCGGCTCGTGCGGCGGTTGCTCGTCAACGAGGTGCTAGACCTGGAGCCGGGCCAGCTACGGTACTCGACCATGTGCAACGAAGAGGGCGGCATCGTAGACGACGTAACGGTCTACAAGTTCGACGACGAACACTTCATGATCGTCGCCAGCTCCGGCCCGCGGCTCAAGAGCTACCAATGGATCTCCGAGCACGCCGAAGGCCGGAGCGCCTACGTCACCGACGTGACGGCGGCCATAGCCCTGCCGGTCGTGCAGGGTCCCCTCTCGCGCAAGTTCCTCAAGACGGTCGTCAAAGACGTGGATCTGGATGAGCTGCGCTTTTTCCGATTTGCGCCGGGCCGCATCAACGGCATCGAGCTGATCATCTCCCGCTCCGGCTACACCGGCGAGCTAGGCTACGAACTGTACACGCCCGCCGACCAGGCATCCGTCCTGTGGGACTACCTGCTAAAGAAAGGCAAGGAGTTCAACCTACAGCCCTACGGTGTGGCGGCGATGCAAAGTCTAAGGATCGAGAAGAGCCTGCCGCTCTACGGATCGGACATAAACGAGTACTACACCCCGTTCCACGCCGGACTGAGCCGCTGGATCCACTTCGACAAACCGGACTTCATCGGCCGCGAGGCCCTCCTGCGGGTGCAGGACGAGGGCCTGGACCAGCGCTGGGTCGGCCTAACGCTGGAGACCGAAGTCCCAGCCGCCGTAAACGACAAGCTCTACAGCATCGGTGACGTGGCGAGCTTCCGGGAGAAGATGTTCTCCGGCAGCGAAGCCGGAGAGTACAAGGACGAGGTCATGTCCGGCGAACGGCAGGTGGGTCACATTACCTGCAGCGCCATAGGCCCGTCGGTCGGCAAAACTATAGCAATGGCCTACGTGGACACCGCCCACTCCTGGCCGGGGGCGAACCTGATCGTAGAGATTAACGGCCGCCCAATCCCCGTCCGGGTCTCCCAAACCCCGTTCTTCGATCCCGAGATGGCCCGCGTCCGGGCCAAACCCCAGGACGACGACCGGCGCGCGGAGCCCGCACCGGAGCCCATGGCCTACGCCAATGCCTCGGTGAACGGCAGCGCGTAATGGCGACGAACTACCACTCCAAACGCTTCGACGCGATCGTCGTCGGTGCGGGCGCGATGGGGAGCGCGACCGCCTACTACCTGGCCCGCCGCGGCAAGCGGGTGCTATGCCTGGAACGTTTCGGCATCCCGCACACGATGGGCTCCTCCCACGGCCACACCCGTATCATCCGCCTCGCCTACTACGAGGACCCCTCATACGTCCTGCTGCTGCGCCGCGCCTACGAGCTGTGGCGCGGCATCCAGGGCGTCGCCGGTGAGCGCCTTTTGCACACTATAGGCTCCATAGACGCCGGCCCGGAAGACTCCTGGGTTTTCAAGGGCTCCTGGGAGTCGGCGCGGCTCCATGACCTGCCACACGAGGTCCTCACCGGCTCCGAGCTGCACCGCCGCTACCCCGGCTACCACCTCCCACCGGAACACCTGGCTTTGGTACAACCCGACGGCGGCTTTCTCGTCCCCGAGCGGTGCATCGTCTCGTACGTCATGGCGGCGCAGGCAGAGGGAGCGGAGGTCCACGGCCACGAAGAAGTTCTGGAATGGGAGCCCCTCGAAGGCGGCGTCCGGGTCCGCACGAGCCGCGACACCTACGAGGCCGACAAGCTCGTCTTCACCGCCGGAGCCTGGAACCAGAACCTGCTGGGCGTTCTGGATGGCCTCGCCACACCCGAGCGGCAGGTGTTGGCCTGGCTACAACCGACCAGCCCCGAGCACTTCAGGCCCGACACGTTCCCGGTCTTCAACCTGCTGGTGGACGAGGGGCGCTTCTACGGCTTCCCGGTCTTCGGGGTGCCGGGCTTCAAGTTCGGCAAGTACTTCCACCTCGAAGAGCAGGGCGACGCCGAGGAGTTGGACCGGGAGGTCCACGGCTACGACGAGCGGGTGCTCAGGGAGTTCGCTGAGCGGTACTTCCCCGAGGGTTGCGGCCCGACGATGAGTTTGCACACCTGCATGTTTACCAACACGCCGGACCATCACTTTGTCGTAGATCTGCACCCGGACTACGAGCAAGTAAGCATCGCGTCCGCTTGTTCGGGGCACGGGTTCAAGTTCGCCAGCGTGATCGGGGAGATCATGGCGGATCTGGCAGAGACCGGCATCACCCGTCACAACATAGACCTCTTCCGCCTGGACCGTTTCGAGCGTCGGGGCCAGCGTCACTACGAGAGCGATCGTAGCCGGCGGCAGGCCGTCCGCACCGCCCAAACGTCGAGGCGCAACGACCGTGAGCGAGAGAAGAGCGGAGACCATCAATCTAACGAACAGAACGGCCGACTGCATTCGTTCCCCCGGGTTCCCGAAGTGAAGCCTTTTTGGTAGATGGGCTTCACCCGGCGCGAAAAGCAAGGTGCCAAGTGGCGCCTAGAGTGGAGAAGCGTGTAGAATTCCATTCATGAGTTCTATCAACAGCAAGAGTTCGTCTGTGCAGTCTGTGGATCGTGCAATAACCGTTATGGAGTTGCTGTCCAGCCAGGGATGGTCCGGCGTCACCGAGGTCGCAAACGAGCTGGACATCCACAAGTCCACCGCCTACCGGCTGCTCGCCACGCTCCGGGATCGGGGCCTCGTGGAACAAGACAGCGCGACGGAGAAATACCGTCTGGGCTTCGGGATGGTGTTACTCGCGAGTACGGTCACTGGTGACTTGGATATCGTTCGCTACGCCCGACCGGTGTGCGAACGCTTGAGCGACGAGACGGAGGAGACCGTGACCGTCACGGCCCTGGAGGATGACGAGGCGGTCATCATTCACCAGAGCATCTCCACCACGTCCATGATGTCCGTTGACTGGTCCGGCTGGCACACGCCGCTGCACGCCTCGGCCGCCGGTAAAGTCTTACTGGCCCACATGCCCGATGAGCAGCGACAGCACATCCTGCGGAAGCCGCTCGAAGCCCTTACCGAGCACACGGTTACGGATCGCAAGATTTTGCAAAAGCAACTTCAGGAAGTACACGATACCGGCTACGGCTGCATTGTCGAGGAGTTAGAGGTCGGTATGAACGCTGTTGGGGCGCCAATACGGGATGCTAACGGTGCGGTGATCGCCGCCGTGGCCGTCTCGGGTCCCGTTTTCCGGCTCCCGGAGGAATCGCTGTCGGAGACGGGCGAGTTGGTCAAAAAAGCCGCCGCGGAGATCTCCCGAAGCCTCGGGTTCTACGGCGATTCGGGCCCGGACGCTAATACCAGCGGGTGACCCCGGCCACCGGGTCTCCTGATCCAACAGAAACCATCCGTGGCCTCTAATCTATCTCTGGCTGTCGCTGTCTTCGCGGCTATCGCCAGCTTCGCGAGGCTGCTGGAGGCGATCTACGCCTCGAAGCTGGTCCCCGCCTTCCCGGGTTCCCCTGAAACTCCGGATCTCCCAAAAGAAACCCGACTCTCGGTGGTGGTTCCGGCCCGTGACGAGGAGCCGGGGCTAGAGCCCGCCCTGGCTTCTCTTCTGGCGCAAGATCTCCCAAACCTGGAGGTCGTCCTGGTGGATGACCGCTCTACGGACGGGACCGGGGAGATTATGGCCCGCTTTGCCCGGGACCGGCGAAACGTAGAGGTCGTACGCGTGGAGCAGCTACCTGAAGGCTGGCTCGGCAAGAACCACGCCATCCACACCGGCGTCCGGCGGTCGGGCGGTGACTGGCTACTCCTAACAGACGCCGACATCCGTTTCCGACCCGGCACGCTCCGCCGGGCGGTGGCCTACGCCGGGCGTCAGGGGCTGGACCATCTAGCGCTGACACCCCGCTGGGAGCTGTCGGGCTACTGGCTAAGGGGCGTCGTGGCTTTCTTTTCTATGGTGTTGTTGCTCTACGGCGGCTACTACCGGGCGAACCTGCCGCGCAGTAAGAAAGGCGTCGGGGTCGGCGCGTTTAACCTGATCCGTCACAGCGCCTACGAGAAGGTCGGGGGCTACGAGTCCCTGGCCCGCCGCCCGGACGACGATCTAACCCTCGGAAGCCGGGTAAAGGAGGCCGGGCTCCACCAGAGAGTGCTCCTGGGACACCAGCTCATCTCCGTAAAATGGTACGGTTCGCTCAGTGCCCTGGCCCGCGGCCTCGAGAAGAACGTCTACGCCGGCCTCGACTACAGCCTCACGAAGTTCACCCTTTACTCTTTGCTCCTCGTGCTGGTCGGCATCTGGCCGTTCTTTGCGGTCTTTGTCTCCGGCGGCTACGTCCTGCTGCTGTATCTGGCAGCCGTCGTCGCCCAACTCAGCGCCTACGCCCTCATCAACCGCTTCTTGGGCCGGCAACTGTTCCTCCTGACGGCCGGCTACCCGGTCTTCGCCGCCATACTCGCCGGCATAACGGTCCGTTCTACCCTGCTCACGCTCCTGCGGGGCGGCGTCTACTGGCGGGGGACCTTCTACCCCACCTCTCTGCTCCGCGACGAACGCGATGGCGAACCTCTCGCCCAAAAGAAGTCCCCCTCGTAACCCGCTATGTTTTCCTACCCCCGGAAAATGGTAAGCATAGGTTTGTCGAAACACGAAAGAAGGAGCCTGACGTGGCTATAAGAAGTGGGAACAAGATGCCGGCCTTCGAGTTGCCGGACCACAACGGCGGAAGCTGGAACCTCGACGAAAGAGTCGCAGAAGGCCCGGTAATGCTGGTTTTCTACCGGGGCGACTGGTGACCGTACTGCAACGGGCAGCTAGGTAGCTTTGCCAGGCAGTATGAAGAGTTCGAGAACCGCGGGGTACACCTCGCAGGCATCAGCGTGGACCCGCCAGACCACAACGCTTCTATGGTAGAGAAGTTGGAGCTTCCGTTCCCGCTCCTGAGCGACGCGCGGGGCGAGTTGAGCAAGCTCTGCGACCTGTGGAACGAAGACGAAGGCGTCGCGATACCAGCGATCCTGGTAGTGGACCGCTCGGGTGAGATACAGTACGCCTACTCCGGCGACGACTTCGCCGACCGGCCCGGAGACCAGAAAATCTTCGAGGCGTTGGACGGCCTGGACGACACCGGAGAACCCCGGAACCGGGAACCGGAAGTCTCGCTTTCAACGGACGAGGCCCAGAGCGACAGCGTGCGGCCGGACCGTCCGCCCATCACCCTGGAGCAACTCGTCCCTTACTACCGGGGCGTCTACTTCACCACCGTAGCACTCAAAAAGCGGCACAACGGAAACGACGACGAAGAAGCCGCGCAGGAAGTGGACGCTTACCAAAAACTGACGAACGGTTACAGCGAAGCCCTCGACGAGACCCGCAAGCTCAAGAGCGCCTAGCCACAGCTACTCCCTAAGCTCCAGACGGTCCCGGATGACACGCCGGTACACGTCGGCCTCCACCGCGCCGGGGACCAAGAGCGCATCGTCTACCACCACCGAAGGTATGCCGGTAACGCCGAGGCTCACCGCCTCGGCGTGCTCGGCAAACACCTGATCCTCGAAAGCCTGCCAATCGTTCTCTAACCGGCTACGGAACCCATCCGGCGGTATCTCGGCTTTGTCGGCTACGTCCGTCAGCACGTCGAGGTCGGAAATGGTGCGGTTCTCGGCGAAGTACGCCCGCATGACCTCCAGATGGAAGCGGTGGAAAGCCTCTTCTCCAAACGTAGCCGCCGCCTTCCCGGCCACCAGCGCCGGAACGCTGTGCGTCGGTGGAGGGTTCTCGGTAGCCCAGACGGTGAACTCACCGGACTCCGGTTGCGAGGCCGGGTTCAGCCAACTGCGGGTGTACTCGTGGTGCTGCACGAGGCCGCGTGGCTGGGGCGTGGGGCGCAGCATAAAGCTCTTCCATACTACCTCGACGGTCTCCGCGTACTCGGCTTCTGTCTTTTCGAGGCGCACGGCCCCGTTGAAGCACCACGGTCACAGGTAGTCGGAGTAGACGGTAAAACGTACCGGCTCGTTCACAAAAGGCTCCTCCCGTTCGGGTTAGGCTCATTCGGATACTATCAACCGGAAGGAGAACTCACCGTGGACCTCTCACCCTACAAGTGGAAAAATCGTCTGCTTCTGGTCTTTGCTCCGTCAGCCTCAGATGGTGAATACAAAGAACAGCTACGCCGGCTCGGAGGATTGGAACCGGACTTCGAGGATCGGGACTTGCTGCCCGGCAAATTCCCTGAAGGCGAAGCTGGAGAGTTCGACGGAACCTCGGCCTCCGCGGAAGATGCAGAGAAACTCAGGAACAGGTTCGGCATCAAAGGTTTCGCCGTGGTGCTCGTCGGCAAAGACGGCACGGAGAAGTTCCGTAGCGGAGAGCCCGTCGCCGCAGAAGAGATCTTCCGCCGCATAGACGCCATGCCCATGCGGCGCCAGGAGATGCGCGAACACGGGTAGTATATCCGGACTCCCGATAAACTTTGTTCGTAGACGGAGGTGAAAGTTGCAGTTGTTTTTCGAGGAGCGTGAGGGACGGCCCCGTGCGGTGTGGCGGCTGCTGGTGCAGGTCGTGATCTTCCAGGCGGCCACCTTCTTTTTTCTCTCGCCCCTGGCCGCAATATGGTTTGTGGCGGGTTCCCAGGAGACGCCTTCGGGTGGCTCGACCGCAACTTTGACCCAATCCCCGGCAATTCTGCTCTTCAGCAGCGTTTCCTCTCTCGTGGCGATCCTCCTGAGCCTCTGGGTAGCCGGACGTTTTCTGGACCGCCGGCCGTTCAGGGACTTCGGGCTCCACCTGAACGGCGGGTGGTGGCTGGACCTCGTCTTCGGGCTGGCTTTAGGGACGGTGCTTATGACCGGGATCTTCTTGGTGGAAGTCTCCTTCGGCTGGGTCGGCGTCGAGGGGACCTTCGTTTCTAGTCTACCCGGTACGCCGTTCTGGATCGCCCTGCTGCTGCCGGTCGCGATCTTTCTGTGTGTCGGCGTCTACGAGGAGCTATTCTCCCGCGGCTACCAGCTTCTCAACATGGCCGAAGGCTTTAATTACCCGTTTCTCGGTCCCCGGGGGGCCATCGTGGTGGCCTGGATTATTACGTCCGGCATCTTTGGCGTTCTCCACCTGGGAAACCCGAACGCCACCCTCCTGAGCGCCTTCAACATCGCGCTGGCGGGCATTCTGCTCGGGGCTGGTTACGTCTTCACCGGCCAGCTCGCCATCCCGATCGGGCTGCACGTTACCTGGAACTTCTTCCAGGGCAACGTCTTCGGCTTTCCGGTCAGCGGCCTCGGTCCGATCGGGGCCTCCTTCCTCTCGACCGAACAGGGCGGCCCGGACCTCTGGACCGGCGGAGCCTTCGGCCCCGAAGCCGGTTTGATGGTTCCAATAGCAATCCTGATCGGCGTCTTTCTCATAGCCCTCTGGGTACGGTTCCGTCAGGGCCGGGTCGGCATATACACCCAGCTCGCCGAACCCCCGAAAACGATCTCAGAGCCCCGGGGGAGATAACCGTTCACACCCCGGCTCCGGGGGAGAAGCTATACTCCTCTAGATGACTACTACAGTTGATTCGCAGCGATGAGCACCTCGTACGACGCGGTGGTCGTCGGCGCCGGACCGAACGGTCTCTCCGCGGCCATAAGGCTCGCCGAGGCGAACCTCTCTGTCCTGCTCGTGGAAGCCGAGGAGCGCATCGGGGGCGCGGTAAAGACCGACGAGCTCACCCTCCCCGGCTTTCTGCACGATACTTACTCTTCCGTCTACCCCGCGAGCGCCGCCTCCCCCGTCTTCACCCGGATGCCGCTAGAGAAACACGGTCTCCGCTTCGTACATCCCCTAGTAGCGATGTCACACGTCCTGGACGAAGGACGGGGAGCCTCCCTCTACAAAGACCTCGGCCGCACCGCCGATTCCCTGAACGGACTGCACGCCGGCGATGGCGATAGCTGGAAGAGCTTTATCTCGCCTTACGTGGAGAACTGGGACGTACTGAAAAAGGCGATGATGGAGGGTTTTCCACCGGTATGGGGCGGCCTGCGGGCGGCGCTGAGGCTCGGGTACAAAGGTTCGCTGGAGACGGGGCGGGTAGTCTTGCAGCCGGCGGCAGCGTTGGCGGACGAGCTTTTCTCCGGCGACGGCGCGAAGGCCTGGCTCTACGGCACGGCGCTGCACGGGGACGTGGCTCCCGGCGGTGCCGGAAGCGCGATCTTCGGCTTCTACCTCAACCTGCTCGGGCACGTCGCCGGCTGGCCGGTCGCCGAGGGCGGCTCCGGCAGGCTCTCGGGCGCTTTGGCAAGTTACTTCCAAAGTTTGGGCGGTGAGATCCTGACAAGTTCTCCGGTAGAGAAGGTCTCCGCCCGGAACGGCCGGGTCACGGGTGTTGTCGCAAACGGTGAAGAGTTCCGTACCAGCATGGCCGTCTGCGACGTAACCCCGCACGGTCTGCTAGGCATCTCCGCGAGTCTCTTGCCAGACTCCTACAAAAAGAAAATGGCCCGCTTCCGGTACGGGCCGGGCTCGCTGAAGATCGACCACGCGCTCTCGGGGCCTATCCCGTGGGAGTACGAGGAAGCCCGGGGAGCCGGAACGCTCCACATCGGTGGCGGCACCCAGGAGTTGAACGAAAACGTCTACCAGGAGAAGCTAGGCTACCTGCCGGAGAAGCCGTTCATGCTCGCGGCTCAGCCCTCAATAGCCGACCCCTCCCGCGCCCCGGAAGGCCGCCACACCTTCTGGGCCTACACCCACGTCCCCCACGGCGTTGACTGGAGAAAGCATGCGGAAGCTCACGTGGGGCGGATGGAGGACCAGATCGAGCGCTTCGCGCCGGGCTTCAAGGACCTTATAATGGAGCGGCACGTCATAACACCGGTGGACCTCGAAAACCGGAACCGAAACCTGATCGGCGGTGACGTAAACGCCGGGAGCCAGGCCCCGGACCAGCTCTTTTTCCGTCCTATCCCCTCCCTCTCGCCCTACCGCACCCCCATACGCGGCCTGTACATCGGGAGCGCCTCGGCCTTCCCCGGCGGCGCGGTACACGGTGTCCCCGGCGACGCGGCAGCCCGGTGCGCCCTCATGGACCTCCGGCTACGCCGCGTGAAGACGGGTTGATCCTGTGGACACCAAACCCATGACAGAAGGGCGTTTCGATAAAGCCCTACTGAACCGGCTGCGGAAGCATGTAACCTTCGCCGAGGATGAACGCGAGAAGATAGCCGTCGAGACGCCGTTTACGGGAGAGACACTGGGCCACGTACCCCGTTGTACCGCGGAAGACGTAGAAGAGGCGGCCCGCCGGGCCCGGACGGCACAGACACGATGGACAAAGACCTCTTTTTCGGAGCGGAAGAAAGTCTTCCTGCGGTTTCACGACCTGGTGCTGGATCGCCAGAGGGAAGTGCTGGACCTGATCCAGTCAGAGAACGGCAAGGCCCGCAAGCACGCCTTCGAGGAAGTCCTCGACACCGCAATCACCGCCCGCTACTACGCAAATACCGCAGAGAAACACCTCAAACCCCGCCGTCGCCAGGGCGCGTTCCCGCTCCTGACCTCCACCCGGGAGTACCACCACCCGCTGGGTGTCGCCGGCTTTATCGTACCGTGGAACTATCCGCTCTCACTGGGCATCTCCGACGCCATCCCCGCGCTCCTGGCCGGCAACGGAGCGCTCATAAAACCCGACGAGAAGACCCCGTACTCTACCCTGTGGGCCGTGGACCTCCTCCACAAGGCCGGCCTCCCGGAAGGCCTCATCCAGGTCGTAACCGGCTACGGAACGGAGCTCGGCGAAGCTATCGTGGAGAACGTGAACTTCGTCATGTTCACCGGCAGCACCCGCGTCGGGCGCATCGTGGCGCAGCAGGCCGCCGAACGACTCATAGACTACTCGATGGAACTCGGCGGCAAGAACGCCATGATCGTGCTCGACGACGCCGACCTCGAAAAAGCTATCCCCGGCGCCGAGCGGGCCATCTTCTCCAGCGGCGGCCAACTCTGTATCTCCATGGAACGTCTCTACGTCCAATCCGGCATCTACGACGAGTTCAAACGCCGCCTCGTAGAACATGTCCAGAACATGAAGCTCGGCGCGAGCCTCGACTACAGTGCGGACATGGGGTCCATGATCTCCGCCGAACAACTGCAGCGTGTAGGAGAACACGTAGAAGACGCCAAGAACAAAGGCGCGGAGCTTCTCACCGGCGGCCAGCTCCGCCCGGATATCGGTCCGTACTTCTACGAACCGACCATCCTCGAAGGAGTCGGCGGAGATGCGATACTCTGCGACGAAGAAACCTTTGGACCCGTAGCAGCGTTATACAAATTTGATACTTTGGATGAAGCCGTCGAGAGATCCAACGACAGCGATTACGGATTGAACTTCAGCGTGTGGACGCGGGATCCGGAGAAAGGCCGCGGGCTCGCGACACGCCTCGAAGCCGGTACGGTAAACGTGAACGAGGCTTATGCTGCGGCGTGGGCTTCGCTGGACGCGCCGATGGGTGGTTTCAAGGATTCGGGGGTCGGGCGGCGTCACGGGGCGCACGGCATACAGAAGTACACCGAGAGCCAGACGGTTGCGGTACAGCGGGGCGCTCCTGTAGCGGCGCCTCCGGGTATGGATGAGGAGCGGTACGCCCGCTTTGTAAGCAGGGCTTTGAAGATACTCCGCAGGGTACCCGGTATCCGTTAGGCGGGACAGTAAGTCTCGTGACCGAAATCTCCGGTAAAAACGTAGTCATTACCGGGGGCGCGAGCGGGTTGGGCCGCTCTCTGGCGCTAAAAATAGCGCGGCTTGGCGGCACGGTCGTGATCTACGACCTGGACGACGGTGCATTGGACGCGGTGGTCGGAGAGATTCAAGCCCAGACCGGCCGCGACGCCTACGGCTTCGTTTGCGACGTCTCCGACCGTGAGGAAGTGTATCTCACGGCAGATAAGGTGCGTGAGACGGCAGGCAAGGTAGACATCCTGGTCAACAACGCGGGCATCGTCTCGGGACGCCGGCTCATGGATACCCCGGATGAGAAGATAGAATCCGTTATGGGAGTAAACGTCCTGGCGCTCTTCTGGGTAACCAAATCTTTTCTTCCCGACATGCTGGAACGGGGCAGCGGCCACGTCGTAACTATAGCCTCGGCCGCCGGGCTGCTGGGCGTGGACAAGCAGACGGATTACTCCGCCAGCAAGCACGCCGCCATCGGCTTTACCGAGTCGCTGCGCGTCGAGCTGAAAAAAACCGGCTACCCGAACCTCAGGACGACCATCGTCGAGCCCTTCTACGTAGACACCGGCATGTTCGAGGGCGTCAAGACCCGCTTCCGGCGCATACTACCCATCCTCGAGCAAGACGAGGTTACGGATCGCATAGTAAATGCTATCCAGAAGAACCGGCAGGAGCTGAAGATGCCGTTTATCGTAAACCTGGTTCCCGCCCTGCGTTTGCTCCCTGTAGATATGTTCGACCGGCTCGCGGACTTCTTCGGCATCAACGCCTCGATGGACGAGTTCGTCGGGCGCGGCGGGCGCGCGGAAACGCCGAACAAGTAGCGCCGCTGCGTTTGGCTGGCGTTCCGAACGGGCAAAAGGGCGTAAGCAACAATTTCCATGACGCACCCATCCAGAACCGGAGGCTTTGATGAGCGACGACCAGACCCGTCAGCAAGACCCGAAAGAGCAATATCCGCAACCGGAGTTCGGGGAGCAGACCCAGATGGACCAGCACCCCGGCTTCGAGTCGGAGATGGGTCCAAAGCCGGACTACGGCTACGAGACCTACAGGGGTTTCGGAAGGCTCGAAGGGAAGAAGACCATCATCACCGGTGGAGACTCCGGCATCGGACGGGCCGTGGCGTTGGCCTTTGCGCGGGAGGGTGCGGATGTCCTGATCTCCTACCTCGAAGAAGAGGAATCCGACGCCGACGAGACGGCCCAGGTCGTCGAAGAAGCCGGCAAGAAAGCCGTAAAAGTCCCCGGCGACATCGTAGACGAGGATCACTGCCGGAGCATCATAGATAAAGCCGTCGAAGAGTTCGGGCAGATAGACGTGCTCGTAAACAACGCCGCCCACCAGATGACGGTCAACGGCCTCGCAGAGGTCTCCACCGAGCTGCTCGACCGGACTTTCAAGACCAACATCTACGCCATGTTCTGGCTGAGCCAGGCGGCGCTGCCGCACATGCCGGAGGGCGGCTCGTTCGTAAACTCGTGTTCCATTCAGGCCTACCAGCCCTCGCCCACGCTCCTGCCCTACTCCGCGACCAAAGGAGCCATTATCTCCTTCACCAAAGGACTCGCCCTGGAGGTCGCCGAGTACGGGCTCCGGGCAAACACCGTGGCGCCCGGCCCGGTGTGGACCCCGATCATCCCGGCCTCGATGCCGGGCGAGACGGTCTCCCAATTCGGCGGCACCTCCCCGATGGGTCGCCCCGCCCAACCCGCCGAACTGGCGCCCGCTTACGTGTTCCTGGCCTCCCAAGAAGCCAGCTTCGTAAACGGCGAGACGCTCGGGGTAACCGGTGGCAAGCCCATGCCGTAGCCGCCCGGTAAATAATGACGCTTCAGTATTTGTCGCTGGAGGCGATCACAATCTCGTAGCCCTGGAGAACAACTTGGGGTGGCAGGGTGCGGCTTTTCGCGAGCCGGTCGCCCAACAAGACTTCCCAGGGTCCAACCAGGGGCAAGGTCGATCCTTGCTCCCGGTTCGTGAAGTTCAGGGCGACGAGGATGCTTTTCTCCTCCGTTTCGCGGGCGTAGCAGAAAACCGCGGCTCTATCGGCGAAGTTCTCCAGGCGCCGGTAGCGACCGGTTTGCAGGGCCGGCTCGCGCTGACGGAGCCGGATCAAGGTTTTGTACCAGTTGAGTAGCGAGTTCGGGTCCTCTTTTTGCGCTTCGACGTTTACCCGCTGATAGTCAATATTGACCGGCAGCCAGGGCTCAGCTTCGGAAAAGCCGGCGTTGGCGTCGGCGCTCCACTGCATGGGGGTCCGCGCCGGGTCTCTCCCGGGATGAAACGGCCAATAACGTCTACCGACCGGGTCCTGCAGTCGGCGGCGGGAGATGTGGCCGTCTTTCATGCCGATCTCCTCACCGTAGTACAGAAAAGGTGTGCCCCGTAAGGTTAGTAACATCGCCGCGGCGACCCGGGCCCGGGCTTCATCTTCTTTGTTTCCTCCAAACCTCCGACCGTAGCGGCTGAGGGCTCGTGGTTGGTCGTGGTTGCCGAGGGTATAGTCAGGCCACAGCCCGGGGCCGAGAGCCTTCTCCCAGTCCTCGACGGCCTCGGCGAACGCCCGCGCGTCCCAGTGACAGTAGGTAAATGCGAAGTTGAATGCCAAGTGTAGACCATCACCGTTTCCATAGTAGGACGCGGCCAGTGTGGGGTCTCCGGGCGGCTCCGCGTACACCTCGCCGACGGCCATCCTCTCCGGGTACTCGTCGAGCACGGAGCGGATGTACTTTACGGCCTCTACGGACTCCGGCCGGTTGCGGTCGTAGATGTGCTTTTGCCTGTCGTAAGGACGCAGTCCCCGTAACTTTCCCGGGTTGTCGCGCAGTTGGCCGTCCTTTATGAACCAGTTGACGACGTCCAACCGGAAGCCGTCCACCCCGAGATCCAGCCAGAAGCGGATGACGCGGCCCATGGCCTCCCGTAACCCGGGGTTTCGCCAGTTGACGTCCGGCTGCTCCTTGAGAAACGAGTGCAGGTAGAACTGCCGGGTCCGCGGCTCCCACTCCCAGGCTGAACCACCGAAAGCCGCCTTCCAATTGTTCGGGGAGCGTGGCCGGTCTCCCGGCAGGTCTTCCGGCAGGCCGTCGTGCCAGATGTACCAGTCCCGTTTCGGGCTCTGCCGCGAGGCGGCGGCTTCCTCGAACCACGGGTGCTCGTCTGAGGTGTGATTCAAGACGAGGTCGAGGAGCACCCGGATGCCGCGCCGGTGGGCCTCGTTGAGCAGGGTGCGGAAGTCTTCGAGGGGGCCGAACACGGGGTGTATGCCCGTGTAGTCGGAGACATCGTAACCCAGATCCGCCATCGGGGATGGGTAGATCGGGGAGAGCCAGAGCGCATCGACACCCAGGTCCTGGAGGTAGTCCAATCGCCGGAGGATACCCCGAAGGTCGCCGTCACCATCACCGTCCGAGTCTTGGAAAGAACGCGGGTAGATCTGGTAGACGACCGCCTTCTGCCACCACGCGGGTTGTTCGCCAGATATCGACTTCCGGTGTTCTACCCGCTGCGCGGGCGGCGTGGCGTCGTCCCCGAACATATGGCTATCTTACTTACTAAATGTCTGTTGTCAGGTTTATGCCCACAACTCCTTAATGTGCCCTTGAGAACGATCCAGAAGGCGGTTGACCACCATCGCGTAGGTGTAGGCTGTCATCTTCGCTGCGATCCTGGTAGCCAGTCCCACCAGGGTCGTCGCCAGCGTCTTGCCGAGACCCAAAACCCTCTTGAGGCTCGAAAAGGCAATCTCGATGCGTTGCCTTGCGCCGGGTCTCCTCTTTGCCCGGTTAGTCTGAAGTAGGACTCCCACTTCGGCCAGGGCCTCTTCAAGAGCCTCGCTTCCGTAGGCGAGGTCCCCATACAATCTCCGGGCGACGCCATCTCCGAGAGCCGCCTCTTCGAGAAGCTCTTCGGTGAGGGTGATGTCCGCGACATTGGCGGGAGTGAGCTCATAGGAGACCGGGACCCCGTTGGTCGTCGACAGGAGATGGAGCTTCACCCCGTAGACGCTGAAAGATCCCCACCTAACCCATGCCGCGCCCGCAAAGCCCGCCGACTGCTTCACCTGGCGCGGATGGAGAAGAGAAAGCAGCGTCGAGTCGATGAGTAAGGTCTCCGGTTCTCCCACAAGTTCGGAGAGCACCGAACGCCTAATGGGCTCCAGGAAGCGCCTGAGCCTCCTCAGGCGGCGATGGAACGAGGAGGGATGCAAGCCCACGACGCCGGGGAACAAGTGCGAGAAAAAGCGTTCGCAGTCGCGCAAGAAGGAACGCTCCGACTCGATGCACCGCAGTTGTTGGAAGAGGGAGAGGGTGATCACTTCCGAATCCGAGAGCTTCTTCAAAGACTCGTAGCTGCTTGCTCTGGGGTTCACAGAGGCGTAAGTGTCATCCACCCGGCAGAATAAAATGCTCACCGCTTCTTCCAGAAGCTCAAAGCGTGGGGTATGGTGAGAGCGGGCCATCCGGTGCTCCTTTGGTCGGGACTACGGATGGCCTTCGTTTTATCTCGACAATCCACGCAACACACATCTAGAACTGGTTTTGGTATAACGCCCGTGTGCGGCGAGTCGTTTCCAGGTAGGTTAGTCTGGGTGGGTAACACGTCTTCGGAGGTCATGGAGGTCACGGTTTTTGGGAACCGTAGTACAGAAGTACGGCGGGAGTTCCGTCGCCACACCGGAGCACATAACGGCGGTGGCCGAGAGGATCTGGCGGGCGCGGGAAACGGGCCTGGGGCTGGTAGTGGTCGCCTCGGCGATGGGCAAGAGCACCGACCGGCTTTTGCGCCAGGCGTCGGAGGTGAGCCGGAACCCGTCGCCGCGTGAAATAGACCAGCTTCTGGCTACCGGCGAGGAACAGTCGGTGGCGCTGTTGGCGATGGCGCTGCACGACCGGGGGGTTCCGGCGGTCTCGCTCACGGGGCCGCAGGCGGGGTTCAGGATCACGGGTCGCTACGGCTCCGGGGTGATCTCCGAGATAAAACCCGACCGCATCCACAAACTTCTCGCCGAAGAGCACGTCGTCATCGTCGCCGGCTTCCAGGGCATGAACGCGATGGGCGACGTTATGACCCTTGGACGCGGCGGCTCGGACACGACCGCCGTTGCCCTCGCCGCGGCGCTCGGCGCGGAGCGGTGCGAAATATACACTGACGTAGACGGAGTCTACACGGCGGACCCCAGGATAGTCCCCGAGGCCCAGCGCATACCCCTAATCACCCCGGAGGAGATGGCGGAGATGTCCTGGCGCGGGGCGAAGGTCATGCACCCGCGGGCGGTCGAGCTCGGTGCCTTATACGGGATAGAGATACACGTCCGGTGCTCCTTCAACGATGAGCCGGGCACGGTTATAGCGGGAGGTAAGAAATTGGAACAGTTAGAGACGCGTGAGACCCTGGCCGGCATCGTCCACGATCCGGACGTAGCCCGCATAACCCTCAACGGCATCCGTACCGGACCGGGGACGATGAGCCGCATCTTCACCCCGCTGGCGGAGAACGGTATCTCCGTGGACGTTATCGTCGAGAGCGGCACCCGCGAGGGGACGGCGGACGTGGCCTTCACCGTGAACCGCGAGGACTTCCCGGAGGCCCACCGGATCGCGGGCGAGGTAGCAAATTTTCTGGGCGGCGAGGTAGAAGGAGAGCAGAACCTGGCGAAGGTCTCGGTCGTCGGGACCGGGATGCTAAATCGTCCTGGTTATGCGGCGAAGGCGTTCGACACTCTGGGCGCGGCGGACATTCCCATAAGGATGGTTTCTACCTCGGAGATTCAGGTAACATGTGTCGTACAGGCGGACAAGGCAGAGGAGGCGGTTCGGCGCCTCCACGAGAGCTTTGAGTTGGAGGAGAGAGATGTTTAGCGGCGCGTTCACGGCCCTTATAACCCCGTTTCGAAACGGTGCGGTAGACGTCGAGGCTCTGGAGAGTTTGGTGGAGCTTCAGATAGATCAGGGCATCCACGGCCTCGTCCCGTGCGGCACCACCGGCGAGACCCCGGCCATGAGCGAGGCCGAAGACCGGCTGGTCATAGAAACCGTTGCCCGGGTCGCTGACGGCCGGGTCCCCGTGGTTGCCGGCAGCGGTTCGAACAGCACCGAGATGGCGATCAAATATACGAAGATGGCCCAGGAAGCCGGGGCCGACGGCTCCTTGCAGGTCTCTCCCTACTACAACAAACCGACCCAGGAAGGCCTGTTCCGGCACTTCGCCACGATAGCCGAGAGCACCGACCTACCCATCCTCCTCTACAACATCCCCGGTCGCACCGCGGTGACCATCGAGGCGGAGACGATGGCGCGGCTGGCGGAGGTTCCGAACATCGTCGGGGTAAAGGAATCTACCCTCTCGATGAACATGGTCAGCGATATTCGGCAACTTTGCGGCGAGGACTTCGACATCCTCTCCGGCGACGACCCCATGATCCTGCCGCTCATGGCCCTCGGTGGCGTCGGCACCGTGGCCGTCTCCTCGAACGTCGCCCCCGGCGCCGTCTCCGACATGGTAGACGCCGCGCTCGAAGGTAACTGGGAACGGGCGCGCGAGCTGCACTACGAGCTGTTGCCGCTCTTCCGGGCGCTGTTTGTGGAGACCAACCCCATCCCGGTGAAGACTGCGGCCTCGCTGCTAGGTTTCTGCTCTGACGAGATGCGGCTCCCCCTCGTACCGATGGAAGGCGAGAACCTCGAACTTCTACAGCAGACCCTCGACCTCTCCAACCACCTCCTCCCCACCCCCGAAGAGGTTTGAGTAGCGAAGCTGTCCGAGTAGCCATAATCGGGGCGGCAGGCCGCATGGGCCGCGAGCTCTGCCGCGCTGCCCTGGAAATCGAAGGGTTCGAACTCACCGGCGGAACCGTCGAACCCGGGACAGAGGAGTCGGGCAAAGACCTCGGCGCGCTCTGCGGTTGGGGCGAGGCCGGGGTTTACGCGACCGAAGAACCGCCGGAAAATGCCGGAGCCCTGATCGAGTTCACCACACCCGAAGCAACAGTAGAGCACCTTTCTTACGAAAAGCCGCTTGTCGTTGGCACCACAGGTTTTTCGGAGGAGCAGTTGGCAAAAGTCGAAGAAGCCGCGAAGACCGTTCCCACCATGCTCGCCCCAAACATGAGCGTCGGGGTGAACCTACTCCGCGAGGTGGTGCGTGAAGTTTCCGAGAAGCTGGGTTCCGGCTACGACATCGAGGTTGTCGAGGCCCATCACCGGAACAAGGTAGACGCGCCCTCCGGAACGGCGCTCTTTCTAGGGCGGGCCGCCGCTGAAGGACGGGGCAAGAGCCTGGAGGACGTGGCGGTTTATGGTCGGGAAGGATATCAGCCGCGGGAGGAGGGTGAGATCGGGGTTCACGCCCTGCGCGGCGGAGCGGTCGTCGGGGAACACCGGCTCATCTTCTACTCCGAGGGCGAGGAGATCGAAGTGGTCCACCGCGCCCTCTCCCGCCGCACGTTCGCCGACGGTGCGCTGCGGGCCGCGGGCTTTGTAGCCGGGGCGAATCCGGGTTTGTACTCTATGCGGGACGTGCTCGGGTAAGTAGAACAACTACGGGCTGTCGAGGCTCACGGCAAAAGTTACCTGCGGCCCCGGGCATTTTCCCAGTCTCTCGCGAGCATTCCGTAGAGCGCGTGGTCTACGAAATGGTCGTAGAGCCACTCCGCTTCCCGTTCGACCCCCTCCAACTCAAAGCCCAGCCTCTCTGGAATGGCTCGGCTCTTCTTGTTGCCCGTGGCGCAGGCGATGGTCACGCGGTTCAGGCCGTAGGCGCCGAAGGCGTGGGTCGTGAGCGCGTTGCAAGACTTGGTCATCAATCCCTTGCCTTCGAACTCTTCCGCCAGCCAGTAGCCGAGCGACGTACGACGGTTCCCCCAATTGATGCCGTGGTAGCCGGCGACGCCGGCCAACCGTCCTTCGTACCAGATGCCGGCCTGGAAACCGTTGTTGCCGGCGAACTGTTTCAGGGTTGCCCGGATGAAGTTTTTGCTATCCTCTACCGTGCGGTTGTCGTCCAGCCAGGGCAGCCATTCTCTCAGATGCTCCCGGTTGTGATCTGTAAGCTCGGCTAGTTCTCCGGAGTGCCGTTCTTCCAACAACCCGAGTTCAGAAACCTCATCGAGCTTGTACGTGAACATAAGATCCCCTCTTCCCACCTCGGCCGAACCTCGTAAAACCCTAGCCCGGAGCACGGCTCGTCGTCAAGTTTCAGACGCTTTCGGCGACGTTTTTCGAAGGTAAGTCGTGTCGACTCGGAAACTTCGCGGATCCGCGTGAGAAGCTGTCTCCGGTGGTTTTTCACGCTAGACTATCCTCCAATAGCTCATAGAAAGAGGTATCCGTGACAGATACGAAGACTTCGCCCCTGATCCCCCGCGGACTCCTGTTCGGCAACCCGGAGCGGACCCAACCTCGCCTCTCACCGGACGGCGAACGCCTAGCCTACCTCGCCCCGAAAGACGGCGTGCTGAACGTCTGGGTCGGGGCGGTGGGCGGCGAAGACTTCGAGCCGGTTACGGACGACCGGGTGCGGGGCATCAGGATGTATTTCTGGGCCGAAGACAACCGGCACATCGTCTACATCCAGGACCAGGACGGCGACGAGAACTGGCGCGTCTACGCCGTGGACCCGGCCACCAAAGAGGTTCGGGACCTGACGCCCTTTGACGGCGTACAGGCCCAACTCATCGGTAAGAACCGACACTTCCCGGACACGCTGCTCGTCGGGCTGAATAAAGAGAACCCCGAGCTACACGACGTCTACCGATTGGCGCTGTCTTCCGGGGAACGGGATCTGGCCGCGAAAAACCCCGGCAACGTCGTCGGCTGGGTAGCCGACCGGGACTTTTTGGTGCGCGGGGCTCTGTCCGCCACACCGGAGGGCGGCTTCGACTTGCTGCTGCGCGAGAACGAAGGGTCGGAGTGGAGCAAAGTTATCGGCTGGGACAAGGAGGATGCGCTTTCCAGCGCCCCGGTTGGGTTTACCCCGGACGGTGCGAGGATGTATCTGCTCGACTCCCGAAACGCGAACGCGGCCCGGCTGACCGTTTTCGACCCGAAAGGTGGTAGCTCCGAGGTGCTGGTCGAGGACGACCGATACGACATCGGGAACGTGATGGTCCATCCCGACACGGAAGAGGTTCAAGCTGCGGCCGTCGTGCGCGCCCGTCCCGAATGGACCGTGCTGGACAAAGGAGTGCGTGAAGACTTCGGGGCTATAAAGGAACTCGCGCCCGGCGACTTCGACGTGGTGAGCCGCGACCACGCCGACGAGAACTGGCTCGTCGCTTTTACGAACGACGACGAGAGCCCGTCATATTACTCTTACAACCGCCGAGAAAAGTCCGGAGAGCACCTCTTCAACGCCTGGCCTGCGCTCGATTCTTACGAGTTGGCTTCGATGCGCCCGGTCTCTTTTACCTCCCGCGACGGCCTCCGGATAGAAGGTTACCTGACGCTCCCACCGGGTGCGAACGGCGAAAACCTGCCGATGGTGTTGAACGTCCACGGCGGTCCCTGGGCGCGGGACGGCTGGTTCTGTCACCCGGAGGCCCAGTGGCTCGCCAACCGGGGCTACGCCTGTTTGCAGGTCAACTACCGGGGCTCGACCGGCTACGGCAAAGAGTTCCTGAACGCCGGCAACAAAGAGTGGGGCGCCAGGATGCACGACGACCTCGTGGACGCCGTGGAGTGGGCGGTCTCCGAGGGCGTCGCGGATCGGGAACGGGTCGCTATCTTCGGCGGCTCCTACGGTGGATACGCGGCGCTCGTGGGCGCAACTTTCACGCCGGACGTATTCCGGTGCGCCGTGGACATCGTCGGCCCGTCAAGCCTCATTACCCTGATCGAAAGCGTCCCGCCGTACTGGAAGCCGCTCGTCTCGACCTTCCATGAACGCGTCGGCAACCCGGAGACCGAAAAAGAATTCTTAAAGAGTCGCTCGCCGCTCTTTCACGTGGGCAACATCCGGATACCCGTGCTGATCGCGCAGGGCGCGAACGACCCCCGCGTGAAACAGGCCGAGAGCGAACAGGTCGTGGCCGCCATGAAAGAGAATGGCATAGATTATGAGTACCTGCTCTTTGAAGACGAGGGCCACGGTTTCGCCCGGCCCGAGAACCGCCTGAAATTCTACGCCGCGGCCGAACGCTTTCTGGCGAAGCACCTCGGTGGGCGCGTGGAAGAGTAAAGAGTAGCGGTTCTATCTCCGTCGACGGCTAATCTACCGGAGGTAGTTCCAGGTCCATGCTGGGCTGAACGTCGTAGCCTTCGAGACCGTTGTTTTCCCGGATCTCCTCGATCAGTGGCCGCGGGTCCTCGGAGGGCGGGTAGTGTTCGACGGTTATCTCCCACAGCGTCTCACCAGGTTCTACGGTGTGCTGGACCGGAGGCGACTCCGCCCCGGCGTTGCCGCCCGCGTAGATGGCGGACGCCAAAATGGCCGTCACGAGCAAGGCTCCGAGACGTCTCCTGCGGTACGTGGCGGGGGCTTCTCTCACTAGAAGAATATACGGCACGATCGGCGTCGTCCCAACGGTCTTTTCGATAGAGGATCTTTAATCCCGGATAGAGCCTGCCCCTGGTGCAAGAAGTCGTCTTTTTGGGTACTCTCCTCCGGTGTTGTTCACGATGAATGTAAAAAGACTCTCTCCGGGGACCGCGCTTGCCTGACCTCAGTGGCGCGTCTCTGACACTGTCGATCGTTCTGTTTGCGGCGGCGGCGCTGGCGATCCTGCTGGCCGGCACCCGGTTGACAGGGGTTGCGGACGCGCTGGCGGACCGCACCGGCCTCGGCGAGGCGCTCGTGGGTGCGGTGCTCTTGGGCGCGAGCACTTCTCTTTCAGGGATCGTAACCTCGGTAACGGCCGCCGCGGACGGCCGGGCGGAGCTTGCCATAAGCAACGCCGTAGGGGGCATCGCCGCCCAGACGGTCTTTCTCGCCGTCGCGGACGCCGTCTACCGACGGGCCAACCTGGAGCATGCGGCGGCCTCCACCGCCAACCTGGCGCAGGGTACGCTTCTGGTAGGGCTTTTGGGCATCCCGCTCATGGCGTTCGGCGGCCCGGATGTAACGGTGTTGGGCGTGCACCCGGCCACCGTCCTGATATTAACGGGCTACCTCTTCGGGTTGCGGATAGTCTCCCAGACGCAAACAGCGCCGATGTGGGGGCCGGAGCCGACTTCGGAGACGCAGAGCGAAGAAGAGGACGACTCCGAAGACAGCAGTACCGGCCGGTTGAGCCTGGGCGGTTTGTGGTGGCGTTTCGTGGTGTTTGCGGCCGTGATCGGGGCGGCCGGCTGGGTCGTGGCGAAGACGGGGGTGAACATCGCCGACGAGACCGGGCTCACCGAGACTTTCGTCGGGGGTATCCTGACGGCCGTCGTCACCTCCCTGCCGGAGCTCGTGACTTCCATAGCGGCCGTGAGGCGCGGAGCATTGACCCTGGCCGTCGGGGGCATTATCGGGGGCAACGCCTTCGACACCATCTTTATAGCTTTCTCCGACGTGGCGTACCGGGAAGGTTCCATCTACCACGCCATCACCGGACAGCAGGTTTACCTGATCTCCTTGACCATCGTGCTTACCGGCGTCCTGCTTCTCGGCCTGCTGCGCCGAGAGGAGCGCGGCATCGCAAACATCGGCTTCGAGAGCTTCATGGTTATAGTCCTGTACCTGGGCTCGTTCGCCCTTCTGGCCTTCGGATAGCCTCTGACATAGCCCCTGGCGCCCGACGGGGCTACAATCCGTATCGGCATGAAGTTTACGAAGATGCACGGCGTGGGCAACGACTTTCTGGTCTTCGACCAGGATGAAGTCGTGGACGTGGACTTGCCGCGCCTGGCCCGGCTGGCCTGCGACCGGCACTTCGGCGTCGGGGCGGATGGGATACTCGTCCCGCAACTCTCAACGACCGCGGACCTGAAGATGGTCTACCTGAACTCCGACGGCTCCGTGTCGGAGATGTGCGGTAACGGCATCCGGTGTCTCGCCCGTTATGCCCGCGACCACCAGTTGGTAGACGGCGAAGGCTTCACAATAGAAACCGGGGCCGGAATAAAAGAGATCTTTCTCCACAAGGACGGTTCTTCCAGGGTAGATGTCGGGACGCCGGTCTTTAACGCCGGTGTGCGGCTCGGCGGCTTCAACTTCCTGCGGGTCTCAGTGGGCAACCCGCACGCGGTAGCTTTCCTGGAATCGGAAGAAGAGGTCGAGGCGCTAGGGCTTCGGGAGATCGGGCCGAAGATCGAAAAGAACTCCATCTTCCCGAACGGCTCGAACGTGGAGTTCGTCTTTGTCCGCGGGGCCAACGACTTGCGGATGAGGATCTGGGAGCGGGGCGCCGGGGAGACGCTGGGCTCTGGGACGGGCTCCGTGGCCGTGGCGGCCGCGGCGCTGAAGCTCGGGCTGGCGGAGAGCCCGGTCCACGTTTACCTCGACGGCGGCCCGGTGGACGTAGCGTGGGCCGGGGAGGGCGAGCCGGCCTACATGACCGGGCCCGCCGAATACGTCTGTGAAGGGCGTTTGATCTTCTAGAATCCCGACGTGGCGAAACCCGCCCTGTCTTTGAAGGTTTCTACTGCCTGGCTACCCGGGAGTCCAGGCAGTCAGGTTTGCAATTGCCGGCTAGGGACAGCTAGTCTTGCCGTCCTTCCTGTCGGTCCGGCACACGTCCCGGCCACTACCGCCGTTGACGGCTTCCCTAGTGCCGTTCCTGGCAAAAAGACGGTCGCGGCCGTCGGGACCAAGTACCGGAGATCTCCTGGCAACTGTTCGTGGAGGCGCCATCATTGTAGGTGACGCCGTCGGGCAGGTTGTCGGTGACGACTGCGTTCTAGGCGGCGTTTGGACCATCGTTCTCGACCGTCAGTGTGTAGTCGGAAGACTGGTCTTTAGCAGCGTCGGCGGGACCGTCTTTGGTGATCGCAAAGTCAGCCGCAAATGTTGCAGGAAGTGCTGTTCTCTTATCTCGATATCGTCTGGCCGTCTGGCACGGTAGGTTCGCAAAGTAGCAACCGGAAAATACAACCTCCGTTTCCGGAAACCTGGAAAAGCCCGGAGGTCGTCAGACCGGTGGCTTGAGGTTTGGTCAGCGCGAACCCGAGCCGGTTCGTGGCGCGTAACACTGGACCGAGCAAAGAACCTAGCAAAAGCTAAAGGAAATTGCGGCTTGTGCCGACAATCGATTCAGATCGTTACGTACTACATACTACTGGAAACCGGTGATCCGGTTTCCGATTCGAGCCGTACACGGTCTCGTTAGCTTAGTTTTGTAACGGTGGGTGCGTAGTAGCGGATACGCTTGCGACAATGAAGGACCATGAAAGGTCGAGATATTTTGGGGAGCGGGAGAGCATACACCAGGGTGGCGGTGGCGGTGACGCTGGCCGGATTGTTTGCCCTGCTCGCGCTCGCCGGGGTTGCGCTGGCGGCGTTTCCGGGGGCCAACGGCAAGATCGCCTTTGAGAGCAAGCGCGACGGGAACGACGAGATCTACTCGATGAACCCGGATGGCTCCTCGCAGAGTCGCCTCACCAACAACTCCGAGACCGACGTAAACCCCATCGTATCGCCGGACGGCACGAGGATCGTCTTCGACAGCAAGCGGAACGGTAACGAAGAGATCTTCGTGATGAACGCCGACGGCACTGGGGTAACCCGGATAACGAACAATGACTTTGTCGACCAGGAGCCTGCCTGGTCCCGTGACGGCACCAGGATCGTTTTCGCCAGCAAGCGCAACAACGATAACAGCGTCGAGATCTACACGATGAACGCCAACGGCACGAACCAGACCCGCATCACCAACAACGGGGTGGACGACAACGACCCCGTCTGGTCGCCGGCGGACGACCGCATAGCGTACGAGAAAGCCTCTGGCGGCGGCGACATCTACACCACCACCGCGACCCCCGGCAGCGCGGAGACCCGCCTCACTACCAACTCGAACGAGGATCTGAACCCCTCCTGGTCGCCAAACGGCCAGAGGATCGCCTTCGACAGCAAGCGTACGGGCGGCGGCGACATCTATACCAGGAGTTCGACTCCCGGCGGCACGGAGACCCGGCTCACTACCAACGGACAGCCGGACATACAGCCCGCCTACTCGCCGGACGGCACCCAGATCGCCTTCGAAAGCAAGCGCGACGGGGATGAAGAGATCTACCGCAAGAACACCACTCAGGAAAGCTCCACCAACCAGCCCGTTAAACTCACCAACAACACGATAGAAGACCGGGACCCGGACTGGGGTCCGACAGCAAACCGGCCGCCAAACGCCCAGAACGACTCGGCCACCACCAACGAAGACAACGCCGTGACGATCAACGTCCGCGCCAACGACTCCGACCCCGACGGCGACCCACTGACCATCACCTCAAACACCCAACCCTCCAACGGCACGGCAAACTGCAGCGCCACGAACTGCACCTACAACCCCAACGCCAACTTCAACGGCTCCGACTCCTTTACCTACACCGTCTCGGACGGCCGCGGCGGCACCTCGACCGCCACGGTGAACGTCACCGTCACGCCGGTCAACGACCCGCCGGTAGCCACAAACGACTCGAAGACCACCGACGAGGATACCAACCTTACCTTCCCGGCCTCGGACCTGACCGCCAACGACTCCCCCGGTCCGCCAAACGAGTCGGGACAGACGCTTTCCGTAACCGCGGTAAGCAACGCCCAGAACGGCACGGTTGGCCTCCAGAACGGCCAGGTCACCTTCCGGCCGGACCAGGACTACAACGGGACCGCGAGCTTTGACTACACCGTCTGCGACAGCGGCAACCCGCAGCAGTGTGACACCGGAACGGTGAACGTTACCGTCAACCCCGTAAACGATCCGCCCCGAACAAACAACGACAGCGCCACGGTAAATGAGGACGGGACCACGGTCGTCAATGTCCTGGCAAATGATTCCCCCGGACCGGCTAACGAATCAGGGCAGACGCTGACGGTCACCAACGTAACGGACCCGGCTAACGGCACGGCCCGGATCACCGCCGACAACCAGGTCCGCTATACGCCCGACCCCGACTACAACGGTCCGGACTCCTTTACCTACACCGCCTGTGACAGTGGAAGCCCCCAGCGATGCAGCGACGCCACCGTCAACGTTACCGTCAACCCCGTGAACGACCCGCCGCAGGCCAGGAATGACTCGGCAAACGCCCGGGAGGCCGGAGACCCGGTACAGATAGACGTCCTCGACAACGACACCTCAGCCCCCGACAGTGGTGAGACGCTCACCACTACCTCCAACACCCAGCCGCCCGAGGGCGAGGGAACGGTGGAGTGTTCGGCTACGGAATGCACCTTCACCCCGGATGACGACTTCAACGGCACCACCTCCTTCAACTACACCATCTCGGATGGGAACGGTGAAACGGATACCGCGGAGGTAACGGTCGACGTTGCGCAGACAAACGACCCGCCGGTAGCCGAAGACGACACGGCAACCACCGACGAGGACACCTCAACAACTATAGACGTGGTGGCAAACGACTCTCCGGGGCCGCAGAATGAGTCGGGACAGACCCTCACCGTCACCGAGGTCACCGACCCGCCTAACGGCACCGCCGAGATAGTTACCGATGGTGAGAACGCCGGTCAAGTCCGGTACACACCGGATGAGAACTTCAACGGTACCGATTCTTTCGACTACACCGTCTGCGACGACGGGCAGCCGGAGCGCTGCGACACCGCGACCGTAACGGTCAACGTCGCCGCCGTCAACGACCCGCCGGTAGCGGCCAACGACTCCTACGATACTCAAGAGGGACAGCAGCTCGCGGTAAACAACCCCGACAACGGCGTTCTCGCGAACGACTCCGACCCTGACGACGATCCCTTGAGCGCGGAGCCGCCGGCGGGCACAGGCCCGGCCGCCGAAGGCCCGGCCACCTACGATACCGGCCAGGGTGGGACGGTCACGTTAGACGACGACGGCACCTTCACCTACGATCCGCCAAACGAGGACTTCAACGGTCAAGACACCTTCGACTACCGGGCGTGCGACGATGGGCAGCCGGAGCTCTGCGACCCGGCGACCGTAACCATAGACGTGACCCCGGTAAACGACCGGCCACGGGCCGGTGACGACACGGCGACCACCCAGGAAGACGAGCCGGTAACGGTACCCGTGAAGAACAACGACGAGGCCGGACCCGCCAACGAGGACGGCCAGAGCCTGACGGTTACCAGGATCACCACCGACCCCGACAACGGTACCGCAACCATAAACGACAACGGCACCATAACCTACGAGCCTAATGCCAACTTCAACGGCGAGGACACTTTCGACTACGAGGTATGCGACGACGGACAGCCGCAAGGGTGCGACACCGCCACGGTAACGATAACCGTCGAGGCGGTCAACGACGCTCCTAACGCCCGAAACGACTCGGCCACCACCGACGAAGACACGCCGGTCAACATAGACGTCTTAGACAACGACTCAGACCCCGACAACGACCCTCTGACCATTACCTCAAACACCCAGCCGTCCAACGGCGAGGTGACCTGCACCGCCACGAGCTGCACCTACACCCCGAACGAAAACTTCAACGGTAAAGACTCTTTCACCTACACCATAAGCGACGGCAACAACGCTACAGACACTGCCACGGTAACCGTAACCGTTACGGCGGCCAACGACGACCCGGTCGCGCGGAACGACGCCTATGAGACCGATGAAGACACGACGCTCACCGTAGATCCGCCCGGTGTCCTGGACAACGATACTGACCCCGACGACGACAATCTCACGGCGCAGGAGGTCGTAGAAGGCCCGCAGAACGGCACGCTCAACTTGGACCCCGACGGCTCTTTCACTTACACGCCGGATGAAAACTTCAACGGTACGGATTCCTTTACCTACCGGGTAGACGATGGCAACGGTGGAACGGATACCGCGAAAGTCACGATCACCGTCAACCCCGTAAACGACGCCCCGGTCGCCAAAGATGACAAAGGTCAAACAAACCAAGGCACCTCTACAAACATAAACGTCGTAGCCAACGACTCCGACCCCGACGGCGACCCGCTGGTCATCACCCGGTTCTCCCAGGGCGAGAACGGCACGGTGACGTGCAATACAAACGACGGCGTTTGCACCTACACGCCGAACGACGGTTTTACCGGTGAAGACTCCTTTACCTACACCATAAGCGACGGCAAGGGCGGAAAGGACACGGCGCGGGTCAGAATCATCGTCCGCCCGTCACCCGCCCCTCCCCCGACGCCCGTGCCGTCTGAGGTTCGTGCGTGCGCCGGCCTGGAAGGCGCAAAGGGAGCTATAGGCTCCACCAAAGCCGGGCAGCTCCGGCGCGGCACTTATAAAGGAAAGATCATCCGCGCCCAGCGGGGAGCGAGCAACGTGCGTGGTACCCGCGGTCCGGACGTGATCTTCGTGCCGAGTGGCGCTTACAACGTCTTCGCTGGTGGCGGCAACGACTTGATTCTGTATAGCGGGTCCGGCGCTACCAGCGTTCGTGGCGGCACCGGCAACGACCTCCTCTGTATCTTCTCCGGCGCGGTAAACGCCAACGGCGACCGGGGCAACGATGTCCTGCACGATCGCAAGGGTGCATCAAACCTCAAGCCGGGAACTGGTAGGGACAAAGTGTTCGGTGTCGGCACCGGCAACTTCTCCGTCCGAGACGGGCGAGGTGGCGACCTGCTAGTACATCGTGGTGGAGGCGCGTTCAACTGCATCTTTGATCCCGGCGACCAAACCCGCGGCTGCAAACGTTAGCCAAAAGCTACCGTGGCAGAGTTTCCGAGAATGAAAACCCCGGCAACTTCTACAGCAATTTGCAGAGGAACTGAACGTCAAAAATCTCCGAGGTTCTGTGTCTCTGGCAGTAGCCAAATGCCGGATCTTCAAGGCTTGAAGATATGAGGGTTCAGTTGTTTCAAGAATTGCTATAGGAATAGCCCTCTGTAAATTAGCGTAGAATATCTCGCGTCTACTACCAGCACTCTGGAGCGGCCTCGGAATGCCGGTTACAATTACAAGAAGGCCCCGTTTAGTATGAGGTAGGAAGCTTGCACGGACACACCGGAGCAACAATGGGTCACTCTCATGAGCTGTCCCTCGTCATACTCTCTATTATCGTTGCCCTGGTTGGCTCCTATGTAGCCCTGGACTTCTCGGAGCAGGCCACGGTAGCTGAAGAAGAGACCGGCCGCTTCCGGTGGCTGTTCGGCGGTGGCACCGCCCTGGGCATGACGATCTGGGCGATGCACTTTACCGCCATGCTCGCCTTTGAGACAAAGGCCCCTATTACCTGGGACTTCGTCATAGTGTTTGTAGCCATGATGGTGGCTATAGCCGGGTCCACAGCCGGGCTTATAGTGGTTGGGCGACGCCGGGTACTGGCCCGGTGGGCTCTTCTAGGTGGCAGCGTCTTCGTAGGCTTTTCCATAGTTGGGATGCACTTCGCGGCCATGGCGGCAATGCGTATCGAAGCGCTACCGGTTTATAGCGTATGGTGGGTTCTTATCTCCGCTGTCGTCGCCGTCTCCGGTTCGGGAACGAGCTTGTGGCTGGTGTTTCGGGGACGGCCTGAGGAGGCGACATCCTCGGTCCCGGCTGAGCTAGCGCGCAAGGTTGCCTCTACCGCTTTACAGTCATTCGCCATAGTGGGAATGCACTACGCGGCGATGGAGGCCATGAGCCTCATCCCGACCCCGGGAGCCCGGAATCCTTCCGAACAACCAGTCTCTCCGGCTTTTAGCAACTCTCTTTTAGGATGGTCTGTGGGTGGCGTGACGCTTCTCGTTCTCGTTCTGACCCTTTTCGGATCTTCCTACGGCCGGAGGGTCAGGGCTAAAGCGGCAGCCACGGCGGCGGGCGAAGAAGCCGGGCGGGCGGCACGGGAGGAAGGTGAGCACCGCTTTCGCTCGCTCGTACAGAACTCCTCGGAAGTCGTCAAGATCACCGATGCCAGTGGCACTTTACGGTACGCGAGCCCCGCCTTCGGCCGCGTTTTCGGCCACGACCCGGAAGAAGCGGTTGGCGAGAACATCCTCAATTACGTTCACCCCGATGACCTGCCGAGGGTCCGGGAAGAAACCGCGAAGGCACTAGAGGACCCAGAGATAGACAGCAACACGGTGGAGTATCGCTTTCGGCACGCCGATGGCTCCTGGCGCCACGTTGAAGCCGTCGGCACCTACATGCTGGACGATCCGGCCGTGGAGGGCGTGGTGGTAAACGTCCGTGACATAACCGAGCGCAAGGAGTTCGAGGAGCGCCTGGCCCACCAGGCCTTTCACGACCCCTTGACGGGCTTGCCAAACCGAGCCTTGCTGCTCGACCGGATCCGGCAGGCTCTTTCTCGCTCTCGTCGCCACAGGGACCGAGAGAATCAAGGAAGTAGTGGCGTAGCGCTGCTGTTCTTAGACCTCGACAATTTCAAGGAGGTCAACGACTCCTTGGGCCACGAAGCGGGCGACGAGCTATTGGTGGCCGTCGCCACGCGCCTCAAGAAAACAGTGAGACCCGAGGACACGCTGGCACGTCTGGGGGGCGACGAGTTCTGCGTGCTGCTAGAAGACCTGGATAGTTCGGATACCGGCCCCCAGACGCGCTCCGGGGCTGCAGAGGCGGCACGGGCCGCAGAGCGGATCTTGGAGGAGCTTAGAAGGCCTGTATTCAAGCTCGGTCTGGGAGGTCGGCAGGGGGAGAGTAAAGGAAATTGGGAAGAAAGCGGAGGAGAGCAAGAGGAGGTAGGGAAAGAAGAGGGCCGGTGGAATACGCCAACCGAGGTCTTTGTAACCGCCAGTATCGGTATCACGCTATCGGGAGATTCCTCTCAAGGCGGTTCTTCTCATCATCGGCCCGCGGATCTGCTCAAAGAGGCCGACTTGGCCGTCTACCGGGCAAAGGAGAGGGGCAAGGGCCGCTACGAGGTCTTCGAGCCTAGCCTGGCCCGGGAGGTCGAGGAGCGGATGAAGCTCAAAGGCGACCTCGAGCGGGCCCTAGAGCGTGAAGAGTTCGAGCTCTACTATCAGCCTCAGGTGGGCCTTGAGACCGGCGAGATCCTCTGGATGGAAGGGCTTCTGAGGTGGAACCATCCTGAAAGGGGCCTGCTCTTGCCGGGTGAGTTCATCTCCGCCGCCGAAGAGAGCGGGCTCATCGTCCCGATCGGCCGGTGGGCGATGGAAGAAGCCCTGCGCCAGGGCCGACGCTGGCAAGAACAGGGTGAGATTGCTCCCGACGGGCATGTTGTGACAGGGGTGTGCCCGGGGGTGTGCCCGGGGGTGTGCGTAAACGTTTCCGCCAGGCAGCTAGAACAGAGCGGATTAGCCCGAGATGTCGCAGACGCGATCCAGGAAAACCAGACTGCCCCCGAAGCTTTCGGCTTGGAGGTAACAGAGAGCCTCTTGATGGAAGACGAACGCGCCCTCGACACCCTCCGGGAGCTTAGGGACATGGGCCTTGCGATCTCCATAGACGACTTCGGCACGGGATACGCCTCGCTCTCCTACCTAAAGCTCTTCCCGGCCGACGTCCTAAAGATAGACTGCTCCTTTATCGAGGGATTCGAAGAGAACCCCCAGGATGCGGTGATGGTCTCGGGCATGATCAACCTGGCCCACGCTACCGGCAAAGAGGTCGTGGCCGAGTGCGTCGAGAACACCCGCCAGCTAAACTTGCTAAGGGAGGCGGGCTGTGAGATGGGTCAAGGATATCTCTTCTCAAAAGCGCTACCGCCCGAAGAGGCAGCAAGGCTCGTTGCGGACTACTCCCGGGACGAGTTCGTAAACCTCGACGGCCATTAGGTAACCGCAACGCCCCAAGGATGGTCAAAGGGGGGGGATTTCCGACAACGGAAGTTTACGGTAATCCACTATCCTGCATGAGAATGGAGAGTATGAAGCGCTAGAGGACAATGGCGACGTTCTAGGAAGTCTATTGACCGTCTGCGTAAACCCAGACCGCCATACACGGACGCTTTGGTTACTTAACTTTGTGCCGGCTCACAACTCGGACCGTATAGTTATTCATAGTTTCTGCATGTTTCGGAGCAAAACTGTGGCGTGGAATTTCCAGATTGGCTTCCGCTAGTGGGGCTACAGATAAGTGTGAACCTTTTGGTCTATCGTACTTTTGGTGAAACGGATACTCCCTCGTCTCAGGCCCTTTCGATCCGCCCCTATGCAGCCAGCACCCTCGCCCTGAATAAGGCGGAATTCGCCCTGCCGTATCCCTGACGCTTGATGAGCTTCAGCTTGTGTACGAAGCCTTCGACGGGATACCGTTCTCTGGTAGCGACTGTGTGCTCTCTCCGTACGTTGGCCGCAGCCCGGGCACCGGACGCAGTCATCCATACTCTCGGTGTGAACAGTCAATGCGCCGGTATCCGCCGACATGTAGACATGTAACTTACCTTCATGCTCTCCGGAAGGAGTCGGCGGGTCGTCGGTTGGATGCTCATGCACCGGCTCCTTTGGCTATTGTGGTCCTTATCTGTGCTACGGTGGCCGCGCTTATGGTAGCCTCGCGGTTTAGCGGCCAGGATCGGGAAGCCGGAGATCGAACTCCCCGATCCCCGGCTCGTGAGTAAGTGATGCAGGTGGTGCTTTACCGACGACCCTGTGAAGCCGCGTTAGCCTTCCCGACATATTCCATCAGTTCGCCCATATGGGCGGTATGAATACCGCCGACGTTCTCCTCCTCTTGCCACACGTTGCCCAGTGACTGGCGGATGCCGGGACCCCCGCCGGTAAACTCCTCAACAAGCCCCATCCAACGCCGGGCAAGTTCCTGTACTCGCTCGTCTGCAGGGTCGGTCCCGGCTGCCATCTCCGCCTCGACCTGCTCGATGAGCCTGGGCCACTCAGCCTCGACCTCCCGGATTCTCTCTTGGCCGAGTTCCCGCTTGCGGCGGTCGAGCTTCTCCAACTGCTCGGTCGTGTAGTGCTTCTCTATGTTCTCCGACATCTTCGTCACCTCCATGACAGTCTCGATGAACCTCTGCGCAGAAACTCCTCCAGCAGAGTCTTCTCTAGCGACCAGGATAGCCACAATGCCTTCAAGACGTTCGCAGAGCTTCCGCTCCGCTTCGATCCGCTCTTTGAGTCGTGCGATGTGCAGCCCGATCACCTTGGTGGACGAGTGGCCCTCCTCATCCAAGAACCCTCTGATCTCGTTCAAGGAGAGACCCAGAGCTCGCAGAGAAGCTATTTGCTGCAGGCGCAGCACCTCCTCTTCCGAGTAGAGACGATGACCGGTCTCGGTACGCTCCGAAGGCACAAGCAGGCCGATCTTCTCGTAGTGGTGCAAGGCACGTACCGAGAGGCCTGTACTATCTGCTAGTTCGCCAACCTTCCAGTGGCTCTCGTACCGTGCCTCTTTCTTCTCGCTAAACTGTTTCCTGGCGTCCATAACTGGAAGAATACGACCTCACCCTACGTAAGGTTCAAGGGAAAAAGAAACAAATTTTTAAAAGATCCTTTGAAATCTTGGATGAAGGCCAGACTCTGCTTCATCAAAGGTCCGCCAGAGCCACCTTTCATGGCGAGGTCTGTCGCACCAGACTTTCGAAAGCGAGAAACACGTTTAGAAAGACAGGCGCTGTCGTGACGATCGTACACTTCGTAGGACTCTTGCGACTTCTCAAAAATTCTGCGTAACGCGTTATTTCTCCCCAAATATGGCTGGTCTAAATTTCCGATGCTGTTTTCGTGGGTAGAGGTGAGAGGCAGATCGGTCTTCCGCCGCTACTCTGCCTCTCCTATAGGTTAGCCTGTCCTACTGACTGGCTTAGTCTCTCGGTGTAGTTGTCGATTCTTTAGCACTGCGATTACAGTTTGCGTCTTGGATCATTATCGTCGTCTACAAACATCCGTCAGTTTGTAGACTACTGGAGGTTGGATCTGGTTTAGACCTAGTTTAGACCTGGCTCGACTAAGCTCTACTAGATTGCTGCGAAGGACAAAATGGCCCGGAACTTGGATCGTCGACCAGATTCTCAAGCCGTTGTATCCTGATTTACACCCGAGGTTTCAGCGGTCAAGCTACAGCTTTCCATTTTTTGCTAACGACTCGCTGTGTTCGAGGTTCAAGCTTTATGAGCGGCGCTATTACAGCGTAGCCTCCGGCAAAAAGTCGTGACGAACGGCTTCCGGTGTGCGCCGGTACAAGTACATAGTCAGCGGTCTTCGCCGGCTTCCAGATCGTCCACGAATTGCCGGGCCGTACGCCCGGAACGGCCCGCGTGCCAGCGGTCCCACAGCAGGGCGCGTTCGATCAGGTCGTGCGCGGGAATTCTTATACCTCGCTCGTAGACGAGTTCCCGCACTATGTTCAGGTATTGGCCCTGATCCGGCACCGGGAAAGTAACCCGGAGCCCGAAACGGGCCACGAGTGAGAGTTTTTCCTGCATGGTGTCGCGGGCGTGAACGTCATCCGAAAACCCGTCTTCTTCCCGGTCGGAGAAACTCTCTCGGATTATATTGCGCCGGTTGGAGGTGGCGTAGAGTCGCACGTTCTCCGGCGGTTCTTCGACGCTGCCCTCCAGCAGCGCCTTGAGCGACTTGTACTCGACCTCGTGCTCCTCGAAGGAAAGGTCGTCCACGAAGAGGATGAACCGTGGCCCGCGCCCCCGCAACTTGTCCAGCACCCGCGGCAACTCGCCAAGGTCTTCCTTCGCCACCTCGACCAACCGGAGTCCCTTCTCCGCGTACTCGTTGGCTACGGCTTTGACGGTCGAAGACTTCCCGGTTCCCGGCAAGCCGTAGAGCAGGGTGTGGTGCGCCGGCAAACCGGCCAGAAAACGCTTCGTGTTCTCCAGCAAAGGCTTCCGTTCGTTCTCGTAGCCGACGAGTTGTGTGAGCCGTACCGGATCGGGGTCCTTTACGGGATGCAGGCCGCCCGCCTTCCACCGGAAAGCCCGGCAGCGGTTGAAAGCCCCGGCCCCGTGCCGGGCGTAGAAGTCGGCCAGAAGCTCCGCACCCGCGCCCCAGTCGTCGGCGACGGCGAGCTTTCGGGCCAGCGCCCCCCGGTATGAATCCTTGGTTTCGAGGTCCGGGTCCGTCCAGGGGACCCAGATTTTGAGCCCCGGCACGGCTCTTTCTACCAGGTCGAGCAGGGGTTGGGCCTCGATCCGGAACAGCTCTTGAAGCGTGCGGAGGTCCCGGCGCGCCTGCTCGACCACCGAGGTACTCAAAGCGTTCCGTTCGGCGGCCAGGCTAAAGGGGTTCTCGTCGTCCAGGATGCGCCCCACCAGGTAAGACTGCCAGGCATCGGGGAGCAAGTTGCCGGAATCTACGGCCAGTTCCTCCCAAAGCCGCCCGAATGTGTCCGCGACCGCCGCCGGTTTCGGGTGTTCCTCGGATAATAGCTCCAGCAACAATACGAAGTCCCGGGCCGTAGGAGAGTCTAAAGCCCCCCGAAAGAGGGCGATTCCCAGCGTCCGTAACGGCAAATAGCTTAGATTCTCACGCTCCATAAGGTGAGACTCTAGCATCTATGGCCGGCGCGGACCGTGCCCTCGTTCAAGGCTCCGGGTACTGACGCAGCGCCAGCCAGACACCGAGCGCAACCTGTGCGGCACCCAAGAGGCGGGCCTGCCAGGGCTTCTCCAGGCAGATCTTCTCCACGAAACGTTTTACCGGCCCCGGCCCGGCCAGCCACAGCAGCCCGCGCCGGCGCGGGGTCAGGACCCACAAAACACCATCGCCCACGGAGATTAAAGCCGCCACGTCCAGAATTCTTTTTGCGTTCACTCTTTTACCTTTCCGGCCTGCTGCTCTCGGCGACCTTATACAGCGTCATGTCTTGAGCCATTGTACGGCACTCTTGTATTGGACAGGCTCAAAAGTTTCTATCTCCATGCTCGTCATCGAGTTTAAGAGACCCGCCAGGCTTCCGAACCAGCCCTGCGCGCTCACGACGGCCATCTTCTCCAAGTCGCTGAAGATCCTGGCTTCGAGTTTCAGGTCTTTCCAGATCGCCATCGGGTCCGTCCCGCCGATCCCCTCGTAGACAAAAAGCAGCCGCAGCTTACCGTGCTCGTAGAGAACCGAGTCTATCTCGGAGCGTAGAGCCTCCACATCCTTCGTCCGTATCTCGCCGTCGAGCTTCGCCTCGACGATGTTCGTATCCTGTATTTGATTTGCAGTGAGCAACGCTCTACCTCTCTGTTTTGGTTGACAAGTTTTCCGTGACTGTTCGAGTATACGTCTTCCGGGTTGTCCGGCCCGTCGCGCCCTCACCTCAGCCCGCGAGGGAGCCGGCGAAGATCTGCCAGGCGAGCGCCGACTTCGCCGCTAGGCTCAGGGCCAGGTAGGCGGTCTCACCGAACGCATAGCTGCGCCAGGGGCCGATCTGCCGGTACTGCAACCACTGGTTAACGGCGAAGCTCATGAAGAAGATGAACAGAGAAACGAAGATCCCGTAGACGAAGTCCGGGACGGTCTCGGCACCCACCAGGTTCACGGTGATCGCCACCCAGGGGGCCAGCCCGGCCAAAGTACCGAACCAGAAAGGCATCATCGTGGTGCTCTCGCGGTCGGGCGGGTTCATCTTCTCCTGCAGCCACCCGAACAGGATCATCGCGACGTTGGCCCCGGTGATCCCGATGATGGCGGCGATGCCGGTGACGCCGGCGTAGAAGCTGACGAGCAGCACCATCAGCGTCGAGCTAAGGGAGTATTCGAGCCAGCGGAAGCGGTTGATCCCACCGCGCAGGTCCGCCTCGTAGCGCTTGCGAAACACGGTCGAGGTGAGCAGGTGGTCGAGGGCGGCGAGGCCCAAAAACACGGCGATGGCGGCCCCGATCGGCACGTCGAACAACGCGTCCGGGGCCGGCACGGGAGAGCCGGGGGGTCCCGCCGGGAAGGAAGAGGTTACGGTGATGGCGAAGTCGCTCGCCAGCACGAGCACGACCACCGCCTGGGCGGCGTGCAAAAGCGTAAGGGCCAGGTTCCAGATTCGCAGCCTCTTCAGTCGACCGTCGGTGAGCCCGGTAGCCGTTGCGGTAGTCTCGGCTGCCGGGGCGTCGGTTGTGCTCATCTAGGGCTCCTTGTCGGAATAGTGTGAGTATTGGTTGCGGGCGACCCGGGCAGCGTGGCACGCGTCATGGCGCCGAGGTATTGGCTAGCTCTTGCGCGATTATTGTTTCTGTCTCCTCGCAGGCGGCGGTTTTTCTTGTGCCGTTGTGGGGGCGCTGACTAGGATTGTATCCAGTCCCATGCCTCTTCGTATTGCGAATCCTCGAAATGTTTTACCTCTCCGCTAATAAATACATCTCCTAGCTTCTCCGCCCACCCCACGGGTGTGCTGTCGCTTACGATAGCGTAGCGCTCCAGGTCGTTTGCGTACGGGGCGAGCTTCAGGTCTTCGGCCAGGGCGCCTAGTTCCATCTTCGGGATCTCGTTCATATGGAGGAGTAGCCGGATGCTGCCGTGCTCGGCCACCGTCGACTTGATCTCTACGGAGAGAGCCTCGAACTCCTTCTGCGTCAGCTTCCCTTTTACCTCGTAGCCCAGCACGTTCCCGGTACCCTCGTCCAACTTCTTCAACATTATTGCCTCCTTCGATAGCCGGTTACGTGTAGATGTCGCGCCGCCGGAAGACGAGCACCGCGAGCGCCACGAGCAGCAGCGCCGCCGCCGTAAGGCCGGCGAAGTTGGCCCAGTCGATGCCGTCCTGGATGGCAGACCCGTAGTAGTAGAAGGCGGAGAGCGGCTGGAGGGTATCGAAGAGCTCGACTGACCTCGCCAGCCCGTCTACGAAGTACATTACCAGGAGCAGGGTCAGCGGGATCGCTATAGCCAAGAGGCGCCGGTGAAAGATGGCCGAGCACAGCAGGGCTATACCCCCGAAAAAGAGGGCCAACGGCCACAGGGCCAGGGAGCCGGCCGCCATTGACCCGAAGGAGAGGTCCACGTCGGGTATTAACAGTGAGGAGATCCAGGTGATGAGGCCCATGATCGTCACGATACCCAACAGCAACGCCGCCGCAGAGAGGAAGCGGCTCACAACGAGCTGCCAGCGAGAGAGAGGGTTGCCCATAAGCACGTCTATGGTGCCTTCTTCCTCGGCTCCAGCAAGGGCCGAAGAGGCTACGAGTATCGTGAAGATGGAGAGCGCGAGCGCCACCATGAAGCCGAGCATGTAACTTTCCAGGAGACCCTCAATGGAGCTGAAGGTGTCCTCCCCAAAGCCCATGATATCCAACAGCGGTTGGGGCATGCTGCCGTACAGCTCCGCTATCTCCGGACTGTTCGCGAAGGAAGGAAAGATCGCCACGAACATGAGGCCCAGAGCGCCCAAAACCGTTCCCCAGATGAGGACGCTACGGACCCGGAGGCTCATGTCCTGCCCGGTCAGCGCGAGTAGCTGCGGGATCGCGCCGGGACTCTCTACATCGCGGTAGGAGGTCCTTTTCTGACGTTGTGCTTGTCCAACACTCATTGCTTGTGCCTTTCTCTGAGGTCTGTCTACGTTTACGTGTAGATACGTTTACGTGTAGATGTCGCGCTTCTGGAAGGCAAAAACTGCCGCTGCCGCGAGGACTATTGCGGCCCCGGTCAGGATGGCAAAGTTGGCCCAGTCGATGCCTTCGACAAGGGGTGCTCCGTAATAGTAGATCGCGGAGAAGTACTCCAGGAACTCTAGTTCCTCTACCAGGCCGCTCACGACGTTCAGGAAGTACATCACGAAGAGCACGCCCCCCGCGACGCCTACCGCGAGCATCCTGCGATGAAAGACGGCCGAGGCCAGCATGGCGAGACCACCGAAGAAGAGCGCTAGCGGCCACGCCCCGAATACCCCCTCGGCGACCGTACCAAAGGCAAGCTCCGCGTCTATAAACAAGGCCGAGCCCCACAAGAAGAGGCCGAAGATGGCGAGTATGCCCGCGAGTGCAATCGCCGTCGAGGCGAAGTAGGCCGCGACGAGCTGCCAGCGCGGCAGGGGGTTGCCCATCAGCACGTCTATGGTGCCGCTTTCCTCAGCCCCGGCGATTGCTCCGGCGGCGGCCAGGATGGCGAAAAATGGTAAGGCCAGCGGCAACACGAGGCCGAAGATCTCCGCGTCTAGAAACCCTGTAATGGTGCCCAGGCTGGCAATATCTCCTACCCCCACAGCCTCCATCATGCCCTGCGGCAGGGCATCTGTCATCTGTTCGAGTCCCGGCCCATCCGCTATGGCGGGGAAGATGGAGACCATCATTACACCGAACAGCCCGAACACCGCGCCCCAGATGGCGACGCTCCGGGCCTGGAGGCTCAAGACGTGCCCGAGCAAAACCGTGAAAGTCCTTCCACCACCTGGCTCTTCCGCCACCTCTGTAGACCGGCCGCCTTTTTGTGCCTGGGCGGTGCTCATACCTTCTCTCCTTTCTCGACCATCCTGTTGACGGTCTTCTCGACCGTCTGCTCGACGATGGTTTCTATCGCGTTGTGTAGGGCCATCCCCGCTTCGGAAGCCGTCGCTTTTGACCCGTTGTCGTTCTGCGAATTTGGGCTGATGGGGTAAGAGGCGTTCTCTACGCGGGACGCCGGCGACTCGCTGCGGCTTTTCGAAGACCTCGCACTGGTGCTAGGTGTGCTCGTCGCACCAGTTGCCTCGGCGTCTGCGTCGCCGTTGTTCGTCTTTCTGCCGACCCCTTCGTCATTGTAGTAGGCCAGGAAAATCTCTTCCAGGCTCGGCCGCTCGTACATCATGTCCACGAGCTCGTGGCGGGCGGCGAGCTTTATCAGGGCGTCCAGGTTGCCGTGCAGGTCGAAGGTGAGTTGCTCGCCGTTTCGGCTGAACCCCTCCACACCTTCGAGGTTCTCGAACCGCCCCGCCTCTTCGGAGTCGAGGATGTCGGCGAAGACGAGGTTTACGTGCCGGAAGGACTTGTTTATGAGGTCGTCGGTGGTCTCGACGGCGGTTAGCTCTCCCGCCCGGATGATCCCGACCCGGTCACAGACCCGTTCCACCTCACCCAGGGTGTGGGAGGAGAAGAAGACCGTTCTCCCTTCCTCCTTGACCTCGCCGATGATCTTCAGAAACTCTTCCTGTACCAGCGGATCAAGTCCGCCGGTCGGCTCGTCGAGGATCAAGAGCGGCGGCTTGTGGAACATGGCTTGCACGAGGCCTATCTTCTGCTTGTTGCCCCGGCTGAGACGCCGCATCGGACGGTTCATATCCGCGCCGATACGTTCGGCGATCTCGTAAGCGTAATCAAGGTTCTTTACTCCCCGGAGACGGGCGAAGAACTTAAGGAGTTGATCCCCGGTCATCCGGTCCTCTAGCGTGAACTCGCCAGGGAGGTTTCCGACCATCGAGCGGATGGCTACGCTCTCCTTCTCGATGTCCATTCCTAAGACCTCGGCCCGCCCATCGGTGGGCTTCATGAAGCCTAGTAGCGTGCGGACGGTGGTCGTTTTACCCGCGCCGTTGGGACCGAGGAAACCGAAAACCTCTCCTTCGTTTACGGTCAGGTCCACGTTCTTTATGCCCCGGTCCTTACCGTAAGTCTTGGTGAGCCCGCTAGTCTCTACTACCGCGCCCATGTGGTCTCCTTTTTCTTGTCTTCTTCCCACCGCTCCAGCACGGCGGGTAGCTCTTTCTCCCAGTAGGTGTAGAACTCGCGCATCTCTTCTAAGTTGAGCCGGACTTCGGGGCTATCCGAGTTCGCTATCTTCAGCCCCCTCTCGGCCATCTGCCGGAACTTGACGAGGGTTTCCAGCTCGCGGCGCATCAACTCGTCCCAAGCGCCGGGGTTCATCCGGAAGTAGTCGCGTCGCTCGCCGAGTTTGGTACGCCGCTGCACGAGACCTATCTGTATGAGGGTTCGGGTAGAAGAGCTGATCGAGCCGCGGCTCGCCCGCAAAGCCTCCGCCAACTCCTCGGCAGAGAGATCGGGCGGATCAGAGATTAAAAGCGCCCCCAAAACCCGACCCACCATCCTCGGCAACCCGAACCCCTCGAACAAAAGCCCGAAGTCCTCAACGTAACTCGTCCTGTCCTCGTCCATACACTTCCTCCGTACGCTGATAGCATATTCTGATAGTGATGATAGTACATTTAGTTGTTTCAGTCAATACTAAATGTTTAAAAAGCGCAAGAAAGTTCCCGGTACTCCTTAAGTGCGAATCCCAGCCAGCTTCCTTCTTTACTGGGCTTTGTTGGCGTGTCTTACGTTTCTTCGAGGTCTCTTCCGAGCGCCGACCGGCCGCCATCAACGGGCAGGATCGCGCCGTTGATAAAGCTCGCTTCTTCGGAGAACAGGAAAGCGACGGTGTTCGCCACCAAACTTCGCATCAATATGTGGGACGCATAGGGGCTATGAGCCTTGCAGAAACGGCTCTAGCACCTTCGAATGTCTGTAGAATTCGCCTGAAGCTCCTGTCTATGGCATATTTCCTCTCTCAACAAATGAGTCATTGCGATGCTCGCTCGGGGGAGGACTTTATTGGAGCGGGAGATTGATCGGTGTCGCCAGGATGGAGGGGGAAGTGGTTATGAGGCGCCGTCGTGTGGAACCTACCGATGACTGGACCGAGCTGGAGCCGCTGTTGCAGTGGCCCGAGCAAATCGAGTACGAGAAGATGCGACCCTCGCTTGTCTTCGGTAGCTCTGTAGCGGAGCGTGCCAGAGAGGTCGGTATCTTGGAACGAATGCTCTACTACAAGATCGAGCACTTCGACGCGGAGGGCGTGCCGAGCCTGTTCTCCAAAGAGGAGGCCAAGCGCCGCGTCCTTCCGCCGGAGATCCGCCAGATGATCGTTTCTTTGAAAGGCGAACACCCAGCCCTCAACAACAATGAGATCAAGAACATAATCCACGTGCGTACCGGAAGAGAACTTGGCAAACACACGGTAAAACGTGTGCTCTCTGAGGAGCCGGTGCCTTTGCGAATGGTCAAGCTCTACCGTCCCTACCACGAGATAGAGGATGACAGAGAGAGGCGAGAAGCCGTAGCGGCGCTGAGATTGGACGGTTGGAGTGCGAAAGCTATTGCTTCATATCTAAAGGTGAGCCGGTCGACCGTCTACCGGGTTTTGGACCGTTGGTTCTCCGAAGGTGAAGAAGGGCTTCAGGACAAGCCACGGGGCAGGCCCCCGGGCGTAAGGAAAGTGGATCTCGCCACCATCGAGATGGTGCGACGCCTTCAGGAGAACCCTGAACTTGGGGAGTTCCGTATCCACGCCGAGTTGGTCCGCAGGGGCATAGACATAAGCCGCAGAACCGTAGGCAACATCCTTGCCCTAAACCGCCGGGTCCACGGCATGGACAAGCCGAAACGAAGCCCTTACCAGAAGAAACAGATGCCGTTCGCCGCAACACGTCACCATCAACACTGGAGTGCGGACGTCCGCTATATCAAGAAGCACCGGCTGGGTGGCAGGGTGTATGTGATCTCCATACTGGACAACTATAGCCGCGCTCTTTTGGCAAGTTCCATCTCCCGTAGCCAGGATCTCACCGCCTTTCTCTCCGTACTGCACTCTGCGGTGGCGCGGTACGGTCCTCCCGAAGCTCTCGTTACCGACTCCGGCTCGATCTTCCTATCGAACAGGGCAAAGGAGATCTACGAAGCTTTGGGGATCACCAAGTACGAGATCCAGAAGGGCAAGCCCTGGCAGAACTACTCCGAAACCACCTTCAATATTCAGAGAAAGATGGCCGACTGGCACTTCGCAAACGCAGGGAGCTGGGAAGAGATAGTACAAGTTCACGACCGGTTTCTCTGTGACTACAACGAGCAGAATCACTGGGCGCACCAGTTCAGAGAAGATGGCCGCCACAGCCCCGCACAGGTGCTCGGATGGGTAACTCGCCTCCGGCATCGTCCGGAGGAACTTCAGCGGGCCTTCTTCACCGTCAGATTTGAGCGAATCCTTGACACCCTCGGCTACGCCCGGATCATGCGCTGGAGACTTTACGGAGAAGAAGGGCTCGCGAGGTGCGAGGTAGCATTATGGCTCGGGGCAAGGAGCCTCACGGTGGAGTACGCCGGAGAAACCCTCTCCCGTTACGAGATAGAGTACCTTTCGAGCAAAGGTGGATTGCGGGATGTCAGGCATCCCACTTTGTACGAGACCTCTTACGCCTCCAGGCAGCCCAGGCTCTTCGGTCTGAACGATCTCGGCGAGAACGGATGGCTTAAAGCGCTCAGGCTGGAGGATTACGCCCCTCGTAGACTGCGAGAGCGACCATCTCTTCAACAGGTGCTATTCGCATACACAGACGATCTGTAGGGTCAGTAGAAAACTGTGGGTCAGGTGACAAGTCTGTGGGTCAGGGGGCAAGTTTAAGATCACGGCTTTCCTTGCGACGCCCGGACCGGAGGGTACCTTACAGGGTGCCCTACAGCTTGCGCTTATAGTTTCCCGACCCCGGCCCGCGCTCGCTCGGCATCCGAGAGGGCGTACTTCCTGACTTGCGAGAGGTCAGAGTGACCCATGAGCTCTGCTAGCTCGACCAACTGGCCTGGGTTCTCCTGCAGGTACCAAGTGCCGAAGGTGCGCCTCAAGTCGTGGGGCTTTATGTCGGCTTTCTTGAGGCGACTCTCGCGAACCCACCCGTACAGCCGCCGCCGCAAAGATCCTTCAGTTATGCGAGAACCCTTCTCCGTAACGAAGAGGTAGAGCAGAGGGGATTCTGCATCATAGCTCCGGCGTTCGCCGGCAGAAGCGAGCGTATTCCTCTGTCTCAGGTAGCGTCGTAAAGACCTCCTGAGCCTCGGACCCATTGGAACCAGACGCTCCTTGTTGCCTTTGCCTCGGGCCACCCGCAGTTCCTCAGCGCCCCGGACGAACGAGAGGTCCTCTAGCGTCAGGGCCGTCGCCTCTTCTATGCGCAGTCCACCGTAGATCATGCAACTGAAGGCTGCGTGGTCCCGGACGGCGAGCGCTTTCTTTACCTCACGCCGGCACACGGCCCGTACGTCACCACCAATGCTGCTGCTAGCAGCTTGATCCTCTGTCGCATCAACGACCTGGCCAGAGGCCACCTTCTCGATAGCCCCGAGCAGCACATCGGCTTCTCTTCTTGTCAGGAAAGCCCTCTTGGGCGCCTTCTGGTGGAAGAGCACCTCGTCGAGTCTTCTGGTGGGATCGGGAAGGTCGAGCCTTCTGCTTAAAGTGTCGAAGAAGCTACGAACTACAGACAGGTGATTCTTGATCCAGGAGTCCGAGAGACCCCGCCCGCGCATGTGCACCACGTATCCCTCGACTTCATCAGGGCCTACCCACGAGACGGGCGCGTCCACGGCACCCTCTCCTTCGAGACGTGCGGCGACCCACCGCTGGAAGAGGTCCAGCTTCTTGCGATACTCCGAGATCGTTCTCTCCGAGCGACCGCCGGCACGCTTAGCATCCAGGAAGAACCGGATCGCATCCCCAACATAGAGCCCATCTACGAGATCCTCATCGATATTGCCGGCAACCTCGCCTGGCCCGTCCTCACCGCGCAAATCCTCCACGCCCGTCACCCTCTCCAACGCTTGCTCTAAACAGACGCATTGTGCCGGAGTGGGTGGAGAGAGCGCAAGACAATACCCGTTATTCGGCATGACTTTTGGGCCAAGAACTGCTTGATCGGCGCTTTCCCCGCTATCCGCTACTTGCACTAGTTTTTACGCGGTAACTGGCTCATCGGCCGTGCTGACAACGAGTTGCGACAACATTGACCCAGATGTCCATGCGCGTACAGATTGGCCGAGCATCCCTTTGACAGACTACTATGATTAAGCACCATGCAGAGTAGGTCAACTACTATGAAGGAACAGGCTCCGGTATGTCTACGGCAACAGCGGCCAGGCATAAGTTCAAATTGACGCCCGCAGCCGGACGCGCTAAGGTAGACCATCAGAAGTGGAAGCGAGGAGAGTGGATTATCATGGTGGCACCGGAGTTGCGTAGTTTTTACGAGGATAACGGCTTCGTCGTGGTGCCGGCGCTGTTCAACGAAGACGAAGTGGCGAGCTACCGCGAGCACTACATGGCGTTGCGGGTCGCCGGCAGCTATCCCGGTGACACGGCTGGCGTGGAGCCTGGCAGCAACGATCCATTGAAGAAATACCCACGCATGATTCACATGCACCGTTGGGACGCGCCCAGCATGCAGTGGATGCTCGACGAGCGCCTCAACCGCTGTATGATGGCACTGCTCGGAAGATCGCCGATTGCGGTGCAGACGATGCTCTATTTCAAGCCGGCCGGCGCCCGGGGGCAGGCGTTGCACCAGGACAACTTTTTCCTGCGCGTGCAGCCCGGAACGTGCATGGCGGCGTGGCTCGCGCTCGACCGCTGCGACGTTGAAAACGGCTGTTTGCAAGTAGTGCCCGGCAGTCAAGAGTGGCCGATTTTGTGTCCGACCCAGGCCGATACCACGCAAAGCTTTACCGATGTCGCCGTATCGCTGCCGGAGGACACCGAGGTGCAGCCGGTCGTGATGGAACCGGGAGACGTTTTGTTCTTCAACGGTAGCCTCGTGCACGGCTCCTATCCCAACACATCAGCCGACCGTTTCCGCCGCGCGCTTATCGGTCACTACATAGAGGGCGATAGTGAACTCGTCGCCCGTTTCTACGATCCCGCTTACCGCATGGATGGCACCAAAGTCGAGCTGGATCACGGCGTAGAAGGCGGCCCGTGCGGCGTCTGGGTCGAAGAGGATGGTCGTCCCCTCGTCGAGATGTCCGGCCAACTCGGGAAAGCCGAAGCTTCGGAATAACCTTAACCGACGCGGGTCCTTCATGCATCCGCGAGCGGCTGGGTGAACCTCCGAACGAGAGGCTACGTGCCCGGTATGCTGACGGGGGTCAACCGTATTGAAGACCGCTGTGAGGGCTTCCGGAGGCTACTGGGTCTCGTCGGTTGGCAGAGCGGGATGGGCAGATACGGTAAGGTCAGGGTCGGTGAAGGCGGCAGATCGGTACCGTGTGTTGCCGCGCTAGTCGTCAGTATTATCCATGTGTAGTGTAGACTGGGAGGTGGAGGACTTCCGTGGGACCTCTTCCCCCCAGCTATTTCCGGCTCGGGGACTGTCCGCCGACCCGCGGGCGAGGAGCCTCAGCGCGCCCGAAGGAAATAGGATAACCGACAGCAGACCGGCGAGGACGAGGGCGGCGGCGACCGCGGTGTCCAGCTCGCCGAGCTCTACCCCGATCTCGGTGGCGGCGACGATGAAGGGGAGCGTGGTAGCCTGCAGGAGCCCGGTCGCCGCGGCGTTGCGTGGCCTCATAAACCGCCGGTAGAGCAAGATGGCCGGGAGACCGCGGACAAGCAGGATAGCGAGCAGGAACGCCGGGATCAGCAGAAGCGTGACCGCTTCCCCAGAGAACAGGACTTGTAGGTCGAGGCGCAGGCCGCTGACGACGAAGAAAAATGGCACGAATGCGCCGAAGCCCACGGCTTCGAGCTTCTCCCGGAAGCGGGGGTGAGTCATGGCCCGGTCACGGTCCAGGAGACGCAGCATGGCCCCGGCGACGAAGGCGCCGAGAATCGCCTCCAGTCCGAAGGTCTGGGCTAGCCAGGCGAGGCCGACGAGCAGGACCAGGGCGCCGCGGACCCGGATCTGGGCGCTCGTGTCTTGCAGGCGGTTGAGTACAGTGCCCAGGCGCCCGAACCGCTCAACCTCCGCCACGGCGACCGAGATCAGGGCCACCAGCGCGATGAAGGCGCTCAAGAGGAGCAACGTGGCCCCGACGCCGCCCGACTCCTCGGAGAACAGCACCGACAGCAGGATCACCGCGCCGAAGTCCGCCACCGAGGCGGCGGCGATCACGGTCTTTCCGGCCGCTGTATCGAGCTGCCCGGCGTCGGCGAGCACCGGCACCACGAGCCCCAAAGCCGTGGACGAAAGCACTATGGCGACAAAGAGCGGTGATTCGACCACGTCGAAGATCCACAACGCGCCTCCCACCCCGAGCCCGAGCGACAGCGACAGCGCGAACCCGGACGCCACTATCCCCGGAGAAGCCGCCCGGAGCCGGTCGAGATCTATCTCAAGCCCCGCCAAAAACAGCAAGAAAGCCAGCCCGAGCAGGGAGAGCACCTCCAGGGCCACGTCCACCTCGACCAGACCCAGCAACGCCGGACCGAGGACGACGCCGACCAGGATCTCCACCACGATGGACGGCAGCCGCACCGAGGGGAACAACCCCAGGATGAAAGGCGCCCCGAAAGCAATCGCCGCCACCGCGAAGATGCCGGCCAGGGAGATCTCGGGCATCAGCACGCACCTCCGCCGTTACAGTAGATCATCGAAGGTTTCTTACGATTGAGAGCAGCAATTCGACCGGTGCGTCCTGGCTCGTTGGGAGAGACGGCGAGGGCTTTCATCGCACCCTTCTTTTCTCTCGGGATTTGATTTCGCTCTGTTCGGCAGTCTTTTCCTTTACAGCAGCGAAGTCTCGCGGACGGATAAGCGCCGCTGAGATGAGAGCTCCAGCGAAGGCGACGGCGGCCCCGACGAGCAGCACGGCGTTGAAGCCGCTGACGAACGCCTCGTGGGAGGCTGCTGTAACGGCCTCCCGCACGGCGGGGGTTACGGCGGCGACGGCCCCGGCGGCGTCGCCGCCGGCGAAGAGGCGGGCGAGTTCCCCGGCGCGGCCCTCGGGCAGCACGCCAGAGAGCACCTCGAAGGCCCGTTGCTCTTGACGGAGCTGGAGCACCGCCCCGAGCCCGGCAACGCCCACGGCGACGCCGAGCTGGCGGAAGGTGTTATTGGCGCCGGAGGCCATGCCGCTCCTCGAAGGGGGCACGACGCCCAGAGCGGCGGCTGCCAGGAGCGGGTTGACGAGTCCCAAGCCCAATCCCGCCACGGCGAGCCCGGGGACGAGCCGGAGGTACTCCGAGCCCGCACCCACGCCGCTCATCAGCGCGAGCCCCGACCCGATAAAGACCATGGCCGCTGCGATGGAAAAGCGCAGGGGCAAAAGCCCGGAGAACCGGGCGGTGAGGAACGAGGCGGCGAAGGCGGCGAGGGCGAACGGGAGCATGCGCAACCCCGCGCCGAGCGGCGAAGCCCCCTCGACCAGAATGAAATACTGGGGGGCAAAAACGGTCATGGCGAAGACGGCCGCGCTCGCGGTGAAGGCCACCACCGAGGCGCCGACAAAGGTTGGCACCCGGAAGAGCGCGAGGTCGAGCATCGGCCGGTGCTCCAGGCGTTCGGCCAGCACGTAGAGGGAGAGCAGGAGGATGGCGAAGAGCAGGGCGCCGAGGATTATGGGGCTCGTCCAGCCCCGGTCGTTGCCGCCGACGAGGGCGAAGATCAGGAAAAACACCCCGGTCCCTAGAGTGAAGGTCCCGATCCAGTCTATGCTCCCGGCCCCTTCTTCGTGCGACTCGGCAAGGTGGGAGAGGGCGAGCGGTATGGCGGGCAAGGTCAGGGCGCAGCAGAAAAAGAAGATTGCGCGCCACCCTAAAGCCGCGCCCAAAGCGCCGCCCACGAGCGGTGCCGCCGCGATCCCCGCGGCGACCGCTGCCCCCCAGAGGCCTAGCGCCCGGCCCCTCGCCGGTCCCTGGAATTCCGTACCCAGAATGGCGAGCGAGCCGGCGAACAGTGCCGCCCCGCCAACGCCCTGGGCGGCCCGGGCGAGGTCTAGAACCAGTGGGCTCCACGCCAGGGCGCACAAGAGGGAGCTCGCGAGGAACAGCCCGAGACCCCAGATAAAGACCCGCTTGCGCCCTAGGCGGTCGGAGAGGGAGCCGGCGGCGAGCAGGAGAGCAGCCAAAGTGAGCGCGTAGGCGTTGACCACCCACTGCAGCTCCACGAAGCTCGCCCCCAAGCCCTCCCCGATGGCCGGCAGCACCACCGACGGCATCTGGATGGCGAGGATGACCAGCACCGACGCCAGCGAGACCACCGCCAGCACCCACCGTCGCCGGGCGTCTATCGCCGGTGGTTCATTTGTCCTCGTCTCCCAATCCACGCTCAAGCGTCCAGCGTCAGGAACAGATTGTTCAGCGACTCGGTGAGCGTCGGGTGGGCGAAGACGCCATCCCGGATGGCGGTGTAGGGCATTCCGCATATCATCGCCACGTGCAACACGCCCATGATCTCACCACCCTCCACGCCGAGCACCGCAACGCCGATGATACGGTCTGTCTCCGCGTCCACGAGGGCCTTCATGAAACCCCGCGTCTCGTCGGTCTCCACGGCCCGCGCCACCCGGGTCATCGGCAGCTTGACGACCCGGTAGTCTAGACCTTGCTCCCGGGCCTCTTTCTCGGAGAGGCCGACCCTTCCTAGCTGCGGGTCCATGAAGACCGTGTAGGGGACAAGGCGGTCGGCGATTGAGGCGTCGCCGCCGTCGAGCACGTTTGCCTTTACCACCCGGTAGTCGTCGTAGGAGACGTGGGTAAAGGCCGGGCCGCCCTTGACGTCACCCAGGGCGTAGATGCCCTCGGCGGAGGTGCGAAGTTTGTCGTCCACCCGGATAAAGCCACGTTTGTCGGTCTCGATGCCCGCGACGGCGGGATTTAGCGTGTCCGTGTTCGGCGGCCGGCCGGCGGCCAGCAGCAGGTGAGAGCCGTCGAGGGTATGCTCTCCATCCGGCCCGTGGACTGTCAAGTGTATCGCGCCGTCGGCAGAGGACTCGACGCTTACCGCCTCGGTCTCCAGCAGCACCTCGACGCCGTCCTCGCGTAAGATGCTCGTGACCTCTTCGGCGACGTCGGCGTCCTCGCGCGGCAGGAGTTGGCCGCCCCGCTGCACGACCGCCACCCCCGCGCCGAAGCGCCGGAACATCTGGCCGAACTCTAGGCCGACGTAGCCGCCGCCCAGAACCAGCAGGCGCTCGGGTACCTCGGCGAGCTCCATCACCGTCGTGGAGTTCAGGTGCGGCACCGCGGCCAACCCGTCTATCGGTAGCTCCGCCGGTCGCGCCCCCGTGTTGATAAAGAACTCGTCAGCCGTGAGGCGGAACGGCTCGCCCCCGGGCTCCGCCGGCGTTACTTCAACTTCTTTCGTGCCCGTGAACGCCGCCTCACCGGCTATGAGGTCCAGGCCCTCGGTGCGCTCGATGCTCCGCTCCTGGCCGCTGCGGAAGAGATCCACGATGGACCGCTTGCGCTTGCGGACGACCGTAAGGTCCACGCTTACGGGTCCGGTCTGTACCCCGTAGTCTGGGCCGCGGCGGGCCAGGTGGGCCACCCGGGCGCTGGCGACCATCGTCTTGGTCGGGGTGCAGCCCTCGTTCACGCACGTGCCGGCGACGTGCTCGCGCTCGATCAGGGCGGTTTTACGGCCCGCCCCGGCCAGGTCCCGGGCCAGCGGTGTGGCCGCCTGCCCGGACCCGATCACGATGGCGTCGTAGTGCTGCGTCATGACCTTCTCCTTTCGGTGGTTGCTTTTTCTTCGGGTTTCGCGTCGTGGCCGCCGCAGGAGCGGAGCCAGGCGTTGCCGTCACGGGCGAGTAGTTCGTCGGCTTCGGCCGGACCGGGGCCGCCCGGCTCGTAGGCGGCGAGCGGGGGAGGGGCGCCGTGTCCTTCTTCCCAGGCGGCCAGGATCGGGTCGATCAGGAACCACGACCCCCCGATGGCGTCGCTCCGGATGAACAGCGCCGCGTCCCCGGTAACGGCGTCGAGCAATAGCCGCTCGTAGGCGTCGGGTATGGCCCGGTCAAAGGCGTCTTCGTAGTGGAACGTCATGTTTACCGGGCGCATCTCCGCGACCGTCCCCGGCACCTTCGCCTCAAAACGCAGGTGCACGCCCTCGTCGGGCTGGATGCACAACCCCAGAATATTCTCCGCCGGCCCCCCGCCGTCTGTGGCGGGGAACATCGAGTGCGGCAGGCTCTTAAAGCGGACGACCACCTCGGAGAACTTCTCGGCCAGCGCCTTGCCGCTCCTCAGGTAGAACGGCACCCCCTGCCAGCGCCAGTTGTCCACGAAGAGCTTGAGGGCGCCGTAGGTCGGTGTCATCGAGCCTGCGGTTACACCTTCCTCCTCGCAGTAGCCCCTGTACTGGGCGCGCACCGTGTCGCGGGCGACGTCCGCGACGGGCCGGACGGCGGCGAGCACCTTCGCGGTTTCGTCGCGCAGGCGGCCGGCGTCGAAGGCGGCCGGCGGCTCCATCGCGACCAGCGAGAGGAGTTGGAGGAGGTGGTTCTGGAACATGTCGCGCAGCACGCCCGCGCCGTCGTAGTAGCCGGCCCGGTGGCCGACGCCGACGGATTCTGCGACCGTGATCTGGACGTGGTCCACGTAGGCCCGGTTCCACACCGGCTCGAAGAGCGTGTTGGCGAACCGGAAAAACAACACGTTCTGGGCCGTCTCCTTGCCGAGGTAGTGGTCGATCCGGTAGACTTGATCCTCCCTAAAAACCCCGTGCACCTCCCGGTCCAGCCCCCGGGCCGAGGCCAAGTCCCGCCCGTAGGGCTTCTCCACGACGACCCGGCGGTAGCCTGCGCCCTCGTCAGCTAGGCCAGCCGCCCCGAGGTTCCTCACCACCGGCGCGTAGAACCGGGGCGCGGTCGCCAGGTAGTACAGGCGGTCGGCCGGCCCGCCTTCGAGCTCCTCTAACGTCCCCCCCAGTCGCCCAAAGTCCTCGGGCGTCGAGAGGTCGCCGCGGGCGTAGTACAGGTTGCGGGCGAACCCCTCCCAGACACCGGGGTCGAAGGTTTCCGCGGAGAACTCTCGCGCGCTCTCCTCCAGGAGGTTGCGAAACTCATCGTGGTCGTAAGGACGGCGGGCAAAGCCGACGACGCGGGTCTGTGCCGGGAGCCGGCCCTTTTTATGGAGGTTGTAGAGGGCGGGGACCAGCTTGCGGCGCGTCAGGTCGCCCGAGGCGCCGAAGATGACGATGGTGGTTGGCCTGTCCCCGCTCACGGCTTCACCTCCCCGTTCGCCGGCGCCTCACGCTCTAGCTCGTGGCCGCCGAACTGGTTGCGGAGGGCGTTCAGGATCTTGTAGGCGTAGCCCTCGGCTTCCTGGGAGGCGAACCTTTGTTCCAGGGCCGCGGAGATCACGGGCGCCGCCACGCCCAGGTCGATGGCCTCGACCACCGTCCAGCGCCCCTCGCCGGAGTCCTTGACGAGCGGGGCCACGCCCTCCAAGCTGTCGTCGCCGTCGAGGGCGCTGGCGGCCAGGTCCAAAAGCCACGAGCGGACCACGCTGCCGTGACGCCAGATCTCCGATACCTGGTGCAGGTCCAGCCCGAACTCCTCCTTGCGGCGCATGAGCGCGAAGCCCTCGGCATAAGCCTGCATGAGGCCGTACTCGACCCCGTTGTGGACCATCTTGACGAAGTGCCCGGAGCCCGAAGGCCCGACGTGCCCCCAGCCCTTGTCCGGGGCGGGCGCCAGCGTCTCCAGGGCGGGCCGCAGCGGCCCGACCGCCTCCGGCTCGCCGCCGACCATCATGGAGTAGCCCTCCGCCAGGCCCCAGACGCCGCCGCTGGTGCCGACGTCCACGTAGTGGAGGCCCTTTTCGGCGAGCGCGGCGGCCCGGCGCACGGTATCGTGGTAGTTGCTGTTGCCGCCGTCCACGATGGTGTCGCCCCTTTCCAGCAGGCCCGCGACTTTGTCCATCGTGTCCTCCGTAGGCTTGCCCGAGGGGACCATCAGCCACACGACGCGCGGGGCGTCGAGCTTGCCGACCAGTTCTCCCAAAGAATTGGACGGTACCGCGCCCTCGTCCACGATAGCCTGTACCGCCTCGGGACGGCGGGCGTATCCCACCACCCGGTGGCCGTCCGCGAGCAGGCGGCGGGCCATGTTGCCGCCCATCTTACCGAGCCCTACCATGCCGAGTTCCATAGTTTTTCTCCTTTCCTCAGTCTGCTCTCTGCTAGATGTAGCTGCTACACGAAGTGGGCCTCCGCCCGAGGCCGAGACCACGCGCCGCACCGCGCCGGGTAGCTCTCGCGGGTCCGTGACCACCCGGCAGCGGGCCAGGAGGCCGGTGCCCTCGAACTTGCGGCGGGTGAGAGTGGTGGTCGCGGCGATCACCTCCATCCCGGCGGCGAGGCCCGCGGCGACCCCGGCGGGGGAGTCTTCGATCACCAAACACTCCCCCGGCGGTACGCCGAGCTCCCGCGCGACGAGCAGGTCTATCTCCGGGTCGGGCTTACCACGCTCGACATCCTCCCGGGTGGCGACCACGTCGAACTCGTCCGCGAGGCCCAAAATGGAGAGGACGAGGCCGACCTGACCGCGGTGGGACATCGTGGAGAGGGCCGTGGGGTAGCCCGCACGCCGGACCTCGTGCAGCAAGGCGACGTTGTGCGGGTAGCGGTGGGCCAGCACGACGTCCCGGTCGGCCAGGAGCGCCTCGTAGATGGGCAGCCGGACCCGCACGTAGGCCTGCCAGGGGGAGTCCGCCCCGAGCTCCTCCATCCGTGAGCGGGCCACCCCCTCGAGGTCGAAGCGTTCGAGAAGGGCCGTCGCCACCTCTTGGCGGGCGCGGCCTACGAGGTTTCCGAAAGACCGGATCACGGCTTCCTCCTGTACCTCGGGGCGCAGCCCCCTTGCGGCGCGGGCGTAGGAGAGGGCTTTTAGCTCCTCGGTCTCGACCAGCGTGCCGTCGAGGTCGAAGACGAAGGCGGAGATCACGCGATAGCCTCCGCGAGCTTCGCCAATCCGCCGGCTGCATCGGAACCGAGGTGGAACCGGATAGAGCGCCGTCCGGCGTCGAGGAGCGCCTGCCGGTCGCCCAAAACCTGCGCCTCCTCTAGCACCCCGAAACTGAGCGACGACTCCTGGGAGCCGGCCTCGTCGGGTATGGGGACATCCTCGGGGTCGTCAGCGGTGAACTGCAAGAATAGCCCGTTCCCGCCGTCGCCCTTGTGTAGCTGGCCGGTGGAGTGCAGAAAGCGCGGTCCGTAGCCGGCGGTGGTCGCCAGCCGGAGCCGGTCGCGCACCCGCGTCCTAAACTCCTGCAACGCCTCCGTGGTCTCCGCCGACGGCTTGACGTAGGCTTGCAGGGACACGTAGTCGCCGGACCCGGACGCGGCGAGAAAGAGCCGCAGGGCCTCCTCCGGCGTCGCCGCCGCTGCACCGGGACCTCCCGCGGCGTAGACGGTGATACCGTCGCCCTCGGCGGTGGGTTCTGGCGTCGGCAGGGCGCCCTCCTCGCGGTAGGCGGCGACCATATTGCGGGCGAGGACCTTGGCGGCCTCGACGTTTGGCTGGTCAAAGGGGTTTATGTTCAGGCGGCGGCCGGCGATGGCGGTCGCCATCTCCCAGCGGAAGATCTCGGCCCCCAGGTCGTAGAGGTCATCCAGCCGGATCTTTACGACCGGCTCTCCGGCCCGCCGCAGCTCCTCGACGGCCGCCCCGGCCTCGTCGCCCTCCTCGTCGCGCAGGGTCATGTGGACAAAGAGCCGGTCGTCGCCGTAGGCGAGGGGGGAACCGGGGGGTTCGCCGGAGACCGGCAGGATACCCGTGCCCTCCTTGCCGGTGCTCTCGGCGATGAGCTGCTCCACCCACGGCCCGAACGGCTCCACCGCGGTCGAGGTTACGAGCGTGAGCTTGTCGCGCCCGCGGGCGGCCAGCTCGCCCATCACCGCGCCGAGCCAGGCGCCGCGGTTGTCCCCCTCGACCTGCGAGTTACACCCGTCGCAGTTGTGGGTCGCCGTCTCCGCCCGGTCGAGGAGCTTCTCCAGGTCGAGCCCCACGAGCGCCGCCGGTACCAGCCCGAAGTGCGAGAGCGCCGAGTAGCGCCCGCCGATGTTCGGGTCGTTCAGGAATGTCGCCCGGAAATCGTAGCGTTCGGCGGTCTCCACCAGGGCGCTGCCGGGGTCGGTGATCGCCACGAAGTGCTCCCCGGCCTCGCCTTTACCGACGGCCTCGGCCACCACGTTGTAGAAATGCTTGAAGAACGAAAAAGTTTCTACCGTCCCGCCGGACTTGGTCGATACGACGAACAGCGTCTTCGCCGGGTCGAGCCGGCGGGTCAGCTCCAGCACGGCGCCGGGGTCGGTGCTGTCGAGGACCGCGAGGTCCGGGTAGCCCTCCCGCACGCCGAAGGCCCGACGGAAAGTCTCAGGGGCGAGGCTCGACCCGCCCATCCCGAGCAGCAACACGTCCGTGTAGCCGGCCTCCCGGACCCCCTCCACGAAAGCCTCTATCTCCGGCAGGGCGCCGCGCAGGTTCGCCGGGCTCCACAGCCAGCCGAGGCGGTTCGTGATCTCCGTAGGCTCCGGTTTCCAGACGGTGTGGTCGCCGGCCCAGATGCGGCCCACCACCCGCCCGTCGCGCAGACCCGCCAGCGCCTCTTTAACGATGTCCTCGCAACGTCCGAGGCTCGCCGTGTCCCCCCGCCGGCCGGAGGCCAGCCGCTTCCGCTTCTCCTCGATGCTTTCCATAAGCGACTCGAAAGACTCGGCAAAGGCCGCCACCCCGTCATCCTGCAGCTTCTGCGTCACGGCGTCGAGGTCTACGCCCGCTTCGCCCAGGCGTTCAGCGAGGCGCCCCAGGTCTGCGTGGACCTGCTCAGCGCTATCTTTGAGGGTCGGGGCAACGGCGGCGTGGTCCAGGAGGGCATTGAGGAGCGCTGGCGGGACGGTGTTCACGGTGTCCGGCCCGATCAGGGCGTCCACGTAGAGCGTGTCGGGGTAGTCGGGGTTCTTTACGCCGGTGCTGGCCCACAGGGGGCGCTGCACGCGGGCACCCGATGCCGCCAGCCGCTCCCAGCGTTCGCCGGAGAAGAGCTCGCGGAACCTGGCGTAGACCGCTCGGGCGTTGGCTATCGCCGCCCGGCCCCGCAGGTCTTTCTCTCCCCAATCTTCTAACTCCCCGTCCACGGCGGCGTCCACCCGGCTGACGAACAGGGAGGCGACCGAGGCGGCGGTGCCCGGATCGCCGCCGGTTTCGACCAGCTTCTCAAGACCGGAGAGGTATGCCCCGGCGGCGGCCTCGTAGTGGGCGACGGAGAAGATCAGGGTGACGTTCACGTTGATGCCCTGAGCGATGAGGGCTTCTACGGCGGGGATGCCCCCGGGCGTGGCCGGAACCTTTATCATGACGTTCGGCTTGCCGAGGGCGGCGAAGAGCCGCTTACCCTCGGCGACCGTGCCGGCGGTGTCGTGGGCGAGGGTCGGGCTGACCTCCAGGCTCACGTAGCCGTCGGCGCCGCCGCTCTCGTCGTATACCGGGCGCAGGAGGTCTGCGGCGGAGCGGATGTCTTCGAGGGCGAGGGCTTCGTAGATCTCGCCGGTCGCGACGCCAGCGCCGGCCAGCCGCCGCAGGCCGGCGTCGTAGTCCACGCTGCCGGCGATGGCCTTCTCGAAGATCGAGGGGTTCGACGTAACGCCCCGCACCCCGTCGTCCACGGCCCGCTTCAAGTCCCCGCCCCGCACGAACGTCCGTCGGATGTAGTCGAGCCACACGCTCTGGCCGATCTCGGCCAGCTCGTGGGCCTTCGTCTTCGTTCTGGCGCCCTGCTGCATCAAGCCCTCCACAACTCTCTGGCCGCCGCGACGACCTTCTCGGTGGTTATGCCGAACCGCTCGTAGAGCTCCGGCGCCGGCGCGCTCGCCCCGAAACCCGTCATCCCGACTACCGCCCCGTCGAGCCCGACGTACCGCTCCCAACCTAGGGTCGTGGCCGCCTCCACGGCGACCCGCGACCGCACGTCCGGGGGTAATACGGAATCCCGGTACTCCGCCGGCTGGGCGTCGAATAGCTCCCAGCTCGGCATCGAGACGACCCGGGCGGAGATACCCTCCTCGGCGAGCTTGTGGCCGGCCTCCAGCGCCAGGTGCGTCTCGGAGCCGGTGCCGATGAGCAGGACCTCCGGCTCTCCGGCGTTCTCCCACAGCGTGTAGCCGCCCTTTTGCAGGGCCTCCGCCGGGGCGTAGGCGTTCCGGTCCAGGACCGGAAGCTTCTGGCGGGTGAGGACCAGGGCGGTGGGGCCGCACGCGTTCAGCAGGGCGGCACGCCAGGCCTCGGCGGTCTCGGTGGCGTCGGCGGGCCGGACGACGGTCAGGTTCGGGACGGCGCGCAGGGCCATGAGGTGCTCTACGGGCTGGTGGGTCGGGCCGTCCTCGCCGAGCCCGATGGAGTCGTGGGTGAAGACGTAGACCACCCGCAGGCCCATGAGGGCGGCCAGGCGCATCGGCGGGCGCATGTAGTCGGAGAAGGTGAAGAACGTGGCGGTGTAGGGTACGACGCCGCCGTGGGCCGCCATGCCGCCGGCTATGGAACCCATCGCGTGCTCGCGCACGCCGAAGTGGACGTTGTGGCCGCAGTAGTCGCCCCACCCGAAGTCGCCGTAGCCGGTGACGGTGGTCTTGGTGCTCGGGTCGAGGTCCGCCGACCCGCCGGCGACGGCGTGGACCCGCTGCACCAGCGCGCCCAGCGCCTTCCCACCCGCGACCCGGGTCGCCACGGGCTTCTCGTCCCCGTCGAAGAGGCCTTTGAGGCCGGCGTCCCAGTCCCCTGGCAGCTCCCCAGACACCTGCGTCCGGAAGCGGGCGGCGTCTTCGGGGTGCCCCTCCTCGTAGGCTCGCATCTTTTCTTCCCAGGCGGCCTCGGCCTCGCGGCCCCTCTCGACGGCCTTACGGGTGTGGGCGAGAACGTCGTCGGGGACGTGGAAGGCGGGCTCTTCGGGCCAGCCCAGAGAACGCCTGGCGGCCCGGACGCCCTCCTCGCCCAGGGGCTCGCCGTGGACCTTATTTGTGGCTTGCTGGGGGCTACCGTAGCCGATGATCGTCTTACAGACCACGAGGGACGGGCGTCCGGCGTCGGAGCGGGCCTCGTGGATGGCGGCCTCCACCGCGTCGGGGTCGAGGCCGTCCACGGGACCCACGACCTGCCAGCCGTAGCCAGCGAACAGGCGGGCGTTCTTCCCGCCGAAGCCCTCCTCGGTGGCGCCGGAGAGCTGGACGTCGTTGTCGTCGTAGAGACAGACGAGCTTCCCGAGCCTGAGCGTGCCGGCGAGGCTCGCGGCCTCGGCCGCCAGGCCTTCTTGGAGGTCCCCGTCGGAGACGAGGGCGTAGGTGTGGTGGTCCACGACCTCGTGCCCGTCCCGGTTGTGGTGGGCGGCGAGGTGGCGCTCGGCCATCGCCATCCCGACGGCGTGGGCGAACCCCTGCGCGAGAGGCCCGGTCGTTACCTCCACTCCGGGGGTATGTCCGCGCTCGGGGTGGCCGGGGGTCTTTGAGTCCCACTGCCGGAAACGCTTGAGCTCCTCCAGCGGCAGGTCGTAGCCGTAGAGGTGGAGCAGGGCGTAGAGCAGGGCCGAGGCGTGACCGGGAGAGAGGACAAAGCGGTCCCGGTCCGGCCAGTGGGGGTTCTCCGGGTTGTGCTTTAAGACGCGGTCCCAGAGGGCGTAGGCCATCGCGGCGGCGCCCATCGGGGTGCCGGGGTGGCCGGAGCCGGCCTTCTCGACCGTGTCCACGGCCAGAAAGCGCAGGGCGTTTACGGCGTTCCGTTCCAGCAGGGCGTTGTAGGTTTTCAGCACGGTCTACTTACCTCCCGAGATCTGTTGCACGTTGCGGGCGGTAGGGCCGCCGTCCGCGTGCTCGACGACCTCGAAGCGGACCCGGGCGCCGGGCCGGATGGTGCGGTAGCCCTCGCCCGGGATGGCGGTGAAGTTGAAGAATATGTCCTCTCCGGCGGAGTCTCCGTTACCGCGCGAGATCTTCCCGGACCCCGAACCCACATCGAAGATCTTCACGACGCCCTCGGCCACCGGCAAGCCGTTCGCGCCCGGAGGCGGCGCGCCGTTAACCCACTCCTCTTGTGGAATACGGATGCTCTTTGCCTCTGGGGTGTCGTACGCCTCGTAGCGGTAGTCGGGGCGCTCTTCCATAAGGACACGCAAGTCCTGGCGCAGCTCTTCAAGGGTCGGGCGGCCGACAAAGAACCAGCCGTCGTAGACCTTATGTATAGTCAGGTCCGCTTTCACCACGACGGTGTAGGGCCGGGCTACCTCAGCGTACTCACCCTCGGTCTCATCCAGAATGTCGAGCTCGCGGATGGCTTCGCGCTTCGCGTCCGATAAAAACGGCCAGTTCGCGCCCAAGCCCGCCCGGAACGCCGCCTGCACCTTTGGCGGGTCGGCGCTGATCGAGACCAGCTTGCAGTAGTTGACCGCCAGTTCGTCCTGGAAGGCGACGAGTCCCCGCATCTGTTGCTGGTCGCGGGGACAGAAAAAGCCGCGGCCGAACACCAAGATCATGGGATAGCCGCTCGTAAAGCCGAGGTGGCGGTCCATCGGGCTGGGTTGGGTGTACCCCGAGAGCTTCCGTATCTTTCCCCGGTGGTCCGGCAGGGCGAAGTCTGGTAGCTGCTCTCCGGCTTTCACGTTTAGCCTCATGCTGCTGGCTCCTTTCTCTCTGATCTTTTGTCCTTGTCCTTTCTCGACTCTCCGAGCCCGTGACAGGCGGCCCCGAGGAGGGCGACGCCGGGCTCCAGGACTCCGGGCTCCAGGATGACGTGCACCGGGACGCGGGAGAGCAACCCTGAGAAGCGACCCTTACGCCGGAATGCCTCCATAAAGGAGCCTTTCTTCAGCGCCGGCAGGATGCGCGGCGGTATGCCGCCGCCGAGGAAGACGCCGCCGGTCGCCAGCACGGTGAGCGCCAGGTTCCCGGCCCGCGCCCCGAGCACCGAGACGAACAGGTCCAGGGCGGCGGCGCAAAGCCCGCAGGGCCTCTCGCGGTCCAGGGCCGCCTGGACGATAAGGGGCGTGGGGTCGCTGGCTCCGGCCAGCTTCTCGGTCAGCCAGGACGGCTCGGGGGTGTGTCCGCACGCCTTCAGGTACTCGTAGACGTTTGGCAGGCCGCGGCCGGAGCAGACCCGCTCGTAGCTGGCGTGGCCGTAGCGGTTCAGCAGGTACCGCAGCAGGCCGATCTCCGCCACGGTCGCGGGTGCGAAGTCGGTGTGGCCGCCCTCCGAGGGGTGGGCTTTATACCCGGAGCCTTCCGGGGTAATAAAAGCCTCGCCGAGCCCGGTACCCGGGGAGATCACGGCCATCGCCCCGCCGGGGTCCGGCTCACCCCTGTTGAGGGTATAGAGGTGGCGGTCTTCGAGAAAGGGGACGGCGTGGGCCATAGCCTCAAGGTCGTTCAGCAGGCTGACGGACCGGAGGTCCAGGACCATCTCCAAGCGCTCCTCGTCCATCTCCCAGGGCAGGTTCGTGGCTACCGACCGGCCACTGGAGACCGGACCCGCCACACCAAAGCTCGCCTTCTCCACCGGCAGGCGCGTCCGCCGGAGAAACTCTTTTGCAAGCGCCTCAAGGTTCGGGTAGGCGGCGCTCGGCAGGGTCGCCTCGGCCAGCGGGGCGCGCGGCCCCCGGTAGGGGTCGTAGACCGCCAGGGCCGTCTTCGTGCCCCCGACGTCGCCGGCCAACAGCAGGCCGCTCACCACTGCTCCGGCACCCGACCGGGTACCCGCTCCGGGAGGAAGCCGCCGATGCGGCCCCCGCGCCACTCGTGCACCACCGCCTCGTCGGAACCGTAGGGGTGGCCACCGAGGCCGTGGCGCGTCAGGCCGACCACGCCAATGCCCTTCTCCAGTGCTTGCCGGGTGAGGTTGCCCCCCATCCGGCCTGGGCCCACGACCCCGTACTCCATCCGTCCGTTCTCCATCGTTCGACTCCTTTCGCTCTCTACGTCGTCTCTCACCGCCGGCCCCCGAGCGCCCGGTCGAGGTTGAAGGCGGAGCTGATGAGGGTCAGGTGGGTGAACGCCTGCGGGAAGTTGCCCAAAGCCTCGCCGCTGCGGCCGATCTCCTCGGAGTAAAGACCGAGATGGTTGGCGTAGGAGAGCATCTGCTCGAAGAGCAGGCGCGCCTCTTCGACCCGGCCGGCCCGGGTCAGCGCCTCCACCAGCCAGAACGTGCACAGGTTGAACGTGCCCTCCTCGCCCGCGAGGCCGTCGGCGGACTTTTCGACGTCGTAGCGGAAGACCAGGCCGCCGGTGACCAGGCCGCCGCGCTTTGGTGGACGGTCTATAGCGTCCAGGGTGGCGAGCATCCGGGGATCCTTGGGGGCGATAAAGAAGACGAGCGGCATGATCAGGTTCGAGGCGTCCAAGGTGTCGCCGCCGTAGGACTGGACGAACGCTCCGCGTTCGGGGTTCCAGCCTTTCTTCATTATCTCTTCGTAGATCTCGTCACGGACCCGCAGCCATCGGGAGCGATCGGCAGGGAAGGAACGTTTGTCGGCGAGGCGCAGACCCCTATCTATCGCGACCCAGCACATGAGCTTGGAGTAGACGAAGTGTTGCCGGCCGCCGCGGACCTCCCAGACGCCCTCGTCCTCGCGGTGCCAGTTGTCGCAGACCCAGTCTACGAGGGCGCGGAGGTTGGCCCAGAGATCGTAGGAGATAGGGTCACCGTACTTGTTGTAGAGGTAGACGGCGTCCAGGAGTTCGCCGTAGATGTCTAGCTGGAGCTGGTCGTAGGCGCCGTTGCCAATCCTGACGGGCGCCGAGTTGCGGTAGCCTTCGAGGTTGTCGAGCGTTCCTTCGGTAAGGTCGGAGCGGCCGTCGATACCGTACATGAGCTGCAGGGAGCCGTCAGGGGCGGCGTTCTGGCAGCGGGCCTCGATCCAGCCCATAAAAGCCTCGGCTTCTTCGGTAAAACCGATACGCAGAAAGCTGTAGAGGGTAAAGGCGGCGTCCCGGATCCAGGTGTACCGGTAGTCCCAGTTGCGCTCCCCGCCGATGCCCTCCGGCAGCCCCATCGTCGGGGCCGCCACGATGGCGCCCGTCGGCTCGAAAGTCATTAGCTTCAAAGCCAGCGCCGAGCGGTGGACCTCCTCTCGCCAGCGCCCCTTGTAGGTGCACTTCGAGAGCCAGCGCCGCCAGTAGGCTACGGTCCCGTCGAGGAGATCCTCGGCTTCCGCCACCGAGACGCCGCCGTCCCCTCCGGCTCCTTCCTGCAGCACGAATACCGCCGACTGCTCCTCTTGCAGAGTGAACCTCGCGGTGATGCCGCCAGTGCCAGCTCTGTCAAGAGGCACGTCCGACTCTAGCTTGAGTGACAGGTCCTCCGCACGGAAGCTGGCACCGTGCCGATCTATCTTTGTCTCGTGCCCGGCGCGGGCGTAGTCGAAGGCCGGGGAGCACTCCAGATCAAACTCCACCGTACCGCGGACCACCTCGACCTTCCGGATCAGGACTCGGCGCCCGCCCGCAAACTCTCCGAGGGACATGAAGTCGATAACGTGCCCGACCCCTTCCGGCGTGTAGAAGCGGGTGATAAGTACGTTGGTGTCCGGCCAGTAGAGCTGTTTGCTTCCAGCCTCCCCGGCGGGGGCTATCTTAAAGCGCCCACCCTTCTCGTCGTCTAGAATAGCTGCAAAGATGCTCGGGGAGTCGAAGTGCGGGTAGCACAGCCAGTCTATCGAGCCGTTCATCCCGACCAGGGCCACGGTCTTGAGGTCTCCGATCACCCCGTACCTCTCTATCGGTTGGTATGGCAAAGCTCCACTCCTTCTACCGGGGCGCGGTGGTAAAGACCCCGGTAAGCCGCCGGCCGCCCCGTCTCCGACGAACACTGGCCCCAAGGTAACGCCCGGGCGTAACGAGGCCGCAACAGGGTTCGCAATAGGGTTCGCAACAGGGCGGCTTACGGTACTCTGTCAGCAGGTTCAGCCTGTCAGCACTTCAGCTAGCCAGCACTTCAGCTTATCTTCGGGTAGCGAGGTTTAGTCTGTAGAACAAGGCTACCTGCGAATCAAGGCAACGCTCCCGCCCGGAGATCGTTACGCATCTGCTAAGAAGCTGACGGGCCGCCGGAGGCAGCGGGCTGACCGGCTGATAAGCCCGATAACTGACGGCTCGCCGGGCGCCAGGACTCTCGCACGAGACCGGCAGCTCACAGCGCCGCTACTCCGCATCGTTCGCCAGCCAGTCCAGGACGACCGCCGCGGTCCACGACTGGTCGTCCGAGCCCAGCAATTCGCCGGTGAACGGCTCGAAATACTCCCCGAAACCGCCGCCGGAGATTTGCTCCAGGGAGTTCTTCTGTAGCAGCCCGGCCCTCTCGTGCTCGCCGGCCCGGACCAGGGACCACCACAACAGCCAGTTAAGGAAGGGCCAGACGGGTCCTCGCCAGTACCGGCGGGGATGGAAGCCGGGATCTCGCGGGCTGGTGGAGGGCGGCAGCGGCCAGCGGAGTTCCGGGTCGCCGGCGAAGTCGGGCGAGTAAAGGGCCGCGAGGAGGTCTTCGTGGCCCGGGACCCCGGCTATGAGCGGCGCGAAGCCGCCGATGGTGCGGGTTGCCAGCGGCTCGGCGGCCCGCAGGTCGTAGTCTAGGCAGAGCCCGAGACCGGGGTCCCAGCGGTCCTCGAGACCTCGCCGGCCGCGCCGGGTCCAGGCCCGGATCTCCAGATGTTCTTCCTCCGGAGCCCCGACCAGTTCGGCGATCTCCAGGAGCGCCTCGTTCGCCCGCACCAGGATGGCGGAAAAGAGCATGTCTTTGACCAGGAAAGGGTGGGAATTATAGATGAGGGCTTCCACGCAACCGGCGCGTTTGATCAGCTCGACAAGCCAGATGTAGCGCTCGTACTTGTCCTCGGTCGGCCTCTGGACCGGGTCCGCCACCCGGCCCAGGTCCGGGCGCGGATGGGGCGGTAGCTCCCCGACCTCCACCCGTTCCAGGGCGGCGTCCCACCGCGGGGAGTTGTCCGTGCCGCTCTCCCACGGGTGGTAGATGGTGACTAGTCCCGAACCCTCCGGGTCGCGGGCGGTCGCCAGGTAACGGTGCCAGGAAAACAGCTTGGGATAAATCTTCTCTAGAAAGGCTCGCGCCCCGGCGAGTTCCTCCCCGCCCCGCTCCCGGGCAACTTCCCAGATATGCCGGACGGCGAGGGCGTGGACCGGCGGCTGGCACAGACCGCTGGTAAGGGCCGGCTCGGGCGGGGCGTCGGGGGCGTCCGGCGCGGCTGCGGCCCAGTGCTCGGGACCCGGGAAGTAACTGTCCGGCGGGGCGTCGGGGTTAAAAACGATGTGCGGGACCTTGCCGGTCTCCCACTGGTGATCGAAGAGCGTCTCTATCTCCTGCGCGGCCCGCCGGGTGTCGATGCGCGCCAGCCCGATGGCTATAAACGCCGAGTCCCAGCTCCACTGGTGCGGGTACAGGTCCGGGGCCGCCTTTGTCCAGCCGCCCATGTCGTTCTTGCGGAGGACCTCCTCTGCCCGGACGGACAACGTCTCCAGGTCTGCTCGCAAAAGCCCGGCTCTTTCCATCTTTCCATCACTTCCCTTACTCCCTTGTACAACGTGTAATGATCATGACCGTGTTAGCGCCGCCGCGGCGAAGTTGACGGAGAATCGTTCGCACCAGATAGAGATCGCCCGGTGTACCTCCGGATCGAACTCCGCCGGCAGCTCGTATGTCTGGTCGCCCCGGTTGCCTTTTAGCCGGCCGGCGCTCACGAACCCGGCGTCCTCGACCCCGGCGGAGTCCGCCGCGTCCCCGGCGGCGACGGCGTAGACGAACAGGTCGGGGCCGTTGTCTACCTCCAGGTTCTCCAGCCGCAGCATGTGGGAGCCGTTCCTCAACCGGTAGACAATGGCCTCGCCCGAACCCGCGTGGGCCACGGCCTGAAACTGCCCGGACGAGACGCGCACCGGCCCAGACTGAGATTCGTCGGACGACTCCCCGGAGGCCGCAGGGCGCTCTTCCTCGGTCGATGGCGGCACGTCTTCCTGCGGGGCCGTCTGTCCTGCAGGGTCGGCCTCCACGACGAAGTCTTCGTTGACTTCCTCGTCTATAAACAAGGTCTGGACGCCGAAGACTGCAAATGCCAGGTACAAGACGACCGCTACCGATAAGACGCCGCCTATCCAGAACACCCTGCTGTGGAACGGGCGCTGGATCATCGTCTTGCCTCCGCCGGTTCGGCTCTCCCGTGCTGCGCCCGCGAACCCATCAGCGAACCCATCAGCGAACCCATCAGCGAACCCGGGGCTCTTCTGTCCCGGATCCGGCAGCGGACACCGTTTGGCGCTCCCGGCGCTTGAAGAGCCGCGAGATGACGATGCTCAGGATAAAGATGACCGCCGAGGCTACGAGCACCCCTGGGTTCAGGCTGGGAGTGCCGCCGGTGAAGTTCATGTCGATGGAGGCCCCGAAGAGCACGAAGGCCAACGTGCCGGGCAGGGAGCCCAGGATCGTCGCCAGGATAAACGCGCCCCAGTTGATCTTGAGGAAGCCCGCCAGGTAGTTGACGAAGTCGAAGGGCAAAAAGATAAAGCGCATCGTTAGCACGGTTTCGAAGCTGTTGTCGCGCAGCCGCCGGGCATAGCGATAAACGATACCCTCACCATCGGCCTTCACCAGGTCGCCCCCGAAAAAGCGGCCCACGAGGTAAGCCACCGTGGCAGAGGTGTTGCTGGCGACGATGGTGAGCAGTACGCCCAAAACGGGGCCGAAGACGAAACCGGCGGCGACGGTCAAGAGGCTGGCGGGGAACAGGATGAGGGGCCGGACGGCGTAGAAGGCTATGTAAATCAGGGGCCCCAGCAGGCTGGCGGACATGAAGTCTATGAGCCGCTGGACGGCCTCCAGCGGCGAGAGCCCCGTCTGCCAGGCGTAGACTTGGTACCCGCCGAGCAACGCCACCCAGAAGGCCAGCGCCGCGAGCTTCTGCCCGTGGCGCTTGAGAAAGGACTGCTGCCGCGGCTCCGTCGTGGTCTCCGTTTGCGTGTTCATTTGCATGTTCACGGTCTCCTCCTTGCGGTCGTTCTCCGTTTCTCGCACGGCGTTACCTCCTGCTCAGGCGCCGCCGGAGGCCGAAAAAGGCCGAGAGCAGCTTCTGGGTGCGGCCGGTGAAGAGCTTCTCGCGGTAGTAGTTGTCCGCCGCCTGCCGGCTGACCTCCGAGAGGGTCGGGTAGACGTGGATGGTGGTCGAGAGGCCCTGGAGGGGCACGTCGTTCTGCATGGCGAGCACGAACTCCATGATGAGGTTCCCCGCCTCCGGCCCTATGATGTGGGCGCCCAAGACCTTGCCGCCCCTGCCGGTTACGACCTTGACGAACCCCTCGGTCTCCCCGTCGGCGACGGCCCTATCGAGCGTGTCGAAGGGGTAGCGGAACACGTCCACCGCGCCGTGCCGCTCGCGGGCCTCCCTCTCGGTCAGGCCGACGCGGGCGACCTCGGGGTCGGTGAAGGTGGTCCACGGGACGACCCGGTAGTTGGCTTTGCGTTTGTACGGGAACAGGGCGTTGCCGACGGCCGTCCGGCCCTGGTACTCGGCGACATGGGTGAAGAGGTACTTGCCGGTAACGTCCCCGGCGGCGTAGATGTTCGGGACGCTGGTCCGCAGGGCGTCGTCCACCCCCACCCAGCCCTCTTCCAGCTCCACGCCGGCGTTCTCCAGCGCCAGGCTCTCGACGTTCGGGGCGCGGCCGGCGGCGACCAGGATTTCCTCGCCCCGGACCTCTACCTCCCGCCCGGTGCCCTTCTCGCGGGCGGTGACGACTTTTTCATCCCCGTCCTTGCGGGCGGCGGCCGCCCGGTGGCCGCCGAGAAAGCGCACGCCCTCTGCAACGAGGACTTTTTTGAGGGTCTCGCCTAGCTCGGGGTCTTCTTTGGGGAGTGGGTGGGGCGAGGAGGAGATGAGGGTGACCTTCGAGCCGAAGCGGGCGAAGATCTGGGCGAACTCGCAGCCGATGGGGCCGGCGCCGACGATGACTATAGACCGGGGGAGCCGGTCGAGATTTAAGGCCTCAACGTGGGTTATGTAGCCTACCTCCTCGATGCCGGCGATGGGCGGCACCGTGGCCCGGGAGCCGGTCGCGACGATGAAGCTGCGGGAGCGGAGGCGGCGGCCGTCCACGGAGACCTGTTCGGGAGAATCGAAGCGGGCCTCGTCCTCCAGGTAGAGGTCCACCCCGAGCTTGCGGAAGCGGGCGGGCTCGTCGGCCTCGCCGACCTTCTTTATGACCCGCCGCATCCGGTCCATGACGGCCGGGAAGTCCACCTCCACGCCGCCGGCCGCGGGGCTCTTGAGGCCGAACTCGTCGGCGCGGTTCACGAGGTTGGCGACCCGGGCGCTCTTTACGAGGGCCTTGGTGGGGACGCAGCCGTAGTAGAGGCACTCGCCGCCGAGCTTGTCCCGCTCGACGAGGGCCACCTTCGCCCCCAGGGACGCCGCCCCGACCGCGGGGACGAGTCCCCCCGTGCCGGCGCCGATCACGACTAGGTCGTACTTTCCGTTCACCGTTCGTTCTCCCATTTGCCGGGTACCTGCTTTGCCCCTCACGCCGGGACCACCTCGGCCCTGGTCGCCGCTGACTGCCCCGGGCGCCGGAGGTGGGCCGAGAGAAACCTTTCGGCCCACTCCTGGAGCTGACGGACGCGCTCGCGGCTTATCCCAAACTCGGCGGCGAGTTCCCGGAGGGTGACGGGCTCGTTTCCGTCGAGGCCGTAGCGTCGGACGAGCACGTGGCGCGCCCGCCCGGGCAGGTGCTCCAGGGCCGCGCGGAGGGCTTCGTGCTCCAGCGTCCCCGACACGGCTTCTGATACGGCGTCGAGGGTATCCGCGTCCGCGACGAAGTCCACGAGCCGGGCGCCGGTATCGCCGAAGGGCGTCCGGTCGAGGCTGGCGACGTCGGCCTCCGCGGTCGCCACGTCGAGCACCTCGTGGGCCGGCCAGCCGAGGGCGGCGGCCAGCTCGTGGGTGTCGGGTTCGCGGCCGAGCTCGGCCGTGAGGGCGTTGCGGGCGCGGCCCAGCTTGCGGAGCTTCTCGACCACGTAGGCCGGCACCCGGATGGCCCGGCTCTTGTCTGCGATGGCCCGGGTTACGGCCTGTCTTATCCACCACGTCGCATAGGTGGAGAAGCGGTGGCCTTTTTCGGGATCGTACTTCTCGACGGCCTTTATAAGCCCGACGTTGCCCTCTTGGATGAGGTCCTCGAAGGCCAGACCCGTGCCCCGGTACCTCTTTGCCACGCTCACCACAAGCCGGAGGTTTTTCTCGATGAGGATCCGACGGGCGCGCAGGTCGCCGGCACGCAACCGGCGGGCCAGCGCCGACTCCTCCATGCGGGTAAGGAGCCTGCCAGCGCTAATGCGGGACAGGTAGACGGACAGGGAATTGGGAGCTCTTTCGGCTTTGCCGGGTTTCACCAACATTATTCTTGCCCCTCCTCCGGGTAGGTAGATATCCACTCACAGTTCGGGTGCACCAACATCTGCCCGTCGCCTCCGCCATGGAACTTTCGCAGTTCCCCCTTGAACCACCGGGCGAACGGGTCTTCGGCGGCCTCCAGACGGTTCAGAATCTCGGCCGGCTCCTCAGCCTCTACCCGCGCCACCGCCACGTCGCGCCCGGGCAGCCGGGCGAGCAACACCTCGTAGCCCCGCACCCCAAGCCGCTCCATCAGCCTCTCGTGGTTGGCTCCGTGCACATCAAGAAGCTCCTGGTTGAACTGCCGCCACAACTCCTCTTTTCCGGGCAATACGGGAACCGCGAAAACGACCTCAACCACCCGACACGCTCCTTTCTACGCAGGCCCACCTCGTGCCACTGCGACCGGTACGCAGCGTCAGAGAACCCTCTGGACGCCACGATACCAACGCCCCGTATCCACCGCGTAACGAAGAGCGTAACGAAGAGCGCAACGAAGAAGGGGAGAAAAGAACAGCCCCGTCGTTACCCGTCGTTGGCCGTCGGGAAGCTCCCACATCCACTGTTGGTCAAACGGTTGACTGAAACCTCCGGTGCCGGTACAGTACACACTATTGTGTAGAGGAGACGTGTTTCGTGGTGCATGTGGGGTATATAGGCGATGGGGGTACGGCCGAGCGTACGCTCCGGGCTGCGACGGAGGCCTTTCGTCTCAGGGGCTATCACGGGGTCACCACCCGGGAGATAGCGGCGGAGGCCGGGGTAAACCTCGGCACGATCACCTACCACTTCGGCGGCAAGCGCAACCTTTATGTCCAGGCGCTGCGGCGGGCCTACGAAGAAGAGAAGACCCTGATCCCCGGGTTCGTCGGCCATTTGGACGGGGAGCGGGCGGCACGGAAGCCGGAGCTCTTGCGGGAGTATCTTGAGACCCTGATCTCTGGCTACGCGCGCTTTATGGTGGAGCATCCCGGTCGGTCGAGGATGGCCCTGATCCGCTGGTTCGAGGGTTCGGACACAGACCTCGGCCCGGTAGAAGAGCAGTACGCCTTCGCCGTGCTCGGCCCGGTACGGGACCTCCTCTTGCACGCCCGGAACGGGGGTGCTATCCGCGAAGACGTGGACCTCGGCCTCCTCCCCAAAAGCATCGTGTGGCTGGTCCACTGCTACGTCGTTACCGGCCCGACAGACTGGAAGAGTTGGCACACAGACCCGCAGAAAGCGGAGAGCCTCGAACGCTTTATGGCCTTTATCCGTGATTACGCGATAAGAATGCTGGGCCTGAACGAAAGCCCGGTGGATAGGACTCCTGGAGGACGGCGTGGGCTGCCGCGGACGAACGAAGCGTCTGGAGCGGGCGACGGGAAGCCGGACGTCGAAGACGAGGAAAGCACCGGGATTTTGCCGGACAGCGTCGGGCGCATCCATCGGGCGGCGTGGGCGGTCTTTGCCGAGCGGGGCTACGAGGGGGCTTCGACGCGGGAGATAGCGGCGCGGGTCGGGCTCAACGTATCGACCGTCAACTACCACGTCGGGGGCAAGCGGGAACTCTACCGGAGCCTGCACCAGCACGCCGTCGAACAAGAGCGGGCGATGTTCGACGGCCTGTGGGGGTGGATCGACCCGGAGACGGTGGCACGGCAGCCGAGGGTGCTTGAGTATGTGTTGTGGCGGCTGCTGGAGACCTTTATAGACCTGTTCGCCGGCCAACCCGAGCGGTCCCGGCTGACGATGGCCTGGTGGTTCGAGGAGCGGGACGAAGAGCTCGTCCAACTGGAGGCAGATCACGCCTTCTTGCTACTCGTTCCGGTGCGGGACCTCCTAAGCCGCGCCCGCGACGAGGGCGTTGTGCGAAGGGACGTAGACTTCGGGCTCTTTCTGAAAAGTGTGGTGTGGCTGGTTCACTGCTACGTCGTCACCGGCCCGACGGATTGGAAGAGTTGGCACACCGATCCGCAAAACCCCGAAAACCTGGAAGGGTTCAAGGCGTTCACGCGCAACTATCTGGAAAGGATGCTCGATCTAAGGAGCGTAGAGTGAGCCGGATCGGCACCCCAGCGGAAGGAATCAAGCTCTACAACAGGTTGGGCCTCTGCTACTCACTGCTGAGGCGCTGGCAAAAGGCCAAGAGACACTACGAGGCGATGCTTGAGGAGGCAAGAAAAGCCCGGGACCAGGAGCAGCAGTGGGAGGCTCTGCAGCAGTTGGCGATGCTCGGCACCGACTACACCACGGACCCGGAATCCGACGACGAGCTCTTCCGGGGCGTAAAGCGCAAGGCTGAGCAAGAAGTACAAGATGGAGACGACACTAAGAATGAGCCATCCGTCGAACCGGAGGCTTTTGAGTGGTCGCCGGAGTACGCCCTCGATCGTGTGGAGGAAGCCCTATCTCTTGCACGGCAGATGAGCCGCAACGACCTGATCGCTCACAGCCTCTATATCTCGGCGCTCGCCAGCGCCTGGGCGGGACGGTGGGAACCTCCGAGACAAATGGCCGACAAGATGGCCGAGGCCCGACAGATATACGCTACGTTGGGTGACCGGGTGCTGGAGGGCGAATCGCTGACCCTCCACGCTTGGGTCGAAGTGTTAGCGGGAAAACCCGGAGAGGCGCAGCGTTTCGGCCGGGAGCGGCTCCTCATCGGCCGCGAGACCGGTGAGAGGGACATGTACGTCGCAGACTCCCACGGCCTCATACTGGCGCTCCTCGAAACGGGCGAGTACGAAGAGGCGCTCTCCGTAGCGCACCGCGGGGCTGAGGCGGCCCGCTCGCTGGGCCATCCGGCGCGGTCGATGGTGGCCCTGGGCTTGCTAGGAGATGCGCAGAGGAGCCTGTACCGGCTCGAAGAAGCCCGCGCCGTCTACGTCGAGATGGCGGGCTCGATCAACCTATCGCAGTACCGGGCGCTCGTCCGCTCCAAGCTGTGCGCCGTGGCCGCCCTGGAGGAAGACTGGGAGGAGGCTCACACCCACGCCCTCGAAGCTGCTGCACTAAGAGGAGAAGTGGTACTGCAGCTCACCGCCCCTTTCCACTTCTACCTGGAAGTAGAGGCTCTATTACGCGGCGGAGAGGAGACGCTGGCCCGCAAGGAGCTCTCCCGCTTCGGCGAGCACGTTGGCGAGAGCCCACGCTTGAGGGTGTCCCACCTGCGGGCTCGGGCCCTGCTGGGGCGGTGGCAGACAGAAACTCAGGCGGTCATCCAGGATTTGCAAGAAGCCGAGGAGTTAGCCAAAGAGATCGGGCTGCCCGGAGAGCTGTGGCAGATAAGGGCCGGGCTCGGAGAGCTCCACGAGGGGATCGACGAGGCGGTAGACGCTCGCCCGGCGTTTGCCGGGGCGACGGAGGGTTTACGGAGCCTGGCAGAGGGGATCGGGGATAAGGGGCTCAGGGCTGGCTTTCTAGCCGCCCCGCAAGCCCGGCGGATGTTGGAGAAGGCTCCTCGCACCGCGTCCGGTGAGCAGAAAGGGGGCGGAGGATGAGCCAGGTCGGAACCCCGGCAGAAGGCGCCCGACTCTACAGCAGGCTAGGCCTCTGCTATAGGCTCATCCGGCGCTGGCAAAAGGCAAAAGAACACTACGAAGCGATGCTTGGGGAAGCCCAGAAAACCGAAGGCCGGGAGCAGCAGTGGGAGGCTCTGACCCACCTGGCTATGCTCGCCACCGACTTCTCCACCCAACCGGAGGAGGATGATGAGATCTTCCGGGGCGTCAGGAAGAGGACCGAGCAAGAAGCAACGGAAGACGGGAACGTTATGAAGCAGGCTGGACCATTCGACGAGCCGGAGGCCTTCGAGTGGTCGCCGGAGTACGCTTTGGAGCGTGCCGAGGAGGCCCTTTTCCTGGCCCGCGAGATGGAACGCGACGACCTAGTAGCCAACAGTTTAGGCGCGGTGGCACTGCTCGAAGGATTCGCAGGTCGTTGGGAAGGAGTAGCTTCCGGTGGGGAGAAGGCCCGCACGCTGTTCGCCGCAATGGGAGACCGGGCGATGGAAGCCGAGTTCTTGAACCTCTCGGCCTGGGGCGAGGCCATGATCGGAAATCCGAAAGAAGCCATTCGTCTCGGCCGCGAGCGGCTCGCCGCTACCCGGGAGCTAGGAAATCAGGAGATACACGTGGCCGACCTGCATGGATTGGTGCTCGCGCTGCTCGAAGCCGGCGAGTACGATGAGGCACTCTCTGTAGCGCGTACCGGCATGCGGGCGGCGCGCTCTCTGGGCTCCGCCGAACGCTTGCATTTCAACCTCTTACTCCTGGGCGACACTTGTAAGGCTTTGTTTCGGTTGAAAGAGGCCCGCTCCGCCTACGCCGAAACGTCGGAGGCGGTCAACATCCCGCAGCACCGGGCGCTGACCCACTCTAAGCTCTGCTCCGTAGCCGCCTTGGAAGAGAATTGGGAAGAGGCCCATACCCAAGCATTCAAAGCCGCAGCGCTAAGGGGAGAAGTGGCGATGCAGTTTACCGACCCCTTCCACCGTCACCACGAGATCGAAGCACTGCTGCGTGGCGGAGAAGAGGAACTGGCCCGCATCGAGCTGCGGCGCTTCGCAGAGGCGGTAGGGGACAACCGACGTCTGCAGGTCGCCCACCTGCGGGCTCGGGTGGTGCTGAAGCAGTGGGAGGGAGACACCGGGGCGGCCATCAAGAGCCTGCGCGAAGCCGAGGTTCCGGCAAAGGAGATCGGGCTGCCCGGTGAGTTATGGCAGATCCGGGCTGCGCTGGGCGAGCTACACGAAGACCGCAGTGAGAGGAAAGAAGCCGGTAGGGAGTTCGCAGGGGCAGCAACGATAGTTCGCGGCCTGGCGGCGAAGATCGAAGATGAGGAGTTGAGGGAGGGTTTTCTGGGCGCACGGCAGGTGCGACGGGTGCTGGAGTCTTCTAAGGAGGGGTTATCGTGAACGGTTTGGAGCTATTGTTTTTGGGGTCGCCGGAGGTCCGGCGCGGAGGGCAGGACGTGCGCTTCCGGTCGCGCAAGGAGTTGGCGCTCCTGTGCTACCTGGCGGTCGAGGGTGGGGCGCACACCCGGGAGAAGCTAACTGAACTGCTCTGGCCCGGGGGCGACGAAAAGAAGGGACGGGCCGCTTTGAGGAACGCCCTCTCAGGCTTGCGGCGGGCCGTCGAGGAGGAGCGGGGCGAGTTACTGGTCGTTGAGGACGAGCGGATAAGCCTTGAGGGCCCCCGGGTGGCCCTGGATCTCCAGGTTGTGGCGGAGGCTGTCGGCGAGCAACAAGACCCACTACCCCGACTGCAAGAGGCCGCCGACAAATGCCGGGGCAACTTCTTGGAGGGTTTCTACCTGGACGGTGCGCCGGAGTTCGAAGATTGGGCCGACGTCGAACGCCAGGTCTGGCGCCGGCGGTCGGGCGCGGTGTTCAACCGCCTGGCCGGCCTACTCAGCGAGCGCGGCGATACCGGGGCTGCTGCCGAGGCCGCCGGCCGGTGGGTTTTGCTGGACCCGCTCAACGAGGCTGCTCGTACAAGGCTCATGCAAACCCGCGCGACATCCGGGGACCGGGACGGGGCGCTAGAGGCTTATGAGGACTACCGCGCGACGCTCTCCCGCGTTATGGATTCCGGGCCGGGGCCGGAGATCGAAGCCTTAGCCGTCCGGCTGCGGGAAGAGAAGCCCGGCAGTCGGCAAAACGGAGGTTCCGCCGGACGGGCCAACGTCGCGCAGAGTTTCCACCCGGTCCGGGCGGCCGGACTTTCGTCAAGCCTGGACAGCCCCTTTGTCGGCCGTCCGGAGGAGTTCGCCGCGCTCGTCGCTGAGTACCGGGCTGCCGCCGCCGGAGAGACCCGGGCGGTGGCCGTCGTCGGAGAATCGGGCATCGGTAAAACCCGGCTGGTGGCGGAGTTCCTTTCGTGGGCCGAGGCCCAGGGAGCCGACGTGGTCTACGGGCGGGCGACCGAGGCCCGGGGCGGGCTGCCCTACGGTCCCATAGTGGATATGATGCGCGAGCGCGTCGGCCGGGAGCGGGCGCCCGACGATCTGCTGGAAGACGTCTGGCTCTCGGAGCTCTCTCGCCTGTTACCCGAGATCCGGGAGCGCTACCCCGACCTGCCGCCGCCCACCGAAGACGAATCGGTCGCCAAAATGCATATGTTCGAGTCCGTCGCCCAACTAGGGTTCGCGGTGTCGAGCCGGGCGCCGCTGGTCACCTTCGTGGACGACCTTCAGTGGTCCGACCGGGGCTCTCTGGAGCTACGGCGCTACATAGGACGACGTTGGTGCGAGGAGCGGGCACCGGTCCTTACTATCTCCAGCGTCCGTGGGGAGGACTTGAACACTGACCCAACGCTCCGCGAGTGGTTTGTAAATGTAGGCCGGGACCTCCCGTTGCAACGCCTGGAGCTCGGCCCACTCACCGAACAGAACACCGTCGAGATCCTCGAAGGCATCTCGGCTCCCGGGGAGGCCGAAGCGTTCGCCGGAGCCTCGGAGCGCCTGGGGCACCGCCTCTACGAGGAGACCCGCGGCCAGCCCTTTTTCCTGATGCACACCATAGACGCCCTTATAGAAAACGGTATCCTCACAACCGGAACGCGTTCCGAGGGAGGCCGGTTCGTGGACCTTGCGGCCTCACCGGCCGTCTACGACGAGAGCCGGTTGCGGGGCCTACTGCCGACCGGCGTGCGGGAAGCAGTCCGCGCCCGGCTCTCGCACCTGGGCCCCCGCGCCCTAAAGTTGCTGTCCGCGGGCGCCATCCTGGCCCGGAGCTTCGACCCTGAGACTCTCTTTCAGGTCGCCGGCCTGGAAGAGTCCGAAGGCCTCGACGCCCTCGATGAGACCCTCGACGCGCGTCTCCTCCAGGAGTCGCGGGACTCAATGGTGCGTGCCGGCGGCATCGGGGCAGGGCCAGCATACGACTTTACCCACGACAAAGTACGGGAGGTCGTCTACACCGAGGCGGGCGCGGCACGGCGGCAGGTGTTGCACCGGCGGGCGCTCGCGGTGCTCGGGGAGGCTGTCCCGGTGCGTCCACCGGCGGCCGAGCTCGCCCGCCACGCCCTCGCCGGCGGCGTTTCGGAGCCCGCCTTCCGCCACTACCTTACGGCTGGGGACGACGCACTGGCGCTCTTCTCCGTCCAGGACGCCATCGGCCACTTCGAGCGCGCCCGGGACCTCTACGAGGGCGCGGCGGCCGGTTAACCGATGAGAGAGATTGGGACCCCGGCGGAGGGTGCGAGGCTATACGGTAGGCTGGGACTCTGCTACAGGCTGCTGCGGAGTTGGCAAAGGCCAAAGGGCACTACGAGACGATGCTTGAAGAAGCTATAAAGGCCGGGGATCGGGAACAGCAATGGGAAGCGCTACGTCGCATGGCGACCCTGGGCACGAACTTCACTGCTGATCCGGAGGCAGAAGATGAGCTCTTCCGGGGCGTCAAACGGAAGGCTGAGCAAGAAACGCGAGAGGGCACTGGAGAAGTCGATCCGTCTCATCCGCTCGTGGGTCCCGAAGCCTTCGAATGGTCGCCCGACTACGCGCTAGGACGGGCCGAGGAGGCTTTGGGGCTGGCACGTGAGATGGGCCGCGACGACCTGGTGGCCGCCAGCACTGCCCTCTTCGCGCTCCTCAAGCTCTTGGCCGGTCGGTACGAAGGGATAGCCTCAGGAGCGGCGGAGGCCCGCACGCTGTTCGCCACAACGGGTAACCGGGCGATGGAGGCTGAGATCTTGAACCTCGCCGCCTGGGGCGGAGTCGTCGAGGGGAAACTGAATGAGGCGGTTTGCTCCGGGCGCGAGCGCCTCGCCATCACCCGAGAGCTAGGGAACCAAGATATACATGTTGCGGACCTGCACGGTTTGGTCATGGCGCTGTTAGAGATCGGGGACTACGAGGAAGCACTTTCTGTGGCGCGTCGGGGAGCGATGGCGGCGCGCTCTTTAGGATCTTCGGAGCGCCTGTTTCCCAGCCTGATGGCTTTGGGCGACGCCTGCCGGACACTCTACCGGCTCGAAGAGGCCCGGGTAGTTTACTCGGAGATGGCCGGGGCGGTCGACATCCTACAGAACCGCGGGGTGGTCCGCTCCAAGCTGTGCGCCGTGGCTGCCCTGGAAGGAGATTGGGAAGAGGCCCATAACCACGCCCTCGAAGCGGTGAGGCTAAGAGGAGACCACGTGATATTGCAGCTCACCGACCCCTTTCACCGCCACCACGACATAGAAGCCCTGCTGCGTGGCGGAGAAGTGGATCTCACCCGCACCGAACTGCGACGTTTCGGAGAGGCGGTGGGGGAAAACCAGCGTTTGCGGGTCGCATACCTGAGAGCGCAGGCAGTGCTAGAGGTCTGGGGAGGGGACACCGGAGTGGCCGTCGAGCACCTGCAGGAAGCGGAGACCCTTGCCACAGAGATCGGGCTGCCCGGAGAACTATGGCAGGTACAGGCGACACTGGGCGAACTACAAGAGGAGCTTGGAGAGGCGTCGGAGGCGAGCGAGGCCTTCGAATTGGCGGCGGGAACGATACGGGATCTCGCCGACCGGATCGGGGACGAAAATCTCGGGAAAGATTTACTCACCGCTTCCCAAGCCCGACGCGTGCTAGAGAAGGCCCACCGCGCCAACCCCGACGAGCCGGAGGAGGGCGAAGCGTGAGCGGGATCGGGACACCCGCAGAAGGCGCCCGACTCTACGGTAGGCTGGGCCTCTGCTACGCGCTGCTAAGACACTGGCAAAGGGCCAAAGGGCACTACGAGACTATGCTGGAGGAGGCAAGAAAAGCTGAGGACCGGGAGCAGCAGTGGGAGGCTCTGCAGCAGTTGGCGATGCTTGGCACCGACTACACCGCGGACCCGGAGTCAGACGACGAGCTCTACCGGGGCGTAAAGCAGAAGGCTGAGCAAGAGGCGGAAGAAGAGGACGAGAGGGAAGAGGCCGAGTCATCAGGTAAGTCGGAACTCTTCGAGTGGTCACCGGAGTACGCGCTGGAACGTGCCGAGGAGGCGTTGGCGCTGGCCGAGGAGATGGGCCGTCAGGACTTGATCGTCCAGGGCACCTACGGGCTGGCGCTGCTCGACGCTCACGCCAGCCGTTGGGAACCGGCCCTGGAGAAGATAGCGGAAGCTCGCGGGCTGTTCGTCAAGATGGGCGACCGGGCGATGGAGGCCGAACTGCTGAACCTCTCCGCCTGGGGTGAGGTACTGATGGGCAGGTCGAAAGAGGCGGTGCGCCTTGGCCGGGAGCGGCTGTCTGCAGCCCGCGAGCTTGGGGGTCGAGACTTCTACCTGGCCGACCTGCATGGTCTCGTCTTGGCGCTGCAAGAGACCGGAGACTACGAAGAGGCGCTCTCTGTGGCCGAGTTGGGAGCAGAGGCGGCGCGCTCCTCAGGCTCCTCTCCGCGCCTGTACTTTAGCCTGCTGCTTCTGGGCGACGCTTACAGGATACTGTACCGTCTGAAAGAAGCCCGGGACACCTACTTAGAGACGACCGGGGCGGTCAACTTCTCCCAGTACCGGGCGCTGACCCACTCCAAGCTGTGCGCCGTGGCGGCGGTCGTCGAAGACTGGGAAGAGGCTCACACTGAAGCGTCGAGGGCGGCGGCGCTCAGGGGAGATATGGTCCTCCAGCTCACCGACCCCCTCCACCGCCACCACGAAATAGAAGCACTATTACGAGGCGGCGACAAAGAGCTTGCCCGCGAAGAGTTGCGGCGTTTCGGGGAAGCTGTAGGGAACAACCGGCGCTTTCGGATTGCCCATTTGCGGGCTCGGGCGGCGCTGGAGTGGTGGGAGGGAAGAACAGGAGCGGCCTTCGAGAGCCTGCGCGAAGCCGAAGCGTTGGCCGAGGAGATCGGGTTACCGGGGGAGCTGTGGCAGATAAAGGCGGCCCTTGGTGAGATACACGAGGAGTTCGGCGAGGCAGAAGAGGTCCGCCGGGCGTTCGGGCTGGCGGCGGCGGGTCTTTGGGGTCTGGCAGAGCGAATTGGGGAAGAGGGGTTGAGGGAAGGTTTTCTCGGTGCCCGGCAAGTCCGCGACTTGCTGCGCCGGTCGGGAACGACGGGCCGGTAGGGTCGGTAGGGCGCCGAACATGTTTCTGCGGCGTCGTTCCCGAGGGATTTGGGCATTCCGGCGGTGCGGACAGGCGGTACCTACCCCACGCGCGACACGAGAGAGGTAGCCTGATCCGGGCACCGGCGTGACCGACGACGGCACCTCGACAACGTGCCCCCACTGAACCGGGAACGCCCGCACCGTGTACGTGCCTCCACGAACGCCGCGGGCCAATGACGGGACCCCAATCACCGGCCGGACGTGGCGCTTGCGTCCTTTGTGACACTTTCGCTACGGGTTGTTGGTAGCGTCTGGCTACAAACGCGACGACCAACGACCAACATAGGAGGAAAGATGAAATCTCCGTCGCGGTGGGTGTCGAGGCCAGATCACACCGTATGTCCGGCGTGTGGTTCCGGCGAGCTACGGGGCCGGACGGCCGCCAGCTAGGCTCCCGCCGGTTGCGCCTCTTGCGGAGCCACCTTCGACGCGGTCCTCGTGAGGACCATCGGGCAGATCGTGGGCCTGCCGGACGCCGTGGGAGGGCATGCCTGCGAGTGCGGCCACCCGGAGATGCGCCGCCTTCCCGACGGAGTCTTTCATTGCCCGGCGTGCCGCTCAGAAGTAACACCCGTCCGGTAATGAGAACCCGGGAGAACTTGTAGAGGTTCGGTGCCGAAACGGCTGAAGAGTACCGGTTTCCTCCGGCTTGCAGAAATTCGTTCCGTTACGCGCCGCATTACGTCCGCGTTGCGCCACCGCAGTACCTTTGCGACGCACTGCAAACGGGCGGGACTCATGTCCCGGAAGCCACGGATCGTAGGCTCCGCCCAGTACCGAAGAGGGAGGTGAGATTCGGAAGGGCGAAACGGTAAACAGAGGGCACCTACGAAACGTCCGGCATAAGGATCGGACACAGAGGAGAGGAGAATGCGCAGAATGCACGACGGAAACATACCGCAAGAGACGAACCGGGCTTCCACCGGTAAACGTCTGGCGGTCCTGGTCAGCGCAGCGGTAATGATCTCCGCCGCGTTGCTGGCCCTCTTTGCGGCCACTTCCACGGCCCAGGAGCGGCAGGCGGAGCAGAACCGAGGGAAGAACAAGTTTAGCGAGCCGATCCCGGCGGTCGGCTACGACCCCGGCCTGAAACTGGGTAAAGCCTACCGCGAGGCGAAGACGCTGCTGGCGTCGGAGGGCCTCCGCGGCCGGGCGCTGCTGGAAGAGTTTCAGGAGCGGGGCAAGCGCTTCTCCGAGGAGGAGAACGTCTTCCTGGACAGCGCACTCGCGCTGAACAACCTGGAGGACCCGGAGCAAGCTAGCGCCACCGTCCCGCTGTTCCGCGGCGTCGGCCCCGACGGAGAGGCCGACGAGGAGTACATCATCACTGAGGCTTCGGACTTCGGCGTCGCGAAGCTGCTGGGCGTGAACTACTCGCCCAAGCTGGTGAACGCCCGGGGCAGCGGCGGCGACCAGCGCGTCAAGATCAAGAAAGGCCGCATGACCTTCCGCGGCGCGGTGGACTTCGGACCGGAACTCTCCATAGAGCCCGGCCCCGAGGGCCAGGACGTGGTGCCCGGCACCGACGTCTTCCCGCCTGCCTCCGTTCAGCCCGGCGCTGTGGCCGACGACGAGTGGTCCTCGGCGGTCGTGCTGCCCAGCGGCCTGGTCTTGAACGTCCAGACCGTCGCCAACGACACCGGCCTCCACGACCGGGTGGTCGACATAGAGCCCGAGAAGCGGCAGGTTACCCTGCAATTACTCGATGGTTTCCAGGGCGGTGACCAGCTCTACTACCACTTCGTCACCGACTCTTCGGATATGGGGGCCGCGGCCATCGAGCGGGGCGTCTACGCGCCACGCTTGAACAATCTGCCGCAGTTCGGCGAGAGCACGCTGCGCGATAAGTCGGCCCTCTTGGGCTTCTCGCCCAACATCAACGGTATCGAGGATTGCGACGCTTCCGAGACCCAGGGACTGAACTACACCGTCGCCTGCGACGGCCCGGACCCGATCAACGTTTTCCCGCTCGATCCGGACAACGACCGGTTCTTCAACAACAACTACAGCCCGATGTGGGACGCCCACGTAAACCAGTGGACCCAGGAAGCTGTGGATGAGAACCAGGAGCGCCGGATCACGGGCTTCGAGGACCTGCGTAACTTGGTTGACGAGGGCATGGTGGAGAGCGGCGCGATCAGCCCCGAGGGAGAGGGCAACCCCTACGTCGCCGGACTTCGGCCGACCAACATCATCATTAACTGCCCCGTTATTGCCCAGCCGTTCGAGAAGAACGAGAACGAGGAGGATAACGACCCCACGACATAACCAACGTCATAAGATACCTGTAGCACTCGCGCCGCCCGCCCCCCTTAGGGAGACGGGCGGCTTCATCATGGGGAAGACGAGGAGATCCACTCCGGCTCAACTGGTACCGACTTCTAACGCCACTCGTATGCCCAAGAAGCTGCGAGGAGACTGGCAGCGGGCCGTTGCGCATCACGATACGCCCGGATTACGCCGTCGCAGTAACTTCGTGGAGCAACGCAAGCGAGCGGGACGCAAGGCCCGGCAACAGCGAAACCAAAGGCCATGTCCCACACGAAAAAGGAGGTGAGATTCCGGAGGAGAAACATGCAGAATGGCAGGTAGTCTCGGAACGCCCGGCAGAGAGGTCGGGCACAGAACCAGAAGAACCAGAAAGGAGAAACCCAGAATGCAGGACGGAAACATGCAGGAACAAACCAACCGGGCCTCTGGCGGCAAACGCCTGGTGCTGCTGGCAGGCATGGCGTTGCTGGTCGTCATCGCGCTGTTGGCTACCGCGACCATGAGGTCTACGGCCCAGGAAGGGCAGGGCGGACAGAATGGGGGCGGGGGCAACGAGAACTCTGCCGAGGGCGGAGCAGAAGAAGGCGGCGCGGACGACGACGTTGCCCCAGCTCCGGGCTCCGTCGGCACAGACATCCCGCTGGTGTACAACGGCCCTGCGCCCTCTGACGTAAACGACTCGTTTATCGGGCCGAAGAAGCTGCTGCGCGCTGGTGAGATCGACGAGGAGGCCGGCACCATGACGCTGCCGCTCTACCGCGGTGAGCTGGCCGATGGTACGTCCCAGTGGTTCATCCTTACGGATACCACCGACCAGGCGCAGGCCGACGCCCTGGGCCTCAACCACTCCGCCAAGCTCTCCTACGCCAACCACGGCAAAGCGACGCGGCAGGCGACCCAGAACCCGGACGGCACGCTCGTCTTCGAGTCCGGTAGCGTAGACTTCTCGCCCAAGCACAACATCGTACCGGGCGACGGGGAGAACCCCTTCCCGCCCGAGGAAGCCCAGCCCGGCTCAGTTGGAGACGACAATTATAGTCCCCTGGCTCACGTGGAGAACGCCGGCGGCCAGACTTACAACGCGCCGGTAATAGCCCAAGGTGTCAACGCCGACGAGCTCGAAATGGCCGGAAACGACATGGATTACTCCATCGTCCACGATAAGGTCGTCGGGATCTCGGCCAAAGAGGGCACCGTTACCCTCGATCTGACCAACGGCTTTAGCTTCGGTCGGCCGATCCTCTACAGCAGCTTCGACTCCAACGATCCGGTCGCCGCCACGCTGGAGAAATCCACGCTCGCGCCGGGCCTCAACGACATCGTAGTTGGCCGCGACGACTCGGCCTTCAGCGCCGTCGAGCGGCTCTTCGTAACCGCCAACGGCCCGATGGGCGAGGACAACCCGCAGCGCCAGGGGCTCAATAGCGCCGTGGCGGGCGAGGGCGACCCGCTGAACGTCTTCGGCGGTATACCCACCATCGCCACCGACTACAGCCCGATGTGGGACCTCAACATCGGTGAGTGGTCCCAGGAAGCGCAGGACAACAACTACGGCTCGCGCGTTACAGAGGAGTTCCAGATCCTCGGCCTCGCCGAACAGGGCCACCTTACCGGACCCGGCGGTGAACCCTACGGCTCCAGCAACATCATCGTCAACTGCCCGATAGTAATGCGCCTGCTCTAACCCGCCGGTGCAAGCACCAAAGACACCGGACGCGGGGGTGAATCCCGCGCCCGGTGTCTTTGTGCCCGGATGGCGGCGGCCCCCTTCCTTTGCGAAGCTGAAAGACGCCGGTGGTTGCGCTGCCGTTACGCCGGGGCGCTAACTTCGGGGTGTCGGATACGGTAGATCCGGAACAGGAGGTGAGCCCGATGGGCGGCTCTATAAAGGTAGGACGGGCCTTCGGCATAGACGTGAAGGTTCATTGGACGTTCTTTTTGTTGTTGGTCTTCTTCGCCTACGTCGGCTACGCGGCATCGGGCGCCGTGCTGGGGGCCGTCGCGATGACGGCCCTGATCGGGGCGCTGTTCTTCTGCGTGCTCTTGCACGAGTTCGGCCACTCGCTGGTCGCCCAGCGCCTCGGCATCCAGGTGCCGGACATAACCCTACTCCCCATCGGCGGCGTCGCCCGCCTGGCGTCCCTGCCAGATAAGCCCGTAGACGAGGTGAAGATAGCCCTCGCAGGCCCGGCGGTGAACGTGGTGCTTGCCCCCGTATTCTACAGTGCTGCCTTTCTGCTCGGCTCCGAGGCCTCCGGCCTCCCGAGCATCCTGGCTGCCCAGGGTTCCCTCGGGGGAGCCCTAGCCTACCTCGGGTTCCTCAACATCTTTCTCGCCCTATTCAACATGCTCCCCGCCTTCCCGATGGACGGCGGCCGGGTCCTGCGTGGCCTGCTCGCCGTACGTCTCGGGGCCGTCCGGGCGACGGACGTGGCCGCGGGCGTCGGCCGCGCGTTCGCCCTCGTCTTCTTTCTCGTAGGCCTCCTGGGAGGCCAGATCTTCCTTATCCTCATCGCGGTGTTCGTGTTTTTCGGGGCCGGTGGCGAGGCGGAGCAGGTGCGCCGGCGCGAACTCGCCCGCGACCTAACCGTGGCGGACGTGATGAGTACCCGGGAGCGCACCGCGACCTTCTCCCCCTCCAACGCCTTCGGCGAGGTCCTCGACGCCGCCGTCCACGGCCACCAGCAAGACTTCCCCGTGCTTGAAGAGGTAGAAGAGGGCTCCGGCCGCGTCGTTGGCATGGTGACCCGCGACGAGATCCTGGCTACCGCCCGGTCCCGAAATGGGGCCGCCGCGGACGAAAACCCCAACGGCCGACCGTCCGTCCGGAACATCATGAAAACGGACTTCCCGATCGTCGCGCCCGACGCCGACCTGTTCTCTGAAGGCTACCGGACACTCCAAAATGGTGGGCTGCGGGCCGTTCCCGTGCTCGAAGACGGCCGGCTCGCCGGCATGCTCACCGTAGAAGACGTCGGCCAGGCGAGCCTGGTCCGGGGCCTCCCGAAGTAGTGTGAGGAACTTCTCCCAGCCGCGAGCTACCGTTGCGCCCTCTGTTACGTCTTCTTCACGGTCCCGCAATACCATCGAGCAGCAACCGAACCCAAGTTGTCCCGCATGGAGGAGGCCATGAGCGAGCAACGAGTAGATCAGGAACCACAGGCCCAAACCGGGCATTGGACACCATTGCCTGCAGGTTACAGTATCCGATGCCCGGCCTGCGGACAGACCCTGGATGCGCGACAGGAACATTGTCCGTGGGATGGAACCTCTCTCGCGGGCGGCGTGCCGGTCGTACCGGCAACCGACGAGGACGGCACGGTCCGCGAGGTTTCCGAAGGTTTGCCGGTGCTCTTCGGCCAGGAACTCGTGTCGCTCGACGACCTGGAAGGCTCCGGCCTGGCAGTCCACAACGCCGACTATGCGGCGGTGGGGGGCGGGATCGGGAGCTTTATCTGGGCCGACGTACTGCGCGTCTGCGGCGTGAAGTCCGGCCAAATCTCCGTCCTCGGCCCCTACGCCAAACCCTATGGACACTATGGCACGCTCGCCCACAACTCACAGATGCCAGAGGGGGAGCGGATCCGCTCCAACTCCGAGTCAACCCCCGACAACCTCTGGGGCTGGCCCGGCTACGCCGCCCGCGAAGCCGCCCGCGACTGCGTTCAGGGCCGGCCCGGACAAGCCCTGGGTGCCCTGTGGAAGACCTTTGGCGAGCCTACCCTGGCCGAGACCTACACCCCGAAGCTGGGGGCCGTGCTCCGCTCCGTGGACCGGGAGGCGGCCAGGATCGGCTGGGACGCGATGCTCCGCCCCGCCCGGGTGCGGGCCGTCCGCAAGACCGACGACGGCCGATACGCGATCCTCTACTACCCGGTCCCCTTCTCCGGCGTCCCGTCGCCCGCTGTGCGCCTCGTCCGCCACGTCCATCTGGCCGTGGGCTACCCAGGGCTCAAGGTACTAGAAGATGTTCGCCGCTACCGGGAGGCGACCGGCGACCTCGCCTCCGTGGTCAGCGCCTACGAAGAACACGACCACGTGTACGAACGCCTGAGAGAGCGCGGAGGGCTCGTGCTCCTGCGCGGTCGGGGCGTCGTGGCCTCCCGAGTCCTGCAGCGCATAGACGAGGAGCGCCGCCGCAACCCGGACGTAGGCGTGCTGCACCTGATGCAGGCGCCCGTCCCCGAGGGTCGGCGCAGCGGCCGGTCCTCACGGGCGGCCGGAAATCACTTCGAGTACCAGCCGTTCAACTGGCCCCGCGGCGCCTGGGGCGGCGAGCAACGCCGCAAGCTCGAACAGGCCACGCCCGAAGAGCGGGGCCGGATGCTTGCTGAGTGGGGCGGCACCACCACCGCCCGGCGGCGCGAGTGGGTGGAGATCATCGAGCGGGGCCTGCGCGAGGGCTGGTACCAGTCCGTCTTTGGCCGGGTCGAACGGTTCGGGCGCCGGCAGGGCCAGCTCGTGGCCGACATCGAGCTTACCGGCAGCGTCCGGAGCCGCCTGCACTGCCCGGCCGACTTCGTAATCGACGCTACTGGACTCCAGACAGAGCCCGGGGCCAATCCACTGCTCGACGACGCCATCGAGACCTACGGCTTGGAGCTCAACCCACTTGGGCGGCTGCCTGTGAAGAACGACTTCGAAGTCCTGGGGCTGCAAAACGGCACCGGCCGGGTCTACGCCGCCGGGGCGATGACCCTCGGCGGCCCCTACGCTGGCGTGGACACCTTCCTCGGCCTCCAGTACGCCGCCCTCCACTCGGCCGACGCGCTCGCGCGGGCTGGTGCGCCGGGCCTGCGGCGACTGGGCGGGCTCCGGTCCGCCGCCGGGTGGACGAAGTGGGCACTGGGGGTGGCGCCGTGACCCCTACCCTGCTCGGCCGCTGGCAGACCCGGCTCTTTCTGCTTGGTACGGTGGGCGCGGCGGTAACGCTGCTCTACATGTACCGCTTCGACGCCTTTGAGACCTCGACCAGCTTCGGCGTCTACGACCTTGAGGTAGACAACGTTTCTCGCTGAGAGTTGCCCCTGCTCCTGGGCTACGTGGCGGCGTTCGGCCTCGTCTGGGACGGGCTTTATGCCTGGCTGCAAGGCTTCCGCTGGGACCGCGACTGGCCTTGGGCCTACCAGTTCGGGGCCGGCGTCCTGGAGGGCGCCCTCGTCTTCGCGCTGTTCCGAGTGGGAATGCTACCCGGCTTGGACTTCGGCGAGGGGGACGCGGGACGGTTCCTCGTGCACTACGGCACGGTATTCCTGGCGGTGTACGTGTCCCTAACCGGGCCGATGCGCGTGCTCTCGCCGCGCTGGAGGTTTCAGGGCGGCGAGATAGTAGCACGATAAAACGCGCCTAGCTGCTCGGTACATTGCGCTGTCTGTTGCGCTCCCGTTACGCCAGATGGTTATTTTAGGGCTGCAAACCTGGAAAACCCGATAACGACAGGAGGACTAGGACGTGGACAAGACTAAGACCAAACGGCCAGCCTACTTCGGCCAGTTCGAGAACCTCAAAATGGAGCGGGACGAGAACGGGGTGTTGGAGGTCGCTATGCACACCGACGGCGGTCCGATAACGTTCACCGGCCAGGCCCACACCGACTTCGCCGATGCCTTTTACCAGATCAGCCGGGACCGGGACAACAGAGTTGTCATCTTTACGGGCACCGGCGATGCCTGGATGAGCGAGATAGATTTCCCATCGCTGGGCGACGTTACCCAGCCGCGGGTGTGGGACCAAGTCTACTGGGAGGGCAAGAAAGTCTTGCAGAACCTCTTGGACATTGAGGTGCCCGTAATCTGCGCGGTCAACGGCCCGGCCCTCATCCACTCCGAGTACGCGCTGCTCTCCGATATCATCCTGGCCTCCGAGACCGCCGCCTTTCAGGACAAGGTCCACCTGTCGGCCGGCATCGTCCAGGGCGATGGCCTGCAGGTCGTCTGGCCGCACGTGCTCGGCGAGATCCGGGGCCGCTACTTCCTCTGGACCCAGCAGACGCTTTCCGCCGGAGAAGCACTGGAGCTCGGTGTGGTCAACGAGGTCCTGCCGCGGAACGAATTGATGCCCCGCGCCCGCGATCTGGCCGCCGAACTCGCCGCGCTGCCGCCCCTCACGCTCCGCTACAACCGCGTCGCCTTTACCCAGCGCATGAAGCGCCTCGTGCAGGATGGCGTCGGATACGGCCTTACGCTGGAGGGCATCTCGGCCACCGACCTGGCAAACCAGAACGGTTCCTAGAACTCCTGACCGAGGAAAGAGAGTAGAACATGAAGTTGTTCAGGTCCTTTCTACTGATTGCGTGCGTCCTAGCCGTTCTGGCGGTTGGTCAGGATGCACAAGCACGGCCCTTTACATCCGGGGATGTAGACGTCGAGACGGTCCTGAGCTACGACGGGATCACCGGTGCCGAGCCCGAAAACGTTGCGGTCGCCAGGGACGGGACAGTCTACACCGCGTTGTCGTTCTCCGGCCAGATCAGCATCCTGGAGCCGGGCGGTGGCTCGCGCATCGTTGACGTCCCCAACGGAGCCGCGGTGAGTGGCCTCGTCGCCGGACCGGAAGACGTCCTGTACTTCGTGTCGTTCACCAAGCCGGGCTTCTACCTGCTCGACGGCGACGACGAGGTCAGCAAGCTGGCCGCGTTGCCGGAGGGCTCCGACGGTGATCTGCCCGCGGTGCCCAACGGCATGACCGCCGACCGCCGCGGCAACCTCTACGCGGCAGACTCGACGCGAGGCGTGATCTGGCGTCTGGCCCCGGGCGACAGCGAGGCCACCGTCTGGGCTGACGACCCGGCGTTCGAGCCGCTGCCCGGGAACATTCCCGGTACCGAACTCCCCAACCCGGGCTCAAACGGCCTGACGATCCGGGGCAACAAACTCTTCGTCACCAACCCGTCGGCCGGCACTGTGCTGAAGCTCCAGATTCGGGGCGATAGACCCGGACCCGTGCTCGAGTACGCCCAGGTCCGCGGAGACGACATCGCGTTCGACGTCCGCGGCGGACTCTGGATCACCAGCCCGTTCGAGAACACGATCAGCGTGATCGATAAACGGACGCGGCAGGCAACGGTGGTCGCCGACGCTGCAGACGGCCTGGAGTCGCCCACGGCGATAGCCTTCGCCCCGCTGCAAGCCCCGAACCGGGCAACGGCCTATATCAGCACCGCGTCGTTCATCGACCCCGACGCCCGGCAGGCCCTGCAAACACTGGAACGGCGGGTGCTCAGCTCGCCCATTCCCCCGGGTCCCAACCCGGCCGTCTTCTCGGGCGCGACAGATCGGGTCCTGGAAGGAGCGTCGCGATGAGGAACTTCATCTCGCGCGGCTTCCGGGGACGCCGCCAGCCGGCCGAACAGGAAGACCGGCTCCCGCCCGGCCAGCACCTGGTAGGCGGCTTCCCTGTATTTTCCGCCGGGCCGACCCCGCGCACGCGACTCGACCGATGGGACTTCTCCGTAACCGGTGAGATCGACGAGCCCCGGCGCTGGACGTGGGAGGAGTTCCGGAGCCTCCCCAGCGAAAAACTGACCCGGGACATCCACTGCGTCACCAAGTGGTCCAAGCTCGACACCACCTGGGAGGGCGTCTCCCTGGACACCCTGCTCGATGGCGTCGAGACCGCCGCGGAGTACGTCGTCGCCTACTGCGATGGCGGCTACACCACGAACCTGCCGCTAGAGGAAGTGATTGGCGGCAAGGCGTGGGTGGCCTTTGCCTACGAGGGCGAGCCACTCGAACCCCAGCACGGCGGCCCGGCCCGGCTACTCGTGCCACACCTGTACCTCTGGAAGAGCGCCAAGTGGGTGCGGGGCCTGCGCCTCACAAACGAGGACGAGCCCGGCTTCTGGGAGTCGCTCGGCTACCACAACCAAGGAGATCCCTGGCGCGAAGAGCGCTACCGGGGAGACTAGAATGGCCGCCCAAACCAGGCTCGACTGGCGCGTTGCGGAAGTAAGAGAGACCAAACCCGAGACGCCTCGCACAAGGAGTCTCTTTCTCGACGTGCCCGGCTGGGAGGGCCACCGGGCCGGCCAGCATGTGGACGTGCGGCTCATCGCCCCTGACGGCTACCAGGCCCAGCGCAGCTACTCCATAGCGAGCGCTCCCGAAGACGGAAGCCTGGCGCTGCTCGTCGAGCGTCTCAACGACGGCGAGGTGTCCCCGTACCTCACCGACGAGCTCCGTGAGGGCGACGGGTTGGAGTTACGAGGGCCCATCGGCGGCTGGTTCGCCTGGGAAACGGGGGTGGGTGGACCTCTGCTGCTCGTGGCCGGCGGCTCGGGTATCGCGCCGCTCGCCGCCATGATCCGGCATCGCAAAGCCGCTTCCAGCACCACCCCCACCCGCCTCCTCTACTCCTCACGCTCTCGCGAAGACGCTGTCTTCGCCGACGAACTCGACGAGCTCGCCGCGGACGATCCGGCGCTGAAGATCTTCCACACCTTCACCCGCGAGCAGCCGCTTGGCTGGACCGGCTACAGTCGCCGCATCGACGCCGAGATGCTCGGTGAGGTGGCGTTTTCCCCCGACGAGGAACCCCTGGTCTTCGTTTGCGGCCCGACACCGCTCGTCGAGAGAGTGGCGACTGCGTTGGTGGACCTCGGCCACGATCCGGCGTGCGTAAAAACCGAACGCTTCGGCCCTACGGGAGGTTAGCTATGGACGAACACCCAGAACACGTAGAACACAAGCTAGACGGCAACGCCGCCGCTGGCGTACTGGGCGAAGTCTTCTGGTTCGAGACGACCACCGCCGGGACCGCGTGCGCCCACTGCGGTGCGACCGGCAACGTTGGCGGGCAGTCGGCCTACATGACCGGCATGGGCGTCGTGGTGCGCTGCGCGGCCTGCGACGACCCGCTCATCCGCCTGGTGAGCACCCCGGAGGGGTACTGGCTGGACCTGCGCGGATTAGAATATTTCCGGATCGGGAGCCGATGAAGTCCCATACCAGCCGTGCCAGATAACTCCCATTATCTGGCGTATACAACACGCCGAAAACGCCCTATTTATGGGGTTTTAGCAAAATGGATGCGCGAAGGTAATTATCTGGCACGGTTTCAGGGTGTTTTTGGCGCTTTTTTGAGGGTTTGGAAGGGCCGACCTTGGACGTGCTTTTCGCGATCTATCATTCGGATGGTAGGCGTACGACGGTGCCGGGATCGGTGGTTCCGAGTGCGGTGTTGGCTTCATCCATGAGTGGCGCGAGATCTTCGTAGGCGTTGCTCTTCGCCCGCAGCAAGATGACGGCCAAGTCGAGCTTGGAGATATTCTGCTGGTGCGGGATGCCTTTGTCCGTAGTGACGAAGACCTCGAACTCTTTCTCGGCCAGCTTTAGGAGCTCTCCGTTCTTCTTACCAGCCCATCCGGCTTCGGCTACCGTGAGGACCTCGTGCTCCTCTGCAAAGTGAGCTTTGAGCCGCCGATCCACATTCTCGTCTAGGACGATACGCAACAATGATTACTTGGTCCCTGCAGCCTTCGACTCTACCTGTTGGCGCCCGCCGGGGCTTTCTCGCCGGCGGCTTCGAGTGTCATCTCCAGATAGGCTTCGGCCTGCTCGCGGCTTACGGTAGGAAAGCCTTCGAGGAAGTCGTCCAGGGAGTGGCCGGCCTTGAGGTAATCTATTAGGGTCTTTACCTCCACGCGGGTGCCGGCAAAGACCAGCTCGCCGCTCATGACCTCCGGGTCGCGGGAAACGATTTTTGTCTGTTCCATCTGAGGACCTCCTGGTTGGTCACTCGGACCGGTGTGTGTACTGCAACCTAATTATACAGGTGCCAGTGGCGTATCCTTGTTTCTGCAAGGCTCGTAGCCCCTATGTGTCCCAGACATTAATGCGAAGTTTGTTCGCCACCTCCTCGGGGCGTCCTACCCGCCCGGTCGGGTGCAGCAGGCTCATCTCTTTTTCGATCCTCGCGGCCTCGGCCGGTTCCTGTCCCGCTAGGAATTCCTCATAGCGTTCGGTGGTGATCGAACCGAGCGCTACGGCGTTGGTGCGGATGTTTTGCGGTCCGTAGTCAACGGCCAGCGCGCGCGCAGCCCTTTGATGGCCGCTTTGGCCGTCGCGTAAGGCAGGGCTCCCTGGACCGTCCGTTAAGCCTGGTGCGAGGAGACGTTGATGACCGCCCCGCCCGTATCCCCCTGTGAGAAAGTGGCGAATCGCGGTCACGCAACCGACTACGGCAAGGTCCAGGTCCAGGTCCAGGGAGATGGCGTCCAGAACCTCACGCGCCCCGCCCGCGTGTATCGAGGCATCCTGGAATGCGGCGGCGTTGTTGGCCCATCCGGTGAGCTTCCGGCCTCCTGCGCCAGGTCAGCGGCCTCTTCGGCTACGGCTTCGCTTGAAGCATCGCCGATGACGGGAAACCCGCGGGTTCCGGCCGGGGGATCCTCCACCCAATCCAGCGCCGCCGCATCGAGTTCGATGGCGATCACGTTGCTAATGCCGTTTGCAAGAAGTTTCTCGACCAGCGCCCGTCCGATGCTGCGGCCTCCTCCGGTTACCACGTAAGATAGGCCCGTATTCTTCTCTTCCGTCGGGTTAGCCGCCGAAGAGGCGGGACCAGAAGCCGCGGTTTTTCATGATTTTTAGCTCGGCTTCGAGGCGGGTGCGTTCTTCGGCGAGGGTGGATTTCTCTTCGGCGAGTTGCTGGTGTTCCTGGGTCAGGCGTTCACGGTCGGCTTCGAGTTTCGCTTTCTCTTCTTCGAGGGTGGAGATAGTTTTCTCCTGAAGTTCGCGCTGGAACTCGATAAGGTTGAGGCGTTCTATCTCGCCCCACAGGCGGTCCATCTCGACGCGGGCGGCGTCGCGTTCCTGCCGAATCTCCTCCGTCTGCCGGTTGCGTTCTTCGAGGCGGGTTTTGTAGTCCTGGCCCTGCTGGAGCAGACGTTCGTAGCGTTCGAAGGGGACGGCGGGGAGGCGGGATGACGAAGACTCGTCCCCCACTACCTCGCCCTCGAAGATCTCCTCTTCAGCGTCTTCGACCTCCAGCTCGCGGGCCAACTCTTCCACCTCGGAGAGGCGGAGGCTGTAGTTCCCGTTCGCGTCCGATTCGGTGCTTAGGCGGCCTTCTTCGGCGTAGCGGCGGACGTCTTCGGCCGGACGGCCTAGAATGGCCGCCGCCCCGTTGATCCCGATGCGTTCTTCGCTGGGGTTCATATCCCGGCATTCTACTTTAGGCGCGGGCTATCATCCATCCGTACAAGACTTTTCCGGCCTCCCGCTGTGTACGGGCCGACACGATCATGCCGGTCTCCGCGCGGCGGCTACGGGGGAAAGCGGTTCTTCTAAGGTTCTCTAGGCCTGGCTGGTCCCGACCAGCGTGCCGCGCACCACGAGGCGCTCGCTCCAGTCCGGCCCGACGCAGGTCTGCAGCGAGACCATGGTCTGGTCGGTAGGGTCGACCACCCACACGTCAGTAGGTGCGACGGTAACAATTTCGCTTACCCGGTACTCGTAGATAGTGCCGTTGGAGTCGGTCAAGAAGATCTGATCGTCCATAGCCATTTCGGGTACCCTGGCGAACTGCTGCCAGCTTCCGGTGCCGGGATAGCCGTAGACGTGGGCGGCTATGTAGGTGTTTGCGCCGTCCTGCCAGGGGAATCCGGTGGATGGGATCTTTCCGGCCCCGTTTGCCAGCACGCTTTCGTCTATGCTGTCGGTTACCGGGTTGTTCTGGATGCCCGCGCTCGGCACCGTCAAGCTTGGGGCGGTGTCCGTCGGGATAGCCGGCTGCGCCTCTTCGGCGGCCCGCTGCTCGGCGGCGCGTCGCTCCTCAGCGGCCCTATCTTCGGCCCCACGCTGCTCGGCGATCTCCCGCCAACTCCGTTCCTGCTCTTCCTGGGTATTTCCGGAGACCGGTTCGGGGGCCGGTGGATCCGGGACCGTCGGGGTATTGACCTGCGCGACGCGAGGCTCGTCCCTGCTGTTCAGGGCGCCGCCGATCCCCACTGCCAGCACGCCGACAATGGCTAGAGAAGCGACCGCGATTAGTGAATAGAGCCAGATCCGGCGCAAAGTGCCGTCTTCCTTCCTGCTCGGACGAGCATTCCTAACTACACTCCGATATTATTGGTTAACCCGAGTTACGGATTACTACTATTTACCACACGGTGAACTAGAAACGCAACTTGTTCGAAACGCAACTTGTTCTGTCAGGCCCTCGTAACCTCCCCGTTCTGAACCTGGACCGGGATGTCCGGCAGCGGCTCCTGCGCCGGGCCGTTCACGACCGCCCCACCGTCCGCCGGGTCGAAGATCGAACCGTGGCACGGACAGGCGAGTTGTCCGTCCTGGTAAGCGACCTCGCACTGCTGGTGGGTACAGACCGCCGAGTAGGCCACGAAATCTCCGCCTTCGAGGTGGACCAGGACCGCCGGCTGTCCGTCGTTGGTGAACTGCGTCGCCGAGCCCGCCGGGACCTCCGAAGCCTGGGCTATGGCTTCGGAAGAGCCCCCCGAACCCGTGGAGCCACCGGACGATCCGGCAGAAGTTTCTCCGCCACCTGAGGAAGCGGTCTCTCCCCCACCTCCGCCACCTGACTCGCCGCCTCCGCAGGCGGCCACGATCGTGGCACCGGCGGCGGTTACCCCGATAGCGGCTCCCAGCCGGATAAACCTCTTGCGCGGGATTCCTTCTTCCAAAACGTCCTCCTCGGTCAACTACAGGTTTCCATTACTTTGTATACGCAGCCCGGAAGGCTTTGGTTTAGTCATCCCTTGCACCGGGGCCGTGCGTATACTGGTATAAGGTCATCGTACACTCCTCGGGAGGTGCTTTTCGTGAAAGCCATGGCGTGGGTGCGGATTCTGGTCGGGGCGGTCTGGATCAACGGCGGCATCGAGAAGCTGCTCAACGGGGACTTTCCCCAACAGTTCACCACCAGCCTCCAGGCGGGCGGCTTCGTCTCGCAAGCTCCACCCTTTTTCCAATCCTTTATGCAGAACTTCGTGATCCCCAACTCCGGGACTATCGCCCAACTCGTGAGGATCGGGGAGCTCTCGTTGGGCATAGCCCTGGTACTGGGCCTGATAACCAACCTGGCCGCCATCGGCAGCATAGTCATGAGCCTCGCCATTATGCTCTCCCAGGGCGGCGTGAGCCTGGGCACCGGCCTCGGAGCACCCGGCTTCCTGAACGTCAACCTGATCCTGGCTCTCCTGTCGGCGATAGTGCTCTTCAGCGCCGCCGCCAAAGCGCTCTCCATAGACGCGGCAATCGCAAAGCGGAGCCCCGGGCTCTCACCACTTCTCATCAACAGCCGCAAACGCCGTAACTAACAGGCCGTACAGCCAAAACCACAACTCTTAACAAACTTTAGTTCCCGTGAGGTCGGTTTGTAGCCCGGAGGACGTAGGATAAAGCTATTCGTGTAGCTACATGAGGGAGTAAAGACGTGTTGGATCGCATCCACTGGCTCGCCGTCGTCGTAGGCTCTGTAGCAACGATTCTACTAGCTTTCTTGCTAACCATGCTCATCTTCACGGTCGTAGACCCATTTCTCTACGACCTGTTCGCTATAGAAAACTCTGAGGAAAGGGTGGCCTTTACAGGAAGAGGATGGAGCGCTTACACAAACCTCAGCTTGCTGCTCCATCTTTTGGCTGTGTTGCTCGCTTTCTTTTCCGGCGGAACCGTAGCCGGCAGAGTAGGTTCCTCATCACCCAGGCTAAACGGTGTAATGGTAGCTCTGGTGGCAATAGGAGTCGGACTTATATGGATGCTCGTGACGTTTCTTCCGGTGCTCCTGTCTACTTTGAGCGAATCCGGCAATGCCCACACGCGAGCCGAGAACCTGGGTAATCTTGCAGCTTGGGCCTTCGCATTTTGCGTGACCGCGCCGCTCAGCTTATTGGCAAGCTACTTCGGCGGGAAGCTGGGCAGCCGTATGGGTAGTGCAGCCCAGTAAAGCACATAGATCTAAAATTCCTCTCTTACTGGCGGCTACAGAAACGCCGGTACCAACTCTCCTTTTACGAGGTCCGGGTAGTGCTCGCGCTCGCGGACTACGGCCCAGCGGCCGCCCCGGACGAGGACTTCGGCGGGCTTGCGGCGGGAGTTGTAGTTGGAGGCCATGGAGAAGCTGTAAGCGCCGGCGCTCATGACGGCGAGCAGGTCTCCCTCGGCGGCGTCGGGTAGCTCGCGGTCGCGGGCCAGGTAGTCGCCGGACTCACAGACCGGGCCGACGAGGTCGGCGGTCGCGGTGGCCCCGTCGCCGTTTACGGGGCGTATCTCGTGGTGGGCGTCGTAGAGGCTCGGACGCAGGAGGTCGTTCATGCCGGCGTCGGAGACGATAAAGTTCTTGTCGCCGCTCTTTTTGCGGTAGATGACGCCGGTCAGCAGGGCTCCGGCGTTGCCGGAGATGTAGCGTCCCATCTCGCAGAGGATTTTAGTTCCGGCGGCTTCGAGCGTCGGACGGATGGCGTTTACCAGTTCGGCGGGGGTTACCGTTTCCTCGCCGTTGTACGGGATGCCGAGGCCGCCGCCGATGTTGAAGTATTGGATGTCGAAGTTACGGTTCTTCAGTTCTTCGACGAGGCCGGCGCTGCGTTCGATGGACTCGATGTAGGGGTCGAGCTTGGTGATCTGGGAGCCGATGTGCTGGTGGACCCCGATCAGGTCAACGCAACGACAGTCTTTTATTCTCTCCGCCAGCCGCAAAGCGTCCTCGACCGGGATGCCGAACTTGTCCCTCTCCCGTCCGGTCGTCATGTGGTCGTGGGTTCCGGCGTCTATGTCGGGGTTTATCCGCAAAGCAACGCGGGCGCGCTTGCCGTGCCGGGCTGCCAACTCGTCGAGCAGCTCCAACTCCGAGGCCGACTCGACGTTGAAGAGCAGTATCCGTTCCCCAAGGCCCGCCATAAGCTCGTCTTCGGTCTTGCCCACCCCGGCAAAGACGACTTTCTTCGGGTCGAAGCCGGCCCGCACCGCCCGGTACAACTCGCCGCCGCTCACGATGTCCGCCCCGGCGCCGAAAGAGGCCAACGAGCGGAGGACCGCCAGGTTCCCATTGGCCTTGACCGCGTAGCAGACGAGATGGTCGAGTCCTGAAAAGGCCTCGTCTAACTCCCGGTAGCTTCTCTCCAGCGCGGCGTGGCTGTAGACGTAAGTCGGGGTCCCGACGCTCCGGGCTATCTCGGAGAGCGGAACCCCTTCGCAGTAGAGTCCGTCGTCCTCTTGGTGAAACTCTTCCAAAACCTACCTCCTCGCATCCCCGCGTTTGCTATATTGCTATAGCACCTGTTACGGCATCTGCTATATTCTGGCCCCTGTAGAAAGCCTGGTATGGAGAATATACCCTTTATCGGACCCCGGCGAAACGACATGAGCGAGTTCCACAAACCAGTCGAGACTTACGCACCCTCTCTCCTACTGAATCCCGTGCTGGCCGGCGGCGGAGAGTACCCGCTGCTGAAGATGGACGAACGCCGGAGAGAGTTGGAGGCCCGTGGCGCGGACCTGTTCGATTTCGGCACCGGGGATCCCCGCGAGCCCACAGACCCGGGGATTCGGCAAGCCCTGATGGACGGTATTCCCGAGACCAGCCAGTACCCTTCCGTCGTCGGAAAAGCCCGGCTGCGTGAAGCGTTCTGCGGTTGGGCGGAGCGTAGGCACGGCGTCGCGCTCGACCCGGCCTCGGAAGTCTTGCCGGCCGCGGGTTCCAAAGAAGCTATCTTCCACGCGCCGCTGGCCTTTCTGCACCCAGCGCACGACCGGCGCGGCGTCGCCTACGGGACGCCGGGCTACCCGGTCTACGAGCGGGGCGCGCTCTTCGCCGGCGGCGAGGCACGGCCGGCAGAGTTAAAGAAGGAAGCCGGGTTCCTGCTGCCGGTAGAGAAAGTGGACCCGGAGAAGACGCGGATACTCTGGATCAACTACCCCCACAACCCGACCGGCGCTACCGCAACCTACGACTACCTGGAGCAAGTAGCCGAATTCTGCCGCGAACACGACATCCTGCTCTTCTCGGACGAGTGCTACAACGACATCTACTCCGGTGAACCTCCACCGTCTATTCTCGAAGTCACAAAAGAGCGCACCCTGGCTTTCTGCTCCCTCTCCAAACGCAGCGGCATGACCGGCTACCGTTCGGCCATGATGGCCGGCGACCCGGAACTAATAGCCGCCCTCAAGAAATTGCGTCCCTCAGTCGGCGTAGCATCGCCTGCCTTCGTGCAGGAAGCCGCCACAGCCGCCTGGTCAGACGACGGGCACGTGGAGGAGCGGCGCCGCGTCTTCGGCGAGAAGCGGGCGCTGTTCGAGGAATTCTTCGACCGGGCGGGCCTGAAAGCCCTGCCGACGGACGCGGGCTTCTACCTGTGGGTGGCGGCCCCGGAAGCGTTCGGCAGAGACGATGCGGCGTACGCGATCAAGCTGTTGGAGAAAGGCATCGTGGTGGCGCCGGGCCGGTCTTTCGGGCCGGGCGGCGAGGGCTCCGTGCGAGTCGCGCTCGTGCCGGGGCTGGAGGAGTGCCGGCGGGCGATCCAGGCCTGGGAAGAGCTAGTTTAGCCGGCGGTCAACCCAGGGATTTTTGCGTTAACCGCTTTACCAGGGGCTGATAGGCGCCGGGCAGCAGGCGCACCAGCGCGTCGATAACGTGGGCGTCCGGGCCGATCAGGACGCGGCGTTTGTTCTTCTCGACGGCCTGAAGGATGGTGGCGGCGGCTTTGTCGGGGCCGGTGATGAAGGATTCATCGAACTTCTCCCGGCTGCTCGCCGCGTCGAGCCCGATCTCCTGGAGGCTGGCGTTGCCGCGGGAGTTGCGGGCGATGTTGGTCTTGATGCCGCCCGGAAACACGCTGGTGGCGCTTACCGGCACGTTTTCCATCTCTAGCTCCATGCGAAGCGTGTCGGTAAAGCCGCGCACCGCAGCCTTGGCAGCGTTGTACGTCCCCTGGCCGGGAACGCTGACCAGGGCGAATACGCTGGAGACGTTGACGACGTGCCCCTCGCCGGAGGCTTTCAGGTACGGCAAGAAAGCCTTCGTGCCGTACACCACGCCCCAGAAGTTGATGCCGAAGAGCCACTCGAAGTCCTCGTAGTCCGCGCCCTCTATCGTCGAGCCGAAGCCGACACCGGCGTTGTTGAAGATCAGGTTGACCTGCCCGTGCTCGCCGGCCGTCTCCTCCGCCCAGCCGTACACGGCGTCGCGGTCCGCCACGTCCACCCGCGCCCCCGTAACCTCGACGCCGGAACGTCCTATCCGGCGCGCCGCCCCGGCCGTCGCGGCGAGAGCTTCTTCGTCCACGTCGCACAACGCCAGGTGGCAGCCGCGTCCGGCGAGGCTCAGGGCCAGCGCCCGGCCGATGCCGGAGCCCGCACCCGTGACGGCCGCCACTTTGCCCGAAAACGACTTCACCGGGTTCCGGCCAGCAGCCCGCGGATGGCGCCGGCCACCTCGATCAGAGCTTCCCGCGAGGCCTTGTTGGTGCCGATGGCGTTGCAGAAGCCGTGGATGAGGCCGGGGAAACGCCGGTGCGCCACCGGCACGCCCGACGCGCGCAGGGCCGCCGCGTAAGCCTCGCCCTCGTCCCGCAGCGGGTCGAAGCCCGCCGAGACCACGAGGGCGGGCGCGACGCCGTCCAGGTCGTTCGCACGGAGGATGGAGAGGCGATGGTCCGCGGGGTCGGCGCCGGCGACGTACTGTTCGGTGAACCAGTCCAGCAGCTCGCGGGTGAGTAGGAAGCCGCCCCGGAAGAGCTCGCGCGAGCGCGTGTTGCCCGCCGTATCGGTAGCCGGGTAGATCAGGGCTTGCAGCACGGGCGCCGGCCCGCCGTTCCGGGCCGCCCGCCACGCTGCGACGGTCGCGAGGTTGCCGCCCGCGCTGTCACCGGCGACCGCGACGCGCCCCGGGTCGGCCCCGAGGTCTGCGGCGTGCTCGACGGCCCAGCGCAGGGCCGCGGACGCGTCCTCGACGGCCGCGGGGAACGGGTGCTCCGGCGCGAGCCGGTAGTCCACGGAGAGCACGGACGCCCCGGTGTGGCGGCACAGCAGCCGGCACGGCGCGTCGTGGGTGTCCCGGCCGCCCAGCACGAACCCGCCGCCGTGGAAAAACAGGATCAGGGGCCGCGGATCTTTTTCTCCTCCCTCTTCCGCCGGGACGTAGTACCGCGCCGCGAGCGGCCCGGCGGCGCCCGCGACCTCCAGGTCCCGTACGGCCCCCACGGGAGCCGGCGTACCGTTCGACACGGCAACCTGATTCCGGAACGCCTCCCGCGCCTCGGGTGGCGGAAGCGACTCCAGGGGCGGGGCGCCCCGGCGTTCCAGCAACGCGAGGTTGAGCTGCATCCCGGGGTCAAGGGTCTGGCCGTCCACCCGCACGGGCGGCTTCCCCGAGAGCCGGACCTGGGCCTCTGGCGACAGCCCGGAGAGCAGGCGGGCGACGCGGAACTCGAAGCGCTGGCGGGCGGCGAGGTCGGTCTTTGGTACGGCCCTCATCTTACCGGGAGGTGTTCGTCACGGGCCGCGCTCCGGGTGGTACGCCGTTCGGGAGGCCGCGCGGTCCGCACCCGGTAGTGCTCCACGTCAAAGCGGCGCAGCATCCGGCGGAAGCCCCACATCGTCCGGGGCCACATGAGGGACGGCTTCCCGCCCTCGTCGAGGTACCAGCTCTGGCAGCCGCCGCGGGACCAGACTGTTTCGTCAAGGTCGTCACCGACCCACTGCATGTACTGGTCCTGTACCTCGGGTCGCACCTCGACGCTCGCCAGGTTTTTTCCGCGCATGGTGCGCAGCGCGTCCAGGACGTAGGCCGTTTGGGACTCGGCCTTCCAAATCATGGAGCCGTGCCCGGAGCCGGTGCCCGGCCCGCAGACGTTGAAGAAGTTGGGGAAGCCCGCGACGGTCGTGGCCCGGTGGAAGTGAGGCTTCCCGCCCCACACCTCGTCTATCGAGCGGCTGTGGCGGCCCCGGATGCGCTTGTAGACCGTCGGGGCCGTCGTGTCGTAGCCCGTCGCGAAGACTATGGCGTCCACCGCGTGCTCGGTGCCGTTCCCGGCGACGAGGCTGTGCTCCCGAATTTCCTCCACCCCGCTGTCCAAGAGCTCCACGTTGGGGCTGTCGAGGGCGGGATAGTAGTCGTTGGTTATGAGGACGCGCTTGCAGCCGATCTCGTAGTTCGGGGTGAGCCTGGCGCGCAGGTCCGGGTCTTTTACCTGTTCTTCGAGGAACGAGCGGGCCTTCGCCTGGAAGAGGCGGCGGAAGACTTTGTTTCGCCGGATCATGCGGTAGTTCAACAGGTCCCGGACGAGGTACTGGCCCGTCCGGTAGAGCCGGGTGAGCGCCGGAAACCGCCGCAGCACGCGCTTCTCCAGCTCCGGCACCTCCCGGTCCGGGCGGGGCACGACCCATCCGGGCGTCCGCTGGAAAACGACGAGCTTCTCCACCAGCGGCTGGAGCTCTGGGACTATCTGGACCGCTGAAGCCCCCGTCCCGACGACGGCGACGCGCTCCCCGGAGAGGTCGTGGCCGTGATCCCAGCGGTTGGAGTGGAACGTCTTGCCCCCGAAACGGCCCAGCCCGGCGACATCCGGGTAGATGGGCTCGGTGAGCGGCCCGGCGCAGGAGACGAGCACGTCGGCATTCAGCCGCCGCTGAGTCGTGGTGACGCGCCACAAGCTCTCTTCGTCGTCCCAGACGGCTTCGAGGAGCTCCTCGCGAAGAGAGATCCAGGGCCAAAGCCCGTAGTCGTCGGCCACCGACTCCAGGTACTCTCGGATCCGTGCCCCCGAAGAGAACGCCCGGTCCCACTCCGGGTTCGGCGCGAAAGAGAGCGAGTACAAATGCGACGGCACGTCGCATGCCACGCCAGGATAAGTGTTGTCCCGCCACACGCCGCCGATACTCGCGCCCTTCTCCAGAACTACGAAGCCTTCCTCGCCTGTTTCTCGCAGACGGTACGCCACGGAGAGCCCGCTAAAGCCGGCCCCGATGACTACTACCCGCAGGTGAAGTACGTCGTGCTCGTCTGCCTTTACAGTCTCCGGGCGCGAAACATCGCTGGTTGTCATGCAGCCGCTCCTCCTAGCACATAGGCTAACGACGTTATTTGCATTGTATAGCACACCTTCGGCATCCAGTCGTATGTATAGCCAGTGAGGCATCACGATTGAGCCAGGATCGTAACCTGATGCCGACATGGTACGGTGCTTTGCTAAACTGGCCCGCGTGGGAGACAGGATCTCAAGAAGGAAAGGATGGCGACGTGCGAGAGAAGATAGAGGCCGCTTTCGAGGACCGGAGCTTGCTGGAGGATGAAGACCATCGCCAGGCTGTTTTCGAGGCGGTAGCTGCGCTGGATGCGGGCGAGTTGCGGGTGGCGGAGCAGAGGGATAGCGGGTGGGGATCCAACGCCTGGGTGATGAAGGCGATCAACCTGTACTTCTCCCTGGCGGAGATGCAGACGGTCGAGTCCGGGCCGTTCGAGTACCACGACAAGATCCCCACGAAGCGAAACCTCGCCGAAGCGGGCGTTCGCGTCGTACCGCCGGGGACGGTGCGCTACGGGGCCTTTGTCGAGCCGGGCGTCGTGGTGATGCCGGGGTACGTGAACATCGGGGCGTACGTCGGTAGCGGGACGATGGTGGATACCTGGGCGACGGTCGGCTCGGGAGCCCAGATCGGCCGGAACGTTCACCTCGCCGGTGGCGTCGGCATCGGGGGCGTGCTGGAACCGCCGGGCGCGATGCCAGTCGTCGTAGAAGACGGGGCCTTCGTGGGATCGCGGGCCGTCGTCGTCGAAGGCGTGCGGGTCGAGAAGGAGGCGGTGCTCGGGGCGAACGTGGTGCTCACGGGCTCCACCCAGATCGTGGACGTAACCGGCGAGGAAGAGGTCATCTACAAAGGACGGGTCCCGGCCCGCTCCGTGGTCGTCGCCGGAACCCGCACGAAGGAATTTCCCGCCGGTACCTATCAGCTCCAAACCGCGCTCATTATCGGACAGCGGCGCGAGTCTACCGACCAGAAGACTTCCTTAAATGATGCCCTGCGGGAGTTCGGGGTCAGCGTTTGAGCCGGCTCGTGGAAGACCTGCTCTGGTTTCTGGAACGCCCGAGCGTGATCGGGGCCGAGAAACAACTCTGCGACGACCTGGAAGCCCGGATAGGTACAGAGCCGGGCTGGAAGGTGGAGCGCACCTCAAACAACCTCTCCATCCGACGTTTGGAGCCGGACCCTTCGCGCGGGCGCGTCGTCTTCGCCGGCCACCTGGACACCGTGCCGGAGCCGGAGAGTGGCATCGAGGTTCGGGTGGATAATGAACTTGTCTACGGTCGCGGCGCCTCGGACATGAAGGCGGGGGATGCGGTGATGCTTTCCCTGCTGGAAGACTTCGACTGGGATAGTTCCTGGGCGGAGCCGGTCTTCGTTTTCTACGAACGGGAGGAGGGTCCGTACCCGGAGAACGGCCTGGAAGCGGTCTTCGCCGGCAGCCCGTGGGTGCTGGACGCGGACCTGGCGCTATGCCTGGAGCCGACGGCCGGCGCCCTAGAGGTCGGGTGCGTCGGAACGGCGCAGGTGGAGGTTACGTTCAAGGGCAAGTCTTCGCACTCGGCCCGCCCCTGGCAGGGAGAGAACGCCCTCACGGCGGCTGGAGAATTCCTCGCCGCGCTGCACGAGCGTCCGGCGGAGAAGGTCCTGGTAGAAGGACTTCCGTTCTACGAGGTACTCACGCCGACGTTGGCGCGGGGCGGGAGGGCGAAAAACGTGGTGCCGGACGAGTTCTGGGTCAACGTGAACTACCGTTTTGCGCCCGGCCGGGCGCTCGACGATGTAAAGCGAACTTTCGAAGAGCTGTTACCGCGGACTGCCGGGTACGAGATCTCGGACTTCGCCCCCTCCGGCCCGGTCAGCCTGAATAGCCCGCTACTCGGCAAGCTCATCGACTCCGGCATAGAGGTAAGGCCCAAGCAAGCCTGGACGGACGTTGCCCGGTTCGCGCTGCACGGGGTGGCCGCGGCAAACTTCGGTCCCGGAACCCCGGCGCAGGCCCACCAGGAGAACAGTACGCAGAATCGCGCCTGCTGGAAAGATGTTACGCAAAACTACAGTGGTTCTTGAAGAACTAGTTTTTCCTACGCCGCCTACCGTAACGTTCGCGGTCTAGCCTTTCCTGGTTCCGCCGCCAGCGCATGAGCCGCAGGGTGGGAAACAACGCACCGGCGCTGACCGTGAGCGTAACGGCAAATGCCAAAATAGGCGGAGAATTAAAGGCCAGCGGTACGAAAAAGGTCCCCGCAAACAGCAGCGCGTATACAAAGATCCGCGAATTCGAGGTATCCGGCCAACGCCCGGCGTCGGCTTCCGTTGATTTCGTGGAAAGACACTTTTTATCGTAACGTTTGCGTTCTCTTTCCTGGGCTTTGGGGTAGTCTCCGGGGAGCGGTTGTTTACGGGTCGATGCGTCCGGTGTTCGGCGCGGGCTCGGTTTGAAGGCGGACCCGGAAGAAGTCGAAAAAGACCCGCAGGACGGCGAGTGCCGGGACGGCGAAGATGATCCCGGTTATACCGGCCAACTGTCCGCCGGCTATAACGGCGAAGAGCACCAGGATCGGGTGTACGTGCAGTGCTTGCCCCTGGATGCGGGGCGTGAGCAGGTTGCCTTCTAGTTGCTGGATCGCCGTGTAGACGATTATCGTCAGGATCACGGTAGCAACCGGGTTGTCCGCGAACCCGGCCAGTATTACCGCGGGTATCGCCCCTAGAAATGCTCCCAGGTAGGGGATGATGGCCGTGAGCGAAACCCAGACCCCGAGCAACAAAGCGTACCTCACGTCTAAAAAGTACAGGGCGACCCCGGCCAGCACGCCCTGGATGATAATCACGAAGATCAGGCCGCCCAGGTAACGCGAAAGCGAGAACCCGAAGGCGTCCCAGAGCTCGCGGGCGTCGTGCCGGTAGCGGTGCGGGGAGGATCTTAGGTACGCCGCCTTGACCATCCGGACGTCTACCAGCAGGTAGATCGCCACGAATAGTATCCCGAAGAGTATTACCCCCAGGTTGAACGCGCCGGAGATGACCCCGACGAGACCGCCCAGCACGTTTTCACTGAGTTCCCGGAGGCGGCTGAAAACGTCTTGCAAAATGCTGCCCACGAACTCGTCGGGCTGGGAGCCGCCGAGCAACTCCCGTTGGTTGAGCCACCGCAGCGCGTCGTTCAGTAGCCGGTCGGTGGTCAGGGCGATGTCGGGGGTAAAGGCGATGAGTCGGCTCAACTGTTCTATGAGGATCGGTATAAGAAAAAACAGGGCCAACACGACGAGGCCGATCAAAGCCAGAAACGTTACCAGGATCGCCAGCCCGCGGTGCATGATCCGGGAGAGCGCCCGCACCGGATAGGAGAGCACTATGGCAAGGGCCGTCCCCCCGAACGCGACGGTCAGGATCGTCGGGGCGGCGTAGAGCACCAGCACCAGGGCCAGCAACCCGATCACCACGATGGCGGCCATGACCCGGGGCGAAACCAATATGGGCGTCGGAGGGCGGCCGGGTAACTCCGTCCGTCCCTTTCGCGCCACCGTTTTTCTGTCTTTGGTATCCAACGCTGTAGCTCCCGGCTCTACAACTGGCCGCATACTGTATTCTACGCCCAAAACGGGTTCGTTGAACCGGAATCTACTCTGCTACAGGACCGGTTTGCCGTCCGTCGTCCGGCGGTGCCCGGCGAAGCCCCGGGCAACATTCTCTGGTAGAACCTTCTAGAGTAGCCGGTCGGACGAGTTCTGCGAGGAGGGCGGTATGTTCGGGGAAGTGTTCGGCGCCAACAACTTGACGGACCTCTCACCCTTTGCGCTCGGGCTGAAGGTTCTTTTTACGGTCTTGATCCTGGCTGGCGCCTTTGCTTTGCGCTGGGCGGTGGGACGGGCCTTGAAAAGCAGGTTCGGGACTTCGGGAGAGAGCGGCGGGGGCGGGCTTTCTGAGGCGGGCCGCGACGACCGCTACAGCGCCTTCTGGCTGCGGCGGGTTACGGGGTACGTGATCTGGACGATAGCCATGCTGCTCGTCATCCTCGTCTGGGCCGAGTTCGGGCGCCGGGCGGGGTTCGTGGTCGGCCTGTTCTCGGCCGGCGTTGCCTTCGCTTTGCAGAACGTGATCGGGTCCTTCGCCGCCTGGGTCGGCATCCTGACCGGCAAGGTCTTCCGGGCCGGCGACCGGGTGATGATGGGCGGCGTCCGCGGCGACGTTATAGACGTCTCGCCCTTACGAACGACCATTATGGAGATGGGCAGCGCCGGCAACGAAGAGAACTCCGAATCCTGGGTCCACGCCCGGCAGTACACCGGCCGGATCGTCACCGTCTCGAACAAAGTCTTTTTCGAGAAGCCGGTCTACAACTACTCCAAAGACTTCGACTACATTTGGGAAGAAGTTACCGTCCCGCTCTCTTACACGACGAACTGGGAGCGCGGTAAAGCCATCCTCATGGAAGAGGTAGAAGAAGCCACGCGGGATTTCCGGGAAAAGAGCGCCGGCGCCCTCTCGGAGATGGCCCGCCGCTACCTGGTCCCCAGAAGCGACGTGCATCCGCAAGTATTCCTAAAGTTGACGGACAACTGGATCGAGCTGACCGCCCGGTTCGTGATCCCGGTCCGGTCCGCCCGTCGGGTAAAGAGCGACATCTCCGAAAACCTGCTCCGCCGATACTCCGAAGAGAGCATAGCCCTCGCCTCCGAGACCAGCGAAATAGTCGGCCTCCCGACCCTGAAAGTCGAGGGCCTCAAAGAACTGCTCGAAAATTACGAGTCTTCCGACGGAAACGGAAAACAGCACCAACAAAGAAAAGGCGCAGATTGAGCGCCGGCGCCGTTACACGGGGCTACCCGGAGCCGTTCCCAGGGTTCGGGTCGGCGATGACGCCCACTATCTCTTCGCTCACAGCTTCACCGGATTGGGACAAAACGGTTTCGGTTATGTTGCCGGACTCATCCAGGTTACGCAGCACCGTTCGGCCTTGTTCGTCGGTACTCTCATCGAGCAAGGTGCTGCCCGGCGGTAGGCTTTCGGTGGCCGCCTGCGGGGTTTCTTCCGCCGTTTCCCGCGTCTGCTCCACGAGGTATTCCACACCTTGTTTTTGGATGACCAGATCTAGTATGTACTCTACGTCCTCGTACGAACCGACGAGCTTCTGAAGCTGTGAGCGGTCTTCTTCCTGAGAATTCGAAAGGCGCTTCAAAAGGCTTTGTATCTGGGTCCGGTCACACTCCAGCCGCTCTTTGAGAAAGCCGACCGAGTTGCCAAAGAATTCGATGGCGCTAGATAACGTCTGATCTTGAATTTTCCGGTCAGATCCTGCCCGTTCTCGGACACTCACCCTCCTTTTGCACAGGCTCAACCTACCCGAATGGATTCTACAAATTTGTCGTAGAAACCGTAGGCTTTATCGTCGTTTGTCGGGTTGAAACTCAGCGTCAAGAAGACTGTGTCGAGAGTTCCTTGAGCGCCCGGATGTGCTCCGGTCCGGTGCCGCAGCACCCGCCGATGACCTGCGCCCCGGCCTCGATCCATCCCCGGGCCTCCGCGGCGAAATCTTCGGGAGAGATCTTGTCTATAAACTGCCAATTCGGCATGACGAACTCCCCGTAGTGCGGGTAAGCCCCCACTGGCCCGTCCCAATGCTCTCTCACCTCGTGCAGCGCCGGCACCGTCTCCTCTGTCTGGGTGTGCATGATGGAGATCAGAGATACGCCTTGCAGCGACACGCGCTCCAGGGCCTCGGCCAGGGTGCCGCGACCGCTCCAGAGCACGAGCGTTCCGTCTTCGGCCCGCTTGCAGCTAAAGCCTACCCACACCGGTAAACCCGTAGCCCGGGCGACCTGTATAGCGTACTCCGTCTGCTCGACGTCCCGCATCATCTCCAGCGCAACGAGGTCAACCCCCGCCCCGGCCAACACTTCAGCCTGCTCGGCATAATTGTCCCGCGCTCTTTGCCCGTCGGGATCGTACCCGTAATCTAACCTCGGAGGAAACGTAGAGATAGAGCCCGCAACGTAGACCGGTCCCTCAGCGGCGTTCTCCCGGGCCTCTTTCGCCAACTCGGCGGCGCGGGCGTTCAACTCTCGGAACCTGTCACCCATGCCGGACTCTTCGAGGACGTGCTTCGCGGCGGGGAAGGTGTTCGTAATGATCACCTCCGCCCCCGCCCGGATGTAGTCCTCGTGAGCTTCGCGTACCACGTCCGGGTGCGTCGCCAACGCCGTCGCACACCACGCCGCACCGTTCATCGGCACACCACGCTTCTCCAACTCCGTGCCCGTGCCGCCGTCCAAAAGTATCGTCTCCCCACCTTCGAGCCTCTGCTGCAGATCCTCCACCGTTTACTCCTTTTGTGTTGTTGTCGCGCTACACTGCTAAATTCGGCCGTCGTAGCATGTTCCGAGTGACCTGAAGCCCTCCACAACTTCGTGTTTCCTAACCGGAGATTCGGTACTGCTCCCCGGTTCCTCGGGCAGATTTCATGGTCTGGGCGTCTACGGTAGTCCGTTTCGCCCCGTACCGCGCTTCGGCCTCCGCCGCGAAAGCCTCGACCACCTCGTCCAATCCGGCCTCTACGCCGACTTTGCGGAGGCTTCCGACGCTGCCGGTGCGGAAAGGCAGATCCATCGCCCGGTAGACTTTCTCCAGGATCTTCGCCAGTTCCTCTTCGCCGTGGACCAGCACGATCCCCCCGACGCTCGTCGCCCGGCGCGTGAGGCGTTGGGCTATCCCCACGAGCTTCGTACCATCCTCCTGGTCCCCGACCCGGATGCTGTGGTCTCCCGGGCAGAACTCCTCCCGTACCTCACCGACCTCGGCCTCTAATCCCAGCCGGGAGAACGCCCCAAGCACCAGCGCCGCCGCTTCGTCGTACCGGTCGTGGATGCTGCGCCGGATCTCGGCTTCCACGGCGGGCCGGACGATGGAGAAGCCGAAGGTCCCCTCGTCGGCGGCGGTCGCTCCCCCGCCCGAACCCCGGACCATTACCGGGTAGCCTTCTTCGTTTGAGGCCCGGACCGCCTCTTCGAAACCGGGCCGGCGGGTGTCGCGGCGGGTTACCCCGACGTGCCGGGCCGAGGGTGTTATGGAGATCGCCATAGGCCGCGCGCCGGAGGCGACCTGCTCGAAGACCATCCTCTGGTAGCCGTAGGCCGTTACCGGGTCTTCGAACCGTCCGGGCACGAGAAGCTCCGCCGCGGCCCGTTCATCCGGGACTTTATTCGTCTCTTCCTCCATCATGTTGCAGAGTCTACCGGCGCGCCACGGTTTCTTCTACAGAGGTTTTTCGGGGTTTCCTTCTCGGTCCCGAGGCTTCGAAGGTTGCTCGTTGTTCCTCCCGAGCCTTCTGTAAAGCAAGTATGCCGCCGCCGAGAGAGCCAGAAGGAGCGCCGCGAGTATTATCAGCGGGTTCCCGGCGAGGTTTCCGGCCCACTGCTGGGCGGCGAAAGCCAGGTCCGTTGCGCCGTTCGTGTCGTAGAAACCTTCGAGGGCCGAAGTTCCCTGGTAGACGATAAATACTGTGCCGAGCAAGATGAACATGATCCCGGAGATCAGGCTCGTGGTGTGGACCCGTACAGGTCCCAGGGAGATCTCCCGTCCCCGGAGCCATCGCCGGTGGCCGAGCTCGAAACGGTCCCAGAGAAGGGCCATGAAAAAGAGCGGCGCGGCCATGCCGGCGGCGTAGGTCGCGAGGAGTCCGGCGCCTTGAAAGACCTGTCCGGAGGCGGCCGCGACGGTGAGCACCGCGCCCAGTATGGGGCCGGAGCAGAAGCCGGCGAAGCCGTAGACCGCGCCGAGGGCGAAGGTCGCGCTTGCCTGGTCGCCCTGAATTTTGCCTTGCATCCGGGCGAGCGGGCCGACCGTAAAGCCGCGGCCCAGAATCTGTAGCACGCCGAAAGCAATGATCATGGCCCCCGCGGCCGGGATCAGGACGTGGCGATAACCATAGAAGAGCGTGCTGACCGCCGAAATGCCCATCCCCAGCGGCACTAGCGTGGCGGCGAGCCCCAGATAGAAAAGGCCGGTCCTCTTTACCAACTCCCCGCCCTGAAAGGCGTAGGCGAAAAAGGCCGGCAAAAGTAGTGCGCTGCACGGGCTCAGCAGCGAGAGCACCCCGCCGAAAAAGGCGGCCAGAAAAGATGCCTCAACCACCCTCGGCCTCTCGCCGGGCCTCTTCTATAACCTGCTCGAACGTCTCCACCGGCTGCAAGCCTACGAGCATCTGCCCGTTGACGTCGAACGCCGGGGTGCCGGTTACCCCGATCTGCTGTCCCTCTTGAAAGTCTGCGGCCACGGTTTCCTCGAAGCGGCCGCCGTACAAATCTTCCTCGAAACGGGTTACGTCCAACCCGGCCTCTTCCGCCAAACTCGTTAGGACTTCGTCGCTGAAACCCTCGGACTGGTTGGCGTAGAGCAGGTCGTGGTACTCCCAGAACTTGCCCTGCGCCTGAGCCGTGCGGGCGGCCAGCGCCGCGTTGACCGATTCCTGGCCCTGATACGGAAAGTCCCGCCACTCCATCCTGAGCGTTCCGTCCTCGACGTATTTTTCTACCAACTCCGGTTTCACCTCACGGGTGAACTGGGCGCAGTACGGTCACTGATAGTCCGAGTACTCGACCATAACCACCGGCGCCCCCTCATCCCCGAGCGCCGGCGAAGAAAGCCCTTCTTCCCCGCCGGGTTCTTCCGAAGCCTGGTTCTCGTCCTGGGAGGCTTGCTTCCCCTGCGATGGCTCCTCCGGTGGTTCCGTCGGTGGTGGCTCTGTCGGTGGTGGCTGCTCGGCCTCTTCAGCGGTTGGTTGGGAATTCTGATTCGCCGGTTCGTCACCGGTTCCGGCCTGTTGGTTCTGTCCGGCCCCACCCCCGATCAGGACGACCGCGGCCACGGCCAGCGCCACTATTACGGGCAAACCTATAAAGAGCGGCCAGGCCCGACTTCTGCCGCTCCCTCCTGGGCTGTTGTTCATCTCAGACAGCAGAAACCTCCCGAAAAAATACCGACGAATCTACAGACACGGGCACCTTTATAAATCAGACCGCCGGATAATGCACCCTCGAAGCGACCCAACTCACCCCCCGGAACGTCTGATGCGCCCGGGTGGAACGAATGATAGAACCCGAGGAGCCGGGTAGTATAGGAGACGAGACCTGAAAAGTCGGCTGGCAGAAAGGAGAGAGGACACCTCTTAGGGTGAGCAGTTTTCGAAACCGGGAGGACGCCGGCCAGCAACTGGCGGGACGGCTACACCGCTACCGGGATGAGAACCCTGTAGTTCTGGCGCTGCCGCGGGGCGGGGTGCCGGTCGCGGCGGAGATCTCCCGGGAGCTGGAGGCCCCGTTGGACGTGATAATCGCGCGTAAGTTGGGCGCGCCGGGACAACCGGAGTTGGCTATAGGGGCCGTTGCGCCCGGCGGGGTGCGGCTCGTCAACGAGCGTCTCGTCCGCTGGCTCGGAATCCCGGAAGCCTGGATCGAGCAGGCCGCGGAGAAGGAGCTTGCCGAGGTGCAGAGCCGGATACAGCGCTTCCGGAAAGGACGCCCCGCGCCAGAGATTCGGGACAAGACCGCGATACTGGTGGACGACGGCATCGCCACCGGTATGACGGCGATGGCCGCTATCCGGGCCGTCCGGGAAAGAGAGCCACGCCGAATCGTTCTGGCCGTGCCCGTGTGCGCGCGCGAAACAGCCGGGAGACTCTCCCGGGAAGTAGACGACATAGTCTGCCCCCAAGTACCCGATGACCTCTGGGCCATCGGACTCTGGTACCGGGATTTCCACCAGGTCCCAGACCAGGAGGTCGTGGACCTTCTCGAAGATACCCGCGGGGACTAGAGAAGCCGGCCAGCCGGGGCTTGCGTCTGCGTTCCTACTTTTAGGCTTCGTAAACCCTCCGTTTGGAGGATGTATCAGCGGTTCGTCGCTGAGAAACTCTAAACGTAAATTTGTCGAGCCCGAAGGAGGCCGGAGATGAAAAGGGTAATGGTCGTAGTCCTGGTGTTGGTGGCGGCGTTGGGGCTACAGGTAGCCCCGACGCAAGCGCAGCAGGGGTCGGGGGCTTCGGACCAGTATTCCGAAGGTTCCGGCGCCGAGCCGGCTCCGGTAACGCTAACGGGCACGGTTGAGGAGCCGGAGATGACGGCGTACCAGTACGGCACCCACTCCCTGACCGACGACTCTACCGGCACCCTCTACGCCCTCGGGAGCGAGGCCGTGAACCTCGACGACTACGAGGGAGAGTTGGTTACCGTCTACGGAACCCTGGTCCCCGGCTACGAGGACGGCCAGATCGAGGGTGGTCCGCCCCTGGTAGACGTTACGCGGGTAGAGCCGTCCGGGAACGGGAACATCCCCAAAGTGACCCTCAGCTTCGAGCTCACGGTCGAAGGACCGGTGCCCCCGGGTAGGACGAACTTCTTCGGCTACGTACCGGCCGAAGGTGGCTTCGCCGCCCGGCTTACGGACCCCGAAGGCGACGGCTTGTACACCGGCAGCGTTGACGTGCCCCAGTACGGTCCCGGACCAACGCCGGTCCCCGAGGGGACAGAGCCGGTGACGCTCCCGGTTCAGATAGTGCAGACAACCGGGACGGAGAGAAACCTTCTGAGTACCGCCTCCGTGATAAAAGACTTCGGGCAGGTACTGATGGACGAGGACAAGACGTTCTCCGCCAGCATCTCTTTCGAGGACTCCCCGGAACCCACTACTCCAGAACCTTCTACTCCCGGGCCCACAACCCCCGACGATGACGGTCCCGAACCCGGAGATCCCGGCAATAACGATCCCGGCGACGGCGGTTCGGGCGACTCCGGCTCCGGCAAAGGGGCCGACTCGAAAGGTTCGTCAGACTCCCCCAACGGTATCTCCGTACTGCCGGACACGGGCGGCGCTACCCTGATAGTGGCTGGTGCGGTTGTTTTGCTGGTCGTCACCGGCATATTGCTCGCGGGGCTACGGTCCACCGGGGTTTTGCGACGGCGCTAAAATAAAGTGGAGAGGGCGGCCCGTGAAGGACCGCCCTCCAGACGAAGCCCAGACCGGAAGATCAAAGTCTTACAAGCAGGGTAACGGCTGTGCTACGATCTCCTCTCTGCAACACCTGCCATTCCAGAGCAAGAGGAGAAGATCACCCCGATGGACCAGCAAAGAAACCAACAGAAAGTCCTCGTAACCGGCGGGGCCGGCTTCCTGGGCATCAACCTGATCCGCAACCTCCAATCCCGCGGCTACGCCGCCGCTTCCCTCGACGTCGAAGAGTTCGACTACCCGGAGAAAGACAGCGTAGAAACTATAAAAGGCGACATCCGGGACAAGGCGCTCCTGCACGAAATACTGGCGGACGTAGACTTCGTCGTCCACACCGCTGCCGCCCTGCCCCTCTACTCCGCAGACGACATCTACACCACCGACGTAGAAGGCACCCGAAACGTCCTCGACACCGCCCTAAAGAACGATGTAGAGCGGGTTGTACACGTATCTTCCACTGCCGTCTACGGCATACCGGACCATCATCCGCTCTACGAAACGGACAAGCTGGAGGGCGTAGGCGCTTACGGACAGGCAAAAATCCAGGCCGAGATGATCTGCCTGGAGTACCGCGCCAAAGGCCTCGTAACCCCCATCATCCGTCCCAAATCCTTTGTTGGACCGGAGCGGCTCGGGGTCTTCGCGCTGCTCTACGATTGGGCCTACGAAGGTCATAACTTCCCGATGATCGGGTCGGGCAACAACCGCTACCAACTCCTCGACGTGGAAGACCTCTGCGACGCTATCACCCAGACCCTGACGCTCCCCGAAGAGCAGGTAAACGACACCTTCAACATCGGCGCCCGCGAGTTCACCACGATGAAAGGAGACTACCAAGCCGTCCTCGACCACGCCGGGCACGGCAAAAAGGTCGTCGGCTTCCCGGCGCTGCCCGCCATCTTGGGCCTGCGTGTCCTGGACCGGCTCGGCGTCTCGCCCCTCTACAAGTGGGTCTACGAAACGGCCTCCAAAGACTCTTTCGTCTCCATAGAAAAGGCGGAGAAAGAACTCGGCTATGATCCAAAATACTCGAACAAAGAAGCGCTGCTGCGGAACTTCCGCTGGTACATAGACAATCGGAAGAAGTTCGAGAACGCTTCGGGCGTCTCGCACCGCGTCCCCTGGAAGCAGGGAGCCATCGGGCTGCTCAAGAAAGTTTTCTAGAGAGTAGACGACACCGGTTTAGGAGGAACGCTCCAGCATCTTCGCCGCTCCTTGGTCCACCATCCAGTTGAGTTCCCCGGCTGGTTGAACCAGCTTGGAAGGATAATCGTGCGGGTCCACTTCGCCTTCCAAGACTTCTTTTAGGGCTTCGGCTTTGCCTTCCCCAGCTACGAGGAAGCCGACGGCCTTTGCGGCGTTGAGCACGGGCAAGGTTAGCGTGATCCTCACAGTCTCCATTTTCGGGACCGGGTTCTGGGCGACCCAGCGGTCGGTTACGTCGAGAGCCGGGGTGTTCGGGAAGAGGCTCGCGGTGTGGCCGTCGTCCCCGATGCCGAGCTGCACGAGGTCGAACTCCGGCGAATGGCCTGGCGTGCCGAAGAACTCCCGCAACTCCTCCTCGTACTGCATCGCCGCCTCGTCCGGGTGCAGTTCACCTTTCATCCGGTGTACGCTGCCGGGAGAGACGTGGGAGAGCAAGGCTTCGTCCGCCATCCGGTAGTTGGAGTCTTCGTCGTCCGGAGGGACGCTCCGTTCGTCGCCGAAAAAGACGTGGACGTTGCCCCAATCCACTTCGCCCGCATAATCTTCGGTCGAGAGCATCGCGTAGGTCATCTCCGGGGTCGAGCCGCCGGCGAGGGCGACGGCGAAATATCCCTTCTCGTCTATCGTCGCGTTTGCCTTCTCTACAAAATCCCGGGCGGCGGCTTCGGCCAGCTCTTGCTTATCTTTGTAGACTTTCAGGTTCAATCTAGTATCTCCACGGCGGTTTTGAGAGCGGCTTCGTAGGCTTCGTCGTTTCCCCGGTATTGCAGCTCCTCGCCGAGCAGCCCGCCCAAGTCGAACCCGCCGAGCTTCACGGTGCGCTCGCCGATGATCTCCTCGTCCCGCATCACGGTTGCGCTGGCGTCGTTTAGGTCCTGATGGCGCGAAACCTGGAAGCTCAGCTCTTTCCCGTGCAGCCGGATGCGCCGCAACCGGGCGTCGGAGGAATTGTCGGACATTTCGACGGTTATGTCACCGGAAGGACCGGAGAACTCTACCTCGCGGCCGTCGTCGGTGGTACCCGAGCTTTCCAGTTCCCACCCGAGGGCCGAGGCGAGCCAGCCCAGAAGGAGCAGGGCGCGGCTCTCGCCGTCGGGGGCGTACAGTATCTCGACTTTAGAGATTTTATCTAGTTCCCGGGCGCGCTCCTCGGCGCTGAACATCTCGGCGACAAGCGAGCGCCACGGCGAGAGGGCGACCCATTGTATGTCGCCGATGGCCGGCATATTGGGCTCTTCGAGCAGGCCGGCCAGGTCCCGGAGAGAGGCGCCAGGATCTCCAGAGGCCGCAGAGTCCAGAATAATGCGGTCCGCCAGCGGCGCCACGCCGGTGAACTCCGGCGACGATGAAGAGAAAGGTCCCGGATACCAGAGAAAGACCGGAAGGTCAGGGACCAGCAGTGGTCCGGCGAAGCTCTCCAGGTGTTCGGCGGGTGGGCCGGAGGCGTGGACCGTGATCTGCTCGGCGCAGACCTGGGCTCCTCCCCCGCCCCGCAAAGCACAGAAGGCCGAAAGCTGTATGTCCAGATCCCTCTCGCCGTCAGGGTCGGAGATTAGGACTATAGCCCGTGAGGGATACTGGTTGGCGAGCTTGGAGACGGACTCGGTGATGCTCTGGGCGTCCTCTTCGTCGGCGATGGCGATCAGGTTAAGAACGCTGGCCCGCAAACCCAGCGTGCCGTCTTCGTTCATACGAAGCTGTCCGAGCTCGTGCTCGATCTGCTCGACGCTCTTGGCGCCGCTACCTTCGGACCTACGCGTCTCCTCCGTCATGGCCGCCGCCACTCCCGGCCGTCTTCCCGGAGGAACTCGTCGGCCTCTTCCGGCCCCCAGGTTCCCGCCGGATACATCGCGACCTTCTGCTTGTCATCCTCCCAGGCCTGCATAACGGGCGCGATGATGTTCCACGAACCCTCCGTTTCGTCCGCCCGGATAAAGAGCGTCGGGTCGCCGAGCATTACGTCCAAGAGTAGACGCTGGTAGGCCTCCGGTGTCTCCTCGATAAACGCCGTACCGTACAGGAGGTCCATGTTCACCGAGCTAACCTCGAAGCCCGAGCCGGGGACCTTCGCCCCGATCTTGAGCGAGACACCTTCTTCCGGCTGGATGCGAATTACCATCAGGTTCGGCTCGGCCCCCTGGCCGTCGCTGTGGGCGAACAGCGTGTGGGGCGTCGGCTTGAACTGAACGGCGATCTCCGTAGCTTTCTTCGGCATCCGCTTGCCGGTTCTGATGTAGAACGGCACCCCGGCCCAGCGCCAGTTGTCAACGTAGAGCTTGAGCGCCACGTAGGTCTCGGTGTCGGAGTTCGGGTCTACGTCCTCCTCGTCCCGGTAGCCGTTGACCTCTTCACCCCACACCCAGCCCGACTCGTACTGGCCGCGGACGGCGTAGTGCTCCACGTCGTCCTCGGGGATCTTTCGTACGGCTTTCAGGACCTTTACTTTCTCTTCTCTTACGGAGTCCGCGTCGAAGGCCACGGGAGATTCCATCGCCGTGAGGCAGAAGACCTGCATCCCGTGGTTCTGGATGATGTCGCGCATGGCGCCGGACTCCTCGTAAAACGCGCCGCGGGTCCCGATGCCGTCGTTCTCGGCTACCGTGATCTGGACGTGGTCCATGTAGTGTTGGTTCCAGATCGGCTCGAAGATCCCGTTAGAGAACCGCAGCGCCAGGATGTTCTGAACCGTCTCCTTACCGAGGTAGTGATCTATCCGGTAGATCTGCTCTTCCCGGAAGTGTTGTTGGATGTCTTCATTCAACTGCTGGGCGCTCTCCAGGTCTTGGCCGAAGGGCTTCTCGATCACGAGCCGCGAGTAGCCGCCATCCTCACCCTCGTTCAACCCGGCCTCTCCGAGCTGCTCTACGATCGGCGCGAAGAGCGACGGGGAAGATGACAGGTAGAAGATGCGGTTACCCCGCGTCTCCCGCTCCTCATCCAACTCCTTCATAAACTCCTTGAGCTCCTGGTAGGTATCGGGCTCTTTGGAGTCTCCCGGCAGATAGAAGAGCCCTTTGGAGAACGTCTCCCACACGTCTTCGGAGAAGCTGTTCGGGCGCTGGTCCTCCAAACCTTCACGCAAGTTATCGCGGAACTCCTCGTGGCTCATCTCGGTGCGAGAGAGGCCGACGACGGCGAACTCCATCGGCAACCGCCGCTGGGCGGCGAGGTCGTAGAGGGCCGGGATCAGCTTCCGTTTTGTCAGGTCCCCCGAAGCCCCGAAGATCACCACGACCCCCGGCTCGGGAACCCGGGGCAGTCGCCCTTCGTCTCGGAGGGTATTCTGTTGTGTTTGCTGAGTGTCAGCCAACTCAGGTCCTCCTACTTCTCCGCGTCGGTGGAGGCTTCCTTGACCGCGTGCCCGCCGAACTCGCTGCGCAGCGCGGCTATGGTCTTCATCGCGAAGGACTCGTTGTCCCGCGAGGCGAACCGGGCAAAGAGAGACCCGGCAATAGTTGCCGCCGGTACGCTCTCGTGGATGGCCTCCATTACCGTCCACCGGCCCTCTCCGGAGTCGTCTACGTAGGCCTCTATGCTCTCCAGCTTCGCGTCGTTCTCGAAGGCGCTCTCGGCAAGCTCCAGCAGCCAACTCCGGATAACGCTGCCCTGGTTCCACAGGCTGGCTACGGCCCGGTGGTCGAAGTCGTAGCTGGACTTCTCCAGGATCTCGAAGCCCTCGCCGTAAGCCTGGAGCATCCCGTACTCGATGCCGTTGTGGACCATCTTGACGAAGTGTCCCGCCCCGGCGTCTCCCACAAAGGCGTAGCCGTTCTCGGGTGCGAGCGTCTTGAACGCCGGTTCGACGTGCTCAAAAGCGTCCGAGTCGCCGCCGATCATGGTGCAGTAGCCGATGTCGTAGCCCCAGACGCCGCCGCTGATCCCGGCGTCCAGCCACCGGAAGTCCCCGTTCCTAACCTCTTTGGCCCGTGCCACGGAATCCCGGAAGTACGAGTTGGCCCCGTCCACGATGATGTCGCCCTCGTCGCCGTGCTCCATGAACTGCTGGATCATGTCGTCCGTTACGTCCCCGGCCGGAAGCATGGACCACAAAACCCGCGGCGTTTCCAGCTTGCCCACGAACTCCTCTACGCTGTAGGCCCCTTCGGCCCCGGCCTCGACCGCCTCGTCCACCTTGCCCTCGGAGCGGTTGCCGGCGACTACCCGGTGCTCACCGCTATCCACGAGCCGACGGACCATGTTGAAGCCCATCCGGCCCATGCCCCAGATCCCTACATCCATACACTTCCCCTTTCCGGAGGTTTCAGATTACGGGTTTCAAGCCACAGGTTTCAGCTTTCAGGTTTTTGCTGACGGCTGAAGCCTGAGACCTGATGCCTTAATTGCGTGCCATCTGACTGGTCTTCTTCTCTATCTCCTCCAGCATCTCGTTGAAGGGATCGGCGAACTTCTGTACGCCTTCTACCTCCAGCGTGTTGGTTACGCCTTCGTAGTCCAGGCCGACCTCTCTGAGGCGCTCGAAGAGTTGCTTGGCCTCTTCGACTCCTTCTTCGAGGGTGGGCTGTATCTCCGCGTGGTCTTTGACGGCCTCTATGGTGTCTTTGGGCATGGTGTTTACCGTCTCGGGTCCGACGAGGCTCTCGACGTAGAGTACGTCTCGATAGTCCGGGTCCTTGGTCGAGGTAGAGGCCCACAGGAGCCGCTGTTTGTTGGCGCCCTGCTCTTCCAGCGAGCGCCACCAAGAGCCGCCGAAGATCTGCTGGTAAGCCTGGTAGGCGAGCTTGCCGTTGTCTATGGCGAGCCGCCCCTTGAGATCTTCGGCCCCGAGTTCCTTCAGCCGGTCGTCGGCCTCGGAGTCTATCCGGCTTATGAAAAAGCTGGCGACCGAGTGGACGCCGGAGGGGTCTCCGCCGTTATTCACGAGCTTCTGTAGGCCCCGCATGTAAGCCTGGGCGACCTCGCGGTAGCGTTCCAAGGAGAAGACCAGGGTAACGTTTATCGAGCAACCGCGGCTGATCATCTCTTCTATCGCGATGAGGCCCGCTATGGTCGCCGGAATCTTTACGAAGAGGTTCGGCCGGTCCACCATGTCGTGCAGGCGTTGCGCCTCTTCAATGGTCGCGTCGGCGTCGAAGGCGATGTCGGGCTGAACTTCCAGCGAGACCCAACCGTCTAGCCCGTCCGTCCTGTCGTATACGGACTTGAAAATGTCGCAGGCGTCCTGGATGTCCCTCTGGGCGATGTGCCAGAAGATCTCCTTCGGATCATCCTCCTTCTCGGCCAACTCTTGTAGCTGGTCGTCGTAGAGGTCAGAGTCGCCGATGGCCTTCTGGAAGATGGCCGGGTTGGAGGTAACGCCGACGATGCCGTCCTCGATCATCTGCTCCAGGCCGCCGTTCTGGATGTCTTCCCGCGAAAGCTCATCTACCCAGGGAGCCTGGCCCAACTCGTTCATTTTCTGTAGTCGGTCGTTCATCGAATCCTCCTAAAAGCTATTGCTTGTGGATCGCTCGTATAACCTGTGCCAACAGTCTACCCGGCCCGCCGTCCCGATAAAAGAGCGGCGCCCGATCTCGTAAGACCGGACGCCGCTTTCTTCCACGAGATTGCCGGTCGAACCTAGATCAGGCTCCGCACGGCCTCGACGATGCCGTCCGCCCCGATGCCGGCTTTGTCCATGAGCGCCTGCGTGCCGCCGGAATGCGGCATGAAGTCAACCGCAAGGTGCTGGTACTGCAAACCCTCGACGCTGCCGTCCTCGGCCAACTCGTGCATCACGGCCTCTCCGAGACCACCCTCCGGCCAGTGATCCTCGGCCACGACGAGCTTGCCGCCCGTCGCCTGGGCCGCCTCGCGAAGAGTTTCTCCGTCGAGAGGCTTTATAGAGTAGGCGTCTATTATCCGCACGGCGACGCCGTCCTCTTCGAGCTTCCCGGCGGCTTCGATGGCGTTGTGGACCGTGATGCCGGTGGCGACGATGGTTACCTGGTCTTCGTCGGAGGAGCGGACGACTTTGCTGCCGCCGATCTCGAACTCCTCGTCGGGGCCGTAAATAACCTCGGTCTTTGGCCGCAGGGTGCGCATGAAAACTATGCCGTCCCGGTCGGCCATCTCCGCCGTCAGCTTTATCGCCTGATTGGCGTCGGAAGGCTGGAGCACGGTCGAGTTGTGGACGGCCCGCATCATCGCTATGTCTTCGAGGGCCATCTGCGACGGTCCGTCCTCGCCGATGGAGATGCCGGCGTGCGAGCCGCTCATGTTGAAGTTGGCCCCGGAGATGGCGCCCATCCGAATGAAGTCGTAGGCCCGGGTAAAGAAAGCCGCGAAGCTGGAGGCGAAGGGAACCCGGCCGGTCTGTCCCATGGCGATAGCCGTGGCGACCAGTTGCTGCTCGGCAATGTACATCTCGAAGTACCGCTCTGGGAAGTCCTCTTCGAAGTATCCGGCGCGGGTCGAGTTGCTGACCTCGCCGTCCATTGCCACTACGTCCTCGCGCGCGGCCCCGAGGGCTTTCAAAGCGTCACCGTAGGCGGTGCGGGTCGCCTCTTCGTCCCCGAGTTCGTAGGACGGTAGGTTCAGCTCCTCGGTTACCCCGCCGGTAAAGGTCTTATCCATGTTTTCGGGCTTCTGTACCTCGATTACCATTTCCCGGTCACCGCCGAGCTCTTCGACCGCCTCGTCCTCCCGCTCCGGGTCGAGGGGCGCGCCGTGGAAGCCGTCCAGGTTCTCGACGAACGAGACGCCCTTGCCCTTCATGGTCTTGGCGACGATAAACGTCGGGGTGTCCTCGTTTTCTATCGCCTGGGAGTAGGCGTCGTCTATTGCTTCGAGATCGTGGCCGTCTATCTGAATTGCCTTCCAGCCGAATGCTTTCGCCCGTTCGGCGTAGGCGTCGCCGTTCCAGCCGTCCATCGTCTCCCGGGTCTGGCCGAGGCGGTTCATGTCCAGAACGGCTACTAGATTACCCAACTTGTAATGCGAAGCGTGTTGGAATGCTTCCCACATGGAGCCTTCGGCCATCTCGGAGTCGCCGCAGAGCACGTAGGTGCGGGAATCCAGCTTGTCCAGGTATTTGCTCGCCAGTGCGAAACCGACGCCGAGGGGAAGGCCCTGGCCGAGGGAGCCGGTGGCTACGTCAACCCATGGGATGCGGGGGGTTGGGTGTCCCTCGTAGACGCTGTCGAAGCTGCGGAAGCCCATCAGGTCTTCTTTGGAGATGGCGCCGGCGGCTTTGTAGATCGAGTACAGGAGCGGCGAGGCGTGGCCTTTGGAGAAGATCAGGCGGTCGTTCGCCGGGTTTTCGGGCGTATCGAAGTCGTAGCGCAGGTACTTGCCCATCAGCACCGCCATGAGGTCCGCCGCCGACATCGAGGACGTGGGATGTCCCGAGCCTGCAGAACCGCTGCAACGGATGCTATCCACCCGTAGCTGCTGGGCCAACTCCTGCCACTGCTCGGCCCCGGAGATTTCCTGTCCCGTCTGTGTAGTCATTTGCCGATTCCTTTCCGTTGCCTATGCTGCTGACTTCCGCACGGATCTTCTAGGTGTCCCTGCGTCTTTGAAACCCGTGTTCGACTCGTTCTTGTGTTTCCCGCCTTCTTTCTGGAGCTTTCTTACTCATTACCATACTGGCTATGAGCTTAAACACGCGGCACGCCGGCCGCAGCCGTCTCTTGAAGATAACCTTCTGGGAGGCCCCGCGCAAGGCAAAGGTCAGCCTATCCGGCGGGCGTGAAAAATTTCTACCCGGTGTAACGGGCCACGATCTCCAAAGCGTCGAGTTCCGGGTCTAGCTGACGGGTGATGCCGTCGAGCAGGCCTATCGCACGCCCCACGAGCAGCAGCTTGGGCGGGATATCGCCGATACCCGCCCCCAAACTCTCCCCGAAACTCCCGAGGTCGAGCGCCCCGCCGGCGGCTTCATCGCCCGCTTCGCCGGCTCCGCCCTCGAAGAGCACCCCGACGAGTTGCAGGAGCGCGCCCAGGTCGGTGTCGTCCCCAACGTCGAGGCCGGCCTCTGCGAGCGCCGCGGTCGCGGTTTCCAGGTCGCCTTCCGGTAGAGCCCGGACCACCTTTGCAAGCGGCTCGACGAGATCAGGCTCCAAGGGAAGGGTGAGGCCGTGGTCCAGGAGCACCAGGCGCGGACGGCCGTCTATGTTCTGGACGAGGAGGTTGCCGGGATGGGGGTCGGCGTGCAGGTAGTTGCGGGTGTAGATCTGGTCCGCGTACACGTCGTTTAGAAGCTCGGCCACCGCCCGGGGCTCTATCCCGGCCGAAACGAGCGCCCCGCGGTCGGTGATCTTGTACCCCTCAACAAGCTCCATCACGAGCAGCCGTTCGGTGGAGAACTCCTCGAAAACCGCGGGGATCAATACGTCGTCCCGGTCCCTGAGAACTTCCCTGAGCTTTCGCAAGGCCCGGGCCTCCCGGAGAAAGTCCAGTTCCAGCGGCAGCGTCCATCGCAGATAGTCCGCGATGGGCGACAACCGAACCCTGGGCTCCAGCGCTGAAATAGTCCTGAAGACCGACTCCAACGCCCGGAGGTCCGTCTCGACGAGGCCCGCGACGTGTGGATAGCGAACTTTCAGGGCGACCGCCCGGCCGTCCCTTAGCCGGGCCCGGTGTACCTGGGCGAGGGAAGCCGCCGCTATCGGCCGCGGCTCGACCGCCCGGAAGGTTTCTCTGAGACTGCGACCGGTCTCCTTGACCAACGTGCGCTCCACGACCGGCCACGGTAGCGGCGGCGCCTGGTCCTGCAAAGTAGAAAGGGCTTCGACGTAGGCGGCGGGGAGCAAGTCCGGGCGCGACGAGGCGAACTGGGCGGCCTTGATCATGGCTCCCCCGAGCGTCCCAGCCGCGTCCCGCACCCGCTCCGCTCCGCGACGGTGTTCTTGACTCCAACCCCCCTCTTCGGCAGGGTCCGGCCGGTTCTGGGACTTCCGCAAAGCCGCGTATCCCAGGTACAGGTCCGTAGCCACGGTCCCGATCAGGGCCGCCCGCGACAACGAGCGCGAATCCCTACCGTTCGTGGCGGCGCCGGAAGAGAGCCCGCTCCTGATGCGTTCGCCGGCCATAAGACCACTCTCGGCGAAAAGAAAGGCCCGCGAGCGCGCCCGACCGGCAACATCGGTCAGTAACAAAGGTCCTCCCGGAGAACCCCTTCTATCTTTTCCAAACCTCGTTTCGCACTCATGTCTTTACAAACCTCTCGAATCCAGCCGACCATCAATACAGAGAATCGACCCTAGGAAGTTTAGACAGGACTCGTTGCAGGCAATGTGGCCGCCATTACGCCCGCCGAGGTTTACGGACGCCCGTGCGGTTGGCTACACGCGTTTTAGGATTGCTACGACCGACGGCGACTTGCCGTCTAGAACGGTATGTCGTCGAAGTCTTCCTCGCTGATGTTTACGTCGTCCTGCTGTCCCCGCTGTCCTTGTCTTTGACCTCCACCACCGTCGCCACCGTCGCCGGCGCGGCCGAGGAACTGGACGTTGTCGGCGACGACGTCTACCTTGTTGCGCTTGGAGCCGTCTTGGGCCTCCCAGGAGCGAAACTGGAGCCGGCCTTCTACCAGTATGGGGTCGCCCTTTTTCTTGTAGTTGGCGATGGTCTCGCCGAGCTCCCGCCAGGCCGAGACATCGAAAAAGTCTACTTCTTCGGTCTTCGAGCGGACCCGGTTTACCGCCATCCCGAAAGAGCAGACGGGAATTCCGCCGTTCGTAAACCGGAGTTCCGGGTCGCGGGTAAGGTTCCCGGCGATTATTACTTTGTTGAAGCTGACCATTTTTCTCCTCCCGATAGCCCTTACATAAAGTCCACGAAGTCCGTAGAAGAATACCCGTTTTTCGGCTTTTATGAAAGGTCTTTTTCCGGGGCTTAGTACTCGGTGATCGCCACGTCGACCCGGCCGTCTTTTATCGTAACGATTACGTCCCCGTCCTCGTCGTTGCGGAAGACTTCCGCTCCAACCGTTTTCAAACGCCGCATCGTTTGTGGCGTGGGGTGTCCGTAGGAGTTCTCGCCGACGGCGATGACCGCGATCTCCGGCCGGAACCGATTCAAGAACAACGGCGTCGTGCTGGTGTTGGAACCGTGGTGCCCGACCTTGAGGACCGTTACCGGGCCGGTGTAGCGTCCGGTGCTCATGTACTCCTCGCCCCGGTTTTCCGCGTCCCCGGTCAACAAGACGCGGGCCTCGCCGAACGCCAGCAACATCGAGACGGAGTCTTCATTGGACTCGCCGAACAATCCGCCCTCCGAGTCCGGCGGCGGCGAGAGCACCGTAACGTCCGTGCCGCCCCAGTCCATCTCCATGCCGGCCCGGGCCTCGAAGACCTGCGCTCCCTCGTCCTGGACGGACCTCAGAAAAGTATTGAACGTGGTCGTTCCTTTATCGTCTTCGCCGGAGAGGTAGACGGTCGAGACCGGGAAGGCGTCGAGTACGTCCGGCAGACCACCGATGTGGTCGGCGTCGGGGTGGGTGGCAACGAGGCCGTCCAACTCGTCTACGCCCCGGCTGCGCAGGAAGTCCACTACTTCGGGGCCGGTCTCCGGCCTGCCGGCATCTATGAGGTAGTTTTCGCCGCCGGATTGGACGAGGGTCGCGTCTCCCTGCCCGACGTCTATAAAGCTGACGGCCAGCGCCCCGGCGGGCGGTGGCGAAGTGCCCGCGTTTGCGAACCCACAGGAAGTGGCGAGCAGCAGAAAGGTGGCGAGAAGGACGGCCCGGAGGGACCGGCGAGCCAACCCTTTTTATCCCTGGTCTTCGGGGGTCAGGCGGTCGATCCAATCGTCGGCCTCGATGCGGGTGAGATCGGTCAGCGGCTTGCCGATACGCCCCTCCAGCCGCTCCACCCCGTTCTCGCCCCGCCACTCGACCGCCAGGGTCTTTAGGAGATCCACCTGGCTCTTACGCGCCTTCTGCGAACCCCGGGTGCCGCGGCCTCCGCTTTTCGCCGGGGCCTCGCTCTGCCCGTTCGACTCCACCTTTGGTTCTTCTTGCTCGACCGGGGCTACGCCCTGCGGCCTCGCGGGACGGACCGGCGTGGGCCGCGAACGCGGCGCCGAGTAGTTGGCGGACGGGGCGTCATCCCCGTCGGAAAGCTCTTCCATGGCCGTTACCCCAACGTTTACGGCGTCGCGCAGCGCCCGGGCTTTGGCCCGCGTTTCGGCCATGCGCAAGAGGTGCGGCACGATGTTGCGCCCGACGTTGTCCGGGGAGGCGTCCCCGATGCCGGAGAACCGGCGGCCGTCTTCCAGTTCGACGGTCGCTTTTACTACCGCTACGCGGCCGTTCGAATCGTCGGGGACCTGCAGCAGTTCGGTGTCTATGCCTTTGAGGCCCCGGTTGTGAGCTTCGTCCAAAAGACCTGCAAAAAGCACGTATTGCTTTCCTTGGCGGGTGATCATGAACTCGTCGCGCACGGTCTATGAACCTCTGTTTCTGGCGGTCTCGCGGTAGTCTTTGCCGGTGAGTTGCACGCCCTCGCACATGGAGATTATGCGGCTGGAGGTCCGTTCTCCGAGCTTGGCGGGCAATTCTTCGGGGCCGATGTTCGAGGTGAACAGGGTCGGCAGCGCTTCCCGGTAGCGGTGGTTGACGATCACGAAGATGCGTTCCCGCACCCACTCCGTTACCCGCTCGCTGCCCAGGTCATCCAGCACGAGCAGGTCGGCGTTCTTTACGGCGTCCATCCATTCGTCCAGGTCTTGACCCGGGTTTTTGTAAGAGCCACGCAGGTTATCCAAAAGCTCTGGGACGGTCACGAAAAGCGCGGGTATGCGCTTGCGGGTCATGAGCTCGTTCATCACGGCGACCGCCAGGTGCGTCTTGCCGGACCCGACGTCGCCGCAGAGATAGAGTCCCAGTCCGGCTTCCCGGTTCTCTTCCCAGTTTTCGAGGTACTTCTGCACCTTTTCGACGGCCTTCGTGGTGCTGGGCGGGTTTGCGAAGGGGTCGAAGTTGGAGAAGCTGTAACCTTTCATGCGCTTGGAGAGGCCGCTGCGCTCCCGCAGGTTCCCGACGCGGGCCTCGCGGCGCATGGCGGCCCACTCGCGCTGGTCGTTTTTCTTCTCGCACTCGGGGGTGCAGGGATGGTAGTCCCACTGGCCGGACTTCTGGTACTTGCGTTGCAGGGCGGGTGGGAACTCGATCCACTCGGCGGTTAGTTCGCGGCCGCAGTGCGGGCAGATCTCATCGTCCAGCCTCAATGCTCCCGACGGCCGGTTTTTACTCCCTTTACTCCCCGAAGAACCACTCGTAATCTTCCCGGCTTCGGGCAGCAGATTGTCTATCCGCTCCACCACGCACCCCCTCTCCAACCTTCATGGCCCCGCTCTTGAGAGCCCCGCCTTTCACCGCGCCGCTCTGTTCGACGAGCCGGAGTTTCCGGTCTTTCTCGAAACGCTCCACGTCCCCGACGGTTTTTACGCCCCGCTCGACCCACCGCTCCAGGATGGAGCGCACGTAGCCGACCCGCCGGGCGTCCCGCTCGCTGGCGATCTTCAAAGCCTCCCGCACCACGTCCGGCGACATGCCGTCCCGCTCGCAATAGCCGTTCAAAAACTCCACGATGTGCGGCGCCGGCAGCGTACCCATAAAGTTGAAGTAATCGTCCGGCGTCACGCCTTCGGGTTCGGCCCGGACCACCTCTATCTCACGGGCGGGCTGCTCGGCAACCCGCTTTACAGCGGGGGCTTCTCTTTTCCCGGGCTCTTCGAGTTTCTCTGGCTGCTCGGGCTTGCGCGACGTCCTCCGCCCCGCCCGCTCCGTCGGCGGGTGATCCGCGACTTCCAGCCATCCGTCCCGCTGGACGACGAAGCCAGCGTTGGAGAGCTTCGAAAAACTTTCTTCGACGTTTTCCGGGGTGGAGCGCAACAGCTCGGCCAGCTCTTCGACTTCGAGGTCTTCCTGGCCCACGTCGGGCAGGATGCGGAGTAGTTCGTAGAGGGCGACGGCTTCGGGGCCGAGGTGCGGCATCCAGCGGATGTAGAGGCGGGCGCGCTCTCCGCGCTGCCGATTCTTTCCGGGCGGTGTCAGCCTAAGTCTCTCCATCCTGCCGCCAGTATACCGGCCAGGGCGCGGACTCTCTACGCCCTTTCATCAGAGGTTCATCAGATTTTGCAGCAAAACGTAGATGATCGACCCGACGATGAGGCTGGAAATGCTGACGGCAATCGCTATTTTGCCCAGCTTCCGGGCGCCTTTCGAAAGGCCGATCATCCCAAACAGAATTCCGAGAGGGCCAAGAAATACCGGGACGAAAACAAAAGCCAAAGCCCCGGAGATTATCCCGGCCACGGCCCAGTTGCGCCCCGGCGTCCGGACCTCCGTGGCCTCCCTAATTGGCCCTGGGTTCTTCATCGGGCAGGCCGCGGTCGGAGGCGTCTATACCGGGGATCTGACCCTGGCTGGCGGCGAGGCCGAAAAACAGCACGGCGGTACACAGGATAATAGTCGCGGTGCCGAGCCGGTTGGAGCCGAGAAAGTATCCCAGAATGCCGAGGCATATGCCCAGGGCGCCGGGTACGACGCTCGCCCCCGTGCCGAAAAACGCGGCGACCAGGCCGAGCCCGGCCAGGATTATTCCTGCTCCGCAAGCTGCCCGGCCCCAAAAAAGCCCGGGGCTCTCGCCGCTGTCCGAACTTCCGCCGGCTTTACCGTTCTCGTCCAAAGTTGGTGCCTCCTCGTCTACTCGCAGCCCCAGGAAATTATCTTCCCGGACGCTAGTATAATCTTCATCCTGTGAGGTTCACGCGCAAACTCCCCGGCGTCAACGAGGTCTTTCTTCCCGACGGCGCCCCCAGCCCCGTCTACACAAAGGTTTTGGAAGAACTACGGCGCACGGGCCCCGAATGCTGGCAGGAAAAACTGGGCCGGGCGCACGACCTCTTGCTGGAAGAGCAGTACGCCTTCGGCATAAAAGAAGGCGACAAAACCCACCCGACGGACTGGTTTCCACGCGTAATCCCGGCGGCGGACTGGGAGCGGCTGGATCGCGGGCTGTCGCAGCGCTTTCGCGCGATCAACGAATTCTTGCGACGCCTGGAAGCCGGAAAAGAAGAGGTCGTCCCGAAAGAGATCGTGGAGAGCAGCATCCTCTACGAGACCTCGTGGGAAAACCGCTTCGGGCCGGTGCCGGTGCGCCAGATTTCCTTCGACGTCGTTGCCGTAGAGGACAACGGCCGATGGGAATATCAGGTCATCGAAGAGAACGCAAAGATGCCCGTTGGCCTCGCCGCCATGACCCGCCGCCGCAGGATGAGCCGCGAAGTGTTCTTCCCCGAAGCCCACGACCAACTGCCGGTACGCTCTCTCGACGGCTGGCTCACCTGTCTCGGGGACGCCCTGCGCGCCGCCTCTCCGAAAGGCCCGGAAGCGACGCTCGCCGTAGTCTCCAGCGGCCCGGATGACCAGTTCTACCTAGATCACCACATCTACGCCGAAGAGATGAACGCGGTGCTCGCCGAAACGAGAGAGTTGGAGATAAACGGTGACGGATATTTGGAGCACCGTCCCACCGGACGCCGCATAGACGTCATCTACGAGCGGGTGGACGAGGACCGGCTCTACGCCGAAGTTACGGGCCTTCTGCAGTGCCACGTCGAGGGGAAAGTCCACGTTCTCTTCGCCCCGAACTCCGAGATCGTGGACGACAAAGGCGTCGGCGCGTTCGTGCCGGAGATGGCCCGGACCTATCTCGGCGAAGAGCCGCTCGTAGAGAACGCCCGCACCTGGTCGCTCGCCGTAGAGGACGACTACCGGTACGTTATGGATCACTTCGGGGAGCTGGTCGTGAAGAGCCGGGGCGGTTACGGTGGAAAAGAGGTCATGATCGGGCCGGAGGAGCCGGAGGAGTCCGTCGAGAAGTTCCGCAAGATGGTTGAGGCGAACCCGGTCGAGTACATCGCCCAGGAGACGATAGACTTCTCGACCCACGTCCTTTGCGAAACGTACGAGGAAGGTTTCCTGCTCCGCGACTCGTATGCCGACTACAGGATGCTGGCGCTCGCGCCGGACCCGGAAGATGCCGGCGTGGTCGAGATGATCCCCGGCTGCCTCTCGCGGGTGGCGGCCCCCGGCAAGCACGTCGTCAACATCTCCAGCGGCGGCAAGATGAAGGATACCTGGGTGCTAGGGAGGCAAGCGTGAGCTACGGACAACTTATAAGGGATGCGTTCCGGATAACGCTGCGGAACCGCTACCTCTGGTTCTTCGGTTTCTTCGTGGGGGGACTCTACGGCACCAACGTCGTGAGCAACATCCCTGCCGATGATAGAAATTTTGGTCCTGGCTTTGGCCGAACAGGAGTCGGCGCCCAGTTTCCCTTTGAAAATACGGCTTTTATAGTGGGCCTCGTTTCTCTGGGGATTTTACTTACCCTGGCTTTCGCCGTGCTCTTTCTAATCTCCGCAGGAGGGCTCGTGGGCAGCGTGTATGCCCTGGACCGGGGCGAAGAACGGCGTTTCTCATCCACGTTTCGGGCGGGTATTTCCTGGTTCTGGCGGGTTCTCGGGTTCTACGTGCTGTACTTCCTGATCTCGTTGGTTCTGGTAGCTGTTGTCGTATTGCCCCTCGGGCTTCTGGTCGCCGGTACTTTTGCTGTTACGGATTCAGCGACGGTCAGGGTGGTGATCGGTGTACTCGCGGCTTTGGCGGCTTTCTTGCTGATAATCGTCTTGTTGGTTACGCTCGCGATAGTGGTCGAGTTCGCCTTACGGGAGATCGTGATCCGCGGCAGCGGGGTCTTCGGTTCTTTCGGGAGAGGTTTCAACGTCTTTTTGAACAACCTCGGCAAGAGCCTCCTGGTCTGGCTGATAAATATCGGGCTGAGGATAGCAACCTGGATAGCGGTTGGGCTGGTGCTCCTACTCGTCGGGCTCGTTCTCTTTCTACCGACGATAATCCTTGCCGGCCAAGATCTCTCGACCGCCGCCCTGGTGACCGGCATCATCGCTGGCGTGATACTCGTCCCGATAATCATTGTGATCTCTGCGGCCCTCGGCACCTTTTTCCATTCCTACTGGACGCTGGCCTATCTCCGCATCACTTCCCCAGACGATGAGGTAGCCGTCCAGGCCGAAGCGGTCGCGTAGTCTAGAACAGAGAAAATCCGGTCCTGGTGGAGTACTATCCACGACCACAAACGGTGAGCAGAAAGGTCTAAGAATGAAACTAGACGGCAAAGTAGCTGTAGTAACCGGCGCTTCGAGCGGCATCGGCGAGGCGACGGCGGAGGCGCTGGCGGCGGAGGGCGCAATCGTGGTGATAGCGGCCCGTCGGGAGGAGCGGCTCACCGACCTGCAGCAGCGGATAGAGTCCGATGGGACGCGGGCGATGGTGGTTCAGTGTGACGTCACGGACGAGGAGCAGGCGCACGGCCTGATCCGCCAGGCCAACGAGGAGTTCGGCCACGTTGACATCCTGGTAAACAACGCCGGTGTCATGCTCCTCTCCAAAGTAGAGAAGAGCCTCTCCGACGAGTGGCGCCAGATGTTCGATGTGAACGTGCTGGGCCTCCTCTACACCACCGACGCGGCGATAAAAGTGATGAAGGAGCAGGGTTCCGGCCACATCGTCAACATCTCCAGCGTCGCCGGGCGGCGGAGCAACCCGATGACCGGCGTCTACTCCGGCACCAAGTACGCCGTGAACGCCATAAGCGAAGCGCTGCGGGGCGAACTGGTCGAAGACGGAATCCGGGTAACCATCGTCGAGCCGGGCGCGGTCGCCACCGAGCTACCGGACCACATAAGCGACGAAGAGGCGCAAGAGAGGGTCAGCGGCATCACGAGCATCGAGACGCTCCAGTCTGAGGACATCGCAAACGCCATCGCCTACGCCGTGACCCAGCCCCAGCGGGTAAACGTGAACGAAATACTCATCATGCCGACCGAGCAAGCCTAGAGATTTTTTAGAGGGCGGGAAGGAAGTTTGACGTTAGACATCCTTCTCGCCCTGCTCGCGGTCTTTGCGGGGGCCGTCATCCAGGGCTCCATCGGCTTCGGGTTCTCCCTGACCGCCGTGCCGACCCTGGCGCTCGTGCGGCCCGAGGCTTTGCCGGTGACCGTGCTCTGTCTCGCCATCCCCATGACCGGTTTCATGGCGCTAAACGAGCGGCACGACATCAACCTGCCGGCCTTTGCCTGGATCACCGGCGGCCGAATACCAGGAACCGTACTCGGGGCCGCGCTACTCGCGGTCGTCCCGGACAATGCCCTGGCCCGTTTTCTAGGAATTTTTATCATCGTCGCGGTCGCAACGAGCTTCGTAGGACCGAGCTTCCACCCGACCAGGATCGCCCAACTCTCCGGCGGCGTCGCCTCGGGCATTATGAGCACCGCCGCAGCCCTCGGCGGACCGCCGCTGGCCCTCATAAACCAGCGCACTTCTGGTCCAAAGCTCCGCTCCACCCTGGCGCTCTCGTTCCTCGTCGGCATCCTTATGTCGCTGGCCGTGCTCGGGTTTACCGGCAACGTGGTGTGGTGGCACCTCGTTCTGGCCCTCAAGCTACTGCCGGCCCTGATCCTGGGTCTCCTGACGAGCCATTGGATAGCCGGACGGCTCGACGAACGCTGGCTCCGGCCCGCCGTCCTCGGTTTCGCCGCCGTCTCCGGCCTGCTGGTATTGCTGCTCGGCTCTATAAGATGAGAGCTATGGCTTATTGGACTGGCTTTGCGAGGTCTTTTTTCGAGGGGCACGTAAGCAACGGGTAAACTCTCTACGAGAAGCTATAGTGGAGGATATAGTGGAGGAAAAAATCCGATGAACCCCGAAGAGGTGTTAGAACTAATGTGCACTGCCCGGCGACGTTACGAGACCGTACGAGCCGCACTGTGTTATCGGGGAGACGGGTCCACCATCAAGATCCTTAGAGAACAGTACCAAAAGAGTGAAGCCGGAAAGCGAGAACTGGGAAGCGTGCGGGGTCTGCAGCAGGCGACAGAGTCGCCCGAGACTTTCGAGCAAGACGAGCCCGACGGCGTTTTTGAGTGGCGGATCAAGGCGTGGGAAGCCAAATGGAGAAGATTTTCCAGCGAGGGTGTTCCTTACCGTATCGAACTCGATTTGTCGCAAAGTATCCATCCCGGTAGCGGGATAGACGTCCACGCATGGGATGGTCGGACGATGAACTCAGACGGTACGGTAGGAGTTTTGGACCACCGCACTGGCGGATCACAGCCCGAAACAGAGTCGTTCTGGCTGTCGCTAGCCCGCGACAGTTATTGGGCTGCGTACCCGCTCGATCCAGACGGCCCCGGAATACCTTCGTTTGCGAGTGAACTAGACCTTCGGGTGGAAGATGTTGTTACCAAAGCAGGTCGCGAAGCGGTGCGATTGGTAGGTGTGACGACCCCGGAATGGAACTGGGAAACGGACGACGACCGAGATCCAGACCCTCTAGGATGGGGAGCGGATGAATACGAGTTTCTAGTGGACACTGAACGCGGGGTGCTCTTGCGCAGCGCATCCCGGCTCAATGGTGCAGACTTTCATGCTCTAGAGGTAGAAGAGATCTACTTTGACGAGCAATTCTCAGAAGAGGTCTTCACCTCGCGCGAACCTCTTGCCTGGCAACACTAACCGTAAGACAAACATTGCACCGAAAAGGAGACGCCAACATGAAACTATTGCAGATCGAGCCGGAGAAAGGCTTCCGGCTACTAACCGGCACGGAGCGGGCCCAGGCGGCGACAATGGTGCTGCCACCCGGCGGCTCGACCGGCGGGCCGAACAACCGCCACGACGGCAGCGACCAGTGGCTCTACGTGCTCTCCGGCATCGGGAAGGCGGTCGTCGAGGGCGAAGAACGGGAGTTCGGGGAAGGCGCTCTGTTGCTCATCGAGGCTGGTGAAGCGCACGAGATCTCCAACACCGGAGAATCTCCACTCGAAACGCTGAACATCTACTCGCCGCCGGACTACTAGAGTCGGGTGGGTGAGGCTTGGTGATAGTGGAACAGCAGCCCTCATCGGCCGAATAATCTCTTCCAAAGTGGACGCTTAGTTTGCTCTTTTTCCTTGCGAATCTCTAGGGGCGTTATGCTCGTAGAGCCGTCTAGGTCAGGATCAATGTTTTTGCTAAATCGCGTTCCATCCGGGAAGTAACCGACGAATTCGACTCGACCACCGCCGCCCACATGTCGAGTCATTTTCGGATTTCCTACTTCTCCGTAGAGCTTTGTGGATTGCCAGCTTCCTGAAGGCAGGTTAGGCAGGTTAATAACTCTCAGAGCACTCCCAGATAATACTCTAGAAGATTGGGGAGAATTGGCAAGATAAATAGCCCCAGTCGTTCTACCCTCATCGGAAACGAATTCAAGGGAAACTCCTCGCAGGCCGGTGTCTACACCTTTCTCATTGTATATCTCGACCAAGAAACTCACTAATGCTCTCTCAGCTTTGTCCGGCTGTGGCGCCGAGTCCTTGATTTGGTCTTCGTCTGCATCCCCTGAAGCTCGCGTGTACTTAGCTTCCCACTCCGATACGACGCATGTAACGGCACCGCGCCCCTGTAACCAGTAGGTGATCAACGCACCTGCAACTCCACCTCCTACCAAGCTAACAACCAAGCTCAGAACTAGTATTGGCAAGGGAGAAGCTTCCATCATTCACCGCCAGATTGCTAAGGACGGACGGCCGAGGGCACGCCTTCGGCCTGGGTTTGTTTCTCTTCTGCCTGTAGGAGTTGGTTGAGAGACTCGACGGCGACTTCCAGCTCGGGGCGGCGGGGCTCAGTGGTGGTGAAGTATTTCTGGAGGAAGTTGCCGACGGCTATGGAGGGACGGGTCTTGCCGAAGACGTACCAGGCTTCGGAGATGAGGATGAACTGCAATATGGCATAGCCCCACCAGCCGATAAGCGGGTCGAGGAGCGCGGCGGCCATTATGTAGACGAGGATGTTGGTGCCGCAGCGGGGATGGACCCGCTGGCTCTTTTTCGCGTCTTCGAAGGCTACCTCGCCGTACTTTTCATAGGCGGCGACGACTTTGTGTTCGGCGCCGTGGTAGCGACCGATGGAAGTAAACTTCATGGCGGCGAAGAATACGAAAAGTAACGGCAGGATCGGGAACTCGGCGAAAAAGCCCATCACCCCACCTAAAGTACCCTCGCCGCTGCCGAACTCCAGCAGGGTCACGAAGAGCCAGAGCACGGCGATGGTGGCGACGAAGAATAGCAGCGTCCAGACAGAACCGAGGAGTTGCACCACGAGCCGGCCCCAGAAGAAAAAGGACCGAATTATCGGCCAGCGTGAGATGCGTTCCACGGTGGGGTTAGAGATCTCCCGCACGTTAGAAGGCTGGACTTTGACCTGGACCTTGCCATTTTTGCGGTAGGCGATGCTCATGTAGTTGGGTCCGAAGAGATCCAGGCCGTCCCAGCGGGCCATGCCGCCGAAGGTCAAGCGTTCTTCGTCATGTTTTTTCCCAAGGTCTCCCGCCAAAAGCCCTTCCTCTAATCAACAGCCCAAGTCTAAACGATAGCACGTCCGGTACACCGGGTAGAATAGCACCTTAGAACGGACCAATAAGGGAACCGACAAGGAGATCTGGTGCCGGGTTCGGAGAAGGTTTCGCGAGAACGGGTAACGTATATCGGGATCGGGCTGGTCTTCACGGTCTTGCTGCTGAGTTACCTCGTTTATCAGATCTCTCTTATCGTCCTCGTTTTGCTGCTGACGCTTCTGTTCTCAATTATTATTAGCGGCCCGGTGGATTACCTGGAACATTGGGGCATCGGTCGCGGTTGGGGCACGTTCGGGGTGTTGGGCGGCACGGCGCTAACGATCTACCTGGCAGGCCTCGCCCTGGCAGATACCGTGACCCGGCAGGCAGAAGATTTCGTGCAGAGCCTCCCCGGGCTGGTGACCGAAGTCCAGACGCTTCTTTCGAGGTTTCAGAACGCATACGGGATAGACTTCGGACTCCAACTAGCTCCCGCAGATATCTTCGGGCGGATCCGGGGTTTTCTCTCGGGTGACGTTTTCTCCGTGGTCGCGGATTTGGGCGGCAGCCTTGCCAACGGGATTTCACTGGCGTTCGTGGCGCTTATAGCGACGATCTACCTGGTTATAAATCCACAGCCGCTGGTGCAAGGGTTCGTATCCTTTTTTCCGGCGGAGTGGCGTCCCCGGACGCGGGAGATCCTTGAAGAGATGTATCACTCCGTCCAGAAGTGGTTTCTCGGCCAACTGACCTCCATGACGATCATCGGGGTCTTCTCGGCGGTGGCGCTCTCGATCATCGGGATACCGTTCGCGGTTCTGCTGGGGCTCTTCTCCGGGCTCATCTCTTTCGTCCCGTTTATCGGGCCGGTGATCTCCGTGGTGCCCCCGACGTTGCTCGGGTTGACCAGTGGAGAACCGCTCAAGGCCGTCTGGGTGATATTGCTGTACCTCGGAATCCAGGCGATCGAATCAAACCTCATCCAACCGATAGTGATGAGCCAGGCGGTCTCGTTGCACCCGGCGGTTGTGGTGTTCGGGCTCCTGATCATGGGCACCCTCTTTGGCTTCGTCGGCCTGCTTCTGGCCGTGCCGCTGGTGGCGGCGTTACACGTCCTGTTGCGCGAGTTGTGGATAGAGCGGATGGACCGTATCGGCACCGACCCGGACCCGCCCCGGAAACAAGATACCCACAAGCCGCCTAGAAAGCGGATGCGGAAGGTACGCCTGCTGGCGAACCGTGCCCTACGAAACGCAAGAGACCTTTTTCGATCCTGAGCTCCCGCTCCTCCAGGAAACTCGTCGTCACCCCGCCCTGCCGGAACTCCTCATCCTCCAGCACAGCCAGATGCAACGGCAGCGTAGTTTCCAGGCCAACGAGGGCAAACTCGTCCAACGCCCGCTCGCCGCGCCGGATAGCAGCATCACGGTCCGCCGCGTGGACGATCAGCTTCGCCAGCAGCGAGTCGTAGTTCGGCGGGACCCGGTAGCCGGTGTAGAGGTGAGAGTCCACCCGAACCCCGGGTCCGCCCGGCGCATTGTAGAAATCTACGTTACCGGCCTGGGGCAGGAAGTTACGCCGGGGGTCTTCGGCGTTGATCCGGAACTCGATGGCGTGTCCCTTGGCATCTTGCGGCCCAGTGTCTTCGAGCCGTTCGCCCGAGGCTACCCGTAGCTGCTCGGCAACGAGGTCCACACCGCTGACCATCTCGGTGACGGGATGCTCGACCTGGAGGCGGGTGTTCATCTCGATAAAGTAGAACTCACCCTCCGAGTAGACGAACTCTACCGTGCCGGCGCCTTCGTACCCGAGGTCCTCGACCAGCGACGCGGCGGCGGACATCATGCCCTCTCGCGCTTCTTGCGGAAGACCGGGCGCCGGAGACTCCTCGACCAGCTTCTGGTACCTCCGCTGCACGGAACAATCCCGCTCCGGGAAAGTCGCCACGTTTCCGTGAGAATCGGCCAGAACTTGTATCTCGACGTGCCGCAGTTTCTCCAGGTACTTTTCCACGTAGACCGAGCCGTCGCCGAAGCTCGCCCCCGCCTCCCTTGCGGCGTCGTGGAAAGCAGTATCGACCTCGCGTTCACCGTAGACGACGCGCATCCCCTTACCACCGCCGCCCGCGCTGGCTTTTATCACCACCGGGTAACCGACCTCGGCCCCGACGCGCTTTACAGTGGCGGCGTTTCCGCACAAGCCGTCGCTGCCGGGCGTCACCGGAACCCCGGCTTCGGCGGCGACTTTGCGGGCGGTCGCTTTATCGCCCATCTGAGACATCGCTCGGGAGGACGGCCCGACGAACTTGACGCCGACGCGCTCGCAGATCTCCGCGAAGCGGGCGTTTTCGGCCAGAAAGCCGTAGCCGGGGTGGATAGCCTCGGCCCCGGTCAGTTCGGCGGCGGAGACGATGGCCGGGATGTTCAGGTAGCTCTCGGTGGCCGGTGGCGGCCCGATGCAGACGGCTTCGTCGGCCAGCATCCGGTGCAGGGAGTCGGCGTCGGCGGTCGAGTAGATGGCGACGCTGCGGATGCCGAGCTCCCGGCAAGCCCGGATCACGCGCAAGGAGATCTCACCGCGGTTCGCAACGAGAACCTTGCCGATCATCAGCTACCCTCCGGGCCGGAGGTAGAACAGCGGCTCGTCGTACTCGACGCCCCGGGAGTCTTGTGGAAGCACCTCTACGACCTCGCCGGAGACGTCCGCCGGGATCTCGTTCATCAGCTTCATCGCCTCGACAATGCACAACGTCTGGCCCGTCACGACCCGATCCCCGACCTCGACATACACATCCTCCCCCGGCGCCGGCGCCCGGTAAAACGTCCCGACGAGCGGCGACCGGACCGCGTGCAACCCGTTCCGTTCCGGCTCCTCGACCTCTGTCTCAAGAGCAGGCACGGGCTGCGACTCAATTCTAGGAGGCGGCGGGGCTGCGGTTTCGGGCGCGGCTTTTACGGTGATTTCCAGTTCGTCCTGCCGGACCCGGATCTCCCCGACCCCGCTCTCACGCACGAGCTCTATAAGCCGCTCGACTTCTTCCAGGGGCAGCCGGTCCCGCCGCTCTTCCTCGCTCACCGGACCACCGCCCCGCGCCAACTTCTAGTCGTCTCATGCACAGCCTGGAATTCTACACGTATGAAGTTGGAAAGCATAACTCCGGAGGTACAATTCCCTACGTCTATGGTGGAGTCTAAAGTGGAGTCGTCTTGAAGATCGAGGTACTCGACCCCCGGGTGGCCCAGCAAGTCGCCGCCGGGGAAGTCGTCGACCGTCCGGCATCGGTAGTAAAAGAGCTGGTCGAGAACGCCCTGGACGCCGGAGCATCCCGCATAGAAGTAGAGCTCGGGGACGGCGGCGCCTCCCGCATCCTGGTCCGAGACGACGGCTCCGGCATGGCCGCCGAGGACGCGAAGCTCTCGATATTGCGGCACGCGACCAGCAAGATCCGGACCACCGAAGACATCGAATCCGTAACCACGATGGGGTTCCGGGGCGAAGCTTTACCGTCCATCGCCAGCGTCTCGTCTTTCTCCCTCACCACCTCGACCGGCGGCGCCGGAACCAGGATCCGGGTAGAAGGCGGCGCCGCGACCGAGGTCTCCCCCGCTTCACACCCGAGAGGCACGACCATCCTGGTCGACCGGCTCTTCTACAACGTCCCGGCCCGCCGGGCGTTCCTCAAAGGCTCCCGCCCCGAACGGGCCGCCACAACGGAGACCCTGACCCACCTTTCCATCGCCCATCCCGGGATAGCATTCCGGCTAACGGAGAAGAACAGAGATTACCTCTCGCTGCCCGGGGCGAAGGATCTCCGGGAGCGGCTCGCCCAGGTCATGGGCGTCGCCAAAGCCCGCTCGCTTCGGGAAGTGACTTACGAGTCCGGGGCATTCGAGATAAGCGGCTACGCCGCCCTGCCGAGCCTGACGGAGGGCAGCCGCGCCCACCAGACGATCTCCGTGAACGGCCGTTTCGTCCGGGCGGACAACCTCCACCGGGGCATAGACGACGCCTACCGGGCGACGCTTCCCTCCGGCCGCTACGCGCCCGTCGCGCTAGAGGTAAAGGTCGACCCGCGCCGGGTAGACGTGAACGTACACCCGACAAAGCAGATCGTGCGCTTCTCCGAGGAACGGGCCGCCCGGGGCGCCGTAGCCGCCGCCGTCCGCAGCGCCATCGAGTGGCGCACGCCCGCCCCAACCGCGACTCCCCGCCCTACGGAAAACCGATTTACCCAGGAAAGACTCCCGGTCCCGGCGCCGTCCTACACTCCTTCCTACGCCGCCGAAAGTCGTCCTGTTTACCCGTCATCGCCGGTACACGACCTCCGGGAAGTCCGGGAGAGGATCTCGGACGCGTCGCAGCCCGCCTCCGAACCTTCACCAGTTCCCGGAGAGTTGCCGGAGCGGGGCGCGTTGCCGCCGCTGGAGGAGTTGCGCGTCATCGGGCAGTTGGGTGCGGGATACATCCTGGTAGAGGAGCCGGAGGCTATGTGGATTGTGGACCAGCACGTCGCCCACGAACGGGCTATCCTCGACCGGCTCACCGACTCCGAAGAACCCGCTTCCATGCAGAGCCTCCTGATCCCCGAGGTCGTCGAACTCTCTCCCGGTGAGATCGAACGGGCCGCCGAAAATTTGGAAGAGCTGGCCGTCTACGGCTTCGAGGCCGAACCCTTTGGCCCTTCCTCTGTCCGCGTAACGGCCGTCATCTCCACCCTGGCAGACCGGGATATCGCCGGCGGCTTCAAAGACGCGCTCTCCGCTGTCTCCGGCACCGGCCCCGGACACCAGCGCGAAGACCGCATACTCGCCACCATCGCCTGCCACTCGGCGGTAAAGATGGGCGACAAGATGTCCCAACCAGAGATGGAAACCCTGGTACACGACTGGCTCACGAGCCGCCTCCCCGCCACCTGCCCCCACGGCCGCTCCATCTGCTACCGCATCGGACTAAAAGAAGTCGGGCGCAAACTCGACCGGCACTAGATCCCGCACGGCACGATTCCCTAGATTCCCTAAGTCCTTTAGAAACTCAAGCTCTGGCTCATGGTAGACTGAGTTTTCGTTTTACGATTGGTCTATCGATCCGGAGTTTTTATGAACACCGTAAAAGTGTCACCCAAATATCAGGTAGTAATTCCGAAAGAGGTAAGGGAGTCCTTGAATATAAAGCCTGGTCAGGAGGTGGCGGTGTTGCGGTACCGGGGTCGGATCGAGCTGATCCCGATGTCGCCTGTCAGGGACATGAGAGGATTCTTGCGGGGTGTGGACTCTTCTGTAGAGCGTGTCTCCGACCGGGAGATATAAGGTGCCGACGAACAATGTGGTAGATTCTTCGGGCTGGATCGAATATTTCGCCGACGGCCCAAACGCGGATTTCTTCGAAGCCGCCATCGAGGATGCTTCGGGGCTGGTGGTGCCTTCGATCTGTATCTACGAAGTTTTCAAACGTCTCTTGTCCGAGCCGAACGGCGAAGAGGCGGCCCTGCGCGTGGTTGCCGCGATGCAACGAGGATACGTGGTGGATTTAGATGCCGAGTTGGCGCTCGACGCAGCCAAAACCTCCCAAGACACGAAGCTGCCTATGGCGGATAGCATCATACTCTCCACGGCCCGAACCCATGGCGCCACCGTTTGGACCCAAGACAGTGACTTCGAAGGCATATCCGGCGTAGAGTATGTCGCGAAGCGCTGAGCCGATTTTGACCCGCTTCAACAAACCCAACCGACACTAACGACTTGTCCGAGACTAGAGACCGGCTACTCGGCGCCCTCGCCGTCGCGGCGGCAGCTTCTATGTGGGGGACTCTGGGGTATCTCGCCAAGATTCTCTACGCCCAGGGCGTGTCGTTCGAGGCGATGGTTGCCTTTCGGGGGGTCTTCGGATGGCTCGCTGTAGTGGGATTCTTGCTGGCTACTCGGGGCGTTGGGACTCTGCGGGTCGGGAGGCGGGATCTTGCTTTCCTGTTCTTTATGGGACTGTTTGGAGTGGCGGGGTTCTACCTCTTCTATTTTTATACCGTTCAGGAGAGCACCATCGGGACAGCGGCTATTCTACTGTACAGTTTCCCGGCGATGGTGGTGATCCTGGCCCGCATCTTTCTGGGCGAGAGCTTGACACCGCCGAAGATACTGGCGCTGGTCCTGACGGTTGGGGGGATATTCCTGGTCGCGGGCGCTTACGACCCGGCGAACCTGGAGGTAAGTCCTTTCGTGCTTTCCACGGGGCTACTGGCGGCGCTGTGCTTCGGGCTCTACCCGGTCTTCGGAAAACCCGTAACCGGACGCTTGATCCCCTTGACCATCCTAATCTACGCCCTGGGTTTCGGGGCCGGAGTTCTGCTCCTCGCCGCTATCCCTACGCTCGGCACCCTGGTCGGACTTTCTCCGGGTTACTACGCGCTGCTGCTGTTGATGGCCGTGGCCCACACGGCCCTGGGCTACGCGCTCTACACGTTCGGTATACGCCGGCTGGAGGCGGGGCAGGCAGCGATTATCGCCACGATGGAGGCGGTGGTGGCGGGCGTTCTCGGGGTAACACTGCTCGGCGAGGAACTGACTTTCTTGAAACTTCTCGGCGGGTTGCTGGTGCTCTGCGGGGCGGTGCTGGCCCAGATCAGGCTTCGTAAGCCTCGTCTTCGACGCTACCCCGTCTGAGCAGCGCGTCAACGCTGAAGCGGCCCGTCGGAGAAAGGGCTATGTGCAGGCCGAGTGCCAGAAAACCGAAGTCTCGCGCAAAAGCGGACCAGAGGCTGGGGCTCTCGGCGGTTGCAGCGCCGCCGAAGCAGCCGCAATCTATCTCCAGGCCGCGTAAGGCTCCCTGGAGCAGCGCCAGGATAAAGACGATCATCATGGCGTTTGTGGCCCAGGCAGAAAGCTTCGTAAAGAGACCGACGATCAGGTACAGGCCGATCAATATCTCCAGGTACGGTAACCCGTAGGCCGAGAGGCTAACGAACCACTCGGGCAGGCCGAGTTCATAAGAGCGGATCGAGGCCGCGAACCCACCGGCGTCGAAGGCTTTGGTGACGCCGGCGGCTAAGAACACCCCGCCGAGCACGAGCCGGGAGATCAAGGTGACGTACGGGTTGGAGAGGACTCCCCGGGCCGCGGAAAAACGGTTTTGGCCTTTGTGCTTCAAAGCGTTTAGTATATTATCGCAAGAACTTTGTGAAAGCTAAGAAAAGGTTCGCTGCATGACGCGCAACACGCTCTCCAAAAAAGGTCCCGGTAAACCGGGTAAAACCCCATCCTCGGGCAACAACCGGGGGATCGTACTCGCCCTAGCCGGCTTCACGGCGCTCGCTATCGTCGTGGTCGCCGTGATCGCGATCCTCAGCACCACCGGCGGCGGCAACGACGCAAACTTCACCCCAAATACCGAGGGCTTGCTGGAGGCTGGCTCCCAGGCGCCAGAGTTTACCGCAGACACCGTAGTAGGCGGCAACGTTTCCGTAGGTGGCGGGGAGGGCGAGCCTACCCTGCTGGCCTTTTTCTGGAGCGACTGCCCCGCCTGCAACGAGGAGGCCCCGGTCATCAGCGACCTCCAAAACCAGTATGAAGACCTGCGCGTCGTGATGGTCGGTATCGACGGCCGGGACACACCGGAGACCGTCGGCGAGTTCGTAAACGACTACGACATTCAGGGTCCGGCGGTCTACGATCCCCCCCTGGGCAACGACTACAACGTCTCGGCCTACCCGACGAACTACTTTATAGATGGCAACGGGGAGATCGTCGCGGCCCACACGGGCTTGGCCCCGCAAGAAACGATGGAAGGTTGGGCGGAAGAAGCCCTCAACTCCTGACGGAGAGCCGGCAAAAAAGGAGAGTGCCATGCCGATAGAGTTCAACGGCAGCGGGGGCTACACGGTAGGGGTCGAGGAGGAATTGGCCATCGTGGACGCCGCCACCGGAGAGCTATCTCCCAAGATCGAGGAGATCATGGCCCGCCTTCCGGAAGAGTTGGCGGAACCCATCTCCTACGAGCTGTTTCAATCTGTCCTCGAAACCAAGACCCCCGCCTGCAACACGGCGGCCGGGGCCGCGGAGCACCTGCGGGAGCTTCGCGGAAGGGTCGGCTCCTGGGCCGCCGCCTGCGGCGCCTCCCTGGCCTCGACCGGAACCCACCCCTTCTCCCGCTACCAGGACCAGAAGGTGACCGAACAGGAACGCTACGAAAAGGTCATACGAACCCTCCGCTGGGTCGCCCAACGCGAGGTCATCTTCGGTCAGCACGTCCACGTCAGCGTGCCCGGCCCCGAAGAAGCGATGCTGTGTCACAACCGCCTCTCAGAATACGCGCCGTTCCTGTTGGCGCTTTCGGCCAACTCCCCGTTTTGGCAGGGGATGGATACCGGCTTCGAGTCGAGCCGGGTTAAGATCTTCGAGACCTTTCCGCGGGCGGGCTTGCCCCCCGCCTTCCCGGACTACGAGGCTTTCGAGGGCTACGTGGATCTGATGGTGGACGCTGGGGCGATGGACGATTACACCTTCTGCTGGTGGGACGTGCGGCCCCACCCCCGGATCGGCACGATAGAACTTCGCATCCTCGACTCCCAGATCGGCATCGAACCGGCCATAGCCCTAACAGCCCTTACCCAATGCCTCGTCCACCGGATGCTCGAAGACGACGCTTCCGCCGAGCCGTACAACAAGCCGCTCGCCGAAGAAAACCGCTGGCGCGCCTCCCGGCACGGCATGGAAGCCGTCTTCTACAACGCCGAAAAAGACACCTCGGTACCAGCCCGCGACGCGGCCCGCAACCTCGTCGAAGAACTGCGGTCTCACGCCCAAGACCTCGACTGCGAAGACGAACTAGAAGGCATCCTGGACATAGTCGAGGGCGGAACCGGCAGCCAGCGCCAGCGCCAGGTCTACGAAGAAAGTGGTGACTTCCTAGATGTGGTCGCATACCTCATAGAAGGCACGCGACCGGCCCTTACTGAGGAGCAAAGCTAGTGGGAAGCCGGCGGGAAGCCGGTGTCGAGCATCCTCTGGCCGCGTTCAGCAAACTGGCCGTTGTTGCGGGTCTACCCGTGCTACTGGTTTTGGCTGCTCCCTTCGCGCTGGCAGGCGTTTCTTTCGCCACCGAGGCCTTCTTCTTTTCGGCGGGCTGCTCGGTATTTGTGGTCCTAGCGACCCTGGCGGCGCGGCTGTTGAGCAGTAAAGTTCAATTTGTGGGCGCCTTTGTCCTCCTGGCCTGTTTCGCAATGCTCTTCAGGTTCGTTCCGCCTTTCGAGTGGCAGTATCTAGGTAACCTGGCCCAGGGAGCTTATGCCGGTTGCCTGCTAAGCATCCTTTTGGTCTCCGGGCGCGCGTCCCAGTTGCCGGAACGCTGACACCCAGAAGGAGTTCGGCGGCCGTTGCTTTCTCAAGGACTCGGGGGATTCCGGGCTACCTAACCTCGTCCGGGCTTTCTCACCACCCGAGCCGCTCAACCGCTGAGGATGAACGAGAGCAGGAACCCTACCGCTGTCGCCATAGAGTTCAGCGGGCGGCCGTGCTCGAAGGCCTCGGGCATCAGGGTGTCGGCCAGCGAGGCTAGCACTGCACCACCGGCGAATGCGAGCGGGAAGGCCAGGCTCTCCTCCGAAAACTGGGCGAACACCGCCCGGCCGAAGAGAACCGCCAGGGTGAGCAGTACGGCGGCGAGGGTCCAGATGCTGACGGCGAAGAATGCAGACCGTCCGCCGCGGCGCATCGCGACGGCTCCGGCCAGCGCCTCGGGGAAGTTGGAGCAGAAGATGGCTACCAGCAGCACGATGCTGCCCCCGCCGGAGAGCAGCGAGACCCCGAGCGCCAGGTTCTCCGGCACGCCGTCCAGCGTAACCGCCGCCAACAGCGCGAAGCCCACCGCCGCGCTGGCTCCACCGCCGCCCTCGGAGGCGGTATCTTCCAGCCGCTCTGTCTGGTTGGCTTCGGCCCCAGAGAGGGTTTCGGCGACTTCGTGGGGAAAGCCGGGAACCTCTTCCGGATCGCCGGCGCTCCGGGCTACCCAGGAGTCGAGCGCGGTGTTGATGACGACGAAGGTCAGGCCCCCGGCGAACAGGCCGAGACCTGCCGGCCATATACCGCCGAGCTCGACGGCCTCGGGGAATAGCTCGAAGGCGAGGGCGGAGATCAGGGTGCCGCTCGCGAAGGCGAGCAACACCCCGCTGATCCGGTGCCGGACGCTCCAATAGGCACCGAGGGCACCCCCGATGACCAGGGCGCTGGACCCGATCAACCCGAAGATCAAAGCCTGTCCCATCGCTACGAACCTCCCCTAACGGTCTCGTCATCAGTTGTTATCTGCCCGTCTTCCAGTCAGCATTGTAAGCGGACTTCATTGCTTCGCCCTCATTAACAGCGCCTTTTCCAGCGTCCGGCTTAGTAGAACTCTTCGTAAATGGTGATTCTGTTAGTTTCCGGGTCTAGCACCACGTGAACGGCCCCTGAACCGTAGGACTCTTTGTTCTCGTCCAGGAAGTAGCCGATCAAGTCTATTCTCCCGGCACTAGCGCAGCCCTCGCAATAGCGGGCCGCAAGTTCTCCGGGATCAGTGCCGGTCTCTTGCATGAGCGCGATGGCCGCCGGGGTGGCCCGTATCCTGCCGATATCCGTCATGGAATCTCTGAGCTCCGCAAGTTCGCGCCAGGTAACGTCATTAACGTTGTACACGGACCGTCTATTCAAACCCCAGGCTCCAGACGCGGTCGAGGTCGTAGTTGGAGTAGGTGTGGAAGGCGATCGCCGTCTCGGTGCGGGCGACGCCGGGGACCTGCCCGATCTTCTCCGGCACTATCTCCGCCAGCTTTTCGAAGTCCGGTTGAGGAACAAGCCTCGTTTACGCCTTCTATTCCGAGCATGGCCTAGGCCACCTCTTGTACCCACTCTTTTTCGATAGTTACGAACACTATCGCCGTTACCACGCCGTCTCTTTTTCAGGTCTTCCTATACTATATCCCGAAGGTTAGCCACCCGGTAAGAGTATTGTCGTCTCTGAGGTCCTCATACGCTACCGGCCCGGTTTGCACGGTAACCTCCACGGTCTCGTCCAGTTCTCCGGGCCGGAAGCCTCCAATTTCTACCGAGGCCGAGGCGCCGCCCGGCTCGATGCGCCCGATGTTCTCGGAGTTTGCCTGCCGCTCGACCTGGGTGTCCAGGACGACTTCTACCGGAACGCCGGTTTCTGCCACCTCACCGCTATTGGTTACGGTGACGGCGAACACAGGCTCCTGAGACCCGGGGAGCACCACGGTTCCCCCGGCGAAGAGCTGTTGGCCGGCGACCTGCACGTCGACCACCGCCACGTCGTGCAGCGCGTCCGGGTCTCCGCGGGCTTCCGGTTCCGGTGTTGGCGCGTCGCCCGTCTCAAAGCCCAAAGTGCTGTAGTCCATGAAAGTCCGGGGCTCTTTCAGGTAGTTCCGGTCTTCCTGTTGCGCCGCCTCTTCCAGCGCCCCGACGGAGGCCGGGAAGTAGTGACCGACCGCGACGTTGTCACTGGTCCGGTAGTCCTCGACGGCCGCGGACAGGGCTTCTCCGAAACCCTCGGGGTCTCCGGCGGCCCGCCGGAGGCGTTCGGTCGCCGAAGCCCGGACGCCGAGCGCGCTGACCAAGTAGTCGTTTGCCTCTCCGAATTCGGGGGGAACCTCGTTATTCTCCTGCGCCCGCTGGTGCAGGAGCTGAGCTTCGTCCACCGCCTGGCCCAGCGCTTCCTCGTCGAGCTGCGTCGGGTCTCCACCGGCCTGCTGCAGGAGCGGCTGCAGCTTCTCCCGGCCCAGGTTCGAGGAATCCGTCAGCAGGCTGTTGGAGCCCATCACGTACTTCCGCACCTGGGTTGCCTCCTGGGTCGCCACGCATCCCCGGGCGACGAAAAAGATAAAGAAGGCGGCGAGGATCAGGAACAAAAGACCCCCCAAAACCGTGACCACCGGCGGTAGCGTCCTGCGGCTGGTAGACCCTCCGCGGGATCCTATTTGAGAGCCGCCCCGGGGACGAGCAGAACGCGAAGAGCGTGTAGGACTCGGCCGCGACGACCTGCTGTCTTGGCCTTTTGGGGAGTTCCTGTGTCCCCTGCGTTTTATGGAGCCTCCCCTGTGCAGTGTGGGCGAGGGGGGACTCGAACCCCCACGGCCTCTCGGCCACTAGGTCCTGAACCTAGCGCGTCTACCAATTCCGCCACTCGCCCGCGTTCGGGTTCCCGTGGGAACCGTCCGGAACCCGGAAATTGTACCAGCAGGGAGAGGCTCTGGCCAACGGGACCGAGGGTATCCTCGCGACCGGATCCCAAGAGGCTATACAATACGCTGTACGTGGCCGAGACACGCTACATCGAAGGTCAGGAACGCTACGAGCTGGCGGAGGTTGTCGGGCGCGGCGGTTTCGGGACCGTATGGCGGGCCCGGGCGTCGGACGGTGGGGACGTGGCGATAAAAATCATCCCGGTCTACGGCGCCGGGGAGCGTTCCCGGGCCATGCGGGAGGGCCAGATCTCCGAGGACTTGTGCCACGAGAACATCGTCGAGACGCTGGAGGTCATCCCCGGTCCCCACGAGGTCTACCTCGTAACGGAGTACGTCGAAGGCCAACCGCTCGATAAGGCCGCCGAACTCTACGGGGCCGACGAGATAGTCGACTCCCTGGCCCAGATCCTAAAAGCCCTCGCCTACGCCCACGATCAGGGCATAATTCACCGCGACATAAAACCGCAGAACGCCCTGGTGGACGAGTACGGCGTGGTGAAGCTGACGGACTTCGGGGTGGCCTACCGGACCGGCGACACCCGCCTGACCCAGGTCGGTTTCGCCGTGGGGACGCCGGGTTACATCGCCCCGGAATTGATAGACAGCTCTGCCGCCCCCAGCGCGCTCTCGGACATCTACGCCGTCGGCGCGACGGCCCGCACGTTGCTGGCCTACTATCCAGACGACGTGCCCCCACTCCTCTCGGAGTTCATAAACCGGGCCACTTCACCAAACCCGGCCCACCGCCCACAGAGCGCCGGAGAAGCCCTCTACCTCCTCACGGGCCGTCGAAGCCGCCGGAAACGCAACGTGCCCGAAAAGGTCAAAAGCACGGTCGAGGTCCGGAAGCGTCGGTCCTACAAAGCGTACGGGGTGAACCCGGACCAGGTTTTGCGGATCATCAACGGGATTATCGCCGGCTGGCTCGGCTATCTGGGGGCCGGGCTCCTCCTCGACGGGGCCGGGGCGGCGGGCGCGGCGGCGGGCTTCGGCGTTCTCGGGTACCTCCTCCCCCGGCTCGCGGCCCTGGGCCTTTTGGTGGCGCTGGCGGTCGTGCTGTGGCGGAGTAACGTCGGCCTAGGGATCACGGCGCTGGGTACCGTCGCCGGCGGAGTCTGGGTGGCGGCCGGCGGTATCAGCCCGGGGCTCGCCCGTCTGCCCCTGGGGCCGGTGCTGGCCGTTCCGCTCGCCGCCACGGTCGTCGGGGCCGCCGGGTTGCCGGTGCTCTTCGGCGCGCTGATGCGTCCCTTCGGGGCCGCGCTTTCGGCCGGGGCGGCGGCCCTGGCGCTCGTCGGCTACGACCTGACTTACGGCGACGGCGTGGCAGACTATTTGGGGCTACAGCCCGGCGTTTTGCCGCTAAACCTGGGACCCGAGGTGCTACTACAGAACGGCCAAACGCTGCTTTCATCGTACCCGGCGCTGCTGTTGCAGGCCGCGCTGTGGGCCTTTGTGGCCGGGGTGATCTCGTCGGCCGAGTGGCTGGGGCGTCCCATGGCCGGCCTCGTGTTCGCGGCCGGGTGCGGGGGGTTGGGATACATGCTGCTGACGCCCCAGGCCCAAAGCCTCACCCAGGCAATGATTTCTTTGGGGGTCGCCGCTATAATATACGGGTCGATCAGGTACCTCGGTTCTCGGGTGAGAGGATAAGCTCTCTTTGGGTTTCTTGCAGAGCATAGAGAAACGGATGGAATCCCTCGTAGAAGGGGTGTTCGGGCGGGCCTTCCGCCGGCAGGTCCATCCGGTCGAGATCGCCAAGGGCCTCACCCGGCAGATGGACGAAGGCCGCATGGTCAGCGTCTCGCGCACCTACGCTCCGAACGACTTCACCGTTCACCTCTCCGAGCAGGACAACGAATCTTTTCGGGCCTACCAACGTTCTCTAAGAGACGAGTTGATCCAGTACGCCTCGACCCACGCCGAGGGTAAGAATTACCACCTCATGACGCCCCCAAGGATTCGCTTCGAGGTCGAAGACTCACTCCGTTTCGGGGAGTTCGGCGTGACCGCCCGGCTAAGCGGCGGCGAAGGTCCCCGCGATAAAGGGGCCCCGAGCGACACCTCCGGCCAGACCCGCATCTTCCGTCCGGAGGCCGGCGAAGAGGCAGCGGGCGGCACGGAGGCGATCAACGCCGAAGACGTGGAAAAATACGGTTTGGCCCGGGAGACCCTGGGGTTGGAGATCGACGACCGGACGCACCCCCTCGAAGGACCCGGACCGTGGACTATCGGGCGCTCCGAGGTGAACACGGTCACCATAGACGACCCAAACGTCTCCCGGAAACACGCCCAGATCTTCCGGGCGGACAACGGCTTCGTCGTCGAAGACCTCGGCTCTACCAACGGAACGCTACTCGGCGGCGCCCCGATAGACCGCGAGCGGATCGAAGACGGCGACGAACTGACTTTCGGGCAACGCTCCGTACGCTTTGTTCGGCGGAGCAGTGTCCCCGGGGAGACGCCGAGAGGAGGAGAGGACTCGGGGTCCGGCAGAAACCCGGGGGAGAGGTAAGGGACGTGCTGGAACTAGAAGTTCCTCTGCTGGCCGCGAAAGCTCTCTTGCTACTGTTGCTCTTCGCTTTTATCTACTCGGTGGTGAGCCGCAGCGTCGGCGACCTGCGCAAAGTCCAGGAGGCGCCCGGCAAGATGCCGGAGCGGCGCAACGGTCAGAAACAAAGCTCTTACCGGCGGGTCGTTTCTTCGGGGAAGCCGGAGCTCGTCGTGGAGTCCTCGGGGATCATGGCGGCAGAGTTGCGGTTTCCGATAAACGACGGCAGTTCGACGGTTCTCGGACGTTCCTCGCAGAGCGACGTGGTGTTGAAGAGCGACGATTACGTCTCCGGGGAGCACGCTTTTATCACCCGGCACGGGGGGCTCTTGTACGTGGAAGACAACGGCTCTACAAACGGAACTTTCGTGAACGAGCGCAAGACCGTGGGCGCCACACCGCTGCGGGAAGGCGACAGCGTACGCGTGGGTTCTACGACCTTCCGGTTTGTAGAGTAACATCCTGGTAATGTTGTTCCTCGAACACTACGGCCTCTCGGACGCGGGGAAGGTGCGCCAGAACAACGAAGACTCCTTGCTTGTCGGCGAAGGCCGGGACACCTCGCTCTTCGTGGTCGCCGACGGCATCGGCGGCTTCGAAGCCGGGGAGGTGGCGAGCTCCATCGCCGTCGAAACGCTGCGAGACCTGGAACCGGGGAACTCGTTCGACGATACCATCCAGGAGGCGAACCGCCGGATACTCGCCGCCGCCCGGGACGACGAAAAGTTCTCCGGCATGGGGACAACGGTGGTGGCGATCCGCTTCGCCGGCACAGAAGAGCAGCCCGCCGCGGAGATCGCCCACGTCGGGGACTCGCGGGCCTATCTGCTGCGTAACGGCGAATTGCGGCCGCTGACTGAGGACCACTCGCTGGTCGCGGAGCTCGTTCGGAGCGGAGACCTTACCCGCGCCCAGGCCGCCGAACACCCGCAGAAGAACCTCATCACCCGCGCCCTGGGGGCCGACGACTCCGTCGAGGTAGATACGACCCGGCTCCCGGTCGAGGTCGGAGACCGGGTTCTGCTCTGCTCCGACGGGCTCACGGACATGGTCCCGGAAAACCGCATCTCCGAAGTCCTCTCCGAGCCGTCGCAAGACCCGGAAGCCCCGGTCCGGAAGTTGCTCTCTGAAGCCCTGGAGGCCGGCGGGACGGACAATATCACCCTCGTGCTGGTCGACGTGAAGCAGCAGGAACGTCCGAGGGCCGCGCGCCGCCGGGATCGGGGTTCGCGAAGCTCGCGCAACCTGCTCGACGAGGAGTCCGGGGGTACGCGGGAGATGCAGGCCATAAGCCCGGCCATGTTGGCCGGCTCCCAGAACACCTCTACTACTTCCGGCGAGCCGCGAAGCCGCCGACGAGACAGGACGCGGAGTTCGTTCCGGCGGCGGTCGATGCGGGCGCGCAACAAGCGGCGCCGGGGGAGGCTCTACCCGCGCATACTAATGGGGTTGGTACGGTTGGCCGCGGTGATGGTGGTGATCTTGCTCCTGAGCGCACCGTTCTACCTGTGGGGTAGCAGCCGGTATTACCTGGATTTCGAAGGCGGCGAGGTCGTGGCCTTCCGGGGTTTGCCCTACGAGGTGCTCGGAACGCCGCTCAACGAAGAGTGGCGGAGACCCGGCATAGATAAGTCCGACGTCAAAACCCCCTACCAACAACGCATCGAGGAGAACCAGCTTCTGGACCAGGACGAGGTAGAAGAGATCCTACGAGGTTTAGACAGCTAGATGACCCAACGCGCCACCCTACCGATGGTCCTGGCCCTGCTCGTAACCACCGTCGGGTTCGCCACCCTCATCTTCGTCCAGGAAGCGACCAGCCCGCCCCTGATCTACGGCGCCTACTACGCCGGGGTGCTGCTCGCCATGTACCTCTTTGTAAGGATCTGGCTTCCCCACTCCGACGTGCTGCTCTTGCCCATAATCACGCTGCTTACCGGCCTCGGGCTCGTCATGATCTTCCGTCTCACCTACAACGTAGAGGGCGTAGAGAACCTCGCGACTACCCAGGCGATCTGGATACTCGCCGGCAGCGCCACAATGCTTTTTCTCGTGGTCTTCTTCCGGAACTACTACCGCATCTTCGAGTACAAGTACCTCTTCGCGGTCGCGGCGATCGCCCTTATCCTGCTAACCTTCACCCCTTTGGGCTACGAGGTAAACGGGGCCAGGCTTTGGGTTAGTTTGGGGCCGGTCAGCTTTCAGCCTTCGGAGTTCGCCCGCATCTCGCTGGTCATCTTCTTCGCCGGATACCTGGCCGAAAAACGCGACTTGATGGCGGCGACCAGCCGCAGCTTTCTCGGGGTACAGATCCCCTCTCTCAAATACTTCGGCCCGGTGGCCGCGATCTGGGCGATCTCGCTGGGGCTTTTGGTTTTCGAGAAAGACCTGGGAAGCAGCCTGCTCTTCTTCGCCGTTCCCCTGTTGATGCTCTACGTGGCGACGGGACGCCTCGCGTACCTGATACTGGGCGGCCTCCTCTTCTTTGTGGGGGCGTTCGTCGCGTATCTACTCTTCGGCCACGTCCAGTTGCGGGTGAGGACCTGGCTCGACCCCTGGCAGGACCCGAACGGTGACGGGTTCCAGATCGTCCAGAGCCTCTTCAACATCGCGGACGGCGGCCTCTTCGGAACGGGCCTGGGCGCCGGTTTCTCCCAAACCATCCCCGAGGTACAAACAGACTTCATTTTCGCCACCATCGCCAACGAACTGGGGCTCATGGGCGCCTCGGTGGTGCTTTTGGCGTTCCTCATCTTCGTCTACCGGGGCATCAAGATCTCCATGCTCGCCACCGACGACGCCTCAAAGCTCCTGGCTTTCGGCCTGACCTCGATGTTCGCCATCCAGACGCTGGTGATCATCGGCGGCGCGACGAAAGCTATTCCGCTGACCGGCATCACGCTGCCGTTCGTCTCCTACGGCGGCTCCTCGGTGGTCGGCAACTTCGTCCTCACGGCGTTCCTGCTAATAATTTCGGAGAAAGCGGGCCAGAGGATCGTCGAGGAGCAAGACGAATACGCGGGGGCCAGAGCGTTTTGAACGCCCACCTCCGGCGCAGCTTCTACATCTTCGCGATGGGGTTCGTAGCCCTGGCGGGCGTACTCGTCTACTGGCAAGTCTACGCCCAGGAGTCGCTGGCGAACAACCCGGCAAACAACCTCCAGACCCAGAAAGACATCTCGTCCCCGCGGGGTTTGGTCCTCGCGGGCGACGGCGAGACGGTGCTGGCGGAGAGCAACCCCCGGGAGAGCGCGACCGGGACCGTCTACGACCGCGGCTATCCGGAAGGCGCCCTGTACTCCAACATTGTCGGGTACTGGAGCACCAAGTACGACAAAACCGGCATAGAGGCCGGCGAGAACACGACGCTGTCGGGAAACGCCGGGCAGCCCGAGACCATCGACGAGCTGCTGAACCAGGCGACCGGTGGCCCGCAGCCCGGCAACAACGTGGTCCTGACCATCGACCCGGAACTCCAGCGCGTCGCCTACGAAGGCCTCGAAGGGAGCAACACCGGACGGGGCTCCGCCGTCGCCCTGGACCCGCGCACCGGCGAGGTTCTGGCTCTCGCCACGTATCCCTCCTACGACCCGAACAACATAGACGAAAACTTCCCCGAGCTCCAGAACGACCCGGGCTCGCCCCTGATAAACCGGGCAACCCAGAGCCTCTACGCCCCGGGTTCGACCTTCAAGGTGATAACGGCCGCCGCGGCACTAGAAAACGGTATGGAGCCCGATAGAGAGTTCTTCGACAACGGGAGATACGAAACGCCCGGCTACACCGTGCGGAACTACAAAAACGAAGACCACGGGAGGGTGACCTTAACCCAGGCGCTGGTCATTTCCATAAACGCTATCTTCGCCGAGATCGCCGTAGACATCGTGGGACCGCAGACGCTGGTTGACGTGGCCCGGCAGTTCGGCTACGGCGACGAATACGAGGACTTCCCGCTGCCGGTAAGCCCGAGCGAGCTCGGGCCGCCGGTCTCGGAGTGGCTCCCGGGCTACACCGCGCAAGCGGCCTTCGGACAGGGCGCGGTCGTTTCTAACGTCTTCGAAATGGGGCTCGTGGCCGCCACCGTCGCAAACAACGGCGAAATGATGGAGCCCAGGATAGTCGGTGAGATCCGGACCCCCGACGGCGTCCTCGTGGATAAGAGCGGCCCCAGCGTCCGGAACACCGTGATGCCGGAAGAGTCGGCCACCGAGCTCGGTAACATGATGGAGGCGGTCGTCAACGAGGGCGGCCTCGTCCAGGCCCAGCTCGGCGACACGAAAGTAGCCGGCAAAACCGGCACCGCGGAAGCCCCCCCGGACTCTCCGCACTCCTGGTGGATCACCTACGCCCCCGCCGACGACCCCGAGATAGCCGTAGCCGTAATGGTCGAGAACGGCGCCAAGATCGACGACGAAGGCAACGCCGATACGCCCGCCATCCCTATCGCGACGGACATTATGGCGGCCCACCTCGACGTCGAGCCCGGTCCCGTTCCCCAACAAACCGCGCCGCCAGCTTCACAACGTCCCCCTACCCAGCGACCCGCCCAGCCGCCGAGCAACCCGTTCGAAAGCCCGGAACAACCCGAGCAATCACCGTTCCAGCCACCGCCCGAACAACCAGGGCAACCATCCGGGCAACCTCCGGTTCAGAACCCGGGCGGTTGACGCTATAATGCCGGATATGCAGCAGTTCGTCGACAACCGCTACCGGCTGGAGGAGACCCTCGGCAGCGGGGGGATGGCCGACGTTTACCTGGCCCACGACGAGGTCCTGGACCGCACGCTCGCGCTCAAGGTTCTGGGTACCCGCTACGCGGACGACGACGAGTTTATAGAGCGTTTTCGCCGCGAGGCCCGGAACGCGGCTTCGCTGGCCCACCCCAACATCGTTTCTATCTACGACCGGGGCGAGACCGAGGACGGCACCTACTACATCGCGATGGAGTACCTGCCCGGCGGTACGCTAAAAGACCGCATCGTAAAGCGCGGTCCCTTGCCGGCCCGAACGGCGGCGGCGGTTGCGCTCCAGATCTCCGAGGCGCTCAAGTGCGCCCACGAAAGCGACGTGGTCCACCGGGATATAAAACCCCACAACATCCTCATCACCGAATCCGGCGACATAAAAGTTACGGACTTCGGCATCGCCCGGGCCACCGCCTCCTCTACGATGACGAAGACGGGCTCCATCCTGGGCACGGCACATTACCTGTCTCCGGAACAAGCCCTGGGCGAGCCGGTGAGGCCCCAGAGCGACCTGTACTCCCTCGGCGTAGTCCTCTACGAGATGCTAACGGGAGAGCTTCCCTACGACGCCGAGACGCCGATCGGGATCGCCATGAAGCACGTCAACGGGGAGCTGCGGCCACCCATCGAGGTGGACCCTTCCATCCCCGCCGGGATAAACGCCGTGGCAATGCGGCTGCTCGCCCGGGACCTCGAAGATCGCTACCCGGACGCCGCGGCGCTCTCCGCGGACCTCGAACGGGTGAGCGCCGGCATGGACCCCGAGGACGCTGGCACCCAGGAGATGTCGCGCATCATGCCGCCCGCGACGCCGCCGGCCCAACCCCCCCAACCGCCCCGCAAAGTTCAGAGAAGCGGCAGCGGCGGAGGCGGGTCCGGCGGATCCCCCGGCTTCCGTAAATTCCTGCCGATCCTGCTGGGGGTACTGGCCTTGATCCTGCTGGCCGGGCTCGCCTGGGGCGGCTATAGCTTGCTGGGCGGCGACGAAGAGCCGGCGTCGTCCGGGCCGCCGCAGCCGACCATGATCCAGGTTCCGGACCTGGAAGGAACGCTCCTGGACGAGGCGCGTCAGGACGTCGGGGAAAATTTCGAGATCACCGAAGACGGCCGGGAACCCAGTAACCGGGAAGAGAACACGATCCTCAGCCAGGACCCGGGTCCCGGTACCCAACAAGAAGAGAACTCCGGGATCCGGGTCACCGTCGCCAGCGGCCAGAACGAGGTGCCCGCCGTCGAAGGCAGCACGCCCGCCGAAGCCCGGGTTACCCTTGAAGACGCGGGTTTCGAGGTGGAGGCGAGCGAAAGCGAGAGTTCTGCAGAGCAGGAAGGCCGTGTCACGGGTCAGCAACCGGGGGCCGACAGCACCGCGGATCTCGGCTCCACGGTCGGGATCACGGTCGGTACCGGGGTGGCGAACGTGGAAGTCCCCGACCTAACCGGCTTCACGCTGGAAGAGGCTACCACGGAACTCGAAGGCCTCGGACTACAGCTCGGTGGCAACGACACGGCCGCCAGCGACGACATCGAGGAGGGTGGAATTATAGGCCAGAGCTTCGAGGCCGGGGCCACAGTAGAACCCGGAACTTCGGTAGGCGTCACGGTGAGCTCGGGGCCGGAGTTGATTACGGTTCCGGACCTAACCGGCTACACGCTGGGCGAAGCTTCCGCAGAACTCGAAGGCCTCGGGCTGCAACTCGGTGGTAACGATACGGCCGCTAGCGACGACATCGAGGAGGGTGGAATTATAGGACAGAGCTTCGAAGCCGGGGCCACCATAGAGCCTGGAACCTCGGTGGATGTCACGGTGAGCTCGGGGCCGGAGTCGATCCCGGCCCCCGACCTTTATGGTTACACGCAGGACGCGGCTGAAACTCTGCTAGAGGGCGCCGGACTGCGGCTCGGCTCAAGCAATGAAGCCGCGAACGACGAGATGGCCGAGGGTGGGGTCATTTCTCAGAGCGTTGCGGCCGGGACCGGCGTAGAGCCCGGTACGAGGGTGAACGTTACGCTCAGTTCCGGGTCGGAGTCGGCGCTGGTGCCGGATGTGATCGGGGACAATTTACAGCGGGCGCAGGCAGAGATCACGAACGCCGGCTTTACCTACAACGCCCTAGCCTCCGAGGGTACCCGGTGGCCCGCCGGAACGGTCTTGTACACAGACCCTCCCGCCAACACGCAACTAGAACCCGGCGCAGAAATTACCATAGGCTACAGCTCAGGCCCGTCACAGGGGGCCAACCAGAGCCGGAACAATGGGAACAACCAGAAAACAACTAGAGCCTTCCTGCAAAACGTAGGCCTTCTTGCAGAAGGGTCTCAGGCTACAGCCGTCAGGTAGAACCCTTCCCGAAGTTTCGCAACCCGGGGGAGCCGGCCTCGTACTCGTCCAGGTCGTTGCTGATGCTTTCTCACTTCTCGGATTTGGTATTTCCACGAAACGCTACAGAGCCGGAAAGATTAATCTAGCAAGGCTCGCGAAGACGGCTACCACTCGTTCCCGTCTTCTCTAGGACTCTCCCAAAACTTCGCGGCGCGCGTAGTCTTCTAGGGCTTCGGCGGCGATTTCCTCGGGCGGCTCGACCTCTACAAAGCTGTGGCGCCCCAGGGCATTTTCTTTTAGCCAATCCTCGCCCACCGGCTTGCTTCGTTCCAGGTCGTAGGCGGTCTCCTGGTAGACCGTCCGCAATTCTCCCGCCGGCAATTCGATTACCAAAATTGGGTGTCTTCCAGGTGATTTGGCCCGGATTTTGATGTTCTCCGACTGCTTTTTATCTGTCATGTGGCTAGTTTATACGAAGCCTACCGGCAAGGAAAGGGACTCTGGGCGGCGGAACGCCCATGATAAAATTTCGTTTTATGAAGGTGCTAAATGACACTCGCATCCGCGGAAGGAGTTCTGATGTTAGATCCCACACCCAAAGACGAAGAAACTGAGGCGGGGGCGTTAGATGAGTCCCGGGACGAATCCCTATCTCCCCTGCAACAGCTCCCCCCCGGCGACCTGCCGGAGGAGTTACTCCGGCGGCGGCTAGGCCGGCTGGACACGCGCCGGGCACTGGCAAGCCTCTGCAAGAGCGTGCCGGGATTGGACGAGGTGCTCCTGCCGCGTGGGATCCAGGCCGACGCCCTGACCCGCAAGACGGGCGGCAGCGCCCAGATGGTGAGGGGGCTCTCCCGCCGCATACTCCAGGACGCAGCAGCCTGGGGCGCGTTTCGGACGGCGGTAGGAGAGCAGATACCACCGGAAACCTTCGAGGCGTTGGAGGAACTCACTCGGGAGAACCTCGAAGAATCCGTCGCCGCCCACACCACGGAAAGCTTGCTGCTCGCCGTCCTTACCGGCGAGCAAGAGGTGGCGGATGGGGTTCTGGATCTACTAATACGGCGTTGGCGGGAAGAGAACCAACAGGCTGAGAAACAAGCCACGGAGAGCGCCCAGGCAAAAGAGTTGGAAGACCAACTAAAAAACTTGAAGCACGAAAACGAACAGCTTTCGTTTTCGGCGCGGGTAGCCAACGAGCGGGCAGCCGCCCTCGCCCGCGAGGTCGAGGTGCTTACCGGCGAACGCCAGGGTGCTTCTTCCCGGGTCAAGGAAGCCGAGCAGCGCGCCGAGGAGGCGACAGAGGTCCGGCAGCGATTGGACGACCGGATCGCCGAACTGGAGCGGCGCGGCGCCCACCTGGAGAAAGCCCTGCAGAGCGAGCGCCGGTCTTACGCAACGGCCGCCGAGCGTGTGGAGAGCATGCACGAGGAGTTGGGCCGGGTGGCCGCCGAACGAGACCAAATTCAGGACGCCCTGGAGAACGCGCGCTTTACCGACAAGGGGTTTGGCGACCTGCTCGTAAAGGCGGTCAAGAACGAGGTGGCCGCGCTACCGGACACCCTGGACTCCACGGCGCGCACCGCCCGACTGCTGGAGTTCATGAGCAAGGTACTCGCCGCCCAGGCCGAGCTGCGTGAACCGCGTCAGGCCCGGCGGACGAAAAAACCCCGGCCCGTCCCGGAAGAAGCCGAAGACACCGACCCTTCTTTAATCGCGCCGCCGGAGGCGGGGGGTAATGGTACTTCCGGCGGCGCGGCCGCTCCGGTGGCCGGAGTTAATGCCAAGTCCCGCCCGACGCTCTCTTTCAAGGCTTTGGGAGGGGCGGGAGAAGTCGGCGGCAGCAGCCACCTGCTGGACTTCGGCCGGGAGCGGGTGCTCGTGGACGCCGGGATAAAGCCCGATGGCCGGGGACCGGCGGCGCCAAACTTCAAGAACCTCGAAAAACTGGACGCGGCGGTCATAACCCACGCGCACCTGGACCACTGCGGGGCGTTGCCGCTCCTGGTACGGGACCGGCCGGAGCTACCGATCTACTGTACCCCGCCGTCGGCGCGCCTCATAATCTCCGCCCTGAACGACCACGCGGCGATGGGCGGCGGTGTAACGGGTGGAGCCCCGATCCACGAGGTCGGCAAGCGGCTCGTGCCCGTTCCGTTCGGCAAACCCTTGCGCGTAGGGGACGCCCGGATCACGCTGACCGAGAGCGGCCACATCCTGGGGGCCGCGAGTGTTCTTCTACAATCGGGGACGACGACGGTTTTCCACACGGGCGACATCTGTATGGAGGACCACTTCTCCATCCCCTCGGCGCGGCTTCCTGAAGTGGAGGACATAGACCTGCTCGTCATGGAGGCCACCCTGGCGGACCGGCAGTTCGAGCCGTTCTCCGAATCCATAAAAACGATGGTTGGGGTCATAAACGATACGGTCCAGGAGCGTGAAGGCACGGTGCTCATACCGACCTACGCCCTCGGACAGGCGCAGGAAATAATCCTGGGCCTCAAGCACTACGGCCCGGAATACGGCCTGGACCGGGATGTTTTTATCTACGTGGACGGCTCGGTCGTTACAACCTCCGAGCGGCTCTACGCCGAGCAGCTCGGCTACATGAAACCCTACCTGCAACACAGCGACCCCCGCGAGTTGTTCTTCTCGGAGAACATCCGGGCGGTGGCGAACGATGACGCCGCGAGGGAACGAATCCTCACGAACCCGTGCGCCATTATCGCGTCGCCGGTCACGATGCAGGGTGGGGCGTCGGCTTTCTACCGGCAGCGGCTGGAGAATAACGCAGAGAACGCCGTGATCCTGCCGTCGAACGCGGAGGCTGCTTACGGGGCCAGCCGGCCCCCGGGGGAAGAAGGAGCGTGGCGCGTCGAGCGGGTAGGTTTCGCCGCGCACTGCACCCAGGATGAGTTGCTCGGCATCACGGAGAAGCTCACGCCGCGCCAGATCATCTTGATCCACGGCTCCAAACGCCGCATCAGCGACCTCGCCTACAAACTGGCCCCGAACCACAAGATCCACACCCCCGCCGTCGGGGAGACGGTCCGCACCGTACTCTGATGCAGGTGGCGCTGCCGGAAGTAACCATCCTACAGGACGCCCGCGGGGAGCGTCCGTCGAACGCCGTGGGCGCGGGAGAGTTCTGGTACGAGCCGGAGATCTGGACGCTACCCGGCCTCTCCCCCGCCGCCCGCGTTCTCTACACCGGACTGTGCGCCTTTCTGGGACCCGGAGAGATAAACCGCCACGACCTCCGCAACACCCTCAAGGCCAGCACCGACGGGGAGATAAACGTGGCGTTCGGGGAACTGGTGGATCACGGGCTGCTGGGACCCACGCCGAAAGGTTTCGCGGTCTACCCGGTAGAAAAGTTTAGAGGTTAGCGGCGGACGCCGGTACTACCACTGCTACCACCACCAGATTACTATGGCCGCGGTAGTCGCGAGCAGCAGCAGGGACTGGTAGCGGTAGTTTTGCCACCAGGGCTTCTCCCGGAGCTCCCGGGTCTCTTCCCGCCACAAGGCGGGCCGCCAGGTCAATTCGTCCGTTTTCCCTGCGGGCGGAGCGGCGGTGACCAGGCTGACCCCGGCCAGGATCAGGCAGCTCGCGACCAGGGAGACGCCGGAGGCGTAGAGGAACTGTATCTCGAAGACCCCGATCACCTCGTTCAAAACGAAGAAAAGCGCGCCGACGGGGACGCCGACCGCCAGCGTGGCAAAGGCCCCGTAGCCGTTCGCCCGGCTCCAGAAAATGCCGCCCAGAAACACCACGACCACCGGTGGCGTTATGTAGGAGAGGGCGGACTGCAGATACTGCCAGAGGGTGGGGAAGTTTGTAATCTGTGGCGCCCAGATCACCGCGACTACCATCACTACGGCCGTAGTGAGGCGTCCACTCAATACCAGGCCCCGCTCGCTGGTCTGAGGCCGGAACGTCTTTACGAAATCCATCGTCACCAGGGTAGAAGCCGAGTTCAGGATCGAGTCGACGGTGGAGGTAATGGCCGCTATCAGCGCCGCCAAGACTACGCCCCGAAGGCCAACCGGCAACAGGTCGAATGCCAGCACGGGAAAGACCTGGTCGGGGGACTCCAGGTTCGGGTATAAGACTATCGCCATCGTGCCCGGTAGGATCATGATGAATAGCGCCGGAAGCTTCACGAAGCCGCACAGTATGGACCCCCACCGGCCGTGGTCCAGGCTCCGCGCCCCAAGCGTGCGTTGAACGATGAGTTGGTTTGTCGTCCAGAAGTAGAGCCCGATGACGATCACGCCGGTAAAAAGCCCCGGCCAGGGCAGGGTCTCATCCCCGATAGGCTGGATGATGTTCAGGGCGCCGTCGGGCGATGCCTCCCGTACCGCCTGCCAGGACGGTATCTCCCGGTAGGCAAGGACGCCAATGATCGTAGCTCCCATAAGGGCGACAATGGCCTGTATCGAATCGCTGACCATCACGGCCGACAACCCGCCGAAGATCGTGTACACGCCCGCGAACAAGGCCAGCGCGAGCACCAGTATCCACAGTGAGACCGAAGGGAAGAGCGCCTGGATAACGACCCCGCCCGCGTACAGGGCGGTGGCCGTGTCGATAAAGATGTTCGCAAAGAGGTTGAAGCCCGAGAACGCGAGCCGCGAGCGCCGGTCGTAGCGCTTCTCCAGAAACTCCGGCATCGTAAAGACTTCCGAGCGCAAGTAGAACGGTAGCAAGAAGAAGATGAAGATCACCAGTATGACGACCGCCATCCACTCGTAGGAGTAGACGGAGATGCCCTGGTTATAGCCAGACCCGGCGAGCCCGACAAAGGTGCTACCCGACTGGTTCGTGGCGAACAGGGAGAGCCCGATCAGGGGCCAGGTAAAGTTCCGGCCGCCTAGGAAGTAACCCTCCGAATCATCGTTTCTCCCCCGGAACAGAAGCGGTATCACCCGGCTCGCGATAAGGTAGACGACGATGACTACTATGTCTATGGCACCTACGCCGAGGTCAGGCATATCGGATGTTCTCTACGGGTAGAAAACTCCAGATCTGATAGGTTTCAGAGGCGTCCGGCGCGATCATCGGTGCTTCAGCCACGGATATTCCTTTCCCTCGTCCGCGGCGAATACTACACCACCGCAGCGGATAACCGCAACGGCAGCAATAAAGCCCCGGTGGCGTCAGCGGGGAAAGCGCCGGAGCTTCGGAAACGTTCTCCCCTCCAGGTGATCCCGGAGCGTGTAAGGTTCCTCACCCCAGTAATGGCCCGCCCCACCCGTAAGCCCCGCGAGGTCTACCAGCCGCCCGAGTATCCGCAGGCAGAAGCCGTGAATTACCTCGTCCGGGTCGTCCACTTTTCCGCGGGCTTTTGCCACGAAGAGCCCCTTTGTCTTCCAAACCCCGTCCCGGTAGACGACGAACGTCTGGCAAACGTTCTCCCCGGCGGCCGACGACCAGCCGAGGATACGTCCCGAATACCCGGAGGGGTCGAGGCTGTAGCGGCTCAACTCTTCGTGCAGGAGGTCTTCATTGGTCTCTGCCGCCGCGCCCCGCAATACACCAAATGTCACTTCCGCTTCCGCATCAAGTCCTGCCTCGACGCTCAAGTTGAGCACGTCTTTGGTGTGCGCCGCTTCCACCTCGAAGCCGGCCTGCCTACCGAGCACAGCCGTGTACTCCAAACCGGAGAAGAGGCGTCCCGCGAACTCCCGGGTCGTCTCTTCCGCCTCGCGCATCAGGGCCAGAGAGCGGTCGGCTTCCTCCCGGTAGCCTCGGAGGCGGGTGAGGGCGCTGTCCTCGAAGCCCAACGGGTCAATCCCTCGCCAGCAGTTGTCGGATCACGCGGTCCGTCAACCCCGGAAACAGCGTCGTTCCCGCGATAAAGAGCCGGTCGGAGAGCCTAACGTACACGTCCCGGCCTCCTTTTTCGGCGGCACGGACTATTTTCTCCGCCACCCTGTCCGGCGTGACGCCGGGCGGTCGCCAGCCGCGTTTTTCGTCCCTGGTGCGCCGGGCATTTTCCCGGAATGCGGTGCTGGTGGTGCCGGGGTAGACGCTGGTTACGGTGATGCCGCGTCCCGCGACCTCTACCCGCAAAGCGTCGGAGAGGGCGTTGAGGGCGAACTTGCTCGCGCAGTAGCCCCCGACCTTGGGGATGGCGCGCTTTCCGACTACGGAAGAGACGTTGATGATGCGTCCGCCGGACTTCATAAGCGGTAGGGCGGCTTGGACGCAGTTCAGGGGACCGGTCAGGTTAACCTCCATCACGTCCCGCAGGTCTTCAGCCCGCAACTCCTCCACCCGTCCCGAGAGTCCGAGCCCCGCGTTGTTGATGAGTATGTCCGGCGCGCCGAACTCTTCGACGGTGCGTGAGCTCACGCTTTCAACCGAGCCCCGGTCCGTAACGTCGGCTTTCACACCAACTATCCGTCCGCCGGAAGCCCGAATCGTTCTCTCCAACTTCCGCAACCGCTCCTCGTTCCGGGCGGCGGCCACGACGTACGCTCCCCGCAGTGCCAGCGCGTGCGCCGTAGCCTCACCGATGCCGCTAGAGGCGCCGGTTACGATGACTACCTTGCCTTTTAGCGTCTGCTCCACGGAATGTATCTTAGCTGTTTGTCCAGAGAGTTTGTTGGCGCGTCAGAGAATTCTTTATACGCAGTAGCCCTAGAACCACTACAGAGTGTCGAAGGCGGAGAAGAAACGTCCCTCATCAGCGCCGGGCATAAGGCTTGAGCCTTACGTACGACGAGCGGTCAGCCATTAGCTGTTAGCCATCAGCAAGTACAAAAAAGCTGAGCGCTGAATGCTGAATGCTGACGGCGGGGGTTGTGGAAGGTCAATCCTTCCGCAACCCGCTGATGCACGCTGGGTCCGGCGGCACCCGCATGATAGACATGCTCGCTGGTGACCCGCGCCCGGGTGACCCGCGCTCGGGTGACCAGCACCGCCCGAGTCGAGTCCCCGGCACCGCCGGCGATCCCCAGTGGCCGGGGACGGGTAGGGGTTTTACATGTCCTCGAGCTCTCGGCCCTTGGTCTCCGGCACGAACCTGATCACGAACAGCAGCGACAGGACCGCGAAGGTCGTGTAGAAGCCGTAGGCGAATCCTAGCCCGATGTTGGCGAACGACGGGAACGTCGTGGAGATGGCGAAGTTGGCCAGCCACTGGGCCGCAGCCGCAACACCGAGTGCTGTGCCGCGGATCCGGTTGTTGAACATCTCGCCCAGCAGCACCCACACGCCCGGGCCCCACGACATACCGAAGAAGACCACGAACAGGTTGGCGCAGATCAGTGCAGTGATGCCGGCGCTGTCGCTCAGTACCGGCTCCAGCACGCCCTCGGCGTTCGCCTCCTGCTGTGCGGTGGCGAAGATCCAGGCCAGTGCCCCCAGGGTCAGCGCCATCCCGGCGGAGCCGATCGTCAGCAGCCGGCGACGCCCGATCTTGTCGATGAGCAGGATGGCGACGATGGTAACCGCGATGTTGGTGACCGAGGTGATCACGGTCTGGATCAGCGCGTCTTGCTCGGTGAAGCCCACCGACCGCCACAGCGTCGAGGAGTAGTAGAAGATCACGTTGATTCCGACGAACTGCTGGAAGACCGACAGCGCGATCCCGATCCAAACGATGGGCAGCAGGTTGCCGCCACCGGGCTTGACCAGGTCGCGCACTGATGCCTTCCTGTCAATCGTGAGGGTGCGCTTGATCTCCTGCATCCGGTTGTCGATGCCGTGCTTCATGACACTGCTCAGCACGCCGCGCGCGGTGCGTTCGTCGTGGTTGGCCACCAGGTACCGGGGCGACTCCGGAATGGTTAGCGCCAGCATACCGTAGGCCAGCGCGGGCACCACCTCGGCGATGAACATCCAGCGCCACGCGGTCAGTCCCCACAGCGGCTCAGCCGCCCCGCCGGCCACGGTGGCCAGAAAATAGTCGGAGAGCAGCGCGACGAAGATGCCGGTGACGATGGCCATCTGCTGCAGGGAGCCGAGCCGGCCGCGGATGGAGGCCGGGGAGATCTCGGCGATGTAGGCCGGTGCGATCACCGAAGCAGCACCGACCCCCAGGCCACCGACCACTCGCCACAAGATCAGGTCCAAAGGACCGAAGGCCAGGCCCGAGCCGATCGCACTGACCAGGAACAGGGAAGCGGCCAGCATCATGACCCGGACCCGGCCGATCCGGTCGGCCAGACGCCCGGCCAGGTAGGCGCCGACTACACACCCGAGTAGCGCCGAGGAGACGACGAAGCCAAGCAGACCGGCGCCGATCTCGAAGGCACCCTCGATTGCCCCGACGGTGCCGTTGATGACGGCGGTGTCGAAGCCGAACAGGAAGCCACCGAGGGCGGCGACCGTGGCCAGGTGGAGGGCCTTGCCGAGGTAGTAGTCGTCCCGGGTCTCTTGCGGTGCCTGATCCGTCTGTGCCATGTATCGCCGCCTCCCTCGGGGCTCCCGTGCCCCGGTGTCTTTCCCCCGGCCGTCGTTGGCCGCTTCTTTCGCCTGGCATTATGCCGCAGATCACTTCGCCGCGCCACGCGCCGGGATCGGTAGGGTGGCGCGCACCGGGCATCGACCACGAAGGAGTGAACCTGGCGCCGGCACAGCGACTGACCCAACCGGGCGCCGAGACGGCATCCGCGGTGGCGCTGACCGTCGCCGACTGGAAGTTGCAGGGGAACCAAGTCTACCCGTTCCACCTTGGAGCAAGATCTTGTCGTTAAGATTCTGCGGCTGTGGAGCCATTACGAATAGTTTTAGCTCGGAGGCGGGAAGTCAGCTAAACTTTCACCGTGACGAACTCGTTCAGCATACTTGTTGGTGTGACGGGCGGCATTGCGGCGTACAAGGCGCCCGGTGTGGTCCGACGCCTCCGTGAAGCTGGTCACGAAGTAAAGGTAGTCGCCACCGACGCCGCTTTCCGCTTCATCCCGGAAGAGACCCTGGCGATAGCCGCCGGGGTCCCCATTCACACGGATAGGACCTGGTGGGATGAGACCGGCCGCGTGGAGCACGTGGGTTTGGCCCGCTGGGCGGACCTGGTGCTCGTCGCCCCCGCAACCGCCGACGCAATGGCCCGGGCCGCTATCGGGCTCGGAGACGATCTGCTCTCCGCCACCATCCTCGCCGGGGCCGAGAAAGTGCTGTGGGCGCCGGCCATGAACCCGGAGATGTGGCATAGTCCCGCCACGGAACGAAACGTGGCGACCCTTGAAAGCTGGGGCCACCGCTTTGTCGGCCCGGTCGAAGGCGCTATGGCGTCCTCTGAAGAAGAGCCGGGCGTCGGACGGCTGGCGGACGAGGCAGAGATCCTGGCAGCCGTTGCGGAGGTTCTCTCCTAACCGTAGTCCGGGTCGCCGCGCATCATGCTCATCACGCCGAGAAACATCCTGTACGCCGTGCCGTAGTCTCCGTTTGTCCAGGAGACACGCCGGTCGTCTGCGCGGGCGACCTCCGGAAACCACAAGGTGCTCGCGGCGAGATTAGCCGTCGCAAACTCGACCGTAAAAGTATACGGCGGCTCTAAAACGTAAGGCTCCATTTCTCCTACTCCCCGCACCGCAGACTCAGCCGCTTCTCGGATGTGCTGTTGTGCGACCTTCGGGACCAAGCACCGGGCTGTGTACCGATCTATCGACACTTTGACTCGCGCCGTCTTCACGCCCGGATATAGACCTGTCGCCTTCTCGCAGGTTACGTCGTCGCCGGTGACCAGTCCTATCGGGATGCCTTCCGTTCGCGCCAGCGCCGCGTTCATGCGAGCTTCGCTGCACGGCTCGCCGTTTAGTTGGACTTCGATTACTGCCATGGGGGTGTTGAACGTGTGGCTCAGGATACCCTCGACGCCGGCGCACGCGTGGTAGCCGACGAAGAAGGCCAGGTCGGCCCCGTGAAAGCCCTCCATCATGCTCAAGGGCTTGCGGTTTCCGATAATGTCTCCGCCTGCCCGTCCAACTCTTCTATAAATATGTTCTTCATGCCATCGTGGGCTTCGTTCACCAGGAACTCCGTTGCCCCGGCTTCAGCGGCGCCTTCGATGGCGGCATTCACGTCGGCGGTGAGGAGCTTGCGAAAGCGCTCGTATTCGGGACGACCGGGGATCACGTCGTCCGGCCCCGTTACCCCGGTGACGCCCTCCATGTCCGCTGAGATGTAGACCTTCATCGTCCTCGCCTCCGGATAGTTTAAGATAACAAAAAGCAACTGTAGTTTACGCTAGATGTGTGTTGCGTGGATTGTCGAGATAAAACGAAGGCCATCCGTAGTCCCGACCAAAGGAGCACCGGATGGCCCGCTCTCACCATACCCCACGCTTTGAGCTTCTGGAAGAAGCGGTGAGCATTTTATTCTGCCGGGTGGATGACACTTACGCCTCTGTGAACCCCAGAGCAAGCAGCTACGAGTCTTTGAAGAAGCTCTCGGATTCGGAAGTGATCACCCTCTCCCTCTTCCAACAACTGCGGTGCATCGAGTCGGAGCGTTCCTTCTTGCGCGACTGCGAACGCTTTTTCTCGCACTTGTTCCCCGGCGTCGTGGGCTTGCATCCCTCCTCGTTCCATCGCCGCCTGAGGAGGCTCAGGCGCTTCCTGGAGCCCATTAGGCGTTCGGTGCTCTCCGAACTTGTGGGAGAACCGGAGACCTTACTCATCGACTCGACGCTGCTTTCTCTTCTCCATCCGCGCCAGGTGAAGCAGTCGGCGGGCTTTGCGGGCGCGGCATGGGTTAGGTGGGGATCTTTCAGCGTCTACGGGGTGAAGCTCCATCTCCTGTCGACGACCAACGGGGTCCCGGTCTCCTATGAGCTCACTCCCGCCAATGTCGCGGACATCACCCTCACCGAAGAGCTTCTCGAAGAGGCGGCTCTCGGAGATGGCGTCGCCCGGAGATTGTATGGGGACCTCGCCTACGGAAGCGAGGCTCTTGAAGAGGCCCTGGCCGAAGTGGGAGTCCTACTTCAGACTAACCGGGCAAAGAGGAGACCCGGCGCAAGGCAACGCATCGAGATTGCCTTTTCGAGCCTCAAGAGGGTTTTGGGTCTCGGCAAGACGCTGGCGACGACCCTGGTGGGACTGGCTACCAGGATCGCAGCGAAGATGACAGCCTACACCTACGCGATGGTGGTCAACCGCCTTCTGGATCGTTCTCAAGGGCACATTAAGGAGTTGTGGGCATAAACCTGACAACAGACATCTAGCCGGGCCACTGCTCGCCGGTGACGCTACGGTAGACTCTGACAAACTCCCCGAGTTAGATGGGACTGCCGGTGGGCGTGACGATAGAGGCTTTGTTTATCTTGGTGCTTGTTCTGATCAACGGGCTGTTCGCCATGTCTGAGGCGGCCCTGATCTCCGCCCGCGACGCCAGGTTGCAGGAGATGGCAAAGGACGACAACCCCCGTGCCCGCGCGGCGCTGGACCTCCTCGACGAGCCGAACCTCTTTCTCTCGACGGTGCAGATCAGCATAACTCTGGTCGGGGTGCTGGCCGGGGCCTTCGGCGGTGCGACCATCGCGGTGCCGCTGGCGGGCGTTATAGAGGGTGTTCCACCTCTCGCCCCTTACGCTGGAACCCTCAGCGTTGGCATCGTCGTGGTGGTCATCGCTTACCTCTCGCTAATTTTGGGGGAACTCGTGCCGAAGCGGTTAGCGTTAGGCAACCCGGAGAGGATCGCCTCCTCGGTAGCCCGCCCGATGCGCGTCCTCTCGCGCGTCGCGGCGCCGGTGGTCAGCTTTCTGGGGTTCTCGACGGATACGGTGCTCAAGATTTTGCGCGTGCGTCCTGGCGAAGAACCGCCGGTAACGGAGGCGGAGATCGGCATCCTCATCGAACAGGGCGCCCGGGCCGGTGTCTTCGAGGAAGCCGAAAAAGACATGGTCGGACGTATATTCCGGTTGGGAGACCTCCGGATCACCGCGCTCATGACGCCCCGGCCGGACGTGATGTGGCTCGACCTCGAAGATAGCCCGGAAGAGAACCGGCTGAAAATAAGCCAGAGCGTCTATTCCCGGTTCCCTGTGTGCCGGGGCGAGATAGACAAAGTTCTCGGGGTAGCGCGGGCAAAGGACTTGCTCATCCACCATCTGGACGACGAAAACTTGAACCTCGGCTCCGACCTACGCAAACCCCTCTTCGTCCCGGAGAGCATGTACGCGTTCCGGGTTCTGGAGCTGTTCAAAAGTTCCGGGGAGCCGTTCGCCCTGGTGGCCGACGAGTACGGCGAGATCGAAGGCGTCGTTACCCTGAACGACGTTTTGGAGGCTATAGTGGGCGAGATAACCGACTCGGACGAGCCCGAAGAGGCCGAAGCGGTACGGCGAGAGGACGGTTCCTGGTTTCTGGATGGCTCGTTGCCCATAAACAAAGTAACCGAAATCCTCCAGACGAAAGACCTCTTCGAAGACGCCCCGGAGAACTACCACACCCTCGCGGGTTTTGTCATGACCCGGATGGGACGTTTACCATCCGTAGCCGACCAATTCGAGTGGCATGGCCTGGGCTTCGAAGTCGCCGACATGGACGGCTACCGAATAGACAAAGTGATAGTCACCCCCATCGAAGAGGCTGAGGACGACGGGTGATCAGGACCGCAAGTAATCCTTCAGCGCGTGCTCCGTACTCGGGAAAGCCAACGCGCCCCACGGTAACTCATCCCGTCCGAAACTCCTCACGTCCATCGTCTCGTCCAGCGCCCGCGGCTCACCGCCGGTCACCCGGGCCTCGAAGACGGCGATAGCCGGAACCTCCCCCTCATAAGAGTACAGCCCCAGAACGCCTATGGCCTCTATCTCCAACCCGGATTCCTCCCGTACCTCCCGCTCGGCGGCGGCCTCGACCACCTCTCCTTGCTCTACAAAACCACCCGGAAAAGTCCACTTACCGTAGCCCGGTTCGATGTCCCGCTGGACGAGCACTATCCGTCCATCCAACTCGAAGATAGCCCCCGCCACCAGCTTCGGTCCCAGGTAGAAAATGAACCCGCACTCCCCGCAAACCAACCGCTCCGGCTCGTACTCCTTGAGAGTTCGGACTTCGAGGCGTCCGGCGCAGCGGGGACAGAAATTGTACTCGGAAGAATTGGTCAATGCGAAAGCTCAACGGCCATGTTTACTAAGCAACCGGGAGGATAAAAAAGTTCAACAGTACAGCAAACAGGATGGCTAGAATAGCCCCGACGCGCATAGCCCCCGCGAGCTTCCAACTGCCTCTAGGTAGAAGTTCTGCCCCAGCCCACGACATGGTCATCAATCCGAGGAATACCAAAGGCCACGGAGTGAAAGGATCGGCAAGACCGTAAAATACTATTATACTTCCTAAAACGACACCAAATACTCCGATACAAGCTAGATATACTCCGACCCAGGGCCAATTAGGACCGCTCCGCGGCTCCCTGAAAATTTGGTGCTTGATCTCTTGCCGGAAACTTTTGTCGTTTGTCACCATCTACCTTGTTCCGTCTCTGGACTACTGAGCAGTATTATAAGAAAGCTACATCCGGCGTGCTAGAATTAACTCTCACGCGGACGTAGCTCAGTTGGTAGAGCGCCAGCTTCCCAAGCTGGAGGTCGCGGGTTCGAAGCCCGTCGTCCGCTCTCTCTTTGCTCTTTTTACCCGCCGTTGCTGCTACCGTTTCTCGCGCCGTTCCGACGTCCCCGAAGCTTGCGCATCAGCCATTTGGCCGGGTCGTAGTATTCGTCGGCAACACGCTCTTTTAGCGGGATGATCGAGTTGTCGGTGATGTGGATGCCGACCGGGCAGACTTCGGTACAACACTTGGTGATGTTGCAGTAGCCGAGGCCGTGGTCTTCTTTGAGATCCTTTAGGCGGTCGGCCTCGTCCATCGGATGCATCTCCATCCACTGGCCCCGCACGAAAAAGCGCGGGCCGGCGAACTCGGGGTGCTTGTGGTGGGTCCGCAGCACGTGGCACACGTCCTGGCACATAAAGCACTCGATGCAACTCTTCGGCTCGTAGAGGCGCTCAACATCCTCTTCGTACATCGTGAACGGTGCTTGTTCGCTGGTCGTGAACGGCTGCATGGAGCGGGATACTTCGTAGTTCCAGGAGACGTCGGAGACGAGGTCCCGGATCACCGGGAAGGCCTGCATAGGCTGGACCCGGATCTCCTGTCCTTCGTACTCGTTGACCCGCTGCTTGCACATCAGCGTCGGACGACCGTTGACCTCGGCGCTGCACGAGCCGCAGTGGGCCGCCTTGCAGTTCCAGCGGACCGCGAGGTCAGGCGCGTGCTCCGCCTGGATGTTCAGCACCGCGTCGAGTATGACCATGCCCTCGATGTTGTCTGTCTCGTACTCTACAAACTCACCGCCCTCGGCGTCGCCCCGGTAGATCTTCAGCTTCGCGGTACCGCTCTTGGCTTCTTCGTTGCCCTTTACCGGGGCGTAGGCGAGGGCCTGATCATCTCGTTCACCCGAGCCGTTGCTGCCGTTCGCCTTGCCGTTAGTGCTCTTGCTCAAACCTTTGCCTCCTCGAACATCTCGGCGAGTTCTTGCGGCATCTGCTCGACTTCCCGCTTCTCCATTCCGACCTCGCCCTGCTGGTCCTTGCTAACTATAAAGTTGACCTTACCGAGATCGTCGTCCGGCCCGTCAAAGTCGAGGCGCCACTGGGCCCCGCGCCGCTCCCGGCGCTCCAACGCCGTACGAACGATGATCTCTGAGATCGTGATCAGGTACCGCACGTCCTGCGCCGTGTGCCAACCCGGGTTGAAGAGCCGTGAACCCGGCACGCTGATGTTCTCCATCCGGTCCTTGAGCGCCAACACCTTGCCGAGTCCTTCTTTCAGTGAGTCCTCGTTGCGCATCATGTTGGCGTGCTCCATCATGGCCTCTTGAAGCTCCTGCTGCAGCAGGTACGGGCTCTCACCCTCTTCCTTCTTCTCTAGCGGTTCCAAGAAACGCCGCAGTTCCGTCTGCAAAACGTCCTCTTCGACGTGTGTGGAGTGGGTGCTCTGCTCGACGTAGTCCGCCGCCCCGTCACCGGCCCGCTTGCCGAATACCAAGAGGTCGGAGAGTGAGTTGCCCCCGAGCCGGTTCGCCCCGTGCAGCCCGCCGGCGACCTCACCGGCCGCGAAGAGCCCCTCGACGGTGCTGGCGCAGGTCTCCGGGTCTATCTTGATGCCGCCCATCGTGTAGTGGACGGTCGGGAAGACTTCCATAGCCTCTTTGGAGATGTCTATGTCGGCGAGGTTCTTGAACTGGTGGTACATGGTCGGCAACTTCTTCATGATGCCGTCGTAGCCGAGGTGCGTTATGTCCAGGTAGACGCCGCCGTGCTCGCTGCCCCGTCCGGCCTGGACCTCGGTATAGTTGGCCCGGGCGACGACGTCGCGGGTGGAGAGCTCCATCTTCTGGGGGTCGTAGTTCTCCATGTAGCGGTTGCCCTCGGAGTTGCGGAGGAGACCACCCTCGCCGCGCACACCCTCGGTTACGAGAAGGCCGCGCACGCCGGGAGGCCAGACCATGCCGGTCGGGTGAAACTGCATCATCTCCATGTCTACGAGTTCCGCGCCGGCGTCGTAGGCCTGTATCACGCCGTCGCCGGTGCCCTCCCAGGAGTTGGAGGTGACCTTGAATATTTTGCCCCACCCACCGGTCGCCATTACGACGGCCTTCGCCTTGAAGTGGATGAACTTGCCCGACTCGCGGGTGTAGGCCAAAGCTCCGACTACCCGGTCGCCGTCTTTGAGCAGCTTGGTAACGGTGGTCTCCATAAAGATCTCCGCGTCGGTGGCGAGGACTTTCTCTTGCAGGGTCCGGATCATCTCAAGGCCCGTACGGTCCCCGATGTGGCAGAGACGCCGGTAGGTGTGCCCGCCGAACGGCCGCTGGGAGATCTTGCCCTGCGGCGTCCGGTTAAAGAGCGCGCCCCACTGCTCCAGCTCTATGACCCTATCCGGGGCTTCTTTGGTGTGATGCTCGACCATCTTCCAGTTGTTTATAAACTTGCCGCTCTTCATGGTGTCCATGAAGTGCGTCCGCCAGCCGTCTTCCGGGTCCACGTTGCCCACGGCCGCGGCGATGCCGCCCTCGGCCATAACGGTGTGCGCCTTGCCGAGCAGGCTTTTGGTTACGATGCCGACCGAGAGGCCGCGCTCGGCGGCGGAGATCGCCGCCCGCAGCCCGGCCCCGCCGGCCCCGATTATGAGGACGTCGTGTTCGCGGACCTCGTACTGCTCGTGGCGTTCGCCATGTCCGTTGCGCCCGTTGCGACCGTTAGCTTCCACTGCTACCTACCTCCAACCCTAAAATATCCTGGGGTCCGTAAACCATCCCGCCAGCAACATCCTTATGTATACGTCCGAAAACAAAACCATGAAAAGGCTCAACCAGGCCCAGAGTGAGTGCCGGCCGTTCAGCACGCTGACCGCGTTGAACGTCTTACGCCGGACGTTGCCGCCCGCCACGCACGAATAGCAATCTTTATTTCCGCCCACCAGGTGCCGGAACGAGTGGCACGAAAAAGTGTACAGGGAGAGCAGAACCACGTTGGCGATCAGCACCAGCGTCCCGATCGTCATGCCGAACCCGCCGCCCGGGAAGAAGGCGAGCACCGCTTCGTAAGCCAGAAAAGCGACCACTATGATGGATCCGTAAAGGAAATAGCGGTGTATGTTGTTCAAAACAAAGAGTGCCCGCTCGCCATTATAGTTTTCCGGGCTCCGGGGCTCCTTCTGCTGCGCCTGGCTCTGGCAGGCCGGTGGGTCCCAGAAAAAGGCCCGGTAATAAGCCTTGCGGTAGTAGTAGCAGGTCGCCCGAAAACCGAGCGGTATCCACAACACGAAGGCCGCCGGGGAGAGCCAAGCGTAAGGTGTACCTACCTCTGGTGAGAAGAATGGGGACAAAAGATAGTCTTCATATTGGGGGTTCTGCAAAAATATCGCCACGTAGAACGAATAAATACCGAAAGCCGTTAATACTACGGTGACCGTGATCGGCCCTACCCACCAGGGTAGCCTCTTGGTTGCGGCAGTTATACTTGCCAAGTTTTGTTCTCCTTTTCTGCACGCATATACTCGACGCCTCTTTATGCACGAAGTATAGAGGAGCGCCCGCAGTTTGGTTGTGAATGCATTCCGAAATCTTCTACAAAAACGTAGTCCGGGCCGTCTTGTAAGCCGGATTCTGTCTGGTACCGCCATCCATCTCCGGGGATTTCTCCCCGGGCTCCGGCTCCCTTGCGGGGCTTGAAGCTGCGCCTACCCGCCCGGACGCCTCCGTAGAAGCTCCGGGACACTTTGGCTTGCTCGCACCGGTAGTTTACCTGGCCGGTCCCTCCCGCCGGCTAACGCCCGCCTTGGGATACCGCCGGTGGGCTCTTACCCCACCCTTTCACCCATCACCTGTGATCCGGCGTTACCGGATCCATCGGCTGGTCTGCTCTCTGTTGCACTTGACGTAACGGAGGGCTTGCGCCTCTCCGCCCCTCGGGTTGTTGGCCCGAGCGGCCTTTCGGAACCCGGAACCCGGGTTCCTACGAGTCCGGACTTTCCTCTACGCCCAGGCTTTTCTGCCGGACGCAGCGGCGGTTCAGACGGCCCGTGACCACCACGCTGGATTGTACCGTCTAAACGCGTTGCTAACGAGCTTTACCGCGGCGTATCAGTATTATCTTGCTCGGTGTGACGCGCATCTCTACTTTTCCGGCGTCGTCCCAGTAGCTCTTCCAGTGCGGATTGTCTCCGACGGAGGGATCGAACCACACCCCCGGTTTCTCTTTCTCCAAAGCTCCTTCGAAAGCCGTGTAATCTTTCGGCTCGTACAGGGCCGACCCGTGCTCCCTACGGTAGATGGCGTTTCGAGAACGGAAAGACTGCACAGAAGACGGGCTGGTCCCGAGAGCACTGGCGATCCAATCGTCACCACGCCCTTCGTCTACCCACCGTTTTATGTCATCCGTGAACTTCCTGAGCGAAACCCGTTGATTGATTCCCATGCTGCCTACCGCCTTTCCCTGATGTCATAAGTATACTAGAACGCGTATCTTACGGGCAAACCTCCATTCCACGCAAGCTCCAATGTTAGACTCGCCCTATGGAGACCTTTATAAGTATCGGCGTCGAGGTGCTCCGGCTTATCCCTCTTGTACTGGTCTTCTACGTGCCGGCCCTCCTGGGGGTTGCAACCTGGAAAGAGCGTGGCGAAGGATACAAGGTTAAAACCGGGTTGTGGTTCGCGCTGGGTTTCGGAAGCGTAGTCTTCATTCAACTCTTGTTGCGCAGCGTCTCCGCGGTCCAGGTATTGTCGACTTTGGGTGTATCCCTGTTTCAGATAGCGGCGGCCCTGGCTTTGGCGGCGGTTACAGTTTATAAGCTGGCGGACTGAAGTCACCAACAGGTCCTCGCCGTATAGTTTACGACAGACTTCTGTCGGTCATCGAGTAAATCATAGACTTTATCTGCGGCGATCTCATACAGATTCAGGGCGGCGGCACAAGACGTTTCGAAGGTCTCCCCGCCCGTCATCAGGGCCGCGTCCTGGTTGCGGCGCCACTCCTCTTCCATCGAGTGGGCCAGCAGTTCCCAGAGACTGTTCTCTGAGCCGTAGAGAAGACGCTGGTGTACGGCGAGTACAACGGGCAAGCGTGTTGCGAGCAAAGATCACTTTGCAGCGGCGACCTGACGGTACCCTACACTGAGGGTTGCGGCCAGTTTGCAAGCTGTTTCGGAGCGGAGGGTGATCTCTTCGGCCACCCACTCGTCGCACCGTCGCCTGTGAGGTATCCAACTCCATTCTTGCGCTTCTCGGACCAGACCGACGGCGAGCCCCTCTGGGTCGTAGAGTACCAGCGTGTCGCGCCAGCCGGGGACGGCCGTACACAGCAACTCCGGCTGCCCGAAAGACTCTCGGTGTGTCTCGAACGGCTGCATGCTCGCAGAAATGACCAGGTCTTTGTAGAGGATCAGCCGTGGCAGGTAGGAATCGGGGCCAACGGCGAAGAGGTCCAGGTCGGACTCGGGGCCGGCTTCTCCCCGGGCGTGACTGCCGACGATAACGACGGCTCTCGCGCCTTCACCGACGAGTTTCTGCACCGCTCGGTGGGCTACCGGGTGTAAGGATTCAGGCGGGCCTTCAAAGAACAATGGAGCTTGGGTCGCTCAGCCGCCGTTCAGGGCTGTTTTGATCTCCTCCCGTTCCGTATCGAGGGCGTAGAGGATCATGTCGGCTTTGGTCTGCTCGTAAGGCCTGGCGAGTACCTGGTTTAGGAAGTCGGCTTCCAGCATCGCGTTTATAACCTCCCCGATCTCCTCCCGCGACAACTCTAACTCTCCGCGCTCATCGAGCTCCCGGATGCTACTGAAAATTTCTACGAAGGAAGCGGGTTGGCGCAGGGATGCAACGCTCTTGCAAACCGTGCGCAACTCGTAGGGCGTGAGGTCCTCCAACAAGTCGAACTCCGTCCGGGAGCCTGGCTGCTGTCCGTCCTCTTCCGTAGCCGGCGCCGGGGCAGCGGCTTGGCCGTTGCCCTGGGCCGGGGTCTCCTCCGGCTCTTCGGCGGCGAGGTCCGATTCGGGTTGTTCAGGGACTTTTTCGTCCGGCAGGAAAACTTGCAGCTCCAGGTCCTGGTCCACGGTGTTCACCAGGTTCCGCCGCTCGGCCTCGACCACGAAGTCCTTGAACTTCTTGAAACCCTGGTTCCGCTCGTCGAAGGAGCCAAGCTGCACGATCATTTGCTGCTTTACCTGTCCCAGAACGCGGGCCTTGCCGTTGCCTTTCAACGTTTTCACGGCCCGCACCAACTCTTCGTACGGATCAGCGGTCTTCTTCTTCGGTTCCTGGTCGCGGGCGCGGGCCGCACGCTCCTCTTCGAGCAGGGATGCGTAGGAGACGAAGTGGTCGGCGGACTCGATCAGGTGGTAAGAAGTCGCCTCCGACACCCCGATCACGACGACGTTCTTACCCTGGCTCCGCAACAAACTCACGAGCGGGATGAAGTCTCCGTCTCCGGTGACCAGCACGTAGGTTCCGACCTGCGGGTGCTTGTGCAGAAAGTCCGAGCATTCGACCGCCAGCATCACGTCGATAGAGTTCGTGCGCCGCTTGGAGGCCTTGCCGCCGGGGAAGTACCGGGCGGAGATATATTTCGGTGTAATGCCATTTGAGTACAGCGTCGGTGGCGCTTGGCGGAAGTCTCCTTCGGTCCAGTCGGCGTAGGCCGTAGCGGAGACGATGCGACCGTACTCGCGGGCCTTCTCCAACATAGCAGAGACGTTCGGCTTCGAGTTGTACTCTGTGACCGTGGAGATGTAGATGTTCTCCCAGTCAATAAAAATTGCGAGGTCTTCGTTCATTTAAGGTTTTCCTAACGTAGAAGAAAAGCCCGGTAAGCCGGGCCTCTTGGATATTCTAGACATTGTAGCGGTCGTGTAACCGGACCGCGGTTTGGGCGAGGGTCTCCTCGTCGAGGACCGCCTCTACCCACAAGAGCCGGTCCCGGCCCTCGTACTCTTCGGGCAACTCGAAAGCCGCCACGATGGTTACGGGTTCTTCGGCGCCTTCGAGCCAAACGGAGTACTTGGAGGATTCGACGAGCACCTCGCCTTCTTCGTCGGTCAACAGGAGTCGGGCACGGCGTTCGTGGTCGGCGGCGTGCTCGCAACCCTCAAACTTTGCGTAGACAACGAACGAGGTCTCACCCTCGCTGTTCGGCAGGATCTCATCCAGTATTCCGAACAGCGTGAGCCGTCCGTCGAGTTCCGTGCAACTCTCGGCCAGCACGAGCGCCGTGCACTCGACCACGCCGCTACAGGCGTCTTTATCCATCGGTTTCCCCTCCACCGTTTTCGCTTGCGCCGTTTTCGCTTGCGTTTTCGTTCGCCAGGTCTTCTATGGCCTCTATCGTCAACTCGTCCGAGTCCCCGTTCACCTCGGCCCCGCCGGACGACGCGACCCTCGCGATGGCGCTTACCACATCGCCCTCGCGCAAGTTCATTACCCGCACGCCCTGGGCTGCCCGGCCCTGGCGGGAGATGGAGTCGGCGTCCATGCGGATGGTGGTCCCGAAATTGGAGACCATGACCAACTCGTGGGCGCCGGGCCTCACGACCCGTACGCCGGCGAGCTTGCCGCGCTCGCCGTTGGTCTTCATCGCCGTAACGCCCTGTCCCCCACGTCCCTGCAGCCGGAATTGCGAAAGGGCGGTGCGCTTGCCGAAGCCCTTCTCCGTAATCATGAACAAGTCGTCCGGCGCGCCCTCGCTGACCACGTCCATCGAGAGTACGTCATCGCCGCCCTTGAGCGTAATGCCTTTAACGCCACCGGTAGCCCGGCCCATCGGCCGCGTTTCGCCCTGCTCGAAGCGGATGCCCATGCCGTTGCGGGTTACGAGGACGGCTTCCTCGTTTTCGGAGGCGTGGCGCACCCCGATAAGCTCGTCGCCGTCGGAGAGGTTTATGGCGATGATGCCCGTCTCTTTAAGTGGCGTGTTGTATTCGAGGAAGGGGGTCTTCTTGATCACGCCCTGACGGGTCCCGAATAGCAGATACTCGGCCTCTTTGAACTCTTTCGTCTGAATAACGGTCGCGATGCGCTCGTCCTGGGCCAGCGGCAACAGGTTCGCCACGTGCCGGCCCTTCGCCGTCCGGCCCATCCGCGGTAGCTGGTGGACCTTGAGCCGGTAGACCTTGCCCCGGTTGGTAAAGAAGAGCATGTAGTGGTGAGTCGTCGTGATAAAGAGGTGTTCGATGTAGTCGCCCTCTTTGAGGTCCATACCGGCGACCCCGACGCCGCCACGCCCCTGCTTGCGGAAGGTGTTCACCGGGACGCTCTTGAGGTAGCCGCCGTTGGAGATGGAGATAACCATTTCCTCTTCGGCGATGAGGTCCTCCACGTCGAAGTCCACGCCCTCTTCGGCGGTAATGACCGTCCGGCGCTCGTCGGCGTAAGCCGCCTTCGTCTCCAACAACTCTTCCTTGATGATGCCGTAGACCTTATCGTCGTCGGCGAGGACACCTTCTAGGTACTCGATCTTCTCCCGCAGATCCTTATGCTCATTCTCTACCTTCTTCCGCTCCAGCGCGGTGAGCCGCTGCAACCGGAGATCCAGGATCGCCTGCGCCTGCCGCTCGGAGAGTCGGAACTTCTTCATCAGGTTCTTGCGCGCCGTCTCCGGGTTTTGGGAGCGTCGGATCGTCTCGACCACCTCGTCGAGGTTGTCCAACGCAATGAGCAAGCCCTCCAAGATGTGCGCCCGGGCCTGGGCCTTCTCCAGTTCGTAGCGCGTCCGGCGGGTAACGACCTCGAACTGGTGGGCGACGTAGTGCTTGAGGACCTGCTTGTACGATAATGTCTTGGGCACGCCGTCCACGAGCGCCACGAGGTTCACGCCAAAGCTCTGCTGCATCTGGGTGTGCTTGTAGAGGTTGTTCAGGACGACCTTAGGTACCGCGTCCCGCTTCAGTTCGATGACGATCCGCATCCCGTTCCGGTCGGACTCGTCGCGGAGGTCGCTTATGCCGTCCAGCTTGCGGTCCTTGACGAGCTCGGCGATCTTCTGCAGCAGGTAGCTCTTGTTGACCTGGTAGGGGATCTCGGTGACCACGATCTGGGTCCTGTTGCCCTTGATCTGCTCGGTGTGCGCCTTAGCCTGCACCCGCACCGACCCGCGCCCGGTCTCGATTGCCTCCCGCATCCCGCGTAGCCCGACGATGATGCCGCCGGTCGGGAAGTCCGGCCCCTTTATGTGCTCCGCCAGCCCCTCGTCGTCCAACGCCGGGTCGTCTATTAGCGCAACGGTGGCGTCAATGACCTCACCGAGGTTGTGAGGTGGGATCTTGGTTGCCATCCCGACCGCGATGCCGTCCGACCCGTTGACCAGCAAGTTCGGATACCGGGCCGGCAACACCACCGGCTCGCGGTTGCTCTCATCGAAGTTCGGCGCGAAGTCCACCGTGTCGGAGCTTATGTCCCGCAACATTTCCGTCGCCATCCGGGTAAGGCGCGCCTCTGTGTAGCGCATAGCGGCTGCCGAGTCGCCGTCCACGCTCCCGAAGTTCCCCTGGCCGTCCACGAGCGGGTGGCGCATGGACCACGGCTGCGCGAGCCTCACGAGCGTGTCGTAGACCGACGAGTCGCCGTGCGGATGGTACTTACCGAGGACTTCACCGACGACCGTTGCGCTCTTGCGGTACGGGCGGTTCGGCTGGAGCCCGATGTCGTGCATCGCGTATAGGACGCGCCGGTGGACGGGTTTGAGGCCGTCGCGTACGTCCGGTAGGGCGCGAGAGACGATCACGCTCATCGCGTAGGAGAGGAACGAGTCCTTTATTTCGTCTTCTATGGAGTGGGGCTGTACGTTCCCCGAAAAAGTATCAAGCATTTTGTTTCCTCGTTATGTCGTCCCGGATAGTCTGGTACTCCTCCCGGCTTATTTCTCCGTTTGCGTAGCGTTTATCCAATGTTTCCTCGGCGGAAGCATCGTCCGCCGAACTTTCAGATAGTTCGCGGAGTCTATTCCTGCGCCGGCGGATTGCAGAGAAGGTCAGAAGGAAGACAGCTAGTAGCACTACGAACGTTAGAACTTCCCAGAAGATCAAAGAAGAGGTCATCGCAGATCACGCATCCAGGTTCTTTACTTCTTTGGCGTTCTCTTCGATAAACAGCCGTCGCGGCTCGACCTTATCACCCATCAACGCCGTGAAGAGTTCGTCGGCGACCGCCGCGGACTCGACCGTTACCTGCAGGAAGGTCCGGTGCTCCGGGTCCATCGTCGTCTCCCAGAGCTGCTGGGGGTTCATCTCGCCGAGGCCCTTGAAGCGCCCAATGCTGGCGTTGGCGGAGCCTCCGTTGGCGTTCAGGCGGGCCAGCGTCTCTTGAAGCTCGCGCTCGTTGTAGACGTAGTAGTCCTTGCGCTGGTGCGTGACCTTGTAGAGTGGCGGCTGCGCGATGTAGACGTAGCCGGCCTCGATCAGCTCGGGCATGTTGCGGAACAGGAACGTCAGCACGAGCGTCCGGATGTGGCTCCCGTCTACGTCGGCGTCGGTCATGATGACGATCTTGTTGTACCGGGTGTTCTCCAACGTAAACGTGTCCGCAACCCCGGCCCCGATCGCGGAGATCATGGCCTGTATCTCCACGTTCGAGAGGACCTTGTTCATGTTGGCCTTCTCGACGTTCAGGATCTTGCCGCGCAACGGCAGTATCGCCTGAAAGTTCCGGTCCCGGCCCTGTTTGGCCGAACCACCCGCCGAGTCGCCCTCGACTATGTAGATCTCACTGCGCTCCGGGTCTTTCGAAGAACAGTCCGCCAGCTTACCCGGCAGCGTCGAGCTTTCGAGATAGCCTTTGCGGATCGTATCTCGCACCTTCCGGGCCGCCTGCCGCGCCCGCGCGGCCTGCAGCGCTTTGTTTACGATGGCCTTCGCCTCTCCCGGCCGCTCCTCCAGGAACTCCGCGAGGAAACTGTTGGTTGAGCTCTCTACCAGTCCTTTGACCTCGGTGTTCCCCAGCTTGGTCTTTGTCTGGCCCTCGAACTGAGGCTCGGGGAGCTTTACGGAAATTACTGCTGCAAGTCCCTCCCGAATGTCGTCGCCGGTAAGGCTGTCCTCTTTCTCTTTGAGGAGCCCCTTGCTCCGGGCGTAGGCGTTGATCGTGCGCGACAGCGCCGACCGGAACCCCGACAGGTGCGCCCCACCCTCGTTGGTGTTGATGTTGTTGGCGAAGGTAAATACCGAGTCCTGAAAGCCGTTGTTCCACTGCAGGGCGACCTCGACCTCCCCCACCGCGTCCTCGCGCTCCATGTAGAAGATGGTCTTGTGGACTGGGTCTTTCGCGTCGTTGATGTGCTCGACGAAGTCCCGGATGCCACCCTCGTACTGGTAGGTGACGTCCCGGTCTTCCTCGCGCTCGTCAACCACCCGGATCTTCAATCCCTTGTTCAGAAACGCCGACTCCCGAAACCGCCGGGTCAGCGTGTCGAACGAAAACTCCCGGGTCTCGGTAAACACCTCAGGGTCCGGCATAAAGCTGATGGTGGTCCCGGTCCCCTCGCCTTTTTTGAGCTTCCGGTCCCGGGTCAACTCACCCTGTGGGAACCCGCGCTCGTAGCGCTGGCTCCACAAGTACCCGTCGCGTCTAATCTCGATCTCCAACCACTCCGACAGCGCGTTCACGACCGATGCCCCGACGCCGTGCAAACCACCGGAGACCTTGTATCCTTGGCCGTCGAACTTACCGCCGGCGTGCAGCGTCGTCATGATGACCTCGGTGGCGGATTTCCCGTACTTCTTCATCGAGCCGACCGGCATCCCACGTCCGTCGTCGCTGACAGACACGGAGTTGTCCTGATGAACTGCTACGTCCACCTCGGTGCAGTATCCGGCGAGCGCCTCGTCTATGGAGTTGTCGACGACCTCCCAGACCAAGTGATGCAAACCCCGCGGCCCGGTAGACCCAATGTACATGCCCGGCCTTCGCTTGACGGCTTCGAGCCCCTCCAGCACCTGGATAGAACTTGCATCGTAAGAGTTACCGGAATTCTTGACCGCCGTCTTATCCGCCAAAAGAGCTTACCCTCCCGAAACCTGGAAATTTATGCGTGTCTCGCGTGCTTTTCTTTATATACCGTTTCACCGTTAGATTGTAACACACGCCGGAGCCCTTCCAACCGGCTACTTTCCGGTTTTGGCGCTTAGATAAGCCTTTTTCGCGCCGGGCTCGACTACTCCTTTACACCACCCATTGTAGCATTTGAGCTCGGCCCACCAGATATGTGAATGATGCGGGACTTGTCGACGACCTCCGGGCGGAAATATTCGAGGTTAGTGGTAGAGATCAGGGCCTGCGCGCTCTCTAGAAAGTATTCGGCCAGGAAGAACCGGCGCTGCTCGTCGAGCTCGCTCATGACGTCGTCGAAGAGCAGGATCGGGTCTTCTCCCGTCTCCCGCCACACGTAATCCCGCGCCGCGAACTTCAAAGCCAACGTCGCCAACCGCTGCTGCCCCTGCGAACCGAACGTCGTGAGGTTTACCCCGCCGAGCGCCACCTCGAAGTCGTCCCGGTGCGGCCCCACGGAGGTCGTGCCACGTTCGATGTCGGCACCACGAGCCGCTCTGAGCGTCTCCGGATAGCTTTCGAGGGGCACGCTATAGGAATACCGCAACGCGGCCTTCTCGGAGCCGTACAGGGCCCTCAGAGAGTCTTTGAACAACTCCTCCAAGGGCTCCACCGCCGCCGCGCGGCCTTCGAGGATGCCTTCACCGAGCTCGACGACTTTCCGGTCCCAGGTAGAAAGGGTCTTTTCGGAGGAGTAACCGTCCCGGATGCGCCGGAGGAGTTGGTTGCGGTGCTGGACGGCCTTTGCGTAGTCGGCGGCGGTCCGGGCGTAGGAGGGCCGGAGGGACGAGAGCAGCGCGTCGAGGAACTCGCGCCGGTCGGCGGGTGCGCCTTTGACGATCCGGATGTCGTCGGGGAAGAAGTGGATAACCCGCACCCCGGCCCCGCCGGCGGCGTACTCCGTCAGGGACGGCGAGTTTGCCCCGTCTACCGTCAGGCGTTTCTTCTGGCCGGGCGCGTAGCCGATGGCGACCTTACGCTCCCCGTCCTCCCGGGCAATGCGGGCTTCGGCGCGGCAGAAGCCCTCGCCCCAACGGACGACCTCGTTCTCTTTCGCGGTGCGGGGCGTGGAGCCGGTGGCGGCAAAGGAGACGGCTTCGATCAGGTTGGTCTTACCGCGGGCGTTGTCCCCGACGATCACGTTCAGCCCCGGAGAAAGAATGAAGGTCTCGTCGGGGTAGTTGCGGAAGTTGACGAGCCGGAGCGCCCGGAGGTAAGCCGTCAACGGACCTCCAGCCGCTCGTCCCCCACCTCAACCACGTCGCCCGGTTCGAGCCGCCGGCCGCGGCGGGTTTCTACTTCACCGTTCACCAGGACTTCGCCGAACTGAATCCGGACTTTCGCCTCGCCGCCGGTCCCGGCGACGCCCCAGATTTTGAGCGCCTGCCCGAGCGTTGTTCCGGGAGATAGTTCGTGGTCCAATGCGGGCTAACTCTGCGCCGGGTCTCGCATCGGCATGATCAGGTAAAGAAAGTCCGACTCACCATCTTCGCCGTTGCCCTCTTCGGTGCCGGGCACGATGACCCCGGGCTTCAAAGATTCGTTGAGCTTGAAGAGCACGTTCTCGGTATCGACGGATGAGACACCATCCAACAAATACCCGGGGTTGAACGAGATGCTGAAATCATCCTCGCTCGACGCCGGCAGCTTTTCGTGGGCCTCCCCTATCTCGCCGTTGCGTACGATGACCTCGACGGCGCCGTTCGAGAAAGAGAGGCTCACCGGGACCGGTGGCGTCTGGCGTTGGGCAAAAAGGTTTACCCGCCGCAGCGTACTCATCAGGTCCTCTCGGCCTACGGAGATCTCGCGCTCGAAACTCGTCGGCAACAGCCGCTTGTACTCTGGGAAGTTACCGTCGATCAGGCGCGTCCCGAGCAAAACGTCCCCGATCCGGAACAGCGCCTGGTTCTCCGAGAGTGCCACCTCGATCTGCTCTTCGTCCGTACCGGAGAAGATCCTGCCGACCTCCTGCATGGCCCGGGCCGGGACGATGGCCTCCCGTTCACCGTCGAACGTACTCGCCAGCTCATTCTCTTTTATGGACAACCGGTAAGAGTCCGTCGTGACCATCCGCACCCGCGACTCCTCGAAACTTATAAGGATGCCCGTCAGCACCGGCCGGGTCTCGTCCCGGGAATACGACCGCGAAACCTTCTCGACCGTTTCGACCAATAAGTCTCCGGACATCGTAAACGAACCCTCGTCGTCGAACTGCGGGAGCTGGGGAAAGTCCTCGGCGGCGTAAGCCCGGATCGTGTACTCGTTGTCCCCCGCAACGAGCTTTACCGTGCCGGCCGACTGGTCGTGCTCCAACGAAAGCTGCCCCCCCGGCAAAGACCGAACAATGTCGTTGAAGATCCTGGCCGGTATAACCACCCGCCCATCTTCCTCGACCTCCGCCGCCGCCGACGTCTGTATGGACAACTCCATGTCCGTGGCCGAAAGTTTTATCGACTCACCCTCAGCCTCCAGAAGTATTCCACCGAGCACCTGAACAGCAGACCTCGCCGACACCCCCCGGGACACCAGGGCAAGCTTTCTACTAAAGCGCTCTGTGTTGCAAACTACCCTCATCACGACCTCCTTCTTTCCTTATTACTACTACTTAAACCATATATTTATTAGAATACTAATAATAATAAGGTCTGTGGATATGTGGATAACCCCCAAAATTTCCTTTACCTAAAACTCGCAGCCCTCCCCCAACCTGTGGACAAAAATGTGGATAACTCACGAATTCCTGTGGATAAAATGTGGATAAGTCTCGAGTTATCCACAGGTAAGACTTATCCACAAAACTATCCACAGGTTTATCCACAGTTTTTACCCCTCTTATCCACAGGTTTATCCACAAGCTATATCGTTATTCACTCATGTACAGCTTCCATATACGGATATCCGTATAAAGTTTTCCACAGTTCGGTAGGGTTATCCACAAGTTCTGTGGATAAGTCGTTGTATCTGTGGATAAAAATCTGGCGGTTATCCACATTCTCGGTTCAGCCTGTGGATAGGTTGTGGATAACTTCGGCGTTTTCCACTGATTTTCGTTGCAAAGTTGGTCCCCTTGAGGGGAGGGAAGAAAGTAGTTTTTGTGGCGTTTCGATGGTTTTTGGGAGAGGTTACCGTTTGCTTTTGACGTGGTAGGTGATCTCGTGTATCTGGTTGAAAGCGTCGCGGTCGTTGTTGATGAGGTTTGCTATCTTGCTGGTGGCGTGCATTACGGTGGAGTGATCCCGGCCGCCGAAGGCTTTGCCGATCTTCGGCAGCGACTCGTCGGTCATCTCCCGGCAGAGATACATGGCAACCTGGCGCGGGTAGGCGAAAGCTTTGGTCCGGCTGGCGCCGATCAAGTCCTGTTTCGCGACCCCGAAGTACCTACAAACTTCGTGCTGTATGAGCTCTACCGGTATCTCCCGGTAGTCGGAGTCGGGCAGGATGTCCCGGAGGACCTCCTCGGCCAGCGGCACGCTCAGTTGACGGCCGTAGAGGGACGAATACGCCAGGATACGGACCAGCGCCCCTTCTAGCTCCCGAATGTTGGTCGATACTTTAGAGGCTATAAAGGTCAGTACCTCGTCGTCGACTTCCAGGTTGTCGAGGATCGCCTTTTTCCGCAATATGGCGATGCGGGTTTCGAGGTCCGGGGGCTGAATGTCGGTGACCAGTCCCCATTCGAAGCGGCTAACGAGTCGGTTTTCGAGGGTCTGGATGTATTTGGGATGCCGGTCGGAGGCTATGACGATCTGCTTGTTCTCTTCGTACAATGAGTTGAAGGTATGGAAGAACGCTTCCTGCGTCTCTACTTTGTTTTCCAGAAACTGGATGTCGTCCACGAGCAGCACGTCCTTCTCCCGGTAGCGCTTCTGGAAGCCGAGCGGTTCGTTGTCCCTCATCGAGTTGATGAAATCGTTGGTGAATTGCTCGCAGGTAACGTACCGGACGCGCATGCTCGGGTCCTGGTCTTCGACGTAGGAGCCTACGGCGCGCAGCAGATGGGTCTTGCCGAGGCCCACTCCCCCGTATACGAAGAGCGGGTTGTAGACGACGCCGGGAGACTCGGCCACCGCCAGCGTCGCGGCGTGGGCGAACCTGTTACCCGCCCCGATAACGAAGCTGTCGAAGGTATAGCGTTCTTTCGAAGGCACCGGCGTGCGGGCGTTCATCACGGACTCCGCCGCTTCCGTGGCGGAACCGTTGCCTTGCGGCACGGAGCCTTGTTGGCCGCCGATGCTCACAACCAACCTGGAGTCGTCCCGGTTCAATACAGACCCCAGAGCCTCTTCCAGGAGCGGACGGAAACGGCTTTCTATGTACTCCTTGGCGAAAGAGTTGGGTACGGAGATCTCCAACAGGCTGTCGGCGAGGTTCACCGGCTTTGTTCCCTCGAACCAGACCTTGAAAGAAGGCGTGTTTATGTGCTCTGAAACGAGATCCAGGACCTCCGACCACACTTCTTCCATCCGGACGGCCAAAAGCTACTTCACCCAGGAACCGACGATAGCCTCGACCAGATCCCGGCCGAGCGGGGAAATCAGACGTTTCCCGGTTTCGTCGGCGAGCACCAGCCCGTGCTCTTCCAATACCGAAAGGTCCCGATATGCCGTGCTCACGCTGATCTCTAACCTGTCCGCTACGGTGGACGGCCCGACTTCACCACATTCGAGGACCGTGATGAGTGCCTTCTGCTGGCGCTCAGAAATGTTCATCCGGGGTACGCCGTCGGGGTACCGGCGCTGCTCCGCAACGGGCGCAAACGGCTCTTCATCCTCTTCCCCCACAGGAGAAACGGAGATGGTCGTCACCGTGCCACCGCCGATGTTGTCTTCCAGGGAAACATCGCCCCCCATCGTGGCGGCCGCCATCCGGGCGATGCCGAGCCCCGCGCCTACCCCCCGTATCTGTTCCAGCGCTTCCGATGCCGCCCCCGAGAAACCGAACTCCATAGCCAGGGTTTTATCCTCGACCCCCGGTCCCTTATCGGAAACCCGCACGGTACGACCGTTGTGCAGAACTGAGATCACCACCCCCCGGTAGTCCGCGTGTATCAGGTTTTCCACGACCTCCCGAACCGCCGCCTCCGGGACTTTGCCTCCGAGATCCCTGACCTTATCCATAACTAGCCGGGAAAATTTCGCCGTAGCCGACCGCGGACCCGACGCCGAAACCTCGGTGATCTCCGGTTCGCCGTTTTCGGGGTACACCGCAACCCGGACGCTAATGTCCGCAGGATCTCCGCCGGCTCTTGTGCGCTCTGAATAGATCATCCCCGGCCCAAAATGTAGCTCAAGAGCCGGCATAACGCTATAGCAACACAATTTTAGTTATGCTTTTGCAGGTAATTAATATAATTATCCACAGAGTTATCCACACCTGTGGATAACTGACTGAAAAAAGAACAATACGAGCGAATAGTACCCGGATATATCATGGTAAAGCCGGGTTGGTACTAGAGATGGTAACACCCAACAATTAACCGGGGCGCCGTTTTGCAGGACTTTTCTCGCGTGAGGGTTGCGTTGTTTCTCACGGGTGTGGAGTACGGCGTCCGCGGGGGCGGGATTGGATGGAGCCCATTACGTCGGCTATACTCGGAAAAAGTTTTCAAGCTTTCCAGTTGATCAAAGCAAAGGAGTCTTTATGAAGCGCACTTATCAGCCGAATCGTCGTAAGCGGGCTAAAACGCACGGCTTCCGAAAGCGTATGAGCACGGTTGGTGGCCGGAGGGTGATCTCGGCCCGCCGTCGTAGGGGTCGTAAAAAGCTGGCTGTCTGACCTTTTGCCGAGAAGTAAACGCACGCGCCTTACGGATTCGTCCGAGTTCGAGAGGGTTTATCGCCGGGGAACGGCTTATCGCGGAAAACTATTCTCCGTACACGCCTTCGAGAACGAATTGGGTGCTGCTAGGCTGGGAATGTCGGTGTCTAAAAAGGTTGGAAATGCCGTGACACGCAATATCGTCCGCAGAAGGCTCAGGGAGGTCTTTCGTGATTTTCATCAAGAGTCGATCGGGATACGGGATATAGTGATCTCTGCCCGTCCGGGCGCGGCTAATGCCACCAAGAAGGAACTAGAGTTCGAGTTCGGGCGAGCTTTAGATAAGATAAACAACCGTGGGCTTTCGGAGAAGGCTTGATGCAGGCACGTTAAATGAGACCAAGAGGTATAGTTGTTGGGATGATTAGGACTTACAAGCGGCTTTTGTCGCCTCTTTTGCCGCCGTCCTGTAAATTTAGCCCAACTTGTTCACAGTACACGATGGAAGCCATAGAAAAGTATGGTGTGTTGAAAGGTGGTTACCTCGGCTTGTGGAGGCTGTTACGATGCAATCCGTTTTCAAAGGGCGGATACGACCCGGTAAAGTAGTGAGGACCTAATGATCAACGCAATAGCAGACTTTTTCCAAAGTGTCTTCTCCCCTATCGTCAACGTTCTTGGCGGCATTCTACTCTATTTCCATCAACAGCTCGGCCTAGAGTGGTGGCTGTCTATCGTGCTTCTTACGGCTTTGGTTCGCACGGTGCTTTTTCCTCTAACGGTCCGCCAGGTCCGCAGCATGCGCGCCATGCAAGAGCTGCGTCCCGAGTTGGACAAAATTCGTAACAAGTACAAAGATAATCGTCAGAAGCAGCAGCAAGAACAGATGAAACTTTTCCAAGAGCGGAAAGTCAACCCGCTCGGTGGTTGTTTGCCGATCCTGCTGCAAATGCCCATAATCATTGGCATCTTCTACGCCGTTCGTCAATTTGGCGGCGATCCTTTGCGAAATATCCCTCCAGAGTACCCGAGTTTTAGAGATGGCGGTCTCTTCTGGTTCCAGGATCTCTCGGTTTACGATCCCTATCTAATACTTCCTGTTCTGTCGGCTGTAACGATGCTGATTTCTATGGAAATTACGAATAAGAGCATGGAGCCTCAACAGCGTTGGCTCATGCGGATTATGCCTATCGGTATAACGGTTTTTCTCTGGAGATTTCCCGCAGGCCTCTTTGTTTACTGGATAACCTCAAACCTAGTAACGCTGGCGCAAAACTACGCTATCTACAACTTTGGGCCGGGCAAAAAGAAGCCCCCCACGACCGAGTCATCCCCGGAACAAACGACCCAGACCAAAAATGGTTCTAAACAGTACGCGAGCGATGAGGATCCCGCGGCGCGGGCTGCAAAATCGGCTAAGAGAAAGCGTAGAAAGAAGAAGAAATGAACGAATTCCGAGAGTTCAACGCTCCTTCCGTAGATGAGGCCCTAGAAAGGGCTTCAAAAGAACTAGGATTGCCAAAAGAGGACCTCTCACATACGGTCCTGGATGCAGGTAGTGCCGGGTTCCTCGGTATGGGTTCTAGAGACGCCCGGGTAGAGGTCGCTGTAGAAACCCGTTCCGAAGAAACCGAAACATCACAAGAGAGCCTGACAGAGGAAGAGTTCTCCCAAGAGGAGGGCTCGCAAACTAAGTCTTCTTCAGACGTTGAACAAACCGTCACAGGAGACCCTGTAAGCCGGGAAGAAATCCCTGCGGCACCTGAAGACTTATTAGATGAGGTCGAGCAATTTACGGTCCACACAGTGGACGTGATGGGCATTAAAGCACGAATTGATGTCTATGATACCGAGGACTTTATAGCGGTAGATGTGGCGTCCAATGAGGCCGGCCTGTTTATAGGCCAAAAGGGAGAAACTATCGACGCGTTCCAGTACCTGTTGAATGTAGCGGTCTACAAAGACCGTCCATATGTGAAAAGAGTAATCGTAGACTCCGAAGGTTACCGGCAACGCCGAGTAGAGGCCGTCCAGGGCATCGCTCACCGCATGGCCCGGAAGGCTGTCAGAGAGCGTCGTTTGGTAGAGTTACCCCCGATGAACACCTCGGAACGACGCATCGTGCATGTTTTTCTTAAAGAGAACGCCCAGGTGAGCACTGCAAGCCAGGGTACCGGCGAAAACCGCCGCGTGACGGTGTCTCCCAACTAACCCGGAGGCCGTTTCGTTTCACGTGAAACACCGTTCACGACAAATGTGGGCACACGAGCACATCTGTCGCTCGACATTGTTTTTTTACACAACGAAGACTTTGCTAAACGGAGGCTTTTGCGTGTTTCACGTGAAACGTTAGTCATGACGGAAGCCGAGTTGATCCAGCGACAGACGAGAGCTTGGGGTATTGGCCTGGATGACTCCGCAGTTAGATCTTTGCTGGACTACGCCATTCTAATAAGTAATTATGAGGAGGCAAACGTTATTGGTACGCGGGACATATCGCGTTTTGTAGTGGATCACCTACTCGACTCGCTGAGTTGCTTGCTCCACGAGCCGGTACGGCGGGCTGAGAATTTAATAGATGTAGGGTCCGGTGGCGGGCTCCCCGGTATCCCGTTAAGAATAGCGCGCCCAGAGTTGTGCGTGAAGCTCGTAGAAGCAACCGGCAAAAAGACCCGGTTTATGCAGCAGGCAGTGGAGAAATTATCGCTAAGAAATACAGAGGTTGTAAACGGGCGGGCTGAGGATCTGGGGCAGAATCCAGCATATAGAGACGGTAGCGACGTGGCGACAGCCCGTGCCCTGGCACCACTTTCTATACTTTGTGAATATTGCATTCCCCTGGTGAGAAAAGGTGGCTGCCTGGTCGCTATGAAAGCGCTACCGAACAAAGAAGAAGTCGAGGCCGGTAAGGCGGCTGCAGAAGTTTTGGGAGCGGAAATTACAAACTTCGTCCAAATAGAGTTCCTGCCGGAGTTGCCATCGAAGCATCGGTGCTTAGTGATTGTCAAAAAAGTAACTGAGACGCCTTCGGAGTACCCACGCCGCGCGGGAGTACCGAAAAAAGATCCTTTAGGGAGTAGTTAGGGCTAAACTACTTACGGAGGCCATGCTAAGATGCCTGCGGTGAGGACCGTGGTTGCCATAGTGAACCAGAAAGGTGGGGTGGGCAAGAGCACCACGGCCATAAACCTCGCTGCGTACCTGGCCGACAAGGGTGAGAAAGTGCTCGTGGCGGATATGGATCCCCAAGCGAACGCTACCAGCGGGCTGGGAATAACTGGGGACGAGTATGCCGGGTGTATGTACGATGTGCTCTTAGAAGGCAAACTCCTTCAAAACATCGCCGTAAAAACCAAGATCAAGGGTCTAGAAGTCGCACCTTCGAGTATCAACCTGGTGGGGGCAGAAGTGGAACTCGTTTCCGCGTTGGCGAGAGAGTACAAACTCTCGAAGTCCCTAGACAAGCTCCCGGAGAACCTGTACGACCGGGTTTTACTAGATTGCCCACCCTCGCTGGACCTGTTGACGCTAAACGCGCTCACAGCGGCAGACGAAGTGCTTATACCGATACAGTGCGAATACTACGCGCTCGAAGGGCTTACCCAGCTCATGCGCAGCATAAGAATGGTGCGGGAGGAACTCAACCCGCAACTGCGCATAGGGGGTGTTTTATTGACCATGTTTGACCCCCGCACCAACCTCGCCCATCAGGTAGCCGGGGAAGTACGCTCTTTCTTTGGGGAACAAGTCTTTCAGACCCTCGTGCCGCGTAATGTCCGGCTTAGTGAAGCTCCGAGCTTCGGGCTACCGGTGGCAATTTACGCGCCGAAAAGCGCCGGGGCCGAAGCCTACGCGGCCATAGCCGACGAGGTAATGGCCCGTGGGTAGGCGAGGCCTAGGCCGGGGGTTGTCCGCCCTTATCGCCACGGGGGAAAGCGTCGGAGGGCTCAAATTCGAGGAGATACCGGTTTCGGCGGTTAGGCCAAACGCCAATCAGCCCCGAAGCACCTTTCCGGAATCCGGCATACAGGAACTCGCGGCTTCTATTCGAGAGGTCGGAATACTGCAACCGCTCGTGGTTCGGTCTGTGGAGAGTGGGTTCGAGCTCATAGCCGGTGAGCGTAGGTTGCGGGCGGCAAAAGAAGCGGGGTTCGACCGGGTACCGGTCCTTATCCGGCAGGCTGCGGACAACGAGAGCATGGAACTGGCGCTCGTAGAGAACCTCCAACGGGAAGACTTGAACCCGCTAGAAACCGCCGCGGCTTACCAGGCCCTGATGGAAGGTTTCGGGCTTAGCAGGGAGCAGCTCGCGAACCGTCTGGGCAAGAGCCGCGTCGCGGTTACCAACACCTTGAGGCTCACACAACTGCCGGATGGTATTAGGAGCCTGGTGCTGGAAGGCAGCCTGACCGAAGGACACGCGAGGGCGCTCCTCGGCTTGCAAGACCAGGAGCAAATGGAGCTATTGGCGCGGAGGATACAGGCTGAGAAACTATCCGTGAGAAAGACCGAAGAATTAGTCAGGGACCGAGCATCCGTGGTTGTAGAACCGCAGGCCTCGGGGAAGGCCGAGGCTCAGGCTCCCGACGAGTTCGAAGAAGCGTCGCGGGTAATACAGGAAGCCCTCGGGCTGCACGCCCGGATCAAATCTTACAGGAGGGGCGGTAAAGTCGAGATCCGATTCCGCGAAATGGAGCAGTTGGAAGCCCTGGTCTCAATCTTGACCAAGAGAAACGACTGATAGTAGCTAGTAAAAGCATTAGCAATTTTTGATCCAATCGTAGATCCCAAGCCGTTCGAGGATGCGGTATGACTTGCTGTGGTATACGATTCCCTGGTGCGGGTCCGGGCTCGGGAAATAAATGATCATTTGGGAAGAGGTACGGGTGAGGTACGTAGCGGTGATGGGGACGTTGGTGCTGATCTTATCTGTTAATGGTTTGGCTGAGGCTCAGGTCGAGGACGTGCCCGCCAGCCATGACACGAGTATAGTCGCTCTGGAGGCGCAGGCCCAAACACAGGATGCTCGGCTGGTACAGCAGGTGCAAGAGATATCCGCTGTCGGGGGTAGCCTGCAAGAAGCCCAAGTACGGGTAGACGGCGCCGCCGTTAGGAGCCAGGAGCTTTCGCGGCAAACAGAGAACCTCGAAGGTACGTTGGCTTCACAGCGCCAGGGCTACGAAAGAGTAGAAGCCCAGTACGAGGAGCAGGCCCGGGCGGCGTACAAAGGAGACCATGTAGAGGGCCTGGTCGGGGTTCTGGATAGCGTCGTGTCAGCGGAATCTGCGAACAATGATTCGGGGGCGCTGACCCGGGCCCAGGTAAGGAACGTGTTGGCGGGGAGAAATCAGGAGATAGAAGATTACCGTAGTTCGCGACAGAAGCTACAAAACACCGTGCGCCAGGTGTCTCAGAAGCAATCGGATTACGAAGAAGCTATGAAAGAGGAGCGGGCACAGATAGAGAAGTTGCGCCGGGAAGAAACCGAACTAGAAGCTTCTATCTCTAAGGTGCGCGACGACAGGGTCCGGACGGATGCCCGAATACAGCGGTTGCGGGGGGCGGAGCGCCGGCAAATCCTGAAGGCGAGGCCGGCTACCGGAGGTCCGACGGCACAGCGGGGCCGGGAGTTGCGGATCGCGAGAAACGATATAGTAGCCCGCTCCGTGAAGCCCATCTCCAAAAAGCAGTATAGAAAGCTGTACCGCCAGTCTGCGGAAAAGTATGGTTTCGGTAAGGACTGGTACATACTGGCGGCGGTCGGCAAGGTGGAGACGGACCACGGGGAGAACCTGGGGCCGTCCAGCGCCGGAGCGATGGGCCCGATGCAGTTCATGCCCTCTACCTGGGCGTCGTCCGGGGTAGACGGGAACGGTGATGGGGTGGCGAACGTTATGGACCCGGAGGATGCTATTCCGGCCGCCGCCAGGTACCTGAAAATCGGCGGGGCGCCAAAGGACTGGTACGCCGCGCTCTACTCCTACAACCACGCCGATTGGTACGTCAAGAAAGTCCTCGGCGTGGCCGAAGGTTACCGGCGCCTGGCGAAAGATGAACGCGTAGGTCCCTACGCTTAGCCGGAACTCCCGGATGGCCGGAACGGACAGCCGAAAGTTCGTGTACTTTGCCCGAAGAACCCGGGCCAATAGCCGTTTAGCATTATGTTATGAAGCCGATCTCCAAAGCCTGCAAAGGCCGCCTTCCGTTGTTTTTCGGTCTGCTGTTTATTGCGTTCGTGTGCGTGGGATGCGGGGCGCAGGCCGACAGCAGGCCCGAACTGACGGTTTTCGCGGCCTCTTCGCTAACGGATGTTTTCGAGGAATTAGGAGAGGACTTCGAGCGACAGAACCTCGGCGTAGAAGTCCGGTTCAATTTCGCCGGAAGCTCGGCGCTGTTGGTCCAACTCCAACAGGGAGCCCCGGCAGATGTCTTCGCTTCGGCCGACGAGGCGAAGATGGAGGATGCTGTGAGAGCTGGTCTCGTCGAAGAGCCCGGGGTGTTCGCGAGGAATTCACCGGTCGTAATCGTACCGGCCGGCAATCCGGCCGGGATCGAGGGGCTTCGGGATCTCGCAGCGCCTGGCCTGGATCTTGTCCTGGCCCAAGAAGGCGTTCCAATAGCCAAATATACGACGGAGATTTTGGCAAAGGCCGGCACGCGCTACGGCGAGAACTTCGAGGATCGGGTGACGAACAACGTGGTTTCGCGCGAGCCAGACGTGCGGGCTGCGGCCAACCGGGTGGCTCTTGGGGAGGCCGACGCGACGTTCGTCTACGCCAGCGATGTTACGCCAAAGATACGAGACAGGGTAGAGGTAGTGGATATCCTAGAAGAGTTCAACGTCATAGCCACCTACCCGATAGCAGCAGCGAAAGACGCGCCGAACCCAGAGCTGGCCCAGGAGTGGGTAGAGTTGGTTTCGGGCGAAGAAGGGCAGCGCACGATAGAGGAGTGGGGGTTCGAGCGGGTAAGGTAGAGAAAAAGAAGCGGCGGAGGTTGCTCGACTGGGAGAAAGCGTTTTCCGGCGTGGGCGTCGGGGCGCTGGCGTTGCTGGCGGGGTTTATAAGCCTGCCGATACTGAGCCTGGTGATCTGGACCGTAGACGAAGGTTCCTGGCGCGCCATGACCTCACCGGTCGCCGTGGAGGCGCTGCTACTGAGCGCCCGCACCACGGCGACCACAATGGGGATACTGCTCTTGGTCGGGACGCCGGCGGCCTACGTGCTGTCGCGGGCGGAGTTCCCCGGCAAGCGGCTCGTAGACACGCTCATAGACATCCCGGCGGTGCTGCCGCCAAGCGCTGCCGGCATAGCCTTGTTGCTCGCGTTCGGGAAGATGGGACTTTTGGGAGAGTACCTGCAAGTGTTCGGGATACAGATCAGCCTTACCACCGCGGCCGTGGTGGTGGCCCAACTCTTCGTCGCTGCGCACTTCTACGTGAGGCAGGCCTCGGTGGGGTTTGGTCAGGTGGACCGCGAGGTCGAGGAGGCGGCCCTGGTGGACGGCGCCCGGCGCGGCAAGGTCTTTACCAGCATCACCGTGCCGCTGGCGTTTCCGGCGCTCGTGGCCGGGGCCGTTACGGCGTGGGCGCGGGCGTTGGGAGAGTTTGGGGCCACGATCATCCTGGCGGGTAACCTGCAGGGCGTGACCCAGACAATGCCGTTGGCGATCTACGCCGCGTTCGAACGCGACCTGGACGCGGCGGTCGCCCTCTCGGTCCTGGTGCTGGGTTTCTCGTTCGTAGTGATCCTGACGGCCCGCCTGCTGACCCGTAAGGCCCAGGAACGTAGCAGAGGCTAGGCTATACCCTCGTCGGTAAGGATCATGACATCGGTGGCTTTGACGAGCGCCGTCGCCCGGGCGCCTTCTTCGAGGCCGAGTTCGTCGCAGCTTTCGCGAGTTATGAGCGAGACGATGTGGTTGTCTCCGACCTGGAGCGTCACTTTAGCCGCGACTTCGTCCTTGACTATTTCGGTGACGGTGCCGGGGAGCCGGTTACGGGTGCTGAGCTTCATCGTTTTCTCCTTTTCTGATCGCCAACAGCCCGAGTTGTAGCGCGAGCCGCGCCTCAGGCTCCTTCAAGTCTAGCCCAGTCAACGACTGTATGCGCTCCAGGCGGTAGAGCAGGCTGTTGCGGTGCAGAAAGAGCCTGTCCGCCGTCTCGCTGGCGTTGGTCCCGGTATCGAAGTAGACGTAGAGTGTTCTTACGAGGTCGCTACCACGCTTGTGGTCGTAGTCCAAAAGCGGTGTCACTAACTCACGGAAAGGAATGAGGTCCGGGGATTGCGACAAATTATCTAGCAACACTCTGAGGTCCATGACGTGGGCGGCGATGTTATCAGGCGGAAGGTTTTCGTGCTAAAACGGTGGATATGGAAACTTCCCGCGCCGACATGTTCCGCAAGCTTTTGCAGAGGGACCCGGATAACCCGATGGTCCTCTGCTCTTTGGGCATCGAACTGTTCAAAGAGGAACGTTACCCGGAGGCGAAAGAGCATTTGTCCCGCGCGGTCGCGAACAAACCGGACTACTCCGTAGCCTACCGGATGCTGGGCCGGACCCACTACGAACTCCACGAGAACGACGAAGCCCGCCAAACCTTCGAGACCGGCCGCGAAGTAGCCCGGGAGAACGGAGACTTCCAGACCGTGAGGGAGATAGACGTTTTTATGCGGCGCTTGGAGAAACGCGAAGCCGGGGAGGCGTAGCCGCTGCAAAGCGTGTCGCGGAACCCCACGGGCGGCTTCTGCTAACATCCGGGCGCATTGCATTATACGGTTATTATCTCCGTGGACTACGAGAGCCCACCCGCCTACCAGGTGGCCCGCGACATCTGGTCCGTACTCTCCCGGGTGGCGCTAAATTCCGGTCTCGACGGCATCACCGCCCGCTGGGAGAGCCTGCAGGATCCAGAGGTGGCAAGCGCCGGAGGTTCATCGGTCATCGTCTTTGTTATTGGGCAAGACCGTCCGGAGACGGTCGAACGCATCGGCGCTTTTGGAGAGCGGGGGCCTACGCCTTTGTACGGTGTGGTAGTCGCTACACCGGAGAGGCCGAGCCCGCTCTCGGGTTCTCTGCTTTACCAGGGGGTGGGACGTCTGACCGGCGACGGAGTAAAAGCCGGGGCTATTCTACCCGCGCTGGTTCCGGTCTCGCCGAAAACGGAAGGCGAGGCGTACGCCGGGCGGCTCTTGGGCCGTCTGCAAGAGATGCGGCGACGACGATGACTCATTTGCTCGCCGCGATCTCCGTCCCGGCCATTTTCGCGGTGTTGGCTTACCGACTCGGGATGGTGAGCCGGGGTGGGGCGCTGGGAGGGTTCGTGGTGGCAGCACTGATCTACGCGGGCCTCGGATGGCAAGGCTTCACGATCCTCGCCCTCTTCGTAATCGGTGGCTCCGCCCTGACCCGAATCGGATGCCGGCGAAAAGAGCGTGCCGGCACGGCCGAAAGCGGGGGTGGGCGACGCGGTGCCCGCAACGCCCTGGCAAACGCGGGTGTCGCCGTCGCGTGTGCCCTGCTCGCCACGCTCACGCCTTACCCAGAGGCTTTCGCCGCCGCGTTCGTAGCTTCCCTAGGCGCCGCCTTCGCCGACACCGCCGAGTCCGAAGTCGGACAGTTGTTCGGCAAGCCACACCTAATAATCACGTTCGCGAAAGTGCCACCCGGTACGGATGGCGCCGTCTCTATACCCGGCACGTTCGCCGGTGTTGTTGCGGCCGGCTTTACCGCTTCGCTGGGACTAGCGGTCGGATTGGTTCAGAGTCCCGGTGCCGCACTTCTGGTCGGGGTGGCGGCTTTTTTGGGGACTGTGGCCGACAGCCTGATCGGGGCTCTCGCCCCCAAAGTCGGTAACGAACTGACCAACCTATCCTGCACCCTCGCCGCCGCCACATTGGCCCTCATCCTGGCCTAAATCCCCAAACACCGAACAACCCTTGACAATTCCGTAGCCGCAAGTAATAATGAAACGGTACTGTTTAGTTTACATATAAGAGGGTGGTTTATGGAGGCTGCACCTAGAGAGGTTGGGTCGAGGACCCGGGCGAAGCGGGCCCAAATTCTGGAGGGTGCGCAACGGGTGTTTTTGCGGCAGGGGTTTGCTGCCGCGAGCACGGACGTAATAGCCCGGGAAGCCGGGGTCTCCAAGCGGACCCTTTATGCCTACTACCCTAGTAAGGAGGAGCTTTTCGCCGATGTGTTGCGTGGGCTCACCATCGAAAACCCGCAGACGAAAGTTTTGGATTCCGTGCGGGCCGTAGATCCGCGTAGCCCCGAGCAGTTGCGAGAGACGCTTTTCATGCTGGCGGGAAAGCTCATGACGACCATCATGGAGACGGATTACCTGGCGCTCTTGCGAACGATTATCGCCGACTCCCACCGCTTCCCGGAAGTTGGTGAGATCTTCCGTTCTACGGTCCCGAGCCGGGGCATCAGGGAAGGGAGCGCCATGCTCCGGCGGGCGCAGGAGAACGGGGTGGTCGTAGAAGGGGATCCGGAGGTGATGATGCGGATGTTCATGGGCCCGCTGCTCAGCTACGCCATGACCGGCGGTCTATTCAAGCCCGAAGGTCCGCCGCAAATACCCGAGCCGGAGAAGATCGAGGAGATAGTAAATCTGTACATGAAGGCGATCTCGACCGAGGGAGAGCCGGAAAGGAGCAAAGGATGACCACTACAGATGTACTCGTGATAGGTGCGGGTCCCACGGGTCTTACGGCGGCGAACATCCTGGCCCAGGACGGAGTGGACTTCAGGATTATAGACAAGAACGCGGGTCCCGTAGAAGAAACCCGTGCGCTGGTGGTGCAAGCCAAGATCCTGGAGCTTTTCGACAAGCTCGGCCTGGCGGATCGGGCGGTCGAGGAGGGGCAGAGGATCGGGGCTGCAGAGCTTCTCAAAAAAGGCGAGCACATCGGGAAGCTCACTTTCTTCGAGGATGATCGGGACAATCTCAGTCCATATCCGTTCGCCCTGATCTACGAGCAGTATAAGACCGAGCGGCTCCTGGCCGGTGGTCTCGAAGAGGCCGGAGGACATATCGAGTGGAGCACGGAGCTTGTGAATCTTTCGCAAACGCCGGATGGCGCAGCGGCGACCGTTCGCCGGCCCGACGGCTCCAAAGAAACTATCGAGGCGAGTTGGGTGGTCGGGGCGGACGGGGCGAGCAGCCCGGTGAGGCATTCCCTGAGTCTTGGCTTTGAAGGCGACACGTACGAGGAGTCTTTATTCCTGGCGGATATGGAAATGGAATGGGAGTTCGAGACACGGCAGCTCTACCTGGACCTGACCCGCGAAGGCTTCTATGCGTTCTTTCCGATGCCGGGAGAGAAGCGCTTCCGCCTTGTCGGGAGCGTGCCGGAGGAATTGAAAGAGAAAGAGGAGATTACGGCTGGGAACATCCAGGAGCTTCTCGATAGCCGTAGCGGCGTAGAGACTAAGATCACAGCCGTGCGCTGGACGAGCGTTTACAAGATCCACCGCCGGATGACCGAGAACTTCCGGGTCGGACGCACGTTTCTCGCTGGAGACGCCGCCCACATCCACTCCCCGGCCGGCGGCCAGGGTATGAACACCGGCATCGGTGACGCCTACAACCTGGCCTGGAAGCTGGCGCTCGTCGTAAAAGGTGCGGCGAAGCCGGAGCTCCTCGACTCCTACGAGGCCGAACGGATGCCGTTCGCCCGCGCCATACTCAACGGCTCGGACCAGGGATTCTCCCTGCAGGTCACGAACAACCCGCTCGCAAAGGGTCCAAAGCTATTCGCGGTTCCGCTACTCTTCCGCCTGGTATCGTCGGTTCCGCAACTCAGGAGGTGGGCCTTCTGGTTCATCTCCCAGCTCTGGACGGAGTATCGTGAAAGCCCGGCCGTCGGCCAACCCGGGCCCGTAAAGAACGGGCCGAAAGCCGGAGATCGCGCCCCTTACGGATTTTTCGAGGCTGGCGCCGAATCTGGCAGGAGCATCTTCGACTCTCTTCGTGGCACGGACCATCATCTGCTCCTCTTTGAGGGCGAGAAGCCGAACCCTGAGAGGCTGGCGGCGACCGGGGAAGAGATCCGGGGACTACTGGATCGTTACGAAGCGCCCGGACACGTCCATCAGATAGAAACCGGAAACAAGAGCCTGCACAAGAGCTATGGCGCCAAAGCACCGAGCTTGTTACTCGTCCGTCCCGACGGCCACGTCGCCTACCGGGGTGAGGCCGCGGACATCGTTGGCCTGAAGATGTACCTCGACCGGTTGTTCGTGGTGGATAGGAGCCTCATGGACAAGAACACCGGCGCACGAGGCGCAGAGAGGAGCATAAGAGCATGAACGCGCTGAGGGTGCTCGCGGGCCCAAGAGTCTCTCGATAGAGGCATTGCCCGGTTTCTACCAGTCCTAAGCCGCCATCCGACTACTGGGTCGGGTGGCGGCTTTTCTGTAGCCGGCGTTTCATCTTCGGGTTGTCCGGGAACCAATAACGGAGATAGGTGGAGTCAGAGGAAAGGAACTGAGAGGATGACTGAGGAAGCTAACTTGGTAAAGCTTGGAGACTTCGACGGGGAAGTCGAGGAGCATTGGCAAGATGCCGGGGGAAGCAAAGTCTTCGACAGCAACGGGGAAGAAATCGGCACGGTCGAGGAAATATACATTTGGGAGGAACCTGCTACGGCGCACCTGATCGAGGTCTCCGGCGAAGAGCGTAGCTTTCTGATCCCGGTACACGCCGTGGCCAACGCGGACGAAGAAGGCGTAAAGGTGGAGCAGAGTAAGCAAAAGATCCTGGACTCGCCGGAGTTTGAGTCGGGAGACGTCCCCGACAACGAAGCGCGCAAGGGTGCGTTCCAACACTACGGCTACTCCGACCCGTTGGATCTGGGCGGGTAGCCGTTGGCTCACGACAGGCTCTTTCCCGGTTGGCCGCCGGATGCTATATTAATCCTATGCGCGTCAAGGGATACATAGACCTGAGCGGTCCACGACTATAATCCCCTGCGCGTCTTTTTTACCGGATTTACTAGACCCCGCGCATCAGAGCCCGCACGAGGAGTCCCAGTGAGCGAAACGACGACGAAAAACGTATACCAGCCGGGCGTCATAGAGCGCCGCTGGCAGGAAAAGTGGGCCGAAAGCGGCCTCTACGAAACCGACGAGAACACCGAAAAGCCCAAGCATTACGCGCTCACCATGCTCCCGTACCCGAGCGGCGACCTGCACGTCGGACACTGGTACGCCATGACGCCCTCAGATACCCGCGCCCGCTTTATGCGGATGAACGGCTACCGGGTGTTCTTCCCGATAGGCTTCGACGCCTTCGGACTTCCCGCCGAGAACGCCGCCATAAGGCGTGGCATCCACCCGTACAAGTGGACCATGTCGAACATCGAGAACATGCGCGGCCAGCTTCGTCAGATGGGGGCCATGTTCGACTTCGACTCCGAGGTCGTTACCTGCGACCCGGAGTACTACCGGTGGAACCAGTGGTTCTTCCTCAAGTTCTTCGAGAAGGGCATCGCCTACCGGGACTACGCGCCGGTGGACTGGTGCCCGAAGGACAACACGACGCTGGCCCGGGAGCAGGTCGTCGGGCCGGACCGGGTGTGCGAGCGGTGCGGGACGCCGGTTATAAAGAAGGACCTGGCGCAGTGGCTGTTCAGGATCACGGACTACGCCGAGGAGCTTTTGGACTTCTCCAAGATAGATTGGCCCGAGCGGGTAGAGACGCTCCAACGCAACTGGATTGGCCGCTCCGAGGGCGCGGAGATCGTCTTCGATATTGAGGGCTACGGCGAGATCGAGGTCTTCACCACCCGCCCCGACACGCTCTTCGGGGCGACGTTCTTCGTCATGTCGCCCGAGCATCCGGCGGTCGAGAAGATCACGACTCAGGAGCAGGCCGACGAAGTCCGGGCTTACGTCGAGAAAGCCGGCAAGATGACGGAGATAGACCGTACCGACGTTACCCGCGAGAAGACCGGAGCGTTCACTGGAGACTACGCGATCAACCCGGCAAACGGAAAGGAAACACCGGTCTACATCGCCGACTACGTGCTCATGGGCTACGGGACCGGCGCCATTATGGCGGTCCCCGGCCAGGACCAGCGCGACTGGGACTTCGCCGCCAAATACGACTTGCCTATAATCCGCACCGTCCGGCCACCGGAGGGATTCGAGGGCGAGGCGTATGTTGGCGAGGGACCGGCGATCAACAGCGACTTCCTCGACGGTCTCCAGATCGAAGCGGCCAAACAGCGTATGGTCGAACATCTCGAAGAGCAGGGCAAAGGCCGCTCGGCGGTAACCTACCGGCTGCACGACTGGCTCATCAGCCGGCAGCGCTACTGGGGTACCCCGATACCGATCGTCTACTGCAACGACTGCGGCACTGTCCCGGTACCGGAAAAAGACCTGCCGGTACGTCTCCCCGAAGACGCCGAGTTCACCCCGACCGGCGAGTCGCCGCTCAAGCTCGACGAAGACTTCCGGTACACGGAATGTCCGGGCTGCGGCGGACCCGCTGAGCGGGAGACGGACACGATGGACACGTTCATGGACTCCTCGTGGTACCAGTACCGTTATCTCTCGCCGCACTACGACGAGGGACCGTTCGACCCCGAGCGCGGTGAGAAGTGGTTGCCGGTGGATCAGTACACCGGCGGCATCGAGCACGCCGTCATGCACCTGCTCTACACGCGCTTCTTTACAAAGGTGATGCGCGACCTGGGACTCGTGGACTTCGACGAGCCGATGAAGAAGCTCTTTAACCAGGGCATCATCCTGGGCGAGGACGCGGAGAAGATGAGCAAGAGCCGGGGCAACGTCGTCAACCCGCAAGAGTTCGTGGACCGCTACGGCTCCGACGCCCTGCGCTGCTTCCTGATGTTTATCGGGCCGTGGAACCAGGGCGGCCCGTGGGACGGACGCGGTATCGAGGGCGTCTCTCGTTTCCTGCGGCGCGCACTTTCGCTCGTAGCCGAGGGAGATGCTACCGGGGCGGAGGCCGACCCCGACGAGCTCGACCGGCGAACGAATCAGATGGTCAAAAAGGTGACCGAGGACCTCGAAGCGTTCCGGTTCAACACCGCTGTCGCGGCTCTCATGGAGCAGACTAACTACCTGCTGGGGATAAAAGGACGAATAGAGGAAGAGAAGTGGAATGAGGCGCTTCGTAAGTTCGCGCTCGCCCTCGCGCCGTTCGCGCCGCATCACGCCGAGGAGATCTGGGCCGGGATCGGAGAACCGCATTCTGTCCACGAGCAGGAGTGGCCCGGCTACGACGAGAGCCTCATAAAGACCGAGGAGATCACGCTGGTGATACAGGTCAACGGCAAGCTCCGAGACCGGATCGAAGCCCCGGCGGAAATCACCGAGGACATTGCAAAGGAACTGGCCATTGCGAGCGAAAAGGTCCGGCCGCACGTAGAAGGCAAGGAGATCCGCAAGGCCGTATACGTGCCGGGCCGGCTAGTGAACCTGGTGGTGGGATAGAGCCGGACGATATCCGGCTTCAATAAATGGAGCAACATATAGAGCAACAGATGAGCGTAGTAGAGGGATGATGGACTGGAATCACACCCCCTATGTCTATATGTTGTTCGTTGGGAGCCTCGTGGCGCTCTTGGGCGCCGGGTATGCCTGGTGGCGCGGGATTCACAACTCTCGGACGCTGACAGTGTTCAAAGCGGCCCTGTTCGTGTGGTTGGTGGGTTATGGTTTCGAGATAGCGGTCCCGGATCTTGGGAGTAAGGTTCTTTGGGCGAAGGTTCAGTACCTGGGCATCGTTACGGTCCCGGTGGCGTGGTTTGTGTTCGCGGCCGTATACACAGGAAAGGAACGCTGGATCCAACGCCGCACCGTGGCGTTGTGGGCCGGGTTGCCGCTCGTCACCTTGATCCTCACCTGGACCAACGAAGCGCACGGCCTGGTCTGGTCCGACACCGCGATAGGCTCCAGCGGACTTTTCCTGGCGCTAGAGTACGGTCCCTGGTTCTACGTCAACGTGGCCTACTCCTACCTGATGGTGCTGCTCGGCGCGGGGCTCATCGTCTCTGGTGTATCCCGATCGATAGACTTGTACCGGCGCCAGAGCCTGGCCCTGCTGGTCGCGGCGGTGTTGCCGCTTTTGGGCAACATGCTCTATGTTCTGGACCTCGGCCCGCTGCCCAACCTGGACTGGACGCCATTCGCTTTCCTCTTTAGCTCCGCAATATTCTTTGTGGCGCTCTTCCGCTATCGCCTCCTGGACGTGGTACCGGTGGCCCGAGACGCTATAGTCGAAGGGATGAACGACGGCGTAGTGGTTATAGATCTCCAACATCGCATCGTAGACCTCAACCCGGCGGCCCAGCGTATACTGGGCCTCTCTCCGAAGAAGACGGTGGGAAAAAACGTCCACCAGAGTATGAGCGGCGTAATGGGCTTCCCCGCCGACTATCATGAGCGTAGGGCCTTGGGGGAGGTCGAAATCGGAGACGGAAACGAGCAACGCTGCTACGAGACGGAACTCTTGCCGCTGGAATCAAGCAGAGACAACCGTGCCGGGTACCTGATGACGTTTCACGATATAACAGAACGCCGGCGCTCCGAAGAAGAGGCCAGAAAGCTCAACGAAGATCTGGATCAGAGGGTCGAGGAGCGCACCAGCCAACTAGAATCGCTCGTCGCCGAGCTGAAAGAGAGCGAGCGCAACGTGCGCCACAGCGAAGAGCGATTCCGCTCTCTGGTGCAGAACGCCTCGGACGTTATCACGGTGCTCGAAGCAGATGGGACTATTAGCTACGAGAGCCCGTCCGTAGAGCGGGTGCTGGAATACAAGCCAGAGGACTTGGTGAACGAAAACGCGTTTGAATACATCCATCCGGAAGATAGGGGTCGGGTGCGAAAGTTTTTCGTCGAGAGTCTACAGTCCGGTGACGCGGAGCCGCGGCCCACAGAATTCCGTTTTCGTCACGCGGATGGGACCTGGCGCTACCTGGAAGCTATCGGCGCCAACTTGACGCAAAACCCGGGTGTAGGTGGCGTGGTGATCAACTCTCGGGACATCACCGGCCGCAAACAGACGGAAGATAACCTGCGACAGAGCCTGGAAATGCTGCTTGCCGTCTACAGGACCGGCCAGATCTTGAACTCTACTCTGGAGCCCGAAGAGGTTGGCACGCGCGTACTGGAGATTATGCAGCGCGTCGCCAACCTGACCTCCGCGGTGATCTCCCGCAAGAACGAGGACGGCGAACTGCGCGTCTGGCGCTCCGTCGATATCGAAGGTTTGTGGGACAAAGCCCGTTTTTCGGAGGAAGCCGAGAATGCCCGATTGGGGGCTTTCGAATCTCAGACGTACCAAACTTTCCAGTTGCGGAATCCTGATTCCAAGAAATTCTTGAACGGACTCTGCCTACCGCTGAAGACGCGAGACCGGATCATAGGAATTCTAGAAGTTTATGGAACGGAAGATCTCACGCGACAGGAGACGCTGGGAATACTCAGCAGCCTCTCCGCCCAGACCGCGGGCGCTATGGAGAACGCGCGGCTCTATCAGGACCTAACAGAACGCGAGCGGAGGATGAGGGATCTGGTGGGAGAGTTGATCTCCGCCCAGGAGGAAGAGCGCAAGCGGGTCGCCTACGAAATTCACGACGGCCTCGCCCAGGTAGCCGTGGCGGCCCACCAGCAACTGCAAGTCTTTGCAGACGACCACCCCCCCGGTACGGTCCTCGAAAACGGCGAGCTGGATCGCGCCTTGCAACTCGCCCAGCGTACGGTGGGTGAAGCCCGGCAGGTTATCGCGGACCTGCGCCCGACGGCGCTTGACGACTTTGGCCTGGCGACGGCGCTCCGGCTGTACGCGGAAGAACTGACCTCCGAGGGATGGCCCGTAGACTTTGAGGAGAACCTGGACGAAGAACGACTCGACGCCGCGGTCGAAACGGCACTCTACCGGGTGGCCCAGGAGTCGTTGACGAACGCGAGAAAGCACTCTTACTCCTCCGGCGCGTCCGTAGGACTAGAACTTCTTCCGCGGAAAACCCGCCTCCGGGTGCGAGATTGGGGATGCGGATTTGACCCTGGCGCCGTCTCGAACGAAAATGGTCCCGGAGAGCGTGTAGGTCTATCCAGCATGGAAGAAAGAATCTCGTTGCTAGGCGGAAAACTCGAAATACAAAGCCGGCCCGGAGAAGGAACCACCGTGACCGCCGAAGTCCCGTTTTGCAACGCCGGAGAATCACGATAGCTGCGGAAGCGCCTCCACGGGCCCGGTTGCTCATTACGGACGACCACTCCCTCGTGCGGGAGGGTTTGCGCGCTATGCTGGACAGAGAGAAAAGCATAGAAGTCACCGGTGAGGCGACGAACGGCCGGGAGTCGGTTGAGATGTGCGACCAACTGCAACCGGACATCGTCTTGATGGACGTGCGGATGCCGGAGATGGACGGCCTCTCCGCGACCAGGGAGATCAAGCGCCGCCACCCGACCATTTGCGTCCTGATCGTAACCACCCACGAGAACCCGGATTATCTGCTCGAAGCCATCAGGGTCGGGGCCGCCGGGTACGTGCTCAAGGACTCCAGCCGGCAGCAGCTCGTCAGTTCGGTACACCGCGCCCTAGATGGGGAAAACCCCCTCGACCAGGAACTCGCCGCAGAGTTGTTGAAGCGCATGATCAAGCTCCAGGAAGATGGACAAAACTCACACCCGGCCCAACCTAGCGGGCGTCCGAAGAGAGAACTGCCCGACTCGCTCACGCCTCGCGAGAGGGAGGTCTTGACCCTGCTGGCCCCGGGTCGCACGAATAAAGAGATGGCGGGAATCCTCGTGGTCAGCCCCGGCACCATCAAGAACCACGTGCAGAACATCATCAGGAAACTCGGCGTCTCCGACCGGACCCAGGCGGCCATTCGCGCCTTCGAGGCCGGGCTGTTGGATCTGGAAACCTCCAGCCGCTAGAGTAGACGCCATTTGAAGAAGAATCGCAAGAAAACCAGCGCGCGTCCAAAACCTGCGGAACCCGAGAAGCCGGAGAGAAACCATGCACCGGACATCCTGGTCGCCCACGGTGTGAACAAACTCTACCGGACCGGGGAGATCGAGGTCTCGGCACTGCGCGATGTGAGCCTTACGGTGGAACCAGGCGCGTTCGTCGCCGTGGTCGGTCCCTCCGGCTCGGGCAAGACGACCTTGCTCCAATGTCTCTCGGGACTTGACGACGTGGACGCCGGAACGGTAACGGTCTCCGGCGAGGATATACACGAGCTCTCCGAGACCCGGCGTTCCGCCCAGCGGGCCCGGCTGATGGGTTTCGTCTTCCAGTCGCTCAACCTGCTGCCGGTGTTCAGCGCCCAGGAGAACGTCGAGTTGCCCCTAATGATCGGGGGCATCCCTGCCGCAGAGGCCCAGAGCCGGGCCGAGACGGCGCTCGACCGGGTTGGGCTCTCGCGCCGCCGCGGGCACCGTCCAGCCGAGCTTTCAGGCGGCGAGCAGCAGCGGGTGGCCGTCGCCCGCGCCCTCGTAACCCGTCCCGCGCTGGTGTGGGCCGACGAGCCGACAGGCAGCCTGGATACCGCGACCGCCCGGGATATCCTGGATCTGCTGGCGGACTTGCACGCTGAGGGCATGACGCTAATGCTCGTAACCCACGACCCGGAGGTCGCGGCGAGGGCCGAGCGTCGTATCGGGATGCGCGACGGCTCTATCGTCGAGGACACCCGCCGGTAACGTTGCTGGCGCTCGGGAGCATCACCGCCGTTTTGCTGTCGACGCTGGTCGCTCTCGCGGTGCTCCGGCCGGGGTTGCGGCGCCTGGCCGTCCGTAACGCGCTGCGCCGCAGGAACGATACGCTGCTCGTCGTGCTCGGGTGTGCTTTCGGCACCGCGATCATCGTCAGCTCTCTACTCGTCGGGGACACATTGGATTCTTCGCTGCGCGCCCGGGCCACGGAGCGGCTCGGGCCCGTAGACGTGGTGGTCAGCACCTATGCGGTGCCGGTCGCTGATGCGGCCCGTGACTTTCTGGTGGCGGACCCGCCGGAGGCCGCCGACGGGGTGCTGGCCGCGGTGGCCGCCGATGCGACCCTGGCCGCACCGGAAAAAGGTTCCGGAGAAGAGATAGTTCCATCGGCCCGTTTGATAGAAGTAGATTTCGATTGGGCGAGGGAGTTCGATGCTGGCCCGGAATCTACCGGCCTGGTTGGGCAGACCCCGGGCCCGGGAGAAGTCGTGCTCGGGGAGGACGCGGCCGGCGCGCTCGGGGTCGGTCCTGGAGATTCCGTCGAAGCGTACGCCTACGGGCAGTTTCGTCTGTTGCAGGTCAGCCGGGTACTGCCGCGCGAGGGTATAGCGGGCTACGCTTCGGAGTTCGAGCCCGAATCGCTAAACGCGTTCGTCGAGCTCGGCACCATCTCCGACATGATAGCGGGGGCGGGCGTCTCCGATAATTCGCAGCCGCCCGAGCAACTGCTGTTCGTGTCCGCCAAAGGCGGCGTGTTCTCCGGCGCGGATCGTACGTCCGAGTTGGTCCGGCAGATAGACTCGCGCCTGCAAGTGCTCCCCGGGTACGACATACAGCCGGTCAAGCGCGACCTGCTGCGCGGGGCCGCCGAAGACGGGGCCGAGTTCGGGGAACTCTTCCTGTCGCTGGGCGCGTTCGCTATCCTGGCCGGCGTCGCGCTCCTGGTCAACGTGCTCGTCATGCTCTCCGAAGAGCGTCGTCGCGAGCTGGGCATCCTGCGCTCTCTGGGTATGAACCGCCGGAGCCTAGCCGGAGCATTCGTTCTGGAGGGGGCGCTCTACGCCGTGGTGGCTTCTGCCCTGGGCATGGTGCTCGGCATCGGGGTGGCGCGCCTGATCGTGCTCCTCGCGGGTAGCGTCTTCTCTTCCGCCCGGCGTGGCGGCGTAGACCTGCGACTCGGCATAGACCCGGCGAGCCTGCTGCTCGGTTTCCTCACGGGGCTACTGGTCTCGTTGGCCGTGGTGGCGGCCGCCAGCGTCTGGATCGGACGCATGACGGTCATAGAAGCGATCCGGGACACCGCCCGCCGCGAGAACCGCAAACGGGGACCCTGGCTCTGGGGCGCGGCGGCCATCGGTGCCGGCGCTTCTATGGTGGCTTCCACAATCGCCATCGCGACGGGCAACGATCTCGGCGGGCTGGCTTTCCCTCCTCTAATGCTAGTCTGCCTGGCGACCGTGGCGACCGGCTTTTTCGAGGCCCGGTCTTCTGACCCCCGCTTTATGCGCCGCGCAGTCGTGGGGGCAATCGCCGCCGGCGTGATGCTCTGGGTGGTGCTGGCTTTCCCGCTGCTCGACCTCGACGTGGATAATACCGCGTTGTTCGTCGTTCAAGGGTTGATGCTGACGCTGGCCGCGATAGTCCTGATCGGACAGTACCAGGCGCGGGTCGGCTCCCTGCTGCAGAGGCTGGCCGGTGGGGCCGGGCCCGTACTCAAGCTCGCGCTTTCTTACCCTTCGGATCGGCGGTTCCGCACAGGGACGACGTTGTTGGCCTACAGCCTGATCGTCTTTACGCTCGTGTTCTCTTCGGTGCTCTCCGGCGTGTTTTCGAGCCAGCAGGAGGCACTGGCCGACGACGAAGGCGGCGGCTACGACGTGCTCGTCTCTACAAGCTCAGCAGATCCGGTGAACCCCGAAGAATTAACCTCCGTAGACGGCGTAGAAGACGCGGCGACGCTGAACTGGACCGTTGCGGGCTTCCGGGTGGGAGGCTCCGGCGGGTTCCAAGACTGGGCGCTGTCCGGTTTCGGGCAGGAGTTTCCGGGCGATGGGGCACCGGCGCTGGAGGAGTTCGACCGGGACGAGTACCCGGACGAAGCGGCGGTTTGGAAGGCGGTATCAGAGAACCCGAACCTCGCCATCGCCGACGTGGCTTTTCTGGAGAGCGGCGGCGGGCCGCCCGAGGATAACGTGGCGGTTGGAAATAATATCCAGATAAAAACTCCGGCGGAGGACGAGACCGCGAGCCGGGAGGTCGTGGCGATCTCCGCCGCCGGCGCGGCATTCTCTGGGGTTATGGTCTCTAAAGACTCTTTTGCCGAGATAATCGAAACCCCGGTCGGTAACCGCCACTATCTGTCCGTTACGGAGAACGCGAAGCCTGAAGCGGTCGCAGCGCGGCTGCAGGGGAAGTTTCTGGAGAACGGCCTTGAGGCCCGGAGCTTTGAGGAAGTCGTGCAGCAGGCTCTGCGCAGCCAGGAACAGTTCTTCAACCTGATCGAAGGCTATCTGGCGCTCGGGCTACTTGTCGGCATCGCTGGTCTGGGCGTAATAATGGTTCGGGCAGTGCGGGAGCGGCGGCGCCAGATCGGGGTTCTACGTGCCCTGGGCCTGCCGCCCGCGGCGGTGCGCTCTGCCTTCCTGGTCGAATCCGGTCTGGTGGCGCTCGAAGGTACCCTACTCGGGGCCGTCCTCGCCCTGGCTACGAGCTACCAACTGGTCGCGGTCTCGACGGCGTTCGGCGATACCGGGGCTTCTTTCACGGTGCCCTGGGCACAACTCGCGCTCCTGCTCACCGGCGTACTCGCCGCCTCCCTCGCGACCACCCTGCCGGCCGCCTCGCGGGCCGCCGCTATTCCGCCATCGGCCACGCTACGCGCCACGGAAGAAGGCGGCGCCTAGCCGGAACCCGGTCATGGCGCTTCTTTGCGGGTAAGACCAAAAATATGCCAAACGGCATACATGAAATGTGCCATCTGGCAGGCGTAACCGGCCGTCTCGCTGACTACCATTCTTCTGATGTAGAACTGTGCGCCCACCAGGAGGAACGAGACAATGGCAAATCGACAAAAAGATACGAAAACTGTCTCGAACACACCTCTTTCAAAGAACAGGCCCGGAGGCCGGGCGCGAAGGCATTCAACGAATTCTAAGTTTATCTGCAGGACCGTATCAGGAAGAGGGGAGAGCGGCGTGAAAGTCGGTTTATTGGGGAGCTCGCATTCGGGAAAGATCGGCTTAGGTGTTTTTCTCGCCCTTGTGGCCCTACTGCTCGTTCTCTTCGCCACGCCTGGACAGGCGCAGACCGACGTAAACATCAAGATTAACTTCCAGAACGCTGACGGAGCGGTGCCTGATGACTACCTCAAAGACTTCGGCCAGGCTTACGGCGAGAAGACCGGCGCCAACCAGGGCGATAGCCTCTCTTATGGCTGGATACGTCAGGACAGCTTGGACGCCGACCAGCCAACACCGCTGGACCTGACCAAGAACGGTGCCGACCGCGGGCGCAGCGGCATCGAGCAGAGGCTCGACACCATCATACACATGCAGTACGCAGATACGGGCGGCACGAGCAGAACCACCACTCCGGGCGCGTGGGAGATATCCGTACCCGACGGTACTTACGACGTGACCGTCAGCGTCGGCGACGAGCTGAGCGGTACCAAGGGCTACGATAGCCAGCACACTATCAATGTCGAGGGCGAGAGCGCTATAAATCAGTTCCAGTCTAACGCCCAGAATGAGTATAAGCAGGCGACGGCTACGGTAGAAGTTACCGACGGCAAGCTGACGATGAACGCCAAAGGCGGAACCAACACCAAGCCGAACTACGTGGAGATCGTTCGCACCGGCGACGTCGCCCCCGAGCCGCCCGCCGTAGACGAGAGCATCAACTTCCAGAGTGAGACAGCTCCGGTCCCCGACGGCTACCTGAGGGACTTCGGCCAGGGCTACGGCGAGCGCGCCGGCGCCGACCAGGGTACGGGCCTCTCCTACGGCTGGGTCGAGCAAAACAACCAGGGCCAGCCCACGAGCCTCGTCGGCAACGGCCGCGACCGTAACACTAACAGCGACCAGCGGCTCGACACCTTGATGCACATGCAGCTTCCACCGGAATCTGAGGGCGGCGTCGAGAAGTTCGGCGCGTGGGAGATGGCCGTCCCGAACGGCACCTACGAGGTGACGGTTGCGGTCGGAGATCCGAACAACGGGACCGCTCCTGAGAGCCACACCACCAACGTCGAGGGCGTAAAGGCTGTAGACGGATTCCCGAAGTCGGGTGCTGCCAACGGTTCCGGCGACCGGCATAAGACGGCGACCGTTACTGCTGACGTGAGCGATGGCAAGCTGACGATGGACGCCATCGGCGGCGAGAACACCAAGATCAATTACGTGGACATCCTCTCCAAAGAAACCGGTCCCGACACCACGGCCCCGGCCGCCCCGGACAACGCGCAGGCTCGGGCGGGTGACAGCCGGGTTACGGTGACCTGGAACTTCGGGACGGAGTCGGACCTCGCGGGCTACAATGTCTACGCGGGAAGCTCCGCGACGGGCCCGCTGCTCAACGGCGGCACGCTGCTGCAGAACGCCTACTACATAGACCGGAACCTGACCAACGGCACCGAGCGTACCTACGTGGTCGAGGCCGTTGACGAGAGCGGCAACAAGGCCGCCTCGGATGCGGTCAGCGCCACGCCGCAGGCGGACGCCACGGACGACCGTCCGACGATCAGCAGCCTCTCGCCCGCTGACGGCTCGACGGACGTCGCGCTGAGCACCGGCGTCTCCGCGACACTCAGCCTGGTCGCCGAGGGTGTTGATGACGAGACCTTTACCGCACAGACGGTCAAGCTGACCGAGGTCGGCAGCGGTGCGGCGGTTCCGGCCTCCCGGAGCACCAGCGGCGGCAACGACACTATCACCCTGATCCCGGACGGCAACCTCAAGGCGAACACCGAGTACAAGTTCGAGATCACCGACGGCGTCAAAGACCTCAACGGCGTACCTTTCATGCCGTACGAGGCGACCTTCACCACCGGCACCACCGACGTCTTCAACCCGCCCGGCGTTACGGACGGCGACATCGGCGATGCGGCCTTTGATCGGGTGACCCAAGATGTCGCCACCGGGACCGGCGAGACCTTCTCAAGCGTCACGATGGGACCGGACAACAGGCTCTACGCCGGGACGGTGGAAGGTAGTATCTACCGCTTCCCGGTGGACGCTCAGACCGGCGACCTCGGGACCCCGGAGGTCATCAACACCGTCACGAAGCAGGAGAACAACTACGACTGCAACACCAGCACCGTCAGCGACAACGGCTGCACGAGCAAGCGTCTTATAATCGGGCTCACCTTCGAGCCGGGCTCGACGGCGGACAATCCCAAACTCTGGATCACCCACTCCACCTTCGGTTACCGCAACATGAAGGACTGGGGCGGCAAGCTTTCTGTTCTCTCGGGTGCGGATCTGGGCCAGTATCGGGACGTGATCACCAACCTCCCCCGGTCCTCTAAAGACCACCTGACCAACTCCATCGAGTTCAAGAACGACCGGATCTACATCCCCGTCGGCGCGACCACGGCGATGGGCGCCTACGACCAGATCTGGAAAGGCATCGAGCGTCAGCTCTCCGCGGCGGTCATCGAGGTCGACTACAACAGCATCCAGGGCACCCTGAACGCCAAGACCGAAGGCGGTGGCGGCAACTACGATCCGTACGCGCCCGGCGCGCCGGTCAAGGTCTACGCCAGCGGTGTCCGAAACGCCGTCGACCTCGTGTGGCACTCAAACGGCAAGCTCTATGCTCCGACCAACGGCTCCGCCGGCGGCTCCAACGCCCCGGCCACGCCGGACAACTACCAGAACCTGGAGCAGTGCCAGACCCGTATTGACGGCAAGCCCTACACCGGCGGCCCCGTAGAGGACTTCGACGGCGCCAACAATGGCACCGGCTCGATGAAGATAGACAAGACCCAGGATGACTACCTCTTCCGGGTCGAGAAGGGCGGCTACTACGGCAACCCGAACCCGACCCGCTGCGAGTGGGTCCTGAACGGCGGCAACCCGACTGCCGGCGAGGGTAATGACCCCGGCGAGAACCCGGCGTACCCGGCGGGCACGAACCCGGACCCGAACTGGCGCGGGTGGGCGTACGACTTCAAGAGGAACAAGTCGCCCAACGGCGTCATCGAGTACAAGAGCAACGCCTTCGGCGGCGCGCTGAAGGGCAAGCTGATCGTGGCCCGCTACACCACCGGCGACATCGAGGTGCTGCACCCGACCGGCCCGAACGGCGACATAGACAAACGCAACCTGGACGTCCCGGGCTTTACGCGGACCGAAGGCTCCAGCAATCCGCTAGACCTCATCGAGGACACCCGGAACGGCAACATCTACGTCACCGAGGGCGTCACGAACCCGCCCACGGGGGTCGGTAAGATCACGCTGCTCAAGGCCCGCGAAAGCGGCTCCAGCCCCGCGGACATAACCCTCGACAAGAGCCGCCTCGTCACCAACGCGGTGAACGGCGCGACCTCCGCGCCCCAGACGGTCACCGTAAAGAACAAGGGCAACTCGCCCCTGAACGTCAGCGGCGCGGAGATAACCGGCGCCGACGCGAACCAGTTCGAGATCAGCGGCCAGCCCTCCTCTTACCCGGTGGAGATAGCGCCGGGCGAGAGCCAGGAGATAGGAGTCTCCTTCGCCCCGACTTCCACCGGCCCGAAGGGCGCGACGCTCGAAGTCGCCAGCGACGACGAGGACACGCCGGTCGCGAAGGTCAACCTGCGCGGCCTCGGCACCATTGGCGAGGGCGGCAGTAAGGAACCGTCGCTGCAGTGGATACTCGATACATATGAGATCCCGGTAAACGCCGGCGACCCCGACAAGACCAACAACTCCCTGCCCACTGACGCGATCCTGGGCGAGGAGATAGAGGCCCAGAGCTTCAAGAAGGCCTACTCCGACGCCCCGGTCTCCGTGGAGCCCCTGGCGGTCTTCGGTCCCAAGGGATCGCAGAACGTGCTTGGCTTCGGTACCTACACCACGGGCGACAAGGCCAGCACCCAACAAGCCTTCACCGTGCCGAATGGCTCCTCCCAGGCGCTTGAACCGGAGACAAACGGCGAGTTGAATCTCGACCCAGCCGGCGAGTTCGGCTTCTACTCGACGTGGCCGGCCTTCAACGACCGCGAGGTCTTCTCCGAGAACGCGCTGAACACCTGGGAGCCGAATGAGAACAACCGGCACAAGCTGCGCGTCTACCCGATGAAAGGTAAGAACGGCACGGTCGAGCAGAACACCTACGTCGTGGCGACCGAGGAGCACACCTCCGGCTACGACTACCAGGACATCGTGGTGGTCGTCCGTAACGTCGAGCCCGTAGAGGTGGCGGCCCCCGGCGCCGACATCGAGGTCCAGCAGAGCGAGCGCGTCTTTAGCGGCGTCAAGAACACGACCAGCGACGCCCAGAGTGTTACGGTCCGGAACACCGGCACCGCACCGTTGAAGATCACGGGCGCGGAGATCACCGGCCCAAACGCCGGGGCCTTCAAGTTGGCGGGATCTCCGAGCTTCCCGATAAACGTCCCGGCGGACGACAGCACGACCGTAGACGTGCAGTTCGCCCCCGGTGGCAGCGTCGGCTCGCTCGAAGCCGCGTTGAGCATCGTCAGCGACGACCCGGACGAGCAAAGCGTCGACGTCGGCCTCTACGGCCTCTCCGCCAATGGTGAACAGGGCGCCAACGAGCCGACGCTGCAGGACGTGGTGAACACCCTGGGCCATCCGACCCGGGTTCACGATGAATCCGGCAACCCGCTCACGTTCGGCACTGGCGCCGAGCTCAAGGGTGAGGAAGTCGCGGTGCCGCTGTTCAAGAAGGCCGGTAGTGGATCGGTCGGCATAAAGCCGGTCGCCCGTTACTCGCCCGACGAGAAGCTGCCCTTCGGCTACTACACGCTGAACGCCGGCAGCCCGCAAGAGAACGTGGTCGCGACCATAACTACCGGCCAGGAGCAGACGCTCAACCCGAAGACCGAGGCCGGTGGGTCCGACAGCTTCGATCCCGGTAGCGAATCCTTCGGCATCTACGTTGATAGCCTGAGCTTCGGCCGCAAGAGCTACACCCAGGACGGCCTGAACACCGGCCCGACGAAGCACGCGGCCCGCGTGTACCCGGCTAAGAACCGCGCCGGCGACCCGATGCCGAACGCGTACCTGGTTACCTACGAGGACGCCTCAAACGGCGACTACCAGGACTACGTCTTCCTGGTAACGAACGCCAAGCCGGCGACCGAGACGAGCACGGGCGACACTACCAAGGTCAACTTCCAGCCCGACTCCGCCGCGACGCCCGAAGGCTACACCGCCGACTCCGGGCAGGCTTACAGCGCCTCCCGCGGCTACGGCTGGGTCGAGCCCGGCACGGCCAACCCGGTCGACATGACCAACAACACCCGTGAGCGGGGTGGGTCGGCGGAACAGCGCCTGAAGACCTTGATCCTGATCAACGACAGTGAGCAGGTGCGTAACGGTGTCCCCGGCGTCGACGGGACCTGGGAGATGACCGTCCCCGACGGCACCTACGATGTGAAGGTCTCGTTCGGCGACGCGGACTTCTACGACTCATCCCATCAGGTTGAGATCGAGGGTACCCTGGCGCCCGCGAGCCCGCTCACGCTCTCCCAGGCAGAGCCCTTCGGGAGCGCGACCGCTACGGCGGAAGTTACCGATGGCCGGCTGACGGTCGCGAACTCTGGCACGAACACCAAGCTGAACTACGTCGAGATCACCAACCAGGACACCCCGCCCCAAATCGACACTACCGACCCGACGGCGGACGTCAGCATCGACGGCCTCAAGGACGGAAACGGCGCCTATAAGAACACGGCCACCATCACCATAGACGCCGCCGATGAGGGCGGTTCGGGACTCGTCAGCACGGCCTACAGCCTCAACGACGGCGAGTACAAGCCGTACGACGGTCCGGTCGAGGTTACCGAAGCCGGTTCGTATACCATAAAAGCCCGGGCCGTTGACGGCGCGGGCAACACGACCACCACGGACGCCCAGTCCTTCGAGGTCGTCATCCCGCCGCCGAGTAAGGCGGAGATCGAGCTGGAGAACCTCGACGGCGTGCCGTTCGAGGATCGGCTGGTCTTTAACCGCATCCAGAACCCGGCCACCCCAGACCAGGGTGTCCACGACCTGGCGACGCTCCGGGTCCAGAACACCGGTGTCGAGCCGCTGAACATTACGAAGCTGAACATTACCCCGGCCTCGGACTTCGAGCTCGATAAGGACATGCAACTCCCCGCCACGATAGCGCCGGACGATCACCTCGACGTGCCCGTCCGCTTTGTCGCCACCTCCGGCGACATCCGCAACGGCACGCTGGAGATCATCTCCGACGACGCCGACGAGCCGACCACCGAGGTCGAGCTCTCCGGCTTCTGGCAGAGCCGGTCCGAGGGCGGACAGGAGCCGAACGTGGCCGAGATCAGCAAGGTCTACGGTTACGGCACGACCATCGTGGGTCCGGGCCAGAAGCTCAACAACGCCGGCCGCGTGGAGGCTATAGGCGACGAGGTTCTATCACCTTACTGGAAGCGTGCTAACGGCTCCGAGCCGGTCAGCGTGCGGCAGCTCGCGGCCTTCCACACCCAGGGCAACACCGCGACCGCCTACTGGCACAGCAAGGGCTCCGACAGCACGACTCAGACCGTCAAGCATGCGGGCATAGACGGCCAGTCGTTCCTGCCGCGTAAAGCTGGCAACCTCTCGCAGCCCGCCTCAGGCACCTTCAACCCTGGTGGTACGTTCGGATTCAAGATCGACCCCGAGTGGAGTGACCCCGACAAGAACCGTAAGGGGCCGGACCGCACCGCCGGCTGCGACGACTCCGCGACCGGAAACGACCAGTGCGGCCATCACGTCCGCTTCTGGCCGGCCGAGGACCGCGACGGTGAGCCTATCGCCAACACCTACCTGATGACGATGGACTACGCCGGCATTAACTACGACTACAACGACAACGTCTACCTGGTCGAGAACATCCGGCCGGAGAACCTGGCGGCGCCGACAAACCTGGCGGCCTCACCAGGCGACACCCGGGTCGAGCTTGGCTGGAACTCGCTCGTGAAGTCCGGCGACGTCGGCTACAACGTCTACCGCTCGGAGACCGAGCAGGTAGACACGGACGGAACCCCGCTCAACGGCGACACGCCGCTGACGGAGGCCAGCTTTACCGACGAGGGTCTGACCAACGGCACCACCTACTACTACGCGGTGGAAGCCGTGGACGGTAGCGGTAGCAAGTCGGCCGCTTCCGAGACCGTATCGGCGACCCCGGTTGCGCCGTCTAGCAACACCGACTTCAAGATCAACTTCCAGAGTGCCGCGGCTCCGGTGCCTTCCGGCTACTTCCGTGACTACGGCCAGCCCTATGGCGCCCGCACCGGGGCGGACCAGGGCAACGGCATGGTCTACGGCTGGGTCGAGCCCAGCACCCAAAACCCGCTCGATCTCTCGGTCGGTGGAAACAATAACTTGGGCAATGGCCGCGACCGGAACAAGAATAGCGACCAGCGGCTCGATACCCTGATGCACATGCAGGCCGGCAGCGCCATCTTAGCCAGCCCGTTCAACGGTACGGCGAAGGATGGAACTTGGGAAGTCTCCGTGCCCGACGGCACCTACGAGGTAACGGTCGCGGCCGGTGACGCTAGCGTGAACAGCGACCCCGAAAGCCACACGATCAACGTCGAAGGCGAAAACGCCATAGACAACTTCGTGCCCAGTGGCGGCGAAGGTAGCGATACCCGTCATGGGACCGCCACGGTAGATAGCGTCACGGTCTCCGACGGCAAGATGACGATAGGCGCCCGAGGCGGCGACAACAGCAAGATCGACTACGTCGAAGTGAAAGAAGCAACGACAGTCGAGAACCAGGCTCCGACGGTAACGCAGCCAGAGGATCAGACCAACGCTGAAGGTGACGAGGTCTCCCTGCAAGTAGGGGCCGCTGATCCCGACGACAGCGACACCCTCACCTACGAGGCGACCGGCCTCCCCGCCGGGCTCTCTATAGCCCCGAACACGGGTGAGATCTCCGGCACCATCGAAACGGGCGCCGCCCAGCAAGACCCGTACACGGTCGAAGTCACCGCTACCGACGACGGCGACCCCGCCGAGAGCGGCACGGCGACCTTCGCCTGGACGGTAACGGCGCCGCAAGCCACCGGCTGCCCGCCGTACTCCGAACTTGAGTGCGGAGAGGTCGCGGTCGGCCTGCCCTACGAGCTGAACTTCGACGCCACCACCGACCTCGGTGGCCTGGCCGATAAGAACGGCGTGGGCACTGGCTTCACGATGGTCCAGCCAAGCTCCAACGGCGGCGCATACCTGCCCGAGAACCTGGAGCGGGGCTCCCTGATCGTCACGACGACGGCCGGCATCCAGTACAAGACCGATAACGGCACCGGACCCAAAGAGAACGCGCTCGACAACGGCCTCGGCGTCGGCTTCGACGCCACAAAGCCGGTCCGCATCGTGACGACCATCGCCAACCCATCCGCCGGCACCAACAAAGCGGAGCAGGGCGGCATCTGGTTCGGCCCGGACGAGGACAACTACGTCAAGCTGGTCGTAGCCTCCGCCGGTAGCGGCAACAACAAGATCCAGCTTCTTAGGGAGATCAATGGATCCGTCGACAACGCCACAGACGAGGTCAACTCGGCCGCCAGCAAGCTCTCCGACAAGACGGTCGAGCTGATCCTGGTCGCAGACCCGACGACCAACAAGGTCACAGCCTCTTACACGGTTGACGGCGGCACGGAGCAGAAGCTGGACTCCTTTGCCAACATCCCCGCCAGCTTCTTCGAGGGCTCCATGCTCGATCCTCAGGTCAACGGCGTAAATAGCCACGCGGGCATCTTCGCCACGCACCGCAACGCCACCGCGGCCAACAGCCCGGTGCAGTTCGCCTTCGAGGACTTCTCGGTGGCGGCGGCCCCGCAGCCCAACGAGGCTCCGGTGGCTGACGACGACGCCTACACGACGAACGAGGACACCACCCTCGATGTGACCGCCGACAACGGCGTACTCGCCAACGACACCGATACAGAGGACGACGCCCTCACCGCCACGCTGGTTCAGGATACGGAGAATGGCGCCCTCACCCTGAACGAGGACGGCTCCTTTATCTACGAGCCGGACGCCGACTTCAACGGCGCCGACACGTTCACCTACAAAGCGGACGTCGGTAGCAGTAGCTCTGAAACGGCCACCGTCAACATCACCGTGGACCCGGTCAACGATCCGCCAACGGTCGAGGCTATAGACGACTTGAGCGTCGAGGCCGGACAAACGGCGACCGTAGACGTTACGGCCGGCGACCCCGACGGGGGCGACACCGTTGAGCTTTCGGTCAAGGGGCCAGAGTTCGCCACCCTTACGGACAACGGCGACGGCACGGGTTCTATAGAGCTCGCCCCGGGTGCGGACGCCGTCGGTGAGCAAGACGTTACCGTAACGGCCTTCGATGGCACCGACTCCTCCAGCGGGAGAAGCTTCAAGGTCACGGTGACCGAGAAGCCAAACGGAGCCCCGCAGTTGACCAGGCCCGAGAACCAGAGCGCCGCAGAGGGTGAGGAGGTTTCGCTTCAGATAAAGGCCACCGACCCCGACGACGGTGACACCCTTACCTACGAAGCCACGGGTCTGCCTGAGGGTCTCAGCATTGACCCGGACACGGGCGAGGTTTCGGGCACCATAGCGTCCGGTGCGGCCCAGAACAGCCCCTACACCGTAGAGGTAACCGTCTCCGACGGCGCCGACTCCGCGACAGAGAGCTTCCAGTTCGAGGTCACCGAGTCCGCGGACACGGAGGCTCCTGCAACCCCAACCGGCCTCAAGGCGACGCCCTCCCAGAGCGGCATAGCCCTCGATTGGGCGAACAACAACGAGGCTGACCTCGCTGGTTACAACGTGTACCGCAGCGACAACGCGAACGGCGACTTCGAGAAGCTCAATAACGCGCCGATAAATGCCTCCGAGTACGACGATACCAGCGCACTGGAGGGGCAATTCTCCTACTATCGGGTAACGGCGGTGGATGAGGCCGGCAACGAGTCCGGATTCATCACCGACAGCGCTGAGCGGCCGGCGCCCGACACGGCGCCCGCCGCCCCCAACGGTCTCACGGCGACGCCCTCTCAGGACGGCATCTCGCTCGCCTGGGATTCTAATACCGAGAACGATCTCGCGGGCTACAATGTCTACCGCAGCGACAGTGGGAAACAGGGCACCTACAACAAGCTCAACAACCAATTGCTGACGGACACTGGCTACAACGACTCCGAAGCTCCGACTGGGGAACTCTCTTACTATCGCGTAACCGCGGTAGATGAGGGTGGCAAAGAATCCGACCCGGCTACCGACAGCGCCAAGAGGCCCGAGCCACCCGACACGCAGGCCCCGGAAGCGACCATAGACTCCGGTCCACAGGGTATGGTCAACAAAGCCACCGCAGCCTTTGAGTTCTCTGCGAACGAGAACGGCTCAACCTTCGAGTGTAAGCTCGACGACGGTTCCTTCGAGAACTGCACGTCGCCCAAGGAGTACACGGGCCTCGAAGACGGTGAGCACACCTTCACGGTCAGGGCCACCGACGAGGCGGACAACATCTCGGAGCCCGTCAGCCGCACCTGGAAGGTAGATACTGAAACACCAGCGATCCCGAGAAGCCTCACGGCCAATGGCACGATCAACGGCATAGCCCTCAATTGGGACGACAATTCTGAGCCGGATCTAGCCGGCTACAACATCTACCGAAGGGAAGCCGGAGGAGCAGACTTCACCAAGCTCAATGACGATTTGCTAGAGGACTCGAAGTACGACGACGCAGATGCTTCCGCTGAAACGACCTCGTACTATCGCGTCATGGCCGTAGACAAGGCCGGTAACGAGTCCGACTTCGCCCTCGAAAGCGCGTACAGGCCCGTGCCGGACACCGAAGCCCCCGCCACCCCGAGGAGTCTTACGGCGACGCCTTCCCAGAGCGGCATAGCCCTCGACTGGGCGGACAACAGCGAGGAAGATCTCGCGGGCTACAATGTGTCTCGCAGGGAGGCTGGAGAGGCTGACTTCGTCAAGCTCAACAGCGACCCGCTCGAGGACTCCAGGTACGATGACACCGCAGCATCGGCTGGAAAGACCTCGTACTATCGGGTAACGGCGGTGGATAAGGCCGGCAACGAGTCCAACTTCGCCGCAGACAGTGCATCCAGGCCCGAAAGGCCGCAGGACACCACGGCCCCCAACACCAGCATCACCGGCGGTCCAAGTGGCTTCACCAGGAGCCGAAATGCACGCTTTGTTTTCAACGCGGACGAGAACGGCTCGACCTTTGAGTGCAGGCTCGACGGCGGCCCCGTCGAGGGTTGCACGTCGGCCAAGGTCTACCGTAACCTCTCAGACGGCAGGCATGTCTTCTGGGTGAGGGCTACCGACGAGGCTGGTAATATAGACAGGAGCGTCGCCAAGCGCGTCTGGACGGTGGACACCAGGGGACCACGGGTATATAAGGTCAGTCCCACGAGGGTAACTCGTGACCGGACGCCTGTCGTGCGTGCCACCATCAACGATGCCCGGGTGAACCTAGCCAAGTCGGATATCAAGCTCTACTTCGACGGCCGGCAAAAGGGGCGGTTCTCTTACAATCGGAGGACGGACCAGCTCACCTACAGGCCGGGGAGGGTCGCCAACAAGCTGCACACGGTGAAGATAGTGGCGGTAGATAAAGCTGGCAACAGGACGGTGAAAGTCTGGCGGTTCAGGGTTCGCTAGATCGAGAGAAGCAATCGGGGAGGAGAGGCGTCGAACCCAAGGCGCCCTCCCTTCGCAGCAAGGCTTTTATCGGACCCAACTACCAAAATGAAGGGTGAGGACTGGGTATAATCAAGCAGTCTGTGGTGGCTATTCTGGACGGGGACCGGGTTGTCGGGTGGGCGCTGGAAGCTCTGCTGCAAGACACGGGTTACAAGAGCAAGTTCGTAACCGACCTTCCCCCGAACGAGCTAAAGGAAATACTCGCGGGTGTGGAGGTGGTGATCCTGCCCGGCGATCACGAGGGACAAGAGGAAAGATTTGTGAATGGTCTGATCTCAATGTCTACCGGACTCGGTATTCCGGTTCTGAAACTCGTTACAGCAATCGAAGAGAAGAAAGAAGGCCTGGTCCAGGCGATCTCTTGGCCCTGTCCTATAGAAAACCTCAAGCAGGAGATCGAAGCCGCCCTTACCATAACCTCCAGCCTCGGAGAAAACGGACAGTATTAAACGAATAGACTACCTTTGGCCGCCACAGAGCGGTAAAGCGGCATCTCCCTCCAACTAACGTGCGCCAACGAGAAACGGAAATTCGCTTCTGCTGGTAGAGTCCGATAATCGCGCACTATTTGACAGGCTAGAAGCGCTAGCTGTATAAAGAGCAACAACGGGACAAAAGCACGTCCCGTAGAATTACCCGCCCCGGCCCCAACGCAGCGAAGTTCCTGCAAAGAGGACGACAAAATAGAATTCTTGCAACCCACAACCTGGAGGGAGACTTTAGAGGCGAAGGCCGTGCATCCCGAGGCCCGCCCGATCTCCGGTGGCACGGACCTGATGGTAGAGTTGAACTTTGCTCGCGGACGGCCCGGATACATCCTTGACTTGACGCGCTTGCCGGAGTTGCAGGAGTGGGGGAGTGAGAACGGTCGCCTGCGGATCGGAGCCGGGGTGACGTACACGAGGATCATTGAGGAATTGGGCGACCGGCTACCGGGGCTTTCAATGGCTTCACGGACTGTGGGGTCGCCCCAGATCCGGAACCGCGGTACCGTCGGTGGCAACCTGGGTACAGCCTCTCCTGCCGGCGACGCCCTGCCGCCGCTCTATGTCTCCAATGCGGAAGTGGAACTCGCTTCCGTCGAAGGTACACGCCGCGTGCCGATAACGGATTTCATAAAAGCCCCGAAGAGAACCGCGATGAAACCTGAGGAGTTGATCTCCGCCTTCTACATCCCGGAGGCCGGAGGTCCGCAGCAGTACGCCAAGGTCGGGACGAGAAACGCGATGGTTATAGCCGTCTGTTCCCTAGGCCTCGCCCTCCACCCGGAAGCAGGCAAGGTCTGCGTCTGCATCGGCTCTGCCGGACCTACGCCGATCCGGGCCCACGAGGCGGAGGAGTTTATACAGGGCGCGCTGGAAGAAGACAGGTTTTGGGAACTGCGCGAAGGGCTGGACGAGGCGGCGCTGAGTCGTTTCGGGGAGCTGGTGGCGGGGGCGGCCCGGCCCATAGACGACGTCCGGGGGAGTGGAGAGTACCGGCGGCACGCGGTAGGGGTGCTGGCCCGTCGTACGTTGCAGTGGGCCTGGGAAGAGTACCAGGAGCGCGTATAGATGAGGCTGAATCTCTGCGTAAACGGCGAAGTGCGCGAGGTGGACGGTGTGTGGGAGGGGGAGAGCCTGTTGTACGTGCTGCGCGAGCGGCTCGGCCTTCCTGGCTCCAAAAACGCCTGCGAGCAGGGTGAATGCGGCTCGTGCTCCGTGTACCTGGACGATGTTTTGGTGTGCTCGTGCCTGGTGCTGGCGGGTCAAGCGGAAGGCCGCGAGGTCGTCACGGTAGAGGGGATCCCATCTAACGAAGAATTGCATCCGGTCCAGGCTGCTTTTGTCGAGGCGGGGGCGGTGCAGTGCGGGTTTTGCACGCCGGGGCTCGTCGTAGCCGCCCACGACCTGCTGGACCGCATCCCGGAGCCTACCGATGTCCAGATAAGGGAAGCCCTGGCCGGCAACCTCTGCCGCTGTACGGGGTACGAGAAGATCCTGGACGCCGTCCATCTCGCCGCCGAAAGGATGGACCCGTGACGGGCCGGGCACAGACAATGCCCGCGACCCCAACCCGCGAACGTCATACGGGGCCCACGACACCCGGTAGGGTTGGAGAGAGTATGGCCCGCCCGGACGGCGTTCCGAAGGTGAAGGGAGAGTTCGAGTATTCCTCGGACCTCTACCTAGATGGGATGTTGTGGGGCGCGACGCTCCGCAGCCCGCACCCGCACGCGGAGATCCGCTCGATAGACGCTTCGGAGGCCGAGGACGTGCCCGGCGTATACGCCGTCCTGACGCACGAGGACGTGCCGGGGCGCAAGGTGTACGGCATGGAGATTCCCGACCAGCCCGTGCTCGCCTGGGCGAGGGTGCGTTACCAGGGAGAACCGGTGGCCCTCGTTGCGGCGGACCATCCCGAAACGGCCCGGCGGGCGCTGGAGAAGGTCTTTGTAGAGTACGAAGTCCTCGACCCGGTCGTGGACGCCGAGGCGACGATGCGGGATGACGCGCCGAAGCTCCACCTCTCCGGCAATGTGCTCCGGCGGATCCGCATCGTACACGGAAATCCGGGGGCGACGGCGGACGTGGTAGTCACTGGAGAGTACGAGATCGGGATGCAAGACCAGGCCTTTTTGGGGCCGGAGTCGGGGCTCGCGGTGCCGGATGGACGGGGCGGGGTGGACCTGTATATCTCGACCCAGTGGCTGCATATAGACCAGGACCAAGTGGCTGAGAGTCTGGGGTTGGACCCGGATCAGGTCCGGCTGGAACTCTCCGGCGTCGGTGGCGCATTCGGGGGACGCGAAGACCTCAGTATGCAGATCCACGCCTGCATGCTCGCCCTGGAGACCGGACGACCCGTGAAGATGTCGTACAACCGCGAGGAATCCTTTCTCGGCCACGTCCACCGCCACCCGGCGAAAATGCGCTACGAGCACGGCGCCACGAAGGACGGAAAGCTCGTCTACGTCAGGGCCCGGCTCGTCTTCGACGGTGGCGCGTACGCTTCCAGCTCCAACGCCGTTTGTCTGAACGCGGCGACCTTCGCCTGTGGCCCCTACGACGTGCCGAACGCGGAAGTAGAGAGCCACATGCTCTACACTAACAACCCGCCCTGCGGCGCGATGCGGGGCTTCGGGGCGGTACAGGCCTGCTTCGCCCACGAATCTCAGATAGACAAGCTGGCGAGGGGGCTGGGGATGGACCCGGTAGACCTGCGCATAAAAAACGCCATCGAACCCGGGATGAAATTCCCGTTCGGCCAGGAAGTCCCGGAACCGGCCCCGGTAGCGGAGGTCCTGGAGCGCGTACGGGCCATACCGATGCCACCGGAGGAAGAACTCGCGGGCCGGGACCTGCGCGAGCTTCCCGGCGGCGTCTCGAACGTGACGCATGGTGAGGGCGTGAAGCGTGGCGTCGGGTACGCCGTAGGGTTCAAGAACATCGGCTTCTCGGCGGGTTTCGACGACTACTCCACCGCGCGGGTCCGGCTCTCGGTCGAAGATGGAGAACCGCTCGTGGAGATACACACCGCGGCGGCGGAGGTTGGGCAGGGGGGCGTAATGGTGCAAGCCCAGATCCCGCGCACCGAGCTCGGCGTCGAGAAGGTCGTCGTCCTCCCCGCCGACACGCGCGTGGGCTCCGCAGGCTCCACCTCCGCCTCGCGCCAGACGTATATGACGGGCGGCGCGGTCAAGATGGCCTGCGAGGCGGTCCGGGAACGGGTGTTCGAGCGAGCCGGTGAAGAGTTCGGGGAAGACCCGGCAGGCCTCTCGATCGAGGGTGGAGGCGTGACCTCGGGCGGCCGGGCGCTGGTCTCACTGGCCGACCTCCTCGACGGCGAAGCGTTTGAGGAAACCGTCGAGTTCCACCACCGGGAGACTCATCCGCTGGACGAGAAAGGTCAGGGATATCCTCACCTGCAGTTCGCTTTCGCGGCGCACCGGGCGGTGGCGGAGGTGGACACGGAGCTTGGGCTCGTACGGGTGGTGGAGGTCGCCACGGCCCAGGACGTTGGCAAAGTAATGAACCCGCAGGCGCTTGAGGGTCAAATAGAGGGCGGCATCGCCCAGGGCCTCGGGTTGGCACTCATGGAGGAGATCCAGACAAAAGAAGGCAAGGTCCTGAACGCCTCTTTCACTGACTACCTCATTCCCACCATCCTCGACGTGCCGTCGGTCAAGATGGAAATTCTGGAACTCGCAGATCCGGAGGCCCCGTACGGCCTCAAAGGCGTCGGCGAGCCCCCGACGATCTCTTCCACACCGGCCATAGTCGCCGCGCTGCGCGACGCGACCGGCCAAGAGCTTACACGAGTTCCCGTAAAACCCGAGCAGCTAGCCGGTATCTCCGAGAAGCCGCCCGACGAGCCTCCGCAATCGGGCAGCGCCGGGTACGCGGAGGTCGGACGATTAGACGAAAGGAGCGAGACATAGTGCCCGGGTACGAACGGGCGCCGGTTAGCGCGGAGCTGAAGGTCGTGACCTCGGACCGGGCCGAAAAGCCGCCACAAAAGCAGATCGAGGCGATGAAGGAAGCCGCAGGCGCGACGGGCCTGGCGAGGGAAGCCGGCCCGGAGGCCATAATATTGGCCGGTGGTCGCGAAAAGGTGCTGCAAGAGACGATGAAGGTCATAGATGCCGCGCTCGATGCCGGAGCGCGAGCCGTCGAGGTGAAGGTGGAGGCAGAACCAGACGCCGATAGGTTCGGAGAGTAGACCAAGGGACGTAGGAAGAGACAAAAGCCCACCCCTTCTCGCGCTCTCTTTGTGGGGTAAGGCTTTACGAGTGGTTGACCTACCACGAGTTCCTCGTACCATAGACCATAGTGAACCTCGATGGGTCGCGTGCGAGGCACGGTGCAACCTGATTCGGGTAGAGAAGCCGAACAGGGCCATTCCGGCGAAGGCCAGAATAGGCGAGGAGCGGGATGCGGAAAATCACACTAAACGAAGCAAACCACCTGGGCCGGGAGGAGTTCGTAACGAAGTTCGGTTCGATCTACGAGCGAGCTCCCTGGGTGGCCGAAGTAGCCTCCGGAGAACGACCCTTCGGAAGCTTCACCGACATGCACGGCGCATTCAGACGGGCGCTCCGGGAAGCTACACCCGAGCGGCAAACCGCGCTCATAAAAGCCCACCCCGACCTCGCCGGAAAGGCCGCAACGGCCGGAGACCTCACGCCCGAGTCAACGCGGGAGCAGGCCTCCGCCGGGCTAGACCGGCTTTCAAGGGAAGAGTACGAAACATTTACCGAATTGAACGATGCCTACAAAGAAAAGTTTGGTATACCCATGATCTTCGCCATCAGGGAACATACGAAAGACTCGATACTCGACTGCGCCGGGGCCCGGCTCGAGAACTCCCCTGAAGAGGAGACGGATAGAGCCCTGGACGAGATAAACAAGATAGCGAGGCACAGGCTGCAAGAGGTCGTAGAAGAAGGAGCCAGAATGACAGAAGCCGCCGACACAAAGATCGTCCTCGGCCAGAACAACTACGGCAAGACCGAAGTTCGCGTCCTCAAGGTAAACCGCGATACGGACCGGCATGAGATCTGGGACCTCGACGTGCGCGTCGCGCTGGAGGGCGACTTCGAGGCCGCCCACGTGAAGGGTGACAACACCGGCCTCTTGGCGACGGATACGATGCGCAACACAGTCTACGCGCTCGCGAAGGACAAGCTCACGGGCTCCATCGAAGACTTCGGGCTGGCGCTGGTGGACCACTTCCTCGAAGCCGGCCCGACCGTAACGGGCTGCTGGGTGAAGATCTCCCAAACTCACTGGAGCCGGATGGAGGTTGGCGGCGAACCCCACGAGCACTCCTTTGTCCGGGGCCGCGGCCAGCATACGGCAAAGGTCCGGGGCGACGAGAGCGGCGAACGACGGGTGGAGGCCGGAATAGGGGACGTCCACGTACTGAAAACGACGGAGTCCGGCTGGGAGGGCTTTCTACGCGAGGAGTTCACCACCCTCCCGGAGACGAACGACCGCATACTCTCTACAATCGTCACCTCCAGGTGGGAGTACAACACGACCGATTCGAGGAACGTAGACTTCGAGGAGACCTGGCACGGGGTAATGGACCAGGTCTTCGCGACCTTTACTGATCACTACAGCCCCTCGATGCAGAATACCCTGTACCGCATGGGCAAGGCGGTTCTGGAGAGGTTTCCGGAGATAGAGAGGATCTGGTTCTCGTTCCCCAACGTACACTACATCGTCTACGATCTGGAACGCTTCGGCATCGAGAACGACCGGGAGATCCACCACGCCACCCAGGACCCGTACGGCCACATCGAAGGCTGGGTAGAGAGGCGGCGCTGATCCCATGCCCGGCTTCCTGACAACCCACGTCCTCGACACGGCCCACGGCAAACCCGCCGCCGGCATGGAGATAGAGTTGGCCCGTTTCGAGAACGGAGAACGGCAGCAGATCAAGACCGTCCGCACCAACGACGACGGTCGGACAGACGAACCGCTTCTCTCGCGGGGCGAGTTGGAAATAGGAACGTACGAGCTCGTCTTCCACGTCAGCGCGTACTTTGGGGAGGCCGGAGACCCACCGTTTCTCGGCGAGGTTCCCATCCGCTTCGGCATCTCCGACCCGGAATCCCACTACCACGTGCCCCTGCTTGCCTCGCCCTGGTCCTACAGTACCTACCGGGGGAGCTGAGCGAGTCTAAAAACGCTGGGTTGTACAGAGGGACAAACACGGCGAAGAATATATGACCATCGGTACATAGATTCCGTCCCTTTTCCGTCGATACGATGCGTGCAAGAGGCCGCAATGTAGCATCCGGCGCGAGGAGGTCCGTGTGGATCAGACGAAGGATCATGCAGAGGTAAGGGAGGAGAAGCCGGCGATAGGCGGAAGACTCCTGGAGGAGTCTATCCTGCCGACCTGGCTGAACCAGCGGGCGCTGACGTTCTGGGGGTTTAACTACATCTGGATCGGGCTGGCCGTTGTTATCGTTACTTTTCAGTACGGGGCGAACGGCGTCGAGGCCGGCTACACCATCCCAACGGTCCTCGCAATCGTCTTCTTCGCCACAGCAACACTCTCGATCCTGATGACGGCAACGGCAGACATCGGGACCGAGCATGGGCTGTCTTTCGCGGTCTTCCTCCGGGCGCCGTTCGGGACTATCGGCACCCACCTGCCCGCCGTTTCGCGTGGAATAGTCGCCGCAGCCTGGTTCGGGATACAGACGTATCTCGGAGCTCTCGCGATAAACGGGATCGTAGAGTTTTTGACCGGGTTTGCCTTCTGGCCGCTGTGGTACGCGCTGTTTCTGGGGGTTCAGGTGGCAAACGTGGCTCTAGGGATGCGGGCCGTCGAGCGGCTGGCGTCCATAGCCGCCCCGGCGATACTCGCCATCGCGATCTGGATGTACTTCAACCTGGCAGGCGTCGCCGAGACTGAAGGAACTAATATCTGGAACTTCGCCGGGAGCGGGAGTTCGCTCTCTCTACTCGCCCTATTCGCCGCCAACATGGCGGTCTGGTCGGCGCTCTCGGTGGACATCCCGAACATAACCCGGTTTGTCCGGGCCGAGCCAACCAGGAGTTTCTTCCGGCGCAACCGCAACGTGCTCTTTGCCCAGTTCATCACGCTCCCGGCGGTGCAGACGCTAATAGCATTTATCGGGGCGGTGTCGTTTATCGTGACCGGCAACTGGAACCCGGTCGAGGTGATACAGGGGCAGGGAACCGGGATCGTGCTGGTCGTGTTGCTAGTTATGGTGATACTCGCCCAGTGGTCCACGAACATGGCGGCGAACGCCATTCCGGCGGCGCTCGCGTTCGTCAACGCCGCGGCGCCAAAGCTCAGCTACCCGTGGGCGGTGGTGCTCGCCGGGGTGGTCGGGACGGCGGTCGCGCCGTGGGCGCTGCTTGAGAACCTGTTTTCCTTCCTCAGCTACTACGGGGGATTTATCGGGGCCATCGGCGGCATTATGGTCTGTGACTACTACGTCTTTAGGAAGCGGCGGCTGAACGTGCCGGATCTCTACCGGGCGGATGGGCAGTTCCGGTACTGGCACGGCATCAACCCGGCCGGTGTCATCGCCTGGTTCGCCGCCGCGGTCGTCTCGCTCATCTGGCTCGACATTGCCTTTATCCTTGGCTTCCCGATAGCGTTCGTCCTCTACTACATCCTAATGAAGTTCTGGGTACTCCCACGCTACAAGCAGGTGGAGATAGAGTCCGGCCACGACGACAGCTACCTCGCCACCAGCCTCGGCCTCAACTGGGTGTACCACCCGGAAGAGGGCTTTACCCGCGAGAAGACCGAGGATATCCCCGAAGACGCCGTAGCCCGGCAGGACCTCTGATCCGTGTTCGTAGCCCAGGCAATCCGGTGGACGGGCTGATAACGTTGGCCCGGCGATGAGTGTCTCCGTCCAGCGCGGCAGGCTCTCGCCCCGACCGATAAAACACCTGTCCAAGAGGAGAGTCTGGATGAAGGATTGGGCGACCATCGTGATGGAGCGGTGCGACCTGCTCGGGAGTATCAGCGAGGAGGAGGGACGGCTCACCCGTCCTTACGGCTCCGGCGCGATGCGAAAGGCAAATGACATCGTCGCCGGCTGGATGCAGGACGCCGGGATGGCCGTCCGCCGGGACGCCATAAGAAACCTCATCGGGCGCTACGAGGGCGAAGGTGACGAAACGCTCGTCCTCGGCTCCCACCTCGACACCGTCCGCGACGCCGGGAAGTACGATGGAACCCTGGGCGTGCTCGCCGCGCTCTCGTGCGTCGAGCAGTTGCACGCCCGCGGCGAGCGGCCACCCTTCTCAATCGAGGTCGTGGCCTTCGCCGACGAGGAAGGACTGCGATACCGCACCACCTACCTGGGAAGCTCCGTCTACGCCGGCAGCTTCAACCCCGCGCTTCTGGAACGAGAGGACGAGAACGGAGTCTCCCTCGCCGACACCGTGCGGGAGTTCGGCGGTGACCCGGCGGGGCTCACCGTTGGACGCGGGGGCGACGATTTGATCGGGTACTGCGAGCTCCACATCGAGCAAGGTCCGGTGCTCGAAAACCTCGGCTCTCCGGTCGGAGTGGTAACCGGCATAGCGGGCCAGACGCGGGTGCGCGTCGGCTTCGAAGGTGAGGCCGGGCACGCCGGTACCGTGCCGATGGCCGGCCGCCGCGACGCGCTCTGCGCCGCCTCCGAGTTTGCGCTGGCCGTAGAACAGACGGCGCGCGGCGAAAAGGAGGCTGTGGCGACGGTCGGGGAGTTGGAGGTGCATCCCGGCGCGAACAACGTAATTCCGGGCCGGGTATACCTGAGCCTCGATCTGCGCCACGGCGAAGACCTGGTGCGCCAGAGGCTCCGCGACACCTTGCGCGAAAGGGCTGAGGAGATCGCTGCCGCACGGGGCTGCAAGGCGCGCTGGCAGGTCGTCCAGGAGAACGACGCACTCCCCACCGACCCCGAACTGAGCGCGCTGCTGCAACGCGCCGCAACCGGCCCAGAAGGAGAACAGGACGTTCCCTGGCTGCCGAGCGGGGCGGGCCACGACGCGGCTCCGCTCTCCGATATCGCCCCGATAGCCATGCTCTTCGTGCGCTGCAAGGATGGCGTAAGCCACAACCCGGCAGAGTCCGTTGCGAAAGAGGACGTGGCGGCGGCCCTGGAGACTATGGACCGTTTTGTTCGGCTCTTGAGCGAGAGCTACATGACACGGAAGAGCGCGGAGAAGATCGGCGGATGAGAGATTGGATCTGACCAGAGCGATGTAGCAAAGGAGGGAGCACCGATGGCCGAGCAAACGAGGGCCGGACCGGAAGCTTACCAGCGGGAGGTCGAGAAGTATAGCGACCGCCTCTACAATGAGGACCTGCGCCCGCTCCGGGATGACGAGCGCGAATGGACCACCTACAGTCTCTTCGCCACCTGGATGGCCGACGTTCACAGCATCGGCGGCTACACGTTCGCGGCGGGGCTTTTCTTTCTGGGATTGACGGGCTGGCAGGTGTTTCTGACACTGATGGTCGGCATCATGGCGGTGTATTTTCTGATGAACCTCATCAGCGTGGCGGGGCAGCAGCAGGGGGTACCGTATCCGGTTCTGAGCCGGATCAGCTTCGGCGTCTTCGGGGCGAACCTGCCGGCCCTGATCCGGGCGGTCATCGCAACCTTTTGGTACGGCATCCAGACCTGGCTCGCCTCCGTGGCGGTGCTCATACTCCTCGTAGATATATTTCCGGGTCTCGAACCGCTCACGGAGAACTTGATAGTCGGGCTCTCTACTCTGGGCTGGATCTGTTTCTTGGGGATGTGGGGCGTCCAGTTGCTCGTGCTCCGCAACGGGATGGACTCGATCCGCACGCTGGTGGACTGGTCGGGGCCGGCGATCTACCTGGCGATGTTCGCCCTGGCCGCCTGGATCTGGTACGAAGCCGGCTCCGACATGAGCTTTAACCTCGGCTCCCAAGACCTCTCTACCGGGGCCACCATCTTCACCTTCTTCACGGCGGTGGCCCTGGTCGTAAACTACTTCTCCACCCTGATGCTCAACTTCTGCGACTTCTCCCGGTGGGCGCCCTCGGCGAGCATGGTCCGCAAGGGCAACTTCTGGGGCCTTCCGGTCAACTTCATGCTCTTCTCCGCCGTCGTCGTTATCACCACAGCGGGCTCTATCGCCGTCTACGGCGAGGCGATTACGGACCCCGTAGAGCTCGTCGGGGAGATCCCGAGCACGCTGGCCCTGGCGCTAGGCGCCCTGACCTTCGCGGTTGCAACGGTCGGGATCAACATCGTCGCCAACTTCGTCGGGCCTTCTTACGACTTCGCCAACGCTTTCCCCAAGTACATAGACTTCAAGCGCGGCGGCCTGATCACCGCCCTCCTCGCCATCGTCGTGATGCCCTGGCACGTCTTTAATAGCCCCGTCGCCATCAACTACTTCCTCGGCGGCCTCGGAGCCTTACTCGGCCCGATCTTCGGCGTCATCGTCGTGGACTATTACCTCGTAAAACGGGGCCGCATCCAGGTTCACGCCCTTTTCCGTGAAGGCCCGGACGAACCGTACTGGTACCAGCGCGGCTGGAACCCCGACGCCCTCTACGCCTTCGCGCCGGCCTCGATCATCGCCCTCGTTTTCGCGCTCATCCCCTTCTTCGGCGACGTAGCCCCGTTCTCCTGGTTTATCGGGGCCGGCATCGCGGGAGCCGTGTACTGGTTCGTAGCCAAACGTCACCGTACGGTCGTCGTGCCAGGACCGTCGGACGAAGAGTAGCCCGTGAGCACCTACGACCTCATCCTCCGGGGCGGCGCCATAGTCACCCTGGAAGGACCGCGGGAGGCCGACGTCGGCGTCTCGGACGAAAAGGTAGCCGCCATAGAGCCCGACCTGGAAGGCACAGCCACTGAAGAAATAGACGCCCACGGGCTCCACGTCCTCCCCGGCGCCATAGACGCCCACGTCCACTTCAACGAACCCGGCCGCACGCACTGGGAAGGCTTCGCCACCGGCTCCCGGGCGCTGGCAGCAGGCGGCATGACGGCCTTCGTGGAGATGCCTCTGAACGCCTACCCGCCGACCAACGACGCGGCGAGCTTCGACGAGAAAGTCGCCCTAGCGAAGGCCTCATCCGTGGTGAACTTCGCTTTCTACGGCGGACTCGTGCCCGGCAACCTGGAGCGTATGGAGGAGCTTGCCGAGAGGGGCGTTTCCGGTTTTAAGGCGTTTATGTCCACCACCGGCACCGTAGACTTCCAGCCCGCCGACGATCTGACGCTCTACGAGGGGATGGAGAAGGCGGCGGAGTTGGGGCTGCCCGTCCTCGTCCACGCGGAGAACAAGGAGATCACGGACGAGTTGGGACGCCGGCGGGTGGGGACCCTCCGCACCACGATGCGCGACTATCTCGACTCGCGCCCGGTAGTCGCGGAGCTCGAAGCGATAGAACGCGCGATCCTCTTCGCCGGAGAAACCGGCTGCTCGGTGCACGTAGTCCACGTGAGTACCGGCCGGGGCGTCGCACTCGTGGCCGCTGCGCGCGAACGTGGGGTGAATGCGACCTGCGAGACCTGCGCCCACTATTTGGTTCTGACCGAAGAGGATGCGGAGGCGCTCGGAGCGGTCGCCAAGTGCGCGCCGCCACTGCGCCAGCAGGAAGACCTCGAACCTCTCTGGGATCATATCCATGGTGGCAACGTCGAGTTCGTCACCTCCGACCACTCACCCTGTCCGCCGGACATGAAGACCGGCGACGACCTGTTCCAGGCCTGGGGCGGCATCGCGGGCTGCCAATCTTTGTTGAACGTGATGCTGGACGAGGGCCACCACGGACGCGGGCTGTTGCTAAAAGAGGTCGCCGCCTTGCTATCGGGTAACGTTGCGGACCGCTTCGGGTTCTCCGGTAAAGGCAAACTGGAGGTCGGGGCGGACGCCGACCTCGCGCTGGTGGACCTCGATGGAATATCTACGTTGCACGGTAAAGACCTGTTTTATCGCCACGAGATGAGCCCTTACGTTGGACGGACTTTTACCGGAGAGGTCGTCCGCACTGTCTTACGTGGGATTACGGTCTTCCATGAGGGCAAGATCCTCTCGGGACCGATTGGCCGCCTGATCCGTCCCGGCCCGCGGGCCGCTAGAATGTCCCGTATCCGTAAGTAGAAAGAGGTTGAAACAAAAGGAGCGTAAGCGGTTGAGCGACATGAGGATAAGGGCCGGAGGATATGAGTTCCTGGCGAAGTGGGAGAAGAACCGTTGTCCCAAAACCTGTGAGGCGTTCGAGAGCCTCTTGCCTTACGAGCAGAAGATCATCCACGTCCGCTGGAGCGGGGAGGCGTGCTGGATTCCTCTGGGTGACTACGACCTCGGGGTTCCCTGGGAGGACGCGACCAGCGTACCGCAAGCCGGAGAGATCCTTTTCTACCCCGGCGGCTACTCCGAGACAGAAATCTTATTTCCCTACTACGGCACCGTCTTCAAGAGCAAATTAGGCGTGCTGGCCGCCAACCATCTGATGACCATTGTCGAGGGCCACGAAAACCTCCGACCACTCGGCGAAAAGACCTTGTGGGAAGGAGCCCAGGATATAGTCTTCGAGCTGGCCTGACCCGACTCTCGCCCTAAAACACCCGGCCGCCGGTCGGCACGTCGTGATCCGGGCTCAGCAGCACCACCTCCCCGTTCTCATCCGGGACGCCGAGCACCAAGACCTCGCTCTTAAAGCCCGCGATACGCTTCGGCGGAAAGTTCATGACCGCGACGACCTGGTGGCCAATTAGGGTTCCCGGTTCGTAGTGCGCCGTGATCTGGGCACTGGTTTGTCTAACACCGATACTGTCCCCAAAGTCTACTTTTAGTTTTAGGGCTGGCTTTCGGGCCTCCGGGAAAGGTTCGGCCTCTACCACTTTGCCGACCCTTATATCCACCTTCTCGAAATCTTTCCAACTTATTTCGGTCACTAGAGTTCCTTTCCGGAGGGTTCAGGAGAGGCTGCGGACCTCGAACAACTCCCGTACTACGTGCAGGTCCAGGTTGCCCGGCAGAAAGATGTTGCGCGACCACTGCGCGGGCCGACCGCCGGTGAGGTACATGGTCTCGGTCAACGAGAGAGCGGCAGAGGAGACCTGCAGCCCCAGCGCAACTCCGACTTCATCGTCGGGGCCGACCAACTCCGCGTCTATGCACAGCTTGCTGAAGCCGATGGGCACGCCCTCGGATACCAGAAGGTCCAGCAGCATGGCCTCCGGTCGGAAGCGCTCCCGAACCTTTTCCGCCGAAACAAAGTCTTTCGGTACGACGTCCGTCATCCAGGCCGCGGGCTCGCCGGCGACGAGCAATGTGCGACGAACCCTCACAACCGGCTCGCCGGGAGGCACTTCGAGCGCCGCAGCCTCATCCGTACCGGCGACGCTTTCTTCTATTCGCGAGTTCCGGCTACCCAGCTTCAGGCCCAACCTCTCGGCGTGTACCGTGTAGGTCTCCAGCCTTTCGAGACCGTTGCGCAGCCGAACCCCCTCCGGAGGCCGTACGAGAAACGTACCGCTTCCCTGGCGCTTCTCCAAAATTCCCCGCTCGACGAGCCGCGCTAGCCCCGCCCGCACCGTGGCCCGGGAAACGCCCAGGCTCTTCGCCAGATCCGTCTCCGGAGAAATGCGATCCCCCGCCCTGTATCGCCGCCGAACCAGCAAATCTTCTATGCTACGCTCGGCCTGCACGTAGAGCAGGTTCTTGTTCAGCGGTCCGAATTCTTCCCGACTAGCCTCTATCTCGACCTCCACTCCGAGGATCATAGCAACCCAATTCTATTGTAGATTTAGGCCCACTTTGTATCTCGCATGACGATTTGCACCTATTTGTACTCTTGCATGACAAATTTGTTCTTGCTATGCTGTCACGCATTGTAACCATCGCGACTATGCGGGTCGAGAAGGGAGACGTTGCTTGCAGAACATTTCGGGTTTTACTGGGACGGTTGGTCTTCTGGGTAGGGTTCGTTGGGAGTCGGGGAGGGTGCGTTGAGCGAGTCGGGTGGTCAGCAAAAGCGGGGCGTCGAGTACGAGCAGACGGAGCAGGGCTACATGGAGAACCGGCAGCTCCAGAGCGGGGCCGCCGGTTGGGTTCTTTTGGCGGGGCTCGGTGTTGCCTACGTCATTTCAGGGGACTTTGCGGGATGGAATAATGGTCTCGCCCAGGGTGGATGGGGCGGACTGCTCATCGCGACGATCCTCATGGCGACCATGTACACGACGATGGTCTTCGCCCTGGCCGAGATGTCTTCGGCCATTCCGGTCGCCGGCGGCGGCTACGGGTTTGCCCGGCGGGCGATGGGGGTGTGGGGCGGATTTTTAACGGGGACAGCGATCCTCATTGAATACGCTATAGCGCCGGCCGCTATCGCGACGTTTATCGGGGCTTACGTGGAGTCCCTGATCGGGTTCGGCGGGCCGCTGGTCTACCTCTTTTTCTACCTGGTGTTTATAGGAATCCATATCTACGGTGTCGGTGAGGCGCTGAAGTTGATGTTCGTCATTACGGCCATCGCCGCCGTGGCGCTCATCGCGTTTATCGTCGGCATGATCCCGCAGTTCGACCCGGCCAACCTCTTCGATATCCCGGTAACAGACGCCTTCGGCGCGAGCGCGTTCCTGCCGTTCGGCTACGTCGGCATCTGGGCGGCGATACCGTATGCTATATGGTTCTTTCTCGCTATCGAGGGCGTGCCGCTCGCCGCCGAAGAAGCCCGGAACCCGGGCCGGGACATGCCACGCGGCCTCATCGCCGGTATGGGAACCCTGCTCGTGTTCGCGGCGCTCATACTCGTCTTCGGCCCCGGTGGCGCCGGTTCGAGCATCATTCAGGATACGGGAGCCCCGCTTACCACGGCTATTAGCGCCGAGAACGCCTACGGTAGCGAAAACCTGCTGTTCACGTTCGTCAACGTCGTGGGGCTCGCGGGCCTTATCGCCAGCTTCTTCTCCATCATCTTCGCCTACTCCCGGCAGACTTTCGCGCTCTCGCGGGCCGGTTATCTGCCGCGGTGGCTCTCCGTAACCGGCAGCCGCCGGACCCCGATACTCGCCCTGATCGTACCGGGCGCCATCGGCTTCATACTCTCACTCACCGGGGCCGGCGGACTGCTCATCCTGATCGCCGTTTTCGGGGCGACCATCTCCTACGCGCTGATGATGCTCTCGCACATCATCCTGCGCTACAAAGAGCCGGACCTCGAACGTCCGTACAAAACGCCCGGCGGCATCGTTACCTCGGGCACAGCCCTGGTCCTCAGCTTCGCCGCCATAATCGCCGGGTTCTTGGTGGACCCGCGGGTGCTTATCGGGGTGGCGATCTTCTACGGGCTCATGATCGCCTACTTCGCCCTCTACAGCCGCCACCACCTCGTCGCCCAGGCACCAGAGGAGGAGTTCGCCGCCATCGAAAAAGCCGAGTCCGAACTCGGCGACGAATAGGGTAAGCTAAACCAAATCGCGAAGGAAAGGGAGCAAAGAGTGGACACAGCTAAAGTAGAAGGCCGCCTAGACCTGGACACGCTTCAGGCCGAGGTAGAAGCCGGGCGGATAGACACGGTTCTCCTGGCGATGACCGACATGCAGGGCCGCCTGCAGGGCAAGCGTCTGACCGCCGACCATTTCCTCGAAGAAGTCGCCGGGGAGAACGCCGAAGGCTGCAACTACCTGCTCGCCGTTGACGTGGACATGGAGACCGTCGAAGGGTACGCGATGTCTTCCTGGTCCGGTGGCTACGGGGACTTCGTGTTCAAGCCGGATATGGATACTTTGCAGGTGACCCCGTGGTTGGAGGGGACGGCGCTCGTTACGTGCGATCTAGTTTGGGAAGACGGCTCACCGGTCGTTCCTTCGCCGCGCCAGATCCTGCGCCGGCAGTTGGAGCGCCTCGCCGAGCGCGGGCTGGTCCCCTTCGCCGGTACGGAGCTGGAGTTCATCGTCTTCCGCAACACCTACGAGGAAGCCTGGCGTAAAGCGTACCGGGACCTGGAACCCGCCAACTACTACAACGTGGACTACTCACTCCAAGGCACCGCCCGCGTCGAGCCGCTGCTGCGGCGTATCCGCAACTGCATGACGGCGGCCGGGCTCAAGATCGAGGACGCAAAGGGCGAGTGCAACTACGGCCAGCACGAGATCAACGTGAAGTTCGACGAGGCGCTGCGCTCCGCCGACGGCCACTCCGTTTATAAGAACGGGGCCAAAGAGATCGCCAGCCAGATGGGCTACGCCCTGAGCTTTATGCCCAAGTTCAACGAGCTAGAGGGCAACTCCTGCCACGTCCACCTGAGCCTGCAGAGCCAGGATGGAGAGGCAGTCTTCCCCGGCGACAGCGGCAACGGCAGCCACGGTTTCTCCAAGCTCTTTCAGAACTTCCTGGCGGGCCAAATTGCGTGTATGAAAGAGATGACGCTCTTTTTCGCGCCGAACATCAACTCTTACAAACGTTTCGCCAAAGGCACTTTCGCCCCGACGGCAGTCGCCTGGGGTACGGACAACCGGACCTGCTCGTTGCGCGTCGTCGGGCACGGTAAGTCGCTGCGGGTCGAGAACCGGGCGCCGGGTGGGGACGTAAACCCGTACCTGGCTATCGCCGCCATGATCGCCGCCGGCATCCACGGCATAGACAACGAACTCTCGCTGGAAGATCCGGTAGAAGGCAACGCTTACGAGGCGGACAAACCCCAGCTCCCCACGAACATGTACGAGTCGCGCGACCTGTTTACGAACAGCGAGATCACCCGCGAGGCGTTCGGCGACGAGGTGGTTGACCACTACACGAACATGGCCCAGGTCGAGATCGACGCCTTCGAGTTGGCCGTTACCGACTGGGAGCGCTACAGGAACTTCGAACGCCTGTGAGGCCGACGGTCGGCATTACGGCGGCCACCGAAACGATCAACTACGGCGCCTGGCAAGACGTCCCGGCGTTCATGAGCCCCGCCAACTACGTCCGGGCCGTCCAGCGCGCCGGGGGACGCCCCGTGCTTCTGATCCCGGACGAAGAAGACACCGAAAACCCCTCGGAAGTTCTGGACCTCGTAGACGCCGTCATCATCACCGGCGGCGCCGGTGATCTCGACCCGGAACTCTACGGACAGGAGCCGCACCCTAAGACCGGCCCGGTCCAGAAAGAGCGTGACGCCTACGAGCTCGCGCTGGTGCGCGCCGCAATCGAACGCGAGACCGCGACTTTGGGTGTCTGCCGGGGTATGCAGGTCCTCAACGTGGCTTACGGCGGCACCGTTGAGCAGCACCTGCCGGACGTAGTGGGCCACGAGGAGCATCGGCCCTTGCCCGGCGTCTTTGTAGATCACGAGGTGAGCCTGGAACCGGGCTCGCTCGCGGCGCGAACCGCCGGTTCGGAAGTTGCGGACGTTAGGTCTCACCACCATCAGGGCATAAGGGAGGTCGGCGAGGGCCTATCGGTTACGGGCCGGGCGACGAAGGATTGTACCGTCGAAGCCATAGAAGACCCGAACCATCCGTTCGTGCTCGGCGTACTCTGGCACCCGGAAGAAGACGAAAAGAGCCGCATCATCAAAGCCCTAGTTTCGGAGGTAACAAAGCAATGCTAGAAGTGATCAACCCGGCGACCGAAGAGGTACTGAAGGAGCTGGAATCCGCAAATAGCGACGCCACGGACGAAGCAATCGCCCGGGCGAAAGAGGCTTTCAAGGAGTGGAGGACCGTCGAGCCCGCCGATCGCGCCCGCCTCCTGCGCCGCCTCGCGGAGGCCCTCGAATCGGAGAAGGAGAACCTGGCCCGGCTGGAGTCGCAGAACGTCGGCAAGCCCATCGGAGACGCCCGCGGCGAGATGGGCATGGTCGTGGACACTTTCCGCTACTATGCCGGGGCGCCGGAAAGGCTGCTCGGCGACACCATCCCGGTCTCCGGCGGCGTGAACATGACGTTTCGCGAGCCGCTGGGCGTTGTCGGGCTTATCGTGCCGTGGAACTTCCCGTTGCAGATAGCGGCCTGGAAGATGGCCCCGGCCTTGGCCGCCGGCAACACGGTAGTCCTCAAGCCCGCCGAGCTTACGCCGCTAACGGCGCTGGAGTTTCAGCGGATAGCGGTAGAGGCCGGCATCCCGGCGGGCGTGGTGAACGTGGTCGTGGGACCTGGGAGCGAGGTCGGCCAGCGCCTCACGGAGCACCCGGACGTGGCGAAGGTTGCCTTTACGGGCTCGACGGACGTGGGGAAGAAGATCATGGCCGGAGCCGCCGGCACTATAAAGCGTGTGACCCTGGAGCTTGGCGGCAAGTCCGCCAACGTGGTCTTCGCCGATTCCGACCTCGAAAGAGCCGCCACCTCAGCCCCCGGCGGCGTTTTCGACAATGCCGGACAGGACTGCTGCGCCCGCTCCCGCATCCTGGTAGAGAAGAGCGTCTTCGACGAGTTCCTCGATCTCATGGAGCCTGCGGTAAAAGGCTACACCCTTGGCGACCCACTCGACGAAGAGACGGACATGGGACCCCTCATCTCCGCCGAACAGAAGGAACAAGTCGCCTCGTTCGTGCCCGAGGACGCTCCGGTCGCTATCCAGGGCGAGGCCCCGGACGGCAAGGGCTTTTACTTCCCGCCGACGGTTCTGGCCCCGGTCTCAAACGACGACCGGGCGGCGGAGGAGGAGATCTTCGGTCCCGTGGTCGTCGTGATCCCGTTCGAGGGCGAGGAAGAGGCCATTCGGCTCGCAAACGAGACAATCTACGGCCTCTCCGGCTCCGTCTGGACCGAAAACGGCGCCCGCGCCATGCGGGTCGCCCGCGGCATTGAGACCGGCGTGATGTCCATAAACTCCAACACCTCCGTCCGGGTCTCGACGCCGTTCGGGGGCTTCAAGCAGTCGGGCATCGGCCGCGAACTCGGGCCGCACGCCCTCGACTACTACACGGAGCTAAAGAACGTCTACATGACAACGGAGGAGGACTAGCCATGCCCGGACGCCTCGAAGGCAAGGTGGCGGTCATCACCGGCGCGGCGGGCGGCATCGGCCGCGAGAGCGCCCGTCGCTTCTCCGAAGAAGGAGCCAGCGTTTGCGTCGCGGACCTCGATGACAAAGAAGGAAAAAAGGTAGCCGGCGAGGTCGGTGGCTTCTACATTCACGCCGACGTCACGGACCCCGAAGACGTGCGGAGCATGTACGAAGAGGCTTCAGAACGCTTCGGCGGAGTAGACATCCTCTTCAACAACGCCGGTATCTCGCCACCGGACGACGCCTCGATCCTCGACACGGATTTCGACGTCTGGCAAAAAGTGCAGGACGTAAACCTCAAGTCTGTGTATTTGTGTTGCAAATATGGAATACCCTATTTGCAGGAGCGGGGTGGAGGTTCGATCATCAACACCGCCTCGTTCGTCGCCTCGATGGGGGCGGCGACTTCTCAGGTCTCCTACACCGCCTCCAAGGGCGGGGTGCTTTCCATGAGCCGCGAGCTCGGGGTGCAGTTCGCCCGCGAGGGCATCCGGGTCAACGCCCTGTGTCCCGGTCCTGTCAACACGCTGCTCTTGCAAGAGCTGTTCGCCAAAGACCCGGAGAAGGCGGCGCGCAGGCTTATACACTTGCCAATGGGCCGCTTCGCCGAAGCGAAGGAGATCGCCAACGCCGCGCTCTTTTTGGCATCGGACGAGTCATCCTACATAACAGCCTCGAACTTCCTGGTTGATGGTGGGCTCACCAGCGCGTACGTCACCCCGGTAGAATTCTCTGGGGTGGAGATCTCGGACGGGGATCTCCACCCCGCCGAAACGGACTAAAACAGAGGAGCGTAGAATGGCGACAGCCGGTCTCTCTAACAACGTACTCGACGCCATAGGCGACACGCCGTTGCTGGAGCTCGAAGGTGTCTACTGCAAGCTGGAGTACCTCAACCCCTCCGGCTCCATAAAAGCGCGGATCGCCAAGTACATGATCGAACGGGCCGAAGATGAAGGCCTCCTAAAGCCCGGCGACACTATTGTTGAGGCCACGAGCGGTAACACCGGCAACGCCCTCTCGATGGTCGCCGCCGTAAAAGGCTACCGGATGCTCGTGGTGATGCCTTATGGCATGAGCGGCGAGCGGGTCGCCATAAGCCGGGCCTTCGGGGCCGAGGTGCTGGAGGTCGGGCACTTCCACGTGAACGAAGCGCTCGCAAAGGCACGAGAGCTGGGGCAAGAGCCCGGTTACTTCTGCCCGGCCCAGTTCGAAAACGAGTGGAACGTGGAAGAGAACCGCACCTGGCTGGGGCCGGAGATACTGGCCCAACTACCGGAAGGCGTCGTCCCGGACGCGCTGGTCATGGGTGTCGGGACCGGGGGAACTCTCATCGGGGTCGGTCAGGCCTTTCACGAGGTCAACCCGCAAGTGAAGCTGTTCGCCATGGAACCCTCAGAGTCCGAGACTATATTGTGTGGGGAGGTTGGGGATCATCTCATAGAAGGTATCGCCGACGGGTTCGTGCCCGGCATCTTCCAGCGTCACGGGGACAAGGTGGACGAGGTACTCTCTACAGAAAGTGAGGAGGCCGTGCAGACCATGCGGCGGCTGGCGCGGGAGTACGGGCTGTTCGTGGGACCGAGTAGCGGGGCGCACCTGCTCGCGGCAAAGCGGGTCAAGGAGGCGTATCCCGGGCTGGAGACCGTGGTAACGCTCTTCTGCGACGAGGGAG